>NZ_CP011039.1:235000-3154175 GCF_000238255.3 Pseudoalteromonas spongiae UST010723-006
CCGTAGTGAAAGCGAGCGTTAACTGCGCGTTTAGTTGCTGGGTATAGACCCGAAACCCGGTGATCTAGCCATGGGCAGGTTGAAGGTCAGGTAACACTGACTGGAGGACCGAACCGACTATCGTTGAAAAGCTAGCGGATGACCTGTGGCTAGGAGTGAAAGGCTAATCAAACCGGGAGATAGCTGGTTCTCCCCGAAATCTATTTAGGTAGAGCCTCGGACGAATACTATTGGGGGTAGAGCACTGTTAAGGCTAGGGGGTCATCCCGACTTACCAACCCTTTGCAAACTCCGAATACCAATAAGTAATATCCGGGAGACACACGGCGGGTGCTAACGTCCGTCGTGGAGAGGGAAACAACCCAGACCGCCAGCTAAGGTCCCAAAGTGTATGTTAAGTGGGAAACGATGTGGAAAGGCCCAGACAGCCAGGAGGTTGGCTTAGAAGCAGCCATCCTTTAAAGAAAGCGTAATAGCTCACTGGTCGAGTCGGTCTGCGCGGAAGATGTAACGGGGCTAAACATACCACCGAAGCTGCGGCTGCGAATTTATTCGCGGGGTAGGGGAGCGTTCTGTAAGCTGTTGAAGGTGTACCGGGAGGTATGCTGGAGGTATCAGAAGTGCGAATGCTGACATGAGTAACGATAAAGCGGGTGAAAAACCCGCTCGCCGGAAGACCAAGGGTTCCTATCCCATGCTAATCAGGGTAGGGTGAGTCGACCCCTAAGGCGAGGCCGAAAGGCGTAGTCGATGGGAAACGGGTTAATATTCCCGTACTTGGAATAATTGCGATGGGGGGACGGAGCAGGCTAAACAAGCATGGCGTTGGTTGTCCATGTGAAAGTATGTAGGCTGGAAACTTAGGCAAATCCGGGTTTCTAAGGCTGAGATACGAGACGACACACTACGGTGTGGAAGTTGTTGATGCCATACTTCCAGGAAAAGCCTCTAAGCTTCAGATTATTTCGAATCGTACCCCAAACCGACACAGGTGGTCAGGTAGAGAATACTAAGGCGCTTGAGAGAACTCGGGTGAAGGAACTAGGCAAAATTGTACCGTAACTTCGGGAGAAGGTACGCTCCTATCTGTGATGAGACTTGCTCTCTAAGCGGACGGGAGTCGCAGTGACTAGGTGGCTGGGACTGTTTATTAAAAACACAGCACTCTGCAAATTCGAAAGAAGACGTATAGGGTGTGACACCTGCCCGGTGCCGGAAGGTTAATTGATGGGGTTAGCTTCGGCGAAGCTCTTGATCGAAGCCCCGGTAAACGGCGGCCGTAACTATAACGGTCCTAAGGTAGCGAAATTCCTTGTCGGGTAAGTTCCGACCTGCACGAATGGTGTAACCATGGCCACGCTGTCTCCACCCGAGACTCAGTGAAATTGAAATCGCAGTGAAGATGCTGTGTACCCGCGGCTAGACGGAAAGACCCCGTGAACCTTTACTACAGCTTGGCACTGAACATTGACCCTACATGTGTAGGATAGGTGGGAGGCTTTGAAGCACAGTCGCTAGATTGTGTGGAGCCGTCCTTGAAATACCACCCTTGTAGTGTTGATGTTCTAACATAGGCCCCTGAATCGGGGTTGTGGACAGTGCCTGGTGGGTAGTTTGACTGGGGCGGTCTCCTCCCAAAGAGTAACGGAGGAGCACGAAGGTTTGCTAAGTACGGTCGGACATCGTACGGTTAGTGTAATGGTAGAAGCAAGCTTAACTGCGAGACAGACACGTCGAGCAGGTACGAAAGTAGGTCATAGTGATCCGGTGGTTCTGAATGGAAGGGCCATCGCTCAACGGATAAAAGGTACTCCGGGGATAACAGGCTGATACCGCCCAAGAGTTCATATCGACGGCGGTGTTTGGCACCTCGATGTCGGCTCATCACATCCTGGGGCTGAAGTCGGTCCCAAGGGTATGGCTGTTCGCCATTTAAAGTGGTACGCGAGCTGGGTTTAGAACGTCGTGAGACAGTTCGGTCCCTATCTGCCGTGGGCGTTTGAGAATTGAGAGGGGCTGCTCCTAGTACGAGAGGACCGGAGTGGACGAACCGCTGGTGTTCGGGTTGTGATGCCAATTGCATTGCCCGGTAGCTACGTTCGGAATCGATAACCGCTGAAAGCATCTAAGCGGGAAGCGAGCCTCGAGATGAGTTCTCACTTTAACTTGAGTTAACTGAAGGGCCGTTGAAGACTACAACGTTGATAGGCAGGATGTGGAAGTGGTGTGAGCCATTAAGCTAACCTGTACTAATTACCCGTGAGGCTTAACCATACAACGCCAAAGTGGTTTATAACCCGCAGAAGTTGAATAGATTAAGATACTAAAGTAGACATTTACTTAAAAAAAGCTTTCCAGATTTAGATTTAAGACAAGCTCTTAAGTCAACCAGATTTGCTTGGTGACTATAGCGTTTTGGAACCACCTGACCCCATGCCGAACTCAGAAGTGAAACGAAACAGCGTCGATGATAGTGTGGGTTCGCCCATGTGAAAGTAGAACATCGCCAAGCTCCTAATTAAGTAAAAAGCCCGCTCAATGAGCGGGCTTTTTTCGTTTGAGTGTTTAATGAATTTACAGCGCTTTAATTCAGCAATAAAGCTGGGTTCCATCGGTCTTCCATGACCTCACCTCATTACACTGCGACACTTCGTGTCGGTTGTAATTCGTCTAATTAAGTAAAGTCGATAAAAGTTCTCTATCCGCGAAGCTAATGGTATTTGTGCATTAAAGTACATTAGAATCGTTTGATGAGCTATTTGTGGAAGGAATACAAGTATAACTATAAATAGAGCTTAGTTTGTGAAGCGTAGTAGACCTGTTTTCAGGTACTAGCTTATTAGAAATAAAGGGTTTTCTGTTTGATAGACTGTGCCTAATCAAGAGTAATTGGTTTATCTAAAAAATTAAGATTTCGTTAGGTTTGGGAGCTGTATTATTCTCTTTCTATTACTTCACACTTTTTGTTCAAGCAAAGCGTTTGAGGTGCTGGATTATGTTCACAGCTAGAAAATGCTTTGTTTTTTTGATTATAAGCTTGTTCAAAGGATGTAATTTCAGATGCCAAGAATTCAATGTCTTCTTGTTTGCTCGTCTTAATTGAATAGATATCAAAGCGACTTGGGCCACCGCATGCGCGTTCGCCATAAGAAATTACACGGCATTGATAGCTTGCATCACATGATTTATCTTCAATAGCTTTCTGAAGTTTAGTTTCTGCATCAGTAATGGTAATAATTTTACTCTCTGTGTTGAAGTCATTTGATTGACATCCAAAGAGCAAGATGCTTAAGGTTAGCATCGGTGAGATTTTAATAAATTTCATAGATAAGTGTTTATACGAGTTATCTTTTATTTACTCATACTAGCACAAACAAACTATTTATATCATACAAACACTTATCACATGAATTATATCGTAGTTGTTAGATGATGCCTGTCATTGATGATTTATATCGTCTTGAAAGGCTAAGTTGATGGCCATTGCGCAAGGTAACCTGATAATCGCCACTGTCGGTGGGTTTGAGTTCGGCAATACACTTTTTCCTGACGATTACACTACGATGAATGCGTATAAACCCTAAATCAGCTAGTTTGGTTTCCATAGCAGATAGTGTTTCTCTGTGAAGTGTTGGGCGCTCTTCATTCACTAAATATAGTTCGACATAGTTACCAGCGCCGCCAACCCAGACGATGTCGTTGCAATCGATCAACTTAATTCTTCCAGAATCTTTTACTATAAGTGTTTGATCAGTCGAGTTTAATTGATTAATTAAGCTTTGAATATTCTCAAAAGGGAGTTGCTTGTTGTTATTGAGTCGTGACGAAAGCTTTTTAATGCACTTACTAAATCGATTCCTATCGCATGGGAATAAAAGATAGTCAGCAAAATCATGTTCGAATGCGTAAATTGCCTCAGCTTCTGATTCTCCAAGATAAACGATCTGTGTATAGTCAGGGCATTCTTGAGCTAATGTTTCTAACGCGTCTAAATCAGGCAGCAAGTTGTGATTAATAAAAAGAACGTCAGCTTGCATTGTGTTTACAATGCTGATTGCTTCAGACCAGTCAAACGCCAAAGCAATTGCTTCAAAGTTTTCGTGCTCCTTTAACAATGTTTTTAGTGCAGACTTATTGCTTTCTTTTTCGTCTGCAATAACGAGACTAAACTTTCTCATTACGCAAGTTCCTTCTAACTATAAGGTCTGTGCATTTTGTCATTGATTTGTCTATGGTGTTAGTCTTTTTGGGTAACAAGGAGTAACAAAATGTTAGTGGTTATTAAGTAGGTAACCCTTGCGATGTAAAGTATTTGTGAAACTATTTTTATTTTTGTAAATAAAACGACATTTTAATCCGCTTAAATTGATTTTAGCGCCGCTTGTGTATTCGGTGTGGTAACTAAATATACTTGTTATTATTTTGTAAACGATGTTAAAGTTAGATTGAAACAATAAAGCAACAATATAATAACATGAGATTTCCCGGGAGAATCTAATATGGCTCAATTTAAGAAGTCAGTCTTAAAAGTAGCGGTATCAACAGCGCTACTGTCAGGCGTTACTTTTTCAGCTAATGCAGCTGAAGAGGCAGCGGAAAACCAAGTCGAACGCATTGAAGTTACTGGTTCACGTATTAAGCGAACTGATATGGAAGGTGCGAACCCAGTCACGACTATAGATGCAGCAGCAATTAGCAAAATGAGTGTTAACAACGTTGGCGACTTACTGCAAAATTTAACCTCATCTGCAGGCGCAGCGGTCAATACTCAGACCAATAATGGCGGTGACTCTAGTACGCGTTTCTCATTGCGAGGTATAGGTGATGAAAGAACACTAGTGTTAATCAATGGTCGTCGTGTGGTTGCTGGCGGTAATGGCGCAAATGCTTCCGTTGACCTTAATACTATTCCAACTTCGGTAGTTAAGCGTGTAGAAGTTTTGAAAGATGGTGCTTCTGCTACTTACGGTTCTGATGCGATCGCGGGTGTGGTGAATATTATCACGCGAAATGATTATGAAGGGTTTGAACTAAAACTGAACGCGGGTCAAAGTGGCGAAGGTGATGCTGAAGCTAAAGGGGTTGATTTAACATTTGGTACAGCGAGTGATCGCGGAAATGTTGTTGTGTCATTAGGTTATAACGACCAAGGTGACGCCTTTCAGGGAGACAGAAGTTTTTCAGAGTATGAACTTCGTGCCTATGCTGATGGTAGCACTGAGCGAGGCGGTTCATCTGCGCCACCTTGGAGCAATATGGATGGTTACGATGGTGGCAATGTAACACAAGGGCCTGAGTTTGGTGATTGGCGCCCTTATGATGGGGCGACAGATTCATATAACTATAACCCAGTGAATTATCTACAAACTCCAAGTAAACGTAAATATGTGAATGTGTTTGCAAACTACTTGCTAGGTGAGTTTGGTGTTTTAGGTGAAGTAAACTCATTTGCGGAGATGAGTTATGTACAAACGGTCGGTAAACGCTTAATTGCACCTGAGCCATTAGCACCACTTATTTTCTTCGGTACTGCAGCACCGTATTCGCCAGACAACTATTACAACGTAAAATATGGTCCGAAAGATCCAGACGGTAATTCATTCCAGATAGATGATTGGCGTCGCCGTATGCTAGAAACGGGCGGTCGTAAAAATGAACGAGATTACAAGACATTTAGAACTGTAGTAGGTTTTAATGGTGTATTTGAAAATGGCTGGGATTGGGAGATCTCGTATAATTTCGGTCAAAGTGACGCAACAGAGCGTGCTGAAGGCTATTTCAACCTAGCTCGAGTAGGTGATGCTGCAGGTCCAACAGGTTGGTTAGATGCAAACGGGTCACTTATTACCGATGCTGACGGTAACGCAATTGTAGATGCTGCGAATGGCGCTCAGCTTGTATGTTTGAATGCTGAAGGTGCTGTAATTGATGGGTGTGTTCCACTTAACATATTTGGCCAACCTGGTACTGATACTGCAATTACACCTGAAATGTTACAGTATATTTCGGGAGACTATAACACAACAGAGTTAGGTCAAAACCGCCAAGAGACTCTTTCTGCTATTATTTCTGGTGACTTATTTGATTTACCAGCGGGCCCTGTAGGGTTTGCAGCGGGATATGAATACCGTAAAGAATCAGGATATTACAAGCCTGATTCGCTAATCCTTCAAGGTACAACTACAGCTGGAAACGCAGTAAGTACGGAAGGTGGATATGATGTACAAGAAGTGTTTGGTGAAGCGATTGTGCCAATTTTGGACGACGCACCATTTGCTCACATGCTCGAGTTAAGCGCAGCATTCCGTTATTCGGATTATAGTTCTTTTGGAGACAATACATCGGGTAAAATTGGTCTTAAATGGATGCCTACAGATGCGTTGTTACTTCGTTCGACTGTTTCAACTGCATTTCGAGCACCAACAATTGATGACTTAGTAGGCGGCGCAGCTATAGGCTTCCCAGAGGCTGCAGATCCATGTGATGCGAACACGTATGGGTCAGATGCAGCATATGAAGCAGTGAAAAACTCACCGAATTTTGCAAATTGTATTGCAACAGGTGTTCCTGCGAATGGATATGATTCAGATGGTGTTGAGCAAATTCCATCAAACACCGGTGGTGCAGAAAACTGGGGCGGTTCGATTGAGTTAGAGCCTGAAGAAGCTGATGTTTTAACTGTAGGCATGGTTTACACACCAGACTTTGTTGAGAATCTATCTTTCAGTGTCGATTACTGGGAAATTCAACTTGATAATGCGCTATCTACAGTAGGTACTCAAAGTACTTTAACAGGATGTTTCGAGCGAGGTGAATACTGTGACCGTATTACTCGATTTGGCGCAGACAGTGCTGCATATGGCGGTATTATTACGGTAGATGATTATGCGGTAAACGTAGGTGGTATCGATACTGCAGGTATTGACTTTGATATTCGTTATACTTTTGATTCGAACTTTGGTGAATGGCGCCTGTCTCTAGATGGTACTTACTTACTTGAATACGATAAGCACTTAGCATCTGAAACAATTGATCATGTTGGCCGCTTTGAAGTAAATCATGATGGTCACTTTGCAGAGTTAAAAACTAACTTTACAGTGGGTTGGTCAAAAGATGATTGGGATGCAACACTTACCACGCGTTACATTGATGGCGTTACTGAAACAGAAAATGGTTGGTGGACAGACCCGTTTGATCGCAGTGTAGAATCAAATGTAGTCGTTGATTTACAGGGTAGTTATTTAGTGACAGATCACTTAACAGTTACTGCTGGTATTGATAACTTATTTGATGAAGAACCGCCATTCGTATTCTCGGCATTCGGTGCAAATACTGACGTAGCAACTTACGATATTATTGGCCGTTATATGTACTTACGTGCTGTTGTTAGCTTTTAACGGACTATAACCCTGGTAGGGGTGTTTAATCACCCCTTTTTTATTTAAGGACAATAAAATGTATAAATCTCTAATAATTTTGAGTGTTTCACTGTTATTTATAGTTGGTTGTGAATCGTCACAAGATATGTTTAAGCGAGATCAAGTTGCTAGTGTACAGAAAAAACAAGCTGATAACGACGTTAATGGAGTGAGATGTGAAATAATGTCTCGCACAGGTAGCAATCGAAAAACTAAAGTGTGTCGTACAATTGAGCAAATTAAGCGTGATGAAGAAGTTGCGCAAAATACACTTAAGCGGTTGAACAAACCAGAGATTACGCGTGGGCAGTAAATGCTAAAGAGCTTCATTCAGCAAGAGCAGCCCCAACTTTTTCTATATACAGAACACTAGAAAGTAAATATTTGTATCTTTTTGTTTCCGGCTTATGGCTTTATAACTAACCTTGAGCCGTTTACCACTTACTTCATTCCTTTAAAGTAATATAAATAGCAATAGTCTTCCAATGTAATTAGGTTGCAATTTGCGTTTGACTAAGTCGCGCAATTTTTCCAGGGAGATTATAATAATGAATACATTTAAAAAGTCAGCGCTAAAAATAGCAATGACATCCGCGTTGTTAACAGGGGTTAACTTAAATGCAAATGCAGCTGAAGAACGTTCAGCTGAAGACGTAGAGCGTATTGAAATTACAGGTTCACGTATTAAACGTTCAGACCTTGAAACAGCCACACCAGTCACAGTAATTTCAGCAGAATCTATTAAAGAACAAGGTTTTGATAGTGTAGCTGACGTTTTACGAAATACATCATTTAACACGTTAGGTTCTTACCGCGAACAATCGGGTAGCAGTTTTGGCGGTGCCGCGCTAGTTAACCTTAGAGGTTTAGGTGAAGATCGTACTGCTGTACTAATAAATGGTCGCCGTGTGCCGGGCAATGCTTTCACTGGCAGTTCGGCGGTTGATATCAACACAATCCCAATGTCTGCGGTTGAAAGTATTCAAATTCTTACAGATAGTGCATCTGCTGTTTATGGTGCGGATGCGATTGGTGGTGTTATTAACATCATTATGAAGAAAAACTTCGATGGCACAGTTGTTGAATACAACAGTGATATTCCTAGTCAAGACGGTGGTGATAGAGAATCTTTCAAGATCACTACAGGTACTTCAAGTGATGTTTCAAGCGTTCTTTTCTCGTTTGAGTATTCGAAGAAAGATCATATCGCAGATAAAGATCGTGACTATACAGGTTTTGTGCAAACTGGCACTGGTATCCCGCGTGATGGTATCGATATTACCGGTGCAAATGCTGGGGGTAATACCGGCTTTGATTTAGACTTTACAGAAGGTTTCGCTGTAGGCCCGTGTAATGATGATACCTCGTTACTAGTTCGCGACCCTTTCGGTTACGCTGGTGAAGGTTGTGGCTATATCTTTAGTGAAGTGTCGTATAACACAATGGATGTTGAGCGCTTTTCTACGTTTGTTGATGCTAGAAGAGAGCTTGGTGATGACCATCAGATCTATTTTGAGAGTCGAATTTCTAAAGTTGAGTCATATGGTCGTTTTGCACCAGCCATTGGTGGTTTCTCTGTTTCGGCAGACGCACCTATTAATCCAGTAGGTGAAAACTTTATTCTTTATCACCGATTTAAAGGCCACGGAACTCGAAACGATAGCATTGATGCGACTGAAATTGATGCAGTACTTGGCTTTAATGGTGTTATAGGCTCAACTGATATTGAATATGATGTTAGTTTCCGTAAATACCGATACGATGCGAATAGCCGAGGCGAAAATTACATTCTAAAATCTAACATAGAAGCGTTAGTGGCTAGTGGGGCATATAATTACTTAGACCCATATTCTGAAGATTCTGAGCATAAAGCTGCTATTGCAAATAGTAACGCTACGCTATCTCGTGACCTAGGCAATGAAACATCTTCATTCCAAGTTGTGTTGAATGGTTCAACGGATATTGAACTTGGATTAGGTGGCGACGGGCTTCAATGGTCTGCTGGTGCAGAATATGTAAGTGAAGATTATAAAGATATTTATGATGCATATCGCGAAGCACGCAATGTATTAGGTTCATCAGGTAACAGCGCGGCTGGTGAGCGTAAACGTTCCGCAGTATTTGGCGAACTTTATGTACCGATTATTGAAGGTTTAGATATTAATATGGCGGTGCGTTATGATGACTATGATGATTTTGGCTCAGAAGTCTCACCATCAATTTCAGCATCTTATGTTGCGACTGACTGGCTTAAATTACGAGCTTCATATGGTCAAGGTTTTAAAGCACCAAATCTAACGGATTTATATGCGCAACCACAACAGAGTTTTGATGGTATCGTTGATACGACTCGTTGTCGTGCACAAGGTATCGCAGATAAAGATTGCCCAGCAGGTCAGCAAGAGACATATTCAGCGGGCAACCCAGACTTGAAAGCTGAAACTTCAGAATCATATAACTTTGGTATCATTTTAGAACCGGTAGATAACTTCTTAATTACAGCTGATTACTATAGTGTTGAGCTTGAAGATGTTGTTACTCAAATTGAATTTAAAGATGTATTTGAGCTTGAGCAAGCGAACAATCTTCCTGCAGGTGTAATTGTTAATCGTGCTCCTTCGCAAAATGGTATACCAGGAGCGATAACGCGATGCGCAGTTAAAAAATACCCAGATTGTGGCCTAATTAATCCTGTTGCTAACCTTGCATCACGAACTGTTGAAGGTGTTGATTTAAAGATCCAGTATTTGCATGAAACCAGCTTTGGTGATTTTAGACCTGAACTACAATGGTCTCATATTGCAACTTATGAAGAAGAAATCTTAGGTGTATTATTTGATCAACCAGGTACACAAGGTTATCCAGCAAATCGTGCTAATTTCAATTTCTTATATGAAATTGGCGACTTACGCGTGAATTATATGTACCAGTGGATTGCTGAAACAGACTCGGACACAGGCGGTAAGTTTGAAGCGTGGGATACTCATTCAATTAATGCTATTTATTCTGCGATGGATGGGTTAGACCTTGCTTTTGGTGTACGTAACTTAACAGACGAAGATCCGGCAATTGATACTGTAGGTGGTTGGGTGCAGGACTCTGCAGCAACTTCACGAGATTTATATTCACTTGATGGACGAGTATTTACACTCGGCGTTAAATATTCATTTTAATTAGTAGTTTAGTAACTCAAAGCCAGCGACATTGTCGTTGGCTTTTTTATGTCTTAAATTAAGGGATTAATTTACTATTTCAAGTATTGCTGGTGTGAATCTTTAAATATTAATCAACAGAAAGTTAATACGTGTTTCTTTATATTTCAGGTTTATAGTTTTTGAATTCAACTCTCGCCGCTTATCCTCAAATTAGATCCTCTTGAATAATACAAATGGAAATACCTGCTTAATGTAATTAGGTTGAGGTCTGCGTTTAACTAGTTTAGCGCAATATTATTCCAGGGAGATAAAATAAATGAAAAAATTTAACAAGTCGGTGTTAAAGGTAGCTATTACCTCGGCACTACTATCGTCTATCAACTTTTCAGTAAATGCAGCAGAAGAAAACGCATCATCAGAAGAAGTAGAACGAATTGAAGTAACAGGTTCACGTATACAAAGAACAGATATGGAATCGGCACTTCCTGTTACAACCCTTACATCAGCAGATATTGCAGCAACAGGCTTAACTGATTTATCAGCAGTTATTGCGCAAATGCCGTATAACACACAAGGTAGCTTTGTAAGTGCGGGCGGTAGTTCGGCACAAAACCACTCAAGTTCAGGTATGCGTGGTTTAGGCTCGGCCAGAACACTAACACTTATCAATGGTCGTCGCATCGCACCTTCTGCAACATTCGGTGGTACAAGTACGAACCTGAACTTTGTGCCAATTGAAGCTGTTGAACGTATCGATATTCTACGCGATGGCGCATCGGCTATTTATGGTTCAGATGCAATTGGTGGCGTAATTAATATTGTCCTTAAAAAAGACTTTGAAGGGTTATTAGTTAAAGGTTCATTTGCAAACCCAACACGTGGTCAACGTGATGAAGCAGGCGTTTCACTTACATTCGGTTCGCAAGGTGAGCGAGCTCGCTCAACAGTTGTTATGGAGCATAAGCAGTGGGAAGGTTTAGCTGGTGGTGGCAGTGGCCGACCTCAATTAGAAGCTGATTGGGAAACTGGTTACAACCGTTCAACTATTTATTCTCCATATGGTACGTATCGCCCTGTGGATGACGAAGGTAATGCTATTGGTGCGCGTATGCCTGGTCCAGATTGTCCTGCAGATATGATTGTGGATCGTGGTGAAGACGATAAGCGATGCGGCTTCAATTACCTAGATGGGAAAGATTTTTTACCTGACCGTAAGAAAGATTCAATCTTTGGTCATTTAGGTTATGACATTACTGATAACCTAGTCTGGGATTCACAAGTAATGGTACTTTTTGACAGCTCTGAAACAGCATCAACCAGTATTAATACAGGCTTTGGTAATGATCCATTTTATATGGAAGCAGACAATCCGAACAACCCTACTTTCGGTACTGCAAACCCGCAGCGTATCGAATACTGGACTCGCATGGTTGGTGCTGCTGACCGTGAAACTACGTTTGATAGTAACGTGTTAGACTTCTCAACGTCACTAACTTACAACACTGATATGGGTTCACTTAAGGTTGATCTACAACACAGTACGCAAAAAGTTAATATCAAAACTGAGCACTACGTTTTTGAAGATAAATTTAGAGAAGCTGTAAATGAAGGTCTTTGGAATCCGTTTGCTCTTGGTGGTAATGCTTCAGCAGATGATATGGCTAGTTTCCAGCATACATTCACGCGTGAAGCAGAAACTGTATCAAAAGCGGCATTGATTAGTTGGGCATCTGATACAAATCTTGAGCTTGGCGGCGGCACACTTGCTTACTCTGTGGGTGCTGAATATCGTGATGATACATATGTAGATAAAATGGATCGTCAGACAGCAAATGGTGATGTATTGGGTGCGTTTGGTGGTGATAGTGCAGGTGAGCGAAGCTATAAAGCGGCATTTGCTGAAGTAGACCTACCTGTGTTGGAAAGCTTAACCCTTAAACTTGCAACACGTTACGACCAATATAGCGTGCCAGATAAAGGTAAATTATCATCAGCGATAAACGCGCGTTATCAAGCGCTTGATAACCTAGTTCTTCGCGCGTCTTATGGTCAAGGCTTCCGAGCGCCAAGCTTAGATGATTTACTTGGTGACGAAGCGTTAAGCTTCAACCGCGTAATTGATACCACTCGCTGTCAAGCTCTTCCGCCACCTGATCGTGAAGATGCAGACGTGTGTGAGCCTCAACAGATTGAACGTCGTAGCGCTGGTAATGAGGGGCTAAATCCTGAAGAATCTGATCAGTACTCAATAGGTTTAGTTTGGGATATTTTTGATGGTACATCAATGACAGTGGATTACTACAACATTGAAATCAATGAGCAGGTACAGTTTCTTAGCGCACAATCAGTTGTTGATTTAGAAGCTGCTGGTTTACTTGATAATTTTGATCCTAACCGTATTAATATTACACGTGATGCTGATGGTACTTTGACAAATGTTAACACTAGCTCGATTAACATGGCGGGTATTACTACAAGTGGTATTGATTTAAGTGTTAAAAGTCGATTTGACCTAGGTGACTTTGGTGAACTTCGCTACAGCTTTGAAGGTTCATATACCCTAGAGTATGAAACACAAGATACACCGACTGCCCCTCGTTTTGATGAAGTTGGTTATCAAGATACTCCTGAGTACCGTTTCAACACTGGTTTCGGTTATAGCATAGGTGATTTTGACGCAAATCTTACATATCGTTATACAGCAGCATTTAAAGGTGAATCACCTGAAGATGAATTAGCAAATATCGAGCGTCAAGACTTCTCAAGCTGGAACACTATTGATCTATCTGCATCATACACTACGGATCAGTATGGCAAGCTTACAGTAGGTGCTCGTAACTTAACTGATAACATTGCTGACTTAAATGATGAGCTACGTGATGGTTTCAATGATTCATTCCATGACATCATTGGTCGTGTTGTATATGCAAACTACTCTATTGCGTTCTAATAGAGATTAGCATAGCGAAAAATAGGAGCCTTAGGCTCCTATTTTTTTGTTTTAGTTTATAAGTAATTAGGCTTTCCGGATATTATCTCAAGCTAAAGTTCTTGATAGAAAAATGTAAGAACAATTTGTCTTGTGGCTATTCGTTACAAATGAGCAATCTTATCTTAATGATAGATAAGAATTTCATGTCAAATTGTAATAGTTTCGCCGTTTATCACCAAATCTGTTCGTATTATCACTTTAGTCTAGAGAATAGGGCGCTCAGTCAGTAGTCTAGGCTCATCGCATTGATATTTAACATTGCGATTTTCTTTGGACCAAATGGGGGATTTATCCACCCCCCATTTTATTTTCCCCACAAAGAGACTTGAGTGTTAAGATTCCAGACTTCAGAATATCTGCTAAATCCTAAATCCTAAATCCTAAATCCTAAATCCTAAATCCTAAATCCTAAATCATTTATCATCACTCTGCCCCAAAAAAACTGTTGCATTTATCATCAACATCACTATAATACGCAAACTTTCAAAATTGTGGGTTCTCTTGCAAACTTTGAAAGTTAAATATAGAGGCTTGGATTTCAAGCCCATGAACAGGAACTCCGATTTGGAGTTCAAAGGTAAGATATAAGAAGATTGTCGCTTTCCAATTTTTTGGATGAGTTGACGGTTTTTTTATGCTCTTTTTAAAATGCTCTTTTTATTGAGGTTTAATTGAATGTCTAATCAACGCATTCGTATTCGCCTAAAAGCTTTTGACCATCGTTTGATTGACCAATCAACTTTGGAAATCGTGGAAACTGCTAAGCGCACTGGTGCACAGGTTCGTGGTCCAATCCCACTTCCTACACGCAAAGAGCGTTTCACTGTACTTGTTTCTCCGCACGTTAACAAAGACGCGCGTGATCAGTACGAAATCCGCACCCACAAACGTCTGATCGACATCGTAGAGCCAACTGACAAGACTGTAGACGCACTAATGCGTTTAGACCTTGCTGCTGGTGTTGATGTTCAAATCAGCCTGGGTTAATCGGAAGATTAGAGAGGTTTTAGGAAAATGGCATTAGGTCTAATCGGTCGTAAAGTGGGCATGACTCGTATCTTCACTGAAGATGGCGTTTCAATCCCAGTAACCGTTATCGAAGCGACGCCAAACCGTGTAACTCAGGTTAAATCTGAAGCTACTGACGGTTATAACGCGCTTCAAGTGACTGCAGGCGAGAAGAAAGCTAGCCGTGTAAACAAACCAGAAGCGGGTCACTTCGCTAAAGCTGGTGTTGAGGCTGGTCGTGGTCTGTGGGAATTCCGTCTATCTGGCGACGAAGGTGACTTCGAAGTTGGTAACGAAATTACTGTTGAAGTATTCAACGACGTTAAGAAAGTTGACGTAACTGGTACTTCTAAAGGTAAAGGCTTCCAAGGTGGTGTTAAGCGCTGGAACTTCAGCATGCAAGACGCTACTCACGGTAACTCATTATCTCACCGTGCTCCGGGTTCAATTGGTCAAAACCAATCACCTGGTAAAGTATTTAAAGGTAAGAAAATGGCCGGTCACATGGGTGCTGAGCGTGTAACGACTCAAAACCTAGAAGTTGTTCGTGTTGACGCAGAACGTGGTCTATTACTTGTTAAAGGTGCAGTACCTGGCGCAGTAAATGGCGACGTAATCGTTAAACCAGCTGTTAAAGCTTAAGTCCTGGAGATTTAGTGATGGAATTAACGTTAAAAGACGCATCAGGCGCTCTTGAGGTTTCCGAAGCTACTTTTGGTCGTGAGTTTAACGAAGCATTAGTACACCAAGTAGTTGTTGCTTACGCAGCAGGTGCTCGTCAAGGTACTAAAGCTCAGAAGACACGTTCTGAAGTAAGTGGTGGCGGTAAGAAACCATTTCGTCAAAAAGGTACTGGCCGTGCACGTGCTGGTACAATCCGCAGCCCAATCTGGCGCAGCGGTGGTGTGAGCTTTGCAGCTAAGCCGCAAGATCACAGCCAAAAAGTTAACCGTAAGATGTATCGCGGTGCGATTCAAAGCATCCTATCTGAACTAGTTCGTCAAGAGCGTTTAGTAGTTGTTGAAAACTTTGGTCTAGAAGCACCAAAGACTAAAGAACTAGTAAGCAAGCTTAAAGAGCTAGAGCTTAAAGATGTTCTAATCGTAACTGAAGAAGTTGATGAGAACCTATTCTTATCTGCACGTAACCTATATAAAGTAGACGTACGTGACGTTGCGGGCATTGACCCAGTAAGCTTAATTGCTTTCGATAAGGTTCTTATTACAGCTGCAGCTGTTAAGCAACTTGAGGAGGCATTAGCATGATCTCTGAAGAACGTTTATTAAAAGTTCTACGTGCTCCGCACATCTCTGAGAAAAGTACTATCAATGCTGAAGCTAACAACACTATCGTGTTCAAAGTAGCTAAAGATGCAACTAAAGCTGAAATTAAAGCAGCTGTAGAAAAACTTTTCGAAGTTGAAGTAACGGGTGTTCGTTCGCTTGTTGTTAAGGGTAAGAAAAAGCGCACTGGTATGCGTTTCGGTCAGCGTTCTGATTGGAAAAAAGCTTACGTTACTCTTAAAGAAGGCAGCGAATTAGACTTTGTCGGCGGCGCCGAGTAATTTAAGGAGTTAGAATTATGGCACTTCAAAAGTGTAAACCAACTTCTGCGGGTCGTCGTCACGTCGTTAAAGTGGTAAACCCTGATCTACACAAGGGTAAGCCATACGCTCCGCTACTAGAGAAAAACTCTAAATCAGGTGGTCGTAACAACAACGGTCGTATCACGGTTCGTCACATTGGTGGTGGTCATAAGCATCATTACCGTGTAATCGATTTCAAACGCACTAAAGACGGTATTCCGGCTAAAGTTGAGCGTTTAGAATACGATCCAAACCGTAGCGCAAACATCGCTCTTGTATTATATGCAGACGGTGAGCGTCGTTACATCATCGCACCTAAAGGCCTTAAAGCTGGTGATTCAATCCAATCTGGTGTTGATGCACCAATCAAGGTTGGTAACACATTGCCAATGCGTAACATGCCTGTAGGTTCTACTGTTCACAACGTTGAGCTTAAGCCTGGTAAAGGTGCTCAAATCGCTCGTTCAGCGGGTGCATACGTTCAGATCCTTGCTCGTGAAGGTCAGTACGTAACACTTCGTCTACGTTCAGGCGAGATGCGTAAAGTTGAAGCGGATTGTCGCGCAACTTTAGGTGAAGTAGGTAACGCAGAACACATGCTTCGTTCACTAGGTAAAGCTGGTGCTAACCGTTGGCGTGGTGTTCGTCCTACAGTTCGTGGTGTTGCCATGAACCCAGTAGACCACCCACACGGTGGTGGTGAAGGTCGTACTTCTGGTGGTCGTCATCCTGTGTCTCCATGGGGTAAGCCTACCAAAGGTGCTAAGACACGTAAGAACAAGCGTACTGATAAATTTATCGTACGTCGTCGTACTAAGTAATAGTTGAGGAATTGCCATGCCACGTTCTCTCAAGAAGGGTCCTTTTATTGACCTACACTTGCTGAAGAAGGTAGAGAAGGCGTTGGAAAGCGGTGACAAGAAGCCTATAAAGACTTGGAGCCGTCGTTCAATGATCATCCCTAATATGATCGGATTGACCATCGCTGTCCATAATGGTCGTCAGCACGTCCCTGTATTTGTTTCGGACGAAATGATCGGTCACAAACTAGGTGAATTTGCACCTACACGTACTTATCGCGGCCACGCTGCTGATAAGAAAGCTAAAAAGCGTTAATAGGGGAATATGATGGAAGCATTAGCTAAACACAAATTCGCCTCTGGTTCAGCGCAAAAAGCACGTTTAGTTGCAGATCAAGTCCGTGGACTACCTGTTGATCGCGCGCTAGAAATACTGGCGTACAGCCCGAAATCAGCGGCTGTTTTAGTTAAGAAAGTACTAGAGTCTGCTATTGCGAATGCAGAGCATAACGAAGGTGCTGACATTGATGAGCTTAAAGTGGCGAAAGTTTTTGTAGACGAAGGTCCTACAATGAAACGTATTCGTCCACGTGCTAAAGGTCGTGCGGATCGCATCCTTAAGCGTACTAGCCACATCACTGTTGTGGTTTCAGATAACTAGGAGATTAACTAATGGGACAAAAAGTACACCCTACTGGTATTCGCCTAGGTATCTCAAAACCTTGGGTATCTACTTGGTACGCGAATACAAAAGACTACTCTGAGACGCTATTTGGCGATCACAAAGTTCGTACTTTCCTTACAAAGGAATTAAAAGCGGCTTCTGTGTCTAAAATCGTTATCGAACGTCCAGCGAAATCAATCCGTGTAACAATCCACACAGCTCGTCCTGGTGTTGTTATCGGTAAAAAAGGCGAAGACGTTGAGAAGCTACGTCAAGCAGTGACTAAACTTGCAGGTGTTCCGGCTCAGATCAATATTTCTGAAGTTCGTAAGCCAGAGTTAGACGCACAGCTTGTAGCTGACAGCATCTCTTCACAGCTTGAGCGCCGTGTAATGTTCCGTCGTGCTATGAAGCGCGCGGTACAAAACGCAATGCGTCTAGGCGCTAAAGGTATTAAGGTTGAAGTTAGCGGTCGTTTAGGCGGCGCTGAAATCGCACGTTCTGAGTGGTACCGTGAAGGTCGTGTACCTCTACACACTCTACGTGCTGATATCGATTACGCAACTTCAGAAGCTTTAACTACTTACGGCATCATCGGTGTTAAAGTTTGGATCTTCAAAGGCGAAGTTATCGGTGGTCTTCCACTGAAACAAGAAGCTGAGAAGCCAGCTAAGCGTGCACCGAAAAAAGCTCGTAAAGCTAAGTAAGGGGTAGCGATCAATGTTACAGCCAAAACGTACAAAATTCCGTAAAATGCACAAAGGCCGCAACCGCGGTTTAGCGCAAAACGGTAACAAAGTTAGCTTCGGCTCATTCGGCCTTAAAGCGACTGGCCGTGGCCGTATGACTGCTCGTCAAATCGAAGCAGCTCGTCGTGCTATGACTCGTCACATCAAGCGTCAAGGTAAAATCTGGATCCGTGTGTTCCCAGATAAGCCAATTACAAACAAACCGCTTGAAGTTCGTATGGGTAAAGGTAAAGGTAGCGTAGAATACTGGGTTGCTGAAATTCAGCCTGGTAAAGTACTTTACGAAATGGAAGGTGTTTCTGAAGAGCTTGCTCGTGAAGCATTTGACCTTGCAGCTCGTAAACTACCATTCAAGACAACATTCGTAACTCGGACGGTAATGTAATGAAAGCTAGCGAATTAAAAGACAAGAGCGTAGAAGAGCTAAACACTGAACTTCTAGAGCTTCTTCGTGAGCAGTTTAACCTGCGCATGCAAGCGAGCACTGGTCAGCTAGCTCAGTCTCATTTACTACGTAAAGTACGTCGCGATATCGCGCGTGTTAAAACGGTTATCAACCAGAAGGCAGGTGCATAATGAGCGATAAAATCCGTACTCTACAAGGTCGCGTAGTTAGTGACAAGATGGACAAGTCTATCGTTGTTGCTATTGAACGTCAGGTGAAGCACCCAATCTACGGTAAATTCATCAAGCGTACTACTAAGCTACACGCACACGATGAGAACAACACTGCTAAAGTAGGCAACACAGTTACTATTCGTGAATGTGCTCCTATTTCTAAGAACAAATCTTGGACTTTAGTAGACGTTATTGCTTAATTTTTATTAATTAAGTAAACGCTAAAAACCCCGGCCTAGGTCGGGGTTTTTTACGTTTGGAATAAAGCAAATTAAGCTGTAAGTGAAGCCGCCAATCTACGGTAAATTTATTTAGTGCACTACTAAGCTACACGCATGATAAGAAGACATCTCCTAAAGGTGGCACCACAGTTACTAATCGTCAATGTTTAGTATTAACTGGCTCTTTGGGTAAGTTTGTGACAATAACAACTGGTAGCTGCTAACTTACGATTTCTTACATTGTTTAGATTTTATTCACTGAACTTTAACCCCTTGCAAGACTCCTAACATATTCATAATAATTATAAATTTTTAAAAGGTGTTGCTGTGCGTTCTAAGCAAATGGCATTGCTGACCTCTATTACCGTACACTTTGTTCTAGGCTACTTACTGGTAACTCAAACATTCAAACAGCCAAGTTCAACACAGGCAGCGTCTCTTAAAACGTATATCATACCTGTCGCGCAGCAGCGCAAAATACTAGCTGAAATGGTGAAACCTAAAGACGAGCAAAAGCCTGAAGCTAAACAACAAAACGTCCCTGAAAAAATTATAAAAAAAGTAGTTGTTGGGCAGGAAAATAAAACCCTAACAGTTGCTGAATTACCAGTCCCAAAAAGCACTGAAAAACCGTTGGAAATCGCACCTAAAACTCAGAAAAAGTCGAATGAAACCAAGACTAAAGTGATAAAGTTTAATCGTTATAAGAGCCTTGAGAGTGTAATAGAAAAAGAACAGCAAGCTTATTTTAAATCGCAACAATTCAATAACCAGATAAGCCAACCTAAAGTCAAAATTAAGCCGTCGCAAAAATATCAAGACCTAGTAAATAGGCAAGCTGAAGTTGTTACTGGAAGTGTAACCTCATCCCGTAAGACAATAAAATATAAAGGTAAGTGTTATCTTGTTGATAGTAGTTCAGAAATGGGCAGTATGGATATGCCTTCATCATCTGGCTTTCCATGTCCAGGTGAAAAATCAGATAATGAAATATTGCTGAAAAATTCGTTGGATAAGTATTTAAAGAAAAACTAAGGGATACGCGTGAAAAATTGTGTATGTATTTTCTTACTGCTAATAAGTGCTGGTTGTTCAACTGGTTTGAAGCAGCGTGACATAAGAGAATGTAGAGAAAATGCGTTTCAAAACCAAGCTCTGCCTATGGCTGTGATAGAAGTGCAATACAATGATTGTCTAAGCGAGAAAAGAGAAATGCAGGCGGCAGAGCGGCAAATGGCGCTAATTGAACATGGATTTGAGGTAACGCTAGACGTCTTTGGTGTAAAAGAGCCTGATTAGCTTTAGCGACAATCTTATTTAACTTTCAAGATTGATGTTAATACCTAGTATAACCTAGTACCAATTCAATTAATCACTCATCATTTTGCTGACTAAATATATCATTCATTGCGCTACATTTATCTATGTAGGATAAATGTCAATGGCGAGCTAAATGTTTATTTAGCGTTATATCTGATCACATGCACCAATAAAATTGGTGTATCGTCATTTATGTACCTCAAGGGAAAATTTAATTCTATCTGCGTGAACCTTTGCTCGAACGCTCACGTCTTGATAATCAAACAATCTACTTTGGAAGTGTAAATGCATCAAGCGCAGGAAGAGTTACTGGTTTTAGCGGCTCAATCAGGGAACACTAAAGCGTTCACCTATCTGTGTCGTCACTACCAAAAAGCCGTAACTCGCTTTGCGTATAAACTATCGAATGACCCGCAAATAGTGCATGATGCGGTGCAAAATGCATGGTTAAAAATCGCTAATAATCTTCACAAATTAAATGACCCTAGAGCATTTAAAAGTTGGTTGTTCAAAGCAGTCCGCTGGAGCGTATATGACTTAATGCGCGCAGCAAAGCGAGATAAAGAGACTATCGCAAACGATATAGATGTGCTTGATATTGTCGCGTCAACTAAACCTGAAAGCTTAGAACTCGGGTCCTTGATAGAGCAGCTTCCAGATATAGATAAGCAGGTTATACATTTGTTCTATTTGGAAGAAATGCAATTGATACAAATAGCCGAGGTATTAGAAGTACCGCTAGGTACGGTTAAATCGAGGCTATACCGTGCCAGAAAAGCGTTACAAAAGAGTGTAGAGGATAAGCAAGATGAATATTGATGAAAGAATTGTTAAACAACTCGATGCAGATTCAGCTGAAATCGACCGCATTTTGGCGGAACAAAATAATGGGCTAGGTGCATTGCTAAATGCGGGTTTAAAAGGCGCGATGCGACCTTGGTTTATATTAGTAAATGTTTTAGTACTAATAAATTTTCTCGGGCTCGCTTACCTTGTCTATCAATTTTTTACGCAAACAGCAGATACGCAAATATTTTGGGGGGTACTCGCGATTTTCAGTTTTCAATTTCATATTGCAGCTAAAAGTTGGCTTTATAACGAAATGAATCGAAGTAGTTTAATGCGTGAAATAAAGCGCCTTGAAGTGGCGGTTAATGACTTAAAAGTTGCAACAAGTAAGTCGGAGTGATTGATGGAGAAGCTAAAGACAGTTATTTTTATATTGCTGCAAACGCTGCTATTTATTCTTCAGTTTTTACAGTCATAGCAGATATTAATATAAAACAAAAAGCCAGCTAAACGCTGGTTTTTTAAAATTAAAACTTTTCTATATGCGCTCAATATTTTACGCTTTTTTTACGCGCTAGCTCGGTTACTCTTTGATACAGTTAGCTTATTCTTAAGTTGATAACGAAAACTTATGGTTAACAGCTATTTTAGTGACTGCAAGTACCTTGTACTTGTGGTCTGTTGTATCGCAATTTTAATTTCTTTTTTGTTAGGTCAGTGGCTGCACTCAACCACTGTTGTTTTACTGATTTTGCAGCTTTCAATCGTTTTTGTGGCGTTAAATTACTCATCTAGGATGGTGTATAGCGCGGCCATTTTTGAGGCGATTGCGTTTAATTTTTTACACACCGCACCACGTTATTCGCTACAGATGTTTCATATTGCCGATGTGATTAATTTAGCGGTATTTATTGCGGTCGCTTTTTGTACTTCGGAACTTGCAAAGCGTTATCGCACGCAACAGTCAAATCTCAAGCAAGTGCAGCTGCGCAATCAGATATTACTCTCGGTTTCACATGATTTACGTACGCCACTGGCTGGTATTATTGGTAATTTAAGTACTTTAAAGCGCTATTATAGCCAATTAACTCAGCAGCAAGTTACTGAATTGCTTGATAGCGCCACAGTCGAAAGCCACCGTTTACATCATTACATTGAAAACTTATTGCATGCGACAAAGTTGCAACATGGCGAAATACAAATGGTAAAACATGTTGAATCGGTGGTGGATGTACTGACAAATGCTATGGAGCGTTTAGGTGATAGGCGGAGCAAGGTGCATGTTACCGTAAAAATAGGGCAAACCAGCACGTTAATGAGTACAGCATTGCTAGAGCAAGCGATCTTTAACGTACTTGATAATGCAGTCATCTACTCATTCGATAGACAGCCGGTTGAGGTTAGTGTTTATCGTACGCATCACCATTTAGCGATTGATGTATTTAATCAATGCGACGGGTTTAAACCAGAAATGGCAAACCAAGTCTTCAATTTGTTTTATTCAGAAAAGAAATTAAAAAATGCTGATTCAGGTATCGGTTTAGGGCTGTGTGTTGCAAAAGGAATTGTTGAAGCGCATCAAGGTAGTATGCATTGCCAAGCCGTAAATGGAGGGTGTTTGATATCGCTCACTTTACCTTGTTATGAACAGGGAGAAAATGAATGAAGCGCAAAGTATTAGTAGTAGATGATACGGAGCAGATCCATACCTTTATTCGCATATCTTTGGTAACAGAAGGGTTTGACTATATCGGTGCCTATACAATTTCATCTGCGATGACGCAATTTTTGGCAGAGCAGCCCGACATCGTGGTATTAGATCTAGGGTTACCCGATGGTGATGGTTTGACGCTACTACAGCATATAAGACAAACCAGTAAAGTACCGATATTGATTTTAACGGCGCGCGACCAAGAAGAAGAAAAAGTACGCTTGCTTGAAGCCGGGGCGAATGACTACTTAAGCAAACCATTCGGTGTTAAAGAGTTAATGGTGCGGCTTAAAGTATTGCTGAGGGATTTGGTTGGCTTATCTCAGTCATCGGATAGCTTACAGTATGAACAGTCACGTTTGTCGACTAGCACGCGAGAATGTTGGTTGGGAGAGCGTAAAATCAGTCTCACGAAAAAGGAATTTTCATTTATGGTAATGATGCTTGAACGCAAAGGCGAACTTGTTCATCAAACCGAGTTGTTAACACGTCTGTGGGGCGAAACCCACGCTCACGACACTCACTATTTACGTATTTTGGTACGTCAATTACGTAAAAAATTTAATGATAACGCGAATCAGCCGAGCGTAATTAAAACCGAGACGGGTGTTGGTTATCGCTTAGTCAACGCTCAGGGTAAAACCTGAAGCATCCAATATAGCAACGCATTAACCCAGTGCTAAACATGTTTTAGCAACAAACCCAAGAACTTAATAAATAGCTGTCATCCACCGTATGACGGACGGGTTTCTGCTGGCAAAAATTAAGTGAATTGGTATTACATATTTAATCTGAAAGGTGGGGCTATTTGCCCACTTTTGATGGGGTGATTATGCGTATATCGCGCAATAGTCAGCCAAATTTTATGCTCTAACTATAAAATAGGATTTTTATGGCGCACTACACAGTGATAGGACTTGGCCGCTTTGGTATTGCCGCAAGTCTTGAATTAATCTCACTTGGCCACACCGTTACCGGTGTTGATCGAGATATAAAATTAGTTGAAAAATATGCAGGCCAGTTAACTCAGGCAATTATGTGTGATTCAAAAGATGAGGCAGCGCTTAATGAGTTGAACTTATTAAGCAGTGATACCGTACTTGTGGCGATTGGTGAAGATATGCAGTCCAGCCTGTTATGCACTTTAGCGCTGAAAAATTTGGGCGTTGAGCAAATATGGGTTAAAGCCAGCACCAAAGCCCACCATACCATAGTGTCAAAATTAGGGGTGCAAAGAATTATCCACCCCGAAGAGGAGATGGGGGTAAGGGTCGCACAAATGCTAAATTACCCAATGGTTAATAATTATCTTCCCCTTGGTGATGGAATATATGTGGTAGAGATCCATATTAAAGCAACATTCAACGGCATTACCTTAGAAAGCTTATTAAGCAACGTAAAAAATAGTGCGCATGCGATTTTAATAAAGCGCGCGAAGGATGTGATATCACATATCTCATTAGATTTTGTTGTAAAAGAGAACGATACTTTACTGCTTTTCGGTACGCGTGCTGAATTAAAGAGCTTGGCATCAAGGTTGGCATAATATGATCGCTTCGTATGCTACTTCAGATCATCTTGCTCACGCAGTGAAAAAACGCAAAAAGCTTTTTGGTGCACCGCCTTTTATTCTGAGTGCCGCATTTCTTGCGCTAATTCTATTAGGTACTGTGTTGCTTAAATTACCAATTTCTGTGCACGAGCCGATTAGTTGGATAGAAAGCCTATTTACCGCAACCTCAGCGGTTACGGTCACAGGATTAGTGGTGGTTGATACAGGTTCTCGCTTTACCTTATTTGGGCAAGTTGTAATTGCATTGCTGATTCAATGTGGTGGGCTCGGGTTAATGACTTTTGCCATCGTTACCTTACTGGCGCTAGGTGGAAAAATAGGCTTTTTTGAGCGCACGGTTGCAAAAGAAGCGTTTAACCAAACCGACTCATCAACGCTTATTACTACGGCCAAATCTGTGCTGATCTTTGCGTTAACCGTTGAATTTATCGGCATGTTGATTTTAACCTTATATTGGCGTGCAGAGCTCGGTTGGGCCGACAGCTTATTTCATAGTTTTTTTTATACTATTAGCGCATTCAACAATGCTGGTTTTGCCTTGAGCAGTAATAGCTTAGAGTCGTATGTTGACGATCCCGTTATTAACTTCACTATCACCGGGCTGTTTATTATCGGCGGTTTAGGGTTTTCGGTATGGATGGATATAAAACGCAATCGTCGTTGGAAACGCCTTACCGTATATAGCCGCTTAATGATTATTGGTACCGTGCTAATCAACGCGGTGGCGATTATTGCTATTTACTGCATCGAATATAACAATCCTAATACACTCGTGCCATTAAGTGAGTCTGGTAAATGGCTTGCCGCTTGGTTTCAAGCGGTAACAACTAGAACGGCAGGTTTCAATACCTTACCAATTAATCAGCTTGAAGACGCAAGCACCATGTTGATGTTGGTCCTAATGTTTATTGGGGGAGGGTCATTAAGTACCGCTAGCGGCATCAAGGTGGTGACATTTATGGTGCTTATTTTAGCGACTTATTCATATCTAAGACGTGATAATCAAATCTATGTTTTTAACCGAGAGATCTCGCGTGAAACAATTAGGAAGGCGCTGGCGTTAGCTATGGTGTCGATTATGATTACGTGGCTCGCAATATTTGTACTTTCACTTACCGAAAAGGCCGATATGTTAGATATTGTATTTGAAACTGTTTCAGCGTTAGGCACGGTTGGTTTGTCGCGGGGTTTAACCGGTGAACTTTCCACCTTTGGTGAGTTAATTATTATTTTTATGATGTATATGGGAAGGCTAGGGCCCTTAACATTAGCTTACTTTTTAGCAACGCCAAGGCAAAAGAAACTGCGTTATGCCGAAACTAAATTAGCCATTGGCTAAATAAAAAGCCAGCTAAATGCTGGCTTTTTTAATTAAGGAGAATGACTTAATTAAAGTTTCGGGCCTGCCGCTACAAGCGCCTTGCCGTTTTCTGTGTCAGTGAACTTGTCAAAGTTATCAACAAAACGCTTAGCTAGGTCTGTTGCTTTGTCAGTCCATACGCTTGCATCCTCGTAAGTGTTACGAGGATCAAGAATATCACCTTCTACACCTTCAAGTGACTTAGGTACTTCAAGGTTAAACAGTGGCACGATTTCAGTTTCAGCGTTATCGATAGAGCCGTCTAAGATAGCGTCAATGATTGCACGCGTTGCTTTAATTGAAATACGTTTGCCTGTGCCGTTCCAACCTGTGTTTACTAGGTAAGCTTCAGCGCCAGCAGCTTCCATACGCTTTTGTAGTACTTCAGCGTACTGCGTTGGGTGAAGTGATAAGAACGCAGCACCAAAACAGCTTGAGAAAGTAGGTGTAGGTTCAGTAATACCACGCTCAGTACCCGCTAGCTTCGCAGTGAAACCCGATAGGAAGTAGTACTGAGTTTGCTCAGGCGTTAATTTAGCAACTGGTGGTAGTACACCAAACGCGTCAGCAGTTAGGAAGATAACTTTCTTCGCGTGACCTGCTTTAGAAACTGGCTTAACAATGTTGTCAATGTGGTGAATTGGGTAAGAAACACGCGTGTTCTCAGTTGTTGAGTTATCGTCAAAATCAATTTTGCCGTTTTCATCAACTGATACGTTTTCTAATAATGCATCACGACGGATTGCATTGTAGATGTCTGGTTCATTTTCTTTGCTTAGGTTAATTGTTTTTGCGTAACAACCACCTTCAAAGTTAAATACGCCGTTGTCATCCCAACCGTGCTCGTCATCACCAATAAGCTCGCGCTTAGGATCGGTTGAAAGTGTTGTTTTACCAGTACCAGAAAGACCGAAGAAAATAGCAACGTCGCCATCTTTACCTACGTTAGCACTACAGTGCATTGACGCGATGCCTTTAAGTGGTAGGTAGTAGTTCATCATTGAGAACATACCTTTTTTCATTTCACCGCCGTACCAAGTACCACCAATTAATTGGATTTTTTCAGTTAGGTTAAATGCAACGAAGTTTTCAGAGTTAAGGCCCTGTTCTTGCCATTTGTCATTCGTGGTTTTCGCACCATTCATTACGATGAAGTCAGGCTCGTAATCTTTTAGCTCTTCTTCAGAAGGACGAATGAACATGTTTTTAACGAAATGTGCTTGCCATGCTACTTCAGTAACAAAACGTACTTTAAGGCGTGTGTCTTCGTTCGCACCACAGAATGTGTCAACTACGAAAAGACGCTTGCCTGAAAGCTGCTTAGTCACTAAACCTTTTAGGTGTGACCAAGTTTCAGGAGTCATTGGTTTGTTGTCGTTTTTACCTTGATCAGACCACCACACAGTGTCAGCTGAGGTTTCATCACGTACGATGTACTTATCTTTAGGTGAACGGCCGGTAAAGATACCAGTTTTCACGTTAACTGCGCCTAATTCAGTTTCGACACCTTTGTCATAACCTTCAAGGCCCGCTTTAGTTTCTTCCGCAAAAAGTAACTCGTAAGATGGATTGTGAACAATTTCTGAAACATCGTGAATGCCATATTGCGACAAATCAATCGAGTTTTCTAAAGCTGACATAGTTTAAACACTCCTAGGGGTTTTGAACGGGTAGTAAAATAAAATCGAATAAAATTCGAGCGTCAATTCTATCTTAATACTAGAGTAAAACCAAAGCTGAAACCCCCGATTTTTCTAGGAATTATGTATTTTTTTTCATGATACCGGTGTCATTTCAAAATACCCAATATGCATTAAAGTAATGACATCGCTGTCATTTTGTTTTTGTGTTTTTTATAGACTTTTAATGCAGGGAATTTGCGGCAAGTTAATTGCAATTCTGATGTTATTAGGATTGGTTAAACGCTTAACTAATTTAGATAACAAAAAAGCAGGCATTTAGCCTGCTTTTTCAATAAAAAACATTTTTTGTATTAGTTAAAAATGTTTTCAATATCACGTTTGTTAAATTGGTATTCTTTTAAACAATATTGGCAGTTAATTTTAATAGCACCTTGTTCTTTCGCATCTTCAAGCAATGCATCTTTACCAACATTAACAATTGCATCTGCAATTTTATCGCGGCTACAGCCACAGCGGAAACTTACTGGCTGAGGATCAAATAAACGCGGGTTATCTTCATGATAAAGGCGCGTTAACACTGTATGACCATCAAGATTTAACAACTCTTCATCTTTAATGGTATTTGTTAACGCTTCTAAATGCGTAAAGTCTTGTTCCGCTTTTTCTTTGTTTACAGGTAATACTTGTAGCAACATGCCTGAACACTTTTCTGCGTCAGCATCAGTGCTAATCCACATACGTGTACGTAGCTGTTCAGACTGCTGGAAATATTGCTCTAAGCATTCTGCAAGGCTATTCGACACTAAAGGTACAATACCTTGGTAGCGCTCGCCTTTAAGTGGGGTAATGGTAATAACCATATGACCTTTACCAATTAGGTTTAACACGCCAGTATCTGTAATCTCACCTTGAATACGGGCAATACCACGCATAGTTTGCTGGTGGTTACCATTAATCACGGCATATTTTACAGGTCCATCACCTTGTAGCTGAACGGCAATTTCGCCTTCAAACTTTAACGTTGCTGTAAGTAAACAGGTTGCTACTAACAGCTCACCGATCAACTGTTTCACTTCAGTTGGGTAATTGTGGTTTTCGATTATCTCTGAAAACGTTTGATCAAGTTGTACTAACTCACCACGTACATCATGGTTTTCAAAAATATATCTGTGTAAAAGATCTTGCTGCATTGGTCAGATACCTTGTTTCAAGCGTACTGCTTGATAAATGTTAACTATGTTTAAATTTAATAAGCTCACGACGCTGCTTTTTATCAGGGCGTTGTTCAGGGCTTGGAGAGAAAAAGGCATTATTTTTACGTGCCCACGCGTTTTCTTCACGCTTTTTCTCGCTCTCTTGTGTTTCCTGATACAACGTTTGCGCAATTGGCGCACCGCGTCTTTGATCGCTAATTTTTTCGATGGTGACAATTTTTTCATCAAATCCTTGCGAGAATTTAATTGTCGCACCTAACTCAACGGTTTTGCTAGGTTTGCATCGTTGGCCATTGTAGTGAACTTTGCCACCGAGAATCATTTCGCGAGCAATCGCACGTGTTTTGTAAAAGCGTGCAGCCCAAAGCCACTTGTCTAATCTTACGCTTAGACTGTCGTCGTGATCTGAAGTGTGTGTTGAATTCTGCTTTTTACTCATGGAGTGAGTGAATAATTGCACTGAAAAGTACGTGAAATATACCATAAATGCCAATATAGACAAAGTTGATACATTTATTTACCAAAAATAGAGACAAAGGGAATCAAGCCCTGACACAGAATTGTCATATTTACAGTGTAAATTCCAGCCACTTTCCAGATTACCTGCTTGTTGTAGAAAAGCTGACAGGTTAAGATGGTCGTTCAAAAATAAGCAAACAAATTATAATAATGCAGATAAACCAAGCGCAAATCGAACAGGTTATAGCAAAATTTCCACATAAAAAAGCAAGCAATATTGTACTTATTGTTGTGGTTATTTATGTCGCATTTTTAGCTGCGCAATTAACTTGGATGTTATGGCCGAAGCCGACTCAGCAAGCTGCATTTATTACTGTGAATAACAGTGATTCGGGTAGCGCATTCAACTACAGCAGTAAAGAGCTGGTATCGCAAAATATTTTTGGTAATGCAACGCAACAAGCAGAGCAGAAAACAGAAGAAATTATCAGTGATGCACCTGAAACAACGTTAAATATTAAATTAACGGGTGTAGTGGCGATTGCTGGCGATGAAAAAGCTGGTCATGCCATTATTGAAAGCCAAAATATGCAAGAAACCTATTCAGTAGGCGAGTTAGTTAAAGGTACTCGTGCACAAATCGAAACCATTTTTGCGGACCGCGTAATTATTAAAGTGAGCGGTCGTTTCGAAACCTTAATGCTCGATGGTATTGATTACTCAAAAACCGTTAAGCAACCTACCAAAAAACAAGGCAAGTCATTTAACCAACTTCGTTCAGCAAATGAGTCTCCGGCTCCTGCAATAAATGCAACGAAAAATGCAGACCTTAAACAAGAACTAAAAGCTAAGCGCAGAGAATTACTTGAAGAACCTGGGAAACTTTTTGATTATATTCGCATCTCACCTAAACGGGTTGATGGACAAATTGTTGGATATAACCTTAGCCCAGGTAAAGACCCTAAACTGTTTTCACAAATGGGGCTTAAAAGTGGGGACCTTGCGACTTCAATTAATGGCTATCAGCTAACCGATATGAAACAGGCTATGGCAGCGATTGGTGAACTTAGAAATGCATCATCTGCGACAATAGTTATCGAGCGTCAAGGGCAAACTCTCGACGTGCTATTTAGCCTAGAATAAGAATACGACTCGGAGTAACTAAATGAAAAGCGTGTTAAACCTAAGCAAGGTTTACAAAGGATTACGTAAATATGCAGCATTATTAGTTGCTGTAGGTGTTTCCTATTCTGCACTTGCGGTGGAGTATTCACCTAGTTTCAAAAATACAGAAATCACTGAATTCATTAATGTTGTTGGTAAAGACTTAAAAAAAACCATCATCATTAACCCTAATGTGCGTGGCAAAATTAATGTGCGCAGTTACGAGGCGATGGACGAAGAGCTGTATTACGAGTTCTTTTTAAACGTATTAGAAGTATACGGCTATACTGCAATTGAAATGGAAACCGGTTTTATCAAAATTGATAAAAGTGCCGACGGCCGTAAAAAGAATGTTCCTGTACTGGATGACGATGAAGAAGTGACGGGCGATGTGATGATCACCCGCGTTGTGCGTGTAAAAAACGTTAGCGTACAAGAGCTTGGTCCAGTTGTTCGTCAGTTTAGTGACCAAAAAGGCGGCAGCCACGTGGCACAATACACCGCATCAAACGTAATGATGTTAACGGGTCACGCGGCAACGGTTAATCGCCTTGTACAGGTAATTAAACAAGTTGATAAAGCCGGTGACCAATCGGTTGATATTGTGAAGCTTAACTACGCGACAGCCACCGACGTTGTGTCAGTTGTCGAGACCATTTATAAGCCAACTACAGGTAAAAATGACATTCCAGCGTTCTTAATCCCTAAAGTGGTTGCTGATGAGCGCACCAACAGTGTCATCGTAAGTGGTGAAGGTGAAGCGCGTGACAGAGCGATAGCCCTAATTAAGCGCCTTGATAACGAGCTTGAAACGCAAGGTAACACCAAAGTATTTTACCTAAGTTACGCCAAAGCAGAAGACTTAGTGAAAGTTCTACAAGGTGTGAGTAAGTCAATTAATGACGAAAAGAACCAAGGTAAAACATCTGGTCGTTCAGCTAACAAAGATCAAATCAGTATTGAAGCGCACGAAGACACAAACTCAGTTGTAATAACAGCAAATCCTGATGTGATGCGTTCGCTTGAAAAAGTAATCAAAGATCTCGATGTGCGCCGTGCACAAGTACTTGTTGAAGCAATTATTGTTGAAGTACTTGAAGGCGATGGCGTTAACTTTGGTCTGCAGTGGATTTCAGAACAAGGCGGCATGGTACAGTTTAACAACGGCAGCAGCGCACCAATTGGTTCTATTGCCGCGGCGGCAGAGTTAGCTCGTGATAAAACAGTTAAGAAAAATGTAATTGGTTCAGAAACGGGCACAGGCACACAGTACGATGAAACCGTTGAAGGTAATATTGAGCCGTTAGCTGGTCTACTTAGCAGTATTAGCGGCTTAGCTGTGGGGATCGCGAAAAACGATTGGGCGGCGATTGTGCAGGCAGTATCATCAGATACTAACTCAAATATTCTAGCAACACCTTCTGTAACCACTATGGATAACGAAGAAGCGTCGATGCTAGTTGGTCAAGAAGTGCCTATTCTTACTGGCTCAACGTCAAGCAGTAACAATACCAACCCATTCCAAACGGTAGAGCGTAAAGAAGTGGGTGTAAAACTGAAAGTAACACCACAAATCAACGAAGGTACAGCGGTTCAATTAAAAATCGAACAAGAAGTATCAAGTGTATCAGGTGCAACTGCGGTTGATATCTCAATTAACAAGCGTTCGATTAGCAACACTGTACTGGCCGATGACGGTAGCATGGTAATTCTCGGCGGCTTAATTGACGAAAACGTACAAGAAAGCGTGCAAAAAGTGCCATTGCTAGGTGATATTCCAGTGCTTGGTCACTTATTTAAATCAACGTCTTCAACTAAGCAAAAACGTAACTTATTGGTCTTTATTCGCCCGACAATTCTGCGTGATAGTGTAAGCATGAACAAGCTAAGTCATGGTAAGTATAACTTTATTCGTGGCGAGCAGGTAAAACGCAAAGACGATGGCATTAACTTAATGCCAAATGAAGTACCACCAGTACTACCAGAGTGGAACGATGCGCTTGTGTTACCACCAACGTATCAAGAGTTCTTACACGGCGAAAACAAAAAGAATCAGCAAGATGACTGAGATAGTTTCTGAGGTTAGTGTTGCACCCGTAGTGCCTGTTAAGCGTTTACCATTCAGTTTTGCTAAGCGCTACAGCATCTTGATGCAAACACAAAACAACGAGTTAGTAGTAAGTTACGCAGGCGACTTAAATCAGCAGGCATTACTTGAAGTAAGGCGTGTTGCTGCAAGTACCTTTTCGCTTAAGCAAGTGACTAAAGATGAGTTTGAGTTACTGTTAGAGGTGGCTTATCAACGCGATAGCTCAGAAACACAGCAGATTATGGAAGATATCGGCAATGAGGTCGATTTGTTCTCGCTGGCAGAAGAGTTACCGCAAACAGAAGACTTACTTGCCTCAGAAGATGATGCGCCAATTATCAAACTAATCAACGCCATGTTAGGTGAAGCGATTAAAGAAGGTGCATCGGATATCCATATTGAAACGTTCGAGCAAAACTTGGTAATTCGTTTCCGTGTTGATGGTGTTTTAAAAGAAGTATTAGAGCCAAATCGTAAACTTGCATCATTACTTGTCTCGCGTATTAAAGTAATGGCAAAGCTCGACATCGCAGAAAAACGTGTTCCGCAAGATGGTCGTATTAGTTTGCGTATTGCAGGCCGTGCAGTTGATGTACGTGTTTCAACGATGCCATCAAGCTTTGGTGAGCGTGTCGTATTACGTCTTCTTGATAAAAACAATGCACGTTTGGATTTGGAAGATCTCGGTATGTCAGAGCATAACCGCAGAACATTCGCCGAATTAATTCGTAAACCGCATGGCATTATTTTGGTTACCGGCCCAACAGGTTCAGGTAAAAGTACCACCTTGTATGCGGGTATGACTGAGATTAATACCCGAGACCGTAATATCCTAACGGTTGAAGACCCAATTGAATATGAAATCCCTGGCATCGGTCAAACGCAGGTTAACCCTAAAGTAGATATGACTTTTGCCCGCGGCTTACGCGCCATCTTACGTCAAGACCCTGATGTAGTGATGGTTGGTGAAATTCGAGATTTAGAAACCGCACAAATTGGTGTACAAGCGTCATTAACCGGTCACTTAGTATTATCAACGCTGCACACTAATACGGCAGCCGGTGCGATTACTCGTATGGAAGATATGGGTGTTGAACCATTCTTACTTTCTTCGTCACTACTTGGCGTATTATCGCAACGCTTAGTTAGAACGTTATGTGACTGTAAAGAGTCGCATGTAGCCGATGAAAGAGAATGTGAATTGCTTGGTATAGAACACGGTAAAGGTGTTGAAATTTGTCGCCCTGTAGGCTGTAGCGAATGTAATCACAACGGTTATAAAGGCCGTACTGGTATTCATGAGTTGCTGGTGGTTGATGAAGCAGTACGCGAACTTATTCACGATGGCAAAGGCGAACAAGCCGTTGAAAAATACGTACGTAAAACCACGCCAAGTATTCGCCAAGACGGTTGTAACCGTGTACTTGCAGGGCAAACGTCACTTGAAGAAGTGCTTCGCGTGACGCGTGAGGAAAGTTAATCGTGGCTGCGTTTGAATATAAAGCGCTCGATGGTCGCGGTAAAAATAAAAAAGGTATTTTAGAGGCAGATACCGCAAAGCAAATTCGCCAAATGCTGCGCGAAAAAGGGCTTACGCCACTAGAGGTGGAGCAAGCTGCGGATAAAGAAAAGCAGCAAGTTAAAAATCGTGGTGGATTGTTTAAAGCAAAAATATCTGCGCATGAGTTATCACTGATCACGCGTCAATTAGCAACGCTTGTGCAATCAGCGTTGCCTGTTGAAGCTGCTGTTCTTGCTGTGGCAGAACAATGTGAAAAGCCACGTTTAAAAAGCATGTTGATGTCAGTGCGTTCAAAAGTGGTTGAAGGTTACAGTTTGGCTGAAGGCCTAGCTGAGTTTCCTCATATTTTTGACCATTTATATCGTGCTATGGTTGCTGCGGGCGAAAAGTCGGGGCACCTTGATCAAGTATTGGTGCGTTTGGCTGATTACACTGAACAAAGACAGCATATGCGTAGTCAAATAACGCAAGCTATGGTCTATCCCATTATTCTTGTTGTATTTGCTGTCGCAATTGTATCTATTTTGCTGGGCACTGTGGTACCGACCATCGTTAAGTCGTTTCAAAGCTCAAAGCTGGCATTGCCTTGGACCACTGAAACAGTAATTGCGGCAAGTAACTTTATTCAAAATTATTGGCTGTTTTCATTAATCGCCATTTTTGGCAGTATCTTTGCCATTAAGAATGCGTTAAAAAAACCGAAAATACGTTTTTGGTTCGATGCCCGTGTATTGCAGCTACCGTTTATCGGTAAAGTAGCGCGTGGCCTTAATACAGCACGATTTGCAAGAACGCTAAGTATTTTGTCATCGAGTTCTGTGCCGCTGTTAGAAGGCATGCGAATTTCGGGCGAAGTTTTAGCAAATGAAAAAATGAAAGCAGCAGTCGCTGAGGCAGCAGTAAAAGTCAGTGAAGGTGCCAGCCTTAAAGCGTCACTTGATCAAACTAAACTGTTCCCACCTATGATGCTGCATATGATAGCCAGTGGTGAAAAGTCAGGCGAGCTTGAACAAATGTTAGAGCGCTCGGCAGATAACCAAGATAAAGAGTTTGAAGCGTTAGTGAATATTTCACTAAAGCTACTAGAGCCATTAATGATTGCGCTTATGGCAATCATTGTCATGTTTATTGTAATGGCAATTTTACAGCCAATTATGGCGATGAATAACGCGATCGGATAAGCGTTAAGTTTTATAGAGGTGTTAAATGAAAAAGCAAAGTGGATTTTCATTACTTGAAATCATGGTAGTTCTGGTAATTATTGGCATGATCATGGCCATAGTTGCGCCGAACATTATGGGTCAACAAGAAGAAGCAAAAATTGACAAAGCACGTATTGATATCAGCGCATTAGAAGATGCAATGAATATGTACAAGCTACGTAACAATCGTTACCCAACAACAGAACAAGGCCTTGAGGCGTTAGTTGAAGAAACAACGATTGAGCCGTTACCAAAACGCTTTCCTGAAGGTGGTTTTATTGAAAAGCTACCCGTTGATCCATGGGAAAGCCCATATCAGCTAGTAAGCCCAGGTGAGTTTAGCAAAATTGATATTTTCTCAATGGGTCCAGACGGTGTTGCTGGTACAGAAGATGATATTGGTAACTGGGATGACGAAGACGAGCGTTAATCGTTAACGTTAGTTTAAATTATGAAAAAGTGGCAAAGCGGATTTAGCTTACTCGAAATTTTAGCGGTATTGGTAATTATCGGCTTTGCCATGAACCTTGTTGTTCTTACGCTTAATGATCAGCAAGAAGAACAACTTGAAACCGAAGCACTTAAGCTTCATACCATGATTAATCTTGCCTCTGAATTTGCCGTTATGAACCAGCTTGAGCTGGGCTTTCATATTGATAAAAATACTAATACGTTTGAGCTGCTGGCGTTTGATAGCGAAAAGTGGGTTGCAATTACAGAGCCTGAAGTATTTAAACCACATCAGTTCAGTGAATTTATTAGTGTTGAAATGGCACTTGAAGATTTGCCGTGGGGTGAGGAAAACTTGTTGCAACAAGTTGACTGGCGTCAGCTTCTTAACAGTGAAGATGAAGAAAGCTTATTGGAACTTGAGAAAATGAAAATTCCACAGGTTTTATTGCTGTCTTCCGGTGAAGTGAGCCCTTTTCAGCTAGTACTAACGCTAACTGATAACGAAAAAGCGCGTCCTTATTACATTAAAGGTGAGTTAATGGCACCGGTTGAATTGTCGCAGGAATTGGACGACGATGCTTAGAGTGCGCGGTTTTACGTTATTAGAAGTGATGATTGCAATGGCCATTTGTGCACTTGCAGGCATTGCCGCAATGAAAGCGGTTGGTGATCACATTAATCACCTATCAAATATTGAAGAGCAACAGCTTGCAAGCTGGGTTGCTGAAAATCAATTAGCAGAATTAACGCTTACTACCAGCTGGCCGCCAGCGGATAATAAAACCGGTGATGAAGAGCAAGCGGGAATTAAGTTTTATTGGCGTCACAAAATTACCAAAACCGAAAGCCCCAACCTCCTTGAAGCAAGAGTGTTAGTGTACTCAGATGAAGCACGTAAACACGATGTTTATGAGCTTATTACTTACATTGCCAAAAGTGAGGGTAAGTAAGTGGTCACTCAGCGCAATAGCTATTTAGGATTTACGCTAATTGAGGTGCTGGTGGCACTAGCAGTATTAGCAATGGTAACGCTGGCAAGCCATCAAATTTTATCGACTGCGATTAATGCCAATCAAAACTCAAAAGAAAAAGTAGCGGAAATAGGCGCTATGAATACGGTTTTCCGTATGATGCAGCAAGATTTTACCCAATTAGCACTACGTAACACACGCAATGAATCGGGTGATAGTTTAGAGCTGTTTTTAATGGCTGATCGTTTTTTATTTGATAGTCAATATCACGGTGTTGCAGGCGTGCGAGATGGTTGGAGTAACCCAGTTAATTTATTGCCGCGCAGTGAATTACAGTTATTCAGTTATGTTGTAGAAGAAGATAACTTAGTGCGCAAATATCGCATTTATGTCGATTCGCTCGATGGCACTGAACCGAAAAGCCAAGTATTACTGGAAGACATTAAAGACTTCACCATTAGTTTTCGTGGCGACAACGATAAATGGGAAGAAAATTGGACAAATCCTAGCTTGCCTAAAGCTATCAAAGTAGAAATCGCGTTAGCCGATGAAATTATCGTAAGTCGCATTTTACTGCTGCCAGAGAATGAGGCAACCTGATGAGGCTAAAGCAAACGGGTGCAGCGTTAATTATTGTTTTATTTGTGGTGGCGTTGGCAGCATCTTTGGCAGTTAAAATGAATGCGCGCTTGATGGTAGAAGTACAGCGTTCAAGTAATCTCGTATTACAGCAGCAGGCACGTTGGTATGCCATGGCGGGGGAAGCTCTGGCTAAGCAATTGCTGATTGAAGTAAAAAAACAAGATAAAGATCGTATCGACTTATCACAAAAGTGGGCTGTTGAAACGCCACCTTACCCTGTTGAAGACGGTACAGTTGCAGGTAAAATCATTGATTTACAGGCGTGTTTAAACCTTAATGCGCTGCGGTTTGTTGACCCAAACAATGCTAGCACTCGAAACTTTAATGAAGCACATAAAACATTAGAGGCGTTACTCGATCTGATTCCTGATTTACCGATGGAAGAATCGAAAGAAGCACTTGCAGATAGTGTATTTGATTGGCTGGATGAAGATAGCATGCCAAAAAGGCAGGGTGTCGAAGAGGGTGAGTACATGTCTTACAGTATTCCCTATATGACAGCCAATAACTTATTTGCTAGCGTATCTGAGCTGAGATTAATTCGTGGCTTTAACCCGATCATCGTGGAAAAATTAAAGCCTTATGTTTGCGTTATTCCCCAATACGATGAATTTAAAGTGAATGTGAACACTCTGCAACCTGAACAGAGTTTGTTATTGGCTGCAATGCTGGATATTTCAGAGAGTCAAGCAGAGACAATAATAAGTCAGCGTCCAAATGAGGGCTGGGATGACCTTAATAAATTCATTAATGATGCCAAACAAAATGGCGCTAAATCGTTAGACGATAAAGATAAACGCTTTGTAATAAACAGTAATTATTTTGAAGCGCAAATAAAGGCAAGCTTCTTTGAAACGAATTTTGCGATGAAATCCATAATACATATAACAGATAATCAAAAAGTTAGTGTACTGGCGCGTAGATTTGGAGGCGTACAGTGAAAGAAACCTTAATTATTCGCTTAGGGCAATCGGTTAATGATCCGATCCATTGGCTTATTAGCAATGCGAATGAAACCATAGCAAGTGGCCGAATTGATAATAGTTTGGTACTTGAAGAATTAGCTGAAAAAGCGCAATCACGGGAAGTTATCGCGCTATTTCCTGCCAGCAAAGTGCAGCTTAAAACAGTAGTTTTACCGACTAAATATAACCGTAAGTTAGAGTCAGCATTGCCATTTATGCTAGAAGAAGAACTGGCGTGTGAACTTGATGATGTCTTGATTAGCATCGGTGAACCTTGCATGTTAGGCGAAAAGCATGCATTGCAAGTGGCTGTATGTCAGCGAGCGTGGTTTGAAAACTGGTTGGATATTTTAAAAACAGCAGAGCTATCGCCAACGCGTGCACTGCCTGATGCGCTGTTACTACCACAATTTGATGACGCCGATGTAACTGTTACGGCGCTTGAAAACAACTGGTTGTTTAGACTTGATGCTTGGCGCATTGCCGAGGTGGAAACAAGTTGGGTAAACGAATTTACTGCGACCCTAGATGCACAATCGCTCGCACATCTTAGCGATTTAGAGTTTGAATATGACAACGCGGTAAAAAAATTAGAACACTATGACTTACCGCTAGCGATTTTTACCAAACAGCTTGCGACGCAGCCATTTAATATGTTGCAAGGTGCATTTCAGGTTAAAAAACAAAGTAAAGGTGTGTGGCCTGTATGGCAAGTGCCTGCTATTGCCGCAGGTGTAGCTTTAATGTTTGGCCTTGTTTTGAAAGCGGTAACTGCGTACCAATTGGAGCAGAAAGTTGCTGTTGCAAAAGCTGAGACAATTGAAGCGTATCAACAAGCATTTCCCGGTTCAAAAGTGCGACCAAACCTAATTCGCCGTCAAATTCAGTCTAAATTGTCACAAGTATCGTCTGGTGGCGAAACCGGCTTTTTGTTCTTACTACACCACCTAACGCCTGTATTTAAAGATGTTGAAGGTTTTACACCTGAAACATTACGTTTTGACAGTAAGCGCGGTGAGCTACGCTTACGCGCCAGTGCAAGAGATTTCCAGAGCTTTAATGTTGTAAAACAACGATTGGAACGTTCAGCGTTGCAAGTCGAGCAAGGATCACTTAGCAACTCGGGTAATCTGGTGGTAGGCGAAATAAAAATTAAGGCGGGTTCATGAACCAGTTAGAAACATATTGGCAGAATCTTAAACCAAATGAACAACTACTGCTGAAATGCGCAGCGGTAATTTTTACCTTGTTTATTATTGTGATGTTAATTATTCGTCCATTAAACAATAAAATTGAAAAAGCGGAAAAAACCTTGCAGCAACAGCAAGAATTAGCGCAATTTGTAAAACAAAGTGCAGCAAAAATTAATGGCGGCAGACAAGGTAAACGCGCGGTGAGTGGCAGCTTAAGTCAGATTATTAATGTTTCGAGCCGTCGCGCGCAAATCAGCATTAGCAAAATGCAGCCAAAAGATGAGACACTGCGTCTTACCATCGAATCAGTTGAATTTAATAAACTACTTATTTGGCTTGAATCACTGGTCGAAGATAGTGGTTTAACGATCTCTGCGATTGATATTAATCGAGGTGCCGAGCCAGGCATGGTAAGCATAAGTCGCTTGGTGGTTGAGAAGTAATATGAAAAAAACGATATCTCTTATCTTGTTATTTATTATCGCATTTATTGCGTTTGTTATATATCTTGCGCCAGCCTCGGTTGTGCTTGGCTTTGCACAAAGCTACTTACCAAAAAATATTAAAGTTGTAGGTGTGTCAGGCACGATTTGGCAAGGTCGCATCGCTCAGGCTCAAATTAATCAACAACTTATTGATAAGCTAGAGTGGCAGTTAAAACCAGCTAGTCTGTTAACTGGCAAGGTGAGTGCTGATATTAAGTTTGGTAGCTTACGGGGTTTTGATACGCCTTACGGTAAAGCGTCAGTTACTTTGCCATTTTCAGCGGAAACGGTGCAGTTAAGCCGTGCTAATATCCGTGTTTCGACATCAAGTATTATGGATAATGTGAAATTGCCAATGGCGCTGCCAAGTAAAGGTAATTTAAAAGTAAAAGTGAGCAATGCTGAATTGCCATTAGTAGCAAAAGATAAGTTGTGTCATGTTTTAGCTGGTAATGCTGAAACGCACAATTTATCGGTGCAAGGTCTACAAGGTTGGATTGAGTTTGACACTATCAAGGGTAAGCTTGGGTGTGATAATGGGTCGCTAACTTTAAATATTAATGAAGAGAACCAACTTGGGCTGCAGCTAGAAGCGCAATATGGCATGCGCTTGATGAGTGTTAGTGGCTTTGTTAAACCAGATGCAAGTTTGCCAAAACAAGTTCATGATGCCGTTAAGTTTTTGGGTAAGCCAGATAATAGCGGGCGCTACCCGTTTAAGTTCTAAGTACAAAACATGATTGAATTTACACAAATAGATAAGCACGCGTTGGCGAGCTGGTTAGCAAGCAGTGAAATGGCACCTTATGCGATGCCATTATCCCAGCTTGAAGGGTATTTATTTGCGCTTATAGCGGCGCCAGCTCCGATCATTGAAGATATTTGGGTAAGTGAAGCGCTTGGTAGTAAAAGCGAGCAATTAGCCGACGATAAACTGTTTGCGTTAATGGCCTTTCACAATGATGTTAGCGATCATGTTTTTGAAAAAGGCTATGCGCTTTCTTCTCGCATTAGCATGATGCAACCGAGCGCTGCTAATTTATCAAAAGACAGTGAGCTTCATTTATGGGCGCTAGGTTTTACTCAAGGCATTAAGCATTACATAGAGCCAATTGTATCGGCGAATAATCTCAATGGGGAACTAAGCGAAGCACTGGCTATGACGTTAGGTTATTTATGCTTTTTTGCAGATCTAAATAACGACGCTTCATTGTGTGATGATGTTATCAGCTTGCTTGAAGCATTTGCTGAGGGGTATGCAGAGCTTATCGAAGCATGTGTACTGGATGCAGGGCTCATTGAAGAGGATGATTTAGATGATCTCGAATGAGATCATCTAGGGTCTGTTGACCTTTGCTGTTCTATTTTTGTTCTTTTTGAGCGTGCTTTTATCGCGGCGCTCGATGTGTGGCCTAGTAATCTAAGCAAATATCGAGCAACAATGAGAAAAGTGCGCTCAAAAGAACCATTCGGCAGCGCTTGATTGGCTTTTCTACTGTGTTATCGGCTGACTCACATAGAATAACTATGCCACGCAGCCTCTGCCTTGTATAAAACCCAATCAAACTGCTGCAAAAACGAACTTGAAAGGTCAACAGACCCTAGATACTCACAACTAAAGTTTGCTTTTCTTAGCTTGAGTTAACTAATCTATCTCAAGAGTGAGCCGAGTGCAGCCAGATCCACAACTTACAATAAACTCACCGTCTTTGTCGTTAAGTGCTACGCTAAGGGGCTTGTTACACGTATTGCAATTAACTGTACCGCCTTTTAAGAGCTTTTTTAAAACGGCTTTTTGATCATTAAAGTTTTTTGCAAACTTTTTATTAAGCTGTGAAAAATCCATAATTAACGTTTAGATTCTTCCGCAATAATTTTACAAATTTGTCTTAAGTCATCCCCGTAAAAATAAGAATTAAGCTCTTTTTGTACACAGTAACGGGTGTTAAACGATGACATTTTTTGGTTAGTGGCAAGTTGCTTAGTTAAATAGTCCTCAGCAGTTTGCGATAAACGAAGTTTTTCCTTGGCACGCTCTAATGAACGAGCAGCTTCTTGATCTGTTTTTACTTTGCTCGAATCGCTCAGTACGCCCATAACTTTGTCATAAAGCTCTTGTCGCGGCTTAGCAATGCTTGGGTGATCAACACTGGCTAAGATAAGAATGACCAATACAAATAAGAAGTAATTTTTCATAAACTTTTCTTTTTTTTGATTTAGCACTAATTTGCTGTGCATTTAGTTTAATAAAATGCATCGCACTAGCAAAGACAATTGTTATAATTAAGCAACTTATCTACAAGTTTGCAAACCTAGGGGCGCCATGGACAAGCAAATTAAAGTAAAAAATATCCCAACCGAAGTAAAGGTACATAAGCCTGACGCGGAAAAATTTGACCGTTTTAACCCGCGCAACCGCATTTATGTTCGTGCTGTAAAAGGCTTACACCAAAAGTTACGTAAGTACCTTGGTTTTATTGCCATGCTTAGTTTTATGTTACTGCCATGGGTGAGCTTCAACGGTCATCAGGCGGTTCTTTTCGATATTTTCAATCAAAAATTCAATATCTTTGGCATGACATTATGGCCGCAAGATTTAACCATTCTTGCCTGGATTTTTATGATTGGTGCGTTTGCTCTGTTTTTAGTAACGACTTTTTATGGTCGAGTTTGGTGTGGCTATATGTGCCCGCAAACTGTGTGGACGTTTATCTTTATTTGGTTTGAAGAAAAAATCGAAGGCAGCGCGAATCAGCGTAAAAAACTCGATCAGCGTAAAATGGACTTTGATAAGTTTTGGCGAAAATCAGCGAAACATTTAAGTTGGGTTGGTTTCTCACTTTTTACCTCGTTAACCTTTGTTGGTTATTTCACGCCTATTCGTGAACTCATGGTGGATTTTTTCACCTTTGAAGCAACGGCATATGCCGTTGGTGGCGTATTGTTTTTTACGTTTTGTACCTATGGCAATGCAGGCTGGATGCGCGAAATCATGTGTTTACATATGTGTCCTTATTCGCGTTTTCAATCAGCGATGTTCGACCAAGATACCTTCACTGTTAGCTATGACGAAAAGCGCGGTGAAAACCGTGGTCCGCGCGGCAGAAAACAAGATCCAAAAGAGCTTGGTTTAGGCGATTGTATTGATTGTAAAATGTGTGTGCATGTCTGCCCGACAGGCATTGATATCCGTAATGGATTACAGTACGAATGCATTAACTGTGGTGCATGTATCGATGCGTGTGACGAAGTGATGGATAAAATGAATTATGACAAAGGGCTTATTTCATACACCACAGAGCGTAACTTAACATCTGATAAAAAAACTCACGCGTTTCGTCCGAAAATTATTGGCTACTTGGTCGTAATGCTTGTTATTTGCGGTATTTTTGTTGCGGATGTGATGACTCGTATTCCTATGGACCTTGATATTATTCGCGACCGAAATCAGCTTTACCGCGTAACTAATGAAGGTTTAGTTGAAAACACATACACCTTAAAAATTCTCAATAAATCACAGCAAGATCACGAATACACCATCGCAGTTGAGGGGCTAAATAATTTTAATATTATTGGTAAAACACAAGTGCATATTCGTTCCGGTGAGTCGTATAGCCTGCCGTTGTCAATTGCAATTGATCCGTATGATTTGAAATCGCCAATTACCGAATTTCATTTTGTATTGCAGCGTACAGATCAAACGCAGACGCAACTTGCACAGCCAAGTAAGTTCTTTAAAGGACGTTAAATGTCGACTTTTGATTTTAGTGATTTAACGCCTGAACGTATTTTAGACGCGGTTGAAAGCATTGGCGTTTACCCTATATCGGGGCTTTTACCGCTCAACAGCTATGAAAACCGCGTTTATCAGTTTGTGGCTGAAGATAACAAACGTTATGTAGTGAAGTTTTATCGCCCAGAGCGTTGGAGTTCTTTGCAAATACAAGAAGAGCATGATTTTAGTTATGAACTGGTTGACGGTGAAGTGCCAGTTGTCGCGCCAATAAAACGCGACAATACCAGTTTATTTGAATACCAAGGCTACCGTTTTGCGCTGTTTCCGAGTGTAGGTGGTAGAACGTTTGAAGCAGATAATTACGATCACCTGGAAGTTTTAGGTCGTTTTATCGGTCGTTTACATAATGTGGCTAAAACTAAACAGTTTGCAGTTAGGCCAACAATAAGTTGCCAAGAGTTTTTGCACGACGCTAAACGTTCTCTAATAGATAGTAATTTAATATCGCCAAGCTTAGAAACACCGTTTATGACTGTTTTGCAACAGGTTATCACGTTAACTGAAGAGAAATATTCGCCAATTAACGAGATCCGCTTGCATGGTGATTGCCATATTGGCAATATTCTGTGGACAGGCAATGAACTGACTTTCGTTGATTTAGATGACGCACGTCAGGGGCCGGCAGTTCAAGACTTATGGATGATGTTAAGCGGTGATGAAAGTGAACAACGCATGCAAATGGATACGTTGTTGTGTGCATATGACGAATTCTCATCACTGGATTTGCAAGAACTGAAGCTGATCGAACCTTTGCGCGCCTTACGTATGATTAATTATATGGGCTGGCTTGCAAAACGTTGGAGTGATTTAGCATTTCAACGGAACTTTTCGTGGTTTGCATCAGACAAATACTGGGAACAACAAATATTAAGTTTAAAGGAGCAATTGGCTGCGTTGCACGAAGCACCGTTAAAGCTTTTGCCATAAGAGAACCCTATGACTAAGAAGTTATTTTTAATTGTTGCATTAATTTTTCCGTTAGCACTATTTGCTAAGGAGTTTACGTTTGAAGAGGGGAAACACTTTTCACGTATTAAAACTGAAAAATCTGAAAAACCACAAGTAACCGAGTTTTTCTCATACTACTGCCCGCATTGCTACAATTTTGAAATGATCGCCCAGCGATTAAATAAAGAACTACCAGCAGATACTTTTGTTAAAAGTCATGTAAACTTTTTAAACGGCATTGACCCAAAAACTCAATCGTTGCTTTCTGTTGGTTACTTAGTTGCAAAACAAGCTGGTAAAGCGAGTGAAGCGAGCGATGCTATCTTCTCATTTATTCATCGCAATCGCGGTAGCTTCGCAACAATCGGTGATGTGCGTCGCTTATTTGTATTAAACGATATTGTGACAGAAGAAAAATTTGACCAGCTAGCTGGCAGCATGGCAATTGCTGCGCAAGAACAGTACATGGTTGAACAGCAAAAGCGTTTTTCAGACCTACGTGCGTTGACTGGCGTACCAACATTTATTGTTAACGATATTTACCGTATCGAATTAACCAGTATTAAATCATACGATGAGCTAAAAGCGCTCGTTGACTATCTATTAGAAAAATAACGGAGTAATAATGAAAGCATTTTTTAAAGCTGCTCTTTTAGCTTTAGCACTGCCTGTTGTGGCAATTGCCAACCAGTTTGAAGAAGGCGTGCACTACGAAGTGATCTCAGATCGCGCAACTAAAAAGCCAGAAGTCACCGAGTTTTTCTCATTCTACTGCCCTGCATGTAACAACATGGAAAACGTGATTTACGACATTAAACCTTTACTAAAAGACGGCGTGGCATTTAAAAAAGCGCACGTTAACTTTATGGGCGGTCGTTCAAAAGAAAATCAAGAAATGTTGTCACAAGCGTTAGCAACAGCTGAAGCGCTGCCACAAAAAGACCAAGTGATAGCAGGTATTTTTAACCATATTCACGGTGAGCGTAAAAGCTTTAATGAAGTTGCAGACGTAAAAGATGTATTTGTAGCTAAAGGTGTTGAGGCTGCAATATTCGATAAATATTACAAGAGCTTCGGCGTACGCACTAAAGCGAAGAAAATGAGCAAAGAACAAGAGTTCTTTAAGAGCAAAGGTGCATTGGGTTCAGTACCAACCTTTATTGTTAATGGTAAGTACAAAGTTAACTTTGGCCGTAAGTCAGGCATTTCAAGTGCTGAAGATATGGCGAATCTTATCAATTACCTTGCTCAAAAATAATTTAAGCAATTAGTAAAAAAGCGCTGTTTAGGCGCTTTTTTTGTGTTTAAATTTTGCATTATCTCAGGGATGGTTGCATAAACCATAATTTTCACTCAGTAATTTAAGCTTAAATAAGAGTACGAGTAAGCACTGTTTTAAGTTGCGGTTGAGATTAATTCGCTCAATTTGCTGACGTCGCGCAACTGGTAAATTAATTTATTTATGCTTGACTTAAATTACACATTTAAATGGTTTTTATCATGGAATTAAAAGAACAAACCGTATACATATTTGATAGTAGTGAAGAACAACGGGCTACTACACAAAAGTGTATAGAATATCTATGGGCTGGCAGAATTTTCACTACGGGCAATCTCGCTAGTTTACAAAGTGAAGTTGTACAGGGCACCAGTGACGACACATTAGTTATCGCAGTAAGCGCGTTTACTGATGTTGATATGTCGAGCTGGTTGCTTGGCACAGGTTTTAAAGGTCGTTTAGTCCTACTGCTAAATGATGAAGATGCGGTGCCATTATTCTTACCTTGTGAACTCGTCGCACAAATTAATAAACCGGTAAAATTAAGTGATTTTAACCAAGTATTTAGTCAGCGTTCGGTGACTGAGAAAATTATCGATAAAGACAAATTAGCTTCACTTCTCTCACGACGAGATTGTATTAATCTCGATTTTCAGCCGGAATTTCGCAGCCAAAATGAAAAACTATCAGGGTTTGAATGTCTTGTGCGTTTTCAAGAAAATGGTATTCAGTTGAGTACGCGCGAAGTAATGAACGCTATCGAAAATCATCAGATGATCGCGACCTTTAGCGAAGTATTCTTTAAGCGCATTGCCGAAGTATTGCCTGCATTTAGCAGCGTACGCCTTTCGATTAACTTATCGCTTATCGATCTTGAACAGTATGACTTACTTAAAGTGATGAGCCAGCATCTAGATATCGCGGGAATTAATCCTGAACAAATCGTTTTTGAGTTCCCGTTGGACGCATTCTATAGCTCAAATGCTAAGGTCATTGAATTATTAACTGGGCTTAAAGAACTGGGTTTTAGTTTAGCGATTGATGGCGATGATGATGTGCTTAGTAATATTGAAAAGTTACCATTAGTGATTGATGAAGTAAAAGTACCGGTTGCGCAACTTCAGCATTTAGATAAACAGCAAATGGATAAGGTATCGCAAGCCTATCACTACCATTCAATTAATTACATATTTGCGCGCATTGAAAATTACCAGCAGCAGAAGCTCGTGCAAAACAATTTCTCATGTAGTTTTATGCAAGGATATTATTTAGCGCCACCGATCCCTGTAAACCAAGTTTTTGAGATGTTAAAAAATAATCGTATTTAATTTGCTCATTTTTAATTTTATTTTTTATGCATAACACTTATCACGATTGACTAATATTTTTCTAAATTCGTCAAAAGTGAAAATATATTTCAATAAACTTTGTTTTTTTGTATTTAAATTCCTTTTAAATCGCTTTTTATACCGATTATTTGGATTTTTTATGCTTGTTTTGTTCTTTTGCTAATGGTTAAATTGCCTTAGTTAATGATGGAAACTAAATAAAAATGTCAAAAAACACGATTAGCCTACTTCTAAACAACCTCTTACTGCGTAATTGCAGAAGCGGGGCTTAGTGTATTTGACTGAAAAGTTTGCAAAAACCCCGCTAAATGCGGGGTTTTTTTATATTAGGGCAAAGGTGCAGGTATGAGCGATAAAATTTGGATATTTGATACGACGTTACGCGATGGTGAGCAAGCATTAAAAGCAAGCCTTACAGAGGACGATAAGCTTCAGCTGGCTCATGCAATCAGCCGACTAAACGTTGATGTTATGGAAGTTGGGTTTCCGGTTTCTAGTCCAGCTGATTTTAGAGCAGTAGAACGCATCGCCCGTGAAGTTAAAGGACCATCAATTTGTGGTTTAGCGCGTGCCGTTGAAAAAGACATTGAAGCATGTGGTTTAGCATTAAAACCAGCTGAAAAAAGTCGTATTCATACCTTTATCGCAACCAGTCCATTACATCTTGAACATAAATTACGCATGAGCCTTGATGACGCAACAGCAATGGCGGTGCGTTCGATTAAGCAAGCGCGAAACTACACTGATGACGTAGAGTTTTCTTGTGAAGATGCAGGGCGTACGCCGCATAGCGATTTATGCCGCATTGTTGAAGCTGCGATTAATGCAGGAGCGTCAACTATTAACTTGCCTGATACCGTAGGTTATGTAACGCCAGATGAATATGCCGCAATGATCACACATTTAATGAATAACGTGCCTAATATCGATAAAGCACGTTTAAGTGTGCATTGTCACAATGACTTAGGTTTAGCAGTTGCTAACTCAATTGCCGCAGTGCAAGCGGGCGCACGTCAAATTGAGTGTACGGTTAATGGTATAGGTGAACGCGCGGGTAACTGCTCACTTGAAGAAGTGTCGATGATCTTAAAAATGCGTGAAGATCACCTTAAATTACATACCGATATTGTCAGCGAAGAAATTTATCGCGCATCACGACAAGTCAGTCAAATTTGCAATATGCCAGTGCAACCAAATAAAGCCATTGTTGGCGAAAATGCGTTTGCTCACAGTTCGGGCATTCACCAAGACGGAGTATTAAAGGCACAAAACACTTACGAAATTATGGCGCCAGAAACAGTCGGTGTGCCAAACAACCAATTAAATATGACTTCGCGTTCAGGTCGTCATGTTATTCAGCATCGTTTAAGCGAATTAGGGTATCAAGCTGAAGATTACGATATGGATGCGTTGTACAAAAGCTTCTTAGCGTTAGCCGATCAGAAAGGCACGGTTTATGACTATGACCTTGAAGCCATGATTTATTTTAATAATCAATCGGATGAAAGCGATTTCTATCAATTGTCATTTGTTCATTCAACATCAAATTCTCAGTCAATTGCTAGCAGCAGTATTGGCATGACCATAGGTGGTAAAGAAGTAACTGAAGCTGCTACGGGTAACGGTCCGGTTGAAGCATCATTCAAAGCTATTAAACGTATGACTAATATGGATGTTGAAATAATTGAATATAATTTAGACGCAACAGGGCAAGGCGAGGGGTCGCTTGGTCAGGTTGATATTATTGCTAAGTTTGACGGTCGTCAGTATCACGGCGCAGGTTTAGCAGCAGATATAGTAGAAGCGTCAGTACGCGCTTTGGTTCGAGTTCACAATTTAATTTATCGGGCGCAGCAAGTGTCTGATCTAAAACTACAAAGGAAAGCAGTATGAGCAGCCAGTCAAATTACGACATCGCAGTATTAGCCGGTGACGGCATTGGACCAGAGGTGATGACCGCCGCAATCGACGTATTAAATGCGGTTAGTGAAAAGTTTAATTTTTCATTGAGCTTAAATCATCACGCTATTGGTGGTGCAGCGATTGATCAATTTGGCAAGGCATTGCCAGATACTACGCTAGCTGCGTGCGAACAAGCTGATGCTATTTTGTTCGGTTCAGTTGGCGGTCCGAAATGGGAAGGCTTACCACCATCAGAGCAGCCTGAGCGTGCGTCATTATTGCCGCTTCGTAAACATTTTGGCTTGTTCTGCAACTTGCGCCCAGCACAATTATTACCTGCATTGAGTGCTGCATCTCCACTGCGTGCAGATATTAGCTCAAAAGGCTTTGATATTTTATGTGTACGTGAACTTACCGGTGGCATTTATTTTGGTGATAAAGGCCGTAGTGGCGAAGGTGCTGATGAATACGCATTCGATACACAAACGTATTCACGTAAAGAAATTGAACGCATTGCGCGCTTTGCGTTTGAAGCCGCTAAGTTACGTGCAAACAAAGTTACTTCGGTAGATAAAGCAAATGTGCTGGCATCGAGCGTACTGTGGCGTGAAGTGGTAACCGAAGTAAGCAAAGATTATCCAGACGTGGCGCTTGATTATATTTATATCGATAACGCAACGATGCAACTTGTAAAAGAACCAAGTCAGTTTGATGTATTGCTATGCGATAACTTGTTTGGCGATATTTTATCGGATGAATGCGCAATGATCACAGGATCGATGGGGTTATTGCCATCGGCAAGCTTAAATCAAACTGGTTTTGGCTTGTATGAACCTGCTGGTGGCTCAGCACCAGATATTGCTGGCAAAGGCATTGCTAACCCAATCGCACAAATTCTAAGTGCGGCGTTAATGCTGCGTTACTCACTTAAGCAAGATGAAGCCGCACGCACGATTGAAAAGGCAGTGGCAGAAGCTGTTGCAGCCGGAGTGGGAACTCCAGATATTTTCCCTACCGCGGGTTACACCACGTTAGACGTTGCAAAAGAAATTATTGCGCGTATTTAATTTTAAATTTTAGGCCTGAATTTAACAGGCCTCCGTCACCGATAATAGCAAGGGGAATGACGTGGCTCAGACCTTATACGATAAAATCTGGCAGGCTCACAAAGTTACTGCCATTAATGAAGAAAGTGATTTACTTTATATTGATCGACACTTAGTACATGAAGTTACATCACCACAGGCATTTGCAGGCCTGCGTGAAGCAAACCGTAAAGTCCGTTGTCCTGAAAAGACGTTTGCAACAATGGACCATAACGTATCGACAAAAAGTCGCTCATTAGATGCTGCAAGCGAAGTTTCAAAAAACCAATTAATTGCACTAAAGCAAAACTGTGAAGAGTTTGGCATTGTACTTTACGATCTTAATTCAATTAACCAAGGTATTGTGCATGTAATGGGGCCTGAACAAGGTATCACTTTACCGGGTACAACCATTGTATGTGGCGATAGCCATACTTCGACTCACGGTGCGTTTGGGGCGTTAGCGCATGGTATTGGTACTTCAGAAGTAGAGCATGTATTAGCAACACAAACATTACAGCAGAAAAAAGCCAAGAGTTTAAAAATCCAAATTGATGGCAAAATTAACCTTGGTGTAACCGCAAAAGACATAATTTTAGCGGTCATTGGTAAATTAGGTACCGCAGGTGGTACAGGTTATGTTGCAGAGTTTTGCGGTGAAGCAATCAGTGCGCTTTCAATGGAAGCGCGCATGACACTATGTAATATGAGCATTGAAATGGGTGCTAAAGCAGGCTTAATTGCACCTGATCAAGCAACTTACGACTACTTAGAAGGGCGTCCGTTTGCACCAAAAGGCGATGATTGGCAGCAAGCAGTTGCGTATTGGCAAACCCTAAAGAGCGATGATGATGCCGTGTTTGATCACACCGTTGTATTGAATGCTGCGGATATTCAGCCACAGGTTACTTGGGGTACAAGTCCAGAGCAAGTGATTGGCATTGACCAATTAATCCCAGATCCAGATGCACAAAGTGACTTGATTAAAGCTGATGCAATTCGTCGTGCGCTGGCTTATATGGACTTAAAGCCGGGCCAAAAGATTTCAGATCTCTCGGTCGACACGGTATTTATTGGCAGTTGCACAAATAGTCGTATTGAAGATTTACGTGCGGCAGCCTCGCTCGTTAAAGGTAAGCAAGTCGCGGTCGGCGTTGAAGCGTTAGTGGTACCAGGCTCAGGCTTAGTTAAAAAACAAGCAGAAGACGAAGGCCTTGCTGATATTTTCAAGCAAGCAGGCTTTGAATGGCGAGAGCCTGGATGTTCAATGTGCTTAGCTATGAATGATGATCGCTTAGGTGCTGGCAAACGCTGTGCGTCGACATCTAACCGTAATTTTGAAGGTCGCCAAGGCCGAGGTGGTCGCACGCACTTAGTAAGCCCAGCAATGGCAGCAGCTGCAGCTATTCATGGTCGATTTGTTGATATTCGAGGAGGTATCTAATGAGTGTTTTTCACAGCGGTTTAATGGCACCACTTGATAAAAATAATGTCGATACAGACCAAATTATTCCGAAGCAGTTCTTAACATCAACAAGTCGTGATGGCTTTGATAAGGCGCTTTTTTACGATTGGCGTTATTTAGATAATGGCGATGCGAACCCTGAGTTCATTTTAAATGAAGCGCGATATCAAGGCGCTAGCGTGTTGTTAACACGCGATAATTTTGGTTGTGGTTCATCGCGTGAGCACGCGCCATGGGCATTAAAGCAGTATGGTTTTACGGTAATCTTAGCTCAGAGCTTTGCCGATATCTTTTTTAATAATTGTGCGAATAATCAAATACTTGCTATCGCATTTCCGAGCGAAACACTTGATCACCTATTTCACGTAACAGAGCAGATTTCCCAAGTAAATGTTGAAATTGATTTGCAAAATCAAGTTATTAAAAGCGAACACTTTGATGATATTAAGTTTGATATTCGTCCCGATATTAAACAGCGCTTGTTATCAGGGTTAGATTTTATTGGTGTAACAGAAACACTAAACGATAAGATTGATGCCTTTGAACAACAACTTACAAGCCAAAGAGCTTGGCAATAACTGCCAGATGAAATTAGAATGAAAAAGGCTGTGTTTACAGCCTTTTTTTATACAGGAAAATAATTATGTTTGGCGAAACGAACTTACAACTACTGATAAAAAATATGCGACCGCTGTTACAGCCGCAAAGCTATGTATTTGTATCTGTATCAAATGTTGAAGCGTTTGATATGGATAAGGTATTTGCGCGCATCAACGAGCCTGAAGGAGTGACGTTAGTTCTCACCAAACAACAAGCCGTGGAATGGCAGTTAGAATATGCTTCAGAATTTTCGTTAATCACACTGCAAATTCACTCAAGCCTTGATGCGGTAGGCTTAACGGCGGCATTTTCAAGTGCGTTAGCAAAGCATGGGATTAGCGCAAATGTGATCGCGGGCTTTTATCACGACCATATTTTAGTTGCCAAGCAAGATGCAAACAAAGCTATCGATGTGCTTGAAACGTTAGCGCAGCAAGCAGGTTAATTATGGATTCGTTATTCCATTGGATTGATTTATTTGGCGTTGCCGTTTTTGCGATTTCTGGTGCACTTGTCGCTTATAAAAAGAAACTAGATGGCTTTGGTGTAGTGGTTTTAGCATCCGCGACTGCAATAGGCGGCGGTACAACGCGCGATGTGATTTTAGATGTGCCGGTTTTTTGGTTAAAAGATCCCACATATTTGATTTCGATTTTTATCGCTAGCGCCATCACCATTGTATGGCTCAATCGTCAACGCGGCTTTCCACAAGTGTTGCTTGAAATAGCTGATGCATTAGGGTTGGCATTTTTTGTAGTTATGGGGGTGCAAAAAGCGTTAAGTTTAGGCATGCCAGACCTAACCGCAATTGTAATGGGCACAATTACCGGCTGTTTTGGTGGCATGATCCGTGACGTACTTGCGCGTACCACACCTATGGTTTTAAAAAGTGAGCTGTATGCAACTACCTGTATTTTTGGTGGTATTTTGTATACTCAAAGTTTGAACTTAGGCGTATCAACAAATATTGCCATGTTGGTGGGAATGCTAGGTACATTAAGCTTACGTATGGGCGCAATAAAGTGGGGCTGGAGCCTACACGTGTTTAAATACAATAAAGAAAAGTAAGCAGCTGAGCGTTAAATATACGCTACACTAAAAGAAAGAAATAAATTAAGGACAATGGAATGTCTTTTGCCTGTGTTTATTCTCGCGCACAAGTCGCGATGGATGCCCCGCTTGTTACCATTGAAATACATATCACCAGTGGCCTACCTAAATTTACCATAGTCGGTTTGCCTGAGGCATCAGTTAAAGAAGCTAAAGATCGTGTGCGCAGCGCAATCATCAACAGCCAATTTAAATTTCCGCAGGAACGCATTACTGTAAATTTAGCGCCTGCCGATTTACCGAAGGAAGGTGGCCGTTTCGATTTAGCCATAGCAGTTGGTATTTTGTTGGCTTCTAATCAATTGGGCCAGCTCGATTTGCGACAACTTGAATTTTTTGGCGAACTGTCTTTAAGTGGGGAAATTCGTCCGGTGTTGGGGCTGCTATCGTCGTTAATCGCAAACGTTAATAGTGGCAAAACGGTTTATATTTCAGCGTTCAACGCCAGTGAAGCGGCGTTGGTAACAAACTGCAATACCAAGCATGCCAGTAGTTTAAATCAGGTTTGCCAAGACTTAACGGGCCAGCAAGCGATTGAATTTACTTTAAATAGCCCACAAGCTGAAGCGTTAACTTCGCGCTACACAATTGATATGGCAGAAGTAAAAGGTCAAGCTCAGGCCAAGCGCGCACTTGAAATAGCTGCAGCGGGAAAACACAATGTAATGTTTCTTGGTCCGCCTGGTACTGGAAAATCCATGTTGGCAGCACGAATGGCGACCATTATGCCGCCACTTACTGAATCTGAAGCGCTTGAAACTGCAACTGTCTATTCAATTATCGGTAAAACTATCAACAACAGTGAGTGGCAGGTAAGGCCGTTTCGTGCACCGCATCATACTTGCTCTGCGGTTGCTTTGGTTGGTGGTTCTTCTAATCCCAAGCCAGGTGAAATCAGCCTTGCCCATAATGGCGTGCTATTTTTAGATGAGCTTACTGAGTTTGAACGCAAAGTATTAGACAGTTTGCGTGAACCATTAGAAACACGAAAAGTCACTATATCGCGCGCAGCAAGGCAGTCAGAGTTCCCAGCTAATTTTCAGCTAATTTGTGCGTTAAACCCCAGCCCTACAGGGTGTCATCGTGATAATCGCGCATCGCCAGAACAAATTCTTAAATACTTAAGTCGTGTCTCAGGGCCATTTCTTGATCGAATCGATTTGCAAGTAGAACTTCCTAAACTAAAAACCCACGAATTACAGTCAACACAGCAAGGCGAAAGCTCTGAGATTATTCGTAATCGGGTTGTTGCCGCGCAACAGCGACAATACCAACGTCAGGGCAAGTTAAATGCATTACTTAGCAATAGCGAACTTGATCAAGTCGTTACTCTCGATAATGAAAGCTTAGCGTTTATGGCACTTGTTACTGATAAGCTCGATTTATCGCCGCGGTCGTATCATCGTGTGCTAAAAGTAGCGCGCACCATTGCTGATTTAGCCGCTGAAAAAACGGTTGCGCTGACACATATTAAAGAGGCGATTAGTTACCGTGCCTTCGAGCGACTATTAAATACGCTCACACGTGTATAAATACTGCAGCTTAGGCGTTTCCTCAGTTGCACCACTATTAACCAGCTGTTAACATGAAGTTTGGTGCAATTGACAGGAGTTGAAATGAAAAAGTTAGCGAGTGTAATAGCCGGTATTTTATTGGTGGGTCAAAGCTTTTCAGCAAGCGCAAATGCTGATCGCGCGATGGATCTCTATCTCAATCAAGACTACGCGCAAGCCTTTAAACTTTTTCAAAAAACAGCTCACCTCGGTCATGGTAAAAGCCAATTTAATTTGGGTGTTCAATACTTACGCGGACAGGGCGTACCGCAAGACCCCGTTTTAGCATACGCATACTTAGCCGTAGCCATTGAAAATGGCTTTCTAACAGCAAGGCAAGCATTAAAAACAGTTGAACGCCGCTTAACCCCAGCGCAAACCAAAGCTGCAAAAGCCAAAGCAGATGAATTAATTGGTTTTTATGGTAAAGCTGGTAGCAAGAATATTCGTTATGCATTGCCATTTGGCCGTGCGTATAACCCGCCACCTAAACGCACTGAAAATCCAGAAGCTAAGTACCCAGGTAGTTTATTTAAAGAGGGTATTCCAGGTATGGCGCGATATCTATTTGATATCGACCGCAATGGTATTGTGCGAGATATGCAGTTGTTACAAAGCTATCCTACTGATGAATTTGCACAGAGTGTACGTGAAAAACTTGAAAATTCACGTTACCAAATCTTAAAAGTGGGCGGTACATTACGAAAGTTTAGCCAAGCGCAGTTTAGCGGCATGTTTAAACGTACAGATATTCCAGAAGAAACGCGTAAAAAGCTAGCGAGCAAACACAAACAATTACTTGCTAAAGCAAAGCGTGGCAACAGCAAAGCACAAGCAGAATTAGCTGATATGTTAGAGTTAATGAGCGACGACAACATGTTGAAGGTGGCTTATTTACCAGACGACACGGTTTCAAGTTCACAAGGTGAGGCGAATTTACTCGCGAGCAATGCCGATAACTTTTCTAATAACACTCAGCTCGAGGAAGATTTTTATAACTTTGCATATTTAGTATGGTTAGATAAGCAAGGTAATACGCTTCGCTTTGAGGCAACTGGTGATTATAAAGCACCGAAAGAACTCGATGAACTGGCAGTTAAAACTATGAATAACTGGCACGTCTTGGTAAGCGGCGATGAACAAGCTGAATATGGTCCATTTTTAGCTGAGTTTTTCTATAACAATGAAACGCGAAATAATACCTACTCAAATTACCTTAATCGCCAAAATGTAAAACTGAAAAAGATTATTGCCAAACCGCGTGAAGAAATGCCGAGCTACTGGCGTTTAAAAGCAGCGCAAGGCGGTGATTTTGCGTCACTTATGTTGTTAGGCTCGGGTTGTAATTTGCGTATTTTAGGTACTGCAGCGGACCTTGGTCATACACCAGCACAAACCTTGGCTGCAAAATGTGTTTTACAAAAAACGAACGCAAACAAAGAGCAGCTTAATCAAGCAAAAGAGTGGCTAACCGCCGCTTCTGAGCAGGGTGATTATATTGCAATGCGTGAACTTGCTGGTGTTTATGCGCGCGACTCACATAATCAAGGTGAGCTAAATTACGCGATTGAATTAACCAAAAAAGTGGTTGATGAGAAAGATGACCCATGGGCATATGAATACATGGCAGCGGCCTATGCAAAATTAGGTCAATTTGAAGAAGCCATTGATATGCAAGAAAAAGCAGTTAAAGAGGCGTGGGATAAAGATTACTTTGTTGATGCAGCGAAAGCGCGATTAGCAGCTTACGAAAATTCAAAACTTGGCACTTGGTAAAAAGCTAACATTAATCAATTAAAAAAGGCCGCAAAAGCGGCCTTTTTTATGTTTATTCGCTAGTTAAGTAAATTGTTATCATTAACCTAGGGCAATCATATAGCCTTTGCCACGTACTGTAACAATACGCTTTTGTTCTTTTTCATCGCCGAGTTTTTTGCGTAGGCGACCAACTAATACATCAACGGTTCTGTCTGATGGGCTCCAGTCAGATTGACCGATTTCTTCCGATAGTTTTTCACGGCTAGTTGGTTTACCAGCATTACCTATTAATGAAATTAGTACTTTATGTTCTGCTTCAGTTAATCGTATTTCATCGCCACTGGCAATGATAAGTGTGCGATGTTCTGGGTGCACTTTGATATCTGAATATTCAATGTATTCGTCATTGGTTTGAAACAAGTTAAGACGCTTAGCAAGCGCTTTTAATCTTAGCTCTAGCTCAAGTAAATCAACTGGCTTACAAATGTAGTCATCTACACCTTGTGCTAACCCTAAAATGCGATCTTCTTGCGAATCGCGGCTTGAAAGTACAACCACACCGATATCGGAAACTAGATTTATCTCTTTAGCGAGCACTAGGCCGTCTACCTGCGGCAGTACAATATCAACAATCGCTAGTTTGATTTCGTGGTTAGAACGAATGATTTCAGCTGCATTTGCGCCGGTTTCGTCTACCACAAAACTAAAATCACTATTGCTAAAATGTGATTGAATGCGCCTTACTAGCAAGGAGTCATCTTCAACTAGAAGTACTTGTATTGTCATAATGCTCGTTAATGTGTTTTTCTGCCCGAAGCAATATTATCACCAATTTTGCACTGAATGAAAAATAGAAATGTTATGTCACAAAATGCATGTGTACAGAAATAATAACGGCCCATTGTGGGCCGTTATTATTTAGTAATACTTAAATCTTATTTTTGTGTATATAAGTCGTTCCACCATTGTGGTTGTTCTTTTAGATGTTTGTCGAAATATGCAAGCATGGTATTCCACCAATGGAAGCGTTTATCGCGCGCAAAAATCTGGTGGTCTGCGCCTTTATATTCAACTAGTTCAACATCTTGACCTAGTAGCTTTAAGGCAGTGTACATAGTGTGGCTCTCGCCTACAGGTACATTGGTATCAGCATCACCATGAATAAGTAATAACGGTGTTTTTACCTTATCAGCGTTAAATACTGGGCTGTGCTCTGAATAAAGCTTAGCGTTATTCCACGGGAAGCTGTTTTTAGAGGCTTCACCCGAATATAAGTAACCCCACCAACCTTGGCCCCAGTAAGAGGTAATATTTGAAATACCCGCATGGGAAATTGATGCGCTAAACATATCTGTTTTGGTTGCCAACAACATAGTCATAAAGCCACCGTAAGAGGCACCTAAATTACCTACTTTAGTTTTATCAACAAAGCTGTATTTATCTAGGAATGCCTGAGTGCCTTTAATAATGTCATTGGCTGTGTATTCACCCCATGCATTTACGTGTTTAGCTGAGAAATCTTGGCCAAAGCCAGTTGCACCTGTAGGTTGTAATACGTAAACCACATAGCCATTTTCTGCCCATAAATTAAATGGGTAGCGGCCGGTAAATGCGCGATTTACAGGTGAAGTACCGCCATAGTAGTAAACTAACGCAGGGTATTGCTTTTGTTTATCAAGGTTACTTGGTAGGTAAACGCGCCCTTTAATTTCAGTACCTTGATCGTTAGTGAAATTAAATTCTTCCAAACTTGGCAATTGGGTATTAGCGTAGAATGCTTTTTTGCTATTAAATAAGGTTTTTGACTTAGTATTAGAGAGTTTAGTTTTTAACTGCACTTGTTGTGGCAATTGTGCGCCAGTTCCAGCGAAAACAAGGGTAGGTGACTTCTCATTAGACACACTAAAGCGTTCAATTACGTCAAGATTCGTTTTTACTTTATTAAAACGCTTTTTACTTTCATCAAATACATATAGCTGGCGTTTGTCTTCTTCACCGACATTTAAAATCACATCGTCATTTTTTAATACGCTAAATTGGCCAATGCTTGGATCAAATGTTTTTGATAACGCGGTGATGTTTTTACCATCGTAGCTTACTGAATACAGTTGCGTGTCGTAATTGTTACTAAGCTGAGAGTCAGCAACCGTTTTACCTGCTTTTTCACGGAATTCAGGGCCAGCGGTAATGTATAAACCATCACTAGAATACTGCGCACTATTAAAAGTGCGGTACTTGCCAATAGTAGTTTGGCTATTGTCTTTTAAGTTGTATTCCAGCAGTTCTGTTAGCATATGTGGCGGTGCAGCATAATCAGAAATAGAACGGCTTAATAACAGCGTACCGCGCTCGTTATCAAAATCTTGTAAGCTAACACTAAATTCAGCTGGGCTAACTTGGCGCATTAAGCCTGAATTTACATCGTATAAGTAAACACTGGTTTTATTGCGTGCATACGACCAGCGATCTTCTAAACCATGATAATACTTAGTAAGCGATGTCGACTTTTCAGGGCGTTTAACCCAAGTAAAAATAAGCGTGTCGTTATCATAAAAATCGACATTGCTGATACCAGATAGATCTTCACTTAATGCGCTGGTGGTTAGCGTTTTAAGGTTTAGTTTATAAAGCACCTTACTGCTTGTGTATACAAGGTGAATATTATCGTCTGACCAAGCAAAATTGCTGGCGTTAGCTGGTAATGAGTAAACAATCTCGTTGTCTTTTACCGACTTGATAACAGTTTCTCTAATTGCCTTATTTGCATTTTTATCGTTATAGCTGCGCGTTTGCCAAATTAAGTGCTTACCGTTTGGTGAAATGCTTAGGTTACTAACGGTTTTGCTATCAAATAATTGTTTTGCGCTTAGTGTGTTTGGCGCATCAGTAGAAACACTGATTTTGCTCTCTTCAATTTCGCTGGTTAAATCTAAAGCTACCTTGCCCCAATCTTCAACACTTTCAGTAATAATGATTACTTGGTGTTGTCCTGTTGTTAGCGGTAGTTTATAAGCGTCGCCTTTTTTAGAGAGCAACTCGCCATTAAGATAAAAGCTCGCTTCTTTAACACCATCTAACTTAAGTGTTGCAGGTGTGAAGCGCGTTGTTGTTAATGTGAACTTAAGTGCTTGTAAGCCAGGTTCAGTTAGTGCATTTACCTTGCTTAAGTTTTGCCATTTTAGTGTATTACCAAAAAACGAAACTGACTTTTGGTCGGCTGTTAAGCTTTGCTTTAGGTTGGTTAAAATGGCGTTTTTACGGTTTGTTTCAAATGGCTTGAGTGCGTTTTGCGGCGCAATTGGGCCTAAGTAGTTAATCTTACTTGCATCAATTGCTTCAGCATGCGCTACAGGAGAAATAAAATAAGCGCCGAGCATTGCTGCTAAAAATGATTTTTTCATTGTGAGTCCTTATGAAAATGCGTGACGAAATCATAGCGAAAAAAAGTATGAATGTATGCTTGAACTCGTTGAGTTGCAGCCCAATTATGGTGAACAACGAAAACGATTGTTAATCGATTTTGTAACGGGCTTTAATTGTTATGGTTTATCGCTGTTTATAAATTAATACAATTAAAATGCGGTTGTTGTACGCAGCACTGGTTTAATTGGGTAAACTAGTGACTGAAATTATTATTCGCCATGATTCGAGAGGTTACTGTGGCTTTGTTAATTACCTATATGCTGTTAGCTATAGGCATTTCGTTTGTATGTTCAATAATGGAAGCGGTATTACTAAGTATTACCCCAAGCTATGTCGCCAGTTTAAAAAAGCAAAAACCAAAACTTGCTGCGCGCATTAACTCATTAAAAGAAAAAGTAGATCAGCCGTTAGCGGCGATTCTTACTTTAAATACGGTTGCGCACACAGCCGGTGCTGCAGGTGTAGGTGCTCAAGCTGCCGCGGTATTTGGTGATGCGGCAATTGGTATTGCTTCTGCGGTAATGACACTACTGGTGTTAGTGCTGTCTGAAATTATTCCAAAAACGTTAGGTGCAAACTATTGGCGTCAGCTTACGCCAATTGTATCGTCGTCACTTGTAGTAATGGTTCGCTTATTAAAGCCGTTTATTTGGCTTTCAGACATCATTACCAAAATGCTCGGCAGCAAGCAAAGCGAAAGCCACTATATTCGTGCTGAAATTGAAGCGATGGCTGAAATGGGTAGCGAAGCAGGTGCACTTCATCAAGAAGAAAGCGAGCTAATTCGCAGCCTTTTAAAATTCCGCCATTTAAAGTTGGATACCTTGTTAACTCCGCGCACAGTATTGTTTAAAGTACACAAAGACTTAACAGTAGATGAGTATCTTAAACAACACGGTAGCGTAGCATTTTCACGCGTACTCGTGTTTGACCAAGATTCTGACGACATCATTGGTTTTGTGCACAAAAATGACATCATGCTGGCATATCACCGCCTTGGTGAAGATTACAAAATTGCTAAGCTAGTTAAGCCAATTTATACCGTGCCTGAAACCCTGCACGTTCACACTTTGCTACATACGTTATTAGAAAAACGCATTCATATCAGCCTAATCGTAGATGAATACGGTGATGTACAAGGTATTGTGACGTTAGAAGACATGATTGAAAGCCTAATGGGTATGGAAATTGTGGATGAGCGCGACCAAACCTTTAACATGCAGACCATGGCTAAGGAAAAATGGCAACAACGCGTTGATAATCATGAAAACCTGATTAAAAATGATGAACATGGTGTAGAGAGCAAATCTCCTGTAGTTGACAAAAAGTCGCTTAGCGATGAGTGTAACTAAGCTACAACATCATTTTGTGAACCTCGCTAAGCGTTTAAATGCTTGGCGAGGCATTATGGTTTTATTTGCCATTACGTGCGGAGCCTTGTTAGGTGCTTCGCTACTACTAGACAATCCACAAATGAACAACTACCAAGTGAGCTTTATTTTGCTACTTGGCTGGAGTTTGCTCGGTTACTTTTTTATCGCCAGCTTTAGCTTGTATGATGGGCATATTCCCGCCGATGCATCATGGTTCTCACGTGTTAAACATAAATTAGCTAAGATCTTTATTAGAATTCTTACTCTAATTTTCATACTGATGGTCGCTGTTACCCTATATTTAACGCTTCGCTTAATAAGTGTTTTCAGTAATTAAATTTTAAATTGAATGTAATATTTAATTTCTGCGTTTAAATTGGATTTTTTAATCTAATTAGTCCTGCATTTGTGAAATATAAACCACAAAAAACCTGTTAAAACCGTCTAAGATCTCCGCGATTTATAATTCATCATCTGCGAGCGTGTTATGACGAAAGTAAACAACCAGAATCTGCTGCAATTGCGTTTTATTGAGCAAGCATTTATCGAGCAGCTAAAACCTTCTTTTGATAACTTACCGGCAAACCCATATGCCGACGGTGCATTTCGTTTACGCCGTTACTCTGTAATTAAACTTGTTGATGGCAAATTAAGCCTGCAACCAACTAAAGCATTTGTTCAAGATGACTCAATTAACCAATTCCAAGGCAACATTGAACGTACTTACGAAAACCTTGAAGAGTCGCTGTTAGCGACTGACGGTATGCAGCATTTAGTTAACCAATTTATCGAAATGTCAGGTATTGCTAGCGATACTGATATCGAAATTCATCAGTTCCGCATGTTAGCTATTGATGCAGACACGCCACCTGCACCAGAAGGTGTTCATCAAGATGGTTTTGACCATGTTTGTGTTGCTGGCGTGTCACACAGCAATATTGAAGGTGGTGAGCTACTAGTTTACGAATCACGCGATGCAGAGCCATGTTTCAAAATGGAAATTAAAGATGGCATGTTTGCCATGGTGAATGACCGTCAGGTATGGCACAACGCGACACCAATGAACAAAATCGACAACGATAAAGTAGGTTACCTAGACTGCTTTGTATTAACAGCGTAGGAACGGATAATGCAATTAACTAAAATCCGTAAGCAGTTTCCAGCGTTAATGCAGGAAGTAGCTGGTAAATCACCGGTATTTTTAGATGGCCCAGGTGGCTCACAAGTACCGCAAAGTGTTTTAACTGCCATGTCAGCTTATTTAGGTCGTTATAATTCAAACTTAGGTGGCGCATTTTTCTCAAGCCACCAAACGGTTGACCTAGTAAATAAAGCACGCGAAAGTGCAGCAACATTGTTAAATGCACCAAGCAAAGAGCAAATTGTGTTTGGCCCGAATATGACCAGCCTTACCTTTAGCTTTAGCCGTGCAATTAGCCGTGATTGGCAAGCGGGAGACGAAATTATCGTAACTAATGCAGATCACTTCTCAAATGTATCTAGCTGGCAGCAAGCAGCAGACGATAAAGGCGTAAAAGTTCACGCATTAGAAGTGGATACCGCAGACTGTAGCCTTGATTTAGTGCAGTTAAAATCATTACTCAATGAAAAGACTAAGCTTGTTGCTGTAACTTACGCATCAAACACTACAGGTACTATCAACGATATTAAAGCGATTGTTGATATGGCACACCAAGTAGGTGCGCTAGTGTATGTTGATGCTGTGCATTATGCACCGCACATGCTGGTGGATGTACAAGCACTTGATTGTGACTTTTTAGCGTGTTCTGCATATAAATTCTTTGGCCCACACTTAGGCATGGTTTACGGTAAACGTGAACACTTAGAAGGTTTTACGCCATATAAAGTAGAACCAGCAACCGATTTAATTCCTGGTCGTTGGGAAACGGGTACGCAGAGCTTTGAAGCAATGGCAGGTTTTATTCAAGCTGTTGAATACATAGCAAGCTTAAGCGAGCTGGCTGAAAGCGAGCCACTGCGCACGCGTTTAGAAGTGGCTTTTGCTAATGCTAAACAGCATGAAGATGCGCTTTCTAAGTACTTCCTTGAGCGTATCGCAAAGTATAAATCAGTAACCTTATACGGTATTTCTGATCTGTCTCGTTTAGCTGAGCGTACACCTACCTTTGCAATTACCATTGCGGGTGTAACACCACGCCAAGTGTCCGAGCACTTAGGTAAAGAGCATATTTGTGTGTGGGACGGTAACTTCTACGCCAAAGGCTTATGCCAACAGCTTAACGTGTTAGATAACGGCGGTGTTATTCGCATTGGTTGTATGCACTACAACACAATCGAAGAACTAGAACGCTTCTTTGATGTATTAGAGCCACTACTTGCATAAGTAAGCCAATACATAAACGTGAAAAAGGGTAACTCAGTTACCCTTTTTTATTGGATAATACCAGCAGCAAATTAAATAACCCGAACTCGATTAAATAGATTAGAGCCAACTTGAAGTTAACCAGCTTTAAATACAAAACCCGCAAAGGGCCAGACTATCGCCATGGCGAACAAGTGTCGTTTTTAGATATAAAACACACCTTTGGCATGGGGAATATTCGAGTGGGTAGCTGGGTAACGCGCGAAGAAAGAGATCTTGCCGCTAATTTAGTATTCGATGCACTGGCTGATTTAGCTTACATATTGGCATTACCGCCACAAGCAATGGGGTTGCGTGGCAACTTAAACCTTGCCTTTGGTAGTGGTGGACGAAAGGGCGTGCAAGCGCATTATGCCCCTCATTATCGCGAGCTGGCACTGGCTAAAAACGCAGGAGCAGGGGCGCTTGCCCACGAGTTTTGGCATGCCTTTGATCATTACATCGCCGACAAAGCTTTTGATATTAATGATGCAGAGCTCTTGCCAAACCGCATTTTATTCGCCAGCGACTGCTGGCTGAAAAACAAAACACAAATTGCCCACCCGTTAAATGATCGCCTAATAAATATTTTTAGCGCCATGCTGTTAAGCGACGACGGCCAAGATAAAAACGACTTTGTCGCCCGCAGTGTAAAAGCCGACTTAGCCTTATCAAGAAACTACTTTTCACTGCCCACCGAAATGATGGCGCGGGCTTTTGAAGCAGCAGTAGAGACTTGCCCTGATATTGAAAACAGCTATTTGGTCGCGGGCACAACCAACCCAGATGTAATGCCAGTGTTTCCAGACTTAACCCATCGACAAAGGATTTATGAGGCGTTGTTAGCGTATTTTAAGCCCTTGGGGATGGCATTGAGTAAGTGAGCTGGCTTTTGCTTTTTTAGCTTCGCCTCCCTGCATTTATCTTGCGCCATCCATGGCGCACTCGTTCATTCTTTTTAAAACGGCCAAAAAGAACGAACCAAGAAAAAGCCGCCCCGAAATCAAACTGATTCCTCAAAGAATAAATTGAAATGAACGCAAACAGTATGCAATCGCCATCCATGGCTCAAGCATACTTTTGCCAGCATCCATGCTGGCAATTGCTCTTCAATTTAATCTTTTCTGGTTTGATTTAAGGGGTGAGGGAGTGAAGCTAAGCAATGCATTTAACAATCACGATATTCTCATTATTTTATTGAGCTGGTTTCCTATTTTTTGTCACTATTTGTGTTTGGCATCATTGCAGCCGCACCAGAATTGTTATTTTGTGTTGTTTGAGCGCTAGTCTTTGCCTGTAAGCTAACTGCTCCCTGAAAGCTATCTTGAAAGCTGGTAGCTTGTTGATAGCTTCTTGTTAAATCGACAGCTTGATTAAAACTTTCATTTGCACGAGTTGCCTGTTTTTCAATAGTTTTGCTCCTATTAGCTTCTTTTGTCATTTTCTTTCCGCCTTTTAAAAAAAGTGTAGATGAAGTCGAGACGCCTAAACATACCGACATAATAATTGCCAAATAGAAAGTCCTTATAGCCCATGTATCCAATTGTGTTAAAACATGTTGTTTTACAGCTACATCTTTTTCTTGCGCCAAGTCCACAATGAAATCAGCATTTTTTCCAAATAAGGTAACAATACAGAAAATTGAAGCTAAAAAGCTTATCGTAGCAACAGAAAAAACGCCATATCGTAATGGTTAAGAGTGTCAGATAGCTTTAACAATGTAATTAAAAAACCAATTCCAGCGACCGAAAGAGTTAAAATGCTCTTATCTTTCTCCATAGTGGTATTGTAAAACGATGAATAAGATTGACTTTTAAATTCTACAGCATATAACCTTTGTAAATCCTGATCAGAAATACTGTTTTCTATTTTTTCTGGCTCAGAATTTTCTGGTATTTTTTCTTTAACTTCTTTGTTTATAACTTTACAGAAAATATTCACATTACTCCCTTTTGAACATCGACGCTGCATTGAATGATTGGGTATTTTCCGCCAACAACCTTCACGCTTACAACTTTCTATCTTTTTATCAAATATTATAAATTATTGCCAATTATGAATTTTTATTACTTGGTCTAAATTTACACTTTTAAATAAAAGGTGTGCAGTATAGTTTGTGATGATGGGAAAATATAAAAAAGTGAATGTAACAATATTCACAGAAGTTGAATTTGTGCCATTTCCCCCTTTTATCAAACCTGAATAAGGGATTTAAATGAATAATGCGAGACAGGGAGCGAAGCGGTCGAGCAAGCCATGTACAACAGGGATGTTGCTTCATGGCGTTTATGTTCACATTTAAATATCTTTTGAAGATTAGTTTGATTTTTAGGGGCGGCTTTTTCTTGGTTCGTTCTTTTTGGCCGTTTAAAAAGAATGAACGAGTGCGTCATGGATGACGCAAGATAGATGCAGGGAGGCAAGTGCTTTAATTACAATTCAAAGATGATGCTGCTAGCACGATAACTAGGCTATCAATTCACTCTAGGGTCAAAAGTAAATAAATAGCCAAGCAAATGAAACTTAAAATCGAACCCTTTACCCAAACGATATCGGTTTTCTACCCGTTTTTTTATCTTTGGCTTTTGCGCTTTTAGCGGCTGGTTTTTTATCTGCTTTTTTCGCTTTTGCAGGTGACGGATTATTCGCTGGAGTTGCTGCTTTTGGTTCTTCAATCACCTCTGGTACTGGCTGATATTCAACTGCGTCATCATCTTGAACGTCGTTTTCAAATGACTCGCTTTCTTGGTAGTCACTCTCAGCGCTTTCGCCTGAAAATTCGGCAACTTGGAACAGTTGGCCGTCGAATTCTACCGTGTCACCTGCGTATACTTTTTTGCGTTTTTGTAGGCAAATTTCACCATTAAGAGCAACATAGCCGTCGGCAATTAGCATTTTTGCTTGGCCGCCAGACTCAACAAGGTCGAGTAGCTTTAATAAGTTACATAATTCAATCGGTTGCTCTTCAAGTTCAACAACAAAAGCTTGTGACATGGATAAATCTCTTAACTGGTTTCGCTGGCTATTGTATCAAACTTATAGGTGCGGTCGAGTTCGCTGATGCCTAAACCTGACTTTTTACGCACTTTAATTTGCACTGGTATGCGCTCTTTCATCGCATCGATATGGCTTATTACGCCAATGGTTTTGCCGCTGGCATTTAGGTTATCGAGCGCATCAAGGGCGATATCGAGGGTTTCTTTATCAAGTGTGCCAAAACCTTCATCTAGAAACAGTGAGTCAATACTCACTTTATGACTAACCAAATCTGAAAGCGCGAGCGCCAAAGCTAGGCTCACTAAAAAGCTTTCACCGCCAGATAGGGTGTTGGTATCGCGCACTTGCTCGCCTTGCCAAAGGTCGATAATTTGCATTTCTAACGACTGATCTTCTTTGCGTTTTAATAGGTAGCGGCCAGTGAGCTTTTCAAGTTGTCGATTGGCAAGGTAAATCAAATTATCAAGCGTTAGCCCTTGGGCAAATTTTCTAAACTTATCGCCTTTTTGCGAGCCAATTAAACCGTGTAAATAATGCCAATCTTGATATTCGCGGTTTAGTAAATCGAGCTCGTGTTTTAAATCTTTAAGTTTGTCTTGTCGCGCTGTATTTTCATTAATTTGGTTGCTCAGTAACCCCAGTTGTTGGTTGGTTTGACCAAGTGTTTCATTTAGTTCGTCAAAGGCACTTTGTAGTTGCTGGCTATTTAGGTTTAGCGTATTAAATTCGTGTGCTTGTTGAGTTTTTAACTCATTTTCAACAGTATTTATTTGCTCGCTATTAAGTGTAAGTGCAGCATCTAATTGGCGTTTAAGCTCGGCTAGTTTATCAAACTCATCAACTGGTAAGCGTGCTTGTTGCGCCGCCTCAATGGTCGCATAAGGGGTTTGCTCCAGTAATTTAGTGAGCTTGGTTTTCAGTTCACTTAATTGCACATTGGTATCATTAAGTTGATCTTGTTTTTCGCTTAGCTGACCGTTGAGCTTGGTGAGCGCAGAATTAATTTGTTGGGCGTGTGTTTCAGCGGCTTTTACTTCAGTGTGAAGCGCCTCTAAGTGTGCTTGTGATTGTTGCTTTTCAGTTATGGTCGATTTATCGCCAAACAGCTCGTGGCGTGTGTGTGCTTGCTCGGCAATTTTCTGCTGTGTGGTTTCGTGCTGATTTTTTAATTCACTTTGTTGCTTTGCAATATCCATTTGCTGCTGTGTTAAATGGTTGCGTGCCTGCTGTGCTAGAGCGAGCTGCTGTTGTAGATGTTGGTATTTTTTATGCTGTGTTTTAAGTGTATTTAATTGCTGTTTCTGTTCGTTAAACCAGTTGGCTAAATCGTCTTCTTGGCAGGAATATCCACACTTATTGATTGTGTATACAAGCTCTGTAAGCGCTGAGGTGTAAGCTTTTTGCTGCTCATCAAAGGTTGTTAATAGCTTTTGCTCTTTGGCGGTTAGGTTTTGTAATTGCTCAGTAGTGCTATTAAGTTTTTCACTCAGTAATTGTATTTGATGGCTTATCTCGCGTTCTGCTTGTTGCGCCTCGGTTAACTGAGTATTTATTGCTTTAACTTGTTCATGGTTTTGTAACGCAGTTGCAAGGTGTTGCTCTGTTTTCTCAATAAACGTCAGCAAAGCGGTTTCATCGCTAATCGCAATCTGTTCAATCGACCAAGTTGTGGCGATTGAATCTAGTTGCTGGGTTTTATTCGTGATTGCGGTATTTAATGCATCAATTTGTTGGGCATTACTGCTAAGTGCTGCGGAAAGCTCAATCACGTTTTGTTGTAAGTCACTTATCTCTTGTTTAAGCGTTGCGATCTGTGTGTTTTCATCACCTGACGAGTTACCAGCCTCAAAATGACTTAAGTCATGCTGAGCACTACCGCAAAGCGGGCAGGGGGTATCTTCTTCTAAATCTTGTCGCAGTTGTGCTAATTGGGCTTCGGCATTTTGTAAGCGCAGTGAGGTATCTAAACTTTGTTGTTGAGCTTTCAGCAGCGCATTTTGTGAAGCAAGCTGCTCTTCTAGCTCAGGCTGGGCACTCTGTAATGTTTTAATTTGCGTTTTATCCGCAAAGATTTCGTTTGTTATTTGTTGCCACTGAATTTGCTGTTGTTTTGCAGTTTTGGCTTTATCTAACGTCTGTTTAAGTGAGTTTATTATGTTTTCACACACATCAATATCACTGTTGTCACCAAATTCACTTAACTGTGTTTGTAACTGAGTAACTTGAAGCTGACGCTGTTCACGTTTTGTTTGCTCTTTTGCGATGCCTGTTTGTTGCTCGCCAATTGCTTGGTTTAGAGCGGTTTTGCTTTCGGCTAACTCGGTTAGTTGGTTTTGTTGCTGCTGCAAAGACTGTGCGTTTAGTTGCAGCTTAGCGTGCTCATCAAGCCACTCTGAAAGCTGGTGTTCAAATTGCTCTATATTTATGGTTTGATCAAAACTTGCGGCAAGTTGCTGCTTTTCAGTTTCAAGGCACTGAATGTTACTTTCACTTTGTTGCAGCGCTTCAGTTAGTTCTTTTTTTTGTATATACAAGCTTTCTAGCTGCTGATTTAACTCGCTTAATTTGCTTTTGCTATGCGCAAGTTGGTTATCGAGTGGGGTTACCTTATTATCAATAAGCTCAAATAACTCTTTTTGCGCTTGCTTGGCAGTATCGAGTTTAGTGGCTAGGGAATAATTTAACTCAACTACCTTTGCTTGCTCGTTTGCGCGCAAGTTTGCTTGTTGTTGATAACTTTCAATACTGGCAATTTGGCTTTGCTTGGCAGTGTTTAACGATGCGAGTTTATCTAAATCAACCGCGAGTTTTTGTGCGGGCAAGGCAGTTTCAAGGCGCGTTAGCTCTGGCTGTTTTTCAGCAAGTTCATTTTCAAGTTGCGCTTTTTGCTGTTGCAGTTTTTCTAAACGCTGTTGGTTTTGTATAAGCTGGTTATGCCAATCGCGTTTTGCTTGCAGGCTGGTAAGCTCGCTTTTTAAATTAGCTTGCTGTGTTTGTAGCTCACTAAATTGCTGGTTTATTTCATTTATACGCTCTTCTGGTAACAGTTCGAGCGATTCTGTTTTAGCACTTATTACATTAAGTGCATCGCGTGCTTCACCAAAGCGTTGGTGTACTAATTGCGAAATTTGGCCATAAATTTCGGTGCCTGTGAGTTCTTCTAATAATTCGGCGCGGTCGGCTTCTTTGGCTTGTAAAAATGCGGCGAACTGCCCCTGTGACAACATCATGGATTTTGTGAAGCGGGCAAAGTTAAGGCCAGTGAGTGACTCGATTAGCTGATCTTTCTTTTTAATTTGTGCGGCAATAGGTTTATTGCTCGCCACTTCAACTAGCTCTACTTCCGCTGGTTGTAAGTTGCCGTCTGGCTTATTACGGGCGCGGCGCATTGACCAAAAAGCACGATACACACCTTGGTTTACGGCAAATTCAACCTCAGCTAAACAGTAACTGGTGCCTCGGGTCATTATTTCATTATTACTTGCGCTGATTGCACCAAGCCTTGGCGTGCTGTTGTAAAGTGCTAAGCAAATGGCATCTAAAATAGTGGTTTTACCGGCGCCAGTTGGCCCGGTGATAGCAAAAATGCCGCTTTCGGCAAATGGCGCTTTGTTAAAATCGATTTTCCACTCACCTTTTAGCGAGTTTAAATTGGCAAAACGCAGTGACAATATTTTCATGACTGCGCTCCTTTTGCCGTATTCAGCAGTGAAATAAAGTGCTGGGTTAGGCGCTCTTTACGGGCTAGATCGTCCTCTGTTGTAAACTCTTCAAGTGAAATACGTTTCTCAAAAACCTCTAAAGGGGTTATTTCAGACAGGTTTTCTTGCTTTTGTTGGCTAAGTTTAGCTACATGTTTGCGCGCACGTTTTAGTTGTAATACTTCCACGGGCAGGTCTTTGGTGAGATCTAACACGGTATTTTGCAGGTCGCTAATATAGTCGTCGGTGGTAACTTCAATGCTCAGCCAGGTTGTTTCAGTTTGCTCTGCAAATACGGTTAATGCGTTTTTAATTTCGGCGAGGTTGCCTTTTATGGCTTGCATTGCTTGAAAGCGCGGGATTTCAAGTTTGTTTATTTGCGACACATTTTGCCCTTCAAATTCAACCAAGTTGACCGATTTTGCGTGTTTTAATTCATCAAAACTAAGGGCGATTGGCGAGCCGCTATAAAACACATTACCTTCTTTACCGACCTTTTGAGCGCCGTGAATATGACCAAGGGCGATGTAATCAGCGTTTGGCAGTTGATGTGCGTTTATACCTGACAGATGGCCGATATAAATATCGCGCACTGACTCTGAGCTAGATGCGCCTACCGCAGTTAAATGGCCCGTCATAATTATCGGTATATCTTGATCTGCTTTTAATGTTTGCGCGGCCTTAAAGGTATTTTCAAAGTGTTCGTAAATGCCTTTGGCAAGGTTGTCTTGTTTTTCTTTTATGCTTTCGTCGGCGTGGCTGGTGATAATGTCTTTACTGCGTAAAAATGGAATGGCACAGACATAACCTAAGGTTTTTTCCGCTTTAGTGATAGCGACGATTTGCTCTGCTACATTTTCACTGGCTTGCGATACCACATGGCAGTTAAGCGCTTTTACTAAGCTTTTAATCTCGTTAAGGGTAGCTACCGAATCGTGATTGCCTGCGGTTACAATCAGCTGGCAATCTGCCGCTTGCATCGCCAAAATAAGTTCACTGTAGAGGCTGCGCGCATAACTTGGTGGCGTGCCAGTATCAAAAATATCTCCTGCGATAATCACCGCATCTACTTGCTGCGCTTTAACTTGCTCAGCTAGCCATTTGATTAATAAATGGTGCTCTTTTTGCCGAGACTGATTAAAAAAGCTCTGGCCAAGATGCCAGTCAGATGTGTGAATAATGCGCATAAGAGTTCTTGATAGCAAAAAAACTCACTTTATCACTTTTTAATAAAACCCATAAAGGGCAACAAGCGGCATAAAGCATAATTTTTTAACCGCTGCTTTTAGCGCATAACATGTTGTTACAGTGCGCTAATTTATCCGTTAGATCTTCGCTTAATGGATGGTTATAATGCGTTTTTTATTTTGCTAACCAGTAAGAGAAATTCAGTATGTTCACGGCCATGCAAAGCCAATTTCAACGAATCGACGACAGTAAAGCGTTTCAAGCCTTTGTTATTTTTGTCATTGTGGTATCGGCACTGAGTGTTGGTGCGCATACGTATGCCTTGCCTGTGTGGATGGAAAATCTCTTACTGCTTTTAGACAAAGGCATTACAGTATTTTTTGCGGTAGAAATTGCAATTCGCTTTATTGCTTCAAAAGGACCAAAAGCGTTTTTCTCTAAGGGCTGGAATATTTTCGACACCATCATTGTGATAGGTAGTTTATTGCCTGTTGCGGGTTCAACGGTGTTTATTGCGCGTTTACTGCGTATTTTCCGTGTGCTGCGTTTGGTTTCTATGGTGCCAGAGCTACGAATGCTGGTGAATGCGCTGATTAAAGCGATTCCGCGCATGGGCTACATCGCCCTGTTAATGTTTGTAATTTTCTACATTTATGCCGCTGTTGGTAGCATGATGTTCAGTGAAATTAACCCAACCCTTTGGCGCGATGTATCGATTTCAATGCTTACGCTGTTCCGTGTAGCCACCTTTGAAGACTGGACAGATGTAATGTACGAAACCATGGCGGTGTACCCGCTAAGTTGGATTTACTATTTGTCATTTATCTTTTTAACTGCGTTTATTTTCTTAAATATGATGGTGGGTGTGGTGCTTGAAGTGATGACCCAAGAGCACGATAACTTTGTAAAAGAAAATACTGACGAATTAGATGAACCTGCCACCAAAGGTGAAGTGCTTGAGTTAAAAGCACAAATTCTAGAGCTTAATAAATTACTCAGCGAACGGCTAAAGTAACCGCCACTGCTCACTTGCGCATCTCGCTAACCTCGTTAACACTTATGTATAGTGAGTAGGTGTGGCGGATGTGCAATGTGGAACAACTTTAGTCGTATTCTTTATATACTCTACGTTGTTTTTGCGCTTTGGGCGTGTTTTGTTGCTTATTGGTTCTTAGAAAGTCTTACCGCTGTTATTGTGTGTGGTGCAATTGCCGCCATATTACTTCTGTTATTTATCCACCGCGCGTCATCCGGCGCACTATTAAAACTGCCTCCGCAAATTTCATTTAAACGCCAAGCTTCCCCTGTTTATGCATTAAACAGCAATGCGTTTGATGTGTTTGTATTGGTTAGTGGTGCATCTATTAATAATTTGCAGGAGTTAGGTGAGCGCTTAAAAAACGCATTCGCCAGTGACTTTGTATCTTGCAAGCAACTTAAAGGCGAGCGTATAAGCATTACTATTAAATGTCCAAATGTGTGCGATGAAAGCCGATTTAATACACTTTTTAGTGAAGTTATGGCGCAGTATAGCGACATTGCATTTGGTGCTTGTTTGTATCGCGAGCCGTGTCAGCAGTTGAATGTATATCAACTTGCAGAGCTTGCATTAGCTATTGCGAAAACAAAACAGCATGACCCTTGCCACACCCTAAAGCTAAATCAAACTAATCTTGTGCTATTACAATATTCGCTGCCAGATATGCTGAGTGACTTGTTAAATAAGCAGTTTTTACTGGTTTTTGAGCCGGTGTTTAGCGTGCATGGTGAGGCTTTGTTATTTCATCAAGTTGGTATCACGATTCGCCATCAAAAAATTGGATTGTGTGATGCCAAACAGTGTTTGTTGGGCTGTATTGAGCCAGATAAGTTAATTGCGCTCGATTCTCATTTAATGCGCCAGCTAATTAAAACACTTGCACAAGACCCAGGTAGCGAACCTGTCTCTTTGTGTTTGGATCTTTCTACTTGGCAAAGTGCTAATGCAATAAATGAGCTAGTGAAATTGGTAGACCAAGCGGGGCATACCCAAGTGATCCGTTTTTCATTGCCTGAAAGCGTATTCGTTAACGAATTTGATAAAATCTCAGCACAACTTAAATTTGTTAAAAAGCATAATATTGCTATTTTGCTCGAGCATTGTCATGGTGCATTATTAGCGGAGCAAAAAGGTGTGAATTATTTAACTGGGATAAGTTTAGACAGCGATTGCTTTCAGCTGCCTCATGAGCAACAAGAAAGCTTACTGACCGCCGTTGCTGATTTTGCCAATCAATACCAGTTGCAGTTATACGCAAATGGCGTAGCAAATAAATACCAACTTAACTTGCTTGCAGAACATCATTTTTCTGGTGCTAGTGGGCGCTACTTTCAGCAAGGCGAAAGCAATATTGCACTGGGCTTAAACTAACCCCCCAATTGAGGTGGTTAAATTAGCTTTCGGTATTTCAATCCTGTCAATCCTTGTAGGCCGCCGGTGTGAATCGCCATAATGCGAGTGTTTGGTTTTATAATCCCTTGCTTTATTTGGCTGAAAATTGTGAATAGTAATTTACCGGTGTAAATGGGCTCAAGTGGCAACTGCGCGCGCATACTTTGGCAAAACTGCCACAATTCATCGGTAAATTTACCGTAGCCGCCATAGTGATATTCGGTGAATAAATGCCAATTATTTTGTTGTTTAGCTTTAAGGCTAAGCTTTTGGATTTCATCGTTTAAATAATTTGCCTGTTTTAACACCGCAACACCATAAATTTGAGTGCTATTGGGCAGGCCTTCAATCAACCCTGCTAAGGTGCCGCCGCTACCCACAGCACACCAAACTTGCTCTGTGTGTGGCAAGCTTTGTGCGAGTTCTATAACGCCTTGCATTGCGAGTTGGTTGCTACCACCTTCTGGAATGATTAGGCTGTGTGGACGTTGTGTTTGTAATTCAGATAAATAATCTTGCTCGTAACGCTTTCGGTAAGTAATGCGATTAACTGGTGTTAGTTTTACGCCGCAAGCGCTGGCGAACTTTAAACAGGGATTGTTAGCATCAAGTTCTGGCCCACGTACAATTACTTCTGTGTTAAACCCAAATAAGCGCGACGCGCCCGCTAACGCATATAAATGATTTGAGAAAGCGCCTGAAAAACTCAGCAAGTTGTTTATTTTGTTTTTATGCGCATAGTGCAGGTTATATTTAAGTTTGCGCCATTTATTACCGCTTATTAACGGATGCGTCAGGTCATCGCGTTTTACAAATAGGGTGATGTTATTTTCAGCTAACATGGGGTGCGCAATTTTTTGCACCGGTGTTTGATCAACATTTAGTTGGAAATCAATGCTCAAAGTACGAAACTCCTTGCTTAGGTTGGTTTGCTTGCTACACTAAGAGCAATAGCGCGTTTGATAGATAACATATTAAATAATAACAAATATGAAGAATTTATTGGCTCGAATCCCGTGGTTTAACAAGAATAATGGTGGCTCACTATTAGCTGGCATCTATATTGCGAGCGATAAAATTGTGTCTGTTATTCTTTATTGCGTTTCGGATGGTTTCGAAATTAAGCATACCGTGGTTGAAGCGTTTCAAAGTGAAACGGAAAAACTACCAGCATTTAATCGGGTGTTATCGAAACTTCCCGCGGGTGCACAAGCGTGTTTAGTCATGCCCGAAAGTGCATATCAATGGGTGCAAATTGATAAGCCTAATTTACCAGAGCAAGATATCGTGACATCGTTACCTTGGACGATTAAAGAATTAGTAAGCATAGAACCTTCCGATATTATCGCTGATTATTACGATGCATCGTTAAAACAAGGTGGGCAAAATAAGATTAATGTGGTGGTAACAAGTCGCACCTTGTTAATGCCAATGCTTAAATTAATTACCGATAGCGATATAGACCTACACACTATTACTACCCAAGAGATGATGTTTTGCGATTTAGTGACGCAAGACAACGCTGCGCATATGTTGGTTTCACAGCAATTTGGCAACGAGCCAAGCATTCATATTATTCGTGATGGCGAGCTTTTGTTATCGCGTAAGCTACGTGGCTTAATCCCGCTGGCTGAGCAACCGTTAAATCAATTAAAACTTGGGTTACTTGATTCACTAGGATTGGAATTACAGCGTTCACTGGATTATTTTGAAAGCCAGCTAAAACAACCTCCAATTAAAAGTTTGCAGTTGGCCATTCCAAATTTTGAAATTAACGGCATAGCGCAAGAATTGAGTCAGTTTTTTCCAGCAAAAGTACTTGCGTTTGAACCACGCTTAGCGCTTTGTTTACAGCAAAACACTGAAGTGCAGCTAGCGATTGCGGCAGCATTATCACAGGACTTGCGAGGTGATAATGAAGACTCGCATTAACTTATATTTAGATGAGCTAAAACCGAAGCGTGAATTTTTTTCGCTTAATAATATTGTGATGTGTTGGGGCGCTCTCATTATTGTGCTGGTGCTTGTTAGTGTATTATTTGCGCGTTTTGAACATACATCGAAACAACAGCTGTTATCGCTACAAAGCAAGTTAGACCGCACAAAAGCTGAGCTAACCCAAGTGCAACGAGAATTAGAACGAAAACAAGATAAATCGCCAGTATTGCGCCGTATTGATAAGAAAAAGCACGACATGCTTGAAATGCAAAAGTTATTACAATTTATGCAAGCGAAATCAACGCAAGCTGAATTTGACTATGCACAAGTGATGGTTGATTTAGCCAGTAATACGCACAACGAAATATGGCTTAAATCGTTCCATTTTGTTGGTAACGATATTCAATTAGTTGGCGAAGCGACGCATGGCTCGGCTATTCCTGAATGGCTAAATGGTCTGAAGCGGTCAGAATATTTTGAGGCAAAAACTTTCTCTTTGCTTGAATTTGATAAGCAGGAAACCGGTGTTGAGTTTCAAATTGCTACCCAATATAGCGGCCAAGGAGTGCAATAATGAAGGATACTTGGCAGCAGTGGTCAGAAAAACTCAGCACGCTAGAGCAACGTGAAAAGTTACTGGTATTTTCAGTTGGCTTGTTTTTGATTGGCTACTTAACCATTTGGTTTGTAATTTCGCCGCTGCAAACTGCATATTCAAACAATCAGCAGCGAATTACTAATTTAACTAATCAACAGCAAAACAGCGAGCGACAATTAGTGGTGCTGAAAGATGCGCTGAGCAAAAGTTATGTGCAAGAGTTATTGCAACAAGAGCAATCTCTTGAAAGTGAATTGCAGCAAATTAATCAGCAACTGGCTGATTTTAGCCTTACCTACATCTCGCCTGAAGATATGGCATTAGTATTGCAAAAAATTCTGCGTAAGCATAAAAATATTCAACTTTCGCGTTTTAAAATAAACCCAGTTGAAGCTATTTATGTCACTTCAAGCACTTCTGCTACGGCACAAGACCCTCAGGGGGAAGAATTTCTAGCGCCGAGGGAAGTCGCGTTTTATCAACACACTATGCTGATAGAGCTAGAGGGTGAATATTTCGCGCTATTAAGTTATTTAAAACAAATTAAGAAGATTGAAGAAAAGTTATTTATTCAAGAATTTGATTACCAAGTGGATGAGTATCCAACAGGTAAATTGACATTAACCATTGCTACTGTAAGTGCGAATGATAAATTTATTGCGTTATAACCTTATTTTAATCTGTATGTGTTGTGGCTTTTCGCTGTCGGCAAAAAGCCTGCAAGATCCAACACGACCAAAAACACTCGAAGCGAGCAGTGTGGTTGCTAACAGTACACAAGCAGATAACGCCCTGGTGCTGCAATCGGTGTTTGTAAAAGATTCAGGCAACCTTGCAGTTATTGCTGGGAAAATGGTAAGAATTGGCGACCAAGTTCAAGGACATAAAGTTATAAGAATAACGCCGGACTCGGTGACACTAGAGCAAGGTCAAACTAACAAGGTATTGAGACTTTATCAGCATGAAATTAAAAAATAACATTCTAAAAAGTTGGCTGGCAGTTTCAGCGTTATTGGTGTCTGGTTGTGAGCTTACGTCAGAGCCAACATTAAAGCCGCATATTCAACAAGAACTCAATGCGAAACCGCAAAGTATTGCAAATGAGCAAAGCTCGACCGAGCAAGCTCCAGAAGGTTTTGAAGATGAATTACTGGCCTCCGTAGGAACCAGCGTTTCATTACCGAAAGAGTTTGAAATGACACGTTTTGATGTAAATGCCAATAAAGTGTCTATTAATGAATTCTTCGCGGGATTGGTTGCTGATACGCCGTATAGTGTTGCTTTACACCCTGAGGTGGAAGGTGAAATTTCACTTACTTTAAAAGATGTCACTATGGATGAAGTGACAAAAATTGTATCGCGTTTATACGGCATTGATGTATTTCGCGAAGGCAAAGTAGTGCAAGTATTACCCGCGAAAATGCGTACCGAATCGATTCCAGTAAACTATTTAATGATGAAGCGCAGTGGTTTATCTACGGTAAGCGTTGTTGCTGGTGGCGTGAGCCAGTTTGATCAAGGCGGCTCGGGCGGTAATGGTAATTCAGGCAACAATAATTCGAGCAATAACCAAAATATGGGTGGCAATAACACCTTTGGTGGCGGCTCTAATATGCAAATTAATGGTGCTAGCATTCAAACCAGCAGTGAAACTGATTTTTGGAAAGATTTGAAGTTGGCGATGGAGTCCTTAATCGGTAAAGGAAGTGGCCGTTTTATTATTGTTAGCCCACAAGCAAGCTTAGTGACTGTTAACGCGTTACCAAGTGAAATTGCAGCGCTAAAAGAATTTTTAAAAGCCAGTGAAGACAGCTTACAGCGCCAAGTTGTGCTTGAAGCTAAAATTATTGAAGTAACCTTAAACGATGAATATCAGCAAGGGGTTAATTGGACCGAAGTGTTAGGCCATATTGGCTCAACTGATTTAACTTTCTCGACCACTGCCGCGGCGCAAGTTGGCAATACTATTTCATCTCAATTAGGTGGTGTGACTAACTTAGTATTTAAAAATGCTGATTTCAGCGGTGTGATTAACTTGCTTGAGACGCAGGGCGACGTGCAAATGCTTTCTAACCCACGTGTAACTGCAACAAATAATCAAAAAGCAGTGATTAAAGTGGGTGAAGATGAGTATTTTGTTACAGAAGTGTCGAGCACTACGGTAACGGGCAATGCGACAACCACGTCACCAGAAATTGAACTAACGCCGTTTTTCTCCGGTATCGCGCTTGATGTTACACCGCAAATAGATGAGTTTGGCTCGGTTATTTTACATGTTCACCCGTCGGTGACCGAAACTGAAGAGCAAAACAAAGTCGTGACACTAAACGACCAAGACTATGTTTTACCGCTTGCGCAAAGTAACATTCGTGAATCCGATACCGTGATCCGCGCAGGCAGTGGCGAAATTGTGATTATTGGTGGTTTAATGCAAACTTTAACTACAGATCAAGAATCGAAAACGCCAGTTTTAGGTGATATGCCTATTTTAGGAAACCTATTTAAAAGCGTGCGTCGTGTGCAAAACAAAAAAGAGCTTGTCATTCTTATTCGCCCAACGGTGGTGATGGCAGACACTTGGCAACAACAGCAACAGCGCAGCCTTAAATTGTTGAATTCTTGGTACGGTAAGTAATGTATCTATCGCACTTCGGTTTGACCGAGTTACCGTTTTCGCTAACGCCAAATACGCAGTTTTATTGCGCGTTAGCACCCCATAATGAAGCCATGGATGTATTGATTACCGCACTCAATATGGGTGAAGGCTTTATTAAAGTTACGGGTGAAGTCGGTACCGGAAAAACATTGTTATGTCGAAAGTTACTCAACAGCTTTGATGATTCAACCATAGTCGCGTATATCGCTAATTCGTATTTAAGTCCTGATGAGTTGTGTTATGCAATTGCCAACGAATTACAAATTGATATTAGTAGCGATTTAGATCAGCAATCACTTAGCCAAAAAATCCAAGACCAGCTACTAGCATTAAATCATCAAGGCAAACGCGTTGTTTTAATTATTGATGAAGCTCAGTGTTTAAGTTGGGATTCGTTGGAAGCAGTGCGCTTATTTACTAATTTAGAAACCGAAACACGTAAGTTAATTCAGGTTGTGTTATTTGGCCAGCCAGAGCTCGATAGCCGCTTAGCGAATCAAAAAGTGCGTCAGTTAAGGCAGCGAATTAGTTTTTCATACACTTTACGCCCTATGACTAATGCTGAAGTGGCTTATTACATTCGTCATCGCTTAGAAGTTGCTGGAGTTGAGCAGCCCAAAGAGCTTTTTTCCAATAAGGTGTGTTTGCTTATTGCAAAAGCGAGTCGTGGTATTCCGCGTTTAGTTAATTTGTTAAGTCATAAAGTGCTTATTCAAGGCTATGGTGAAGGTATTCAAAAAGCCAAAGTTGCTTATGTGTATAGCGCCGCGCAAGATACAGAAGATTGCCGCTTAAGTCGCTCACGTATTTGGCCAATGTACTTAGCTTTGTTGTTAGTAATCGGTACGGCGACATGGTTAATAGTTAAGGAACAACTATGAGTGTACTGAATAAAACGCTCAAGGGGTTAGAGCAAAGGCAAACGGAAGCTGCACCGAGCGCAGAGCGAGAACAAACAGTAAACGTAACGCCAATTTCAGATATTGGAGAAAAACTGCATAAGTTAGCAATTCCAGTATTAGCTGTGATGGCATTATCGCTCGTTGCTTATGTAGTTTATAAAAAAGATCTGGTTCAGCATTTTTTTGTAAAATCGCCAAACGCTGCTGAAAATGTTCCTGTGGCTACTGCTAATAACGACAAACCAGCTGTAAGTGAGCCAACAAGCGAAACGCCAAATCGCATGCTTGAACAGGAAAATGAACAAGCAAATCAACAAAGAAATGAGCAAGTAGCTGAGCAATCTAAATCGCTAACAGCTCAATCATTACCGCAAGCAGAGCAAGTAACGCAAACTATCGAGATGGATAATGATACAACTGCCACACAAGCTCCCCGCGTAGCGTCACAAAAAGTGGTGCCTTCTGAAGAGGAAACGCCACTCGTTCAGCTTGTAGAACGCGAAAAAGCGCGACCAACTGAACGTCAGGCGACGATGAAGCAAGTTACTAAGATAACAGCAACGCAACAGGCAAATGAGCATTTTCAAGCCGGAAAAAAAGCCTTCACGTTTGGTTTGGTAGGTGAGGCAATTGCTGCGTTAGAGCAATGTATTGCGGTGCTAAATGAACATATTGAGTGTCGTAGCTTATTGGCCGCAGCGTTTTATGGCCGCCAAGAAACCGTGAAAGCCAGTAATGTACTTGAGCAAGGTTTAAGTTTAAAACCCGACAGTATGGAGTGGCGAACTCTGCTGGCGCGCATTTACGCGGATAACAAACAATATAACGAAGTACTGAGTGTATTGCCGCAGCGCTATGAAAGCCAAGGTGATAAAGATTTTTGGATATTAAAAGGCTTAGCTGCACAGCAATTAAAGCAACACGAAGTGGCTTTACGCAGTTTTAAAAAATTAACACTATCACAGCCTGAGCAAGGTAAGTGGTGGTTAGCAATGGCGCGCTCTGCTGAATTTCTACAACAGTGGCAAAATGCGATGCAATATTACACAACAGCGACGCAAATTGGCAATTTGTCGCCTGCATCACAGCGTTATGCCGTTGAGCGTTTACAGTTTATAAGAGGTCGACTCGATGCGTCCTAGGTTAAAAATGCGATTGGGTGATTTGTTGGTTCATGAACATATCATCTCGGAACAACAACTCAACGATGCGCTTCAAGCGCAAAAAATAACTGGGCGAAAGCTCGGTGCTACATTGATTGAGCAGCAAGTGATTGAAGAAACTCAATTACTACGCTTTTTAGCGCAGCAACTTAATGTTGCGTTTGTAAACTTAGACAATGAAAAGCTCGATCCAAAGGTGGTTAAGCTGATCCCTGAGGTTTACGCTCGTCGTTTTAGAGCGCTGGCATTAGCAGACCTTGGTGAGTCGATTCAAATTGCGATGAGTGATCCGGCTGATTTATCGAGTTTAGATCAGCTAGCGCCCATTGTTGCGCCAAAGCAAATTGAAATCGTTGTTGCACAAGAGAAGCAAATTCTTAATGCGTTCGATAATTTATATCGCCGCACGCAAGACATTGAAAGCTTTGCATCTCAGCTGCAAGAAGAGTATCAAGAAACCGAAGAGTTTGAACTTAACGCGCTAGACGAAAACACCTCAGATGCCACGGTTGTAAAATTACTGCAGTCGATTTTTGAAGATGCAGTGCAAATGCGTGCGTCGGATATTCATATTGAACCTGATGAAGGCATTTTACGCATTCGTCAGCGTATAGATGGAATTTTGCATGAAAACACCCTTGATCAAGTAGCTATTTCAGCGGCGTTGGTACTGCGCCTTAAGTTAATGTCGGGTCTTGATATTTCAGAGAAACGTTTACCGCAAGATGGTCGTTTTAATATCACCATCAAAGGTCACAATATTGATGTGCGTGTTTCAACCATGCCGGTACAACATGGTGAGTCAGTGGTAATGCGTTTGCTCGATCAGTCGGCGGGTCTATTAACGTTAGATGAAACCGGTATGCCTTTAAAAGTGCTCAATAAAATGCGTACTGCGCTAAAGCGACCGCACGGCATGATTTTGGTTACAGGGCCAACGGGTTCGGGTAAAACCACAACACTTTACGGTGCATTAAGTGAGTTAAACCAATCGAGCAAAAAAATTATTACTGTTGAAGACCCCGTGGAGTATCGTTTACCTCGTATTAACCAGGTTCAGGTAAATAGCAAAATTGGGTTAAGTTTTGCATCTGTATTACGTACTACACTTCGTCAAGACCCTGATATTTTGATGGTCGGTGAGATGCGAGATCAAGAAACAGTTGAAATTGGTTTGCGCGGTGCGTTAACCGGTCACTTAGTTTTATCAACATTGCATACCAATGATGCGATTACCAGCGCCATGCGTTTAATTGATATGGGAGCGCCAAGCTATTTGGTAGCAAGCTCTTTACGCGCAATTTTAGCGCAGCGCTTAGTGCGTCGTGTATGTGATAAATGTGCGAGCGATTATACGCCTGATGCACAAGAACTTGCTTGGATAAATCATATTAATCCTCGCTTTAGCGGTGCTCAGTTTAAGTTAGGCAAAGGTTGCAACAGTTGCAATCAGACCGGTTATCGTGGCCGGATAGGTGTGTTCGAATTACTAGAAATGAACGAGCCTATGATGGATGCACTACGTTTAGCTGATACACAAGCGTTCTCAGAAGCGGCGCGCGCAAACCCTGAGTTTGAACCTTTATCAGTGATGGCATTGGATTACGCAAGCCAAGGCATTACCTCACTTGAAGAGGTGTTTAGAGTGGCTGAAAGTTTGCCTGAGTTAGTAGGTTAAGCCGATGCCGTTTTTTGCCTATCAAGCAAAAGATAAACAGGGCAAACCGGTTAACGGTGAGCTTGAGGCGCATGATGATAATGCGGCTGCAGATGTACTATTGAGGCGTGGGTTAATACCGCTGTCTATTAAACCTAGCACTGGTGAAAAAGAGGGCGATAACTCGCCGCTAATGGCGCTTTTTCAGCCAAAAGTAACCCTTGATGAGTTGATTGTCTTTTCAAGGCAAATGTACTCGTTAATGAAAGCGGGTATTCCGATTATTCGGGCGATTGTCGGGCTTGCTGAAACCACTACGCACCCTGTTTTTCGTGATGCCTTACTCGATGTTGCAAAGCAACTTGAGCAAGGTCGCAATTTATCCGCGGCATTTGCCAGTCACAAAAAGATATTTAACCGCTTGATGGTATCGATTGTGGTAGTGGGTGAAAGTACGGGTAAGTTAGAAGATGCATTTTTGCAACTTGCGACGTATTTTGAACAAGAGCACGAAACTCGCAAACGTATTAAAGCAGCAATGCGTTATCCAACGTTTGTGATTATTGCATTGGCAATCGCAATGTTTATTCTAAATATTTTCGTTATTCCAACATTTGCTGAGATGTTTGCAAAATTTAATGCCGAGCTGCCATTAATGACACGAATTTTAATTGGCACATCTAACTTTTTTGTTACGTATTGGCATCTACTTTTACTTTGTATTTTAGGAACTTTCATTGGCGTTAGAGGTTACCTGAAAACACCTGTTGGCAGGCTAAAATGGGATAGAATAAAACTAAAAATTCCAATTGTTGGCAGCATTATTGAGCGCTCGTTATTGGCTCGCTATAGTCGTTCGTTCGCCATGATCTTACGCGCAGGTGTACCTATGACGACCGGGCTATCATTGGTGGCCGAAGCGATTGATAACGCCTTTATGGAAGAGAAAGTAATCGATATGCGACGCAGTATTGAAAAAGGTGAAAGCTTACTGCGTGCATCGAAAAATAGCGAACTGTTTACTCAATTAGTATTGCAAATGGTGGCCGTAGGCGAAGAAACCGGGCGAGTCGAGGAGTTACTGCAAGAAGCGGCTGAATTTTACGAGCGTGAAGTGGATTTTGATTTAAAGAGTTTAACCGCCAAAATCGAACCAATTCTAATTTCGATTGTAGCGGGTATGGTGCTTGTTTTAGCCTTGGGTATCTTTACGCCAATGTGGGATATGATGTCGGCAATTAAAGGACGATAAATGTGGCAAATACTCACGAATCCAGTACTGGGTTATATCGTTTTATAATCATATTGATTATTTTTTGCCTGCTTTACTGGGTGTTGGCAGGAAAAATGCTAGGCTTATATGATGAAGTAGAACAGGTGGTTGCAAAAAAATCAAAAGATGAGTTTGTAACTAGCATTAATCACATTAGGCATCAATGGATGCGTGATAAGCAAAGCGAAGTTGAAATGTCGTTAGTTGGGCAGTCAACGCTAACTAGTGAAGGCTTGTTAAAAGCACGTGTTAACCGCAATGGGTTTGTAACCCACGTAGTTACATCATCCAAAGCACAATGTGATGGTTTGTTTGAAAATTTACAGTCGATTGCGTTATCTGATGTTAACAGTGTTGAAATATTAGATCATGGTCAAATAATTGGCTGTAAATACTATAAAAATTCAGTTTTACTATTTAAGTACATGTTCTTAAATGGCATAGTGAGCAATAGTTAGAGCATAAATGTTAACTTTGGTTACAATTAAGTCGTCGAGGCGTCAAATGAAGAAAAATCGAGCAAAGAATACAGGCTTCACATTAATCGAGATGATTATTGTGGTAATAATTTTAGGCTTACTCGCTGTTACGGCATTGCCGCGCTTTATTGATATTCAGGAAGAGGCGGAACGCTCAACGGTTGAAGGCGTAGCAGGTGGTTTAGCCGCAGCGGTTGGTCTAGTGCGAGCGCAATGGGAAGTGTTAGGCCGCCCTGATAATAATACGGCTACCAACTTTATTGATTATGATACAACGCGAGTTGGTATTGACCCTGATATTGGTTACCCAACGTCAGGCTTAGACGCTGCAAATAACGAAGTTGCAGGGTCAACTGAAACAACAGCGCTAAATACTGCAAAGTGTCAAGCAGTGTTTAACTCTGTACTGCAAAGTGCACCTTCTAATACGACATCAGCGGCAGCAGCGACAGTGGAAGAAAATACGTACTTAATTCGATTTGTTAATAACGGCTCTGTGGATGGTGCAAGCGATACGTGTTTGTATTATTTAGTAAGCTCGTTAGATTTAACAGCGATTCCTGGAAATGCGTTAGACGCTAACTTTCGTGGTATTGAATACTCACCTGCAACTGGCGTAGTGCGAGTTTTTGGTAACTAATTTAGGCTTTAAAGAGGTAAAAGATATGAAAAAGCAAACAGGTTTTACACTAGTAGAGTTAATTATTGTAATTGTAATTTTAGGTATTTTGGCAGTAACTGCTGCACCTAAATTTTTAGATTTACAAGGCGATGCTAATGCTTCGACTATTCAAGGTGTTGCAGGTGCTGTTGATAGTGCAAGTTCTATTGTTTATGGTAAAGCAGTAATTGCGGGATTACAGAAAACTGCAAGTGGTGCATCGAACGAGATTGATGATGGCAACGGTAATACTATCGCCTTAAACTACGGCTATCCAACGGCTACTGCAACAGGTTTGCCAGTAGCATTAGATATTAATGTAGATTCAACGAGCCCTTACAATGGTGCAGATTTTAACTTTGTAGCGATCTCTGGGACGCCAAACACTGCGTATATATTTGCAAATGGAAGCGTTACGCCAACCGGTTCAAATGATACAGAAATTTGCGCTGTAAAATACACAGAAGCTTCAGCAACTACAGCCACACCTCCCGTGTACTCTGCTGCAAACACAGAAGTTTTTACTGCTGGTTGTTAAAAAATCTAAATGAAACAACAAGGTTTTAGTCTTGTCGAGCTAATAATAACCTTGGTAATTTTAGGCACCTTGGCAGTAACCGTGGTGCCTAAATTTTTTACAAACGAAAGTTTTGATAGCTTTGAGTTCCGCGACAGAACTCTTACTATATTGCGCACTATGCAACTTCGCGCAATGCAAAATACTAATAATACCTTATCCCACAAAGTGTGTTTTAGTAGCGCTCAAATCGCACCCGCAATGACCAATAATTGCGCCAACTTAGCTATCGACTTTGCATATCTTGTTGTCAATATTCCAGCTAGTAGCACAGCAACACGTATCCAAACCCTTGATTCAAATAGTGCCAGTTTTAGTGAGCTAGAGTTTGATGATTTTGGCAGACCAAATTTAAATTGCGCGGCAAATTGCAAAATTGATTTTGGTGAGGCGGATATTTGCATTTCTGCACAAGGTGGCATTTATGCATGTGAATAGGCTTAAGGGCTTTACCTTAATTGAAGTGATTTTTGGCATAGTGTTAATGGCGATTGTGCTTACCATAGTAACAGGCCTGTTAGCACCACAGGCAAAGCAAAGTGCCGACCCCGTGATTCAAGTTAAAGCCAATGAACTAGGTCAGGCGATGATGAACGAGATTTTAGGGCGTTCATTTGACGAGCAATCACGACGCAGCCCACCCTATACACAATGCGGTATAGCCCCCAATTTATGTACACCGCCAGCTAATTTAGGCAATGATGGTGGTGAAACGCGCGCAGAGTTTAATGATGTAGATGACTTTATTGGTAATTATTCAACCGCTGCTATACAAAATAGCTTAGGTGAATCGATTTCAAATCTTTATCCAGGCTTTAGTCTGTCAGTTACTGTGGTTTACGATGATGATGCCAATGGTGAAGCAGATACATCTGGTGATTTTAATACCCTAAAACTAATAACTGTAACGGTGACAGCGCCAACAGGCGATGTATATGGTTTTTCTGCCTACAAAGGTAACTACTAATGAACCGCGCTAAACGAAAAGGTTTTAGCTTGGTCGAGCTGATAATTGTGATTGTGATTATTGGTATTGTAAGCATTAGTACGATGCAGTTTATAAAGTTTGGCGCACAGATTTATGCAACGGGTACAGAGCGAGATGAAGTGGTAGCACAAGCACGTTTTGCCTTATTGCGGTTAAGTAAAGAGTTACGCCAAGCAACGCCTAATTCGATTCGAGTTCAAGCCGGTAATATTTCAGGTCAAGCGTTTCAATGTATAGAGTTTACCCCGTTTAAAGCCAGCAGTATTTATGTCAACAACCCACCGCTTGATACTTCAAGTGCAGGTGATTTAATTGTTATTGCGTTTAATAATGAAGATAAAGCGTTTGAAAATGATCGTGTTACCTTGTATCCACAAAGCCCTGCTGATATTTATGATTTGAGTAATAACCGCGTTCGCTTACTATCGGCAGATCCCGTTGAAGAAGAGACAAATAAAACACAGCGTTGGTCATTTGATAATGGTTTTGCAGTTGCTTCACCAACGCAGCGATTGTTCGTATTGAATAACAGCCCAATTAGCTTTTGTGTTGAAGGTGATAGTTTATATTATTATCAAGGTTATGATTTTGAAGTGAATCAGCCAACGCCTTCGCTTTTGCATGTGCTTGATGGAGTGAAAGGTCAGTTTTTAGCAAAATACATTTCAGATCATTTAGCTTTTGAGTTTAATGACGCAAGTTTAACGCGAAATGCTATTGTTAATATAAGGCTGGCGATGGGATTTAATAGTTCTGAATCCTTGGTATTTAACCATGAAGTGCATATTCCAAACGTGCCCTAGAGAAATGTATGACGTTAAGGTTTAAACAGCAAGGCAGTTTATTAATTACATCGTTATTTGTTGCTATTGTATTGTTGGCACTCGGATTAGCGCTGACACGTGTTATTGAAGGGGGCGCGCAATCAAATGCGGTAGAGTACTATGGCTCTAAAGCGTTTTTGTCAGCGCAAAGTGGTGTTGAATGGAAACTCACACAGTTGTTTCCGCTGAATGCGCCAAACGGCGTATGTAATGCTGATGTGCCGCCAAACCATTTTAGTGCAACTAAGTATATGGAAAATTGCCAATTTGTAGAGCTGTCATGTAGCTCGGTGAATAATGTGGCGGATGCAAATTCTCCAACCTCTACGGTGACTGTGTATCGGATAACCAGTACAGTAAGTTGTGATTCTGGCCAGTGGACAACACAGAGAAGTCTCAATGTTGAAGCAAAAACACTTAACTAGCTTTTTCTACCTAATGCTGTTGCTTCCTAATTTAGTTTGGGCAAATTTGCCTGCCTGTGAAGACGTATTTCCTTCAGGAATTGCGACGTTTAATAACGGCAGTGCAATTATTTTAAATAACGCAGAAATTAGTGGCCAAGCTAATAGTGTAATTGTTACGACCAGTCTGGTAGATAATAACCCTGATGCGTGTGGTTCAAAGTGTATCGCTTCGGGAACGAATGCTGAAACCATTCAAGAGCCAAGTTTATTAAACCCTAAAACCAGTATTCCAAATAATGGCAAACTTTCAGGTGATTATTTGTTTACTGGTTCTTTATCACTTAACCGTCCAAACTTACGTGTTACCGGGCCAACACGCATAGTTGTAAGAGGATCTTTATCTATTTTTAGTGATATTGATGTGCCACGCCCGGACGATTTAATTATTTACGTAGCTGGCAGTGTTTCAACAGCCAGCAATGTTGAGTTTGGCGGATTTGTTTATTCACAAAGCCAAATAGATCTTGCATTTGGTGTTGAATTCGAAGGTGCGCTTACATCAGGCGCGTCGGTTAGTGTAGGCAACAGTGCCGAAGTAAGCTACGTAGCGCCAAGTATATTAAATAATTTTACGGGTATTTGTGGTGCGACGACGGTTGACCCAAATGCCTCACCTATCGCGGAGTTTCGTTTTGATGAATTTTCATGGTTAAGCGGCGTAAATAACCAAGTAATAGAATCAATTAACAGTGAACATGGCACGCCTTTTAATATTCAACCCGCTGAAGGAAAAATTTGTAATGCTGCATTCTTTGATGACGGTATTAGCAATGGGCGAATTGATATTGATGAGGACTTACTCAGTGGCAGAGAATTTACGATTTCGGCGTGGGTTAAAAGTAGTTTTTCGGGTAGCCAAGTACTAATTTCAGGGGCGCGTAATAATAATAATGCTAATGAATTAATTTGGTGGCACCCAAGCAGCACATTATTTGAGCCTTGGATAAAACAAGATCGCGCCTCTCGCATTAGCATTCCAAACTTTTCAGATAATGTTTGGCGACATTTTGTTTGGCGTCGTGACGGTTCAACGTCGTGCTTCTTTGTTAATGGGCAACAACAAGGCTGTGTATCAAATCACGATAGTGGTTCATTAAACATTAACTACCTAATGTTAGGACAAGAACAAGATAATTTAGGTGGCGGGTTTGATGCTAGTCAGCGCTTTCGAGGCTTAGTTGATGAATTACTTATTTTTGATAAAGCGATTGGTGATACTCAAATTCAAACCATCTATCAAAATCAAAATCTAGGCTTAGGCTGGGATGGAGCTGCACGCGAACAATATTGCGATGCCAACGGTTGGTGGCAACTTGATGGTGATTTTTTAGATGCCAATTTAAATGATCCTCATGATTTAAGTCCGTCGGGAAGTCCCACATTTTCAATAAGCTCACCTGGCCCGGCAAACACCATAGGCAGCCAAAGTACATGTGAATACGCAGAATTTGATGGAACCAACTATGCATCAGTTGATGACAGTGGTGATTTTAATTATCAAGAACTAACCGTAAGTACGTGGGTTTTCCCCACCGAAAATCGCGGTGGCCTACGAAGTTTAGTATCTAAAGATGAGCATTTTGAATTTCACTTAGACTCAAGTAATCGATTGTTTTGGTGGTGGCAAAATGCATCTAGGCAATCTCGTTCATTTACCAGCTCAAGAACTATACCGCTTAACCAATGGACCCATGTCGCCGTTGTTTACAGATCTGGTTCGCAAATTATGTACATTAATGGAATTGCCGATGCCTCGCGTAGTTACAGCGACGGGTTAGCTGATTCACCGTGTAAGTTTTTTATTGGCGTTGATGTAGGCACGAATACTTCAACGCAGTGTGGCGGTATTCGCAGCGATCGTTATTTTAAAGGTAAGCTTGATGAAGTAAGAATTTATTCACGTGCGTTACAACAGTCTGAAATTTTAAGTGATATGAATACGGTACGCACGTGTGACAATGCGCCGAGTGTTGACCATTATCGCCTTACGCTAAGTGATAATACAGGGTTAACATGCGAAGCTGAAACCATGATAATTGAGGCATGTGCTGACGATACTTGCAGTAGTTATTATCCAAACCCAGCGACTGTATCGCTTTCCACCTCAGGTGGTGGCGGGTTAAGTTGGTCTCCAAGTAACCCATTTACGGTAAATGGCCGAGCAAATATTAGCTTAAACAATATCCAAGCAAGTACCATTAATTATGCGCTAAACACTAATATAACGAATCCAAGTTCAGGGTTTAGATGTTTTGTCGGTGCAAATGAAGTGTCGCTTGCCAATTGTTATACCCAATTTGTGGAGACGGGATTTAAAATCAGTGCCGTTAGCGATCAAATATCAGGTGTGCCGTACAGCGCTGAATTAATGGCGGTAAGAAAAAACGATAATACAGGTGCGTGTGAAAGCATTTTTAGTGGTGCACAAACAGTTAATTTTACCAATAACTTTGTACAACCAAGTAACCCATCATCGATGGCGTTTACTGTAAATAATACGCCAGTAACAAACAACACACCTGTTACCGTTAATTTTGATCCAACTAATAACTACAAAGCGAATTTGGCGTTAAATTATCTTGATGCCGGTAGAATTAGTTTGTCGGTATTTGCATCAGCACCTAATGGAGCGAATTTAACTGATACCAGTAATAATTATGTGGTGCGTCCTGAAAGATTTAACATCACTGTAACCGGCGATCCGAACGCGTCTGATGCAGAAGACTCTGTATTTAAAATGGCGTCGGAAGATTTCAATATTCAAGTCGAGGCTCACAATGCCAATGGTGCGATAACTCGTAATTTTCGAAGTGCTGATATCACAGGAACAGTCGCGTTAATGCATAACTTGCAGGCGCCGCAAGCGGGTATTGACGGTGTATTATCGCCTAATGCTTTGCCGGCTAATGGTTTTGTCTCGGGTGTCGCGACGATCACTGATGCAAAGTTTAATGAAGTTGGGATCATTGAGCTACTTGCTAACCTTTCAAGCAGTAATTACTTAAACCATAGTGATGGTGGAGCTATCTCTGGCAGTAAAGCCAATGTAGGGCGCTTTATCCCTGCGCAATTTGAAATGACAGAGCAAACACTGACAAGTGCTTGCAATAGTTTTACTTATTACAGCCAGCCGTTTGATGAATTGAGTTACACCATTACAGCGCAAGATCTATTAGGTAACCGCTTATACAATTACACTTATAATGCAACTAGTGCGCTTAACTTTGCTAAAGCGAGCATTGAAAACTTAATTGAAAATGATGATGCTGCAAATTATAAATCGGCAACACTACTTGCGCCGCGTTACAGTTTGAGTGCCGATGATGGTGTCGATTGGCAGCAAGGTTTGTATGTGGTGAATGTAAATAATGCAACGTTAGAGCGTGATAATTCCCCTTCAATTCCGATGACGCAAGTGATGCCATTGGTGCGTTTAACTGATTCGGATGGCAAAGTACTTAACGATTTAAATCAAAATGCAAATCAACTTGCTGGTACAGCCGATAGTCGCGCTATTAACACGAATGTAATTGGCGGTGTTGAAACTATTTCGCCGATAGAAATGCGCTACGGTAGGTTAACACTCAGCAATAACTATGGCAGTGAATATGAACCGCTACAAATTCCGATGAAAGTTGAATATTGGGATGGCACTAACTTTGTAGTTAATACGTCAGATTCTTGTAGCGCATATAACTTTGCTAATTTAGTGATTGAAGATAATCAACCGCTTGAAGATGATTTGAGTGATAGTTTTGCCGCAGGTATCTACAAATCGGGTCGAGAGTTATTTTTGACTCCGCCAATGCCAACCGAACAGCGTACTTATAATGTTGATTACGTAAGCCCAGAAAAGTGGTTACGTTATGATTGGAATAATGATGGAGACTTTAACGACCCTAATGACAATCCAAGTGGTGTTTTACAGTTTGGTCGGTTTAGAGGAAACGATAGGGTGATTTATTGGAGTGAGAATTAAAAGATACACTCTTTTAATTGAAAATTTGCCATTTAAGGTAAGACAAAGCTTGTGTTTTGCATGACAAAAAAATAGCATAAAGCATTAGGGCAATTGCCCTTACGATAAAAACGAAAACAAGAAAACCAAAAATCGGCCGTTTTGGGAATAATTATATGCGACTAGCACCTTTGTCATTGGTGATCTCGCTTAGCCTATTTACATGGCAAGCACATGGACAAGACACTAATACAGTATCAAGCATTCAAGCTGAAATAGATATTAAGCAGTCTGAATTCAAAGAGTTATCTGGTGTTTTAGATAAACATCTAAAACAAGAAAAACAATTGCAAGAGCAATTGGAATTACTTCGTTCACGTTCTATTTCGTTAGAGAAAGAACGCAACCAATCATTAGACGCGATGAATGATTTGTATCGCCGTTTAATTGAAGACCCAACATTGGATATTAGTGCAGCTCAAACGCGCTACCAAAAAGCGATTGCGGATCTAAAGCAAAATAAAGATGATATAGACCTACAGCTTGTAGCGATTTCATCTCATCGCAAAGATATTGAAGCAATCCGCGTTTCAAAACATACCTTAGTTAACACCCTCGAAAGCTTAAAGCAGCAAAAGAATACCGCACGTGTTGAGCGTTTACGTAATGAGTTTACCCGTGAAGGCACTGTTGAAGTGAATCACACAGTAAACTGTAAGCGTACTGAAACGCTGGCGGCGTGTGAGCAACGTGGTCAATCACAAGGTTTACAAAAAGCCACAAAACGCTTTATGGACCAAATTTTTGCCAATATTACCGAGCAGAGAGTGGTTGAACCAAAGCGCAATATGTCAGGTGCACAGGTTCAAGTATTAAGCAGTCATGTGGTTAATAGCTCATTTAGCGGGCAAGGTAATTACAATACCAACCTAAGCGTAACCATGCGTGGCGAAGTAAACGCCAGCCGTTTATGTAACTTGCTTAACCTAGATAACAGTTTCTGCTCTGACTATGGTTCTGCAATTCCTAATGTCTATCAGCCAGTTATAAGTGCAAGCTATGATGAACCAGTAGTGCGTTTTAAAGATAATAAAAGCGCACCCTCATCAGCAAGCATGGTAACTAACCGTGATACGGTAGAGGTCAATACGCCAAAAAAGGAGCGATTGTTCCAGCTCACATTGCGTTCTAACGTGCGCGATGATGAAGTGTTTATAAATGGCGTGAGTTACGGCTCTACTCGCTTAGATGTGTCATTGCCATCAGGCAGCTATGATATTGAAATTCGTAAACAAGGTTATCAAACCTATACGCGAAATATTAATTTAAAACGCTCGCAAACATTACGCGCAAATTTAAGAAAAGAGACGATTACTCAGTCTAACTATAATCAAACGCGTACTCGCCAAACAACGTCAACACCAAGCCTTTCAACTCGCAGCACGATTGCAAATTCAGCTGGCATGATTGTGATCCCAGCAGGTGAATTTGAAATGGGTGATTTAACCGGGAACGGTTTAGCAAACGAGCAACCTATTGTTAAAAAGATTCTGAGTGATTCGTACGCGATGAACGAGAAAGAAGTAACAGTAGGCGAATACAACGAATTTGTTGCCGATACGGCTTATAAAACAGAAGCAGAAAGTGGCCAAGGCTGTGCTTACTATTTAAATGGTGAGCCAGTGTGGGAAGCGTCGCTTAATTGGCAAAACCCAGGCTACGAGCAAAAAGATAATTTTCCAGTTGTGTGCTTAACTTATTCAGATGCCAAAGCGTATGCTGATTGGTTAAGTGAAAAAACAGGCAACGAATATCGTCTGCCAACTGAGGTGGAGTGGGAATATGCGGCACGTGCCGGCACTAAAACCGATTACCCTTGGGGTAATGATATTGGCAATAACTTAGCTAATTGTGGTTGGTGTGGTAGTGAGTGGTCAAATCAGAGCCCAGCACCTGTAGGGTCGTTTAGCGCTAACCGTTTTGGCGTTTATGACACCGTTGGTAATGTGTGGGAGTGGACCCAAAAAACGGCTGGTCGTTCTGATGTTGCGATTCGTGGCGGTGCATGGAATTTTGCACCTACCTTAGCGCGAGCGTCGACACGCCTAATTTTAGCAACGGATTTTCGTGCTAATTACATCGGTTTTCGTCTAGTGCGTGAGCGCTAGACACTTTATATTTATTATTTGAGCGTTTAGTTATTCGATTAAAAATAAAACTGAACGTCATACGTTACAAGGATACCCCAGTTCCATGTTTAAAAAATTACGTGGTCTTTTTTCTAACGATTTATCAATCGATCTCGGAACTGCCAATACACTTATCTATGTGAAAGATCAGGGCATTGTTTTAAATGAACCATCGGTTGTGGCAATTCGTCACGACAAACCAGGTGGCCCTAAAAGTGTTGCATCAGTAGGTCAAGAAGCAAAACAAATGCTTGGCCGTACACCTGGTAATATCAAAGCAATTCGCCCAATGAAAGACGGCGTTATTGCCGACTTTTACGTAACCGAAAAAATGTTACAGCACTTTATTAAACAAGTGCACAACAATAACTTCTTACGTCCAAGTCCACGTGTTTTAGTGTGTGTACCGTGTGGTGCAACACAAGTTGAAAAACGTGCGATTCGTGAATCAGCAATGGGTGCAGGTGCGCGCGAAGTTTACCTAATTGAAGAACCAATGGCCGCTGCGATTGGTGCTGGTTTACCGGTATCTGAAGCAACTGGTTCAATGGTTGTAGATATTGGTGGTGGTACAACTGAAGTCGCTATTATCTCTTTAAACGGTATTGTTTACTCATCATCAGTTCGCATTGGTGGTGATAAGTTCGATGAAGCAATTATTAACTATGTACGTCGTAATTTCGGTAGTTTAATTGGTGAAGCAACCGCTGAACGTATTAAACATGAAATTGGTTCTGCATTTAATGGCGAAGAAGTAAAAGAAATTGAAGTACGTGGTCGCAATCTTGCTGAAGGTGTGCCGCGCTCATTCACGCTAAATTCAAGTGAAATTCTAGAAGCACTGCAAGAACCGTTACAAGGTATTGTAAGTGCAGTAATGGTTGCGTTAGAGCAATCTCCGCCTGAGCTGGCTTCCGATATTTCAGCACACGGTATGGTATTAACCGGTGGTGGTGCATTGCTAAAAGATCTTGACCGTTTATTAATGGAAGAGACGGGCATTCCGGTTGTTGTTGCGGAAGATCCATTAACCTGCGTAGCGCGTGGCGGTGGTAAAGCACTAGAAATGATTGATATGCATGGTGGTGATGTATTTAGCTACGATTAAGTAGCTAAATACACTTGTTTTACTGCTCTTTGAGGGCGCAATGAATTTAATTTTTGGTAGAAATACCTCGTTGCAATTACGTTTGGTAATTGCCATCGTATTGAGTGTGGTGCTGATTATCGGCGATCGCTACACGGATGGCGGTTCCAAAGTAAGGGCTAGCTTAAACACCATAGTTAGCCCTTTGTTTTACCTTGCAAACCTCCCTTATGAAATGTTCCGCGAAGGCAGTAAAAACCTTTCTTCTCACCAGAGTTTAATGGTTGAGAACGATGCCCTACGCGAAGCGCAATTGGTGCAAAATCAAAAATTGCAGCAATATGAGTTCTTACAGCTCGAAAACCAAAAGCTAAGAGCCTTGCTCGGTTCTTCAAATAAGCTTGAAGAACGTAAGTTGGTTGCCCAAGTTTTATCAGTTCATTCCAACCCATACAGCCATCAGGTGTTGATTAATCGTGGTTTACTTGATGATGTAAAAGAAAGCCTTGCGGTGATTGATGACAAAGGCATTGTTGGTCAAGTAACTCAGGTTGGCAGCACAACGAGTCGAGTGTTATTAATCACTGATACGCAACATGCTACGCCTGTGCGTGTATTGCGCAATAATGTGCGTACTGTGGTGGAAGGTATTGGTAAAATAGATCAGCTTAAACTATCTCATGTGCCACACAGTATGGATATTCGTATTGGCGATGTGCTGGTGAGTTCGGGTTTGGGTGGCGTGTTTCCTGAAGGGTACCCGGTCGCCACTGTAACGAGTATTAATCGTAACGAGGGTAGGCCTTTTTCTGAAGTCTATGCCAGTCCAATTGCCGAGCTCGACCGCATTCGTTTGCTGATTTTGCTTTGGCGCAACGAGGTGGCTAATGACTAGGCATTTAGGATTTATTTTACTCTCGGTATTTGTCTCTTTAGTACTTGCATTAATGCCATTGCCCATTGCATTTGAAATGTATCGTCCTGATTTAGTGCTGTTGGTAATTATGTATTGGTCTATCGCCTTACCCCATAGGGTAAACATTGGCTTTGCATGGATGGCCGGCCTGATTATTGACTTAGCGCTTGGATCTCCACTCGGTGTGCGATCACTTACTTACTCAATTGTGATTTATATTACGGCAAGTAATTACCAGAAAATTCGTAATTTTAGTGTTTGGCAGCAAGCGATGTTAGTGGCGTTGTTTTTAGCGCTTTATTATCTTTTGGTGTTTTGGCTGAATCACTTTTTACTCGATATTTATTTTTTACCACAATATTTATGGCCGGTATTAACGGGCGCATTGGCGTGGCCATGGTTGTTTTTACTGCTAAGAAAATATCGACGTCACTTTAGGATACGCTAATTTTGACTAAAATTTATTTAGCGTCTGCTTCTCCCAGACGCAAACAATTGCTTGCTCAACTGAATGTTGAGTTTGAACAGTTCGCAACAGATATTGATGAAACACAACAAACAAGTGAGTCAGCTGAACAGTTTGTTTGTCGCCTTGCGGAAGAAAAAGCGTTAGCAGGTGTGCAAATAGCTGCTCATAATTACCCTGTACTGGGTTCTGACACTGTCGTGGTATTAAATGACAAGGTATTAGGTAAGCCAGCCGATTTAGCGGATGCAATTGCAACCCTTTCATCATTGTCAGGTCAAACTCATCAAGTGATGACCGCCATTGCGTTTGCCAATCAGCAAGGGGTAATGTCGCAGTTAGTCGTTACTGACGTTACATTTAAACAGTTATCACAACAAGAAATTAATGATTATTGCGCAACAAACGAGCCATTTGATAAAGCAGGAAGCTACGGTATTCAAGGCGGGGCAGGTAGATTTGTTACTAAGCTTAATGGCAGTTACTTTGCTGTTATGGGATTGCCACTGTATGAAACCGAGCAATTATTAGCGCAATTTTTAAAGGAATTTGCATGAGCTCAGAGTTATTAATTAACGTCACACCTAGTGAAAGTCGCGTTGCATTAATTGAAAACGGCGTACTGCAAGAAGTGCAGCTAGAGCGTGAAGGCAATCTTGGTATTGTCGGTAATATTTACCTTGGCAAAGTGAGCCGCGTGTTGCCGGGTATGCAAGCTGCGTTTGTTGATATTGGTCTTGAAAAAGCCGCGTTTTTACACGCATCTGATATTGTAAATAGCACCTCCATTGCCGAAGGCGTGGATGATCAGCCAATCAAAAAAGTTCAGGATATTCGTGAATTAGTGAGGCAGGGGCAGTTTATTATGGTACAAGTGGTTAAAGATCCACTTGGCACTAAAGGTGCGCGCTTAACAACAGATATCACTATTCCATCGCGTTATTTAGTATTTATGCCAGATGCCACCCATGTTGGTGTATCACAGCGCATTGAAAGTGAAGAAGAGCGCGAGCGCTTAAAAAAGATCGTTGCACCATTTCATGATCAGGAAGGTGGCTTTATTGTGCGCACTGCAGCTGAAGGCGCAACCGAAGCTGAATTAGAGCACGATGCTAAATTCTTAAAAAAACTGTGGCACAAAATAGCAAAAAAACGCAAAAAAACGCGTAAAGAGTCGATTCTTCACGAAGACTTAACTCTTGCTTTTCGCACACTGCGCGATTATGTCGGTGAAGATATGGAGCGTATTCGTGTTGATTCAAAGCTCACGTATCAGCAGCTCACGGCGTTTACCGAAGAGTTTGTACCAGAGCTTGCCAAAGCATTGGAATATTACCCGGGTGAACGTCCCATTTTTGATTTGTTCAGTGTTGAACATGAAATCCAGCGAGCCCTTGAACGTAAGGTTGAACTTAAATCGGGTGGTTACTTAATATTTGACCAAACCGAAGCAATGACAACGGTGGATGTTAACACCGGTGCGTTTGTTGGCCATCGCAACCTTGAAGAAACCATTTTTAACACCAATATTGAAGCAACTCAAGCGATTGCTCGTCAGTTACGTTTGCGTAATTTAGGCGGCATTATCATTATCGACTTTATTGATATGGCCAGTGCCGAGCATAAACGTCGTGTGCTTCATTGCTTAGAAGTTGCTATGGCGCCAGATCGTGCCAAAACCAATATCAACGGTTTTTCAGCGCTAGGCTTAGTAGAAATGACACGTAAGCGTACGCGAGAGAGTTTAGAGCATATTCTGTGTGGCGAGTGCCCAGTGTGTAAAGGGCGAGGCGCACTTAAAACAGTTGAAACTGTTTGCTATGAAATTCTACGTGAAATTGTGCGTGTTAATCGTGCTTACGATGCGACTAAATTTGTGGTTTACGCTTCGCCAGCTGTGAGCGAGGCACTGATTAACGATGAGTATCACAACTTAGCTGAACTTGAACTTTTTATTAAGAAACAAGTCAGTATTCAAACGGAAAGCTTGTATAATCAAGAGCAGTTTGATGTGGTGATGATGTAGTGCAAAAAGTAAGGCACACCTGTTTTTGGTGTTTACGTAAAGTTTGGCAAATATTCGCGATCAGCCTTGTGCTGGTCGCTGTGCTTGTGTCGTTGCTAAAATATAGCTTGCCCTATGCCAATGATTACAAAGCTGAAATTGAAGCACTGATTACCGAACAAGTCGGCACTAATATCGCTATTGGTTCTATTTCTGCTGGTTGGGAGCACACAGGCCCCGCATTGGTACTTAATCAGGTATCGTTCGGCAAAAACCAGCCACTAGCTCTTGGACTCTATGTTGAACAATCGCGTTTGCATGTTAATGTGTGGCAATCTGTGCTGCAGCGCAGGTTAGTATCAAATTATTTTGTGTTGTCAGGGCTTAATGCCAAAGTTGATTTAACCCAGCCTTTCCCAAGCAGTGATGAAAGCACCGACGGTGCTAATTTAATCGATGTACTCGAAACCTTATTTTTAGCGCAAAGTGGTCACTTTGCTGTAGAAGATAGCCAATTTTTAGTTAATACCAAGCGCAATGAAAAGCGCGTTATTGCTATTGAGCGTGTCACTTGGCAAAACCGTAACAATCAGCATCAAGGCGTAGGTTACATCACCTTGCCTGGTATTTCTGATAATCGATTAGAGATTATTCTCGATTTATACGGTGAACATTTCTCTGAATCTTTTGGTTCTTTATTTGTTGAAAGTAAGCAGCTAAATGCGAGCAGTTGGTTGCGCGATGTGCTTTCGGATGATGTAACCCAAGTTAAAAGCGATATTAACTTTAAAGCATGGGCGCGATTTAAAGAGTTTAAAGTTGAAAACATTCAACTAGATTGGCAACCAAGCGAGATTAGCTGGCAACAAGAAAACGAAAGAGAGTCGTTACAAATCAATGCAGGTACGTTAAGAGTGCGACCGCACAACGATGGTTGGCGATTTGAAACGTCTGAACTTGATATTGCTGCTAATCAAAATCAATGGCCAAGCTTTGGTGGTAAAATTGACTACAACAATGGCCGCATTACGACGCAATGGCGTGACTTTCCACTGGCATTATTAAGTGATGTAGCGCCTTTGCTCCCCTTTGAGCAAACTAAAATTGTTGAGCAGCTATTGCTAAAAGGCTCAGTTTCAGACCTTTATGTGCAATATCACAACCCAGAAGATTATTTCTTTACTACCTCAGTGCGCGATTTGTCATGGCAGCACTATAATGGCATTCCTGGGGTGCAAAACTTATCGCTCACGCTGGTAGGCGATCAATCAGCAGTTAAGTTGTCAGTTCAAGGTAATGAAGATTACATCATGACAGGCGAGCTGTTTACGCGTGCTATTCCGTACAAGCAATTAACCATTAACCTTGATTTTCTTAAACAAGCGCAAGGCTGGAGACTCGAAAGTGACACTATTTGGTTAGATAATGATGAGCTGACCTTCGCCGCAGAGTTTTCACTTAATTTATTTGAGCAAAGCGAACTTAGTTTATATGCAGAGATGCAGGGGCCAGAAGTACTTAAAGCGCGTCATTATTTTCCACGAGGTTATATGCCGCAGGGCACAATTGATTACCTCAATCGTTCACTGCGAGGCGGTAAAATAGATGTGGCAAAAGTGTTGTGGCAAGGTAAGTTAAGTGACTTCCCATATCAAGAACACAACGGCCGCTTTTTAGTTGACGCTAAAGTGACCGACGCAACATTTAACTTTAATCAATCGTGGCCAGATATTACTAAACTTGAAGCTGATTTAATTTTTTCAAATGAACGCATGGACATTGTATCGCAGCAAGGTGTACTTGCTGGATTGCAGTTAGGTAACGGCGTTGTTGTTAGTATTGACGACTTATCACACGCAAGTACGCTAAATGTTGATATTGAAACACAGCAAAAAGCACAAGAATTACAGCCTTTCTTTGCGGCCACACCACTAAAAGACTCTATTGGTGCGGTACTTGAAACCGTGCAAGGGCAGGGTAAGGTACTTGGTAAAACACGCATTCAAGTACCGTTAAGTAAAGGCGAAGTGAGCGTAAGCGGTTCTGTTGACCTTAAAAATACCCCGATTTTTATTGCAAAGCCGGGTATTCCTTTCGATCAGGTGACCGGTACTTTAATCTTTAACAACAGCGATATTCAGCTCAAAAATGCGACGGCTAGTTGGCTTGATATGCCGTTTAAGTTTAATTTGCAAGGCAAGCAGCAAGGCGAAAACTACGACCTGTCAGTGACAGGTGATGCCAGCTGGCAAGTGAGTGACATTGTTAAGCATACGCAAGGCATTATGAGTGGTTACATGAGTGGTGTTGTGCCGTTTGATATTGCGTTTAATATGCAGCTAAAGCCGCAAGGGTTTAATTATACTGCCAGTGCATCGTCAGATTTAATTGGCTTAAGTACAGCATTACCAACGCCATACAGTAAAAAGCGTGATCAAGTATGGCCACTTACCTTAAATGTAAGAGGCGATGAAATCTCGAACTTGATCACCGCCAATATTAATCAGCAACTCTATTTTAATAGTATTGTTGATAATCGCTTAGGTAAGGTAAGTAATGCACACTTGATCGTCGGTGAAAATGATCTTGGTATTAACGCCAGTGGTTTCGATGTGACGGTAGCCCTTTCAAAAGCCGATATCGTGGAGTGGATCCCGTTTATTGATCATTTGGTTGCTACACCAACCGAGTCGAATTCGGATCATCAAGTATTTCCTAAGTTAAAAGAGGTAAATGCCAATATCGATTATGCGACACTATCGGAAATTGAATTTAATGATCTTGAGATAAACCTTAGCGCATTAGCGCAGTCTACCCAGCTGAAAATTAATGGTAAAGAAGTACGCGCAGAAGTGAGTATACCGCGTATTCTTGCGCAGCGACCTGTGTTTATTGAAGCTGATTATTTACGGCTTAACTTTAAACCTGAAGAAACAGAGCCACAACCTAGTGCTGGTTTAAAGCCAATTGATGACTTTGGTAGCCCACAAGATAATGAATGGTTAACCCATTTACCGGCGATTCGATTTAACTGTGCCGATTGTAAAGTGGATAGCTATCAGTTAGATAAGCTTGCGCTCGATTTAGATCCGGCTGATAACGGTTTGCTGATCAGTAAGTTGACTGTCGATAAAGGCAAGCACTTATTTATCGGTGAAGGCAGCTGGCAAAAACAAAAAACTAACTTAAGCGGTAAACTAGTAAGTAAGGATATCGGAGAGCTAACCGACGAATTCGACCTCACCAGCTCAATTAAAGAATCTAACGCCGAAATTGATATTGATTTGTACTGGTATGGTACGCCTTATCAGTTTAATACGCAGTCGCTTTCTGGCGATTTAAAGTGGCGCTTAGGCGATGGCTATATTACCGATATTAGCGATGGTGGAGCACGTGTATTTTCATTGTTAAGCCTAGATTCGTTAGTGCGTAAGCTAAAGCTGGATTTTAGAGATGTATTTGCCAAAGGGTTTTTCTACAACAGCATGCAAGGCAGTATGCAGGTTGATAAGGGCGTGGCGTATACCAAAGATACTGAGCTAAATGGTGTGCCTGCAGATTTAACCATTAAAGGTTATGCAGACCTTAATACGCATAAAATTGATTACACCATGTGGGTTGCGCCAGAGGTGACTTCAAGCATTCCAGTAATTGTTGCTTGGATGGTAAACCCTGTAACAGGTTTAGCTGCACTTGCGATAGATAAAGTGTTGCATTCAGCGCGCGTTATTTCTGAAATTGAATACACCATTACCGGCACCTTTGAGCAACCAGTTGTTACAGAAAAAGGCAAGAAGAGCCGTGAAATTGAAATTCCACAATCGACTTTGCCTGGTACACCCAAACAAGATGTGTTGCCAGCTGAAAAGAAAATAGTGCCGCTAAGTGATGCAACTATGCCAAATGAGCAATCTAAAGTTGATAAAACAGAAGGTCAAAATCAATGATTGTTGTTTTGCAATGGACGGTAAGTGCTAAACCAAGTAGCAACTTGGATTATTTGCGCCAGCAGTTAGTTGCCTTGCGCGACGAGCATGTAAATGATCCTTTGCTGGTTTGTTTGCCAGAAGGGTTTGCTTGTTTTGATGCCAAAGCCCATGACTTAATGGCGTTTGCCAATAATAGTGCGCCATTTATTGATCAAGTATGTCAGCTGGCAAAACAGTTTAACGTTTGGATAAGCGCCGGCACTATCCCAATCGCCGAAGGGACAAAATATTACGCAGCCTCTTTAATGGTTAACCAGTTAGGTGAAGTGGTTGCACGCTATAACAAAATCCATTTATTCGATGTGGATGTTGACGATGCAAAGCAAAATTATCGTGAATCTAATACCACAATCGCCGGCAAAGACTTAGTCGTAGTTGACACACCGTTTGGTAAAATCGGCTTAACGATTTGTTATGATATGCGTTTTCCGGGCTTGTTTGGCGCACTTAGAACTTTAGGTGCAGAGATTATTTTAGTGCCATCGGCATTTACCGTACCTACTGGCAAAGCACATTGGTTGCCGTTGCTACAAGCGCGAGCGATTGAAAATCAAGTATACCTAGTTGCTGCTGCTACCACAGGCACACATGACAATGGCAGACAAACGTATGGTCATAGCGTGATTATCTCACCTTGGGGTGAGATAGAGGCGATGTTAGGTGATGAAGCTAACAATATCGTATACTTACCCAATATGGATAAATTGACAGACGTAAGGCAAAAAATGCCACTGTTGTCACATAACCAATTTAATTATGAGTTTAAACATGAGCAATAACGTAGAACAGCATTTACTAGCGCAAAGCGGCCTTTCACGCCAAGATTTGCTCGATAGTTTGTCTTTAATTCAAGAACACCAAATTGATTATGCTGACCTGTATTTTCAATCAAGTCATCATGAATCTTGGGTACTCGAAGACGGCATTGTTAAAGATGGTAGCTACAACATTGAGCGTGGGGTTGGTGTGAGAGCTGTATCTGGTGAAAAGACCGGCTTCTCGTATTCTGATGCAATTAATAAAAATGCTATTACACAGGCGGCTTTGGCAGCACGAAGTGTTGCTGATAAAAATAGTGCAGCCCTAAACACCAGCAAAATCCAGGTAGTGGAGCTTGATAAGAATATTATTCAGCCGATTATGCCAATTAGCAGCTTAACGGATGGCGAAAAAATTGATTTGTTAAAACAAATTGATGCGTATATTCGCAAAATTGCGCCAAATGCATCGCAAGTTGTGTGTTCAATGGCAGCGGTTTATGAAGAGGTGCTTATTGCCGCGAGTGACGGCACATTTGCAACAGATGTGCGCCCGCTTATTCGTTTAAACGCATCGGTACTACTTGAGCAAGATGGCAAGCGTGAGCGTGGCAGTGCGGGTGGCGGTGCGCGTTTAGACTATGGTTATTTTTATGAAATGGTTGATGGCAAACCACGTTGGATGACTTATGCCGACGAAGCAGTGCGTTTAGCAAATGTTAACCTTGCCGCAATTGAAGCGCCTGCGGGCACTATGCCTGTGGTACTCGGTGGTGGCTGGCCTGGTGTGCTGCTACACGAAGCCGTAGGTCATGGCTTAGAGGGCGATTTTAACCGTAAAGGTTCTTCGGCCTTCAGTGGTAAAGTAGGTCAGCAAGTTGCTTCTAGCTTATGTACTGTGGTTGATGACGGTACGCTGGACAACCGTCGTGGCTCATTAAACGTTGACGATGAAGGTGTTGCTGCGGGTTACAACGTGCTTATTGAAAACGGTGTGCTGAAAGGGTACATGCAAGACAAGCTTAATGCGCGTTTAATGGGCGTAGCGCCTACAGGTAACGGTCGCCGTGAATCATATGCCCATTTACCTATGCCGCGTATGACGAATACGTACATGCTAGCGGGTGAAAGTACACAACAAGAAATCATTGAAAGTGTTGAAAACGGTATTTTCGCGACGAACTTTGCAGGTGGCCAAGTTGATATTACATCAGGCAAGTTTGTGTTCTCGGCATCAGAAGCGTATTTAATTAAAGATGGCAAAGTAACGCAACCAATCAAAGGGGCTACCCTAATTGGTAACGGCCCAGACGTAATGCACAAAATTTCAATGGTAGGTAATGACTTATCACTTGATAATGGCGTTGGCGTGTGCGGCAAAGATGGTCAAAGTGTTCCAGTTGGCGTCGGTCAGCCAAGTCTTAAAATTGATGAACTTACAGTTGGTGGTACAGCTGCTTAAATTGTTGCACTGATTTTAGAATACAAAAAAACGCTGCAATTGCAGCGTTTTTTATGAGCTTTATTGTAAGTCGACAGTAATAAACTGTGATGTGACTACGCCACCGGAGCTTGTTATTTCAATCGTTAAGTTCGCGGTAGTTGCATCATCACCTTCAGCGAGCGTATTTTTTAGCGTAAAACCTATCGTATCGCCGCCAAATACATTCTTACTCTTTGCACTTGAGATAGTAATATTAGTATTTAAGTCAGTTTGACTGATTGGATTCGGTGTTCCATTGGTATTACCTACCGTAAAACTTGTTTGACCAACTAGCTCGCCGACATCGGTATTTACACTTACAGTACTACCTTGGGGTAAGGTTTGTAATGCAGTGTCAGCAAAGCTTAGCGAATAAGATTGGCTAGCACCGCGTGCAATGGGTGTTCTAAATATACTTACGTTATCACGGTTACTCGCGACTATAGTTTCGCTAAATTCACCCGGTGTGGTTTCCACTGTTTCATACAATGACCAATAGCTTTTGCCACTTGCCATAATCAGCACCAATGACTTACGCACATTAATTAAGCTTTTTGTTGAGCATAAATTGCCCGAACACTGTGGGCCGTTAAACATACCATCAGCGCTGGCAAATGTTTTATTGTTATCAAAGTCGATAAAAGTTTCGCCTTGGTCGTATTGGTCGTTTTCGTTGTCATCGCGCCATGCTTCCGACATATCGATAAAACCTGATGGTAAATATTCTGCACGACCAAACCCGCTTGATACTTTTTCGTTTTCTACAGCGCTGCCATCTTGATTATCAAATAGATTATTACCATTGGTATCGAAAAAGGTTTCATGGCCAATGGCGGTAGCCAGAATGGTAGATCTGTGGTTAAACACGCGAGGGTTGCTACTTTGCCAAGTGACTGAACATGAACCATTGGTAGTTTGACAGCTTGGCTCTATTTGACCGCCTTCAGTGGTAAAGTTCACTGTAGTGCCATCGGGCACGGGGTTATTAAAACTGTCTGCTAGCCATGCGGTAATCTCACTGGTTACGCCATTTGTATTGTGACTTTCAGGGTTAAGAATTTCTGCGGATAAAGAAATACTGTTTTGATCAGCCAGACCGGTATTAACTGAGAGCAAATCAGATTGACTGATAATCTCGACGCTTTCGCCTGCATCGTTAGTCGTTGTGGCACTTGCGGTAACGCGAACCGGTGTTGGCACAGTACCCGAGATTACTTTGGTACTCACTTCACCTTGTGAGTTAGTAATTGCGGAGGTGGGAGATATTTCTAGACCACCAACATCGGTACTTGCACTAAAATTAACTAGCTGTTGAGCCAGTAAATTTCCCTGTTTGCCTTTCACGCGGAAAGTGATGGTTGAAATTTCTTGTTTGCCTACGCCGCCAGTACCTTTAATCACGATTGACGTCGGATCTGCTGATACAAACTCAATGGCACCGAGTGCTTCGCCAGAGAGGTTTACATCTTGCGTTAAAATAGTGTTTTCGCCGTTTACGGTAACGCTTGCGATTATTTGATCTTCATTGCCGTTTGCCCCAGCGCAGTTAATATCTTTGTACGTTGAATTAGCTTCCCCGTTTATTGTGAGAACTTGCTGGTCAATGCTAGCTGTGCCATTAATTACACAGCTGGAGCTAAAATTAACAGCAGTTGGCGTAGTGATTACTTGCTGGTTTTCGTCTACTAATACTAGTGATAGGCCGAGAGTACCGCCTGCCGCTAAATCTACCGAGCCATCGCTTTGGCGCGCAACGCTTAGTTTCAATTGGTTAGCAACAAAATTACCATTGCTGTCAAAGTAACCCGCTTGTACAACTGGTGTATCAATATCATCGGCACTTAATACTTGATAGTTTATTTGCGAACTTACGCTATTACTTTCATCAATTTGGTACGTTGCTACGGCTGTGGCTGCGCCGATAGGACTGTCGGAAGCGAGCGTTAGCTGTACACTGGCATTACCATTTGCGTCGGTTAACCAAGATGCGGCATTAAGTTCACCAATCTCAGCAGTAAAACTAATCGGTACTTGGCTAATTGGGTTGTTGAGGTTGTCGAGCAAATTGGCTTTAAGCGTAATAACTTCGCCTTGCTTAGCATTGTTTACCGCTAAATCGCCAACTAAGCTGGTGAGTGTTACAACAGGCAGTAGCGTTGTTTGACTAGTGTCACGTAAAAACTCAAAGCTTGTGCTAGCGCTCGCATCTTGCGATGTTGCTGTGATGTCAGCTGCGCCAATATCAGAAGGGGTACTGCTGAGTAATACTTGTGCAATGCCATCAATATTGGTTAATTTGCTACTTGGCGACAATGTGCCTAGCGCTGTTTCAAAACTAACACTGGTATTGCTTACGGCTTCGCTATTTTTACTTAGAAAAGCCTGTACACAAAATGTTGACCCAGCAACGAGAGAAGGTGTGGTAAGCGCTTGGCAGTTTTCATCAAGTACCGAAAGTGTCAATAGCGTTGGCGCATTTGGGTCTGGCGGTGTCACTTCATCGTTTTTACCCGATGAGCCATTACACGCTGCAAGCGCAGATGCAGTGAGTAAAATACCAAGTTGCCTTATTGTTCTCATGCTTATCCTTAACCGTTGCTGTTTGTTTTATTAGTGCGTGATTACTTGTTTTAAACACTGAAAAATTTCGCGATAAGCTTTAGCTGGCTTATTTGCTTCTTTTTCTTTTTTTGCTTGGCGTGTTAATTGACGTAATCGCTGTCTATCAAGTTCGGGATATTCTGATACTAACTCATTGATCTTATTGTCGCCAACTTCAATTAACTCATCGCGAATATGTTCAAGTTTATGAAACAACACATTGCCTTGCGCATGCTTGTTTTTCAGAATATCTACCGCTTTAGTGATCTCTTCAATATTTGCCGCTAAGCGTAAACATTTTGCAATGTAGTTTAAATGTCTGCGGTAAGCTTCTGTTTTCTCTTTAAGGCGATCTGCAAGCTCCATCGCTTCAATCAATTCATCATTTAATGGAATTGTTTTACGTTGCTTTTTGCTTAGTCCAGCAATATCGGCACCAAGTCCATGTAACTCTTTGGCATCACGTTTAAGTTCTGCACGTGATACGTAAATAATTTCTTCCTCTGGCGTATCGAAATCAACTTTGTTCTTTTTGGCCATGGTTTCTCCACAAATTAGTAATGTCACGCATTGTTAGTCTGTTTTGAGTGAATCTACCCAAGTCTAATTGCGTAATTTCTTTATATTATACGTGAAAAATCTGTTTCGATGCTCTGCCTTATGACGGTATTTTTGATATGCTTAAAAAAATATTTAAATTTAAACTCATTTTCCTATGCAAGCAGACTCTAACGATCCAATTTTTCAGCGCCTTAATGAAGTTAAGCAAGCGGTGAGCGAAGCGCTCGATTACGCAAAACAGTTAGGCGCAAGCTCTGCTGAAGCGGCAATGTCGAGTACTTCAGGTTTATCTGTTTCAACCCGTTTAGGCGAGCTTGAAACGATTGAATATAACCAAGACGGTGCCCTTGGTATTAGTGTTTATGTAGGAAATAAAAAAGGCTCAGCGTCAACCGCAGATTTAAGCCCTGAGGCGCTAAAAACGGTTGTATCGAAAGCAGTTGAGATTGCTAAATACACATCAGAAGATCCATGTAATGGCATCGCTGATAAAGAGTTGCTTGATTTTGCTCCGCAAGATCTTGATTTGTATCACCCTTGGCAAGTAACCGCTGAGCAAGGAATTGACTTGTGTAAACAAGCTGAAGCGGCGGCAATGCAGTTTGATAGTCGTATTAGTAATTCAGATGGCGCTAGTTTTTCTAGCCACAATGGTCTGCGTGTATATGGCAATAGCTATGGTCAATTAGTGGGATTTCCGCGCAGTCGTCATAGCATTAGCTGTATGGTGATTGGCGAAGAAAATGGCATGATGCAACGCGATTCAGCGTATACCATCGCACGTAAACAAGAAGGGTTAAGTAGCGCTGAAAGTGTTGGTATTGAAGCGGCAGAAGAAACAATCGCACGTTTAAATTGTCGTCGTATTCCAACGGGTAAGTATCCGGTTGTGTTTCGCGCTGATATCGCCAGCTCGCTATTTGGTCATTTAGTTTCAGCCATTGGTGGTGGTGCACTTTATCGCAAATCGAGTTTCTTGCTTGATAGCTTAGGTAGCCAAGTGTTTAGCGATAAAGTGAATATTCAAGAGCGTCCGCATATATTAGGTGGCTTAGCATCTTCTGCTGTAGACAGTGAAGGGGTTAAAACCATAGATCGTGAAATCATTAAAGGTGGTGAGTTACAAACTTACTTATTAGCAAGTTATGCATCACGCAAACTTGGTATGCAGGCAACAGGTCATGCTGGTGGTATTCACAACTGGTTAGTAGAAGCTTCACATCAAGATTTAAAAAATGTGCTTAATGAAATGGGCACAGGTTTGTTAGTAACTGAAGTTATGGGTCAAGGTGTTAATATTGTTACCGGTGATTATTCACGCGGTGCAGCTGGCTTTTGGGTAGAAAATGGTGAAATTCAATACCCAGTAAGTGAAGTTACCATTGCCGGAAACCTGAAAGACATGTTCTTAAAAGTGGCGGCAATTGGCGGTGATGTTGATGTGCGCGGCAGCATTCAAACTGGCTCAATTTTGATTGAGAGTATGTCTATTGCCGGTGAGTAGTCGGCCTTAATTACGACACCTTACCAATATTGCTCCACGGTAATATTTCCAGGCTTTGCGCGGCGATTTCGCGTAAAGCCTAAATCTAATAGTAATTGCGTTGTTTCTTTGACCATTTCTGGATTTCCACAAAGCATAAATTGACTGTTTTGTGGCGTTGGCGTTACTTCAACATGGCTAAACAACTCACCTGAGGTTATCGCATTAGTAATGCGACCTTGCAGCCCATCGGGCCACTCCTCTTGACTGATAACGGGCACAAACGTCAGTGGATGATTGCTACACAGGTCGCAAATTTGCTGCTGATAAACTAAGTCTGTGTGATTACGTACCCCGTGAACAAGCACAACATGTTTATACTTTTGCCAAATCGCACCATCACCTAGCATAGATAAAAAAGGCCCAATCGCCGTGCCTGTCGCTAATAGCCATAATGTGTCAGATTCTGGCACCTCATCTAACGTAAAAAAGCCAGAGGCTTGCTCAGCAATTTGCAATGTATCCCCTTTTTTTAAATCCGAAAGCGGCGGTGAAAGTAATCCGTCTTCCACAGTAACCAGTAAAAACTCGTGAAGGTTATTGTTTGGCGGTGTATTGACGAAAGAATATGCACGGGCGACTTTTTTATCTTCAATTGTCATTGCAAGTTTAGTAAATTGCCCTGCTTTATAACTTGGTAATGACGCAGACACGGTTAAACTAAATAGCTTGTCGTTCCACCACTTGATATGAGTAACTTGTCCATCAATCCAATTTGCCATAATTTGCTCTCAACATTTATTTGGGGCTACTTTAACTGTGGCAGCTGCGCTGAGAATTTCAATCTAGTGGAAAGAATTTTATTGAGGAAATAGTATGTTAGGTGAAGTGGCAGCGTTAGCTGCGGCTTTTTTTTGGGCTTTAGCAAGCCTGCTGTATGGTCGCTTTAGTCATCACTTTAGTGCCTTGCAGCTTAATTTGGTTAAAGGTGTTATTGCTGCATCATTAATGTTGCTTACGCTGCCTTTACTGCCAAATGTGGAATTTTCTTTATCGCCTGAGCATATAGGGATTTTGTTATTTTCAGGTGTGATAGGTATTGCTATTGGTGATAGTGCTTATTTTGCGTCATTAAAGCGCATAGGCGTAAATAAAACTCTCTTGCTTGAATCAATCGCTCCGCCACTTTCCGGTATTTTAGCGGTATTTATACTTGGAAGCTTATTAACTTGGCAGAGTTGGTTAGGAGTGTTGGTAACGACCTTTGCGGTAGCCTTAGTGGTAATGCAGCCTGAAACCCATACCCAAAAAGTGAATGCAGCTGGCATAGGGTTTGGTTTATTAGCCAGTGTTTGCCAAGCCTCGGGCGTGGTGATTTCTCATTATGCCCTTGTTGCTGGCGATATTGAGCCGTTACTAGGAGCAGTACTTAGACTACTTGCGGGTGTGGGCGTGCTGCTTTTAACCCTTGTACTGATTAAACGACAACAGTTAGCCCAGCTAGTTACTGGTTTTTCAAAAATGGCACAGCGTGAGTTTGTATTACTATTACTTGCCATTGTGGTGGGGACCTTTTTAACGCTTTGGTTGCAGCAAATTGCACTTAAATATGCGAATCCGGCTGTAGCGCAAACGTTAATTGCCACATCACCTTTATTTATTTTATTGTTTTCAATTTTAAAAGGGCAAATCCCTTCTGGAAAAACGCTGTTTGGCACTGTGCTTGCGGTTGGCGGGATTTCGTTGTTTTTTATTTTCCGGTAATTAGTATGAAAAAAATGCTGTGAAGAAGATATATAAATAAAAAAGGTGGCAAGGCCACCTTTTTCTAGCGTTAATAAATAAACCGCCGTTTATTTATTTGTAGTCTCAAGAGGCGTAAAGATCGCATTATTTTCAATCATTTGTTGCGTACGATCTTGTGGCATTTTAAGAGGCTCCCCAACAACTTGTTTAGCCGTTGTTGATGTCTTTGGTGCATAGCTTGCAGCAATTGGTGGGCAGCTGCCTCGTTCGATGTGGTAAAGCGCAGCTGATAGCATGCCTTCTGAAATATCACCGAGTGGACGAGTTAAGTCATCACTTACCGTACAGCCGCGCACTTCGTTTTGGAAGTTAGGATTTTGCTTAGGAATTAGTCCATCAGAGTACTCACCAAAACCTTTATCATTTACACCGCTAAACTGAATTGTGAAATAGGTTGTACTGCAATTATCGGTTGGAACAAAGCCATAAGGCTTACCACATGTTTGGCCACCAATTAATACAACATCTAAATCAATACCTTTTAAGCCGTTAATTAGTGCTTCACTTGCTGAACAAGTTGAATCACTCGATAACACGTATACCTTATTTAGGCCTACGGTTGGTAAATCGATATTAGTTAAATTACCGTTTTGCCAATCAATTTTTTTATCATAGAAGCCGATAGTTTCATCGTTAGACCATTTGCCATTGTACTTAAGCGTATAATAATCTCGGTTTTGCGTATTCACATCACCGGCAATCATATAAGCAAGCTGTGAAGAAAGCGCGAGCAAACCACCGCCGTTGTATCTTAAATCAACTACCAGCTCGCTAACATTTTGGTTCCTAAATTGGGTGAACTTGTTGATTAGATCATCTTGCGCGTCGCTGATATTAAATGTATCGAATTGAATATAGCCAACCGTTTTACCTGCATGGACAAAGGTATTGGTCGCTTTAACTGGCGAAAGATCATAACTACCAGATGTCACTGTAATGGTCCTTTCTGCGCCAAATACATCTTTTACCGTGATGTCATGACTTTGACCATTATTTGTCGGAAACAAACCGGCATTAAGTGTGTCAACATCATTGCCATTTAAGAAATCAGCACCATCCACTTTGATGATTTGATCGCCACGTATAAAGCCTGCTGTATCTGCAGGTGAACCTGGTTCAATAGTTGCCACATATAATGTGCGTGGAAGCGTGAAACGACCTTCTGCATCGAGGTTACGCGCTTGCCAGCGAATGCCATATCCTGAAGATGCACTACCTTGCGTGCGCTTACGGTACTCAGCGGTATCTTGTGCGAAGTGGAAATTATCTTTATCTGCCCCTGAGCTGGTTTTGGCAAAGGTTTTAAGTACGTCGAAATAAGCCTGTGGTGTACTGTAATTGGCAGGATCGACATCTTCAACTTCATCGAACCAGAGGTATGATTCATGATTCCAAGAACGTAACCACATTTTTTCATCTGTGAGTGTACCAGCACGATCTTTATATACTTCATTGGTATAAGGATCAGACCCCGTACGAACAACGGCACATTTATTTGCAAATATCTCTTTTGCTTTAAATTCACCGGCAACCCATGAATTATCGCCGCCACCAATACCATTATCTGGGTCTACGTCTGAGCTTGAATCACTATTACAGGCTACTAACATCGACATTGATAACGCTAAGGTAATTCCTTTTTGCAATTTACTGAACTTCATAAATATTTCCTTAAATAAGATCGCAATTTATCGTAACAAAATATCAGAGGGTCAAAATAACAACAACTTTTTACAGTTAAAGTTTGTAAAAGCACTATCTGTTATGCGTATGCTTTATTTTCTTAAACCATAAATATTCGATCGCTTTTTGTGCAAAAAGTTTTAATGCTAGGCTAGTAAAGGCTTGATCTAAGATCTCTCTCCACATTTTTCCACTAAATTCATTAACTTTGCTCTAGCCCTTATCAATAAAGGGCTAGCGAGAAAAATATTATTGTTACAATTCTTGACAAATACCTGTGTCAAGCCCTAGACTCTAACGTTGTGGAGAAAAGTGGTAAAAAATGGATCTCAGTGGATCGGCACTAATAACAAAATGGGAACGCTTACATGTTTCGTGGCGCACATGCAATTAACCTCGACGACAAAGGACGCTTGGCAATACCAACCAAGTTTCGTGCTTTATTGCAGGCAGATTGCGAAGGCCAGTTAGTGTGCACGATTGACTTAAAAGATCCCTGTCTTTTGTTGTATCCGCTAAGTGAATGGCAAGAAGTTGAGCAAAAACTGAGTCAGTTATCGAATATGGTTGAAGCGGAACGCCGCGTTAAACGTATTTTACTTGGTAGTGCGATGGAATGTCAGCTTGATAAAAACGGCAGAATTTTATTGTCATCTCCACTCCGAGCACATGCAGGGCTCAATAAAAAATTAATGTTAGTTGGTCAACTCAATAAGTTTGAGCTTTGGGATGAAGATACTTGGAATGAAAAACTACAACAAGATATCGCCCAAGAACAGCAAAAAGATCTGACCGTTAGCGAACGACTACAAGATTTCAATTTTTAATAATAGGCGCCCTATGTCTCAAAGCCAACAGCATATTTCCGTGTTACTCGACGAAACGATCGAGGCTTTAGATATTAAGCCAAACGGTATTTACATCGATGGTACCTTTGGTCGAGGCGGTCATTCGGGCGAAATTCTAAAACGCCTAGGTGGCCAAGGGCGACTCGTTGCGATAGATCGCGACCCAACGGCAATTGAAGCGGCGAAAAAGTTTGCCGATGATGCGCGCTTTCAGATTGTGCATGATCGCTTTTCAAATATCCGCCAGGTAGCTGAAAACCTCAACTTGTTAAATCAGGTTGATGGTATTTTGCTAGATATTGGTGTTTCAAGTCCGCAGCTTGATGAAGCAGACCGTGGTTTTAGCTTTATGCATGATGGTCCACTGGATATGCGTATGGACCCGAGTTCTGGCCGCAGCGCAGCGCAGTGGTTGGCAGAAGCGGAACTAGAAGACATCACTTTTGTTATTAAGAAATATGGTGAAGAAAAATTTGGCCGCCGTATTGCGACCAAAATTATTGAAACGCGCGATGAGCATCCAATCACAACGACTAAGCAACTTGCAAAGTTAGTTGATGAAGCAGTACCAGTAAAAGATAAGCACAAGCATCCAGCAACACGTACGTTTCAGGCAATTCGAATTTATATCAACAGCGAGCTTGAAGAAATCACCACAGCTTTACAAGGCTCGCTTGATGTACTTAAGCAAGATGGCCGTTTAGCGGTAATTTCGTTCCATTCACTCGAAGATCGCATTGTTAAGCAATTTATTAAAAAGCAAAGCAAAGGCGAAGCAGTACCGCGAGGCCTTCCGCTTACTGATGAACAGTTAAAACAAAACCTAACGTTAAAAGCGATAGGTAAGGCTATTAAACCGAGCGAGCAAGAAATAGCTCGCAATAGCCGTGCGCGCAGCTCCGTACTTAGGATCGCTAAGAGGTTGTAGTGGCTAGTAAAAATAATACACGTCAGCCAAACCTGTTTATCGAGATCACTAAGGGACTTTTTAGGGAGAAAGTCACATTGGGGCTGCTTTTTTCTATTTTTGCTTCGGCATTTGCCGTAGTGATGGTTACCGATGCGTCGCGTGCGGAAGTGATCAAACAAGACACGTTATTACAACAAAAAGATGAATTAGATTTGGCGTGGGGCTATTTGGTTGTAGAAAGTGAATTCTACGCACAGCATGCCCGAGTTGAAGATATCGCCAAGAAAAAACTTGATATGAAACGACCAGAACGCAAGGATGAAAAGCTGGTGGTATTACCATGAAACGACATAGTACTAAACCAAAACAAGGCAGCTTAATTCGCTGGCGATACTTATTGGTATGTGCCACGATTTTTGCCGTATTTGCAACTCTGGTTGCACGCGCCGCTTACATTCAGGTTATCGAACCTGATTTTGCTGTGTCTGAAAATGATAAACGTACGGTACGCGTAGAAAAGGTTAATGTACAGCGTGGTTTAATTTTAGATCGCCATGGTAACGAACTGGCGATTAGCGTACCGGTAGTAAGTGTTTATGGTGACCCAAAACAACTTGATAAGGCCTTAACAGCCAAGGTTTATAGTCTTGCACGCAAGCATGCGAGAGAAAATCAGCTTGATATTAAACAAGCGGTCAAAGCATTAGATAGTGATCCCGCACGCGTCGCAAAAGAAAAAATTGAAATCTATAACAGCGATTCGCGTTGGCAGGATCTCGCTGAAGTATTACGCCTGCAAAAGCCGTTAATTGATGGAAAACTAACAAGCGACAATACTCGTCGCTTTGTGTATTTAAAACGTCAGGTGACTCCACCGGTAGCACGTTATATTTCAGAATTAAAACTGCCTGGAATTTACCTACTCGACGAATCAAAACGCTTCTACCCAGCGGGTGAAGTCACTGCGCACGTACTTGGCTTTACTAACATCGATGGTGAAGGCATCGAAGGCATTGAAAAACTTTATAATGAAGCGTTAACTGGTGAAGCGGGTAAACGTACCATTCGCAAAGACGCACAAGGTCGAGAAATTGAAATTCTTGATGAACGTGCGCGTATTGAACCTGAAAATATCCAACTGAGCATTGATCAGCGCATTCAATCACTGGCTTACCGTTCTTTAAAATCAGCGGTGCTGAGTTATAAAGCAACATCGGGTAGCGCTATGGTTGTTGATGTAACGACTGGTGAAGTTTTGGCTATGGTGAATAGCCCGTCGTTCAATCCAAATAATTTAAAAGATGCGGCGCCACATAAACGCCGTAACCGCGCAATTACCGACTTATTTGAGCCTGGCTCAACGTTAAAGCCTATTTCGGTTTTAGCTGGACTGGAATATGGCACCATCGATTTTGATACTGTGATAAAAACCAAAGGGTGGATGCGTGTTGGCGGTAGTATTGTTACTGACGGCAAGAACAATGGCCCAATGGATCTGCGCACAATTTTACAAAAATCGTCAAATGTGGGTGTATCAAAAATAGCGCAAACCATGCCTAAGCAAGACTTTATCGGTTTCTTCCAACGTTTAGGGTTTGGTGAAGAAACTGGCACAGGTATGGTTGGTGAAAGTGATGGCTTATTTACACCGCATGGTCGCTGGTCTGATTTTGAGGTGGCAACATTAGCCTATGGCTACCGAATTTCAGTAAGTACTGCGCAAATGGCACGTGCTTATGCGGCTATCGGATCTGGTGGCATTAACCGTCCTCTGACGATTTTAAAACAAGAAGGCAAAGTACACGGTGATCGTGTGTTTGAAGAGCGTAATGCTTTTGCTGTACTAGAAATGATGGAAAGCGTTTTTGAACGCGGCGGTACAGCAAGACGTGTAAAACTGGATGGCTATCGCGTTGGAGCTAAAACGGGTACATCAAAAAAAGCTGCATTTGGCGGCTATGGTGATGAATATGTCGGTTACTTCGCAGGTATTGCGCCAGTATCTGATCCGCGTTTAGCGGTTGTTGTTATGATCAATGAACCGGGCGGTGACGTTTATTATGGTGGTGATGTTGCCGGCCCTGCGTTTTCTGAAATTATGTCGGGATCGCTGCGAATCTTAAATGTTGCACCAGATCTTGAAGCTGTCGCGCAACTAAATCAACGGCGGGACTATGTTACCTATTGATCGCGCATTGCTCGCAATAGGTGAACCTAGCTGCGGCATTAAAACACATAAACTGACTTTAGACAGCCGGGCCATAGCGCCCGGTACTGCGTTTATTGCGATTAAAGGTCATCAACTCGATGGTTCACGTTTTATCGATAACGCTTTGGCAGCTGGCGCTGCGCTGGTACTTGTTGATAGCGAATGTCAATATCAACCAAATCTAGAGAATGTACACGTTATTGATGGCTTAGCGAACAAACTGAGTCTTTTTGCGAGTGCTTTTTATGGCGTGCCGAGTACGCAATTTAAATTAGTTGGCGTTACAGGCACTAATGGTAAATCTACCGTAACGAGTATGATCGCAAATCTGGCCAGTGCACCCGAGCAAAAAACAGGTGTTATTGGTACACTTGGCTGGGGTCAAACCGAAAAGCTTACGCCACTGGCTAACACCACGCCTTCAGCCATTGACCTACAAGATTTATTTTGGCAAATGCGTGACTATGAATTAGTGGCAATGGAAGTGTCGTCTCATGGTTTAGTGCAACAGCGAGTGGCGCATAGTGCATTTGATATTGCGGTGTTTACTAATTTAAGTCGTGATCATCTTGATTATCATGGCACTATGCTCGCGTATGGCGAGGCAAAATTATCACTACTAACCAATTTCTCAACGAAATGTAATGTCGTTAATTTTGACGATGCGCAAGTAAAGCAATGGCTCGCAGAAGGTCGTATTCCTAACCCAGTTCTATTTGGTGAAAACCTGCCAACCGATATTAGCTATCCGTTTGTCTCATTTGATAATGCAAAGTATTCAAAACAAGGCTTATGTTGTGATATTCGCTCGAGCTGGGGAAGCCACAAAGTTACTGTACCTTTGTTTGGTAAGTTTAATTTATATAACTTAACCGCAGCACTCGCGACATTACTGAATTTAACATATGACTTTAATTGGTTAATTGATAAAATTGACCAATTAGATGCGGTAGTCGGAAGAATGCAAGCTTTCAGCGCAGATAATAAACCTACCTGTATTGTCGATTATGCCCATACACCAGATGCCCTTGAACAAGCATTGATTGCATTGTCGGAACATGTTGGCAGCAATATCACGTGTGTGTTTGGCTGTGGTGGTGACAGAGACAAAGGTAAACGCCCACTTATGGCGCAAATAGCTGAAAAGTATGCAAATAAAGTAATTGTTACTAATGATAATCCGCGTACAGAGGATGAAAAAGCAATTACCGCAGACATTTTAGCTGGATTTGCAGCTGCTGAACGAGCTGTGGTTGAGCATGATCGCTATCAAGCTATCGCGCATGCGATTGCCACCACCTCTGCTGAAGGCATTGTTTTAATTGCTGGCAAAGGCCACGAAGACTACCAAATAATAGGCACTAACACGCTGCACTTTAGTGACAGCTTAGTTGCACAGCAGATTTTAAAAGGGGAAAGCGCATGATTACGGCTGATCTAAACTGGATTGCAGACGTCTTAGGTGTGTCATACCGCGGCGAAAATGTAGCATTTTCAACAATTGTAACCGATTCAAGAAAATTACAAGCAGGCGAAGTGTTTTTAGCACTTAAAGGACCAAACTTTGATGGTCATAAATTCGCCCAAACAGCACAAAAATTAGGTGCTAAAGCGTTGATTGTTGAAGTAGAACAAGATGTCGATATCCCTCAGTTTATCGTTGAAAACTCTCGTCTTGCATTAGGTAAATTAGGCGCAGCTGTGATGGCTAAAGTAAGTCCTAAAACTGTTGCGATGACGGGAAGTGTAGGTAAAACCACTGTTAAAGAAATGACCGCGGCGATTTTATCGCAGCTTGGTGAAGTACTGGCGACCGATGGTAATTTTAATAACGATATTGGTGTACCTCTTACCCTGTTGCGATTAGAAGAAAAGCACCAGTATGCGGTGATTGAACTGGGTGCAAATCATTTAGGTGAAATTGCCTATACCACTGATTTAGTAAAACCGCATGTTGCGGCGATTACCAATGTGGCGGAAGCGCATTTAGAAGGTTTTGGCGACCTATTTGGTGTAGCGCGTGCAAAAGGCGAAATTTTCTTAGGCTTACCTGAAAACGGTGTGGCAGTGGTTAATGCCGATAGTGAGTTTATTGACTATTGGTTAGCACGCCTTGAAGACAAGCAGGTAACTCAGTTCTCAGCCACACAGCACAAAGATATTTGGGCTGAAAACATAATATTAGATGATTTTGGTCGTGCAAGCTTTGACCTTGTTTATAAAGGTGAAGCGGTGCGAGTTGATTTGCCGATCCCAGGTTCACACAATGTCACTAACAGCTTAGTTGCTTCAGCGCTGGTACTTCCGCTGGGCGTTAGTTTAAAACAAGTTGCATCTGGCTTAAGTAATATGCCGCAGGTAAAAGGGCGCGTGAATATTATTGAGGTCTCGCAAAAGCTGACTCTTATCGATGATAGCTACAATGCTAATCCAGGCTCGGTTCGTGCAGCAATTGACCTACTAAGCGGTATTAACGGCAAAAAAATACTGGTTTTAGGTGATATGGCTGAACTTGGTGAAGATGCACGTGTCTATCACCAAGAAGTAGGTGAATACGCCAGAGACAAAGGCATAGACCATGTATATACATTAGGTGTGCTTAGTCAATCGGCGAGTGATGTATTTGAACAACCTGGCCGCCACTTCTCAACCCGCGAAAAACTTGTCGATGCGTTAAAGCAAGCGTTACTTAACGATGCAGCTAGCGGCAATGAGCGTACAACAATTTTGATAAAGGGTTCGCGTAGTTCTCGAATGGAACTACTTGTAGACGAGCTCAATAATAAGAAAGGTGAACAGTCATGTTAATGTGGTTGGCTGAATATTTAACACAATTTTACTCAGGCTTTAACGTTTTTTCGTACTTAACGTTTCGCTCTATTTTAGGTGTGTTAACCGCACTTATGCTGTCGCTTTATTTTGGTCCAAAATTGATTCGTCGTTTGCAGCTAATGCAAATTGGTCAAACTGTACGTGATGACGGCCCAGAATCGCATTTATCTAAATCAGGCACACCAACAATGGGCGGCATTTTGATTTTAGGTTCTATTTTTGCCAGTACATTGTTATGGGCTGACCTAAGCAACCGTTATGTATTGGTCACGTTATTTGTTATCGGCTCACTTGGTGTTGTGGGTTTTATTGATGACTACCGTAAAGTAGTACGTAAAAACACTGACGGCCTGATTGCCCGTTGGAAATACTTTTGGCAGTCGGTAATTGCTTTAACTGCCGGTGCATTTTTATTTTACAGTGCTGCGTTACCGCAAGAAACTGCGCTTGTTGTACCTTTCTTTAAAGAAGTAATGCCACAGCTTGGCTTGTTTTACATTGTAATGGCTTACTTTGTAATTGTTGGTACATCAAACGCCGTTAACTTAACCGATGGATTAGACGGACTAGCTATTGTACCTACGATTTTAGTTGCGGGCGCATTTGCATTTATTGCGTACGTAACCAGTAACGTTAATTTTGCCAACTACCTACATATTCCTTATATCCCAGAAGCGAGTGAACTAGTTGTTCTTTGTACTGCGATTGTGGGGGCGGGTTTAGGTTTCTTATGGTTTAACACATATCCAGCGCAAGTATTTATGGGCGATGTAGGTTCGCTTGCGCTAGGTGGTGCACTTGGCATTATCGCGGTATTAGTGCGACAAGAATTGGTACTCGTGATTATGGGTGGTGTTTTTGTAATGGAAGCACTATCGGTTATTTTGCAGGTGGGCTCATACAAATTGCGCGGCCAACGTATATTTCGCATGGCACCCATACACCATCACTATGAATTAAAAGGTTGGCCAGAACCACGGGTAATTGTGCGTTTTTGGATTATTTCGGTGGTTTTAGTTTTAGCCGGTTTAGCAACATTAAAGCTGAGATAAATGAATTATTTAGACGAACTTAAAAACAAAAAAATTATTGTGCTTGGGCTGGGTGTATCCGGTCTGAGCACAATGCGTTTTTTCGCTCGTAAAAATATTGCGTTTAGCGTTGTGGATAGTCGTGATTTGCCACCTAATGCTGATATTGCTACACAGCTTGCAACAGATACACATTTTGGTGCCCTTAATGATACGTTGTTTAAAAACGTTGATTTAATCGTTATTAGCCCAGGTATTGCGCTTTTTAACATGTATATACAAGATGCAATAACCCGTGGTGTAGAAGTGATTGGCGATGTTGAGCTATTTGCTCGGATTAATACCAAAGCTGTGTATGCGGTAACAGGCTCTAATGGCAAGTCGTCTGTGGTTACACTAACGCGCGATGTATTAAAGCAAGCGGGTTATAAAGTGGCGCTTGCGGGCAACATTGGTACACCGGTACTGGATGTTATTGACCAAGATTACGATTGCTATGTATTGGAGCTATCGAGCTTTCAATTAGAGACAACGCATTCGTTAGTGTGCGAAGCAAGTTGCGTGCTAAACATTAGTGAAGACCATATGGATCGTTACGACAGCCTTGGTGATTATGCTTACGCTAAACAGCGCATTCATTTACACAGTAAACACGTGGTTGTTAATTTTGATGATGCATTAACCCATTGTGAGCAAACGCCAGGTGTTAGTTTTGGTGCGCAACAAGGTGATTACACGATTTCGCAGCAATGCTTCAATGTACACGGCAAACAAATGTTGAGTACTGATGAGCTAAAAGTGATTGGATTACACAACCAATTAAACGCGCTTGCAGTTATGGCGCTGTTAGAAAATCTTAAACTGCCAGTTGATGTGTTTAAAACGGCGTTTAATCAGTTTTCAGGGCTTGCTCATCGCTGCCAATTAGTATGTGAAGATAACGGCGTACTATATGTTAATGACTCCAAAGCGACGAACGTTGGTGCAACACAAGCTGCATTAACAAGCTTAGCTAAAGGTAAAAATATTATTTTATTAGCGGGCGGTGTTGGCAAAGGTGCTGATTTTTCACCATTAAAAGTTGATATTGAAACGACCGTTAAACAGCTTATAACCTTTGGTAAAGATAAAGCTCAGATAGCGGCGTTATGTGAAAACGCAATTCAGACAAGTTCATTTGAAGATGCCGTATTACAGGCGAAGGCTATCGCTGTTTCAGGCGACATTGTATTGCTAGCCCCTGCGTGCGCGAGTTTTGATATGTTTAACAGCTTTGAACATCGTGGCGATGTATTTGTTGAGTTGGTTAACAAGGCGGTGAAATCATGAAGGTGCTTGAGTTTTTAAAAGCGCAATTTCATGTGCGCTCAAATACACTTTACGATATTCCTCTTATTTATTGCATGGTTATTTTGATTGGCGTTGGTTTTATTATGGTAACCAGCGCGTCGATGCCTACTGCAATTCGTATGTTTGATAACCCTTTCCATTTCACCATTCGCCACGTGGTGTATTTAGTGTTGAGTATGAGTTTGTTGATGATCTCAACCAGCTTACCGATGAGTTTTTGGAAAAAGGCCAATTTACCGCTGTTGCTGGCAGGTGTACCTATGTTAATCGCGGTACTGGTTATCGGTCGTGAAGTAAACGGTTCAACGCGCTGGATTGGTTTAGGACCGATTAATATTCAAGTATCTGAAGTTGCTAAGTTATTTTTCTTTTGTTATCTCGCTGGTTACTTGGTTCGCAAAAAATCTGAGGTGCAAGAAAACTTAAAAGGCTTTATTAAACCACTAGCTGTATTTACGGTTTATGCATTTTTGATTTTGATGCAACCCGATTTAGGTACGGTAGTAGTAATGTTTGTTACAACTGTGGGTTTGCTGTTCTTAGCGGGCGCACGTTTGTGGCAATTCTTTGCTCTGATGATGGCAGGTGTTGGCTTAGTGGTATTGCTGATCGCCAGTTCACCTTATCGTCGTGCACGTATTACTGGCTTTATGGATCCTTGGGATGACCCGTTTGGTAAGGGTTATCAATTGGTTCAGTCGTTAATGGCATACAGCCGTGGAGATTGGTTTGGCCAAGGGTTAGGTAATAGTGTGCAAAAACTACAATATCTGCCTGAAGCGCATACCGACTTTATTTTCGCGATTTTAGCCGAAGAGACCGGGTTTATCGGCGTATTGAGCGTGTTAACTGTGTTATTTGTGCTGATTTTTAGAGCGCTAAATGTTGGCTTTAATGCCCTTAAAGCTGGTAAAGACTACGAAGGTTATTTGGCGCTAGGTATCGCAATTTGGTTCGCCTTTCAAAGTATGGTTAATGTTGGGGCGAGCGCGGGTATTTTACCTACCAAAGGCCTGACTTTGCCGTTCGTATCGTATGGTGGTTCAAGTTTATTAGTAATGACGGTTGCAGCCGGCATTTTATTGCGTGTTGATTTTGAGGTGAAAATGGCGACAAAACAAGCCACTGTAAGAGGGCGAAAATCATGAGTAAGAAAATAATGATTGTCGCTGGTGGCACAGGGGGGCATATCTTCCCCGGGATCGCCGTAGCAAATTATCTGCAAGAGCAAGGTTGGCAAGTAGTGTGGTTAGGCACCTCCGACCGAATGGAAGCGGATGTTGTACCGCGTCACGGCATTGATATTCGCTACATTGATGTTAAAGGGGTGCGCGGTAATGGCATTATGCGTTTACTAAAAGCGCCCTTTATGGTGGCGAAAGCGATATTGCAAGCACGTAAAGTGATGAAACAAGAAAAGCCAAATGTATTACTTGGCATGGGTGGTTATGTTACAGGGCCTGCTGGTGTAGCAGCAAAGTTACTAGGCATTCCGGTACTAATTCATGAGCAAAATGCGGTTGCTGGCCTTAGTAACAAGTTGCTTGCCAAAATTGCAAATCAAGTGATGGCGGCGTTTCCTTCGGCATTTGATAGTGCAAAATGCAAAATTATCGGTAATCCCGTTCGCAGCAGTGTTGCAACAGCTCAAGTAGAGAAAGACAGCGAATGCTGCAATATTTTGGTGGTTGGCGGCTCGTTAGGTGCAAAAGTATTTAATGATCAATTACCTGATGTGTTTAAAACGCTGGCACAAGAAAGTAAATTGGCTATTTTCCATCAGACTGGTAAAGGTCACTTGGCGGAAGTAACCAAACGTTATGAAAAAATGGCGCTTAACGCACAGGTGAACGAATTTATTCATGATATGGATAAAGCTTATGCGTGGGCAGATATTGTTGTATGTCGCGCAGGCGCGTTAACGGTAAGCGAAGTTGCTGCCGCGGGGAAAATGGCTGTATTTGTGCCATTTCCATATGCCGTTGATGATCACCAAACTGCAAACGCCAATTACCTTGTAGCGCAACAAGCTGCGTTACTCATTCAGCAAAAAGATATGACGCAAGACGACTTGGTTGCCTTGCTAAAACCCTATGTTCAAGATAAGTCACGGGTATTAAAAATGGCTGAAAAAGCAAAAGCGGCAGCCAAATTAGATGCAACACGCGATGTTGCAAATTTATGTATCGAATTTAGTAAGTAAGAGTAGAACATTGAAAAAAGATAATTTACCTGCAATGAGACGAATCAACACTATCCACTTTATTGGTATTGGTGGTGCAGGTATGGGCGGAATTGCTGAAGTACTATTACATTTAGGCTATCAAATTACCGGCTCAGATATAAACAAAGGCGCAATGACAGAGCGTTTGAGTAAAGCGGGCGCGAACGTTTTTATCGGGCACCGAGAAGAAAATGTTGAGCAAGCAGACGTAGTAGTTGTTTCAAGTGCCATTGATGAAAGTAATCCTGAAATCATTTGTGCCAAAGAAAAACACATTCCAATTGTACGCCGTGCGGAAATGCTGGCTGAGTTAATGCGCTTTAGGCAGGGTATTGCAGTTGCTGGTACGCATGGTAAAACCACAACGACGAGTTTAGTAGCAAGTATTTTTGCCAAAGCCGAACTTGATCCCACCTTTGTGATTGGTGGCTTATTAAATAGCGCGGGTACTAATGCGAAGTTAGGTAGTGGTCAATATCTTATTGCTGAAGCAGATGAAAGTGACGCAAGCTTCTTACACTTAAACCCAATGATCAGCATTATTACAAATATTGAAGCGGATCATATGGATACGTATCAAGGTGACTTTGAAAATATGAAAGACACCTATATTGAATTTATCCATAACCTTCCTTTTTACGGGTTAGCCGTAGCTTGTATAGACGACTCAGTAATTCGCGAGTTATTGCCGCGCTTTAGCCGTAAATATGTGTCTTATGGTGAATCGCAAGACGCAGATTACCGTCTCATTAATTTCTCACAATCAGCTAGCTGCAGTGCCTTTGAAGTTGTGTTGCCAAATGGTGAAACACTGGCGATTACCCTGAATTTACCTGGTAAGCACAATGCCTTAAATGCAACAGCGGCAATTGCGGTGGCGTTTGAGGAAGGCGTAAGTGAAAGCGCAATAAAAGCAGCACTAAAAGAATTTGAAGGTATTGGTCGTCGTTTTCAACATTATGGCGAGTTCAATAACGAAGTGGGCAACGTGATGTTGGTTGATGATTATGGTCATCACCCATCTGAAGTCGCCGCAACAATAAAAGCGGCAAAGCAAGGTTGGCCTGATAAGCGTTTAGTAATGGCGTATCAACCTCATCGCTTTACGCGCACGCGTGACCTTTACGAAGAATTTGTAGATGTGTTAAGTCAGGTAGACGAATTATTGTTGTTGGAAGTGTACACCGCAGGTGAAGAACCTATCGTTGGCGCAGACAGCAAGAGTTTATGTCGTAGCTTAAGACAACGTGGTAAAGAACCGAGATATATCGCCACGCCGAATGAGCTATTCACAGCATTGGCTGACGCGGTAAAAGATAATGACTTAGTGTTAACGCAAGGTGCGGGCAATATAGGTCAATTGGTAAAACAAATTGCTGAAACAGAAATGAATGTAACTAAGCTAAAGCAGGTAGCACAATGAGCCAAAAGCAGTATGGTAAAGTCGCCGTTTTATTAGGTGGTAATTCGGCTGAGCGTGAGGTGTCGCTTAATTCGGGAAGTGCCATATTAAACGCCCTAATTACCAATGGTGTTGATGCGATTGCATTTGATCCAAAAGAACGAGAGCTTGCTGAGCTTAAAACATTAGGAATCGATCGCGTGTTTATCGCGTTGCATGGCCGTGGCGGTGAAGACGGTACGATTCAAGGTGCACTTGAATTTATGGGCTTGCCTTATACCGGTAGCGGCGTGTTAGGCAGTGCGTTAGCTATGGATAAAGTACGTTGTAAGCAATTATTTGTTGCCAGCAACTTACCAACCGCTAAATTTACCACGGTTAAAAAAGGTGAAAGTTTTAGTATTGAATCGATTATTAACGAATTTGGTGCGGTTATGGTTAAGCCTAGCCACGAAGGTTCGAGTATCGGTATGGCTAAAGCAAGCACGAGTGAAGAATTAAAAAGTGCGCTTGAAAATGCCTTTAAATTTGATGATGAAGTATTGCTTGAGCAGTGGATCACTGGCACCGAATATACCGTTAGCATGCTTAACAACCAGCCGCTATCGGTGATTGAAATGAAAACACCACGTGGTTTTTATGACTACGAGGCGAAATATAAGGCATCTACCACGAGTTATCATTGCCCAGCTGATTTATCAAACGCCGATACTGCATATTTACAAATGATCGCAACGCAGGCATTTGCGCTTGTTGGTGCTAAAGATTGGGGCCGAGTGGACGCGATGCGTGACCAAAGCGGTGAATTCTATTTGTTGGAAGTGAATACAGTACCGGGCATGACAGAAAAGTCATTGGTACCTATGGCTGCAAAAGACTCAGGTAGAGATTTTGCTCAGTTAGTTTTAGAAATTTTAGATTCGACACTGTAAATGAAAGAAACACTACTTACATTAGCAAATTTAACAAAGCGATTAGTTGCTGCAACTAATTGGTCTTTGCTAATGGGAGTAAGTTTTTTTGTTTTGACCTTGTTTATTACGTGGCAAGGGGTGAATGCTTTAACCGATTACTTAGCAACGGAACAAAATAGTAAGTTGAGCAAAGTATTGGTTCATGGCGATCCTGTATATACAAGTGAGCAGGCAATTGTTGATAAGATTAAGTCATTAAAAGTTAAAACGTTTTTTGATGTAGATGTAAACCAAGTGCAAGAGAAATTGCTGGAATTGCCTTGGGTAGCTAGTGTATCGGTACGGAAACAGTGGCCAGACACACTACGTGTTTATGTTACTGAGCATCAGGCAGTGGCAATTTGGAATCAAGATTTACTGTTAAATACCCATGGCGACATCTTTCAGGCACCGGCAGAGCAGTTTTTTAACAAGTTACCTATGTTGTATGGGCCTGAAGGTAGTGAAAATGAAGCGTGGAAAACCTTTAAAACATTTAAAGAGTTATTAGCGCTACATGAAATCGGGTTAAGTAGCCTTGCGCTGTCAGAGCGTTTTTCATGGAAATTATGGCTAAATAGTGGTGTTAAATTAAACCTAGGACGCAAAGATATTGCGCTTAGAGTGCAGCGGTTTATCGATTTATATCCAGAGATAAAAAACTCGTCGGATAAAGAGGTAGAGTCGATAGATTTAAGGTATGATACGGGATTAGCTGTGAGCTGGCTTCAGCCAGTGCAAGAGCAAACTAAAAATAATAAGGTATAACTAGGGTATGACCAAGGCAGTTGAACGTAATCTCATTATCGGCTTAGACGTAGGAACGTCTAAAGTTGTTGCTGTTGTCGGTGAGGTAACACCTGATAATCAGCTGAGCATTGTAGGCGTTGGCAGTCAAAACGCAAAAGGCATGGATAAAGGTGGTGTTAACGATCTTAATTTAGTGTCTGAGTCGATTCAGCGCGCATTAGATGAAGCTGAATTAATGGCAGATTGCCGCATTAGCTCTGTGTACCTAGGCATATCTGGAAAACATATTCAGTGTCAAAATGAAAATGGTGTAGTAGCGATTAACAACGCTGAAATCACCCATGATGACATCGATAATGTTATTCATATCGCTAAATCTGTCCCTATTTCAGCTGAACGCAAGATGCTGCACGCGTTACCACAAGAATACACCGTTGATATGCAAGAAGGCATTCGAAATCCTCTTGGTATGAGTGGAGTACGTATGGAAGCGCGAGCGCACATTATTACGTGCTCAAACGATATGGCGAAAAACATTGAAAAATGTGTTGAGCGTTGTGGCCTACGTGTTGACCAATTTATCTTCTCGGCGCTGGCGTCGGGCGATTCAGTTTTAACTGAAGATGAGCGTGAGCTTGGTGTTGCAGTGGTTGATATTGGTGGTGGCACTATGGACATTACCATATACACGCAAGGCTCTTTGCGCCACTCGGCGGTGCTACCAGTTGCGGGAAATCAAGTAACAGGCGATATTGCGAAAATATTTCGCACACCTATCTCGCATGCTGAAGCAATTAAAGTACAATATGCCAGCGCACTAAGTCGCTTAGCAAGTCAAGAAGACAGTATTGAAGTACCAAGTGTAGGTGGTAGACCTGCACGTATTATGTCGCGCCATACACTTTCTGAAGTTGTAGAGCCGCGCATGAGAGAGATTTTTGAGTTGGCGATGAAAGAGATTCGTCGCTCAGGTTTAGAAGAACAAATAGCTGCAGGCATTGTGCTGACAGGCGGTACCGCCAAGATGCAAGGTGTTGTTGAAGTAGCAGAAGAAATTTTCCAAATGCCAGTGCGCGTTGGTCAACCAGTAGGGATAGCTGGACTTACTGATTATGTGAATGATCCGTCGTTCGCAACGTCAGTTGGGTTGTTGCAGTATGGTCGAACTATGCAGCATAGCCAGAGCAGCCGCACCACAGAATCTGGTAATGGAAATTGGTGGAACCGTTTAACAAAATGGTTTCAAGGGGAGTTTTAAGCTTTTGCCTTGTGAATTTTCATAAGGTAGTTAGTCGGAGAGTTAAACATGTTTGATTTAATGGAACAACACGGTGAAGAAGCCGTAATTAAGGTAATCGGTGTCGGCGGTGGCGGTGGTAACGCTGTTGAACACATGGTTAAAAAGCAAATTGAAGGCGTAAAATTTATTGCGGCCAATACCGATGCGCAAGCACTGCGTAAATCATCAGCTGATGTAACAGTGCAGCTAGGTACGCAAATTACACAAGGGTTAGGTGCTGGGGCAAACCCTGAAGTGGGCCGCGATTCTGCAGAAGAAGATGCAGAAACGATTCGTAACAGCCTTGAAGGCGCAGATATGATCTTTATTGCTGCCGGTATGGGCGGTGGTACAGGTACTGGTGCTGCACCTGTTGTAGCACGTATTGCTAAAGAAATGGGCATTTTAACTGTTGCAGTAGTAACACGACCTTTTGAATTTGAGGGTAAAAAGCGTGCATCGGCAGCAGAAGACGGCATTAATGAGTTGTCTCAACACGTTGATTCGCTTATTACAATTCCTAACAATAAATTGCTTAAAGTTTTAGGTAAAGGTACGACATTATTAGACGCATTCGCTAAAGCGAACGATGTGTTATTTGGTGCCGTACAAGGTATCGCTGAGTTAATTACTCGCTCAGGTTTGATCAATGTGGATTTCGCCGACGTACGTACTGTTATGTCTGCAATGGGAACTGCAATGATGGGCACAGCGTCAGCGAAAGGCCCTGATCGTGCGCAAGAAGCTGCAGAGGCTGCAATTTCAAGTCCGTTACTTGAAGACGTTGATTTAACTGGTGCGAAAGGCATTCTTGTTAATATTACCGCGGGTATGGACATTGCGATTGAAGAATTTGAAACAGTTGGTAACCATGTTAAGGCATTAGCATCAGAAAATGCGACAGTTGTTGTTGGTGCGGTTATCGACCCTGATATGTCTGAAGAGTTACGTGTGACTGTTGTTGCGACTGGCCTTGGCGGTGAGCGTAAGCCTCAGTTTGGTATTGTGGGTGCAGATATCAAAAAAGTGTCTGGCTCTGATACAGCGCAAGCAACAAGCGCTCCGAGCAACGCAACTGCAACACCAGATGTATTTGTACCAAGTTTTGCACAGTCGGGCAGTGTAGAAACGCCTGAGACTGTTGAACCAAGTGTTCAAAACGAAGTCAAAGAAAGCGCGCCATTAGACAAAAAGCAAGACAAAGCAGATTATTTTGACGTACCTACTTTCTTACGTAATCAAGCTGATTAATAAGATTGTTTGAAAAATAGCCATAATTTGGCAAGCTGGTCTTATCTGTGGTAAGATAGCCGGCCGATTTTAACGAATAAGTGGATAGCCTATGATTAAGCAGCGTACCATAACTGAAAAAGTCAGTGCCGTAGGTGTTGGATTACATAAGGGTGAAAAGGTTTCTATCACTCTCCGACCTGCTAGTGCGAATACAGGTATTGTATTTCGCCGGGTAGACCTTGATCCTGTTGTTGATTTTGAAACAACACCTGAGGCCGTGGGCGATACTCAATTATGTACATGCTTAATTAATAAAGATGGCGTTCGCTTATCGACTACTGAGCATTTAATCGCTGCAATTGCAGCATTAGGCTTAGACAATCTAATTGTTGAATTAGATAGCCCTGAAGTGCCAATAATGGATGGTAGTTCATTACCATTTATTTACCTTATTCAAAAGGCTGGCATCGAAGAGCAAAATGCAGCTAAACGTTTTATTCGCATTACCGAAACGGTGCGTGTTGAAGACGGTGATAAGTGGGCTGAGATTGAACCATATGATGGTTTTCATATCGACTTTGAAATTGCGTTTAACCACCCAGCAATTAACGAAAGTCGCCAACGTATTGGTTTAGACATTACAGCTAAGAACTTTATCGAGCAAATTAGCCGAGCACGTACATTTGGCTTTATGCGTGATATCGAATATATGCACGCTAACAACTTAGCGCTTGGTGGCAGCATGGATAATGCTGTTGTACTTGATGACTTTAAAGTACTTAACCCTGATGGATTGCGCTACCCTGATGAGTTTGTAAAACACAAGATTTTAGATTGTGTTGGTGATTTGTTTATGACAGGTCATAACTTACTTGGTAAAGTAACTGCATATAAATCAGGCCATGATCTGAATAATAAGCTACTTCGTAAGTTGATGGCGACTGAATCAGCTTGGGAATGGGCAACATTTGAAGAGTCTGTCACTATGGCTGCACCAGGTTTAGAAACTGCAACAGCTTAGTTTTTTCAAAATTAATCAAATTATAAAACGCGACTTAAGTCGCGTTTTTTATTGCCTAAAATAATGTTGTCTAGTGTCGCCATGTGTGTGCATTCTAGTACGTTAAACGCCGTCTACTTGTTAACAGCCGCTCATAAACAATGAGCAGATATGCTTTTTCTATGCTGAAGGTATGAATCTTTATAATGCCAATGATGTTGGCGTTAGGCTGTAAAAGTGAATGTTCGAGACAAACTTATGGTGTATTAACTAATTTAATTAGAAATGAAAGAAGGTAACTTGCTAATAGCTAGATGTTAGATTTTTGAAGTTTAAAAAGGATTTTTTAAGAAGAAGTGGGGCGACTGACGAGACTTGAACTCGCGACAACCGGAATCACAATCCAGGGCTCTACCAACTGAGCTACAGCCGCCACAAAATTTGAAGCACCTTATTTGGTGTGGCGCGCATAATACATAAAAAACATGCCCGTGTGAAGACTTATGTTATGCTTTTAGCTAAATAAATTTAGTTTGCGATTTTGTAGTGTTAAAAAAGACTGTTATTCGTTCAGTTTGGTTAGTAATTGGTTTGGTCAGTTTATTGCTGGGAGTACTTGGGGTTTTTCTTCCGTTACTACCGACCACTCCTTTTGTATTGTTATCAGCATTTTGCTTTTCTAAATCGTCAACGCGAATGCATTCATGGCTATTGAGTCATCGAATATTCGGTCAATTAATCACGGATTGGGAAGCGCATGGTGTAATAAGAACAAAAATTAAAGTAATCGCGACTAGCTCCATGTTGTTACTAGTTTCCTACCCATTATTCTTTATTCCATTCCCAATATGGCTGAAAGCGATTGTCGTGATTTGCATTGTAAGCGTTTTGTTGTTTATTTGGAGTAGACCTTCAAAACCAAGTGACAATCAAGTTAAAGATCCGCTTAAACTGTGAAAAGAAGTGACGTAAATTTCAAAAATCTTTATAATTCTTAAAATTACCTAAATCAACGACAAAAGGAATACTCATGGATTCTGCAGCTAAATGGTTGAACGAAAACTCTGATTTACTTTTACATTACGGCTTACAAACTGTAGTCGCGATTGTCATTTTATTAGTGGGCATTCGCGTAGCAAAAGTATGTGAAAAATTAACCAAAAAAGCGATCGAAAAGAAAAAAGTAGATAAAGCGGTTGGTTCGTTTTTAGCAAATATTGTGTACGCACTTGTATTTGCGGCAACAGTACTAATGGCACTTTCACAAGTTGGTATTGAAACAACATCGTTTATTGCAATTTTGGGTGCAGCGGGTTTAGCGGTTGGTTTAGCGTTACAAGGCTCTCTTTCAAACTTTGCATCGGGCGTGCTTATTATTATTCTGCGTCCATTTAAATCAGGTGAGTTTATTGATGCTGCGGGTCATTCAGGTAGTGTTTCTAAAATCGAGATTTTTTCAACAGAACTGTTAACACCTGATAACAAAACAATCATAGTACCAAACTCGGCAATTATGGGTGGCGCTATTGTAAACTACAGCCGTCAAGCAACGCGTCGTGTTGATATTATGGTTGGTGTTAGCTACGACTCATGTCTAAAGCAAACGCGTGAAGTGCTTGAAAATGTAATCAAATCAAATGATAAAGTACTTAAAGACCCTGCATTTTTCATCGGTGTTCACACTTTAGGTGACTCAAGCGTTAACTTTGTAACGCGCTCTTGGGCAAAAACTGAAGATTATTGGGCAGTTTATTTTTACCTTCAAGAAAACTTCAAACTTGCATTAGATGAAGCGGGTATTTCGATTCCTTTCCCTCAAATGGATGTTCATTTAAACAAAATTAGCGAGTAATAGGCTTTTATAATGAAATTAAGATATTTAGCGTCAGTTGTAGCAATTGCACTTACTAATCAAGCGATTGCTGACGAAGATAAAACATGGGAAGCAAGTAGCGAGCTTGGTGCCATTATTACCAGTGGTAATACCGAAACGACCACGTTTAAGTTCGGTGCAAATGCTAAACATGACATTGGTAAATGGACCAATGAATACAAGTTAAACGCACTTTATAAAGAAGACGAAGTGACGCTTGAAAGCGGCTTAAAAGATACACAGCGTACTAACGAAAAATATGGTGCAGCGATTCAAGGTAACTACAACCTTGGTGAAAAGCACTCTCATTTATTCGTTGGTTTAACGCACGATAGTGATTACTTTGGTGCATACCGTCACGAAACAGTACTGTCAGGCGGTTATGGTTTTCGTTTGATTGATGAGTCAAATATGACACTTGGTTTTGACTTTGGTCCGGGTTACAAATATTTCCAGTATTCAGAGAAAAACCAAGAGTTTTTCAAAGACGGTCGCCCTAAAGCAGGTGAGCGCGATGATGAATGGATTGCACTAGCTAAAGCTGACTTTAGCTGGACAATCAGCGATAACGCTAAGTTTACCCAACGCGTTAAAGTTGAATCAGGTAGTACCAATACCAAAAGTATTTCTGAAACTGCATTACTGACTAAGATCAACGGCTCACTACAAATGAAAGTTGGCTTTAACGTAACTCACAACTCAGAAGTTGATGCTGATAAAGTAAATACAGATACTGAGACAGTATTGACCTTGGTGTATAGCTTTTAAGTTTCAGGCTTAAACTAAATTGTAAAAGAGCGTTTAACGCTCTTTTTTTTTATGTATGAACTCAGGTAGAATTAAGGGTTGTATTTGAACTGAAATTTTTAAAGGGATCCTGTGCGTTATCTAAAGCTATTTCTTTGCTTGTTAGTCGTATCACTTAGTCAGCCGTCATATGCTATGACTCCGTCACCGCAGCAAATTGAGCAATTTAAAAAGCTGCCAAAATCGCAACAAAAAGCACTTGCTAAGCAGTATGGGATCGATTTAAAACAACTTGATAAATCAAGTAAAGAGGTCGAAGAAGCGCTGCAAGATGAAAGCTTGTTAGTACAACCTCGTTCTGAGGAAGAAGAAAAAACAGAGGAAGAAAAATTCAAGCCGCAAATGGAAGAATTAAAGCCATTTGGTTATGAGTTGTTTGCGGGTGAGCCGATGTCGTTTATGCCAAGTGAAAATGCGGCAATTCCTGATTCTTACATTGTAGGTCCTGGTGACGAATTTCAAATTAATTTTTATGGTAAAGAAAGTGATAGTTTTGAAGTAGAAGTCGACCGTGAAGGACGTCTAACAATTCCAAAGCTTAGCCCTGTTAACGTAGCTGGCTTACAGTTCTCAGAAGTAAAGAATTTAGTAAAAGCTAAAATTGAACAAGAAATAATCGGTGTTCAAGCGTTTGTTTCAATGGGACGCTTACGCTCTATGCGTATATTAGTTCTAGGTGAAGCATACAAGCCTGGTGCGTACAGTGTAACGTCACTTGCATCAGTAACTCATGCATTATTTGTTAGTGGTGGTATTACGGAAATTGGTTCACTTCGTAATATTCAAGTGAAGCGCCGTGGTAAGGTTGTGGCAGCACTGGATTTATATGATCTTCTTACTAAGGGGGATAGCTCAAACGATATCGTACTACAATCTGGCGATGTAGTTTTTATCCCATCAGTTGGTAAGCAAGTAACTGTTTCTGGTTTAGTAAAACGTCCCGCTATTTTTGAACTAAAACAAAACGAAACAGCAAAAGACTTAATTCGTTTAGCCGGTGGTTTTAAGGCTGAAGCATTTCCGCAAAAAACAGTCATCGAACGCTATGCAGGTAATAGTTTTAAAACTGTATTAACAAAGGATTTCTCAAACACTGAAATTAATTATCAACCGCATGATGGTGATGTTATTAAAGTACAAGGCTCAAGTGAGCAATTAGAAAATGCTGTGACTATTATGGGAGCAGTTTCTCATCCTGGTAATTATCAATGGAAACAAGGTAACCGAATTTCTGACTTAATCATATCTTTGAAATCTGATGTTTTACCTATCGCTGATTTTGATTACTCGTTAATCGTAAGAGAGAAGAACATTCGTGGTGATATCGAATTACTTCAATTCTCATTAGTTGATGCGTTACAGAATGACCAGAACAATTTTGAGTTAAATCCGCGTGATATTATTATTGTATTCAGTCGCTTTGAAGAAAAAGCCGAAGAAAAGCGGTTGTTAACTGAACTCGCTTTGAGTGAGAAAGAGATCGCGCATCAAGCAAAAGTAGAGCAATGGCAAAAATTCGAAAATCGCAAATTTTTGGAGTTTATTGGCGAAGAAACCGAAGAGCTTGAGGAAGAGGAAACAACGCAATTAGATAACTTAACTAAACTATTGACCGGCCAAACTGAAGAATTGGAAGACGATGAGTATTCAGTATTTAGTCGAAAGAAATTGCTCGCACCAGTCGTTTTAAAGCTACAAAAACAAGCGTCAGCATTTGAAGATACTGCTTTAATAGCTGTTAATGGCCGTGTTCGTTATCCAGGGGTTTACCCATTAGTATCGAACGCCTCAGTTAAACTTGCAGTAAATGCTGCAGGTGGCTTGCTTGAATCAGCATATATGCAAAATGCAGAGGTTACGCGTGTTGTTAAAGGCGAAAATACAAGTGTTGAGCACATCGCTGTTAATTTATCTGAAGCTATAGAGAAACCAGAAAGGTTCACATTACAAAGTAAAGATTCACTTAATATTTTCCCTACGCCAAATTGGTCAGAGGAAAGAACAGTTAGCCTATATGGAGAAGTGCGCTTCCCTGGTACATATTCAATAAAGCGCGGCGAAACACTAGAGAATGTATTGAAGCGAGCAGGTGGATTAACTGATTTTGCTGCTGAAAATGGTGCTATCTTCACTCGTGAGTCAATACGTACAAAAGAGCGTGCTCAACTACAAAAATTATCAGATGACTTACGTCGTGAAATTGCATCAAAGAGTTTCTCTAACTCAGTTACGGATGCGTCTCTTAGTTATGATGATACCGATAAGTTATTAAAAGATCTTGCAAAAGTTCAAGCGTTAGGGCGTTTAGTTATTGATTTACCAAAAATCCAATCTGGCATTGTGTCGCTAGAATTAGAAAAAGGTGATGCGTTATATATTCCAGCTAAACAAAGTACGGTAAGTGTGATTGGTGAAGTAAACGTGTCTACATCTCACTTATATAGCGATAATTTATCGGTTGATGATTATCTTGAGTATAGTGGTGGTTTAAAACAAAGAGCTGATGATGATCGTATTTATGTTATAAAAGCCAATGGTTCGGTTTATATCCCTAATGGCTCGAGCTGGTTTGCGGTTAGTAATAATAAGAATAAACTAGAGCCAGGTGATACGATTGTTGTGCCACTAGATGCGGAATACATGAATCAGTTAACCCTTTGGAGTACGGCATCTCAAATTGTTTATCAGTTAGGTCTTGCTGCGGCAGCTATCTCAGCATTATAACTTAAAAAGGGCTCAGGTTATGCCTGAGTTCTATTGGTTATCGGAGTTTATTCTTGAAAGCAATTAAGAAAATTGTGAAGCAAGCTATTTTGATAAATCAAAAATTGCTTTGGCCTTTGGCTTCAAAATCCCCCCTCTTATCTAGATTATATTATTGTTTTTTTGACTCAGCTTTTGGTTTTGAACAGCAAGCATTATTAAAAGCCAAAATTCAATATTTTAGTAATAAAGGTGTACAGAAAGAAACAAGTTCGCTACTTCGTCGAAATATTCATCGGTTGGAAAAAGGCTTAATTATGGAGCCTCGCCGTGAGATATTTGCACTTGAATATATAGCGGAGACAGTTGAAGCATATCTGGTAGCTTGCCAACGCAAAACGTTCTCAACAAGTGAATTAAATTGGGCATATTCAGTCTTGTCTGAATACTTTGAAGTAGTTTCAGTAACGAACAAAATAGTCGCCAATGCTAGTTGCCGATTTAATTCTATTGAGAAACGAAATAACGCTGTTTGTAAGCCATATACAAGCGAAAAGCGTCAGCATCACACTGTTGGTTATGAAGCATTTTTAAACCTTTCTAAAGCTCGTCGTTCCACTAGATGGTTTCTAAATGCTTCAGTTGAACAAGAAAAATTAACAAAGATGGTTGCAATCGCCTCTCAAGCTCCTAGTGCGTGTAATCGACAACCGTTTGAGTTTTTAGTTATTGAGGGTGACAAATTTAGGAAGCAAGTTGCAAAGTTACCGGGGGGAACAGTTGGTTTTTCAGACAACATTCCCTGCTTAATTGCTGTTGTTGGTGATCAATCCTATTACCCAATGGATCGTGATCGACATGTTATTTACATTGACTCGGGATTAGCTAGCATGCAATTAATGCTCGCAGCTGAGACACTAGGATTATCATCATGTGCAATTAATTGGCCTGAACTCGAAAAGTTGGACAAAAAAATCTGCAAATTACTGAAGCTTCCGCAATACAAACGTGTAGTTATGTTTATTGCGGTAGGTTATGCAAAGCCTTCGGGTGGAATTCCGTTCTCAGAAAAGAAATCAGCAGAACACTTAATAAAATATATAAAGGAATAAGTTGTTGTTAAATATTGAGATTAAAGGGGTTCAGTTCTCTAATAAAGGTGCTGAATTAATGTTAGAGGCAATATTACAGCAGCTCGATGTTCATCTTGGCGACTACCATCTAACACTTTCGCCAGGTCGTAATTTGCCGTACGTTAAACGAGCCAAGTTAGGGGCGTGGCAAAAGCTTAGCTTTCGACGTGGCAATTTAGATTTGACAGGTATTCTTGCAAAGTTACCAACAAAAATTCGTAATTTTCTGAAGCGCTATGGCATCGTAACAGAGGCCGATGTGGATGTTATTCTTAATGCCAGTGGTTTTGCCTATGGCGATCAGTGGCCAATGGCAGATCTGCGAAATACTGCTAAAGAAATTAAACGATTTAAAGCACTTGGCAAGCCTTATATTATATTACCTCAAGCATTAGGGCCTTTTCAGCGTGACGAGTTAAAAGAATTTGCTGAGGTGCTGATCAATGATACTGCCCTTACTTTTGCAAGAGACGATACTTCTTTTTCTGAATGTGAAAAATTAAATAAAAGCAATAAGTTGTTTCAAAGCCCTGACTTTACAGCACTACTTGAAGTGCAACAATTTAATACAACAGAGCAGAAGACCGTTTGTTTAATTCCTAACAATAAAGTGGTATCTAAATTTAATCATGCGAATGCCGAACAGCAAAAGAATGCGTATTATGATTTTTGGATTGATACCTCAAATTTTTTTATCGATAACGGTTTTTTTGTCAAAGTACTAAACCATGAAGGCAAAGAAGATAAAGATATTTGCAACGCAATATTAGAAGCTGTCAACAATGAACAAATAGCTTTGATAGACGGTTTAAACTCAACCGAAATTAAAGGCCTAATAGGAAGTTGTGATGCTGTCGTAAGTAGTCGGTTTCATGGCTGTGTAAGCGCTCTTTGTCAGGGTGTTCCATGCTTGGCTACTAGTTGGAGTCATAAATACGAAATGCTGTATGGGGAATATGGGCTATCTGAAAATGTCATTGACTTCGGACTTGAAAGACAAGAGTTAACAAATAAACTGAACCACTTTTTAAATGATTTGACTAATCAAACAAGTGTTTGTTTATTGCATGCAGAGCAAGTGAAAGAACAGAATAAAAAAATGTGGCAACAAGTTGTTGCAATCATCAAATCGTGATTTATCGACATAGGCTATGTGCCTTGATAAACTGCCAAGTCGAATTTATGGGAGTATTGAAATGAAAAAAATGCGTGGTTTTAGCTTGATGGAGCTAATGATTGTTTTGATTATTTTGGGTTTACTAGGCTCTTTAGTTGCTCCAAAGTTATTTTCTAAAGTGGGCTCATCAAAGAAGAAAGCAGCTGTAGCTCAGATGCAAATGTTTGAGGCCGCAATAGATACTTATCGTTTAGATGTCGGTTCAATTCCTGCAAATTTAGAAGAATTACGTGCAAGTGCAAAAAGAGGATGGGACGGCCCTTATTTACCTAAAGCAATCCCAATGGACCCTTGGGGTAATCCTTATGTATATGATGTACCAGGCTCAAATGGTAATCCCTATAGTATTAAAAGTTATGGTTTAGATGGGCAAGAAGGTGGAACTGACGAAAATGAGGATGTTATTCACCAATGATGAACTCAGTGGAAATTTTAATTGAGGATTTTTCAATTAGTTCGTCTGACATTGAAAAGGCGAAGTCCTACCAAAAGCGTTATCCAGGAAGACTAGAGCAAATTCTTGTTAGTATGGGAAGTTTAACAGAAGATGATTTATGTCCTTTTTATGCAAAACTTCTAAACTATCAGAAATTTGACGAGACGATTTGGGGTGATTGGACAATTCCGGATATTGAATTTTCGATACATGAGAAATTAAAAGAGCTTGATTGTGTATTGTTGTCGACACTTGAGAATAACTGGACCGTTGCCTGTAAAGATCCACTATCTTTATCCCTAATTAGCTTATTAAATGATTCGGCGAAAGAGGTTGAACTATTTGTAGCAACCGAAGCGCAGTTACAAAGATTCTTTTTCGAAATTCAAAATGCGTCAAACATTTCGCAAGAAGAGGAAGAGCTTAGTGGTGATGAAGAAGCGCGTCTTAGGGAGCTTGCATCTGAAGCGCCTACCGTTAATTTACTAAATTCACTAATTACAAAAGCCCTTGCTCGAAATGCCTCAGATATGCATTTAGAGCCTCATAAAGGTCGCTTGAGAGTAAGATACCGTATAGATGGTGTATTGCATGAAGTTGAGTCACTGGCGCCAAAAATGCAACTACCGATCACGACACGTTTAAAAATCCTTTCGGGTATGGATATCGCGGAAAAGCGCCGTCCACAAGATGGTAAGATTGAGATGCGCGTTGCGAATCAAGAGCTTGATATACGCGTATCTGCTCTTCCTCTAAATGAAGGGGAAAGTGTTGTACTTCGTTTTCTACGTAAAGACTCTATTCGGTACGATATGTCAGTTTTAGGGTTGTCAGCGGACACGCAGAAGTTGATTGGACAAGATTTGAAAAAGACGACAGGTGTAATTTTACTTACCGGTCCTACAGGTTCAGGTAAAACCACAACCTTGTATACGTTTTTAAATGAACTTAACAATGAAGATGTTAAAATTATAACTTTAGAAGACCCTGTTGAATATCAACTCGAGGGGGTAAACCAAGTTCAGGTGAATAGCGAAATTGGTTTTGATTTTGCTGCAGGGTTGCGCTCAATTGTTCGTCAAGACCCTGACATAATAATGGTTGGTGAAATTCGAGATAAAGAGACTGCGCAAATAGCACTTCAATCAGCATTGACTGGTCACCTTGTTTTTAGCACTGTACATACTAATGATGCTGCAAGTGCGTACACGCGCTTATTAGACCTCGGAGTAGAAGAGTTTTTATTAAATGCAGCGCTTGTTTCAGTCGTTGCACAACGTCTGGCAAGACGACTGTGCCCGCATTGTGCTGCACCTGATGATAATCAAACAGAACTAATGGAAAATTACCCTTTAGCTCAAGTAGCCTCAAATGCTGGCATTACAGAGCTAAATATTAAAAAGGCGATTGGGTGCGAGCATTGTAACAATACTGGATACAAAGGCCGTATTGCAATTAATGAATACCTTCGCTGTGATGATGAAATTAAAGCAATTTCGAAAGATGAGCAGTTTATACCTAAAGCACAGGCTCATAACTCTCACTTGAAACGTAGGAATTTGCTTGAAGATGGTTTTTACAAAGTAGTGACTGGTGTGACGACAATTGACGAAGTCTTAAGGGTTGCAGGTTAATGGAGTTTGATTACAGCGCGATAGATAAATCGGGAAGTCGTCACCAAGGTGTTATTAGTGCAACGTCAAAGTTAGAAGCTCAAAAAAAATTAGCAAAAGATGGCCTTACACCAATTTCTATCAAAGAGGTCTCTGAAGGCTTATCAATAGAGTCTCTTTTCGGTAACAAAGTATCTTTGGATCAACTTGAGTTTTTTACAAGTGAATTATCTTTGTTATTGGAAAGTGGTGTACGAGTGGACAAAGGGATCGATATTATACGTCAATCTAATGTTCACCCAGCGCTTACTCGGCTATTGAATCAAATTGCTACATCACTCAAAAAAGGTACTTCTTTAAGTGAAGCGTTTGCTCAGCATGAGGAATTGTTTGGTCCACTGTATGTTTCTTTAATTCGCATTGGTGAGTCATCAGGCAACTTGGCTCAGGTTTTAGCAAGACTATCAGCTGATTTAAAATTTCAAAAAGATCTTCGCTCTCAAATTGTGACTGCTCTCACGTATCCAAGCGTTATCTTCTTTGTCTGTATAATGGCTGTTTATTTTGTGCTGACGTTTATTGTTCCAAAAATGTCAGGGATTTTCACAGATCTTGAGCAGGCACCTTGGTATACCCAAATGATCATTAACGTTAGTAACTTTTTTATTGATTATCAGCTTTTTATCGTAGGCGGAGTTGTAGCAAGTTTGATTGCTCTTGTTTACGGACTAAAAAAACCAGAGGTGAAAGAGTGGTTTTATTTAACGGGTAGTAAAATTCCTGGAGTGAAAAGCATAATTCTAACATCCGAGCGAATTCGTTTTTCTCAGTCTATGGCTATGATGTTGGAAGCAGGACTTCAACTGGATGCTACATTATCTCTTTCGACTGGAACGCTTAAACATCCCGAATTAATTAGGGATGCACGGCTAGCGAGTAAGCAATTAAAATCAGGAAAACAGTTAAGCCAAGTGCTAGCTAAGACACGTATATTTTCAGACTTCTTTTTATCCATTATAAAAGTTGGTGAAGAAACGGGCAGGCTACCACGGGTTTTTTCAGAGGTCGCTAGTCGTTCACGTCAAGATTTGGAACAAGCCATTAAAAAGTTTACGACTTTGCTTGAGCCTTTGATGCTGATGTTCATGGGGGGCTTCGTTGGAGGGATAGTAATAACGATGTTAATGAGCATGGTATCAATAAACGATGTGGCATTTTAGTTTGCACAAAGGCTTCTCATTAATCGAGTTAATGGTGGTAATGGCAATTGTGGCGACACTATTGGCATTAACTGGCGGTCTGGTGGTTAAAAATGTAGATCAACAAGAGCGCTTAGTTGAAACTCAAAAAGTTAGACAAGTTTTTAAGTCGTTAAGCTATCAGGCGTACTATCGAGGCCAACCAATTACTATTCATGCATTGGACAAGCAATTGAAAATCTTAAGCAATGACAGCACAAAAGTGATCAATTTTGAGCAGCTTTCATTTGTGAAACAAAATTACCAAGTCAGTACAACGGCGATCATTACACCGAATAACGTTTTGCTAGAAGGTGCGCGTGGGAATATTTTATTAACATCTTTATTTGAGACGTTCAATACTGATGAAATGCGTTAAGGGTTTTACGCTCATAGAGGTACTGATAGCGGCAATTATACTATTTACTTCATTGGCGATAATTGCGGATATATTTAAAGGCTCAACATTACTTGCAAACAAAGCTTCTGAAACAGCTCGAATGTACCAAGTTCATCCTACTGCAATAAGTGCCATCAAGAGTCAGTTAAAAGATAAGGTTAAGGTAACTAAAGCTGCTGATGCAAATGGCCAAATTATTATTTTTGGGGTTGAGTACAACTGGCTAGCACAGCGAGTTGTATTTAATAGCCCGCCACCAGACTCTATTTCTGGCGCAGAATATCCAAATGTTTATGGGATATACGATGTAACAGTTGAAGCAAAGCTTGGGGATAAAATCCAAGACTTCACATTTAAGGCTGCAACATGGTGAAGCACAACAAAGGGTTTACATTAATTGAGTTAATGATAGCGAGTAGCTTACTGATGCTTGTTATGTACTCGGGGTATTTTGGTTATAGTTTGTATACTTCTAGTTGGCAAAAACGAACAGACTTATTTTGGCAGCAAACTCAAAAAGGCTTAGCATTTAATTCACTAGCACGTATGCTTGAGTCGATAAGTCCTTACGTGATCGAAAGCGACAATAATCAGCCTGCAATTTATTTTCACGCACAACGTGACTTTGCGATGTTTGTCACTGAATCTCCTATTTTTTCGGATACAAAATCGGTCGTAATGCTTTCATTTGAAACAATAAACGGGGTGCTCGCATTAACGTACAGAGAGAAAAATTTAGCTAACCAATTATTGTTAAAACAGTCCGATACTATGGATTGGCAACATAGGGTAATTCTTTTAGACAATTTAAAAAGTGGTCAATTTAAATACTTTGGTTTTGATTTACTTAGCAAAGCGGCAGGCTACTATGATGACCCACTAGCTGATGCAACAAATTTAGAAAACACAAAAGTATCACCCGAATGGTATGAATCTCACAAACTAGAAGTTGTTCGTACACTTCCTTTAAAGCTAGCAGTCATCATTGAACATGACGAAGGTGTACTTTCGAATTTTGAGATTGCTTTGCCTGAACACGCTCATCGTAAATTGTTTAGGTATTTGCGAGAGGATGCATGATGAGACGGAATTGCGGAATCGCGTTAGTTCAAGTGCTAATAATTTCAGTTATTTTAATTATGCTCAGCGTGTTTATTGGACAAACACTTAAGTCACAAATTAATGTTGCAAGAGATGTTCAAAAAGTACATCAGCTGAGACTAAAATTAGAGACGGCAGAAGCTTTGGTTTTTAACGCGTTGTTATCTAACTTTAACTATCAAAACAAGAAAAGTGACAATGACGTTGCAAGAATATGGAATTTTTATTTTGAGCCGTTTGAAGTTGAGGATATAACTATTCAAATTCAAGATTTAAGCGGTTTATATAGTCTAAATACATTTGACAGAAATCATTTAAAAAAACTATTTCAAGAGTTTGGAGTTGCTGAAAATAGAATAAATATATTTATTGACAGCCTGTTAGATTGGACAGATAAAGATGATAGCCTCAAGCCTTATGGCGCTGAAAAAGAATACTATCAAGGCTTATCAAAAGTAGGCCCTAGGAATGGTTACCTGCAATCAATTAATGAACTTCAGCATGTTAGAGAGAGTGATATTTTAACTGTTGAACAGTGGAATAAGTATTTTACCGTGGAACCAACGCCTTTTTTTAACCCAATGAATTCTCCCGAAGCCATTATTAAAGCGATTGCTTATGACGAAAGTGGAGCCAACCGAATTATTAAACAAAGGCGAGAAGGAAATTTAAGTAGGCGACAATTTGAGGAAATGTCTGGGATAGAGCAAGAGGGTTTTGTTTCATTCGCGAATGGATTTAAATTCAAAGTTGCGTTAACGGCAAGTGAAAATGGAATTATGTTACAAAAAAGCTTTATAATCGAACTCAAACGTCGTGATATTAATAACCCCGTAACGATTACCGATTTAGTGTGGAATAAGTTGTGAATATAGGTGCAGTGATTAAATCAGAGGCTATTAAAAAGCGCCTTGTTAAATCGATAGGTTACTATGCGGGTAGTATAGCGCCTTTATCTGATCAAGTTGATTTAAATAGTTTTAAACCAAAGCTGGTTATTGTTAGCAATAAGTACTGTGATGTTAAAACGATTACTTACCCAGCGATAGGTAAGAAAGAGTTGCTTGATATTTTAAAGTTAGATCGTGAAAGTTCCGCGCATGCAGTTACTCATGTCGTAATGAAAAACAGTGAGCAGGAAGGTTTTGATGTGCGCCGGACTGAGATTAGGGTAATTGACAGCGAAGTTCAAAACTCCGCATTGTGTCTAATTCCCGAATCTGAAATATTGGCAAACGCGGATACAAAAGGTTTGTTCAACTTAGCCACGCCTGTTGGTGAGATGTTTTTCTTGAATGTAGACCGTCCATTTTATTCTTATAAAACGAGATTAATGTCTACACCTGAGTTATTTTGTTTGAGTGTTGGCGTAAATAATGAGGATGTACAAACAAACATTGCAGGTTGTGACTACTTAAAGTTCATATTTGATACATTACTTACAATACCATTCGATAAATTAGTAAAAGTATGTCACTTCGAAGTTAAAAAACATATACCCCTTACACAATTACATTCGTTGTATATAGCACCATTGGCAGCAGTTACGCTGTTGTATAGTGTAATTTACGGCTACACCCTGTTTAAAGTTGACCAGTTAGAGCAACACGTTAAAAGTTATGGTGACGATGTTTCTTCATTACTAAACCGAAAAGCAGTTATTGACTTTAACAGCGAATTTATTGATGTAGTCAACAAGCGCATTGTTTCTGCTCCGTTAGTTCATTCTGACTGGAATTTAGTGCATGAAGCAATTAATGCAGGAATGGATTTACAGCAATTTTCAAAGAGAGATGGCATTGTTACGCTGCGTGGTATGTCTGATAATGCTTCGAATGTATTAAAGCATGTGAGCAGTTTAGAGTATGTTGAAAGCGCAGAGTTTTTTGGTACTGTACGTAAGTCGCGTCAACGAGATTATAGTGTGATTCATGTTAGGTTAAAAAGCTAAAATGCAAGAAGTATTAAAAAAATATAAACATTATCTCATTATTTTGGTTGCGCTACTTGTTGCAAATGAAATTACAGTTCCATTGTATGAAGCGATAACAGTTGAGCAACAGAAATTATTTCTTACAACTAAGCGCGTAGCAAAAACAGAGGCTGTGATTGCTCAAACGAATGCAATCGAGATGAATGAAGTTAAGGTGATGGTAGCAAAGAAAAAGGCCGATTCGCTTTTCTTTAAAGCTGAATCAGAATCGCAATTAAAGCTGCTGGCACAGGAAAAAATTGAATCAATACTAGCGCAATCTGGATGTGAGTTTAGTGCCATTACCTGGAAAGGTAATCAACCACTGAATGAAGAGATTAGTGAATGGCGAATTGAAGTACGATACAACGCTAATCCGAGTTGTATCATTAGTGCTACCAGAAATATTGAAGCAGCTACACCTGTTATTCGTATTGGTGATTATATCTACGGCGGTAAAAAAATAAACTCGCGACCAAATGAACAGTTAAGAGGTACTCTAGAATTGAAACTGTGGCAGTCAAAGGTAGTTTTATGAAGATCTTTATTCTGATAGTGACTCTTGTATCTTGTTATATCGCAATTAATGATATTTTGCCTGAAGATGCTGCTAAAGAAGAAGTAAGGGAGGTGTCGATAGACACTGAACTTGCTAAGTTAGCATCTTTGCCAGAAGAGTTAGCGCTAGAAAGGTCTTGGAAAGAGGCTAAAAAAAAGTTCGATAAAGAGCTTGAAGAAAGAAGAAACCCCAAACCGCAAGCTAAACCAACAGTCAGTAAGCCTAAAACCAAGGTGTCGACTTTAAATATAAATGGTATTGAATATAGTTTACTCGCGGTGGTAAATGCAGGTATGACTCCTTATATACTACTAAAATCTCCGAGTCATCCACTTAAAAAGGTTGAAATTAATATGGATATTGCACCAAGTGTAAAATTAAAAGAAGTGCATAATGACCGTATTTTTGTTGCAGTGGGAGAGAGTGTGAAAGAATTTAAATTATTTGAGCGTAAAAAATCATGAATCCAGTTTCAGTCAAAAAAAGCTTAGTATCACTAGCTGTGTTATTTGCATTGTCAGGGTGTGCATTAACCAATCCTAATGCAGGGTTACAGCAGCAGAAAACAGAAATTGGAAAATCGTATCTAGCGTCAAACGATACTGAAAATACAGAAGCAGTCATTACAACAGAGCCTACTGAGCGAACAGGTGGTACTGAGGTGCTTTATAGACTAAGCGACAATGATAAAGATGTTACGCTTGGTGTTGATTTGGCAGCTCGGTTTGGCAATAAAAAACAATTTCATATTTCGGCAAATGCACTACCTGTGAACGACTTTATAAACTATGTTTTTGGCGAAACATTAAACGTCTCTTATTTAGTTGATCCACAGGTGAAAGTTCTAACTTCACCCGTCACATTAAATTTAAATGAACAAGTTACCGGTGCAAAACTGTTCTCCTTGGCACAGCAGGTGTTATCGCAAAATAAAATAGATGTTTCATTTAGTGATGGTATTTATTACTTACATATGTTGACCGATGGTGCGCAAAGTAGTATCGCTTTTGGTTTTGGTAGAACGCAAAGTAGTGTTCCTAATGTATCAGGCCAAGTCATGCAGTTAGCTAAGTTAGATTTTGATTTGAGCACGTCGTTACGAAGGGTGATTCAAGATTTGACAGGGGTTGAAGTGGGACATGACCGAGGTCAGTCACTTGTTACGTTAAAAGGTGATAAAGAGAAAGTACAACGTGCGCTATCCTTGTTGGTTATGTTTGATAGTTCTATGATCTACAATAAATCTTCGGCGTTATTGACATTCCAATACATTGACAGCAGAACGTTCATTGAACAAGCGAAAGCGATTTTATCTGAAGAAGGTATAGTTGTTGGTGAGGGGTTGCGAGCAAGCAAAAATGTAGCGTTTATCCCGATAGAGCATCTAGGCAAAGTTGCTGTATTTGCAAATTCTGACGAGATTATTGATAGAGTTGCTTATTGGAGAAATACCTTAGACAAACCCGCAACAGGAACTGATCAGAGCTTCTTTATCTATCATCCTAAGTTTGCGCGAGCGATGGATTTGGGTGCCAGTTTAGCCCCCTTAATCGGTGGCTCTGCACCGGCGGGCGCTGCAAGAGAGGAAAGGACATCTGCGAGCGACAGAAGTCAAGGTACCTCTTCAAACAAGGCAAAGGCAGCGAGTAAAACCACATCAATAGAAGGTGATAATATCCGCTTGGTAGTTGATGATAGAACGAATTCCTTAATTTTTTATGGTGAAGGCCGCTTTTATCAAGAGTTGCAACCAATCATCAAACAGCTAGATATCATGCCAAAGCAAGTAATGCTTGAAGTAATTATTGCTGAGGTAAAGTTAACAGGGAGCTTTTCAAAAGGCGTTGAGTATGCCATTAAAAATGGTTCTTCCGGTAATAAAACAAACACAGTTTCCTTTAGTGGAGAAAGCGGTTTTTCCTATTCAATAGTTGGCTTAAACGGTAACTTTTCTGTTAACCTCAATCAAAAAGATGGGTTAGTTAATGTTTTATCTCGTCCAACATTGTTAGTTCGTGACGGAGTATCAGCAAATATTAGTGTTGGTGACAATATTCCGACTATTGGCAGTACTACTAGTGACCCGATTAGTGGTGATAGAGAAACAACACAAATAGAATATAGAAAAACAGGTGTCGATTTAACGGTAGTACCAACGGTAAATGCGCAAGGTACGATTATTATGGAGATTCAGCAAGATATCTCGAATGAGTCACCTGATGGTTCAAGTATAAACGGAAGCCCTTCTATTTTTGAACGAACTATTTCAACAGAGGTTGTGGCTGGTGACGGTCAAACCGTGATACTTGGTGGCTTAATTAGCGAGAATAACTCCACGAATTCGAATTCAGTTCCTTTACTGGGTAGTATTCCTGTTTTAGGGCACTTATTTAGAACAGACTCAGACAATCAAGATAAAACAGAGTTGGTTGTTTTAGTTACACCTAAAATCGTGCATAACCTAGAAGATTGGAATCGCGTAAAGTCATCTTTCTTGAGTGGTTTAGAGAATGTTAGCTTTTAACAAAAAATCTACATAAATACTTGAAAAAGTATCAATCTCGGGTTAACTTTTGCTGGCTTACTAGTTTATTAAATTTTCGTGATTGTGCTTGGTTAACAAACTTGTCATAATCGCGGTATAAAATGGAATTAAAGTTGTAATAAGCTATTTTTCTAAAAATAACAAGATGTAAGTACAGTAAGTCGTTAGAAATGATGAGATGTTATTTATTTTGTGTAAAAATAATACGTTAAATCATTAAAATAATAACTCTATGACTTGACAATATGGGTTTGAGCCCTTAAATTGCAAGGATTCGGTAAACTCCTTGCCGAATCCTTAAAGTTCTTGGTTTAGAGCAACTCCGCTTTAGACCAGTTTCATGAAACTTGGAGAATGGAAATAATGAAATTTTACAAAAAGGCGTTACTAGCTACTGCTATCGCTACTTCATTCGGCGCTAGCGCTGCATCAATCAGCACTTCTAACGTGCTAAAACTTTCTAAAGAAGGTATTGCTGCTGGTGTTGATGCTGGTAACCAACAGTTATCTTTCGACGTTATCGTTGATAAAAACCACCCTGCGGCTTCACGTATTACGTTAACTTTTGATGACGCTGTACGTTTAGGTGATCTGTCAGCTTGTACTGGTGATGTTGTAACAGACCCAGCTTCAGGTAATGGTGTATGTGGTGCAGCAGCTCCGGCGACTTCTGTAGATGATGCGGTTGTTACTTTCGACTACGGTACAGGTTCATTTACGTTTGATAACGTATCTGTTACTAAGTATGATGAGAAAAAAGGCACTGTAGACTCTATCTCTTTCGACGTTAACTTAGGTAACCCGTTAATCGCTGACTCTGCATTCCGCGTTATCATCGGTTCAAACGACGACAAAACAACTCCTCCGCTAACTGGTAGCTCACTTGCTGTTGTTCTTGGTGAAACTTACGTAAACTACTCTTCAGTGCAAGCTGACCTTGAAACGCCAATCGAAACTGGTATGGGTAAAATTGCAGAAGAAACTACTCAGTTTGGTTTTGAAGTAAGCACTAAGTTCGACGGTATTATCGACCGTGATGATCTTACTACTTTCGTAGATGGTTCAACTGATAAGTCAGTATGGACGTTCACTAACGATGAAACTCTTGGCGCAGCTCTTCTTGTTACTGATGCAGATATTGTTTACTCAGGTAACTTTAAAACAGTTGTTAACTCTGAGCTAACAGCGTCTACTCTTAAAGTTAATACTGGTACTCCTGCTTCTGCTCCTGCAACAGTTGTAATGAGCACAGGCACTACTCCAGTAGCTGTTGGCGTTAAGCACGACTTATTTGGTGCACTTGTTGCTGGTAAAACAGCTTACACAGGTACAATCGACTTTACACGTGTTGCTGCTTCTACAGACGCAATTCCTGTAACTACTCCAACTGAAGTTTCTGTTACTATCGATGCTTCTAACTACAAAGTTAAAGCAGCTGACTTCCAAGACGTTATCTTCTCAGAAGTTGCAGGTGGTGAGTGGAAGATTGATGCAACTATCATCAACGTTCCTTACTACGTAGTTAACCACGCTGATACTCAGTCTAACATCCACATGGCTAACGAAGCTGACGAAGTTGCAGATGTTATCATCTCAGCTATCGATGACATGGGTAACGAGTACGGTCCAGTTGACCTAGGTATCGACCTAGCTGGTAACACTGTAACTAAAGTTAAGCCTAAGCAAATCAAAGAAGCACTAGGTATCGACGACACTACAGTTCTTAAGTTAAGCGTTACTTTCAACATTGATGCATACGCTCAAGACGTTGCTGCATACGCGTTCTCGCAAAACAGCCAAGGTCGTTCTGAAGTTTCTAACTCTCAGTACAAAGTTGACGGTAAAATCGTTAAGACTAAATCAGCACTTTAATTTCTAATTAATATTGCTAATATAAACCCGGCCTAGTGCCGGGTTTATTTTTTAGGAGATAAAATGAAAAAAATACTAGCTACCACAATTGGTGCCTTATTTTCCTTTAATGTGTTAGCGAATGCATGTTTAGTTAATGTTGAGTTTGTTAATCCCCCCCAAGTTAAGCATGAGAACCATAAAGTAAACGAAAATGTGTCTCTTGATATGTCTCAGCAATTAGATATTCAAACGTTTGGTAATATAAATGTAGCAACTAATGTAACTTGCCAAAAACTTAATGGCGCACAGTATAGCGGCAGTGAACAAGAGTGGAATAACTTTATCGGCACAGCTAGAAAAGGGTTGTTAGCAACGGGGCATAAAGATTTAAAGATTACATTGTTTCCAAATGATAATGCCTTATTTAACGATAAGCACCAATCTCTGGAATATCGTTTTTCTGGTGAAAGGTCTGGAAATAAACAGATAATTTATAATTTGGCTGTACTAAATAAAACTCAAAATACCCTCTATGTTTTTGCTGTTAGCGGCCATGAAAACGCAAAAAAAGAAATAGAAGAAGAGTTTTTAAGATTAAAATCAACCATTCAATTTCCGCTATAAACAATGGGCAAGCAGCCCATTGTTTATAGCCTGTTGTTATCGATAGCTTTCAAATAAACTAATGTGCATCTCTGTTAATGTTAGGAGCGCATCGAGTTGTATTTTTGGAAGTTGACTGTCGTTGAGTAAGTCTTTTACCTTTTTCCAATGGGTTAGGTTAGCGGTACGCACTTGTGAAATAAGTTGAACCACCAGATCATTAACCTGCGTAGTATTAAATTCAACCCCTTCTGTGTTTACGTGTTTTTGGAATATATGTGTTAATACTCGGATAAGTGAGTTTTTGTTTTTGTATTCAGGAAAAATTATGCGCGAGATGGCTAAGCTATTTTCATTTTTTTCAATGTATTCGGGATAAAGCGCTTTCAAATCTTTTATATTTTCATCTACTAGATTGTTGGACTTAACATTTGGAGCATTATCTATAAAAACAGCTAATCCGTTCGACAGCGTAGCATTGAGTGGTATAGATAAAGCTTTCATCGACGAACTATCTATGTACCCGTAAACAAAGTAGCTGGTAAGGGGATCGTTATGATTATATTTCACACATAGTTGATTGTTGTTATCTGTATAGCTGTTAACCTGAATTGCTTGTTCTTTATATGCTGGCTTATAACCGGGAGCGCTTGAGTGATGATTGAGTAAATCTATAATCCCCAGCAGTCCTCTAACATCTCCATTTGCCGGAATTTTGGCTTGTTTAAGGTGTTTTTGTTCATAATTAAACTTCCTTGAGTCTAAAAATGTTTTCAGGATGAGTTCATCACTTTCTAGCTCTATCAACTTGGTAAAAGAGTGGCTCTTACTAATAGAAAGTGTAAGTTGTTTTAACGCGGGATGACTTAAATCAAGGTTAGCTATTGGGTTAACCTTTCTCCAGAAACTTATTTTATTTGTTAGATTGTAAAGTGAAATGAAAAGTCGCATTAATTCATTCGCGCTAGGATTTACTTGTTGCTCTTTTGGCGATGCTAACAATGTATTCTTATCTAACGAAATATTATAGTCAGATAATAATGGAGCCGCTTTTAAGGGAACAGATATTGCGACCTCATCAGATGACGCTGCATCGGAGTTAGTTAACTTAACACTTAATTCACCATTTTTCTCAATAAGCGATACTCCCTCAATAAACTTACCACCTAAAGCAATCGTTTTTTTACATATCTCAGTTAACACATGGTGCACGTCGGATGATGAGGTCTCAATATGCGGAAAAGCATAGCCTGAAGAGGTATTTTTCGTGATATTTTTTGGTTTCTTAAGCTTTTCTACCCAATCTTGACTCCCAAAAGCTTTTTCTATAATTGAAATGTGTTTTTCGTATGCACAGGGGGTTAATTTTTGTTCGGCTAGCTGTGTGATTATTATGAGTTTTTCGATAGCGTATTGCGATATGTTTTGATGCATCCTTGTCAATGTTTCCAGTGCATCACTATTTTTCTCCAAGCAAAGTTGTGCGATTGCTACAAAGCAGTATGCGTCTGAGTCATATCCAGAGACCGTTTTTAGTTTATCAGCATGAGTCTGCAAATGCTCAAACTCTTTTAGATTATAATAACACTTTGTTAGGTTAGCTCTAGCTTCAAACGAGTGTGTGTTGGAGCCCAATGCAACTATTTGCTCTAAGTACTTAGCTGCTAATTTCCACTCTTTTACCTTAAGGTATGTAGAGGATAAATTATTAATTGCATTTGTTTTTTCCGTTTTGTTTGAAGCTAGTGATAAACTTTGTTCAAACTTAATTGCAGCAAGCTTAAACTGCTTTTGCTCAGCTAAGCATACAGCTTCCAACTCAAGTGATGTATAAGTGGGGTTTGAAGTGTTTATTTTTTTTAGTATTGATTGGCTTTTAGCAAACTTTTTATTCTGAAAAAGTTGTATCGCTTTTTGTAATTTATTATCCATATTTACTCTTTCACATAGTTGTAATTTTCCATTTCAAATTGACACAAACTATCAAGTTTATTTTCGACTTTTGAAGATGAGAAATAATCTTCAAGTCTCATCTTTATTGAGGATTGTTCTTTTGTCAGGTTTGAATCTGTTTGATTACGTTTTTTAATGTCAAGCTTGACATTATATTGTTCAAGACAAGCTTGTTTAAACTTGTATAACTCTTCCAGTATGCCCACAACTTTAAATTGGTCAATATTTTCCCTAAAAAGTATTTGTTGAGACGCTGCGTCGTGTTCATCTTTAGGAAAGTAACCGGTTATGTATGATGTCTGCATATTGGCCATTTGCCAGCCTCTACGTCCAAACACTATTTCATTTGCTTCGTTGATTACATCTTGCATTGAATTAGCATATGGAGGCATTGCAGATAAATGATTAGTCATTTTGTTGAATATGTAATTAGATTTAAAACGTGCTTTTGGGTTGCGCAGTACAGTTATAAAATCATACTTTTTTGAATAGTGTTTTAACAACTTGCTATTCACTGCAAGGTGGCCACTCACATAATTCCAATCTTGATTTAAATGGTAAAGTAATGCGTCTTGTAGTGTATCTATGTGCAATTCGCTAAAATCGCAAGCATCAGTTAAGTTAGAGATTGAACGTTCAAACTTATATAAGCTTGTTGCAATTAAAGGTGAGCGGATAATTTTTCTTTCACCAGATTGTGCGAATTGTGAACGCATAGCGTTGTCTATAGAGATACCTCCACACTTGGCAAGGTGAATAAATGCAATGCGATTTTGCTGCTGTGATTTAGTAATTCTACTTATTTTGAGTTCGTACCCAGCACTGTGTGCGACTTTTAAAATGCTGCTTTTTAATAAATTACGCATAAGGTTTGTTTTTTATTGAGAGTAATGAAATGCAATTAGGCACGCAGTTTATCATTGCTGCTGTCATCAAGTAAGCAAATGGGCGTGTTTGCCTAAATATGAATAATGAAATGAATCCTGCAAACGTGTAGCTCGCAACACTTGCGACCGCCGCTCCGATACCACCAAAGATTGGGATAAGCAGCAGATTCAATAAGATGTTTATGGTTGCACCTAAAAAGTGTGTCCAGAGGCTATATTTATAATTATTGGATAAGATTAACCACTTACTAAATATTGCTCTTTGGAATACGAAAATACAAGCCCAGATATGAATCGTTAATATTGATGCGCTTTGTTTGTAACTTTCACCAAACAAAAACTCAATGAGTGGTTCCGCAACTAAAGCCGTGGTTGATGCGATGACAATAGCACTTAAAAATAGTGCTGAAAGCAGCAATTTGCAATGTTTGTCATAGGTAGCTCTTTGCTTTGTGTAGTTATTTGTCAGTAAAGGGTTAAATGCATTGGCAAGTAATACGGGGAAAATATACCAAAACTCAGACAGTTTAGCTGCAACTGCATATTGAGCTGTTTGCTCCATACCAATCATTTGACTGAGCATTACTTGGTCTATCTTTAAGTATAAGATCATTGCAAATGAACTTAAAAACAACCACTTTGATTTATGAAAAAATCGTTTGATTGTTGGCGTATACGTTGTTCTGAAGTTTTGTTCTTGGTCTATGTTGTTGTTTGTGTAAATGAGCCAGTATGCTAACGCTATAAGTAGGTATTCACTACCTAAAATAAAGATAAGTGATGTTAAACTGCACTTATAAATAAGCGCGATTAAAAACATAAACTTAATAGTTATCCTAATAGCCACTCGATATGGCATTGTTTTCCATACCTGCTGTTGTGACATGAATAAATATTCGACAAGGTTAAAGATGTTGAACATCTGGAAAAACAATAAAATTGAGACTAATTGAAGCTCATAGGATATCCCATAGACAAAAAAGCCAAGCACGATACCAACAAGTGCTGCGAATATGGCACCAAAAAGTCGTATCCGTAAGGCAGCACAAAAATAAAAGTGTTTAGAATTTGGGTACTTTATAAAGTATTTTGAAGCTAAATTGTTCAACCCTAACGTGGTGAAGGGTAATAAAAGGCTTGCGAAGGCAAGGATAGATGAATATGTACCTACCAGTTTTATATCTAAATAACGCGTTAACAAAATAACTGTTATAAAATTTAAGGCCAGTAAGAGCCACTTTTCACAAAAAAGCAATATTGTATTAGTTATACTTTTTTTGAGGTCACTCATTAATCAAACTCAACATATTTGTTGTTAGAATAAATAGCTTTCTTCTCCATACCTTTTAATGCTGAGCAATAACCTGCCATTGTTGAATTGTAACTGCTTAACACTTCGGGTTTTATTGATATTCTTTTTATACTTTCTATATTTCTAACGAGATCGAATTGACCTGCTTGGCTTTGTTCCTTTCCGGATATAGACGTCATTAGATTGAACTCTACTTCGTTGCTAAACTTCAGATCTAACGTGTCAAATATACGTTTAAACTGATTTAATGGAGATGCTAAAAGTTCTTCATATATAATAGCCTTCCCCAATGCTAATTCATGAAATTTTCTTTCTATGAACCCTTGTAAAAAACCAATTTGGTAGAAAAAATCCTGTTTGACTAAGTCGGGCTCTAGGGTTAACAAATTAGATATCTCATTATCGGTGAACCGGGTTTCGAATTGGTTTGGCTTATCCCAACCAAGTGCTTCATAACTTTTGGCAATTGAAAAAGGGTGTCGGGTAAGGTAGACAAGCTTAATATCGAGTTGAGCAAGTTCCTCGATGATCAAAGGGTTAACTTCTTTTATGATAATAGGGAGCTTTACATTATTATTTTTCCACTGGGTTGGTTCTGGTACAGCAGAGTTCAAAAACGTTAGTTCGGTTGAAGAAGCCTTTTTTAGTAAACTGTAATACAAAGGCCAGTCCTCACACTTATTTCTGCTAAACACGGAAGCGCTCATTGATTTATGATAATAAAACGCAGTTGTTATTGGTTCTCTAAGGTATCTAGTATATTTGCCATGCCCTATGATTGAACCTACCCAGCTGGATCCTGAACGCGGAAATGAAAGTAAATAAATAGGGGAAGAACATTGGTATCGTTTTTTAACTCTTAGGCTCAATGAGGGGGATTTAATAAAAAGTTTAGTTACAGATAAACATTTTTTTATTCTTTTAGGGAGGTATTGATAAAATTGTTTCAATTTGTAACCCAGAATTGTGATTGGTTTAGAATTAAAATCAAATTTTAACCTTATTTTCTTATTACAGAAAGCTTTGATGTACCACAACCTTTCTGCATTAGCTTAATTCTTTAAAGACTATGTATTATTGCTTATATGTTGCATAAGCGTGTATACTTTGCGCCGATTTTAGAGTGTTTAAGCGTTATTTTAAGGTAAATATGAGAGTTTGGATCGATCTTGTAAACTCGCCACATGTTATTTTCTTTTTACCCATTATTAAAAGGTTAGAGCAAAGTGGTATTGAGGTTGAGATCACGTACAGGGATTTTGCTCAAACAGCACAACTTGTAAAACAGCATACCTTAGGCGCCACCTTAATAGATGGGCATGGTGGTAAAAATAAACTGGCTAAAGTATTTAACCTAATTGCCAGAACAGTTTCACTTGTTCGTTATGCTAAAAGCAAAAAGTTCGACGTTGCACTTTCTCATAACTCTTACTTTCAATTAGCAGCAGCCAAACTACTAGGCATACCCAGCTTAACAAGCATGGATTTTGAAGGCCAGCCAGCAAATCATATAGCGTTTCGACTTGCTAGCATTGTCAGTTTACCTACTGCGTTTCCACAGCAAAGTGCATTAAAGTTTGGTGCTAAGCAAATTCGTCGTTACAGCGGTCTAAAAGAAGATATTTGTTTAGCTGACTTTCAAAAAACAGCAAATTATTCTTCAGTGATTCAAGAGGCATTTGCTCTTTCAGAGAATGAAATGCGTAAGCCGCTTGTCGTTGTAAGACCTCCACCAACTCTTGCGCTTTATCATAATAACGATGAATCATTTTTTGATTTATGTCTAACACGCTTATGTGAAATAGATGTGACAGTGTTGGTGTTACCTCGTGTAGAATCACAAAAAGTAGCTTTAGAAAGCAAATTCCCTAATTTTAAGTTTTCGCAACGCGTATTAGATGGTCTTCAATTGGTTAATTGTGCTGACGCTGTTATTAGTGGTGGTGGTAGCATGAACAGAGAAGCCGCTTGTTTAAATACGCCAGCCTACACTTTGTTTTCGGGTGAATTACCAAACGTTGACAAACAGCTTGAGAAACAAGGGCTGTTGATTGCGTTAAATAATGAATTACAGATTAAGAATTTAGATATAAAGAAAAAAGAAACCGTTAGAAACGCTGCAAATCAACAGGCAATTTCTGACTTTATGTCACATATCAATGAATTAAAACAGGCAGGATAAAATGACAACAGCTTTTATTCACCAAACTGCTGAGGTAAGTCCAAAAGCGCAGTTGGCAGACAATGTAAAGGTTTGGAACTTAGTGCAAGTTCGTGAAAACGCACAAATAGGTGAAAACACGATTCTGTCTAAAAATGTTTATGTTGATTTTGATGTTTCGATAGGTGCAAACGTTAAAATTCAAAACAACGTTTCTGTTTATAATGGCGTTACTATTGAAGATGACGTATTTGTTGGCCCTTCTGCAATTTTCACCAATGATTTTCGACCGCGTGCAGTAAACCCAGATTGGAAAGTAACACCAACACTAATTAAAAAAGGTGCGTCGATTGGTGCAGGTGCGACCTTGGTATGCGGCATTGAAATTGGTGAGTACGCTATGATTGGCTCAGGTGCTGTGGTTAATAAAACGATTCCGGCACATGCCCTAGTTGTTGGCAATCCAGCAAAAGTAGTTGGCTTTGTTTATAAAAATGGCGAGCGAGTGTTATCAGGCCACATCTCTAACGTTGATAAAGAAAAACAGTGTATTGAGTTTACCGAACCATCAACGCAAGAAGTATTATCTCTTCCTTTAAGTGCTATTAAAGTTTTACCAGTTTTTTAAATTATTAAGTGAGTTTTTTATGATAAATATGGCTAAGCCTGAAATGGGCGAAGAAGAAATTAATGCCGTTGTTGATGTGATGAAGTCGGGGATGATTGCAACAGGTGCAGTAGTAGCTGATTTTGAAAAAAAATTTGCAGATTACATTGGTATGCCTTTGGGGGCTGCTTCATGTAATGGTACAACCGCCTTACATATTGCTCTTTTAGCACTTGGTATTGGTGAGGGTGATAAAGTTTTAACAACCCCATTTACCTTTATTGCATCAAGTAATTCAATTCTATTTAATCGTTCCGTTCCTGTTTTTGTAGATATTGATCCGCAAACTTTTACATTAGATTTAGATAAGCTAGAAGCTTATCTAGAGTCTAATTATGACGAGTCAATTAAAGCCATTATGGTTGTTCATATCTTTGGCCTAGCATGTGATATGAACCGCTTGCAACAAATTGCTAAGAAATATAATTTAAAAGTTATTGAAGATTGTGCGCAAAGCCACGGCGCTTTAGTTAATGAACAAAAAGCTGGCAGCTTTGGTGATGCATCATGTTTTAGTTTCTACCCAACAAAAAATATGACAACGTCTGAAGGTGGTATTACATTATTTAAAGATGAAGCAGTTGCCGCACTTGGGCGTAAGTATTTAAACCATGGACGTGTTGATCAGTATGAGCATGATGTTTTGGGTTACAACTATCGCATGACCAATATTGCAGCCGCCATTGGTTTGGAGCAGCTTAAAAAGCTAGAGGGTATGAACGATGTGCGTCGTCGAAATGCGGCTATATATAATAAAGAGCTTGCAGGTAACCCGTTTATTAAAACACCATTAGAACCAAACGGATTTAAACATGTATATCATCAATATACAGTTGTAATTGAAGGTGTTGAACGAGCTGAAGTGCAGGCTTTATTGGCTGAAAATCAGATTGGTTCAGCTATTGTTTATCCATTTAGTATCACTGAGCAAGTCTTCTACAATGATAAAAGCGTTAATGTGGGTGATGAAAATGCTCGCGCTTTATCAAGAAAAGTCTTATCATTACCTGTTCACCCTGCACTTTCAGAAGAAGAAGTATTAAAAGTTTGTAGTGTATTAAATACCCTAGCAAAACAGGTATAAGAAAATGAATTCACCTAAAAAAACAGTTCGCATTGGTGTTGCTGGCGCAGGCTCAATGGGCCGCAACCACGTGCGAGTAGCAGTTGCTAACCCACTTGTTGAATGTATTGGTTTGTTTGATCCAAACGAACAACAAGGTAATAACGTTGCTAAAGAGTTTGGTTGTAAGTATTTTAACGATTTCCAAGCCTTTTTAGATCAAGTTGATGCTGTTGTTTTAGCTGCACCTACCACTTTACACTTTGAACTTGCCAAGCAAATTCTATTACAAGATAAGCATTGCCTGATTGAAAAGCCAATTACGGTAGAGATTTCTGAAGCGGAAGAATTAAAAGCGATAGCAGAAGAGCGCCATTTAACTTTGGCTGTTGGTCACGTAGAACGTTACAACCCTGTTTACCCTGAATTACAGAAAATTCTTGAAGACAAAGAGATTTTAGCTATCAAGGCGAATCGCTTATCTTATAACACTAGCCGTGCAAATGATGTTGACGTTGTTTTGGATTTAATGATTCATGACATTGATAATGTAAATTGCCTGGTTCCAGGTCAGTTAGAGCTAGTTGGTGCTGTTGGTGGTAACTTCTACACTAACAACTCAGACTATGTTACCGCAATTTTTAAAGGTGCAAATGGGGTTGTTTGTGATATTACGGCAAGTAAAGCATCACAGACAAAGCAGCGCACCATTTTAATTTCGTGTGAAAACTGCTTTATTAATGTCGATTTCTTACGAAAAGAAATTGAAGTGAATCGTTATGCTCAGGGTGCTTACGTGTCTTCAAATAGCGATATTAAATATAAGCAAGAAAGCTTAGTTGAACGTGTTTTTGTTCCTAATGTTGAGCCGCTAATGGCTGAGCATACTGATTTTGCAGAAGCGATTCTTTTTGGTAGAGCACCAAGAGTGACTGCACAAGATGGTATTGAGGCATTAAAAATTGCAATTGGAGTGCAAGCGCAATGCAAAAATTAGCAATTCGATTATGTGACATAATCTTTGCTTTTTTAGCTTTATCGTTGTTTTTCCCAGTATTGCTAGTGTTAGCAATACTGGTTGCGATTAAAATGGGGCGACCAGTTTTCTTTGCACAAAAAAGACTTGGTCTAGGTGGCAAGGTTATCACTATTTATAAGTTTCGCAGTATGCTAAACGAAGCCGTAGTCGATGACAGCGCCCTTGAAAAAGTTAATGAGTACACCATTAAGTATAAAAATGACCCAAGAATTACGCCTCTAGGTTTATTTTTACGAAAAACCAGCTTAGACGAGCTTCCACAACTGTGGAATGTGCTAGTTGGCGATATGTCGATTGTAGGCCCTCGTCCTTGGGTGCCTGAAGAATATGAAAAACTACCCAAGGAATGGTTTAAAAGATTAGATGCAAAACCAGGTATAACAGGACTGGCACAAATTAATGGTCGCAGTGATTTACCTATGGATGAAATTGTTGCCAATGATGTACTTTGGGTAAATAAACAGACTATTAAGCACTATATTTCACTTATTTTTAAAACCGTTACCTACACATTTAAAATGAAAAACGTTTATTAAATATGAATGTGTTAGTTGTATCAAATATGGGGCCAAAAAAGAGTGCCCCTGTTTTGGGTTTATTTGTTAATAATCAAGTAAAGCGTCTAAAGCATAAAATTAGTAATCTAGACTATTTTTATATGCGCTGGAATGGTGACTCGTTTTTTCACCGACTATTTAAATACCCGCTTTTTTTCTTTAGCTTTTTTATAGGGGTTGTTTTAAACCCTAAAAAAGTCGATTTAATTCATATTCATTATTATTACCCAACCATCTTATGTGCATGGCTGTATAAGTTATTACGCAATAAACACGTTAAGGTAGTCGTAACTTGTCATGGTGGTGATATTTATTGCTATGAAAACCCAAGTCAAACTTATAAAAAGCTGATAAGTATTGTTGATCATTGGATTTTCACCTCTAAGCGCTTACAGCAAAGTTTTTATGCTCAAAATATTACTTACTCTATTTTGAGCGCAGGTTTTGATGAATCGATTTATTTTCAACAACCAGAAATAGAGAAAAAATTTGATGCAGCTTTTGTTGGGTGCTTAGATCACAACAAAGGGACTGACCGCTTAGAAGCTTTAATTCAAGCATGTCCTGATAAGCAGTTTATTGTTATTGGTATGGGCCCGCATCTTGCGCACTTTTTAACACTTGCAAAAGCACACAATAACGTAACAGTAACAGGGGCGCTTGCCGCAAATGCCGTTGCTAATTATTTAAATCAAAGCCGAGTTTTAGTGAGTTTATCGCGTAATGAATCATTTGGCCTTGTTATGACAGAGGCGATGGCATGTGGCACGCCGGTTATTGCAACAAAAAATCATGGCTCAGAAGAGCAGTTAGCTGGTTCAGTATACTTAATTAATCAAGACAATGAATCTGAACTAGTTTCAACCTTTAGCAATGCACTTAATTCTGTTTTGTCTGCAGAGTCGAGTGAATATCAAAAGCTGTCTGAGAATGCTTTGGCTATTTCAAATAAATATAGATTAAAATCAGTCTGTATTGAAATAGAAGCGATTTATCGTGATTTGGTGGCTAAATCATGACTCATAAACAGTTAAGTGTGGGTATTTATATACCATCGAAAAACCGCCTAGAACTATTAAAAAAAGCGATAGACTCGGTGTTGTCGCAAAGCTATCAGAACTTTAAGATTTGTGTTGTTGATGATGGCTCAACAGACGGCACATTTGAGTATCTACGTAACTTAAATCACCCGAAAATCACTTTTATTCGAAATGATGAATCCATCGGTGCCTGTGCTTCACGTAATAAAGCAATTGCACACCTTGAAACTGACTTAGTAACAGGTTTAGACGATGATGATGTGTTTTTACCAAGCCGTTTAGAAGACTTGTTGAAAGTATATGATGATAAATATGCTTTTGTTTGTAGTGGTTATTTTTGGGATTACGGCACTCACAAAAAGTCATTGTTTGCGAAGAATAAAGTCATATCACTATCTAATGCGTTAGATTTAAACCAGTGCTCTAATCAGATTCTAGTAAAAAGGGAACGTGTTTTAGCTGTTGATGGTTTTGATGCTAATTTACCAGCCCTGCAAGATCATGATTTATGGGTGCGTTTGATTGCAAAGTTTGGTGATGCATTTAGACTTGGTAAAGAGCTTTATATTGTAAATGATGATCGCGGTTTAGAGCGTATATCGTCCGTGCAAAATAAGTTGCGCGCGATTGATTTGTTTGAAAATAAACATAACTTGATAATGTCGAAACGAAATAGGGAGAACTTCTCTTTTTATCGCAAAAAAATAAAAGGCGATAAAATTTCGTTTTTAGAGCTCCTTACATCAAGTAAATACGGCTTATCTAATTTGAAAATGCGCCATGCATTTTCCCAATCATTAGAATCCCTTTCTAAACATCGATTGCAATATATGGCACATGGCAGAGTTGAAAGTGCCAAGCTAAACTGGCTTTTGACGATTTTTGCGCCGTTGTTAGCAACCGGTGGCCCAGGTGCTTCAAGGGTTATTTTACTTTCTTCGTGTATTTTCTTTTTAGGTGCAGGAAATACCGCCTCTTTTGGCAGTGACTTTTTTATTTTGATGTTACTAAACACGGCATTTAGTCAGAGCTTTGGTTTTTTTGTATTAAAGCAAGAGTATTTAGGTAGTTTTAAAAGTGTTGTTAAACAGTCCATGTTGGGGCTTTTAAGCTCAAGTGCTATTTTAGTCGGACTTTTTTTTGCTGGAATTATTGCAAATATTTACTTTACGTTAATGTTGCTTTGGATATTGCATTTTTACTATATCTACCGCTTTAAACGAATCGCCAATCATGGTTTTGTTATTTTGGCTATTTCAGAATGTTTAATTGCTCTAGCTTGCCTTGTTATGCCATTACTTATGAGCTTAAACGGTTTTGAACATCCAAATGCACCTTATTTTGTTTATGTTGTTGCTTGTTTGACCGGCTTAGTCACTGTTATGGTGCTAGACGATGCTTCAAGTAGTATGGAAATAAAACATATTCCATTAAAAAGCGTCGCAAATATTGCTGTTTCAACAACAGCTAGTATTTTTGCTGTTTTTTGCTTTCCATTTATCTCAAAAGAAATTTTTGAACCTGAAATTGCTTCTTATGTTGCTTTAGCTATTTCGTGTTTTTCGATTGCCATGTTAATTCCAAGAACCTATGCAAACAAATCAATGAAAATCATGGCAAATGATCAGCTAAATTGGGTGCAACTGGCAAAAATTAATAAAGCCTACAGCAAGATTATCTGGGTAAGTTGCATTGGTGGATTAGCCTTTACAGCCCTTTATTTGATTATTCTTGAAATTAGTTGGCAAATGGCTGTTTCGATTCCAGTGATGATCATGTTTGTATTTATCTGCTCGCAATATGGATTTGCAAATTTAACATCATTGAGTTTGCATGGAGAGGAGGCAACAGTTGCAAAATTAAACCTATTTGTATTAGCAATCTCTGTTGCAGTTCTATCATTACTTTCTCTTCATTTTATAAATGGTTCGAACTTATACTGGGTGTTACCAGTAATTTGCGGTGGCTTTATTTTGAGAAACTTTAGAGCCAAGATGGTTGCTCAAAGTAAATTTATGAAGCAGTTTTAACCGTGATTTATTTCCAACAAAACGACAGGCTGGTCAAAAAGTGGGTCACTCCATATTTACCTTACTTATTAATTCTCGGTCCTTTATTTGCAGATATTTTGACGGGATTATTTGAAATTGTTCTTGGTTTGGGTTTACCTTTTGGTGCTTTTACAAGGTTTTCGTTAGTTGCTTTTGGTTTATTTATACTCTTTAAATCAAAGCAAGCGCTAACCAAGCTCGTCTTACTAATTATTTCGTTTTATTTGGTTTTATTTCTTTATTGGTTTGCTAGTCAAAATGGAATACCTATTTCTGCAAATCTGAAACCGTTATTATTTTTACTTTTACCTTTTTTTGTTTATCTCATTTTTATTGAAAAGGAAGATTCAAGTACCTTTGATAAAGTCACTCATGCTGTTTCTCTCTATGGGTTAATTGCTGCAAGTTCTATTATTGTTTGTTATTTTTTAGGTATAGGCTATGAGTCCTACGGTGAATACACTTTTGGTTTTAAAGGTGTTTTTATTTCAGGTAATGATATTGGTATTTGTATTCTGTTAGCTTCTGCTGTCGCATGGTATAGAGCGATAATCTCTTTTAAGCTAATCGAACTATTCACCTGTTTTATCTGCTTTATTTCGTTAGTTTTTATTGCAAGTAGAACGAGTTTGCTCGTTGGTTCCCTTATTTTAATGGCAGGTGTTTTTGTTTTTCTGTTCCATAGTAAGTCTAAAAGCTTATTGAATTTGCTAATTAAGATTATTATTTCGACGGTGACTGTTTTAGTTATTTCTGCAGTTGTGTCTTTAGCAATTAAGTATGCTGATGATATAGCCTATCACTCTGCACGTATTATAGAACTTCTTGAAGGAGTAAGCCCAAGAGCGCATTTAGAATTAGCCGCAGAACTCGCGAAAGAATCGCGGTCAACGTTAGACTTTTTATTTGGTCAAGGTTATCAGTATTATTATGCTGTAGGGGAAGAGCATCATTTACGCGTTAAGCTGGGTTATAATAAGCCATATGAAAAAAATGTAGAAAAAGATTTTCATGATCTACTAGGTTTGTGTGGCATTGTATTCACTATTTTTTATTCACTTATTATTACTTATGTTTGGATTAAAATAGCGAAAAACTTAATAAACTATAAGTCACTTTTAACCGCCATAACACTATTATTGGTTTCATTTTTAATATTACATGCATTTATTGCAGGTCATGTATTGTTAGGTTCACAGGTACCTATCGTTATGGCTGCAATAGTATATCTCGGCCTTCGTGCTGAAAGAGTAGAGGGAAATTAGTTTGTTTAAAAAGCTTAGTAACTTCATTGGTCTTAAAGAGTTTCTTACTATTTCAATTATTTATATTTTGATTGTGGTGGGCATGGTTTTTGTTTTGCTTTCAATACCAAATAAATATCAAGCAAAGGGAACATATGCACCTGCTGAAGATATGCAAAGTTCATCTCTAGGCTCTCTAGGAGGCTCTCTCGGTGGGCTTGCGAGTATGGCTGGTTTAAACCTTGGTGGCGGAAAGCGAGATAATCTTCAGCTCGCTTTAGAGGTTATTAAATCAAAAACATTTATTTATAAAATTATTGATAAACATGAACTAGATGTTGAAGTTTTTGCTGCGAAATCTTGGGATCCTATTTCGTTAAAACTTGAGATAGATAGTGAAATTTATGATGTTCAAAATAAAAAGTGGGTTAGAAAAGTAAAAGCGCCTAAAACTCTTATTCCAAGTGATTTTGAGTTATATGAAGAGTTTCGCTCTAACTTAAGTGTTAGCTGGGATGAGAAAACGAATATTGTGAAAATTGGTTATATTCATGTTTCTCCATATGTGGCACAAAAAGTCGTAAATATTGTCATCAATGAAATAAATGACATGCTACAGAATAAGGAAATCAAAGAAGCGAATGTGTCAATTGATTTGCTTAGAGAGGCGATAACGAAAACTAACTATGCAGAAATGAGAGGGTTATTGTATGAGTTGGTTCAAGAGCAAACAAAAAGACTTCTTCTAGCAAAAACAAAAGAGCATTATGTGTTTGAACCAATTGACTTACCAATTATTGCGGAAAATAAGCACTCGCCAAAGCGCGCCTTGATTCTAATTATATTTACTTTTGTCTATGGTCTTTTAGCATTGCTCTACTTGGTAATTAGGCCTAAGTTAACGAAATGATGTTTTTTAAGTTAACTGGCTATTTATTAGTAGTCTGTATAACGGTATTTACTACAGAGTATTTTGACGTATTTAAAAAGGATGCGACAGAAACGTATCTGCTTTATGAGCCAAATATAAGTGTCGACTACGAGATCTTAAAAGATATTGGTCGAGACAAAGGTGTTAAATTATCAGGGGCTTTATCGAAGAAAGAAGATAGAGAGTACAAAGCACTTTCAAGACTGAATAATAATAACTTTCTTTCTTCAATAGCTCATTCATGTGGAATTGAAATCGAAGATGAGTCTGTTCCGTTAGCAAAATATTCAGGAGTAAGACGACATATAATTTATAAGTTTTCTGTTATTACATTCAGTGGACCGTTTGCCGGAAAAGGTGAGTGTTTACTGGATGCTTTTAACAAAACACTCGACGTTACTTATAAGCAGGATATTGCAAAGCAGCTAGATAATATCTCTAAGCTTGACATAGATGCATATGGACAAGAAATAAAACTATTTATCAGTGATAAAAAAGAATACCTTGAAGTGTTATCTAAATTACATTCAACAGACGCGCGTAATTATACCTTTTGGCAAATAAATCAATCTAATTCCTATGCATCAACACTAGCAGACTCTATTTCTTTTTCAGCTATCCTTATGATATTGTGGTTTTTTATTGTTCGTTTATTTAAAACTGCTTAGGTTGAGTGTTGAAGGCTATGAAGCATTATTTTTTATTTTTTATTTGTTTTTTCATTCTGTCCTGTTCTGATGAGGATAGAGTGGAGAGCGACTTAATTTTAACTGATGATAATTTCCAGATTAAAATTAATACTGCCGTGCAACTTCCCATATTTTCAAATGATACGGGCATTACTCCAAACTCTCAGCTTAGCCTTGCTACAAACCTTACCGAGAAAGGAGGAGAAATTAGCCTAACTAGCAATAAAGTTCTCTATAAGCCAGCACAAAACTTTATTGGTATAGATACTTTTAGGTATCAAATTGTTGAATTTGGAATAATACATTCAGCAACAGTTAATATTGAAGTGCAAAAAGCAGGTGTAGAATCGAGCTTTTTAAGCAGCAAGCACTTTGTTGCTGGTGAAGATTTATCATTAGATATCACATTTGACTCAATTGTTTATGATTTATCTGAAGAAAATGTTAAGTTTTATTTGGATCACGAAATAATGTCATCGCTGCTAGATATTACCCATGGTGAAAATAAAACTACTTTAAAGTTAACTTTTAAATTCCCTGAAAATCATGATTTTATTAGGAAGCAATCGGGTGAGGTTAACGTTAATTTCCCTGTATATATAGAGTCTAAAGTAACAGAAAACTACCTGTATTATTCACGCCCCAGAATGGCTCAATTAAACTGGCCGCAAAGAAGCCTTTTTAAAAATGAACAGTCATTAGATGCAGCATCAAGAAATAGTATTGACTTTTATTGGTTAAATCTTGGTGAGTGGCATGTGCCTGAGCAATTAAATTGGCAAGAAAACCCATTTAATAACATTAGTTGGGTGATGTTCTTTAATAGCTTAGGTTGGTTAACTTCATACGGAGAACTATATTTACAAACTACTGAGCAACATTATTTAGATCTAATCGAAAAACATATAATTAGTTATAACAAACGTTTTTCAGCTGAACATGATTTGACGAATGAGCTCTCTTACCGTGAAGATGCGGTGTCGTTGAGGGTTAACCATTTGCTATATATCTATTTGAACCTTAGACAACACCTATCACAACCAGCGATAACAGCTCTTGAAGAGTTAATCTCGAAAGATATTCGAATGCTGTCTGTCTATGTTGCAGATCCTCAGTATGATGATGATAACCATGGATTAATACAGGCAAAATCAGCGCTTAACCTATATGCGGTTTTTCCTTATAAACCAGAGCTTGAACACGTTTTAGAAAAGGCATCTTTACGAGTTGAAAAAGCATCAGGTTACATGTTTGATAGCATAAGTGGTCAAAATATTGAGCAATCACCAGAGTATCATTATGTTGGTGTTTCTATGTTGCTTGAGGCTATGGCTCAATTTAAAAGCTTAGATATTGAGGTTCCTGCCGTATTAGAAAAAACACTAATCAATGCTGTAACTCACGGCATGTACTTTTTATATAATAATGGAGAAATACCGGCTATCGGCGATTCGTACTCGGATAAGTATTGGGAGTACTTTGTTAAACGATATTATGAAATTTTAAATGTTCCGATTGATGAGTTTGAACAGTTTTTAGTTTATGGTCAAAAGGCGCTAAGCGATTTAAGGGTTTCTCCACAAGAGAGGCTTGTTATTGCAAAGTCAGATAGCTCTAATGAGAAGTTTACGAAAGTATTTTTTGATGCAGGCCCAAAACGTGTAGTACATGGTCATTTTGATAATATGAACTTAGTAGGTATGTTAGATGGTCATAAATTATTAGTAGACTCCGGTGGGCCCTATAACTATACCGGTAAAGGGCGACAATACTTCTGGAATGCATCAGCTCACAATATTGTTACTATCAATGGCTTTGAGCAAAATGAGGTGGATGCAGAGCTTCATTTTTATGAAGATAAAAATGAATTTCTTCAGTTCTCAGGAACCCAACCTTCGCGTAATTCTGCTTTACACACTAGAGCTGTATTGCTTCCGAAGGAAAGTGAAAATGCCATTATTGTTGTAGATTTAGCAAGTGCCAATAGTTCATCTAACTTGTTTAAGGAATATTGGCATTTTCCAGCAAGTTCCAGATTGAGATTATTAAATCAAGATACCTCTGAGATAGTGCTAGACAACGGCAAAAAATATCTTAATTTGAGCTATGGCAATAATGAACTGTGTGAGGTTGTTGAGGGGCAATATGACCGTAATGGTATTCCTAAATTAGGATGGGTAACAAGAAAATACAATGACGCAACGGCTGCGCCTGTTAAAGTGTGTGAGTCTACATCAAACACCTACTTTAAATTAAATATTTTTATTAGTGAAGATGCTTTCCAAAGCTTTCAAGTATTAGAAAAAAATGCTGATTATTTGGCTTTCGAGCTTAACAGTAAAAAATATAACTTCTCTAAACAACAAGCTCGATTCAACGTGCTTTAAAGGTTCATTTCTAAACTATGAAACATTACCGTGCTGATATAGATGGCCTAAGGGCTATTGCTGTATTACTTGTTTTATTTTTCCATATTGACTGGCTGGTTTTTCAAGCTGGTTTTATTGGCGTAGATGTTTTCTTTACGATTTCTGGTTTTCTGATTACTTCTATTTTATTGAAGGACATCAATAGAGAAAGTTTCACCTTTTTAGGGTTCTATAAAAAACGTGCATTTCGTCTGTTACCGGCATACTTATTTATGCTCATTATCGCATTATGTGTTTTTTACTTTATTTTAGGACCTTTGGCATATCAGGACTTACTCGCAAGTGGCTTTGCATCCACTATTTTTGCCTCTAATTTCTACTTCTTTTTTCATCATGGTGGGTATTTTTCAACACTGGTTACTGAATTGCCACTGTTACATACTTGGTCTCTTGCGGTAGAGGAGCAATTTTATTTACTGATGCCTGTATTTTTATTGCTTTGGGTAAGAGTATTTAAACAAAAAGCAGCTATGTTTGTTTTTGGTTGTTTTTTCTTGCTGAGTGTTTTTGTTAGTTACTATTTAACAAACTTAAATCAAAGTGCTGCATATTTTCTATTATTTGCGCGAATTCATGAGCTTTTATTGGGTGCTATGCTGGCTGTCTTTTTATTTAAAAAGCCCGAACATAAGCCAGCCTTATGGTTTGCCAATACGCTTTTTGTAATAAGTATTATTGCGATAATTGCTGTGGCTTTGTTGTTGGAGTCAAAGCAAGTTTTCCCTGGTCTTATTGCGCTTATTCCTTGCTTGGCATGTGTTGCTGTTTTGTATGCCGGAACTAATACAAAATGTCTTTCTCACAGCGTTTTAGGCTTGCCAGTATTTGTTAAAATCGGTTTGATTTCCTATTCACTTTACCTTTGGCATTGGCCAATTGTGGCAGGCTTAAAGTATATAGGAATAGAGTTTACCCTATTAGTGCAGCTGGCAATTATCGCCTCTTCATTCTTAATGGCTTTCATTAGCTACAGATTTGTAGAAACAAAAGTTAGGTATAGTAAGCTCGCGAATAGTAACAAAGCCATGCTTGCAATTTACATCTTGCCTGTAGCGCTACTGCTAGGGCTGTATTATGTAGCTCCTTCAATAAGTAATAATGCAAATCCTCAATTTGTTGAAGCTGAAAAGGCGCACCGATCTAAACCAAATGAATTGCGTGGTAAGTGCCACTCTGCACATATTCAAAGTGAGCAAGAGTGTGTTTTAGGCGACAACAACGCTACAAAGTTAAATGCAATTTTATGGGGAGACTCTCATGCAAATCATTTTGCACCTTTTGTTGACGAAGTGCTGCTAAGTAATAAACAAAAAGGTATGGACATTACTATGGGTAGTTGTCCGCCTGTGCTTTATTTTGAGCATACGCCAAAGTTTATAAGTGAAGCGTGCATTTTAAAAAACCAAGGAGCTATAGAGCTTATTGAGTCATCAGATGCGCCAGTTATTTACTTAGCGGGATCTTGGTATGGTTATTCGTTGGCAGGCAGTAAAAAAGCGTTTTCTAAAGAGCGCCTTGAGTTAGTACTTAAAGGATTAACCAATACATTGGATAAGTTATCAAACACCAACAAGCAAGTTGTTGTGTTTGATACATTGGCGCGCTTACCACAAGATATAAGTGCTTGTTCATTAAAAGCGTTAAAGTTTGGTAAAGATGTTGAAAATCCAGAGTGTGTATTTCAGCCCAATGTAGAACAGTTTGAAGTTTCCAAATCTGTAAATGAGCTATTAAGCCGTTACTCAAATGTTAAAGTGATAGATATCAATAGATTGATTTGTGAGCAAGGAAGCTGTAAAACAGTAATATCCGGTATACCTGTTTATCGCGACTCAAACCACTTAAATGTGGTTTCAGCAAAGAAACTCGCAGCTTTATATCTGCTGGATAAAAATACCAACTAAAAATAATACCAAGGAAGGAAAATGCGAATACTCTTTATGTTTTTATTGCTGTCGCTTGTGGCTGCATGTTCGAGCGACAAAGACAGAAAACTTGATGAAGTAAACTTAGCACCTGTTATTACCATGCCTAGCTCAATGTCGGCAGAAGAGGCAACCAGTGTTACGTTATCAGCTACAGTTGATGACCCTGAAAAGGACACTTTAAGCTATTTGTGGGTATTGCTTGAAGGGCAAGTAAGCTTTTCAGGAGAAACAACAAACTCGCCAACGGTTGAACTACCTTACCTGAATGAGACTGCGTCCACGCGTTTTCTATTTGAATTAACTGTAACAGATAGTGCCGGTAATAGTGCATCACAACGTTTAGAGCTGTTAGTGATTCCTAATAGTCAGAACTTATACGCGATGGATTTTTTAGATGCTAACTTCAAATCTTGCGTAATGAAAAATGCTGAAGTGAATAATTGGTATTATGCTTTTGAAATAACTAACCTTGATTGCAGTAATAAAAGGCACGATGGTGAGCCTCGCATAAAGCTTACCGATGAGCTTAATGAGTTTACTAATTTAAAGGCGCTTAATCTTGATGAAAACGCCCTTTCTAGTATTAACTTGAGCGCACTTTCTAAACTAGAAACGCTTTCACTAAATGAAAATACCATAAGTGATATCACTTTCCCCACAGAATCCAAATTAAAGCGATTGAGCATTGGTAATAACTGGTATTTAAGACAGCTTGATTTATCTGGCGTGAGTTCATTAAAAGAGTTGATTTTAGAAAACTCTATGGTGACTGATTTTATTTTTGCAAGTGATAGTGCGCTGGAATATATAGAGTTTACTCGTAATTGGTATAATGAAAATAAGCACCCAGAGATCTCAAATTTACCCCAATTAAAAACTTTAATTCTCTCAGCAACTTTACACGACCTAAGTGTCAATTTACATAACTTAGATTCACTTGAAACATTACATTTTTTAGGCAGTGGTTTTGATTACATAACGTCTTTGGACTTAACAGGGTTGCTTGCTTTAAAAAACGTGGAAATATCTGTAACAAATATTGAAAAAGTGACCTTTGATACAAATGCGCAGATGAATTCATTAGAGTTGGTTAACACTAAAAACAGAAGTAAAGATATTGAAATTTATTTGCCGCAAATACACCTTCTGAAATCACTTGCCTTGTCAGGACTAGGTATTAAAGATTTGGATTTTTCGCAATTAACTATGCTGAACAAGTTATCAATTAACCCTGGTTATTATTTGGTACACGGTATGTATTTTGAGACTGAGGCTGAATTTGAGGAATTTGATCTTTCGAATTTGAAGTCGTTGACAAATTTATCTCTAGAAATGTCTAAACTGACATATATTGACCTTTCAGAGTTAAAGCTTTTAACTGAACTGAAACTATTTGCTCCAATTCAAGAGCTTAATTTGGTTAATCAAAAGCACTTAACTAGCTTATCAGTTGTTTCGAGTAGACTTGCTTCAATTGGTTTAACACATCAAAAGAACTTAAATGAGCTTACTTTAGGGGGAAGCTTGTTAACCGACCTCGATTTTAGCAATCAAACGAATCTGAACAGTTTAGAATTACGCCAAGGAATAAATTTAGATGCTAACGAAGTTAATCAGTTGGTTGCATTAAATGAATTAGAAGCATTGAGCTTGGATAGCGTTACAGGGGTAAGTGATATCGACTTTAATCTGTTTGAGCAATTGAAAGAGTTAACTTTAGAGAGTAATTCCATCTCCAGTTTAGATGTTGGTGGTATTAATACATTGAATAAACTTAAAATTGCAAAAAACAGTATAAATGACCTTGTTTTACCAGAAAGTAGTGATTTTAAACTACTTGCTATTAGAGAAAACCAGATTGAATTAGGGTTTAATGTTCAACAAGTTATTGGGAATCAACAAGAGCTAGAGGTGTTGGATTTAAGTAGCTCAGGTATCTCAGAATTAATCAATTTTAACTTGCCTTCTTTAAGTCGGTTACACCTCCGATCTAATGAAATCCAAGAGATCAACATTGATGGTTTACCTGCGTTAGAGTATTTATCTATTTCAGCGAACCCGCTAGAGGAACAAACGAGAGCTTATTTAAAAGCAAAAGCTGAAGAGGTGGGGTTCAGCTTGTATTTGTAGGCGTTGGTTTTAAATAAAAGCTTGCTGAGTATTACTTTGGTATATTCAGCAAGCCATTTATTGTTAATTGCTATTTGAACTTTAGATTTTGTTGGCGAGTTAGAGTAAGCAGCAACAAAACAAACAAGAATATTAACATAGAGCCCGATGAGCTTTTTTCAGCATTATTTTGCGGCTCGTCCTGCCATTTTGTCACATCTAACGGGAAAGCATCATTATCATCGGTAACACTGTCGTTATCATCATCAGTATCGGCATTATTACCAATACCATCGTTGTCGGTATCGGTATGTTCTGATGCATCTAGTGGGAAAGCATCATTATCATCGGTAACACCGTCATTATCATCATCAGTATCGGCATTATTACCAATGCCATCGTTGTCGGTATCGGTATGTTCTGATGCATCTAGTGGGAAAGCATCACGAATATCAATAAAGCGATCATTATCATCATCAAGGTCTTCTCTATTTGTTAGACCGTCAGCATCATTGTCATCAGCTTCCGATAGTTTAAATACTTGTAACGATGATGAATCATCAATGCCAAATAGGGTATCTTCAGCACTCATTATATCCAATACAGATGTACTAAAGGTAATCTCTTTTACTTTATCAAATCCACTATCGATCTTTTTATGAATTGAAAATCCTTTGTATCCAGAAATGATTATGTAATCTTTCCATGTTGTTGTACTGAGGGCAGATGTACTTTGTTCGTTAAACGTTTTGCCTGATAAATAGCCTTCATATTTAAAGTTATCCGTTAGCGAGAAAATTAAAACATTGCCATGTCCATTATCAGTTAGCAGTAACTTTTTGTCATAAATATCAATATCATTAAGAACGAAAAAGTCGTTAGTTGCTGCGTGATAGCCAGATAGGTCTAATTCATTATACGCTTGCCAGCGGTCTGAACCTCTAGTTAAAACAAAAACGGTTCCTCGACGAGATGCCGCAACTAAATATTCCCCGCTAAATGCAAGTAATGTAATTTGCTCACTAGGCAGGAAAATAAGCTTGCTAGCTGAATAAGTTGTTTCTTTACTTAAATCAAATTGTGAAAGTTCGAAAAAAGTCACTCGACTTCGCCAATCAACAACCACAAGAAAATCATCTGTAATTAAGCATGTATTATGATTTTGATGTCCGAATTGTACAGCGTCAGTGAAGAGAAAGGGGTAGCTTGCGGAATTCGAAAGGTTATTGATGCTTGTAACATTAATACTTTGACTTTCAATTGAATAGTAGTGCTTGTCATCCATTGCAACACAGCTATTTGATTGATATTGCGGTGTTAGACCTTCAAGAGTATCTTTTTGTGACTCATTCAAATTTGTGAGTTCACTTAAATTAACAACGAGCGAATTGTTTTCGGATGGTGACACTTTATTCAAAAACACATGGTTTCCGGCAATGTTAATATTTCTAAATGTGGTACTCGGAAAATCAATGGTTTCAATTGGGCCCGTTTCGAGTGAGTCTGGTGTGTAGACACTAAAACCCTGTTTCATTTCAGCTGCGTAAATTCGGTCATCATCAAATGATATGTTGCTAAATTTACTTTCAGGTGTTTTGTAAACGGTAGTCGATAGTGGTGAATGAATATCGCTAAAATCAATGTGAATTAGTGCGTTGTAATAAACCGCAAGAAAGTCACTATTGTATAAGTGAGTGAAACCAATAAAGTCATTTTGATTAGGGTTATTGAATTGAGGGTTGTCATTACGTAACAGTTCAGGGGTGTTTGCCTTTAAATCAATATAAAAATAGCCTGATTGGTTATAATTTTTTATTCTTGATGCCAAAACTAAGTTTTCTGTAGCAGTAATTTTGTGGGCTTGCTCATCGTCATTTAGCGCAAAGAACTGCTTTTGCGAAACTTGATTATCTATAAAGGTAAGCTCAACAAGAGCATTATCAGCGGCAAGCCATACATTGTTGTTAACAACGGCTAAGTTAGAAACAAAACCGTATTCAATTGGAATTTTCCAATCAAGCACTGCTGAAATGTTGAGGGTGTTTGGAACTATCGAAAAAATGTAGAGTTTATCAATTAAGGTGCCACGCATTGATAGCAAATAGATATGACTTTGTGTAATACGAAAGTCAGCGACAGATATTGGTGAGTTAGCGTTGTCAGAAATCAGAGTGCTTAGGTTAAATTGCTCAGTTTTTAATTGATTATTACCATCGTAAGAAAAGGTGTGAAAGATTCCATTTCGCGCGATTATACCCACTTTATCATTAGTGAATTTTTGTAATTTTGCAGCCTCATAGTAGTCAAAAAGTCCTGGTATTTGTTCTTTGACTTGCCATTGGTTGTTATTTCTGTGGACAAGAAAAAGAGAAGATGTAGCGATGTTATGAGCTATCACTAAATTGTTTTTTAGCGCAATTACGTCATCAAAACCAGCGATACCTTTAGCAATAGAACCATCATCAATAATTGAAGCTGTGTGCTCAATATTGATAGATGAGTTTGCAAAGGTATTGAGGCAATAGAAAAGAAGTATCAATAACCAAGCTTTCATAAACCATCCTTGATTTAGTTTATTATTTAAGTCGTTTTTATTCTTCCATAAAAACTTTTTTTCAACAAATCCAATATCACTTGCTACCACTGTTTTATTCGCTACGAAGAATCGTGTAAACTCTCCTCATTATTTTTACAGGATTAGTTATAGTGGAATTTAAAACAATATCGGTGGTTGGTTTAGGTTATATTGGTTTGCCAACTGCAGCAGTCATTGCTTCGCGTGGTTTACAAGTTATCGGTTTAGATGTGAGCGAACATGCTGTTAAAACAATTAACGAAGGTAATGTTCATATCGTTGAGCCTGACTTAGATATTGTTGTACGTTCTGTTGTAAATAGCGGTAATTTAAAAGCCACTTTAACCGCCGAAAAAGCGGATGCATTTATGGTGGCAGTACCAACGCCTTTTAAAGATGATTATAAAGCGGATCTTTCGTATATTGAATCAGCCGCTAAAACCATTGCGCCAGTATTAGAAAAGGGTAATTTAGTTATTCTTGAATCAACTTCACCAGTTGGTGCGACTGAAGAAATGGCTAAATGGTTGGCTGAAGCACGTCCTGATTTGTCTTTCCCGCAGCAAAACGCAAGTAACCCTGATATTAACATTGCCCATTGTCCTGAGCGTGTTTTACCGGGTCATGTACTTCGCGAGCTCGTTGAGAATGATCGTGTAATTGGTGGTATGTCGCCCGCGTGTTCTGAAAGAGCAGTTGCTCTTTATAAAACATTTGTCAAAGGTGAGTGTTTAATCACTAATGCACGCACTGCTGAAATGGCAAAACTAACTGAAAACTCATTCCGTGATGTCAATATTGCATTTGCAAACGAGCTTTCGCTGATTTGTGACAAGTTAGATATTAATGTGTGGGAATTAATTAAACTTGCTAATCGTCACCCTCGTGTAAATATTTTAAATCCAGGCCCAGGTGTAGGCGGCCACTGTATTGCTGTTGATCCTTGGTTTATTGTGAGCTCTGCGCCAGAAGAAGCAAAGCTTATCAAGCAGGCGCGTTTAGTAAACGATGCTAAACCTGAATACGTTTTTAACCAAATCATTAAAGAAGCGGATGAATTTAAACGTCCTGTAGTCGCGTGTTTTGGCTTAGCGTTTAAGGCTGATATTGATGATTTACGTGAAAGCCCTGCGCTTGATATTGCCGTTAAGTTAGCAAAGCAAGAAGGTCTTGAGGTGCTTGTAGTTGAGCCTAATATTGACGCTTTACCTAATGTATTTGAAGGAACCAATGCAAAGCTCGTTTCAGTAGAGCAAGCTTTTGAAGAGGCAAAGGTAATGGCTATCTTAGTTGATCACTCTGAGTTTAAAAACGTTGATGCTGAAAAGTGGGCCGCAAAAGTGGTTATTGATAGTCGTGGTATTGTGTAAGTTATTTTTATGAAAGTATTAACCGTATTTGGTACGCGCCCTGAAGCGATAAAAATGGCGCCATTAGTTAAAGCTCTTGAAAACGAACCGAAAATTGAAAGCAAAGTGTGTGTAACAGCGCAACACCGTGAAATGCTTGATCAAGTGCTTGAGCTGTTTAAAATTACGCCTGATTATGATTTAAATATTATGAAGCCGGGGCAAGACCTTACTGATATTACCAGTAAGATATTACTTGGTTTAAAACCTGTTATTGCTGAATTTAAACCGGACTGGGTATTAGTTCATGGTGATACGACAACAACGCTAGCAACATCGTTAGCTGCGTTTTATCAACAAACAAAAGTAGGTCATGTGGAAGCAGGTTTACGCACCGGTAACTTGTATAGCCCTTGGCCTGAAGAGGCAAATCGCACAATTACAGGTGTTATTGCAGAAAAGCATTTTGCACCAACTGAGGGGTCTGCAAATAACTTGCTGCGTGAGCATGTTAACCCCGAAAGCATTGTCGTGACTGGTAACACAGTAATTGATGCACTATTGCAAATTAAAAATGATGTGCTCACAAATGAGAATGTCAAAGCCGAGTTTGATGCCAAATTCTCAGCTTTTAACTCTAAACCTTATGTGTTGATCACAGGTCATCGCCGTGAAAGTTTTGGTGGTGGATTTGAGCGTATTTGCCAAGCGATAGCAACACTTGCGGATAAGTATCCTGAGCATAACTTTGTATATCCAGTGCATTTAAATCCGAATGTACAAGAACCAGTAAACCGCCTGTTAGCTGAACATACAAATGTTATGTTAATTGAGCCGCAAGAGTATTTACCGTTTGTTTATCTTATGGATAATGCGCATATTATTTTAACTGACTCAGGCGGTATTCAAGAAGAAGCGCCTTCGCTAGGCAAGCCAGTGTTAGTTATGCGCGAAACTACTGAGCGCCCAGAAGCGGTTGAAGCAGGTACAGTAAAGCTTGTTGGCACAGATGTAGAACTTATCGTGAATTCAGTTTCAGAGTTGATAGATTCTAAAGATGCATATAACCAAATGAGCTTTGCCCATAACCCCTATGGTGATGGAAAAGGGTGTGAACGAATTATAACTGCGTTATTAAAGTAATTATCCAAAGGCTTTTCAAATAGATGGGAAGCCTTTTTTATCTAATTATTTCTAGCTACTATTATACAGTCTTATTTCGTAACTAAATTAGTCCAAAAGGAAGCTTGTGACGTTATTGCAAAATAAAAAACTATTAGCTCTATTCTTAATCTCATTTCTAACTGTCGTTTTATACGGCAATACCCTTGATGTACCATTTTACTTTGATGATGAAACATCGATTGTTGAAAGTAGCGTCATTCATACAGGCGCGCTAAGCGATATTTATCAAGCTTACAAACTACGTTTTGTGGGATATTGGACGTTTGCTTTAAATTATCAGTATGGTGGGGGAGATGTTACAAGTTTTCATATTACAAATATTGTTATCCACTTTATAAATGGTTTATTAGTCTATTGGATTTGCGCATTATTATTTAAGTTCCGCCCTGAAAGAGGAGGTGTGCTTGATATCTCGGAAAAATGGCTACCGTTGCTAGCAGCTCTTGTCTTTATTTCTCACCCCTTACATACCCAAGCAGTTACTTATATCGTGCAACGCTCGGCATCGCTTACCGCGTTATTTTATCTTGTTTCAGTTATCGCATATGTTCACTGTAGAATTGTAAAATCTAAAGTTAGATTGGTAGTGTGGTTTTGTACTTTAGTTATTTCGGCTTTGTTGGCAATATTTACGAAACAAAATGCGTTTACATTACCAATAGTGCTGTTTTTAACTGAGGTTGTTCTTTTTAGGAAATTGTCGAACAATCAAATTGTTTCAATATTGTTAGCGCCATTTCTTATCCTTGCTGGTACCTGTTTACTCACCCCTGAAACTTTGAGTGTGTTAGATGACTTAACAACTGAGACAAAATCGTACTCTCGTATAGAGTATTTTTTCGCGCAAGCGAATGTTTTATGGATTTATATTGCTAAATTTTTCTACCCAGTACCACTCAGGCTAGAGTATTTGTACGATCAGCATTCATTTAGCAATACGCAATCTTATATCGCATTATTGGCACATTTAATAGTTATTAGTAGCGCATTGCTATTTTCGAAACGCTATTCTTTGATATGTTTTGGAGTACTCTTTTATTATTCTACGATGCTTGTTGAATCTAGCATCATTCCTATACAGGATATGGCAGTTGAGCATAGAACTTATTTACCTAATGTTGGCTTGATTATAGCTTTGATGGGGCTTAGCTCTTTACTGTTAGAGCATTGTAGTTCTGACAAGCGTAAAATTTACCTGTTTTTTGTTTGCTCGGTATTTGTTGTCGGAGCTTTTTCATTACTTACATACCAACGCAATGAGCAGTGGAGAGACCCGATTACGTTTTATAAGCATGAATTAAAATATGGTCCTGATAACCCCAGAGTTTTAAATAATTTAGCGGATGCCTATTTTGAGATTGAAGAAATTGATAAAGCGCTTCCGCTTTTAAAACACAGTTTATCGATTGATGCCGAAAATCTAACTAATACGCAAGCCGTAAATATGTTAGCTATGTTGATTGGTTATAAAAAGTATGAAGAGGCAGAAGAGTTAGGAGAGTCACTGATCAATAAAATAAAACGTCCGTTTTTAAAACGTGGTGTTTTAGTTAATTTAGGTATTATGCATCTAGAGCAGAACCAGCTTGAAAAGTCTGAAGTGGCGTTTAAAAGAGCGTTGAATTTTAAGCCAATTACTGCAAAGGTTATGCTTGGTCTTGCGGTTTCTTTGGCCAAGCAAGGTAAGTTTGATGAAGCTGAGTTTTATACGACTCAGGTAATAAAAGTTGAACCGAATAACGCAGGGGCAAAAAAACTCTTTAATCAAATACGACAAGCACGGCAAAATGAATAGGAAAAAGAGTTACTGAAAACTCAATAACCCTTAAAACTTTATAAGTTCTGAATGGCCGATAACGTTGCTTTTACAAGCTGTTCTGCTTTGATTTGGCTATTACTTTCAGCATAGCATCGTAATTCAGGCGCGTTACCAGATGGACGAAGGTGCACAACCTCGCCATCTGTGAACGTCATTCTAAAGCCGTCAGTGTCATTTACTTTTGCAAGTTTAAAAGGCAAATCTAACTTTAGTAACCAAGCTTCAGGCTCTTTATTAATGTTAGCAATTAGTGATAGGCTTTTATCTCGTGCAAAGTCTTTAATTCGATCACTCGCTGTATAGCGTTGTGGTAATAACTTAACTTGTTCAGAAATTGATTGCTGATTTAATTGGCTTAATAAGGTAATCGCGGGCAATATCGCATCTCGTGTAGGTAATGGTTGAATTATTTTACCATTTAGCTTTATTTTGCTGGCTAATAAATACCCGCCATTCGCTTCAAAGCCAGCAACAGAGTTAAATGTACTAAGTAAACTGTCGAATTCTGAAATAACGTATGGTGATCCAATCTTTGTACGTTCAATGTGTTTAAAAAGGTTGCTCTTTTCGATTGCGGTATTACAGCTCACCGGAGTAGATAATGCTTCGATGCCTAAAATTTTTGAACATAATAAACCTAATATATCGCCTCGCAACCACTCACCAAACTCATCAGAAAGAAGAGGCCTATCGCCATCGCCATCGGTGGAAAATAGCGCATCCAACTTGTACCCTTTCACCCAAGCGCGCGCCTTTTCTTTATCTTCTTCAGACACAGCTTCGGTATCGATCGGTACAAATTCGTCACTTCGCCCTAGTGAAATAACTTCGGCACCCATAGCTTCAAGAATAAGGTTGTAAATATCACGGCCAGCACTTGAATGCTCGTAAATGCCGATGCGCTTGCCTACTAACGCATCTTGTTTACAAATTTCAGTGTTGCGACGAATGTATGCGTCTTTGGCATCTGGCAAAACACTCAATTCGGGTAAGGTGGTGATTGCTGATAGCGGGACGTTGGTGGCTAAAATTGCCACTTCATCGGCTTTAGTAATTTCCCCTTGGGCTTTGTAAAACTTTAGCCCATTACGGTCAAATGGAATATGGCTGCCGGTGACCATAATGCACGGCATATTGTGCTGCATTGCGTAATATGCCAAAGCGGGTGTTGGGATCACCCCGTAAAATTTACTGGCGATATTTATTTGAGCAAGTCCAGCGCTAATCGCTTGTGCCATCTGGTAACTACTTGGGCGGTTATCAATCGCTAATGCCATAGTGGTTACTTTGCCTTCTTGCTGCACAACATGGGCAAAAGCCAGCGCGAATGCGGCGCATACATCAGGTGTAAAATCGCATACTAATCCGCGCGCTCCAGAGGTGCCAAATCCTATGCCAGAGCGTGCAATAATATTTGAACTATTCATCATTGAATATTTGCTCCTAAAATTTAAGTCATAATTTCTTTCATTTGGCTGAAAAATAAATCGGCCTTAAATGATTGAGCGCGCGCAATACAATTATTCATCATGTTTTGTGCTTTGTTTGGCGTTAAGAATTCTATCGCGTCGATTAGGTCGCTGGTGCTTAAATCTGCTGGGCAAAGGTAGCCAGTTTCTTGATGTCTAACGGTTTCTTTTATTCCGCCATCATTAACACCAATAACGGGTTTTCCTGCGGCCATAGATTCAACTGGAGACATACCAAAGTCTTCATCAATCGGTATGTAAATAGTGGCAATACATTCAGAGATGTATTTTCGTAGCATTTCTTGTGATGCCCAACCAACAATTTCAATATTTGAATAATTTTGACATTCTATTTTGAGTTTATCGAGCATGCTGCCACCTGACACAAGTACGAGCTTTTTGTTGGGTAGCTGTTTAAATGCATCGACAATCGTTTGAATCCGTTTATATTCTTCAAGCCTTGCTGTCGACAAATAATAACCACTTGAACTTGAATTAAAAAATTCTTCAATATGAACAGGAGGGTAAATAACAGTTGCATCGACATTTAAGTATTTCTTTAAACGGGCTTTAACATTATTTGAGTTAGCAATGACGAGATCCATCTTTGGCAAAGTTGGTTCATATTTTTGTCTCACCCAAGTCGCAAATTTATCAACTATATACGCTTGCCAAGATGGTAACGTATTCTGATAGTGGTCATAGAGATCATAAGCAAACCTTGGGGGCGTATGGCAATAGTATATATTTTTCTCAGCTTGAGACTTATGCACGGCTACAGGCGCATTACTGCCAGAAAAGAGAATTTTCTTACTGGTTAGCTGTTCAGTTTTTATTCTTTCGAAAGCATTAATCGAGTTAATCGTTTTCCAAATAGGAATTCTCGCAACCTTGCCGATATTAATAATATTCACATTATGTTCTGGAAATGCGCTAAAAATATCTTTATTTGTTCCGCTAACAATGAGTGGGCAATTTAAATGTTGCGCTAAATCAAGAGATACCTTCTCTGCGCCTCCGGCAACTTCAAGGAAGTCATATAAAATGGTCACCTAGGATTCCCTGTATTATTAATTTTAATATTCAATGAAATAATACCTAGATTTATAGGAATTTGTAATTGTGGTTTGTATTCTGTTTGTTACAATTATGGGCCCATAGAGCGAACTGTACATAAAAATGTCTAATATATACCCAACTATTTTATCTGGTGGTTCTGGTACGCGACTTTGGCCTCTCTCACGAAAACACTACCCAAAGCAATTTTTAAAGCTGACAAGCAAATATACAATGCTGCAAGAAACAGCGCTACGCTTAAGTGGGTTTAATAAGCCAATTGCTGTTTGTAATGAAAGTCATCGCTTTATTCTTGCCGAACAACTGCATGAAATCGGGCAAGACCCAACCGCAATTATTTTAGAGCCAGTAGGCAGAAACACGGCTCCAGCAATTGCTCTGTCAGCGTTTAAAGCATTGGAGCATAGCGATGATGCAATTTTAGTTGTGCTTGCTGCTGATCATCTTATTGAAGATCTCGAAGCGTTTCAAAATGCAGTAGAGCTTGCTGCAGAGTATGCCGAGCAGGGAAAAATTGTTACTTTTGGCATAGTACCTACCTCACCTGAAACAGGTTTTGGCTATATTCAAGGTGAAAAAGGCAGTTCTCAGGCATTAAAAATTAAGCAGTTCGTTGAAAAACCCAATAAAGTCAAAGCCAAAGAGTATTTAGATAGCGGAGATTTCTTCTGGAACAGCGGCATGTTTGTGGTCAAAGCAAAAGTTTATTTAGAAGAACTAAAAAGATTTAACTTTGAGATATATGAATCTGCATTTAAGGCGTACTCCAACGCTCAGTCAGACTTAGATTTTGTCAGAATAAATAAAGATGATTTTGTAAAGTGCCCAGATAATTCAATCGATTATGCTATTATGGAGCATACAGAGTTGGGCGTTGTTCTGCCTATTTCAGTTGGTTGGAGTGACGTTGGATCATTTTCTGCGCTTTGGGAAGTATTGCCTAAAGATGACTTTGGTAACGTAAATCTTGGCGATGTTAAAAATATTGATTCTAAAAATTGCCTTGTACAATCAGAGAATCAATTTGTTGCAACTATAGGTGTTAGCGATTTAGTTATAATTGGCACAAAAGACTCTATTTTGGTTGCTCATAAAAATAGAGTCCAAGATGTAAAAAGCATCGTTAATCATTTAGAATGCACTGGAAGAAGTGAGCATTTACTTCATCGAGAGGTACATCGTCCTTGGGGGAAATATGACTCTGTAGACAAGGGAAAGCGATACCAAGTTAAGCGAATAACAGTAAAGCCAGAAGCCTCGTTATCAAAACAACTACATTATCATCGAGCAGAACATTGGGTAGTTGTTTCTGGAACCGCTATTGTTGAAGTCGATGACATTGAAACTGTTCTTACTGAAAACCAATCTGTTTACATACCAGTTGGGGCTAACCATAGATTAATAAATCCAGGGAAGGTAAATCTTGAAATTATAGAAATACAAAGCGGAAGCTATCTTGGTGAAGATGACATAGTTCGACTTGAAGATGAGTTTGGTCGAACGTAAAAAGCTTCTTTTTAAAAATAAGTAGAATTTAAATTAACTTAGTTGATTCATAGAGCATATAAGTTTTATTTTGAAGGGTTTCAATAATAATCCACTTCTTTATTCATAAGTATTGAGTATTACTAACTTAGTATTCTTTGAATAAATGAATTAGATTTTCGCAAAATAACACATTTGTAGATGTTCTTCTCAATCAGAAACGGACAAAAAATGAAAAGTGCTATTATCGGTGGAGGCTTTTTTGGCCTATACCTAGCTGATTATCTAGCTAAAAAAGGACATAGCGTCACTCTATTTGAAAAGTCAAATGAAAGCATGTCTAGAGCCTCTTATGTTAATCAAGCAAGAGTTCACAATGGGTATCATTACCCTAGAAGTATCCTTACAGCTCTTCGCTCAAGGGAATCATTTCCTAACTTTGTAAAAGAATTTGAATCTGCAATAGTTAGTGATTTTGACAAATATTACATGATTGGCAAAGTACTAGGAAAGGTTACAGCAAATCAGTTTCAAAAGTTTTGTAAAAAGATTGATGCATATTGCTCACCGGCAAACGGAGAAATAACTAGCTTAGTTAACAAACAATTGATCGAAGAGGTGTTTCTAACGAAGGAATACGCGTTTGATAGTACTTTACTAAAAGCTGAAATGTTGCGTCGATTAGAAAGTCAAGATGTGAAGCAAAACTATAATACGTTAGTGCTTAGCGCCGAGTCAGTTGGTAATAAAGTAAAGCTTAACGCTAGAAACGAAACTACTGAATTTAGTGAAGAGTTTGATCAGGTGTTCAATTGTACTTATTCAATGATCAACTCAATTTTACATAACTCTAAGCTAGAGTTAATTCCTTTGAAGCATGAGCTCACCGAAATGTGCATTGTTGAGCCGCCAGCATTGTTAAAAAATGCAGGGATTACCGTTATGTGTGGCCCGTTTTTTTCTATCATGCCATTTCCCAGCAAACAAGCGCATTCTTTTAGCCATGTAAGATATACGCCTCATTCTGAATGGTATGATGACGCAAACAGTTATCAAACCTCCCACGACATATTTGATGATGTTGATAAGAAAAGTGCTTGGCGAAAGATGATTTATGACGCACAGCGATATATTCCAGCATTAGCAGAGTGCAGTTATAAAGAATCTATATGGGAAGTGAAAACAGTTTTACCCGCGAGTGAAGCGAATGATTCACGTCCTATTTTATTTAAAAAAGATTATGGTATTAAAGGGCTTCATTGCGTTATGGGTGGAAAAATAGACAATGTTTACGATGCGGTCACAATGATTGAAAATATGAGGCTAGTGTAAGATGCAGGAACTATTTGTTTCAGTAATTTGTGTAGTTAACAGTAGTAAAAGTTTAAATAAAATATCAGAACTACATGATACCTTAGAAAAGAATTACAGTGATTTTGAAATTGTCATTATAGATCAAAGTGATAATGAAAGTGTTACCCAAGAGGTAGGTACAGCCTTAAAGCGCTTCACATCAATCAGGCATATCGAACTGAGCTTTAAAGTTAAACATGATGTAGCAATTGCGGCAGGTGTTGAAAACTCTATTGGTGATTATATTGTTCACTTTAACTTAGACTCAGATCCTATTCATGCTGTAGAGGATTTGGTATCAATCTGTATGTCAAAGACTGATATCGTGTTCGGTGAATGCAAACAGCTATTTAGCTATAAATACGACCTCATTAAGCCGCTTATCAATGTCTTAGAATCAGTGAGCAAAGCCAAGTTTCCTGACTACTTTACTGAGTTGTTTTGTATTAACCGCAAAGTCGCAAATGCAGTAACAGAGACTGGCAGATATCATCACAAGTTTTTTGCCAGAATAATAAGGACTGGCTATAAAGTTTCCACATACTCATATTCAACACAATCAGATAAAAAGCGTTCGTCTGCATTAGAGCTAAAAAACTCATTTAGAGAGTTAATATTTAACTCAACAAGACCGCTTAGATGGATGAGTGCGTTAGGTTGCCTTGGTGGTTTCCTTGCGTTTATCTTTAGCGTTTATAGTGTGCTGGCTAACATCATTAGCGGTAACGTAGTTCAAGGGTGGACGACATTAGTGCTGTTTAGCTCAATGTTGTTTATGTTGCTCTTCGTTATATTGGCATTTTTTGGAGAGTATCTAGGAAGGTTGCTCGATGATCGCAGTGATAAACGAGATTATTGTGTTAAGAACGAGCAACATAGTACCGTGATGGTAAATAAAAACAGAATAAACGTAACTGATAGCGCAGAGTGATTTTCAATGAACCAAAGAGATGTACCAAGCTATAACATCGAACAGCTAAATGATAAAAAAAACAAATACTGTGTCTGTGTCTTCGTTATTAATGAGGGGGACAAAGTACGCAAGCAAATCGAGCGTATGCAGCCACTTAGTGAGCAAGTAGATATAATAATAGCTGATGGGGGGAGCACCGATGGCTCCTTAGAACTAGGGTTTCTTAAAGAGCATGAGGTAACGACACTACTTACCAAAACAGGTCCCGGAAAATTAAGCGCGCAAATGAGAATGGCGTTTGATTATGCTTTAGCGCAAGGCTACGAAGGTGTTGTAGTTGTAGATGGAAACGGCAAAGATGATATTTCGGCAATCCCCAGCTTTTTAGAGAAGTTAAGTGAAGGATGGGATCACATTCAAGGTTCACGGTTTATTCCCGGTGGTAAGGCAATCAATACACCGTTATCAAGGCATCTAGGATTAAAAATATTACATGCACCATTAATCAGCTTATCAGCTGGAAGGCGTCATACAGATACTACAAATGGTTTTAGAGCTTACAGCAGTAAATTACTGTGTGACAGCAGAGTAGCGCCTTTTAGAAAAGTTTTTGAAGCCTATGAGCTGCATTATTATTTAGCGATTAGAGCAAGTAGGTTGGGCTTTAAAGTGTGTGAAGTTCCCGTCACTAGGGAATACCCAAAAACCGGGAAAACACCTACTAAAATATCACCTATTAAAGGTAATCTTCTGATATTAAAAACCTTATTTAAAGCAGCGTCGCATCAGTTTAACCCAGGAGAAGAATAATGACTAAAGCAATTATAGGACATACAGGATTCGTTGGCGGTAATCTCATTAAACAAATGAATTTTGATAGTTTTTATAACTCAAAAAATATTAATAACATTAAAGGTCAAGCTTTCGACTTACTCGTGATTTCAGGCGTGTCGGCCGTAAAGTGGCTGGCTAACAAAGAACCTCAGCAAGATTGGCAGAAAATAGAAGGTCTTATCGATTGTTTGAAAGAAGTAACAGCGAAGAAAGTTGTTTTGATTTCAACTGTTGATGTTTATAAACAACCGATTAATGTTACAGAAAATACAAGCATTGAACTTAACGATTTGCATCCGTATGGATTACATCGATTTAAGTTTGAGGAGTTCGTTAAAAGTAACTTTGCCGACGTAACTACCGTTAGACTTCCGGGGCTGTTTGGTAATGGGTTAAAGAAAAACATTATTTTTGATTACTTAACTAACAATAACGTAGAAAGCATCGATACTCGACATTCTTTCCAGTTTTATAATTTAGCCAATTTGGCTCGTGATATTCAACGTGCAATTGAAGCAAAACTAGTTTTATTAAATATTGCAGTAGAGCCTGTGACCGTAAAAGAGGTTGCTGAAGCGTGTTTAGGTCAGAGCATAGATAATCATGTTGCTGAAACCGTAATTTCATACGATTTTAAAAGTATTCATGATGAAAAGTGGGATCATAAAAACGGCTATTTGTACTCTAAAGAAGAGTGCTTGAATGATATCAAAAACTTCTGCCGAGACTTTACCAATGCACAATAAGTTCACATTCTCAAACATTGCATGGTCACCTGAAGAAGAAAGTATCGCTAAAAAGTTGTTAGTAAAATATGGTGTAGCAGGTGTTGAAGTAGCCCCTGCTCGCGCTGTAAAGGATATTTATAATTTTAAAAATGATGAGGCATTAGCGTATAGACGTTATTGGAATGACGAAGGAATTTCAATTACCTCAATGCAGGCATTACTGTTTGGTGGGCCAGGTGGTAATATTTTTGGCAATAGCTCGGAAAGAAAACTGGTAGAAACCCATCTTAAGAAAGTCATAGAATTAGCGTCGATTCTCGGTGCTAAAAAGTTAGTTTTTGGCTCTCCGAAAAACAGACTTAAAGGTGAACTCAGTAAAAGTGAAGCAAACGCTAGCGCCGCTGACTTTTTTCACAGTATCGCTATTCATGCTGTCGAGCATGATACCCAATTGTGTATTGAGCCAAACCCAACTTATTATGGTTGTGACTTTGTAAATACTAGCGATGAAGCGTTTGAGTTATATGGATTAATAAACCATCCGGGCTTTGGTGTTCACCTTGATGCAGCTGGAATGCATTTATCTAATGAAGATATTAATCATCAACTAAACAAACTTGGTGAGCATATTTCTCATTTCCATATCAGTGAAAAAGACCTTGTTGAGATAGGGACTGGTGAAACGCCGCACAATGTTGTTGCAAGGGCGTTAGCTAAAAGTAAGTATAGCGGTTACTTGTCGATTGAAATGCTAAGACAGCCTTTAGGAATTGCAAGTGTAGAGTCTGCACTTGCCTTTGTGTTAGGGCATTATAATGACTAATTTAGTAATTATATTTAGTATCTTCTTTTCGGCTAGCTCTCAATTGTTGTTGAAGAAAGGTGTTAGTGAACTAAAGCCAGTATCGCAAGGTGGGATAGAGGGCTTATCTAACTTAGTTATAGCGGTTTCTACAAATCTATACATCGTTGCGGGTGTTTTCTTTCAGGTATTCGCATTATTAATTTGGCTTTATGTCTTGAAAAAGGTGGATGTTAGCTACGCATATCCATTTATTTCTCTTGGATTTGTTTTCGTTATGGGTATGTCGTTTTTTATCTTTAATGAAAAAATAGATGCCTTTAAAGCGATTGGTGCTTTAGTAATATGCTTAGGTATCGTTATTTTGAGTTTTAGTAAACAGACCTCTTAATATTTTATAGAACATTGGTTTTTTGAGTAAAGATTTTTCGAACCCAAAAGATCTATATGCAATAATGTATTTCGGTCAGTTGTCTTAGCTGCGTATTATTTAAAATGCATTGTTTCATTTTTTGAAGTTTTGCTTAATCATATGGCCAGGCATTTTCTTTTCTATCGTACTTTCCAAGGAAGGAATATTAGTATGGTCATCATTAAAAATAACAGAAACTATCAGGTTTTAAATGTTTGATTTCAAAGGCTTTTCGCTCTCAAGACAAGCTCTGTTGGTAAAGCGAGTTACTCCCATAATTATTGCGTGTTTAGCGGCTTTATGTGTTTTACCTTTTCTTCAATATTTTTCTTATCAAATGGATTGGTATCCTGTTTGGGGGCTAAAGCTTTACGCTGTAGTTTTTTTACTAATTGTTTTATATATATATTATCGCATTTTTAGGAGTGTTGAACGCTCGTTTTTTTATTTTAACTGTGCGGTTTTGTTGCTCACTCCGTTATTGATTCTGGTTGTTGGTTATATAGATAGTTTAGTCTTTGATGGATACCCGTTTGATGGTCCATTCCAATCTTATAACGCGCTTCGGCGAATAGATAATGGTCAAATTATAGGGTTGGATACGCAATATTTTCACGGCATTCTGATACCGTATCTAAATTACCCGCTGTATAGTTTATTTGGTGGGAATTTATTTGCCTCAGAATTTTCAAGAATAACCATTAATGCATTAATTTATTTTGTTTACTTCTTCTGTTTTTATAAACTGTTTCATCACAATAAAAAGCTAGTATTTGCACTGTTTTTTATTTATTTATTTGTTTCTGAATCACAGCTTCTAATGACCGGAACACATTCATTTATTGTAAGTGTGCATTTGAATCTGTTAAGAACAATTTTACCGTTAGTAATATTTGTTTTTTTAATTAGGGCGGAGCTACCTGTTAGAAACAAGGTATTAGTTACGGCATGTTTAACTGTGCTTGCTTATTATATGGGGAATGAGCATGGAATATATTCGTTTCTTGCCTTAGTTTTTTATTGGGCGATTTATCAGGGAAACATAAGGACTAAATTCATTAACATGGGATTATATGTTGGGGCCGTTGCTGTTTTACTGATTGGTTCTCACTATGCCTTCCTGGGTGGAATAAATAATTTAAAATTTATGTCCGATATAACACAAGATCAGGTGTGGTATTTTGGTAATTTCCCTAATGATTTTTACTCATCTTTTGGAAGTTTTATCGGGGGAGATGCTAACTTAGCAAGAAGAGCACTTGCCTCGTTATTATATGTGGCTTTACTTACCGTACTTGCTATCTACTTTTTGTGTAGTAAGTACGTAAAAGCGATATTTTCTAAAAAAGAGCTGAATGCTTCGATCTTTTTTGTGATCTACGGTGGCTTAGGAATGCTATCTTTGTTGGGATACTTGGGTGCTCATTATCTTGATTCTTTACTACGTTCTTATCTTATTATCATCTTATTGATTCTATCCAAAGTACTTATCGTAAAAGGTAGCTCTACTAACAATGAGGTTTGGATGCGTAAAATTTTGTTTTCACGATTTTTAGCAATTTCAACACCACTGGTACTTTGTTTGCTGATGATTCAAATTTTTCCGTATCAGCGTGTTTTGGATAAAGTAAATACAATAAATACAGGAAGGGCTCATTTTGATGCTGACCTTGGTGTATATCCGTCATTGGGCTTAGTGAATAATGTTGATTTTTCTCATCATACAAATCTTTTGGCATTTAAAAATGCAGTAGAGGAAAATAAGAGTAATTTTTTCCATAACATCATGTTAACGTCCGAATTGTCTATTAATGGTTATAAAAATATCACAACGATAGAGAGTGCCGCAGAAATACCAAGTTGGGTTAAAGTGGGTGATTTGGTTGAAATTGAGCTAAACAATAAGGATTTATCGAGTTACACAATTCAAACTAATGTTTTGGGATTAGAAGGGCGAAGAATCACGGTTCGTAAAATGAATACATCAAAAGGTATAATTTCTGCTGTAAGATTCATAAAACGTATCGCTTCACATATTAGTAAAGCACCTGAAAATTGTAGGCATACATCCCCAATTGGTGATGGTTCGTTATTTTATAATGGGATTAATGTAAAAGATAACCAAATAAAAATTAACCCTGAATGTTATCCATTTTATGTATCTGGAATGGTGTTAAACTTCAAAAATTCATCAACTCATAAAATTGAGCGGATTTCAGATAGTGGCGTTATTACGCTTGCCAAATCGCCTAAGCAATTGAGCTACTTTGATGGCTATCCTTACTATTTTGAAATAATAGAGTACCAAGACACTTTCCCATATAGCTCACAAAATTTTGCCGCAAAGGAAGTCGCATCAGAAAGCTCTGTTCGTCTAACAAAAGATCTAAAAGACGTTGATAAACTTTATAATTTACGCACAGGTCTGGAAGTTAGCGTTATGCAAAAGGGTTTAAAAGTTTTTGGTGATTTCAGTAATGATGCCGATTATGGGTTGCATAATACCTATGTAAGCTCACCGCAAGAACTTGATTACACATTGCAAAGTCGAAAAGGTTTAAGTCTATGGAGTCAATACCCAGGGTTGATTGAGGGCAAATATAATTTGTTCAAGTGTTCTAATATTGACTATGAAATCCATGCTCTAGGACCGCGCTTGAGAAGCCAATACTTTAGAGATTTTACTGAATGTAAGCCTGACATTTTGCAGTTAATGTCACCGAATATTGCAGAGCAAAGCAAGTTTTATTCCTGGTGGCTCATAAATAGTTTCTGGGAATTGTATGCAGAAATTTATGATAATTACGAACCGGCGTCGCAAAGCTTGTATTCAACATTTTGGAAAAAGAGTAATACATCTTCAAAAAGAGAAACTATTAACACATTTGATGAATATGATATTTGGTTTGATTCTTCAGGCGAGCGTTTACTAACAGTTGAGGTTGAAATTAACATTAAACCTTCTTTACTGACAAAGCTGCCAGTGATCGGTAAAACTAATCGCCATTATATCACTGTCACTGGAGGGAATAGAGGTGGCATGATCGCGGTTCCTCCTTATCGAAAAAGTATGTTGATTCCGATTCTATCTTCAGGGGATAGAGTTACTCTAGATAAGCAATCAATTACTCCTTTTGGAATTGATGAAGAGTTTGATTTTAAAATTAAATCAGTGCTTGAACATGAGTTTAACGTGGAGAAAATCAACTACATGTTTGGCTATAAAAGTTAGAAAGTTTCTAATTATGTAATCGAATGAGCGGCTTTTCTAAAGACTTTATACATTACTCCTTAGCAAACTTTGTTAGTTTGCTTCTAGGAGTTGTATTACTTGCAGGTTTAAGTTCACAACTTGAGCCTGAAGTATATGGGCAATATGGTTTTTATATGTCCATATTTTCGATTATATTGGTCTTTGTTAATTGGGGAAGAAAAGAAAAGGTTTATAAGTTAGCTATAACACATGCTTGGAATCCCCGTCGCTATGAGAAAAAGCAAGTTGCATTTTTTAATTTAATTGTTGTTTTTACACTGCCACTATTGCTGATTAATCAGACGTTATTTCTTGTAGTTGTATTTGCTCTATTGTTTAGTCTTTTTCAAAGTAAATGCTTCTATCAAAGAGGAATAAATAACTACTTAGTAGATGGTTGGAGTATGCCGTTATATCGGTTAAATCTAGTGGTTATTGTTTTTGCTTTGTTTTTTCTTTTTTCTTCAAGTGAAGTATCAGTCGATTATTTAATTTTAGCATCTTGCATCAGTATCTTCGTAATAAATGTATTCTTTTTGAAAATACCCATGCTGCAATTGCCTGTTAACAAAATCAGAGTGACTTTTCCAAAGTGGAATTTTTTTATAGCAATTGAGCTTATTAGTATCGCGTATTTGAAAGTTGATGTGATAATCGGGAGTTTTCTACTTGGGTTTGAACAAATAGCATCTTACTTTTTTTCCATTCAGGTATTTGAAGCTGTCTTGGTTTTATTATTACCTATTTGTCATATTTTTATAGGTAAAGTAAAAGGCAACTCATCACCTCACTACGAATTAAAATACGCCTTAATGGTAGTAGCTATAACATTGTTTGGTTTAAGTGTGTTTCTACTTATAGGTGATTATTTTATAAACGCATGGCTCCCGCATTACCAAAATGCATTTTATTTTATAGCCGCGTTAATTGTTGTTGCAGGCATTGCTACTTTAAACTCATTCTATTCCATGCTTTTGATTTTGAAAAATAAAGAGCGGTTGTATTTTAAAATAGTGCTCTATTGTTTCGTTGGATACATTGTTATTACGCCACCCCTTGCACTGTTTTATTCTGTAAAAGGTTTGGTGATTGGTAAGTTGCTGATTGAAACGCTTATTTTTGTTGGTATGTTTATTTGCTACAGGCGGCTAAATAATGAAAATTGTTTATGATCATTTTATAGCTAAAGGTGGTGCGGAAAGAGTTAGCCTTTTATTACAGCGCTATTTAAAGCATTCAGTAGTTGAATCAGCGTATGTTGATAAAAGTCTTTTTCAAGACGATGACATCAAATGCTATGGCTATGATTATAGGGAGGCATTAATCCCTACGTTATCTTTAATGTTTTTTTATCTTTTTAAGTTTAAGTTAGACACCAATCGTGACTATTTTTTATCAGGAATCTTTTCGCCGTTAGCACTAATGTTGGGGCCAAAAGGGGGGAGAAGAATCGTCTACTTCCATACATTTCCTGACTTTTGCGACGTTGTAAAGCAACCAACTTTTATGACCAAGCTCTTACAGCCATTATTGCGAAGGTTATATATCTGGCTTTTGAAGCAGAGTTTAAAAAATGCGGATCAAGTATATTCTAATTCTCAATATGTAAAATCTAAATTCGAAAGCTTAAAAGTAGCAAGTGAAATACTGTATCCGCCGATAGTCTGTAAAGAGTTTGAATTTAAGAGAAGTGATGATTATTACTTGGTGGTGTCTAGGCTTGAGGAAAATAAAAGAGTTAATTTAATTTTGGAAGCTTTTAGCTTAATGCCTGAATTTAAGTTAGTGGTGATTGGTTCTGGAAGTATGTACCTTGAACTTTTCAATCGGTTTAAACAGTGTAGCAATATCACTTTGTTAGGAGCCTTACCTCCAGAAAAGTTAAAGGATTATTACAGTCGATGTAAAGCTGTTATTGCGATTCCTGAAAATGAGTACTTTGGGTTAGTTGCAATTGAAGCATTAGCTAGCGGCAAATTTGTTATTGGTGCAAAAAGTGGCGGCTTAATAGAAACGATTAAGAACGAAGACTTAGGCGTTTTAATAGAGGAGCCTGTCACTAGCCAAAAGTTACTTGATAGAGTTCAACATTTCGAACAATTAACTCCTAGCTTAGACAATCATCAACTAAGGCAAGCTGAAGTCAAGGTGTACGATATTGAGTTTTTTGTGCAAAGGTTAAAATGTGTTAAAAGTTAATGTAAAAGAGAGCGCCCATTTAGCCGTATTGTCATTGTTATTATTGTTTTCTTTTTTATATTTAAATGATTATCACATTTTTCACGAGCTTTATTTTTATTCCTCTGACTTAGCGCGAAGTGCATCGGTTGCTAAAAACCTTTACACATTCGGTGAATATTCGACTCAAACTTTACCGCTACTAGCGCTGGATGATTATTCTAATATACCTCTTTCTAGTAGTGGTTATTGGCTTAATTCAGACCGACAGCCGTTTTCCATTTTTTGTATTTCATTTCTCAAAACCTTGTTTCCAGATCTTTCAATTGTATTGATTGCACAAGCATATAGCTTGCTAACGGCCGTAGCAGTGCTGCTATTAGTATTGTATTTAGCTAGAGTCGTTTTTGCCTCAAATGCTATTTGGGCTGTCGCGATTTTGGCAATGTTCCCTAACTTTTTAGTTCAAATTATTTCAAAAGGGGGGGAGGATGTGTTTTTCTTTCTCCTGCAATTCAGTGCATTGCTTGGTATCGTTAAACATCAAAATAAGACGATATCTCTGTATCTAAAAGTTGCTCTATACTTCGCTGTGGTTGGCGTGCTGTATTCACGTTTTTATTTGCAGGTGTTTTTCTTACTCCCATGGTGCTATATCTATTTTAAATACCCAAAAGTTCGAAGTAGTTTAATTTATACAGCAGTTTTATCAGGTATAAGCTTTGCTCCTTGGTTGTACTTTAATCATATCCGCTTTGGCGAGCTGCTTTATAGCGTTAATGGTGCTATTCAGTTATGGTTTGATTTACCAATGAGTTATTTTTCAAATACATGGTGGCTTTATAAGCTCTCTGTTTCCGAAGCCCCCGTTTCTGAAATTATGCAAAAGTCATTTTTGTTTATTATTAATAATATAAAGTTTTTTATTATTAATTGGACGACTGCCTTAGCTGCTTTATTGATATGTGTGAGAAAGTGGCGCTACCTAACTCAGCTTGAATGTTTTATTTTAGGTACTTGTGCATCGAGTTTTGTATTGTCATTAGTAATGCTCTCACCATTTGCGTTTTCAGGCGCAATTATTGATTACTTTATTTTTTTGGTGCCGTTATTTGCATTGTTAAAAATAATTATTATCCGACAGTGGATAAACGGTAACTTATCGTTAGTTGAGAAATGTATATTATTGTTCACAGTATTGTTTTATTTAGTAAGAAAGGTCTACGGATTAGAGGGAGGGGCATTGCTTTTCCTATTCTGCTGCGCCATTGCCTTATGCATTTGCTTCTTCCGCGCGAAACCTTTCTGGGCTGCTGTTGTATGTATGCTGTTGTTTGTAAGAGAGGTACCAGCTTGGAAGGGGTTTGCTAGTGCATTTGCAATTCAAAACATGCACCATGTTGCAGGGCTACCAGAATTTAAAAATGCAGATCTTATTTTTTCTTTAAATGGCTTTTGGGGCATTACCCTTATTACTGACGCTAAGGTATTACCGTTACCAGAAAAAATTGAGTATATTGACGAAATTGCATCGAATCTAAATGTATCTAAAGATAAAGTGGTTATCGTAATTGGCAATCCGCCAAAGGATGTAAGCCAATTTAAAATACCTAAGTCATCGCAAGTCTATGTAAATGCGTATCAAGATAATCTTGATTTGGGAAGCTACTCGCTTACCCACACGATAGAATCAGTGAAGTTATGGCAAAGAGCAAAAGCACAGTGATGTGTAAAATACGATGTAAAGCGCCAGTGTCAATGATACTATTCTTATGAAGTTCTTAGATATTTCTTAGTTTAATAATGAGTGCCAAATTTTCAAAACCTCTCTACATAACAATAATATTATGGCTTTTAGCGGTTGTTTTTGTTAGCAATTATAATTCTAACGTCCCTCTAGAGGCGCATCATAATTATCGTTGGTTTAATTATGAAGTACCTAATCATGTGATCGATTCTATCAATAGGTATAAGCAAGCTCCGATTGTTGAACATTATTTTGCTATCTCACCGCCATCACACCTAACCCCAGAGCAATGGGGACAAGCTCAAAGTGCGTCAGCTAAATTAAAGTTGGACAGTCAGCAGGGGGGCTATACGTCATTTCCTCCAGGGGTAATGATACTTGGTTATTTTTTTTCAGAGCTGTTCGAGACTGTCTTACCCGCCACTCCTTTAGATAAACAATTACAGTTATTTAATTTTTTATTGTGGTATTTATCTATCGTATTTTTAATGATGTTTTTCCTGAGAGTACAAGCGCCGGGTTCACAAAATACGCTGATACTTGTTTTGTCGACTCTTCCGTTAATCTTTGCTGTAGAACCATTACACTCACACCACACATCTCTGTGGGGTCATCAGTTGTATCAGGTTGTGCTTGCGGCGACATTGCTTTTATTTTTAGGACGAAACTCTCAACCTGGGATCGTCGGTTTATCGTTAGTGTGTGCGTTCGGTTTGTGGGTCGAGTGGACGGCCTTTTTAACCGCAGGAATAATTCAACTGATTTTGATTTATGAATACGTTAATAAAAGGGTTAGTGCTCGTTCTGCGATTACGTTTTTTGGTATTTTGCTCACATCAAGTTTACTCTTTTTAATGTATCACCATTTACTATTTGGCTTGGATGTTTACTTTAGTCAAATGTTTGGTCGGTTCAGTGCGAGATCATTTGTTGAATATTATACTTGGTCTCAGTGGTTTCAAAATCTACTTCAGTCTTATCGATATTGGCTGTTACTAATACCGATTTCACTATTTATTCTAGTGCTTAAAAGAAAAGAAATAGATAAAAGCTTGCTGTTTACCATCATTGTGTGCGCTTTAATCTTGATTGAGAATGTGCTGATGTTTGAGCACAGTATTGTATATACGTTTGATCGGTTAAAGTGGGGAGTATTTATTTCCTTGCTGGTCTTCGCATCCCTAGTGGTAATACAAAAAAGTAGAGCTGCGCTCTTGGTTACATGTATAGCATTTCTGGTTATTTCTATTGATTCGCTAAATCAATATATGCACATTTATAAACCATTTTGGTAGGTGGTAATGATGAGCGTTCGTTATTTGTAGTGCTTTTCTTTTTATTGGAAAAACCTTATGCATTCAAGCTATTCATCGATAGAACGTGATATTTGCAGCATGGTTTTAAATTAATTCGAGTAAGTGATATTGAAACTAAAAGTCTTGCATATTGGGAAGTATTACTTCCCTTTCTCAGGTGGTATTGAAAAAGTAACACAGGATCTTGTTGAAAGTGAGGTATACAGTCGAGAGGCCAAAGTGTGTATTCTTGCTCATCAAGACAAGCCTGGAGAAAAAACACATTATGAGACAATAAATAATGTAGAAGTCCGCAAAGTCGCTATTGCTGGCGTTTTAGCTTACGCTCCCATCGCACCTTCTTTTCGTAAAGAGCTGGACAAAGCGATTGATGAGTTTCAGCCAGACTTAATTCATATTCATATGCCAAATCTCTCTGCATTTGCATGCTTGGTATCACGGCGAGCAAGAAAAATACCCTGGTTAATTCATTGGCACTCGGATGTTATTGGAGCAGTTCCTGATTTTAAAATCAAATTGCTTTACCCGTTTTATCGCGTATTTGAAAAAGCGCTATTAAAAAAATCACAAAAAGTGATAGCCACATCACCGCCTTATTTAGAACACAGTTCATCGCTGGTAGAATTTAAAGCGAAATGCTCAGTGGTCCCGATAGGTATAAAAAACTCTACAGATATTGATTTTTCGCCACAGCAAAACGATCACTTAAACCTGTTAATGATAGGGCGTTTGACTTATTACAAAGGTCATGAACTTATGCTAAAGGCGCTTTCACAACTGGGCGAACATGAAAAAGTTAAGCTCACAATTATTGGCTCAGGCGAGTTGAAAAATAAGCTAGTCTCGTCAGTTACAGCGTTAAAGCTCAATAGTAGAGTTGAATTTTTAGGGCATGTTGATGAAAAGCGACTCGTATTCGAGTTGACTAACACCGATTTGCTGTGTTTGCCATCAATTGAAAAAACGGAAGCTTTCGGAGTGGTATTATTAGAAGCAGCTATGTATGGAAAGCCTGCTCTAGTTAGTGATGTTAAAGGAAGTGGAATGTCTTGGGTGGTGAAAAATGGGCAAACAGGCATTGTCGTTGAAAACAATAGTGTTGATGCGATTGTTCACGGGCTAAGAAAAGTAATCAACAATAGTGAGCAGTTAAGCACCATGGGGGGGAATGCAAAAGCGCGTTTTGCACAGCACTTTAATTTGCATGTCGTTGCAAATGATATGCTTGCAGCCTATCGGGAATGTATCAAAAGGTAAAACTACCTTTGTTGCTTAATATCGTTTAGACTTGCCTTTTACGTATTTTAGGTAAGTGAATAGCGAGAATGTTAATTGTTATACCTGCACACAATGAAGAAGCAACAATTGCAGATGTTGTTTTAGACTTAAAAAGTCACGGGTATAACGAGATACTTGTTGTTGACGATGCAAGTACGGATGAAACCGCATCAATAGCACGAAGTCTAGGCGTAAAAGTGATGCCCTTGCCTTATAATATCGGCGCTTGGAAAGCGACACAGGCGGGAGTTCGATATGCCAAAAATAAAGGGTACAACAACCTAGTGACTTTTGATGCGGATAAACAGCATTTAGCAAGTCAAATCAATATCTTGCTTGAATTACAGAACAAAACACGCGCTAATTTAGTTATCGGCTCATGTCCGTCGAGAGGGTCTTTGTCTCGTCGGGTGGCTTGGAGTTTATTTCGTAAGCTGTCAGGAGTGAAGGTAAAGGATTTAACCTCGGGGTTTAGGCTATACGATCGTCATGCGATAGATGTCCTGAGTAAAGAAGAAGCGTCATTGTTGGAATATCAAGATGTAGGGGTGCTGTTACTTTTGAAAACATTTAATATTTCGAAAGCAGAAGCAAACGTAAAAATGGAAAAAAGGCAATCTGGTATTTCCCGAATTTTTCATTCTTGGTGGGCGGTTACATACTATATGGGTTATACAACGATGTTATGTTTGAGTAAAATAGCCAAAAAAGCTCACCTTATACCAAGTCACGCAAAAGAATCTTAGATGGAATTTTATCAATATTTTACAGCATTTCTTGCTGTTGTTTTTTTTATATTTGTTATTTTATTAATTCGCCGTGATTCCATTCTTATGGGCGCGGCTTTTCGCTGGCTTATTCTGGCTATATCCATTTTAGTGTTAGGTGTTTTCCCGCAAGTGGCAGACATTGCCGCTGGTTGGGTTGGCATTGCTTACTCTCCAATTTTACCGGTTATTCTCGCGTGTTTATTATTAATGTTAAAAGCGCTTATTGCGGATATTGAACGAGCAAAAACGCAAGTTAAAATGGATAGAATAGCGCAAAAACTCGCTATGGTTGAAATGGAACTTGAACAGCTAAAACAAAACAAGCGAGCTGGGTCTTAGTATTTTTTGCCAATTGCGTACTAAGGTTTATCTATGAATAAAAAGTTATTTGCATAATGTGGCTTAGGTCTACAAGATCTGGTTTATTTTTAAGTGCATATCATTATGAACTACGACGTATTTAACGGTGATGCCGATGGCATTATCGCACTTCTTCAATTGCAGCTCGCAAACCCTACTGAAAGTAAAAAAATTACTGGTGTTAAACGCGATATTCAATTGCTTAAACAGGTAGATGTTACGCCAGATGATAAAATTCGTGTACTTGATATCTCAATGGAAAAAAACATGGAAGCGCTTAATAAGTGCTTAGATGTTGGTGCAGAAGTGTTTTATGTTGACCATCATCGTGCAGGAGATATTCCAGCAAGCGATAAATTAGAAGCGCATATCGATTTAGACGCCAATACTTGTACAAGCTTGATTGTCAGTAATTTACTCGATAAGCAATATCATCTTTGGGCTATTACTGCAGCGTACGGTGATAATATGATTGCCACCGCAGATGCAGAGGCCGATAAACTCGGATTAACACAAGAACAAAAAGACAAGCTAAAAGCGTTAGGGACTTATATTAACTATAACGGTTATGGTAGTTCGATTGAGGATTTACATTTTCACCCAGAAGCGCTGTTTGAACTATTGCTTGATTACCCATCACCTTTGCAAGTTATAGAGCAGAAAGATTCGATTTTTTACCAATTAGAATCGTTATATGAAGCCGACATGGTAAAGGCACAAGCTGCGCAAGTGATGTATGAAAGTGATGCGGTCAAAGTTATTTTATTGGAAGATGCACCATGGGCAAGGCGTGTGAGTGGCGTTTTAGGTAATGAGCTCGCAAATCAATCACCAAATAAAGCGCATGCGGTACTCACTCACCATAAAGAGTCGGGCTATACTGTGAGTATTAGGGCGCCATTAAATAATAAACAAGGTGCAGACAAAGTAGTAACTCAATTTGCGACCGGTGGTGGGCGAGCAGCAGCAGCTGGAATAAACCAACTAAGTGAAAGTGAACTCACACGATTTTATCAAGTATTTGGCGATTACTACTCATAACGTTTAAGGATTTAACAAATGACGGTACTGGTTACTGGTGGAGCGGGGTATATTGGCTCGCATACTGTAGTTGAGCTTTTGCAAACAAATTTTGATGTGGTTGTAATTGATAACTTATCAAATTCATCCGAAGAAGCGTTAAAACGTGTTCAGCACATCACAGATAAGTCAGTAACATTTTATCAAGGTGATATTTTAGATTCTGAGTTATTAGATTCAATTTTTACTAAGCATAGTATTGATAGTGTTGTTCATTTTGCAGGGCTAAAGTCTGTGAATGAGTCTATTACCATGCCGCATAAGTATTATGAGAATAATGTTCAAGGCACGCTTAATCTTCTTGCAGCAATGGATAGAGCAGGTGTTAACAAATTAGTCTTTAGCTCGTCTGCAAATGTTTATGGTACGCCAGAATCACTGCCTGTCGTTGAAACCGCTCCGGTAGGGGGGACAAGCAACCCTTACGGAACATCTAAATACATGGTTGAACGTATTTTACAAGATTTAGCCGCATCAAATGAAAAATGGCGTTTTGCAATTTTACGTTATTTCAACCCAGTAGGTGCGCATAAGTCAGGCCTGATTGGTGAAGATCCCAACGATATTCCAAACAATTTGTTGCCTTACATCTCACAAGTCGCTATTGGTAAATTGGATTGCTTAGGCATCTTCGGTGATGACTACAATACGCCGGATGGCACAGGCGTACGTGATTATATTCATGTGGTTGACCTTGCTCTTGGCCATCTGAAAGCGCTTAGCAAGTTAGAATCAGCTAATGGGGCGTTAATCTATAACCTAGGCACTGGTAATGGTTTCTCTGTGCTTGAAATGGTCAAAGCCTTTGAAGTTGCATCTAAAAGAAGCGTTAAGTTTGAAATAAAGCCACGTCGCTCGGGAGATATCGCAATGAGTTATGCAAATCCTGAAAAAGCTAAAAACGAATTAGGCTGGGTAGCAGAGCGCGGGCTAGACGATATGATGGTCGATGCATGGCGTTGGCAAAGTCAAAATCCCAATGGCTATCAATAGAATTAATTAGATTTTTATGCAAAAATCCCATTAATTATAAAATTAAAGGATTAAAAGTGAAAGCTGTAATACCTGTAGCTGGTTTAGGCACCAGAATGTTGCCTATGACCAAAGCTATTCCAAAAGAAATGCTTCCTTTGGCAGACAAACCACTAATTCAATATATTGTTGATGAATGTGTCGCTGCGGGAATAAAAGAAATTGTGCTTGTTACGCATTCGTCAAAGAATGCTATCGAAAATCACTTTGACACGTCGTACGAGTTAGAGGCGACGCTCGAAAAGCGAGTGAAACGTCAATTGTTAGAAGATGTAAGGTCTATTTGCCCTGAAGATGTCACTATTATGCATGTTAGACAGGGCGAAGCAAAAGGGTTAGGGCATGCGGTGTTGTGTGCTAAGCCGATTGTGGGAAATAACCCGTTCGTAGTTGTTTTGCCTGATGTAATTCTTGATGAGAGTACGGCTAACCAAGGTAGTGAAAATTTATCTGCGATGGTTAATCGGTTTGAAAAATCAAAACATAGCCAGATCTTGCTACAAGAAGTGCCAAAAGAAGAAACTAATAAGTATGGCATCGCTGATATTGGTCAAGAGACAACAAGTCCAGGTGATAACGCAGTAATCAATTCAATGGTTGAGAAGCCAGAAATTGACAAAGCTCCATCAAACTTGGCTGTTGTAGGGCGATATGTGTTATCAGATAATATTTGGCCGTTATTGGAAAATACGCCTGTGGGAGCCGGTGGAGAAATTCAACTTACAGATGCAATAGATAAGCTTATTGAGCGTGAAATTGTTGAAGCACATCATATGAGTGGTGAAAGCCATGATTGTGGTGACAAACTCGGATATATGAAAGCGTTTGTTGAATACAGTCTTAGACATAATAGTTGTGGAGCTGATTTCAGCCAATATCTTACTAGTAAATTTAGTGAATCTTCACCTTTACTTAAATAATTAAAAAAGGATGCTTATGCATCCTTTTTAATGATTATTACTTGCTACCACTCAAAGGGAACAAGTCATTGATCTCATTTGGTAAAAATGGCCTGCCCTTTTCATTTACTGATGTGCCAATAACAAGTGCCTCTACGGCTACTTTGTTATCTTTTTTTCGCACAACGCGTTGGCGAAAACCAAATTTTAGTTTTGAAATGCGTTCTGGGCTCACTTCAACATAAAACTCGTCGCCCGGTTGCAATGAAGTTTTAAAATCAATTTCGCTGCGTATTACCACTAAGTTGATCTTATCGGCTGCTAGTTTGGCAAAATCGACATTGTTGGCATATAAAAACTCGTGGCGTGCATGTTCTAGGTAATTAAAATACACACCGTTGTTTACAATGCCTTGTAAGTCACATTCGTAATCTCTTACTTTTAGTTCTATTCGAAAGTTCATAAATTAGTACTCAAAATTTTTTAGCAGTTTACCTAAATCTTTGATTAAAGAGGTATGACTTATGCTCTCAAATACGAACTTTTCTCGCTTACACAATTAACTTCTTATAAACTATGCGGCAATTACTATGTATCAAAGATGGGATGCCAAAGTGAAAACCAGCTTAAAACTCGTTTCTGCAGCTATTCTCGCGTCAATTTCAGCAACCAGTGTTGCTAATCAAGAACCAGACAATATTGAAGTTATTACTGTTACTGGTGACTTTAAAAAAGAAAGTATTCAAACGTTAAGCGCAAGTGTGCATGTACTTGGTGAGCAAGATATTGCAATGCGTAATGCCGTGCATTTGGATGAAATGTTAAACACGGCTGCTAACGTTAATTATACGTCTGGCGCATCGCGCGGACGTTTTATTCAAATTCGTGGTATCGGTTTACGTTCGCAATTTGTTGATCCGATTAATCCATCAGTAGGGTTATTAATTGATGGTATTAATTACTCTGGTTTAGGCGGAGCAGCGTTGTTGTTTGATACACAGCAAGCTGAGATTTACCGTGGTCCTCAGGGAACGCGTTTTGGCGCAGACGCTCTGGCAGGCATGATCCACATTGATACAAGTGAAGCTACAACAGATGGGCGCGCCAAGTTGCAGCTCGGCGCCGGAAATTACAATTCCTATAACCTAGGTATTGCTGCTGGTGGCGGTATTGATGATGTTGTTGGTATGCGTGCTAGCGTGTACCAAAATAGCTCAGATGGTTATGTTGATAACATTTACTTAAATGAGTCTACCCAAGATCAAGATGAACTGGTTGCACGCTTTAAAGCAAAAACAGATTTCAGCGATGTGTTTGTCAGCGAATTGAACTTACATTATATCGATATTGAAAATGGTTATGATGCCTTTACCCTCGATAATTCACGTAAATCAGTAGCTGATCAGCCAGGGCAAGATAACCAAGAAAGTTACGGCGTTAGCTGGCGTAATAATTTTTCAGGTTTTGATAGTTTTGATATCAATTTCAATGTTAACGCGCTCAATGCTGATTTATTGTATAGCTACGATGAAGATTGGGTATGTAATGACCCAGAAGAAGCTGAGTTATGCAGTGCTGGTCTTCACCCTTGGGGCTATAGTTCGACCGATGCGTATGATCGAGACCGTAAAGACCGTTCCGTTGAATTAAACGTGCAAAGCAAAGAAGGGACTTGGATTGGCGGCGTATATTATCAAAGCAAAGACGTTGACTTAACACGCGTTTATACATGGCAAGCACAAGACTTTGAGTCAAATTATCAAATAGATAATATTGCTGTATTTGGTCAATTAGAAACACGCATTGATGATCGTACGGTTTTGATTACGGGCGTGCGTGCAGAAAATTACCAAGGTGATTATTTTGATAACAATGGTTTTTCAGAATCAGTTGATGATTCAATGGTAGGCGGAAAACTTGCACTTGAGCACCAAGTAAACCAGCAAGCGATGATCTATACCAGCCTCACAAGTGGTTACAAAGTGGGGGGCATTAATGGTGAAGCACTAGCAAAAGCTCGAGATGAAGGCGTAGATCAAAGTTTCTTTGAAACCATTAAATATTTTGACCCCGAGTATTTATGGAGTGGCGAGTTTGGCGTTAAAGGCATGTCTAAAGATAAGCGACTTGTACTTCGTTTAGCTGCGTTTTATATGTACCGCGATAATATGCAAGTTAAAGCGTACAAAGAATACAAAGCAAATGAGGCTTCAGAACCTGTGTTTGTGGGCTATTTCGATAACGCAGCTAGTGGCCGTAACTACGGTATTGAAATCGATGGACGTTATCAATTAACCGACCGCATTAGTTTAAACGGTGCGGTAGGTTATTTACGTACGCGTATGGATGACTTTGTTAATGCAGATGGCGAGAGCAAAGATGGCCGCGAACAAGCACAAGCACCGCGCTACAACTATGCCTTCTCGGCGCGTTTCGATGCAACCGATAACCTGTATGTTAATTTAGGCATTGAAGGCAAAGATGACTACTACTTCTCAGATAGTCACGACTCAAAGGCTGAAAGCGTAAATCTGGTTAATGCTAAGATTGGTTATAGCCGCAATGGATGGGAAGTAAGTGCTTGGGTACGTAATATGTTCAATCAAGATTACGCAACTCGAGGTTTTGAGTTTGGTAATGACCCACGAGATTTTTACGAGACGCACACTTATGTGCAATTTGCTGAGCCGCGTATGGCAGGTGTAAGTTTTACCTATCAGTATTAATTCAATTATAAGTAATGTGTTTGGGTTTCAGATGTGGCTGTTAGGCTCTTCTGAAACCTGAAACCTGAAACCTGAAACCTGAAACCTGAAACCTGAAACCTGAAAGTAGAAATTAGTAAATATCCGTTGCACCAAGATTATATTCCATTTATCAAAGGGTTTATTGACCGTTTAAACGCGAACGCAAACCTAGAAGTGATTACTAACACCATGTCTACGCAGGTGTTTGGTAACTACGATGAGGTAATGAACGCAGTAACGCGCGAAATTAAACGTTCTCACCAAGAATTTGGTAAGGCAATTTTTGTGTGTAAATTTATTGGTGGTGATTTATCACCTAATAAAGAGGTGTAAATGGAATTTTTATCACAAGCCTTAAGCGGTTTTACAGCAATGAGCTATTGGGAATATATCGCGGTAGCGCTTGGCCTTGCTTACTTAGTGTTTGTGATGAAAGAAAGCTTGTGGGCGTGGCCCTGTGCCTTTGTAAGTACCTTTATTTACACTCTGCTATTTTGGAACGGTGCTTTATTAATGGAGTCATTGCTGAATTTTTATTATTTGGCAATGGCGGTTTATGGTTTCTATTGTTGGAAAAATGGTAAAGAAAAAAAAGAATTACCCATCTCAAGTTGGCAGTTTAATACCCACTTTATCATTATCACAGTAACCAGTTTAATTGCATTAGCCTTGGGTTATGTGATGGATAACTACACGCATGCAGATTTTGCTTACCTAGACTCCTTTACTACCTGTTTCGCGGTAATGACTACTTACTTAGTTGCCAAAAAGGTACTTGAAAACTGGCTTTACTGGCTAGTGATTGATGCGGCATCTATTTATCTGTATCTACAAAAAGGGTATTACCCAACAGTTGTACTATTTGCGATTTATACCGGTATGGTGATTTGGGGCTATTTGCAATGGCGCCAGCATTTTCAGCTGCAAAGAGATCAGGCTTTTGCTTAATCAATGCCAAGACTATCTAGTTAAACTTGGTTTAGAGTTTGTAGCTAAAAAAGCGCTTTATCTTACTCAAGGTGTTAATAACACCTGTTTTCGGGTTGAAACCCAGTGTGGAAAAACTCTGCTATTAAAGCATTTTGATCGTGAAAATAACTTTAAAGTGACTTTAGTTGAGCAGCATTTAGCAAAAAAAGATGTTGTGCCAAACGTTATAGCGACTAGTGAAAAACATAAGCTGATTGCTTATCAATTTATTGAAAGCGTAGAGTTTAATAAATCGCTCCACCTTCAATCGTTAGTAGCAAAGTTAGTTGTTTTACATAATTTGAATAGTGATTATGACTATGAAGAGATAAATCTAAGTACACTCTTTAGTAGTTACATTGAGCTAGCAGAATATAAAAATTATCAAACAACAATTAATCAATTACTTGCGAAGTTAAAAAATTACCCATATGAACTTGGCGTGTGTCATAACGACTTAGTGCGAGAAAATCTAATTTTTTCAAATAAAACGAGTTGGTTAATCGATTTTGAGTATGTGGGACTTAATGATGTTTACTTTGATTTGGCGGCGCTTTGTAGCTCACTAGCACTTAACCTTAGTGACAAAAAATATTTGTTAGCCTGCTATTTTAAGCAACCAAGCGTGTCGTCACAGCAATTAGAAAAGCTAGACTTATATCAGCAGCTTTACAATTTAATTTGTTATTTGTGGTATTTAAAGCATGGCTTTACAAGCCATGCTCAAGCGCTAAAACCGTTTATAAACGATTAAATACCACCAATACGTTCTGCTAATTCTTTATAGCGTTTAACGTCATCTTCGTTAAATTTAGCGTTGCCAGCATCGTCTTTTTCAGCAGCAATTAGCAAGCTCTCACGCTCTAAACGACGGACGCGTTCTTCTTTTACGCCAAGAAATTCTGCAACTTGTTCTGTAGTCATTAATGCCATTTTGTTCTCCTAGTAATTAGGGTCTGTTGATCTTTAAAGTTCGTTTTTGCAGCAGTTTGACTGGCTTTTATACAAGGCAGAGGCTGCGTGGCATGGTTATTCCACGTAAGTCAGCCGATAACGCTGTAGAAAAGCCAATCAAGCGCTGCCTCTCGGCTCTTTTGAGCGCACTTTTCTTGTTGTTGTTCGATATTCGCTTAGATGACTAGGCCACACATCGAACGCCGCGATAAAAGCACGCTCAAAGAGAGCAAAAATAGAACCGCAAAGGTCAACAGACCCTAGGCATGCTTCAAGTGAATCTTTTAATTAAAGCGTTTTTTATTAAAAAATGCGAGTAAATTACAACTTAATTGTAACTATCTTGTTGATATATTAGCCAAGTGAGTTTCCATTCGCTGGTAATTCGAAGGTTTAGCCATTATTATTGTCGCCGTGCTCTCGTGGTGAAATGGATATCACGTGGCCCTCCGGAGGCCGAGTTCTAGGTTCGATCCCTAGCGAGAGCGCCAATTCTTATTTGGCACAGTCAATTACTTCTCCATTGGTCTTATCAGCTTAATCTTTTATTGCGTCGTTTAGAATAAACGCATAGAATTCAATCGTTACTTGTCGGAGTGCCTTTTACTTTTTGAGTAAAACTAAGGCTGAGATCGCATAAGCGGGATCCGTGAACCTGAATAGATTAGAATCTACGTAGGAAACAAGCAGCTTGGTGGCAAGCGTTTGTTTGCCATTTGGCAAAAAACCTTTTCACTGTTGTCTTAATTATATTAAGAACTGCCTCCTAGGCGCTGTGTGCGCTTCAATCATCACGAACTTTGGCAAGACCGTCACTCGATTTAATTATTTAAAGGTGCGTCATGTCACAAAGTAATACTAAGCCAGCAAATCAAATGAGCCGTCGCGAAGCGCGACAAGCGGCATCTGATTATATATACAACCTAAAAACCCAGCCATTTCCTAATTCACAGAAAATTTATGTGGAAGGTGAAAACCCGGGCGTACGCGTTGGTATGCGCGAAATCACGTTAAGCGATACTTTTGCTGGTGGTACAGAAGAAAACCCTATTTTTGAAAAGAACGAGCCAGTACGCGTTTACGACACTTCGGGTCCTTATACCGACCCGAATGCTGAGCTTAATGTTGAAGTTGGTTTACCAAAATTCCGTCAAGCGTGGATTGAAGGTCGTGATGATACCGAAGAGCTAGAGTCGGTAACCTCACAATACACTCAGCAGCGTATGGCTGATGAAGGGTTAGATCACTTACGTTTTGAAAACCTACCAAAAGTGCGTTGTGCTAAAGCGGGTAAAAACGTCACGCAAATGCATTATGCGCGTCAGGGCATTATCACACCAGAAATGGAATACGTTGCGATTCGTGAAAATATGGGCCGTAAAAAAATTCGTGAAGAAATTTTAGCGCAGCAACACAAAGGCGAATCGTTTGGTGCAGAACTGCCAGATTTTATTACGCCAGAATTTGTCCGCGATGAAATTGCACGCGGCCGTGCGGTATTACCAAATAATATTAACCACCCTGAATCTGAGCCGATGATTATTGGCCGTAATTTCTTGGTTAAAGTAAATTCAAACATTGGTAACTCGTCAGTATCAAGCTCAATTGAAGAAGAAGTTGAGAAGCTTGTATGGTCAACTCGCTGGGGCGCAGATACGGTAATGGATTTATCGACTGGCCGTTATATTCACGAAACACGTGAATGGATTGTGCGTAACTCGCCAGTACCAATTGGTACCGTACCAATTTACCAAGCGCTTGAAAAAGTAAACGGTGTAGCAGAAGACCTAACTTGGGAAATCTTCCGTGACACGCTCATTGAGCAAGCAGAGCAGGGGGTGGATTACTTTACTATTCACGCCGGTGTTTTACTTCGCTATGTACCAATGACGGCAAAACGTGTCACAGGTATTGTGTCACGTGGTGGTTCAATTATGGCGAAATGGTGTTTAGCGCACCATAAAGAAAACTTCTTATACACTCACTTTGAAGAAATCTGTGAAATTTTAAAGCAATACGATGTGTGTTTCTCACTCGGTGATGGCCTGCGCCCAGGCTCTGTGGCTGATGCAAACGACGAGGCGCAATTTTCAGAGTTACGTACATTAGGTGAGCTAACTCAAATTGCTTGGAAACACGATGTGCAGGTATTCATCGAAGGCCCAGGTCACGTGCCAATGCACATGATCAAAGCCAATATGGACGAGCAGCTTAAGCATTGTCATGAAGCACCATTTTATACCTTAGGTCCACTAACAACCGATATTGCACCGGGTTATGATCACTTCACATCAGGCATTGGGGCTGCGCAAATTGCTTGGTACGGCACAGCAATGCTGTGTTATGTAACGCCAAAAGAGCATTTAGGTTTACCGAATAAAGATGATGTTAAAGAAGGCCTTATTACCTATAAGATTGCAGCGCATGCAGCAGATTTGGCAAAAGGTCACCCAGGTGCGCAAATTCGCGATAACGCACTTTCTAAAGCACGTTTTGAGTTCCGTTGGCACGATCAGTTTAATCTTGGTTTAGATCCTGAGCGCGCGCTTGAGTATCACGATGAAACCCTTCCACAAGAGTCAGGCAAAGTTGCACATTTTTGTTCAATGTGTGGTCCTAAATTCTGTTCGATGAAAATCACCCAGGAAGTGCGTGATTATGCGAAAGATTTAGAAAATCAGGGGGTCGATATTTCAGATGCGAATGCAATTGAAATCAAAATGATTGATGTTGAGGCAGAAATGAAAGCGAAATCAGAAGAGTTTAAATCGGCTGGTTCTGAGATTTATCAGAAAGTATAAATCAGCAATAAGTATTCAGAATTCAGTAAGTAAAACTGCTGAATTCTGATACATATTTAACTGCATGGACGTACTATGACAGCAAGTTCACAGCGAAAAAAAATAGCGATTTTAGGTTACGGTTTAACGGGGCGTTTAGCGGCATTGCAGCTTTATCAGCAGCATCAAGTATCGGTATTTGAGTCAGGTAAAGTGAGCGGTGAGCAAAGTGCAGGTTTTGTCGCCGCGGCTATGCTTGCGCCGTTAGCCGAATCGGTTCTATGTGAAGCTGATTTAGCCGAGCTTGGCATGCAGGCGATGCCACTGTGGCAGTCGATTATCGAGATGTTAGATGAGCCGGTGTTTTTCCAACAACATGGCAGCTTAGTGGTTGCACATCTGCAAGATAAAGGTGACTTAGACTCGTTTACTAATCGCTTAAAGCCAATTGCAGAGCAAAGTGCACAACACCTTAATAGTGCGCAGCTTGCCGAGCTGGAACCCGCACTTTCAGGGCGTTTTCATCAAGGTATTTACTTGCCATGCGAAGGTCAGCTTGATAACCGTGCGTTTTATGCGGCAAGTTACCAACAAGTAAAAGACAAGGTCACTTTCTTTGAGTCGTTTTCAGGCAATATTAACGAAAACCACTTTGATATGATTTTGGATTGCCGCGGTTTAGGCGCTAAACCTTCGCTTCAAAACCTTCGCGGTGTACGCGGTGAGGTGGTGCGCTTATATGCACCAGAAGTGTCGCTTAATCGCCCTGTGCGATTAATGCACCCGCGCTATCCAATCTATATTGTGCCAAAGCCGAATCATGAATTTGTAATTGGCGCGACAGAAATTGAATCGCAATCAACAAAGCCAATGACGCTGCGTTCAGCAATGGAGTTGTTGTCAGCTGCATACACAGTGCACAGTGGCTTTGCTGAAGCCGAAATACTTGAGATGCAAGCAGGGCTAAGGCCAAGCCTGCCCGATAACCGCCCATTGGTTGAAAAACAGGGTAAGCGCATTGTGATTAATGGCTTGTATAGACATGGTTATTTACTGGCGCCAAAAGTGGTTGAAATGGCGCTTGAGCAGATTAACTAAGAGTGCAAAATGAATGTAATAATTAATGGCGAAAAGCGCGATGTTGAAAGCAATACGACGTTGCTTGCTCTGCTAGCGAAGTTGGGTGCTAGCGAACCCTACGCGGTTGCAGTAAATCAAAGCTTTGTGCCGCGTGAACAATGCGAAGGCATCACTTTGACTGATGGCGATCAGATTGAAATTCTCTCGCCAATACAGGGGGGGTAATGGATAAACCGTTAACTATTTATGGGCAAACGCTGTCGAGCCGTTTATTTATTGGCTCAGCCTTGTATCCATCTCCTGCAGTAATGAAGCAGTCAATTGAGGCATCGGGTGCAGAGGTGGTGACGGTATCATTGCGTAGGCAAGGTACCCTTGAAGCAGGTAATGATTTTTGGCAATTGATCAAAGATACCGGCCTAAAAGTATTACCCAATACCGCAGGTTGCCACAGTGTGCAAGAGGCCGTAACCCTTGCCAAAATGTGCCGCGAAGTGTTTCAAACTAATTGGGTTAAGCTCGAGCTTATTGGCGATGAGTACAATTTACAGCCAGACCCCATTGGCTTACTTGAAGCGACAAAACAACTAATCGATGACGGTTTTGAAGTTTTACCCTATTGCACTGATGACTTAGTTATTTGCCAAAAATTAGTCGATTTAGGGTGTGAAGTACTGATGCCGTGGGGCGCACCAATTGGTACAGGTAAAGGGTTGTTAAATCCGTATGCGTTAAAAACCATTCGCGAGCGCTTACCCAATACCACTTTGCTAGTGGATGCAGGACTGGGCTTACCTTCACACGCAGCAACGGCAATGGAAATGGGGTATGATGCAGTATTATTAAATAGTGCGGTAGCGCAAGCGGGCGACCCAATTGCAATGGCAAAGGCATTTTCACTTGCGGTAGACGCAGGCAGAATCGCTTATGAAGCTAAAGCAATGCCCGAAAAAGAGGTTGCAAAACCGTCAACCCCAACAATGGGCATGCCTTTTTGGCATCAGCAGTAAATCGCATAACATAAATCAGCTTAAAATTGGGATCTAATGGGTAATTTAATTTGGACTATTGCTGGCTCTGACGCTGGTGGCGGCGCGGGAATTCAAGCCGATATAAAAGCAGCGCAAAGTTTTGGTGTACATGCATGTAACGTGATTACCGCACTTACAGCGCAAAATAGCATGGGCGTTGAAGAGATTAATGGCGTTGCAATCAAGGTGATTGAATCCCAGCTTGACGCCCTTGAGCAAGATGTACAACCTAAAGTGATTAAAATTGGCATGCTTGCCAATGAACAGCAAGTAGAGTTTATTGCTAATACACTTAAACGCTACAAAACCACATGGCAAACGCCACCAGTTGTTGTTTACGACCCTGTAGCGGTAGCCTCAAGCGGTGATAGCTTAACCGAAGAAGATATTCTACCGGCAATTAAAACCCATTTATTACCACAAGTAGATGTGATCACCCCTAATACCCGAGAAACCCAAATTCTTACCGGTGTGTATCTAATTGGCCCAAGCGCAGTACAAGATGCAGCGAAAGCGTTTAATGAATTAGGTGTACCAAGTGTGCTGATAAAAGGCGGGCATTGGGATTACCCTAAAGGCTATTGCATCGATTATGGTGCTCATCAAGGTGAAGAGTATTGGTTAGGCAATAAAGCTGTTAACACACCGCACAGTCATGGTACTGGGTGTGCCTTTGCTTCTAGTATTGCAGCCAATCTCGCGAAAGACTATCCGCTGAAAGATGCCTTTATTCTTGCTAAAGCCTACATTAATCAAGGATTAAAACATGCAACACGCTTTGGTCAAGGTATCGGCCCTGTGGCTCATTGTGGTTTCCCCCACGATATCAATGATTACCCAGAAGTAATTGAAGCGGATTCGTGGCTAGGTCAGGAACTAGATCTAGAAATGGATTCTGAGCAAGTTAGCGCCCGTGATTTTGCAAAAATAGAAACGCGTAATTTAGGTATTTACCCCGTGGTTGATTCCGTTGATTGGATTGAACGCTGCTTAAAAGCGGGCATTAAAACCATTCAGCTGCGTATCAAAGATAGTAGCGATGCTGATCTTGAAGAAAAAATCGCAACCGCGATTACCCTTGGTAAAAAATACGACGCGCGCTTATTTATCAATGACTACTGGCAATTAGCGATAAAGCATGGTGCTTACGGTATTCACCTTGGCCAAGAAGATATTTCAGTCGCTAATTTGGCTGAAATCAAACAAGCGGGTATTCGCTTAGGTGTATCTACCCATGGTTTTTATGAAATGCTGCGCGCGCATAATTATCGCCCAAGTTATCTAGCCTTTGGTGCAATTTATCCAACCACAACTAAAGATATGACGGGGCAAATTCAAGGCCTAGAAAAGTTAAAACACTTTGTACCACTAATGCATGATTACCCTGTCGTGGCAATTGGTGGAATAGACTTAGCCCGTGCTGAAGAGGTTGCAAAAACTGGCGTTGGCAGTATTGCCGTTGTGCGCGCAATTACAGAAGCAGCTGACCCGGAAGCGGCCATTGTTGAACTTGAAAGTGTATTGAAGTAATCATGTCATCGTTATCAAACCAAGAATTAATTCGTTATTCTCGCCAGTTACTATTGCCAGAAATTGACGAGAATGCGCAACTTAAATTAAAAGCTGCGCGCGTATTAATTATTGGTTTGGGTGGGCTTGGTTCACCTGCAGCGTTTTATTTAGCAGCATCGGGTATTGGACAGCTAACTTTGGTCGACCATGATGAGGTTGAGCTGTCTAATTTGCAGCGGCAAATTCTCTATAAAATTAGTCATATAGGGCAAAGTAAAAGTAAAGCCGCGGGCAAAACGCTGCAAGCGCTGAATAATCAAATATCAATATCGACGCTTTCGCAAAAGTTGGATGAGCAAAATGCCAAGGCACTTATCGAAAATTGTGATTTAGTACTCGATTGCAGTGATAACTTTAAAACACGTTATTTAGTTAATCGCCTTGCTAAGCAGTTTGCTAAACCGCTTGTTTCGGGAGCAGCGATGGGCTGGCAGGGGCAATTGTGTATTGTCGATAATAAAAATGATAACGCACCTTGCTATGAATGCTTGTTTGCCAACCAAGGTGTAAGTAGTGCACAAAACTGTGATACCTTAGGCGTTATCAGCCCGCTGCTTGGTGTAATTGGCGCGCAGCAGGCAATTGCAGCAATACTTTTACTGTTGGGTGAAGATAACTTACCGCAGTTTTTACAATTTGATGCGCAGAGCTTTAAACAAAGCGCTTTTTCGTTTGCAACGTCACAAACCTGTACAGTGTGTAACAAACGTTAAGCTAAGTAAGTATCTAGATAAAACCGATACGATTCTACGTAATACTACCTTTTATTTACATTTCCCAACGTTATGGTGTTTGTGTTTTTACCCGAATTAGGTATTTTAGATTAATAATTGGAGGGAACATGCTTAGAAAATTATTAATTTCAGCAGCAATGCTTGGCGCGGCAAATGCGCATGCACAGCCATCACAACACTATTTAGTCACTTTTCCTAATGAGGATATTGAAGCCAAAGCTAAGATAAGTTTGCATCATAACTTAATTGGCGATCGTCCAAATGGTGTGTTGTTTACACTCTCCAGTGAAGAACAATCCTTATTAAAGCGCTTTGGTGCAACCTTGCAACCTGCAGATAATTTGGCAAAGCAGTTTTTAACCAAGCAAAAAAATATTTTTGATAAGCTAACTAACACAAGCACAGGGATTCCTGGTTTTAGTTGTTACGCAACGGTTGAAGAAACCTTTCAGCAAGTAGACGACTTAGTTGCGGCTCACCCCGAATACACAGAACTTGTGGATATCGGTGATTCTTGGCAAAAGCAAAACAAAGGTGAAGGCTACGATTTAAAAGTTTTAAAAATTGGTAAAAAAGATTTAGTTAATCCGCCTATTTTATTTATTCAAAGCGCCATGCATGCACGCGAGCTAGCTACAGCCGCATTGACATTAGATTTTGCCAAACAGTTATTAGCAGAGCGGGAAACCAATGCCGATATCAACTGGATTTTGGAAACACAACAAATTCATATTCTCTTTCAAACAAATCCCGATGGACGAAAAATTGCGGAAACAGGCGTTTCTCAGCGTAAAAATGTTAACGAAAATCATTGTTTAGAGGCCAATGTTGGTGTTGATTTAAATCGTAATTTTAGCTTTGGCTGGGGCTCGGTTGATGGTGGCTCTAGTGGTGATGCGTGCTCTGCAACGTATCGTGGAGATAGCCCAGGTTCAGAGCCAGAAGTGGCCGCAGTTGAGAATTATGTTCGTAGTATTTTCCCCGATCAACGCGGGCCAAATATTAGCGATGCAGCGCCTGAAAATACTCAAGGCTTGTACTTAGATATTCACAGTTACAGTCAGCTTATTTTATGGCCTTGGGGTGGCAGCTATGATGCTGCGCCAAATGCCAAAGGGTTAGAATCGTTAGGTCGAAAACTTGCGTATTTTAATGACTATCGGCCAATGCAATCGGTAGGTTTATACCCGACCGATGGTACTTCAGATAATTTAGCTTATGGTGAACTTGGTATTGCGCATATTACCTTTGAATTAGGTACCGCATTTTTCCAATCGTGTGGCTATTATGGTGCGTTAGTCAAGCCAGATAACTTAAAGGCACTACTTTATGCAGCTAAGGTAACAAAAGCGCCTTATCAGTTAACACAGGGTCCAGATATTGCCGATATAAATTTTGCGTTGAATGCGCAGCAGCAAATAGTTTTAAAAGCAAACGCAACGGATACGCGCTTTAAAAACAATAGCTCTTGGCCAATGCAAAATATTACTAAGGTAAGGTTTGCGGTTAATCAGCTGGTGTCAGATGACAATCAACAGCTGGCGACGTTTAGTGATGGTAACGCAGATAGCATCACTGAGCAGTTTGAGATTGTGATTAACGACAATCAATTAATCGACAAAAAAGCAATTGTGTATATGCAAGCGCAGGATAGTGATGGTTATTGGGGCACGATTACGGCGCAAAGTATTGATACGAATCCGCCAAGTGTCGCAGGAAACGTTGTGTGTTCTGGCGCTAAATGCCAATTTAATGTGGAAAACCCAGTAAGTGGCTTCAACTACAAATGGCAACTGTCTAGCGGTGATGTGCTCGAAGGGGAAGAGGCGACACATATATTGCCTTCACTTGGTGACTATTCTGCAACCCTTGTTGTGACTAACTCGATTGGTGTGTCAAATAGCTTAGCTATACACTTTAATGTTACAGAGTTATTTGCGCCAGAAGTAGTTGCTTCACACCGGTGTAACTATTTAGCGTGTGAGTTTGATGCATCGCTTAGTACAGATGCTGATAGCAACACGTTAAGTTATACTTGGAAAGCGGAAGACGCATCTGCGAGTGGCAAGGTATTCTCGCATAACTTCTCTCAATCAGGCAGCTATAAAGTTGAGTTAGTGGTAACTGATGAACATGAGCAAGCGGCGCGTTATGAGTTTGATTTAAAGGTTGAAGCTGAGCCAGAGCCCGTACCTCTTCCTGAAGTACCAGATGACGTTAAAAAAGAGTCTTCTGGCAGTAATTCATTGTTTATGTTGTTTATTCTTACTGCTGGCGCATTGATAAGAAGACAGCGCGTAAAACATTAAAAAAGGGAGCGGTTGCTCCCTTTTTTGATTTTAATACTGATTAGTCTTCAGTAGGGGGTCAGCTTGTTCGCTTTGCTCTTCTTTATTTTTGATTTTCGCAAATGGCGTACCCATGCGCGTTACTGTGCCTGCAACTTCACCATCAAGGAAATCTGCTACTTCAGAACCCCACGCTAAAATAACGGTAGAGCCCAATTTAAAGCGGCCCATTTCATCACCTTTATTTAAAATAAGTTGATTGTGGCCGTTTTCAGGGTAATCCCATGTGAATACGTCTTTACCTGCTGGTGGTGTTACTGTGCCAGCCCAAATAGTTTCGATGCTAGCTACAATGGTTGCACCCACTAATACCATAGCAAGAGGGCCAATCTCAGTATCAAAAATAGCAACTACACGCTCATTGCGTGAGAACAAGTTTGGTACATTTTCAGCGGTAAGTGGGTTTACCGAGAATAAATCACCCGGTACATACACCATTTTGCGCAGTTTACCGCCAATTGGCATATGAATGCGGTGGTAGTCTTTTGGTGCTAAGTAAATCGTTGCAAATTTACCGCCTTGAAACGGCGCTGCTACATTTTCATCCCCGCCAAGTAATTCTTGTAAGCTAAAGTCGTGGCCTTTTGCTTGAATCAAACGATCATCAACTACGTCACCAAGTTGCGAAATTTTACCGTCTACAGGGTGAGCGATAATGTCTTTATCTTCCGCGATTGGGCGCAAGCCGTCTTTTAATGGACGAGTGAAAAATTCGTTAAAGGTTTTATAGTGAGCCGGATCTTCGTATTTGGCTTCGCTCATATCTATGCCGTACTGCTTAATAAAGCCTTTAATTAAGCTGGTGGTTAGTTTGCCTGCTTGTGCTGCTGCTAATTTACCCACTAAGCGAGATATAAGGTGTTTTGGCATGGCGTACTGCGCGCCAATTTTGAATTTATCTAAACTCACGAGGTCGTATCCCTAAAAAATTTTTCGTATTTTACATCAAGTTGTTGAATGACTCTATACTCTTGGATTGCGAGCACCTGCTCGACCATCTTCCATTGATTCTAAAATGCGATGGTAGCTATCAAAGCGTAATTCGCTGATTTTACCTTCGTCAACGGCTTCACGGATAATGCAACCAGGGTCATCAAGGTGTTTGCAGTCTCTAAACTTGCAGCCACCAATAAACTCACGGAACTCTTTAAAGCACCAGGTAACGCGATCATTTTCTAAATGCCATAAGCCAAACTCTCGAATTCCAGGTGAGTCGATTAAATCACCACCCGAGGCTAAATGATGCAGTGTTGAAACCGTTGTAGTGTGCTGACCTAAGCCTGAAACTTCAGATACTTCTTGGGTTAAGATATTCGCGTCGGGTAATAGGCTGTTCACTAATGTGGACTTACCAACACCTGACTGGCCAACAAAAATGCTGCTTTTATCTTTTAATAACGCTTTAAGTTCTTCGACGCCTTGGCCTGTTTTATTACTAATGAAATAAACTTGGTAGCCAATATCGCGATAAATATCGAGCACTTCATCTAAGTACTCAATGCCTTCATCATCGAGTAAGTCGACTTTGTTAAGCACTAAAATTGGCTCTATTCCCATATCTTCGCAGGCAACTAAGTAGCGGTCGATGATGTTGGGAGTAAATTCCGGTAATACGGCCGATACCATTAAAATTTGGTCAATATTGGCGGCAACTACTTTTACACCGTCGTAAAAGTCAGGGCGCGTAAGCTGGCTGGTGCGTTCTTCAACAAGTTCAATTACCCCTGCTAAATCACCTTCGCTTACTTTTGCTGGACGAAAAATAACGTTGTCACCGCAAACAAGGCTTTTAATCGTACGGCGAATATTACAGCGTAGGATCTCGCCGTCAGCTGTTTCAATATCAGCATGTTGACCAAAGCGGCTGATCACTCTGGCGTTTTGTTGCGGACCAAGATTATCGCTTTGCCAAGATTGCTCTTCAGTCTGCTGATTGCCTTTAGCCTGCTTTAAACGCTTTTGATGGTTTGCGCTAATTCTGCGAGATTGACCTTTGCTGAGTTTTTTCCGTTTTGCCACTTTTAGCCTATAACTTAAATAACACTTAAAAAAAGCGTTTTATCTATTGAAGAAGCATAATATGATATATCCAAATTCATTAAATCGAAAGGAAAGCACCGCTAGGTAGTTATGGCTTTTCATGAATCTAATTTAATTTGGCTTGATTTGGAAATGACCGGATTAGAGCCAAGCCAAGATCGCATCTTAGAAATTGCTACAGTAGTAACAGACTCTGAGCTTAATGTTTTAGCTGAAGGCCCTGTAATTGCAGTCCATCAGTCAGACGAAGTACTGGCCGGTATGGACGAGTGGTGCACCAATCAACACGGTAACTCGGGTTTAACTGAACGTGTTCGCAAAAGTAAGCACAGCGAAGAAATGGCAATTCGCGAAACCATCGCATTTCTCGAAAAGTGGGTGCCAAAAGGTGTTTCGCCAATGTGTGGTAACTCAATTGGACAAGATCGACGCTTTTTAAACGTGTATATGCGCGAATTGGAAGATTACTTTCATTACCGCAACATTGACGTTAGCTCAATTAAAGAGCTAGTAAGACGTTGGTCGCCAGACATGCTTAACCTTGTTAAAAAGCAAGGCACACACTTAGCGCTTGATGATATTCGTGAATCAATCGCTGAATTACGTGTTTATCGCCAAAATATCTTCAAAATTTAAAAAATTTTAGCTTTGCTGCTTGCAAAGCTAAATTCTTTATGTAAAATCACGCCCCGCTTAGACGATAAAAGACTTTAAGCATTGGTATGCGAGTACAGTTCAGCTGCTCGAGGTGATAGGTGCGACTAAGGTTGCGCTAACGCTAAGTTAAAAAACGGTTGGTATGGAATGCGAGTATAGCTCAGCTGGTAGAGCGCGACCTTGCCAAGGTCGAGGTCACGAGTTCGAACCTCGTTACTCGCTCCAAATACAATAGGTTAAAACAACCAGAACGTTTTAATCTTATATCTGCATGATTATGCGAGTATAGCTCAGCTGGTAGAGCGCGACCTTGCCAAGGTCGAGGTCACGAGTTCGAACCTCGTTACTCGCTCCAATCATTCAAAAATGCATTATGTAGTACGAGTATAGTTAAGCTGCTCGAGGTGATAGGCGCGACAAGTCGCGCTATAACCAAGTTAAAAAACGGTTTACATGGAATGCGAGTATAGCTCAGCTGGTAGAGCGCGACCTTGCCAAGGTCGAGGTCACGAGTTCGAACCTCGTTACTCGCTCCAATTATTCAAAAATGCATTATGTGACGCGAGTATAGCTCAGCTGGTAGAGCGCGACCTTGCCAAGGTCGAGGTCACGAGTTCGAACCTCGTTACTCGCTCCAACTCTTCTTCAAGTAAATCCCGATAAGTTAACCGCCAAGGTCGAACTTTTAATATTAAGAGTTCTAACCACGTTACTAGCTCCAATTCTTCTTCAAGTGAATTCAGATAAGTTAATTGCTAAGCACTAAATTTCTAACTTTATTTTAGTTTTTTTAGAAATTAGATAAAAAGATTTCAGAATTCAGAAAAACAATCTGAAACTTTCTTTAGAAATCTCAAATCTCAAATCTCAAATCTCAAATCTCAAATCTAGTTTTAAATTGGCAATGAGTTTTGTCTTAAGTCTTGAAGGGCACGCTTTTTATTGATGATATCCTCTATGAGAGGTCGCAGTATCAGCTCCATTGCTAAGCCCATCTTTCCGCCTGGTACCACCATGGTATTCATACGTGACATAAACGCACCATTGATCATTTGCAAATAGTACGGAAAATCTACATCACCAATACCGCGAAAACGAATAACCACAAAGCTTTCATCAAGTGATGGGATATCTTTTGCGCTAAATGGGTTTGATGTATCAACCGTTGGCACACGTTGAAAGTTAATATGGGTGCGAGAAAACTGTGGTGTAATATGGTTAATATAATCATCCATAGAACGCACGATAGAGCCCATTACAGCCTCATGTGAATGGCCTCGGTCTTGTGTATCGCGAATAAGTTTTTGGATCCATTCAAGGTTAATAATAGGAACCATGCCGATTAGCAAATCAACATGGCGTGCAACATCAACATCGTTGTCTACTGCGCCGCCATGTAATCCTTCATAGAATAAAATATCAGTGTCATTTTCAAGGTCTTGCCACGGCGTAAATGTGCCGGGTAACTGGTTGTAAGGAACAGCTTCGTCAAAGGTATGCAAATAGCGACGGCTTTTACCCGAACCAGTATTGCCGTAGTCAGTAAATAACTGTTCTAACGATGCAAGATCGTTGGCTTCTGTACCAAAATAGCTAATATGCTTGCCTTCTTGATGCGCTTCGCGAATACGCTTATCCATTTCAGGGCGTGTATAGCGGTGAAAGCTATCTCCCTCAACAAATGCCGCATTAATATTTAAGCTGCGGAAGATGTGTTTAATTGCATTGGTTGATGTGGTCGTTCCTGCACCGGATGAACCTGTGATTGCAATAATGGGGTGTTTGGCTGACATAGAGCACACTATTTTTAGTTGTTTATGTGTTTATATCTGGGCGGCAGTGATTGGTCAAGTTTGTCTTTATTACAATAGCTGTGATATTAATGGAAAAAATACGCATAATAGTTTGAAAATAATAATGAAAAAAACCGTGATCTTTGCTTTGTTGGCATCTGCATGTAGCACTGTTTTTGCTAGTAATACGGCATCGAGTTTACCTAATACCGATGTGTTTTTAGTTAAATTCAACAACAATAAACTCGTTAGCGCTAAAAATATCTCTAACCGTCTTGGATACGATAATCAACCTAACTTTATTGATGGTGGTTTGCTTTATACCGCAGGGCTACAGTCTGGTGAATCGTGGCAAACAGATGTAATGCATTACGATTTCAAAACCAAACAAACAACGAATTTAACCAACACCAAAGTTAGTGAATATTCGCCAACAAAAGTGCCAAATGAAGACAGCTTTTCAGTTATTTTAGAAGGACATGATGGTAGCCAAGAATTGTGGCAATACGGTTTAAATAAGCCAAAGCCTGCCAAATTATTACGCAAGGAAGTAGGCAAAATTGGCTATCACGCTTGGGGAAGAAATTACGATTTAATTACCTTTGTGCTTGGAGAGCCACATTCCCTTTATTTTGGTAATACACAAAAACAAACTGGTAAACCTGTTGCTGGCAATATAGGTCGCACTTTAGCGTTTAATCAAACGCTAAATGTGTATTCGTTTAGCCAATATAAAAATAATCAGCAGTGGGTTACGTTATTTAGTAGCGAAGATCATTCATTTAAACCTGTATTACAGTTGCCCGAAGGTGTTGATTATTATGCATGGCAAGGTGATGATGCGCTGATTTATGGTAAAGAAAATGTAATTTATCGTTGGTCATTAAACAGTGCTAAAAAGCCAGCTAAATGGCTTGATTTAAGTGCACACTGCGAGCATAAAATTACCCGACTAAAATATCAAAAAGAAACTGAGTTATTGGCTTTTGTTTGTGATAGAAGTTAGTTTTTGGGGTTAAAAATAAAAGCCTAGTGCCTATCACAAAAGCGTTGCCATGAAATACTGCCTGGCAGCGCTCTCACACCACGGATAATCTGCCACAATAATTTGCTGTTTTCGAATTCAGAGTGTGCGTAGTCCTTAAACCCCATTAAATAATTAAATGCATCTTTGCTACCAGCTTGAATGGATGAAATGCGAATTTGTGCTTCAAAGTTCAATCGAAACGAGCTTATTGCCGCTTTTCTGCCATCTAAATCAATATTTGGGATATGGCATTTTTGCAAGTAACCCGCGCGTTCACCTTCACCAGAGAACCATATGCGCACTTTTTCACTGTAACGGCCTGACTTAGCAGGCAAGTCGAACATTAAGCGTTGCTGCCCTTGTTGCTTTAAAAAGTGAAGGTAGTCTAAAAAACCATGCTCAATAAGCATAGGGTGCACAGGAATACGACGTGGTTTTATTTTGTTATTGGTATGAAAGTCAAAAAAGTAATGACCATCTTGCTTCGTTACATTATCCAGTGTGAGTTGACCAATTTCGTCACTAAATGTGCCAGTGTAATAACTTATTAATGGCAGCCAAAAGTGCCAATGCTTAGCTTGCTCTCGCGGCATTTTGTGGTCGCCATAAATATACCCTTTGAATAAGGTATGAATTTCCATATTAGTAAACGGGCGGCGGCCTAAATGGGTTTTCACTGAATATCCAATAAATGAATGAGTTAGCAACTATTTTAGCAAATATTGGTGGAATAACTAGAGCTTAGGTTGTTACTAAGTGAAATCGTTAAATAATGCGCATAAGCGCACCATTTAATAAAAGCGGTCTTTCACTTGTGCATATTGATAATAAGCAAACTGTCCTAACCGTCTAAAATGCGGAAAAGGTAAGTAGGGTAGAGGTGTGTTGTAAAGAGGTAAGTTTGGTACTGTTTTACCTGCTACCATTTGTGCCATGCGATAGCCTGCCTGTGCACTAAACGACACGCCTGCACCACAATAACCTAGTATAAAGCCAAGCTTACCGTCAAAATTAATATGCGGCATATCATCGAGAGCAGCAGCAATAAAACCATTCCAGTAATAATCATGCTCGATATTAGCAAGGCTTGGAAAACAATCGCTTAGGCCCTTTTTTAAGTTGGCTAAATACACCGATTTATTTTGATGTTTGGCATAAACAGCCCCGCGACCACCGAATAACAGCCGGTTGTCTGGCAATAATCGGTAATAGTATTTTAGTGTTCGCGTGTCCATACATACTTGGTTGGTTTGCAGGCCTGATTCTGCTAATTGTTTTGCTGTAAGTGGCTTAGAGACAAATATACTGCTTAAAATAGGCAGATATCGGTTGTTAATAGCCTTATGTGTTAGTTTGCTATTATATGCGTTGCCCGCGATAACTAATTTATTGCAGCTTAGTTGGCAGCCATTAACGGATAACTGAAAGCCACTTGCTGTTTCCGTTATATTTTCAACTAACGCGTTTTCAAACAGGGTGACACCGCTCTCAAGCATAGCAGTACGATAGCCAAGTAATAACTTTAATGGATTCACACCAAAACTATCGCTGTAGCGCAGTGCGCCATAGGCTTGTTGATTTTTCATGTAGTGCGCACTGAGCTCGTCTTGGCTCAGCCATTGGCAAGGCGGTGTGCTTGAACTTTGCAAGTGTGTTTGAATATATTCAGCTTGGGCATTTAAGGTTTGCAGTGCATTTTGATTGTGTGCAATTTTTAAATAACCGTTTTCTTGTTTATCACATGCAATATCATGTTTTGCAATAAGTTGCTCTACGCGATTTACAGCATCACTGAATTCGGCATAAATCCCTTTGCTAACATCCACTCCCCACTTCTCGGTCATTTGAGGGTAGCTTAGGCGACCTGAGCCTTTAAGCACAAAACCTGCATTTCGCGCACTGGCACCAAAACCTACCTGATTTGCTTCAAGTACGCATACATCTAAGTGATGTTCAGTTGCTAAATGATATGCAGTTAAAAGTCCTGAATAACCGCCGCCAATTATTGCAACATCAAACTGCTGTTGACTGGTGACGCTTGATTTAGCCGTTGGCAAATCAATAGTGCTGGCCCAATAACTAGGGGCAAAGGCTTGTCCTTGGCAGTGGGGATGTTGTAGCGGATCGTATAATTGGCTCATGCAAATTCAATCGCCATTTCTGCCGCACTGCAGTAGCAAGGTACGCCGCAAATAGTGCAGTGATAATTCTCTTCAATGCTGTAGTTATACCAGCGGTTTTTGTGCTCTTTAATCAATTTTCCGCCGGCATTAGTAAAATATTTTACCGCACCATTGCCTGGGCTTTGCTGCCATAAGTGGCCAATACCCGCTTTTGCACCTTGTTCCTTAAGCGCTTCGATTGATGCACTTAATAGCTTAGGGCCAATGCCTTTACCCTGTTGATTAGGATCAACGGCAATGCATTTAAAGTACGCCATTTTATCTTGTTGGCAAGGCCATAAAGACGGGCTGCACCATTCATCAAGTGGCCATTGATTGGCTGCATAACTTAAGCGCAGGCCCACGACGTTATCATCTTCTAATGCAATAAAGTTGGCATTGATACCATTTTTGTTAGCCTTGTTTTGCATTTCCATTAAGTTTGCTAAATCAAGGTAGTTGTCGCCGTGAACTAAGTTAGCAAGCGCAATCGCTTGCTGATAATACTGTTCACCAAGAGGGATAACTTTAATCATTTGAAAGTGCTTCAAGCAATGAATCGGCTTCTAGCTCAATTGCGATTTGTTCGTCACTTAAGTCTAAACCAATAAGTAACTCATCTTCTTTAAGGTGCGGTAACAAATCTAAAACATCATCATAATTGATTTCGATAACATTAAAGTGTTGCCACTCGCCTTGACACTGTTGTTGCGCAATTTCTGATGATGACCAAATTAATAGTGCATCGCGCTCATCATTAAATTCTGATTGCGCGATTAGTAAACCACTTTCACTTGATAGCACAAATGCTTGTTGTGACTGTTTTAACTGGTTTACAAAGTCATCAATGCGTTCTAAATGTTCGCTCATAGTGTCTAATCTCTTGGTGCTGTTTCTATGTTCGAAGCACGATTTTTATGTTCTGAATGGAATACTTGAAGCGCACTATAGCAAGTCAAATCGGTTAAGTTTCTGAAGATAATCCAATCTAGTAAGCAAAATAGTGATATAGCAACGTAGTTATAATCGCTAAATGTACCTTGTTCTGCGGCATCATTTAACACTGATAAAACACCGTTTATACGCTCACGTTGTAAATTGAAAAACAGTTTGTCGTCATTGGTGTCGAATTCCGAGCGCTGACAAATTAAAAGCTCAACCAAAGAATCGTTCGCAGAGTTAATTAGGGTTAGTGTATTTTCTTGGTTCCAGCTTAACGGGGTGAAATCTAATTTTTGGGCCAAGTAACGGTAAATAACGTTTGAATCAAAAATCACCTGCTCACCGTCAAGTAACATAGGAATTTTTCGCGTTGGGTTGAGTTTAACTAAGGTTTCTCGGTCTTTCTCGGCAAAAATATTAAGGTTTAAAAAGTGTAATTCAATATCTTTTTCGATAGCCAATGCGCGAAGGCGGCGTACATAAGGGGAGGTTAGCGAACCATAAAGTTGCATAAGTAGCTCTCGCTTAATATGAAATTTAGTTATTTATATCAGGTCTTGGCGAGTGATACTATGGCTTGGCAGTGACAATTTTATTTAGAACTAAAAATGAAAACGCGTATAGCAAAACAAATCGATTTACCCGCAATAGTCGACATTTATAACCAAACGATAGACAGTCGAATGGTAACCGCGGATACCGAACCACAATCAGTGGCAAGTAAACAAGCATGGTTTGATAGCCATACTGACACTCGGCCAATTTATGTTGTTGAAGATAATGAACAGGTGGTTGCATGGTTAAGCTTTAAGTCGTTTTACGGTCGCCCGGCATATAATGGTACTGTTGAAATTGCCATTTATGTTGACAGCAATCAGCGCGGTAAGCAGATTGGGCAAACGTTATTGCAGTTTGCAGAGTCTCTTTCACCTAAGCTTCAAATCAAAAGTTTGTTGGCATTTATTTTTAGCCACAATACACCCAGCATGCGACTTTTTATTAAAAATGATTTTGCCGTTTGGGGTGAGTTGCCAAATGTGGCAAAAATGGATGATAAAGAATACAGTTTAACGATTTTAGGTAAGCGAGTAGGCGAAAATTAAGTTTAAAAAAGGCTTTAATATTTAACATTAAAGCCTTTGCTAGGGTCTGTTGAACTTTGCTGTTCTATTTTTGTTCTGCTTGAGCGTGCTTTTATCGCGGCGCTCGATATGTGGCCTAGCAATCTAAGCGAATATCGAGCAACAATGAGAAAAGTGCGCTCAAAAGAACCATTCGGCAGCGCTTGATTGGGTTTTCTACTGTGTTATCGGCTGACTTACATAGAATAACTATGCCACGCAGCCTCTGCCTTGTATAAAACCCAATCAAACTGCTGCAAAAACGAACTTGAAAGGTCAACAGACCCTAGGTATAGCTTAGATAAGTTACTATTTAAGCTCTGCAAGCCATTGGCTAAAATCATTATCCATTGATTTACCCCATTGTTTTACCAACGCTTGGTAGCGGGTGTATTGACCTTTGCGCGTTAGTGCCAGCATTTGTTCAACTTTGTCGCGCTGTTTTTCCATCATATAGCGCGATGCTAAATAACCCCAAACATAAACGCGTTCCGAGCCGCCATTTTGCTCATAACTGGTGTTAAATAGTTCACTTAGATGAATGATTTGTTTTTTTGCTGCTTTTACTGCACGTTCGTTATCTTTACCTTTTGCGATGTACTCAGCAATACCTTCACTCCACCACACTAAGTGAGGTAATAACGGTGCTGGTTTTGGGCAGTATTCTGGGCCCGAATGAGAGTCATGTAGGTTAGCGCAAAAGTCACCAAACATATTAAAGCGGCCATCCAGATAATGCACATATTCATGGCTTAAATTCCAAATCTGACCTTTCTTTTGGTAAGCGACGAATTCAGCTGAGTTATTGGGTAAATGCGGTAAACCTTCCAAATACATGCCGCCATTATCGCTTGGAACATCAAAGTGTTCAGTTACATATCGCACATAGGCATCGCGATCTTGATAAATATTGGCTCGCAAGCGGTGATTATTATCATTCGCTACAGGCTTATCTTGAGTATTAAAAACACTATGAAAACGTGCTTCTTGCGCTGACAGCATTTTACATGCAGCGTTTTCTTGTTCTTTGCTAAGTGCTTGATGGCGCAGTACGATGGTTTTACTGCAATTTTTCACATTGACTAAAACGTCGTTCACACTGGGCGTAGCTGCACAGGCATAAGTTGTAAATAAAAAGCTGGATAACAGCGTTAATCTTTTCATTGGTATATTGTATTCAATTTCAAATTAAAATGATTACAACAAATTAATTTACATTGGTCAATCAAGTGTTTTCCAAAGGTGCTCTTGCGTATGTTTTTCTCATTGTTGGCTAGGTGAATGTCAATTAGGGGCGTGAGAAGGATATACAGGGTTACTTGATATTCGCATAGATTGCTTAGCCACATATTGAATGCTGCAACAAAAACGCTCAATAGAGAGCAAGAATAGAATTGTAACGATCAACAGCCCCTAGGGGTAAAGTTGGGTTAAACCAGATTGGCCTTGCATATCGCCAATAATCCAAACTTGCTCAAATGGGTGCGGGGTTGGCATAGCAAAATGATGTTGCAGGGCTTGAATATCGTCATTGCGCCAAAATGGATTTGCGTTGCGGATCACCAGCCACACGCGTTTAGAATCATAATGTTTTAATGCTTTGTTAGCTAAAATGCGCTGCAGAGCTTTTGTTAAACGAGTTTCTATTGGTTCGAGTAGAAGCGCTTTTAGGTTGTCTTTGGTTTCGCTGCTGAGTTCGCGGTGCAGAATTGCCATTGCCTCTTTCTCGCTACCGTAAAGGTGGGCAATTTCAATATCGAGCTTATCTTCGCCTTGGTAACAGCTTACATCAGGTTTACTCGGTTGGTTATGCCAAATATGGCGCATGGGTAAGCTAAATTGTTTTTCAAATAGGCGTAAAAAGAGCTTGGCTGCTTGATGCTCTAGTTCAATTTTTTCTTTATCGCTGGCGCTTAACATGAAATATTTGGCTGAAAATACGGCTAAAATCGTTGCGATTACTGTAGCGTGAGAGTGTTTTAGAATGCAAGTGGTGGTGTGTGAAACAAACGTTAATACACTTGATTTGAAATAAAATTTTATTGTGAAAAAAGCTATAGAATTAATTATCCAAGATATACTATTGTAATATTCAATTTATAAATTTGTGAATTCTCAATGTCAGCGGTATATATTGCACTGGTTGCTTTGTTTTCAGTAGCAGCGCAGTGGTTAGCATGGATTTTTAAAGTACCAGCTATTTTATTCCTACTTGTTACCGGTCTTTTATTAGGGCCTGGTTTTAATGTAATTGACCCAGATGCGTTATTTGGTGACTTACTGTTTCCGATAATCTCCTTAGCTGTTGCCGTTATTTTATTTGAAGGTGCACTTACCCTCCATTTTAGAGAATTAAAAGGGCTCGAAAAAGTCGTGCGCAACCTGTGCTCCATCGGTATGTTGGCATCGTTTGTGGTGATCGGCTGTGCTGGGTATTTTGTGTTAGGTCTCGATTGGCGTGTGGCTGCTGTACTTGGCGCAGTGTTAGTTGTAACCGGCCCAACGGTTATCGCACCTTTATTAAATGCGATGAGGCCGCATAAAGACATTGATAAAGTATTACGTTGGGAAGGCATTGTAATTGATCCTATAGGTGCTTTATTCGCCGTATTAGTATTCGAAGCAGTTATGCTGACAGGCCAAGAAAGTATTTTTAACCACACACTTGGCGCGTTGTTTATGACATTAGTGGTGGGGTTATCACTGGGTCTCTTTGCCGGTTGGTTTACAAGTTTATTAATTCGCCGTCAATGGCTACCGTATGAATTGCATAAATTTGGTATTTTAGCATTGGTATTAGCAACCTTCAGTGTTTCAAATTACCTGAGCCACGAATCGGGATTACTTGCTGTAACCGTTTTTGGTATTTGGCTGGCGAATCAAGATGACTTAGAAATTGATGCTGTGCTTGAATTTAAAGAAGATTTATCAATGATCTTAATTTCAAGCTTGTTTATTTTACTCGCAGCGCGATTACATGTAGACGATATTAAACAACTTGGTGCTAATGTTCTTATTTTTATGGCATTTGTGTTGTTTGTGGCACGTCCGCTGTCGATTTTGTTATCAACATTTGGGTCAGACCTTAATTATCGCGCCCGTGCATTACTTAGCTGGATTGCTCCCCGTGGTATTGTTGCTGCCGCGGTAGGTTCTGTATTTGCGCTTAGTATGGTTAAGGCCGGTGTGCCTACTTCTGAGAAGTTAGTACCGCTTATCTTTACCGTTATTATTGTGACGGTTGTTTTGCAAAGTTTAACTGCTGTGCCACTTACCAAGTTGTTAAAGCTGCGCCAGCCTGAACCAGCAACAGTACTGATTATTGGTGCAAACCATGTGGCACGCGAAGTGGCAAGGGGCCTCAAAGATATCGGTGTGAGTGTTTACCTTTCAGATCCTGCATGGGAAAACTGCAAAATGGCGCGCATGGATGGTTTCCCTTGTTATTACGGTAACCCGCAATCAGAGCATGCTGAGCGTTATTTGCCGTTAACTGACATTAGTAAAGTGCTAGGCTTATCGCCAAACCGCCTTTACAACGCATTAGGTATTCAACATTTCGCACATTTAATCGGTGAGGATAAAGTATTTTCATTGAAATCATCTGATGTGCACGCGAAAGCAAACAAAGACAGTGCGACTTTCTTGTCGCGCCAGAATTTATTTGCACAAGATGCTACGTTTGCGCGTCTTTCCGGCATGATAGCGAAAGGAGGTAAAGTCAGTGCAACACGCATTGCTGACGCATTTACTTGGGAAGATTATTTGGAAGTAAATAAAGACGCAATTCCGTTGTTTATTTGGCGTCAGCAAAAATTTATCGAACCAGTGCAAATTGGCGGTGAACAAAAACCGGAGGAGGGCGACTCTGTTATTGCACTTCAGCCGCCGAAAATGTCTATTTTAAAAGAGTCGCAAGCTAACCAAGCGGCAACATAAAGCAAGGAGCTACTCGCTAGTGCGTTCAATTGCGGCAGTATTACTTTTACTATTTTGTTATGAACTGAAAGCCTCTGATGAGGTTTCGTTGGCGGTTGTCACTGAAGAGTGGCGACCATTTAATTATACCGACGATAACGGCATTATCGTTGGCCGCTCAACAACAAAAGTAAGAGCAATACTCGATAGCTTGGGATACAAATATGATATTCGAAGCTACCCTTGGACGCGTGCCATGAGGATGGCTGAAAACGATGAAAATACACTTATCTATTCGATTTTTAGAACGCCAGAGCGAGAGCATAAATACCAATGGGCATGTCCGCTTATGGCTCCGGTGAAAGTGTATTTCTTTCACCTTGCAACACGTGATGATATTAACGTTACGTCACTTGACGATGCAAAAAACTACGTTATTTCAGTAGGGCGAAATGCACGTAGCCATGAAACCTTACTCGAAAAAGGTTTTATTGAAGGGCAACATTTGGATGTGTCAGCCGATCCTAGCGCCGAATTAAGAAAGTTTCTTGCAGGGCGAGTGGATTTTTTGGTGCAATCTGAATGGGAAATGTCTGAATCGTTAAAGGGAGTTGAGCGGCAATATACAGACGTTGTGCGAAGCCTCGAAGTAGCAAATGTAAGTGATCGTTCAGCCTGCATCGCCTTCAGTAAAAAAACCGACAAAGAAATTGTTAATCGCGTACAGGTAGCACTTGAACAGTACAATAAAAAATTCGGTCTTGAGTAGCGTAATTGTGACAAATCATCAGCTCCCTTTGATATTGTTTTTAGTTAAGTCAACGACAACTGTTAATTCGTAAATCCTCCTTTATTTTTTGTATAACCAAGCGTTCTAAAAAGCTTTTATTGTTTAATTTGAACTATTCATGGGTTATATACCTGAACTTAAATCAAAAATATTGCTTTAATTCGATAAATTAGCGAACGGATATATTGGCAATAATGCGTGAAATGCGTAAGCTTATAACAAGTCGTTAATTTGGTTAAAGTTTGGTTACATAGTCGATGGGTAAAGTTAGAGTTTTATTACTTTCTATTGTGTTATTTTGTGCATTTTTTTCGTCAGAAAGTAATGCCAATTCAGCTGCTTGTATATTGCTGAAACAACAAATGAGCAATTATCAGCATAGCAAAACCCACCCAACCTATCGCCGAGCTCAGCGTGACTACGAACGCCTGTGTAATCAACCTGAAGTAGTTGAAGATAAAGCAACAGAAAGCGCAAAAACGCAACAAACGATTTTAAGCGAAGAAGAAAAGCGTTTAGCACAAGAGCGATTTGAAGCGATTGAAGCTAAGCAGCAAGAACAACAAACTGTTGAAACCAAAGAAGATGCTAGTGATGATTTAACTAACAACGGAGAAGTAACCAATAGTAACGAACAGCAGACCGTTGAAATTGACTCAAAAACGCAAAGCGAAGTAAAAGAAACGCCTAAAGCTCAACCTGCTGCGCCAGTTAAAAGAGCACCTGTCACCTGGCAAAATGATATTCCAGTAGAAGAATCGAGCTTATTAGAAGCGATGATGCTGCCGATTATTTTATTGCTTGTTGTGTTGGTTGCCATATTTGTCTACGTGAAATTTGTGCGTTCACGCATGGACGAAATTAAAGAGAAAGCCAAAGAAAAAGCCCAAGAAATGTCAAAAGACATTGCTGCAATGGGCTCAAAAGTTGCTGAAAAGAAAAAGAACAAGTTACCAAAAGGCGCACTCGACCCAGATTTATACTTCCGTCGTCAACGTGTTGAAGTAACACTCGCAAATGGTCAGGAAGTAGTATTAGACAGTGTTATAGCATCGCAATATGGCATTTTCGTTGTACTGCCGCAAAAGCAGCGCGGCGCAATTATCGGTAGCGCAACCTTACCAGAGTGGAAAGAGCAAGTTGGGGAAGAACTTATTGGTTTTGAGAGCCCATTACAAGTAGTGAATCAATGCTGTCACGCCGTTGCGCAGATTTTAGGATTAAATGATGAAATAGAGCCGATTGTCGCGTTTAACGATATGGCGGTATTTAAATCACAATTTCCAATTGTAGTGATGCATAAAAAGCAAGTGAATCCATACATTCTAGGCTTTAAAGAGCTGAGATTTAGCGACCAGCAAGTTGACGAATGGATGGCGTTGATTGATAGCCACAACGAAGCGAAGCGAGAAGAGAAAAAACGCGCTGAAGAGCGTCAACGCGAAGAGAATATGACTCGTCACAATGAGCCTAAATTTGATACTTCAGCGCCATCGCCAGCGGAAGTTGCCGAACAAGAAATGCAAGAAAAGCAGCAAGAAACGGTTTACCCAGAACCTGGCTCATATGAAAACTCAGTGTCTGAAATTACGCCGGATAATCAGGATATTCATCGTGCAGAAGAGACAGACAAACCCGCGGTTGACCATATTGCTGAGCTTGATGCAATTCTCAATAAAGCAAAACAGTTTACTGAAAAGTTAGACGATATTAGCAGTGCAACTCCGAAAACTAGCGATGATGAAACGCAACCTCCAACACTAAGCGTACAGGACGCAGAGCTATTAAATAATGAAACTGAACAGCCAAGCGCAACCTCAGACGAAAGTAGTTTAGAGTCAGAGGAAAACGATTTATCTAATGACTTTACGCCTGATACCAATGCAGAATTCAAAAAAACAACGCAATCATTTTCATCTGATGACTCATTCGATATGCCATTTAACGAAGCCACTACGCAGCAGGCCGGTGCATCAGGTTTGGATAATGATGACTCAACTAAAAATACGTTCGATAACGACCTAATGGATGACAGTGCAGCGCTTACTCACTCCAACGCGTTACAGGAAGAATTAGGTCAATCTGAAGTTCAATCTCAAGATGATGATAGCTTATTGCCACCAGATAGCAGTGAACCCGCTACGGCATACACTGACCCTGATTATTTTAAGTCAGCTGATGACGATGCGCCTGAAAATATGGTTCCTCATTCTGAGTTTAAACGCCGTGCGGCAAAACGAGCAGTTGATGACGGTATGTTTGATTATTTAAATCACTACGACAAATCAGCAGAAAACGACGAGCAATCAGATGGTGAATATTCGCTTGAAGAAGAGTTGGCGCAAAGCCTTGCTGCGGGTAAGGGATTTTTGTCGGGGTTAGAGCAAAAGGATAATTCTCTTGATGAAGAGCCAAAATTACCAGCGCGCGACGATGCGGATATGTTAGCTCAAGTTGAAACCAAATTAGATCAAGAGATGGCTAATTTATCAGCTGATAACGATCTTCATGAGCAGTCTGACACAAGCTTACAACAAGATCTTAATGATTTTGATATCAATTCACTAGAGCAAGACCTAGTTGATAATCAGCCGACTATCAGTGATAGCGTTGAAAGTACAGAGAATGATAGCAGCGATGTGAATCAAGGCGGTTGGCGTGCAATTAAAGCGCAAATGAATGAGCAATCTGACGAGCAGATTTTACCGCCTTCAGTAGAAAGTGAAGCGCAAGATGAACAGCCTAAATCAAGCTGGCGTGCGTTAAAAGAACAAGTAAATGATGAAATTGACGATGAATTTAACAAGACTGATCAAGACAGCGAAGCTGATAAAGATGACAGTGAAAAATCGTCACCATTTTCTAACTTACAGCTCGATCCTGATTGGGCGCCTAAGCCACCACCGGAAAAGGTGTTTAAAACAAAACCTGAAGACGACCCTGATAATAATTAATCAATAAAAAATGGTCAGCAATTGCTGACCATTTTTTTATTTTACTTGAATTAGCATCACTAATATTTAGTGATATTAACGCAAGATACAACAATCCTTATTCACATTGCTCTACAAGCGAACGTAGGTGCTGCCCTAAATCTTGTGTTTTTGTTTTACCATTCGCTACTAACTCAGAGGCTTGCTGTTGAATTTCAGCAACATCGTACTGCGATAACATATGCTTTACGTAAGTTAATACATCGCCACCTTGGCGGATAAGATCTGGCAGGCTTTCGAGAGAAAGCTCTTGTTCAGATAGGTTTGACAGTGTTTCAATGAATTGAGATAAATCCATCGAATCTTGCAATGCACCTTCTACCTCAACTAATGCGCCCATGGGGTCTGCATCTAGCTTACCAGCAACACATGCTGCAACTGAGCCTGCCTCGGAGCCTTGTTTAACGGCTTCAATGCCTTGAGCACGGATCGCTTCAATTACTTCTTGTAACTCTTGGTGCTCTGCAAAATATTGACGTTCCAACGCCTTCTTAGGATCTTCTGCAAGATCACAGGCTGTTAAAGTGGTGGCGAAAGTCGTCGCTAGTAACAGTGCTTTTTTCATGATTTCTCCGCAATTATTCGCGTTATTTACAGCGAGTATATCGCAATGTTCTAAACTATAAGTAAGCAAAAATATGAAAATAAACTAAATTTTATGCCGCAACAAACCGTTAAAAGTCCGTGTGTTGAAAATTGTTGCTTAAATGAGGATGACGTATGTTTAGGGTGTTTTCGTACGTTAGAAGAGATTTTATCTTGGTCGAGTATGAGTTTATCGCAAAAGCGAACTACGCTTAATTTATGTCAACAGCGAAAACAGCAAAAACAACATGCAAAAAAGGATTTTAATTCTAGATAACTCAAGTGTTTTGGCAATGCGCTTAAAAGTTTTACTGGAGTTATTGACGTGCCAAGTAGACCTACATCATTACAGCGACTTTGAACCTAGTAGCGAACCCACATTTTATGAAGCAATTGTTTTTGCCTCAGGCGTCCCCGAGAAATTAGTACTGCAAACCCAGCAGTTATATGGTGATGTGCATGTGTTTTTATTGGCCCCTAATGTAGAGGGAAGCAAACTCAGTGATAGTTTTACAAAACTGGTTAATGCACTGCCTCGCGCCTTGGTAATTCACCCATTTTATAACAATAAGGAAGTTATAGGCCTACTTGAAGAAGGGTTAGCGATAGGTGCCGCTAATCTTGATATTAAATTACCTAAAATTTTATTGGTTGACGATAACGAAAGTCGCCTAAGTCGCTTAGAGTCGAGCTTAAAAGGCGCACATTTTGATGTTATCACCGCTGATAATGAATTCTCAGCAATTGGGCGTGCAGCGCTACACCAAATTGATTTACTTGTAAGTGATTTTAATATGGGAGATCTCTCTGGCATAGATATATTTAGGCAAATAAAATCTATCAACCAAGATTGTCGCTGCATACTCATCACATCAAAGCCACACCAAAGTGCGTTAATCGAAGCGGTGCGGTTAGGAGTGGATGATGTACTTGAAAAACCACTTGATGAAAGTGTGTTGTTACAAGCAATCTATAAGCTTTGGCACAATGAACAGCTGGAGCAAAGCAACCAAGAGCTGGTATCTCGGCTACAAGATACCGTTGATGCACTTATCGAAAAAGATAGTTTATTGCGTGTTATCTATAAAAATACACCAGATGCGATTGCTATTTTTAGCAACGACGGCGCGATTTTAGAGGCGAACGATGCGTTTTTAAGTTTATTTGCCCGAGAGCAAGATGAAATTCATGACTTATCATTTTTTGAATTGCTAGACAGCACTATTTCAAATGAAATAAAAAACAATATTGCCAGCTACCAAACTCAGTTTAATTTTGAGTTTGTAGTGACGACGGCAAAAGATGACATAGTGCCGTTTTCAGGCTCATTTAGTGAGATTGACGTACATGGTGAGCCATCGACAGCGGTTATTTTAAAAAATATTGCTCATCTTAAGCGCAAACAGCAACTACTAGAAGAAGCAAAGCAATTACTTGAAGAAAAAGTAAATATTCGTACCCAGGAGCTTGAGGCCGCGAAAAACCAAGCTGAGTTTGCTAACAAAAGTAAGTCGGAATTTTTAGCGAATATGTCTCATGAGTTGCGAACGCCAATGCATTCAATTTTGAGCTTTTCTCAATTTGGTTTGGATAAACTCAATAGCGAACCAATTCCTAAAGATAAACTGCACAAATACCTTTCTCGTATCGAAAGTTCAGGACAGCGACTTCTGTCTTTGTTAAACAATTTACTCGACCTATCTAAATTAGATGCGGGTAAGTTTCCGTTTAATCCCAGCAAGCATAATTTGAATCAATTAGTGCGAACTAGCATCGACGATATGTCGGGCGCACTATTGGCAAAAACAATAAATGTGCATTTTGTGCCTGAAAAAGATCCGTTTTTTGTTGATTGCGATTGTGACCAAATCGCGCAAGTGATCCGTAACTTACTTGGCAACGCCATTAAATTTAGCGATGAACACAGTGAAATTGAAGTCGTGATAGACCATCACAATGACATGGTGCAATTAGCTGTACGAGATAGTGGACTAGGTATACCAGATGAAGAGCTAGAAACAATATTTAACAAGTTTGAACAAAGTAGTAAAACCAATCGTGGGGCAGGTGGTACAGGGCTTGGTCTAGCGATTTGTAAAGAGTTTGTCGATTTACACCACGGCCGTATTTGGGCCGAAAATAACTTTGAGAAAGGTGCAAGTGTATTTGTTAGTTTGCCAGTTTCTAATACTTTTGACTAAGCTAAATCTAGTTCAGTATAAATTAATGGAAAACAAGGAGTAAGTCATGAATTCAAACACAGTACTTGCTGTTGATGACGAACCGTTTAATTTGGAAATAATCGAGGAAATACTGGAAGAGCATTACGATCTGCATTGTGTAGCAAGCGGTCCTGAATGCCTAGAGGTAGTTCAAAGAATCAACCCAAGCGTTATTTTGCTAGACGTAAGCATGCCCGATATGGATGGTTATGAGGTTTGTCGGCGCCTAAAAGAAAATCCTGAAACATCTAATATTACCGTGATGTTTGTCTCAGCTAGAGGCTCTGTTGAAGAGCGCATCGAAGGCTACAATGTTGGTGCTGAAGATTATATTGTGAAGCCGTTTGGCCAACAAGAATTACAAGGCAAATTAGACACTTTGTTTAAGGTAGTCGAAAACAAACGTATGCTCGAACAACAGCTACAAGATGCTACTGACACTGCGTTTAATGCAATGGCTAATAGTAGTGAAATGGGCAGCATAGTACAGTACGTGGAGCAAATCGGTAAAATTGATGAGAAAGAAGAGCTTGCACAAGCACTCATAAATTGTATGCGTGGTTTTGGTCTTAAAACGAGCATCGAGTTTCGCACCAAAAACAATCGTTCGCATTATAGTTCGGAAGGCATTTGCTCACCTATGGTGGTTGAGTTATTCGAACTGCTGCAAAATAAAGGGCGTTTATATGAGTTTATGCCGAGAATCTTAGTAAATTACCCAAGGGTTAGTTTACTCATTATGAATCTGCCAAATGATGACCCTGAAAAACTGGGCCGTATTCGCGATAATATTTGTTTTGTTGTTGGCGTAACAGAGCATCAGCTCGACGCCATTTTAACCCGCAAACAATTAAGCAACCAAACTCTCAAATTGCGGCAAGCATTTTCTATGGTTCGCGATAAATTTGAAGATTTAGTGGGTGTACTTAATCTAAGCCATGAAATGAATGAGGCGATTTTTAGAGAATTACAGGAGGAGTTTGAAGATCGGATTCCACTGATGGGTCTAGATGAAGATCAGGAGCAGTATATTTATAAAAAAGTGGATGACACTATTCAAAAATCAGTTGCACGAGAGGATTTATTGCAAGATATAACGCGTGCCTTTACTGAGCTTGAAAATGATTTAAGTGTTATGCTGAAATAAGTGCTTTCTATTTCCATATTAGTCATTTAATTCTGGTTTGAGTAAGGAATAGTAAAAGCGCTACAGTTTAAGCAAAGACAAATCATCAGCGGCATATCCGCGATTTGCATCTGAGGTTACTTACCAAGGGTTAAGCATCTCTTGGTAAGCCTTTCTCAATAATACGAATTAAGCGTTTTGTTTTGTTGTCTCTTTGCGCGGTTTTATTGTGTTGTTGTGCGAGTGCCCAATGAATGTGTTCAAGCAACATTTCAGATGCATCACTCTTCGCACGCTCTAATGCGTTTATAATATCGTTATTTGCATCTGCATTTCCTAGCGCTACTGCGATATTGCGTCGCCAGCGCTCTATACCAATACGGCGAATCGCGCTACCCTCGGTGTTTTTTAGAAAGGTCGCTTCATCCCATGCAAAAAGCGTAAGTAAGTCCTGACTTTTTAAATGCTTACGAATATGAAAGTCATTTTCGGCTGTAAGCTGTCCGTAGCGGTTCCACGGGCACACTAATTGGCAGTCATCGCAACCGTAAATGCGATTGCCTAATAATGAACGGAATTCTTCAGGAATGGCGCCTTGTTTTTCAATTGTTAAGTATGAAATACAGCGTCTTGCATCAACCACATAAGGTTCAACAATTGCGCCTGTAGGGCACGAGGTAATACATGCCACGCAACTACCGCATTTGTTCTCTACCGTCTCTTCGTTTACCGGTAGCGGTAAATCCACAAATAACTCACCTAAGAAAAACCAAGATCCCGCTTCTTGATTCAGTATTAGCGTGTGTTTTCCGGTCCAGCCGAGTCCTGCTTTTTCAGCTAGTTGGCGTTCTAATACGGGGGCTGAGTCAACAAAGGGTCTAAATCCTAAGGTAATTTGATGCTGTTCTAGTTCTTGTTCTAACTTTTTACCGAGCTGCTTTAAACGATTACGCATTAATTTATGATAATCGCGGCCTAGGGCATAACGGCTTATATATGCAGTTTGTTTGTTTTTTAAATCTTTAGCGAAGCTCGCATCTGGTGGTAGGTAATTCATGCGCACAGAAATAACTCGTTGTGTGCCAGGCACAAGCTCAGCTGGGCGTGCGCGTTTCATGCCGTGTGCAGCCATATACTCCATTTCGCCATGGTAGCCCGCATCTAACCATCGTTGTAATTGTGCTTCGTGCTGAGATAGGTCAATATCGGTGATACTCACTTGATCAAAACCAAGCTCTTTTGCCCAAAGCTTGATTTTTTCTACCAAATTCGGATAGTTAAGAGTAGACATACCAGTAGGTGAAATAAATGACGCCAGAATTAACCACTAATTTACCACAGTTTGCATATAGCGCCCAACAAGTAAAAGACAATGAAGCGATTGTTGCATCGCAGCAAAACGTTGATATGTACGCGCTGATGCAACAGGCTGCTGCATCGGTTTTTCAGCTGCTGATGTTGAAATATGGTGATTGCGATAAAGTTCAAGTGATTGCTGGTGGCGGTAACAATGGAGGTGATGGCTACTGGGTGGCTAATTATGCTTTGCAGCATGAGCTTGATGTTACGGTATTCAGTGTTAAGGATGTAAATCAGTTAACCGGTGACGCTAAGCGCGCTTACTTAGATTACTTAAAGCGAGGCGGCGAAGTAGTTGATAGCTTAGATACCAGTGCCGACGTATATATTGATGCACTGTTGGGCATCGGTTTTTGCGGTGCGTTAAGTGGTGAATATGCAGATGTTATCAATCACATTAACCAACAGAATAAGCCTATTATTGCGGTAGATTTACCTTCAGGTCTGAATGCGACAACAGGCGAAGTAGCAAATGTCTGTATCAATGCTAATTATACAGTAAGCTTTATTGCTCTTAAGCAAGGGTTATTAAGCGGTAATGCTAAACAGCATGTTGGCAATTTATATTTCGTAGGACTCGGATTAGCCGATGCTTTTACTGAATATGTCACACCACTCTCTCAGTTAGTAAATTATGACGCGTTAAAAGCATCACTGCCGGTTCGTCATATCAATAGTTATAAACAACAACTTGGCCATGTTTTATTAATTGGTGGCGATAAACCTATGCCGGGGGCTATTCGCATTGCGGCTGAGTCCTGTCTGCGCACAGGTGCAGGGCTTGTCAGTGTAGCGACGCATCCAGAAAATCGCGCCATTGTGGTCCAAGGGCGTTATGAACTGATGGTACACGCCGTCGAGCATGCAACAGAGTTGGAACCACTAATTGAAAAAGCAGATGTGTGTGTGATTGGCCCAGGTCTTGGTCAATCAAATTGGAGCAAGACTGTATGGCAGACAATCGAGAAGGTCAATAAACCAATTATTATTGATGCGGATGGGCTTAACTTGTTAGCTCAAAAACCAATTAACCTAGCGCAAATGATTATTACCCCTCACAGCGGAGAGGCTTCAAGGTTACTGGGTATCTCAAGCTCTGAAATTGAACTTAATCGTTTTGATTCAGTCTCTAAATTAGCAAAGCAATTTAACGCAATAGCCTTATTAAAAGGTGCAGGCAGCTTAGTTGCTAATAGTCATCAGACGGTAATTAATACGTCGGGCAGCGTTAGTATGGCAAGTGCTGGGATGGGCGATTGTTTATCTGGTATAATCGCTGGCTTAATTGCGCAGGGCATGCCGAATTTTGAAGCTGTTCAATTGGCTGTTAATATTCACGGCCGCGCAGCGGAAATTGCAGAGCAACAGGGTAAGTGTGGCATGTTAGTCTCAGATCTGTACCCTTTTATTAGAAAACTGGTTGATTAGTGGAGAAGTAAATGAATCAGCAAGATGGGGTTTTTAATTGCTTTTTGGCCGATGAAACTGAAACAGTAGCCATGGGTAGTAAATTGTCTTCTTGTATACATGAAGGTGCTGTTATCTTTTTACATGGCGACTTAGGTGCGGGCAAAACGACGCTTACACGCGGCGTTGTACAAGGCTTTGGTCATACCGGTAAAGTAAAAAGTCCAACCTATACCTTGGTTGAACCCTACGAATTAGCTTCACAAAATGTTTATCACTTCGATTTATATCGCCTTGCAGATCCTGAAGAATTGGAATTTATGGGCATTCGAGACTACTTTGAAAATAACTCAGTGTGTTTAATTGAATGGCCAGAAAAAGGCGCTGGAATGCTTGCACAGGCAGATCTAGAAATTACAATGGAATATGTCGATAATGCGCGTAGAATAACCATAATGGCGAACAGTCAAAGTGGCAAAACAATAATAAATAAGCTGAAGAATGACTAGCGATTGGTACAATATTAAATCTCTATTTCGAGTAATTACAATTGTCATGATGTTTGTGAGTGTTAACTTATACGCTGCAAACAAAATTGACAGTGTGCGTGTTTGGCCGTCTCCTGAGAGCACCCGAGTGGTACTCGATATGAAAGAGAAGCCTGAATACAGCTACTTCTTTTTGAAAAATCCATTGCGCTTGGTGGTTGATATAAAATCAACACCGGGCCGCGCAGCAACATTTCCAAAAATTGATAAAAAACATCAATTAATTAAAAAAATTCGCTACAGCACACCAAAGCGAAAATCCGATACGCGTTTAGTATTTGAACTGCTAGCACCTGTTAAACCGGTTATCTTTTCACTCGCACCAACAGGCCCGTATAGCGACCGACTTGTATTTGATTTGTACAGTAAAGAAAAACCGAAAGCACAAACCGTTGTAAAAAGTCGCGATATTAGCAGTGATAGAGACATTGTCGTTGCTGTTGTAGCGGGGCATGGTGGTGAAGATCCAGGCTCTATCGGCCCTTCAGGTACCTATGAAAAAACTATTACGCTGCAAATTGCAAAGCGTTTGGCAGCCAAAATTAATGCAGAAAAAGGTATGTCTGCTGTCTTGCCGCGTACCGGTGACTACTACGTAAAATTAAATACACGCACCGAACGAGCTCGAACCAAAAAAGCTGATTTCTTAATTTCAATTCACGCAGACGCATTTACGTCGCCGCAACCGCGCGGTGGCTCTGTTTGGGTGCTTTCGTTAAGGCGAGCGAATTCAGAAATTGGTAAATGGATAGAAAATCGAGAGCAACATTCCGAATTGTTAGGTGGTGCTGCAGATGTATTGAAAGATACTCAGCAAGAGCGCTACTTAGCGCAAGCGCTACTCGATATGTCGATGGATCACTCGATGAAAACTGGCTTTGAAGTTGCTGAAGATGTGATTGCGGAAATGCGAAAAGTGACACGTATGCACAAAAAAGTGCCGCAGGCAGCAAGTTTGGCTGTATTAAAGTCACCTGATATTCCCTCAATTTTAGTTGAGACAGGTTTTATATCAAATCCAGCTGAAGAGCGCTTGCTAAAAACCAGAGACCACCAAGAAAAGCTCGCGACGGCAATTTTCAAATCGGTAAAAGGCTATTTTAAAAATAATCCGCCGGAGGATTCTTATTTTGCCAAGTTGAAAAAAGAGCAGCCGCGTTTTCATAAGGTGCGTTCAGGTGAGTCTCTAAGTGTGCTTGCGAGTCGTTATGGGGTAACGGTTAGCTCTTTGAAAAAGGCTAATAAGTTGTCGTCGAATACGTTATATATCGGACAAAATTTAGCTATTCCGCGTAGCTAATAGTGCCTCGATTTTAGAACTTGTAATTATGTCTATACAAATATTACCTGCTCGTCTTGCCAACCAAATAGCTGCTGGTGAAGTAGTAGAACGCCCCGCATCAGTGGTTAAAGAGCTGGTGGAAAACAGTTTAGATGCGGGTGCAACGCGCATTCAAATTGATATTGAACGTGGTGGTCACAAACTAATACGTATTCGCGATAATGGCTTTGGTATCGACAAAGACCAGCTCACTTTAGCGTTGTCACGCCATGCAACCAGCAAAATAAAATCACTCGATGACTTAGAACAAATCGCATCACTAGGCTTTCGTGGCGAAGCCTTGGCGTCAATAAGCTCAGTATCGCGTTTAACATTGACCTCTAAAACTGAGGCACAAAACGAAGCGTGGCAAGCTTATGCCGAAGGGCGAGATATGGCGGTACAAATTACGCCAGCTTCTCATCCTAATGGCACAACCATTGAAGTAGTTGATTTATTTTTTAACACACCAGCTCGTCGTAAATTTTTACGCACCGAGAAAACTGAATTTCACCATATTGATGAATTGCTGAAGCGCATTGCACTGTCGCGTTTTGATGTGGCAATTACGCTTAAGCATAATGGCAAAACTGTGCGTCAATATCGTGCGCAAATGCAGCAAGAAAATTACGTCAAGCGCGTTGCCCAAGTTGCAGGAAAGGTCTTTGAACAGCAGGCTGTGTATGTCGATTCTGGTGATGAGCGCTTACGCCTGTATGGCTGGGTATTACCCGTTGGCGATAAAACAGAGCCGCAGTACACTTATGTTAATGGTCGAATGATGCGTGATAAGTTAATTTTTCACGCTATTCGTCAAACATTTGAAGAGTATGCTTCAGGCTATGATATTCCGGGTTTTGTTATTTACCTTGAAATAGAGCCACGCCAAGTCGATGTGAATGTACACCCAGCGAAACACGAAGTCCGCTTTCATCAAGGACGTTTAGTGCATGACTTTATTGTACAAGCAGTGAGGCAAGCGATTAGCTTTGAACAGCCGCTGGAACTAGCGCCAAGCAATGAGACTAGCGATTATGTACTACAGCAAATGCATCAATTTGATACTGGGCATGAACCCAGCGCGCTGACTACGCCACAAGTGCGTGAACAAAGTGCCTCTTTTTCTGCGTCTAGTGGTAGTTCGGGTTACAAAAAGCCGCTAATGCAGCATCATCAAGTACCTGATAGTGTAAAACAGCATTCGGTAAATGCCTTCTATCAGGGAGTCGCCGATCAGGTCATTGAATCCGCAGTTCATCACACGCTTAATGATATACCGCAATCACCTAATAGCGCTGAGTGCATTGAATTATTGCCGCTACGCCAAGGAAAAGCACTGCGCAGTGTAAATGGTGAACCGCAGTTGGTCGATCTTACGCCTGCAATCCTTACCCTCTGGCAAACGCATGTTGAACAACAAGGGCAACTTGAAAGTAAAAGTCTGCTATTACCTGTTCGTATCAATTTATCGTCAGACTTGCTTGATAAAGTGCAAGACAACCTTTCATGGTTAGGAATTCTTGGTTTTGATATTGCCGTCAACTCTCAGTTTTTGTTAGTAAAAAAATTACCTGAGGTTTTATATTCAGTGGATGTTAATCAAATCTTAGATAACTTGTTTGACCATGCATTGCGACAAAATGAAAAAACCGATCTGACGTTTTGGCTGACTTGGCTGAAAAATATTGCTTTAGTTCAGCCTCTGGGCTACACAATTACTAAGCAATTAGTCGAGTTAGTGGTAAAAAAGCCTGAATTAATTGCCAGTTTTAAAACGAAAACTGTTAAAATTGACATAGAAAACAGTCTTTTTGACTAACCGATTAATTTTTAGTTTAGCAAGGAAAAACGTTGCAACAATTGCCAATTATTTGCTTAATGGGACCGACTGCTTCCGGTAAAACCGACTTAGCTATTCGGCTTTGTCAGCATTTAAATACCGAAGTAATAAGTGTCGACTCTGCGTTGGTATACAAAGGCATGGATATTGGTTCCGCGAAGCCGAATGCTGAAGAGTTGGCATTAGCACCGCATCGACTTATCGATTTAATCGATCCTGCTGATAGTTATTCTGCAGCTGACTTTCGTCGTGATGCGCTAGATAATATTGCCCAGTTACATAGCCAAGGCAAAATTCCGCTCTTGGTGGGTGGCACCATGATGTATTTCAAAGCGTTACTTGAAGGCTTGTCACCATTACCAAATGCAGACCAAGCAATTCGTGCTGAACTTGAGCAAGAAGCGCAATTGAAAGGCTGGCCTGCACTGCATCAAGAACTGACACAGGTCGATCCAGTTGCAGCTGCAAAAATTAATGAAAATGACTCACAGCGTATTAATCGCGCTTTAGAGGTATACCGTTTAACGGGTAAACCAATGAGTGAGCTACAAAAGGTTAAGTCAGAACCGTTACCTTTTGATGTTTTACAGTTTGCGATTGCACCGAGCGATCGCGCTGTGTTACACCAACGTATTGAAAAAAGATTTAAAATAATGCTCGATATGGGGTTTGAAAAAGAAGTTCTGGCCTTATATACAAGAAAGGACTTACATCCAGACCTACCGTCTATTCGCTGTGTAGGTTATCGTCAAATGTGGGATTATCTCGCGGGCGAGGATGATTATGATGAAATGGTTTTTAAGGGCATAGCTGCTACGCGTCAGCTTGCTAAACGTCAGTTGACTTGGTTACGTGGCTGGCAAAATATTACTTGGCTAGAATCAGGCGATGAAGAAAACTTGCAACGCGTGTTAAGTTCGCTAAGCTAGTAAAGTGGTGCAGTAAAAATAATTGAATTCGTTAGAGTTATCGAATTTTATAAGAACACCTAGAACTAAGGAAAATAACAATGGCAAAAGGCCAATCATTACAAGACCCATTTTTGAACGCGTTACGCCGTGAACGTATTCCTGTAGCAATTTATTTAGTTAACGGCATTAAGCTACAAGGCAAAATTCAGTCATTTGACCAATTTGTAATTTTACTAGAAAACACTGTAAACCAAATGGTTTACAAACACGCTATTTCAACTGTTGTACCTGCGCGAGCTGTTAATTTCCAAGCGACTCAGGGCGGTGCAGAAGACGAGAGCGGTAACTACTAATTAATAGGAGTTTAATGCTTGTTTGACCGTTATGAAGCCGGTGAACAGGCAGTCTTAGTTCATATCGAATTTCCAAATGAAGGCGATCGTGAAGATTTGCAAGAATTGGAAATGCTCGTTTCTTCAGCTGGTGTAAATGCATTGACGATTGTGCAAGGCAGTCGTCAATCACCGCATGCCAAATACTTCGTAGGAAGCGGTAAAGCTGAGGAAATTGCTGAGATTGTCAAAATCCATGATGCAGATGTAATCATCTTTAATCACGAATTATCCCCCTCACAAGAACGTAACTTAGAGGCGATATGTAAATGTCGCGTGCTTGATAGAACTAGTTTGATTCTTGATATCTTTGCGCAAAGAGCGCGTACTCATGAAGGTAAGCTACAAGTAGAACTTGCACAATTACGCCATATTTCTACACGATTGATTCGAGGTTGGACTCACCTTGAAAGGCAAAAAGGGGGCATAGGTTTACGAGGTCCGGGTGAAACCCAGCTTGAAACCGACCGCCGTTTAATTCGTGGCAAAATTAAAAATATTTTAAAGCGCTTAGAAAAAGTAGCTAAACAACGTGAACAAGGGCGTCGCGCACGAAACCGAAATGAAATTCCAACCGTATCATTAGTTGGCTATACCAATGCGGGTAAATCAACCTTGTTTAATCGCATCACCGACAGTGATGTATATGCGGCGGATCAGCTGTTTGCGACGCTTGACCCAACACTTCGTAAAATTGAGGTGCCAGATTTGGGACCAACAATTCTTGCTGATACTGTTGGTTTTATTAGGCATTTACCGCATGACTTAGTCGCTGCGTTTAAATCAACGTTAGCTGAGACCCGTGAAGCGGATTTACAACTTCACGTGATTGATGTCGCAGATGCAAGGCGTCAAGAAAATATCGAGCAAGTACAAGATGTACTGAGAGAAATTGATGCCGATGAAGTACCGCAGTTATTGGTTTACAACAAAATCGATTTAGTGGAAGAGGTGTCTCCACGTATTGATCGCAATGATGAAGGTAGACCTATTCGCGTTTGGTTATCGGCACAAACTGGGGTAGGTTGTGAACTATTGCTTGAAGCGATTGGCGAATGCTTAGCGGAACAAATGTTCCATGAAAATATGCGCATTCCGCCGCAATTAGGTCGCTTACAAGGTGCGCTTTATCGATTAAATGCGGTGCAAGCTGAAAACTTTGATGAGCTGGGTAATTGGCTATTAAATGTCAGGTTACCTATGTCAGACTGGCAGCGCTTGAAAAAAGAGTTCGGTGAGCAAATACAAGAATTAGTGGTTTAACTTTTCAAAAATATTTGTTTACCGTAAAAATTAGAAAATCCCCTAAGGTTTTGGTAAATTTACCAAAGTTTAATTTTAATTATTAATATTGGAGTGACGCTATGGCCTGGAACGAGCCGGGTAACAATGGCAACGACAAAGACCCATGGAATAACAAGGGCGGTCGAGATCAGGGTCCACCTGATTTAGATGAAGTGTTCCGCAAATACGGCGACCGCTTTGGTGGCTTATTTGGCGGCAAAAAAGGATCAAGCAACGGCGGTTTAAGTGGCCCTGCACTGGTATTTGTTTTAATTATCGCTATTACTGTTTGGGCTATTAGTGGTTTTTACACGGTGAAAGAAGCAGAGCGTGGTGTTGTATTACGCTTCGGTCAGTTCCATGAAGTTGCTATGCCAGGTCTTCGTTGGAAAATGACGTTTGTTGATCGTGTCATCCCTGTAGATATTGAAGCAGTGCGTTCACTTTCTGCATCAGGCTTTATGCTTACTGAAGATGAGAACGTGGTAAGTGTTGAGTTCGTGGTTCAGTACCGCGTTACCGATGCATATTTATACCGCTTCAGCGTAACGGATGCAGATCACAGCTTACAGCAAGCACTTGATAGTGCACTACGTTACGTTGTTGGTCATGCAAAAATGGATGATGTGTTAACGAAAGGCCGTGAGCAGGTGCGTCAAGACACTTGGCAGGAACTTGAGAAAATTATCACGCCATATAACTTAGGTATCGTACTGACAGACGTTAACTTTAAAGATGCGCGTCCACCGGCAGAAGTTAAAGATGCGTTTGATGATGCAATTGCTGCACAAGAAGATGAAGAGCGTTTTATTCGTGAAGCTGAAGCATATCAACGTGAGATTGAACCAACTGCACGTGGTCGTGTAACACGTATGACGCAAGAAGCAGAAGCGTATAAAGAGCGTGTAACGCTTGAAGCGCAAGGTGAAATCGCACGTTTTGAGCGTCTATTACCAGAATACCAAGCTGCTAAAGAAGTAACGCGTCAGCGTCTTTATATTGATGCGATGGAAGAAGTATTAGGTAACACGTCAAAGGTAATTGTTGATGTAGAAGGTGGTAATAATATGATGTATTTACCGCTCGATAAAATTATTCAGCAATCGAAAGAAAACGCAATGCCTGCTCGTCAACGCAATGATGTTGATAACTTAAGACAGCAACTAGGTACAACGAAAAACAGTCAGCTAAATTCTGCGAATGACCGCTACTCTAGCGACCGTTATAACTCTGGGAGATACAATCAATGAAAAACTTTGGTTTAGTTATTGTTGTTATTCTAGCGATGCTTAGTTTTTCTGGTCTGTTTGTGGTGCCAGAAGGTCAAAAGGCAATTGTATTAGAGTTTAGTAAAGTTAAGAAAGATAGCGAAGATAACCCGGTTGTTTATGAGCCAGGTCTGCAATTTAAAATGCCGTTTATCTCTCAAGTACGTAAGCTAGATTCGCGTATTCAAACACTGGACGGTTCACCAGATCGTTTTGTAACAAGCGAAAAGAAAGACTTAATTGTTGATTCGTATGTTAAATGGCGTGTTAAAGACTTCAGTAAGTTCTACCTGCGTGCGCGTGGTGATAAGCAATATGCTGAAACACTACTTAAGCAAAAGGTAAACAATGGTTTAAGAACTAACTTTGGTTCGCGCACAATTCGTGAGATTGTGTCAGGTGAGCGTAGCGCACTAATGGAAGAGGCATTATCGCAAGCTTCTGAAAGTGCTGCTGAGTTAGGTATTGAAGTACTTGATGTACGTGTGAAGAAAATTAATTTACCGACAGAAGTAAGTAACTCAATTTTCCAACGTATGCGCGCTGAGCGTTCTGCTGTAGCGAAAGAACACCGTTCGGAAGGTATGGAGAAGGCTGAAAAAATTCGCGCTGACGTAGACCGTCGTGTAACGGTTATGCTTGCTGATGCTGAGCGTAATGCACGAAGTGTACGTGGTGAAGGTGATGCGTTAGCAGCGAAAATTTATGCTGATGCGTACAACAAAGACGCTGAATTCTATAGCTTCTTACGCAGCCTAGATGCTTACAAAGCAACCTTTAAAAACAAAGAAGACGTTATGGTGCTGAGCCCTGATAGTGACTTCTTTAAGTATATGAAGCAAACCGGTAAGTAATTTACCCAGTTGCAATTTAATATTGAAAGCCCTGCACTTTGCAGGGCTTTTTTATGGAGAAAATAATGAGCTTTGATGTATTGCTATTGGCGTTTGCTTTGTTGCTAATTTTTGAAGGGCTTGGGCCTGCTTTATTTCCAGCGAAATGGCGCGAGTATTTACGCGAAATAGCGCAATTAGCTGATCCGCAATTGCGGATGATAGGCGTTGCTTTAATCTTGATTGGTTGGCTGCTTTTTATGTGGTTAAAACCATAAAATAAAAAACAACCAAGAGATAAAATAAAAATTAAATTTATTAGTAAATTATCTAAAAACAACAGTGCTTAATGAGCTTGTATATACCAATTTAATTGAAGTTATTTAGATAAAATGATGAAAAAAGCTGCTAAACGGGGTGATCTTTGCCCCTATTTTTTGATAGAATCTGCGCCTAATTTTCTTTAAGTGAAGTTACAATGGGTAAAAACGTCGTTGTATTAGGCACCCAATGGGGTGACGAAGGTAAAGGTAAGGTTGTTGACCTACTAACAGATAAAGCGTCTTTAGTTGTACGTTATCAAGGTGGTCACAACGCAGGTCACACACTCGTTATTAACGGTGAGAAAACAGTTCTTCACCTTATCCCATCAGGTGTTCTACGTGACAATGTTAAATGTGTAATCGGTAACGGTGTAGTATTAGCACCAGATGCACTTATGCGCGAAATCGGCATGCTTGAAGAGCGTGGTGTTCCGGTTAGAGAGCGTTTATTAATTTCTGAAGCATGTCCACTAATCCTACCGTACCACGTAGCATTAGACATGGCTCGTGAAGAAGCACGTGGCGCTAAAGCTATCGGTACTACAGGTCGTGGTATTGGTCCAGCTTACGAAGATAAAGTGGCGCGTCGTGGCTTACGTGTTGGCGATTTATTTAACCCAGAGTTATTCGCTGAAAAACTAAAAGAAGTACTTGAGTATCATAACTTTACACTAGTTAATTACTACAAAGTTGATCCAGTTGATTACCAAGAAACATTAGATGCAGCAATGGCTGTTGCTGACATTCTTAAGTCTATGGTTGTTGACGTTACTGAGTTACTTGACCAAGCACGTACTAATGGCGAGCACATCTTATTTGAAGGTGCGCAAGGTACGCTACTTGATATCGACCACGGCACATACCCATACGTTACGTCTTCAAATACAACGGCTGGCGGTGTTGCTACGGGTGCTGGTTTTGGTCCATTGAACCTAGATTACGTATTAGGTATCGTGAAAGCATATACAACACGTGTTGGTTCAGGTCCTTTCCCAACGGAACTTTATGACGGTCTAGATAAGCAAGACCCTGTTGGCAAACACTTAGGTGACAAAGGTCACGAGTTTGGCGCTACAACGGGTCGTTTACGTCGTACAGGTTGGTTCGATGCTGTTGCAATGCGTCGTGCGGTACAAATTAACTCTATTACAGGCTTCTGTTTAACTAAACTAGACGTATTAGACGGTTTAGAAACAATCAAAATCTGTACTGGTTACCAGCTTGAAGATGGCACAGTTACAAACGTAACACCACTTGCTGCTGAAGGTTACGAGAAAGTAACACCAGTATACGAAGAGATGCCAGGTTGGAGCGAAAATACGTTCGGTGTAACAACTTACGAAGGCTTACCGCAAGCAGCACGTAACTACATCAAGCGTTTAGAAGAAATCACTGGTGTACCAATCGATATCATTTCGACTGGCCCAGATCGTGTAGAAACAATGATTGTACGTAACCCATTTGGTGAGTAAATTTAGTTTCTAGAAAAAAGCTGCAGTTTGCAGCTTTTTTTATGCCTAAAATTCAAAGGTTGGTATATATTTTGTATCAATTATTTTAAATTGGTATGAGCCCCAGTTCTGTTAAGTATGTGATCAGGGATAGCGATGGATAAATGAAATGGTAACAAGGCGGAATTTTTTATGTAGTTGTTCTACATTGATAAATTCAAACGCAGTTAGCATGATATTTAGCCCGCTAGGATGATCAGCTATTTAAGTGAATTGGTATTAAATATTTGAACACGTTTATCGCACTAATTATAAGTGTAGTGCGGTAGTTAGCTCACTGAATGATTAACTAGTTAAGTGGATTGACTTAATTGGCCTCGAATATCTGAGAATTATTATGCGTTTATTTATGCGAACATTGTGTCAAACCTTTGCTGCTACAGGGCTACTTTTTAGCTCTGCAAATGTGCTTGCCGAAAACCCTGAACTTCAAGCAGTGCAAATCTACAGCCAAGATGAACTCATTAAACTCATAAATAAAAATGAACATTTAACACGAGTAAAGCTCGATGATTGCCAACTTGTGCAGGATATCGAAGCGCGTGCAAGTAAAATGAAAGTCCCTGCATACCAGTTTTTATATGGCGATATGTTGGCATACGCAGTATGTGTAGAACGTGATGTTGATCTTGGTGTGTATTACATGCGTGAAGCGGCAGATCAGGGTTTAGCGGCGGCACTAGAGCAACTTGGTCGCTATTACCATGTAGGTCAATTAGTGCAGCGCGATATTAATAAGGCCATTATTTATCTACGTGAGGCCGCATCGCTTGGTAATTTAAATGCACAAATTAGGCTTGTTGATCTGTTTAACGCGGGGCTTGGTAGCCCTCGTGATTTTGAAGATGCATATCGCTGGCTTAATGGCGCTTTAATTTACGATAAAAAGCGTCATCAAGAAGTCGCGAAAAAGCTCGCATTGCTCGCTGAAAAAATGCCACCGAGCGCCTTAGCTCGCGCCAAAAAATAAAAATGTCATTTAACTTAACGATTATGCCTGTGCGAACTGCTCTTTATCGGGTAGCCAACGGGCAATAATTTGCTCAGCAAGGTCGCTATATTCAGTTAAAAAGCGTTTAGCGACGGGCCTAACTTGTTCTACTAGTGCTTTGTCTCGCACAAGATCAGCAATTCTAAATTCCGCAAGTCCCGTCTGCTTTGTACCAAGCACTTCGCCGGGTCCACGTATCTCCAAATCTCGTTCTGCAATAACAAAGCCGTCATTGCTATCGCGCAGCACTCCTAAGCGTTTCTGACCTGTGTTAGATAGTGGAGGGTGATATAGCAGTACGCAATGCGATGCAACTGAGCCACGGCCAACACGGCCGCGTAACTGGTGTAATTGGGCAAGCCCTAAACGTTCTGGGTTTTCAATAATAATTAAGCTAGCGTTAGGTACATCTACCCCAACTTCTATTACGGTTGTAGCAACCAGTACGTCTATTTTGCCCGCTTTAAACTCCGACATGATGAACTGCTTTTCACTTGGTTTCATGCGGCCGTGTACCAATTCGATAGCAACATCGGGTAGTGCTTTAGCTAATTCTTTTGCGCTATCCTCCGCAGCTTGACATTGCAATGCCTCAGATTCTTCTATTAGCGTACACACCCAATAAACCTGACGCTTGTCTTGTAGCACCGACTGCTGTACACGGTTAATAATGTCTTGGCGGCGGGTATCTGGTATAGCGACCGTTGTAATAGGTGTTCTGCCCGGTGGTAACTCGTCAATAATCGATGTTTCTAAATCTGCATAGGCGGTCATTGCTAAGGTGCGTGGAATAGGTGTAGCGGTCATAACTAACTGGTGTGGATAGCAATTGCCATTACGGCCTTTTTCACGTAATTCTAAACGTTGGTGTACGCCAAAGCGGTGTTGTTCATCAATAATAATCAGTGCGAGATTATTAAAGTTCACTTGTTCTTGGAATAACGCATGGGTGCCGACAATCATTTGTGCTTCGCCGGAGGCTATTTGCTCAAGTGCTACAGTGCGTTCTTTGCCTTTAGTTTTACCCGCTAACCACGCAATTTTAACCCCTAATGGCTCAAACCAAGTTCGAAAAGCATTAGCGTGCTGCTCGGCTAAAATCTCGGTAGGTGCCATTAGGGCAACTTGATAACCTTGGCTAATTGCCGTAAGTGCTGACATTGCCGCGACTAACGTTTTGCCCGAACCAACATCGCCTTGTACTAATCGCATCATGGGGTAGGGCTGAGTTAGATCGTGTTTAATTTCTGCCACTACACGCTGTTGCGCATTAGTTGGTGTGAAAGGTAGCAGGGCAAGTAGCTGTGGCTCAAGAGAATTAGTTGGTGGCAAGGTTACCGCCTGATGCACTTGCCCTTTGGCACGCAGTTTTAAAAGACTTAAATTTTGTGCCAGTATTTCTTCAAATGCGAGTCGTTGCTGAGCAGGGTGAAGCCCTTGCTCAAGTAATAGTGTACTTTCCTCAGGACTTGGTTTGTGAAGCGTTAGTAGGGCTTTTTTTAAACTGTACCCTTGTGGTTGATACTGAGCTGGCAAGAGTTCTTGAATATCATAGCGCTCTAGTAAAGCTACGGCTTGGCTACTTAGTTTGCGTAACGAAAGCTGTTTTAAGCCTTCAGTCGTTGGGTAAACGGGCGTAAGTGATTCTTCAACTTGGCTTGTCGCATGCTCATCGATGATTTTATACTCGGGATGAGCCATTTCATAGCCGTTCCTACCACGGCGAATTTCTCCAAAACAGCGTATTTTACTGCCCGCAGTTAAATTATTTTTTTGCGCAGCGGTAAAAGTGAAAAAGCGTAAGGTTAGCCTGCCTGTACCATCGTTAACTTGGCAATTAAGCATGCGGCGTTTACCAAAGCTGATATTGGTATTTTCGATAGTTGCTTCAATGCTGACATGATAGTGCGCTTGCAGCTCGCAAATAGGGTAAATACGAGTGCGATCTTCATAGCGCAGTGGTAAATGAAAGAGTAAGTCTTGTACGGTAAAAATATGCAGCTTTGCTAAACGCTCTGCAATTTTAGGCCCAGCACCTTTCAGTTCAGTGATGGGATATGAGGCAAGATCAATTGCCATAGCTGTCCTTTCGTTTTTACCGTCCTTGGTTTTTAACAGGTTACGTTTAAAGTTGCAATAGATAACTGTAAAAATAACCAGTGTTTGGCTTAAGCTTTTTTAACAAAGCGTAGGGTATTCCAAAAGGCTTCGTCAGCCACAATTTCACCCTCATCATCGAGTTCTGGGTAAGCTAGGCCTTTTTGTCGGCATTGTTGCGCGATAATAGGGTGACAGCCTTCAAATAGTAATGTGTGCTTGGTGTTTTTATCTAAGTGGTCATTAGGTTGATACATGTCTGCGTTTTCGCGCTGACGCTGTGCTTCATACAGAATTAACGCTGCAGCAACGGATACATTTAATGACTGCACCATGCCTTCCATTGGAATGATAATATGCTGGTCCGCATGAGCGAGTGCTTTGTCGGAAATACCATCGCGTTCTTGGCCAACAATAACGGCAGTTGGCTTAGTGTAATCGATTTCACGAAAATCTACGGCGCTATCTGATAGGTTGGTCGCTAAAATTTGCACGCCTGGAATTTGTTCACGAAGTGCTTTTACCGCATCATCAATATCATCGTGCATATGGGTTTCTACCCAGTTTTTACTACCACCCGATGTATTATTAGTTAAACGGCGCTGTTCTCTTGGCCAAACCGCATGGACATGGTGACAACCAACAGCGTCAGCGGTTCTAACAATTGCTGATAAGTTATGATGTTTGTGCACTTCGTCTAAGCACACAGTTAAATCAAGTTGACGTTTGTCGAGTACAGATTTTACGCGTTTGTAACGGTTGTCGGCCATGGTTATTCTCCAGAAAATTCGCGGCGATTATACCTAGCTGGTGTGTCTCTCGCAATTATTCTGCATCGCAGTGAAATGTTATGGCGTTACATCTCGGTTAATTGGGTTTTGTAAGGAGATTAAGGTCTCGGTTGATTGGATTACGTCAATAGCTTGTATTTTATTGATTAGTACGTCTTGCAGGTGATCAATTGAACGTGTCACAACCTTAATAAAAATACTGTAATTACCTGTGGTGTAATAGGCTTCTACCACTTCTTCTAACGCTTCTAAGCGCTTGATAGTGTCGGGATAATCTTTGGCATTTTTTAAGTTAATACCAATAAAACAACATACGTCGTAACCTAGATTTTTTTCGTTAATAGAAACTTTTGTGCCGGTAATAATATTGGCTTGTTTCATTTTCTCAACACGTACGTGAATTGTGCCGGCACTGACTTCAAACTTTTTTGCTAGCTCAGCATAAGGCACGCGCGCGTTATCCATCAACGCGTGCAGAATCGATTTGTCGAGATTATCCATTTTGTATTGGGTCATAATTTTGGTTAGGTTGTTTTAAACTCTAATTCGATTTTGTTTTTATCTATACGTGCCGTAAGGGGTGGGTAAGTGCGCGCCGTTTTGAGTACTTTGTTAAAAATACGCAGCTCTACATTCGAGTGTAGTGCTTTTTGTACTTCGAGATAGCAGTAATCACGGAGCATATGAATGGCACGTTCTAGCTTGGCGGCTTTATTTGGCAGTAACTCAATTAGCTGTTCGTTAAGGTTTTGCTTATCAGAGATTTCAATTAACAGATTTTGTTGTTTATCGGCATCTTCAATAGACAGTGCTTTATCAAACTCAGACTCGAGCGTTTCTAGCTGCTGATTACATAAGCGCACTTGTTCAAAAATTTCATCGGTGCGGTTTTTCAATAATACAGCTGCATGACCTAAGTGAATTTCCGTATGCGCACCTTTGTCGGTGCCCACTTCACCGCAGATCATGGTTTTAGCATCAAGTACTTTGCCGCCAATGAGTTTGCCATCCCCTTTTTCAGGGTTGCCGATCATTAGCTCATTTTTGGCTTTAATGTGGCAGTGGCTTGCTTGGTTTTTAATTTTAACTTGATTGCCAGATAAGTACGTATATTGTGCGTAGCTGATGGTTAAGTTGCCTTCACAGCTAATTTTATTCGAAAGCTCATCGTTCTCTTTGTGGTGGCCTAAACAGCCTTCTTTAATTTCTATGCTGCCTGTGGCGTTTAGCTCCGCAGATTCAACGCTACCAAACACGGTAATGTCGCCTTTTGCGGTTACTTTCATACCCGGTTCAATATTCTCGGTAATGATCACTGAACCGTCAAAATCAATATGGCCTGATTTTACATCGACATTAGGAATGGTAAATACATCGTCAACACGCATACCGTATTTGTCATCAACAGGAACGCCGGCAATAGTAGCAACTAGGTACTTATCATCGGTGCCACTAAGTTCAGTGCCGTCACCTGCAATTAATTTTACTTCATCGCCCGGTTTGGCTTTTAGTGTTTCACCAAGTACGTTAAATCCGTCTTTGCCTAATGTGGCAAAGTGGTGCGTCATCAGGGTATCACCGGGTTTTACACTTGCGAGTGCGCCAAAATCACGCATATCTACAGAACCATCTTCGCGGCGCTTCGGTTGACGCACGCGGTCGGCAAGAGTTTGTACATTCTTTTCAAGCGAACCGTTTTTACCGGCAACAGGAATTTGCCCTTTGGCAATTACGCCCGAAAGCTCTTTGCCGGGCATTGCCTCAAATTGCTTACCTAGTAACGATTCTAACCAAACTTGTTTGTAACCGCGGGTGATATTAGCTTGTTTAATGATTTCAACGGCCTGTTCCATGCTCATCAATTCACCGCCGTAGGCCGTGGTTAACAAGGCGGTTGCAGCCATTTTGTCTTCACTGACCGACACTGTCAGCGTTGCATCGTGTTTTTCCGCAACAATCAGTTTGTCAAAGTCGGGATCGCGAAAAGCTTCTTTCACTTCTTTTGTTAAAACATAACAATCGGCGAATTCAGAGTTAGCGAGTGCTTGAAAGACAAAGTCAGCACTCGGCGGCATGGGCGTTTGCTCAGAAACTGTCAGTACAACTTGATTTTCGTTATTAAGAGTAAACACTTAAGCTCCTAGGCCATTATGATTAACAAACTATACATGTTTTTTTAGCATAAAAAAAAGGGCATAACAGCCCTTTATATTTAATTTTTTCATTATTTTATTAATGAATTAAATTAATTAGTTGATGGTAACTCTAAAATGCCATCAATTTCGATTTGTGAACCTTTTGGCAGTTCAGCAACGCCAATCGCAGCGCGCGCTGGATATGGTTCGTTAAAATACTGGCTCATCACTTCATTTACGGTTGCGAAGTTAGATAGGTCGGTTAGGAAAATATTTACTTTAACCATGTTTTGAATTTCGCCGCCAGCAGCCTGACATACAGACACGAGATTTTTAAATACTTGGTGTGTTTGTTCAGTGAAATCGTCTGATACCATTTCCATTGTTTCAGGAACCAGTGGAATTTGGCCTGAAAGGTAAACCGTAGTACCTACTTTTACTGCTTGGCTATACGTGCCAATTGCTGCAGGTGCTGTATCAGTGCTAATAATTGATTTTGTCATAATTTATCTTCTTAATTATTTTCGGCGATATACTTTTTGTACATCTGGCATTACTCGAATTCGGCGCATTATGTTAGCGACATGGACGCGGTCTTTCACTGTGATACCTAGATCGATTAGGTATAAGTTACTCTCTTTTTCTTCGGTACTAATTTCAACAATGTTTGCCGCGGTCGTTGATACTAAATTCGTTAATTTAGCGAGTGCGCCTTGGTGGTTTATAATTTCAACACGTAGTGCTGCAATATATTCTTTTTCTGGGTTGTCTTCCCATTTCACAACAAAATATTTAGAGCGTTCTTGCTGCCAACCGCGAATGTTCTTACATTCTTGGCGATGAACCGTAAGGCCTTTACCTTGGCTAATATGCGCAACAATTTCATCACCAGGAACAGGGCGGCAGCACTTAGAGTAGTTAATTAACATCCCTTCAGTACCAATAATGGCCGCTTTTTTGTTGTGGTTTAGTTCGCCAACATCTTCTCCTTGCTCTTGTAGCAAACGCTTTGCGACAAGTAGGCTTAAAATGTTACCTGAACCAATTTCTATTAATAATTTATCCAGTGAATCAACATTATGTTCTTCCACTGTGCGTGCCAGCGCTTCTTCACTTACATCGCTTAAATGGTGCTCGCCAAGTGCTGAATCTAAAAGGCGACGGCCTAATTGCAGTGCTTCTTCGTGCTCTTGCTTCTTAAGGTATTTTTGCACGCCCATACGCGCTTTTGCGGTAACAATAAAATTAAGCCAAGTCGCGTTAGGGTGAGCACCTGAGCTGGTAATAACTTCAACCGTTTGGCCGGTATCAAGCGCTGCGCTTAGTGGATAAGGCTTTCTGTTCACCCGCACGCCAACACAGGTGTTACCAACGTCGGTGTGAACTGCGTAGGCAAAATCGACCGCTGTGGCGCCCATTGGTAATTCAATTATGCGACCATCTGGCGTGAATACATAAATCTCTTCAGGGAAAAGTTCTGTTTTAACGTTTTCAACAAATTCGAATGATGAGCCTGCGCTTTGTTGTAATTCAAGTAAGCTTTGCATCCACTGGCGAGCGCGTTGCTGCGCCGTATTACCCGCACTATCACCCGCTTTTTTGTAAAGCCAGTGTGCGGCAACCCCTTTATCAGCCATTTGATCCATTTCATGGGTGCGAATTTGAATTTCAACGGGAATACCATGCGGACCTACAAGCGAGGTATGCAAAGACTGATAGCCATTGGTTTTTGGTACGGCGATGTAGTCTTTAAAACGCGTTTCGATTGGTTTGTATAGGTTGTGCACAACCCCAAGTACGCGGTAGCAGGTGTCCATTGAATTGGCGACAATGCGAAACGCGTAAATATCCATAACTTCATTGAACATCAGTTCTTTATTTAGCATTTTACGGTAAATGCTATAAAGGTGTTTTTCGCGGCCCGATACTTCAACTTCAATTCCTGATTCTTCAATGCGCGAGATAATTTCGTTTTGAATGTTTTGAATTATCTCTTTACGGTTACCACGTGCTTTAGTGACTTCGTTTTTTAGCGCGCGGTGACGCATTGGGTAAAGCGCTTGAAAACCTAAATCTTCCAACTCATTTTTAATGTCATGAATACCAAGACGGTTGGCTATTGGGGCAAAAATTTCAAGTGTTTCACGGGCAATGCGGCGACGTTTTTCAGGACGCAGTGCGCCAAGTGTTCGCATATTGTGCGTGCGGTCTGCAAGCTTGATAAGAATAACGCGAATATCTTGCGTCATTGCCATAATCATTTTGCGATAGTTTTCCGCTTGGAATTCTTTTTGGTCTTTAAAGCTAAGTTTATCGAGCTTTGACACACCCTCAACCAGTTCGGCAACGGTATCGCCAAAAATTTCAGCAAGGTCTTGTTGGCTGAAATCGGTATCTTCAATCACGTCATGCATTAATGCAGCCATTAAGGTTTCGTGATCTAAGCGCATATTGGCAAGTATTTGTGTCACCTCAACAGGGTGGGTGATATAGGGTTCACCACTTGAACGTGTTTGACCCTCGTGTGCGTCACGCGCAACCACATAGGCCTTTTGTACAAGTTCAACTTGCTCTGGCGTTAAATATTCTGAGATGTTCTTTTTAAGACCTTCAAAAAGATACATTGATGCTCCAATACTAGCTATAGAGGGGAATTGATAACAATATACGATGAATTGGAAGGGATTGCCAACGACTGTTTCTTATTAAAAAGTCGAACAGTCGCTGGAAAAGCTACTCAGCTAAGGAAAGCGTGAGTAGGGAGCAATAATTATTGCTTATTGGTGACCACCACCAACGATAGCAGCAACCGCAGCTAGCTCAGCCGCTTCTTGGTTTTGCTGATCTTCGCGCTCTAGTGAATCTAAAGAATCATTGGTGATGAAACCTTTTTCAATTTCACGTAGTGCGATTACAGTTGGCTTGTCGTTTTCAGCATCAACCATAGGATCTTTGCCACCAGTTGCGATTTGGCGCGCACGGCGAGCCGCAACTAAAATAAGGTCAAAACGGTTACCAATCTTATCTACTGCATCTTCAACAGTTACTCGAGCCATCAGGCACTCCAAAAATTTATTATTCGCAAAAGCGTAGTTTACTTGATGCGAAGAAAATAGCCAATACTTGGATTAATTTAATCCGCTAATAAGTCATTCAGCAGTTGCTGGTGCTTATGCGTTTGGTTGGTTTGTGCCAAGCGCGAGGCAAAGACAATGGTTTCCAACTGGTAAAGTGCCGTATCAAAATCATCATTCACAATGAGATAATCGTATTCATTGTAATGAGAGGTTTCTGATTGTGCTTTTGCCATTCGGCTCGCGATGACTTCGGCGCTGTCTTGACCTCGGCTATTTAAACGCGCTTCAAGTTCTTGCTTTGATGGTGGCAAAATAAAAATAGTGCGTACATCTGAAACAAGCTCTCTTACTTGACGCGCGCCTTGCCAATCAATATCTAAAAAAACATCGATGCCATTCGCTAATTGCGTTTCAATGCTTTGTTTTGACGTGCCATAGTAGTTATCAAACACTTGTGCCCATTCAAAAAAACCATCGTCAGCGATGACTTGTTTAAATTCATCTTGCGTTACAAAATGATAGTGCACGCCGTTTTCTTCACCCGGACGAGGTGAGCGTGTGGTGTGTGATACCGATACTTTCATATCGCTATGGCGTTCTAACAGTGCGTTGATAAGGCTTGATTTACCTGCACCAGAAGGTGCTGACAAAATAAACAAATTACCACGAGCTTGGCTCATAATCTTTCCTAAAACATAAGTTTCGCTAAACCACCGACTTGCTAATTCAGTAGGCAGTCAGCACAATGGCGATATTATAAAAACTCGCAGCGCATTTAGAAAGCGATAGGCGACTTTTAATTGACAAAGAATTGTAAGAAATGAGTAAAGAAAGCCAAAAAATTATTGTTGGGTCGACAAATCCCGTAAAAATAAACGCAGTAAGCAATGCATTTTCTGCCATGTTTCCAAACATTGATTTCACCTGTGAAGGTGTATTTGCGCCATCCGATGTGGCAGACCAACCAATGACCGCAGAAGAAACCTTACTAGGTGCAAAAAACCGAGTTGCTTACACAAAAGCGCATTTTCAGGCGGATTGGTATGTTGCGATAGAGGGCGGTGTAGATAACTTTAGTTATGGTCCTGCGACCTTTGCTTACATTGTGATTGATAACAAACAGCATGTGCAAGTTGGCCGCAGTAGCAATTTACCTATGCCAAATGTGGTTTATTCTGCGCTTTGCGAAGGTGAAGAGCTGGGTCATGTAATGGATAGGTTATTTGACACTGAGAATATTAAACAAAAGGGCGGGGCAATGGCGTTGTTAACGAATAACTCAGTCACCCGAGAGAGCGTTTACACCATGGCGATTACTACTGCGCTTGCACCATTTGTTAATCAACAACTGTTTAATTTGTAAAATGGATATTTAATGAAGTACCAATGGATCGTTTTTGATGCTGATGAAACCTTGTTTCATTTTGATGCATTCGCAGGTTTAAAGCAGCTATTTTCAAACTACGATATCGTATTTGAAAAATCTGATTTTGATGAGTTTCAAGCCGTTAATAAGCCGCTTTGGGTGGATTATCAAAATGGCACAATTACCGCTAAAGAATTACAAATAAAGCGTTTCACACGTTGGGGTGAAACGTTAGACGTGGCACCTGAATTACTTAATCAACAATTTATTGAAGCCATGGCTGATATTTGTCAGTGTTTGCCGGGTGCGCGTAAGTTACTTGAGTTACTGCATGGTAAAGCAAGGCTTGCGATTATCACTAACGGCTTTACCGCACTGCAGCAGGTGCGCCTAGCTCGCACTGATTTAACGCACTTTTTTGAGCATGTCATTATCTCTGAGCAAGTGGGTGTGGCAAAACCGAATATTGCGATTTTCGACCATGCGCTGCAGCTGTTTGGCAATCCAGATAAATCAAACGTGTTGATGGTAGGTGATACGTTGAGTTCAGATATTTTAGGTGGTAAAAATGCGGGCCTTGATACTTGCTGGATTAATCATGCGGGTGAAAAAGAATTAGATACGGTAGGTGCTACCTATCAAGTGAGCTGCTTAACGGGTTTGTATAATCTGATTACCTCATTACAAGCCGAAAGCAATTAGTGCTTTCGGCTTTGAATTAACGTCATACTTCAAATTTGGCGATTTCTTTTTCCAGATTTTTAGTAAATGATTTAATTTGATCTGTGGCTTTGTGCGCATCGAGTGAAACGCGCGCGGTATTTTCAGCGGTATCAGAAATATGCACTACTCGCTGCGCTGTATCTTCACCTGCTTGCAGCTGCTCTTTTGCTGCAACAGAGATCTGATGGCTCATTTCCGTAATCGCCGAGAGCGACTCAGCAATACGCGTAAGTTCTTCGGCGGCTTTTTGTGATTTGGTAACGGTTTCCTCACTGGTGCTAATACTTTGTGTTACCGATGATTTGGCATCTTTGGTTGCCGATTGTAGTTTAGCAATCATTTGTTGAATTTCTTCGGTGCTGGCTTGGGTACGCTGGGCTAGCTGACGTACTTCGTCGGCAACAACCGCAAAACCGCGTCCTTGATCACCTGCACGGGCTGCCTCAATTGCGGCATTAAGGGCAAGTAAGTTGGTTTGCTCAGCAATGCCTTGGATAACGCTTAACACGCTTTCGATATTATTTACCTCGTCATCTAAGGTTTGAATATTATCGCCTGCATTTTCAATTTGCTTTTCGAGCAGCTCAATTGTGTTGGCCGCTTCTTTAGTAAGAATATTCGCGCTTTTACCTTGTTCTTCAGCTTCTTTTACTGAATACGCAGCTTGCTCAGCGTGGTCGGCGACCGTTGCGGCTGATGCGGTTAGTTCGGTAATTGCAGAGGCAACTACATGGGTTTCTTTACTCAGTGAATTTGTGAGCTGATCAAGCTCTTGCGAACGTGTTTCAGAGGCGCGTACTTCATCTTGCAGCGCATCAGATACATTTTTGATACCACCAACCACTTCTTGCAAACCGAGTTGCATATAGTTAATTGCGCCGGCGACACTGTTTTCATCTGCGCTTTGAAATGCATGGGTAGTTTTTAAGTTACCGCGAGAGGCGCTCATTACAGCAGATTGAACACGGTTAATTTCACCACCCAAAGATTTATTTAAATCTAGGCCAAATTTGGCAAGTACGACTGATAGCACAACGGCTATGAAAATTGACAGTGTAAGTAGCCAACTTGCCGTTTGCCAGTATCGCTCGTCTACTTCTTTGTAGCTAATGCCGGTACCTATGTACCAGCCCCAATCTTTTGTTTTTTGTACTACAGACGTTAAATCGACCACTTCGCCTTCGCGCTCAGAATCCCAATGATAGGTAATGATTTGTCCGGTTTTATTGCCAACTAAACGTTCCACCATAGCGCCAATACTGCCACCGCTGGCATCTTTAAAGTCGTTGAAGCTTGTACCATGTAGTTGAGGGTCGTGTGGCGTGGCTACGAAATTGAGTTGTTTATCTACCACATAAACGTATTCAGAGTCGTGGTATTTGTTTTCTCTGAGCATTTGAGTGGCGAGTTGTTTTGCTTGTTCTTCATTTAGCGTGCCATTTTTGCTGGCGAGTTCAAATTGGTTGACGATATTAACTGTGCTTTTCATCAGCTGGTTAATACGTGCGATATTGTCCATTTCACTGGCTTGTCGTAAGGCTTTTAAACCAAGCCCTGCAAGTGAAATTAGCGAGAGAAATAAAACAACCGTAAAAATGACTATTTTATTCTTTAAGGTTAGTGAATTCATAGGCGTTTCCTCACATCTACCTTTATAAGTGGTACATCATAGCGCTGTCGCTAAGCTGCTGTTAGCGCCATCCTGTTGTGGTATGCAAAGTGAGAGAGGAATTGATTAATTTTGTTGAAGTTTAATTTTTATTTAGTCAATTCTTAGATACCGTTTGATTAAACACTAACTGCTCATTAATGTTTAATCAAGCGTTAATCGTTGGTTAAATTTCATGTTCCCAAAGTAGTGTTACTAACTGGAAATTGTTTCAACTTCGTGCTGAGTTAGTGGGCGATATTCACCAGGGGCTAAGTTTGGATCAAGCGCCACAGTGCCAATTTTTTCACGATGAAGCACTACTACACGGTTATCAACAGCAGCTAGCATGCGTTTAACTTGGTGATATTTACCTTCATAAATTGAAAGGCGCATAGAATAATCAGCGATTTTTTCAACGATCGCAGGCTTTGTTGCACTTTTTTCACCATGCAACATCACGCCATCAGTTAGTTGTTCGCACATTTCGTCTGTAATTGGCTGTTCTGTTTCAATTAAATACACTTTGTATTTTTGATGGCGTGGTGAAGTGATTTTGTGGCTCCAATCGCCGTCTGATGTAATTAACACAAGCCCTGTTGTATCGATATCGAGTCGCCCAGCGACATGGAGTTTATCCATCATAGGTTCATCGAGTAGATCAAAGACGGTTTGATGCATTTCATCGCTATTGGCGCAAATAAAGTCTTCCGGTTTATTCAGCATGTAATAGCGCTCACCTACAGCGGTGATCTCTTCACCATACCAAGTAACAGCGTCATCGCGAGTTACTTGTGTATCGGCTTTGATAATCACTTCGCCATTAATTGTTGCGTGTTTTCTTTTAATACCGATCTTTGCTTTTGAGCGCGGCACTTCGGCAAAATGGCTTAAAAATTTATCAAGGCGGCAAGGGAATTTAATCGTCATGGCAGTGCTTATTACGGAACCAAAAATAATAGCGGGAGTATACGCAGAGATATAAAAAAAGCCAGTAAAGCTTAGCTTTACTGGCTTTTAAGCAACAAACATTGGGAAATGTTAAATTAGAATGATTGATCGTATCCGATGTATACTGTACGACCGATAGTGCTGTAACCGCGGCTAGTTCTGTGGAATGGATGACTGTCAAAGTCGCCATTGAATACAGAGTAGTACGGAGGCATTTCGTCAGTTAGGTTTTTAACACCTACCTTTACTTTGCCATCCCAATCGAAGCGGTAGCTTGCTGACCAGTTTAAACGCGCATACGGAGAAAGCTTATCCATTTGTTGTTCAGAAACTTTTTCCATTTCACCATCAACAGCCTCATAGAATGTATCTAAACCTGTCGAAGTACCTGTATAGTAATACGCGATAGTCGTGCTAAATTCATCTTTTGACCAGGTGATAGATGAATTACTTTTCCATGTTGGGTAATAGTAAATATCTACGTAATCTTCGACTTCAAGTTCAGGTTTATCTTGAACTTTTTTACTACGTAAATAACTGGCACCAAATTTAAAGCGGAAGCTGCCCAACTCATCTGCATCTAGACGATAACTAATTGAGGCATCTACACCTTCTGATTTTTCGAATGCGGCGTTATAAGGGGCTTTTTTCATACAATCAAGGTTTTCAAAACCCTCGTCATCAACACCTAAAATAAATCCTGGACCAGGTAAAGCAGTACATTCATTATACTGACCAGTATAGTTATACGCTGGACTGAAGTCTGTTGGGCCGTTGTAAATATCATCAGTAGCGATTGTGCGAACTCCCCCTGTCATTTCAATCGACCACCAGTCAAGTGTAAAGTCTAATTCGTCAGTTAAGTTAGCAACAAGGCCAATACTTGAATATTCACCTTTTTCTTCTTCAAGCGTTAAACTACCAGAGCTTATAGAACGATAAGAGTCTTCTTGAAGAGTTCCATCAGGTAGTAAATATTCAGTTGTGCCAAATCCAATTGTAGTGCCAGCGTATACTCGATGCATGTCAGGAGCCCGGAAGCTCTTACCCCAACTAGCGCGAACTAGTACATCTTCTACAGGGTGATACATTACACCTACTTGTGGGCTAAATGCACCACCAACATCTGTATCATCGTTGTAGTAGTCGTATCGACCAGCAACTGATAGTTCTAGATTGTAGATACCCGGCATATCACTTGCGATAGGTGCTAAGATTTCAAGTGCAACAGCGTAGCGGTCACGCTCACCTTGACCACCAGTACCACCCATACCTAAGAAACCACCTGATTGTGTTGTTTCATCTAAGATATCGTTGTAGCTTTCACGTGCCCATTCTGCTGATGCAGCAAATGCGACTCCACCAGATGGCAGTTCAAATAAATCACCAGAGAGCGTTGAAGTTAATTGATGAATGCGAGAAGTCGAGCGCTTAGTTGATACACCGTAGGCTGCGGCAGCTTGTGCGTCGGTCATACGTTCAGCTGGATACCACTTAGAACTATCGGCATCATTTGGGTCAAATGTAATAATACTTAAAAGACCATCGCGACTTAATTGGCTTTGTGAATCTCGATTGTAACGGTTAAAACCAGTTGACCAAGAGACGTCTAAGTCGTAATCCCCTATAGTACCATTAGCCCCGAATACGAATGAATATTTTTCATTAGTAGAAGTGTAAATGCGGCTGTGTGGTAAATCGAAAAGTTCATCGTATCGACGGCGTAATTGAAATCTATGGTAATCACCAGATGTAGGTTTGTCGTATGAGTAATCACCAGTAGTGTTGTCTAGATAAAAATATGAAGTATTCCCTTTTTTATCTTTGTACTTGTCACTGTCTTTGTATGACGCATTAATCATACCGTATAGAGACCAGTCATTATTTAACTCATATTCTGAGTTTATAATAAGGTTAGCTCGGTCATACGCAGACTCTAAGCCGCGACCTGGATATTTATCGTATCGACATGTATAAGAGCTTTCTTCATACCATACGGCAAGGTCACCAAGTACATTATTGCACTGCTCTTGAGTTACTGGATACTTGTCCCCGAATACTTCATCATAGTCTCTAATGTAAACACCCCAGGTAGAAGGAGCAGCTCCGCCCCAATCCCATTGTTGTGCCCAAGGCAATAAATTACCGTCGTCGTCTAACCAGGCATCATTTGGAATATAGCCTTCAGTGTTGTAAATTCGATCAAGGCCTTTAGCAAAGTAATCTTTACGCTGCGAAGTTAAAAGTTCTTCACCTTGTTGATATTCAAAAATAACAACAGTATTTGATTTGTCTGTTTCAAACCCTTGGGTGTAAGAAAATTTAGCGACATCTCGACCGCCATTGGTTGGGTTCTCATACTTCAGTGAAACTTTACTACCCTCATAGTTATCCTTAAGAATAACATTTACTACACCGCCAATTGCATCTGAACCATAGATGGCTGAAGCACCACCTGTTAGTATCTCTACACGTTCTACTGCAGATGTTGGAATATCTGAAACATCAACGAAGTTATCGGCACCACCTGCTGCAGTTGGAAAAGCAGCTTGACGACGACCATTAATAAGTACAAGAGTACGGTTAGCCCCCATTCCGCGTAAATTAACAGAGCTGGCGCCTGTTGTGTAACCAGAAGCTTCGTCACCATTAAAGGAAGCCCCTGTATTTGCAAGAGAAGACTCTAGTACATCTGCAATAGACGAAAAACCATTAGCTTCAATCTCAGCAGCATCGATCACCGAAAGCGGTGCAACACCTTCCAAATCAGTGCGCTTAATTTTAGAACCAGTTACTTGGATTTTTTCAATCGTTTCGTTTTTAGAAGAGGCATCAGCCCATGCATTGCCAGAAATAGCAAATGCAATTGCTGCTGCAATTGAGCATTTTTTAGTATTAATTCCCACGTTGATTTCCCCTTGAGGATTTGTTCGCTCTGTTTTGCCAGAGCAATCATTTTAGTTATTGTGTAATTTGACTAGTAACAGCATATCGTTGCTGTTAACTGTGATGCTGCTGTTACTAGTCAGCTCAAAGCATTTGCGCTACATAAATGATTTGAGTGGGCCAAGGAGGCTTATCATGGTTTTAAAGCAGTGGTTATCTGAGCTCAATACTCAAGCTCTCTATTCTTCCACTTTTTAATGTCTATTTAATATCTATTTGAATATTTTTTATTTATAACAAGTGCTTAGTTTTGCTTTTGTGGTATGTAAATGATTTGGAAACAGACATAAAATATGCAGTTAGACGCAATAATTTTGCAACTAAACAGTATTTTTAGGTAAGCTTGAATGCATAAAAACGAAGATTAAATCGATAATGAATAGCGCTGCGTCATATTTTTTAGGTCGGGTAGAAGTTAATCCGTTAGAACACACTTTAGTGCGTGATGAACGAATCATTTCATTGCAACCAAAGTTTATAGAGTTACTTTGTTATTTGGCAGAGCAACAGCCTGAGCTATTGACGCGTCAGCAAATTATTGATCATGTGTGGGATGGTAATAATTACGTTGGTGAAAAAGCGCTTACCAATGCAATTTGGCATCTGCGAAAAGCACTAAAAGAGCTCGATAGCGAACAAGAGTTTATTGAAACAGTGCGAAAGTCAGGTTATCGACTGCTGGTAGCGCCAGTATTTGCTGAGCAGCAAGATACTGTTTTTCTGCAAATCTCTTCTCGCAATATTAAGCAGCTAGGCTTATTTATTGGTTTTGTACTGAGTATCGTTTTTGCGTGGCTACTTTGGCCAGAGCCACAACAAAAAGTGTATCAACAACCTGAGTTGATAACTCAGTATCCCGGGCGAGAGCTATTTCCTAGCGTATCAAATGATGGCCGCTACTTGGTTTATTCTTGGCGACAAATGGACCGAAAAATAGACCTTTATCGTAAAGACTTACAACAGCCAGATCTTAAACACACAAAAATAACACATACTCCCGGCAGTGAGTCTCGCTCAGTATGGGCCCATGACGATTCAAAACTCTATTATTACCGAAGACTAAGCTCACGCTGCGAAGTACTAAGCGTCAATATGAGTGATTTTGCTATTGAAAAACATGGCGAATGTTCAAATTCATCGAATGATGTGGCGGTATCGCCAGATGGTAAATTGCTTGCTTATGTGGGTGTTGACCCTGAAAACACCACGCGTGGCGTGTACATTAAGCAACTTGATTTAAATGAGCCTGCTAGACGTATTCGTTGTAACAATTGTGAGCCGGGGGAAAGCGAAGCGATTGATTTTAGCCCCGATAGTACGCGATTAGCTATCTCACGTAATTTGGCAAATGGTAACGAAGATATTTTTATTTACGATCTACAAACTAAAACAGAGCAGCGAGTAGTAACCGGGCTGCCTGATATTCGCGGTTTAGCATGGCAACCTGATGCTGAGAAAATTGTATTTTCAGCCATAATGCATGGCAACCGCCATGGGTTTGAGTTGGACTTAAATAGTAAACACAAAACCAATTTAAATGTTGAAGGGTTTAGCTATCCGGCATTTGATAGAGCAGGTAACCTGTATTATCACGATTGGAAAATAGACACCTCAATTATGCGTTTGGAGCTTGATAGTGATGTGGCTGCGTCTCCATTTCCGCTAATTCAATCTGAGTTTAATTTTCGTTATCCCGATTACTCTCAAGCTGCAGACAAGTTAGCATTTATTTCTAATGAGTCGGGGTTTGATGAAGTGTGGACATCAAGTCTTGATGGTACCCAGCGCAAGCAGCTAACTCAGTTAAAATTTCATGCTCGTAACCCTATTTGGTCACCTGATGGTAAGAAAATCGCATTTACCGCAAACAATGGTCAAGAAAGCCGGTTGTATGTACTTGATGCGCAAACCAGTCAGCTACAGCAAATCAAAACAGAGCTTAATTACTATGGTAAAGCACGTTGGTCGCAAGATGGTAGTGCGCTGTTTTCGGCATCGGTTGGAGACATCTATCGCATTGAAATTGAGTCTGGTATTGCGACACGAATTACTCGCGGGGCGCATGCGATAGAAGTAAAAGAAAATCAATTGATTGTTTACAAAGAAGGTAAAGGGTTATGGCAGGTATCAATTAACGGCGAATTAATTGACGAACAGCCATTGATTAAGAATTTAAAGTTGGCAAATAGCACAGGTTGGCATGTTACTGAACAAGGGATTTATTACTTTAAAGTACGTGGCCATGATTATCGTTTAAGTTTTTATGACTTTGCTAGTAATCAAGACAAAGACGTATTGCGTGTGCCTGAGCGTGCATTCTCGCGCTCGCGCGGCATGAGTTTTGTGCCAACTAAACAGTGGTTGTTGTTTACAGGTTATGAATCGCCGCAAGTCGATATCAAACGAATGCGCAAAGACTATGATTAAAAGAAGAGGGGCCTAAGCCCCATTTTTATATTTTTAGAAGCGATACATCACGCCTAAATTAAACTGGAATTGGTTTAGCACCTCACCATCAAAATACCAATCACATTGCGTGCCGTTTGGGTCGATTTGGCATACGGTGGTTGAATCATTTTTTAAAATAGTGGCTAACCAACGGGCTTCCCCTAATGCAATGATGTTGTCTGTAATTTTATACTCTAAGCCACCGTATAAACCAGTGGCAAAAAAGCTATCTGAATCGGAAAAGTTAGATGAAATATGATTAACACCCAATTGCGCACCAAGGTAGCTTGAAAGCTGTTTATTAACAGGTAAAACCACAGCGCTTTGAAATAATAAATAATTTAGATCTAGCTCATAGTTAGCTGCATTTCGCTGACTGCTCGACATGCGCGAGTAATATAAACCATATTTAGAAATACCATCATGTTTATCAAGGCTAAAGCCAAAATTAGCATCGTCTTTAATGTCTATCTTTGTGCCGTTTTCTGTTTCTAATTCTTGGCTTAACGATTGGCCATAATAACCTGCTATGGCAATGTCGGCGGTGCTCGAAAAACTCAAAGCGAGCAAAATAGTTGCGAGTGAAAGCTTAGCACGCATCTGATTTCCTATTCCTAAAAATACTCAACGTAATGAAGAATATACGCTTTTGAATAAAATTTCAGCCTGTTTGTCGTAAAAGGTTTATTTTCGCGGTGAGGCTGGATTAATATGAATAACTAGGTTTTTAAACGTTGTACGCTATGATTTCTGGATTCAAAAATACACTACTCAATATTATTAAAACCCAACCTGTGGTGGATCAGCACAGCGAAGCATGGATCTTGGATACATTTTTATGGGTATATCAAGAATTTGATGGTGATGTGCTGTTAAGCGATATGCGTTTTGTTTTACCAAATGCAGAGTTTTTCCCCGAGCAGGTCAGTAGTATTGAGCAAATGGCCAGCTATGTGTTTACTCAGGTAAAACAGTATGCCGGTATGCAGGCTTGGCCAATTCAGCTGGTGGCGCCACATCAAATATCAGAACAGAGTATTCCACGTTTTGAATTTGCCAATGTTAAACGCGGTGAAACCGCAGAGTTGATCGCTGCGAGCGGTTCATTAAATATATCTTTCAATCCCAATCAAATAAATCAACCGCAAGATTTAATCGCGTCTTTTTCACAATCGTTAGCGCATATCAATGTGTTGCAAAATCGAAGCTTGCCACCAGGCGGTCAGGAGTTTGTGCCACAAGCGGTTGATTTGTTGTCGTGCTTTATGGGCTTTGGTGTGATGATGGCAAATACGGCGTATCAATTTCGTGGTGGCTGTGGTTCGTGTTACAACCCGTACGCAAATCGCAGTGCGACCTTAAATGAATCTGAGCTAATTTATATTTTGGCTTTGTTGTTAAAGGCCAAAAAATTACCGTTATCGCATATTTCATCGCACTTGAAGCCGCATCTGCGTGGAATGTTAAAGCGTGCAAATAAACAATTAGAGAACACCATAGAGCAATCGGCAAATCCAATGCTGATCGCATTAACGGAGGTTAAGTGAACTATCTCGACGAATTTTTATTAATTGCAATTAGTCACTTTTTTGCAGTCGCAAGTCCAGGCCCTGATTTTGCGCTCGTGCTCAAACAGAGCATTCAAAAGGGGCGAAACAATGCGCTTGTAACGAGTTCGGGCATCGCAACAGGGATTTTAGTGCATGTAAGTTATTGTGTGCTCGGTGTAGCGATTGTGATTTCGCAATCACCTACCGTGTTTGCTGCACTTAAATATTTGGCGGCGGCGTACTTAGCGTATATTGGTGTTATGGCGTTGCGAGCGAAGCCTGCAGATCAGCAAGCGCAGCAGGTGCAAACCAATACACAGGCCGAATCCATGGTTAAAGCGTTTAGTCGTGGCTTTTTAGTTAATGCACTTAATCCGAAAGCAACCTTGTTTTTCTTAAGTTTATTTACCTTGGTTATTAGTGTCGAAACACCGATTACAGTGCAAGTGGGCTATGGATTATATATGGCTGTTGCAACTTTAGTGTGGTTTAGTTTTTTATCCATTGTTTTGAGTCGCTCAAAGGTGCGTGCGTTTTTCTTACGTGCGGGGCATTGGTTTGATCGCGGTATCGGCGTGGTGTTAATTGGTTTGGCAATTAGAGTGGTGTGGGTATGATTTATTACAACCTAGCGTATGGTTCCAATATGTCGCTCAACCGGCTATTAGCAAGGCTGCCTAATGCTACCCGTATTGGTGTATCTACTGTAACAGGATTTACCTTAACATTTGATAAACAAGGGTTTGACGGCTCGGGTAAATGTAATGCGCTGAAAACCGATAATCACGATGATGTGTTATACGGTGTGCTGTATCAAATTAACAGTGATGAAAAAGCGATTCTTGATGAAATAGAAGGGCCGCGTTACGACAACCAGCAAATCGTTGTAACCAATGAATGTGGTAAGCAATTTAATGCATATTGCTATGTTGCCAATACGCTGTGCCAGCAACACTTACCGTATGACTGGTATTTAAAACATGTATTAACCGGAGCCTTAGAGGCAAAACTACCGCAGCAATACATCGACAATATTCGCGCGCAAGCAACACAAACAGATACCGATTCCGCGCGCGCAGAACGTGAATTTTCAATATATAAATAAGAACATTATGAAAAAATTAGTGAGTAAATTAACCCTAGCTCTTAGCGTAATCGCGTCGAGTCAGGTGTACGCGGCAATTGATAGTAAGCAGCTTGAACAGACCATTACACAGTCAATGACGCGCTTTGATGTACCAGGTATGGCGATTGCTGTTGTAGAAAATGGTGAAGTGGTATTTTCTAAAGGGTTTGGTGTTAGACACCTAGCGTCAGGTGAAAAAGTAAATAAGCATACGTTATTTGGTATAGCGTCAAATACCAAAGCATTTACCGCTGCAGCACTTGCAATGCTTGTTGATCAAGGCAAATTAAACTGGGACGACAAAGTAATTGATCACCTACCTGAATTTCGTATGTACGACCCATATGCAACACGTGAAGTGACTATTCGCGATTTGTTAAGTCACCGTGCCGGACTAGGTTTAGGAGCGGGTGATTTAACCATTTGGCCAGATACCGACAAGCCCGTGGAAGACGTAATTCATGGCATTCGCTATTTAAAGCCAGTTTCAAGTTTTCGCAGTAAGTACACCTATAACAACTTAATGTTTGTAACTGCGGGTGAAGTTGTTGCGCGTGTATCGGGAAAATCGTGGCAAGAATTTATAGAGCAAGAAATGCTAGCCCCGCTTGGTATGCCGCTTTCAAAAGCGGGCTTTTCACGAATTCCAAAATCTAATAAAAATTGGGCAACCGGCCATATTCCGATGGACGGAAAACTACACCCATTTTTTGTTAATTACCTTGAGGATTTTAGAGGGGCAGGGGCGATTGCATCAAATGTGGATGAAATGGCTAATTGGCTAAAAACACAATTAGCGGGTGGTGAAATGCCATCTGGTAAGGTGCTGTTTACTGAAAAACAGCAAGCACAAATGTGGCATCCGCATATTACGAGCATGGCATCAAAAAATGCGTTTAATGATTATCGTCAACAATTTCGTGGTTACGGTTTAGGTTGGTCAATTGAAGATTATCAAGGCTATAAAAAAGTCGGCCATGGTGGCGGTATTTTAGGTATGGTGTCGCAAGTGACGTTAGTGCCAGAGAAGCAATTAGGTATCGTTGTGTTGTCGAACCAACAAGCGTTTAGTGCCTTAAGTGCGATTACCCACGAAGTACTAGAAGATGCGCTTGATTTACCAAATAAAGACTGGGTTGAAGATCTTGCTAAAAAACATTTTGAACGTAAAAAGAAAGCGTACGAAAAAGCCGAAGTAGAACAGCCAAAGAAGATTCAAAAAGCCTTACCATTGTCAGCGTATGCCACAAGGTACAACGATAATTGGTATGGCGATATTGTGATTGCAGAGCAAAATGGCAAGCTGACAATCGACTTTACCCATTCAGCACGTTTAAAAGGTACGCTAGAACACTTTAACGGTAATACCTTTATTGTACGTTGGCAGGAAAAACTACTTGAAGCTGATGCATTTATTGAGTTTGAAATGAGCCCAACAAATCAAGTGCGTAGCGCAAAAATGCACGCTGTAGCACCAAGCGTAACTGACTTCAGTTTTGATTTTCATAATCTGCACCTTACGCCAGTCAAAAGCGACAAGTCTTAACCGACCAAAGTAGCAAAGTCGGGATAACCCGACTTTGCTAAACTGAGCCGCGACATAAGGTTTGGAGACCAGCATGCGCACCGCGATAATTTCACATACAGACTGTCGAAAGCATAAGATGATTGAAGACCACCCTGAGTGTGCTTCACGGCTTGATGCAATCAATGATCGTATTTTAGCTGCTGGTATAGATATCGCTTTAACGCACTTAGATGCACCACTGGTTGAGCGTCAACAATTATTGATGGCACACAGCGAAAGCCTGATTAAATCTGTAGAAGATAAAATTCCAGAGCAGGGGTTGGTTGATCTTGATGGTGATACTTGGCTCTGTCCTGACAGTTTGCTTGCGGCAAAACGAGCAGCGGGCTCTGGTTTGTTAGCGGTTGATAAGATTTTAGCAGGTGAGTTAGATGCAGCATTTTGTGCGGTAAGACCGCCAGGCCATCATGCGACTAAAACAACCTCGTCTGGCTTTTGCATCTTCAATAATGTTGCGGTTGCGGTACGTTATGCTCAGCAACAGGGCATCAAGCGCATTGCGATACTTGATATTGATGTACACCACGGCAACGGCACACAAGATATTTTTATTGACGATATGGATGTGTTGTTTTGTTCTATTTTCCAGCATCCATTCTACCCTAATACCGCAATTGACAGTAATGAGCATGTGATTAATACCCCCATGACTGCCGGAATGGCGGGGGATGATTTTGAGCGTGCACTTTTGGATACGTGGTTTCCAAAGTTAAAGCAGTTTGAGCCTGAGCTTATTTTTATCAGCGCAGGGTTTGATGCCCATTACGAAGATGATATGGGCGGCTTACAGCTTGTTGAAAGTGACTACGCTTGGTTTACCGAACAAGTGGTATCCTTATGTAAGCAAGTAAACTGCAAGGGGATTATTTCGATGCTGGAAGGCGGCTACAATAATTCAGCACTTGGACGTTCTGTTGCCACGCATGTTAAGGCGTTGGCTGAACTCTAATCTCTCAACTTATAGACCCTAGTTAGGTACACCTTTCTATTACGCAATCGCTGTATAATTTATAAAATTGGCGTTACTTGTTCTGTATCAAATTTAATCTCAGTAATTCCACGTAGAATCCCATTACCTGACAAAGTTTAATTGGTTTCTACTATGCCCCAATCAAGCAAAAAGCTGCGTGTTGAAGATGTTATGTCAACTGAGCTCCTGGTATGCGACCCCGAGCAAAGTCTCGCCAATTGTGCATGCCGCATGCGAAACGATAATGTAAGCTCTATTTTTGTTAAACACGATGGCAAGATCATTGGGGTGTGGACCGAAGGCGATTGCGCTAAAGTGGATTTTTCGGATCCAAGCATTTTTCATCAGCCAGTTAAAGCGCATATGACATCGCCAGTTAAAACGGTTGATCATCTAACTCAGTTATCTGAAGTAACTGTTCTGTTCCATAGTTATGGTTTTCGTCATTTATTAGTGATGAAAGGTGGGGACAGTGAACCTGTAGGTGTTATTAGTTTAAGTGATGTTGTGCGTAGTCAGGGTCTTGAGCATTATCTTCACTTTAAAACCATAGAAAGCAGCTACGTATCAGAAGTACCTATTGCGAAAAGTGATTTACCAATTGCCCAGATTAGCGAAATTATGCGTCAGCGCCATTCTAATTTTGTTTTACTGGATAATCCCGCGGTAGGTCAAACCGGCATTATTACTGAGCGCGATTTGCTTACTATGCTTAGCCGCCAACAAGTTGACCAGCAAGCTTGGCATTACGCGAGCTGGCCTCTTTTAACGGTACATTATCAAACAAGCCTTTATAAGGCTTATCAAATTCTCAAGCTAAAGCAAATACGGCATCTAATTGTAGAAGATGACAATGGCAAAATACTGGGCGTATTAGCGCTTCGTAATATTCTCAGCGAAATTGAATCTGCGTATATGCAGGAGCTAGAAACGGTATTACATCAACGCGACAGAGCGTTGCAAAAGTCACAAAAGAACTTGTACTTAGCCGAGCAAATCATCAATGCATCGCCTGACGGCATTATGATTACGGATTCGCGCAATACCATTTTGCAAGTCAACCCAGCCTTCACCCAACTTACTGGTTATAGCGAGCAGGAAGTACTTGGCCAAAAACCGTCAATGCTGAGCTCTGGCCGCCATGATAAGAGCTTTTACGATAAAATGTGGGCGCAGTTAAGGCAAAAAGGGGTGTGGCAAGGAGAGATATATAATCGTAAGCGCAATGGTGAAACCTATTTAGAATGGCTAACAATTATCTGTATTCGCGAAAGCGATGAAGAAGAGGCGCTATACGCGGCAATTTTTAGTGATATTACTGAGCGAAAGCGCAATGAAAAACGCATTAAAACGCTCGCTTATTTTGATGAGTTAACTCACTTACCCAACCGCCGCTTGTTTAACGACCGCTTAGAGATGGCGCTGGCAACGGCACATCGCGATGACACAAAAATAGCGGTGATGTTTCTCGACCTCGATCATTTTAAGCAAGTTAATGACACATTAGGCCATAGCGCTGGTGACTTATTACTTAAACAAGTGGCAAAACGTTTACAAAGTTGCATGCATGAAGGGGATACGCTGGCGCGCTTAGGTGGTGATGAGTTCACTTTATTACTTACTGAAATTGATGAAGTGAAAAATATCCATCGCTGTGCAGCCAACTTAATTGAAGCATTAAAAGCGCCAATTCAAGTGGGCAATACGGAAATTGTGATCACTACCTCGATTGGTGGAGCGGTGTATCCCGACGATGGTGAAGACGCAGAAACGCTATTAAAGCACGCTGATATTGCCATGTATCGCTCAAAAGAAATTGGTCGCAACTCTTTTCAACTGTATAAACCGGCGATGAATGCGCGTTCATTAGAGCGCATGGCAATTGAAAGTAAGCTAAAGCATGCCCTAATCAATAATGAATTCAGTCTCTATTACCAACCTAAAATAGACAGTTTTACTCATCACGTAGTAGGCGCAGAAGCCTTATTGCGTTGGCATGATAACGAGTTAGGGTTTATTTCACCTGCAAACTTTATCCCTTTAGCGGAAGAGCTAGGTTTAATTGTGGATATTGATATTTGGGTAATTAATGCTGCGTGTAAACAAATTCAAATTTGGCAAAAAAATGGCCTTTTTGATAAACGTATTTCCGTCAATGTATCGGCGCTTCACTTTACGCAAGGTGATTTGGCACAAACAGTGAAAAATGCACTGAGTATCTGGCAGGTGGATGGGCGTTTTCTTGAAATTGAAATAACCGAAAGTAGCTTTATTCGTTCGTTAGAAGACGCGAAAAAAGTGCTTAAAGCACTTAAAAAACTTGGTGTGAGTTTATCGCTGGATGACTTTGGCACAGGTTATTCGGCGCTGAGTTATTTAGCCCGTTTACCGATTGATACGTTAAAAATAGATGCCAGCTTTATTGCCAAAGTACCAGACGAATACGGCAACAGCCAAATAGTGAAAGCGATTGTGGCAATGGCGCATAGTTTAGAATTAAACCTTGTCGCAGAAGGCGTGGAACAAGCCCATCAGCTGGCTTTTTTACAAGAACTAGATTGTCATGCAATTCAGGGGTATTTCTTTAGTAAACCGCTTACGGCACAGCAATTTGAGCTGTTTTGCGAGGCGCATCGCCCAGCAAAACAGCAAATGGATTTGAGTTCTAATAACTCACAGTCACTTCGTACGAGGTAAACTTTCGAATATTAATCACGCCAGTATCGAAGATTAGGTATTGGCCTTTAATGCCTTTTAATACGCCTGTTACTTCAGGGTTCTTGTCGAAATTAAACGAGCTAATTTTGCTTGGGAACTCTGAGATAGGGAAATCCAGCTCAACTACCTCTTCGTCGAGTTCAGTGATGGCTGTTGCACCAAAGAGTTCGCTTAATTCTGTTAGCTTTGGCCTAATTTGCTCGATAAGCGCTGCGCCTTGGCTCTTTAAGTCGATTACTTCGCCATTCCCTTTGAGCATATTGCGCCAATTGGTTTTATCGGCGATAAACTCAGCTAAAGCAACTTCTAATAAACCTGATTGATGACGTGTTGCCACTTTAAAAATAGGTAAAGCTTGAGTTGCACCTTGGTCAATCCAACGCGTTGGAATTTGCGTATGGCGCGTTATACCTACTTTAATCGCGGTCGTATTTGCAAGATACACATAGTGCGGGATCATGCAGTTTTCTTCGCCCCACTCTGGCTCGCGACAGGTGCCTTGGTCGAAGTGGCAGGTTTCTGGCTTCATAATACACATATCGCAACTAGCGAGTTTACGCATACAAACAAAGCAATGGCCTTGTGAATAACTCTTTTTAGTTTTTTTGCCGCAGTTGCTACAAAAGATATTACCGCTGTAGGTCAGGGTGATGGATTTGCCAATTAAGGCGTTTAAGTCAACGGTTTGATCGCCCACCGGTAATTGGTAGCTGATTGGCGAAGTAAGACTGCTTTGCATTTTACGCAAAGTGCCGGTTATTGGTGTTGCTTGCATTTATAGCCCCTAATCAAGCAAAAAAGGCTATCGTATCAAAGCTCGCTGAGATTACCAATGCGAGATTGTTGCGTCAGCAGAAATGAGTTTAAAACTCTAAAGTTCATGGTTGGTGCAAGCAACTCACCTTGCATAAAGTCACATTGACACTGATTGACAATATCGGCAAATTCTTGGTTATCAACATCGATGGCGGTTACGGTTAAATCTAGCCCTTTGGCAACTTCAACCATTGCGCTAAGTAATAGGGTAAGTTTATGGCCTTGCATATTACCTTTGGTAAATAAGTGGCCAATTCTGACGTCACTAAAGCCTGAGTCTGGCGCTTCGAACAAGCGATCGAGGTCGCCGTGGAAATTGTCTAAACCAAATTTGAAGCCTAAATCAGTGAGTTTTTGTAGTGTCTCTTTTAACTGGCTCATTTCACTGTTGATCGGTTGTTGGGTGTAGATCATGATATTTTCAGTATCAATATGCGTTACCTTTTCAGATAACCAACCCACAAAGCCGCTATGGTTTAGTTGACTGAGTGACAGAGTAAGCGACAACTGACAGTTTAAATGGCTGTCTTTCAATGTTGATATCGCATCAAACAGCTCTGAAAATAACCAGCGATTAAGATGTACATTTAAACCGGTATCAATCGCGAGTTTTATAATTTCTTGTTGGCTAATTTCGCCAAATTCTTCATGCGGCCAAGCAAACTGGCAACTGACTGACACTAGTTTTTTATTTTTTACGTGATAGACCGGGGTGAAACTTAATGTTAGCTGTTTTTGTTCTATGGCGTTGTGTAACTCTGAGGCAAGATTGAATTGTTGCCCAATATCCGTGCCGCTTTCTTTTTTATAGTGTAATAGTGCAACGCCTTGCTGCTTTGCCTGAAACAGCGTTTGCCATGTTTTACGTAGCAATAAACCGCTGCGTTGGTTGCTATAAATACTCGAACACGTGGCAATATGGCTGGATAAATTAAGCAAAATACCATCAATCATAAGCGATGACGGGATATGCGCTTGAATATTCTGTAAGTGTTTATTTAACGCTTCACGGTTAGTGCCATGGTTGAGCAGTAGCGCAAATACACCATCACGTAAATAAGCGAGTTTTACGGTGTTTAGGCCTTGCTCTTCAATGGTTAAAACACTGGAATGATTTTTTAAAATGGGTTGCAGCGAAGAACACACCTGATTAACTAAATCCTTCTTCGCTTTAGGGGCCATATAAGGAATAAACTGGCCAAAGTTTTTCAGCTCAATAAAGCAGGTAATAAAGTTGTGTTGCTGTTCAATCAACTGGGTGATTTTGTATTTGTACAGGGTTTCATTAGGCAGCTGCGAGCTCGAATCGTGAGTGGCTTTAAAGTAACTTTCACGCTGTTGGTGTGAAAACTTATCAGCTAACGCCATTGCCATTAACAGTACTTCAAGCAGTACGCCAATTAAGAATGCATGACGAGTTAAGAAGGTGTGTTCGAGCACGCCTACTAAAACAAGAGGCTGCATTGCACCGCTAATAATGAGTGGTAACCAAGAAAAGAAATAGTACTTTGCCCACACAAAGTCGGTAAGCAAGCGGTTAAATACGATAAGTACGATAGTGATATAAAGCGGTACCATACATACAAAAAATACCGGTGCGGCTTGGTATTCAGGTAATACTAAGCTGGCTAGTGCGCCAAGACATAAAATAACTAAGGTGCCACGGATCAATGTATTGAGTTTTGTTTTAATGGTGGCATAACGTAAAAATAACGAGCCGAAAATCAACGCGCAGATAGCCACACTAAAGTTGCTGGTTACCACGTATTTTTGCAATAGGTATTGCATAGAGGTCGGCCAAATATAATAGCCAAACCCCAACACTGAGCCCATCATCATTAAGGTAGAAATGATATAGCCAATATACGCGAGATAAACACTGTCGCGAATACTGATAAACAAAATTAGGTTATACAGCGCAATCATCACGGCAACGCCGATAAATAGCCCCCAGATCAAATAGCTAAACTTTCGTACGCTTTGAAAATTATCTACTTGATAGATGTAAATGGGGGTTTTGCTAATTCCGCTGGTTTTAATACGCGCCAAGATGCTGGTATTGCCTTTCGCAGCAAGGGAAAACTCAATGTGTGGGAATGCTTGCTGGTGAATATTTAAATTGGCAACTGTATCACCTAGTTGCTTATGATTTATGACCCGATTATTTTCATCAAGTTGCCAAACCTCAAGTTGGTCAAGCATTGGGTTGTCAAAATGTGCAGTGAGGATCTCTGTTGCATCGGTACGATTGGTTACTGCTACTTTTACCCAGTAACTCTGCGTGCCAAATTGCCACGGAATATCGGCAATTTCTGAATTTTGAAATTTTTGTTTTAAGGCATCATCAAGCGTGGCGTTGCTCTGCTCATCAATCCAATACGATGAGTTTAAATAAATCGCATGGGTACGCTCAATTGAGTTGGTTGTTGGGTCGCCAATATTAAAAAGCAATGAGCCTATTACTAAGGATAAAGCCATAAATAGCAGACATGCTATAAACAAAAAAATAGGCTTTAACTGATTCATGGGCTTCCTTGATATTTAAGGCTTTTTAAAGGTTAGATGAATTTTAATTAAATAGGTAGCGAATAATACCAATTTAGCGTGACTGTTGTGTGCTTTTAAGACAAAAAAAATCAACCTACTCAGTGTAGGTTGATTTTTTAAACTGGTTAATAGCGGCTATTAGCTGTTATTTTCGCGAGCAATAGCGCGGTAAGCGATATCGGTACGGAACTCAACACCTTGCCAGTTAATTTCATCAACCAGTTTATAAGCGTTTTGCTGCGCTTCTGTTACTGTGTTACCAAGTGCTGTTGCACATAATACGCGACCACCTGCAGTAACGACTTTGTCGCCATTTTGCTTGGTACCCGCGTGGAATACTTTTGTGCCTTCAGCATAATCAACACGTAACCCTGAGATAGCGTCACCTTTCGGGTAAGAACCTGGGTAGCCAGCGGCTGCTAGTACGACACCTACAGCTGCGCGTGAATCAAACTGAATATCAGTTTTATCAAGTTCAACACGGTTAGCCGCTTCAATTAATTCAACTAGGTCTGATTGTAAACGAAGCATAATAGGCTGTGTTTCAGGATCGCCAAAACGGCAGTTATATTCAATTACTTTAGGCGTGCCATCCGCAGTAATCATTAAACCTGCGTATAAGAAACCTGTGTAAGGATGACCTTCATCACTCATGCCTTTCACTGTAGGGTAAATTACTTCGTCCATAATACGCTGGTGGATTTCAGCGGTAACAACTGGTGCTGGTGAGTATGCACCCATGCCACCTGTGTTAGGGCCTTTGTCTTCGTTATAAGCGCGTTTGTGATCTTGAGATGTAGCAAACGGAAGTACGTTTTCACCATCAACCATTACGATAAATGATGCTTCTTCACCTTCTAAGAATTCTTCAATTACTACGCGGCTACCTGCATCGCCAAACGCATTGCCTGCAAGCATATCGCGAATTGCATCTTCAGCTTCTTGCTCAGTCATGGCAACGATTACACCTTTACCAGCTGCTAAGCCGTCGGCTTTAACAACAATTGGCGCGCCTTTTTCTTTTAGATATGCAAGTGCTGGCTCGATTTGTTCAAACGTTTGATAATCCGCTGTTGGGATTTTATGGCGTGCTAAGAAATCTTTAGTGAAAGACTTAGAACCTTCAAGCTGTGCAGCTGCGGCTGTTGGGCCGAAGATTGCAAGACCTTCTTCGCGGAACTTATCAACCACACCAATTACAAGCGGTGCTTCTGGACCAACAATGGTCAGTTCAACATTGTTCTCTTTAGCAAATGCCACAAGTGCATCAATGTCTTCTACACCAATTGCGATGTTCTCAAGCTTAGGCTCAAGCGCTGTACCTGCGTTACCAGGTGCTACAAATACCGTGTTTACTTTCGCTGACTGCGCCGCTTTAAACGCAAGAGCGTGTTCGCGACCACCACTACCAATTACTAATACGTTCATTGGACTATCCTACCTATTGAGGTTTTCTAAACTTTAATGTCATACGATCACTTTCACCAATTGCTTGGTACTTGGCGATATCTTTTTCGCCCAGGGCTAAGCGTGGTGGTAAGGTCCAAACACCTTTTTCGTGATCGGCTGTATCTAATGGATTGGCGTTAACTTCACTTACGGCTTCTAAAACAAACCCTGCTTTTTCGGCATATTCAATAACCCAGCTTTGTTTTACATAACCAGAACGCTTGGCTTTTGCGCTATCGCGGTTTTCTGGTAGGCGATGATCAACAACGCCAAGAATTCCGCCTGGTTTTAATGCGCTGTAAAATGCTTTAAAGGCTTCGTTAATGCCTTCAATGTCTTTTTGCATATACCAGTTATGTAAATTGCGAAAGGTCAGTACCATATCCGCGCTTTCGTCAGGCGCAATGTTATGGTGAGTGCCAGGATAAAATTCAGAAAGTGTAACGTTTTCATATACATCATCGCTTGCTAATTTATCTTGGAATTGATTAAGCGAGCGTTGATAGTATTTTACTTCTGAATCGGAAGGAAAATGAGCTGCGAAATACTGACCATTTTGCTGTAATACTGGCGCCAGTATTTCAGTATACCAACCGCCGCCAGGCCATACTTCAACAACGGTCATCTCTGGCTGTAGGCCAAAAAATTCCAATGTTTCTTTTGGGTGACGGTATTGATCGCGCGCTTTATTATCGTTTGAACGATTTTCAGCAGTCGCAGTTTTGGTAAGCAATGTATCGATATCGGTCGATGCACATCCAGCTAAAGTAAGCGACAGGGCAGTTACTAAGGCTTTTACTGTGAATTTCATTTTCTTCCTAGTTTTTATTTTTATTAAGCAACATTAAGTAAAATTAACAGCTTAGTGCAAGCGAGCAAAGTGCTTGCACTAATAAGTTTGCAAGTAAATATTAATGGCGGAAATGACGCATGCCAGTAAATACCATTGCCATGCCGTGCTCATCTGCAGCAGCGATAACTTCTTCATCGCGCATTGAACCACCTGGCTGAATTACCGCAGTAATACCCGCTTCAGCAGCCGCGTCGATACCGTCACGGAATGGGAAGAAAGCGTCAGATGCCATTACAGAACCTGCTACTTCTAGGTTTTCATCGGCAGCTTTAATACCTGCGATTTTTGCTGAGTAAACGCGGCTCATTTGGCCTGCGCCTACACCAATTGTCATGCCGTCTTTTGCATATACAATCGCATTTGATTTAACAAACTTAGCCACTTTCCAGCAGAACATTAAGTCTTTTAATTCTTGCTCAGTAGGCTGTTTTTTAGATACTACGCGTAGGTCGCCCATATCAACCATGCCTTGGTCACGGTCTTGTACTAAGATACCACCGTTAACACGTTTGATATCAACGCCCGTTGTTTTGTTTGACCACTGGCCACACTCAAGTAAACGTACGTTTTGTTTTGCTGACACAATTTGTGCCGCAGCATCTGATACGCTTGGTGCGATAATAACTTCAACAAACTGGCGTGACACGATTGCTTCAGCTGTATCAGCATCGAGTTCACGGTTAAATGCAATGATGCCACCAAACGCTGACGTTGGATCAGTTTTGAAAGCGCGGTCGTATGCGTCAAGTAGGTTGTCGCCAATTGACACACCACACGGGTTAGCGTGCTTAACGATTACACATGCTGGTGCGTCAAACTCTTTAACACATTCAAGTGCTGCGTCTGTGTCTGCAATGTTATTGTACGAAAGCGCTTTGCCTTGTAACTGTTTTGCCGTCGCAACTGATGCTTCTTCAATGTCGTTTTCAACATAGAATGCAGCATCTTGGTGCGAGTTTTCACCGTAACGCATATCTTGCTTTTTAGTGAATTGGAAGTTGATAGTGCGTGGGAACTTAGACTCTTCAGTTTCCGCAGCATTTTCGCTGTAATCTGGTACTTGCGTACCAAAGTAGTTCGCGATCATGCCATCGTACTGTGCAGTATGCTCAAATGCAGCAATCGCTAGGTCAAAACGTGTTTCATACGTTGTTGCGCCATTGTTAGCATTCATTTCAGCGATAACGCGGTCGTAATCGCCGGCATTTACAATAATGGTTACGTCTTTATTGTTTTTAGCCGCAGCGCGTACCATTGTTGGGCCGCCGATATCGATGTTTTCGATAGCGTCTTCAAGTGAACAGCCTTCTTTTGCAACGGTTTGTGCGAATGGGTAAAGGTTAACAACTACCATGTCGATTGCAGAAATATTATTTGCTTCCATTACACCTTCGTCAGTACCGCGACGCGCTAAAATGCCGCCGTGAATTTTTGGGTGTAATGTTTTAACACGACCATCCATGATCTCAGGGTGACCTGTGTGGTCTGAAACTTCTGTTACTGCGATGCCGTTGTCTGCAAGTAGCTTACATGTACCGCCAGTTGAAAGAAGTTCAACGCCTTTCTCAGAAAGCGCGCGAGCAAATTCTACAATACCGGTTTTGTCTGAAACGCTTAATAAAGCGCGACGAATTGGACGTAATGTATCCATGGTAGTTTTGATTACCTCAAAATTTGATTGATAGTGCGAGAAAACACTTAATTTAAACGAATATTTTAACTTACTTTTGCTTATAACTCGACGACCATTTGTCGCTTTTATAAACAAGACCTGTAGCGCTGGTCTTTACCTAAATTAAATTTGAACGTGAATTTAATTTAGTGTGTTTTTCGGGGTTAGAAAAACAAAAAAGCACCCGAGGATTCCCAAGGGTGCTTTTTATTGCACCGTAAGGTGCTAATTAGTTCATGCCGTACTTTTTAAGCTTCTTACGAAGAGTACCACGGTTGATACCTAGTAAGATTGCTGCGCGAGTTTGGTTACCGCGAGTATATGTCATTACTTCTTCAAGTAACGGCGCTTCAAGTTCTGAAAGAACTAGCTCGTAAACATCTTGTACATCTTGACCATTAAGTTGCTTTAAGTAGTTGTGCACTGCTTTTTTACAAGCGTCGCGTAATGGTTGTGGTTTCTCTTGAGACTGAACATGTGCGTTAGTAATAAATGGAGAAGTCACGTTTTGTTCGAACATCGTCTTTCTTACTCTTTGTTAATTATCTGCTAGTGTTTCAAAGTACTTTTCTAACGTATCGATTTGCTCTTGCTGAGAGTCGATAGCATTAAATACTCGCCTAAATTGACCTTCACGGTCATGAGCCTGCAAATACCATGAGACATGCTTACGCGCAATTCGCACACCCATTACATCACCATAAAATGCGTGAAGATTTACTAAGTGTTCCATAAGAATACTTTGTACCTCGTCCATTGCTGGTTCCGGTAGTAATTCTCCAGTGGTGAGATAATGGTTTATCTCCCTAAAAATCCAAGGGCGACCTTGTGCTGCACGGCCTATCATCAAAGCATCTGCGCCCGTATATTCCAAAACCTGTTTCGCTTTTTGTGGTGATGTAATATCACCGTTAGCAACCACCGGAATGGAGACTGAACTTTTAATGTCCTTAATTGTTTGATATTCAGCTTCACCCTTGTACATACAAGAGCGTGTGCGGCCATGAACCGCCAATGACTGAATACCATTTTGTTCAGCGATGCGCGCAATCTCTACACCATTTCGATTGTCAGTATCCCATCCTGTTCGGATTTTTAAGGTAACAGGTACATCTACTGCATTAACTACAGCTTTAACGATATCTGTGACCAGTTCGGGGTACTGCAAAAGGGCAGAGCCTGCGAGCTTTTTATTCACTTTTTTTGCTGGACAACCCATATTGATATCCACAATTTGTGCGCCGTTTTTGACATTAAACTGAGCAGCTTCCGCCATCAGTTGTGGGTCAGCGCCGGCAATTTGCACACTGCGAATACCAGACTCACCGGAATGATCCATGCGAGACATTGATTTTTCGGTTTTCCAAACCTTAGGATTGGATGACAACATTTCAGATACAGCAAGACCAGCTCCGAGTCGACGACAAAGCTGTCTAAACGGTCTATCTGTTACTCCTGCCATAGGAGCAACCATTAGGTTATTTTCTAACTGATAAGGGCCTATCTGCACAATAAATCTGGGTCACCAATCAAGGGGCGCTAAGTTTACGGTTTTTTTTGCAAAAATCAAAGCCTATTATTTATACAAAAGTGGTTTTTTTTTAAACTTTTGATATTGACTTTTTGTAACTGGCTATCGAGCGAAAAAAAAGGAAGATTTTTGTTAGCAAAAGTAACAAATCCTTAACTCAAATTGTGTTGAGCTAAGGATTTTAAAGGGGCGTAGCGCGATACTAGTTAGCGTTTTTTACCTGCTACACGCATCCACTCGCCATCTTGTTGGCTTGTTTCAAGCTCGGCATATTGACGATAAATATCTTCAACAGACGTAACTTGTTCTTCAAGAATACCCGACAACGCAAACTCGCCACCAGATTTAAGTAAGCCTAAAATAACTTGATGTAATTCACGTAAAGGTTGCGCAAGAATATTGGCAACTAAAATATCGGCTTCAAATTCAGGCTGATCTTCAGGAAGGTAGACTTCTAGTTGGTCGGCCACGCCATTACGCTCGGCGTTATCGCGGCTCGCTTCTAATGCTTGTGGGTCAATATCGATACCAATAACGCGTTTTGCACCAAGCTTAAGCGCGGCAATACCTAAAATACCTGAACCACAGCCAAAATCGACAACCGTTTTGCCGATTAAATCTAAACTGTCTAGCCAGCGTAAACACAGCGCTGTAGTGTTATGTGTGCCAGTACCAAAAGCAAGGCCTGGGTCAAGTAATACATTCACTGCACTTGGGTCAGGAATATCGCGCCAGCTTGGACAGATCCAAAGGCGTTCGCCAAATTGAATTGGGTGGAAATTATCCATCCATTCACGTTCCCAGTCTTTGTCTTCAAGTTGCTCTACTTTACAAACAAAGTTTTCTTGTAATATTGGCATTTGCGCAAGGTGTTCGGTAATTGCTTGCATATCAACACTGGCATCGAATAAGCCAATTACTGTTGTGTCAGCCCAAAGGGTTACCTCACCCAGTTTAGGTTCGTAAATTGGGGTGTCTTTTGCGTCGACAAAGGTCACCGAAGGACAGCCAAGTTCCATTAGCTCATCGCTGATGATTTCGGCATTTTCTTTGGTGCTATTAATGCGGATTTGTACCCACGCCATAATTTTTATCCTGTAAGAAAAAAGGCCGCAATGAGCGGCCTTTTAGTTTAACTGTCTACTTAGCCTTTAAAGTCTAAGAAGCTTTTCAGTAAGTCTGAACGAGAAGGGTGGCGAAGCTTGCGAAGTGCTTTCGCTTCGATTTGACGAATACGCTCACGGGTTACGTCAAACTGCTTACCTACTTCTTCTAATGTATGGTCAGTATTCATATCGATACCGAAACGCATACGCAGTACTTTTGCTTCACGCGCTGTTAAGCCAGCTAGTACATCATGTGTTGCATTTTTGAGGCTTTCCATTGTTGCTGAATCAACCGGTGATTCAATGGTGCTATCCTCAATAAAATCACCTAAGTGCGAATCTTCATCATCACCGATTGGTGTTTCCATTGAGATTGGCTCTTTTGCAATTTTCAGTACTTTACGGATCTTGTCTTCCGGCATTACCATGCGTTCAGCAAGTTCTTCTGGCGACGGCTCGCGACCCATTTCCTGTAACATTTGACGTGAAATACGATTTAGTTTGTTAATCGTTTCAATCATATGTACTGGAATACGGATAGTACGCGCTTGGTCTGCAATTGAACGTGTAATTGCCTGACGGATCCACCATGTTGCATAAGTTGAGAACTTATAACCACGGCGGTATTCAAACTTATCAACCGCTTTCATTAGACCAATGTTACCTTCCTGGATTAGATCAAGGAATTGTAAGCCACGGTTGGTGTATTTTTTCGCAATTGAAATTACAAGACGTAAGTTCGCTTCAACCATTTCTTTCTTCGCGCGGCGTGCTTTTGCTTCACCGATTGACATGCGACGGTTGATGTCTTTGATACGCTCTAGGTTTAGGCCTGTGCTTTCTTCCATTTGGCGTAGTTTGTTAATACAACGCTCAACTTCAAACTTCACTTCTGCAAGTTTGTTTGAGTATAGTTCGCCAGATGCGATTTCACGGTCTAACCATGCCGAATCCGTTTCGTTATTTGCGAAGTTTTTAACGAAGGTTTTCTTTGGCATTTTAGCAATTTGAACAACTTGCTTCATGATGATGCGTTCTTGAACGCGAATACGGTCCATCATGTCGCGCATGTTTTTAACCATGCGGTCAAATTGCTTAGGCATTAGTTTAAAGGTACGGAAATGCTCACCGATTTCAGCGATAATAGCTACTGCATCTGGGTGAGAGCGACCTTTCTCTTCAAAAATACCACGTGCTTGATTATAAAGGTTACGTAGCTTTTCAAAGTTTTCTGCAGCTTCTTCAGGGCATGGGCCTGTATCTGCTTCTTCCTCATCATCGTCATCATCACTTTCAAGATCTGAATCTTCATCATCCAATTCTTCTTCAGAAAGTTCTGAACCAATGTGCGTTGCAGAGATCATTGTTTCGTCTGCGTCAGGATCGTAGAAACCGCTGATAATATCGCTTAAGCGTACGTCTTCAGCAAGGTAGTTATCCCATTGCTCAAGTAAGTAATTAATTGCTTCAGGGTACTCTGCAACAGAAACCTGTACTTGGTTGATACCGTCTTCGATACGCTTAGCGATGTCGATTTCGCCTTCACGTGTTAGAAGCTCTACAGTACCCATTTCACGCATGTACATGCGTACCGGATCTGTCGTACGACCGATTTCTTTCTCTACCGTAGCAAGCGCTGCCGCTGCCGCTTCTGCAGCATCTTCATCGGTAGTTGTTTCTTGCATCATAAGTTCATCGGCATCAGGTGCATTTTCTACTACCTGGATACCCATGTCGTTGATCATGCCGATGATGTCTTCAACTTGTTCCGAATCTATGATGTCTTGTGGAAGGTGGTCGTTAACTTCGGCAAATGTAAGGTAACCTTGCTCTTTACCTTTTTGAATGAGGAGTTTTAGCTGTGACTGAGGAGTTTGCTCCATAGAGGTATTCTCTTCCACTCTGATAAGTTGATACAACGGGCGTCTTAAACAACTTGATACAAGACGCAGTGAATAGTGCAGTATAACACGAAAGGTTGAATTTGGCTAGCTGTTATCTGCCTTTTAATGCAAGTGTGAGCATTGAATATTCTTGCTTTTCAGCTTTACTCAACCCCTGCGTTTTCTCTTTTATTAATAGGGACTCTAGGCGCAAATTTAAACACTGATCTTCAATAAAATTAAAAGTACTTTGAAATTCGCTGGTTAACGAATCTTGATTTACTTGATGTTGCCACGCGGCAAGTTTCGCCAATGGCGCATATTCAGGACTTTCTCTAAATTGCTCAAGCAATTGTGCTGTGGTGTTGGTTTTATCTAAGGCGAGTTTTTGTAATTGAATAAAAAGCTTGATACCCGGCACATCCATCTGCGCTAATTCTGGCTGGAATGGCACTTCACTGGCAAGCTCTGGATGCTGTAATAGCAAACCAATTGCACGTCGCATTGGTGTTATTTTAAATTTTTTAGCAAGACCTTGTTGCTGCTTTGGTGTGTTGATTTTCTTTTGTAGCTGGGCACGGGTGCGGCCAATTAAGCGCGCTAATTTATCGAGTAAATTATCCTGATAGTAGTCGCTCGGGACCTTTTCAATCAGAGGCAACGCCTGCTGTAATAGCTTTGATTTGCCTGCGTCTGTAGTCAGGTTAATTTCCTGTGCAAGTCTATCAAACAAGTATACCGAGAAATCAGTGGCATCGTCGTAACGTAATTCAAAGGCTTCACGACCTTCTTTTTGTACCAATGAGTCAGGGTCTTCACCATCAGGTAAAAATACAAACTCGAGTGATTTACCATGATTTAAATAGGGTAGCGCATTTTCCAGTGCTCGCCACGCAGCATCGCGCCCAGCACGGTCACCATCGTAACAACAAATAATGCGGTCGGTGGTTCTAAATAGGGTGTGAATATGCTCAGGTGTGGTTGCTGTACCAAGTGCCGCCACGGCATAGTTAATGCCTTTTTCAGCAAGCGCAACCACGTCCATATACCCTTCAACTACCAGTATTTGTTCGAGCTTTTTGTTAGCGTGCTTGGCTTCATACAAGCCGTAAAGTTCAAAGCCTTTATGAAAAATTCGGGTTTCTGGTGAGTTTAAATATTTCGGACCATTGTCGTCGCTATTCATGATGCGTCCACCAAAGGCGATAACGCGTCCGCGTTTATCGCGAATTGGAAACATCAAGCGGTCGCGGAAGAAATCAAATTGGCGGCCTGCCGACTTTTCACTGGCAAGTTTTAGTTCGAGTAATTGTTTTTTGCTATCTTGGTTCTTCGCGAATGTTTTACATACGCTATCCCATTCACTGGGGGCGTAACCAATCATAAATTGTTTAGCAGTTTCGCCACTGAGCCCACGCCCTTTGAGATATTCGATTACTTGAGGTGAATTTGCATGGTGCTTTAATTGATGTTGGTAGAACTTTGCAACATGCATCATTAATTCATAGTCTGAGCGTTTTTGCTCAGTACTGACTTGTGGCCCTTGATTTGTGGCATTCTCACGAGGCACATCCAAATTGAGTAAACTCGCGAGCTCTTCTATGGCGTCAACAAACTCGAGCTTTTCATATTCCATCATAAATGAAATGGCATTGCCGTGGGCGCCACAACCAAAGCAGTGATAAAACTGCTTATCTTGCGATACCGTAAACGACGGCGATTTTTCATTATGAAACGGACAACATGCCTGATAATCCTTACCTGCTTTTTTAAGGCCTACTTTGCCATCAATAAGATCGACAATGTCGGTTCTGGCTAATAGGTCATCAATAAAGCTACGAGGAATTTTTCCGGCCATGGTATATCGTTATTCGCGTATGTTGATTGAGAGTAGGGGGCTAGCATACCCAAAAATGAAAAATGACGCTAGACGTTATCATCTTTCAGAAATGAAGAAACCGAGCAAAAGCTCGGTTTCTAAAGCTGTTAAGGCCAGCAGTTATTGACTTGAGAAAGTCAGCCTTTAAAACTCTGAGTTAAGCGCTAAGCTTTTGCTTAATTAAACCTGAAAGTTTGCCCATATCTGCGCGACCTTCAGCTTTAGCTTTAAGCAAGCCCATTACTTTACCCATATCTTGCATGCCAGAAGCACCGCTTGACGCGATACATTCATCAATTAAAGTAAGAATTTCTTCATCAGTAAGCGGTTTTGGTAAAAACGCTTCAAGTACTTTAATCTCATTAGCTTCAACTTCAGCTAAGTCCTCGCGGCCGGCGTCGCGATACTGAGATTCAGAATCTTTACGCTGCTTTACAAGTTTCACTAGAATAGACGTGATTTCAGCGTCACCTAGCGTAACTTGCTCATCGATTTCTTTTTGCTTAATAGCTGCTAAAACCATGCGAATTGCACCAAGACGAACTTTGTCTTTAGCGCGCATTGCATCTTTTTGTGCATCTTTAAGTTGTGCTAAAAGGCTCATCTACAAGACCTAATCTAGATTAGTAAAGTTTTACGCGACGAGCGTTTTCGCGAGAAAGCTTCTTCATGTGACGCTTTACCGCAGCTGCTTTTTTGCGCTTACGCTCAGCTGTTGGCTTTTCATAGTGCTCGCGACGACGAACTTCTGAAAGGATACCTGCTTTTTCACATGAACGCTTAAAACGGCGAAGAGCAACGTCAAACGGCTCGTTTTCTCTAACTTTAATAACTGGCATTAAAAAATCACCTACTTAGTAATATGTTTCTACTTAAATGAGTTTTATTAGCTAAAACTTTAGCTAGTGCCACTCACCTCGGTTAAGATTTAACCGACTAGTTCAAAAATGGTGCGGCATTGTAATCTGAAGCACCACGCAATGTAAAGAATAATTATACCAAAGATGGTAAAAAGCTGACAAAAAATATTAAAGCTTGTAAAATCGCCGCCTTAACTTAATTGAGCGTGCTTTGATTGGGTATTTAATTGTTATTTTAGGAGAGAAACTTGCGTATTTTGGGTATTGAATCGTCTTGTGATGAGACGGGAATCGCGATTTATGACGATGAACAAGGCTTGCTGGCTCATCAGTTGTATTCTCAAGTGAAAGTGCATGCGGATTATGGTGGTGTTGTACCAGAACTGGCATCGCGTGATCACGTACGTAAGACTATTCCTTTAATTGAGGCTGCATTTAAACAAGCTGGTTGTGGACCCGAAGATTTAGATGGCGTTGCGTATACTGCAGGACCTGGTTTGGTAGGTGCGTTATTAGTTGGTTCATCAATTGGCCGCTCGCTTGCTTATGGGTGGGATGTGCCCGCTGTAGCAGTGCATCATATGGAAGGGCATTTACTTGCACCTATGCTTGATGAAGATGTACCAGAATTTCCATTTATTGCGCTACTTGTATCGGGTGGCCACAGCATGATTGTAAAAGTTGACGGTATCGGTCAATACACGATTCTTGGTGAGTCAATTGATGATGCTGCAGGTGAAGCGTTTGATAAAACGGCTAAACTATTAGGCCTTGATTACCCTGGTGGCCCATTGCTTGCCAAGCTTGCAGAAAAAGGTGAACCAGAAGTATATCGTTTTCCCCGTCCAATGACCGATAGACCGGGCCTTGATATGAGTTTTAGCGGGTTAAAAACCTTCGCTGCAAATACCATTAATAAAGAAAAAGACGAAGATGGCAATATTTCTGAGCAAGTGAAGGCCAATATCGCCCATGCTTTTCAAACGGCAGTAATTGATACCTTAGTAATTAAATGTAAACGTGCTCTGAAAGAATACGGCATTAAGCGTTTAGTGATTGCCGGCGGCGTGAGTGCTAACGTTTATTTACGTGAAACACTAGAGAAAGTGATGACAGGTATGCAAGGCCGTGTTTATTACCCGCGCACTGAGTTTTGTACAGACAATGGTGCAATGATTGCTTACGCGGGCATGCAACGCTTGAAAGCAAAGCAGTATGCGCCACTTGATATGCGCGCTAAGCCACGTTGGCCGCTTGATGAGTTGGAATCAATTTAATTTTTCGAATTAACCGCTGCTGCAGTTAGCGTTTATCAAATAAAAAAGCCGAGATTACTCGGCTTTTTTTGATTTCACTTTTGGCTCAGTGCCTTTAAGCAAGCGCACAACGTTAGCTCGATGGCGAAATACAATCAGCGCTGCCAGCATAGTTACAGGCAAGACATAAAGCGGTTTTATAAACCACGTAAATAAAGGCGCTAAACTTACGGTAATGATAGCGGCCAAAGAAGAGTACCCAGTCAACCAAATTAAACCAAGCCAGGTTAAAATTAATAAGCCAGCCAAGGTAAAACCAATGGGCAGTAAGCTACCAAACGCGGTTGCCACCGCTTTACCCCCTTTAAAGCCAAAAAAAATCGGGTAAATGTGCCCAAGACATGCAGCAATTGCAATAAAACCTAAATAAAGAGGCTCTATCTTAAGAAAGTAAGCACCATATACTGGGATTGTGCCTTTCAGCACATCAAATATCAGTACTAAGCTTGCAGGTAGTTTGCCACCAATGCGATAAACATTGGTTGCGCCTGGGTTATTAGAACCGGTTGTTCTGGGATCAGGTAAGCGAAACAGCTTACAGATGAGCACTGCCGAAGAAATTGAGCCAAACAGATAGGCAAAGACAATCATTAAGCTTGCTAACACAGCGTTCCTTATTTTTTCTTTAGCAAATATAGGCTATTATCTGCCGCTGATTCTTTTTAGCGGATTTACCCATAAGAGTACCTATTTTTTTCTCTAATTGGTATCCGACCACAGTATAATCGGGGTGAATACGGGTGCAAGATAAGGTTTTTATTAGTCAATTACAGGTTAATACCATTATTGGCGTGTTTGATTTTGAAAAACAAGCGAAACAACCTTTGTTTTTTGATGTTGAAATGCTGACAAATTTTGCCCAAGCTGCGAAGTCTGACAATGTTAATGATGTGGTTGATTATGCCAAAGTGTCAGCACGTATTATTGCTCATTGTGAAGCAACACAAGTTGAGCTATTAGAGACGCTGGCTGAGCAATTGGCGACGATTATCTTAAGTGAATTTGCTGTATCGCAAGTGACATTGCGAATCTCGAAGCCCCAAGCTGTAATTGAAGCGCAAACCGTGGGTATAGAAATTACACGTAAAAAGCAAAGCTAATGGCACAGATTTTTATCAGTATTGGCTCTAATATCAATAAAGAGCATTACATTAAAGCTGCTTTAGCTATTTTACCTCAGCATTTTGATAATGTTATTTACTCAAGTGTTTTTGAAAGTGAATCGGTTGGTTTTGAAGGGAATAACTTTTATAACCTTGTGGCCGCTGCTACAACCAATTTACCGCTTGAAGAAGTATGTGCTCGCCTTAAACAAATTGAGCGCGACCATGGTCGCACCCCTGCCGATAAAAAGTTTAGCCCACGTACACTCGATCTGGATTTGTTATTTTTTGACGAGGTGATCTGTGACACGCCAGCAGAATTGCCGCGTGATGAAATTACCAAAAATGCGTTTGTACTTTGGCCTCTTGCTGAAATAGCCAGTAACTTTATCCACCCTACGGTCAACCTGAGTATTGGTGAGCTGTGGCGAAATTATAATAAAAATAAGCAAAAATTGTGGAAAGTGGAGATTTAAAATAAATGGGACTGATTGAAATTGTTGTACTGGCACTAATTCAAGGGTTTACTGAATTTTTGCCAATTTCAAGTTCAGGCCACCTTATTTTACCGAGTCAATTACTTGGCTGGCAAGATCAAGGTCAGGCGTTTGATATCGCAGTACATGTCGGAACATTGTTCGCAGTACTTATTTATTTTCGTAAAGATGTGGTTCAAATACTCTCTGCATGGTTTAAGTCTTGCACCGGAAAAGGTCACACAGAAGAAAGCAAACTTGGCTGGTATATAATTCTGGCAACCATTCCCGCTGGTTTAGTTGCGGGCCTTGCAAAAGATTTTATAGAAGCCAATACCCGTGGCGCAGCCGTAATAGCAATTACCACAATTATTTTTGGTTTAGCGCTTTGGTATGCCGATATCAAAGCAAAAGAACACAAGAACATTTTCGATATAAAATGGAAAGCTGCCCTGTTGATAGGTATTGCGCAGGCGGTTGCGTTAATTCCTGGTACCTCACGCTCTGGTATAACTATTACCGCCGGTTTGTTACTAGGGCTTGATAAAAAAAGTGCAGCGCGTTTTTCGTTTTTAATGTCTATTCCTGTTATTGGTGGCTTAGGGCTAGTGATGATCATTAAGCTGATGTTAAATAACACTGCTGTTGATTGGCATGCACTGATTTTAGGCACTGCGCTGTCGTTTGTTTCAGCGTATACCTGTATTTTCCTATTCTTAAAGTTTATTGAACGAATGGGCATGTTGCCGTTTGTTATTTACCGATTAATTTTAGGATTCGCTTTGTTTGCACTCATTGGGCTTGGCTATATCAGTGCTTAAGTTAAATTATTTAAAATAAAAAATGTAAAAGGCTAAGAGTAATTCTTAGCCTTTTTGTTTTGCTTTTATTATGGCTAAATGCTCACTCTTAGGAGTTTACTTTTTGCTAAGATAGTAAAATTTTGTCTATATCAAAGCTTTATTTGGTGTAGATAACTTGATAATTTAGTAATGATTTTGTTTGCGTAATGGGTACGGTTGATTTGCGTCTATTATTTGTATTATTTTGCGTTGTTGTTTCACTTCACATGGACGCTACGACCGCTGCTCAAAATGATGGTATTTCGGAGGTAACAGCCACACAAGTTCAACCAGCTGTATGGCAGGAGTTATCATCATTGGTGTTGCCTGTGGGTCAACCTGTGCTCAAAAGGTCGAGCTATGTGAATTTGGATAAAGCTCAGGTTATTCAATGGCAAGCAACAAAAAATAGAGCTATAAAACGAGGAGCTGTTAGGTCAACTGAAGTTACCAAAGCCGCTTTTATCGAGGTTCCACACGCCAACGACATGCCCAGATGGCAAACCGTAAAGCCGATGCAATATGAGCTTAATACGCTTTTTGACATTCGACATTTTTCTATGCGTCAAGGCTTACCAACAGGGGCTATTTACCAGACGTTTCAAGATGAACATGGCGTATTATGGCTAGCGACAAATGGCGAGGGCGTTTGCCAGTATATCTCAAATTCCTTCAGGTGCTTCAAAGAATCACATGGCCTTAATAACAATCGTGTATGGAAAATATCAAATGGGTTGCAGGGGGAGTTATTATTTGCCACGGATAAAGGCGTAAGTAGTTTTGATGGTAAAAAATTTCGTAGTCTTCATATTAACGGCAAACCATTTTTAGAGAAAGTGAATGATATTGCTATATTAAATCAAGCAATATTCTTTATTACTGATAGTGAAATATACCGTTATCAAAATGGTGAAATAGCTACGACCTCTAACGCTATATCTTTGACGGTATTTAACCGTTTGGTTTCATTCAATGACTCAATATGGCTGGCATCAAGTAAGGGCTTGTTTTCGTTATCAAATGGGCAAATTAACCTTTATGAATTTCGCGATGAAGCTTGCAATGGGAATATTACCTCGTTAATAGGTCAGAGCAACTCCGTTATTTTTGCGGTTAAAGGTCAAGGTATTTGCCGCATCGATATAGAAAATAGAAGTGTAAATATACTTTTAGGGGTCACTGTCCCCAATGTGACTTCATTGCTATTTGATGAAAAAAACAGATCTCTTTGGATTGGTGATGACAGTAAAGGAGTTGTTAAAATTCAAAATGATCACGCTCTTCGTCTCAACAATCAAAATGGGATGAATGCTGACCATATTCGAGGCTTGATGAAAGATAGCCAAGGCCATATATGGATTTCCACTTACAGCAATGGCATTAACCGTTTTAAAGAGAGTGGTTTTTCATTATTAAATAAGCGAAGCGGGCTTAGAAATGAACGTGTTAGTGCACTATCAAATATTAATAATCAACTGTGGCTAGGTCAATACGGCGGAGGCATTCAAGTCTTATCCGATGATCAATGGTACGAACCTGAGACACATTTGATGAATCCGTACATTCATAGCATCATGCAAGACCAAGCGGATCGAATATGGGTTGGTACACGGCAAGGTATTATAGTGCTTGGCGAGAATGGCGCGACTCACATTGGCAAAGAGCAAGGTTTAACTGCCGATATCATTCACAAAGTGATCGAGGCTTCGGATGATTGTATTTATATCGCGTCGTCAAAAGGTTTGTACCGAAACTGTAATAATCAATTACAAAGATTAATGCTAGAGCAAGAGCAGTACGTAATTAATGTGCTTGCAGATACCGCAAATCGTATTTGGTTTGTTACCAATGGTGGGGGGACACATTATCTTAATAAAGGTCATGTTTATCGTTTTACTGAGGAAGATGGCTTACCAAGTGATTGGGCTTATAGTTTAGAACAGGACAGCAACTATATTTATCTCGGAACACGAAAAGGTGTTTTTGTACTCAACGAACAACAAGGTAAATGGCAGGGTCAACAGATTAGTACGGAAAACGGTCTCGCTAGTAGCATAGTGTTGGCACTAAAGGCATATAAGGGGTATTTATGGGTAGGCACGGAAGGGGGTAATAATCGTGTCGCTATTAGTTCGTTATTTAACAGCCAAAAAACACCGAAAGTAAACACGTTTGCTTACGATAATGGTTATTTGGCTGTGGATTCAACATTAAATAGCGCTGTAATAGATAAAGAAAATATCTATTGGGGATCTGCCAATGGAGTAATACATTTTAACCCAGAGCAAATCAATTTAAAGTCGCGGTTAGCGAGTCGCATTCTCGAAATTTACTCTCTCAGCGAGCAAAGAGAATATCATTACTTATCTACTATTGAAGAGCAAAATGTTGCCACTAAATTTACACCTGACACGATTCAAATAACAATAAAATATGCGCATAGCGACTGGTCTTCGCCTGAGCGTATCATGTATCAAACACGTTTGATTGGTAGTAGCGATACATGGAGTGAACCTTCAAGGCTAAATCAAATCACGTATAACAATTTGCGTCCTGAAAATTATGAGTTTCAGGTAAGAGCAATAAATGGTGAGCAGATTGGAGACTCAGTTACTTACCGATTCGAGCTATTACCTCCATGGTGGCAAACCTGGTGGGCATATACGTTTTTTCTTTGTGCTTTAACTGTACTTATTTATTTGGTGGTGAAGTGGCAATTTGAAACATTAAGAAAGCAGCAAAGAATTAAAGACCGAGCTGAATTTTCAGAAGCATTACTTGCTCGAAAAAAACAGCTTCTTGCTGAAGTTTCGCATGAAATTAGAACACCATTAAGTGTACTTAAAATGCAAATAGAAGGCCTTGAATACAATATTGTTGATAATAATGAAAAAACATATGAGGTATTACATCGCCGTATTGGTGATATTAATACTTTAATTGCAGATATTGATCAGCTAGCAAATGCAGAACTACAAGAGCTGTCGTTAAATCTAGCAACTATGCTTGCGAAACCTTGGCTCGAAATGTGGTGCAGTGATGCACAAACACGTATCGCCCAAAGTGAAGGAATACACTTTTCCTTTAACATTAATATACCTGAGAGCACAACGCTTGATGCAGATAAAAAACGGCTGACGCAAGTACTTACTAACCTACTATCAAACAGCATTCGATATACACAAACACCTGCAAATATTGAACTTGATGCGAGTATTAAAAAAGGGAACCTTGTTATTACATTATCAGATAGTTCACCGGGAGTGTCTGATAGTGAGCTAACAACAATTTTTAAGCGGATGTATCAATGTGAAAATAATAAGGCTTTGTACAAAGGTGGAACAGGACTTGGCTTAGCCATTTGCCAAGATTTAATCGCACGCCATCAAGGCGAAATACTTGCTGAGCATAGTGTGCTGGGCGGTGTACAAGTCACTATTAAGTTAAAGGTAAGCGACTAATAATTTTATCGCTTACCTTTAAGGCTTTAGCGTATATTATTCAAATATACCACTTACGGCATCTTGCCTAGCTTGCGCCAGCTGTTGTTTGATTTCAGCGCCTTTAAAACCTTGTTTAATGATGGCTTGTACATCGATAGCAATAGCTTTTGTTGCCGCACTTTGCAGTTTACGAGCTAAGGCTGAATGTTCTTCTCCAAGCAAGGCAAAGGTTTCAATAAATAAGTTTAAACGCTCAGGGCGTCGCCAAACATCTGCTTGATTAAAGAGTGCCAGTACCTGTTCTGCAGATATTTGGTTGTGCGTAAAAATAGGCGCAAAGGTGGTAAATAGGCTCAGTGCATCAACATAGGCATTGGGTAAACGCAAATGCTCAGAAAGTGTTTTGACCTCAGTAGGCTGAATCGCTTTTAGCCATAAACAAAAGGCGATAACAAGTTGGCTTTCGCCAGCTTCTTTCGTTAACAAAGTTGCAAGTTCTTGGCTGTAATCAGGTGACCAATGGTTTGCCAGTGGCGGTAAAATAATTGGTAGCGCGTTAATTTCCGCAAGCACATCGGTAAATACATTAATCGCGCCATCGGCAAGAGATTTTTCAATTTCCAACCAAATTCGCTCTTTGGTTAGGGTATTAATTTCACCTTGGGCAACCATTTCTTGCATTAGTAATAATGTCTCGGGCGCGATAGTAAAGCCTAAATAATGGTAGCGAGCAGCAAAGCGTGCAACACGCAAAATGCGCAGTGGATCTTCACAAAATGCGTCGCTTACATGGCGAAGACGCTTTTGCTCTAAATCGGCTTGTCCATTAAAAGGGTCAATAATATTGCCGTTTTCATCTTCAGCCATAGCGTTTACGGTTAGGTCACGGCGAATTAAGTCTTCTTCCAGAGTGACATTTGGCGTAAAGTCGCAAATGAACCCAGTGTAACCTTGCCCTGATTTTCGTTCGGTTCGTGCTAGGGCGTATTCGTCTTTTGTTTCTGGGTGTAAAAATACAGGAAAGTCACTGCCAACTTGCTGGTAGCCAAGCGCTAATAATTCTTCTGGCGTACTACCAACTACCACATAATCTGACTCTTTAATTGGGCGATTTAATAGTTTATCTCTTACTGCGCCGCCAACTAGGTATATTTTCATTGTGTTAGGTTTACACATAATAAATAACGATAATGATTGAAATCCTATCATAATTTGGAATTCGTTGGTGAATTGGTATGATAGGCTGAGTTTTTATTAAGCGTATTGAAGTAAGTGTATTTAGATTTTTTTGGCTTAACGGATCAGCCATTTTCCATCGCACCGAATCCTGACTACCTTTTTTTAAGTGAACGTCATAAAGAAGCATTGGCTCATTTAACCTATGGTTTAGGTGATGCCGGCGGTTTTGTGCTGCTTACAGGTGAGGTCGGAACTGGTAAAACAACGGTAACACGCTGCATGCTCGAAAGCATAGGTGATGAAACTCAAGTGGCGTTTGTGTTAAACCCATCGTTGTCTGAGTTAGAGTTACTTGCGAGTATTTGTGATGAGCTGCGTATTCGTTATAAAAAGTCAGAGGCGACGCTTAAAAATTTGACCGATAAAATCAAAAATCGACTGTTAAAAAACCATAGCCAAGACAAACGCACTATGCTCGTTATTGATGAAGCTCAGCATTTAAGTGGTGCGGTACTTGAACAGTTGCGCTTATTGACTAATTTAGAAACTAATCAGCGCAAATTACTGCAAATTATTCTAGTTGGTCAGCCGGAGCTGCAAACATTGTTAAAACGCAATGAGTTACGGCAATTAGCTCAGCGTATTACCGCTCGTTACCATTTAATGCCACTTAATGAGTCTGAAGTATTTGCGTATATCAAACATCGTTTGCATATTGCAGGCTGCGATACCATGTTGTTTGAAAACTCAGCAATTAAACGTATTCATCAATTAACTGGGGGGATCCCGCGGCTTATCAATTTATTGTGTGAGCGTGCGCTAATGGGGGCGTTTGCCAATAGTCGTAAACAGGTTAATAAAACCATGATAGCAACAGCGGCAACTGAAATATTACCGCTTGAGGCGTCAGTAACGGCCTCATCAGGTGCAAATTATCAGGTGTGGATGTATGCCTGCTTTGCTATAGTCGCTGTATTAACGGGCATTGGTTTGTCGTTTATTTTTTAAAAGAAGTATGTATGTCTTATATTCTTGATGCATTAAAGCAAAATGAAACTTCGAGCCGAGGTGCTGTGCCAATGCAAGGTGATTATCAACAGGAATACCTGTTAAGTAAAAAATTACGTTTTTACCGTAATTTGGCTTTATTTTTAGGCTTTTTACTGACCCTTACATTGGGTTTCTTTATCGGTAAAGGATTGCAGACTCAGCAAACGAAACCTGCGATTGAAGCGGAGGTTTTACAAAACAAGGCAACGCCAAATAACCAAGCTATAATGCCGATTCAGCCGCAAGTGCCAGCAACGTCAGGTACTCAGCAACAAATTCAATACCAACTGGTTCCTGTGCCAGTTTACACTCAGCCGGTGGCTGCAAATGCACAACCTGTTGTAGAACCGACACCAAGTGAAAAATCACAACCTAAAGCAGATGAAAATGCGCAAGGTGAAGCCGATTTATCCGAATATAAAGTGGTTGGCTATCAACAAGAAAAAGAACAGAGAGAGCAAACCAACGCCTTAATTGATGCGTTTAGCGAAGCATTTGAGCAGGCGCAAAATGAACCATTAGAACAGCAAGTGATTTCAGGTTCATCTGCTTCGGCACAAGTGTCACCTATTCAATTATTGCCAGAGGCATTTAGAGCGCGTATTCCTGAAATGCGTTATCAAGCGCATGTATTTGCTTCAGAACCTAGTCGCAGTTGGATTAAGATTAACGACCGAGAACTCAAAGTGGGCGATAACCTTAATGGCGTTTACATTATTGATATTGCGGCAGAACAAACCTTAATGCAGTACGACGGTGTGGAGTTTAGTTTAGCTGCGATGGAAGATTGGCAGTTTTAAAACGGCCATTAAATCCCGTCTTCTGAAATTAAATCAGCTATATCTAAATCATAACGCTGGGCACTTGCCGTGCCTTCAATGCTGTCATCAGATTCCGCTAAATCAATTATGCGCACTGCCAAGTGGTGATTAAACTCGGCGTTGTAAAATACTTTCACCCGAGGTTTTGTTAGTTGCTGTTGATTTTCAACAACGAGTGCAATGCGACCTGAGCATAGCTTAACTAATGTTCCCGCTGGATAAACCCCAATAGCTTGAATAAAAGTTTGCAGTAAATCTGGGTCGTAATGGTTCGGTGAATGCTCCATTAGTTCACGATATGCAGCAGCGCTGCCAACGGCTTTAGTATGGTCAAAGCCACAAACTAAACTGTCGTACATAATGGCGATGCTAAAAATGCGCTGCGCTGAATTGAGTTTATCAAAATCTAATTGGTTCGGATAACCGCTGCCATCAAGTAGCTCATTTTGCTCTGAAATTAAGCGTGAAACATGTTCATCGGGCTGACCACTGACACGCAATAGTTTTTGTAATTGTGAAATATGTTGCTGCTTTTTAACTCTCAACATCGGTGCGAGTTTGTCGTCGGGAAGGCGTAAATTGTCAGGCAGCATTTGGTATCCAACGCGTGAAAGCAACCCTGCAAGCACCATGTGCTCGCTTGCTAACGGCTGGTAGTTTTGATGAATGCAAAACTGTGCCAAGCTTACCGCCACCCGTAGTAAGTGACTGTTGAGCAAAGCGTTAGACATTTTACAACGTACCACTAATGCAACGGCTTCTTTATGCTGTCGCGTCAGTGTTAATACTTGCTGCGCTAAACTTTGTAACCCCGAAATATCAATTGGGGTGTGGGATTTTGCGCGCGCTAATGTATCGTCAATGATTGCATGCGCTCGGTCTTGCCAATCAAGTGCCGCTTCTAATTGACTCTCAATTTTGGCTTTTTTAGTAAACGTTGTTGTTTGTTGTTGAGTGCTTTTTTTAGAACGACTAGGGTCGACAAGTACTTCTATTACGCCTTTTTTCTTTAGTGCTTGCAGTGCAAAGTAATTTCTTACTAAGCCCGTTTGCACTACTTTAACAGCGCCTAATTGTTTAGTTACTTCTTCAACAAAATCGCCCACCTCTAATTTAGTAATGGGCAATTTTATTTTACCGTCTGGTGTGATGCTCATGTATCTTAATCAAAAAAAGCATTGCGGAAGAATTTAATTAAATCAATGCCAAAGTCTTCTGGTTTAATAGATGACTCAAGCTCGTCGTCAATGCGGTTGCTGGCTAAATTGAGGTCTTGTACTTCAGTGTAATGTTGATGTTTTGCACTGTAGAATACTTTAACTGTTGGTTTTAACGGCTGCTCAAAGTTGCTTTGCGATACAATGCCCAGTTTTTGGCTTTTTAATTTTACTAACGTGCCCACAGGGTGAATGCCAATGCATTGAATAAAGCGTGCGACTAATTCGCTATCAAAACTATTTGGGCAGTCACTTCGTATAATTTTAAACGCTTGGATTGGGTTCATCCCGTCTTTATATACTCGTTTTGCAGTTAGTGCGTCATATACATCGACAATTGAGATCATACGTACGTACTGATTTATCTCATCACCTTTTAAGCCAAATGGGTAGCCTTTACCATCTAAGCGCTCATGGTGAAATCCGGCAACTTGAATGGCGATATCACTGAGTTCTGACTCTTCTAAAATCTCTTTGCTGTATAGCGCGTGACGTTTAATTTCGTCAAATTCAGCATCGGTGAGTTTGCCTGGTTTATTTAAAATCGCGTCTGGAACTTTGATTTTGCCAATGTCATGTAACAGCGCACCCGTTGCTAGTTCATGAATAACCTCACGCTCAAACCCCATGTGCTTGGCAAAAATACTCATTAATACCGATACATTAATTGAGTGCTCTAACAAATATGCATCTTTTTCGCGAATGCGGGTCATGCAGGCGAGGGCATCTTGGTTGCGAAAAACCGAATCAATAAAACCGCTAGCAACCTGCTTAAATGGCGCAACGTCAATTTTGCGTCCTGCACGAATATCGTCAAATGCTTTTGATTGCAGTTGTTTCGCTTCGGTATAAAGTTTTTTTGCTTTGTTTGCTTCGCTTGAGAAACTCGCCGTTGCTTTGGTTGGATCAAACTTAGGTGTTTCGATTGCGTTTTCGCTAGAATCGTTATTTTTTTCTGCGTTTAAATCAATGAATTTATCGGGGTCGACAGACACTTCTAAAATACCGGACTTTGCTAATTTATTGATGGCGGTTTGCGTCCTTACCCAGCCTTCTGACTTAACTTTCACACTACCTTGTTGCTTTACAACCCCTTGCACATACATGCCGGGTTTAAGATCAGATATTAAAATGGTTTTTAACATTGGCAGTACATCTTTGAATTTTGATTATCTTTAAAATTAGCAAACATTATGCTGAAAATTAAGCGGAAGATAAAAGAAAAGGGCTGAAGTTTACACTTAGCCCTTTTATTTTGCTTAACAAGCCGGTTTCCCGAGCTTTAGATTAATCTTCGTCAGTTAGCGTCATTAGTGATGTGTTACCACCTGATGCTGTGGTATCAATACTGATGGTTTTTTCAGTAACTAAGCGATTGATTAGTGTGTCGTAATACTGTGCACTGATCACCGGTAAAATAGCACCAGAGCGTGCAGCCAGTTTTTCGTTTACATGTGCTTTACGTTCACAACCACTGCCAATTACAGCGCCTGCAACGTGCGGGTGAGCAAGTGTTGCATTAAACTCAGACAGTTTAGCCACTTGTAAAACGCCCTCAGCAACACCGCATGCTAATAACTTAGCACGGAAAGCTAACGCTTCTTCGTGGAATAGGTCAGACACCACGGTAATTACAGTATTACCCGCTGCAATCGCCGTTACGATAGACAATACCCAGAAGTTAAATGAAGTATCCTTATCTGCGTAGCAAACAACACAGCCGCGCGGCTCTAGGTAAATTGTGTTTGATTCACCAGTTGGGCCTGGTAGCACAGTACCTTTGGCTAAACGCTTTTCAATACGGTCAAGCTGACTACGTGCATCGGCAATTGTTTGTGTTAAATCATCTGCAAGCTTATCCATGATTTCAACTTGTGCGATTTTAGCCAGCATCTGACGACATACTGAAATACGGTCGTTTAAGCTGGTTGCACGCCAAGTTTTTTCATCGCGAATTGAGTTAACCATCATTTGATTAACGCGTTCAACTGCATGGTTGTCATCAACAATTGCTTCGCCATCAAGGTTGATATTGGTAGCTTGAACGTTTTCAGGTGCAGCATTTTCTTTTACTAAACGTGTTAGATAAGTTGGGCCACCTGCTTTAGGGCCTGTACCTGATAGGCCTCGACCACCAAATGGTTGCACACCAACAACGGCACCAATCATATTGCGGTTTACGTAAATATTACCGGCACGTGATTGCTTAGCTAAGTATTCAGCACGTTCTTCGATACGGGTGTGAATACCCATAGTTAAGCCAAAACCAGTGCTGTTTACTTGGTTGATTACGTTATCAATTTCAGTACCTTTGAAACGGATTACGTGTACACATGGACCAAATACTTCTTTCGTTAATACCGATAAATCACTGATCTCGTATAAACGTGGTGCAAAGAAGAAGTGACCGTTTTCATCTTCAGCCGGAATAGGGCATTCAAAATGCAGTGTCGCTTTATCTTTTAAGTATTCAACGTGTTCATTTAGTGCATCAAGTGCTTTTTGGTCGATAACCGGGCCAACATCTGTTGATAGATAAGCTGGGTCGCCAACGTGTAGCTCTTTCATCGCGCCTTTAATCATCTTGATTACTTTGTCTGCGATTTCGTCTTGTACGAATAATACGCGCAGTGCAGAACAGCGCTGACCTGCTGATTGGAACCCAGAAGAAATAACATCGTCAACGACTTGCTCTGGTAGCGCGGTAGAATCAACGATCATACAGTTTTGACCACCCGTTTCGGCAATCAGAGGTACTTGGTCGCCACCACGTTCTGCTAGGGTTTGCGCAATGCGTGTACCTGTTTCAGTTGAACCTGTAAACATAACTGCTTGTACGCGCTCGTCAGGAATAATTACCTGACCTACTTTGCTACCGCGAGCAATAACAGGCTGTACTACGTCTTTTGGTAAGCCAACGTCACGCATTAACTCAATTGCACGAAGTGCAACAAGTGATGTTTGCTCTGCTGGTTTTGCAATGACTGAGTTACCTGTTGCGATTGCCGCTGCTACTTGGCCTAAGAAAATCGCAAGTGGGAAGTTCCACGGGCTAATACATAAAATTACACCACGTGGTGAAAAGCGGCTATCAGCTGCAAGCTCTTCAGCGCGCGCTGCGTAGTAACGACAAAAATCTACAGCTTCACGTACTTCATCAACACCATCTTGCGCTACTTTACCTGCTTCTTTAATACACAATGCAATAAGTTCATCGCGATGACGCTCTAAAATGTCACCAGTGCGACGTAAGATTTCAGCGCGCTCAGCAACTGGCGTTTGAGACCAAGATTGGAAAGCTGATTCAGCTGTATCAACAAGGGCTTTCATTTCAGCTTCGTCTTGGTGACGAATAGAACCAAGCACCTCAGCGTGGTTTGCTGGGTTAATTACCGCCTCGTGACCTTCAGGCACATCTGCATGAGTCATTAGGTTTTCAGCAACCCATTTGTCAATATTCGCTTTGAATGGCGTAATATGGTTAATGTTGGTTAAATCTAAACCTTTAGAGTTTTGACGCTCTTCACCAAATAAGTCTTTTGGTAAAACGATTTGTGGGTTGCGCTTATTGCGAACACGTTGAATTTTTTCAACGGGATCTTCAAGCAGTGATTCTACTGGCTGAGATTCATCAACAATGGCATTTACAAATGATGAGTTAGCGCCGTTTTCCAATAGACGACGTACTAAGTATGCAAGTAAGTCTTCGTGTTGACCTACTGGTGCGTATACACGACATTGAACACGATCTTGCGTTACAACTTGGTCGAATAATGATTCACCCATACCGTGCAAGCGCTGGAATTCAAAGTTTGAATAGTTGCCATCAGCAAGTTCTAAAATAGTGGCTGCTGAGTATGCATTGTGTGTTGCAAACTGCGGGAAAATCACATCTCGTGCTTTCATTAGCTTAATTGCACACGCTTTGTAAGACACGTCAGTTGTCGCTTTACGTGTGAATACTGGGTAATCTTCAAGGCCATCTGCTTGTGTAAGCTTTACTTCAGTATCCCAGTAAGCACCTTTTACAAGGCGAACCATCATTTTACGATTTACACGTCGACAAAGTGCTTCTAACCAGTCGATTACAAAAATAGCACGCTTTTGGTAAGCCTGAACCGCTAAACCAAAACCAGCCCAATTGCCAAGAGCATCATCAGAAAATACCGCTTCAATAATATCTAAAGAGATATCTAAACGGTCAGCTTCTTCGGCATCAACTGTAAAGTTAATGTCGTACTGCTTTGCTGTTAGTGCTAGCTCTTTAAGCTTAGGGACAAGTTCTTCCATTACGCGCTCACGGTGTGTGAACTCATAACGCGGGTGAATAGCTGAAAGTTTTACAGAAATACCAGGGCTTTTTATAGGGCCGCGACCATTGGCTGCTTTACCGATAGCGTGAATTGCCATCATATAGCTATTAAAATAACGTTCAGCATCCGCCATAGTGCGGGCGCCTTCACCTAGCATATCGTAAGAGTATGCGTAGCCTTTTGCTTCTTTATCTTTCGCGCGCTCTACCGCTTCTTCAATGGTAGTACCCATAACAAACTGCTTGCCCATGATCTTCATGGCATATTGCACTGATTTACGAATAGCAGGCTCACCAATACGACCCATAGTGCGCTTTAATAAGCCGAACTGGTCTTCTTTGTTTTTGTCTGCATAGTTAACCATTTTACCTGTTAATAACAGACCCCAGCTTGATGCATTTACAAACAGAGAATCGCTGTTACCTAAGTGAGAGCTCCAGTCGCCGTTTGCTAGCTTATCGCGAATAAGGCTATCTTGAGTTTCTTTATCTGGTACACGTAGCAATGCTTCAGCAAGGCACATTAATACCACGCCTTCTTCAGAAGACAGTGAGTATTCGTTAAGTAGTGCATCAACACCACCTTGACCTTCTTGATCGTTACGAATATTTAATACCATTTGGCGTGCACGTTCCCATGCACGGCTACGTGCGCTAACACCAACTTCTGCAAGTGGCAGAATATGGTCAATAACTTGGTCTTCATCAATACGGTAAAAGTCACGGATCTGCTGGCGGATCGGACATTTGGTAGTTAAATCACCATTGTAAAGCATAAAGAAACCCTCAAAATAAAATAGGTTAAATTTATAAAATAGGGGCGTAGTGTAATTTCTTTTCAGCAGAATGTGCTGGCGTATTTTGGCTATATCCGGTAATTTACAGGGAATTGTTCAAAAGATGCCAAATAATATTCTGTATGACCACCTCTATCAAAACACGAGTGCTCGATCGAATCGATTTAGCAATTTTAGATGTTTTACAAAGAAATGGCCGAATTTCTAACGTAAATTTAGCGAAACAAGTTAATTTAAGTCCAAGCCCGTGCCTTGAAAGGGTTAAAAAGCTTGAAGACGATGGTTATATTGAAGGTTATGGTGCACGTTTAAATGCTACCAAGCTGAAACAAAATGTGGTTGCCCACGTTGAAGTAACATTAAAAGAATCAACCGAAGCCGCATTTGATATTTTCAAACAGCATATTATGCGCATTGGCCAAGTGGTGTCGTGTGATATGGTGGCGGGTGGCTACGATTACCTACTAAAAATACGTGTTGGCGATATGATTGAATACCGTGAAGTACTCGGTAAAATTGTAGATACACCAGGCGTTGGTACCAACCGTACTTACATGGTAATTGAGCATGTTAAGCAAGACGCCGGTTTAACCGTGCAGGTTGAAGAGTAATTCCGAACTTATTAAAAATTACCTGTTTTATTGCTGAGTGGTTTTGCCCTCGTAGCAAGTGACTCACAAATTAATGCAATAGGAATAACGTTTACTCAAACGTTTTTGAGTAAGGGATAACAGATACAAAAAAAGCGCTGGATAAGCGCTTTTTTTATATAGAGTAGATATTACGCCCAACCGTCGTAACGTTTGCGTCGCGATAACACGATTGTGATGATAATCCCCAGTAAAATACCAATAAATGCAATACCGCCGCCATAAATCAATAGCTGCTTTTGCTGTTTTTCACTGGCTTGTTGCTTTTGATTACGTGAGCTTGAAATTTGGGCATTTAGCTTTTCAATTTCAGCATTGAGTTCACGGTTTTTAACTTCCAAATCACTGGCAGTTTGACGCAGTACTGGCATATCACGTTGGCTTGAATTTAGCTCTGCTTGTAAATCAGCTAATTGATTTTTTAGCTTAAGGTTTTGTTGTGCTAAACCCGGGCGCTTGCTGATATTACGTTTATCAATCCAACCTGTACGACCGCGGCTATCTTTTACTTGGCTATAGCCCGTTTCTTTATTTTCATCGAGCAACTGTAATTCGGTACCTGCTTGCACAGAACCAAGAATGCGATAATTTTTGCCTGGACCTGAGTGCATATAAACAAATAGGTTGTCGGTAATATAAGCAGTTGAAGAAGATGCGCTTTCAGTTGTTTGTACTTCCAGTACTTCAGTCGCTGATTCGCCGTTAGTTTGCGTTTCTGCGTGGATAGCTGTGCTTAAACTCGCTAATAAAAGAAATGCAGCAATCGGTTTAAACATTGAGAGGATCCTGTTTTATTGTTGTTGTCCGATAAATTTACCAAGTCGTTTAAACATGTAACTAATTATAGCGCTGGATAAATGAGATACTAACAAGGCGGGATTTGTCTGATGTAGTTATTTTACATCGATAAATTCCAACGCAGTTAGCATGATATTTAGCCCGCTAAAATGACTAGCTATTTAAGTGAATTGGTATTTGAGGCTTCATAGTATGGATTTCACCGCGCAATAGCAAGTCGCGCAGCGCATTCACACAATACTTCATAATTTAGTCGTTGTTTGTAAGTCGATGCACAAAAGGTTGCATTTAGCCCGATATTTGGTTTTACTTAGGCTTTGCTAATAAAATAGGTCAACCCTCCAGCTAATGGATACTGAAATTGAGCTGAAATTTTTAGTTTCAGAACAAGTTATTTCTCAACTGCCAGCACTGATTACCCAGTTTTCAAAAAAAGTCAGTAATAAAGCTTCTCGCAACTTACAAAACGCATACTTTGATACTCCAAGCAGAGAATTAAGAGCGCTAGATATCGGCTTACGCACGCGTTGTGTTGACGGCGAATGTGAGCAAACAATTAAGTTGGCAGGCAAAGTGGTTGGTGGCTTTCATCAACGTCCAGAATACAATGTGCCAATTAATAATTCGCGCCCAAACATTGAGTTATTTGATACCTCAATTTGGCCTGCTGGCATGGAGCCAGGCACTATTAGTGAAAACCTTTTCTCTATTTTTAACACTAACTTTATTCGTCGTACTTGGTTATTAGAAACCGACTCAGGTACTGAAATTGAATTGGTGCTGGATAAAGGTGATATTTCTGCTTCAGGCCAAAGTGTGCCGATTTGTGAAGTGGAAATGGAATTGGTAAGTGGTGATCGCAAAGAGTTATTTGAATTAGCAAATAAGTTAATTAACTGTAGTGAAGTACGTTTAGGTCTATACAGTAAAGCCGCACGTGGCTACCGTTTAGCGGACGATGCGCCGTTAATGGCTGATACATTCCTAGGCTATGTACAGTTAGATGAAAACGCGACACAAGAAGAAGCGCTTGAAAAGTGCCTTCAATACGGCATTGAGTTTGTGCAAAAACACGAGCAATGCTATATCGATTCGCCAAAATTAAAGACACTAAAACGCATTGTTGATGGGGTTAGCCTTATTCGTCATAGCTTTTGGTTGTTTGAACAAGTTGCCGACAAACAAGTTACTAAATCGTTGCGTAAAGAGCTTAAATGGCTATTAGAAACCTTTTCTTGGGTTGAAACGGCGATTCAATTACGAACGTTTACGTCAAAGAAACATGCGTTTTATAAACGCATTTCGGCTGCGCCTGAGCTTGAACAAGTGATTGATAACTTAAAAGCTGAGCAACCGTCGCGCAAGGCGTTAAAGGCAATTTTCCATAGCCCGCGCTACAACCAACTTATTCTAGATTTAACGCGCTTTTTAATTGAAAAGCGTTGGCGTGATGACTGGGGACAAGAACAAATTGTTGCTGCTGGTACGCCTGTAAAAGATATTGCGGCACGTCTTTTTGAAAGCGATTGGCAAGAAATGCAGCATTTATTACCACATGATGTGGTGAGCGCTGAAAGCTACATCGCAAAACGTCAAAAATTACACCGTAATTTACTCAGCGGTTGTTGCTTAGGGCAGCTTTTTGAAGGACCGCTACGCGATGAATTTAGAGGCCCTTGGCTTGATATTATTCATGGTATGGATGAACTGGCGACATACGACTATTTAAAACAGTTGTGTGAAACGCAACAAGAACCCGAACAATTCACCAGTATTTTGGGTTGGTTAAAACAAAAAAATGATGGTTTGCTCGCAGCAATGGAACATAGCCGTCTTGCAAGTCAAAAATTGGAGCCTTACTGGCAATAATATGCGCACTATGCTGTTGCTGCTACTTTTTTGCACTCCGTTGAGTGCATTAGAGTGGCAGCAAGTAAAAATTAAACAAGGAATTGAAGTTTATCAGCAAAAACTGCCCGATGGACTTTTAAAGTTAAAAGCCTACACAGTGACTAGCGGATGCTTAGCAGCGTTTGAAGCACTTTTACTTGATACAGACAATGCTGATAAGTGGTTAAGCAATGTGGACAGTGTCAAAGTGTTAAAGTCACCATCACAAAACGAGCATATCGTTTACACTCAATTTAATGCGCCATGGCCGATTAAAAATCGTGATATGGTGACTTACTCACGTATTTTTAGAACGTCAAATAGACAAATGCAAATTGGCATTCAAGCGGCTAACAACGAATACGCAAAGCGTGATGGGTTCATTCGCATTGAGCATGTAGCTGCCAGTTGGGTAATTACTCAGCGAGACGCAGATACGATTTCTGTTGAGTATCAAGCGATTGCAGATCCTGCAGGAAAAATTCCACATTGGTTAGGTAATTCTGTCGCAAAATCTAACGTATTTAGCACCTTCAAAAAGATGAAAGCGCGCTTGAAGCTTTACCCTTGTAACGCCATTTGACTAGGTTATTTCGCGATATGCATATTGACTGAACCATTAGCCTCTTGTGATTGGCTAGTAGCGAATTTATGTTTGGTAACAAACTCTGATAATTTATGTTGGAACAGGTGTATTGATTCGAAACCATCGGCATACTGATAGTTAATTTGGCAAATACTTTCTCGGCAATCAATCGTTTTTAGTTGCACAAATTCAATAAAATCATGTGTAGTAAAAAAATCTTGAAACACCGCTTCTGTCGTTTCGGCCCAATGATCGTCACGGGTTTGTTGCTCAAACTTAGTTGCTAAATTAAGGGTGTCTACGCCATCACTGAGCAGTAATTCAAGTTGCTGCTGCATTTGTTGCTCGAGCTCCGCGACCTTGTCGCGCAACATGGTTTCAGCATGTTCGCTTACCTCTTTAATCAGCTGTTCATGTTTTTGTGTAGCATGTGTTAATTCGCTTTCTAACCTTTCAACTTCAGCAACCAGCTCAGATTTAGTCAGCGCTTTTAGTGAGTGTTGTATTGATTTGTGCTGTGTGGATAGGGTTTCCGTTAACGGTTCTTTGATGTTATTAAAGCTTGATTCTAGCGGCTCAGATAATGTGTCGTCAGAGCTATCAGATGGTTGTTCTTTACTAATTAATTGACTATCTGAAGGCATTAATGTCGAAATAAGTGCGACGCTAAGGGCGCCAAGCACAAATGCAATTACATGTCCTTTGTTCATATTAAATCCTATGTTTTATCTAATAGCGTTTTTCGTTGCTGAGGTGCTTAGCTAATCATACCACCCGCTAGCGGGTAATGTCCGACGTGATGTGTTGCGAGCTCAGAAAAACCAAGTACATTGGCTGTTTGTTTTTTATCGCTATTAAAGATAATTACATCTGCACTCATTAGCGGACGCGACGGATGGTCTTCCAGCACTTTGTAAACAACATAATCTTGTGAGTCGATGGCTATCAGTTTCAGAGTGTAGGTTAGTTCAGTTTGTGGGTTGGTCACAAGGGATACTAATGATAGCTCATTTGGTGTGTGTTCAAACTCGACCACCAGTAGTTTTTCGGTAAAATTAATCGCTAATTGATTTGTAGTGACTTTTCGTTTTGCTACTTGGTTAATTTTACTAATTGTGCCATTTATCGAATGTTCTGCAAGTGTGAGGATAACGTGCGTATTTTCCTCGATGACAGCAGGGATGACTTGGTCGTTAAAAATGGCAATTTTAAGTTGGCTTGATGCCAAGCTTTCGTCTTCTAATACCCGGATCATCGCTTTTTCTCCATTTTCGCTGAGGCTCAAATAACCAAATTCGAAGGTTTTCATGCGTGCGAAAGTAGGGGCGGTAACGATAAAGGTTTTAGTTATTTGAGTGTCTTTCCAATAATTAAATAAAGATGACTGGGCGAGGGCGATATCGGATTGTTCTAATTTTGTTTGGATTTCATCAAGGTGTGTTAAAAACTGCTTACGCTGCCATGTATTAATGCCCGCAAAATGCATTGCTATTAAATAAGTAATAAATAAACCGGCCTTTAAAAGCAAAGGCGATAGTTGTTGCACACTTGGCAGGTTTATTACAACCAGAGAAACCAACACCAAAACATGTGTAATATAAACAATTGCCGGAGTTGTTAAGTAAGGTTTGGCAAGGCGTACAATTCTTTGTTGGTTAGTATTGTTTGCTATTTCAGGGTAATGCTTGATTGAAAGGTACATAACTTCACCGTGTAGTTTGTTTATCACTTGCTAGTGCGGTTATCATAGCAACTTATTGAATTTTAGGCATAAAAAAAGCGCCAATGGCGCTTTTTCTCGATCAGACGGTTATTATAAACCAGCAGCGGCGCGAAGTGCGTCTGCTTTGTCTGTTTTTTCCCAGCTAAATGCTGTGAATGTATCTTCACCAACCGTCATTTCAAACGGTTCACGACCGAAGTGACCGTATGCTGCAGTCATTTGGTACATTGGGTGAAGTAGGTCTAGCATCTTAGTGATACCGTAAGGACGTAAGTCGAAGTGCTCACGTACTAGCTCAACTAATTTCTCTTCAGAGATTTTACCAGTACCGAATGTGTCGATAGTGATAGACGTTGGCTCAGCAACACCGATAGCGTAAGAAACTTGGATTTCACACTTATCAGCAAGACCAGCTGCAACAATGTTCTTAGCAACATAACGACCTGCGTATGCAGCAGAGCGGTCAACTTTTGATGGATCTTTACCAGAGAAAGCACCACCACCGTGACGAGCCATACCGCCGTAAGTATCTACAATGATTTTACGACCTGTAAGGCCACAGTCACCAACAGGGCCACCGATTACGAAACGGCCAGTTGGGTTAATGAAGTATTTAGTGTCTTCAGTTAAAAGCTCAGCTGGAAGCGTGTGCTTAATAATGTTTTCCATTACTGCGTCAACAAGTGCATCTTGCTCGATGTCTGGGTTGTGCTGAGTAGATAGTACAACTGCATCAATTGCAACAGGCTTACCGTCTTCATATACGAAGGTTACCTGAGATTTTGCATCAGGACGTAACCAAGGAAGAATACCTGATTTACGTGCTTGTGCTTGACGCTCTACAAGTAGGTGCGAGTAATAAAGTGGCGCAGGCATTAATGTTGGTGTTTCGTTAGTTGCGTAACCGAACATTAAACCTTGGTCACCAGCGCCTTGCTCTTCAGGCTTAGTACGGTCAACACCTTGTGCGATTTCAGGTGATTGTTGACCAATAAGGTTCATGATGCCACATGTGTCACCGTCAAAACCTACGTCAGATGATGTGTAACCGATATCTGTGATTACTTTACGTGTGATTGACTCAAGGTCTACCCACGCATCTGTTGAAATTTCACCAGAGATAATTGCAACACCTGTTTTAACCATTGTTTCACAGGCAACACGCGCATGCTTATCTTGTGTGATAATTGCGTCTAAAACCGCATCAGAAATTTGGTCAGCGATTTTATCCGGATGACCCTCAGATACTGACTCAGAAGTAAATAAAGTTCTTGCCATGGTATTTCTACTCACTCACAAAAAATGCGCGTTGCCACAAGGATTTGCGCAGGTTCAATTAAATGGTCGCGTATTCTACCGAATAACGACGCTGCAAACAATAACTTTACGCCTAGACGTCTAAAAAAAATTAAAAGTGAAATTTCTTCACCGTTACTAGGCTGTTTTGTGCATAAAGAAGCTAGATTATAGTCGGTTTTCCATTGCTCCGCGTGTGCTTATAGGTAAGAATAGAGCTGCGTGGGTACATTGACCAATAAGTACTTCCTATTGCCAGTGCTTATTGGTCAATGTATCCAAATTATGACAGCAAACAAATAATGAGGTAGGAAAATCCATGCCGTCACGTAAAGAACTAGCAAATGCTATTCGCGTTCTATCTATGGACGCTGTGCAACAGGCCAAGTCTGGCCACCCAGGTGCCCCTATGGGTATGGCAGACATTGCTGAAGTGCTATGGCGCGACTATTTAAACCATAATCCAGCAAACCCTGATTGGGCTGATCGCGACCGATTTATTCTGTCAAACGGTCACGGCTCAATGCTAATTTATTCTTTACTGCATTTATCTGGCTATGATCTTCCAATTGAGGAAATTAAAAACTTCCGTCAAATGCACTCTAAAACACCGGGTCACCCTGAATACGGTTATGCACCGGGTGTTGAAACAACCACAGGCCCATTAGGTCAAGGTATTACTAACGCGGTTGGTATGGCAGTTGCTGAAAAAGCACTTGCGCACCAGTTTAACCGTGAAGGTCACGATATTGTTGATCACTTTACTTACTGTTTCCTAGGCGATGGTTGCCTTATGGAAGGTATTTCACACGAAGCGTGTTCACTAGCAGGTACATTAGGCCTTGGTAAGCTAGTTGCGTTTTGGGATGACAACGGTATTTCAATCGACGGTGAAGTAGAAGGTTGGTTCACTGACGATACAGCAGCACGTTTTGAATCTTACGGTTGGCATGTTGTGCGTAATGTAGATGGTCACGATAGCGAAGCCATTCGCGCGGCAATCGATGAAGCACGTGCAGAAACGGGCAAGCCAACATTAATCTGTTGTAAAACAGTAATCGGTTACGGTTCACCAAACAAATCAGGTAGCCACGACTGTCACGGTGCACCATTAGGTGATGCTGAAATTGCAGCTGCACGTGAATTTTTAAACTGGGAGCACGGTGCTTTCGATATTCCAGCTGATATTTATGCTGATTGGAATGCAGTTGAAGCGGGTACCGCAAAAGAAGCGTCTTGGGCTGAAAAATTTGATGCGTATAAAGCAGCTTTCCCTGAACTAGCAGCAGAATTTGAACGTCGTCAAAAAGGTGACTTACCAGCAGATTGGGCTGAGAAGTCACAAGCCTATATTGAAGGCCTACAGGCAAACCCTGAAAACCCAGCAACACGTAAAGCATCACAAAATGCACTTAATGCGTTTGGCCCTATCTTACCTGAGTTTATGGGTGGTTCTGCTGACCTTGCAGGTTCAAACCTGACACTTTGGGAAGGTTCAAAAGGCTTAACAGCAAATGACGCATCAGGTAACTACATCTTCTACGGTGTACGTGAATTTGGTATGTCGGCAATTATGAATGGTATTGCGCTGCATAAAGGCTTTATTCCTTACGGTGCGACGTTCTTAATGTTTATGGAATACGCGCGTAACGCAGTACGTATGGCGGCGCTTATGAAGCAGCCTTCAATCTTTGTGTATACGCACGATTCAATCGGTTTAGGCGAAGATGGTCCTACGCACCAACCAGTTGAACAGCTAGCAAGCATGCGTTTAACGCCTAACTTAGTTAACTGGCGCCCATGTGACCAAGTTGAGTCTGCAATTGCATGGCAAGACGCAATTGAGCGTAAAGACGGTCCAACATCACTCGTATTTACCCGCCAAGGCTTACAACAACAAGCACGTACTGCTGAGCAATTAGCTAATGTACGTAAAGGTGGTTATGTATTAAGCTGTGATGGCGCGCCTGAGATTATTCTTATTGCAACAGGTTCTGAAGTTGAACTTTCTATGCAAGCAGCAGCTGAACTTCGCGCTCAAGGTAAAAAAGTACGTGTTGTTTCTATGCCTTCAACTGATTTATTTGACGCACAAGATGCGGCTTATAAAGAATCAGTACTACCAAGTGCAGTAACTAAACGTATCGCGGTAGAAGCGGGCATTGAAGATTACTGGTACAAATACGTTGGTTTAAATGGTGCGGTTGTAGGTATGACAACATTTGGTGAATCTGCGCCTGCAAATGAACTATTTGAACACTTTGGCTTTACGGTAGAGAATATCGTAGCAAAAGCGAATCAACTCGCATAATTGCAAAAAAAGCTATAATAATCAAAAGCGATGCAAATGCATCGCTTTTTTGATCTAGCGCAATAGTTTTACCTTTGATAACGATTCTTAATTAAAAAAACTGATTTAGATCAAATTCCCCCCTGCCTTTATCTTGCTAAAATTTAACCAACTTTTGATAGGTATAATAACGAGGAAAGGGAAATGGTTACCTCTGAACGAAATGCTCCTGAACTTGTTTGCGGTTCAGATCCCGTACAAGCTAATATTACCTCCTTTGCACAGCGCGCACATGAAAAAGCGCTTACTGAACAATTAATTGAACAGAAAAAACTGCTTTTAGAAAAACAGCAGCAGTTTGAGCAATTGCAAAATGATCATGCCATGATTATTAAGCATGTGCAGTTAATTGAGCGTGAGTGGGAAAACTCAAACGCCATGCTTGAAACACTGATGGAACAGTTAACAGACGCAAAGAAAAAACCAAGTGTAGAAGTGACCGCTAAGCTTCAAGATCTTCAGCAACAAGTTGAAGAAGCGAATATGAGTAAATCGGTAATGAAGCATCACTGCCGTGAACTTAATGAGCGTAATGAAGAGCTAAATGCCCTGTTAAAAGAATCAATTCATAGCGTTGATGAACTTAAAACTAAGGCGCAGCAGCAAGGTGATGTAATCAATCAATTACGTGCTGAAAACGTAACGTTAAAGCAGCAAAACATTACCCAAGCTGAACGAATTAAACGCCAAGAAGGCCAATTAAGTGAAGCGCTTCACGGTTATTACAGTGATGTAATGAATAAAAACAAAAAGTTAAGCAAAAATCTGCCAAGATAAACTTTTTATTTGTTACCCAGCCCACAATGGCGCCTTTGGCGCCATTTTTTTATTGATTTTATATATTATGTATACGTAATATATGTAAAGCATATAATCAAACAGTGTGTTGCTATGGGTATCGTTAAAATTTCTGACCAATTACATGATGAAATTCGTCATGCTAGCACCGTGATGGTGCGTTCAATCAACTCTCAAGCCGAGTTTTGGATAAAAGTAGGGCGCCTTGCAGAGCGGAATCCTAATTTAACCTTTGCTGAAATAATGGAGCAAGAGTTACTGCGTCAATGTGATCAGCAAGGTGAGTGCAATGAGTGAAATCATTATTAAAAATCAAACGGAAATTGATTTTATGCGTACTTCCGGCCAATTACTGGCAGACGTATTTTCTGCACTCGATACGTTTATCGCAGTCGGCCAGTCAACGCTAGAAATTAATAATTTTGTTGAAGACTATATTACCAATACGTTAAATGCGCGCCCTGCGAGTAAAGGTCAGTACGGTTTTGCATTTGTGCTTAACCCGTCAATTAATGAAGTGGTTTGTCACGGTGTGCCAAGTAGCACGCAAAAACTAAAAAATGGCGATATTATCAACATCGATATTACCTTAGAGAAAAATGGTTTTATCGCAGATAGCAGTAAAATGTATTGTATCGGTGAAGTATCGCCGCTTGCGAAACGTTTGGTTGAAACGACTTACGAAGCACTTTGGCTGGCCATTAAACAAGTGAAACCAGGCGCTAAATTAGGTGATATTGGTGCGGTAATTCAACATCATGCTGAGCAACACGGATACTCTGTAGTGCGAGAGTTTTGCGGTCATGGTATCGGTAGACAAATGCACGAGGCGCCTGAAGTACTGCATTTTGGCAAAAAGGATACTGGTGTAACGCTACAAGAAGGCATGACATTTACTATTGAACCAATGATTAACCAAGGTACCGCGAAAACTAAAACCAAACGAGACGGTTGGACAGTAGTAACCCGCGATAAAAAGCTATCAGCACAATGGGAGCACACTATTTTAGTCACAAAAGATGGCTTTGAAGTATTAACATTGCGTCAAGAAGAAAAAGAGTTGGTTTTGAAAAACTAAATCTAGGTCTTTAATTTAAGAAAATTTTAAAAGCGTAAATTAGGCTTTTTTGTGTTTTTTATAGCGCGTGTTGAGCGATTAATTGTCGTAATAAATTTAGGGAAACCGGTGTCATTTTTAACAGACAAATTAAAATCACATTTTTCTAAAAATCTTCATGAAACTTGCGAAATTACTGGATCCCTTGATTTACCTAGTAAGTAACCGGTGTCATTATCTTTACTAATCGAAGAATAAAATTTTTTCACTATCGTATTCAAATTCTTTGCTTTAGAATACCCGCCATCAACCCTCTCACCAACTGTGAAAGTGCTCGGCACTGTTAGGAAAAACAACTTAATGGCAATCAAAATTGCAATTAATGGTTTTGGTCGAATCGGACGAAATATCGTAAGAGCTTTATATGAAGCTGGTCGTACTAACGACATTCAAATTGTCGCGATCAATGAATTAGCAGACGCTAAAGGCATCGCGCATTTATTAAAATACGACACTTCTCATGGTCGTTTTAAATTTCCTGTGCAATTACAGCAAGATGCCATCACCGTAAATGGTGATTTAATTCAGTTATTCGCCGAAGAAAACCCAAGTGAATTGCCTTGGGGTTTATTAGATGTCGACGTGGTGCTTGAATGTACTGGTGTCTATCACTCTCGCGAACATGCTGAATTGCATTTAAATGCCGGCGCTAAAAAGGTGTTGTTCTCGCAACCTGCCGATGCCGATATGGATGCCACCATTGTTTTTGGTATTAATGACAATGAATTAAAAGCTGAGCACACTATCGTCTCTAACGGTTCATGTACTACTAACTGTATTGTGCCAGTGATTAAAGTACTTGATGACGCATTTGGTATTGAGTCAGGTGCAATTACTACCATTCACGCATCAATGCATGACCAGCAAGTAATTGATGCCTATCACAGTGATCTTCGTCGTACGCGAGCTGCGAGTCAATCGATTATTCCAGTTGATACAAAATTAGCACGTGGTATCGAGCGCATTCTGCCTAAGTTTAAAAGCCGTTTTGAAGCCATAGCCGTGCGCGTTCCTACCATCAATGTTACCGCTATGGATTTAAGTGTCACACTTAATACCGATGTAACAATTGAAACGGTTAATAAAGTACTTTCAGATGCAGAGCATCAACACTTAGCCGGTATTATCAGTTATACCGAAGAACCACTGGTATCGGTTGATTTTAATCACGATAGTCATTCGTCGATTATCGATGGTACGCAAACCCGTGTAAGCCACAAGCGCTTAGTAAAAATCTTAGCTTGGTGCGATAACGAATGGGGTTTTGCCAACCGTATGCTAGATACTGCCGAAGCGATGGCATTAAAAAGTTAGATTTAGATAACCGTGAGTTTGCCAACAAATTTGCGGTTTTTTTATGTTAAAGGAGAGCTCAAATGTCTGTCATTAAAATGGCTGATTTAGATTTACAAGGTAAGCGCGTGCTTATTCGTGAAGACCTAAACGTTCCAGTAAAAGACGGTAAAGTAACCAGTGATGCGCGTATTCGTGCGTCGTTACCAACCATTAAATTAGCCTTAGAAAAAGGCGCAAAAGTAATGGTTATGTCGCATTTAGGTCGCCCTACAGAAGGCGAATACGATGAAGCATTCTCAATGCAGCCGGTTGTTAACTATTTAAATGACGTATTAGAGCAAACTGTTCGCCTAGAAAAAGACTACCTTGATGGTGTTGACGTTCAAGACAACGAAGTGGTTGTATTTGAAAACGTACGTTTTAATAAAGGCGAGAAAAAAGACGACGAAGCTTTAGCTAAAAAATTAGCTGCACTGTGTGATGTGTATGTAATGGATGCGTTTGGTACAGCGCACCGCGCACAAGCATCTACTCACGGTGTTGGTTTATACGCTGATGTTGCCTGTGCAGGTCCTTTACTTGCGGCTGAACTTGATGCACTTGGTAAAGCACTTGATAACCCAGCGCGCCCACTTGTAGCGATTGTTGGTGGTTCAAAAGTTTCAACGAAACTGACTGTACTTGAGTCGCTTTCAAGTGTTGTTGATCAGTTAGTTTGTGGTGGTGGTATTGCAAATACCTTTATCGCAGCTGCGGGTAATAACGTTGGTAAATCACTTTATGAAGCTGATTTAATTGATGAAGCAAACAAGTTAACTAACGCAGCAAAAGCAGCGGGTGGCGATATTCCAGTACCAACTGATGTAGTAGTGGGTAAAGAGTTTTCAGAAACAGCTGTAGCAACATTAAAGTCAGTTGCAGATGTTGATTCAGACGACATGATTTTTGATATTGGCCCAGATTCAGCGAAGGCACTTGCTGAGATTATCAAAAATGCAGGTACGGTTGTATGGAACGGCCCGGTAGGTGTATTTGAATTTGACCAATTTGGTGAAGGTACCAAAGCACTTGCACATGCGATTGCAGAGTCAAATGCATTCTCAATTGCTGGTGGCGGTGACACCCTTGCAGCAATTGATAAATATGAAGTAGCAGACAAAATTTCATACATTTCAACAGGTGGTGGCGCTTTCTTAGAATTCTTAGAAGGCAAGCAGTTACCAGCTGTAGCAATGTTAGAAGCGCGCGCGAAATAATTTGTGCACGCTATACTTAGGTTAATTGAATAGAATCTAAGTAACTGAATAAAAAGCCAAGTAATCATATCTCTCTCAAAATCAGTGATTACTTGGCAATAAACAAATCTATCCGTTCAAACTCGATGGCGTTAGGTGCCATCAAAAATTGGAGAAAGCAAAATGGCTTTAATCAGTATGCGTCAGCTATTAGACCATGCGGCAGAAAATGGTTATGGTGTTCCAGCGTTTAATGTGAATAACCAAGAGCAAATGCGTGCAATTATGGAAGCAGCAGACAAGACAAACAGTCCTGTTATCGTTCAAGGTTCAGCAGGTGCGCGTGCATACGCCGGTGCGCCGTTTATCCGCCATATGATTTTAGCGGCAATTGAAGAATGGCCTCACATTCCAGTAGTTATGCACCAAGATCACGGTACATCACCAGCAGTTTGCCAACGCTCAATCCAATTAGGCTTTTCATCAGTAATGATGGACGGCTCACTACTTGAAGATGGTAAAACCCCTTCAAGCTATGAATACAACGTTGATGTAACACGTCGCACCGTTGAAATGGCGCACGCGTGTGGTGTTTCAGTTGAGGGTGAGCTAGGTGTACTTGGTTCATTAGAAACGGGTGAAGCAGGCGAAGAAGATGGTATTGGTGCAGAAGGTAAGCTAACTGAAGACCAACTATTAACTGATCCTGAAGAAGCAGCTGACTTTGTTAAGCAAACAGGTGTAGATGCACTTGCGATTGCATGTGGTACTTCACACGGTGCTTATAAGTTTACACGTCCACCAACGGGTGACATTCTTGCAATTAACCGCATTAAAGAAATTCACGCGCGTATTCCAAATACTCACTTAGTAATGCACGGTTCGTCATCAGTACCACAAGAGTGGCTTGCTGTGATCAACGAGTTTGGTGGTGAGATCCCTGAAACTTACGGTGTGCCAGTTGAGCAGATCGTTGAAGGTATTAAGCACGGTGTTCGTAAAGTAAATATCGATACCGACTTACGTTTAGCATCAACCGGTGCAATTCGTCGTCACCTAGCGCATAACCCTGCAAACTTTGACCCGCGTAAGTTTTTAGCGGAAGCAACGAAAGCAATGACTGAAATCTGTGTTGCACGTTACGAAGCGTTTGGTACTGCTGGTCAAGCGGCTAAAATCAAACCAATTTCACTTGATGCGATGCATGAAAAATACCTTGCTGGTGAGTTAAACCAACAAGTTAAATAACATCAAGTTATACAACTTCCTTTAACAAGCAAAGCGTTTATATAGCTCATATAAACGCTTTTTTTGTGTCGAATGCTTTGGTGTGAGCGTGAGTAATTTAAATTCATGTTATTGAGTTAACCTTCATTCACCCTATCAAAATAGTGCTTTAACAGGCCAGTCTTCTAACATTTACTTTATTTATAACCGGTTTGTGAGCTGGCTTATTTCGGCGAAAATAAATGAGATTAATAGTATGTCTGGGATTATGATCATTTAGGATTGTGGGATCAAATTCTTACTAACACGATCGTAATTTGATTGGCTGGGATCACGATCCTACCAACTAAAGTGCTGATTTAGGGCTGATCAGATTAAAAATTATGGCTAACTTATTGAAATTCGATCTATTTCTGAGGTGATCTTAGTAAGTTTTTGATCTCAGACAGTCATATCGTGGTAGATCTTGGTACAAAGATGATCCTATTGGTAAAATATTGATCTGCGATAATTGCCATACCCGTGAAATGTACTAAAGTAATTATTAAATAAGAAAATCTGTTTGATCTTAAGTGTATAATAATTAAAGCGTAATGCTCTAGTTAAACTCTGCTTTGAGGAAATTACCATGATTAAAAAACTCTTGCTAGCAAGTGGTATAGGTTTAGTGCTTCTTCCGTTAGATGCATTTGCCGAAACAGATGCTCAAGTATACGGACGTGCCCACCTAGGCTTACGCTACGTTGATATCGATAATCAAGAGAGCGAGACCGAAGTTGACTCATATGCATCACGTTTTGGCATTAAAGCAAAGCATGGTATTTCAGATGATCTTAGCGTATTAACTAAGCTTGAGTGGGAAGTTAATATTTCAGAGCAAGATGGCGCAAATGGCAGTGATGATAATATTAAATCACGGGATCAATACTTAGGTCTAAAAAGTAAAACCTTTGGTCAGATCTTAATTGGTCGAAAAGACACGGCGCTGAAAAAGTCGCAAAACAAGCTTGATATGATGAATGACTTCGTTGGCGATATTAAACACCTTGCCACTGGCGAAAACCGTTTGGGCGATATGGTAAATTATCAATCACCCAAATTTGGTCAATTACAGTTTGAACTAACCTACATAGCGGAAGAAAACAGCAAACAAAGCGATGGGGCTGGGGTGTCGGCTGCTATCGGTTATGGTGATAAAGCACTTAAGAAAACGCCGTTTTATGTCGCATATGCGCATGATGAGGATGTTGCCGGCTACAATATAGATCGCGTATCAGCACAAGGTAAACTTGGTGATTTTACAATTAACGGTATGTACCAAAATAGTGAAAAAGTGTCATCGGGCGATGATGGTGATACGTTCGTTGTAAGTGCTTCTTATAAAATCGAAAATTATAAAATTTTAGTACAGTACCAAGATGATGAAACAGGCTTTGGTAAATTAAAAGACAGTGGCTCGGCTAGTTCAGTAGGTGTTGAGCGCAAATTAGGTAAGCAGGCAAAGGCTTATATTTGGTACACCCAGCGTGATCTGGACAATAGCGATGATGAAGGACATTTGGCCGTTACCTTACGTTATGATTTTTAAATGATATAAAAACGTGACAATTTAGTTAATTTTATAAGCCCCTTTTAGGGGCTTTTTAGTTTAATTTTAAAGCGCCAATTTCGTTTTATCTTATTGAATTTAAATTGTTTTATATAATTGTGTAAGTTAGGTTAAAGTAACACTACAAATAGACAACAGTTTATTTATGATCTTTTTATGTTTATATTCATAAAAGTGTCACACTTTACTTTGATAATGAAGTCAGTTGATAACTTAGAGATTTAATTCATGTCGCGTAAGATACTAGTGGTTGATGACGAAGCACCAATTCGTGAAATGTTGGTATTCGTACTTGAACAAAATGGATTTCAGGCTATTGAAGCCCAAGATTATGATTCTGCAATGGATGCGCTAGTTGAGCCTTATCCAGATATGATTCTACTGGACTGGATGCTGCCTGGCACAAGTGGTGTTCAAATCGCTAAAAAAATTAAAAATAGTGATTATACCCGCCATATCCCAATTATTATGCTAACCGCTCGTGGTGAAGAAGAAGACAAGATCAAAGGCCTAGAAGTAGGCGCTGATGACTATGTCACTAAACCGTTTTCACCGAAAGAGTTAATGGCACGCATTAAAGCGGTATTCCGTCGCGTATCACCTACATCGCTCGAAGAAGCAATTGAAGTACATGGGTTACGCCTAGATCCTATTTCGCATCGTGTAACATCTGCAGGTAACGAATTGGATATGGGACCAACTGAATTTAAATTACTTCATTTCTTTATGACGCACCCAGAACGTGTTTACAGCCGTGAACAACTGCTTGATAATGTTTGGGGTACAAATGTTTACGTAGAAGATCGCACGGTTGATGTACATATTCGTCGTCTACGTAAAGCGATTGCACCTATGGGTCATGATAAATTAGTACAAACCGTACGTGGTGCAGGTTATCGTTTTTCGAGCAAAATTTAATTTCTAAGAGAAGTCTATGCTGCGAATTGTGAGTAAGCGGGAATTAGTTAAACGCCTTTTTGTTTACTTTATTCCGCTCACGTTAATAGGAGTCCTGTTAGGGGCTCCTTTTTTACTTTTATGGCTAGGTACATTTTCACTATTAGTGTGGAATTATCGACAGCTATTTAGATTAAGCGATTGGCTTACAGAACAACGCAAATATTACCCACCAGAAGGTGAGGGTGTTTGGGAGCAGGTATTTGAAGGCATTTATCGCCTGCAACAGCGCAATCGTAGAAAACGCAACGAGCTTGCTGATGTTATTCGTCGTTTTCGTGAAGGTGCAGAAGCCGTTCCCGATGGCGTATTAGTATTGCAAGATGATCTGGCGATCGTTTGGTGTAACAAAGAATCGATCGCTTTATTAGGATTACAGTGGCCGCTCGATCATGGTCAGCGACTTGATAACCTAATTCGTCGTCCAGATTTTATTAAATACATGCGTGCAAAAGAATACTTTGAGCCATTAGAGCTGCAATCACCGATTGATCCACACAGTGTATTAGAAGTGAGGGTAACGCCTTATGCAGCATCACAGTTAATGATGGTGGTGCGCGATGTGACGTTAATCAAACAACTCGAAGAAATGCGCCGAGATTTTATTGCTAATGTGTCGCATGAGCTGCGCACGCCGTTAACAGTAATGTCGGGCTATCTCGAAATGTTTGATCCAGATATGGCGCCGCCACCTTCAATGTGGGGCAAAGCGCAACAAACTATGCTGGATCAATGTAAGCGCATGGCAAGCTTAGTAGAGCAGTTACTTGCGCTGGCACGCATCGAAAATTCTGATAAGCCAGACTTCGAGGAGGAAGTAGATGTAGCAGATATGCTCACTGCGATTTACCGCGAGGCGGAACAATTAAACCAAGAGAAACAACACACAATTGTGCTGGATATGGATGAGTCATTAAATTTAATTGGCAAAGAGCAAGAGTTGCGCAGCGCCTTTTCAAATTTAGTATTTAATGCCGTTCGTTACACCCCAGCTCATGGTGAAATAAACATTAGTTGGCATAAAACCGATAAGGGCGCTGAGTTCCGTGTAGAAGACAACGGCGATGGTATTGCTGGCGAGCATATTCATCGATTAACTGAACGCTTCTACCGTGTTGATCAGGCACGCTCTCGCGATACTGGTGGTTCGGGTTTAGGTTTGGCGATCACTAAACATGTATTAAGTCGTCATGATTCTCACTTAAATATTTCATCAAAATTGGGCGAAGGTTCAACATTTAGTTTTTCTTTTTCTAACGAACGTATAAAAAACAAAGTGTTAGAAGTTTAATCTGAATAAATTAGTGTGTTAATAAATTTGTCATATTTTAGTCATTTTAATGTCATGGAAAAGGCTAAAAATAGTCGCATCATCAAAACGGGATAATCAATTGGAGTTACCCAATGAAACTTAAAAACTTAGTGGCTACTATGGGCCTAACTGTTACAGCAATGCTTGCTGGTAACGCGATTGCAGTAGATAACAAATTAGCAGATTATGAAAAAACAACAGGTATTTCTGGTAATTTCTCGTCTACAGGCTCAGACACATTAGCAAACATGATGACCTTTTGGGCAGAAGAGTATAAGCGTCAGTACCCTAACGTAAATATTCAAATTCAAGCTGCTGGTTCATCAACTGCGCCACCGGCACTAACAGAAGGTACATCAAACTTCGGTCCAATGAGCCGTAAGATGAAGTCGAAAGAAATCGAAGCGTTTGAAAAGAAATTCGGTTATAAGCCAACTGAAGTACGTGTTGCTATCGATGCACTAGCTGTATTTGTACACAAAGATAACCCAGTTAAAGGCTTAACAATTAAAGAAGTGGATTCTGTATTCTCATCAACACGTAAGTGTGGTGCAGATAAAGAAGCGACACGTTGGAGCGATGTAGGCTTAGAAGGTTCTTGGGCTGGTAAAGACATCCAATTATACGGCCGTAACTCAGTGTCTGGTACTTATGGTTACTTCAAGAAAAAAGCACTGTGTAAAGGTGACTTTAAAAACAACGTAAATGAGCAACCAGGTTCTGCATCAGTAGTACAGTCAATCTCATCTTCATTAAATGCGATTGGTTACTCAGGCATTGGTTATAAAACATCAGGTGTTCGTACTGTTCCACTAGCGAAGAAAGGTACTAACTACGTTGATGCAACGTTAGAAAACGTAGCAACAGGTAAATACCCGCTATCTCGTTTCCTATACGTTTACGTGAACAAGCACCCTAACAAGCCGCTTTCACCAATCGAAGCTGAGTTCCTTAAGATGGTACTTTCTAAAGATGGTCAAAAGATTGTTGAAAAAGACGGTTATGTACCACTTACTTCAGGTATGGCTAACAAAGAACTTAAGAAGCTAGGCCTTCTATAAGTTAATCGGTTAAGTCATAAAAAAAGCCGCTAATTAGCGGCTTTTTTGTATTTAAAATTATATATTTTTAGTTAATAAATTCAGGGCCTACTTGTGCTTTACAAGCATTGTGTTCGTCAACGCATTTACGCATGCATACGCCGTTGGTCATGCTTTCGTTTAAGCTTGAATTACTACAAGAAGACTCGCACTGAAAGTTTTGCTGTGCACAGCGATTAAGCCCTTCTTTTTGCTCTTGTGTTAAGTTTTGAGAGCTACATGCAGCCAACAAACCTACTAACGCGATAGTGATTAACTGTTTCATTATCCTTAATCCTTATTATTTTTGAATTGAGTATAGAACTGCTTGGTTCTAGGCTGTCGTTACTTGTAAGTTATCAATTAAACGTACATTTGACAAAAATGCAGCAACAAGAATAACTAAATTAGTATCATTCTTAGTGGCTAACTCTAAGGTTTTTGCATTACAAATATTAAAGTAATCAAGTGTAAAGCCGTACTTTTCAATTGCTAACTTAGCTTGCTCTGTAATCTTATCTAAATTTAACTCGTTTGCTTTAAGCGCCGTTTCAGCGTCACGCATAATCTGATACAGCGCACTTGCTTGTTGCTTTTCATCATCCGATAAATAGCCATTACGCGAGCTCATGGCGAGACCAGAGTCTTCACGCTTGGTCGCAACGCCGATAATTTCAATCGGCATCGATAAGTCTTCAACCATGGTTCTAATAACCGCAAGTTGTTGAAAATCTTTTTCGCCAAAACAGGCAATATCAGGTTGAACAAGGTTAAAGAGTTTATTAACAATTGTCGCTACGCCACGAAAGTGACCAGGGCGGCTGGCTCCACAGTGGCCTTCAGATACTCCTGGCACATCGATATAACTTTGTGCGTCTAGCCCTTTGGGGTAGATGGTTTCAACGGTTGGTGTAAACAGTAAATCAGCACCGTGCTCAATCAGGCCATTTTGATCGTTTTGTAAAGTACGCGGGTACTTGTCGAGATCTTCATTTTTGCCAAATTGCATTGGGTTAACAAAAATACTAACAACCACTTTATCGGCGATTTGTTTAGCTTTATCAACCAGTGAAAAATGACCCGCATGCAGATTGCCCATCGTTGGCACAAATGCCACTGTTAGACCTTGCTGTTTCCAGCTTTTGATTTTACTGCGTAACTGAGAAACGTTAGAAACCGTTTGCATAAAAGTAACTACTTAACACTTAAATTAATTGAATTCATGCTCAGAGCCAGGGAACTGACCACTTTGCACATCATCGATGTACTTTTTAACTGCTGCTGGCATGTTGCCTGTTTCCAGTAAAAAGTTTTTTGAAAACTTAGGGATATAGCCCGCAGAAATACCAACAAGGTCATGCATAACTAGAATTTGACCATCGGTTTCTTTGCCTGCGCCAATACCAATCGTTGGAATTGAAATTGCGTCGGTAATGGCTTTAGCCAGTTCTGAAGGAATACATTCCAGTACTAACAATTGGGCGCCTGCGGCTTCAAGCGCTTTGGCGTCGTTAATCATTTTCTCTGCGGCTTCGTTAGTGCGACCTTGAATTTTAAAACCACCAAATACATGTACTGATTGCGGTGTTAATCCTAAATGACCACATACAGGAATGCCTTGTTGTGTTAACAACTCAATTGCTGGGTAAAGCCACTCACCGCCTTCAAGTTTAACCATATTTGCCCCAGCACGCATAAGCTCAGCCGCGTTGTTACACGCATCAGCTGGGCTCGAATAGGTCATAAAGGGCAAATCAGCGATGACAAAGGTATCTTTAGCACCTGCGCGCACACAGCGTGTGTGGTAGGCAATATCTTGATTAGTGACTGCCAAGGTGTCGTTGCCACCTTGCAGTACCATGCCCATTGAGTCGCCCACTAATAAAACGTGAACACCTTGCTCTTCGAAGAGGCCTGAGAAGCTTGCATCATATGCGGTTAAAGCGGCAATTTTCTCGCCTTCTTGTTTCATTTTTTTAAGTTTTGAAACGGTAATTTTAGCCATAAATCCCTCGATTACTTGCCGTTATTAACTTGCTGCAATAATGCTCAAGCTATTTTTATCTATTGTTTTTATTAAATCTGCTAAGTTTGTACCACAAGGTAGTGCAAGATCCGGTGCAATTTCATGCATTGGATAAAGAACAAACTCACGCACTTTCATGCCGTAATGTGGCACAGTTAGGCGTTCATTATCAAGTTGTTGGTTTTTGTATAAAATAATGTCGATGTCGAGCGTGCGTGGTCCCCAGCGATCGGCTTTGCGTACGCGACCAAAATCGAGCTCGATTTGTTGTGTAATATCAAGGAGCTCAAGCGGCGATAGCGCTGTATCAATGGCAACAACTGAATTGACATAGTCAGGTTGGTCTTGCGGTCCCATGGGCTTACTGCCATAGAGTGAAGAGCTTGCAACAAGGGAAATACTAGGGTGTGCGGCTAATGCCTGTGTGGCATTTCGTAATTGCTCTAATGGGGCGTTTAAATTAGCCCCTAAGCCTAAGTAAACCAAAGAATTTACGTGATTAGTCATGGCGTTTTGCGTTATTACTTTTTGCTTTGCGTGGTCTGCGGCGACGGTAATTGCCACCACTTTTAGCGCCTTTATTTAAATCGCTAACCATACGTTTTTGGCTGCCAGCATCTTGCTCTGTGTAGTTATCCCACCACTTTGCAAGCTCTGCCAGTTCTGGCTCAAATTGCGCGCGTAAACAGAAGAAATCTTTTGCGGCACGAAAACGCGGTTGCTGCGTTAAACGGAATGCGCGTTGACCGCCACGTTTATCAAAGCGGTGTTGCAATTGCCAAATCTCACGAGCGCCAATGGTGAAACGTTTTGGTACTGCAAGCGACTTTGCACTTTCAGATAAAATTTGATTCATCGCCATATTAAATGCATTAAATGGTGTTTCGCCCTGCGCTGTAATGCGGTTGGCTAAGCTTTGTAATGGGTACCATAAAAATGCTGCGATTAAATAGGCCGGGGTTACTTTTTTGCCTGCATTAATGCGTTTGTCGGTATTTTTCAATACTTGCGTAACAAGCTGATACTCAGTGCCGTCTGGGTGCTTGTTCAGTAATTTATCAAGTGCAGGAAATAAATAAGTAAATAACCCGTACTGACGCAGTAAGTGGAAGTTAGCTTCTGCTTTACCGTTTAAGAATAGCTTTAACATCTCTTCAAATAAACGGGCTGCTGGAATATTACCAAGCAGCGACGCCAACTGAAACATCGGTTTTTCTGTCGCTGGCGCAATGGTCATATCCAGTTTTGTGGCAAAGCGTACCGCTCGCAGCATACGTACCGGATCTTCACGGTAGCGCGTTTCAGGATCGCCAATCAGTTCGATACGGCGATTTTTAATCGCTTCCATACCACCGGCAAAATCATGAATACTGAAATCGTTAATCGAGTAGTACAACGCGTTGATTGAAAAGTCACGGCGCTCTGCATCTTCGTCGATAGTGCCGTAAACGTTGTCACGTAGTAATTGTCCTTGCTCGCTTGCTTGGCTTTTATTTTTTTCGCCCTGTTCTTCATCACTGTGATGGCCTCGCATGGTTGCCACTTCAATGATCTCTCTGCCAAACATGATATGCGCTAAGCGAAAGCGGCGACCGATTAAACGACAATTGCGAAACTGCTTTTTAATCTGCTCGGGTGTAGCATTGGTAACTACATCAAAGTCTTTCGGTTCTAGGCCAAGTAAAATATCGCGAATACAGCCGCCAACTAAATAGGCGTCGTAGCCAGCATCTTTAAGACGATACAGTACTTTTAAGGCATTTGGGCTAAGTTGTTTACGCGATACCACATGATTTTCGCGGGTAACGACAAGCGGTTTAGAAAAACTCGCAACGCTTTGCGGCTGTTGACCTTGTTCTGATCCAGATAAAATACCTCGACAGATTTTTACAAGCTTAGAAATAATGGGACGGCTCCAGAATTCATACAGGGAAAATTAACCGCGTAATAATATACTAATCACCCAGTTAATGCCATGGCTAGCACGCTTGTGTGGGCTGATATTTAGCCATAATTTAGTGTAAAGATTGCACTAAATTAAAGCGGCTTGAAGGTAAAACTGGTTTCGTTAGTAATAAGTTGAATTTCATCATTGGCAGGTACGTTTTTTCGTTGCCATGCCGTTATTGCCCATTGAATAATTTCATCGACACTGACATCTAATAGTGTTTTATTGGTATTGACGCCGAGAAATTTAAGCGCAGCAACAAGTGTTTGCTGTGGTTTATCCATATCAATCGCCGCTGCATAGTTTTGTTTTGATAACTTAAACCCGGGCTCTGCTACAGCTAAGGGAAGGTGACCAAATTGTGGCACAGGTGCGTCTAGTTGCTTAAATAAACTGATTTGTCGTACGGTAGGGAATAGTAAATCAGCACCGCGCACAATATGAGAAATTTTTTGTGCTATGTCGTCTAACACTACTACTAGTTGATAGGCAAATAAGCCATCACGGCGTTTAATAATGTAGTCTTCTTCTGAAAACACAGATTCAACGTTGATTTCGCCTTTAAAAAGATCACTAAATTGATAGGTTGGTATGGTTTGTTTTAGTCTCAGCGCTTGGCTATCAAATGTAAGCTGTAAGTCACGGCAATGGCCGTTGTAAAACCCACCGTGTTGCTTAATTTGTTTACGTGTGCATTGGCAGGCATAGACTAAGTCTTTGCTGATCAGTTGTTCAAGTACTGTTTGATAATGCGCTAAACAAGCGCTTTGATAGCGAACTGATTCGTCCCAATGTAGGCCGTAGTTTTCAAGTGTTTTTAAGATTAAGGTGTCGCTACCGCTGACTACGCGTGGTGTATCGATGTCTTCGATACGAACAAGCCAACTACCGTTATGTGCTTTGGCGTCAAGATAACTGCCGAGTGCGGCTACGAGCGAGCCAAAGTGCAATGGCCCAGAAGGAGAGGGGGCAAACCGGCCACGGTATGCCCCAAAATCTGATGTGTTTGCCAACATTTAAGCCAAATTAACGGCCTGATTGTTTTTCTTTGATTTCAGAAAGTGTTTTACAATCAATACATTGATCAGCTGTTGGGCGAGCCTCTAAACGACGAATACCGATTTCGATGCCACAGGTAACACAATAGCCAAAATCTTCATCTTCGATTAGTTGTAATGTTTTCTCAATCTTTTTAATTAGTTTACGTTCGCGGTCACGCGTACGTAATTCTAATGCAAACTCTTCTTCTTGTGCTGCACGGTCAACTGGATCAGGGAAGTTTGCTGCTTCATCCTGCATATGGTTTTTTGTGCGATCTACTTCTTCACGTAAGTTGTTACGCCATGTCTCAAGAATGGTTTTAAAGTGCGCAAGTTGTGCGTCACTCATGTATTCTTCGCCAGGTTTTTCTGTATACGGCGCTAGGCCTGCTTGAGCCAGTAAACTCAAATTATTTTGTGATGGCATAACTGTCTCCTAATTCTTCTATGAATAGAGTCCCAATAAAAGTCGGCGGCTATAAATAGCAGAATAAAAAATTAAGTGCAATTAATTTTTACCAATAAAAAAATTTAGACAAGCCTAATTAACAATAATTTATGCGGTAAAACGTTTGAACTCGTTAACTATTCACTGCAGCGCGACAAAGGGAATGGTTTTATCTATTACAATTTGTTCCGAGCTTATGTTGGTGCGATAACATAAAATTTCAACCCCTGCAGCTAGTGCTTTTTTAATTTCAATTGCATAATTGGCGTCAATATGGGCAGCAGGTGCCACAGACTTAATGCCAGTGTGTTGAATTAAAAAGAATAATACCGCTCGATGGCCTTGTTGCTTCATTGTCACTAATTCGCGCAAATGTTTGCTGCCTCGGGTTGTGACCGCATCGGGAAAGTAACCTTTACCGTTTTCTTCTAACAAGGTGACCGATTTTACTTCGATATAACACGCTGGCTTTTCGGCATCACTCAATAAAATATCAATGCGACTGTTTTCATCGCCATATTTCACTTCTTGTTTTAGGGTATCGTAATTTAATAATTCAGGTATTTGTTGCTTAGCTATCGCCTCGGCAACCACATGGTTGGCCATGCTGGTATTAACGCAGATCAGATCTCCCGCTAGATTTTGTGTCAGTTCGAGCGAATGAGGGTATTTACGCTTGGTATTACTAGATGTTGAATAATACGCAGTAAAGCCAGAATCGGCGCAGCCAGTCATACGCCCGGTGTTCGCACAGTGAATGGTTAATTCTCCTTGGCTGGTTTCGATATCGACTAAAAAACGTTTGTATCGTTTTATAAGCTTGGCTTGTTGCAGCTTTGATTGAAATTGCATGGCTTTAATCGCAAATTATTGGGCTATGTATGTGACTAGTGTACACTGGGGTCACGCAATTATGTGAACACACGAGAGAAAAAAATATGTCAGATCTGTTCAAAGTTCAGTTATCTCAAGATGCCGCAGCGGCGCATTGGGGTGAAAAAGCCTTACTCTCTTTTTCTAATGACGGTGCGACCGTTCATTTACAGCAAGAAGAAACCCTTAAAAACGTACAAAAAGCAGGTCGTGCACTTGCTAATCAAGGCATTAAAACAATCGTTTTAGAAGGTGAAACTTGGTGTACAGAAAGTCAGTGGGCGCTTTATCAAGGCTTTGTGACAGCTAAAAACCTAGATGCAGTTACATTTGCAGAAAACAGCCAATCATCACTTGATGAATTAGCGGCGTTAAAGCGTGCTGCAATTTGGCAACGTCAGATGATTAACGGTACTGCAGAAGATGTTTATCCAGAAAGCCTTGCTGAAAAAGCGGCTGAATTTATCGGTTCAATGGCACCAGAGCACGTAAGCTACGACATTATTAAAGGCGATGCATTATTAGAGCAACAGTGGATTGGTATTCACTCTGTTGGCCGTGGTAGTGAGCGCCCGCCAGTGTTATTAACACTCGATTACAACCCAACAGGTGATGAAAATGCACCAGTAGCAGCTGCGCTTGTAGGTAAAGGCATTACATTCGATTCAGGTGGTTACTCAATTAAGCCAAGTGAAGGCATGTTAACCATGAAGTGTGATATGGGTGGTGCGGCGACGGTTACTTCTGGTCTTGCTCTGGCAATTAGCCGTGGTTTAGATGTGCGCGTTAAGTTATTCCTATGCTGTGCAGAGAACCTAATCTCAGGTAATGCATACAAGTTAGGTGATATTCTTACGTACAAAAATGGTACTACAGTAGAAATCGTAAATACTGACGCGGAAGGTCGCTTAGTACTTGCTGACGGCCTAATGGCGGCTGGCGAAACAGGCGCACCATTAATTATTGATGCGGCAACCTTAACTGGTGCAGCGCTTATGGCGGTAGGTCAAGAATACAATGCGTTGTTTGGTTTAGATAAAGAGCTAGTGCGTGAAGTTGAAAACTTTGCTAGCGACGAGTTTGAAGCTGCATGGGCATTACCCCTTGAGAAGTTCCACCAGTTTAACTGTCCATCACCATACGCAGATACGGCAAACAGCCGTGCGCAGAAAGGCGGTGGTTTTGGCGGTGCATCAAATGCTGCTGGTTTCTTATCTCGTTTTGTGCCAAATGACGGTAAAGGTTGGGTGCATATCGACCTTGCTGCAAGTTTCCAAAACTCTGCGGGTAGCCAGTGGGCTGCAGGTGCAACCACTTGGGGTATGCGTACCGTTGCTCGCACATTGCTTGAAAAAGCATAATAAAAAATAAGCATTAAAAAGCCTGCTGTGTGCAGGCTTTTTATTAACGTTTGTTAAAGTTTAGACGCTTTAACTCTTTCTCACTTGGTGTTTTATCATTAAACCTAACGAGGGTTAACGCAACGTAAAGACCAAGCAGCATGAAAGCAAATATCCACCACATATTAGGTACCTCTGTTTATTTGCTTCATCCCTAAAGTATGATTTTTGGTTAAATTTACCAAAAGTATTTCCATACGTTTTTATGTATATTTTCAAAAGCTCTTTTTCGAAAGCTCAATATTTAACCTAGCAGTTTGTGATACCAATTCTGTTAAGTATGTGATCAGAGGTAGCGCTGGATAAATGAAATGATAACAAGGCGGAATTTTTCTAATGTAGCTGTTCTACATTGATAAATTCAAACGCAGTTAGCATGATATTTAACCCGCTAGAATGATCGGCTATTTAAGTGAATTGGTATGATATATTTTAAAAGGCTTAAGACATGCTATTTTGATATAAAGCAAGCTATTTCGTTAAATATAAGCTATTATGCACACCTTTTTTATACCCCAATAATCTCAGGAGCACATCATGTCAGATAAGGTTTTTATTACCGCCGAGCAGCTTTTGCAAGACTCATTTAAACTCGCAGCACAGGTTTTTGATGATGGTTTTCGCCCTGACTATATTGTGGGCATTTGGCGTGGTGGTGCACCAATCGGTATTGCTGTACAAGAATACTATGACTTTAAAGGTGTAGACACAGATCATATTGCGGTACGTACATCGTCTTATTATGGTATTGGTAAGCAATCAAAAGATATTAAAGTACACGGCTTACATTACATCATCGAAAACGCTAATGCATCTGACAGCTTATTAATTGTTGATGATGTATTTGATTCAGGTCGCAGTATTTTTGCACTAAAAGAAAAATTAAAAGAACTGATGCGCTTAAATTTGCCACAAGATATTCGCGTGGCTTGTCCTTACTATAAGCCAAAAAATAACAAAACACCGATTGAACCTGATTACTATATTCATGATTCAGACGAGTGGTTAGTTTTCCCACATGAGCTTTCAGGTTTAACACCAGATGAAATTGCAAATGGCAAAACTGATTTAAAAGAAATTAGCCATTTATTTATTGATAATAAGTAATCACTAGGGCCTGTTGACCTTTCAAGTTTGTTTTTGCAGCAGTTTGATTGGGTTTTATACAAGGCAGAGGCTGCGTGGCATAGTTATTCTATGTGAGTCAGCCGATAACACAGTAGAAAAGCCAATCAAGCGCTGCCGAACGGTTCTTTTGAGTGCACTTTTCTCATTGTTGCTCGATATTCGCTTAGATTGCTAGGCCACACATCGAGCGCCGCGATAAAAGCACGCTCAAAGAGAACAAAAATGGAACAGCAAAGATCAACAGGCCCTAAATAAATAGCATTAAAAAAGGTCGCAATTGCGACCTTTTTTGTTATTGCAAAAATAGTTTAACGACTTGCAAAGCTATCAATAAAGTCTTCGAGTTTATCTTCATCAAGTGGCTTTAAGCCTTGCTCTGTGCGCTGCACTAAGCCTTGTTCTACTAAATCACTTACCACGCGACGGTATGCACGTTCTGTTGTGGCAAAACGCTCTGCTTCAGCACTTACTTTAGGGTAAGGTTTTAACATCGTCACGGTTTCATCTTGGTAACGGGCTAAGCAGTCTTTGGCAATATTAAAACTAAGTGGTAACAGCAGCTTGTTTAAGTTTATTTGTTGGTTTTCAATAAACTTTTCAGCAATGCTTTTCGCGGTGTAGAGCGCTAATTCTGGCTTTTCTTGTAATAATTCACGCCAGTACTTTAACTCAATCAAGTTATAGGTTACTTCACTTTGGCAGGTCATGGAATAAATACAAGGTCTGTCATTAAGCGCTTCAACTTCACCCACTAAAGTATTTTGGCAGTCAAGTTGCCCTAGCAATAAGCGCCTACCGTTACCTACGTCGTAACTAAATGAAATTGTACCACTACGTACTAAAATTAATTTACTTAATGGTTTGCCTTGCTCGGCAAGTAACTTACCTTTTTTTAAGGTATAGCTGTTGCCTGCGTACGACAGTAACTCATCAACTAGAGTTTTTGAAAAGTGGTAATCGAACATAAAGTCTCGCTTGTTGAGTACAAGTAATTAGCGTTTGCTGTTGGACAATTGTCCTTCAGCTATTCTATCGGACCGTTTAGCTTACAGCAAATTGGTAATAATTAGAATCGGAGCGATACAATGGTTTGGGAATATTTAGGTTATTTTGCGTCAGCATTGCTCGTTGCTTCGTTAATGATGGAAGATGTCACTAAATTACGTTGGTTTAATTTAGCTGGCTGTATTTGTTTTACCTTGTATGGTTTGGCTATTTCAGCTTGGCCGGTAGCTTTTACCAATGGCTTACTTTCCTTCGTAAATATTTATCACTTAATTAAATTAGCAAAGAAAAAATCAACGACAGCTGATACTAAAGCAGACAGCTAAAAAGCTTCAATATTTAGAGTTCAGAGCGCAGCATCAAGACTCTGAATTCTAAACGCTCTTTATACTTACTTTTGTTGGTATTTTAATTTACCCGCCAGCCAGGTTTGTTCAACTTGAGTGTGGTAAATATCGCTCAGTGGCGCTTTAAAATAATTAGTATCCACAATTATAAAGTCTGCCCACTTACCTTTTTCTAAACTACCAATTTTAAATTCTTGGTGAGCCGCATAGGCTGCATCTAAAGTAAATGCTCGTAGTGCTTGTTCGCGAGTTAACTTCTCCTCGGCAAGCCAGCCACCTTTTGGTGCACCATCCTTATCTTGGCGTGAAACTGCGGCGTATAAACCATGAAACGCGTTTGCTAACTCAACTGGAAAATCTGAACCCGCCGCTACGCGAGAACCCTGCTTTAAAAATGTTTGCCATGCATAAGCGCCCGCTAAGCGCGTTTTACCAAGGCGATCTTCCGCCATATGCATATCAGATGTGGCATGCACTGGTTGCATTGAAGGAATAATAGCGAGTTGTTTAAAGCGTTTAATGTCATTTGGCTCAACAATTTGCGCGTGCTCCATACGATTTCTAAGTAGTTTACCGCCACTTTTAGCGTAAACTTTTTCATAAGTGTCGAGTACCACACGATTTGCTCTATCACCAATGGCATGCGTATTTACGCTAAACCCAGCTTTAAACGCCTGAGTAAATACGTTTTCTAACTCATCTTTGCTCATTAGCATTAAGCCTTTGTGGCCAATACGGTCTTGATAGTCTTCAAGTAACGCAGCCCCGCGACTACCTAACGCACCATCCGAATACACTTTTATACTGCGGATCGCCAACATGTCGTTATCATCAAACTTTTTGCCAGCGGCAAGTTGTTTACTTAATTCACTATCTGTTGCACTTAACATGGCATAAATGCGAATAGGTAAGGTGTTGTTAGCTGCGCGTTCTAAATAAACTTGGTAGGTTAAGTTATCAATGCCAGCATCATGTGCTGAGGTAATACCTAAACTCAGCAAATGTTCACCTGCGGCATCAAGGCGTTTATTTACTTCGGCCTTATCAACGCTTGGCATATGTTGATAAACAAGTGGCTCTGCATTATCTATCAAAATACCTGAGGGCTCGCCGTTATCTAAGCGGATAATTTCACCGCCGCTAGGTGCTTGTGTATCTTTATTTATGCCCGCAATTTCGAGTGCTTTTGAGTTTACCCAAAGGGCGTGACCATCAACGCGTGTTAGTGCAACAGGTCTGTCGCTCACTATCGCATCGAGATCTTTGGCGGTAGGAAATACCTTACTAGGCCAGTTTTCTTGGTTCCAACCGCGGCCAATCACCCAACCATCGGTTTGGTTTGCGTATTCTTCTATGCTCTTTAGCGCATCTTTCAATGAGCTACTACTGCGTAAATCAAGTTGGCTTTGATTTTTACCAAGGCCGATAATGTGGCCGTGCGCATCGATTAGGCCTGGTAGTAAGGTTTTACCTTCTACATCGATTTTCTCAGCAGGACTATAAGTTGAAATAATTGATTTATCGCCTGTTGCGACGACTTTCCCGTCTTTAATAACTAAAGTAGAAAATTCGTGAACGCCTTTATTTTGCTTGAGCGTATAGCCTTTTGCATTGTGGAAAATGGTGTAATCAGCAAAGGCAAATGGCGTAAAGCTAGCCAAGCTAACACTCACTGCTAGTAGGGCACGTTTTAATTGTTTTTTTGTTGTCATTGTTATTCTCACGCTAAGTGTGTGTATTGAGAATAACAAAGTTAAAACAAATAAATAACCTAAGATTTAGATTACAAATTTGCAAAGCATGCTTGCGGTAATTTAAGTGTGTTTCTCATATAGTTAGCACGCAATTTCACTACTTATGTGCTAAAAAAAGCTGATCTAATGAAAAGAATTTAACGCCACGAACCGCTTGATCGGGCGTTAAATTAAGTGTGACTGGTGAAAGTCACACAGTCGAGGGTTATCGGTTTAATAACTGTTGTGGTGTTTTAATTTGGGCGTTTATGGCAACTAATAACGATGCTAATTTTTGCTCGTTTTCGCAGTTGGTTGTCCAAAGTACAGCGGGTAAATTAAGTTGTTGAGCCAGCTTTAATGCCGTTTCAATGATGTAGTTAAGCGAGTTTGTACAACTAGCAACACCTTTAGCAACAAGGTCATAGCAGTTAATACATACGGCTTGCCAAAGCTCTTGTTCAACGATAATCGCGCTATTTAAAGAGGCTAGGTTTAAGTTATTGTTTGAATCGGTTTGCATTACATATCTACTTCACAACTAATACAATAACTTTATATCGTTTATCGCAATAAAAACTTGAGAAGTTATTTTCAAAAATATCGGTAAGGTAACCAACTTATTCTTAATAATTAGCGGGTTAACGGCTTTATAGTTAACCCTTAAACGTTACTAAAAACTCAACGCCTTGGTTTTTATTGGTAGCTGTAATGGTTGCGCCGTGGAAGTCACAAATTAAACGTGCCATATATAAACCCAACCCTAAATGCGGCTCTTTTTGTTTGCTTGATTCACGTACTGATACCATAGAATCGAATATATGATTGGCCATATCAGGCGGTAATAGCGGACCTGCGTTAAAAATACTAAATTGCGCTTTACCACTCGTGATGTGATAGTTCACTTCAATACTTGTCTCTTTCTCGGCAAAATCAACTGCATTGCTTATCAGTTTGTCGAGCAGCTGTGCAATAAATTCAGGCACCCCATTAAGTGCATAAGCTTCATCGCTAAGGGCTAAGTTGAAGTGTTTATTCGGGTAGGCAAGGGTGTAACCTTGCATACAGCCATTTATTACTTCGCTTAAATTAAATTGCTCTTTTTGGCTATTTTCAATGGCGTGCTCTAGGCGTGTTGCTTCACTCATGGTGGTGAGTATTTTGTTTAAACGCGCCACACCTTCTTTTGCGCGAGCAATATATTTTTGACTGGGTTCGTGAGTATTTTGTAGCTCAAGGCTTTCAAGAGACGAGCGTACCACAGCAACTGGCGTGCGCAGCTCATGCGATAAACGCGAGCTCATATTTTCTAAATAATGAGTGTAGCCGCCAAGGCGATTTACGATACTAGCAAAGCTGCGTGACAAGTCGCCAATTTCATCGCTAGAGAATTGTTTGTCAATTTTGCCTGTAACACGCCCTTGAGCATCAATGGCTTTTTCTGCAGCGTCGCGCAGGCGTCTGATTCGTGTTGAGATAATGGACGCGAATAAAAATAAGCTCAACGTACCAATGAGCATAATGGCTAAAATCACATTAAACAGTTTTTCGAATGCTTTGTTTCTTATTTCGCGAATACCGTTAGTGGTTTCTTCGGCAATTACAGCGCCCATTACTTGGTCGTCAATCCAAATAGGGTATGCCGCAGAAAGGATCACCGCTTTTTGATCGGGGGTTAAGCGCCATGTTGATTTTGCGTGACCATCAAGTGCTGCATTGATATGGCTGCCATCAAGCGCGGCTACATCACGGGTAATATCGGTAAACTCAGTGGCAGGACGAGTGAGAATTTTGTAATAAATCGGGTGCAGGTATTCTTCTTCAAATTGTTCCCAACGCGATGGTTTGCGCTTTTTAATGGTGTCGCCCCAGCCGCCATCGGCACTTTTTATATTACCGGCATCGGCTAAAACACGGCGGTGCTGATCAACTACAAATACGCGGCTGCCCGCGCGTGCCATGCCTTTAATAATTTCTTCAATTTCTGGTGAGGGCACTAAAATCGAGCCTAAGCTTTGCTGCTCGTTGAGGTTAGACGTGGCGATTTCCGCTAATTCCTCTTCGCCTTGGTCTTTATCTAAAATTGCAAAGCCCAATTTATTACCGAGAAGCGTTAATGGTAGGCGTAGCTCAATATTGTAGCCTTGCTTAGTTAAACGAAAGTAACCTTGAATTTGCGTAAACGGCATTTTGGTTTCGGCGTCGAAGGCGTTAACCCAACCTGCTTGTTTGGTTGAAATTAAATAGGTTTTCACCTCACCTTCGAGATTGGTAAAGGCAATTTTTAAGTGATCATTACGCTCTAAGCTGATGGTGTTTCTACCGCGCATAACAACATCGTCATCGGTTACGCTAAATTGCGCGTAAAGGTAGTCTTTGTATTTGCCAACCATATGCTTAAACGAGATGTCTTCATCGCTATGCATTGCGTTATCTTGCGTTAAGTAGGCGTCGCCATAATGCCAAACAAGGGGCAAATAGGGTTGCCAATCTTGCAGCTTACCGTCGAGTTGAATGGGTCCCACAATATTATAAGCGTAAAGATCGCGGCCTTTTTCAACCGATTCTAAAAAGCTTGCTTGGCTATCGAATAATTTTGGTCTGTCGTGTAGTGCGGTTGCCAAAGCGCGGCTGGTGGCAACTAAGTTTTTTTCTTGCCCTAAGCGTAAAAAGTTTTCCATTTCAGCCACATACTGATGGCCAAGCCATGGCAGTAATAACAAAAAGCTTGAAAGAACAACAACTTTAGTGCGCAGACCAATTCTCATGGCTTATTTTGCCTCCCAGCGGTAACCCATGCCATACACGGTATCGATATGATCAAATGCATTATCAATTTTTAAGAACTTTTTACGAATACGCTTAATATGTGAGGTGATGGTACTGTCATCAACGTAAATTTTTGCCTCATTCATTAAGTCGTTACGCTGTTTAACATGGCCGGGTCGAATAGCAAGTGCATGCACTAACCAATATTCAGTCACGGTTAAATCAATCGTAACGCCTTGCCATGTCACTTGCATGCGCTCAGGGTCTATCACTAATTCGCCGCGTTCAATAAGTTGTGCTTGCTGCTGAGGAGTATTGAGCGCCAGCTGGCGACGAAAAATTGCTGAAATACGCGCAGCTAAATGAGCAAGGCTGATGTCTTTTGTTAAGTAGTCATCTGCGCCCATGCGTAAACCCGATACCGTATCGATTTCGTTATCGCGGGCTGTTAAAAAAATAATCGGCAAGGTTTGGCTTTTTGCGCGTAATGCTTGGCACAACATAAAGCCGCCATCTATTTCATCACCTAGGCCAATATCAATAATCGCTAAATCTGGCAGGTTTGCTAATAACTCGTCTTGTGCGCTGATGCGATCAGCATAGCCTTTAACTAAATAGCCTTGGCTTTCTAGCATATCAATATAGTTTTCACGAATGGCGTCTTGATCTTCGATGATGGCGATTTTTTTCATTGATTACGGTTAATTGCGTATTGGTAGCCGCCACTATACCTAAAAAATGAGCAAAAAATAGAGAATCGAAGCAATTGCCATTTTTTTGCCACAATTGCTCATCGCATTGCCTTTTTTCAAACCAAAAATTGCCAGATCAGCTTGTTTTAATTACTCCAACGCAAACGGTGCAGCAGCATCAACACAAAACAACGTATTTAAAAAAATTAAAACATTCTTGGAGAATATTATGAAAAAGGCACTTTTAGTTTCAGTTATCGCATTAGCACTTAGCAACCCAGCAATGGCCAAAGAGCAAGACTTTGAAAAAGAACCACTAATTGGCTTTGGCGCTGGCGCAACGGTAGGCGCATTAATTGGCGGCCCGGTTGGCGCGGTAGCTGGCGGTATTGTAGGTATTTTTATCGGTAAGATAGAAGGCGATAAGGTTGATATTAAAGAGCAGCAAGCTGAAATTTCAAAGCAGCAACAAACCATTGTTGCACTACAACATAAAACCTCTGATTACCAAGAGCTAGTTGCCTCAAAACAGCAACTTGAATCACAACTTGAGCACATTGCACAGCAGCGTATCGATAATTTACTAGCAATGTCGGTGCAGTTCCGCTCGGGCTCTTCAGAAATTGAACCACACTTTGCTGAACAATTGATTGAACTTGCTGAAGTGATGAAACAGCAACCAGAAATTTACCTAGACTTAAACGGTTTTGCCGACCAACGCGGTGATGATGAAAACAATTTAGCACTATCAACAAAACGTGCCGACAACGTAGCCGCATTTCTGATTAAACAAGGTGTTGACCATAACCGCTTAAGCACCCATGGCTTTGGTGAAAGCCAAAGTATTGCCAAACAAAATGCAGAAGACAGCTTTGAAAGCAACGTATTTGACCGCCGTGTAACAGTGCATACACGACTTAAAGAGCAATCTCAAACCGCTAACAACCAATACTAGAGAGGGGCTAGTAATGTTACCAAAACACACAACAGGAGGTGAAAAAGAACAACAAGGTAAACGAAAAGGCGCGCATATGCGCCTTTTCATCAACCTTGCCATTCTTTTTGTAGCGTGGCTTGCCTCGGCCATTTTGTTTAGCGCGAAAGTGTCGGCACAAGGGCTTATTTTAACTAATCAGGTGGGGCAGGAAGTTGAGCAAAGCGTGCTTAAATCGACCCACCTTGATATTCAAGTAAAAGGCATGCTGGCGTTTGTTGAATTAAAACAGGTCTATCAAAACCCAGCATTAGAAACGCTAAATGGCAGTTACCAGTTTCCACTGCCTGAAAATAGCGCAGTGTTTGCCATGGAAATGATGCTTGATAACCGCAAAATTATTGGTGAAATTAAAGAAAAACAACAAGCTGAGGTGATTTATAAAAAAGCCCAGCAACAAGGCCATAAAGCCGCATTAGTTAAAAACCAAAGCGCCAATGTATTTAAAACCAAGGTTGCTAATATTGAGCCAGGGCAAGAAGTTGCTGTTAAGCTGAGCTTTCAATTTCCATTAACCTATCAAGATGAAGTGTTTAGCTTGCGCTTACCGACAGTGGTTGCACCGCGCTATTTTAATAATCTTGACCTTGATGAAAATGACCCGATTAGCCATTTTCAAACGCGTTCGCAAAGCAGTTTTCAAAACAACTCATTGATGGCCGAGGAGGCGCCAACTCTCGATTTTTTGCAAAACACTGTGTTAACCAGTTTCAATGCAAACAACAAAATTACTATCAATTTTGATGTGAACTTAGGTTTTGAACTCGATAGCATCACTAGCCCAAGCCATATGTTGTCGGTAGTGCAAACCGGAAATACACAGTATCAACTTATTCCTGCGCCACAAAGCTTAGTGGCAAATCGCGACTTTGATATTAAATTTGTGCCGCTTTTAAATGAGCAAATTACCACGCAAGTGTTCCATGAAAATATTAATGGTGAGTCATTTTACAAAGTGATGATGATGCCGCCTAAATCGGATTTTGTATCGCACAGCTTGCCCCGTGAATTGGTGTTTGTTATTGATACCTCGGGCTCTATGGCGGGCACATCAATGGAACAAGCAAAACAGGCGTTAATTTTAGCGTTGGAAAAACTCGATACAGATGATCTCTTTAATATTGTGGCATTTGATCATGAAGTTGAATTGTTTCAGCGTGGATCCGTCGCGGCAACGTATTCACAGCTGCAAGCGGCTAAACGTTTTGTTGCAGGGTTAGAAGCTGACGGTGGCACCGAAATAAATAGTGCGTTAGCTGCCAGCTTTGATGGACAATTTGATGAAACGCGAGTACGCCAAGTAGTGTTATTAACCGATGGTGCGGTCGCCGATGCCGAATCTGTTAAGGGCTTAGTAAAAAATCGCCGTGCTGACAGTAAACTATTTACCATAGCTATTGGTAGTGCCCCGAATAGTCATTTAATGCGTTTATTAGCCAAGCATGGCAAAGGTGAGACCTTGTTTATTAATAACCTTGAGAACATAGCAAGCGAAGTGTCGCTGTTAAGTGACAAGTTGAGTAACCCAGCACTTCAGAATATTCGCGTGTTAAATGATATGGGCTTACCACTTGCTGAAAGTTTACCGACGGCTGATTTGTATTTTTCGTCGCCGCTGGTGGCTTATTTTAAATTAACACAAGCGGCTCAAGCGGTGCAGATTGCAGGTGATGGTTTACACGGTAAGTTCTTAAAACGGGTTTCGCTTGAAAATGCGATTGCTGCAAAAGGCATCACCCGCGCTTACGCTAAAGAACACATTAACACGCTAGATTTAGTACAAGATAAAGCTGAAATAACTAAGCTTGGTATTCGCCATGGATTATTAACACCATACACTGCCTTTATCGCGGTGGAAGAATACTTTGGTGATGTTGCTAATAAATCATTTGAAGCGCCAAATATGCTGCCGCAAGGTAGTGCGATGCCTCAAACATCAGGCAATAACGACCGTTTGCTTTGGTTAGGTATTTTATTATTAGTCGGCGGTTTTTTATTAGCCATTTGGGGGCAAAAAGAGGACTCAGAAAAATGAAGAGTAGGCGTAAATTGTTACGCCTTTTGGCGCTTTGTATTGCGATGTTAGGTTTAGTCTTAGTGTTTAAATCAAGCTATGTGTATGGCAAAGCGCAACTTGCTCAGTTTTTACTGTGGCAGGCGTGGCAAGAAAATAAAGCGGATGCCAATCGCCAGCAAAAAGCATGGTACTACGCCGATGGTTATCCGGTTGGTGAACTTATTATTGAAAACAGAGGTATTTCGCAAATTGTGCTTAATGAAGCAAGCAACCGTAACCTTGCGTTTGCCCCCGGTATTTGGCATCACCCAAGCAATAACATTTTACTTGCCGCACATAACGACACCCATTTTAGCTTTGTTAAAGAGTTAAAGCTTGGTGAAAAAATTAGCTACCAAGCACAAGGTAAAGGGCAGCAGCACTTTAAAGTAGTAAATAAATTACATGTGGATTACCGTGATTCAAACTGGCTATTAGGACTAGAAGGATATTTAGTGCTGATCACCTGCGAGCGACGCAGTAGTTTGGATTTAGTGCCAGAGGGAAGATTGGTGGTTGTGGCAGAGCCAGTGATTTAGATTTTGCGGCATGCGACACAAAGACAGCGGAAAGCCAAGGTGCAAAATACTGTCCTACTGAACTTGTTTCAGGATCTCAGAGCTCTGACTGGGAAGCTAATTATTAGCTGTAATGCAAATTAGAACGCATATTTGTCGCGCTGGCGACAGCAGCCAAAAGGGGGCTAACGCCGGCCCCCCTTTGGATTCCCCCGACGCCCCAAAATCAAACTGATTCTTCAAACACAATTTAAATGTGAACATAAACGCCATAAATCGGCATCCATGCCTCAGCATGGCTTGCTCAACCGCTTCGCTCCCTGTCTCGCATTATTCATTTAACTTGTATTTTCAGGTTTGATTAAGGGGAGGCAGGAGTGAATCTTGAAAGCTGTTTTTAAGGTTTAACGTGCACGATGCAAGACTTAACCCTAATTTTTACGCCTATTGCAATATAATTAAACAACGTACAAATATATTATGCCAATAGGAACTCCAAAGCCTATTAAATAGATTGTCGCTTGTATCCAGAATGATTCTAAATCACCTTCATTAGGACCATTGAATGGAAATTTACCGAAAGATAACGCTTTAGCAATTAGCCAACCAATCCAATACCATGGCCGTGTTATACATACATCTAGCAAATTAATAAATATTCTAAATACCCATGCTATAGGCTTTAGTATTATCTCGAAAATATCCATATATCCCTAAGGTAAAATAACGCCTAAATCAGGTGCGCCGTAGGCGTTACCTGGATTTACTTGTTAGGTTTCTGGCTCGATGCTGTCTAAATCTGTTATGCCATTGCTAACCATGAACTTTAGAATACAGTAACGAATTATTCTTTCTAATCCAGTGAATGTCGGTGCTTTCTCTAGCACTTTCGCATAATCATTGTCTGTGACAACAGGCCTGTCAAACTGGATATCTTGTAATCTTCCCCTTGGTTTTATCCAATTACCAAAAGGGGCACCAATGTGTACATACTTGCTTCGCAGATCGTAAGCTGAACCGATTCTTTTTTCTATATCGTCACTCTTGAAATGTCCGATCTCGCGTGAAGTTTCAGACTGTATGAAAAATTCATCATCTATCAATGAAGTAAGTGATTTAACGAATTTCTTTTTTATTGATAAAAGTCTCTTTGAAATATGCCTAGTAATTTTATCACCATTTGGCATCTGTGTTCTTATTTCAGCAAGGTAATTTAGCGTAACAGCATCTAAAACATCTTCTTGCTCATAAGAGTAATGACTCGAAATAATTTCACCTGAAGTTATAAGGTGAAGGTATGCAACTTCAGGGTCGGATTCGATTGTTTGTATGGCTTGGCAGTAAAACTTACAAGCTGCAAAGAGTTTAGCCTTAAAATCTGGGTCTATTTCTCGACTCAAGAGCAGTTTATCAACTGCTTTGAAGTGCTCTAAGTTTAATGGAACGCTAAAGCACCTTCTTGCTTTATGAGAATTAAAAGGCAGTTTATGGTTACAGATGTGATTATAAACGGTTAGATCAGGAGTGTTAAAAAAGCCACTTCCTTCAAGAAGGCCATGAGAGTCAAACCGCTTTCCATATAAGACTGATAGCAATGAACAAACTATTTCTCCAATATGTGAATAATCTGGGACTACGACACCGGCTGCCTTTTCATAACCTCCAGTTTGGAAAGCCAAAACGAATGCTGAACGCGAAACAGGATTTTCTTCTTCACGGATGAGTCCATTAGAATTGGAGAAATGCTGCCATGCATGAGATATCAAAAGATCGTCGTTTTCGTAGCAACCAACGAACCTGCTTGTGCTTGAAATCAAGATTTTATGGATTGTTTCATCCGGCATTAACGGATGTCTTTCATTGCTCATAAGAAACTCGATGCATGGGGAAACCTAACAATTTAATATCGACCCATTGGGTCGTTTTTCTACCGAGCCATGGGTTATTTTTATCATTGTACCAGTTCTATCATACTAACTAACTTGTTGCTACAGATATACTTTTAATCATTTTAGAAATTATAAACAGGATAAAAACGACCAAATGGGTCGTTTTCTTGAACATCGGAGAAACACAAAGCAACTGAACATAAAATCAGTGCTGAAAAATAATTTTATAGTGACCGTCGAGGGTTCATTGCTGCCGGATACATAATTAAATTCATAGCTTATTTCCTCGTAGACCCCAGACTATGTAAAAGCCGATTTTGACCAAACCGTTACGCTTTAAAATTCATCCATGAAGCTTGGTTCCATCGGTCATCCATGACCTCACTTCCTCAAACTGCGAAGCGTTGCTTCGGTCTTTCGTCACCCCATTAATCAAACCTGAAAAAGTGGCTTAAATGAATAATGCGAGACAGGGAGCGAAGCGGTCGAGCAAGTCATGCTGAGGCAGGGAAGCCGATTCATGGCGTTTATGTTCATATTTAAGACACGTTGAAGATAAGTTTGATTTTGGGGCGCCGAGGGATTCCAAAGGGAGACCGGCGATAGCCTCCCTTTGGCTGCTGTCGCCAGCGCGACAAATAGCGTATCGAAAATTATTGAACGCTAAGATTGACTCTAAAAATTACTACTTATTAGAAACCTCTACCGGCATGGTATCCATTTGCGGCTCCATATCCTCGTGTGGTTTTGGCTTATGGCGCTGGGCAATAATAACCCCAATAAACACACAGCCAATGGCGAGCCACTGTTGCCATGTCAAGAACTCGTTGAGAAGTAATGACGCCAGTAACAAGGTGAATACAGGGATAAGATTTGAAAATGCAGCGGCAGTTAATACCGATACTTTTGAAATGGCATAGTTATACATGCCGTAGCCACCTAGGGTTACAAATGAGCCTAAGTAGATAATAGCAGCGATGCCTTCTATCGACATTTCAGTTGGTATTTCGACAAAAAACAAAAATGGCGTAAAAAATAAGGTGCCACTAATGCCTTGTAAGGCAATCAAGCTAAGCGGCGAGTAGCGGTGAGCTAAATGTTTTACGCACACTGCATAAATAGCGGCGCATACCATGGCCAAAAACTCTAAAAAGTTACCTAAAATTGGATTGGGTGCGGCGCTGGTATCGGGCGATACAAGGGTAAGCGCAATTCCCCCCACAATACAAAAAACAAACCCGGTGATGATGGATTTAGATAAATATTCTTTCAGCATAAAAAACGCCAAAATCGCTACGATAAGTGGAAAGCAGCTCACAATGACACCCGCTTGGCTCGCCGAAGTGTATTCAAGGGCATAGCCTTCAAACAAAAAGTATAAGCAAGGTTCGGCAAGAGACATACCGAGCAGGTATTTCCAATCACCTTTTTGATAATTAAATTTTTTCACATAGCGCCAAAGCAGCATGCACAGACTAAATGTGGTGAGCATTCGCAGAAAAATTACTACCGCGGGGTGGTATAAATCAATGGCGTACTTTAAGGCAATAAACGAGCTTCCCCACAAAAATGTGGCGATCAGTAAACATAAACTAGCGGGCATAAACACTACTCAAATTTAAGGGGCAGTGAATTTTAACAGGGTAATAAGCACTGTGCGATAAGTGTCGACCAAAGAATAGCAGATTACCAAAGTGCAAAATTTTATGCTGTCATGGATTAGATTTTCTTATTTAAATTTGGTTGATTGGGTTGTTTGCATGATATTTTTTTGTGTGAGACCATTTTACCCTTGTTGATTTTCTCAGCTTTGATATAACAAAGACACTGGCCCGTCGTTTAGGGTATGGGGAATGAGTGAAACAAGTCAAACAATCGTAGTAAAGCTGGGTACAAGTGTATTAACCGGTGGCAGTTTTACCTTAGATAAAGCGCATATGGTTGAATTAGTGCGCCAGTGTACCCAATTAAAAAAGAAAGGGCACAAAATTATTTTGGTTTCGAGCGGTGCGGTTGCCGCGGGAAAAGAGCATTTACATTTAAGTTGCGACTTAAGCAATGTGAACAATAAACAAATGCTTGCAGCCGTTGGCCAAAGCCACTTGATCCATACATGGCAAACCTTATTTAACTTATACGGTATGCATGTGGGGCAAATGTTGTTAACCCGCGCAGACTTAGACGACCGTGAGCGCTATTTAAATGCACGCGATACGCTAAAGGCGCTGATTAAACACGATATTGTGCCGATCATTAATGAAAATGATGCGGTGGCAACACAAGAAATTAAAGTTGGGGATAATGATAATTTATCGGCTTTGGCTGCCATTCTCGCTAAGGCCGATAAATTGTTGTTACTGACGGATCAGCCGGGATTATTTACCGCCGATCCGCGCGCTAACCCAGATGCCAAGTTGATTAACTTGGTCGATAAAATTGACGCTAATTTAAAAGCATTGGCAGGCGGCTCGGGTACGCATTTAGGCACCGGCGGCATGGCAACTAAACTGCAAGCAGCCGATATTGCGTGCCGAGCAGGTGTTGAAGTGATTATTGCCGCAGGCCATAAAGACAATGTCATTGTAGACGCGGCACTAGGCAAAGATGTTGGAACGCGTTTTGTAGCAACAGCGTCAGTGACAGAAAGCCGTAAACAGTGGTTAATGGCAGGGCCGCCAGCAAGCGGTGAGCTAATATTAGATGAAGGCGCTGTTCGCGCAATGAAACACTCAGGATCAAGCTTGTTAGCAAAAGGCTTGAGTGATGTGCTTGGTAAATTCGAACGCGGTGCCATGGTGAAATTATGCGACCAAAATGGGGCGCAAATAGCACGTGGCATTTGTCGTTATTCATCAAGCGATCTGGCCCAGATAAAAGGGCAACATTCCGAGCAAATCAATCAATTGCTCGGTTACGACTACGGGGCGGTGGTGATTCACCGCGATGATTTAGTACTTTTTGGAGGATTAACGTGATTACGCAATTAGCACAGCAGGCAAAGTTAGCAAGTTTTGATCTCGCTGTGGCGACAACAGCACAGAAAAATACAGCATTAGAAAATATTCGTTCCATCATTTTAGAAAATGCCGAACAAATCGAGCAAGTAAACCAACGCGATATTAACGCAGGTAAAGAAAATGGCTTAACCGAAGCCTTGCTTGATCGTTTGTTATTAAATAAAGAACGCATTTTAGGCATTGCCGATGATATTCAAAGTTTAATCGCAATGGATGACCCTGTTGGCGGTGAATATGATGGAAAAGCGCTTGAAAATGGCCTGCGCTTAAAAAAACAAATTGTGCCATTAGGTGTGGTAGGCGTTATTTATGAAGCGCGCCCCAATGTTACTTTAGATATCGCCTGTTTATGTTTAAAAACCGGTAACGCCAGTATTTTACGCGGCGGTAAAGAAACACTTAATACTAACACTTACTTAGTTGAATTAATTGGTAAAGCGCTTATTGATGCCGGCATTAATAAAGATGCAGTGCAATTAATTACCAACCCAGATCGCGTTTTAGTGCTTGAGCTTTTAAAGCAAGATAAGTACATCGATATGATTATTCCGCGCGGTGGCGATACGTTGCAAAAGGTTTGCGTGGAAAACAGCACAATACCGGTGATCACTGGCGGTATTGGTATTTGTCATTTATATGTTGATGCTTCTGCTGATTTGCAAAAAGCGTTGGATGTTATTGAAAACGCTAAGGTACAGCGCCCAAGTGTGTGTAATGCGCTTGATACTGTGCTTATGGATGAATCAATTGCAAAGCAGTTAGTGCCATTATTAGCACAACGTTTAGAGCAAGTGACACTTAAAGGCTGCGAACGAGCAGCTGCGCTTAGTGAGCGTGTTAGCCGAATTGCTGATGGTGAGTACAGCAAAGAATGGTTAAGCCTAACGCTTGGCATAAAAGTAGTGGATGATATTAACCAAGCGATAATACATATTCGTGAGCATTCATCAGGTCACTCAGATGGTATTTTGTCTGAGAGTTTAAGCAACACCAATAAGTTTGTTGCAGCGGTAAATTCTGCGGCGGTATATGTAAATGCGAGCACGCGCTTTACTGATGGCTCGCAGTTTGGTTTAGGTGCTGAAGTTGCGGTATCAACACAAAAACTGCATGCCCGTGGGCCGATGGGTTTAGAGGCACTAACCACCTATAAATGGGTAGGTGAAGGTGATTACCTTATTCGCCAATAAGCTAAATAATAAAATCCCACCCCCTGTGGTGGGATTATTTTGTATGGTGGGTATGTATTTAGTGTCGGATGCTGAATTTACATTTGAGATTATTCGCACAGTTAATTTTAAACTGTTTGTGCTTGCCGTTTTGCTTGGGGTAGCGATTTTACTTGGCAGTTGGTTAAGTTTGTTAGGTGTTGTGGCATTTATGCTGTTTATTGAGCGCTTTCAAATTAAACCAGAAGAAGCCGCGTTAACCGAGCGCTTTGGTGAGCAGTTTACCCAGTATAAAAAACACGTTCGCCGTTGGTTATAAGTAAGACTCCCCTTACTTCGGACTAACCTTTATTCGTTCCAACATTTACAGTAGAATGCCGCCAAATTGATTGGAGGTTGTATGAAGTTTGTTCGTTGGCTATTAGGCCGCATTATTTTATTTTTTGATTTTATTACAACACCACGAGGTGTTAAGCGCGATGCACAGCTGCAAGCTGAAATTGATGCAAAAACCCAAAACCTAAGCTTATATCAATTCAAAGCGTGCCCGTTTTGCGTAAAAGTACGCCGCGCAATGAAGCGCAACAGCTTAAACATTGAATTACGCGATGCAAAAGCTGAAGGTATTCACCGTGAAACACTTGCGGCAGAGGGCGGTAAAGTAAAAGTGCCGTGCTTACGTATTGAGCAAGACGACAAAGTAACATGGCTTTATGAGTCTAACGATATTATTGCCTTTTTAGAAAATGAAGTAGCCAAGAAAGCTGCTTAATTTTCAATAAGTAGTAAAGAGTTTTACAAAACGCAGCTTCGGCTGCGTTTTTTGTTTTTTCATGCGTTATATGTAATATGTCACAGTGTTGTTTTGCTTTTTGTTAAGGAGTGACAAATGAAATGGCTAATATTACTCTTATTTCTTCCACTGAATTTATATGCGAGCCAATGTGGCAAAGACATGGATAAATCCTTAGTAGGTGGTGGATGTGTTTGCCCTATTGGTAAGGATTGGCGCTACGGCCAGTGTGTCAGCTATGGCTTGCCCGAATTTGCCATTGATAATGGCAAAGGCGGGTGGCAATGCATTGAAGGCTATGTTCAAAAAGGTAAACGCTGTGAAAAGTACATTGTGCCGGTAGCGGATAGTAAACTTGTGAAAGTAGCAGTACACGATTGTGATGGCGCAACAACGGGTAAATGCAAATTACCTAAACAAATTCAAAGCTACTTATTAAAGAAACAAAAAACGCAGCTCTAGGCTGCGTTTTTTGTTAAAGCGATTAATTAGCTTTTTTCTTCCAATTGCTTTGCAACTGGCTTGGTTACCTTTTTAGCGGAGGCTTTATCAAAAATACCTAAGCGAATGCGAATAAAGTGAAAGATTTCACGCGGTACGTCAATATCGACTGCGTTTTCTAATCCCTCAAAGCCAGGCGATGAATTCGCTTCGCAAATTTTAAAGTGTTCTTGATCAAATAATAAATCGATACCGGCAACATCTAAGCCTAATACATTAGCTGTTTGCGTTGCTAGCCACTCTATCTCTGGGGTGATTGGATAAAGTTTGCCCACGCCGCCGGCACTTACATTAGCTTTAAAGTTTTCGCCATTTGAATTTCGTTCCATACAGGCAATTGCGCGACCACCTATGGTAAATACACGTAAATCTCGACCATGGCTGGCTTTTACAAACTGCTGAAGAATAATGTTGGCTTTTGGACTTGTAGCTTCAATTAGCTGCATTAAGTCATCAAATTCTCCTGGGGATTTTGATAAAAATACCCCGCTGCCTTGTGAACCCGAAAGGGTTTTAACTACCACAGGAAAGCCAATTTGTTTTTCAACTAGCGCCACATTTACCGGGAACTTAACTAGCATGGTATCGGGGGTTGGTAAGTTTTTCTCAGCTAAAATTTGTTGAGCAAATAATTTGTCTTTTACAACTTCAATAGAATGCGAGCTGTTTACGCAATACACACCTAGTCGCTCTAAGTGACGAACAACAGCAAGGGTAAAGTACGTTGTACCAGCACCCATACGCGGCATTACAAAGTCAGGCAGCTTCTGACGCTCACCATCGATTAATATACTTTTTTCATCATCACGGGTAACCGTAAGATCAAACTGATCCGGTGAAAATACCTGTAACTCAATATTCTCTTCATTTGCGACTTCAACTAAGCGATTAACCTCATATGCTTCTTGTCGTAGTAGTAAGTCATTGTGTTTGTAAATTATCCAACCACGCATTAGTAATTACCTTCTAATTCATTAAATGCGCTGTCAACATTGGCTTTAACTGAACTACTTAGCGTTTGAAATCGTTTGCTTTGAGTAGCCGATTTATACTTGTGCCACAAACTCTCTAATCGAGTTTCGGGGTCTCGTTTTGTAACGCACATAGCCACAAAATTCTCTTCAGTGTGATTTTGTGGCTCTGCTAGTTGATGTTCTAATTGAAATAATCGCTTACCGATGGCTGTTAACAACTCTGCTTCTTGAATTGTAAAGTGGCCGCTACGGTTAAATCCTTGTGGAAAATTCAGGTCATCATAGAAATTGCTTGTTTTTACAAAACCATGTAATAAGTCCATATGAGATACTCATGTTGACAACTTTGCCCATTTTGGCGGAGTATGCGTGAATTGTGTTTACTAAGTACAACAATAAAAATTTATCGTCACGATAAGAGATGCTGCTTTGGATATCGAATTAGTTAAAACCTTTATAGAAGTAAAAAATTGTCGCCATTTTGGTAAGGCGGCTGAAAATTTATATTTAACGCAAGCTGCTGTAAGTTCGAGAATTCGCCAGCTTGAGCAGTATTTTGGCGTAGAGCTATTTATTCGCAACCGTAATAATATTCAGCTTACGCCTGCGGGCGAACGATTTGTTTCGCATGCCGAAGTGATGATGCAAACATTGCGTATGGCTAAACAGGATGTGGCACTAACCCAAGAGCAAGTGACACAAATCTCTATCGCCGGTACGCCGAATACCTGGGATACCTACATTCATGATGCGATTTCAAAAATATACGCAACGCAACCCGATGTGAGCTTGGTAGCTGAAATTTTAGCGCGAGAGCAGATCACGCGACAATTGTTAGAGCGCTCACTAGATATCGCAATTATTTTTGATCCGCCCAAAGCGGAAGAGCTTAAAATTGAATTACTGCATACTTTTGCATTAATCCCGGTATCAACTTCAAGCGAACCAATTGCTAGCCCAAGTGACGTAACCCGTTATATTCGTGTTGATTGGGGCACTAATTTTACTGCATGGCATGGTAAAGAGCTTAAAGGCATGGCAACACCATTAATGCGAACCAGTACAGCACGTATCGCTCTTGATTTAATGTTGCAGTGTGGTGGTACGGCATATTTGCCCGATGTATTAGTAGAGCCTTTTATTGAGCAAGGGTCGTTACATCGATTAGATGCATTACCTGAGTTTAAACGTGATGTGTATATTGCGTACCATAAAGAGAATGAGCATGCGCAAAAACTACATGCTATTCGCCGTATGTTAGGTAAAGAAGAACCAGAAGCCCCTACTATTATTGTGCCTTAATCTTGATAAATATTGGGTAAATAGATTTCCATATTTGCGTCTGGGAATTTAGGCGCTTTAAAGCCAAATTGTTGATAAAGCCCATGCGCATCTTTAGTGGCAAGGGTGAAACGCCTTAAACCTTGTAACTTAGGATGCTCGACAACGGCTTTTATGAGAGTTTTACCAACACTTGCTCCGCGGTATTCGGGTAACACAAAGACATCGAGTAAATTAGCGAATGTGGCATAGTCACTGACTACCCGTGCAAATGCGAGCAATTCGCCGTCTTCATTTTTTATAACAAAGCATAATGAGTTGCTTAACGCCGTTTTTAATGTGTGTTTTGGAATATTTAAACACCAGTATGCATGAAGCGATAAAAACTGATGAATATGTTCAAAATCATGGTCATCAATTATGTGGCACACCTTCATATTGTTTACTCCTTAATAAAAGATAAGTGGTAATGTCAGTAGTAACAGAGTCGCCATAACTAAATTAAAACGTTTTAGCTTTTGTGGATTTTGTAGAAACCCCTTTAGGTATCGACCAACACCAACCCAAAAAAACGAGCAGGGCAAGGTTGCCAAGTTAAACACGATTACGCCTAGCAAAGCTGACGGCCAGTACTGTTCATTGGGTAAGGTAAGTGCGGTTACTAAAGTGAGTAACATTGCCCATGATTTAGGGTTCACCAATTGAAATAGCGCTGCTTGGCTAAAGGTCATAGGGGAGGCGCTACTGTTACTGCTATTTGGCTTACCGCGAGCAATCTTAATGGCTAAATAAATAATGTAGCTGGCAGCAAACGCACTTAATACTTGATGCAACATTGGATACTGTTCAAACAGCTTGCCAAGGCCAAGCAACATAGCTAAATGCATACACGTCATGCCGATACGAATGCCCACAATATGTGGCAGTGTTTTACGAAAACCAAAATTCGCCCCTGAATAGGCGAGCAGAATATTATTTGGCCCCGGTGTGAGTGTTGCGCTTATGCTAAATAATATAAGTGCAGGCAATAATGACAATACTGCGCTGGTTTCCATTTTGATCCTCCAATTGTATCAATACAATTTCATGTTTATTTATATTGTTAGCAATGGCATATTGTTTAAAAAGGATCAATTTAAATATTGTTATGAATACAATTTGGTTGCCAGATGTGACGGAGTATCAAGAGCTCTGTAAATTAAATTCAAAATATCAATCGCTTGCAGATTTAATTGAGCGTGTCGCTCAATCTGGGGTAATTTCTGCTGAGCAAAAATTGCCAGCGCAACGAATTTTGGCCGATCACCTTGGTGTGACTCATGGCACGGTTACGCGCGCCTATGATTTACTCGTTAAACGCGGCATTGCGACAGCAAAACTTGGGGCAGGCACGTTTATAAAAGCGCAGTCAGTTCATCTGGATGAATTAGACGATACCGATTTTTCATCGAGCATGATGCCGCTTATGGGGCAGCAAAATGTATTGGCCGAGCAAATGCGCAAGTTAGCAAATAACGAATCTGCGCTGACAGATATTTTGCGCTACAAACTCAATGGCAGCGATGAACTACAAAGTACGTTTAAAGCTTGGTTAAACGATAAAGGATTGCAAATTGGCAAGCAGGAGCTGATTTTTTGCCAAGGTGCTCAGCAAGCGATTTACAGTGTGCTTGCTGCATTGTGCCAAGCGGGTGATACGGTGCTTCATGAGGAAATGTGTTATCCGGGATTTTATCAAGCATGTGATTCACTCGGTTTAAATACTAAACCGATTGCTCTTACGCCCGCAGGTATCGATTTAAATGCCCTTGAGGCTTATTGTAAGTCGCATAAGATAAAAGCGATTTACATAACGCCAAACTGCCAAAACCCCACCAATATTCGCTATGACCAAGCAACGCTAGATGGACTGCTTGCACTTAGCCAGCGTTATAACTTTTTTATTCTTGAAGATGATGTGAACTACTGTTTGCCTGAAAACTGGCGTTTACCGCTTTGGCAAACTGCCAACGACAGGGTGTTTTATATTGGTAGCTTTTCAAAATACTTTGCTGGTGGCTTGCGTGCTGGTTACTTAATTGCGCCATTTTTGTGGCAACAAGCCGTGCTTAAGCAAATTCATAGTCAGTGTTGGTCGGTCTCGATGATGAATTTTGAGTTGTTAGCACTTGCATTACACGATGATGAATTTAAACGTAACCAATCGCAGCTCGCAGAAGAAGTAAGCGCGCGCATCAACTTACTGCGTTCGCTTTTTGAAAAACATGGTTTAGAGGCCATTTTTTCGGGCTTGAATGTGTATTTACCACTGCCGGAGCATATTAATATGTTCTCACTGGCAAATCAATTAAAAGCAAATCGCGTGATTGTGCGAACCGTTGATGTATTCACACGCAATGGCAACGCGAATTGTAACGCACTGAGATTTACTTTGGGCGGCCCCAGCTCTCGACAAGCATTTGGACTAGGCCTTGCTAGGGTTGATCAAGTGCTAAGGCATCGTGATGGTGGAATAGAGGTGGTCATTTAGCTTAAAAAAGTGCGGGAATGACTTCGAAAAATAGCTGTGGTGTGCTATCTTTTCGCCAATTTTATCGCTATCGATTTATAAGAGACATTTGATGACAATTCGTACACGTGTTGCACCGTCACCAACCGGTGATCCGCATTTAGGAACGGCCTATATTGCACTATTTAACTACTGCTTTGCGAAACAGCAAGGTGGTGAATTTGTACTGCGTATTGAAGATACAGACCAAGTGCGTAGCACGCGTGAATCAGAACAAGCGATTATGGACAGCCTTAAGTGGTTAGGCCTTAACTGGGATCACGGTCCTGATGTGGGTGGTGAGTTTGGCCCTTACCGTCAGTCTGAGCGTTCTGATATGTACAAAAAGTTTGCTCACCAATTGGTTGATGAAGGTAAAGCGTTTTACTGTTTTGCTACAGCTGAAGAGCTTGACCAAATGCGTGAAGAGCAAATGACGGAAGGTCTTCGTCCTAAGTATGACGGCCGTGGTTTAAACTTGTCTGAAGACGAAATTAAAGCAAACCTTGAAGCGGGTAAGCCTTACGTTATCCGTATGAAAATTCCTACGGAAGGTTCTTTCAAGTTTAACGATTACCTACGTGGCGAGATTGAAATCCCGTGGGAAAACGTAGACATGCAGGTGCTTTTAAAAGCGGATGGTTTCCCAACCTATTTCTTAGCGAATGTGGTCGATGATCACCATATGGAAATTAGCCATATTTTCCGTGGTGAAGAATGGATTAACTCGGCGCCTAAGCTATTAAAACTTTATGAAGATTTTGGCTGGCAGCCGCCGGTATTGGGTCACTTACCACTACTGCGTAACCCTGATAAGTCAAAATTATCTAAGCGTAAAAACCCAACATCGATTAATTACTATAAAGAGATGGGCTTTTTACCAGAAGCATTGCTTAACTACCTTGGCCGTATGGGTTGGTCAATGCCAGATGAGCGTGAAAAGTTCACGCTTGATGAAATGATTGAACACTTTGATATGAAGCGTGTATCACTAGGTGGACCAATTTTCGATATCGACAAGCTTAACTGGTTAAACGGTTTATGGATCCGCGAAAACTTATCTGACGAAGAGTTAATGGCGCGTTTCTTTGACTGGAAATTTAACCCTGAGTTACTTGCTAAAGTATTACCACAGGCAAAAACACGTATTAATACGTTATCAGATTTAGTCGATTTAGCAGGCCACTTTGTTGCGGGTACACCACAATATGACCCTGCATTATTAACTGCTGGCAAAGTAGAAGAAGATGTGGTGCGTGAAGCATTACAAATTTTCATCTGGGAATTAGAAGCACTACGTACTTGGGAAAAATCAGAGATTTTTGCCATTGCAAAAGCGGTTGCAACGTACTTTGAGCTTAAGATTAAAGACTTCTTAGAGCCAATTTTTGTTGCTATCACAGGTAAAACATCGTCTACATCGGTTGTTGATGCAATGGAGATTCTTGGTTCAGATATGTCGCGAGCACGTTTACGCGTAGCGTTAAACCATATTGGTGTTTCTAAGAAGCAGGCGAAGAAGCTAGAAAAAGCCTATAAGGCGTACCAAGCGCAATAATAATTACGTTTTAATTTATTGTTTATAAAAGCCAGCATTATGCTGGCTTTTTACATTTTATTACCATTAATTTATGGGCGTTTTTCACAAATTAGGTACGATATATCCGTTTTTAATTTTTCATTCAAATACAAAAGGATATGTTATGAAATCGGTTTCTTTTCTGATTTTTATAGTAACGCTTTTAATTCCCGCTACAGCAATGGCAAAAAACCAAAAGCAAGGTCAATATTTTATCAACTTTGGGGCTGCTTCAAATTATTACAATTACAACAGTAAGGATGCGCGCGACGAGCTAGACCAAAACCTGCAAGATTTATTGGATGATTATGATTTAAATGGTGATGATTCTGACATTGTTAACGCAAGTGTTGGCTTAGGTTATTATGTGACAAACGATTTAGCAGTGCGCGCCAACTATACCTATGGCATTGAACTTGATTGGTTAGACCTCTGTTTTTTTGATTGTAAGAATAATGTGTATCATGACAGCGATGCGAGTATTTTAACCTTAGATGGTATTTATCATTTTTATCATATTAATGATAAGTTATCGTTTTACGGTATCGCTGGTCTTGCAGTAACGCGTGTCTCTACTAAATTAACTTACCATCGCTCGCAGCAGCAAGAGCCGATTGCACGCGAAAACTCAACCAATTTTGGGGCAAATTTAGGCTTAGGTTTACAGTATGATTTCGCCCGCAACTGGGGTTTAAAAGCCGGTTATAGTCACCACACTTTCTTATCTATGGATAAGTATTATTTAAATTTAGAATGGCGCTTTTAGCAATCGTGATTGCCTTTCAACAGGTATGACCAATTATTCAGAAAAACGCTGATAAAATGCGCGGCCAAGTTAAAATTGAGGTTATTTTATGTTATCTGGTTTCTATCAAGAGTCTGAAGGAAAAGTATCGTTCAGCCGTGATCAGGCTAGCCGTTTTGCAAAACTGATTGCTGACGATTACAACCCGCTTCATGATATTGATGCAAAGCGTTTTTGTGTACCAGGTGATTTACTTTTCTCAATGGTGTTAAACAAATACGGTGTAAGTGAAAAAATGCACTTTACTTTTGCTGGCATGGTAGACGAAAAAGTATCGCTTACTTTTCCAAATGCCGACAGTGAAATTGCGTTAACACAAGATGATAAAGTGTACTTATCGGTAAATCGTGAAGGTGAGACATCAACGTGTGAAGAGCTGACCAATAGTTTAATTAAAAACTATGTGGAATTTTCAGGTAAAGCATTCCCACACGTGATTATTCCGCTGATGGGTGAGCAAGAGGTGATGATTAACCCTGCACGCCCTATGGTGATGTATGAGTCAATGTCGATTGAGTTCTCTAGCCTAGATGTTAAACAGCCGGTATTAGAGTTTGTGACGCCTGAATTTGAGCTAACAGGAAAACGCGGAAAAATCACGCTACCGTTTGTTTTTAAAGATGGCGACAAAGTGATTGGTAAAGGTGAAAAGAATATGCTGGTTTCTGGCATTCGTGAGTATTGCCAAAAAACAGTAGATGACCTTATTAGCTACTACAACCAGCGCAAAATTGATTTAAAACCGGCATAATAGATTAGTTGGTTTGGTAAAAAGGCGAGCATTTAGCTTGCCTTTTTTAGTTCTTCTTCTAATGATTGGGTGAGTTGCTCTAGCGCTTTAATTTTTTCTTTCGCAAATTCAATTTGAGAGGCATCAAGTTGTTGGTTTATGCCGTTTACTAACCAAGAGTTTAACAGTTTTACTTTGTCTTTGGCGGCTTGAATATACGCTGTTTTTAACGCGATTTCTTGTTTATTCTCATACGCTAAGTAAGCCTCGTGATCGTCTAAATCACCGGTAAATCTTGTCTCTATCTTAGTTGGTGATATCGGCGGAATATCCACTTTAACATGCGTTTTTACGGGGCTGATTGGTGTTGTTTTTAATCTGCTGTTAACGGTTAATACTGGTGCTTTTGTTTCGATAGATTGTATTTTTTCTGCGGGTTTTTCACTTGAATGCACGGCTTTTGGGGCATTCATTGGAGTATAAGTATTTGGGCTCATTGGCAAATTGCTAAACCAACCAAGCGCGATAATCAACCCTATGACTATGCTAGCAAATAGTAATTTTAATTTCATAATTGGTCGCCTTTTAGCCATTGATTTTTAGCAGTGGCATACTGCTTTTTAGCCAGTGTTGTTGCAAGTGAGGTTTTCGCCTGATAGACAACGGTTTCACTGTTTTCAGGGTAGTAATCATATTTTTTATCAAATACTTGAATGATCACCCATTGCTCTTTAGGTGTGCGTAAAAGCGTTGGACCTTGTTTTGTTGATAAATTAAATGCAGCTTGATTAACAAAGTTATTGTTAAGCGTTTTACGCTTTATAACGGCTTTTTTACTATTAAGTTGCTGTGACATCGCATTATTTTTGTAGGCGGCTTGTGCAGCTTCTTGCGAGTTAAAGATTAGTGATGCGGCTGTTACTTCTGAACTATAGCGAAATTGCTGTTTATTTTGTTGGTAGTATTTAGCAATTTCAGGTGTTGAAATTTGTTGTTTCAAACTGTCGAGGTATGGGCTTTCATTATGCATACTGGCTTTTACACCAAGGTAGTTAAGCAGAGCTGGCGTGATAGCCTGACTTGTACTGAGTGACTCGAGCACTGGCCAGCGAATATTTGGGTTCTGATGCTGTTGCTTTACGGTTTGGTAATGGGCTTCTACCTTTACGAGTTCAGTTAGTTGCTTAATGTCACCTTGGTGCAGGTTAAAGCGCGCTTGCATGGATGCATCATTATAAGCATCTGCCAATGTATAGCTTGTAGTTAAGGGTTGAGTTAACTTAGCTAAAAGTTGCGTTGTTGCGATGCCATTATGAGGATAGTTACCAAGTAACTGTTTTAGTTTTGTGCTGGTAAGAGCAATGTTTGGCACTGAAACTTGAGTATTTTCGTTACTTAATAAGCTGATCATATAGCGTTTTTTATGATAGTTAGTGCTAAAGCCGACACTTGCAACACGATCTAATAATGTTGGTGCTTTTTGTTTAGCGAGGGCAAGATGAAAGTACAGGGTTTCAAGCCTTTGTTGTGTTTGACTTAGTGTTAACTGCTCACCTTGTTTTACATAAAACTGCTTCATAAAAGCAATTTCTTGGTTATTAAATTGCACATTAGCGTGTGCAAAGCACGCTAAAAGCGTGCTTAATAATACTAAAAACTTCATTTATAGCTGTACCACGGCATGATTAAGTAAATGAACGACCATAGCAATGGCATGTGGGATCACAACTTGCCCGGTATTTACGCGGTCATAGTGATCTTTTGAATTAAGTACTATGCCACCTTGTGAATATGAAAGGGCTCCACCTTGAGTAAGAATAGGGCGAATATCTTGCTGGTTTGCATCAAGTGTTGCGTAGTATTCAAGTGCTTGGCTGACTTTACTAAAATCGTTTAGCTGCTCTTTATCGTAGTAATCTTTTACCCATGATTCCCAACCAGAGTGATTTAAAGCAGACGTTACCCAAGTGTGGTGTGGCTGTAGTAAATCAGTGGTATGAAATACAAATCCTAGGATCTGTGGGTTTTTACTTTCGATAAACTTTTGAAACCAGTACTGACCTAAATGATCAATTGGTTGGAACGGCATTTCTTCAAAGTCATCATACATTTTGTAGTGTGAGTGACCATCGATACGGTAGTTTGCTTCAGTGATTCCGTAGCTATTGTATTTAGTTGAGTCAGAACCAAACCAGCCGGTTTCGCCACCGCGGCCATCGTCCAAGTAATCGCCTTTTAACCAAGTGGCGGCTAAATTATCAATGTCACCCCATACCGTAAGTTTTTGGTAGTTATAACCGCCAAAGTCATTGCCGTGTTGGTCAGGGCCTTGAGTATGGTTTTGAAAGTGCCAGTAGCTAGTGTATTTTACAATGCTCTCAGCTGCGCCCCAAATAGGCGCTTGTACGCAAGACCCTGTGATTGCGCCACAAAAGAATGTATCTTCAAAATCATCAACATCGTAAGCAGCTTGACCAAGTAGGTTAGCCAACTGTGCAACTGACAAGTTAAGTTGAGACGCCCATGCGGACAACTTGGCATATTCAGTAGAGCTTGGGTTTTGTTGCATGTAATTTACTGCATCAATAACAATGCGTTTGTGTGTTTCTTGTGAGAAGGCGTTCGCTTGTTGGCTTGCGCAAGCAATAGCACCAGCAACAAGTAGTGAGATAGCGTTGGTTTTCATGTATACCCTTATTTTTGTTGTTAATAAAGGTACTAAGTTAAGTGTTTAGTTTTACAGCTAATTTACAGTTTAATGAAGTATTTACTCTATATCTTATGTGAGCAGAGCGAAATATTTTTATCTGGTGTAAGCGTTTTAAATGTGAGGTTTATTTAATTGGCTAAGCTAACAAACTTATTAGCAGACATAAAAAAACCGCGAATTTCGCGGTTTTTTTATTTTTGGCTTGTTAGCCAGCTAAGGAATTGGCGTGCGTCGCTTTTGTTTTCGAAATCAACGCGTTGATTGCCTGACTTATCTTCGAAAGTCACCTTGCTTTTGTTGATGGATGCAAAGTCCACAGGCAATGCCACATGGATTTTGGATCCTTGATATAAATAGTCCATTTTCGACTCTCTTATCTAAGTGTTTAGGGTAAACACTGGTTTTACAAGTACAGCCACTGGATCAGGGTGCCTGCGATTTCCATTAACTTAATACAGAGTTATGACGTTTTAATGACGTTAAAGTTCATTATTACACACTGTATTTTCAAAGTGATTCACCAATATAGTGCTTTGTAGATGTTTGAGGTAAGGACATTTGTCCTTAAGGGCGTTTAAAAAACGCCCAGTAGGAATTTTCAGCCTATTTGAACTCTAACTTACCTTTCATAATCGCCCAGTGGCCTGGGAATGAGCAGAAAAATGAATAGTCGCCACCAGCCTTTAATTTGTCGGTCGCAAAAGTGAGTGTGGTTGTTTCGCCGCCACCGATTACTTTGGAATATCCATATACGCGCTCATCGCCTTGTTTTACATATTGGTTATCAATTCCTGCCGACATACCATCTGTTGCAACAGCCTGTATATTTGCTGTGTCTACAACTACAACGTTATGACCCATGGTTTGAGCAGGTAATTTACCAACGTGCTTTAACTCAATGCTAATTTCTTTACAGTCTTTAGAAAAGATCAGTGCTTTTTGGTTGAATTGCATCATATCGTTGGCTTCGAGTGTAGCTTTGCACGAAGCTGATGCATTGGCAGAGAATAGTGCTCCCGCTAACGTAATAAAACCTAACTTAATTAAATATTTCATGTGTTTTCCTATCTAATGCTATTGATAATCGTTTTCATTTTATATTTTAACAACTGACTTGCAAGGTTTTGTTTCAATTAATAAATGGTAAAATGCCTTGTCTTGATACACGTCAGAATAATTTATAGGTTTTACGCGCATGAAATTACAAGAGATCAACAAAGCTCGTTATCGCAATCATTTAAATAAAGTGATTGTTGGCTGCATTGCTGCACTCGTTGTCGGCAGTTTGGGTATTGCACAAGGGCTCATCGCCGTTTTACCGAATGAGCAAGGGGGTCATTTCCACTGGAACCTTGCAGGAGTCGTGATTAGCTGTTTAGTGATTGGTAGCGTGTTAAAAAAATATAAGCATCACGATTTTATGACAGAAGTAACGTATGTTTGGGAGCTAAAAAAGCAGCTAAATTACATTACCCGCAAAATGCGTAGGTTAAAAGCTGCCGTTGAGGAAGGCGATGTTATCGCTATGCAGATAATTAACTACTCATATGCCGGTTCTCGCCAGCTTTGGCAGCTTGATGACAATACTATTACGATGGAAGAGTTGAGTATTTGGCAAGCTGAACTTGATGCAAAAGCCCGTGAAGTGAATGTTATTCTTGATTCGGAAAAATATGATCCGCAAAGCCTTGCAAACTACTGACCGCTTGCTTAAATAAAAAATAAGTGGGGAGTTTTAATTATTTAACTCCCTTTTTATTTTTAAGCAAATACTTAGAGTTACAGGTGAAGTGATATCATTTCTCTATCTGCTTTGGTCATTTTACTAACAACCAATAAAAACGAATTATCTATAAGGCGCTCAATTTCACCTTTTGGCATTGAACCATCAAGAATCACGGTATTCCAAAGCTTTTTATTCATATGATAACCTGGAATAACAGCGTCAAAAATATCGCGTAGCGCAAGTGCTTCATCAGGGTCACATTTTAAATTAATGCAATAGTGACCCGCCATTTTACCATTTGTATCTTTCTCATTACCGTTACCAAGCGATAGGGTCGCAAACATTTTATCTTTGACTTTAAAAACGTCTACGCCTTCTCCAAACGGTTGGCTTACGCTCGTGAAAGGCTTACTCATAAAGTACTCTGTAACCGTGTGCTTATCCATTTTATATGCTTTATTTTATAATTAGGGTTTTATCCTACTAATCAAATTTAGATAAAGTAAAGTCGCAGTAAGCGCTAATTTAAACTTTTAATTGCTTGCCCGATCCCATCTAGCGTAAGGGGAAACATGCGCTTTTCCATTAAGTGCTCAATAATGCCAATTGAAGGGTAGTAGTGCCAATATTGTTTCGGTTGTGGATTAAGCCAAACTACATTACTAAAGTGTTGCGTTATTCTTTCAAGCCATACTCTGCCTGGCTCCTCATTCCAATGTTCAACACTGCCACCGGAGTAATCAATCTCGTAAGGCCCCATTGTTGCATCACCAACAAAAATCACTTTATAGTCGCTCGCAAAGCGGTTGATGATTGTTAAGGTATCCAATACGTCACTGTAACGGCGCTTGTTATCTTGCCATACGTTTTCATATAAGCAGTTATGAAAATAGAAAAACTCTAGGTGTTTAAATTCAGAGTGTGCAGCGCTAAACAGTTGCTCACAGGTGTGAATATAGTCATCCATCGAGCCACCAATATCAAAGAACATAAGTACTTTTACGGCATTGTGGCGCTCAGGTTTCATTTTTACATCGAGCATACCGCCTTGTTTTGCAGTTGCGCTAATCGTGTTATTCAAATCAAGTTCGTCACTTTCACCGCTACGGGCAAACTTTCTGAGCTTTTTTAGCGCGAGCTTCATGGTACGCGAGCTAATATCGGCGTCTTGATCAAGGTTTTTGAACTGGCGTTTATCCCACACTTTTACAGCGCGGCGATGATTGTTGCCATCTTGCCCAATACGTATGCCTTCAGGATTATAACCATAGGCACCAAACGGGGAGGTGCCGCCAGTGCCAACCCACTTATTACCACCGGCATGCCTTTTTTGCTGCTCTTTTAGGCGCTCTGCCAAGGTTTTCATAAGTTTATCAAGGCCACCTAGGGCCTCAATTTTGTCTTTTTCTTCTTGGCTAAGGTGCTTTTCAAATTCCTTTTTTAACCACGCTTCGGGAAGTTGATGTTGGGTTTGCAGCTTAGAGAAAATATCAACAGCCTCAACCCCTTCAAAATATTCAGCAAAAGCGCGATCAAATTTATCAAACTGCGTTTCGTCTTTGACTAGACACAGTTTTGCCAAGTGATAAAAATCGTCGATATTGGCAAATATGACCTGTTTTTTTAATGCATTGATTAAATCCAACAGTTCACGCACGCTCACATTTACGCGGTGTTTTTTTAATGTGGAAAAAAACGCAATCAGCATAAGTGTTAACGCTTAGCGAGAAATGCGAGTTTTTCGATAAGGCTTACATCTTGCTCATTTTTAAGCAGTGCGCCAAAAAGTGGCATAAGTCCGCCTTTTTGAGTTTTATCATGCAAGGTTTGTGCGTCTATATCTTCGGCAAGTAACAATTTAAGCCAGTCGATTAATTCGCTGGTGGATGGTTTCTTTTTAAGGCCATTTACATCACGTAAACCAAAGAAAACTTGCAGTGCTTGTGCAAGTAAATCCTGTTTCACGTTAGGGTGGTGAACTTCAATGATCTGTGCCATTTCCTCTGCTGTTGGAAAGTTTATGTAATGGAAAAAACAGCGGCGTAAAAAGGCATCGGGTAGTTCTTTTTCATTGTTAGAGGTAATAATAACTATTGGGCGGTCGATTGCTTTTACGCGTTGTTGTGTTTCATACACATAGAACTCCATTTTATCGAGTTCTAGCAACAAGTCATTTGGAAACTCGATATCAGCTTTGTCTATTTCATCAATTAATAGAATAGGGCGTTTGTTTGCTTCAAAGGCTTGCCAAAGCTTACCTTTAACAATGTAATTGCTAATGTCGTGTACTTTTTCATCGCCGAGCTGGCTATCTCGCAAGCGTGATACTGCGTCATATTCATATAAGCCTTGTTGTGCTTTAGTTGTTGACTTTATATGCCACTGAATTAACTCAGTATCGAGTGCTTTTGCCAATTCTTCGGCCAACATGGTTTTACCTGTACCCGGTTCACCTTTGATTAAGAGTGGCTTTTCTAACGTAATTGCAGCGTTTACTGCCAGCTTAAGTGAATCTGACGCGATGTAATCTTGTGTACCATTAAATTGCACGGGGCACCTTTTGAAAATTGAACTGGTAAGATCTGTAAGTTTGTCATAATAAGTAATTAAGTAAAGGTCAAACTTGCAGCTAAAAGTAGTAAACCAGAGCAAATTAGTTTAGTTTTGTAGTATTCATCCTGGAGCAAGCGTTGTGAAAATTAGATTTTATTGCTTTTTAAGCTTGTTGTTGTTTTCAACCTGCTGTGTGTCACAACAAAAAGAGATTAACCCCCCAATTCGTTGGGTTACTGACTCTTGGCCAAATTATACTGATAAAGACGGTTCCGGTTTATATCATGAGTTAATGCGCAGTGTTTTTCATAATGTACAAGAGTTTGATGTGCAGTATACGCCTTGGCTGAGAGCGCTTGAATTAGTAAAGTCTGGCAATGCTGATTTTACCGGCGCAATGCCGTTAAATAGCAATTATGTTATGTCGCAGCATATTGTTTTAAGCCAACCAATTTCTGTGTTAATTAAAAAGACCCATTTGAATGCTGTGAAATTGACACAGCTACCTGAATTAGTCGGGGTTTGGCGTTCAGGGTATCGGAATGAATTACTCAGTGGTGAGTTAAAATCCCAAATAAAAGGCGTACCGACCGAAAGCACGGACAGTGGGTTTAACTTAGTGCGCCATAATCGAGTCGATTACTTTATTGATGTTCGCACAATTTTAGCGACGTATTTGTCTAAGCAGCCTGATAAATTGGAATTTGAATTAGTAGATATTGGCTCTTTGAATTTGTATATGGCGTTTTCGAAATCTGAACGCGGTAAACAAATAGCGCAACTGTTTGATGGTCGTTTTGCTGAATTAAAAAAGTCAGGAAAACTGGCTGAAATTTACAATAAGTACCAGCAAACGTTACCAAGCCAACTTTAACTAGTCTGATTTTTTGCGTTTTACTTTTCTATCAACCTTATGCTCTGCGCATTACTGTGATTTAGCTTAAACATTAATTGTGGTATAGTTTCACGACTTTTTACTGATTTGACCGAGTATGAATTACATATCCCTTGATGACTTTAAATATGCGTGGGCATTTCGTCATCAACAACTGCCTATCGAAGAAAATTTACTTTCTAAAATAAAGCCAATGTCAGATAGCCGTGCAACGAATTTATGGTGCACATTTGTCAGCCGTGAAAAAGATCACCCTGATTTTTTCGACACTAAAGATTGGCCGGGTAATGGTAAAACATGGGGTAACTCAGTAAAGTGGGAATCTGCGTGGGATAATGATGAAGCGCTTCCTGAAGAAATTATTAATCATCTTGATTGGGACGAGAACACAACCGTTTATTACTGTTTATCGCGAAAGCATGTTATTGAAACTGATTGGCGTACATTTAAAGCGACGTGGTTAAATTTTCTATTTATGAGCGATGGCTGTTTACTGATTGGTAAAAAACGCCATCAAGTTGTGCAGTTTTTAGAAACTGGTTATGCCAAATTAGGCAAGCGCGTCGATTGATGCGCTTGTGAATTTGATAACGTGTCTTGCTTATTACGTTAATTGTATTTTCAACTAAATTTCACCGTTGCAGTGCATCCTGCGGTATTTGTATTCTCAATTAAGTTAAACCGCCAGCTATAGCGCTGACAAATATCTTGTACTAGTGTTAATCCAACACCGAATCCTTCATACCCCCTTGGTTTTTCATTAAGGCCAACACCTGCATCAATAACACTTAAACTACTTTTTGTTAGCTTAATAATTATGTCGCTATTTTCAGAGCAGTTTATCGCGTTAATAAGTAGGTTGTTGATTAATGACTCTAGTAGTAGAGGTTCTACAAAAAGATTTACAGTATCTGAAAGGTAAGTTGTCACACTACAATTATTGGCGTGTAAAAGGTGACTGTGTTGATTAGTTATTTTTTCTATTAGTGATTGTGTTATTTGAACTGGCTTTTCAATAATATCTTGTTGTCTTGCTAGCAATAGCAATACATTGGTTAGCTGCTCCATTTCGTTAACTGCACTTGATATACGTGAGAGTTGTTTTTTGCTTGCGTACTCTGAACGGTGTAATAAGCTAACGCTTCCTTTAATAACTGTCATGGGAGTTCGAATTTCGTGGCTGATGTAGCGCGTAAAATTTTTTTCACGTGTAAGAGCGTTATTTATTCGGCTGCGATACGTGTTTATTGCGGTAATCATATTTGCGAGCTCATATGATACTTCGCCATCAATTGAGATTGACGAAAAGTCATGGTTTGTGGATTGGTTTAGTAGCCTAGCGCAATCCGAAAATGGCTGTGCCAAGCGGTTTGCGATTTTTTGAATGGCAATACCTGCTAGTAAAAAAACGATTACACCAATTAATAACAAACCGATTTCAATGAGTGCAAAAGACGCGTCACTCCACTCAGTTGCGTCAATATTGAGTACTGCCCACACTAGCTTCTCACCTTGTGGTGAGGAAATCGTTTGTGAGAGTACCGCGAGTTCTGAGTCATCTTCAAAGTGAAAGGATTCGAGCCCCTCACTATTTGGCGCTAAACGACGTTTTACTTCATGGGGTAAATTAGTGTATTCATCGTATAACGTTAATAACGGATCAATTTTGAGAGTACCTTGCTCGCCTTTTTCAAACCGTTGGAAATGATAAGGAGCAGTAATGCTCAGTAAATGCATACTGTTTTGGTTTTCGGTTGCGAGAATCGTCAACTTAAAAATAAAGCCGTAGAGCAATAATATTATCAACGCGACAATCTGATAAATGCGGCTAATTTTTTTGGCAATGGGCAGTGGGTTATTCGACATTTAGTTTATATCCGACTTTAGGAATTGTGATAATCATTTCACTTTCAAAATGTTGATTAAGGTTACTGCGCAATAAGTAAATATGTTTTCGTAAAATGTCTTGATCAGGTAAGTCATCAGGCCATAGCACGTCTTCAATTGTCGATTTGCTTACTACATTGGGATAGTTGTTCATTAAGCACAATAGAATTTTATAACAGCTTGGATTGAGCTTGATTAGTTGCTCTTCTCTGTAAACAAGATGTTCGTCGCGTTTAAGTTTCAAAGGGCCTATCACAAGTTCATTGCTGGAAAATAACCGTTGCTGAGCTCTTCTGTGTAGTGCATTAACTCTTGCATCAAGTAACGTAAGATCAAAAGGTTTTACAATGTAGTCATCAGCACCTGTTGAGAGCCCGAGTAGTTCATCTTGTTGGGTATCGCGGGCGGTAAGCATAATGATTGGAGTGTCGTTACCGTTAGCGCGCAGAGCTTGGCAAACACCGATACCATCTATCCCAGGTAGCATTACATCTAAAATAATTACATCAAATGTATGTTGCTCGGCCAACTTTAAGCCAAGTGTGCCAGTTGCAGCGTAATCCAATTCATAATCAAGTGCTTCAAAATACTCGAAAATGATATCGGCAACTTGCTTATTGTCTTCGACTAATAGAATTTTAAGCATTTAGTTTCCACATTGAAAAAGAACAAAACCTTTGGCTTTGCTTATTTGTGCACATTGGCTCTGTGTGTAGACATTTATCTCAAAGAGATGCTTTTCACTTGCTACCAGTATAAAAGGCAATGCACTATCATCTAGTATGAGAAGCTCTTCTACCGTCGTAATTCTTTGAGCTGCACCGTTAGAATAAAACTGTGCCGAAAAAGGGCGTTTGTACCAATAATATATAGGCTGAGACAGTTGATTTTGGCTTAAGTTCTGCAACACATCTCGGTGAGACACTTTCGACGAGTAGCCAGCAATAAAGTAACCCAATGCAGCAAGAATTAGCATGGCTGATAATAGAGCAAGCAGTATCAGTTTTCTTAACGTCATTTTTGATCGTGCTAACAACATAGCCATCGCGGGTAAACTAGGCAATACATATGCAGGTAAAATATTGCCTGCAAACGTAAATAACAACATCGGTGAGAGTGTCCAATAAAGAAAATAGTGCCTTTTAGTAATCGCATTTTTTTCGCTATTTGATTTTTCGCTTTGTTGCGGGTTAATTGAGTGTATGAATTGCCAAGCCGCGATAAATGACCATGGAAATGCAACTGCTAACCAAAATAGCCAAATTGTGCCTTTTACTTCTTTATGGGCGCTACCATAAAGATCGCCTTGCCATCCAGAAACTAAAAATCGCTGAACGTGTTCACCCCATAAAAAGTAGTTTAAGAAACCAGGGGTTTTTAGTTCTGCCATTAGGTACCAAGGCAAGGTTAAAGCAAGCATTAGTGTACAACCAGCGAGCCAAGGCAATGAATTAAGTGCGTGCCACAGCCTTTTATGATGGAGACTCCATAAGGTAAGCGGAATACCAATTAATATAATTGCTACAGGCCCTTTCGCGAGTAAACCGATGGCGAGAGCGACAAAAAAACAGAGACCTGCAAACTTACTGCCACTAAAGTAGCAATGATAAAAACAGACCATTGCGAGTGTAATTGAAAATAAAAGAAGGCTATCTGTCATTACCATACCGATAGCTACTAAAAATCCAAGTGATGTCGTTAGGATAAGTATGCTTTTGATAGCTATTAATTTTGAAAAATGCGTTTTCGCGAAATAATAGATGGTCAGCAAAGAGAGTATTCCGGTTAAAAAGTGTGGAATGCGCGCACTGAACTCATTGACACCAAATAAAGTGAAGCTAATAGCTGAAAACCATGTATGAAGCGGTGGTTTGCCCCAAAAAGGAATGTTGTAATCAAATTGCGGAGTAATCCAGTCACGAGTTTCAAACATTATGCGAGCGATTTCGGCATAGCGCGCTTCCGTCGTGTCGAAAAGCGGATACATTGCTAAACTTATTAACCTTACACTGATAAGTATTGAAATAAGCGCAAGCGATAGCTGAATTAAGCGACTACTTACTTGCATATGTCACCTGCTCAGCTTGTTTTTCATCTGCTTTGTTTTGTGTGAGTTGTAGTGACTCTTCGACAATGTAAATTGGACGGCCTTTGCTTTCTTTGTAAATTCGCCCTATATACTCACCGAGTACACCTATTGCTAATAACTGTACGCCACCAAGCCATAACTGTGCGAGCATCAGAGATGGGTAACCTTGTACTTGGTTGCCAAAAATGAGTGTTTCAAGAAATAAAAATGCACTATAAAAAAACGCCGCAAGTGAAATTGATACACCAAGCCATGTGGCAATTTTCAGAGGCTTTATGCTAAATGATGTAATGCCTGATAATCCTAACGCGACTAATTCAATAAAGTTCCACTTAGTCTTGCCGGCTGCTCGTTGCGGTCGTTCAAACTCCAAAGTAACCTGTTTGAATCCAGGCCATGCCATTAACCCTTTCATATATCGATTACGCTCTGGTAGTTTGTTGATTTGTTGAACAACTCTCTGTGATAAAAGGCGAAAATCACCTACATCTTTTTTAATCACCACTTCGTCAGACATCAAAGCGAGCAAGCGATAAAATGCGTGCGCGGTCCATTTTTTTAATTTGGATTCACCATGACGTTGGCTTCGCCGCATATTTACCACGTCAAAACCTTGTTGCCATGATGCGATCATTTTTGGAATGAGTTCAGGTGGATCTTGAAGATCTGCGTCAAGCAATATAACGGCGTCACTTTTTGCATGATCAAGCCCAGCGGTCATTGCCGCTTCTTTGCCAAAATTTCGACTTAAGCTAAATAACTTTATTGTGTGCCCGTTAGAAGGCAGTGACTTTAAAATATCCCAAGTACTATCAGAGCTACCATCATTAATGTAAATAATTTCACTTTGAATATGAGTCAATGAGGTTAAAACATTGGCTAATTGGTAGTGAAACTTTGCTAGTACCTCTTGCTCGTTGTAAACCGCTACAACGATACTAAGCGAAGTTTGTATTGTTGCTGGTGTGTCATAATTGTCGGAAATAATTCGCATAGTAAAGCTCTCAAGTTGAAACATAAGAGAGTGTATTGGCTGCAATGTCTAATAAATGTCTTTTTTGAAATGACATTTTTTAGACGTGACCGTCCCTAATATTTAAGTTGGGGGTAGGTATTGTGAATAAAGTCCGGTTTTTATTAGTGGGTGCACTTGTTTTTGTTTGTGATTGCGCAGTCTTTTACTGTTTGGGATTGTTAGGCTTGAAAGTTGAACTTGCTCGTGCGGTTGCTTTGACTATTGCAGTACAACTTACTTTTGTTGGACATAGAGTGTTTGCATTAAATGTTACCAGTAAGTTAGGTTGGTGTAGTGCTTGGTTAAGACATCAAGTAGCATGCGGGGTTGGTGCAATTATCAATTACTGCCTATTTAGCGCATTGTTTTATTTTTCACACAATCAAATCTTTGCATTTTTTATCGCTATATTATGCACTACTCTTGTTAACTTTATGCTCGCCACACAATGGGTCTATAGAACACCAGCTTCGCGAATTCATCATGATGTAAAACAAACCTAATATTTAAGCAACTGCTTATATTACATCCAAATATAGAATCATGTACTATGGTTACTTAAGTGTATTTGGTGGGTTTTTTATAAGTGCAAACAGGGTGTAAAGAACAAACAGAACTTTGGCGCAGCTCGTCAAAAAGCAATGCATATAATGCGTTGTGTAATACGTTTTATGTTCGTGAAATCCATCGTTTGAGTAAAGAGTCATTTAATAATGTAGAGCGACTGCAACGTCGTTTTGCAAGCCTTCCATATTATATTGAAAAAGCCGCCAGTCATATTTTAGACGGCAATAGTCCGTTAACTTTGGATACTCAAAATGGCAGTTGGATTGCAAAGCAGTCGCGTAACCTACCTAAGTACGATTTAGAGAAAAATACACAATTTTTTGGTAAAAACGCCTTTGTTGGTTTAATTATTCCGGTTTTAGTATATGACGCTGAGTATTCAACTGTTAGAATCGATAGCGTTGATGAAGTAACCGCGTCGGGTTTTCACTGCAATCAATTTGGTTGGGTTGATAAGGCAGGAAAATCACAAGAAGGTGTTGGTATTCAGGTATTAAAACCAAGCAAAACAGCGTTTTCTGCGGCGTGTTGTGGCCATGTGTGGTTGCTCGGCCGGGCAACAACACCCAGAGTATTAACGTTACGCGAAATGTTACTTGCAGCACGAATTAATTGGCAAGATTTTAAACACCCATTTATAACTCAAAAATAGAAATTCACTATGCGATTATTTCAGTTAGCGCTTTTGTGTTTATTTGCAAGTTTGCAATACCAACTTTGGTTTGGTCATCACGGCGTAAAAGACTATAAAAAACTGCAGTCTGCCGTTATTCAACACACTAAAGTAAACGCTAGATTAGAAAAACGAAACAAATTACTGAAAGCAGATGTGGAAGACCTCAAACTTGGCCTTGAGGGCATTGAGGAGCGAGCACGCAATGAGTTGGGCATGATAAAGCAAGGCGAAACTTTTTTTCGCGTAACACATAAAAATGAGAGATATTAATCCATCTTTTGCATTTGTAGTCCCTGCTGCAGGCGTTGGGGCAAGAATGCAGTCCGATAAGCCAAAGCAATACATTCAACTTGGCGACAAAACGGTATTAGAACACACCATTAATAAGCTAAAAGCAACAATACCCAATGCATTGATTATAGTTGCTATCAGTGAAAATGACGCTTACTTTCCAGATTTAACCGTACCCGATAACGTTATAACTGTATTGGGGGGTAAAGAACGTGCAGATTCAGTATTAAATGCATTGAATTACCTGACAGCTAATCATCCAGTTGACTGGGTGTTGGTACATGATGCCGCGCGGCCGCTGGTTTTACCGAGCGATATACGTACACTCATTTCACATTGTCAATCGCGTCACTGTGGTGGCATTTTAGCAAGTAAGGTGCGAGATACTATAAAGCAGGGTAGTGAGTTTGTTGAAGCGACAGTACCAAGAGAAGCTCTTTGGCAGGCGCAAACACCGCAAATGTTTTTACTGAACGATTTAACCGCGGCACTGACTAATGCTTTAAACGAAAACGTTGCAATTACTGATGAAGCCTCAGCTATTGAATGGGCTGGTGGAAAAGTACAATTAGTATCGAGCCGTGCAGATAATATTAAATTGACTACCCCTGATGATATTGCAATCGCAGAGTTTTTGATTGCGAAGCAAATTTTGGAGAACAACACATGCGAATAGGCCATGGTTATGATGTGCATAAGTTTGGCGGTGAAGGACCGCTAACAATTGCAGGCGTAAAAATTGATTATGAATTTGGTTTTTTAGCGCATTCTGATGGTGATGTGGCGATTCATGCATTGTGTGATGCAATTCTAGGGGCACTAGCGCTTGGTGATATCGGCAAACATTTTCCAGATACCGCAGCAGAATTTGAAAACATCGATAGCCGAATTTTATTGCGTCATGTGGTATCGCTAATGACTGAGCGCGGTTACCAAGTTGGCAATACTGATATCACGATTGTAGCTCAAGCACCAAAAATGGCGCCACACATAAATGCAATGCGTGAAGTGATTGCAGAAGATTTAAATATTCAAATCGACCAAGTGAATGTGAAAGCGACAACCACTGAAAAACTAGGCTTTGCTGGTCGTAAAGAAGGCATTGAAAGCCATGCTGTGGTGTTACTCGTAAATGGATAACTTAAGTTATTTATACGGCAAACCTAATTCAACCGCCGAATTTAAAACCAGTGCTGAAGATTTCCGAGTAGATGAAGAACTCGGTTTTGAGCTTAGCGGAAGTGGCGAGCATGTATGTTTACAGGTAATAAAGAAGGGAGAAAATACCCAATATATTGCCAAGCAAATCGCTAAAATAGCGGGTACGCAAGCTCGCAATGTAAGTTACCCTGGTTTAAAAGACCGAAATGCAGTGACATCGCAATGGTTTAGTGTACCGGTGCCGATTAAAAAGCACATCGACTTTTCAGCGCTGAATAGCGACAGTGTGAGAGTACTTCAGCAAGTTAGGCATAATCGAAAGTTAAAAACAGGTTGCCATAAAGCGAACCGTTTTACGATTACGCTTAGACGCTGCAGTATGGTTGAGGACATTTTGACACGCATTAATGCGGTTCGCCAGGGTGTGCCTAATTATTTTGGTGCACAGCGTTTTGGTCATGATGGACACAACTTAACGCTGGCAGAGCAGTTGTTCTCAGGTAAAGAAATCCACGATCGTAAGCTGCGTGGCATTGTTATTTCAGCTGCACGCTCTCATATCTTTAATCAAATTGTAAGCCAACGTATTGCGCAATATGGTATTGCAAAAACCATGGTAGAAGAAGTGTTCCTACTAGATGGTAGTAATGCATTTTTTAAAGAGCGTATTAGCCTTGAAACAGTCAATCGTTTGGCTTGTGGAGATATTCACTTATCGGCACCTTTGGTTGGTAAAGGCGAGCAGGGCGTTACAGAGCTTGAAAAAAAGTGGTTAGCACCATTCGCCAGCTGGCATGAAAACCTTTCACAACTTGGCCTTAAAGCTGAACGCAGAAATATGCGACTTTACCCTGAAAAATTTGAAGTGCTCGAAGTCACGCAAGATATGATAGAGTTTAGTTTTAGTTTGCCGAAAGGGTGTTTTGCAACGGCCGTACTGCGTGAGCTTGCAGAGTGCCAAGATGTTTCTTTAAAGAATAAGGATAATAATGAAAATCTTGCTGAGCAATGATGATGGCGTAAATGCAAAAGGGATTGAAGTACTCTATCACGCCCTATCGCAGATAGCAGAAGTAGTGGTTGTTGCACCTGATAGAAACTGTAGTGGTGCAAGTAACTCACTTACTTTATTAAACCCGTTAAGAACACATCAATATGATAATGGTTTTATATCGGTTAACGGCACGCCGAGTGACTGTGTGCAATTGGCAATTAATAAATTGCTCGACTTTACGCCAGATTTAGTTGTGGCGGGCATAAATAATGGCGCTAATTTAGGTGACGATACCTTGTATTCAGGCACGGTGGCAGCCGCCAGTGAAGGGCGCTTTTTAGGATTGCCAGCGATTGCTGTATCTTTGTGCTCAAAACAGGAAGCGCATTACGATACCGCAGCTGCCGTTGCAGTTTCCATTATCAAAGAAATAAAAGCGCACCCGCTTGGTCCGGACCAAATTATTAATTTGAATGTACCTGATATTCCGCTTGCTGATTTAAAAGGCATTAAGGTTACGCGCTTAGGCTCACGTCACAAAGCCGAAACCATGCAAGAACAAATAGACCCGTGGGGACGAAAAATATATTGGTATGGTCATTTAGGTGAAGCGCAAGATGCTGGCGATGGCACTGATTTTTTTGCGGTAGCTAATCATTATGCATCAGTGACCCCGTTGACAGTTGATATGACGGCAAAATCGAGCCTTGCCAAAATGGAATCTTGGGTTGAAGGATTGAATATTTCAGGTGTTGAATAATTATCGTCGTAGTGCGCATCAACTCGCGCAATTAGTTTATGAGCAAGGCATTCGATCTCAGCAAGTATTGGATGCGATTGCTGCTACACCCCGCCATTTGTTTGTAGATGACGTGTTAAAACACAAATCGTATCAAAACACCGCGTTACCTATTGGTTTGGGACAAACAATTTCTCAGCCTTTTATTGTTGCGCGTATGACCGAGCTTTTGTTGCAGCTTACAGGTCCAAATGCCAAGGTATTAGAAATTGGCACTGGCTCAGGTTATCAATCCGCAATTCTCGCTCAGTGTTTTCGTTCGGTATATTCAGTTGAACGAATTAAAGCATTGCAATGGCAAGCCAAAAGACGTTTACACCAGCTTGATTTATTCAATGTCACTATGAAACACGCTGATGGTTGGCAAGGCTGGCAATCTAACGCGCCTTATGACGGAATTATTGTTACAGCCGCAGCGAGTGAGTTGCCGCAAGCATTACTGGAACAGCTTAATGAAGGCGGAGTGCTTATTTCTCCAGTAGGCGGTAATGAGCAACAGAACTTAGTTGCAGTGAAGCGTCAAGGTCATGAGTTTATTACGCAAACATTAGAACCTGTAAGATTTGTACCGCTGGTTGCTGGCGCAATTAATTAGGTGATATTAATGCGTCTGTTAACTCAACTACTTATTTGCTTAATCTGTCTTCAGTTAATAGCGTGCAGTAGCAGAACAACGCCGGCGCCGGTCGCGAACCTTTCATCTGGTAAGAGTAGTTCGCAACAAAAAATTAAAATTAATGGAAGTAACTATAAAGTTAAGAAAGGTGAAACCCTTTACTCGATCGCCTTTAGATCAAACAAAGACTTCCGTGATCTCGCTAAGATCAATGGCATTAAAGCACCTTACACCATATTTCCAGGTCAAATAATACACTTAGTATCACCACCCAAACGTGCAAAAAAGGCTAAAAAATACACGGTCACTAGTAGCAAGTCCACCAAAAATAAACAAAAAAATAACAATTTATTAAAAAAACCACTTGATCAGAAAAAACAACAAGAGTATGTTGAAAATCAAGCCAGTTTAAAAAAGCAACAAAAGATAGCGAAAACATCTGGTAAGTTGCGCTGGTATTGGCCTGCTAAAGGTCGTATAGCCCGCAAGTTTTCAGGAAAAGAAAACGGCTATAAAGGAATTCTAATAAAAAATAAGTTAGGGACTGACATTCTTGCAGCAGCAGACGGTATTGTTGTTTATGCGGGAAGTGCGTTAAGAGGGTATGGCAATTTAATCATAGTGAAACATAATGATGATTATCTAACGGCATACGCTCACAACCAAAAAATTTTGGTAAAAGAAAAGCAAAAAGTTACAGCTAGGCAAAAAATAGCCACTATGGGTAACTCTGAAGCTAAGTCGGTTGGACTGAGGTTTGAAGTAAGATACCGAGGTAAATCGGTTAACCCATTAAGGTATTTGCCACGCTAAGTTAGTTGGGGCGCGAACGTGTTTTAGTGTTTAAAGGTCACTGAATGACTCGGGAGGATGCTTATGGGACGCACAAAGAAAGAAAATAGTACAGAACTAAACGTTGATATGGATGTTAAAGACGAGGTTTTGGAAGAAATTGAAGATACAGAAGACGAAATCTTCGCAAAAGAAGAAGTTGTTAAAAATTTAGATGCTACACAACTTTATCTTGGCGAAATCGGCTTTTCACCACTACTTAGTGCAGAAGAAGAAGTATTCTTTGCACGCAAGGCCTTACGAGGATGTGAAGCATCACGAAAACGCATGATTGAAAGTAATCTACGTTTAGTGGTCAAAATAGCGCGTCGTTATAACAATCGTGGGCTGGCACTATTAGATCTCATCGAAGAAGGTAATTTAGGCCTGATCAGAGCGGTAGAAAAATTTGATCCTGAACGTGGATTTAGATTTTCTACATACGCAACTTGGTGGATCCGTCAAACCATTGAACGTGCGATTATGAACCAAACACGCACGATTCGCTTACCGATCCATGTTGTTAAAGAGCTTAATGTTTATTTACGTACAGCACGAGAATTAACACAAAAGCTTGACCATGAACCAACCGCAGAAGAAATAGCAGAGAAGCTTGATCGCCCTGTTGAAGATGTGAGTAAAATGCTGCGTCTTAACGAAAAGATCAGCTCTGTTGATACACCAATCGGCGGTGATTCAGACAAAGCGTTATTAGATATCATTGCAGATGAAAAGGGACGTGGTCCTGAAGGTGAAATTCAAGACCAAGACATTCACAATAATATTGTGCATTGGCTTGAAGAACTTAACGCGAAACAGCGTGAAGTGTTAGCACGACGCTTTGGATTGCTTGGCTATGAACCTTCAACGCTTGAAGATGTAGGTAAAGAAATTGGATTAACACGCGAACGCGTAAGACAAATTCAGGTTGAAGCGTTGCGTCGATTAAAAGAGGTGTTAACACACCAAGGATTAAATATTGAATCGCTATTTAGAGCTTAATAAATAATACCAATTCTGTTAAGTATGTGATCAGGGATAACGCTGGATAAATGAAATGGTAACAAGTCAGAATTTTTCTGATGTAGTTGCTCTATATTGATAAACTCTAACGCAGTTAGCATGATATTTAGTCCGCTAGGATGACCAGCTACTTAAGTGAATTGGTATAACAACCAGTTAAAAATAAAAAACCGCTTATTATCAGCGGTTTTTTATTTAAATACTTTAGTAGTTATTTAAAGCAAAACTCAGTTTGATTAGTATTTTCTATCGACTGATAATTTAGCAAGTGCAATTAATGCATCTTTATACTCTGAATTTGGCAGTACAGAAAGGTAGTTAATTGCTTTTTCGGCTTCTTCTTGTGCTTTTTGCATTGTGAGTGCTAACGCATTGGTTTCTTCAAGAATAGCGAGAACTTTGTCTAGGTAATCTTTGCCATCAGCTTTTTCAATTGCCCCTCGGATCAATTCAGCTTGCGCTTGTGATCCATTTTGCATTGCATAGATCAAAGGTAATGTTGGCTTACCTTCTGCCAGATCGTCACCGATTGATTTACCTAGTTCAGCTTGGTTTGCGCTGTAATCGAGCACATCATCGACTAGTTGGAAGGCGGTACCAAGATGCATGCCATAAAACTTTAATCCGTTTATTACGTCTTCATCTTGTTCTGTAATAATGGCAGCTAGTTCAGTTGCAGCTTCAAATAATTTTGCTGTTTTACTGTAAATGACCTGCATATAGCTTTCTTCGCTAGTATTAGGGTCGTTGCAATTCATTAATTGTAGCACTTCACCTTCAGCAATAACGTTCGTTGCATGAGCAAAAATATCCATTACTTGCATCTTATTGAAACCAACCATCAGCTGGAAAGCACGAGTGTAGATAAAATCACCAACAAGCACGCTGGCTGCATTACCAAATTCAGCATTAGCTGTTGGGTTTCCACGACGTAGAAGTGATTCGTCAACAACGTCGTCGTGTAATAGTGTAGCGGTATGGATAAATTCTACGATGGTTGCTAGACGAATATGCTCATTACCTGTGTGTCCTAACGCTTTTGCAGCGAGGATTGAAAGTATTGGGCGAATGCGTTTGCCACCGCTATTGACAATATAAAGCCCCAATTGATTGACAAGCGCAACGTTCGACTGCAGTTGTTGTTCGATTAGTTGATTAACCGCCAACATATCTTGTTCTGTTAAGGCTTGGATCGCTTTTATATCCATGGGTCTCCAACAAGTAAAGAGGTAAGATCCGCTGATTTGCGGGGATTGTACACTATTTTTGGCACTGAGTAGAATCAATATTTTATGTAAAATAATAGTTTTCTACAGCGCTTTAATTAGGTAGAATTGTCGCCATTAATATTAAATTTTTTAGTGTGTCTTACAACACGCAACATATTTAGTCTTTTTTATGAAAATAGGCTTGCGCTACGCTCTGATTTCGCGTAGACTTCGCGCCCTATCGAAGATTATTAAGTTGCGTCGATTTGAGGGCGCAGAACGGAGTTAATTATGTACGCGGTTTTCCAAAGTGGTGGTAAACAGCACCGTGTGACTGAAGGTCAAACGATTCGCCTTGAGAAATTAGAGGCTGAAACTGGTGCAGCAGTAGAATTTGACAAAGTATTACTTGTTGCAAACGGTGAGAAAATCGAAATTGGTGCACCTTTCGTTAATGGCGGTAAGGTTACAGCTGAAGTTGTATCTCATGGTCGTGGTGAGAAAGTTAAGATCGTTAAGTTTAGACGTCGTAAGCATTCTCGCAAGCAAATGGGTCACCGTCAGTGGTTCACTGAAGTTAAAATCACTGGCATTAACGCTTAATTTAGAGGTACAGAAAGATGGCACATAAGAAAGCAGCTGGTAGTACTCGTAACGGTCGTGATTCAGAAAGTAAACGCCTAGGTGTTAAGCGTTACGGTGGTGAATCAGTTTTAGCGGGTAACATCATCGTTCGTCAACGTGGTACTAAGTTCCACGCAGGTACAAACGTAGGTATGGGTAAAGACCACACTTTATTTGCAACATCAAACGGTAAAGTTCAGTTTGAGCAAAAAGGTCCTTTAGGTCGCAAATACGTAAGCATCATCGCTGAGTAAGCCCTAAAAGTTTTAAAAAGCCCCGCAACTGCGGGGCTTTTTTTGTTTCTTGATTACGCACAACCCGTTTGTCTTGGTATAATAAGTACATTCTAGGCTGTGTAAGGCTAAATATATGAAATTTGTAGATGAAGTTGAAATTCGCGCTGAAGCTGGTGACGGTGGCAGCGGTGTAGTTTCATTTCGCCGAGAAAAGTTTGTACCAGACGGCGGTCCTGATGGTGGTGACGGTGGTGATGGCGGCAGTGTCTTTATTGAAGCCGATGAAAACCTAAATACACTTATTGATTATCAGTTTGAGCGCTTTCATAAAGCAGAGCGTGGCACTAATGGTGCTGGCCGAAATATGACTGGTAAAAAAGGTGAAGATCTTACCTTAAAAGTTCCTGTAGGTACGCGTATCGTTGATGTTGATACTGCGGAAGCACTAGGTGATTTAACGCGACATGGTCAAAAGATTATTGTTGCCAAAGGTGGTTTTCACGGACTTGGTAATACTCGTTTTAAATCAAGTACTAACCGAGCTCCTCGTAAGAAAACACTGGGTACGCCAGGTGAAATTCGTAACTTACGTTTAGAGTTATTATTACTTGCTGATGTTGGATTATTAGGCTTGCCAAATGCTGGTAAATCAACCTTTATCCGCAGTGTATCTGCGGCAAAGCCAAAGGTTGCTGATTACCCATTTACTACCTTAGTGCCAAATCTTGGTGTGGTTAGACCAAGCCAAAATCAATCGTTTGTAATCGCTGATATTCCAGGATTAATTGAAGGTGCTGCTGAAGGTGCAGGCCTAGGCATTCGCTTCTTAAAGCATTTAGAACGCTGCCGTGTTCTTCTGCATATAATCGACATTATGCCTGTAGATGGTTCTGATCCGGTAGAAAATGCTTACACAATCTTAGGTGAGCTTGAGCGCTACAGCCCAGCACTCGCTGCAAAACCTCGCTGGTTAGTATTTAACAAAATTGATTTGTTGTTAGATGAAGAAGCTGATGAATTGTGCGCTGAGATCGCTGATGCGCTTGAAGCTGAAAAAACCTATAAGATCTCTGCATTTAACAAAATTGGTACAGAGCAGTTATGCTTCGACATTATGCAGCTTTTAGAAAGTATGCCTAAAGAGAAGTTTGTAGCTGAAGAAGAGCCACAAGAAGTTGAGTTTAAGTGGGATACATACCATGAAGAGTCAATATCTGACTTTGAAGATGACGATGATGACGAAGACTGGGATGAAGATGATTACGACGTAGAAGTCGTCTATCAACGATAATAAAAGGTGCTTGCGCACCTTTTTTTATATTTAATAAAAAAGTACTAATAATAAGTAACTAGGTTAAAAGTATTAATTTCTTATGAAGATTTCAATGATAGCTGCGATGGCTAATAATCGTATTATTGGTAAAGATAACGATATGCCATGGCACCTTCCTGCTGATTTAAAGCACTTTAAATCGGTCACCTTGGGCAAACCTGTCATTATGGGACGCCGTACATATGAGTCGATCGGCCGTCTATTACCAGGCCGAGACAATATTATTATCACGCGTAATCCAGAGTACGTTGTTGAAGGTGCGATAATGGCTGAAAGCCCAGAGCATGCGCTCTCTTTGGCTGGTGACGTAGATGAAGTTATGATTATTGGTGGCGGTAAAATTTACTTAGACTTTTTAAGCCGTGCAGATCGACTATACTTAACGCATATAGATTTGGATGTTGATGGGGATACGCAGTTTCCTGATTATGAAGCTGTGGCAGATTGGCAGGTGCTAGAAACCCAAAGCTTCGCACCAGATGAAACCAATCAATATCATTACCAATTTGTTATTTATAAGAAATTAGGCTTAATTTCTTGAAGATGATTTAACTTGTTGTTAGAATTGTTGCAATTAAATTAAGTATAAAGTGCTACTAGGGTTGCTGTACCATGAAATTATCAACATTATTATTTACTCTATCTGTATCTTCGGCTGCATTACTAAGCTCTCACACGGTAAATGCAAATGAGCAATTAGCTGCTAGTATTTGTGACTATGTTGCGGCTGATGACAAAAGTCGTATTCGTAAGAAGCTTAAAGAATCACGTGTAAAGCTGCGCAATATTTATGCTGGCATTAGCTGTGGTGGCAATAACCTTATCCGTCATGCAATTGTTAGTGGTGCAGATGGCGTGGGTGAATATATTGTTAAGCAGTTACCAAAAAGCGATTTAGCAGCAGGCGGTGATGTGGCTTGGGCTGATGCAAATGGTCATTCAAGCTCAGCTGTAATTGCAGCGTTAAAAGACCGTGCAGGTATTTAACGAACACCGCTAATTAGTTTATTCCCTTTGTAAAAGCCAGCTTTAAGCTGGCTTTTTTGTTTTTTGATCCTCTTAAAGTATAAAGTCATTATAGTGCTGGCTATGTAGTTAAAAGTAATCTTTAAGGAATAGAAAAAGAGCGGAGTTTTAAACGCTTTAACCTCAGTTATTTTGACCTTTCATCTTGAATAACAGACTCAATTAATTCGTTATTATTGAAGTTTTGCTGCATCTCTGAAGAGCAACTCTAAGCTCGCACATCAGGCTGACGATTTATTTAATCTTGTACAGCCGTTACTCAGTTAAAGTTACTTGTTAATTTTAAATCGAGTTTTGTTTAGATATTAAAAAGGCCCACTGATTGGTGGGCCTTTTTGTTTTGAAAGTGTGTTAATAGCGTTACACTTTAAACTCTTCTACAGAGAGTCTTAGCTCTTCTGCAAGCTTAGCAACTTCACTTGCTGACGCTGATGTCTGGTTTGCACCCTCAGCAGTTTGTTCGGCTATTGCAACAATTGACTCTAAGCTTTCACTGATCTCTTGTGATACTTGATGTTGCTCGCCTGCTGCTGTTGCAATTTGTTCACTCGCATCGTGCGCTTGTGATACCGCTTGCGTAATTTGCTCAAGCGCAGAAGCGGCTTGTTCAGACTGTTCAACACATGAATCGGCTTGCTGCTGGCCTTTCGCCATTACAGATACCGCCTCTTCTGCACCACTTTGCAGTGATTCAATCATAGCCTGAATTTCTTGTGTAGATTCTTGGGTTTTGCTTGCAAGTGAGCGTACTTCGTCAGCTACCACTGCGAAACCACGGCCCTGTTCACCAGCACGCGCAGCTTCGATAGCAGCGTTAAGTGCAAGTAAGTTTGTTTGTTCTGCAATACCTCTAATTACATCTAAAATGCCGCCAATTGACGCGCTGTCTTGATGCAGTTTATTAATAACCTGAGACGCACCAGCCACTTCACGAGCAAGTTGTTCAATAGTTAGCTTGTTATTACTTGAAATTGTTTTAACGCGCTCAGCTTCGTTGTCAGCTTGTTTAATTTCATGTAACGCGTCTTCAGCACTTTGTGTCACTGATTGTGAGGTGCTGCTCATTTCAGTTGTTGCTGTTGCTGCTTGTTCAACTTGTGCTCGTTGACTTTCAATTGCTTGGCTCGATTCAACCGTCACAGCCGATGTTTCCTCAGAAGCCGCTGCAAGCTGTGTAGAACGTGAAATAATACCTTGAATTAAGTTGCGTAAATTGTCGGTCACGCGGTTTAAGCTTTTCGCTAATTCACCAAATTCATCTTTATTGCTATCGTCAAGGCGCATTGTCATATCGCCTTGCGCCACGTTATCAAGCACTTTGTTGATTTCAGATAACGGCTTCGTGATACGTTGAACTGTTAAAAACGCAATAACAATCGCAATTACAGTGGCAATGATCATACCTAACCATGTCCAAAGCTCTGCTTTTGATACGCTGCTTTCCACTTCTTTTCTAAGCTCTACTACAAGTGTATCCGAAAGGGAAGTTAGTTTATCTAGCTGAGAGCTCGCCGTATTAGTGTCTTGCTCTGCAAGCGATAAATTTGTAGTTGCTTCTTCAAGCTGTCTAATATGATTTTGCTTTACGTTAGCGAGTGATTTACTGCCTTGGCCGTTTTCTTTCACAACCGCAAAATAGCTTTGGAAGTCTTGGTGTAAGTCTTCATCTGTTTGTTTAAAGGTTTCTGAAAGTAGCTCGATATTGCGCTCAATGTCAGCAAGGCTGTAGTTTACTTCGTTTGATAAGGTTTCTACTGTTGCTGCATTTTTAATATTTTTAAGATCTGTGCTGTTGCTAACAATGCTAAGAAGTGCATTTTCAATATTCGAAACGGCTTGGTAAAGGCGTTGTGAGTTATCTTCAAGCTCTGCACTATCACTTAAGTCTAATACGACAGTGCTGGCATCTTCCGCAGCAATTTCCAGTGTTTCTAACTGTGTTGTTAAACTGCTTTCAATTTGCAGAGCACTAGTTTTGTTGTTGATAAGGTTTTGCACTCGGCCAACAAAACTGTTGTAAGTTTTATCAACAGCTGAGGCGGCATTTGCCAGTTGTGCATCGCTGCTAACAACCTGCTTTAGTCGTTCATTTGATTTATCAAAATCTTCAGCTGCAGAGCGGTATTGGTTTACTAGACCCTGAAGCTGCTTACTGTTGTCGCTGTAATAAACTTGCAGCGCAAGTGCCTGCATTTTATTGAACGAAACCTGAAGCTCATTTGTCGCTCTGAGCGCAGGAATAGAGAGGGTATTAACATGGTTAGAGGAATTGCTAATGCTATTGATTCTAACAAGTGAGTTGATACCAATGGTGATCAAAAGTAGGGTGATTAGGATAAAGCCACCCCAAATACGTTGGCTGACAGTCAACTTCATATTCATTCCTGTTTACTAATTGCCGGCAAAATGAGTAAGCCTCTGAGGGCTTTTGTTATTTATCGACATACATGGATACAACTTTAGTTCAATCTAACAAACTCGTAACTTTATTTCAGTATTTATAGCTGAATAGTTAATTGTAGTATTTAAAATACAACTTAAGTACTGTTTTTATGTTCTTTGTAGTTATTGCAATAATGTTTTTTCTTTGATTTTAGCTCAAGTAAAGTCATGTGCTCGCCCCAAACACAACCGGTATCAAGGGCAAATAGATTTGGATAAGGTGTTTGTCCTTTTAATGCAGCCCAATGACCAAAGCAAATATTAATATCTGAATGATTATTTGTATTCACATCAAACCATGGAAATAATTCGGGTGAATTTTGGCTCGCAGGACCTTTATTTGCAAAGTCCATTTGTCCATGTTGATTAACAAAGCGCATACGCGAAAATGCATTTACGGTGTAGGTAAAGCGCGATAGTTTATCATTAGCTTGTGAAATGCAGTTAACGCTGTTGCCATACATATTTGCTAGGTAAAATTGTGCATTGTCACCTTGGTATTTTTTTTGTGCTTTAGCACAAAGTTCAATTGCTTTTTGCAATGATAATTGGGGATTTAATCCAGCGTGGGAAATAAAGGTATTATACTTTTCAAGCCATACCGCGAGCGGTTGCTGTCTTAAAAACTCAATGTAAGTAGGTAACTTTTTTGCGTTGAATAAGGCTTGTAAGTTATCTTTTGGGTTGGAAGTTTTTTGCGTGAAGTACGTCGCTAGTAAATGTAAGTCATGATTGCCTAACGTTATTGTTACACTGCCTTGCTGAGCAAAGAGATACTTTAAACACGCCAGTGAATCTGGACCGCGCGCAACAATATCGCCAACTAAGTAAAGGTGATCGCGGCTTGGGTTAAAATCTACCGTTTTTAATAACGAGATAAATTCGTTAAAGCACCCCTGCAGATCACCAATTACATATTTAGCCATATTTGCTTAATTAATGTAATACAACATCACTAGCTAGGCGAAATACTTCAATCGGGGCTTGGTATTCGGCACCAAACTCGTTACGCATTTGGTAGTAACCTTGCATTGTACCGATTGGTGTATCTAATACTGCACCTGATGTGTAGGTGTAGCTCTCACCAGGTCCAATTGTTGGTGTCTCACCAACCACACCTTCACCTTCAACTTCGGTTTCTTTACCGTTAGCATCGGTAATCAACCAGTAGCGGCTAAGCAATTTAGATGAACATAAACTATGGTTTTTGATTGTTACGGTATAGGCAAAAACGTATTTATCTTTTTCTGGCTCAGACTGACCATCAACATAAAACGTTTCTACCGATACTTTAATTGGAGAATTACTGCTTGTTGTCATAAATCCAGTTTGCAATCTTTACAAAAGTGTCTAGAGAAAGGTTTTCGGCGCGCAGCTTTAAATCTAACCCTAAGTTTTCAATTTCTTCAGGCGTTAATAAATTCGATAAACTATTACGAATTGTTTTACGTCTTTGGTTAAACGCTTCTAAGCACACCGTGTTAAGGATTTTAGTGCTCTTTGCCTTTAATTGATCTGGCGATTTCGGGATCAGGCGAATAACTGCTGAATCCACTTTAGGTGCAGGTTTAAAGCACTCTGGTGGCACATCAATAACAGGCATTGCATGACAATAATACTGTGTCATCACACTTAATCGGCCAAAGGCCTTGCTGTCAGGGCTCGCAACCATGCGTTTAACCACTTCTTTTTGCAGCATAAAGTGCATGTGCTCAATATTTTGATAAAACTCAAATAAATGAAACAGAAGCGGCGTTGAAACGTTATAAGGTAAATTACCAAATACTTTAAGTTTGCGCTCATCATTAATTAATGATGCAAAGTCAAACTGCATGGCATCACCCTGATGCACAGTCAGCTTGTCGGCAAGAAATGGGTGATGAATCAAGCGATGAGCAAGATCTTTATCGAGCTCAACTACCGTTAAATGGTCTGTTAGCTCTGCCACTGGCTCTGTAATTGCGCCAAGGCCTGGACCAATCTCAACGAGGTTATCGCCAGGTTTTGGATCGATTGCAGTTACGATCTTATCGATAATGCTTGTATCGTGTAGAAAGTTTTGACCAAAACGTTTTCGGGCGCGGTGCCCTAAGTGTACTTTATCATTCATCTATTGTGCGCTTTTACTTGCCATTTCAATTGCTTTAGAAATTGCTAATTCAAAACTACCCACGTCGGCCTCGCCAGTTGCGGCTAAATCGAGAGCGGTACCATGATCCACAGATGTGCGGATAAACGGTAAACCTAGGGTGATATTAACTGAATTACCAAATCCTTTGTATTTTAACACAGGTAATCCCTGATCGTGATACATTGCAAGCACGGCATCGGCATCTTTTAGGTATTTGTCTTGAAATAACGTATCCGCTGGCAGTGGGCCAACAAGGTTAATGCCTTCATTTCTAAGCTGATCTAGCGTTGGTGAAATGACTTCGATTTCTTCTCGGCCTAAGTGACCATTTTCGCCTGCGTGCGGGTTTAAACCACAGACATAAATTTTTGCTGATTCAATGCCAAATTTAGTGGTTAAATCATGATGCAAAATACGCGTCACTTTGCTTAAACGGTCTTCGGTGATTGCTTTAGATACATACGCTAAAGGAATATGCGTTGTTACTAAAGCAACGCGTAAACCCTCGGTAGCGAGCATCATTACAACATCAGGCGTATTTGATTGCTGAGCAAAAAACTCAGTATGACCACTAAATGAAATACCCGCTTGGTTAATAATGCCTTTATGCACAGGGCCTGTGACCACAGCAGCAAATTCACCTTGCATATTGCCATCAGAGGCATATTTCAGCGTATCAAGTACGTATTGTCCGTTGGCGTCATTGAGTTCGCCAGCAATCACGTCTTCTGCTAAGGGAATATGCTTAACGGTTAGGTTACCTGCATTATGCGGTTGAGCCGCATTATTTGGCTGATATTCAATTAGTTGAATATCAATGCCAAGCAATTTTGCACGTTGCTTTAACAGATTTTTATCAGCAATTACGACAAGTTCTGCAGGCCAATCTTGTTGCGCCAGCTGTAAAATAAGGTCTGGCCCAATACCTGCCGGTTCGCCCGGTGTAACTGCAATACGTAATGTCATAACTATTCTTCTACAACTTCAATATAAGCTTGTTCGCGTAATTCACGCTGGAACGTAAAGCTTTCTTCTTTAAAGCGACGATTAAAAATCATTTGGTGCGCGCGGTTTTGTTTAACAAGCTCAGTTTTGTCTGATACGCGACGGTCTAACAATTCCATAATATGCCAGCCATATTGGGTTCTGAATGGCTCACTGAGTTGGCCTTTTTCCAAACCTAATGCGGTTTCTTTAAATTCGCCTACCCAAGAGTTCGGGTCTGTCCAATCATATTCACCACCGTTTAATGCTGAACCTGGATCTTCAGAATGCTCTTTAGCTAACTCTCCAAAGTCAGCATTACCTGCTTTTAAATCCTCAACAAAACCTGCGAGCATAGAACGCGCTTTTTCTTCCGATACAATAATTGATGGTTTAACAAGAATATGACGTACTTTTAGCTCCACTGCTTCAACAACTTCAACACCACGTACATCTTGTAGTTTGACGATGTGGAAACCAGCGCCTGAACGAAGTGGGCCGACAATATCGCCTTTCTTATGGCCTTTTACCGCCTCAGCGAATAATGTTGGCATTTCGTTAATGTTCATCCAACCTAATTGACCACCTTCAAGAGCTTTACCACCACCTGATGACGCAATTGCTATTTGCTTAAATTCGCGACCTTCGTTTAGTAATCGAATAACGGCTTCAGCACGCTCTTTTTGTGTTTTGATATCGTCTGCAGTGGCATTTTCAGGGATCTCAATCAGGATATGACCGATATCGTATTCTTCGTTTGTCTGCCCTTGCTGCTCTAAAATGCGTAGTAAGTTTTGTACTTCTTGTAAGCTTACATAAACGCGGCGTTCAACACTTGCACGCATAGTGCGGCTAGCAACCATTTCGTTACGAATTTCTTCACGATAAGTTTGGAAGTTATCTCCGCTAGCTTCCAGCGAGCGGCGCATATCGTCAAGGGTTGCACCTTGTTCACGGGCCATTTGCGAGAGGGTTTGGTCTAACTGTGCATCAGAAATACGTAAACCAATACGTTCACCCATTTGCAGTAGCAGAGCTTGGTCAATAAGTTTGTCGATTGCTTGACGTCTTAGCGCCGTTTCTGAAGGTAACTCCTGACCAGAATCTTTTGCACGGTTTTTAACACGGTTTACCAGTGCGTCTACTTCACTTTGTAAAATAACACCGTCGTTAACTTTTACGGCAACGCTATCAAGTTCAGTAAGGCTGTATGCGCTTTGGCAGAAAGCAAGTAGGGCAACGCCCGCTGTCATTAATCGTTTTAACTTCATTGATTTTTTCTACTTACATATTAATTTGTTAGAAAGTAAGGTCTGCGATAACTAAAGATGCTTTGGTTGAGTAGTTTTTGCGCATCTAGACCCATTATAAATTTAATTTGAATACTCGAGTCAAATTTAGCTGATTCATTAGCAAACTGACCAACTGGTTTGTTTAAGTCAGTTTCTATTTGTCTGCTACCAGATAATTGAATCGCCCAACAACATGATTGGTATTGTACACCAGTTAAAAACTCCACGCTGCGATCTGATTCTAGGTCGCGCTGGTAGCTTGAAACAAGTTGCCATTGCTCGCCAATTGGGTAGCTAGCAAAAATACCAACTTGCTCAATTGTATTTCCTGAGACATTGTTTGCGTACCTATGGTTCAATTGAATTAACTCATTATTATCCCCTTTATAATCGAGGGTGAGGTGTGAGTTAACAAGGTCGCTGCCGTCAGTATCGTATTGCATACCTGCAGACAGGTACCAATTCTTGTGCCAATGTAACATAGCTTCACTGGCAAATAACGAGTTATAACTCGCATTGTCGTCAATCTCAGACGGTTTAGCGTCATCCGAAACGTAAAAGATTTGACCAATACTAAAGTTAAATACTTCGTTATTTTGTTGATTAAATATACGTGTTGTTGCGCCTAAGGTAAATTGATTTGCCGTAGCAATACGGTCTACGCCCGAGAAGCGTTGCTCGCGAAACAATCCGTGGAAATCATCTTGTAGCTTTACTGTATCGTATAAGCCGATATTTGACTGATCTTTTTCTGGAATAAACAAATACTGAGCTTTCGGTTCAAGTGTTTGTAGGCCGCTATCCACTAACCAATGAGTATCACGTTCAAAATTAATTTGTCCGTAGAGGCGCAGTTTTGGCAAGGTGCGGTTTACGTTTTCCTCTAATTGAGTGCCAAGTAAATCACCTTGTTGATGGTAATTCGTTTGCAGCAAACTAACCTCAGATAAAAAGCTCCATGCGTAGTCGCTAATGCCGTAGCTTAACTTAGGCTCTAAGTGAACACGGGTGGCTTTTTCGACCAGAGCTTCTTCGTTTTGAAAATGGGCAAATTCACCGTTTAAAGTAAAGTCGACACCATAAAAATCAAACGCATTAACTTGGCTAAAGCTAATTTGTGGCAGTGCGCGATAAGACTCTAAATGATCACCAAGCACCTCAAAGCCTTGTAACTTCATATCGGTATGCCAGTAATCACCTAAATGAGTTAATTGAATAAGGTGATTAAGCTGAGTATCGGTACGATTAGCATAGCTCGACCCCATATCGTTAATATAGTTATCATCACTGATATTCGTGATGTCAATTTGGCCGCGCCAGTTATCGTCAATTTTGCTGTATTGGCTTAGGTGTAGTAAATAACGACTGCCCAACTCTGGTTCAGAATCATCGCTATTAAGGTACTCAATTGCAGCCATACCTTGGTGCTCTTCAGTTAAATAGCGAAATTCAGTTTGCAGTTGAAAACCCTGATTTGACATGTAACGCGGGGTAATCGTCGCATCCATGTCTGGCGCAATATTCCAATAAAACGGGGTTTCAATCTCTAAACCATAACGATTAGAGCTGGTAAATGTTGGTTGAATAAAACCAGATTTACGTTTATCCGATATTGGAAAGGTAAAATACGGTAGGTAAAACACCGGTGTGTCATACACTTTTAATACCGCACCGTAAGTTTCACCCCAGCCTTCTTCTTGTGATAGTTTAATTTTTTTTGCATCCAGCGCCCACACAGGGTTATCGCTTGGACAAGTTGTAAAGCTGGCATCTTGCAGGAGCAAAAGTGATTGATTTACTTCAAGCAGCTTGGCCTCGCCGCGACCTGCTTGTTGGGTAAATTGATATTTAGCGTCACCGAGCGATAACTCAGATGAGGTTAAGTTAGCAAAAAAGTGTTTTGACGAAATATAGCTGTTGGGATCCTGATAAACAATTGGGCCAATAGCATTGAGCATGCCATTTATTTTATCAAGTTCAGCGCTGGATGCGGTTAGACTCATCTGTGTCGAGTCCATCATCACGTTGCCGCTAAATAGCGCTTTATTTTTTCCTGCTAATTCTACCTGATCTGCGTTAATCGCAAGCTGACCAACAGCAAGCTGAGAGGTAGACTGCCAGCTTAAGTTAGGATCGGTTTCGCACAGAGAAAACATATCTGAAGCACTGGCCAGAGGTGACATAAAAATCAGTGTCGCAAATATGCCAAAAGGGCGTTTCATTAATCAGATAACCTTGTGAAAAAGACCTTACTTACGTTTTATACTATGCGCTGTTTTTGTCAGTAAGCGAATTTTGGAGCTTACACTTAATTTTATATGGTTAAACAGCGGCATTTTGTTGCACCAAAAACTTGCTGCCTTGAGCATAATTTAAAGCGTACACGTAACTAAGCCTATAATAATTTAATTTTAATGATTTCTCTCATTACTTGAACTGTTAATATACCATTGAAAAGAGAAAAATACTTGTGCAATTAAGCGCCATTTATAGTCTGTTAGCAAATGGCACAGGACAATGCACAATTTGTAATTAATTGTAGTTGGGGTTAAGCCTTGCATAACCAAATGTTTGATGCGTTTTTAACGCAAAACTTACCGAATTTAGAACAACAAAACGCATTCAAAGTTGAGCTCATTACAGGTGACGCGAGTTTTCGTAAGTACTTTCGTGTTTTTACTGATAACCACACTTATATCTTAATGGTTTCGCCACCAAATTTAGTCGATAACGAACCCTTTATCGAACTGAATCAGTTGTTTAGTCAGGGCTCTTTTAAAGTGCCACAAATTCTAGCAGTAGATAAAGAATTAGGTTTACTGCTTATTGAAGACTTAGGAAGCACTCACTTTGCTGATTGTTTAGGGCAAGGTTGTGAGCAGAAATTGTACCATCAAGCGATTGATATGCTGCCTAACATTGCAAAGTTAGCAAAAACCAACGCAATGAAGCCGTATGATGCAGCGTTTATCGATCTTGAACTAGAAATTTTTAATCACTGGTTAATTGAGCAGTTTTGTCAGATTACAATGGATACTGGCGCGCAAAAAACATGGCAACAAGTGAAGCAACAACTGATTAATGCGTTAGAAATGCAGCCTAAAGTGACAATGCACCGTGATTACCACAGTCGAAACTTAATGGTATGGCAACAACAGCTGGCAATTATCGATTATCAAGATGCAGTGCAAGGCCCGCTCACCTATGATTTAGTGTCACTTACCAAAGATTGCTATCACATTTTACCTAAGGCGTTTCGTCAAGAACTTGTACGCTACGGGTTTGCACAGTACGAAAAAGCGGGAATGACAGTCGGTTTATCGTTTGATGATTTTGAACTCTTATATACCTTAACCGGTATTCAGCGTCACTTAAAAGCAGCGGGTATTTTTTGTCGATTAAGTATTCGAGATAACAAACAAGGATACCTACCTCATGTGCTTGATACCATGCACTATGTTGTTGAAGCATGTGACGAATTAGCACATTCATTTCCTGTCCTAGGTTACTTTTCACAATGGCTTAAAGTGAGTGTTTTACCAAGCTTAAAGGCAAAATTATGAGAGCAATGATCTTAGCGGCGGGGCGCGGAAAACGCATGATGCCATTAACGGCAGATACCGCAAAACCCATGCTAAAAGTGAATGGCAAACCGCTCATTGAGTACCATATCGAGCGCTTAAAAGCTGCGGGTATTAGCGAAATTGTGATTAATTTGGCTTGGTGTGGGGAAAGTATTCGCAACACATTAGGCGATGGCAGCCAATTTGGCGTGAGTCTCATTTATAGTGACGAAGGCGGCGAAGGTTTAGAAACTGCCGGTGGTATTATTAATGCTCTCGATTTACTTAGCGAGACATTTATTGTCATAAACGGTGATATTTTTACTGATTATGATGCAACAAGTTTGACGCAAATTGCGCTATTGCCGCAACAAGCGCATTTAGTGTTAGTTGAAAATCCAGCACATAATCCGAACGGTGATTTTTCGTTAGTGCAAGGGTTTGCATCAAGTGATAGCGGTGCCGAAATAAAACATACATTTGCGGGCATTGCGCTTTACCATAAGTCATTTTTTGCGAATACCAAGGCTGAATTTTTACCACTCGCGCCAATGCTGCGAGAAAAAATGGCCGAAAAATTAGTGACCGCCGAACTGTACATTGGCAATTGGCAAGATGTTGGCACACCTGAGCGATTGGCCGAAATTAACCAACAGGAGTATTAAACTAAATGTGGGGTAAGTTACTAGGTGCAGGGTTTGGCTTTTTATTTGGTAAATGGTTTGGCGCAATTTTAGGTCTTTATTTAGGCCACTTATTTGACCGCGGTTTAAAGCAAGATTTTAATAAAGCCGGAGGCTTCCAAGGCTTTTTCGACAATAGTAGCGTCTCTGAAAAACAAGCGTTATTTTCTTATACCTGCTTTGCCGTAATGGGTCATATTGCTAAATCGAATGGCCGAGTTAACGAACAGCATATTAGTGCTGCGTCTCGTTTTATGGATGAAATGGGATTAACTGATGACGCGCGCCGCGATGCGCAAAACGCATTTCGCAGTGGCAAACAAGCTGACTTCCCGTTTAAGTCAGTACTTAAAGATTTTCGCGATCGCTTTTCAGGTCGTTATGACCTGATCCAATTGTTTCTTGAAATTCAAATTCAAATGGCATTTAGCGATGGCGAATTAAGCGATAAAGAACGTGATTTACTCAAACAGGTGAGTAAATACATTGGCATTAACACGACTCACTTTAAGTTTATTTTAAAGCGTTATATTGCAGAGTTTGAGTTTCATCGTTATCAACATACAAAGCAAAATCAGCAGCAATCTCATCGCTCGTCAACGAACAAAGCGCAAGATACGGCATTAACAAAAAGTGCAGCATTACAAGTGCTAGGGTTAGATAGTAATGCCGATGAAAAGGCGATTAAAAAGGCCTATCGTAAATTAATGGCTCAGCACCATCCAGACAAATTAGTGTCGCAGGGGTTACCACCTGAGATGATGCAGCTCGCCAAACAGAAAAGCCAAGATATTCAAGCAGCATATGAATATTTAAAAGCGAAGTAGCAGGTTAGGCTTAAAAGCTTAGCTACAGGGGGTTAGTTAAATACCTAACCAGGTTAAAAAACCATATATTTCTTTAGATAAACGCTGATGTTGCTGCTCACTGGATTGGTTGCCAAATAAAGCGCGTTGGCGATAGTTTAATTTATGGTTACGTCGTGCAAGTTTTTTGCGCTGTACCATTTGTTGGTTAAGCCAATGGTTTTGGCTTTGATAATAAATATCCAGTGTTGGCCACGGGGTCGTAGTGATGGTTTGGTTTAGTGACTTGTTTTTCTGCGCTTCGTTATAAAAGTTATTAAGCAAAATCAGTGCATCAATTTGTTCCGATGTTTGCTGATTTAGATAACTATTCAAAATTGCGCCGCTTTGTCCTTGCGTAATCACAATAACAAAACCCGGGTGAGTTAGCGCTTGCTGATACATGGCTTTAAAACGACTGGTTAAACTAAGTGCGTAGGCGTCGAGGTCGGGCTTTTTAAATTGCGATAAACTTGGCGCAACGCTTACGTTATCATTATCGGGCAATTCATCATTATTTATACGTGGGCTACTACCTGCGCTAATACTGTAAGTAACCCAACCATAATCATTTAGTGATTTACGTAAAAAGTCGATGCCACGGTCATTCGATTGGGTTAAGTGCCAATCAGCAATTAAGATCGCAACACCCTTTTCAAATTCTGCCGTGTGGTCTCGGTACAAGGCTGTTAACTCATTGTCGCCAGCCATTACTGTTACAACCTCTGAAGGTTCGAAGTAGTGCGACACGTCTTGATTGTTTTGCAGCTCTTTATTGATAGGTGCGAGCCATTCAACATCCTTAGCTTGCGTTAAGAACGCGCTAACAAGTAACAAACAAACTGTAAGGTAAAATTTAGGCTTCACACGCATGATTTGATTTTGACTTTTTAAGCTTATCGACACTCTAAGCTAATATTTTAGTTAAAAATCAGGATCACTATAAAAACTGAGTTGCTGTTTTGTAACAGGGTGAATGAAGCTTAAGTATTGCGCATGAAGTTGTAATCTTGTCGCCATAGCAAGTGCGTCGTCGTGCGCATAAAGACGATCGCCTAAAATCACATGACCTAACGATAACATATGTACACGCAACTGATGTGAACGACCAGTGATTGGCGTTAAGGCAACACGCGTTGCATGTTCTTCATAGCTTAACACCTCATAATGGGTAAGAGAGGGCTTTCCTCGTTCATGATCCACCATTTGTTTTGGTCGGTTTGGCCAATCGCAAATTAACGGAAGATCCACAGAACCTGTTTCTGGTTCGAGTTTGCCATAGACGCGAGCGATATAACGCTTTTTGGTTTCTCTGTCTTGAAATTGGCGGCTTATTTCACGGTGCGCCGCTTTATTGAGCGCAAGGCAAATAATGCCTGAGGTGGCCATATCAAGGCGATGCACTATGGTTGCCGATGGAAATACTAAATTAACGCGGTTAATCAGGCTGTCTTTGTGCTCAAGCGCTTTGCCCGGCACGGTCAATAAACCACTTGGTTTATTAAGAATGATTAGGTCATCATCACGATATAAAATGTTGATGTATGGCGAAGTAGGCGGGTTATAGTTTAACAGCACAGTGATTCCAGCAAAAAAAGGGGCTTAATCTAAGCCCCATTTTAAAGCAATTATAGTTAGTGAGAAACCACTATTAAGCGGATTGCATCAAGCTTAAGCTCTGCTTTTTCAACATGCTCAAGTAATTGTGATTTTTGCTTTTCTAAATAAAACAGCTCGTCTTCACGTACGTTCGGATTAAGTTGTTTTAGCGATTTTAAGCGTGCTAGCTCATCATCTAAGTTAGTATTTACACTTTCTTTAGCGCTTTGTTTTATTGTATCTAATTGACTTTGTGCTAGTTTATTTGCCGTTTCAATCATTGGGTGAACGCTTGATTGCAGTGCCGAGGCAAGCTTGCTAGCAGTTTGTTTACCAACCGCATTAAGTTGCTGATTAAACGTATCAAAGGCGACATTCGCAGCTAAATCATTACCGTTTTTATCAAGTAATAAACGCACAGGTGTAGTTGGTAAGAAACGACCCATTTGCAGTGCTTTTGGTGCGCTGGTTTCTGCAAGGTACACTAACTCAACAAAGAAACTTCCCGCAGGTAGTTGCTTGTTTTTAAGTAGCGCAACGGAAGTAGTGCCGAGATCATCATCAATAATCAGCTCCATTGCACCTTGCACCATAGGGTGATCCCAACTTAAAAAGTGCACATCTTCTTGTGCAAGTGCGGTGTCGCGGTCAAAAGTAACGGTTAAACCTTCGTCACGTAAACACGGGAACGATGGCGTTAGCATATGTTCAGTTGGTTTTAGAACAATTGAGTTCTCACCGCGGTCTTCTTGTGAAATACCGAAAATATCAAACACCTTGATCATAAACATAGGCAGTGCGGTTTGGTTATCAAGCGCTTCAATATCGCTTACCAATTGCTCTGAGCGGCCTTGTCCTTTTGAATGTAGTTCAAGTAATCGGTCGCGGCCTTGCTCCATTTTTTGCTTTAACGCTTGGTTTTGCTTGTTTACCGATTCAAGTAATGGATCAAGCTCTTCCTCGTCGGTGTTATGGCTTGCCACGAACTCCAATAATTCATCTTTGTATTCTGAATACAGCAGTTGTCCAGTGGTTAATGTGTGTTCAAATGCTTCTAGTGCGTCGTGGTACCAGCGGAATAATACTTCTTGCGCAGTGTTTTCAAAGTACGGCACATGAATTTTAATGTCTTCCCTTTGACCAATACGGTCTAAGCGGCCAATTCGTTGCTCAAGTAAATCAGGGTTTAGCGGTAGATCAAATAAAATTAGGTGGTGGGCAAACTGGAAGTTACGTCCCTCTGAGCCAATTTCAGAACAGATTAATACTTGCGCGGCATCTTCTTGCTCGGCAAAGTATGCTGCTGCGCGGTCACGTTCAATAATGCTCATACCTTCGTGGAACACCGCGGCTTTAATACCTTCACTTTCACGAATTGCTTGTTCTAAGCTAAGTGCTGTTTGCGCTTCACTACAAATTACTAATACTTTTTCGCGTTTTAGCTCAAGTAGTTTCTCGGCTAACCATTCAACACGTGGGTCAAATTGTGCCCAGCTAGCAGATTCGCCTTCAAACTCTTGGAAGATCTTTTCTGGAAATAATGCACGTTTAGCGCGCATTTCCGCATCTTTTAAACCAGCAATATTACCCATTACATTCATTGCTGTAGTGTATTGTTTCGGCATCGTTACAGGGTAAGCGTGTAGCTCACGTGATGGGAAACCTTGGATGCTACTACGGCTGTTTCTGAACAAAATGCGGCCTGTACCGTGTCTGTCGAGCAGCATTGATAAAATTTCATTTTTAGCCGCTTGCTCACCTTGTTCAACTTGGCTAAGTAGTGTGGTGATATCACTCTCATTTAATAGTGATGTAAGGGTTTGTTTTGCGTTATCGCTTAAGGCTTCATCAGCTAATAGTTGGTTTGCCGCATCAGCAACTTCTTGATAGTGGCTTTCTTCTTCCACAAACGCTTGATAATCGTAAAAACGGTTTTCATCAAGCAGTTTTAAACGGGCAAAATGACTTTCGTGACCTAGTTGATCAGGCGTAGCGGTGAGTAGAATTAAGCCCGGAATGTCTTGGCTTAGTTCAGCAATACGGTTGTATTCTGTGCTTGATTTCTTTTCGCTCCACTTTAAGTGGTGCGCTTCATCGACGACAAGTAAATCCCAATCGGCAAGTGTAGCTTGCTCAAACCAAGTTTTCTTTTTCGTAATAAATTCAAGGCTGGTTAGGATCAGCTGTTCAGTTTCAAACGGGTTTGCAGCATCGGCATAGGCTTCTGTGCAGCGTTCATCATCAAAAATTGAAAACTGTAAGTTGAAGCGACGCAGCATTTCAACTAACCATTGATGCTGTAAGTTTTCAGGCACCACAATAAGCACGCGAGAAGCACGACCTGTAAGCACCTGTTGGTGAATAATCATACCGGCTTCAATGGTTTTACCTAAACCAACTTCATCTGACAGTAATACACGTGGGGCAAAACGTTTACCTACTTCTTCAGCAATGTAAAGCTGGTGTGGAATTAAGCTTGCGCGCGCACCGACTAACCCTTTTAAGCTTGATTGTTGGTTTTGGTGAACATTGGTAAGCGTGTTATGGCGCAGAGTAAAGCGGTCAAAACGGTCAATTTGCCCTGAAAACAGTTTATCTTGCGGCTTATTAAATTTAATAAAGTGATCGAGAAAGGTTTCTTTAAGTGCGACTTGCTCTTGATTGTCTTCGCGAGTACCAGTGTAAGTAAACAAGCCATTTTCTTCGTCAACCTGCTCAACTATGAGTTCCCATTCGTCAACGCTACGAATTTTATCACCTACATTAAATGCCACTCGGGTAACAGGTGCTTCAGAAATACTGTAAACGCGGTTCTCACCACTGGCTGGGAATAAAATAGTTACTTGGCGTCCTTCACAGGCTACGACCGTACCTAAGCCTAAGTCGGATTCGGTGTCACTGATCCAGCGTTGACCTAAAGAAAAGCTCATTTTTAACTCGCTACTATCGAAAAAAGGCGGCTATGTTACCTAGATTTCTCGTTGGATTCACCTGTTAATTTAGAACTCGTGAGGTTAATACCTATTCGCCGCTTTAATGTTTGTAATTTAGCCAGAATTTTGCACTTTTTTTGTCATAAAAAAGCCAAATTCCTGAAATAGACTAAACTTAAAAGTAAAGCAAAAACCATAAACCCGCCAGCTAAGAGAAGGAACAGCTTATGGGAAAAATGCGCAATAACGATGATAAACTCTATGTCCTAGATACCAACGTATTACTTCACGAACCTTTCGCTTTTTTATCTTTCCAAGAACATCAAGTCGTTATCCCAATGACAGTGTTAGAAGAGCTGGACCACATTAAAGATCGCAAAAAAGATGTGAGTCGAGACGCACGGATTGCTATTCGAGCTTTGGATGATGTACTAAGAGACGCAAGTCCTGAAGAAATGCTCGCTGGGGTTGATCTTTCAACGGTCGCTAAAAATTGTACGGGTAAACTAACAATTGTTAACGACCATATGTTTGAGGATGCGGTTTCGGGTTTACCAGGAGATGAAAACGACCACCGCATAATTAATACCGCACTGCATTTGCAGCAGCTAAAAGTCGAAGTAAAAGTAGTGTTAGTCACTAAAGACATAAACATGCGCTTAAAAGCTAAAGGAGCGGGGCTTGAGTTTGTTGAAGACTACCGCACCGATCAGCTCATTGATGATATTAGCTTGCTAACAAGCGGCTATAAAAAGCTTGATGGCGATTTTTGGCAGCATGTAAAAGAGTGTGACAGCGAGCAGAGCGGTCGAGATACGTATCATACCGTACCCCGTAATTTGCTTAATGAAGTCTTTATCAATGAGTACTTACTTGACGAGACAGGTCACTTTGCTGCCCGTGTGGTGGATTACGACGAAGAGCATATTAAGCTACTTGATTTGGGTTTTGAGCGTATTATGGGACGCAGTGCTTGGGGCATTCAGCCCAAAAATGTTTATCAAGCAATGGCGATTAATGCGCTGCTCGACCCGCATATGGATTTAGTGATTTTGACAGGCCCCGCAGGTTGCGGCAAAACCTTGTTGGCATTGGCTTGCGCCCTTGAACTTGTGATTGAACGGGGAATGTACGATAAGGTCATCGTGACCCGTAACACGCCCGAAATTGCTGAATCAATCGGCTTTTTACCAGGCACCGAAGAAGAGAAAATGATGCCTTGGCTTGCGGCGATAACCGATTCCTTAGAAGTACTTCATAAAAACGACGAAAATCCGGTTTCGAGCCGTAATTACATTATGGAAAAAGCCAATATTCAATTTAAGTCGATTAACTTTATGCGTGGACGCAGCATTCAAAATGCGATTGTTATTTTAGATGAAAGCCAAAACTTAACCGCATCGCAATTAAAAACCATTATTACCCGTTGTGGCGAAGGTACTAAATTAATTTGCTCGGGTAACTTGGCACAAATTGACAGTAATTATCTAACCCCAGTGACTTCAGGGTTAACCTATATTGTTGAACGTTTTAAAGACTTTCAAGGCAGCAGCACGATTAATTTAAACGGTGTAGTACGCAGCCGTTTAGCGAGCTTCGCTGAAGAAAATTTATAAGCTAACGAGTGAAGGTGTCTAAAAATGACATCGATGAAAAGTTAAAAGGGCTGATGTTTATCAGCCCTTTTTTTGTTTGATGATTTAAGCGGAACTATCGTTAACACATTTAACGCTAAAATTCATAAACGCAGGCGCAAGAGAATCATGTGTTATAGCTAGGGTCTGTTGACCTTTCAAGTTCATTTTTGCAGCAGTTTGATTGGGTTTTATACAAGGCAGAGGCTGCGTGGCATAGTTATTCTATGTGAGCCAGCCGATAACACAGTAGAAAAGCCAATCAAGCGCTGCCGAACGGTTCCTTTGAGCGCACTTTTCTCATTGTTGCTCGACATTCGCTTAGATTACTAGGCCACACATCGAGCGCCGCGATAAAAGCACGCTCAAACAGAACAAAAATAGAACAGCAAAGGTCAACAGACCCTAGTGCGGTTTAAATTATATCAACTATGTATTGTTTACTTTTCAGCATACTCCAAGAGCTACTGCTTACCTCGGCAATTGGGTATTGCTTTGGCCCAGTGACTTCACCGACTAAGTATTTTAAGCCATTAATTTCAACATGCTTGTCGCCTTTGCGAATCGGTAAATTTAACCCAATTAGCGCATGATTAGGGGAGGTAATAATAGCGATGGTCAGGCGCGGGTAAATCGCTTTTAAAATAGCGCTAGTGAGCACAAGTTTACTGTCTACATCGCCGTATTGTTGGCGGATCAGCTTAAGAGGTGGCTTAAAGTTTTCGCCACTGTTATGAAAACGGTCTGGCAACTCAGATGTTGGCATCGCTTGTACCCAACTTAATACAAAGTTAATGACTGTTTTCGGTCTAACGTTATTGCCAAACTTAGTTAAAATAGCTTCTCTAATCGGTGAAATATAGTCATATGAATTTTTCACAAAGCGCGGTAAGTCAGGTCTAACCGCATCAATTGCCCAGATGGCCTCTAAATCAGCATAGTGATGCTTGCGTAAATAGCTTTTACGCGCACTTTGTTTTGCTTTTTCTACTCGCGCTTCAACGTCCTTTAATAGCGCTTTGTCATCACTGTAAACTTTATATTCAATGCTACGTTCTTTACGCTGTGTTTCGAGTGTGTATTTACGTCGGTCGAACTCTCTAATGGTGTTTCTTACCTTTATATCAATCTTGTCGAGGTATTCTTGTGCGTTAAAGCCTTTAAAGCGGCGGTAGTGGTTAAATAGTTGGTCGTTTGAGTAGCTAAAACTAAGCTTTTGTTCTTTGTCTTGATCATCAAGCCAAGTGTAATAAAACGTTTGTTGTTGTTTTTCTTGTACCACCTTGCGCTCAAACGAGTGACTAAAAAGCGGTAAAGCGCAAAGGCTCAAAATGACTGCGAGTAATAAACTTGGTTTAAGTTTAACCATGATAAGTTCCAAGGTTGCGTAAAGTCTGTTAGGTGAATTGTCATAAATAACAATAAGCTTAGTCAAGATGTTGTGATAGAACGAAATATTTCTGTTGATTTAATAAATTCGAAGACAAACTTTCTTAACGCTGGTTACTAAGACTATTAATTTGGGTAATAAAAAAAGGAAGCACATGCTTCCTTTTAAATCTTGGATTATTTACCTTGAATACAGGTTACTTATCCATTAATTCACGAATGTATTTTACCGGCGAACTACCGTAACTTAAAAACTGTTCGTGGAATGCTTTTAAGTTAAAATCGTCACCCAGTTTCGCTTTTTGCGCTTCGCGGAAATCGTAAATTTCACGGTAGCCAGTGTAGTAGCTTGTTAGCTGAACTTGGCTCAGCGTCGCGCGGCGCCATTTGCCTTCTGCCTCAGCGCGTTCTTGGAAAGCACCATTCATAAGTAGATCTAAGCCTTGTTCTTTACTGATGCCTTCCACTTGGATTTGATAATCCAAAATCGTGTTACAAATTACGCGTAAATTCCATTTGTAGTACATTAACCACATTTCTGGCTCAAAATTACCGTAACCTTCTTCTAGCATCATGCGCTCTGTGTACACCGCCCAACCTTCGATCATTGCGCCGTTTCCGAAAATACTCTTAATTAGAGACGGTGACTCATTTGAATAAACTAATTGAGTGTAATGGCCCGGAATTGCCTCATGAATATTTAAAATTTGTAAAATCCAGTGGTTGTACTCTTTCAAATACGATTCGGCTTGTTCCTCGCTCATATTATCGAGTGGCGTAACGTTGTAGTAGGTGTTTTCTTTTTTCGCATATGGACCGGGAGCACTAATCGATGCACCGGCAAAACCGCGCATATAATCTGGCGTTTCGCGCACCACTAGCGGCTTTTCAGGATCAAGAGTAATGAGATCTTTTTCTTTAATAAAGGCTTCAAGCTCAGGAATTTGCTTTTTAATTTCTTCAACAAAGTTTTCGCGTTTTACGTGCTTAACCGCAAGGTGATTAATCAGTGTTGAAATTGCTTTTTGAGGTTCACTTGGCATCTCTGTATTGGCAAAATATTTAGGCCAAAGTTGCTCGGTGATTTTTAACATTTCAGCGGTAACACGGTCTTTATCTGACAACGCTTTTTGATAAACCTCTTTTGCGCTGTAACCCGACTGAATATCAAATGCGAATTTTTGCTCGTAAAGCGCTTCGCCAATTCTAAATGAACGTGCGTTATTGTTTGCGACCAGCTCTTGTTCCAGCTTAGTTAAGAATTCAATGTATTCATTAATCGCAGCTGTTGCTGCTTTAAAGCGGGTTTCAAATAATTGCTTATCAGCGTCCGATAGATTTGAGGTTTTAGCTTTATTAAATAAATCTTTATTTAATACGCTAAAAGCTCCTTTATTTTGGCTAATTGCCAACTGTGTGTACTCAAGTGTTGGCGTATCAATATTGGCAATGGCTGCTGCATAGTAGGCAGGTACATTTTCAAGACGTTTTAATACTTTCGTGATTTTTGTGTTGTCATCATCAAAGCGGCTATTAATGATTTGTGCAAACCCACCTGCAACATTATAATTTGATGGATTCCATTGCCACGATTTAAACGTGTTTACCGTCCAAATTGATTTCTTTAATAGATTTTCGATTAAGTGATAATCGGTTTTTAAATTGGCAGGTAATTTATTAAGGTCAAACTGGGCCAATTTAGCGAGTTGTGTATTGGCAAAGTTAATATCGTTAACGCGGCTTTGTGCGTCGGGAACCGTTAAAATATGGTCGTATTTGCCGTAACCTGCGTATTGCGACCACTCAGGACGGTGACGCCAAAAGTCTTCAATAAATTTTGCTGAAAACGCTTCAAATGCAGCAGCTTGAGATTGCTGTTGGCTTGCAGGTGCGTCAGTTGTTGAATTGGTTGTTTGGCATGCACTAAGGCCAAGTGCTGCAACCAGCGCTAAACTTAAGGCTGTTTTTTTCATTGTGTTTCCCTTGAGTGATTAAAGCGACTAAGCGAGTTAAAGCCGCGTTAAAGTCAGTGTATCAATTTCGCTTAAAAATCGAAGTTTTTTCGATAAAAGGTCAACAACCCTATACACGGTTACGTGTTTCGCCATTTTCAAAGGCACTGATATTTAGCGCTATTTGCTTAATTAAGCGCGAGATTGACTGCTTGCTGGCCCATGCAATATGTGGTGTGAGCAATAAGTTGCTCCTTTGATACTGAATGAGCGGGTTGCTATCTTGTGCGGGTTCCTTGCTTAAAACATCAATTGCCGCTGCTTTAATTTGGTTGGTTAGCAGCGCGTGTGCAAGTGCGCTTTCATCAACAATGCCACCGCGTGCAGTATTAATTAGTACCGCGCTAGATTTCATTAGTTTAAATTCGCGCGTACTAATTAAATTTTCAGTTTCTTGGTTAAGGGGGCAGTGAACCGAAATGATATCGGCGTTTGCTATCGCGTCATCAAATGCAACTCGACCGTCACGTACAGGGCTGTTTTTACGCTCACTAATCAAAGTTTCAATGCCAAATGCTATCGCGGCTTTTGCTACTGCGCGTCCTAAATCGCCATACCCGATTAATGCCATTTTCAAACCCGCTACTTCGTCTATTGAGTGGTCTAAAAAGCAAAAATGGCTCGCGTGTTGCCATTGATTGTTATGACAATCAGCAATGTATTGATGGGTATTACCTAGTAAGTTAAATAATAAAGCGAACGTGTGCTGCACCACGCTTGCGGTGGAATAGCCTGCAACATTGGTAACCGCAATGCCATGCTGTTTTGCCGCCACTAAATCAACATTATTGGTGCCTGTGGCGGCAATGCAAATTAGCTTTACCGTGCTTAGTTGAGATAATGCTGTTTGGTCTATCACTACTTTATTGGTAATTATCACGTCCATACCTTGGCAACGTTCAATCACTTGGGCAGGCGTGGTATTGTCAAATAATGCGATGTTTTGTGTAAGCGCATTTAGCGGTGATAAGTCACCATTTTCAATTGTTGCGTAGTCGAGAATAGCAATTTTCATAATTTTAAATATTTGGTTTGACTTTGGAGTTAACTCTAAGGTTTATACTTAGTAGGAAAGTTAGATTTAGTGTATCTCAATTAGGCAGGCAAATGGTAAAAATAGGTGAAATTGCAAAACGGTTAGCAGTCTCGACCGATACGCTTCGTTACTATGAAAAGCAAGGCATTCTCAATTCATCGGCGCGTAGTGAGTCGGGATATCGCTTGTATTCTGAACAAGACGTTGCGCAGCTGTCGTTTGTACTAAGGGCAAAGGATGTAGGCTTTACACTGAATGAAATTAAAGAGTTACTTGCAATAAAAGTGGATAAGCAAAGTCACAGCTGTGAGCAAGTTAAACATTTTACGAGTGAAAAAATAACGCAAGTTGAGCGTAAAATTGCCGAGCTAAATACCATTTTAAATTCGCTTAAATTACTGCAAAAATCATGCTGCGGCGGTAATGAACCCGCCGTTCATTGTTCAATTCTTTCTGCGCTGGAGGCACAAAATGACGCTCGTTAATAACTTTATTGATCTCTTTATTATTTCAGCGCCTTGGTTGTTATTGGGGTTGTTTATAGCGGCATTAATTAACGTTTACTTACCTGAGAATTTTCTCAATCGCCACCTTGGCAAAGAGGGCTTTGCTACTACCATTAAAGCGGCTCTTATTGGTGCGCCAATGCCGCTGTGTTCTTGTGGCGTAATTCCAGCTGCACTCGGGCTGCGAAGGGCGGGAGCGTCAAAAAGCGCAACCACGGCATTTTTAGTCTCTACGCCCGAAACAGGTGTTGATTCAATTTCTGTCTCGTATGTATTGCTTGGCCCATTTATGGCAATTATCCGACCGATTGCAGCGGTTGCCAGTGCCATTACGGCAGGTTTATTAGTGGGCGGTGAAAGCAAAGGCAATACGCAACAAAGCGCTCATAACATAAAAGAAAAAGCCGATGATACTTGCTGCAGTAGTGCGCACACCACAGAGCAAAATGCGGCGCAGGCTAGCAATATGGTTTCAGAACAAAAGATGTCATGCTGTAGTACTCAGCAAAAGCCTGTTGTGCAAACTTCTCCTTGTTGTGCGCCAACAGTAGCTGAAGCTAAGCCGAATGTAACAAGCAGTGCTGCTTGTTGCTCGGTAAAAGATTCTGATGAGCAAAAAGAAAATACTACCTCGTGTTGTTCCACAGACAAAGAGACGCAGCTTGTAACAGAAACCGCGACAGCAAAACTCAAGCGTGCATTTTCATTTAGTGCTAACAAACTGCTAAGTGATACCGCAAAGTGGCTGATGATAGGTTTGTTTTTTGCCGCGTTAGTGCAAACCTTTGTACCGCAAGATTTTCTACAACAGTACGGTAATGGAATTTGGGCCATGCTAATCGTAATTTTAATTAGTATTCCAATGTATGTATGTGCAACTGCATCAACGCCTATTGCCGCTGGGTTATTAATGTCGGGTGTTAGCCCCGGTGCTGCGCTGGTATTTATGTTAGCGGGGCCGGCAACTAATGTAGCTACATTAGGTGTGGTAGCGAGCGAGCTAGGCAAGCGCGCGGTGGTCGCTTATTTAACTGGAGTTATTGGTGTTGCGCTAATTTTCGGCTTTATTACCGACTATTTGGTAGCACGCTATCAATTCGCAATCGTACCGTCGCTACAAGAATCGCATCATGTATTACCTATGTGGCTAGAGTACGGCGCGGGAGCCTTACTTTTGGTGTTAATGTTGCGCTTGGTTTGGCTCAAATTAAGTAGCGCCAAGTAACTTGTGTATTTGCTTTTAGGTGTACTAGTTGATTGATATTTAAGCTTGAAAGGCATTGTTTTTTACGATGACTCGTTTAATAAAAAAGGAGCCCATAGGCTCTTTTTTTTGATCTAGATCAAGTTTATAAATTTAGATGAATCAAAATATAAACTTATTTTAAATATTTTTAAATGATAATGATTTCTGTTATTGATCTAATTTGTTTTGGGTTTTAGAATGCTTCGCAGTTTTATTAAGCCAATTACGTTTTTGATAAAAATTGGTATTACTCAATCATAAAAATATCAGGGATTAACATAATGAAAAAAATAGCGAATTTTGCACTTTCTTCGTTATGTGTTGCAATGCTTGCAGCATGTAGCGGTGACGATGGCAAAGACGGGGCAGACGGCGCACCAGGTGCAAGTGGCGAAAGTGGTGTATCAACGTATGTGACCGAAAAAGATGTCGTTGTTACCAATGCGCAGCATGCATATGCGGTTTATGCCGATTCACTTATCGCTGCTAAACAGCTTAAAAATGTGATTGAGCAGTTTGTTGCAGAGCCAAGCGAAGCTAACTTTAGCGCCGCTAAAAATGCGTGGTTAGATGCTCGCGAACCTTATGGTCAGTCAGAAGTGTATCGTTTTCGTGAAGGGCCAATCGACAATCTAACGCGTGATGACAATGGTAACCCGGTATTAGTTGCTGAAGAAGGTCCTGAAGGCGCAATCAACGCATGGCCACTAGCCGAAGCGCTAATTGATTACACAATTGACATGGATGGCGCACAACTGCCTGAAAACCCTGCAAGCTTACCTGTAGGTGGCAATATTATTGCCGATCTTGCTGAGTTCCCAGATATCACCAAAGCGTTACTCGCTGAACAGTTTGAGCGCGGCGATGATGAAGCTAATGTAACATCAGGCTATCACGCGATTGAATTTTTACTGTGGGGACAAGATCTTAACGCCGATGGTTCTTACACGCCAAACCGTGACTACAGTGCTGGCTACCGTAAAGTAAACGATTATTATACTGCGGCAAGTGGCATGGGTGAGTGTACATCTGGCGTAGATAACGTGGTTGATTCGGTTATTTGTGAACGCCGTGGTGACTACCTAATTGCAGCAGCAGATTTACTGATCGACGATTTACAAGGTGTTGTTGATGCATGGACTCCAGGTTCAGGTTTTCACTATGTTGAATTTACTAAAGACGAAAATGTAAAAGCGTCGTTAGCGAAAATTCTAGAAGGCATGGGCCGTTTAAGCTTTGGTGAACTTGCTGGTGAGCGCATGAGTATTGCACTTCGTACCGATTCACAAGAAGACGAGCACTCGTGTTTTTCAGATAATACACACCGCGATATTTTCTTAAATGCTAAGGGTATTCAAAACGCATTTAATGGTGCTTACCAGCGCATGGATGGCGAAACATTAGAAGGTGCTAGCATTTACGATTTACTGGTAGTGGATGGTTCGCACGAACTTGCCAATGAATTACGTGCTGCGATTGAAGATACGATGGCGAAAGCGGCGGTTATCGATACTAACGCTAAGCTAGGTTACTCATTTGATGTGCAAATTCAAAATGCTGACTTAAAGCAACCTGTGACGCACACAATCGAAGCGCTTAAATCACAAACACAAGTGATTAAACAAGCAATTGAAGCGTTAGAAGTAACCACGGGTGATCTTGAGCAAGATACTGACGAGTTTGGTAGCTAATTAGGCTAACACTATTATTGGCGCTGCTATTTTGCAGCGCTTTTTTCGTTTCTAGGGGCATTTATGAAGCGACATCTTTTACTAACTAGTTTTATGTTAAGTGCTTTGGGTTGTGGTGGCTCATCGCAATCACCAGAAGCAAAGCCTAGCGAACCTCAACCGCCTGTTGTCACACTGCCGGGGCAGCCAAATGATGGCTTAGCGCCGCTTAGTAGCAGTACGCCTGACAACAACGAGCACCTAGCGGGTGGCGCAGTAACAACCGATGTTCAAAATGAAGACGCATTCAGCCAATCGGCACCGGCAATTCGCAGTGATTTTGCATTAGACGCGGTATTTAAATCGGGCGACCACTTGTTTAGAGGCACACACAAAGGGTTAGGCCCAGTTTTTAATAACCCAACTTGCCAAGGGTGTCATATTAAAGATGGCCGTGGCGAAGTGCCAAGCTCACCGCAGCGTGCAATGACTAGTATGTTCCTACGTATTAGTGATGAGAATGGTCAACCCGATGCGGTGTATGGCGACCAATTACAAACATTTGGCACGGTTGCCGGACACCCGACAGGCGCATTACCTAAATTTAACGGCGCGTTAGATGAAGGTTTGGCATATGGCGAAGCCTACGCATTTGTTGAGTATGAAAACATAACGGGTAAATTTGCCGATGGCGAAGAATACGAGTTGCGCAAACCCATTTATAAAGTAACCGATTTATCTTACGGCCCATTTAACGACACGGTAAGGTTCTCTGCCCGTGTTTCACCTGCGATTTTTGGCTCAGGTCTACTGCATGCAATTCCAGAACAGTACATTACCAGCTACGCTGACCCCGATGATGTTGATAATGATGGTATTTCTGGCCGTGCTGTGTATGTAACAGAGCCTATTTCAGAGCAAACTAAATTAGCACGTTTTGGCTATAAACTTGGCACTGCATCCGTGTTACAGCAAATAGCGGGGGCTTATCGCGGTGATATGGGCGTGACTAATCGTATTAACCAAGCAGAGCCGTGCACCGAAAATCAAGTTGCGTGTAATGAACAAGCGGCATTAGAGCAAAACAGTGAAGCCAATGGTCTTGATTTAAGTGATTTAGATCTCGCACAAGTTGAATTTTATAACCGTCTATTAGCTGTGCCAGCAAGGCGAGGGTTTGACGTGCAAACCAGTACTTGGCAAGACGATGTCAAGCATGGCCGTGCGTTATTTTTCGACGCGAACTGCAATGGCTGCCATGTACCACGTCATAAAACTGGTGAAGCACCGGCTAGCTTGTTAGGTGATGTCGACATTCTTGGCTTTACTGGCGAAAGTACGCCGATTGCTGCACTTAGCGAGCAAGTTATTTATCCTTACAGCGACTTGTTACTACATGATATGGGTGGCGAATGCGCGCCTATTAAATTAGAAAACGCACAAGGCGGTAGCTGTCAGGTTGGTGAAAATTGCATTTATGTGAAGCGCTGTGAAGGTCTTGCAGATAACCGTCCCGAGGGGCAAGCATCTGGCACTGAGTGGCGTACAACACCGCTTTGGGGATTAGGCTTGGTTCAGCAAGTAAATGCGCGCGCTACTTATTTGCATGATGGTCGAGCACGCACCATCAGCGAAGCCATTTTATGGCATGGCGGTGAGGCAGAAAAAGCTAAGCAAGCCTACCTCGCAATGTCCAAAACTGAGCGCTCACAATTATTGGCGTTTTTAAATTCACTATGATTAAACGAAGTCTTTTAACTGCGTGTACTTTTGGCGCTTTGCTAATTGGTTGTAAAGATCAAGCTGTACCTGAATTTTCACATAGCGAGTTGCGCCCTGGTGGCGCAACAACCTTAAAGCGACTTAATACACGTACTTTTATTCATCCCTCAGAAAATCTCGATTTAGATAGACAGCTTGATTTTTGGGATGGCTTTTCATTCTTTCGTGATCCTTGGGTCGCAGCACCTGCTGCAACTCAAGACCGTGATGGTTTAGGCCCGCTTTACAACGCGCGTTCATGTAAAGCATGTCATATTCGTGGTGGTCGAGGAAAGCTTGTTGGGGAAGGCACGCATTCGCCAATGGCATTGCTTTTTCGTTTAGGCAAGGGGGATGATGGTGATGCGGTTGATAAACACTATGGCGGTCAATTTCAGCCATTTGCGATTAAACTAGCAAAACCTGAATCACTTTCTGCGGAAGGCAAAGTAACCATTCGTTACGAAACCATATCGGGTCAATATGCGGATGGCACGCCTTACACTTTAAGCAAGCCACATTATCAATTGGTTGATTTAGCCTATGGTGAATTGCAGCCTAATACGGTGTTATCGCCACGCTATGCGCCAGCACTTTACGGAATGGGGTTGTTGGACGCGATTCGTGAACACGATCTTATTGCGCAAGAAGATATTGCGGATAAAAACAACGATGGTATTTCGGCTAAGTATAATCGTGTGATGAGTGCTAAGACTAAGGAACAGGTTATTGGACGTTTTGGCTTTAAAGCGAGTCAACCAAGTTTAGCATCACAAACGGCAGCGGCATTTGTTAATGATATCGGCATAACCAATCCGTTTTTCACACACGATACTTGCACGCCATCACAACCACTTTGTCAACTTGCATCAGCAATGGGCGGTCACGACCGCACGCTAGAAATACCCGAAAAGCTGCATAAGTTAACGGTGTTTATGGGAGCGCACATTGCGGTGCAACCGACCCGAAAGCTCACTTCAGAAAAAGCACAACAGGGCAGAGCACTTTTTTATCAAGCGAATTGTCATAGTTGTCACACCCCAAGTTATACCACGGCAAGCGACTATCCGCTTAAAGAGTTGGCAAATCAAACTATCTGGCCTTACACCAATTTGGCGTTACACGATATGGGCGAAGCACTGGCTGATGGTAAAGCAGAAGGATTAGCCAATGGTCGAGAGTGGCGTACGCCACCACTTTGGGGGCTAGGATTACAAGAAAACGTACAAGGCTATCAGGCATTTTTACATGATGGCCGCGCGAAAACAGTGGCTGAAGCGATTTTGTGGCATGGCGGCGAAGCCGAGCAATCAAAAAGCGCGTTTGTAGCGTTTGACCAACAGCAGCGTGACGCATTGATTTATTTTCTAAAACAAATTTAAGGGCAAATACGATGAAACTTAAAGCACTTTCTTTGCTTGTGACGGCTGCGTTACTAAGTGCATGTGGTGGTGGCAGCGATACCAACAGCGAAAAACCACCCATTACGCCACCTGTGGTTAAACTAACGAAAGATGAAGCCATGACAAAATTATTATCAGCGCAAGCTGATAATTATATTTTGCCAGCATACCAAACACTGATGGATGAAGCGGATAAACTAGATGCGGCGAGCATTATGTTTTGTGCTTATCAGGCGCCAAGCGAAAGCGAGCTAACAGAATTAAAAAATGCATGGTTAGCATTAAGCAAGGCATGGCAATTTGCGAAAGCGGTAAAAATGGGGCCTGAGTCTGAAGAATTTCGCCATTATCGCTTACAATTTTGGCCTGATAACAACAATGCCGTTCAGCGCGGTGTTGCGTCATTACTTGCGGCTCAAGTGATAGATGAGAACGCCGTTGCTAGCCTACAAGATGGTGCTCAAGGATTACCAGCGCTCGAGTTATTAATTTTTAATCAAGCACAAGATGCATCGTTACTAAGTGCAAGCAATAAACAAGATCGTTGCCTCGCGGTAATGGCAATTGCCGCTAATGTGAAAACAGTCGCAACTGAAATTTTAGCATTATGGCAACACGAGAAGATTGGTTTTGTCCTTGATTTTAAAAATGGCAGTGGCGAGTACAACACGAAACAAGCGGTGCTTGAAGATTTTATTACTAATTGGTTTGAGCTAATTGAAGTGATTAAAGATAACAAGCTCAATAATGTTAAAGGCACGCTGATCCCAGGTTACCCAGAAAAAGCGGAAAGTTACATTAGCTTATCGTCGCTTGAAAACATTAAAACCAATTTTGCAGGGCTGAAACAGGCCTACCTTGCGGGTAATGGTTATGGCTTTGACGAGTACTTAGTGGATATTCATGAAAATACACAAGTGAATGACACTATTCTAAATTACTTCGACGAAATTGATGTCTTGCTAAATGATATTGAAAAACCGCTATCGCAAGCGGTAACAATACAAGACAGCCGCAATAAACTGTCGCCACTTATCACAAAAATAGACGAATTAAGAACTTACCTCTCTACCGATTTTATTCAGCTTACAGGCCTTAATCCTAACTTTAATTCGAATGACGGTGATTAATCATGGAGCGTAGAGCGTTTATCAAAAGTTTAGCGTTATGTGGTTTAAGTTTATCACTCGGCGCTAACTTAGTTGCGTGTTCAAGCAAAGCGCAACGTCGTTTTGTTAGTGCGGCAACCAACCACCAGGGTGAACATTTTGTGGTGGCATTTGATAAAGCAGGGAATTTATTAAACCAGGTTAAAATTGATAATCGCGGCCATGATTTATTAATGCTTGATAGTGAACGGGTTGTGGCGTTTTCACGCCGCCCGTTTACCAAGCTGTTTGTGGTGAACTTAGAACAAAACCAGCTAGAGAAAATCATCAATGCAGAGCAAGGTTTTCATTTTTATGGTCATGGTGTGTTTGATAGCAAACGCAAGCAACTGATCACCACAGAAAATCATATTGAAAGTGCTGGTGGTTACTTAGTTGTGCGCAATACTCACAATTTTGCCGTGGAAAAGCGTGCACCAAGTGGCGGTATTGGGCCGCATCAATGCGCGTTAATGCCCGATGGTGAACATATTGTGGTTGCCAATGGGGGCATTAAAACACATCCAGATAAAGGTCGTGAAAAATTAAATCTAGCGAGTATGGCACCAAATTTAAGCTACATTCACCTCGACACTGGCAAGTTAGTTGAATCTGTCACTCCTCCGCATTTTCAGTTAAGTTTACGTCATCTAGCGGTAGCAAACAGTGGCGAAGTGATTGTTGGAGCGCAATATCAGGGAAATTATCGCGATGCGCATCCTTTGGTATTTAGCCATAAACTAGGTCGCGAACTTCAGCCATTGCAGGCGGAGCCAAAGTTTTGGCAAAACTTCGAGCAATACGTTGCCAGTATTGCAATTGCTGACAGTGATAATCGTATTGCAGTTACCTCTCCTCGGGGTGCTATTGTGGCGTATTGGCAATTGGATAATCATCAGTTTATTCGTCATGAACGTTTCGCCGATTGTGCGGGTGTAGCGAGTGCGCAAAATGAATTTATTGTCACAAACGGCAAGGGACAAGTAATTAACGATAGTAAAAATATGCCTATTTTTCAGTTACAACCGTTGCGGTTTGATAACCATTTAATTTACTCTTAACTGGTAAGAGATGTTAAATTTAGCCAAACAGAATAATGACAGGTAAAATATCCGACCTTTTTGTGATGCAGTAAACCAAGTTATGACTAATTCAAACGATAAATTTGCAGATATTCGCCCATATAATGATGAAGAAGTAGCCGCGTCTGTTGAGCGTCTGTTAAATGATGATGCATTTATCTCGGTAATTGCAGAGCACAACTTACCATCGTGGTTGCGTGCTATTCCATTTCTTGGCAACTATTTAGTTAAATCAAAATTACGTAACAAATACGGTAAATTTAAAACGGTTGATGAAGTTCAGCAGGCCGTTTCACGTTATCTTGATATTTTAGTTAAGCGCACAACCAGCAAAGTTACTTTCTCAGGATTAGATAAGCTTGATAAAAACAAAGCGTACCTGTTTATCTCAAACCACCGTGATATTGCGCTTGATCCTGCTTTTGTAAACTACGGTCTATTTCAAAATAATATGAAAACCGTGCGCATTGCGATTGGTGACAACCTGTTGCAAGTGCCATACATGACCGAGTTAATGCGTTTAAATAAGAGCTTTATTGTTAAACGTTCTGTTAAATCGCCAAAAGAGATGCTGAGAACGCTTACGACACTTTCGCATTATATTTATGATTCGCTTGATAGCGGTAATTCAGTATGGATTGCACAAAAAGAAGGACGAGCGAAAGATGGTAATGATGTTACCGATCCTGCACTGATTAAAATGTTGCAGCTACATGGTCGCAAACTAAAAATGGACTTTGCAGACTATGTAAAATCGATCAATGTTGTACCGGTTGCGATTTCATACGAATTTGAACCATGCGAAAAAGCGAAGGCAAAAGAGCAGTATCATAAAGCGACCTTTGGCGAATACAAAAAAGCGCAAGGTGAAGATATTGCCAGTATTATTGAAGGGTTTGCTACGAATAAAGGGCATGTGCATTTATCGTTTGGCGAGCCAATTACCAGCGATTGCGATACCCCAGATCAACTTGCTGAAACCATTGATAACTACATTCACAAAAACTACTTCTTGCACCCCAATAATTATTTGGCGGCAGAATCTGCAGAACATGAAATTTGTGACGATGCGAAGCGTGTTTACCACGGCCGCTTTGAAGGGGTTGCTCCGGAATTACATGAATTTATTAAGCAAATTTACGCGAAGCCGGTATTTAATCAAAAGTAACCAGCAAGCCTAAGTAAATTATAGTTTTAAGAAACCAGAGTAATACTCTGGTTTTTTTTGTGCAAAAAATGGTTAAACTGTAAATATGAGTGCGTAAAAAAAGACCTAGGTTTGCCTGTTTTGCAAGCAAGCCACTGTGAGTGAATGGCTGAGCAAAAACCAATTATTGAGCAAATAGAGATATTTGAAATACCCAGTCCGTGCAAAGGGGTGTGTCAGGCTAATAACCGAGGTTATTGCTTAGGGTGTTTTCGTTCGCGAGAAGAGCGCTTTCATTGGAACCAATTAACGAACGCGCAAAAAAAACATGTGATTAAGCTTTGCGCACAACGTGAAAAGCGCATTCGCCAAAAAATGGCTCAACAGCAAATCTCACCAGAGCTGGATACAGAGCAAACAAAACTCGACTTTTAGGTCTGTCTAATCTCGCCTTATCTAATCTAGATTCACTTATTTAGGGGTTTTATGCTCAAGGGTAGCTTCAGCACTTTGCATTAACTGTAGATCTAATTGTGCCAAAATTGCTTTATGTTGTTTGTGCAGGTAATGATGGATAGGCTTTTGCGACACAATGCGTTTATCAAAATGGGCTAGGGTGGCATCATCAATGTGATGCGTTAGCAAATACTCAAGTACTAAAATGCCATCAATTGTGCGGTCGCGCAGCATATGCAGCTGACTAGCAAGGTTATTATTACTTATTACCTCACCTTTAAATTTTTCTTGAGCAATAAATTTTTGTGCAAACGGGTAGCTTGGATTGTGACTAATTGTACTCAACTGCTGAATGCGACAATTCTCGCATTGTCCCTTGTTGGTAAGCAGTACCAGATTCAAATACATTAACGGAGTATTACTCGCAATTAGGTTTGGGTATTCCTTAGAAATACCAATCACACGACCAATCTGGCCATCAAGTTCTCCGAGGTTAGCCGCTGCAAGTGAGCTTTTGTGATCAAATTCAATAATGCTTATATCGACACCAATTGCTTTATAAGCAGGTGTTAGACGTTTGATTAATAAGCGAGAAACGTGTGTATCTAACGGTTTATTAAACACGAGCGTTTGCTTTATAGGGGCATTTGCCCACGCCATCTTACTCAAAAACAACAAGGCACAAAGCATGGTACAAGCATGCTTGCAGCTTTTAGTTATCGAGTTTTTTATCATTTTATGACGTAACGCAGCGTTCATTTTAGTGTTGATTGGTCAAACTTATATGGTACATTGCTACAATAACATAATATTTTATTAGCTGTATTAAAAGAACATGTCTTTCAATTTGTGTAACTTACCTCGTCAAGAAAAGTATTTAATTCAACTCGATTACGAGGCGTCGTTTTGGGCGTTTAAAGTAAAGCGTGGCAAAGCAACGCGCGATCAAATCTATTCATCTATTTTACAGCGTCCACAATCAGAGCAAGGTGAACTAAAACAACGTTTTGAACGCTATTTAGCGACAATGATGTGAGTTCATTTACGTGCCAGCAATTGGACCCAGTTATGTATCCTTTGGTTAATAAGTTTTACCAAAACTTTAAGGTAAGAGGGCGTGCTAAAAGTCATGATAGGGTGTGGGTTATCAAAGCTGAAAATCAAATTGTGGCAGCTGCAAAATTAAGCTTAAAAGACGGACAGTTTTTATTATCTGGCGTATTTACAGCACCATGCTTTCGCGGTCAAAAACTGGCATCAAGATTAATTAAAACAATCGCTTTGGATTATCGAAAACCATTTTTCACGTTTGCGTACAATCATTTAGTTAGCTGGTATCAAAGCTGCGGATTTACCGAACATGCTGCGCCAGCTGAGTTGGCTCCGTTTTTTAGCGCTTATCAAAATCAAGGGCGTCAAATCGTCTGTATGTTAGCCAATAAGGATTGTGCATAATGATTTGGCGATACTGCGTACTGGCGATTTTGTTGTGTGCTGTATCAATAAATGCGCTGGCAAACAGTAAGGCAAACGTACGTCGATTCTCGCCAAATGAAGGATTAGCGCAGTCTTATGTAACAGGTTTATTAGTTGATAAGAATGGTTACTTATGGGTTGGAACTGAAGCAGGCGTAAACCGTTACGATGGTTATCAACTATCTACTATGACAGGTGCCGAAGGGCAACTGCGCGATAAATCGATTGATTTCCTATACGAAGATAAACAAAACGATATTTGGATTTCCACTACTTATTCTGGCTTGTATCGATATAAAACCGATACCTATCAACTAGAGCGCGTGCTTGATTTTAAAAATGACCGAACTCACTCTCCAGTCGTGATGTTAGAAACCCATCAACCTAATTTTTACTGGTTGGGGCGTGTTCATGACTTAGCGTTGTTAAACAGTGAAACCGGTGAAGTGAAAAGTGTGTTTAAAATCCCAGGAGACTTTAAATACGCGTATGTTAGAGCGCTTAAATATTACAAACATTTTTTAATCATAGGCACATCGGAAGGTGCTTTTGTGATGGATACGCGCACTGAAAAAATCGTTAAACTAGAATTTTTAAATGAACCCGCAGCGCATCACGATCAATACAATACAAAGTCATTTCATATCTCGGGTTCTCAGCTTTGGCTTGGCACCGTGCAAGGTTTGCACACGGTTGAACTTGATCATATCGAGCGCTTGGTAGCTGGTGAAATAGATAAACTGAGTAGCGAACTGCGTATTTCAGATTTAAACATATGGAAAATCATGCCGTTTAAATCAGGACTAAAGCTTGCTACCAATGAAGGTGTTTATAATTACTTTGCCGATGATGATCAGCTAATTAAAAGCACAGAACTCGATAATTCCGATTTTAAGTTAAGCGACAATAGCATTGTTGATATGCTGCTTTCCGATGACGGTTCAATGTGGCTTGCCAGTAAAACCGACGGTGCGTATTTTGTCTCGAATAATAATTACTCATTTCAAAACTATAACCGCGATACCTTGTATGGTGGTTTATCCCATAACAATATTTGGAGCATTGTTGAGCATAATAAAGACATTTGGTTAGCAACTAGTGACGGTATTACGCGTTTCAATCCCTATTCTTACCAAAGCCAAACCTATTTAGAAGGTTACTTAGCTGACCGCTTAAACCATGAATTCCACGTATATAAAATGTTTAGCTTTAACGGCAAGTTATGGCTGGTAAGCACGCGAGGATTATTTACCTTTGACTTGGAAACGTTAACAATTTCAGCTGTTGAAATGCCTTTTGACAAGTACAAAGACATGTTTAGCAAGCAGATTGTGATAGGACATTTTAACGACGCAGGTGATATGTATTTTAAGAGCTTTCGCTATGGCTACTTTAAATACAATGTAGTCACAGAGGAACTAACGCAAATTCACCCCGACGTAAAAGTGATTGGTGATACATTTGCGGGGTATTTTTTACCACCGCTAGATGACAGCAAGTTACCACTGTTTTATCACAATAAAACGTTATATCAACTGATGCCGGACAACACCGTAGAGTATCGTTATACCGCGCCAGTCCCCGATGAGGTGGAGTATTTGTCGCTTGCGTCTTATGTAATCGATAACAACGGCATTCTTTGGTTGTCTTATTATGGCTACGGGTTAGTCGGTTTAGATAGCACCACATTTGAAGAAAAATACAAAATCGAAGACAGGGTTGATACCCGCGGCTCATTGTTTTATAGCCTAACCAAAGATCAGCGAGGCATGATCTGGATGGCGAGCCACAGTGGTATTTGGCGCTTTGACCCAAATACCCAACACTTTAGGCAGTTCACAGTGGATGATGGTATTGCCGTTAATGAGTTTAACTCGGCCGCAAAAATAACTTACTCCGATGGCCGCATTGTATTTGGTTCAATTAAAGGGGTGACCAGCTTTTTCCCCGAGCGCAATGACGCTAATGAACACATATCAGAGCGGGTGAATATTACCTCAATTACCCTAATGTCGCGCAAACTTGAAGCTGAGTCGATTATTCAGCAAAACTTACTTGAGCTTGATTATGACGATATTGGTTTAGAAATTGGCTTTTCTGCGATGTTATTTAAGTATCAGGAACGCGTTGAATATGAATACCGTTTAGATGATTCTGCATTAGTTAGAACGAGTAATAATAAAGTTGCGTTTGCACGAATTTCACCGGGAAAACACACTTTTTACGTACGTGCCAGAGACCCGTTAAACGGCAGCTATACCGACTTTAAGAGTTTTACGATTCAGGTAAATTATCCACCTTGGCGCTCGCCCGCGGCATTCGCCATTTACTTTATATTACTGGCAAGTATTGTGTCGGTGTGGATGTTGCGTCGTCATCGCTATCAAACGCGCTTGTTAGCTGCGCACAAACAAAGCAGCGAAAATGCCACGCGTTTAAAAATGGCGCTACAAAGCAGCCAATCTGGGGTGTGGGAATGGCAAAGTGGCCTTGGTCATAGTTATCAGCCACGTTTAGTTGATGAATTGGGGTTTGATAAAAGCGAAGTATCACTGGATGAGTACTTAGCAAAAATTCATCCCGATGATAGAGCCCGTTATCGCATTGAATGGTTAGAGTTTGTCAGCACAGATAAAGGCGAATTTGAACTTGCTTACCGTGTACGCCATAGCCAAGGCCATTGGCGTTGGTATAAAGATGTAGGTCGCGTTATTGAGTGGGATGAAGATGTGCCGCAGCGCGTGTCGGGCACCTACACCAACTTTACGCGTGAGCGTGACTTTGAAAACAGTGCCCGTTTATTTAGCGCCGCATTTGAGCATACTCGCGATTGGGTATTTGTGATGGACCGCGAGTTTAATATTCTTGCGATAAATAAAGCATTGCGCGAAAGCCATCATTTTGACCTTAAACATGACTCAGCACGCAAGCTATCACTTGGCCTAAGTGCCAAAAGGCGCACTTATTATTTGAGAGCGCTTGGTAAGCTAAACGTGGGTGAACATTATCAATCGGAAGAAACCATCACCAGCCCTAATGGCACAAAATACAATTGCTTGATAAAAGCCACAGCAATTGCGGCTGAAAACGGTGAGGTTGATAACTATATTGTGGTGATCACCGATATCAGTAGTCAAAAAGAAGCTGAGCAAGCGCTGTATTTACTGGCAAATTACGACAAACTAACCAAATTACCTAATCGCAGTTTGTTTATTGATCGAGTGGCTCATGCCATTAGTCTTAATAAAAACAGTGAGCAGCTACTGACTGTGTTATTTATCGATCTTGACCAGTTTAAGAAAGTGAATGACTCATTTGGTCATCATGATGGTGACAAATTATTGGTGGAAATAGCCGAACGCATTAAACAGGTCATTGACGGCAAGGCGACCGCGGCGCGATTAAATAGCGATGAATTTACTGTATTGCTTGAGAATATTAATAGTAAAGAAGACGTTGTAGCCTTGTGTCAGCGCTTAATTGCGGCGCTAAAAGAGCCATTTGCACTGGCGGGTGAAACCGTGAGAATTACTGCCAGCATTGGTGTTGCCATATTTCCAGATGATGAAACAACCGCTATTAATTTGATTAAAGCTGCCGATATTGCGATGTATCACGCTAAAAAACGCGGTGGCGAGTGCTTTTTGTTTTTCCAACAAGAAATGAATAAAAAAGTACAGCGATTGCTTCGTTTAGAGTCAAGGCTTAAGCAAGCGCATAGTGAAAATGAACTGTCGAATCAGTATCAGCCGATTATTGATGTTAATACAGGCAAGGTGGTTGGCTTTGAAACCTTAATGCGCTGGCAGCACAATGGTGAGGCAATTAGTCCATCGCGTTTTATCGCCATTGCCGAAAATACCGGTCTCATTACTGAAATGACAATGGCATCGTTAACGCGCGCAGTACAAGACATGCAACGCTGGTGCGAGATCGATAACGACTTTTATGTATCGATTAACCTATCGGCGAAAGACTTCCATCACCTTGATCTGGCAGAGCAAATTATAGCATTGTGCAACACGTATGAAGTGCCGTGTCATATGGTGGCACTTGAGATTACCGAATCTGTACTTATGGCTGATTTTGATAGTGCAAAAGCGGCTATGGATAAGCTAAAAAGTGCAGGTTGCCGCATTTATCTTGATGATTTTGGCACTGGCTACTCATCGCTGGCTTACTTAAAACGTTTTCCGGTGGATGTGATTAAAATTGATGGTGGCTTTGTTCGAAATATTGGCGATGAAGCAGACGACGAAGCAATTATTCGCTCAACCTTAGCGCTTGCAAAAAGTTTGGGTAAAGTGTGTATTGCTGAAGGAGTTGAAAGCAAGGAGCAGCTGTTGTTCTTGCAAGCAGAAGGATGTGAGTATGTGCAAGGTTATTACTTTTACTCACCGCTTGATGCGTCACAAGTTAAGTCATTGCTTAAGCGTTAAATGCTAAGGGATTTTATGACCACAGTTAGCACAATAATTAATGTGTTTTATTTCATTCATTTTACGCTTAATGGCACGCTCAGCTTCTTTTTTACTTAAGCCTAGTTCAAGACGCATTTCTTCAATTTGTATTTGGTCTTTTTCACAAATATCACCATCGCGCGAGCATAATGCCACGAACTGCGCAAATTGCACCCTACGGCGTCTTAATTGATCTGAAAAGCTCGATGCCAGCAAGCCGGTTGGGATTGCCACCATACCCATACTTAGCACGGTTATTACCCCGCCAAAAAAGCGGCCAAGCGGAGTAATTGGCACAACATCACCATAGCCAACCGTGGTGAGTGTTGCCATTGCCCACCACATGGCATCGGGAATAGAGCCAAACTTATCCGGTTGTTCGTCATGTTCAATTAAGTAGATACCGCACGATGCGGTGATAAGCGCCACACTCATAATAAAAAATGCGGCAAGTAATGGGCCTTTTTCTTCTCGAATACTTTGCAACAATAATTGCATTGCACGGGAATAGCGAGTCAGCTTAAAAACACGTAATAGTCTAAATACACGTAAGAAACGCAAATCAAAGCTGACGAACAGCATTAAATATGTTGGCAAAATCGCCATTAAATCAATAATCGCTAAAGGAGAGCGCAAATAACGAATGCGTTTTCGCCAGTTGGGAATAGGCAAATCGCGATAATGTTCTTTATCAACACAAACCCATAAGCGCAGCAGGTATTCAATAGTAAAAATCGCGACAGAGAAGATTTCAATTGCTAAAAAAAGGTGCTTGTAGCTGACAGCGACTTCTTCAACCGACTCAAGTACAATCGCAACGACATTGCCGATAATCAGAATTATCAACAGCGCATCGATAAACCTACCAAGTTTTAGTCCTTCGCCAGAACTTTCCAGAACTTGTGCAATACTCAGTCGTAATTGATTCACATCGACCTCTTAGTTAAGTGGCATTGTCATAATAACCGTACCTTCTTCGAAATCACGCGTGACTTTAAAGCCTAGTTTTTCCGACAGGCCAATCATGCCACCGTTTTCAGGTAAAGTAAGGCCTTCAATTTTTTGCACATTTTGGCGTTTACAATGGTCAATCACTGACTGCATTAGAATACGACCAAGCCCAAGCCCTTTTAGGTCGGAGCGCACAACTACGGCAAACTCGGCAACAAGGTTATCTGGGTCCATTAACACACGCGACACACCAAGTGTTTGCCATTTATCGTCGCGTCTTTGCGTAACGATAAATGCCATTTCGCGGTCGTAATCAATTTGCGTCATTTTAGCTAATTGCTCATGACTAAACTGTGGCATTTCACCAAAGAAACGTTTGTATCTGTCTTCTTTGGTTAGCTGATTATCAAACTCTCGATGCGCTTCTTCATCTTCTGGACGAATTGGTCTTAATATCGCAGGTGAACCATCTTTAAGGGTAATATTTTGCTCAAGCTCTTTTGGATAAGGTTTAATTGCTAAGCGTTTTGCGCGACTTGATGCTTGGTATTTTTCTAGTTCAATAGCCGCATCAAGTACTAAGAATTTACCTTGTAAAGCCAGTACTGGGTTAAGCTCAAGTGATTTGATATCGGGATTTTCAACCACCATTTGTGATACGCGAGTAAGCATAGCGCACAGAGTGTACTTGTCGATTTTGGTTGGTAAATGCTTTTCTTTGATAAACCCTTTATCGCTTGCTGCGGCAATTAAGTACTTTGCTAGATTCATGTTAAGCGGTGGCAGAGCAACCGCTGCTAGGTCAAAGTTAAGTGCGGTACCAGCTTCGCCGAGTAAAATAACCGGGCCAAAATTAGCATCTGTTTTAACTGCTATGCGCAGTTCTTGTCCGCCAGCACGGGTTGCCATTTTTTGTAGCGCAAAACCATCAATTTTGGCATCTGGGTAAGTTTCATTAATTCGCAGTAGCATATTAAATGCTGTTTGCTCTACTTCAACGCCATCGTTTAAGTTTAATACGACACCACCAACATCAGACTTAGATGGAATGTTAGGGCTTACTAATTTAAGCGCAACCGGAAAGCCAATGCTCTCGGCTAGCTCGCGCGCTTCGCTAGGTGTAAAAGCATGCTCAGTTGCAATGCAGTTAATTTGATAACACTCAAGCAGTGCTGCTGCATCATGAGTCGGTAGGTAGTGACGCTTCTCTTGCAAGTAGCCGCTTATTAGTTTGCCAGCTTGTTCAGTGTGAATATTGTCTGAATCTAATAGGGATTCTGGTGTTTGCGTTAAGTGCTTTTGGTTACGGCGATACTGAATTAAGTGCATGTAAGCCGCTACTGCACCTTCGGGTGTGCGGTAAGTGGGAATGCCCGCTGATTGGCAAACTTTACGCGCTTCATAAGCTGCCGTTTCACCCATAAAGTTGGTCATTACATACGGACGCTGCATTTTCGGCACTTTGTTTACCGTTTCTGCAATAATCTTAGCAAACTCTTCGCTAGGAGCTAATGCCGATGGGCTATGTAAAATGAGTAAATTATCAACCTCAGGTGCTTGCACTAGAATTTCGACCGCCTTTTGATAGCGCCACGGATCAGAATCGCCGTAAATATCAACAGGGTTGGCGAACGAGGTGTGCTGAGGCAATACCTGATTTAATTTAGTAATGGTTTCTTTTGAAAGTTCAGCAAGTTTGCCCGAACTTTGGATTAAGGTGTCTACAGACATTACACCTGGTCCGCCACCATTGGTTAAAATGGTCAGGGCTTCTTGTTTTAATAGTTTAGGGTGCAGTGCCAAGGTTTGTGTTGCGGCAAATAGCTCGCGTAAGTCATTTACGCGCAGCATACCGGCACGCTGAAACATTGCATCATACACCGCATCGGAACCTTGGTTGCCACTGGTGTGCGCCATAGCAGCATCTGCGCCAGCGGCGGTTTTTCCCGTTTTTATTGCGATGACGGGTTTACTGAACGCAGCAGCTCGCGCAGCGGAAATAAATTGACGGGTATGTTCAATATTGTCGATATACAGCAAGATTGCTTGGGTGTTGGCATCACGCCCTAAAAAATCGACCAATTCGTCAAAATCAATATCGCCACAATCGCCCACCGAGACAAAATATGAAAAGCCAATGTCTTTTGTTTGTGCCCAGTCGAGAATTGTTGAGCAAACTGCGGCAGATTGCGACACGAAAGCTATTTTTCCGGGCTTAGCGACCATATGGGAGAAACTTGCGTTAAGTCCGATACGCGGGATTAATAATCCAAGGCTATTTGGCCCGAGTATATTTACATTAGCTTTGCGTGCGGTTTCGATAAGTGCGTGCTTTAAATCTTTATCAATGCCCGATGCGATAATGACGGCATTTTTGCAGTCTTTGTTACCGAGCTGTTCAACGATTTGGCAGCAACGGTCTTTACTGGTGCAAATAACGGCTAAATCGGGTACTTGTGGCAGGGCGTCTATTGTAGGGTAAGCAAGCACGCCATGAACTGCCTTATATTTTGGCGTTACTGGCATAATCGGGCCATTAAAACCTCCTTGCAACAAGTTGCGCATCACCACGTAACCCGCGCGATTGGTACGGTTTGACGCACCAATAACTGCCACTGATTTAGGGTTGAAAAATTGACTTATCCTTTTTACCGTCATAGCGTTTCACCACAGTTGAGTTGTTGCTATCTTATAAAATTCATTTACAAGTATAAAGCAATAATGTTGTTAGATACTTGATATAAAACAGGGTATTGTTATGCTCAACAGGGCATAAATATGGACTAATAAATATGACTCTACTGCTGCTGAGCGCTGCTATTAGCGCAGCACCTATCAATCTTGAGCAAATGGTTGCACCAAGTGATTTAGACAACGTAAAAGTTGTGCCGTTAACTAGCAACCAAGATGCAAGCCAATTTCTGATCTATGTTAAAAAGTCAGTACCACTGCATATTCATAAAGAGCACAGTGAAATGGTTTACATTGTCGACGGTGAAGGGCAAATGCAGCTTGGTGATAAAACCTTCACAATTAAAAAAGGCGATTTTGTAAAGATTGATGAAAATACACCACATGGTGTTAAGGTAACGTCATCGCAGCCGCTGAAAGTACTGTCAACGCAAACGCCGGAATACTTTGGCAAGGATAAACATAGGGTAGATAACCATGAATAAACAATCGCTAACCAGTACGATTATCTTTGCGCTGGCAATTATTATTGCCAGCTTGTTGTTAAAACAAGGCATCGTAGAGTTTAAAACCCTTGATCGCAGTGTGGCGGTAAAAGGATTGGCAGAAAAAGAAGTGATGGCAAACACCGTTATTTGGCCAATTAATTACTCACTTGCGGGTAACGACTTAACAAAATTGATCGATGAGCTAGAGGCTAAAAACCAAGCAGTACGTGCATTTTTAGCATTACATGGTTTTAGCGACGAAGAAATTTCAGTATCGCCGCCTAATGTTGCAGACAAACTAGCGCAGCCTTACGCGCAATTAGAAAAAGGCCAAATGCGCTATTTTGTGATGTCGAGCATTACGGTTTATAGCCACGAGCCAGAAAAAGTGCGCCACGCATTAACTAAAGTGACGCAACTTGCAAAACAAGGCATTGCCATCTCAAGCGATCGCTACGACGCTAAAGTACAGTACATTTTTACTGGTTTAAATGACATCAAGCCGGAGATGATCCAACAAGCAACAGAAAAAGCACGCGAAGTTGCTGAAAAATTTGCCACCGATTCAAAATCCACCTTAGGTAAAATTAAATCTGCGCGCCAAGGGCAGTTTAGTATTTCAGACCGCGACTCTAACTCACCACATATTAAACGTGTGCGCGTGGTTTCGAGTGTTGAATATTATTTAGTGGATTAGAACAAACAACTATCAGTCGATGAGGTTCGTTTATGTATCATATTACTAATGGCGACAGTGCAAACCTATTTTTAAAGCGCATTGGCATTCAGGGGCAATTTATTGCGTGGCAAGATGTGCTGCATCATGGTCCTATTAGCGCTGAAGTATCGCTGCCTGCGATGAGTGATTATCGCGCCGCATTTTTAGCAGACTACTTTTGTTTACCGCTCAAAGACGTACGGGCCAAGTTTGAGGCGCGTAACGATAAATTAAATGCCATAGAAGACAGCGATGAAGTCACCTTGTGGTTAACGCCAGAGCTGTTTGATAGTTTGATTGGCTTACAGTTTATTGCGTGGTATCGGGCGAAATTTAACACCACGCATAATCTGTTCGTGGTGTTATTATCTGATCATTTACCTCCGCGGGAATTAGAGGCAAGCCAAGTTGCACAGTATTATAAAACCCGCTTTAGTCCAAGTGAGCCATTTTTTGAATTAGCAACTAGGGTGTGGCAAGCACTGACAACCGATTTAGCAGCGTTAGAAGGCTGTTTAACACTCGATTTCAAACACTGGCCTAATCTTAAAACTTCGGTTCAACGCTTCTTACAAGAGCAACCTGATGATATCGGTTTAAACCGCACACAATGGCAGATTTTGGATTGTTTAAACGGACAAACTTTGTCGTTAGCGCAGTTATTTGGTGCGAATCAAGATTTGGAAGAAGTCCCGTTTATGGGGGATTTAAGTTTTTGGTGTCAGATTGAAGAAATGCGAGAGTATTTGAATATATCGACGCAAGACAGTTTATTGCACCAAGAAATAGAGTTCTATCACGGAGTTAAAGTGAGCTTGTCAGAAAAAGGACAAGCTCTGCTCTAAATTAAAGGTAGTAACCCGCGTTCAGGTTAGCTAAAAATTAGCTTGCTCAGACGCGAGTTAGTTACTTTTTGCTAGTTGTTTCAGTTTAAATACTAAATCAAGTGCTTGACGCGGGGTTAAATCGTTCGGGTCAATAGTGTCTAAGGTTTCAACCACAGGGTTAGGCGCATCAAATAAACTTGCCTGTTGTGATATTTGCATATCTGCCGCGTTGTTAAGCGGCATTTCACTGACACTTTGATGCTGCTCCAACAATGAAAGCTTTTGTTTTGCACGGTTGATTACTGCTTTTGGCACACCTGCAAGGCCCGCTACTTGTAAGCCAAAGCTTTTACTCGCTGCGCCATCTAATACGGTGTGTTTAAACGCAATGGTGTCTTGGTATTCAATTGCATCTAGGTGTACATTGGCTAAAATTTCCAGCTGGTCAACAAGCTCAGTTAGTTCAAAGTAGTGGGTTGCAAATAGTGTTTTAGCAGCGATATTCTTCGCTAAATATTCGGCTGTTGCCCACGCCAGTGATAGACCGTCATAAGTACTGGTACCGCGGCCAATTTCATCCATTAATACCAGAGAGTTTTCGGTAGCATTGTTAAGAATGTTGGCGGTTTCAGTCATTTCTACCATAAAGGTTGAGCGACCTGATGCAAGGTCATCGCTCGCGCCAATACGTGTAAAAATACGGTCGGTAATGCCTATGCTCGCAGATTGCGCTGGAATATAACAACCAATATGTGCCATTAAGACGATTAACGCAGTTTGACGCATATAGGTTGATTTACCACCCATATTTGGCCCAGTAATAATTAACATTTTGCGCTTATCATCGAGGTAAGTTGGGTTGGCAATAAATGGTTGTTGCATAACAAACTCAACCACAGGATGACGGCCGCCTTTAATATCGATGCAGTTGTCTTCGCTAAGGTTGGGCCTAACATAATCGAGAGACTCAGCACGTTCAGCAAGATTATTAATGACATCCAGTTCACTAAGCGCCGCAGCCATTTTTTGCAGTACATCAATTTGCGGCGAAATAATATCGAACAATTCTTCATACAGACGCTTTTCAAGTGCCAATGCATTTGATTGGCTGTTAAGAACCTTGTCTTCGTGCTCTTTCAGTTCAGGAATAATATAGCGTTCGTTATTTTTCAGTGTTTGACGGCGTACGTAATCTGCCGGTACAAGGTTAGCGTTGGCCTTACTGACTTCAATGTAATAGCCATGCACTTTATTGTAGCTAATTTTTAAGGTTGCAATGCCTGTGCGCTCGCGTTCGCGAATTTCCATTTGCTCAAGAATATCGGTTGCACCTTTGCTAAGGTTGCGCCACTGGTCGAGTTCGGCGTTATAGCCTGGGGCAATAACACCACCATCGCGAATTAGTACCGGAGGGTTGTCGATAATAGCGTGTTCAAGTAGCTCTTGAAGTTCAGTTAAAATCGGTGTGGCATGCTTGATTTGTTTTAAGCGCGTGCTATTCGCATCATTTAATAAATCGTGAATAGGGTGCAGTGTTTGCAGCGCTAAACGTAAACGCGATAAATCACGTGGTCTTGCTGAGCGCAGCGCTAAACGCGCAATAATGCGCTCCAAATCGCCAACTTGTTTCAATGTGTCGTGCAGTTCATGGTTAATTGCCAAGTCGTGGATTTCACCGAGTGCATCAAGGCGGTTATTAAGCTCTTGTTGGTCGCGAATAGGGCTATGCAGGCGACGCTTTAACAAGCGAGAGCCCATAGGCGTTGCTGTTTTATCAAGTACTTGCGCCAAGGTATTGTCAAACCCGCCCGATAAATTGACGGTCAGTTCTAAATTTTTACGGGTTGCCGCATCCAGAATGACATTTTGCTCATTTTGCTCCAGACCAATCGCATTAAGGTGCGGCAGTGCAGTGCGCTGAGTGTCTTTCACATATTGCATTAAACAGCCTGCAGCTTGTAATGCTAAATGTGCGTTTTCAACGCCAAAACCAACAAGATCTTTGGTACCAAACTGCTTATTAAGCGATGTTTTGGCGCTGTCTAAATCGAACTCCCAAATAGGGCGACGACGCAGGCCATTACACTGTTCAATCAGCGCTAAATTTTCAAAGGTTTCAGGGTAGAGTAGTTCAGCGGGTGAAATGCGTTGTAAGCTTGAATTCAGCGCTTCGTCGGTATCGACTTGTAAAATGCGAAAACGACCTGAGTTGATATCCAAATAAGCAATGCCGTATGCACCTTTGTCGTTATGCGATACTGCGCATAACAAGTTGTCTTGACGCTCTTTTAATAAGGCTTCATCAGAAATGGTACCCGGCGTAATAATGCGTACGACTTTGCGCTCTACTGGTCCTTTGCTGGTGGCAGGATCGCCAACTTGCTCACATATGGCAACAGATTCGCCCATTTGCACTAGGCGCGCTAGGTAGTTTTCAACTGCATGATAAGGCACCCCCGCCATTGGAATAGGGTCGCCTCCGGCTTTGCCGCGATGAGTTTGCGAAATATCGAGTAATTCTGCGGCACGTTTGGCATCATCAAAAAACAGTTCGTAAAAGTCACCCATGCGATAGAAGACTAATATATCCCGATGTTCAGCCTTAATTTTTAAGTATTGCTGCATCATTGGCGTTTGTTGGCTGATAGTATGGTCTGAATATAAATCTAACGGCATAATTGACTAATAGTTGTTATGTAAAAGGTGTAAAAATGATATTACCCGCTCATATTTCTGAGCTAGCGGCAAAGTTAGGTGCTAGTTTAACGAATAAAAAGCTTTGGATCACTACTGCTGAATCGTGTACTGGTGGTGGTATTAGTTATGCGTTAACCGATACTGCGGGAAGTTCAGCTTATATTGATCGTTGTTTTGTCACTTACAGTAATGATGCTAAGCACGAGTTACTTGGGGTTAAGCAAGAAATACTTGAACAATTTGGTGCAGTAAGTAAAGAAACTATCGAGCAGATGGCAGATGGGGCAATAAATGCAACTAACGCCGACGTTGCTATTGCTGTTTCTGGCATCGCAGGCCCAGGAGGTGGCACAAAAGATAAACCAGTTGGTACTGTATGGATTGCGGTAAAAGTACTGGATAAACTATCAGTTGAACACTGTTTGTTCGCAGGCAATCGTAGCGAGGTTAGATTGCAAGTTATTGAATATTCATTGAAAAAAGCAATTGAGCTAATTAATTAATAAAAAACACTTGATACTGGTAATCTATACAGTATACTTTGCTGCATAACACAGATTCGGAGAGTCAAATGGACGATAATAAACAAAAAGCCCTAACAGCTGCGCTATCACAAATTGAACGCCAATTTGGTAAAGGCTCAATTATGAAATTAGGCGATAGCCAAGCGCTAGATGTTGAAGCTATTTCAACAGGTTCACTGGGTATTGATATTGCACTTGGTATAGGTGGTTTACCAACAGGTCGTATCGTTGAGATTTATGGTCCAGAATCTTCAGGTAAAACAACATTAACACTACAGGTAATTGCGGCAGCGCAAAAAGAAGGCAAAACATGTGCTTTCGTTGATGCTGAACACGCACTAGACCCTGTTTATGCTGAAAAGCTAGGTGTAAATGTTGACGAGTTATTAGTTTCTCAGCCAGATACCGGTGAGCAAGCGTTAGAAATCTGCGATATGCTAGTACGTTCAGGTGCTGTTGATGTAGTGATTGTTGACTCTGTAGCTGCACTAACACCGAAGGCGGAAATTGAAGGTGATATGGGGGATACTCACGTTGGTCTTCAAGCTCGTCTAATGTCGCAAGCATTACGTAAATTAACTGCGAATATCAAACGCTCAAATACACTGTGTATTTTCATTAACCAAATCCGTATGAAAATTGGTGTTATGTTTGGTAACCCAGAAACTACAACAGGTGGTAACGCACTTAAATTCTATTCATCAGTACGTATTGATATTCGTCGTACCGGTTCGGTGAAAGAAGGCGATGAAATTGTTGGTAATGAAACACGCGTTAAGATTGTTAAGAACAAAGTTGCACCGCCGTTTAAACAAGCTGAATTCATTATCATGTATGGCCAAGGTATCTCGAAAGAGGGCGAGCTAATTGACTTAGGTGTTAAGCATAATCTAGTTGATAAAGCGGGTGCATGGTTTAGCTACAAAGGCAGCAAAATTGGTCAAGGTAAAGCAAACTCTATTAAGTTCTTAAAAGAGAATGTGGAAATTGCCAATGAAATTGAGCAGAAACTACGTGAAATGTTATTACTACAAGCGACAATTAAACCTGAAGAAGGTGAAACGCAAAGTTTAGCTGCGGATGACGCTGAACTATAAAATAAGCTAAACGACGAAAAAGGCCACTAATGTGGCCTTTTTGCATTGATGTTTACAATTTTTTGCTAACATTAAGTGTCTTAAATTACAAAAGCAGCTAAAATAGCCGCCTTTTTGCAGCTTACCCAAGAACGGACGCACACACAGTCTATGAAAATGCTCAATCGTATGATTAAGTTAGCACTGTTTTCATCAGTGATGACTCAACCTCTTTTTGCTAACCAGGAAGAGCAAAAACAGTTAAATACCCAGCTTAAAGATGACATTACGTCGGTTGAAGTTAAAACCTATAATTTACCGAGTAATAGCGATTGGAATCTAAAAGATATTCCCGATGACTTTTATCAGTCACCTTATCAAATAAATTTATTTTCAAACAACTATGGTCAAGACCGAGAGCGCTTATGGTCACAAACTAAATCTGTGATGGGGTATGGCTTTGGTGTTGCTGGCTTAATTTTAATGTTGCCAGAAGATATCTCGAAATGGGATAAGGAAAACGGCGTATTTTCTAAGTGGACTGACAATGTAAAAGAAGGCCCAACATGGGACCGCGACGTTTGGTGGTTAAACTGGATTGGGCACCCGTATTTTGGTGGTGTTTATTACCAAGTTGCACGTAAGTCAGGCTACCGCCAGTGGGATTCGTTTTTATACGCATTCACTATGAGCACATTTTATTGGGAATACGGTATTGAAGGGTTTGCTGAAGTGCCGTCAATGCAAGATTTAGTGATTACACCAGTATTAGGTTGGGCTTACGGCGAATGGGCATACCAAACAGAAATGGAAATTCGTAGCACCGGCGGAGAAGTGTGGGGCTCGAAAACCTTAGGTGATGTGTCGCTATTTTTACTTGATCCAATTGATGCTGCGGGTAAAGGCATTAACAACTTGTTTGATATGGAAGTGGTTAAAGCGGGTACCGGTGGTATTAACTTTGCGAAGATGCAACTACCAACGGGTGAGTATGAAGATCAAGTGCAACTTAATGTGCACTATCAACTTGGTTCAGGTAAAGCACAGCAAGCGCCTACTTATCAAAAAAACTATATTAGTAAAAAAGACCCAGTCGATATTGGCGTAATAGGCTTTGGTCTAAATTACGGCAGTTTAAATCCAGGTGAGCATTGGGGTTTAGAGCAAGATGTTGCCAATGGCTGGAATTTAGGTCTGTATTTTTCACCGCGATTCTCTATGAAGCTTGATTATTTAAAAGGTCAACTACCGCGAGAAATTGGTTCAGGTGACCAAACATTTGAACAATTTAATGTCGGTGCAAACTATTACTTTAACAGCGATAGTAGCTTTCGCCCGTTTGTTAGCGCAGGCGCTGGTGAAATGTTGTATGCAAAGAATAATGAAGATGATGGTGACAGTACATTTGCGTTAAATGCAGGCCTAGGTATGCATTACCAAATTAACAATAATTTTGCTCTTCAGTTAGACGCTAAACGTTTTTTCAATAGTAAGTACAGTAACAACGACACTGCATATAACTTTTCGCTAATTTACTTTTTTGGTGAAGGTCAAAGGTAGCATCAACTTTACTTATTAGGTGGTTTTTTTAGCTAAGCAAACACTTGCTTAACTGTATTGAAAAATACTGTGTCGTTTTTCTCAGGCAGGAAGTGGCTGTTAATTAACTAAAAAAATAAGCGACCAATTGGTCGCTTATTACTGACAACAACTTAGGAAGCAATCTAAGTTATAAAGTTCGCAAGTAGGCTTTAGAAAGCATACTTAGCTGAAAGCTGTAAGCGGTTGATATCGCCATCAACACCACTTTCGGTTTCGCGCTCGCCTACTTTGTATTCAACACCAAAAGTAAGTTTTTTCTCAGGAGAATAAAGCAAGTTTGCACTGTAACTCATTGATGTTTTTGTTGGGTCACCAGTGATATTTAACAAGTTTTGGTTATTATCAGCACTAAAATATGACGCGAGGAAAGTTGAACGTAACTTTTCATTCCAGTGGTGTTGATAACCAACAAAGCCCGAAACTGAATCAATTGCATCTAAATCATTGCCATCAAGCACTGCACCATGTGCGACGTTTAAACCAACGTAACGCCCTAAACCACTACCTGCTGTGACCATGTATTTTAAATTATTCTTACCAAAGTTAACGCGACCCGACGCGCTCACACCAAATGATGATGTTGATGCGTCTGCACCGCCTGCTTTATAAGTAAGTTGTCTTGCAAGACCCGCAACAGTGAAGTGACCCCAATCGCCTTTAAAGGTATAACGAGCTGTGATATCTGGTAGGCTAGAGTCGTCGGTTTCGTTGCGCACACCACCTGCTGTGGTAATCGTGCTTTCAGGATTTTCTGCCGATACAGAAAAGCCGCCTGAAGTGTACTTAATCATCGCTTGACGCACGAACACAGTACCTTCAGCAGGGCCGACGAAATCAAGTGTTTCTGGTAATGCGCTAACATTTTGGAAGTTTGACCACGCTTGACCAAACAAGAAGCCATTATACGTTACAAATGCTTGACGAATACGCGGCGCATAAGAATTTGAAACACGCTCATTACCACCTGGCGATGCAATAAAATCGAGCTCAATTTTGGTGTTAATTGATTCGCCGTTGTCTAATTTAGTTGATGTTGCCAAGTTAAAGCGTGATTGACGTGCATGCATATCAAATACAGGATCTGTATCTGCGTCACCACCCACCGGAGTGGTGCTTGGTACATAAAAATCACGACCAATGCTCGTGCCACCTACCGTACCAGCAGACCAATCACTCCACATTGCATCAAGCTTTACATAACCGCCATATTTTACATCTGTAGACTCTAATACACCCGCTTGGGCTGAAGTACCGAACAATACTGCTAAAACGCTGAGCGCTGTTGTTGTTAGTTTATTGTTTTTCATAACTGTATCCCGATTAAGTTAACATCTTCACTGTTGGCTATGTTCAGATTTTGCTCAATTACCCATTGGTCTATACGACTAAGGTATAGCTAAACGGGCTTAAGCAGTGTGTTTATTCCATTAAAACTCATGAAATTAGTTGTTTTGTGAATAATTCGTTAAAAAATATAGTCGTGGATAGCGATAAATCGCAAAATAAAAATTTAATATTATGAATAATAAAAGTAATTGAGATAGCAGTAATAATTGAAGTTGTTAAAAAGATGATCTTGATTAAGTACTCTCTATATTTAAATTAAGATGCTACTAAGGTCTAATTCTTTATACCACCTAGCTGAGTAATGCTTGAGGGTATTGGTCTAGGTTGCATTTAGGCGACTAGCAACAAAGTTAAGAAAGGGGCACTCATGTCACAAGAAATTTACCCAGTACCAGCGTCTGTTAAAGAAGCAGCGTTAATTGACGAAGCAAAATATAACGAACTATATCAATGGTCGATTGACGACCCTGAAGCATTTTGGGGTGAGCAAGGTAAGCGACTAGACTGGATTAAGCCGTATACCAAAGTTAAAAATACCTCATTTGATAAAGGCCATGTTGATATCCGTTGGTATGAAGATGGTCAACTGAATGTGTCTTATAACTGTATTGACCGTCACTTAAAAGATAAAGCCGATAAAGTTGCGCTCATTTGGGAAGGTGATAACCCTGAACATTCTGAAAATATTACTTATCAGCAACTTCATGATGAAGTGTGTAAGCTAGCAAATGGTTTACGTAAGCTAGGCGTGCAAAAGGGCGATCGCGTTGCGATTTATATGCCTATGACGCCACAAGCAATTTATGCAATGCAAGCGTGTGCTCGTATAGGTGCAGTGCATTCAGTTGTGTTTGGTGGTTTTTCTCCTTCAGCAATTGCAGACCGTATTCAAGATTCTGGTGCGAAAGTGGTTATCACATCTGACCAAGGTCGTCGCGGTGGTAATGCCGTTCCATTAAAAGCAAACGTTGATGAAGCATTAACGCAAGCTGGCGTTACAAGTGTTGAACACGTTGTTGTGCACCAGCTTACAGGTGGCGATGTTGCATGGAATGATGTAGACGTTTGGTGGCATGATTTAGTTGCTGACCAAGCAACAAATTGCGAACCAGAAGTAATGGATGCCGAAGACCCATTATTTATTCTTTATACCTCAGGTTCAACAGGTCAACCTAAAGGCGTTGTGCATAGCACGGCAGGTTACTTAGTTTATACTTCGCTTACGCATCAATATGTTTTCGATTTACAAGAAGATGACGTTTTCTGGTGTAGCGCAGATGTGGGCTGGATCACCGGTCACAGTTACATTGCCTATGGGCCACTGGCGAATGGTTGTACTCAGGTTGTATTTGAAGGTGTACCAACCTATCCATCATCAGGTCGTATGGGTGAAGTGGTTGATAAGCATAACGTTACTATACTATATACCGCACCAACAGCCATTCGTGCATTAATGGCGAAAGGCGATGAGCCAACAGCTTCTTCTACACGTGAATCACTGCGTATTTTAGGTTCAGTAGGTGAGCCAATTAACCCAGAAGCATGGGCTTGGTATTATGAAAATATCGGTAACAGCAGTTGTCCAATCGTTGATACATGGTGGCAAACTGAAACTGGCGGTATGATGATTACACCACTACCAGGTGCAACAGATTTAAAACCAGGCTCAGCAACACGTCCATTCTTTGGTATTTTGCCGGCGCTATTCGATGCCGAGGGTGAAACATTACAAGGTGCAACAGATGGTAACCTAGTTATTCTTGATAGCTGGCCGTCACAAGCGCGTACTGTTTACGGTGATCATGAACGCTTTGAGCAAACTTATTTCTCAGCGTACCCGGGCGTTTACTTTACAGGTGATGGTTGTCGTCGTGATGAAGATGGTTATTACTGGATCACAGGCCGCGTAGATGACGTACTAAATGTTTCAGGTCACCGTTTAGGTACAGCTGAAATTGAAAGCGCGTTAGTAGCACACGAAGCGGTTGCTGAAGCGGCGGTTGTTGGCTTCCCACATGATATTAAAGGCCAAGGTATTTACGTTTACATTACGCCGAATGACGGCATAGCAGTAAGCGACGAATTAACCAAAGAGGTACGCAATTGGGTTCGTAAAGAGCTTAGTCCAATAGCAACACCAGATATGATCCAATGGTCACCAGGTTTGCCAAAAACACGCTCTGGTAAGATTATGCGCCGTATTTTACGTAAGATCGCTGCAAATGAATACCAACAGCTAGGTGATACATCAACACTTGCCGATCCAAGTGTTGTAGAGGAGCTAATTGAAAACCGCCTAAACCGCTAAAAGGTTTGTGAATCAATTAAACTCACAGTAACATTAAGGCTGTTATCAGGGATAACAGCCTTTTTATTAGGAGTCATATATGAGCAAGTTTTTGATAGCGGATGATCACCCTTTGTTTCGCGAAGCACTTAAAGGGGCTTTAAATGGCAGTTTCGATGATTTAGAGATATTTGAATCTGAGAGCTTTGATACAACGCTGCAAGTACTAGAACAACAACAAGAGCTCGATTTATTATTACTAGACCTACACATGCCCGGTAGCGGCGATTTATATGGTCTAATTCGTATTCGTGAAGATTACCCCGATTTACCGATTGCCGTTGTTTCTGGCACCGAAGACATTCAAATCGTTTCAAAAGTAATGAGTTATGGTGCCCTTGGTTTTATTCCAAAATCGTCATCGTCAGCACAAATTGCCGCTGCAATCGAAGAGATTCTAGATGGTGAAACCTGGTTGCCAGAATCAATGGCTGATAAAGTTGAAGAAGTGATTGAACAAGACGCAGAGCTTGCGCAGCAAATTGCATCACTCACACCGCAACAATACAAAGTGCTCAGCTATTTACACGAAGGTTTGTTAAACAAGCAAATTGCATACGAACTGAATATTTCGGAAGCGACAGTGAAAGCACATATCACAGCAATATTTAGAAAACTGGGTGTTTACAACCGCACGCAAGCGGTATTAATTGCCAGTAAGCTGCAGTTAGAGCCAGTTGACTCTAATTAGCACATTAAAATAATAAAAAACCGAGCAAATATGCTCGGTTTTTTCTTTCCAAAGTAACTGTAATTGCCGTTATTAGTTTGATGTTAGGCGAATAAATTTCTCGGCTAGCTCATCAAGAGATTCAACATGCTGTGGGTCTTTTTTAATACAGTCAATCGGACAAACGCTGACACAAGTCGGTTGGTCGTAATGTCCAACACACTCGGTGCATTTGTCTGGATCAATTTGATAAATTTTATCACCCATGTAAATGGCCTGATTAGGACACTCAGGGTCGCACATATCACAATTGATACACTTCGAATTTATCATCAATGCCATGATACTAGGCCTTTTTAAAAGGGTTACGCGTATCTTGGTCTGAATCTAAATTTCTTAATAGAATCGCTTTATCAAGTTCAATATCTTCCGGTAATGGAATTTTTACAATATGGCCTGAACCTTTAGCATCATCAATGCGTTCACCTTTCTTATTTTCCATATGATCTAAGGTAAACTGAATATTACCTTGTGGCGTCATAAGTTCCATTGAATGGCCAGTACAGAACTTGTTCTTCACATCAATTTCAACCAGACCGTTGTTGTGGCGACCTAACACTTCACCAACAAATTGCTGCTTGTCTGACACTGAGTGGCCATATTCATAGTTTTGGTATTCTTGGTGCACATGGCGCTTTAAAAAGCCCTCGGTGTATCCACGGTGCGCAAGGTTTTCTAAGGTGCGCATCAAGTTAGGATCAAATGGTTTACCGGCAACAGCGTCGTCAATGGCTTTACGGTAAACTTGCGCGGTACGCGCAACGTAATAAAACGACTTAGTACGACCTTCAATTTTTAAGCTGTGAACACCCATTTTGGTTAGCTGATCTACGTATTGCACTGCACGTAAATCTTTCGAGTTCATAATGTAAGTGCCATGTTCATCTTCAAACGCAGGCATGTATTCGCCAGGGCGGCCTTGTTCTTCCAACATAAACACTTCACTTGTTGGGGCGCCTTGGCCTAGCGTTGGGATCACTGAGCTCGGATCAATTTTATGCACAACATCACCGGTTTCAGTTTCTTTACCCGGCTTTACATCGTATTCCCAGCGACATGCATTGGTGCAGGTACCTTGGTTTGGGTCACGCTTATTAATATAACCAGACAGCAAACAACGACCTGAGTACGCCATGCATAGTGCACCGTGAACAAATACTTCTAACTCGGTTTCAGGGCATAACTCACGAATTTGGCCAATTTCTTCAAGTGATAACTCACGCGATAAAATAACGCGCTCAACCCCTTGTTGGGCCCAAAATTTTACCGTTGCAAAGTTTACAGCATTAGCTTGAACAGAAAGGTGAATTGGCATATCTGGCCATTTTTCGCGTACCAGCATAATTAATCCAGGATCTGACATGATTAATGCATCGGGGCCCATTTCAATAACTGGTTCAATATCGCGCAAATAGGTATTAACTTTGGCATTATGCGGCGCAATATTTGATACCACATAAAGCTTTTTACCTAAATCGTGTGCTTCATTGATCCCGAGCGCTAAGTTATCAAGGTCAAATTCATTATTACGCACGCGTAAACTATAGCGAGGTTGACCGGCATATACCGCATCAGAGCCATAGGCAAAGGCATAACGCATGTTCTTTAAGCTACCTGCAGGCGACAGTAATTCAGGTACAAAAGGTGTGTTCATTGACGTGTCCTCATACATCGAACTGGGTGCTGGCCAGTTGCATGATTAAAAAAGCGGGCAATTCTAACGCACAGACAAATTGAGAATTTTGATATAGATCAAATTAGCCTAGGTGTTTTGTTTCGCTGTATTGAATTAGTGCTGAGGTGATTATGTTTGTATATTTTTCTTACTTTGTTGGAAAAGTAATCAGATTATTTTCGGTTTTAATAGGATTTTCACACAAATATGCGTATAATTCGCGGCCGTTAAAATCATTAATTATTTATGGAGCATAAAAGATGGCTTTAGAGCGTACTTTTTCTATCGTAAAACCTGATGCAGTTGCTAAAAACCACATCGGTGCTATCTACAACCGTTTCGAAACTGCTGGTCTTAAAATCGTTGCAGCTAAAATGGTTCACCTTTCAAAAGAAAAAGCTGAAGGTTTCTACGCTGAGCACAGCGAGCGTCCTTTCTTCGGTGCTTTAGTTGAGTTCATGACATCTGGTCCAGTAATGGTTACTGTTCTTGAAGGTGAGAACGCAGTACTTAAAAACCGTGAAATCATGGGTGCTACTAACCCTGCTGAAGCACTAGCTGGTACTTTACGTGCTGACTACGCAGACAGCATTGACGAGAACGCAGTACACGGTTCAGACGCTGTAGAATCAGCTGCTCGCGAAATCGCATACTTCTTCTCTGACGAAGAAATCTGTCCACGTACTCGTTAATTTTAACGACGTAGACAAACATGCATTAGCTTAGGTTAATGCAGTAGAAAAGGGCTCTTTAGCCCTTTTCTTGTCATTTTGAACTAAAACAGCCTGTTTTAGTCACAGTGTCAACTTTGCTTTAAATTTACGGTACTTGGCTTAATGCGCCGGCTGCACAAATGTAAAAGTAAAGCAAAGTTGATATATCAGCTAATATAAAGTTGTATTACGTACTAGGGTCTGAGTTATGAGTGCTGCGGAAAAGAAAATTAATTTATTAGATTTAACCCGTGAAGGAATGCGAGAGTTATTTGTTTCATGGGGTGAAAAGCCGTTCCGTGGCGATCAGGTAATGAAATGGATGTACCATTTCGGCATTGATAACTTTGATGAAATGTCGAATATCAACAAAAAGCTAAAAGCTAAACTACACGCAGAATGTGAAATTAAAGCGCCTGAAATTTCAGTTAAGCAAGTGGCTTCAGATGGCACAATTAAGTACGCATTAGTGCTTGAAGGTGGTCAAGAAGTTGAAACAGTGTGGATCCCTGAAAAAGATCGTGCAACATTATGTGTTTCATCACAAGTTGGTTGTGCACTTGAGTGTACTTTCTGTTCAACAGCGCAACAGGGCTTTAACCGTAACTTAAAAGTGTCTGAAATCATTGGCCAAGTTTGGCGTGTTGCAAAAGATATTGGTTTACATGGCGATTCAACGAAGCGACCAGTTACCAACGTGGTAATGATGGGCATGGGTGAGCCACTACTTAATCTCAACAATGTTGTTCCAGCAATGGAACTGATGATGGATGATTGGGCATTTGGTTTATCTAAACGTCGCGTTACTTTAAGTACCTCAGGCGTTGTTCCTGCACTGGATATCTTAAAAGAAAAAATCGACGTTGCATTAGCTATTTCACTTCACGCGCCGAATAATGAATTGCGTGACGTACTTGTACCAATCAACAAGAAGTACCCAATTGAAGAGTTCTTAGCTGCGTGTCGTCGCTATATTGACGGCTCTAAAGCAAACAAAGACATCACTATTGAGTACGTTATGCTGCAAGGTGTGAATGACAGCACAGATCATGCACACGAGCTAGTTAAAGTGTTAAAAGGCACGCCATCAAAAATTAACTTGATTCCATTTAACCCGTTCCCGGGCAACGAATACGGCCGTTCAAGTAACAGTCGTATTGACCGTTTCTCTAAAGTGTTACAAGCAGCTGGTTTAACTTGTATTGTACGCCGTACACGTGGTGATGATATCGATGCCGCATGTGGTCAGTTAGTGGGTGATGTTGTGGATCGTACTAAGCGTGTAATGAAGAAAAAGCAACTCGACGATAATAAAATTAGTGTCAATACGGTAAACCCGTAAAGGATCTAGAAAAAATAAGATGATCCCGAGGCTAATTCGGGTAGAATTGAGATAATTGTCAGAAAATGAGTATAACTATGCGTCGTTCAATATTAGTAGGTGTTGCGCTATTAGCAACAACAGGATGTGTAACCGAAAGTGTTTATGTTGGTAGTGATAAACCAGTTGTCGAAAATCGAATTGATAACGATGAAGCGGCAAGAACACGCATTTCATTAGCATTAAAATACTTAGCTTCTGGCGATAGCACACAAGCAAAATATAACTTAGAGCGTGCCGCTAAATTTGCGCCTAAATTACCTGAGGTTCATTACACCACTGCGTATTATTATCAGCAAGTGGGTGAAAATGAACTTGCTAAAGAATCTTATTTACGCGCGATTGATATTGCCCCAGACGATCCAAATACACTAAATAACTATGGTGTATTTTTATGTGGTTTAGGTGAGTACGATGAAGCGTCAGAATACATTTTGCGTGCAATCGAAATTCCAAGCTATCTGCGCGTTTCGCAAAGTTATGAAAACCTAGCGTTATGTGCGATTGAAAATAACGAGTTTGATGAGGCGGAAGAATATCTTGAAGCTTCAGTAAAACACAGCCCATCACGCGGCTCTTCACTGGTTAACTTGTCTGCGATTTATTATGCCAAAAGCGATTTACATCGCGCGCAAACATTTATGAATCGTTATGAAAAATCAGGTCGTATCTCTTCGCGCTCGTTAATGTTGTCATACTTAATTGAAAACCGTATGGGGCATATCGAAAAAGCCAACACATTGGCATTAACGCTACAGCAAACCTACAGTAACTCTATTGAAGCGCAACAGATCAAACTTAAGAAAACATCTGACAGTGAATTTGAGCGTCTACGCGAAAAATACCGCAAAAATGAGTTAAGCAAGCTTAAAAAAGAGCTTAACCCAGATGGTAAATCGGTGGTTGCTAAGCCACAAGTAAAAGTGGTTAAACGTAAAGCGCAACCAGAAGTAACTCCAAGCAAAGCCGAGATTGAACCACAAGTAAAAGTGGAAGTTGCTAAGCCAACTACACAAGTTGCAAAAAATGAAGTGGTTGTTGCGCAAACTAAAGCACAGCAACAATCAGCAGATCCACAGCGTCTTCCGCTTAAGCTGGTTGAAACGCCGTATCACGTGATGAAAGGTGGTGAAAACCTGTTCTCGGTATCGGTTAAATACAATGTTAAATTAGCTAAGTTACTTGAATGGAATGGCTTAACAGAAAACGATCCGGTTTTTGCTGGCACAAAAATTTATCTCAATAATCCGAATATTTACCACTTGGTTAAAGATGGCGACACTTTATTTAGTATTTCTGTGAAGTACAACTTACGCATGAAGTCGCTTGCTGAGTGGAACGAGATTCAAGAATCGGCAACATTAAGCCCAGGTAAAAAAATCTTGTTAGTAAATCCTAAAACTTACGCACTATGACCGAAGAAGTATTAGCTCAAGAACCAACAACAGGTTTAGGTGAGCAGTTAGCAACTGCTCGCGAGCAACACGCTGTTTCAATTGATGAAATGGCACACAAGTTAAAGTTAACAGCAAAACAAATTTCAGCCATTGAATGTGACGATTACAGCCAGTTAGGGCCCGTCACTTTTGTAAAAGGCCATATTCGCAGTTACTGTCGCGAATTTAACCTAAACGAAGCGCAACTAATGTCGCAGTTTAGGCACCAAAGGGAAGAAACCGAAAAGCGAATGCAGAGCTTTTCAAGACGCACGGAACGCGAAGCAAAAGATAACCGATTAATGCTTTTTAGTTACGCAATTATTGCGCTAATACTCGGTTCATCGTTGTTTATCTGGTGGCAAAACCGCGAACCAGCGCCAACGGAAGCTGAGACAAGCAAAACGGTGGTTGAAACGCCGAGTCAAGAAAACAGTAATGTACCGGTCGTAACTGAGCGTAAAGCCGCAAACCAAATAAACCTTGCTGAAATATCGCAATTAAGCGATGACGAACCTCAGCAAACGAGCAGTCAAGAACCTGAAACCACGTTAGCTGAGCAGCCAGAAGTAACTAAACCGGCGGTGGCTGAAAAGAAAAGAAATACTAAGAAAAACGTCAGTACTATTGTGATGACGTTTAAAGATGATAGCTGGGTCGAGATTTTTGATGCCGATGGCGAGCGTGTCGCATTTGGTGTTAAGAAAAAAGGCTATGTCATGACATTAGATGGTAAAGCGCCATTTAATGTGGTGCTGGGCAAGCACTATATTGTTGATGTTGAGTTTAATGGTGAGTTAGTTGATATGTCACATTTCCCAACTAATCGACTCGCCAAATTTAGCCTGCCGTTGAGTGAGTAAAAAGTATGTTTTCAGAATCTCCGATAAAACGCCGCAAATCAAAACGCATTTATGTAGGTAACGTGCCAATTGGCGATGGCGCACCGATTGCCGTGCAGTCAATGACCAATACCGAAACTACCGATGTCGCGGCTACGGTTGCGCAAATCAATGCAATTCAAGCAGCAGGTGCGGATATTGTACGTGTTTCTGTGCCAACAATGGACGCGGCTGAAGCATTTAAAGAAATTAAACAGCAAGTTGATATTCCGCTGGTAGCGGATATTCACTTCGATTACCGTATCGCGCTAAAAGTTGCTGAATATGGTGCTGATTGTTTGCGTATTAACCCAGGTAATATCGGCAGTGAAGAGCGTATTCAAGCGGTTGTTGATGCTGCACGCGAAAAGAACATTCCTATTCGCATTGGCGTGAATGGTGGGTCGCTAGAGCGCGATATCCAAGAAAAATACGGTGAGCCAACACCTGAAGCATTGCTTGAATCAGCGATGCGTCATGTCAATATTTTAAAGCGTCTTAATTTCGATAACTTTAAAGTATCGGTAAAAGCGTCAGATGTATTTTTGGCGGTGGGTGCGTATCGATTGCTTGCGAAAGAAATTGAACAGCCGTTGCATTTGGGGATTACCGAGGCCGGTGGTTTTAGAGCGGGCTCAGTTAAATCTGCGGTTGGACTAGGCATGTTACTAGCCGAGGGTATTGGTGATACGTTACGTGTCTCACTTGCAGCCGACCCAGTGCAAGAAATCAAAGTAGGTTTTGATATCTTAAAATCTTTGCGTATTCGCTCTCGCGGTATTAATTTTATTGCCTGCCCAAGCTGTTCACGTCAAGAATTTGATGTGGTAAGCACGATGAATCAGCTCGAAGAGCGTTTAGAAGACGTTATCGAACCCGTGACTGTTTCGGTTATTGGCTGTGTGGTAAATGGTCCGGGCGAAGCACTGGTGAGCGATTTAGGTTTAGCGGGAGCCAATAAGCGTTCTGGATTGTATATCAATGGTGAGCGTCAAAAAACGCGTATTGATAATACGCAAATTGTTGACCAACTAGAAACGCAAATTCGCGATTACATCGCAAAAAAAGACACTGAACAACAAATAGACGTTAAGTTAGTTGAGTAAGTAGTCTCGTTGAGTATAATTGACAATCTTCTTTTTTCTGGGGCGATATTCGCCCCATGCATTTAATTAGCAATAGGGTAAAAGCAGCGTGGCAAAACAAATCCAAGCAGTTCGCGGCATGAATGATTGTGTACCGGGTGATACTCAGGTATGGCAAAAAGTTGAAAGCATTTTACGCGAAACAGTTGCATCGTATGGTTATCAGGAAATTCGTTTTCCAATTGTTGAATCAACTGATTTGTTTAAACGCTCAATTGGCGAAGTTACCGATATCGTTGAAAAGGAAATGTACACCTTTGAAGATCGTAATGGTGACAGCCTAACATTACGCCCTGAAGGTACTGCGGTATGTGTGCGAGCAGGTAACCAAAATGGGTTACTGTATAATCAAGAGCAGCGCCTTTGGTATATGGGCCCAATGTTCCGCCACGAAAGACCTCAAAAAGGTCGCTACCGTCAGTTTCACCAGTTTGGCTTAGAAGTTTTTGGCTTTGAAACTGCGGACATCGATGCTGAAGTAATTATTTTGACGGCACGTTTATGGAAAGCATTTGGTATTAGTGACTACGTTCGATTAGAGCTTAACTCACTTGGCTCAAATGAAGCACGCGCGCAATATCGTGATGCACTTGTGGCTTACCTTGAGCAAAATATTGATGCATTAGACGAAGATTCAAAACGTCGTATGCACTCAAATCCATTACGTGTACTCGACAGTAAAAACCCAGACGTGCAAGCAGTTTTAGTTGATGCACCAAAGCTATCTGAACACTTAGACCCAGAGTCACAACAGCATTTTGCAAATTTATGTGAACGTTTAGATGCTGCAGGCATCGAATATCAGGTTAATGAAAAACTGGTACGTGGTTTAGATTACTACAACCGCACTGTATTTGAATGGGTTACTGAAAGTTTAGGTGCACAGGGTACAGTGTGCGCTGGCGGTCGTTACGATGGCTTAGTTGAACAACTAGGCGGTAAAGCGACACCTGCAGTGGGTTTTGCAATGGGCATGGAACGTTTAGTGCTGATGTTGCAAGAGCTTAACTGTGTAGGCGAAATTCGTCGCACCAGTGATGTTTACATTGCGGCAATGGGGGATGCAGCAAGCATTCAAGCACCTGTTATTGCCGAGAAGTTACGAGAAAAAGTACCAGGAATACGCATTACAGTGCATGCCGGTGGCGGTAACTTTAAGAAACAATTAAAACGCGCAGATAAAAGCGATGCTGTATACGCACTGATTATCGGTGACAGTGAACTTGAAAATAACCAAGTGACTGTAAAACACTTACGCGAGCATCAAGAACAACAAACACTAAATTTAGATCAAGCAGCCGAGTTGCTAACAGGCTTGGTATAAGAGGTTAGAATGGAAGTTTATTCAACAGAAGAACAACAAGCAGAAGCAATAAAACGATTTTTCCGTGAAAATGGCACATCTCTGATTGCCGGTGTAGTGCTAGGTTTAGGTGGTTTATATGGCTGGAAAGCATATAACCAATCGCAAATTGATAGCGCTGAAGCAGCGTCGGATGCCTACACGCAATTAATCTCGACGGCAGGTCAAGAGAACTCTGACGTACTTGCAAAGTCAGACGCATTTTTAACTGAGTATAAAGATTCTAGCTATGCTGTATTAGCAGCGTTTGTAAGCGCACGTGAAGCAGTTGATGCAAAAGACTACAGTGCAGCAAAAGAAAAGCTAGAGTGGATTGTAACAAATGCACCAAAAGCTGAGTTGAAAGCTATTGCTACAACACGTATTGCACGTATTGAACTTGCTGAAGGAAACTTTGACGCGGCACTTGCAAAACTAAACACAACGTTGCCAGAAGCGTTCAAAGCACAAGTAGAAGAGCTTAAAGGTGACATCTACCTTGCTAAAGACGATAAAGACAATGCACGTTTAGCATACCAAGCAGCACTTGATGCGGCAGGTGAAACGCAAAATCAGCTTCTTCAAGTTAAATTGGATAATCTAGCTGTTGCTCAGACGCTGTAGGTGATTTATGAAAAAAATTACCTTAGCAACCTTGTTGCTGTTAACACTTGGCTTAACTGGCTGTTCATCAAGTGATGATGAAGAAGACGAGTTAACACTGCCTGAAATCGTTAATCAGTTTGAAGCTGATAGCGTATGGCAAACTAGTGTCGGTTCTGGTGTTGAACATTATTTTTCGCGTCTTTCGCCAGTGGTTTACAAAGACACAGTATTTGTTGCGTCACGTCGTGGTGAAATCAAAGCAATTGATATTAACAGTGGCAAAGAACTTTGGCGCAGTGATGTACGTAAAAACCCTGCATTTTGGCCATGGGAAGATGACGATAGCGCTAAGCTATCGGGTGGCTTAAGCGAAGCGTACGGCAAGATTTTTGTGGGCACAGAACGCGGTGAAGTGATTGCACTTGATCGTGAAACCGGTGAACTTGCTTGGCGCAAACAAGTGCCAGGCGAAGCACTTTCAGCACCTGCTGCAGGCGATGGCTTAATTTATGTGAATTTAGGTTCAGGTAAGTTAGTTGCACTACATCCAGATGAAGGTGAACAGCGTTGGGTGTATGAGCATGAAGTGCCAGCACTTACGTTACGTGGCATTAGCTCTCCGCAATCAGCAAACGGCGGCGTTATCTTTGGTGAAGAGAACGGTAAGCTGTCAGTAGTTATCGCAGAAAACGGCTTTTTAGCGTGGCAAGCTGACGTTGCAATTCCACAAGGTGCATCAGAGTTTGAACGTTTGGCGGATGTAGATACGCAACCAGTTGTACAGGGTTCAACGGTTTATTCACTGGCGTATAACGGCAACTTAGTAGCTGTTGATATTCGCTCAGGTAATGTGCTTTGGAAGCGTGAATACAGTGGCTACCGCGATTTTACCGTTGATGGTCGCAATATCTATTTGGTAGATAGCCAAGGTTCTATCTATGCTTTAGATGCAAGCTCAGGTATTGAACGTTGGAGTCAACCAGCTTTAAATGGTTGGTTTTTGACTGGTCCAACAGTATTTGGCAACTATCTAGTAACGGGTGACCAAGAAGGTAACCTACACTGGTTAGATAAAGAAACCGGCGATCTTGTATCGCGCAGTGAATTCGATAGTTCAGGTTTCTACGTCGAGCCAATTACAGCGGGTGATAAACTAATTGTTATCACACGTGATGGTGAACTGAGTTTAGTTAACTTACCACTAGCGAATTAATATTTATTGCCAAGTGTGACTTGGTAAATTAAAGGCTTCGTTACGGCTTGCTCTGGACGAAGCCTTTTGTTGTTTATTTAAGAGGTTGAATATGCTTCCTGTGATTGCCCTTGTGGGCCGTCCTAATGTTGGGAAATCAACATTGTTTAATCGCTTGACGCGAACGCGTGATGCACTTGTGGCAGACTTTCCGGGTCTGACACGCGATCGTAAATATGGTCAGGCGAGTTATGAAGATTACGAGTTCATTTTAGTGGATACTGGCGGTATCGACGGGTCTGAGCAGGGCATTGAATCTGAAATGGCTGAGCAATCGCTGTTAGCGATTGAAGAAGCCGATATTGTAATGTTCTTAGTTGATGCTAGAGCGGGCTTAACCGCATCTGATATTGGCATTGCAGATCACTTACGTAAACAGCAAAAGAAAGTATTTGTTGTTGCCAACAAGATTGATGGTATTGATGCGGATTCAAACTGTGCTGAGTTTTACCAATTAGCACTTGGCGAAGTATATCAAATCGCTGCAGCTCATGGCCGTGGTATTACATCATTACTTGATACGGCACTACAGCCGGTAATTGCTGAATATGCTGAGGCGTATCGTGAAGCAAACCCGGAAGAGTTTGAAGATGATCTAGTTGATTCACTTTACGATGATGAAAACGAAGGTGAAGAAGTTGATGGTGAGCACTCAGACAAACCGGTTAAGCTTGCGATCATTGGTCGTCCAAATGTAGGTAAATCAACTCTTACAAACCGTATTTTAGGTGAAGAGCGCGTTATTGTATACGATATGCCAGGTACCACTCGTGACTCTGTGTATATTCCAATGACACGCAATGAGAAAGAGTACGTACTGATTGACACCGCAGGTGTGCGTAAACGTAAAAAAGTATCTGACGTTGTAGAAAAGTTCTCAGTAATTAAAACACTGAAAGCGATTGAAGATGCAAACGTTGTATTACTGGTAATTGATGCACGTGAAGGTATTAGTGATCAAGACTTAAGCTTATTAGGCTATACGCTTAACGCGGGTCGTTCATTAGTGATTGCGGTAAACAAGTGGGATGGCTTGGATACCGATGTAAAAGATCGCATTAAATCAGAGCTCGATCGTCGTTTAGGTTTTATTGATTTTGCGCGTATTCACTTTATCTCGGCGCTGCACGGTACTGGTGTTGGTCATTTATTTGAATCAGTAGATGAAGCCTATGAATCGGCAACAAAACGTATCAGTACTGCGATGTTACGCCGTATTATGGATATGGCACAAGCTGATCACCAGCCACCGTTAGTACGTGGTCGTCGTGTTAAGTTAAAATACGCGCACGCAGGGGGATACAACCCGCCAATTATTGTTATTCACGGTAACCAAGTTAAAGACTTACCTGATTCGTACAAGCGTTATATGATGAACTATTATCGTAAAGCGCTTAAGGTTATGGGTACGCCAATCAAGATTGAATTTAGAGAAGGCGATAACCCGTATGCAGGTCGCACTAATAAGATGACCTTGTCGCAGCAGCGACAGCGCAAACGTATTTCTAAAATGTATAGCAAAAAGCCTTAATTTTAGATTTGTTGAAAAAAGCACCGAATAGGTGCTTTTTTCGTATGTGATGATGGAAATAGCTGCAATTACCAGCAGTTATGTGCTAATAATTAGACAATAAGAATAATTAACCATCATGTCATAAATGGATTACTTAAAAACAGTTATCTACGTTGATAATGTTGAAGAAACGTTAGATTTCTACTTCCAAGCATTTGCCGTCAGCACGGCTCAGCTCGATGAAGACGGGCAATATGGCGAGCTGGACTTCCAAGGTGCGTGTATTGCCTTCGCGGCGCATCCCTTAGCGCAATCTCACTTTAAGCAGAGTTATATTCGCGCGCAGCCAAAACAACCTGCACTTGGTTTTGAGTTAGTCTTAAAGGTTGATGACATTAATTTAGCATTTGCAAAAGCGGTAGATGCAGGCGCAGAACCACTTTCTGCACCGCATGAAATGGAAGGTAAAAATTTGGCGTATGTACGTTCTATTGAAGGTACACTTATTGCGCTAAGCGAATAAACTTTGCTTCATAAACTGCCAAGTTTCTTCAGAATTTATAATGCGACCGTGACCAAGTTTATTAACAGCTTTTAAGTTGATATGACTGTGCTGACTTGCTTGCTGGTTGGTTAGTTCAAACTTCGCAAATCGGTCTTTTTGGTCGTGAATAATATGAATCGGGTGGGCGTGACCTGCAACGTGTAATTCAGGCAAAATCTCACCAAAACGCATATCGTGTTCATCTTCAACACTTTTTAGCACGCCACTAAATAAGTGTTGATGAATGCCCGTATTTAAAATACGTTCTTCAAAAGAGTCGTAAAAGCCAAAGGTAGGCGCAATTAAAAAATGAGGTACATCTTTACTCACATTAAGCGCTGCAATTGTTCCCATAGAATGACTGACAATTGCTTTGGGCTGCTCAATGCTTGCCATTACAGATTTTAACCCTTTAATAAAAAGCGGTAAATTAGCAAACTTACCATCGCTTTCACCATGACCGTAATGATCAAATGCCATCGCTTTAAAACCACTTGCCGCTACTTTCTCCATAAGTGGTAAAAATTGGCGGCTACTACCAGACCAGCCATGGGTAAAAACAACAGCAGGACCTTCACCAATTGAGGTAAGGTGTAAGTCACCGTGCTCGGTTGCTAGTTTTTGTTGCGTAAACTGAGCTGACAATGTTGTTCTTTTACGGTTTTTTACCGGCGTTAACAGTAATTTTCTCGTTTGATTAAAGGCAAACTTTGGAGCAATTTTAAGCGCGGTAGTCGATGCCGCTTTAATCAAATAATAGGCAAGCGGTTTTCTTTTTGCCGATGATGAAAAATAGATTTTACTGCTCATACAGATTCCTCTGCGCGGTGGCGCTCAATTAATTGGTTTAGGGCTGTTTTAAAACGGCTATGCTCAGCGTCTTCAACACCTAGCCACGACATGCTTTGGCTGCCCAAATAAAGTGCGTAGAGTTCAAACACAAATTGCTCTGCGCTTACGTTTTGTTTGAATTGCCCAGCACTTATCACTTGCGTAACTTTGTGAGTTAAATAGCCAAGCCAATTTGCAAGATCTTGCTTAACTCGGTCGTGTATAGCGCCGGGTTGGTCATCAAATTCCACTGCCGCGGAGATAAAAATGCAGGTTTTTGCTTGGTTTTCATACCAATCTAGCCAGTTCTCACACAAGCTAAGTAATTGACCAAGAGGATCAAGCTCGCGGTTGATTGGCTGAATAACCGTGCTTTGAAAAAGTTCATTGGCGAATGTTAGTACATTTAATTGCAGCGTTTCTTTTGATTTGAAATGCGAAAACAAGCCCGATTTTGACATGCCTGTGGCAACTGCAAGGCCGCCAATAGTGAGGTTGTCTAAGCTTGACTGTGTAGCAATTTTTAACGCGGTTGCGAGGATCTGCTGTTTTGTTTCTTGACCTTTACTCATAAAAGTACGCTCGTGCTATTATTGGTGTGATAATAGCACGAGCGTGCTAAAAGTAAATGTTTCAATTAGCTGTTTGCGAACACCGCATTTAATTCAATGTTGCCTATACTGTGTGTAATGCAATATGAGAGTTCACTATGCTAACCCCCGATTTACCAGCCAATGAAAATACAAGAATTAAAACCCTACAAAGCTTAAATGTGCTCGATACACCGCCTGAGCAAAGGCTCGATAGAGTTACGCAAATTGCAGCTAAAATGTTTAACGTACCTATCGCATTGGTATCATTAGTTGATAAAGAACGACAGTGGTTTAAGTCTTGTGTTGGTTTAACGGCAAGTGAAACACCGCGAGATATTTCCTTTTGCGGCCATGCGATTTTAAGTGAGCAAGCATTGGTTGTAACAGATACTTTAGCGGATGAGCGTTTTGCAGATAACCCGTTGGTACAGGGCGAGCCAAATATTCGCTTTTATGCGGGGATCCCTCTTGAGCATGAAAATGGATGCCGTTTGGGTACCTTGTGCATTATTGATAGCAAACCTCGTAATTTTAATACAGACGATATTGCCTTATTGAAAGAGCTTGCGATACTTGTGGAACTTGAGTTAGTAAATAAATTACCAAATACCACAGACCCCGTAACAGGGTTATCAAACAAAGTTGGTTTTAAGTTATTAGCGCCGATTAGTTTAAAGGTGTGTCAAAAATTAAATCTTAAAGTTTCGGTAGTGTATTTGTTTATGAAAGGGCTGCTTAGTTATCGTCATGATCGACAGAAGTATACGACTATTTTAAAGACAACAGCTGAACTTTACAAAACCACATTTAGAGCGACTGATTTAATCGCCCGTTATGATGAAAATGGATTTGTTGCGCTACTAAGTAATGCGGACAAACACAATACGCAAGAGCTACTTGATTGTTTGATCACGCAAATGAATGACGTTGATTTTGACGTGCACCATGATAGCCCTATTGAGTTGATAACGGGTGTCATCGACAGCTCACCATTTTGTGATATTGATGAGCTGATCTTTAACGCCTTTATTAAGCTGCATGAGCAAGGCGAGGGGCTTTAGAAACAGGATGCGACAATAAGCTGCTTAATCATCTCTTGGCTTGGTTTTATTTTTTCCATCGCTAAAAATTCATCGGGTTGGTGGGCTTGTTGTATTGAGCCTGGACCCATTACGATTGTTTCGCAACCGAGTTGTTGTAAAAAAGGCGCTTCGGTGCAATAGTTTACTGCTTGTGCTTTTTCACCAGACAGCTTTTCAGCAAGCTTTACTAAACTGCTATCGGTGCTGCCTGAAAACGCAGGAATAGGTTCGTGCAAATCATGTACCGCCACCGCGTTTGGATATTGATCATTTATCGGCGCTACCGCCTGCAACAGCATTGCTTGAAGTTCTGGAATACTAATGCCGGGAATTGGGCGCATATCAATATGTAACTCGCAACAACCACAAATGCGGTTGGCATTGTCACCACCATGGATGTGTCCAAGGTTTAAAGTTGGGTAGGGTATTTTAAAATCTGTTAGTGAATATTTATTCTTTATGTCTTCTTTTAGTTTTAATAGCTGGCTAATCACAAGCTGCATGACTTCTATCGCGTTTAAACCCGCATCAGGATCAGAGCTATGACCTGCTTTACCTGTTACACGAATTGCCGTCGACATATGTCCTTTATGAGTATAAACAGGCACCATGTCGGTAGGTTCACCAATAATACAACGAGCCGGCTTTAGTTTATTCTGTTTGGCGATTTCAATTGCGCCAGCCATTGTAGTTTCTTCATCTGCGGTCGCTAAAATTGTAATAGGCTGTTTTAGATTAGCGAGTCCAGTATCGTTATCTATTTCTTGTAATGCATTTAAAACAAAAGCAAAAAAGCCTTTCATATCGATACTGCCTAAGCCATAAAACTTATTGTCTTGTTCGCTTAATTTGAACGGGTCGAATTGCCAACGACTATCGTCAAATGGCACTGTGTCTGTATGTCCTGCCAGCATTAAACCGCCTTCACCCGTACCTAACTTTGCCGCTAAATTGTATTTTCCCAGATTATTATCAAGTTCTGTAATTTCGACTGCAAAGCCAAGTGATTCACACCAAGTTGCCAATAAATTGATGACTTCGCGGTTACTCATGTCGAGTGATGGCACCGTTGCGCTAATCGACGGTGCAGCAATAAGTGCACCATACATATCAAGAAAGTGTAATTGCGACATGATTACCTCAAAATATTTAATAAATAATTATGCAAAAAAGTTGAATATAAATTTACATTGGTTTATTCTGCATTTCAATTCATTATTTTGAAATAATTAGTACCGAGACTAACAGCATGCAGAACTCAATTTTACGACGATAACACTTTTTGAAAACTTGTCTTTATACCCTTAATAGTTTTTTGGAAAAAATATGAATATCGTTATCGTTGGTGCAAGCGGTTACTCAGGTGCTGAGCTTGCCAAATTAATCTCTCTACATAACTCACTAAAGTTAGTGGGTATGTATGTGTCTGAAAATAGCTTAGATAAAGGTAAATCGCTTGCTAGTCTTTACCCTGAACTAAATGGCATTGTTGCAGGTGAAATAGCGCCGTTAAATAGTGAGGCATTTTCAGTAATCGAACAAAATGCCGATGCCATTTGCCTATGCACAGAACATTCAGTCAGTGTCGAACTTGCCCCTCAGTTTTTAGCAATGGGCAAAAAAGTATTTGATTTATCTGGAGGCTTTCGCCTGTCATCAAATGATGACTATGAAACCTATTATGGCTTTAAACACACTAGCCCTGAGCTATTAGAACAAGCTGTTTATGGTCTTGTTGAATGGCAAAAAGATCAAATCAAAAATGCACAGTTAGTAGCAGTACCTGGTTGTTACCCAACCGCTGCACTAAATGCGCTTAAACCATTAAAACAAGCCGGCTTACTTACTGATGATTCTGTGATTATCAATGCGGTTTCTGGTGTTACTGGCGCTGGGCGTAAAGCCAATGTGGCAACGCATTTTTGCGAAGTGAGCCTAAAACCGTACGGTTTATTTAATCATAGACACGGCCCTGAAATTGAAAAATACCTTGACCACAAGGTGTTGTTCACACCGCATTTAGGTAATTTTAAGCGCGGTATTCTTGAAACTATCTATGTCAAAGTAAAACCAGGCACGACTGCAAAGCAAATTGCAGAGTCATATCAAGTGCTTGCTGATGAGCCTTTAATTCGCTTACTTGGTGATGTTATTCCATCAATTAAAGGTGTTGAGAACACGCCGTTTGTTGATATTGGTTGGCAGTTACAGGGTGAACAACTCATTGTTATTTCTGCGATTGATAATTTACTTAAAGGCGCGTCAGGTCAAGCACTGCAATGTATTAATTTAACTTTAGGACTGCCTGCTCATACTGGCTTTCAAGGAGTGAATCATGGCTAATTGGGTAATTAAGCTAGGTGGCGCGGTATTAAATAATATTGACGCTGCAAAAGCGTTAATTGATGTGCTGCATCAAAAGCCAAAAGACAAATTTATTTTAGTGCATGGCGGTGGCTCATTAGTAGATAGCTGGTTAAGCGATGCGGGCTTTGTTACGTCAAAGCACCTTGGTCTGCGTATTAGTCCGCGTGAACAAATGCCTTACATTGTTGGTGCGCTTGCGGGCTGTGCAAATAAGCAATTAATGGGCGCGGCAATTAGTAATGGTTTTAAGCCTGTTGGTTTAAGCCTTTATGAAGCGGGTCTTGTTAGTGAACAAAAGCTAAAAGCCCTTGGCCAAGTCGGTACCTGCATTGAAAACGATGCCAGTATTCTTAAATCATTGCTAAATGCGGGGTGTTTTCCAATTGTGAGCTCGATTGGTTTTGACTTAGAAGGAAATTGGTACAACGTAAACGCCGATGAAGCAGCAGCTGGTATCGCTCAATTGCTTGATGCGGAGCTTGTTTTTATGACAGATGTAGAAGCTGTATTAGATCACAAGCTTAATCCGTTACATCAGTTATCAAGTGCTGATATCAGCACATTAATCGAAGAGGGAGTCATTAAAGGCGGCATGCAGGTAAAAGTAAATACCAGCTTGCAAGCTGCTCAACATTTACGACGTGGCGTGTATATCTCGAGCTGGCAAAAGCCAGATAACTTAATCGCATTGCTCAATGGTGAGCATGTGGGAACCAAGATTACGCCATAGGAAAAACGATGACTCAACAATTTATTACGGGCTTAGAGCTAAACAAAGAAGCCAACTTAAAATTACTTAACTTAGCATTACAAATTAAAAATAACCCAATGGATTTTGCCGATGCTCTTAAAGGGAAATCGGTTGTTACGCTATTTGAAAAACCAAGTTTACGTACTCGCCTGTCGTTTGATATCGGCATTAACAAACTCGGTGGTCATGCGGTTTATCTTGACCAGCAAAACGGTGCTATGGGGCAGCGTGAATCGGTAAAAGATTTTGCCTTGAATATTTCCACGTGGGCGGATGGCATTGTGGCGCGTGTAATGGCGCATAGCACATTAACTACGCTTAGCGAATTTTCGTCTGTGCCGGTTGTAAATAGTTTGTGTGATTTATATCACCCATGCCAAGCACTCGCTGACTTTTTGACATTGACTGAAATTTACGGCGACGTAAGCCAACTAAAATTGGCTTATTTAGGTGAAGGTAACAATGTTACGCACTCACTAATGCTGTTAGCAGCAAGCTTAGGTACTGACTTTGTTGCGGTATGCCCTAAAGGCGCATCACCTGATGCACAAATTGTAAAACAAGCTGAAGCAATAGCAGCACAAAATGGCGCATCGGTCTCGGTAAGTGACCGCGTAGAAGCTGCAGTTGGGTCGAATGCACTCTATGCCGATACTTGGGTATCAATGGGCGATAACACACCATTAGAGCTGGTCAAAGAAAAGTACATGCCGTACCAAATTAATCAAAAACTGCTTGATATGACAGGCGCATCAAGTGTGCTTCATTGTCAACCAGCGCACCGTGAATTTGAGATTACCTCTGAGGTAATGGACGGTGAAAAATCATTCATAATACAACAAGCTGAAAATCGTATGCATGCGCAAAATGCTCTGCTTGTAAGTTTATTAAACCCAAATTTTGTGTAAGGAATCGGTAACATGAGTTCTATTAAAAAAGTTGTACTAGCATACTCAGGTGGTCTTGATACATCGGCTATCGTGCCATGGTTAAAAGAAAACTATAACTGTGAAGTAGTGGCATTCGTTGCCGATGTAGGCCAAGGCGCTGAAGAGTTAGAAGGCGTAGAAGCAAAAGCAATTGCATCGGGCGCATCTGAGTGTCATATCGTTGATTTAAAAGACGAGTTAGTTGCCGATTATATTTATCCAACGCTTAAAACTGGCGCAATTTACGAAGGTACATACTTACTAGGTACGTCAATGGCGCGTCCTATCATTGCTAAAGCACAAGTTGAAGTTGCGCGTAAAGTAGGTGCTGATGCACTTTCTCACGGCTGTACCGGTAAGGGGAATGATCAAGTACGTTTTGAAAGCTGCTTTGCAGCTCTTGCACCCGATTTAAAAGTAATAGCGCCTTGGCGTGAATGGGATTTATCAAGCCGTGAATCATTACTTGATTATCTTGCTGAGCGTAATATTCCGTGTTCAGCGTCGGCGACTAAAATTTACAGTCGTGATGCAAACGCGTGGCACATCTCACACGAAGGTGGTGAGCTTGAAGATCCGTGGTGTCAACCGAGCGATCAAGTATGGACATGGACAAACTCGCCAGAGCAAGCGCCAAATGAGTCACAATTTGTTCAGCTTAGTGTTAAAAATGGTGAAGTAGTTGCGGTAAATGGTGAGCAAATGTCACCGTTTCAAGTACTCACTACGCTAAACGAAGTTGCAGCACTTCATGGTATTGGGCGTGTTGATATCGTTGAAAATCGTTTAGTAGGTATGAAGTCGCGTGGTTGTTATGAAACACCTGGAGGCACTGTAATTATGGCGGCACTTCAAGCGATTGATGAGTTAGTGCTTGATAAAACCAGCCGCAAGTGGAAAGACACTTTAGCGAATGAGTTCTCGCACCTTGTTTATGACGGTCGTTGGTTTACGCCACTAAAAGATTCAATTTTAGCTGCAGCAGAAGCGTTTTCGACTCTTGCAACCGGCGAAGTGGTATTAAAGCTTTATAAAGGCCAAGTTACCGCAGTTCAAAAGCAGTCTGAAAACTCGTTATATAGTGAAGACTTTGCAACGTTTGGTGAAGATGATGTGTACGACCAATCACATGCAGAAGGCTTTATTCGTCTATTTTCATTAAGCAGTAGAATTTCTGCAATGAATAACAAGTAATCTTGCCGATAATTAGTGAGAGGATAGAGTTATGGCACTGTGGGGCGGACGTTTTTCTTCGGGACCAGATCACGCATTTAAGCAATTTAATGACTCACTGCCATTTGATTATCAAATGGCAGAAGAAGACATTATTGGTTCTGTGGCTTGGGCTGGTGCGTTACAACAAGTTGATGTGTTAACAGCGGACGAACATCAAAAATTAGTAGCAGGTTTAAACGAACTTTTACATGAAGTTCAGCAAAACCCAAATGCAATTGCAACGGCTGGGGATGAGGATATTCACTCGTATGTAGAGGCAAAGCTAATTGAAAAAGTGGGCGATCTTGGTAAAAAGCTGCACACAGGTCGTAGCCGAAATGACCAAGTAGCTACTGATTTTCGCTTATGGAGCCGAAAAACTGCGAAGCAATTACTTGCGGCCATAGCGTCATTAAAAAATGCCTTAGTCACCCTTGCGGAAAAAGAGTTTGGTACCGTGCTACTTGGGTATACTCATCTACAGCGTGCGCAACCTGTGTTGTTTAGTCATTGGTGTATGGCATATTTTGAAATGCTAGAGCGCGATGAAGCGCGTTTAGAAAGTGCGCTTAGCCGCATTAATGTCTGTCCGCTAGGTTCCGGCGCGCTGGCAGGTACTGCCTATGCCATCGACCGTGAACAACTGGCTGCTAATTTAGGTTTTGATAGAGCAAGCCGTAATAGCCTTGATGCCGTGTCGGACCGTGATTTTGTGGTAGAGCTTTTAAGCTGTGCGTCAATTTCAATGATGCACTTATCACGCCTTGCAGAAGATATGATCTTCTATAATTCGGGTGAAGCAGGCTTTATTGAACTGGCAGACAGTGTGACGTCTGGCTCAAGCCTGATGCCGCAAAAGAAAAACCCAGATGCGCTAGAACTTATTCGGGGTAAAACTGGCCGTGTATTTGGCGCCTTTAGCGCCATGATGATGACCTTAAAAGCATTGCCGCTTGCGTATAATAAAGATATGCAAGAGGACAAAGAAGGGCTTTTTGATGCAATGCCAACTTGGCTTGCTTGTATTCATATGGCTGAAGCTTGCATTAAAGGTGTTAAGGTTAATGCAGAGAAAACCAAAGCTGCGGCACAAGGTGGCCATGCTAATGCCACAGAGCTTGCAGATTACTTAGTTGCCAAAGGTATTCCGTTCCGTGAAGGTCATCACATTGTTGGTGAACTGGTACAAGTGGCAATTTCAGAGGGTAAAAACCTTGAAGATTTATCACTAGCGCAGTTTAAAGCAGTTTGCGATGTAATCGCAGAAGATGTGTACCCAGTGCTTGAACTACAAGCGTGTTTAGATGCGCGTTTAGCACTTGGTGGTACATCGCCGACGCAAGTTCAATTTGCCATTAGCAACGCAAAAAAAAACGCTGAATTTACGGTAAGAGATGCCACGCTTAATGATGTGGAAGCAATTGCTGAACTTATTCAGTATTGGGCGCGCGAAGGTGAAAACCTACCGCGCGCAAAAAGCGATATGATCCACAGCATCAATGAATTTGCAGTAACGGAAGTCAACGGTAAAGTGACAGGTTGTGCATCGCTATATATTTACGATACAGGCCTTGCTGAAATTCGTTCGTTAGGAGTTAATCCTGAATCGAATGTGAAAGGGCAGGGACGAGCGTTGGTAAATCACCTAATTGAAAAAGGTGGTAAGTTGGCGCTAGGGCGCATTATCGTGCTGACTCGTGTGCCTGGTTTTTTTAGTAAGTTAGGTTTTGCTGACAGCCATAAATCTCAATTACCTGAAAAGGTGATGAAAGATTGTGAGTTGTGCCTCAGAAAAGATAACTGTGATGAGGTTGCTATGGACTATTTGATTGCACGGCCAAATTCGTTGCGTATCGATTGTCGCAATGTAGCCTAAATCCATTTCAAATTTAATCGCCATTAAAAGCACAACAGTTATGCTGTTGTGCTTTTTTACGTTTTACACTTTTTGTACTTTACTCAATAGAGATGGTGCTATTTAGATTGCAGTTGTTATTCAATTTGATTTTATTGTTATATAAAACAGTAAATTTAACCCTTTATTCGTATATTGAGAGTAATTCGCATTTATGGATCGCTAATTGCTAAATTTGTGCACCTGATGTTTAGTTGTCAGAAAAATGACAGCTAAAGGCACCTAAGCATGTTAGGACTACAAAAAGAATAAAAAGGACGCTTAGGTCATCTTTGAAAATTAGTTTTATAAGGAATAGAAAAATGCAAATTAACGGTACAAACAGCTTAAATGCTATGCAATATGCACAAATGCAAAACACTCAAACAAATACTGTTAAATCAGAGTCTTCACAAAACACCCTGCAAAATGATAAGGTAACTTTCTCGGCGGAGGCACTTGGTATGACTCCTGAATTAAATCGCGGTGGTGGTGCCGTTATCACTAAACGCGAGGAAGACTAATCCGTTAAAGGACATGAATGTTTTTTGAGGCGCTTTCTGCCCACTTTTGGGGCTCATTTATGACATGGGGCTTTTTAATTGCCTTTTTGTTTAATGTATTTGGCAAGGTTGTCGGGTTTAAAGATAGTTACTCAATAATTATTTCAGCTTTAGTTGTGTTCATGTCCTATTTTATCAGCGACCATATATTCGAGTTTGATACAACTACGCGTGTTTATTTACAATGGATGGCTCAAGATATCTTCACTATTGCAACCATTTTTTTAGTACATAAACTTTTTAAAATTAAGCTCCATCGCGCATCATATTACGTTTATCTTGGCCTTTCCTTGAATGGTTTAATGTTCTATTTAATGTGGGTTGATATTCAAGTCTTGGCTAATCAAGAGCCTTGGTGGTTTTGGACCTTATACTCGTTTGGCGTCAATATTGTTGATTATGTGATGGTTATTACTTTAATTGTGGGTCGAGATTGGCTTGGTTTAGTGCGTTTAGCTCGCTTTATTCGCGATAAAGTCATTGCTAAAAAAGAAGGTTTTATTGAAACCCAAAAAGAAAAGCGTTTGTCACAAGTTATACTTCAAGCTTAAACGCTTTTCGTTAGTTCCATTTCCATTTTGTTCTAAATACATAGATTAAAAACGATATTCCCAACTGCCACTTAGTGCGAATTCTGTATCCGAATTATTAGCAAATTTATCGCGCCAGGTTGTCGCTTTTAGCTTTAGCAAACCGTCAAATAACCCTTGCTGATAACCCACCTCTAGTTGCAAGCGCTTTGTATCAAGTTTTTCAAAATCCATATGACGCAGTTTTACAAATCCAGCATAGCCATTTGTAGTTTGGTAGTTGCTTGATAAACTCACGCCTTTAACATTCTGACCGATACTTGCTGCGATATTTTCACCTAAGTGCGCGTACCCTTGCTCATAATACGGGTGCTGATATTGGCAATGGCTCAAGGTCGCAATATAACGACAGTTTGAAATCGTATCTGAGTATTCAATATAGTTTTTAACTAAGAAATCTTGGCCACCAAAAAAGTGTTCAGCGCCTAATGTGTACATGGTATCTTCAGGTAAAAAGCTTAGCTCATTGGTACCAGCATATTCACCGTAAAGTGCAATAGACTGATTAAACAGTCGAGTACTGTATTTAATATCAATGCTGGTTAATTGGTTATATTCATTAACCCCATTGTTATCGAGCTTATTCTTGGTCAGTATGACATCTGATAGCGCACCAAAGCCATGATCTGTATCTGGACTATCAAATTGCGCAGTTTGGTTTACGCCTACCTCTAAACCTGTAATCGGGGTTGATGAAAAGCGCATAGCCCAAAATAGGGTGTCTTTGTCATCGTTTTTGAGGTACTTATCTTGACCAACAAAGGCTGAAAAATTCCACGGACCAATAAATGAGAGAAAACTCGGTCCATAGTAATCGGTATTTAAACGGCTAAGGCGTAGTCCCGGCATTGGGTCGGCGTTGTTTGAGAGTAACAACGCGTTATCGTTACTTGGTCCAAACCATTTATTAATTTGCTCAACACTGACGCTCCAATTGCCGTATAAAACCGCCAAATAAGAACCGTCATAGTTGAGTTCCTTTTGGCTGGTGGCATCTTTGCTATAGCCAATAGATACTTTTGCAGTCACTCTGTCACCCATTAGTACTGAGGTGCCTTGAATGTTACCTTTACGCTTATTGCGTTCGCCAAAACTTTGTAAGTTGCTTGGCTCACTGTTACCACTTACTTTAACTGATGAATAAGAACCTGATTTTGCAGCTTTAAGTGCATGTTGCACTTTACGAAGTGCGAAAATACCATCATCAGATAGCTTAGTGCGATTGATCATTGATAAATCTTGCGCAATTCCTTGCCACATAAGCGGATAGCTATTAACCGGACGCTTAATCGCGCCCTCACTCACTAATTGCTCAATCGCGGCGCGTAAAAACGGGTCATCGGTGCCAATCCAAGGCTCAGCAAAAACGTTTGCTGCAAAAACTAAACTACATGATGCAGTAATATGGCTTAACTTCATTTTGCCAACTTTTCCTTAAGGGCGTTTACGACAATAGGGTCTACAAATTCATGAACATCACCACCATGAATTGCCACTTCTTTTACTAGGCTTGATGAAATAAATGAGTTTTTCTCAGCAGGTGTTAAAAACACGGTTTCAAGCTCTTTATTAAGTCGGCGGTTCATATTGGCTAATTGAAATTCAAATTCAAAATCCGATACAGCACGTAAACCGCGCACTAATACCTGTGAATTTTGTTCTCTCGCTAAATCAGCAAGTAAGCCAGAAAAACCAATTACCGTTACGTTATCTAGGTGTGACAAAATAGATTTTGCGATTTCAACACGTTGTTCTAATTCAAAAAATGGCTTTTTATTTGGGTTGTGTGCAACGGCTAAAATTACTTCGTCGAACATTTTAGCGGCGCGCGCTACTAAATCTGTGTGGCCATTTGTGATTGGATCAAAGGTTCCAGGATAAATCGCTTTTACTTTCATGGTTTTGGTAACTTAGTGATGATGCTGGCATTTTATCAAGCTTTAATTGGAATACCAATCGCCACGCGAGACATTTTGCCAATTGGTATTCAACACTAGATTGTTTATACTGCGCGGTATTAACGTTAGGCATAATAGGATATTTATGAGTACCAAGGATAAGATAATTCAAACAAGCATTGCACTGTTTAACCACCATGGAGAGCGTGCGATAACAACCAACCATATCGCATCAGAAATGGGCATTAGCCCAGGTAACTTGTATTATCACTTTAAAAATAAAGAAGACATTTTACGCAATATCTTTAGCCTTTATAAAAATCACCTTAAAGATAATTTTATCCCAATGGATAAAAACCAAGATGTAATGGAACAACTCGCCGGTTACCTTGATTCACTGGTTGAATTAATGTGGCGTTTTAACTTCTTTTATAACAACTTAACCGATATTTTAAGCCGCGATAATGAGCTTAAAGCGCAATATTTAGAACAGCAAGCACAACTGTTAGAACAAGTAGCGGCGGTTATTGCGGGGCTAAAATACGCCGAAGTGATTGAGATTGATGACAGCGATATCGTTGAACTTGCACATATGGTGAAACTAACCGTGAGTTTTTGGACGCCTTATGTAAAAGCGCATAGCGAAGATGGTCGTTTGTCAAAACAGGATATTTTTGGTGGTATTGTTAAAGTTATATTACTGTTTAAGCCTTACGCCAAAGGCGCAGGCTTAGATCAGCTAAAAGAATTACAACAAGAATACATTAATAAGCAACTTGACGTTGAACAGGCGGTTGCTTAACGGTCTTTTTGGCAGTGCGTTAACAGTTGCTGCCAAAACGCGATACCTTTTTCTCGCGCGAGATTAATGTTCGTCTCTGGAATACCTTCCGGATCAGGGTGAATATCAAGTACCCTTGCCATTGAAGCTTCTCTTATTAAATGTAATGTAGGATAAGGTGCTCTGTTGGTGTAGTTTGCTGCATCTTGCTCATCACTATCGGCAAATACATAGTCTGGGTGGAAATTGGCGATTTGAATAAAGCCTTCATAACCGCTTGATACCAACATCGCATTGGCTAAATCAACCAAATCTAAAAAATCGTCAAAATTTTGAAAGCCTTCGCTAAAAATATGTAAACAGGTTTCAATATCGTCGTTTTCACGCATTTCTTGTATTAATGAGAGCATTTCAATTACCGCATCTTCATGCGACTTTGTTTTGCTATCTACATAGTTAATTGTATTGTTTACCACTTCTTTTTTGGCAAAAGGGCAAAAGTTATACCCAACAATAACGCGGCTAACCCAGTTTTTAGTTTGTACAATCGGTGATAATGTCATGAGAAATCTCGTTTTCGATAAGCGTTATTGTGCGTTTAACCGCGCCACTGTTAGCATTCAATATAGCTAACGCATTGTCACCTAGTTCTTTTTGCTTGCTAGGGTTGTTTGCAATTGAAAGCAGGCTTTTACAAAGCGCATCGGCACTATCAACACACAAGCAGGCATTACTGTCTAGTAATTGCGGGTAGACATGTAAAAAGTTGGTGTAGCTTGGTCCGGTAATAATTGGAATACCAAATGCCGCTGCCTCAAGCGGATTATGACCGCCGCGCTCAATTAAACTACCGCCAATAAAAGCAATGTTTGCGGCCCCAAACAGTGTAAGCATTTCCCCCATGGTATCTGCGAGTAGTACTGCTTGCCCATTGTGTGGCGCTTTACTGCGTTGGCTAAAACTAATATTTTGTTGTGTTAAATAGGCTGCTACTTTGGCAAATTGCTCAGGATGGCGCGGAGCGATAATCAGTAGGGCGTTTGGCTGTTGCTCTAACAGTGATAAATGTGCAGCAATAACCTGTTCATGTTCGTTAGGATGAGTTGAACCTGCAACCCAAATAAAATCATGTGTTGTAAGCTCAGATTGAAACTTTGCTACGTTGTTTGTTATTTCATTATTTAGCGTAATATCAAACTTAATCGAGCCAGTCACATGCGCATTTTTGGGGTTTAAACCGAGAGCTAAAAAACGAGCCGAATCGTCTTTATTATGCGCTGCTAGCAAGCCAATGTTATGCATGATTTGTTTGCTTAAAGGCTTTATGCGCTCATAGCCTTTTTGCGATTTTTCAGATAAACGCGCATTAATAACACACACTGGTATGCCATGTTTACTTGCTTTAATAATCAAATTTGGCCAAAGCTCAGTTTCTAAAATAACAACGGCTTTTGGTTTTAATTGTTTTATAAAACGTGAAACAGCGCCAGGAAAATCAAGTGGCAAATACACATGTTGCACGCTGTCTTTAAATTGCTTTTTTATTTCCGCTGAGCCCGTAGGTGTATTGCAGGTTATAGTGACAAGGTGAGTCTGTTTTAATGTGTTAATTAATTTACTTGCGGCCATTAACTCACCGACAGACGCGCAGTGAATCATCAAGCTGTTTGGCTTTAAATTATCATCATAAAAACCAAGACGTTCAGCCCAACGTTTACGATATTCAGGCGCTTTTTTTCCGCGTAACCATAAGTGCAAAAACACCAGCGGCGATAAAAGATATAAAACAAAACTGTAAATGATGCGTGCCATATCGACCTCACGAGATAGAGCGGCGAGTTATAACATATTTATACAATTTTTGCTGCGCTATGTGATGGCGTTTTGTTATCATGAATGGATAATTCTATAACGACTTCGCCTATGAAACTCAGTAATTTACTTATTATTGCAGGGGCATTTGTTGCAACAGAAAGTGCTGCAAAACCTACTGTATATTTGCCTTTGGGCATAGACGCCCACTTAGAAACCCAACTTGATCGCATGTTTGCACTTACCAGTGGTACGCCTATGCATAAGCCGTATGCGTTAAGTGAAGTCGACCTTGCACTTAGGAAACTAAAACAAAAAGATAGTAGATTGTATCGTTACTTAGTGGGTGAGCTGAAACGTTATCGTGGTGAAGACAAAATTAGCCGTTATGGTCTACGAACTACAGCAAGCAGCGGTGATACGATGCCGATTGCTAACCAGCGCGGTTTAACAACCGATGAATATGCGCAAGGTTTTTTCGAAGGTATTTGGCGCCCTAATGACTTTATGTTGGCACAAATAGGCGTAGATTACCGCGTTAAAGGTCAAGACTTAGTCGCTTATAATTCGACATTGAGCATGGCTGCAGCAAACCTACAGCTTGATATTGGTTACAGAGATCATTGGTATTCACCATTTAAAAATTCGGCGCAAATTATGTCGAATAACGCACAAATGCCAATGAGTATTTCACTAGGCACGGTTGAGCCGCTTAATAACTGGTGGAACCTCGATTTTGAATTGTTTTATACCGAACTTGATGAAGTGAAAAATGGTATTCAGTATCAAGGTGAATGGCACGACGGTAGCCCTGAACTTGTTGGTATGCATGGTTCAATTGAACCGCTACACGGCTGGAAAATAGGCTTTAACCGTGTGATGCAGTTTGGTGGTGGTCCGCGTGAGACGGATATCAGTGATATCTTTAAAGCATTTTTTGACCCATCAGGTAACGATAATGCTGATAATGACTTGAGCACAGACGATGAATTTGGTGACCAAATGATCTCGTTTACCTCTAGCGTTTATTTTGATTGGGTAACACCAATTGAAATTTACGCAGAATATGGTGCTGAAGATACCTTGCATGGCAGCAATTTTAAATTTGGCAATCAAACCATTTCATTTGGTACGTACTTACCAAAATTAACTAACAACTCTTCATTAAGATATGAATATAACAAGTGGAATACACTTTGGTACGTTCACCACTTATATAAAAATGGTAATACTAATGAAGGTTTCGCATTTGGTCATTTTGCTGCTGATAATCGTAATTTCGGCGATGGTGTACCAGCTGATGTACACACCATTAATTATGACTATTTTGAATCGGTATTGAGCTCTTGGCAGTTTAAGCTAAGCACGCAAAATAACGACAGCGACGAGTATCAGCGCGCTTATTCGTTATCTGTGCTTAACAGTCGTAAAGTCGGTGATTACCGTGTTGAAACTAGTTTAATGGGTGGGAAAAACGTTTACGATGAAAGTTATGGTTATTTATCTGTAACCATGTTTTGGTAACCATTGATTATGGCCTAGAGCTCGCACTAGGCCAACTTCAGAATATTCTCAGCAGCAACGACGACTTCCGAAGCAGCAATATTATCAACTCGCTTTTTCCCTTCAAGAACTGAATTAGCCTTAAGTGGGCGCCAGCTTGATGCCGACTCTCTGATCAATGCGATTTGTGGCAGTGATAAGCTGCTTGCGATATGCATAATCGCAGTTTCAACAGAAATCACTAAGTCGCAGGCTTGCATAACACTCGGCAGCTCAAAGAAATCCTTAGTTGCTGAAAATGCTTCTACAGCAATGTTTGTTTGCTGTGCACACCAGTTAGAAACTTCATCAAATTTATGTGGCGGTGCGTTTAACACAAACAGTGTATTAGGTGACTTTTCAGTTAGTTTTGCTGTTAATTCAGCTAATTGCGATAGTTGCCAGTCACGTTTTTCATTAGTCGAAATATGATTAATGAAAATAGTCGGCCCATTACTTAAGTTCTTAGAGTTACGCCATGCGTTAATTTGTTGTTTGCCTTGTTCACCCAATGAGTTTGTGACCAAAATTTCGCGAGAGCGCTGTTGTTCGTCAAGCGACACAGCAAACAGGCGAGAAAAAATATGGTTATAAAAATCACTAATGTGCTGGCTGGTAGCTAATTCAGACAGTGCAATTGTAGTACTTAATGATTTGTACTGGTTGCGATAAAACAAACGCGACAAAAGGCTTTTAGGCTCAGTGCCAACTATGGTGGCATTTGCGTTGATAGCCTGTGCCACTTTTAAATAGGCCGGTGCGCGTGTAGTGGCAACAAATACAATAAAATGATACTGCTGATTTTTTGCATCAGCGATTAATTGTTCTCTGTGCTCGTTACTACTGGCAATGGGGTATATGGTATTTAGGTGGTTTTCTTTTGCTAGCCACTGCTGCAAAGTAGAATTCCTGCCTGAATGCCAAGATTTTTTCTTATTGCGACAATCATCAATCCACACGTCAATTTGCACATCAGGGTACTGCTTTGATAGGGCTTTTAGAAACGCGCCCTGATAGACATAATCACCTAATGCAAGGTGAGTCATGTACAGTACTTTACTGCCTTTTTTGAGAGTCAGTTCAGGAACTTGTATTTGAGTTGTGGTTGAATGCTTGCTTTGATGCACTTAAATCTCCCTGCGCATGAACGGGAATTGTAACAAACAACCCTGCTGCAAGGGTAGTAAATTTAAAGATTCTTAAAAGTTTAACAAAGCCATTTGTTAAGATTGGTTAACAAGCCTCGCCATTTTAAGACGATTCGTTATAAAATGAAGTTAACTATTTATAGATGCAATAAACAAAGACCTATGGAAGCGATTACAAACTCATACTTAGCAAGCTTAGAACGTCACCGCAAAGTGTTTGCTATTATGGAGCAATACCAACAACAATCACTATTACTGCTACAAGCTTGCCAAGAAACCTTAGATAAAGGCGGCAAAGTAATTTGGTTTGGTAATGGCGGCAGTGCAGCCGACTCGCAACATTTAGCCGCTGAGTTTGTAGTGCGTTATAAGAATGAACGTGGTCCTTTAGCATCCATTGCACTTACAACGGATACGTCAATTTTAACCGCGCATGCTAATGACTATCACTTTGATACGGTATTTGAACGCCAAGTTCAGGCACTTTGTAAACCAGAAGATTTAGTGATTGGTTTAACAACTTCAGGCACCAGTGCCAATATTAATCTCGCACTAGAAGCAGCAAACAAAATTGGTGCCTACACGGTAGCATTAACCGGTCGTGATGGCGGTAAGGTAAAAGACATCGCACGTTTACCAATTATTATTGCAAACGATGAAACTGCGCGTATTCAAGAAGCGCATATGTTTATTGGCCATTGGTTGTGTGAAGCAGTTGATATGCTAGTTGCCGAAAAGAGCTAAGTGTAGATTATGGATTTATCGTATTTTAATCAGTTATCAAACAGCAAAATTTTAGTTGTTGGCGATGTAATGTTAGATCGTTACTGGCATGGAGATACTGGGCGTATTTCACCTGAGGCGCCGGTGCCAGTGGTAAAAGTCAGTGGTCTTGAAGATAAAGCCGGTGGTGCGGCAAACGTTGCAAAAAATATCGCACACCTTGATGGCAAGGTAAGTTTGCTTGGCATTATCGGCGATGATGATAACGGACAAAGTCTTGAGGCGTTACTAAAGTCAGAGAACATTGATTCTCAGCTTATTCGCCAGTCAGAAGCGCCAACAATCGCAAAAATGCGTGTGATTAGTCGTCACCAACAAGTCGTGCGCTTAGATCTAGAAGAGCGTTTTAGTGAAGCCCATTCACAGCTTTTGCTTGAGCAGCTTAAAACCCTGATTAACGATTTTGACCTAGTGGTATTTTCTGACTACAACAAAGGCTCACTGCATTTAATTGCGGATATGATTGCCGTTGCAAAAGACGCAGGCAAAACGGTTTTAGTTGACCCGAAGTCAAAACAGCTGGCAGATTACCGTGGCGCGGATTTTATTACGCCAAATCTTACAGAGTTTAAAGCAGCTGGTGGTGTTGTAGGTGATGAGGCAACCATCACGCAAAGTGCGCGCGATATTATTGCTGAGTGTGGTTTAGGTAGCATGCTGCTAACGCGTTCAGAGCAAGGTATGTCGTTAATTACGCCGAATGATAAACACGATTTTGCAGCGCAAGTATTAGAAGTGTCAGATGTAACGGGTGCCGGTGATACGGTAATCGCAACATTGGCGGTAATGTTAAATACAGGCATGCCAGCAGCGCAAGCTGTTGAAATCGCAAATATTGCAGCTGGTTTAGTAGTTGCAAAATTGGGTGCTGCCACCGTATCACCAGAAGAGTTAAGCGCTAAACTAACGCAATATTTACGTGACACCGGCGAGCAGTACCAAGCGCCAGCACAAGAAGTACTGCATCATATTGAGCTTGCTCGTCAGCGCGGCGAAAAAATTGTCTTTACCAATGGCTGCTTTGATATTTTACACGCAGGGCATGTGCGCTACTTGGCGCAAGCTAAAGCGCGTGGCGATAAGTTAGTAGTGGGTTTAAACAATGACGAGTCGATTAGCCGTTTAAAAGGGCCAACGCGACCTATTAATCCACTTGATGAGCGTGCCACCGTAATCAGTGCGTTAGCATCAGTCGATTGGGTGATCCCGTTTGGTTCTGAAGCTGAAAATGATACTCCAGCTAAGCTGATTGAACTTGTAAAGCCAGATGTTCTGGTGAAAGGCGGCGATTATAAAGTGTCGGAAATTGCAGGCGCTGATTTTGTACTTGCAAGCGGTGGTCAAGTTGAGGTGCTGGAGTTTGTGAATGGTTGCTCAACATCGAACGTTATTCATAAAATTCAAAGCGATAGCTAGTAACCACCTCTTTATTGGCGCACTAAGCTGTTTTTAGTGCGCTGTTATACACTTCAATAAATACCTGCCAATCCTTTTCTAACCAATAAAATTGTGCGTTGCGATTAGCTTCTTTATCAAATGAGCGCTTTAGGCGTGTAATATTACTTTGCGCTTCTTGTGGGTTGAATGCGGCGCGAGTGCCACGGTCAAAATCAATTAAGAAAACGCGTCCATCACTAATTAAAATATTATTGATATTAAGGTCGGCATGATTAACGCCGTGATTATGAAAATCGGCAATTGTTTTTGCACAGTCAGCAAGCTCTTTTTGACTTATTGATCGGGTTTTTAGGATATCGAGCAGGCTTTGCGAGTGTGGTAGTGCCTCAGTAATGATATCTCCACGATAGATTACCCCCGATTTTACTACCTTAGCAGCAATCGGTTTAGGTACGGGTAGGCCAATAGCTTCAAGCTCTACTAATAACTTGAACTCTTGGTATGTTCTTGTGTTTTCAAAGCCTAAATACAGGTATTGGTCAGACAATAGTTTACCAATTAAGCCGCCACGCCAGTAATGGCGAAGTACACCCGTTGTGTTACCACAATCAAAAAAGTAAGTTGTTGCACGGCCACGTTTTTTGGCGCTAATCAAATCATTACGGCTCAAATATTCAACATCAAATAAATTAGGATCGAACGCGCCCTCCAAATTGCTTGGAGTAATGATCGTGGCTGAACCGTGTTTTTGAAATGACAGCATGGCGATTTAAACTAAATAGTAATTGCGTGCAAAAAGGGATTATACCAAGTTTTAATTTACGTTAAACTGCACGCATCTATTTATATGTTTTTAGGTAAATTTTGAGCTTACAAGGGCCGTTCAACGATATTTGTATTTTACGTCTTTCAGCAATCGGTGATGTATGTCATGCCGTTTCCACGGTGCAGGCAATTCAGCGTCATTATCCAAACGCTAAAATTACATGGGTTGTTGGAAAAATAGAGGCGATGTTATTAGCTGATTTACCGGGAGTTGAGCTGGTTGTTTTTGATAAAAAACAAGGCAAAGCGGCTTATCACTCACTTAAAGAACATTTTAAAGGGCGTAAGTTTGATGTGTTATTACACATGCAAGTTGCGCTGCGTGCCAATTTAGCGGCGCGTGTTATTACTGCAAAAGTAAAAGTTGGATTTGACTGGAACCGCGCTAAAGAAGGGCACTTTTTATTTACCAACCACCGTATTGCAGCTGAAAAAGAAGCTCATGTACTCGAGGGTTTTCGTGGTTTCGCAAAAGCCATAGGTGTGCCGCATTATGAACCATCGTGGCAGATGCCTGTAAGTGAAGACGACCGCAGCTACGCAAAAGAAACATTATCGCCACTTGGGGATAAAGTATTGGTGCTTTCGCCTGCTGCAAGTAAAGCTGAGCGCAATTGGTTACCGGAGCGCTATGCCGAAATAGCGGATTATGCGGTGCAGCAAGGATTTAGTATTGTTATAACGGGTGGCCCTACAGAGCTCGAGGTCACACTTGCAAAGCAAATTGAAAATGCGATGAAATCAACAGCACTAAACCTTGTTGGCAAAACAAACTTAAAACAATTGTTATGTGTGTTAGAAAACGCTTCTCTTGTTATTGCGCCAGATACTGGCCCTGCACATATGGCGGTGACTATGGGCACACCGGTGATTGGGCTATATGCACATTCGAATCCGGCACGCACCGGCCCTTATTTATACCAAGATTATGTGGTTGAGGTTTATCATCAAAATCTAAAAAAGCAAACCGGCAAAACAGCAACCCAATTGCCATGGGGTACACGTGTAAAAGGCAAAGATCTAATGCACCAAATTAGCGTAGACAGCGTTAAAGAGATGTTTGACCGTGTTGTAAACGAAAAGGCATTGTAATGAGTGATAAGGCTGTTTTTCTTGATAGAGATGGTGTTGTTAACGTTGACCACGCCTATGTTTATAAAATTGATGATTTTGAATTTATTGCTGGTGTATTTGAGGCATGTCAGTTATTTCAGGCCGCAGGCTACAAAATTGTGATTGTAACAAATCAGTCAGGTATTGGGCGCGGTTACTATACCGAACAAGATTTTCATACGCTTACCGATTGGATGGTGGCGCAGTTTAAACAACATAATGTGGAAATCAGTAAAGTCTACTTTTGCCCGCATCACCCAACTAAAGGTGTTGCACAATATAAACAGCAATGTGATTGCAGAAAACCTAAGCCAGGCATGCTATTGCAAGGTGTGAAAGAGCTCGGGCTGGACCCATCAAAATGCATTATGTTTGGCGATAAAGGCTCAGACATGTTAGCAGCAAAGGCGGCAGGGTTTAGTAAGAAGATTCTTGTTCAGTCTGGACAATCGATCGACGCGCAAACTATCACGCTAGCTGATGACGTATGGCAATCGCTGAATTGTGCTAGTGAAAAGTTTAGTGAAAACACCTAGGATTAATTAGTGAACTATTTAAAATGCAGTTTATTAAACTGCATTTTTGTTTAGTTGTAGTTTTATCTACTTTTCTAATCGCATTTACTAGTATTAAGTGCATTTATCAACCTAACCTTTTACAATTACCCCTTTAAATATAAGCTACAATTTTAAGGCTTAGCATTCGTCGTTTTTAACGTATGTGTGGAAAACGCGCGAGCAACCCGTTCTATTAGGCATTGGAGACTTTGGATGAGAGCATCTGCATTTTTTGATCAGCTTAAACAACAGATTGAACAAGTAAAAGAAGATGGATTATACAAAAGTGAACGTGTAATCACGTCACAACAACAAGCTGAAATTGAAGTTGCATCTGGCGACTCAGTAATCAACTTTTGTGCAAATAACTACTTAGGTTTAGCAAATCACCCAGAGTTAATTAATGCAGCAAAAGCTGGATTAGATGACCACGGTTTTGGTGTGGCATCGGTACGTTTTATTTGTGGTACGCAAGACATTCATAAAACCTTAGAAGCAAAAATCAGTAACTTCTTACAAACTGAAGATACCATTCTTTATTCATCTTGCTTCGATGCTAACGCAGGCCTTTTTGAAACAATTTTAGGCCCAGAAGATGCGATTATTTCAGACTCGTTAAACCATGCATCAATTATTGATGGTGTGCGCTTATGTAAAGCAAAACGCTTCCGTTATGCCAATAACGACATGGCTGATTTAGAGCAGCAATTAATCGCAGCTGATGAAGCGGGTGTTAAAACCAAACTAATTGCTACAGATGGTGTGTTCTCAATGGACGGCGTTATTTGTAACTTAGAAGCGTTATGTGATTTGGCTGACAAATACGATGCACTGGTTATGGTTGACGATTCGCACGCGGTGGGTTTTGTTGGCGAAAACGGTCGTGGTACACCTGAATACTGTAATGTAATGGACCGCGTTGACATTATCACGGGTACACTAGGTAAAGCGCTAGGTGGTGCATCGGGCGGTTATACGTCAGGTAAAGCTGAAATTGTAGAATGGTTACGTCAGCGTTCTCGTCCTTACTTATTCTCAAATTCTCTCGCGCCTTCAATCGTTACAGCATCAATCAAAGTGCTTGATATGCTTGCCGATGGTAAAGAGCTGCGCGATACACTTTGGCAAAATGCGGCGTACTTCCGTGAGCAAATGGAAGCGGTTGGCTTTACTTGCGCAGGTAAAGACCACGCAATTATTCCAGTAATGTTAGGCGATGCTAAATTAGCAGCTGAAATGGCTGATAAGTTACTGGCTGAAGGCATTTACGTAACAGGTTTCTCATTCCCTGTAGTACCAAAAGGGCAAGCGCGTATTCGTACACAAATTTCTGCTGCGCATACCCGTGAGCAGCTAGATAAAGCAATTGCTGCATTTACCCGTATTGGTAAAGAATTAGGTATCATTTAATTTGATATTGGCCTGTTATATAACAGGCCTTTTTTGTGAGTAAAAAGATGAAAGCATTATCAAAACTTAAAGCTGAACCAGGGATCTGGATGACAGAAACGGCTAAACCGGAAGTTGGCCACAATGACTTATTAATAAAAATCCGTAAAACAGCGATTTGCGGTACGGATGTACATATCTACAAATGGGACGAATGGTCACAAAATACCATTCCTGTACCTATGGTTGTGGGTCACGAATACGTTGGCGAAGTAGTGGATATGGGCCAAGAAGTACGTGGTTTTAAAGTGGGTGATCGCGTATCAGGTGAAGGCCATATTACCTGTGGCCACTGTCGTAACTGCCGTGCAGGCCGAGTTCACTTATGTCGTAACACTACAGGTGTAGGTGTAAACCGCGAAGGTGCATTTGCCGAATACTTAGTTATTCCAGCCTACAATGCGTTTAAAATTCCTGACAACATCCCTGATAAATTAGCATCAATTTTTGACCCATTTGGCAATGCTGTTCACACGGCATTGTCGTTTGATTTAGTCGGTGAAGATGTATTGATCACAGGTGCTGGCCCGATTGGTATTATGGCTGCAGCGGTAGCTAAACACGTTGGTGCCCGCCATGTGGTAATTACGGATGTAAACGAATACCGTTTAGATCTTGCGCGCAAAATGGGTGCAACACGCGCGGTAAACGTAGCTAATGAAAAGTTAGAAGACGTAATGAATGAACTTGGTATGACAGAAGGCTTTGATATTGGCCTTGAAATGTCAGGTGTACCGAGTGCGTTTAACAGCATGTTAAATAACATGAACCATGGCGGTAAAATTGCCATGCTAGGTATTCCACCATCAGATATGGCGGTTGACTGGAATCAGGTTATTTTTAAAGGGTTAATTATTAAAGGTATTTATGGCCGTGAAATGTTTGAAACTTGGTACAAAATGGCAAGTTTGATTCAATCTGGCTTAGATTTATCACCAATTATTACTCACGAATTCCACATTGATGACTTCCAGCAAGGCTTTGATACCATGATTTCAGGCCAGTCAGGCAAAGTTATTTTAAATTGGGATTAAGCTATCGCTTGATGATATTATAAAGGGAGCATTTGCTCCCTTTTTTATTGAGGTATATATGTCATACAAACATATTTCAGTGTCGCAAACAGCAGCACTTCTTACAAATGACAATGTTATTATTGCCGATATTCGTGATCCAAATAGTTTCAGCTCAGCACGTATTCCTGGATCTGAGCGCTTATCGAATGAGAATTTGGCACAATTTTTAAATGAAAAAGATTATGAGCAACCAATAGTTGTTGTGTGTTATCACGGTATTAGTTCACAAAGTGCTGCGAACTATCTGGTTGAGCAGGGCTTTGAAGATGTTTACAGCATGGACGGTGGCTTTGCTGCGTGGGGCAGCGAGCAAGCAGACAATGTTGAGTCAGGTGCGTAATCATTGTGAAGCAACTTACCACGCTAAGTAACGTAAGGGCTGCACAAGGTTTTTGTGATTACCTCAATAGCATTAATATTCACTGTGAATCAAAGCCAATTAACAGTGAAACCGTTGTATTGCTGGTGTCAGAAGGTGACTTTGAAGCCGCTGAAAAAGAATTGGCGCAATTTCAAGTCAACCCTCATCAAGCAAAGTATCTTGAGGCATCTTGGCAGGTTGGTTCTACTAATAGTGGACTAAGTTACGGCGGCAGTTCGCTTAATTTAATACCGCGATTTTTAAAGCTTTCATTACTTATTCAGAGCGTGTCATTGTTATCCATTTTGGTATATGGGGCGTTTGTTTTAGGCGGTTTTGAGTGGTTGTTCCCCTATCTTCAGTTTGCCCCTAATGCACCACATACTTGGCTTGCACCCACTATTATGCATTTTTCAGCAATGCATTTAATTTTTAATTTGATGTGGTGGATGTACCTTGGCGATAAAATAGCTGAACAATTAGGTAAACGCTTTTTAGTGTTGGTATTTATTGTTACTGCACTTGCCAGTAACTGGCTTCAGTTTGCGTTTGTCGATGCAAATTTTGGTGGCTTATCAGGCGTGGTGTATGGTTTACTTGGGTTTTGCTGGTTGTATGGTCATATTACTGGCAATAGCAAATTAGCTGTTAGCCCATCCATTGTTGGCTTTATGTTGGTGTGGCTGGTACTTGGTTTTGCTGACGTGTTGTTTATCAATATGGCGAATTGGGCACATTTAGGCGGATTGATCGCCGGTGCTGTGCTTGGCGTGTTAGCTGCGAGTAGTCATAAAAAAAGCAAAGTTAATTAACTTTGCTTTTTTTGTTTTCTATCTAGTAATACAGGTACTTAGTAAATAGCACATCGTGCACAACTTCTTGCCCTGTTTCTTCTTTTAGTAACTCTTTTATTCGCTCGCTGCAACGTTTGCGAATTTCCTCACGGCCAGTTAATGATTTAACGTGTTCTTCTTGCTCTTTGCTAATAATTTCAACAATTGCGTCGCGTAGTAAAGGTGAGTGGTGTTCAACCACTTCTAAATTGCCCATATCTTTAATCATCAGTTCAACGGTAACTCGCACATAGCCAAGCTTTTTATTCGATGTCGCAATGTAGTTTGTAATGATATCAGGCTCAAAGCCAAAATAACCAAAGTTAGACGCAGCATCGGCCTTAGGCGTTGATAGTGATAAAAAAAGTGTAATTAGAAATATCGATAGGCTACGCATTGCGTGACTAACACCTTGTTTTTCCCATAGTAACTTAACAATAATAATACTTGATTATGGGCTTTTTACTAGTCACTTAAACGTAATTTAATTGAAAATTTAATTTACCATTTAGCTCGCTGTTATCCAGTGCTAAAATGGTGCGATTTTTTTTCGCAGCAGGTTATTGTGGTAACTTTCCCTTTAGATATTTCGGCGCAGTGGCATCAAAATTTTACCCAGCTAAATAGTGTGCAGAGTGAGTGGTTGTTAGAAACCGGTTCGCTTACTGCTAAGTTGAAGCAAACGTTTTCGCAATTTAGTGTGCGCGTGCTAAGCGAAAAGCACATTACGCTCAGTGCACAGCAAGCCAATGTGTTAGGTGTTGAGCAGCAAACTGCGTTATGCCGCGAAGTTATTTTATATGGCGATGAAAAACCACGGGTGTATGCGCAAAGCTGGATCCCGCTGGAGCAATTAACTGACAATAGTCTGTTTTTAAATTTGGGGGAGCGCCCGCTCGGTGAGTTTATTTTTCAGCACCCTAATTTAGTGCGGGAAGATTTAATGATCACCCAGTTTTCGGGCAGTGCACAACTTCACTCGTTATTACAAGACTTGTCACTTGAAATCTCTGATGTTTCAGCTCGCCGCAGTGTGTTTCATTTAGCAGACCTAAAACTGATGGTGTGTGAAGCCTTTTTACCAGGAGCATTTGAATAACCATGATCCAGCTAACATGGCAAAATCGTGATGCCTATAAAGCGTTAATGCGCACTGATAAACCAATCGGTACCTTGCTTTTGTTATGGCCCACATACTGGGCACTATGGCTAGCGAGTTCTGGTGTGCCAGATTTAACGATTTTGCTTGTTTTTAGCGCTGGTGTATTTGTTATGCGCAGCGCTGGCTGTGTAATAAATGACTTTGCTGATCGTAAAGTGGATGGTTTAGTTAAGCGCACTCATATGCGCCCATTGGCATCTGGTAAAGCAACACCTGCAGAGGCAATACAACTTTTTGCTTTACTGATTTTAATAGCATTTATCTTGGTGCTATTTTTAAATTGGCAAACCGTATTACTGTCGCTTGGGGCATTAGCATTAGCATTTTGTTATCCCTTTATGAAACGCTATACCCATTTGCCTCAAGTCGTGCTCGGCGCTGCATTTAGTTGGTCGATTCCAATGGCGTATATGGCTGTGCTTGGTGAAGTACCCGAAGAAGCGTGGTGGCTGTATTTTGCTAACCTCGTTTGGACTGTGGCATACGATACCATGTACGGCATGGTAGACCGCGACGATGATGTGAAAGTTGGGGTTAAATCTACCGCTATTTTGTTTGGTCGTTTCGATAAAGCCGCGGTATTTATACTGCAAATCGCTTTTTTACTGACCTTAGTATTTATTGGTTTCAACCGCAATTTGCCATGGCCATTTGATGTTGGCGTGCTGCTATCAGCATTTTTGTTGGCGCATCAGCAAGTAAAAATTAAGCACCGCGACCGCGATGCTTGTTTTTGGGCGTTCTTAAACAATAACTACGTTGGGCTATTTGTCTTTATGGGCATATCTGCAAGCTTTATTGGTTAGGGTCAACAAAGTTCGCACTTGAATTATTCTTTCTAAACCAACCAGCAATAGAGTAGCGTGTGCTACCAGCTGCTAATACTTCGTGCGGAAAGCGTTCACTTTCAAAACAAATTAACGTACCAGCCTTAGGTGCTACTTTAGCGAGTGGTTCTTTGCCTTTTTCAGGGTAAATTAATAACTCGCCGCCTTGGTTTGGGGTATTTAAATAGCAAACTGTGGTAAATACACGGTTTGATTTACCTTTAAACGCATCTAAATGCTTTTTGTAAAAATCACCTTGCTGATAAATCGCAAAATGGCACTCATAATCAAATAGGCCAAGGTAGAAGCTTTGATTGATTGCTACTCTAATTTGCTCCATAAGGGCGAGGTAACTCGTTTCGGCAGCTGTGTCACCATTAAACCATTTTGTTTTATCGCTACGAATTGAGCTTGCTTGCTGTAAATCTTGGTGGCGTCCAATTTTAGCGTGTTGAAATTGTGCTTCTTGTGCTTCACATTGCTGTTGTAATTGAGTTATTAACTCTGCAGAAATCGCATTTTCGATAATACAATAGCCGTTTTCCGCTATGTTATCGAGCAGATTGTCGAGGTGTAAAAAGGTCTCGGGTGAGCAGTTCATAAATAACGCCAAATATAAAATTTGGCGTTATTTTAAAGAACATTTAGTCAGTTAGAAAGTTGCTTTTGCAAGTTCAATTTCTGGGCGAGCACCCGCTTCTAACGTAATAAAGTTTAAAAGCTCAGAAATATTAGGTGCCGTTAGATTCGCTTTTGCAATTTGCAGCTCTAAGTTGAGTTTTTCAGATTGCTCAATCATTTCGCTTAAATTTACAAGTTCTTTATTGTTCGTCACTTGCTGCATTAAATCGAGTGTAGTGAGTGCTATGTGATTACGGTCGCTTAATTTATTAACCACTTGCTCAAACGTACCTAAGCGCAATGAATCTTGTTTGTTAAGATTAGTTGCTGCCTGATTAATTAATTTACCAAGTGCTTGATTAGTACTTACTGTCGCCAACATAGGTAGTTTGGTTATTTGTGATAACTGTACCGGTGAACTTTGTAAAATAGGGTGGTCTTTATGGCAGAACATCACCACTTGTTCTGGCAGGCAAAACATTTCACCTGAGCTTGTTGTGATAGGCGCATTAATTGCTAAATCAAGTTGACCATTTCGAATATTCTGCAATAACGTATCGGTATCTTGTAGTTGCATTTCAATTGAAATGTTCGGAAATTGTTGCATAAATTTGCCACACGCCTGTGGCACTAGCCCAATAGCTTCTGGGCTATACCCAATAACAATTTTTTCGTTTTTGGCTTCGGTAAATTTACTTAATTTTTGTTTAAGTAATGCATGATTATCGAGCGCTTGTTGGCAGTACTGTAAAAATACTTCGCCCGCGGCGGTTAGCTTAACCGAGCGCGTCGAACGTGTTAATAAATTGCAAGCGAGATCTAATTCAAGCGTTTGAATGCTGCGGGTAAGGGCTGATGTGCTTAAGTTACACACCTCTGCAGCTTTGCGAAAATGTTGATGATGGGCAAGTGCAATAAATTGTTCAAATTGCTCTATACGCATGATTACTCCTGTAAACTAAAATCCGTTATTGTTGCTAATGAGAACATAATTAGGGTACAAATACCATTGCTAAAGTGTAATTAATTATTAGAGTTATCATTCTACGTAAATGAATGATAACGAAGTTAAAAGTTACACATTAGAGCAAGACTTTGGACTTAGTAAAACGCTACTTTAGTTTGTTGTGTTTTTTATTCAGTTTACCGGCGTATTTTTAATATTGGTTAATGCGTCATTAGGAATAGTCGCAACCGTAAAGTTAGAACGAAAAAGTAAATAAAACGGCTAACTGTTTTTCTTAATCGGGGAATTGATCTCTTATTGCTAAAAATTCATCGAGGTTATCAATAAAAATCTCAATTAGTTTGGGATCAAACTGCTTACCTTTTTCACCTTTTAACAGTGTAAGTATTTTATCGAGCGGCCAAGCGGGTTTGTAGCAGCGTTCGCTGCCAAGGGCATCAAACACATCTGCAAGTGCGGTAATACGCCCTGATATATCAATATCTTCACCTGCAAGTTGCTGCGGATAACCCTTGCCGTCCCAGCGTTCATGATGTTCGTACGCAATCGTCGCGCCTTGTTTTAAAATTTCATTAGTTGAGTTTTTAAGTATGTCATAGCCAATCTCAGCGTGTGATTGCATGATTTCCCATTCTTGCGCGTCATGCTTTCCGGGTTTATTGAGGATATGATCAGGGATGGAGATTTTACCAATATCGTGTAGCGGTGAAGCAAGCTTGATAATTTCCGCCTGATACGGGGTTAACCCATACTTAATTGCAAGCAAATAACTATAATGGGCCACACGTTTTACGTGGCTGCCTGTTTCTTTACTGCGTTTTTCAACGGCTTCCCCAAGAATATAAGAGAGCTCTTTTTGTGATTCTCTAATGAGTTCACGCAACCGTAAGTTGTCGTATGCTAGGGCAATGTTATGAGCAAAAAACTCTAATAGTTGATGGTCTGAAGCGTTTAAGTCTGACGATTTACTGACGTACAGCATAGTCTCTAAGCCGCCTTTTGTTGGGAAATAGCCAACATATTCCTGCGGTGTTTTAAACGATGACTTCGTATTGTGTGCTTGCTCAAATAAATTGCCAATTTCGCTTGGTACGTCTTGCTTTGTGTTATCAGCACCAGAGCAAGCTAGTAGTTTAAAATCTGTTGCATTATCGGTCTGCGAGTTGATTGCTGCGGCACAGTAAATCTCTTTATTGCTGTGGCCAATTACACCTGAAACATGCTCTAGGATCGAAGATGCAAATTCGTTAACCGTTTCACACTCTAAGAATTTAGCAGAAGCATTAATAATGTTTTCAAGTCCCAATTTATGTTGCTCAATAATGCAAATGTCGCGATAAGAGCGAAGGGCAGAGTACAACAATGTTTTGAGTTTTATTGCAGTGAGTTCGGTTTTATTTTTGTAATCGTTAATATCGTAATCACGAATCACTGACTCTTCGGGGGCTTCACCTGGTTGTCCGGTACGTAAAATCAGGCGAATATCGTGATTATCGGCGTCTTCGCGAATATAACGAATGAGATCCAAACCAGCGTGGCTAGTTTCCATCACTACATCCACTAACGCTACGGCAACCTCGGGCAGCCCTTTAAGCATTTGCATTGCCTCAGCGGCAGTGTATGCGTGGTGAAAAATTAGCCGTTTATCTTCAAACGTAAAGCCGTTTAGAACTAGCTTGGTGACCTGATGAATATCTTCTTCATCATCAACTACCAAAATATTCCAACTCTCGTCGTTTGACGCTTTTGCAATGTCATCAATTTGCTCGTCGGCAAATAGAAAGTCCGTCACAGTCGCTGCTCTAATTTATGAACCTTGTTTAAAAGTATAGAAGCAAAAAACTAGAGTAGTGAAATATTAAATGTCACAAATATTGCGTCGCGTTGTGAGGCTAGGGCTGTTATATGGCGCTGTCGTCATTATCAATAACGGGTTTACTTTCGATATTATTGAGTTCGATTTCGATAGCCTGACAAGAGATATGAATTTCGTAAAGTGACAATACCAAAGAGTACAGCAAGCACGCTAAGCTTAAACCAAATAAGCCTGTACCCAGCAAGTTTTGTGTGAGAAATACTGCGAACATGGCTGCAGTGCAAAGCAAAAAGGAAAGCACACCAAAAAACTGCATGCGGCGAATCAAATTTAGGCGGTCGCGAAGGTTGGAAATTTGTGCTTTCACCATAGCGCGAATTTCATTGCCATTTTCACGTGAATTTAGTTGCCTAATAAGCTGTGCAAGTACCAAAAAACGGTTGGTATATGCTAGTAAAAGCAATGATATTGCAGGAAAAAGCAGCGCTGGGGTGGTTAAGTTTAGTTCAATTGTCATACCGTTTTAATAATTTCTTTTTTAGTAATAAATACTTATTTTCTTTATTTTACAACTAGGTTATTCCATCCGACTATATTGTAGGCTAGACTAAAGCGCAAAAATAACACGATTAAATCTCATCGCTATAGTAAGCAGTGCCAGATTTTATTGTCTACACTTATCTTTGATTTTTATTATTCATAACAACGAATGATAACAAAGAAACTTTATACGTAAATTGGATTACATTAGAGCAATAATAATAAAAAGCTCAAAGGGGGATACATGGGTGAAAATAAGAGCAAGCAGTTAAATGAAGTGCTGAGTGCTTTAAACAGTTTATCGCCTAGTGATGTGTTTAATCTTGCAGCAGAAAAAGTGAATGCAAGTCAAGAAAGTATCGAGCAACAGGTTGCTGACGCAATTGAGTTCGAACATCCGTATATTTCTGAATTAAGTCAAACTTTTACGACGAATATCGCGCCGATATTGCAAACTCTTTTACTGAGCGCGAGTCAACAGGCGCTAGAAAAAGGTCATCAAGCGGCAATGGTTCAACATCAAAATGATGAAGATGAGCACATTCAGCAGCTTGAAGCGCAACTTGCCGAATTTAAAAAGAAAGCAAATCAATTAGAGCTGGATAACGAATCGCTAGAAGAGGCGATTGCAGCGAAAGAAGCTGAGCTTGAAAAAGTAAGTGACGAATTAAGCTCTCAATCAGAGCAGCAACAAGGCGAACTAAGTGGCAAAATTGCCGAGCTTACAGAAAGTCTTGAACTTGCAGAGTCGCAGCTTCACAAACAAAAAGAACAGAACGAAGCGCAGTCGAACAAGCTTAAACAGTTGATTGAAGAGCGCAGAACAGAGCATCAAAGCCAAGATCAAAAGCTGGTTGAAGTGAAAAAAGTATTTACTGATGAAATTGAGCTATTAAAGCAAGAATCAACCAGTAAAGACGAAGTTATCGAGAAATTAAAGCAACAGCTTGATGACGTAAGCGGCGAGCTAGACTCAGTACATGAGAAGCACCAATCACTGTCGCAAGAAGCGAATAAAGACAGTGAAACATTGCGCTCGATGTTAGAAGACAAAGAAAAATCACTGCAACAATACGAGAAAGATAAAGCAGAACTTGAAAGCCAAGTGAAAGAGCAATCAGAGGTTGTTGGTAAACTTGAAGAGCAAAACAAACTGCTTTCATCTGATATTGAACAGCACAAAGAGCAAGTTAGCGAACTGTCTGAGAAGTTAACGCAAATCAGTCAAGAAAGTGAAGGTCGCTTCAACGATTTGAAGAAAGACTTGAGCCAAGAAGCAAGCGCGCTTAAAGAAAAAGTGAAAGCGCAAGCAGATGCTCTTTCTGAAGAAACATCTAAAAACCAAGAGTTAATGGAAAAACTCACACTGCTTGAAAACGCGAAGCAAGATGACCAAGATTTGATTTCGCAGTTACGCCGTCAGTTAGAAGCGCAAGACACTGCGCTTAACCGTGAACAAGGCCGTAACTCAAGCTTGCTAAGCCGTATTGAAAAAGATACTCAACAAGCACGTGGTGCTTATGAGTCAATACGTAGCGAAAACATTGGTTTAACGGACCGCGTGGAAGAGCTTGAAGCAAAAGTAACCGAATTTAAGCTTAAGTTTGAATACGCACAAAAACAGCTTAACCAAGAATAATAGTTAGAATAGAAAAAAGGCGTGCTAATTAGCACGCCTTTTTTATGTGTTTTAAGCCGAATCTTGCTACAATTCGCCTAATTAAATTTTAGACTGAACAATAATGAAAAAACCTAATAACTTTCAGCGTATTCGCGAACTTAACTATGTACAGCAGGCATCATTAGCAGCGGCAATGATTGAACGAATGCTGCCCAATTATTTGTTATTTAGTGAAGCGTTAGAGTTTGGTAATGGCACAGAGTTGCGTAATGCTCTTAACTCATTGTGGGAAAAACTATTATTGCCAAAAGCTAAAATTAGCTTAGAAAAATTAAACGAGAAGGTTGAACAAAATACGCCTGATCTCAACGACTTTGATATGTTTGGCGTATACCCTGCAATTGATACGTGTACTGCGTTAATTACTTTAATTAACGGTATGCAGCAAAAAGAAGAAGCTAACTTTGTTGATGTGTGCAAAATATCACAAGCAAGTGTGGCGAAGTTTATCGAATACCAATTAACATCTGAAGGTGAAATAGCCGATAACGCAGCGCTTCGTGCTCACCCTCTAATGGCATACGAAATGGAAGTGCTGGCAGAGTTGATTGATAAAGTTGAATCGTTTGAACGTATCGATAAAGATGCAGTGAAAGCGTTAAAACAATTAGCAATTGCTGATGGTCAAAGCAATATAGGTATTGAAATTTAACGCTTTTATGGGCTACTTGGTCGCTAACAAGTAGCTCGTAACCTGACCAAAATTCTTTTCCTTTAAAATTTGCCAGTCGTCTGGGAAATGCAAGTTTACTAATTCTTTTTCGACTTCCAAATACACAACGGCATCGTTATTTAGCAAGTTATTGTCAGCTAATAAGTGACAGGTTTTTTCTGCTAAATTTTTGCGAAAGGGGGGATCAATAAATACTAAGTCGAATTTATCAGCTAGTTTGGGCAGAACCTCTAAACTGTTCCCATGTTTTAATGTGGTATTTTCTGCTTTAAGTACATTGATATTTTCAGCGATCTGTCGATGTGCTGTTGCATCCAGTTCAATAAACGTTACTTTTTTGGCGTAGCGAGACAGAGCTTCGAATCCTAAACCACCTGAACCTGCAAAACAATCTAACACATTGGCATTGCTGGTGTATGGCATCAACCAGTTAAATACGGTTTCCTTCACTCTATCTGTTGTAGGTCTCAAGCCTTCAACATCATGCACTTTTAACTTTCTCGAACGGAACTTGCCGCCAATAATTCTAATTTGACCAGAATTGTTTGTTGGCTTGTTTTTTTGCTTGTGTGATCGCATTACAAATTTACTTACAGAATTAGACTAAAAAACCAATATGATTTTTTTCATTCACCGGTGAAAGTGATACCATATTGAGAATTGTAGTTTATCAGAATTTTGTGATTGGTATTTAACTTAAATGGCAAAAAATAAATTTTTATCTTGGCTTGGCTTCGGCAAAAAAGACGAGCAACAGCAGCAAGAAGAAGCACGCCTAGCGGCAGAAGAACAAGCGCGATTAGAAGCGGAAGAAAAGGCACGTTTAGAAGCTGAGGCTGAAGAAAAACGCCAAGCAGAAGAGGCTGCAAGAATAGCAGCTGAGGCAGAAGAAAAACGCCAAGCTGAGCAAGCTGCGCGATTAGCAGCTGAGGCAGAAGAAAAGCGCCAAGCTGAAGAGGCAGCACGAATAGCCGCTGAGGTAGAAGAAAAACGCCAAGCTGAGCAAGCGGCACGTTTAGCTGCTGAGGCAGAAGAAAAGCGCCAAGCCGAAGAAGCTGCACGAATAGCTGCTGAAGCGGAAGAAAAACGTCAAGCCGAAGAAGCGGCACGTTTAGCTGCTGAAGCGGAAGAAAAACGTCAGGCTGAAGAAGCACGTTTCGCAGCTGAGGCGGAAGAAAAACGCCAAGCCGAAGAAGCTGCACGTTTAGCTGCTGAAGCAGAAGAAAAACGCCAAGCAGAAGAGGCCGCACGAATAGCTGCTGAGGCGGAAGAAAAGCGCCAAGCTGAAGAAGCACGTTTAGCAGCTGAGGCTGAAGAAAAACGCCAAGCCGAGCAAGCGGCACGTTTAGCTGCTGAAGCGGAAGAAAAACGCCAATCAGAAGAGGCTGCACGAATAGCTGCTGAGGCGGAAGAAAAGCGCCAAGCTGAAGAGGCAGCACGAATAGCTGCTGAAGCGGAAGAAAAACGCCAAGCAGAAGAAGCAACGCGTTTAGAAGCTGAGGCGGAAGAAAAACGCCAAGCAGAAGAAGCTGCACGAATAGCTGCAGAAGCGGAAGAAAAGCGCCAAGCAGAAGAAGCAGCACGTTTAGCTGCTGAAGCAGAAGAGCAAGCTAAACAGCAAGCTGAAAAAAGTAAAGAACCTAAGCTTGGCTTCTTTGGTCGCTTGAAAAAAGGCTTACTTAAAACAAAGCAAAACATCGGTGCAGGTTTTGCCAATATTTTTAGCGGTAAAAAAATCGATGATGAGCTATTTGAAGAGCTCGAGACACAACTGCTTACAGCTGACGTAGGTGTTGATACAACGCTTAAACTAATTGATAGTTTAACGGACGCAGCCGATCGTAAACAGCTAAAAGATGGTGATGCACTATACGGTTTATTAAAAGAAGAAATGTCGTCAATGTTAGCAAGTGCAGACAAACCGCTTGTGATTGAAATCAGCGATGGCCCATTTGTTATCTTAATGGTGGGTGTAAACGGCGTAGGTAAAACAACAACCATTGGTAAGCTAGCTAAGCAATTCCAAGCTGAAGGTAAGTCCGTTATGTTAGCTGCGGGCGACACATTCCGTGCAGCTGCGGTAGAGCAGTTACAAGTTTGGGGCGAACGTAACGATATTCCTGTTATTGCGCAACACACCGGCGCAGATAGTGCATCTGTTGTGTTTGATGCATTGCAAGCAGCGAAGGCTCGTAACGTGGATGTATTAATTGCCGATACTGCGGGTCGTTTACAAAACAAAGATCACTTAATGCAAGAGCTAGAAAAAATTGCACGTGTGATGAAAAAGCTTGATGTGAATGCGCCACATGAAGTGATGCTAACTATCGATGCAGGTACTGGTCAAAACGCAATTAGCCAAGTAAAACTATTTGATCAAGCTGTAGGCCTAACAGGGATCAGCTTAACGAAATTAGACGGTACAGCCAAAGGTGGGGTTATTTTTGCGGTGGCTGACCAATTTAACATTCCAATTCGCTACATAGGTGTGGGTGAAGGTATTGATGATTTACGTACCTTTAATAGCACAGACTTTATCGAGGCTCTGTTTAGCGAAGAGTAATTCAACGACATAATTATAATAATGATAAAATTTCAACAGGTAAGTAAAACATACCCAGGTGGCCATAAAGCAATTGAGAAAGTAAGTTTTCACTTACAACCCGGTGAACTCGCTTTCTTGACTGGCCACAGTGGGGCAGGGAAAAGCACCTTGCTTAAACTGATCAGCTTGATGGAACGTCCATCTGCTGGTGAGGTATATATAAATGGTGTGCTACTAAATAAAGTAACGGCAAAGCAAGTGCCTTATGTTAGGCGCGATATTGGCGTTATTTTTCAAAACCACCGATTGCTCGACCGTTACTCGGTATTCGATAATGTGGCGTTGCCACTGGTTATTGCTGGCAGTCATCGCCGTGATATCGAAAAACGAGTGCATGCAGCCCTCGATAAAGTAGGGCTGTTAAATAAAGCACGCTGTGCACCAGAAACCCTATCGGGTGGTGAACAACAACGCGTTGGTATTGCGCGGGCAATTGTTAATTCACCGCCTATTTTACTAGCCGACGAACCTACCGGTAACTTAGATCCTGAGTTGTCAGTTGAAATTTTAAAACTGTTTGAAGAATTCAATCAACACGGCACGACTGTGCTTATTGCTACCCACGATTTAGGCTTAATAGCGCGTATGAAGTACCGCAGCTTAACCTTGAAGGCAGGCAATTTAGTCACCGATCCACTTATGGGAGGTGCATAATGAGTTTATTGTTTAAAGGCCGCAAAAGTCAGGGTGAACAGGTTCAACACTCTTATTTTATGGGGCTGTACTTTGCCTTTATGAATACCATTCGCCAAGGTGTACACAGCCTAGGTGAATTGTGGCGAACGCCAGTTGCATCACTGATGACCATTGCAGTACTCGGGCTTAGTTTAACCCTGCCTACCACTTTGTATGTGGTAGTTAAGAATGTGCAAAAGGTAAGTAGCGGTTTTGACAATGCAGCTGAAATTTCATTGTTCTTAAAACAAGACATCTCTGACAAAGAATCAAGTGCATTGATTAAGCGCCTGTCTCTTTATAACGAAGTAAAAGATGTGCGTTTTATTTCAAAGCAAGATGCATTAGAAGAGTTTAAAGTGGCGTCGGGCTTTGGTGAAGCGCTTAATTACCTCGACGAAAATCCACTACCCAGTGTTGTTTTAGTCACACCGAATAGCCAATTTACCAAACCAGAAGCGGCACGGGAATTACTCGATAAACTCGAGCGAGAGAGAGATGTTGATTTTGGTAAACTCGATATTGAGTGGTTAGAAAGACTTAATGCACTACTCAGTTTATTGCGTGAAAGCGTGCTTACAATTGCATTTTTACTGTTAACCTCAGTGGTGTTGATTGTAGGTAATACTATTCGCTTGTCTATTATGGATAAGAAACAAGAAATACAGCTAATGAAGCTCGTTGGTGCAACCAACCATTTTATTCAAGCCCCGTTTTTGTGGACAGGCATTTGGTATGGCATAGTAGGTGGTTTTATTGCTTTTCTAGCGGTATTGATGATGTTGCTTTGGCTGGATAATGCCGTTACCCAAGTTGTGGGCGTTTATAACGCTAACTTCAACTTACAGGGACTCAACTTTAGTGAATTTCTTGTACTGCTTGGGCTTGCTGTTTGTTTAGGTTTATTTGGCTCGTTTTTGTCTGTTAAGCGCTATATCGACGCCATTGAACCAAATGAAGTGTAATGCCAATATTGCGTTTTACAATAAAACTACATTTAAAATTGTCGATATTTCAGGTCATTAGTTTTTTCTTACAAGTTTCACGGAACTTTAACTTGAATTCCTGCTCAAAACCTGTAAATTCAGATTAGCACTCTAGTTAAGAGAGTGCTAAAGTTGAGAAAATTTGTTACTCCACCTGAGGTGAAATATGACAAAAGAGATGAATGCCCTAACACTTAGTATGCCGCAAAACGCAGGTAGCATTGAAAGCTATCTACAAGCTGTAAGCACTATTCCTATGCTAAGTGCGGATGAGGAAAAGGCATTAGCAGAGAAGCTACAGGACAGTGGCGACCTTAATGCAGCACGTGCGTTAATTATGTCACACCTTAGATTTGTAGCGCATATCGCGAAAAGTTACTCGGGTTATGGTTTACCGCAGGCAGATCTTATCCAGGAAGGTAACGTTGGCCTAATGAAGGCTGTAAAACGTTTTGACCCAACTGTAGGTGTACGCTTAGTATCGTTTGCTGTTCACTGGATTAAAGCTGAAATTCATGAATATGTGCTGAAAAACTGGCGCATCGTAAAAGTAGCAACGACTAAAGCGCAGCGTAAGTTGTTCTTTAACCTTCGTAAAAACAAAAAGCGTTTAGGCTGGTTTAATCACGAAGAAGTACAAACGGTTGCTAACGAATTAGGTGTATCTGAAAAAGACGTACGTGAAATGGAATCACGTATGAGCAGCCAAGATATGGGCTTTGACCTAAATGCTGACGAAGACGACGGCGCAACACAGTCACAGTTTTCACCTGTTCAGTACTTAACAGACCAATCGTCTGACTTAGCTGAAACAGTTGAAGAAGAGCAGTGGCAAGATAATTCAAACCAACGTTTATTCTCAGCGTTAAATACGTTAGATGACCGCTCACAAGATATTATTCGTGCACGCTGGTTAGCTGAAGAGAAAGAAACGCTGCAAGACCTAGCTGCTAAATACCAAGTATCAGCAGAGCGTGTTCGCCAGTTAGAAAAATCAGCTATGAAAAAGCTACAAAACTTAATGGCGTAATTGCTAATTACAGCCAAAGAGAGAAAAGCCGCATCCGCGGCTTTTTTTGTGGGTGAAGTTTATGATGCGGACAGGAGTAAATTTAGTTGTGTGATAAATCTAGCCCACATACAAATCCCTTTTAATCATTAAGCCCATCCATTGGCTCAATGTTACTTTTCTTTATTACAAGGTCCTTCTTTTCATCTAAAGACCGCCTACGGCGTTCTAATTTGTTCCCGACAAATTAGTGCTTCGCCAAAGATAAAGTAACCACAAATTTATCGGGAATAAATTTGAACAGCGAAGCTGACCCGAAGGGCGAAATACAAGGATGTATTTTGTAATAGAAAGGCGACCGCTCTATCAAACTTTATCCTCTAAGCAACTTTGAATTTTTAGACAACGCCATGAAGCGGCATCCATGCCTAAGCATGGCTTACTCGACTCGCTGCGCTGCCTGTCTCGGATTATCAATTCAAAGTTGATTTTCGGGTTTTATAAAAAGCGGAAGGGAATCTCAGCAACAGCTTTCAAGGTCGCAATTGAGCGAATAGCGGTCGTTGCTAAAGAAGTATCAAAAATGCAAAATAGAGTGGTTTAACTTTAAAGATGATTATTAAAAGGAATTAAAAAATGCTCTTTGTAGAACTTAATAAACAGCTTGATAAATCAGCGTGGCATACGCAAGATCCTCAGTGGCTGAAAGCCCGTAAAAAGCACTGGCAAACCTTAGTTAAATTTTTTAAAGCACATAAAATACTGCGTCCAGACAGCATTAAATATTATCAAACCTATTTTTTAACTGGTGAGTTACAAAATACTCAAGAAATAGGGTATTTTCCGCGAGAAGTGAATGCATTTTTAATTATGATGTTCTACCCAGATCAAACAAAAGAAAGTTTGAGAACCGTATTTAATATATATTGTGAAACATATCACCCACAAAAAGTTATGCCGTGTTGCGATGATAGCATCGACTTTTTCGAAAAAAATATAATGACTTTTGTTGAAGACCAAGAGGGGGTGTTAGGTGGCAACGAATCCATTTATTGCGATGTTTTATATGGTGAAACAAAAGAAGAGCAACTAAAGCGCCATTCATATAGAAACCAATATAACTTTCCGGCGTTATGCAGCAGTTTAAGTAAATTTGTTTTGGATGGTTGTCATTACAATTATGACTATTTTCAATATATCATTGATTTTTGTTTTCTTACAATAGCACCTGATGAATTAGAATTTGGTAGAACAAAAATAGAGTTACCTAAACAGCTTGCTATTTTTGCTAACTACGATCAGCTTGACCCATTTAAAGATACTAATCCCGAACGCTACGAAAGCGCTTGGAAAGTGGTTAATAAACTGAGAGCAAAATTTGACAATGAAGACCTGCCAGAAGAGCTCAAAACATTATGGGCTCAAGCTCAAAATCAAGAGGTCAGCTTAAGCTAATGGAATTAGTAATAAAGTTGGCTGGTAAAACATCAAAGCAATCAGTAACAGGCTTTATAGCAAAGATGCTGAGCGAGGATGCACCTTTGTTTGTAGATGACGTTGATGCAGAATACCACATGGCGTTTGAAGCCTTATCCTACTTTGAACAGCCAGACTATAAAAAAGTGTCAGGGCAAGATTTTATTGCACAGTGGGAGCTCGGTGGAGATGCCGAATATGAAGAAATATTACTCTCATTAAATGAGGCTGGGTTAGATAAAATTGTTGCTTATATAAATCTTGACCAAACTGAAAAAATTGTAATATGTGAAAAGGGTGCTTTGTTATCTCTGCCACCCGATTCAATTCAACATTTTAGCAAAGCTGAAAATTCACAAGAGAGGCAATTTGAATTTTTATTGAGCCTTTTACGAAATTAATACAGAAAACGAATGACCGCTTTTGGCACTTAGCTGTCCTTCGAGCCTAACTCTTATTTGTTCAAAAATGAGTTAAATTGAACTCCCGTCATTTGGGTTTTATTAATAATCTGACGAAATAGCGAAACGACACAAAGCGGTATCTAATAGAAGCAATTCGCTAAACTTAATCGTAGTTTTATTCGTTGAAAAACTTGTAATCACCATGCAAAATGCAGAGCTTAATTTTGTGTGCCTAAATATCGGGGATTACTATGTTATTACTAAAAATTACAGGTATATGGCTGTTAATGGTGGTTGCTGCGATAGTTAATGGAACGCTTAGAGAGCTTTTTTTGAACAAATATTTATTACCTGAAATCGCATTGCCGTTAAGTGGTTTAATTTTATCTGTATTGATAATAGTGATTTCATTAAAACTCTTAGTATTTATTAAAGGTGAAAGTTCCACAACTTACCTATGTGTGGGTATTTTTTGGGTAACATTAACACTACTTCTTGAATATGGATTAGGTTTTTCTCAAGGGTTAACTTTATCAGAGATTAATGAAGTCTTTAGTGTGCATCAAGGGAATCTTTTCTCACTCGTTTTATTGGTCACATTGTTTTCACCTATTGTAGTTGCTCGATTAAACGGTTATAGCGTCGACAACAAACAACAAACAACAAACAACAAACAACAAACAACAAATAACAAACAACAAATAACAAACAACAAACAACAAAGATGTTCAGCAGACGCAAAATGATGTACATTTTTTGTAGCTAGCTTCGCTGTGATTTACGCATTTTGGTATTTTTAACACTGGATTTGGTGTTAGGGCTGTTTGTGGTACGCGCCTTTGGTTGAGTACATTAACTTAAATATAACAGTTTCGATTTATTTAGGTATCGATACTTTTTAGTTGCCTATATTAGCAAGGTCATGAAAACTGATTTATAGTGAATATTTACAAGTTAATCTTAACTCTAAGGTAAGGGACCTTTTTGATTGTTTATTTCAAATCATTTAAGTTTGATTGGTCAGCTATTACATATGGTTTGAATTCTTTGTGAGTAATGATTTTTTTACCTAGTTCGTCTTTTGCAGTCCACTGTGTATTTTCTCTTAAGAAGGTACGGTTCGCATGAGATTTTGATTTATTTACTAACTCCAGATGATAGTCCAGTTCGTTATCTTCCCTAAAATTTACTGTATCTAGGTCATTCATTGGTTTTGCCCTTTTCTAAAATCTTACAATATTAGTATAAACAACATCTTTTTTTATTGCTCTTATGGTTCTAGGGTAACAACGTGTTGTAATTTTTAAGGGTACTTGATTAGATAATTCTATGAATTATTATTGCGCAAGAGATAACACTTAGGTCAGCAATTAATATTATTGGTGAGACGGTGATAGATTAATTAACATGATGTCAGAGTACTATATTAAACTATTGAATTAATGTTAAGTTTTTAATTTTCTCTTATTTATTTTAACTTACGTTCATGTTTGCTTTATGCACTTTTACCAATAAATAGTGGCGGGTGAAAGTCAATACGGAATGTATATACGAAGTATATCTTTCAAAGGTAAGAGTTTGAGTGCAGCAGCTTGATAGAGAAAGCACCAGATTTTAACAATCAGAGTTCGCGGGCTATGCAAATAAAACGCTAGCCCAGCATAGCCCGATTACTTTATTAAATCTTAAAAGTAATGTTTTCAATTTTACGCGTTTGCTCCGCACGTATCTGACTTGAATCAGCAAATTCACTTGAAATGTTTCCGAGTTTGTATCTGTTGATTATCACGTCCAATTCACAGTTCTTAACGCTACTTAAATTTACGTTTTCCAACAACTTCAGAGTATGCAAATTTAAGGTAAAGCTGCTTTTATTTTCGAACTGTCTGCTCGCGGAACCGCTGGTAGTGCCGCCGTTATTGTTGTCACAAATATAGTTAAGGATAAATTCATTTTTGCTACCAACATCAACCCCGTCAAGCAATACGTTGACCGATTGGTTATATCTAATTTCTGAATTACTGTTTGGGGCTAAAATTTTAAAGTTCAATGGTAACTCGACTGTAGAACTTGCGTTTTGCGCACTGCTTCTTATCAATTCAACTTTAAATTCTGCACTTTCTTCAGAGCCGCTGAACCTACCTTCATAATCGATATCGAGAATATCAGTGTCTTCCTCTAGCTGAATTCGTTTGTTATGTACCTCAGCGTAAATTTTATCACCATTTGACAGCCGAACATTTGAGCCAAAACTATTGCCGGAGTTTAGTTCTGCGTTCACCTTTGTTCTTTCGCCATTTGAACTAACTAAAATTTCTGCTTGGATAGCTTTTGTTTTTAATAAATCAGAATCTGTGTCGCTTGTGCAGCCCGTAGCTAATATTCCTAGAGCGAGAATGCTAATACCCGTTTTTTTCATCGTCGTAGTTTCGTTAAAGAAAATAAATTAAAAATATATTCTAAATCTCGAAATACCTAAAACAAGTACGCGAATGTAGGGATTTGTAGTGTTTTGTATGATTAGGCTCATATTCTAAAGTCGGAACTTAATGATAGTGTGACTTGAAATTAGTAATTTGATGAACTTAATTTAGTTTTTAACTCTGGTTTGAATATAGTTGCACTGGAATTTATTCTCATCTGTATTGCAACATTTTTTTGGTTAGATGCTCCAAATTTTGACCACATTTATTTAGTTTCTAACTTAAATTCACTAAGATAATTATTGTAGTGTTGATTCTCTTGTGAAATAGACTATTGATGCTTTGAGATATCCGACTGATGAAACTTCGAAAGCACGTATATTTGTGGCTATGTTTAAGTAATCTGAAATTATTTTTTAACTATTCTGATACCCTTGGTGAAAAATGGGAAAATTGAGTAAGCAAGAGAATAACCTTAAAGCTTTGAAAGATAAATTTGTAATTGGGTTAGATGAACTAATGCCGCCGAAATTTATATCTGAACATTCAAAGTTTGAAAATATAGACAACCTGATTGAAGCAAGCGGAGTTGTGATCGATTCTAAAGGAGATAAGACGAATTTCGATGATGAATGGGATAAATTTATCTGCAATAACACATCATTCGACTCATGGGAAAAAATGTATAACGCCGCAGGTGTTACATATATTGTAGAGGTTGTGTTAAATAAAAAATAGCAAAAGTTAAAACGCTGTCTATACTTGATGTGAGTTTGGATCAAGGAGATCAAACTCGTTCTTTAAGCACCACCCCAAATAAAGGACTTTGTTAAGTCCTTTCCTTTTATCCGCCCAATTAAGGTAAGCGCTCGATATCTATGCTTAACAGAGAGTAACGGCGTTCACTTTTTACCTGTAAATTGTTGTTATTTATAGCCTCCGTCTAGATTATTATTCTCTTCAATTTCTTGAAATCAAATAAATAGAGGACTACTTTTTTAATACGTTGTGCCCCGAGCATGACAAATAGCGCAGCAATTATAAGGATTAACTATGTTATTACCTTCACCCAAAAAAACGTGGAAAGTTGTTTGTGTAGTATCCACATTGACAATAATGAACATGTCATATGCAATAGCTGATGTGGCTGTTGTTGTCCACCCAACAAATGATTCAACTTTTGATGAGGGCACTATTAAGAAAATATTTTTAGGTAAAACTAAAAGTTATACAAATGGCCGCTCTGCAATTTTAATCAGCCCTAGCAACACTGATATTGCGGTGGAAGAGTTTAATTCAAAAGTGCTTGGCAAATCGAATAGCCAGGTTAAAGCTTACTGGTCAAAAATTTTGTTTACCGGCAAAGGAACTCCGCCTCAAGAGATGGACTCAAATGGGGCCGTCATTTCATCTGTAGCATCAAACCCTGATGCAATCGGATACGTTGATGCGAGCGCCGTAACAAGCGATGTTAAAGTCGTGGCAACATTCTGAGGAGAGATAAAATGAAAAAGCTTTCACTAGTAGCATCAGCACTGCTTGTTTTTTTCTCTCAATCAGCCAATGCAGAGCTAAAAATAAGTGGTTACGGATCTATTATCGCAGGTAAAACCCTCGGTACAGTCAATGACCCCCTTAACCCTGGACAAAAGCGAGATGAAATCCTCACCGCTGACTTTTATGATGTTGGTCAGTATAATAATGATCTCACATTTAAAGCTGAGTCTATTCTTGCAGTACAGGGCACTTATCGGTTCAATAATAAGCTATCCTTTACTGCTCAATTGGTTGCGAAAGGTGTAGACGATTTCAAACCTGAATTTGATTGGTATTATGTTACTTATCAAGCCAATGAAGATTGGACTTTCATGGCTGGACGACGAAATATACCGATGTACTATTTCTCAGAGTTTGCAGAAGTAGGTTACGCATACCCTTGGATGCGTCCACCTTCAAACCTTTACTGGTGGCAAGTAACGCAGTTCGATGGCGCCCATGCTATGTATAGCTTCGAAATTGGTGATTATTCAAATACTATTACAGCATTTTATGGTAATGAATATTCAGACGATAATGTTGAAATGCTGTATTACGATAAGCTATATGGTGGCACAGCACGCACAGTTAATGAATATTGGACAGATATTGCAGGCTTCAACTGGAATATGTCAGGTGATTTCTTTGACCTTCGTTTTGTTTACTTCCAAAATGATAGGGATAGAGAAACCATTCAACAAGATGGCAGTATTAGCCCTTATACGCCTTTCTCTCAACAATTTATTGGCTTTGGTGGCCAGGTTAATATAAGTGATTTTACCATTCTTTTTGATATGAACTATGTTGAATATGATGATGCAGTTGGAACTGAATTTCCGACATATCTTATTTCTGTGGTTTACAACATTGATGAATTCCAACCTTATGTTTCTTATTCCAAAGCAGATCATGAACGTTCAAATGTTCCGACGGAAGATTTAGAAGAGCATTATATGTTGAGTTATGGTTTGAGGTATGATTTTTATTCAAATGTTGCATTTAAAGTACAATACGACACATTCGTAGATCAGGGAGATAAAGCAACAGGTTGGGCTTATCATGGTGATTCTAGAACGATTAGTATGGGCATAGATTTTGTTTTCTAATCAAATCAAAAAGGGCTGAGAAAGCCCTTTTTCATGCAATAAATTTCAAGCGTAGTGTGCAAACCAATTCGTTCATTGGACGTTTATGTGATATTTAATTTTTTAAAAGTATTTGACTTGTAAAGTGACGTTTGCTTTGGTGCTGGGGCGTCTAAAATTTTTACGCGGAAATTTATATTAAAGCTAGTACATACTTAGCGAGAGTTGTGAATTAAACACAATGTAGTCTATTAGTTGCAATCGTTATTTTGTAATGTAGATAATATAAAAACGCTAAATAATTTGTTGAAATCTAGTAATCGAAATGGAGTATTCGTGCCACTTAATTTAAAGCCTTTATCAGATTCAAAAATTCTTGTTGTTGATGACGACTTACTCATGAGAAAAGTCATGGGTGCTATTTTGAACGATATCTGCAATGTAGACGTTTTGTCAGATAGCACTCAAGTTATGGACTATTGTATATCAGGAGCTCCTCCTGACTTAATATTACTTGATGTTCACATGCCAAAGATAAATGGTTTGGAAGTTTGTAAGCAGCTTAGAGAATTAAAAGCTATGAATGATGTTCCAATCATTTTTGTTACTGCAAGCGTCGAAGTGAAATCGCAGAATGAGTGTTGGGAGGCAGGAGGTAGCGACTTTATTAGTAAACCTATTGCGCCATCGACTCTTGTTCATAGAGTTAAAGCCCATTTACTTAACAAGGCAAGATTAGAGCAGTTACAAAAGCTAACCTATAAAGATTCGTTAACAGGTTTGTATAATCGACATTATTTAAATGAACATTCCGAAGCGATAGTTAAACAAGTAAAGAGATTAAATGAGTCGATTGGTTTTTTAATGTTGGACTTGGACTTTTTTAAGCGCTTTAATGATTTATATGGACATCAGGCAGGAGATGAGTGTCTCAGAGATGCAGCTGATGTGATAGTTGAGTCGTTGAAAAGACCTCAAGATGTAGCTGTGCGATATGGGGGAGAAGAGTTTCTGATAATTCTGCCATACGCTGATTTAGCAGGCCTAAAACATGTTGCAAAGAACATATTATTAAACATAAAAAAGAAAAATATAAAGCATGCAGAAAGCCCATTTGAGCATGTATCTTTCAGTATAGGTGGTGCGTTATCGCATAATAAAAGTTGTGAATATTCTTTAGAAGCAATGATAAAAATAGCAGATGAAAACCTTTACGAAGCAAAGCGTTTAGGTAGAAATCAGCTTGTCATATGAAATAATTAGGATATTTAGTTAATTGACGAGAGCCTTTCGCAAGCACGTGAAGCTGTCAGAAGTTAATCTCGTGTGCTACTACGTGATGTTAGTTGAAAAAAAGGACTAGCGTTTCTTGGTTTAATTAGTAGTCGTTTTACCACACAAGTCGAGCAAACATTTCATTTTTTGCATACATCGTATTTGTAAGTTTTCTTCAATCACTCCTTTCTGAATATTTTCTAAAACACTAGACTAAAGATATTTAGGATTGAGTTATTTACTAGATGCTTTTGATAATAAGTCTGACTTTCGCGACTAAACAGGGTTAATACTCTCACAACTCATCCAAATTTAGTCTATTGAATTATTTTAAATCTAAAAATTACTTCATTTATAGCAAAATTCATTTTATTGCCTCATTGTTGGGGAAAAGTGGCGTATAGTATCGTAAACAATGAATTGCTGAATTTTAAAGGATTGAAAATTTTGAATAGGATGGTTTTAGGTTTCATTTTTGTTTTAGGAACATTTTATAGCGTTGACTTGTATGCTGATAAGTCGATACACATTCCATTGAACAAATGGTCAAGTCAGCGAGTGTTATCTAAAGCTGTGGGAAAAGTTATTAGCGACTCAGGCACTCCGGTAGAGTACGTTGAGATAAATGTAGAGGACCAGTGGGGAGCTTTGAGGCGTGGCGCAATTCATTTTCAATTAGAGGTCTGGGAGCCATCAATGAAAAAGGCTTTCAATCATCTAGTAGCACAAAACGAAATAATTGATTTGGGTACTCATAAAGCAACAGTGATAGAAGATTGGTGGTATCCTGAATATGTTGAAAAATACTGCCCGTCGTTACCAGTGTGGACTTCACTCAATGAGTGTATTGATTTGTTCAAGGAAAAACCATCAGATAATAAAGGGGTTTACCATGGTGGCCCTTGGAATTATGGTGATGCTGATATTATTCGTGCTTTAAATATTAATTTCAAAATTAATCGGTTACAGACAGGGTTAGAGCTTTGGCACGAATTAGCACAAGCAATACACAAAGAAAAACCTATTGTATTGTTAAATTGGAGCCCAAATTGGACTGATAAATATGCACATGGAAAGTTCATTCAATTTCCGGAGTATGAAGAAGAATGTGAAATAAACCCAGAATGGGGATTAAATAAAAAGTACGTAAAAGACTGTGCTAATCGAAAGAATGGCTGGCTAAAAAAAGCGGCGTCAAAATCATTGAAAGAAAACTATCACTGTATTTTTCAGTTTATTAAACAGGTCAACTTTTCTAAAGAGATGATTATAGAAGCCTCATCTTTGGTTGTTATTAACAAGTTAAACCTAGAAGAGGCGGCTGAGCAATGGATTGCCTCTAATTCGTCAGCGATAGAAGCTTGGCGCTCAAACACTTGCATGTAATTATTAGTCAACTTGATGTGTTATAGCTTCTCCGTCGTACAGTTGCTATGACTTTGTTATGTTGTCGCTTAAAAATACGATTGTGAAGTTGGTCAATTTACAATAAATAAGAATAAACTAGTATTAATTAAAACGAACAAAACAGACTCAAATACTGATGGTAGTCACAAATAAGCTTTTACTTATATCGATAGTATTTTTCACGATATTTTCTCCATCTCAAATAGCCATTGCTAGCAGTTCTAAATGCCAGAGTATTAGTATATCAGCCCATCCGAATTACCCTCCTTTTCATTGGAAAGAGCAGGATACACTAGTTGGCGCTTCGATTGATATCAGTCGAAGCATCTTTCAAAATTTGGGATTGGATGTAAAAGTTAGCTATGAAGGCCCTTGGAAGAGAGTGCTTATGTCCATCAAGCAAGAAAAAATCGATTTCATACCTGCGTTAAAAAAAACATCAGATAGGCAGCAGTACCTCGAATTCACTCAAAACGAATTCGCAACAAATCCAGTCGCAATTTTTGTGAAAAAAGGCAAGGCGCTAGTACCCAAATCGTTTAAAGACTTAATTGGGTTATATGGCAGTGTGAATGCTGGTGACAAACACGGTGATAAAGTCGATTCATTTGTATCAAGTCAATCTAATATGCAATTTATTCATGGACTATCACAAAACTTTGAAATGTTAATTCTCGGTAGAACAGACTATTTTATAACAGGGTTTTACACAGGCTACGACTTCTTGAAAGCCAACAAGTTGGATAGTCATGTTGAGGTCGCATTTAAAATAAATGGGCTTAAAATTCATAACGGGTTTACGCATCAGTACGCAAAAGAGTGCCAAAGAATTGTAAAAGAATTCGATAAGCAGTTGTCACTTCTAAGGCAAAGCGGAGAAATAGAAAAAAGCATCAACAATTATCATAATGCTTGGTTAGAAGGGGCGAAAAAACTATAAGTTTAATGATAGCCAAAACCCTTGCTTAAGAGTGCTTATTAAATTGCCGATATGTACGAGTACTATTGTCAATTGAGATTGATGGTATGCACTATATGTTGTGTTTTTAGTTGTGATGAATGATTAGAAAGTTATCAGGCAACTTGTCTCTTCAAAAACTGTTAAACACTCTTAATAAAAGAATCATAGTTACAAAAAATAGATCGCGGAAGTGTGCAATCCTGCTAATTTTTCTGTGTCGGGCAGACGCAGTGGCGCTTTTAAATTGGATAAAAAGGGAAATAATTGGGCTGTTTTCTATACTGAGATAGGTTGTGATTCTAAGTCTATCTTTTGGTTCGATATATGTCTTCAACTATGTGGTTACGCAGCATCATTGAGACATAGTTGGGGTCTACAGAAAAAGAGTCTGAGCTAGTACAGCTAATTAGAAATGATACTCCCGCGTCCTAAAAGAAAACCACTTTACCGTGAACACACTTTTCTTAAAGGGTGTTAAGAACGTTTGGACCACTTGCTGTAAATTGTAGTAGCTCATATCTGATCTTGCAGTTTCTATGTGTAGGTTTGGACTTAATCTGACAGGCAGCTATGAGCGAATAACGGTCATTGATAAAATTAGTTTCAACATGCAAAATGCTCGACCTATCACCATGTTTTTCTCAAAGAATAAGTAAAAAGGGAACCTAAATTTTGGTATCTCAGGGAGCGAGTAATTAATGGCAAAATTTTCATTTCATAAAGAACAATTCAAAACGAATGATCCGGTATGGAAAGCAGAGCGCGAAGCCTTATTTGAAAAGCTCTTACCCATAATTGGCAGTAGTAAAACAAAAAAAAATGCCACCTTAAAAAGGTACTTTTTGAAAGGTGAATGGACATTGCATAGTGAGTATGATCTTGATTTTGTGACTAAATTATCTTTTTTGCCCGAGTTAAAAAAAGAGCATTACTTTAGTGTGATGAAGGAAGTCCCTTGGGAAGACGGGAAACGTGAGTTTAGACATGTATTTCTTTATTGGCTTATAGCTGGTTCTCAGTTAAATGAACTGTCGATATCCGACACATTAGTTGATGACTTTTACACTATTTCAGTTGATGGATTAACACATTACAGCGAAGAAAGCATTGAAATTGAGGGTATAACCCATGAACGCTTTCCTTGGCATGTTGACCGAGAGCAAACTAATGGCTTTTTTATGCGTTATTTATCGGTTGCTCACGAATGGTTGACTGAAAAACACAATCAAAGTAAGAGTGGATTAACCCACTTTATGCCCCACTGGTTTTCAGCATTATCGTATCTAAAGTGGAAAGGGTTCACTAAAGGGGGAATGCGAAAACGTATTTTCGAGCTGTTCACTGTCATTCAACATTATATTCCTGAGCATAAAAGTAACCCTGCGGCAGCACAAAAACAGTTATTTGTTGATGAGTTTAAGCGCTGCGTTTTAGAGCATGGACTCGTTAAACCAGAATTGATTGAAATCTGGCAAGAAGCAAGCGAAAACACCGAAGAAGGATGGGTTGAACATATTTATGAAAGCAACAAAAAAGATGACCCAGAAGCATGGTTAAGTTATGAATCAGGTGCCTTCACACCTTTATGCATTAGAGACAAAAAAAGCATAGATAATCCTTGTGAAAAGATAGTATCAATCTTAACATCAAATAACTTCGTCGATGCGAACGATGTTTTCTCTGCCAAGCGTATTGAACTTACCCACTTGCTCACTCCTGAGTGCTTAGCAGAATATCGCTCCTTTGGTATTAATACTGTTGAAGGTGAATTGACTCGGATTAAATTGAATGATCGTTTTGTAGGTACAGACAAAGCTGAAATCTATTTTGACATAATTAAAGTCACTAACTTGCCTAATGAAACAGCTACTGAAGTCCCAAGAGTTTGGTTGTTAGAAAGACCAGATAATCACTACGTAACTTTTATTGCTAGAAGATATTGTGCTAATAGAAGTTATCTGGTTGATGCCCTTAAATATGAAACAGGGTATCAATTAGTAAGGTATTTTGGTTATACCTTTGACCCTATTCGCCCTAGAGCATTACCTGTAGAACCTGGAGACTTTGCAAAATACTCAGAGCTTATGGTCCAACCTTTTTATAATTGCGATTATTTGCCCTTTGTTTTTGGTACAACAGCATTTCTCATTAACGCTAATGATGATTATGTTTATCTAAACTGAATCAATGAGGTCAGAGTCGTTGATTTAACCCTTTCCCAACGGCAGCTTGTGGCACAAAGCGGAAGTAACCCTATGAATTTCATTATGTAACTGACAGTTATGAGCGAATAGCGGTCTTTCAAAATTACTTTTCTATTTCGTCAAAGTATATTGCTTGCATAGTCAGGAAAACGACCCAATCGCTCGTTTTTGTCCTGAAAAAAAGCTAGAACTACTGTATTTTAGTAGTAATAGCAATTGGTTAAGAAGTTTGCTACAAATGAGTCATTCAGAAAAACGAGCGACGCTTTGGTAGAAAAACGCGCGATTAGCTCGCTATAAACATGTTATGACTAAACGAGGTACATTACGTTGTTCGAGCATTTATCTTCGATGAAAGATTTTAGATCACACTGTGCGGAGCTTGTTCAATTTTTCGGTTCTCTATCAGATTTCAGAGGATATGAGGGAGCGGAAGATGTTTCAGGCTGGCTAAATCTAGCGGCGTGTGTTGAGTCTGTAAACTATGACACTAGTCATTTTGACCCGGGTGCAGGCTGCTGCGGTTTAGCTGATACCTGGGCCGAAAATCAAGCCGGGCTGCAGAAGAAGTTAGTTACTGAAATAACTCGTTTTCAACTGTGTTGGGCGGCCCTGGAAGCTGCTATAGACAGATTTGTTTCGATTGAGAATGCACCCAGAGGCAAGATAAAAAAGCTCTGTTATTTCTTGAAACAAAAATGTCGTCAAAACAATGTGATTGGTTACTCTAATCTTGTCGCTTATATAGGCAATAGAAAAAAGGATGAAGCTAGCTATTCGTCTGTGTTTCGGTCTGTTGATGATAACGACGAATTTCTCTCTGATCATGGTTACGGGATATATAGCGTCTATAGCCTAAGAAACAAATTGGCTCATGGTGCCTTTGACATTCCATTAAGCGATGAAGGCGAAAATGTAAAGGTGCTTACTGATATATTGGTAAGCTCACGAATAGTGTTGCTGACATTACATTTTTTGATGGTTGCTAAGTATCCGCATGACTCTGTCGAGGTATTTTGGAAGCGTCACGAAATATTGGCAGTTCCCTTTGATGTCTACCTAAAGTCAATTCATGTTGATGATCTGACTTACTTACACGACATTGGGTATGATTTTGAATCATAACAAGTGCGGGCACGGCGACACCCATTACATTGCGCCTTCGGCTCCATTCCATGGGCGCGCATGCTGTAAGCGTTACGAATGACAGTTGTTGGCACAAAACGGAAGTAACCCTCTGAATTTAATTATGTATCCGGCAGTAATGAGTGAATAACGGTCATTGATTTAAAGTATATTTTCAAGCAAAATTTATGTTCTATAAACAGGAACAGTCATTAAGGAATGTGAGTTTGCCAAGAAATAAGAGAAATAAAAAGTTTGGTGTTAACCCCTTTAGATACTTACTAGCACTTTATATGCCCTTCTTTTTGAAGTCTTTTTGGACGCATGAAATAGATTTTCCTTTGGTCAATAAAGGCGGTAGAGGAAACGGCGAAGTATTAACCATAAGTGACCCATTGCTACCAATAATTACCATTCCACTATTTCTATATGGTATTTATTACTTAGTTAAAGTAATTAGAACTAATTGGAAATTCGTAAATGGCTCAGAAGCTAGAATGGGCGCCTACATGTGTATTCCATTTGGAGTTGTTAGTTTCTTATTAGCTATATTCGAAAAGCCAAACTTCGCAATATTTATTTTTATATCAATTGGTGTACTTGGTTTATTTGCAGTCGATTTTAATAGTGAAGACAAAGTACATTGATAGAAAAGCCTAAGCGTTAACTTTGTTCGCTATTGAGACTCAATTTAATTAATTAACATATCGTGTTGAAGAAAAATAATAAAATATGGAAATATAATGAAGAGTATTATAACTGTAATCGTAGCAAGTTTATTTTTAATAGCATGCCAATCAACTTCTCCAAAAGTTACTGTAAATACACTAGATAAAGAGCAACAACTCAATAAGAATGTTGCATTTTTAAAATCAGAAATTTCATTAGGAAAACAAGAGAAAAGATATGATCTTGCTTTAATTTACTCATCGAGTTTTGAACAAAATAAACGAAAGCTAGCTAAGCCATTATTGAAGCAGTTAGTTGAAGAGGAAGATGTAAATGCAATTGTACTCCTTGCTCAATTAGAGTTTTTAGGACGATTGGGATATGTTTCAGACAGTCTGTTCAAAGAGCACTATAAAAAAATAATAGATAAAGACCCAGAAGCTATTAAAAACTATAAAGATGAAAAAGCGGAAATGGAAACTGCTTTAGAGTTAAACTTTTCCTCAATGAAACAGCTTTATGATGAAAATAAACATTTGTGTGAGCAGCCACTTGAGCAACCAGGAATCGATTTTGACAAAAACTCAGATGCATACCTAGTCGCAAAATACTTTTACTCGTGTCTAGAAAAGTACTCAATAAAGAATAGTAAACAGCGCTTACAAGTAATGTCAGAGTTCCAAGCAATAATGTGTAACACTAAGGAAAGTAATAAAACATGTATTAGTGAAGGATATAATGCTCTTAGCCTAGGTTTAAATTCGATTGAAGAGTCTTTTGTAGTTGCTGCTGCGATTAGAAATATCTATAAATCACATAAAGACCAATTGCGTAAAAAGAATGGTCTTCAAAAAAGGAATCCATCATCAGAGACTGGCAAAGTATTGGTTAAAGCATTTGATGCCTATAACGAAAGTGATCTAGATAAAAGTAGCGAAATCCTAATAAGTTACATAACTAATACGAAACAACTTACGCCTTTTGACAAAGCATACGTCGAAAAATTTATCTCTCAGATCCTTTTTCAACGAGATAAAAAAGGAGATACCGAACTTGTGATTTCTTATGCAAATAGAGCTTTAAGTAGTAATGAATTATCTTATAAAGATCACTGGGAACTATTCGATTTACTATCAGATGTATATATACATAACGAAGAATACTCAAAGTATATAAATTTAATCGGGAATTACATTATAGAAAATCAGGGCAATATGGACCTTATTCCAGTCAATAGCATTTCAGAAAATAATACCCGGATGACTAGCAATACGAACTCATAATAGTTTTCCAAGTTCTACTATGGTATTTATTATAGGCTTTCGAACGGTCGAGTTCGGCACAGAACCGTCCGTTGAATCTAACTCATACTTATCCAAAAAGTGTTTACGCGAACACGCTTGGAAGAGTGTTCAACGGTCATTCACAAACATTTAATTTATTTTCTATCACCTATGATTTAATATATTTTTCAATATTTTAAAGTGAAATCATGTTTGAAATCGCTTTCATCTTACATGGAAGGTTAGCTAGCAAGGTTTCACAAGCAAGTAGTTCTAAACCTCAGGAGTAGTTCCAGAATGGATTCCAAAATAGATTATACAAAATATACAATTGAAGCATTAAGAGAAGAAAGAGATAGTCTCAGCGAGCGCGAACAACCTGAATTATATAAAGAATTAAACGATCTTCTTATTCAACGGATAAAAGAGAGAAACGATAAACAAGAAAAATCTCAAAAAGAGATGCAAAGGGAGTCTGCTGGTTGTTTAGGTTATATTATTGGTGGAATGTCATTTATTCCGTTAATAGGTGTATTTTTCGGTGTCATAGCAATTGTTTGGGGTGTAGTTACCAAGCATACAAAATTAAAAGTAGTTGGCTCATGTGGCATCGCATTCACTATTATACTTTATAGTGCGCTTGGCTATTTTGGTTTTGTTCAAGAAGGTGGAGTTTACGATGATCTACGCAGTGACTTAGCCAAATCACAATTAACAAATGTAGTACAAGCAATAGAGTTTTATAAAATACAAAATGGTAGTTACCCTGAGTCATTAGAAGTATTGCAAAATTCTTTGCCAGAAAACTCCATGGTTTTCCTTTACGATCCAGCCCAAGTTAGCACTGATGGGAAATTTTACTACTATAAGCTTATTAACGAAAGCTCTTACCATGTTCGTTCATATGGCCGGGATGGGTTAATTAATACATCTGATGATATTCTACCTTCGAAAATAGAGAATGTTGGCTTGATAGCTAATTATCAAGTTGTGAGCGGATTATAGAAACTCTTTAAGTAGAAGATACTGGTTTTTATAGTTTCGCACTATTATCGCTATGTTTTGCCAGCTATTTTATGCTGTTTATGGTAAGCGTTATAAGCACTTTGAGATATGAGTAAACTTTTTAGCATAATGTTCTTGATGACAGCATTTTCCAGTATTGCGGCTGAAAAGGTTTCTTTTGTAAGCTTGTTGTCATCACCTGACAAGTACGACGGTAAATGTGTCCAAACAGTTGGCGTGATAAGCGTAGAGTTTGAAAACGGAAGTTTATACCTTGACCAAGCTAGCTACATAGCAAGAGCCTATGAAAATGCTATTTCTCAACCATTTGAAGCTGCGCAAGTTACCTACAACAGCGATAATCCAGAAGCTCATATTCAGAAGTTAGCAGGTGCATACGAGGGTAAGTTTGTTAGGGTTGTTGGTAAGTTTAAAGCGTTTAACCCGTCAAGACGGCTAAATAGAGCTAAAAGTTATTTTAGTTCAATAAGTCACATCCAAACTCTAGCGCCAAATGAAGGTTCTAGCTTTGGTAATCAAGCAAGGTGCTTTTAACAAAGCAAATTAGAAGTGCGGACAAAAACCAGTTGGTTTTTTTTCGTACCTCACAAATTTTAGCCAACTAACTTTAGCCGTTTATTTGCGGCGTTACCACCGTCAGTTGTTGGCACTGAACTGCCTTAGAGAAACTAAGCATGTTATGGACTTGAATTAATAATTCATCCATGAAGCTTGGTTCCATCGATCATCCATGACCTCACTTCCTCAAGCTGCGAAGCGTTGCTTCGGTCTTTCGTCACCCCATTAATCAAACCTGAAAACAGAATTTAAATGAATAATGCGAGACAGGGAGCGAAGCGGTCGAGCAAGCCATGTAGGCATGGGTGAATAGCGTCTTGAGACGAACGAAGTTCGGCTAGCTATGAACGCGAGATAAGGACTTCGAGCTGGAAAGCGTACAAGGATGTTTAGCGCGTTGCTTCATGGTGTTAATGTTCATATTTAAATTGTGTTTGAAGAATCAGTTTGATTTTTGGGGCACGTTTTTTGGTTCGTTTTTGTCGTGTAACAAAAATGAACAAGAGGGGCAGTTGCGCAATGTATAGTTTTGTAAGTTTAAAGTTGATAGTACGACAAACCGGCTTTAATTTTATTTTTAAGCTGAGATTAAGTTTTTAAGTTTAAAAGTTCGTTTTCAAAATACACCTAAAAGCGCGTTTTCAGAATAGACAAAACTCAAATTTTAACCATAAAAAAAGCCGCATTTACGGCTTTTTGAATATTTAGCGTCGGCTACAAAAAGGAAACCTTAAATTGTATCTTCCGGTTCACCTAGTGCAGTAATCAGCGCTTCTAGCATTTGCTTAATTTCATCGCTTGAAAGCATAAAGTCAGCATCTAGCTTAACTGCCATATCTTCTTTTGGAATGTCAGCGTTTTCTTCTTTTAACAGCTCTGCGTAGTTTACACGTTTAATTGAGCCGTCTTCTTGCAGCACAAAGCGAATACGCTCCATCCAATCTAGCGCTAACTTTGTAACCACTTTACCGTTATCTAAGTGATTTTTTACTTCGTCAGAGGCAAGATCGTGCTGTTTAAGTACTACCTTAGCGCCGTTTTCTTCTGGTTCAACAAGCTCTGCATCAAGACCAATGGTAAATTGTTCTGGAGCTTCGTCTTTCGCTAACCAATTTGTTAAAAATAAGCCTAAATCATAGTTTACGAAAGCGGGCACTACAGGCAATGAACCAAGTGATTTACGAAGTAGTGCAAGTAACTCTTCTGCTTTATTGAAACTTGCACTGTTAACCACCATCCAGCCTTTTTCTAAGTCGATAAAGGCAAACTGTAAGCTCGATTTTTTAAACGCCTGAGGCAGTAATGAATGCACTAAGTTTTCTTTTAACTCGTCTTTCTCTTTTTTCTTAACAGGGCGGTTTTCGCTGTTTTCGATTTGTTCTACTTTCTCTGCCAGAAGATCATTGATCACTGCTGGCGGTAGTACTTTTTCTTCGCGTTTAGCGCAAAGCAGAATGCTTTTTTTACTAAAGTGCGACAGCATTTGGCCATGTTTACCAAGTGCTTTGGTCCAGCCAAAGGTGCTTAAATCTTGGCTGCCACATGGGCGAAATTTATCTTGCTCGAGTGCTTTTTCAAATTCGTCTTGGTTGTAATCAACTTCTTGTTTGAAGCGATAGCAAATTAGGTTACTAAACCACATGAAAGGATCCTTGAAATTGTATTGGCAAAACCAATTTCGTTATAAATTTTGCTTAGCGTATCAGGGTTACAAACAATAAAAAAGCGCCTTTCAGCGCTTCTTTATCAATTGAGCAATTAATCCACCAACGGGTAGGAGTCTGGACTTGGCATATCCTTAGGGAAGGTGATTTTATAGCACAAGCCTTTGCCTGGTTCGCTGGTTGCTGTGATATCGCCAGCCAGGGTTTGTTTTACTAAGTTAAAGGTAATGTGCGTGCCAAGGCCACTGCCGCCTTGCTCGCGACGTGTTGTGTAGAATGGGTCAAATAAATTTTCTAGCTGCTCAGCTTCAACACCACGGCCGTTATCTTTAAAGGTAATGGCTACTTCGCCATCTTGCTCTTGAATATTAATATCAATGGTGCCTGCATTGATGCCTTCAAAACCATGAATTAGTGAATTCATAATCAGGTTGGTAAAAATTTGGCTAATTGCGCCAGCAGGTAAGTTGAGTAATAAATCTTTCGGACAATGAATATTAATTTTATGCATTGTCTTTTTAAGTTTCGGGTGAAGCGAGCGAATAATTTCGTTAAGGTATTCTTTTAAGTTAATTTGACGCACCGCTTCACTGGCTTGGTCTACCGCAATTTGCTTAAAGCTAGCAACAAGCTCAGATGCGCGCTCTAAGTTAGTTGTTAATAGGGCGGTACTTTGTTTTGCGTCGGCAATAAATTCTTCAAGCGCTTTTGGTGAGAGGGTTTTTTCTGCGTATGCCGCTTCTACTTGTGCCAAGCGCTCTTGTAAAAACGATGTGGCGGTTACGCCAATCCCAACGGGTGTATTAATGTCGTGGGTAATACCTGCAACTAAACCACCGAGTGCCGCCATTTTTTCAGAGCCAACTAAGCGCTCCTGCGCCATATTTAATTCATCTACATACTTAGTAAGTTCGTCCTGCTTAACGAGTAATTCGCCTTCAGTGGTTTTGCGGCGATCGACTTCTTCTGTAAGTACCAACTTTTGTTTTTCAAGTTCGTATTTCTGTTGCTGTAAATCCATCATTGCTTGGCTTAGATTTGATGTTTTGCGTGCAACTTCTTGTTCTAGAAGTAGGTTTTGTTGGTCGAGCTTTTCGTTTGTTTTTACAAGCTGTCGTTGTGTTGATTCGAGTTGGTCTTTATAACTTACCACTTTATCAATCAGCTTATTGAACGAATGCTCCATAATTTTTAGTTCGTTGTGCTCAGTGGTTTCTATGCTTACGCGCGCACCTTCAAGGTTATCGAGCTCTAATTCTTCAATTTGCTGAGTTAAGTCTGTTAATGGCTCGGTAAGCAGGCGTCTGAATGCCATTAAAAATAAAATAATTAGGAAAGTAGTTTTGATTAAGGCATTACCGACTAAAAAGTACAGCGATACCATAATGCGGCTAAACACCACTTCGCGGCTTGAAAATAGTGTTACGTCACCTACTTGTGTCGCGCGACCTGAAAATTCAAATACTAGCGGAAAGGTGTAACCAAATAGGCCTGAACTGGTATGTTGAACAAGCACGGCTTCTTGCACGAGTTGCGACTCGTAGCGTTCAACAATATCAATTGATTGACCTATTTGTGAAATAATTTCACCGTTATCATCGCGAACAATTACCCCTTCGATAGAGGGGATTGCAAGTAAACCCTCGGCAATAGTGCGGGTTTGCTGCGTATTTAGCTCCCAAATGGCGCGCGTTAAGCTGCCGGAAAAGGTTTTTTGTAAGGTGGAAAGTTCGTTTTGAATGTGATCTTTTGAATTATGGTATTCAGCGATTACTTGACCGCAAGTTACGATAAACGTAAGTACAAAATATACTGAGAGTACGCTGGTTAACAAGCGTTTAGAAAGACTTTTGCTTAACATTGAATTAACCAGAACCTCATTATTGTAATTTTATCATGTTCGCCATTAAAGTTAGCTAATTTTGACCTAAAAATAAATACGAAAGTGGTTAAATAAATCGAATAAATAAAAGCTTAGTTCATTTTAACCAGCTCTACTGACATTTTTGTTAAATAATTTGATCTAATCACGGCATAACGTAACTAGCACGCATAAATCTTGCAATTACCGCGTTTACTCATATTATGGCTATATTATTACGGTTTTTATTGGTTTTATTTTGTCTAGTACATTTCCCGTACTTGTGTGTGATGACTCGTTAATTGCGCGAAAGCAAGTAGCGCGTTATTTCAAAAATCACAATGACTTTGTTGTTAGCCAAGCCCAGAACGGGCAAGAGGCACTCGACTTATTGCGCCAGCAAGAGTTCGGTTTGTTGTGCCTAGATTTGACTATGCCAGTTATGGACGGTCTTGGCGTGTTAGCTAATTTAAAAGCCGAAAAAATTCACTTACATACCATTATTATTTCTGCCGATATTCAACCTGAAATGAAACAGCGAGTGGCTGAGTTTGGCGTACTAGGATTTATTGAAAAACCATTTAAAGATGAAGCGTTTTCGTCACTTTTGCATAAATTTGGCATTCGTTGATTTATTATAGTGCTAAATGGAATAAATTATCTTTTTTTATAGTTGACATATCTTTGACGATTCGGCAGTCTAAAGGCCATGAAACAAATTAATTTAGTACACACCACCATTATTACAACCATTATCCTAACTGGATAGTGGCATAGGTCTGTACGCAAAATTTAAAGGCCTGTGCTCACTACGAGCACAGGCCTTTTTCGTTTTTGGAATGGGGAAAAAGAATGAAGGTATTAAAATTTGGAGGCTCGTCTCTTGCTGACTTTGCCTGTTTAAAGCAGGTAGCTGAACTTGCCAAAGGTCAACTTGAAGATCAGATGTTGTTAGTGTTATCTGCACCAGGCGGTATGACAGACAGTCTTGTTGAATTATCTGAGCTGGCTGAAAAAGGGCAAGATTATTCAGCAGCATGGCAAGCACTCGTTACGCGTAGTGAAGGCCTTAAAGCACAGGTGTCAGACGTTGCAGTTGTAACTAATTGGCCTAATTTTGACGAGCTAAAACAAAAACTTGATGGTGTAGCGTTAATCGGGCATTGCCCAGCACAAGTAAAAGCCTACGTTATAAGCTTTGGTGAGCGCGTTAGTGTATCGCTGATGCAGGCGCTGTTAAATGAGTTATCGCCAGTTTACCTTGAAGCCACTAAGTGCATTGCATCTAACAATAACTATTTAGATGCAGAAGTTGATTTAACACAATCAAAACAGCAATTTGCAAAGCAATTAGCAGAGCAGCCAAGCAAAGTTTATATTATGCCGGGCTTTACTGCCGCAAGCGAGCAAGGTGAGTTAACAACCCTTGGTCGTAATGGTTCTGATTACTCTGCAGCGATAGCTGCAGCCTGTGTTGATGCTAAAATTTGCCAAATTTGGACAGATGTAGATGGTGTTTACAGCGCCGACCCGCGTTATATCAAATCGGCAATGAAAATTGATAGCTTAAGCTACAAAGAAGCCATGGAGCTTTCTTATTTTGGCGCTAAAGTACTTCACCCTAAAACAATTCTTCCTTGTGCTAAATATGGCGTGCCGTGTGAGATTAAAAATACGCATGATCCTGATGTACCAGGCTCGCTTATCAGTGCGCAGTCAAGCTCAAATGGCGAACCAGTAAAAGCGCTTTCGAGTTTACAAGATCTTGCAATGATCACGGTGTCAGGTCCAGGCATGAAAGGTAAAGTGGGCATGGCATCGCGCGTATTTAGCGCATTAGCCCAAGATGAAATCTCAATTGTGTTAATTACACAGTCATCGTGCGAATTCAGCATCAGTTTTTGTGTTTATCAAGCTGATTTAGCTAAAGCCACAAACGCACTTGAGCAAGCATTCGCGTTAGAAGCGCAAGCAGGCCTGATAGAACCATTCCAAATCGAACAAAATTTAGCAATTGTGACTTTAGTTGGCGACAACATGAAAGCCCATAAAGGCCTTGCTGCTAAGTTCTTTGCATCACTTGCGCAAGCACAAGTTAACATTGTTGCGATTGCGCAAGACTCGACAGAAAGCGCGATTTCAGCGGTAATTGATGGTCAATCTTGTAATGATGCAGTGAAAGTATGTCATGAAAACTTCTTTACTCATGTGCCTTCTATCGATGTATTTTTACTTGGCTGTGGTTTGGTTGGTAAAGAGCTGGTTAGCCAGCTACAACGCCAGCAAGAATGGCTGCAAAAACGTAATATCAAACTAAATTTGTATGGCGTTGCAAACTCGCGTCAAATGCTACTTGATAGTGACGGCGTAGATTTTGAAAACTGGCAAATGCAACTTGCTGATTCACAGCAGAGCTTTGATTTAAAAGCGGTTGAGCAATTTGTTAAAGAAAACCATTTAATTAACCCTGTGCTTGTTGATTGTTCATCATCACAGTTCTTAGCAGAGCAGTATTTAGACTTTATTAATGCAGGCTTCCACGTAGTAGCTGCAAATAAAAAAGCAAATACAAGCTCTCAGGCATATTACCAATCGCTGGTATCTGCCACACAAAAAACAGGTCGTAAATTCTTATACGAAACAAATGTAGGTGCTGGCTTACCTGTGCTTGATAACTTGCAGCTGCTGTTTGGCGCAGGTGACAAATTACTTAGCTTTAACGGTATTTTAAGTGGTTCACTGTCGTATATGTTTGGTGTAGTTGAAGATGGCTTAAGTTTAAGCGCAGCAACTAAACAAGCAAAAGACAATGGTTTTACAGAGCCTGATCCGCGAGATGATTTATCCGGTATGGATGTAGCGCGTAAGTTACTTATTATTGCCCGTGAATCTGGACTACAGCTTGAGCTTGATGATATTGACGTTGAACCTGTGGTATCACCAAAATTTGCTGAAGGTGCAAGTGTTGATGAGTTTATGGCACGACTACCTGAACTTGATTCTGAATTTACAGCGCGCGTTGAATCAGCAAAAGCGGATGGCAAAGTACTGCGTTATGTTGGTTCAATCGAAGATGGCAAATGTAAAGTAGGTATTCAAGCAGTAAGCAAAGAAGATGCGCTTAACAGTGTACGCGACGGTGAAAATGCACTGGCAATCTTAAGTCAATACTACCAGCCAAAACCATTTGTCATTCGTGGTTATGGCGCTGGCGCAGAAGTTACTGCGGCAGGCGTATTTGCTGACATTTTAAAAACATTGCCGTAGGAGAGGGTGATGATTGAAGTTTATGCACCCGCATCCAGTGGTAATTTTGCCGTTGGTTTTGACTTACTTGGCGCAGCACTTGCGCCAGTAAGTGGCGCGCTACTTGGTGATATTGTTGCAATTGGCGCAAGCGATTCAGGCCAAGACGAATTTGTATGTAGTGGAAAATACGCTGAAAAACTGGCAGGTCCTAAAGAGGATAACCTTGCTTATCAGTGTTTAGTGCATTTCCGTGAACATGTTTCAAGCGATATGCCAGCATGTAAACTGGAATTAAAGAAAAACTTACCGGTTGGTTCGGGCTTAGGTTCAAGTGCTTGCTCTGTGGTTGCTGCATTTGCGGCACTTGATAAGTTTGCTAATACTAACCTTTCGCAAAAACAGTTATTGGCATTAATGGCTGATTTTGAAGAAAAAGTCAGTGGTGGTCGCCACTACGATAACATTGCACCATGCTATTTAGGTGGTTTGCAACTGTGCGGTGATTTAGTGCCAAATAATTCACTGGCGTTACCTACCGATGAAAACTGGCAGTTAGTCGTTGCTTACCCAGGCTTTGCTCTGAATACCGCAAAAGCACGCGCTGTGCTGCCAAAAGAAGTCAGCATGCACACTAGCATTAATTATGGTCAGCGTTTAAGCGCGTTTACTGCGTTATGTTTTAGTGGGCAATTTGATAGCGCAATAGCCTTGATGAAAGACGAACTTGCTGAGCCATATCGCCAATCTCTGATTGCAGGGTTTAGCGAAGCCAAAGCGGCATTACCAGAATTAGGTGCAGAAGTGGTTGCCATTTCTGGCGCAGGTCCAACGCTTTTGGCTTTAACAAAAAGTGAAGTGCAAGCACAAGCGATAGACGCTTGGTTAAAAGAAAATTATTTGAATGAAAACGGTTTTAGCCACATTTGTAAAATAGATAACCGTGGCACACGTGTACTAGAAAAAGGAGAAAGTGATGTTATTGCATAATCTAAAAGACGCCGAGCAGAAGGTATCGTTTGTAGAGGCGGTAAAAGTAGGATTAGGCAACAATCAAGGTGTCTTTTTCCCAAATAGCCTAGTGCCGCTAAGTAATGTTGATGAGTTACTTGAGCTTGATTTTGTCGCGCGCAGCAGCAAAATTTTATCGCATTTAATAGGTGATGAGTTGCCAGAAAGTACCGTACAGCAAATGGTACAAAATGCCTTTAACTTTCCAGCTGAACTGGTAAAAGTTGAAGATAATGTTTACTGCCTTGAGCTGTTTCATGGTCCAACGCTTGCGTTTAAAGACTTTGGCGGCCGTTTTATGGCGGAGTGCTTGTCGGTATTTAATGAAGGTAATAAAACCACGATTTTAACGGCAACAAGTGGTGACACAGGTGCTGCTGTGGCACATGCGTTTTACGGTAAAAAAGACATTGATGTCGTGATTTTATACCCGAAAGGTAAAATCTCATTAGCGCAGCAAAAACTGTTCACAACGCTAGGTAATAATATTCATTGTTACGCAGTAGATGGCAGCTTTGATGATTGCCAAGCGATGGTTAAACAAGCGTTTTTAGATGATGAAGTAAAGCAGCGCTTAGGCTTAAACTCAGCAAACTCTATCAATATTAGCCGTTTACTTGCACAGGTATGTTACTACTTTGAAGCGGTGGCGAAATTACCTAAAGCAGAGCGTGCAAAAGCACATATTTCGGTACCAAGTGGTAACTTTGGTAATGTGTGTGCCGCGATGATTGCTGCAAGTTTAGGTTTACCTGTGGCTAAGCTTTCAGCAACGACAAACCAAAATGATACAGTGCCGCGTTATTTAGCATCAAAAGAATGGACGCCAAATGCAACACTAGAATCGTTATCAAATGCGATGGACGTGAGTAAACCAAATAACTGGCCGCGTGTGCAGTTTATGCTAGATAACAACTGGTTTAGTTACGATAACTTTTATTCGCACAGTGTTGATGAAGCAGAAACGAAAGCGGTAATGCATGATGTTTATGCTAAAGGCTACTTAGCTGAGCCGCATACGGCAATTGCTTACCAAGGCTTAAAACAAGATTTAGCTGCTGATGGTGTTGGCATCTTTTTATCAACAGCTCACCCAGCTAAATTTAAAGAGTCAGTTGAAGACATTCTTTCGATTGAATTAGATATGCCAAAACCACTTGCTGATGCATTAGCAAAACAATGTTTAGCAAAAGACCTAGTTAACGACTATCAAGTGCTGCGTGAAAACATTTTGGCGAAACTTGCTTAATCCTTTTTAATCTGTTGATTGAAATGCTTAGCCGCTACAAGTTAGCGGCTTTTTTATGGCATAATTGCGTTCAAAATAGCTATTAACAATCACTATGACTACTTGGACAGATGTACTCGCCGTTGAAAAGCAACAAGACTACTTTAAAGACACACTCGACTATGTTGCGAAAAGGCGCGCAGAGGGAGTTAATGTATTTCCGCCTGCGGATGAGGTGTTTAGTGCGTTTTCAATCACCGCGTTTGATGATGTGAAAGTGGTGATCCTCGGGCAGGACCCTTATCATGGTCCAAATCAAGCACATGGCTTGGCGTTTTCAGTAAAACCGGGTATTAAAGCGCCTCCATCTTTGGCCAACATGTATAAAGAATTAGCAACTGATATCGACGGTTTTACTATACCCAATCATGGTTATTTGCAGGCGTGGGCAGAGCAGGGAGTGCTATTACTCAATACGGTATTAACCGTTGAGCAAGGCCAAGCCCACTCGCATAAAAAACTCGGTTGGGAAACGTTCACCGACCGTGTTATAGCTGCATTAAATGAACATGGTGATGGTATAGTGTTTTTACTTTGGGGTTCGCATGCGCAAAAAAAAGGACGTCATATCGATACTACTAAGCATGTTGTTTTCAATGGGCCGCATCCGTCACCGCTTTCTGCCTATCGCGGCTTTTTTGGTTGTAAGCATTTCTCTAAAGCAAATGATGCTTTAATTACGATGGGTAAAACTCCAATTAATTGGCTGTTACCAAAAGAGGTTTAACAAGCAATAAAAAAGGCTCGTAAGAGCCTTTTTTGATTTGACCTTTATATTGTTTAGATGACTAAATCATCTAGGTCAATGTCGTCTAAAGAACCGTATTCTTCGAGTTCTTTTTTCAGTCTATGTCTTTCCTTTAACGCTTCTATTTCGCGCCATTTGCGCTTTTTCCCTTTTGAAGAGGTTTTTGTTGTTGGTTCAGGACGTTCTAATATTGCAAAAATATCTTCGATGCTATCCATGGTATCCTCCTGTGGATTTTTTAACCTCGGCATAAGAAATATCATAACTCGTCTAAAAATAAAACTAATATGTTTAGCTTTTGTTAAAAAATAATGAAGGTTTTTCGACTAGATCAAAGAAGGGTAAAACAGCTACCCGAGGGGTAGCTGTTAGAGTATTAATTTGTAAGTGTTTTTAGCAAATTCGCTGTAGATGGATCAAGCTGTTCATAATTTTGGGACGCCATCGCATCAAGCACTTGGTTGCCAAGTTGTTTACCAAGTTCAACGCCCCACTGGTCATAACTATTAATGCCAAAAAGCACACCTTGCACAAACACTTTATGCTCATAAAACGCCAGCAACGCACCAAGTGAACGAGGCGATAAATCGTCAATTAATAACGTATTAGAACCTTTGTTGCCCGGCATTACTTTATGTGGCGCAAGTTCGTTTATTTGCTCTGGAGTCAAGCCTTGTGCTGCTAGCTCTGCTTTTGCTTGTGCCAAGCTTTTACCTTGCAATAGCGCTTGGCTTTGCCCTAGGCAATTGGCAATCATTGCTTTATGGTGTTGCTGGTAATTGGCTTCACCAATGCGTGGCAAAATAAAGTCAATCATGGCACTTTGCTTACCTTGGTGCAGTAACTGCATAAAAGAGTGCTGACAATTAGTGCCTTCAGCTCCCCATAAAATCGGACCTGATAAATCAATGTGCTGACCTGTAAGATCGACACTTTTACCGTTACTTTCCATATCAAGTTGCTGTAAGTAAGCCGGTAGGGTTTTTAAAGCGTGACCATAGGGGAGTACTAATAAGTTATTTTCACCTAAGTACTTTTGTTGCCAATAGCCAATTAACGCCGCAATAATAGGTAAGTTTTGCTCTTCTGGAGCTGTTAAAAAATGATTATCAAGGTTTGCAGCGCCTTCAAGTAAGGCTTCAAAATTAGTTTTACCAATTTTAAGTGCTAACGGAAGGGCAATGGTAGACCAAACCGAATAGCGGCCGCCAATAAAGTCCCACAATGGGAAAATCATTTCTTCACTAAAACCAGCTTGCTTTGCAAGCTCTGGTTTTGCCGTTAATGCAACCCAGTGCTCAGCGATTGCTGTATTTGGCATGGTTTGCTTAAACCAGTCCATTACGGCATGCATATTAAGCTGGGTTTCAGCTGTGGTCCACGATTTTGATGCCACCACAATCAGAGTTGTTTCAGCATTTAATTTTGTCAGTGTGTGCTTAATTTGCTGCCCATCAATATTGGCAAGGTAATGCACATTCACATCATTTACATGACTATCAATTAGGGCTGCTTCAAGCATTTTAGGGCCAAAAAATGAGCCGCCAATACCAATGCTTATAACATCAGTTATCGCTTTGCCCGTATTGCCAACAATGGCATTTTGTTCAAAGCGAGAAACAAAATCGAGTAACCTCGCTTTTGTAGAGTTTATTTCTTGAGCCACCTCAGGCAAATGTGTTGCTAAGGTTTGCGTATTGCGCAATGCAGTATGCAGTACAGCGCGGTTTTCTGTACTGTTGATCAGCTGCCCTGTAAATTGCGCTTCACGTTTTTGCGCTAACTGCTTTAACTTAGAAACGTCAATTAAATCGTTAAGAGTGGATTTATCGATTGCTTGCTTAGCAAAGTCGAGGGTTAAACCTGCCGCGCTCAGTGTAAATTCACTTGCACGGTTAGGCTGCGCATCAAAAAGAGCCAAAATTTGGCTCTTTTTAATATTCTCAGCAGCATCTGTTAGTTGCGTGTGCAACTGCGCTAAGGTGGTCATAAACCGTTTATTCCTTATAGGTTTGCAAAACGAGTTTCAAGTTCAACTTGTGCATCGGCAAACGAGCGAATACCTTCCGCTAGTTTTTCTGTCGCCATTGCATCTTGGTTATGCTGCCAACGGAACTCGTTTTCGCTAAGTGGTGCCGGTTTTGGCAATACTTCAGTCGGTTTTTCAAGTGGGTAAACCTCAGCGTCGGTTAGCTCAGCAAGTTCAGTTAATAGCTGAGGACTAATGGTTAAACGGTCACAACCTGTTAACGCTAAAATTTCGCCGGTATTACGGAAGCTTGCGCCCATAACAACGGTTTCATAGCCGTGTGTTTTATAAAAGTTGTAAATGCTACGCACCGACTGAACGCCTGGATCATCAAGTGCAGACGCTGGCTTTGGCATGCCATTTTTTACGTGCCAATCTAAAATTCGGCCAACAAAGGGAGAAATTAAAAATACATTGGCATCGGCACACGCTTTGGCCTGCGCTTCAGAGAAAAGTAGCGTTAAGTTACACTTAATACCTTCTTTTTCTAGCTGTTCAGCCGCTTTGATACCTTCCCAAGTTGACGCAATTTTAATTAAAATTTTGTTTGTATCAACACCTGCTTCGCGGTAAAGCGCAAGTAACGATTTAGCTTTAGCGATGGTCGCTTCAGTATTAAATGATAAGCGCGCGTCTACTTCTGTTGAAATGTAACCTGGTACAACTTCACTGATTTCTTTGCCTAGCAAAACTGAAAAATAATCACATGCAAGTGCGACTTGCTTTGCAGAATCGGACTCGTTTGCTTTTGCATATGCAAGTGCTTCTGCTAGTAACGGCTGGTATGCCTCAATTTCACTGGCTTTTAGAAGTAGTGATGGGTTGGTTGTTGCGTCTTGCGGTTGGTGTGCTTTAATAGCTGCAATATCACCGGTATCGGCAACAATCGTTGATTGGGCTTTTAAAGCCGCTAAAATTTGTGTCATGGTTTACCTCATTCCTAATATCAAGGTAATAAAAATAGCGTGTTAGCTAAGTTTAGCTTAAAGATGAATCATTAAAGCTAGATGACAAGTATTTGGGAAAGGTCAAATGTCCGTAACACAGGGTTTACGCTACTCCTAGCGAAGAAAAATCCATCGAATGCTAACTAACAGGTGATTTTTATTACAAGAAGTGTTGAAATTACCTTAATACAACGACAAGTCAATAGTAATTATGATCACAGTAATATCACCTGCTAAAAATTTAGACTACGAAACACCTGCACCGAGTAAAAACCACACACAACCTGAGCTATTAGCGCACAGCAAAGAGCTTATTGAGGTATGTCGCGAACTATCAGCACAAGATCTCTCAAGCTTAATGAAAATTAGCGATAAGCTAGCGGGTTTAAATGTGGCGCGTTTTACCGAGTGGCAAACGCCATTCAATGATAGTAACGCCAAACAAGCTATTTATGCGTTTAATGGTGATGTTTATGTAGGCCTAGATGCCGCAACGCTAAGCGAAAAAGCACTGGATTACGCACAAGGTCATTTACGCATTTTGTCGGGGTTATACGGTATTCTAAAACCACTTGATTTAATGATGGCGTATCGCCTTGAAATGGGCACAAAACTGACGAATCCACGTGGCGCTAATTTATATCAATTTTGGGGTAGTATCATTGCTGAAAAGCTGAATGAAGTATTTGCTGAACAAAATACCAATATGCTCGTCAATTTAGCGTCGAATGAATACTTTAAAGCAGTGGATAAAAAGGCACTTAACGGTGAGATTATTACACCTGTATTTAAAGACTGTAAAAATGGTCAATATAAAGTAATTAGCTTTTATGCGAAAAAAGCGCGTGGCTTAATGGCGCGTTACATTATGGAACAACAAGTAACGAACATGGCACAATTATTGGCGTTTGACTGCGCGGGTTACTATTACAGCGAAGAGCACACGAAAAAAGCCAATGAACCTGTGTTTTTGCGCGCAGAGCAAGTTTAATCAGTACCTGATACAACTTGGTTGCGGCCTTGTTGCTTGGCTTGATAGAGACGTTTATCAGCGATATCGATTAACGTCTCTAGCTTTTTCATGTTAGCTGAGTATTCAGCTATACCAATCGAAACGGTCATATTAAATACTGCGTTTGATAAATGCAGTTCGGTATTTTCTAATTGAACGCGCAGTGACTCGGCTTTGTTGTAAGCTGAAGGTGTTGCTATATGCGGCAGTAATATAATAAATTCTTCACCACCCCAACGTGCGAATAAGTCGGATTCGTGACAGTTACTTTGTATCAGATTGCAAAATTCAACGAGTGCCAAATCACCCACATTGTGACCATATTGGTCGTTAATCTTTTTAAAATGATCAATATCTAATATTAAAATGCAAAACCGTGGGTTATCGCTTTGTATTATTTCATTTGCCTTATCAATAAAATAGCGACGAGTATAAGCGCCTGTTAGCGGGTCGGTGGTGGCAAGTTTTAATAGCGTATTATTTTGTGCTTCTTGTTTTTCAAGCCATAGTTTGATGCCAAACACAATCAACAACAAACCTATAATTTGAAAGAGATCTTCACTAACGATAGTGATGACTTTTGGAAAGATAACCAATTCATCAAGTGCATCGACACAAATGGCAACTAACAAAATTGAAAAACCTGTAAAAAGCACGTTGTTTGAACGTTCGCTTTTTCGAAAGTTATTCAAATTGAAAATACAAACAAGCACCGCACTCGCCATAATAAATTCAGATGCAAAACTAATTACATCTACGTTAGCGACAGCTGGGAATACCCAATACGAGACGAAGGGCAGTAAAATAAACAGTGCTATTATATAAACCGACATCTTAGAACTACATTATTTTGTTAGTACCACAAGTATTGACCGTTCAAGTCGTATTAACAAGTTACGCGCTATGGTGCGGTTAGGTTTAGTTCGAGCTTATTTGCCAGTTGGTGATAAAGTGTAAGGTGGCTTGGCAGTAGTTTAGTAAATCTAACTTTAGTTATGTGCTGCTTAGCAGCTTCTACCTCTCCAAGTGCGGTGTTTATTTCGGCTAAACGCAGTTGGAAAATAGAATAGTTGGGGCTTTCTTCACTGTTAAAATTGCTTATCGCATCGCGATATGTTTCGTTTGCAAGTTGTAATTGACCAACCAATTGATAGGTGCGGGCTAAGTTGCCACTTGCCATAGTAATAGTGTCGGTAAACCCGAGTTTACGAGCCCAAAATAGCGCGCTTTTTCTGTGCGGGATTGATTCGAGTAGCTGACCTTGCGAGTACAAAGCGTTTGCTAAGTTGCCGTAAATTTCGTGTTGTAGTTTAGCATCTTTACTTTTTCGGTATTGCTGAGCTAAGCGGTTGAGCATTTGTGTTGCTGTATCTTTATCGCCAAATACCATCTCCAAATTGGCAATTTCGACCATACGCAATGGGTTTGGAAAGCTCTCAGATGTGGCACTAACTAATTTAAACGCTTGCTGTGCATATTCTTTGGCTTTTACTTTTTCATTATAAATATCAAATGCTTTAGCGGCGTAAAAATAGAGCTGAGTTTGAAATGTAACAGGGTGAGTATGGCCTGAATTTAAATATTGCTCTGTGAGATTTTTCAACGGTTTTAGATTGGTAGTTTCATACAGCAAATCTAAGTAATGAGCCGTAATAAAATACCAATCGGTACTGTAGGGCGCATACTCACTTTGTTGCTTAAGCAACTTTGCGCTGCAATCGGGTGCTGATAAGTTGGGGCACACATCTTCAAAGTTATGTAGGTTATCAGCAGCCTTTGCACTTGTACAAAGTAGCCATATACCTATTAACGTAAAATATCGAATTTTCATTATTATTATAATTTAGCCATTTTGTGCCAATAAACTTGGCTTTAGCCGTTATTTTAGAAATTAGTTTAATTCAATTCAAATCTTTGTGATGTGCTCAGTGCTAACGCAATCAGATTGTTTTTTGTATTACTTTATGGATAATGTATACAAAAATAAGATGTTGTTTAGAATGAAAACATTACTCGCTGCTTTTCTTATCGTTTGTTGTAGTTTACAGGCATCACCACTTTCACAATTAAATCGTGAAGGCGCACCACAAAGCGCTAAATATTACGATAGCTATGGTAATCAGCAAGCAAACCCATTATTTGATCTTGGTAGCTGGCATGGACTTTTACAACCAAAACATGAAAATGCTGGCAGCTTTGCGGGGCCAGCCATTGTATTTGAAGAATACACCCTTTACTTTGCTGAATATATTGAGATGCTATCGATTGCTGTTGATCGTGGTGAATATCAACGTCTTTCAGAATTACCTAGTACCATTTCCAGTGAGCTTGGATATTACAAACAAACCTTTACTACAAACTCATTTAGCATAGATGTTTACTTAAGTTTTGGATCAACGCGTAGCAGTGTAATTGATACACACATTACTAATTTAACCGAAAAGCCGCTTAATCTTTCACTAAAGTGGCAAGGGCAACTTACAAAGCATTGGAAAAGCGAAGATGATGATTACATTTGGCAAGTAACACCGCAAATTTCTAGCCAAGCAATTGCATGGCAATTTGGCCAAACACGAGATACGTGGCACAAACTTAATGACAGCACCGCGCGATTTAAAATAGCCCGGTCTATTGCTTCTAAATCAGCTTTTAATCCTGTTGAACAAAGCTACAGAAGTACAAGTGGTTTAACGGTTTTACCTGCAAACTCTCGATTGCTGACCACAGTGCTCAGCTATACTCACAATCAGCACGAAAGCGATAGCGAAGATGTAAAAATAAGCGCATGGTTAAACAATAAAAAGCCTGCCTATTTGAATGCGAAAACCAGATGGCAGTCAATAGCAAATAAACTATCAAATCAGCACAGTGAACAAGCAAAAAAGTTAGCAATAAAGGCGCTAGAAACCTTAGTTGGCAACTGGCGTAGCCCTGCAGGGGAAATTAAACATAATGGCATAACCCCATCGGTGACGGCCCGTTGGTTTAATGGCGTTTGGGCGTGGGACAGTTGGAAGCATGCCTATGCACTTGCAGAGGTGATGCCCGAACTTGCTAAAGATAACGTACGCGCCATGTTTGATTATCAAATAACGCACAAAGATACACTTCGTGCGCAAGATGCAGGTATGGTGATTGATGCGGTGTTTTACAATTACTCAAAAGCGCGCGGTGGCGATGGCGGTAATTGGAATGAGCGTAATACTAAGCCGCCACTGGCATCTTGGGTAGTTTGGCAAATTGTGTCAAAAAGCAATGATGAAGCGTTTTTGGCTGAAATGTATCCCAAATTAAAAGCATACCATGAATGGTGGTATTTAAACCGCGATCATAATGGTAATGGTTTAATTGAATATGGCGGTACGGTTGACGATACACATACCACAAAAGAAGGGGAGATGCGTTTCTCAGTGCAAGCAACTGCACAACTGGCTGTTTTGGCATCGTGCAAAAAAGGGAAAGATAATTGGTATTTATGCAGTGGCAATCAGTTGTATTTAAGTTTACTCGATAACCCTCAAATAAATGCGTTTGATATCCCTGTGCAACATGCTGCAGGCTGGGAGTCAGGTATGGATAATGCGGCGCGTTTTGGTTTTATTTCAAATGAACAGTTTAAAGAATATGCCAATCAAACTTATCAAGGCGATATGGCAAAAGCGAAGGCTGATTGGCAGGTTAAGATTTTTGAAAACATACGTGATGGTCAACTGGTTGGTTATTCTATCAATCAAGAATCTGTAGAGCTCAATAGCTATCTAGCAATGGAAAAGCGCCAACTTGCGGCAATGGCAAAACAATTAGGTAACAAGCAAGATGCACAAAAATACCAAGCAGAATATCAAACCTTAAAAGCACGTATTGATGCGTGTTTTTACGATAGCAAAACCGGTTTTTATTATGACTTAGCCATTGATAATACCCCGCAATCTACGAGTGAATGCAAGGGTAAGCTATTAGTGCATCGCGGTAAAGGCCCTGAAGGTTGGGCACCGTTATTTAGCCAGGTTGCAAGTACTGAAAATGCGGAAAAGGTGATCACTAACATGCTGAATGAGCATGAGTTTAATACCTATGTGCCATTTCCTACCGCAGCTATTACAAACCCCGCATTTGGCGCAGATGTTTATTGGCGTGGCAGAGTATGGCTTGATCAAGTGTATTTCGCACTAAGTGCATTAAGTCATTATGGTTATAAAAAAGACGCGCAGCAGCTTTTTCAAAAGCTGATTAGTAATAGTAAAGGCCTTAGCCAAAAAGGCAGTATTCGTGAAAACTATCATCCTTTTACTGGTGAGCAACAAGGCGCAACTAACTTTAGTTGGAGCGCCGCACATTTAATGATGATGTTGGATGAAATTGGTTTGCCTGAAAGTTCGCAGGAACAACACTAAAAATATACTTGTTCAGTTTTCGGTTGAGTGAAATGTTAGCCTTGGTTACGCTTGGCTAAAATCACCAAATAATTGGCTTTATGAAAATCACGCAACCTGAAAAAATTAACGAGTATTACCAAGCATTGGTAGATAAAAACAGTCAATATCTTGGTTGTTTTTATGCCTGTGTAACCAGCACGCAGATTTTTTGTATCGCGACTTGCAGTGCGCGCAAACCAAAAAAAGAAAATGTCGAGTTTTGCTCTGAGGTCAAAGATGCCCTTGATGCGGGCTTTCGTCCATGCAAAGTGTGTAAGCCAACACAAAATGCCCATTCCATGCCAGAGCCAGTGGCGACAGCACTAAAATTACTAGCGCAAAAAGGCCAAGAAAAGCTTTCAGACTATCATTTAAAAGAGGCGGGCATTCAACCTGAACTGGTAAGGCGTTGGTTTAAAAAACACTATGGCATGACGTTTCAAGCTTATCAGCGCATGGTGCGTATAAATACCGCTTATCAAGAAATTCAAAATGGCAAGCAACTGATTGATTCGGCGCTTGATTCAGGTTTTAACTCACTGAGCGGATTTGCTTACACTTTTAAAAAAGCCACAGGCCTTAACCCAAGTAAAAGTAAAGAGAAGCAAGTTATCTTAATTGCGCGCCACACTACACCCATTGGCCCTATGTTTATATGCGCAACCAATAACGGCGTCTGCTTGGTTGAGTTTGTTGATAGACGCATGTTAGAAACGGAATTTAACGATTTACAGAAACGCTTAAATGCGGTGATTTTACAAGGCGAGAATGAGCATATTAAACAGTGTAGGGCAGAGCTGAGTGAATATTTTGCGGGCAAGCGCAAAGAGTTTAGCATTCCCCTAGATTTAGCAGGTACTGAATTTCAGCAAGGCGTATGGCAAGGGTTACAAACTATTCCATTTGGCGAAACACGCAGTTATTCAGAGCAAGCAACTGCACTCAATAATGCTAAAGCGGTGCGCGCTGTCGCCACTGCAAATGGTATGAATCGGGTTGCGATTATTGTGCCGTGTCATCGGGTGATTGGTAAAGATGGGTCACTGACTGGCTACGGCGGTGGCTTAGAGCGAAAAGCGTGGCTATTACGTCACGAAGCGGCTGATTTTAAAGAATAAAAAAGCGGTGATAACACCGCTCTTGTAAAGCTACTTCTTTTTCGCTTTTTCCTTGGCTTTCTTTTTCGCCTTCATTTTTTCTGGGTCTTTTTTCTTTTTCGCCGGCAATTTCGCTTCTTTGTGTTTTGGCTCTAAACCCTTAATTGTGCGGCGTTTAAGTTTTTGCTCGGTGTAGCGCTCAACTTTTGCCAAAATTTCCACATCATGAGCTTCAATAAATGAAATTGCTGTGCCTTTTTTACCTGCACGGCCTGTACGGCCAATGCGGTGTACATAAATATCGGCGGTGCGTGGCATATCGAAGTTAATTACGTGGCTAATATCAGCTACATCGATTCCGCGCGCGGCAACGTCGGTTGCAATTAATACGTTTGTACGGCCTGTGTCAAAGCTTTTAAGTGCGGCTAAACGTTTATCCTGAGGCATTTCACCACGCAGCCACGTGGTTTTAATGTCTTTCGCGAATAACTCGCCAACTAGCTGCTCTAAACGTTCACGTGTTTTAACGAAAACAATAGCCTTTTCAACGTCTTCCGATTTTAAAATCGCTTCAAGTTGTTCCACTTTATGTTCACGGTTATCTGATAAATGCACCCATTGATGGATTTTGCCTTTTTCGCGGCGCGATGGGGTTGCTTCTAAAAGTGCAGGATCATTAAGAATGCGCTCTGCAAATAGCTCAACGCTGTCGCCCTCTAATGTGGCTGAGAACAAAAAGCATTGTTTACGGTTTTTTGCTTCATCGCAAATGCGCAGCATTTCTTTACGAAAACCCATGTCTAACATGCGGTCGGCTTCATCAAGAATAAGTACTTCAACATCTTCTGCGTGGAAGTTTTCTGAATTTAAGTAATCCATTAAACGACCAGGCGTAGCAATCAGAATGTCGTTATTTTTTTCAAAAATTTCTTTATGGCTACCGTAGTTAATACCACCGGTTACTACACCAATTTTAAGGTGAGTTTGTGCTGCAAGGGCATTTGCTTGTTCATACACTTGATAAGCGAGTTCACGTGTTGGTGTCATAATAAGTACGCGCGCAAAACCTGGATTACGTCTTGGGAAATCAATCAGGTATTGCATTGAACCAAGTAAAAACGCAGCCGTTTTACCAGTACCGGTTGGTGAACTTGCTAAAATATCGCGACCTTTCATCGCTGCAGGAATTGCGAGCGATTGAATGCTAGTCGGTTTATCAAAACCCATTTTTTCAATGGCGTTTAATAATTTGGGATCAAGATCTAGGTCAGCAAAGTGCATAAGGAAATAAACATAAAGGAAAATTAGCTGTATTATACACCGAATGAGGCAATAGGGCAGAGGGCATTTTACCGCAATGTCGGGTTTTACGTTTAAGCAGTTTCATATTAACCACGATAAATGTGCTATGAAAGTGGGCACTGATGGTATTTTGCTGGGCGCTTGGGCGCCTCTTGAGGGGGTTAGTACAGCGCTAGATATTGGCACTGGTACGGGGCTAATTGCCTTAATGCTTAAGCAGCGTGCGCCTAGTTTAGTTATCACAGGTGTTGAAATTGATAATGATGCATTTTTACAAGCGAAAGAGAATATTTCAGCTTCACCTTGGCAAGATCTAAATTTGTGGCAAGGTGATATCAATGAATTTCAAGCAAATACTGCGTTTGATCTGATAGTTTCAAACCCGCCATTTTTTAATGACTCACTTAAAAGCGACAATGCACAGCGCATGACGGCACGTCATACGGATGATTTATCGTTTGACAGTTTATGTGCTAAAGCGGTGAGTTTATTAAGCGAAAAGGGGCGGTTTTGTGTGGTATTGCCTACAACCGAGTTAAGCCGATTTGAAAATGCCGCAGATAACGCTAATTTGAAAATTATTAAAAAGCAGTGGGTATTCACTAGCAAAAAGAAAGCAGCAAAACGGGTATTACTGTGTTTAGCGCTGAAAAATGAGTTGCAAACCTTGGTTGAAGAAGAATTGGTTATTCATGCTGAGAGTGGGGAGTACAGCACAGCGTATAAACAACTGTGCCGTGATTTCTATTTGAACTTTTGAGGAAAGCAGTTAGAGCGTTTCAGTGTATTCGGTCATTATTTGTTCAACCCAAGCAGCAATGCGTTCATCACTTTTCTCGTACTGACTGTCTTCATCCAGTGCCAAGCCAACAAACTGTTTGCCATCTTCGGTTAATGCTTTTGAGGCTTCAAACTCGTACTCTTCTGAGTTTGGCCAGTAGCCTAAAAAGGTCACGCCTTGTGGTTTAATTTTGTCGTGCAGCATGCCTAATGCATCTTGAAACCATTGACCATAGCCTTGTTGGTCGCCCATACCAAAAAGTGCAATGGTTTTACCGCTTAGGTTAACTGACTCAATATCATCCCAAATTGATTCCCAATCTTCTTGTAACTCGCCAAAGTCCCAAGTAGAAATACCAAACATTAAGAAATCGAATTGTTCTGCGTTTTTCAGTGGCTCGTCTTTAATATTGTGAAGTGAAATGATGTCTTCACCGATAATTTGCTGAATTTTTTCTGCAGCCATCTCGGTGTAACAAGTTGTAGAACCAAAAAATAAACCAATTTTCATATTAAATTTGTGCGTTGCCGTGAGCTTGATATGATAGTCGCTAGTTTACCTTAACCTATGTGTTATTAATACATTGACAGAAAAACAAACCCCAAGCGTTGAAAATAGCCAACATATAGAGCAATTTTTAGATGCCCTTTGGTTAGAGCAAGGTTTAAGTGAAAATACCTTGGCAGCATATCGTAACGACTTAAACAAATTTGCAATTTATATTGCGAAAACCCCGCTTTTTGAGGTTGATGAAGGCATTATTCTTGAATATTTAGCATATCGCCGAGAAAATGGTTTTACAGCACGAAGTACGGCTCGGGCGCAAAGTGCGTTAAAACGCTTTTATTTGTATTTTATTGGTTTGAAAAAACTCTCCAGCTCACCGCTTGCCCATATTGAACAGCCTAAGCTAGGCCATTCATTACCTAAAACCTTAACAGAACAAGAAGTTGAAGCCTTGCTTGATGCGCCTAATCTTGAAGAGCCCATAGAGCTAAGAGATAAAGCCATGCTTGAACTTTTGTATGCAACAGGGCTTCGCGTAAGTGAATTAGTTGGCCTGCGCATGGAGCAAATTAATTTGCGCCAAGCTGTGGTATTTGTAAAAGGTAAAGGTAACAAAGAGCGTTTAGTTCCAATGGGAGAAGTGGCGCTTGAGTATATTGAAGCGTTTATTAAGTTAGCACGTCCGCAATTAATTAAACACGCGACTGATTTTGTTTTTCCGTCAAAACGCGGCATTGGCATGACACGACAGACCTTTTGGCATCGCATTAAACACTATGCATTAGTTGCGAATATTCAAACGGAATTATCGCCACACACCTTACGTCATGCATTTGCCACACATTTGATCAATCATGGTGCTGATTTACGTGTTGTACAAATGATGTTAGGCCATAGTGACTTATCGACCACACAGATTTATACTCATGTAGCAAAAGAAAGGTTAAAATCCATTCATCAGACGCATCATCCAAGAGCTTGATGACAAAATACGGAATTTTATGTGGCTTAATACGGTCTAAATATTTATAAGCCCCAGTATTTAAAAAAGAGATAGCAAATGAAAAAACTAGCAATCGCAGCTGCTTTGTTGAGTGCGGCATTTAATATTTCAGCAAATGGTGTCGCAGCAGCGAGTGTTGATCCAATCGAAGCGAAAATCATAGCGGAATTTGAAAAAATCGGTCTACAAGCAAGTGGTGTAGCCGAAACACCTGTAAAAGGTTTGTATGAAGTGTTAACCAATCGCGGCGTGTTATACAGCACGGCTGATGGTAAGTATTTACTGCAAGGTACGTTACTTGATTTAGAAAATAAAGAAAACCTAACGGAAGTTGCACTAGGTAATTTGCGTGTAGAAGGGGTAAAACAATTTGCTGATTCAATGATTGTTTACCCAGCTAAAAACGAAAAGCACAAGGTAACAATTTTTACAGATATTACTTGTGGTTACTGTCGTAAATTACACCGCGAGCTGGATGATTACCTAGACGCAGGTATTACGGTGCAATACTTAGCCTATCCTCGTGCAGGTATTCCAAGTAAAGGTTTTGACGACTTACAAGATATTTGGTGCGCAAAAGATGCGGCTAAAGCACTTACTGACGCAAAAGCGGGTGATGACGTAGTAGACGTAGCAGCCTGTGATGCACCGGTGAAAGAACAGTTTGAAATGGGTCAAAGCTTCGGTATTACGGGTACACCAGCAATCATTTTAGAAGATGGTACGCTGATTCCTGGTTACCAGCCAGCGGCGCAGTTAAAGCAAATTCTTGATAGCAAAAAAGGTTAAGATAACTTTTTTAGCGAATTAGGGCCGTTAAGGCCCTTTTTAGTCTGAGATTATTAAAAAACGGTTCATGCAAAAAACTATTCAAACACGTGCACGCGTTGACGACAGCCATTTAGACGCCTCGCTTCATCCTGTAATTAAACAAATTTATGCTTCTCGTGGTATTAAAAACAATACTGAACTTGATAATGGCGCGGCGTCGTTACTTGATTTTCGCTTGTTAAAAGACATTGATGTTGCAGCAAATATCTTAATTAATGGGCTGCAAAAACACGCCAAAATTTTAATTGTCGGTGACTTTGATGCTGATGGTGCAACCAGTACCGCGGTGTTAATGGAAGGCCTGCCAATGTTTGGCTTTCAACATGTTGATTACCTAGTGCCAAACCGTTTTAACTTAGGCTATGGCTTAAGCCCGCAACTTGCAGAACAAGTAGTGCAAATTAAACCGGATATTTTAATTACGGTTGATAACGGTATTTCATGTTTGCAAGGTGTTGAAATTTGTAAGCAAGCTGGCATTCAAGTGATTGTTACCGATCACCATTTGCAGGGGGAACAGCTACCGAATGCCGATGCGATTGTTAATCCGAACCGCTTTGATTGTCAGTTTCCATCAAAAGCATTGGCGGGATGCGGTGTTGCGTTTTACTTGCTGGTGGCACTTCGTCACACGTTACGAGAGCAAAATTATTTTGAAAACTCCGGTTTAGCGCAACCTAATTTGGCGAGTCTTTTGGATATTGTTGCGCTGGGTACTGTGGCCGATGTGGTGCCGCTCGATGCTAATAACCGGACTTTGGTATACCAAGGTTTGGCACGTATTCGCGCAGGGCGCACCCGCCCCGGTATTTTGGCGCTTATCGAGGTTGCCAATCGCAATAGTTACCGTCTGCAAGCCAGTGACTTTGGCTTTGCTATTGCGCCACGGCTTAATGCGGCAGGGCGCTTAGATGATATGAGTTTAGGTATTGCTTGTTTACTGAGTCAGGATGGCAATCAGGCAAGACGCATTGCTGCGGAACTTGATGGATTAAACCAAGAACGCCGTGAAATCGAGCAAAGTATGCAAGTTGAAGCTAACGCAGTGCTAGAACGCTTAGTGTCACAATCACAAGAAATTCCAGATGCTGTGTGTCTATATCAAGATGATTGGCACCAAGGTGTTATTGGTATTTTGGCGGGGCGTTTAAAAGAGCAATATCACCGCCCCACAGTGATTTTCGCACAGGGTGAAAATGGTGAAATAAAAGGCAGTTGCCGTTCGATTCCAGGGCTCCACATGCGTGATTTGTTGGAGTCAATTTCAACTAAACACCCCGATTTAATTTTAAAATTTGGTGGTCATGCCATGGCGGCGGGTTTATCAATTTTAGAAAGCGACTTTACCCGTTTTAAACAAGTGTACTCAGATGCGGTGGCAAATACGTTAGCCGAAGAAGATAAACACGCGGTGCTATTAACTGATGGTAATTTGCCAGCTGATTGTTTTAACTTGAATTTCGCCAACCAACTTAAACAATCCGGGCCCTTTGGCCAAAGCTTTCCTGAGCCGCTATTTGACGATGTTTTTTATGTTATTCAACAGCGTATGGTGGGCGAAAAACATTTAAAATTAGTATTACGACATGCATCGGGTTTAGATGTTGACGCAATAGCCTTTAATGTTGATTTAAGGGCGTGGCCAAATACCGCAGCTGAAAAAGTACGTTTAGCCTATCAGCTTGATATTAATGAGTTTAGAGGTAAGTTTTCGCTGCAATTACTGGTTAGCGAAATACAATTGGCATAGATAAGAAATATTTATGCGAAAAAATGGTTTTGAATCTAATCAAAACCATTTTTTTTTGCTAAAATTCCCGCCTTTGATTATTGCCAAGAATTCGGGCAAAACACCTGTTGGAGTGATGTAATGTTTGAAGTGAATCCTGTGATTAACCAAATCAAGGAAATTCGCGAACGTACCGACCAACTTAGGGGGTATCTTTGACTACCCTCTTAAGAAAGAGCGGTTAGAAGAAGTTAATGCCGAATTAGAAGATTCAGCAGTATGGAATGAGCCTGAAAAAGCACAGGCGTTGGGTCGTGAAAAATCGAGCTTAGAAGCAATTGTTGAAACTATCGAAAATCTTGAGCAAGGCGCTGAAGACGTTGAAGGTTTAGTTGAGCTGGCTGTCGAAGCCGAAGACGAAGACACCTTTGCAGAAGCAGAGTCTGAGCTTGAAGACTTAATGAAGCAACTTGATAAGCTAGAGTTCCGTCGTATGTTCTCTGGTGAGCAAGATGGTAACGATGCCTATATCGACCTGCAGTCAGGTTCAGGCGGCACTGAAGCACAAGACTGGTGTAACATGCTGCTGCGTATGTATTTACGTTGGGCAGAAGCAAAAGGCTTTAAAGCGGAAATCGTTGAAGCAACCGATGGTGATGTTGCCGGCATTAAAGGTGCAACGGTTCGTGTTTCAGGTGAGTACGCTTATGGTTGGTTACGCACTGAAACAGGTGTGCACCGCTTAGTACGTAAAAGCCCGTTTGATTCAACAGGTCGCCGCCATACATCATTTGCTTCTGCGTTTGTTTATCCTGAGGTGGATGACAATATTGAAATTGATATTAACCCAGCCGATTTACGTATTGACGTATATCGTGCATCGGGTGCGGGTGGTCAGCACGTTAACCGTACAGAATCTGCGGTGCGTATTACTCACTTACCGACCAATACGGTAGTGCAGTGTCAGAATGACCGTTCGCAACACAAAAACAAAGCACAGGCAATGAAGCAGTTAAAAGCAAAATTGTTTGAGCTTGAAATGCATAAACAGAATGCTGAAAAGCAGTCACAAGAAGATGCAAAATCGGATATTGGCTGGGGTAGCCAAATTCGTTCGTACGTACTCGATGATTCTCGTATCAAAGACTTACGTACCGGGGTTGAAAACCGCAATACTCAAGCCGTATTAGACGGCGATTTAGATAAGTTTATCGAAGCCAGCCTGAAATCTGGCCTTTAATTTAAACCAAGCAACTTAGAGCTATAACATGACAGATCAAATTCAAGACGAAAATAAATTGATTGCAGAGCGTCGTGCCAAGCTAGATGCGATTCGTGAGAATTGCTCAGCTAATGGTCACCCGAATACTTTCCGCCGTGAAAATTACACAGCAGATCTACAAGCTAAGTTTGGTGATAAATCGAAGGAAGAGTTAGTCGAGTTAGACCACCAAGTTTCAGTAGCAGGCCGTATTTTAGCAAAACGTGGTCCTTTCCTTGTACTTCAAGATATGAAAGGTCGTATTCAGGCGTATGCGTCTAAAGACGTACAAAAAGATTTAAAAGAGAAGTATGGTCAGCTTGATATCGGTGACATCATCGGTGTATCGGGTCCGCTTCATAAATCAGGTAAAGGTGACCTTTACGTAGATATGGTTCAGTACGAGCTACTAACAAAGTCACTGCGCCCATTACCAGAAAAATTCCACGGTTTAACAGACCAAGAAGCGAAGTACCGTCAGCGTTATGTTGACCTTATCACTAATATGGATACCCGTGAGACGTTCCGCATTCGTTCAAAAGTGATTGAAGGTATTCGTCGTTTCTTAGCTGAACGTGACTTTATGGAAGTTGAAACGCCAATGCTTCAGGTTATTCCTGGTGGTGCAACGGCGCGTCCATTCGTAACTCACCACAACGCATTAGACATCGATATGTATTTACGTATCGCACCAGAGCTTTACCTTAAGCGTTTAGTGGTAGGTGGTTTTGACCGCGTATTTGAAATTAACCGTAACTTCCGTAACGAAGGTCTTTCAACGCGTCACAACCCAGAATTCACCATGATTGAATTCTACCAAGCGTACGCTGACTACAACGACCTAATGAACTTAACGGAAGACATGTTACGTACCGTTGCACAAGATGTACTAGGTACCACAACGGTTATCAACACAGTTAAAAACGCTGAGGGTGAAGTTGTTGAAACAATCGAATATGATTTCGGTAGTAAGTTCGAGCGTTTATCAATGGCTGATGCCATCATCAAGTTTGGTCCAGATGCAGCTGAAATCGCGCATATTTTCAAAGATCCGGAAAACCACTTCGACGAGCTAGTAGCTTACGCCAAGAAAGTACACGTAAAAGTGCCAGAGAAATGTGTATGGGGTGCAGGTAAGTTCTTATGTGAAATCTTCGAAGAAACAGCTGAGCACAAGCTAATTCAGCCAACTTTCATCACAGAGTATCCGTGGGAAGTGTCGCCACTTGCGCGTCGTAACGATGAAAACCCATTTATCACTGACCGTTTCGAATTCTTCGTAGGTGGTCGTGAATTAGCAAATGGTTTCTCAGAGCTTAACGATGCAGAAGATCAAGCGGCACGTTTTGCACGTCAGGTTGAAGAGAAAGATGCTGGTGATGATGAAGCAATGCACTTTGACGATGATTATATCCAAGCACTTGAGTATGGCCTACCGCCAACAGCAGGTGAGGGTATTGGTATCGATCGTCTAGTAATGCTATTTACTGACTCACCAACGATTAAAGATGTAATCTTATTCCCGCATATGCGCCCGCAAGCGGACTAAGCAACGTCTTATAAAAAACCCAGCTATATGCTGGGTTTTTTGTTTTCAAGGGGCTGTAAATCCTGTTGAATTTGTTAGTTATTCTTAATGCGATGAAATTAAGTACTCTTCTACATCTTCTTTCAGATCTTGGAAGTCATATTCATCGAGTTGTAAGGTGTCTAATACTAGCTGTTCTATTGCGTGCCATTGTGGTTCAGGGCGAAAGTTCCTAGCGACATGCACTAGGTTTTCAGCTAAGCGTAAACAAGCAAAGCAACTGCGCTCAAATTTATCGTTTGAGGCATTAAAAAAATCATTACTGTGATGTTGCAGAATTATTTGGCAAATTTGTTTAGGTAAGTTCCAACTCGTGGCTAAGTAGTAGCCAACAACCGCGTGATTAGTTTTGTATTTCTTTTCTTCTTTATGTATTAACAGGTTACTGTCATTTTCACGGTGCTCTTGCAGTAAATGGGTGTAGCCTTCAAAGCGAATTGCCATCGCGGGTGTACCCGCATCGTGAAATAAACCTATTAAGTGTAAATTTTCAGGTGGTAGGGGCGATTTTAAATGTTGCGCAATAATACACGACACATTAGCGATGTCGTTAGCGTTATCCCAAAAACGATTTAGTGGTAACGAGCATTTACTTTGGTCATAGGCTTGTTTAAGTAAATAGCCAGTCACTAAGCTGGTAATGTTCTCAAGACCTAAAAACATTACGGCTTGGCGAATATCACTTATTGTTCTGGCAAGGCCGTAATAGGGACTATTTATAATTTTGAGTACGGCAGCTGATGTTGCCACGTCAGCGGCAATAATGTCTGCAACGCGATAAAGTTCGGGCTCGTGGTTTAGCTCATCTTGCAGTGCTTGCAAAATATCAGGCTTAGCTGGAATGGTGAAACCAGCTGCAACATCGCTCAGTATTTTGTTATCTATTTCAATCATTAGTTCGCTTATTTTTAACAAGCCACTTAATTACTATAGACAAAGATTGTCGAGCTGTTGCAATAGTGTGTGTTATTTAGGCATAAAAAATCCCAGCAAGTGCTGGGATTTTTGGTCAGTCATCAATTTAGATTTCCATATCTAAGCGGCTGTCCGTAAATCGGTGTCTTCTGAATTTTGTTTAATATCAGAATCCTTAAGTAAGAAGCTTAATATGACTGGCACTAAAATCAAAGTGAATATTGTTGAAACCACTAAGCCACCAACCACAACACCACCTAAACCACGGTATAGCTCACTCCCCGCACCTGGCATTAACACCAGTGGTAACATGCCGCCCACAGAAGTAAGTGTAGACATCATAATTGGACGAACACGACTTTCAACAGACTCTTTAATTGCCAATTGGGCAGTAAGCCCTTTGTACTTAAGATTGTTAAGTGCTTGATGCACAATCAAAATAGCGTTATTTACAACCACACCTGCCAAGATAACAAAACCAAGTAAAGTTAAAACATCAAGGTTTTGAATTGGTGTGTAGCGATCAAATACACTTGCCCAGTGCACAGCAGCAAGGCCCATAAAGCCACCAAGCGTTGCAAGTGGTACGCTCACCATAATAACAAGTGGGTATTTCCAGTTTTGGAATAAAATAACCATAACCAGATAAACTACAAACATAGCTAGAAACATGCTTGAACTTAAGGTGCCAAATAAACTACCGTCGCCGAGTAAGGACTTTTTAAGATCTGCAAGCTTACCGGCACTACCAGCAAGATTCACTTCAACAGCAGGAGAGATTGCCCCCGCGCCGCGCAGTTCGTCGACCATAGTATTGACTGATGCAATGGCCTGCTCAAGTGGCATGCCAGCTGGTGGAGTAAACTGCAATGTTACCGCACGTTGACGTGAAACGTGCTTAATTTGATCGACGGTTTGTGTACGCTCAACCAGTGCCAGCGATTGAAGATCAACTACCTGACTTTGTGGTGTTGCTAGCGGTGTTTGCATCAGTGCATCAATTGGGAAATCATCCTGTTGTGCACTCGTTACGATTTTAAGGTCTTTTAATTCGCCACCAACCGCAAAACTGTTCATCATAATGATGCCATCACCATTAGCTTGCACTGCTAAGCCTAAATCACGACGTGTCATGTTGAGTTCAGCCAAACGCTCATCTAGCGGCTTAATTGATAGCTCTGGCGTTGGCAGTAAAAAGTTAGCTGGCTCAGGAATGGTTGCATAAGGCCCATAATTACCGATTAACTTAAATAGCAAGGCTGTTGCACCATTAGTGATTTGCTCTAAGTCATCACCTACCAAATCGATTTGAATCGCGCTACCCGTTGTACCACCGGTATTAAAAAGTGGAAACTGGAAAGCAAAGCCAATCACATCTGGTGCGTTTACGCCCATTAATGTTTGGTTTAAGAAGTCGACCGCATCAATGGTTTTATCTGCTTCTTTTGGGATCATGCCATGGAGAATTTGACCATCCATTGCGACTAAGAAATAGTGATCGATTTCTGGTGCTTTAATGGTGCTGCCATCCATTAATTGAATGTCAGGAACACTTTGCGTTAAATCAGGCTCTCCACCTCGGATAATCGTCTCTGCTTGATATTTATCGCCAGTCACTTCCCATGCAGGGCGAAGCACTTTTTCAATACGGTCACCAATTTCTGAGACTTGATCAAGGTTGTAACCAGGCGGTGGCACCATAAAGCCAAAGGCAAAATTACGGTTCCCTTTTGGTAAATAATCAAGCGGTGGGATGAGTAATGCAATGCCCACAAGTGTCACAACCGCAAAACTTGTCACTACCGTTACTTTACGCTTGGTAGTGCTGGTAATTGCGATAAACAAGGCGCCAATATGGCTCGGCAGCTTTGCTGCTTTCTTTTCAAGCTCAGCTAATTTACCCATTTTTAATTTTACCTGTTTAGAGTCACTGCGAGCACGCAAGAAATAAGCGCCGGCAACCGGAATAACTAAGACAGATACGACAAAACTAATAAAGACAGCTGCCATGATGGCAAGTGATATATCGCGAAAAAGCTGACCTGCACTGTCGGCAATGGTCAAAATAGGCACAAATACAACGAGCGTAGTCATGGTTGATGCAAATACAGCACCGGCAACTTCTTGCGTACCTTCAACACTGGCTTTAAGCGGTTTTTTACCCATTTCTAAATGGCGGAAAATGTTCTCGATAACCACAATGGCATTATCAACGACCATGCCTACCGCGAATGCCATACCAGCGAGAGAGACAATGTTAATTGAGCGCCCTAGGGCGACTAAAATCACTACTGATGCAATCACTGAAATTGGAATTGCGATAGCAATTACGCCAATGGTGCGCAGCGAACGTAAAAATAGCAGAAGCGTAATTACAGCAAGTAAACCACCTACCATGATATTGCTTTGCACTAAATCAATGGCGTTTTCTACATAACTGGATGAGTCCCAGGTAGTAACCAGCTCAAAAGTACCATTCACCCCAAGCTTTTTAGCATGTTGCTCTAGCATGCCATTCGGCTTATTCAACTCTGCAATTTCAGCTTTTAGCGCATTCATGGTTTCAAGCAAGTTAGCGCCATGGGCAAGTTGGAAATTAAAAAATGGCATTTTCACACCGCGAGCACGTACCCAATCACGCATATCCTTGTAATCGAGTTTTACCGTCGCAATGTCTTTAACATATACAGGACCGCGGCTGTCTTTTCGGATCACAATGTTTTCAATGGTGGCAACATCTGTAAAGCGTCCCATGGCACGCACACGAATATCGTTTTTACCGTCAGGTAAGCGACCACCTGAGTAATTGGTGTTGGTAATTTGAATTGCGTCTACTAATTGGCTGTAGGTAATGCCAAAGTTGGCAAGTTTGATAGGGTCAATCTGAATTTGCAGTTCTTGTTCACGTGCCCCTAAAATGCCGACCTTTGAAATACCTTTGATGTTTTCAAGGCGAGGACGTAAACGACGTTCCATAAAATCATACAAGGTAGTGTTATCAAAACTCGGATCGCTCGCCGCAAGGCCTACCCAGGCAATGTAATCAACCGACATTGGGTCAACGCCTTCAACAGTTGGTTCCGAAACGCCCATAGGGTAGGCTGGTACTTCATTGAGTTTTTGTACAACTTCTGCTTGAGCTTGTTTAATATCGGTGCCAGTTTCAAATTCCAAACGCAACTGCGCTGCTGAGGTTTGACTGATACTGGTTAATGAAACCAAGCCATTTACATCTGACAGTACCTTTTCTTGTTCAATAACAACGTCAGATTCAATTTCTTCAGGGCTTGCGTTCTCCCAAAATGTTCTTACGCTAACAACCACTGAGTCAACCGATGGCGTCATTTGAACCGGTACTTGAGTGAAGGCTAATACGCCTGCAAGTACCGATAATATTACAGCAACGATAACACTTATGGGTTGTTTAACCGCGCTTTCTACAATCTTCATATCGTGCCTACTTTAAATGTTGTTTGTTGCCATTTGAGGCGTCTGCTACTGCAACTACAGGTCCAGGCATTAATCGTTCATTACCTTCCGTAATTACTTTGTCATTAGGTGCTAACTGAGGTGCGAAAACGGCAACCTTATTTCCTTGATGAAATTGCACGTTAACCGAAACTGGTTGAGCAATTTGTTTATCACCTTGCACTACCACTTTATAAACCAAGTAATTGCCACCTCGGTTCACTAATGCATCTTTTGGAACTGTAAGCGTTGTACGAACGTCACCCTCAGGTAACCATGCACTCACTGACATGCCTGGCATTAATCCTTTGCCATTTACTTGACCAATAACGCGAAAAGTACGCGCACGCTCATCAACGCTGTTAAGTATTTTTATATTGTGGGCTTGCACCAACTCATCACCGATTTGCAGCGCTATTTCAGAGGGGGCTTTGCTTGCTAAAAATGCGAATCGCTCTGGAACATCTAACCAAGCTTCTAATTTATTAAGTGAGGTGAGTGTAAAAGCATGATCGCCACTTCCTAACCATTGGCCTAACTCTGCAAGCCGACTTGTCACTTGACCATCGAACGGAGCACGGATTGACATATCATCAATGCGCACTTGTAATGCATCAAGCTGTGCGTTTAATGCTTCAATAGCTTGCGTTGCCGCAATCACTCGGGCTTGATTAGCGATTGTTTGTGTTTTGCTTTGATTTAGGCGCTGTTTTGATACAGCGCTTTTTTGTGCTGACTGTTTATAAGCTAGATAATCTGCCTCGGCTTGGGTAAATTCCGCTTTAGCTAATGACAGGTTCGCTTCGGCAAGCATTTTCTCTGCTTGTAAACGCTGTTTTTCAGCATCAAGACGACGCGTATCTAAATTAGCTAAAATGTCACCTTGAGTGACAGTATCGCCTTCATTAACCAGCACTTCGACAACCTTTCCTGATTCCACAGAAGCAACATTTGCTTGATTAAAGGCTTTTAAAGTACCGACTACACGTTTGCGTGGTTGTAATTGTTGTTCACTTGCTTCAGAAAAACGCACTACTTGTGCATTGGCTTGAAACACTAAAAACAACAGACTTAATAAAAGTACAATTTGTTTAAATGAGCGTGGAGAAGTCATTGTAATTTCCAATTTAGTAGACCAGTCGTCTAGCGGATTGTCTTTGATAATGGCAATTGTTGCAAGATGAATTTTAACTGAATAGTGTTTTTAGCTGGTTGTTTCTGCTTAAGTCTTTGAAATTTTGTTATATATTTAATTTTTATTTTTTAGACCAATTGGTCTAGTTGAGGCTTTTTATATGAGTTTAGTGCCAATTAAGGCACTAAAATGGACTCAAAAATAATGTCGACAAAGTTATCGTAGGGTTCTGTTGAGCGTTCTACTTGCATTTGGATTGCAGCACCATGGCTGGCATTAAATAAAAAAGCAGCAATTTTATGTGGGTCGAGCTTTTCGTTCACTTCACCTTCTTGCTGCGCTTCACGAATGGTTTGCGCCATCATACTGTGCATTAAATCTTGTGCACATTTTATCCCACCACGCATATTTTCACTGAGTTGTGATTGTTCCAAAATCAATTTTGGCACCAAACATTCACAATCAATACCTTCTTCCTCATGAAATTGCTGAATACGCTTAAACCAATTGTTTATTCGTTGTAGTGGTGAATACTTTCGGTCGCGTAAGAATTCACGCATAAAGTCATGAGTTTGATCTTGGGCGCGCTCAATTAACGCTAAGCCAAAATCTTCCTTAGACTTAAAGTAATGATAAAATGATCCTTTAGGCACTCCAGCCTTATCTAGGATTTCTTTTAAGCCACATCCGTTGTAACTTTTTTCGATAATTAGCGCATGGCCTGCTGCCAAAATCGCTTCTTTGGTATCTGGCTTAGTCATATTTGGGTTAATACTTTTTTACACCTAGTGGGTATTATTAGACCAGTCGTCTCTAAAGTCAACTTGAACAACGTGTTTAAAGCTGATCTTCAATGGGTAGAATACCAAAAAAGCATGCCCCGATTTTACGCCAAATGCTTGCATCGGGTTCACTTGTGAATGTATTTTTTGTCTTTAAATCAATCCATTCAAGCTTATTATCATTGAGCTTAACCTGATAGGCAGAGTCACTGATGGCATCGGACAGAGCATTATGAATTTTCTCACTTAAGGGGGCGTTTTTAAACAGCACACCGATTTCGGTGTTGATAAAAATTGAACGTGGGTCGAGGTTTAAAGAGCCTACAAACGTGTGCTTGTTGTCAAAAATAATAGACTTAGCGTGAAGGCTTGCTTGGGTCGAGCCGCGCCATGCACTTGGTTTAATGTTGGGAGTAACTTTTGTTTCGTAAAGGGTGATACCTGCTGCTAAAAGGGACTTTCGATAGGGAGCATAGCCCGAGTGTACTGCGACAACATCGGTTGCGGCAAGTGAGTTAGTCAATATGCTGACTTCAACACCACGCTCTACCATTTTTCTTAAATACTCAGTTCCGTTTTCACCGGGCACAAAGTAGGGGGAAATAATAAATAAGCTTTCTGTGGTACTAGCAAAGGCTTCTTCTAAATCATCAAGTAGTGGGCTAGCGAGTCCTTTCTCATTGATTTTACTCGGTGGGTCATATAACACTTGGGCATTACCCCACGACCAAGGTAATTTACCTTCAGTTAAATGTTCAATAAATTCTGAGTTTAACAATGCTTGAACATAATCCTGTTTGCTCTCTTCGGCATTACTGACTTCAAGGTCCCAATTACTAAGAATATTAATTACTTCAGCGTCAGAATAGAGTTTGTTGTGGAATACTTCTAAGGGGTAACTAAACTCACTATTCCAGTAACTATCAAATTGCGTATTAATATCATTTACTGCAGCGCCAATTAGTAATAAATCAAAATCACCAAACTCAACTTCGTGACTTGCACTAAAGTATTCATCACCAATATTTCGTCCACCAATCACAGAGGTTAAGCTATCGACTGTGAGCGATTTATTATGCATCCGGCTATTTAAGCGATCGAAATCAGTAAGAATGCCAAGTGCTTTGAAGCGGCGGTTAGGTGAGGGATTAAATAGACGAATCTCAACATTTTTATGCTGATTTAAAATTTGTAATTGTGGGTTTGAATCAGGTGCTTTCAAGTCATCTAGCAATAATCTGATTTGCACGCCGCGCTCCGCGGCGTTGTATAGCGAATAGTTGATTTGGTTGCCGGTAATGTCGTTATTGTAGATGTAATACTGTAGGTCAATGCTGCTGGTTGCCGCATTGATTAAACTCACGCGTGATACAAAGGCATCGACTCCTTGCCCAAGCGTATAAACGCCGGTTTGTCCTTGCTTATCATGTGTTAAATCGTTAATAAACTCAGCTAATCGACCTGTTTTCGCTGCCTCTTTAGCATAGCTAGGTGTACTTGTGTTTGGCGTTATTTTTGTTGCGCATCCAGCCATGGCAAGTACAACTCCTATAATAAAAAAGCGTATTAGTAACATGTGATTACCGACTAGTTAGTTTAATAGTACCAGTTCTATCAAGGTATAGATTACAGGGATAATAAGTGGGGTCAATATGGCGCTTAATACTAAGCTAACGGAAGCAAATGCGCCCATACGTTCATCAATCTCAATGGCACGTGCAGTCCCCACTGCGTGACAAGCTGCGCCAAGCGCTAAGCCTTGACTGGGTATATGTGTTACGCCAAATAGTTTGAGTAGCGGTAAGCCAAAAACAGCGCCAAAAATACCGACACAAATAACAATCACTGCCGAAAGAGCACTTATTCCGTTAAGTTGATTGCTAACCTCAATAGCAATGGGGGTTGTTACTGCGTTGGGTGCAAGGCTTGCGATAAGTTGTTCATTGGCGCCAAGTAAATAGGCGACAAGCATGGCAATTATCGATGAAACCAAAACGCCGGTGGCGCTGCATAAAATGTAGCGCCAGGTATGTTGTTTTATGGTGCGTGATTCTTTGTATAGTGGGATCGCTAGCGCAACAATTGCTAAATCAAGTAACCAAAAATACGCTGTGTTAATTGTGGCAAACTCTGTGTAGGGAATTTCACCCCACACTAAAATCACGTTAATAAACGCAATGCTTAATAAAATAGGGTTACAAAGGCTGTGTTTTAAGTAATGGGTCTGCAACCATTTAAAGGTAAAAAAACAAAGCGGAGACAAAACAATCAAAAGCAGGCTCATGACTGTTCCTTATCGCTAGATGCAAAAAGCAGACTTGCGACTTTTCCTACAATAAATAGGGTGCCTACCGTGGCGGTAAGTATTGAGAACACTATTAAAAGCAGGTTGTCTTTAATAAGGTCCAAATGCTGAATGATGCCAACACCAGCGGGAATGAAAAAAAGTGGGAAGTATTTCAGCAGTAATGCACCAACCGCCTCACATTGCTTTAGCGACACAATATTTAATTTGAGCACAAGCAATAATATGCCCATACCGAGCACTGCTGGGGGAAAACTAAAATTCAGTATATACAGCAGGCCATGACCAAGGGCTAATGCTGTTACTAGAATTGTTAAACTAACAATGTATTTCATAGCAATAGCCTATCACAGCTTGCAGGTCGGTATACTGTTCTTTAGTCGCTACCAATTAGCCGAATTGTCGAAAGGCTTAGTTTCTCCTTTTAAGCGATTGCTAATGGCACGTTTTACATTTTTGCCGCGTAGAATACGTATTTGATTAAATGTTTCAGCTGCTAACAATTGGCGGCGATTTGCGAGCATACGCTTTTGATAAGTGCGTTTGTTTGCAGCTAACGCATCGGGCGATTGTGCTAATAATGCCGCCTTTAATTGCTCGCATTCGTGATCTAAATCGTCGCATACTTGTGTAATTAAATTGACTGCTTGGGCAATGTCAGCACTAATTGGCTCGGCTATATGAGTGAGCTTTAAGGCTTGGTCATAAGGCATTAGGCCTTGCAACATGACACTGCCTGCCATATCTGGTGTTAATCCCCAACGAGATTCCATAATGGCGAATTGGGCATCGCGGCTCGCTAAACGAAAGTCTGCGCCAAGCGCGATTTGCATACCGCCACCAAAACAGCGGCCATGAATTTTACAAATCACCGGCGCTTTAATTTCTTGCCACCCTATGGTGACTCGCTGCGCTAGATTTGCGTTACCGGGAAGCCATTTCAATAGCAGCTTTAACATTTTAGTGGGAGAGCGGCTGATGTTTTTTACATCAAGGCCGGTACAGAAATCACTGCCGTTGGCATCAATAATCACTAATCTTAGAGATTTTTCTTTTTTCAATTGTTTAATAATGCGTGCTAGCTGTACAAAACTTTCATAGCTCAGTGCGTTGAGTTTATCGGGGCGATTAAATGTGACGGTGGCAACGCCAGCTTCAATATTTAAGGTGACAAGGTGGCTCATTATTATTCTCATCCGACCTGTTGGGTTGTTCGAGATTAACGTGTCTTACTATGTCTGTAAAGCGTGTAACTTCACCCTAGGTTCATATTTTTCCAGCAAAATAGCCGCTCTGACAAATGGCTAAAAACACCACTTACTGATTTGATTAGATTTTGTTAAATATTAAATTACAATTAATGTGCAGTCGTATTATGATTGATAACCAGAAGATATTATTAGAAATTTCGGATTTTTCATCGAGAATAAAAATTTGCTCTATTTGTGATAAGGGAGAGTTGCATGTTTACGTCTAAGTATAAAAATATTAGTTCCCCAACCAAAGCTGCGTTTTTTGTCAGCTGTGTGTTGTTAGGGCCGATGGCCTTGACGGGTTGTGGAAAGGAAGAAGTTGTGCAACAAGCGCCAGCACCAGCGGTCTCGGTTTATACTGTTAATAATGACCAAGTTGGCACTTATCGTGAGTTTACTGCGCGCACCGAAGCGTCGAAAGAAGCGGATATTACAACCCGTGTGCAAGGTGAATTAATAGAGCGAAAATTTGTTGAAGGCTCTGAAGTTAAAAAAGGCGATTTACTGCTAAAAATTGATCCTAGCGAATACGAGGCGTTTTTAGCGCAATCTGATGCGGACCTAAAATCAAAAATAGCTGGTGCAGCAGGTGCTGCCCGCGATTTAAAACGTGGTAGAGAAGTCGCTGATAAAGGCTTTATTTCACAATCTGATTTAGACAAGCTAATTACCAATGCTGCGCAGACGCAAGCAGCGGTAAAAGCGGGCGAAGCGGCACTTAAAAAAGCTAAATTGGATTTAAGTTACACTGAAATAGTAGCGCCGTTTGATGGGAAAATCGGTCGCGTAAATATTGATGTAGGTAATATTGTAAGCCCGCAAAGTGGCGTGCTAGCAAACATCACCTCAACGGACCCTATCTATGTTAATTTTTCGGTTGAAGAGGCACTTTATACTACCTACTTACAAGAACACCGAAATATCGAAAGTCCTGATCAAGTACCTCTCGATTTAAAAATTCGTTTACCGAATAACAGCGAATATGCCGAGGCTGGTGTGCTAGATTTTGCCGACACAAAAATAGACCGCAACACCGGCACGGTTGAGCTAAGAGCCTCTTTCCCAAATCCAGATGGTATTGTATTACCTGGGTTATTTGTAAAGCTGATTGCTGAGAGCAAAAATAAATCGTCAATGGCGTTAGTGCCACAAGCTGCGGTACAAGAAAATCAGCAAGGTAAGTTCTTATTAGTGGTTGATGACAACAACAAAGTGAGCACGCGACATGTAGATTTAGGTCGTCGCATTAATGCTATGTGGGTCGTTAACTCGGGCATTGAAGCGGGTGAGCGCATTATTATTGAAGGGCTGCAAAAAGTGCGCCCAGGTGTTGAAGTAAACCCAGTTGAAAAAAATGTTGATACGGTAACCGGTGTTATCACAAACAGCGCAGAATAGGGGGCGTAAATGATTAGTAAAACGTTTATTAATCGGCCCAAATTTGCGCTGGTTATTTCAATTGTAATTACCTTAGCTGGCTTAATTTCGTTGTATTTGTTGCCAGTGAATATGTACCCTCAAATTACGCCACCACAAATACAGGTGACTGCTGTATACCCAGGGGCGAGTGCTCAGGTTGTTGAGGAGTCGGTGATCCGGCCCATTGAAGAGCAAATCAATGGGGTGGAAGATATGCTGTATATCGAATCCACGGCCGCTAATAACGGTACTGCTAGCATTACCGTTTACTTTAAAGTTGGTACTGACGATGATATGGCGCAAGTGAATGTGCAAAACCGCGTTGCACTTGCCGAAGCTGGCTTACCTGAAGAAGTAAAACGTCAAGGCGTTGTTGTGCGCAAACAATCCAGTAATATGTTATTGGGTGTGACGCTTTACAGCACGCAAGAAAATCTTGATGAAATCTTCCTAAGTAACTATGCCACAAACTATTTAACAGAGCCTCTAGGGCGTATTCCGGGTGTGGCAAACGCTGAAGTAATGGGTGAAAAAACCTATTCAATGCGTATTTGGTTAAATCCAAACAAAATGTCGTCGCTTGGTGTCACTGTGGCGGATGTGCAAAATGCATTACGAGAGCAAAACTTAATCGTTGCTGCGGGTAAGTTAGGCGCCAGTCCCGCTCCGAAAAATCAGCAGTTTGAATATTCCATTCAGGCACGCGGTCGCCTAAAAACCCCAGATGAATTTGGCGATACCATTATTAGAGCTACAAACGATGGTGATTTTATTCGTTTGTCGGATATTGGTCGCATTGAATTGGGTTCTAAAGATTACGCGTTTACTGCCAAATTAAATGGTGAAGATACTGCGTTTTTAGTTATTTATCAGCTGCCAGATGCTAACGCGACTGAAGTGGCTGCGAATGTGAAAAAACAAATGGAAATTCTCTCTGAGCGTTTTCCTGATGGCCTTCACTACAGCATGCCTTACGATACAACTGAATTTATTAACCGCTCGATAGAAGAAGTAGTGGTAACGCTTTATCAAGCAGTTGCGCTGGTAATTTTAGTGGTATTTTTATTCCTCCAAAATTGGCGTGCAACGTTAATTCCGTCAGTAGCAATTCCTGTGTCGTTGGTTGGTACGTTCGCCTTTATGATGTTGATGGGTTATTCAATCAATACCATTACCTTGTTTGGCTTGGTACTGGCTATCGGTATTGTGGTAGATGACGCCATTGTTGTTATTGAAAACGTTGAACGTATTTTAAAAGAAGAAAAGCTGCCAATTAAAGAAGCGGTAAGTAAAGCCATGGAGCAGGTTTCAGGGCCAATTATCGCGACAACTCTAGTACTGCTTGCGGTGTTTGTGCCAGTTGGATTTATGCCAGGTATCACCGGTGAGCTTTATAAGCAGTTTTCAGTAACAATTTCATTTGCTGTACTTATTTCATCGATTAACGCATTAACGTTAAGCCCAGCACTGTGTACTTTGTTACTAAGTGAAAAAGCAATGAAACCAATTAAATGGTTAGCACCTGTAGAAAAAGGCATCATTTCTTCTACTTCTAAATATTCATCGATGGTCGGTTGGTTGTTAAAACGCTCAGCGCGTGTAGGTTTAGTAACAGTATTGTTATTCGCTGCAACAGGTTGGTTAACCAAAGCGGTTCCTACCGCGTTTGTACCTGCGGAAGATCAAGGCTTTTTGTTTGTTGATGTGCAATTACCAGATGCAGCAGCTAGCGGCCGTACTGCGGAGGTAATGGCGAAAGTAAGCGAAACCATCTTAGCTGACCCTGCAGTAACCGATATTATTACCGTATCGGGTATTTCATTGCTTGGTGGCCCTGGTTCAAATAATGGCCTTGGCGTAATTGTGCTGAAAGACTGGGAAGATCGAACTGCGCCAGAACTTGGCTTACAGCAAGTGATCCCACGATTAATGGGACAGATGTTTGCAATGCCAGATGCGCAAATTTTTGTCTTTAATCCACCGCCAATTCCAGGTTTAGGTACGAGTTCAGGTTTTGAATTTAGATTGCTAGATAGCGAAGGGCGAGCGCCTGCTGATTTAGCGCAGGTGATGAACGGCTTAATTTACGAGGCTAACCAGCGTCCTGAATTAACTAGCGTATTTAGTACTTTCCGCGCTAATGTGCCGCAGTATTTCTTAGAAATTGACCGTGATAAAGCCAAAGCGCAAGGTGTGGCGTTAAGCGATGTGTTTGTGACTTTACAAGCGCAACTTGGTTCGTTGTACATTAATGACTTTAACCAATTTGGTCGTACTTATCAGGTTGTTATTCAAGCCGAAACTGAGTTTCGTAAAGATCCGTCTGACTTAAATAACTACTATGTACGTGCTAGCAGTGGTGAAATGGTACCGCTAACGACACTTGCGAGTCTTGAACCAATTTTGGGCCCGACTAGCGTAAATCACTTCAACCTATATCGCAGTGCAAGCATCACAGGTCAACCTGCGCCGGGTTACTCAAGTGGTGAAGCAATTAAGGTGATGCAAGAATTATCTGCGCAATTACCAACAGGCTACGTTTATGATTGGGCAGGGCAAACGAAACAAGAAATTCAAGCTGGTAACTTAGCGCCATTACTATTTGGTTTAGCGATTATCTTTGTTTACTTATTCTTGGTTGCACAGTACGAAAGCTGGACCATTCCGTTTGCGGTAATTGCAGCCGTGCCGTTAGCGATATTTGGTGCGATGAGTGCGCTTTATACGGTTGGAATGGCAAACAATATTTATGCGCAGGTGGGCTTAATACTCTTGATTGGTTTATCCACTAAGACCGCCATTCTAATTGTCGAATTTGCGATGGAACAACGCGCAGCGGGACACAGTATTTTTGAATCGGCACTGAATGCTGCAAGGTTGCGTTTTAGAGCAGTATTGATGACGGCACTGTCGTTTGTACTTGGGGTTTTACCACTAGTATTTGCAACCGGTGCAGGTGCGGGTAGCCGTGTTAGTTTAGGTTTAACCGTACTGGCTGGTATGTTGGCTGCGACTATTTTTGGTACTTTGTTAATTCCAATATTCTATGCGTTAATTCAAAGTATGCGTGAAAAGGTGAAAGCAAAGCTGGCACATGAGTAACAGTTGCACAGGAAGGCCTGCTATTAGCTGGATTTTAGGCTAACAGTCGGTCACCTGCGTTAAAATCACAAAATATAAGGCAAAGAAGCACTTCTTTGCCTTTTTTGTTTTGATATAATTATCAAAAAATGCGAAGAGTCGAGTTATGAGCAACCAAGAGCACCTGTGGACAATTGAAGAAGCGACTAATCACGCGTATGAAGTGTTTCTTGAATTGGCGCCAGACAACTTGTCTGAACAAGATATTGTTGAGTTTAATCAATATCGTGAAGATTTAGGCTTTATTGAAGAAAGTGAGCCGGATGAGTCTTGGCAAGAATTTACCGAATTTGAAATTGAACCAGAGCTGTATATTCAAGTGCTGGTGGGATTAGAGTTTGAAAACCAAGATGTGTTATTTGCGCGCATTTTAATTAGCCGTGATAAAGCAGCGCCCTTTGTTCACGTATTGTGGAAGTAGTTCTTTTTATAAAACTGGTTTTTTAGCTTAGGTGGATTGAGAGTTAGAGTAGTATTAAATGCGTTGGATTGTGTTTTTTTATTGTGTTCTTTTTTGTTCTAAATTACTCGCTGCGGATCCGGATCCGTTTGAAGACTTTGCCATTTATGGCGAAACCCCAAGTGACGAAAGGTATGAGCAAAATAAAGGGCGACTGTTATTTGGTGACTTAGAGCTGGGCTTTATTGTAACGACTGGTAACACTAATACTGCTAGTGCAAAACTCAAAACTAACATCATGCAAGATCTCAATAATTGGCGCAACCAATTGAAGTTTGATTCCTTGGTAAAAAAAGATAACGATAATGACGAAGGCGATGAGCTGTCTGCCACGCGTTATTTTACTTCATTGCAAAGTAACTACTTACTTGAAGACAAAAATAACTCACTGTTTTTATACGGTGATTATGAATTTGATAGATTTAGTGGTATCGAAAAGCAAGCGAGCTTTGTTGCTGGTTACGGTTGGCGCTTTTTAGAAAATCGTAAAGACAGCATTGATTTAGATGTTGGTCCTGGGGTTAATTATCAGGTCAGTGAAACCGATGAATCGGATTTAGGTTACTTGCTGCGATTAGCTTTGCAGTGGGAGCGAATCGTAAGTAAACGCACGCGCTTTAATCAGGATATTAGTGCGGAGCATTCGTTAAGTGGGTTAAACTCCCGCATCAAATCTGAGACGTCATTGGTGAGCCAAATTAGCGGTGCACTTAGTCTTAAATTTTCTTATTTATATCGTTACAACACCATGCCTGAAGAAGGCAAACGCAATTACGACGCTGAAACCAGTGCAACTTTTGTTTTTAGCTTCAACTAACTTGGAATATTAATGACCTATTCTCATAAACAAATCGCCTGGGCTATTTTACTGCTGCTTTCGTGGATTTTTTCATTTACCTTATTAGCGGTTTACTTAATTGGCCCGATTACAGGTTTGCTGATTTTTTCAGGTTTTGTGGTGCTGGTGGCATTTTTATTTCATGGCATGACAGTCACCGTAAAAGATAACACAATAAAATGGGGTTTTGCTTTTGGCTGGTTTGGTCAAACTTTACCTTTGTCAGAGGTTGTTTCGTATCAGGCTGTGGAGAATTCATGGCGACATGGCATTGGTTTACGCATTAGCCATGATGGGTTTGTGTATTCAGCCCACGGTTTTAAGGCGGTTGAATTAGTGCTGCAGGATGAAACAAAAATTAGGCTTGGTACAAACGATCAAGCTGGCTTAATCGCCGCATTAGATAAGCAAAAAAAATAGCGCCCTAAAGCGCTATTTTTTATTGTCAGAGCTGTAAATTAACAACAGCCGCCATTTTCATCATGTTTGTGATCGTGGTGTGAACCACAGCCTCCTTCACCATGAACATGGCCATGTGCCAATTCTTCTTCTGTCGCGTCACGTACTTCAAGTACTTCAACATCAAATGTTAAATCAATACCAGAAAGCGGGTGGTTGCCATCAACAATCACATCGTCTTCTTGAATATCGATAATTACAACAGTTTGCTCACCGTCATCGGTCGTTGCGCGAAATTGCATGCCTACTTCAATATCCATACCGTCAAACATTGACTTAGGTACTGCTTGCATCAAACCGTCGTGACGCTCGCCATAGCCATCTTTTGCTGCAACTTCTACAGTAAAGGTATCGCCAGCTTGTTTATCAATAAGCGCATTTTCAAGACCTGGAATTAAAAAACCCGAACCAATGATGAATTCTAGTGGCTCGTTATCAAATGAGCTGTCGATGGCATTGTTGTCTTTGTCCATTACTGAGTAATGAAGCTTTACTACTTTTTGCTGTGCAATTTTCATATTAAACCTAATCTTCAAGTGTGTAAGGAAGAGCACTCACGCTAAGGCGTGACTCTTCAAGATCTTTAACGCGCAACTGAGCTTGCTCAGATGTGTCGTTTGGCAGTACCGCTTGAATATATGTGCCTTCATCGGTAACCGCTGTGTTAATTATTTTACCGGCTCTACGCCAGTTTTCACCAAGCTGAACTTCAACGTCGCTTGCTGTTTCAATGTTTTGTTCGGCGGCAAATAAGCTGTACATTGCACGCTTGTTTTTGCCTAGGTATTTCATGCGCGCGACCGTTTCTTGGCCTGTATAACAGCCTTTATTAAAACTAATTCCACCAATCGCTTGTAGATTGACCATCTGCGGAACAAACTCATCGAGTGTTTCAGCATTTAGGCGCGGCAATCCGGCTTTAATATTAGCTGCAAGCCATGCATTTTCATTATTTGTAAGTGTAATTTTGCCTTCAAGTTCAGCCAGTTTTTCTGTTTCAATAACAAGTTGCACTAAGCCTTCGGCTAGCTTTAGCGCATAACCTAATTCAAATTGCACTAAATTGTGGCTGGTAAATGAAATCGCCAATGCAGACTCAATTTCACTAGTGGTTTGCGCTGTTACACCAAGGCTAATTAGCTGCTCGCTTACGGCAAATTCTACTTTTGAAAAAACACCGTATTTTTTTAGCTCGGTAAAGCTTTGCTCTGCTTCAATGTCACTTGCTAACATCAAGTAAGCGTCGTTTGCCGCAATTAGCTTATGTACTGACCAAAGTTTACCTTTTGCATTGCAATGCCCTGACCATAAAAAGGTCGTGTCGTTTAATAAATTAAGATCTTGTGTAACTTGTCCGTGCAGGTAAGACTTGCGGTCTTGTCCGCTAATTTGAATGATTTTTTCTGAAATGCGAGAAGCGACTATCATAATACCCTACCACTGAAAATTAATGCCTTGATTTTAACTTAGATTCCTGATGATTGCATGCTTAGCTTTTGCTACTATTAAGATGCGTGAATTAACGAGGTATAAAATGAGCAATTTAGATAGCAAGGCTAAATTACGTTGGGCGTGTCGACGCGGTATGTTGGAACTTGATGTGTTGCTAAGACCATTTGTTGATGAAGCTTACGACGCATTAACAGATAATGACAAAGCAATTTTTCAACGTTTACTAGCAGCCGATGACCCTGATTTATTTGCTTGGTTTATGGGGCATGAAAAATGTGAAGACGCTGAGCTAGATTACATGGTTAAAACGATTTTAAATCGTGTCCGCGTATAGGTTATACGTCGCAAAATCTAACATTGTGCCGAGTGTTTATCTCGGCATTAACTTGCCTATTTTTTTCTTTGCTTTACTCCCCGCTGAAGATATTCTCTCCGCTCTACTTGTTTTAGTATTTCTTGTGCTGGTTAGTATTATCTGCTTTTTTAAGCTAAAAAGAGCGTTAGTAAGTGACTGTTATTTGTTGCTCGAAGATGAGCGTGTATTGTGTCAGCACGACGGCAATAAAATTGGTGAAATACGTCCGTTTAGTATCGTAACTGCATGGTTTGTATTAATTCGCTTTAAACGGCAAAAAAGTAAGTTTAATAAACTGATTTTGCTAAATAAGTTATCTACAAAAGATAAAAAACGGCTATTGAGAGCCGTTTATCGAGATGTTTAAGTTGATGCGTTTTTGTGTAGCACGGTAGGCGTTGGGTTTTCCGTTTGATTTGGGTAATCAAGGGTATAGTGCAGACCGCGGCTTTCTTTTCGTTCAAGCGCACTGCGAATAATGAGCTCAGACACTTGAACTAGGTTACGCAGCTCCAATAAATTATTACTCACTCTAAAATTAGTGTAGTACTCATCAATTTCTTGTTGCAGTAACTCTATGCGACGAAGCGCTCGTTCTAGGCGCTTGGTGGTGCGAACAATACCAACGTAATCCCACATAAATAAACGCAGTTCGTGCCAGTTGTGAGTAATCACAATTTCTTCATCAGAATTTGTCACACGACTTTCATCCCAGTTTGGAATGCTTGGTGCACTATGTTCTGAATTAAGCTTTGCCATAATATCTTTGGCGGCAGCTTGCGCAAATACGATGCACTCAAGCAGTGAATTACTCGCCATGCGGTTAGCGCCGTGCAGGCCCGTATAAGCGACTTCGCCAATGGCATAAAGATTATCTAAGTCGGTTTTGCCATTAAAGTCGGTCATTACGCCGCCACAGGTATAATGGGCTGCTGGAACCACAGGAATTGCTTCTTTGGTAATATCGAGGCCAACACTTAAGCATTTTGCGTAAATAGTGGGGAAGTGGTCGATAATAAAGTTTTTATCTTTATGGCTGATATCGAGATATACGCAGTTAGCGCCAAGGCGCTTCATTTCATAATCGATGGCGCGCGCAACTACATCGCGAGGCGCAAGTTCGGCGCGCTCATCAAAATCAGGCATAAAGCGTGAACCATCAGGGCGTTTTAAGTACGCCCCTTCGCCACGCATAGCTTCAGTAATTAAAAAGTTTTGTAATTCAGGGTGATACAAACTGGTTGGGTGAAATTGGTTAAATTCCATATTGGCGACACGGCAGCCTGCACGCCACGCCATTGCAATGCCGTCACCACTAGAAACATCAGGGTTTGATGTATATAGATAGACTTTGCTGGCGCCACCTGTGGCAAGTGCGATAAAGCGAGCACTAATAATTTCAACTTGTTCGGTAATGCGATTCCAAACATATAAACCGTGGCAGCGTTTGCCTGTGTTATTCAGTTTTTCATCGGTGATTAGGTCAATTGCATTATAGCGTTCAAGCAATAAAATGTTTTCGTGCTCTTTTACGCGGTCGATAAGCGTGGTTTGTACTGCTTTACCGGTTGCATCAGCTGCATGCAGAATACGACGGTGACTATGACCGCCTTCGCGGGTTAAATGGTAGCGTTCTTTGCCAAGGGCGTTTTTATCCATATCAAATGGTACGCCTTGTTCTATTAGCCACTTCATGCATGTTTTAGCGTTGCTTGCAGTGTAATGAACGGCGTCGCGATCACATAGTCCACCGCCCGCTGCGAGGGTGTCTTCAACGTGCGATTCAACACTGTCTTCTTTATCAAAAACTGCGGCGATGCCACCTTGGGCATACATGGTTGAGCCTTCAGTTAATGGCCCTTTACTTAATACGGTGACGTGACAGTGATTTGCTAAGGTAAGCGCTAAGGTTAGTCCAGCAGCACCACTTCCTACGATGACAACATCGGTTGTTAACTGTGGTGTATTTGTCATACAGGTATCACTTTACAATGCAGGTAATTTATTTGGCATATAATAACATCAATTATGACAATGATAAAAAGACAAAAGTCGCACAGCCTATTTGTAAGGTAGTATAAGAATGTGAAAAACAGCGAAGAAATAGCGATAACGTGATTTTATGCTAATTTTGCTTAAGGAAAAGTGTTAAAGTGACCTTGTTACAGTCTATTTATCTATGTTTAAGATTAACAAAGATAAATTGATTTAAAATTTTTATAAAATGTTTCGAACTTTTTCAAACTCCTTGAGTCCTATATTGTGACATTACTCTTGGGAACTAGAGAAAGATTATAAATTAAGAGGAGTACCGGCTCGAATGAGCGAGCAGGATTTGGATTTAGCGCTAGTAAGAAAAGTTCAGCAGGGTGATAAAAACGCATTCAATGTGTTAGTTAAAAAATATCAGAACAAAGTTGCGAACTTAATTGGACGTTACGTCTCTAACCATGGAGATGTTGCTGATATTGCACAAGAAGCGTTTATTAAAGCATACAGAGCGTTACCGGGTTTTCGCGGTGACAGTGCTTTTTACACTTGGCTTTATCGTATAGCTGTTAACTGTGCTAAGAATCATTTAGTTTCACAAGGTCGCCGTCCGCCAGCCAACGATGTTGATGCGGATGATGCAGAATTTTATGATGGCGCTGATGCACTGAGAAGTAATTCAACACCAGAAAACTTGTTGCTAAGCGATGAAATAAAGCAGGTAATTTTTAGGACCATTGACGGCTTACCGGATGATCTTAAAACGGCAATTACATTACGCGAATTAGAGGGGTTAAGTTACGAAGACATTGCCATGATAATGGACTGTCCTGTCGGGACAGTGAGATCGCGGATATTCCGTGCTCGCGAGGCAATCGATAATCGACTTAATCCAATTTTAAATAATGCATAGGTCACTTTATGACTAATTTGAATGAGAAACGAAAAGAACAAATATCGGCATTGTTTGATAACGAACACAGCCTCGAAAGCCGACATTTGGGGGATGAGTTAGAGCACGCTGCATCGCGTTATTCACTGATTGGTGATGTAATGCGTGGCGAAGGCAAAGAACTTATCCAAATCGATATCGCAGATCAAGTTGCACTGGCATTAGAACAAGAAGAAACCTACAGCCAAGTGCCAGAAGCGCCAAGCGTTACTGAGCAAGTTGCTGCGGTAAATCAACAAAGCACAGTCGCAATCTCAAATTGGAAAAAACCGTTTGCCCAAATGGCAATTGCAGCAAGTGTTGCTGCTGTTGCGGTAATTGGCGTGCAATCTGTTCCCCAGGATGCAGATATCATTAGCCCTGAGCCACAACTGCAAAATTTAGAAACCATGCCTTTTGGTGGTACTGCAACGCCAGTAAGTTATTCAACTGAACCTGCGCTTGAAACCGCTCAAAAAGGACTGCGCGAGCTTGAAGAAAAACGTCTAGGTGCGCTGTTATTAGAGCACCAAAGACAATCGCGTATTGCTCAAGCTGAAAAAGCGAAAGAAGACGAGTTGGAGAACAATCAGTAGATGCGAATATTCGTTGTCTTAGCTTGGCTTGTAGTTGCGTTGCCAAGCTTTGCTTCTGAACCTAATGAAGCGAAACAGCTTTTATTAGAAATGGCCAATACGGTCAAAAACAGTAACTTTACCGCCTCGTTTGTAGTTGTAAAAGGGCGAAATAATATAGAACCTTACGCGTGGCGACATGCAAATTACAAAGGCACTGAACTCGAGCACTTAAGTCTACTCGACGGTGCGGGTGTTGAAATGTTGCGTGTTGGCAATGTAGTTACCTACTTTGAGCCACAAAACCCACCTTATTCTTTAAACAGCTCGTCTTTAGCTGGCCCGATCCCAAGTATTATTTTTAACGATATCAGTGAGCTGGAACCGAATTATCACTTTGCAATTGGTGGCAAGTCACGGATATCAGGTCGTGTAGCACAATTGGTGCGCATCGAATCTAAAGACCAAGCAAAATTCAACTACTGGTTGTGGCTTGATGAACACTCAAAACTGCCACTAAAAACTGCCTATGTGTCGGCCGCTGGCGAAATTGTTGAACAGCTGCAAATGACTAACGTTAGTTTTAGTGAACAACCGAGTGTTGAACTTATCGAAATGAGTCAGCAAAATCTACCTGCGCCAGTAACCGCTGTTAAAGAAGAGCAAAGTATTGAAACATGGCAAGTTGATGCGATGCCTGCAGGTTTCGCACTGGTAAAATCAGAGCGTCAAACGTTAAACTTAAACGGTGAGCTTGCCGATTACTATCTTTACAGTGACGGGTTAATTGAAGTGTCGGTCTTTATTCAAAGACCGCTTGCTAGTAATAGTCGTAGCAAAGCGCTTTCGGCAGGTGCTACAACGGTATTTATTCATCAAGCACCAGGCTATGAAGTCTCTGTGATTGGTCAATTGCCGCCAATGACTGCTAAACTAGTAGCAGAATCAGTTCAACGCGCTAACTAATGATTGAAAAAACGTTTACGGTGGCCAAAGTAGATAATACTTTGGTCACTTTTGCATTACCTAAACCCCAAGCATGCAGTGGTTGTGATGGTAAATGCGGCTCGCTTACCTTTGCTAAACTATTTGCTAATAAACGTTCAGAACTTACGATTGTAAGTGATGCTGCCCTTGAAGTCGGGCAAAAAGTCGATTTAACCTTAGATGATTCTCATGTCATTAAAATGTCGTTGTGGACGTACATCGTGCCTTTGCTGCTTGCTTTAGTGTTTACCATAGTTGCGGCACATGTTTTTGTTGTTAGTGAAGGGTGGCAAATTTTATCTGCAATGCTAGGCGGTTATACGGGGTTTTTGCTAGCAAAAGCGAAGCAAACGGGCCTTAAAAATCGCATTAAAATAAAAAAAATTCACCCAATCAGCTTACCAATCACGCAAATTAATGGTGATTAGCCCAAATTAAGGGTAAAATCGGCGTTTTGATTTTGAACCCTATTTATTTAGAAGTATTGAATCCAACATATGAAGCACATTCGTAACTTTTCTATTATTGCCCACATTGATCACGGTAAATCGACTTTATCGGATCGTTTAATCCAAGTCTGTGGTGGTTTATCTGATCGCGAAATGCAACAGCAGGTACTGGATTCAATGGACCTTGAGCGTGAGCGTGGTATTACCATTAAAGCGCAAAGTGTTACGCTAAACTACACTGCTAACGATGGCGAAACATACCAACTAAACTTTATCGACACACCCGGACACGTTGACTTTACCTATGAAGTTTCGCGTTCATTAGCAGCGTGTGAAGGTGCATTATTAGTAGTTGATGCTGGTCAAGGTGTAGAAGCACAAACAGTTGCTAACTGTTACACCGCAATTGAAATGGATCTAGAAGTACTCGCAATTCTAAATAAAATCGACCTACCGCAAGCTGATCCTGACCGCGTGTCGGAAGAAATTGAAGATATCGTAGGTATCGATGCAACGGGTGCAACCCAATGTAGTGCAAAAACAGGTCTAGGTATCGACGCGGTACTTGAAGACATTGTTAAAAATATTCCACCACCAGAAGGTGATCCAGAAAAGCCATTACAAGCGCTGATTATCGATTCATGGTTTGACCCATACCAAGGCGTAGTATCACTTGTGCGTATTAAACACGGCGAGCTGAAAAAAGGCGATAAAATCCAGATCATGTCAAATGGTCAAGTTCACATCGCCGACAAAGTAGGTATCTTCACGCCAAAACAAACTGAAACGGGCACGTTAAGAACGGGTGAAGTAGGTTTTGTTATCGCGGGTATTAAAGATATTCACGGTGCACCAGTAGGTGATACCATCACCTTGCAACGTCAGCCAGCTGATGCTCCATTACCGGGTTTCCAAAAGGTAAAACCGCAAGTGTATGCGGGTATGTACCCAATTTCATCAGACGAATATGAAAGCTTCCGTGATGCGCTATCAAAACTAAGCTTAAACGATGCGTCGTTATTCTATGAGCCTGAAAACTCAACAGCACTTGGTTTTGGTTTCCGTTGTGGCTTCTTGGGTATGCTACACATGGAAATTATCCAAGAGCGTTTAGAGCGCGAATATGACATGGACCTTATTACTACTGCACCAACGGTAGTGTATGAGATTGTTGAAAAGGGCGGTAACGTTATTCACATCGATAACCCGTCTGATTTACCGCCAGTTGGTAATATTGAAGAAATTCGCGAGCCAATCGTTGAAGCAAATATTCTTGTGCCGCAAGAGTACCTTGGTAACGTAATTACCCTGTGCGTTGAAAAACGCGGTATGCAAACAAAAATGGCTTATCACGGCAACCAAGTAGCGATTACTTACGAAATGCCAATGGGTGAAGTAGTAATGGACTTCTTTGATAAATTGAAGTCAACCAGCCGTGGTTTCGCATCTCTTGATTATAACTTTAAGCATTTCCAACCAGCCGATATGGTTCGCGTTGATATTCTTATCAATGGTGACCGTGTTGATGCACTGGCAATTATTTGTCACCGTGATGCATCTCAATCACGTGGTCGTCAATTAGCAGAAGCATTAAAAGAGCTTATTCCGCGTCAGATGTTCGATATTGCGATTCAAGCAACCATTGGCGGGCACGTAATTGCACGTACTACTGTAAAACAACTTCGTAAAAACGTAATCGCGAAGTGTTACGGTGGTGACGTATCACGTAAGAAAAAGCTATTACAAAAACAAAAAGAAGGTAAAAAGCGTATGAAACAACTCGGTAATGTTGAAGTACCTCAAGACGCCTTCCTAGCCATTTTGAAAGTGGGCAAGTAAGGAGTTAATGACATGGCGGGTTATTTTTCAATATTTTTAGTATTGTTGACCTTAGGTTCGGGCCTAATTTGGTTAATCGATCACTTAGTTTACGCACCTAAGCGTAAAGAGCGTATTGCCGTGGCGCAAGGCGCAAGTGGTGTGCCGTTAACCGAAGATGTGATCGAGCAGATTGCACCGCAGCATTCAATTGCTGAAACAGCGCAGTCGATTTTTCCTATGGTTGCCGCCATTACAATTTTCCGTTCGTTTTTGTATGAACCGTTTCAAATTCCATCGGGCTCAATGATGCCAACCTTATTAAAAGGTGATTTCATTCTAGTGGAAAAATACTCTTATGGTGTAAAAGACCCAGTTTGGCGCTCGCAACTAATGGATGTTGGCACGCCAGAGCGTGGTGACCCGTTTGTATTTAAATACCCAGAAGACGATAAAATTGATTTTATTAAACGTGTCGTGGGTTTACCGGGCGATACTATTATTTATCGCAATAAAGAAATTTACATTAAACCTAAATGTGATGCAGGGCAAAGTGATAGCCAAGGCTTAACTTGTGGTCAGTTTAATAAAATGGAACGTGAACTGGTGAATCAAGGTGAGTTTATGCTCGCTGGTGTGCCACAAATTCGCGCAACAGAACAGCTTTCAGGTTTAACACACGATATTTTAATTAACCCAGCAATGCCTGAATTATCAGGTCGCTATTATCAGCAAGCGGGTACGGCGCAAGATGAATGGCGCGTACCAGAAGGCCATTATTTTGCAATGGGTGATAACCGCGATAACAGCCAAGATAGCCGTGTTTGGGGTTTTGTACCAAAAGAAAATTTAGTAGGTAAAGCAGTATTTATTTGGATGAGCTTTACTTTTTCAGAAGACGAAGACAGTTTATTACCGTCTTGGGTGCCAACTGGTGTGCGCTTTGAACGCCTTGGCAAAATTCAATAATCTTTTAACAAGTTAATAATGACTAAAGACGTAAACTTATTATTTAAGAAGATAGGTTACAGCTTTAACGACGTTCGCTTGCTAGAGCAAGCAATGACCCATAGAAGTTACCGAGGTGCTCACAATGAGCGCCTTGAGTTTTTAGGTGACTCGATTTTGAGCTTCGTTATAGCTGATGCTTTGTATCATCAATTTCCAAAAGCCCGTGAAGGCGATTTAAGCCGTATGCGCTCTACGCTAGTACGCGGTCAAACATTGGCGGAATTTGGTGTGGAATTTGAACTTGGCGATTTTCTTCGCCTTGGTCCGGGTGAGCTGAAAAGCGGTGGTTATCGCCGTGAATCAACGCTTGCTGATGCCGTTGAAGCAATTATAGGTGCTGTATTTTTAGATTCAGACATTGAAACATGTCGTGAATTAGTACTTAACTGGTATCAAACGCGTTTACAAGCAATTACCCCAGGGCACAATCAAAAAGACCCAAAAACCTTGCTACAAGAGTATCTGCAAGCCCGCAAGATCCCTCTGCCTAGCTATAATGTAATTGATACTAAAGGCCAAGCGCACAATCAAGTATTTACGGTTGAGTGCTTAATTGAGAATAAACCTCAAGTAGTAGCTAAAGGAAGTTCGCGTCGTAAAGCAGAACAAAAAGCAGCTGAGCTTGCATTGAAGATGATTAAAGATGACGCTTGATAAAGACCTGTTAGATGCGCCAATTGATACTCACTGTGGCATGATTGCCATTGTGGGCCGCCCAAATGTGGGTAAATCAACGCTGTTAAACCGTTTGGTTGAGCAAAAAGTGAGTATTACTTCACGTAAGCCGCAAACTACGCGTCACCGCATTATGGGTATTCATACTGAAGGCAAATACCAAGCCGTGTATGTTGATACTCCAGGTCTTCACAGCGAAGAAAAACGCGCAATTAACCGTTTAATGAACCGCGCTGCATCCAGCTCAATTGGTGACGTGGAACTGATTATCTTTGTGGTTGAAGGTACCCGTTGGACAGATGACGATGAGATGGTACTTACTAAGGTAATGGGCAGTGGCGTGCCTGTGATTCTTGCAATCAACAAAGAAGATAACGTTAAGGAAAAAGAAGAGTTACTACCACATTTGCAGTGGTTAGCAACGAAAGGTAATTTCCTTGATATGATCCCAATTTCAGCAAAGCATGGCAAACGCGTTGAGCAAATCAAACAGCACGTTCATAACACTTTGCCTCAATGTGAATTTTACTTCCCTGAAGATTACGTAACCGATCGCTCAATGCGCTTTTTAGCGGCAGAAGTGATTCGCGAAAAATTAATGCGCTTTATGGGGGACGAGCTACCGTATTCCGTGACTGTTGAAATTGAACAGTTTAAATGGATGGATAACGGCGTTTGGCAAATTAATGGCTTAATTTTGGTTGAGCGCCAAACACAAAAACGCATGGTGATTGGTAATAAAGGCGAAAAGCTTAAAGTAATCGGCCGCGAAGCACGTAAAGATCTTGAAGATATGCTTGATAATAAAGTGTTCTTAGAACTTTGGGTAAAAGTGAAATCAGGTTGGGCTGATGATGAACGCGCACTTCGCAGCTTAGGCTATGGTGAAGACTAAGGTCTAATCAATGCAACACTTTGTGCCAGCTTATTTACTGCATTCACGTCCATTTAGCGACTCGCAGTTAATGTTGGACCTGTTGGTACAAGGTGTTGGTCATATCCGCTTGTTGGCTCGTGTGAAGGGCCGCAATAGCATCAAACAAAAAGCCAATCTGCAACCATTTAGTCGCCTTAGCGTACAATATGCTGGCAAAGGCGATATCAAATACTTAAACCAATACGAGCTCGAGAGCCTTGTCGCACTCAAAAATAAAGCTTTGTACTGTGGTTTTTACCTCAACGAATTGACCGCGCGCTTAACACCTATCAATGAACCACTTGATGAAATATATGAACTGTATCATCAGCATATAACGCAGTTAGCGAATGATGAAGACTACGAACCCATTTTGCGTTCGTTTGAGTTTCAATTATTAGAAGCGTTAGGTGTAGGGTTAGATTTTTCTTTTGACGCTCACGGCTCTGAATTGAAAGATGATACGTATTACCAGTATCAAAATGAACTAGGTTGGTTGTCGTTAAAAGGTAGTCGCCGAGGTTTAAGTGGAAAGCAAATACAACAAATTGCATGCTTAGACTTTTCTGATAAGCTAACGCGCACATTAGCAAAACAACTGGCACGCTATTTACTTAATCCGCTTTTAGGGTATAAAAAACTGAAAAGCCGAGAATTATTTGGATCTTAATTTATGAAAGATATTTTATTAGGGGTCAATGTTGACCATATCGCAACGTTAAGACAAGCCCGTGGCACGCAATTTCCAGACCCAGCACATGCAGCAACCGTTGCAGAGCACGCTGGTGCAGATGGTATTACTATCCACTTACGTGAAGACCGCCGTCATATTCAAGACCGTGATGTATATGTAATGGCAAAAACCATTCAAACACGTATGAATTTAGAAATGGCCGTTACCGATGAAATGATAGGTATAGCGCTTGAGGTAAATCCAGAATACGTATGTTTAGTGCCAGAAAAACGTGAAGAGCTTACCACCGAAGGCGGCCTAGATGTAGTTGGCAACGAAGCAAAAATTGTCGATGCAGTAGCAAAACTCAGCGCAGCCGGTATTAAAGTATCGCTGTTTGTTGATGCAATTGAAGCGCAACTTGATGCATGTGCTCGAGTAAAAGCGCCATTCGTTGAAATTCACACTGGCGCGTATGCAGACGCTGAAAACGATAAAGAGCGTGATGAAGAACTCGCGCGTATCGCCGCTGGTTGTAAATACGCAGCAGATTTAGGTTTAACCGTAAACGCAGGTCATGGTTTGCATTATCATAATGTAAAACCAATCGCCGCCATTCCAGAAATTTACGAGCTTAATATTGGCCATGCAATTATTGCGCGTGCAGCGATTGATGGCTTAGCAAAAGCCGTTTCAGATATGAAACGCTTAATGCTAGAAGCAAGAATGTAAATTGTGTTTGTCGCTGCTTTTAGCAGCAGCGACATTCCAGCACTTATTCCATTATTTAGAAGAGATTAAACTCACAAGTCCCCGTCAAAATCTTCACTCTACTTTAACAGTAAACTTTTACTCTACACTCTGAATTGCCCCAGCATCTTGCATTAAGCTCGATAAACAATCTTGCAGTTCAAATATTTCTGGTTCGATGTCTTTAAGCGCTTGTGCTTGTTTTAACGCAGTTTCGATGGTTTCTGCGAGGTTTTTAATTTTGGGCACACCAGTGTAACAACAGGCGCCATGAAATTTATGGATAATACTTAATAGCTCTTTGCTGTCACTATCGTCAAAGGCTTCGCTAATTAACTTTTGTGTTTCGGGAATACTAAGCAATAACATGCTCAGCATTTCGTTCGCGAGATCTTCTTTTCCGCCAGCGCGTTGTAATGCTAACTGCCAATCAATCATATTGCTCGAAAACGGAGGTTCACTGCTAATTAATTTGGCAGGTTGTACTTTCGGTTGATAATCTTTTGAACCAAACTCTGCAATGGTTTTCATTAAAATTTCTTCATCGATCGGTTTGGTTAGGTAACTGGTAAAGCCATTGCTTAGTAGCGATTCTTTTTCACTGGCAAGAGCGTGAGCGGTCACGGCAATAATTGGGGTTTGCTCATTAAGAGACGATTCTAAAATGAGTTTGCATGCGGTTACGCCATCCATAATTGGCATTTGAATATCAAGCAGTATCACATCGTACTTACGGCTTTTTGCAAGGCTAACCGCTTGCGCCCCATTGTGTGCGGTATCAAAACTTTCAATTTTGTCGCGAAGCAGTGCACACATTAAGCGCAAGTTAGCATCGTTATCATCCACCACAAGCGCTTTTAATGGCAATGTTTCTTTATCTGTTGCCGGAGTGCTAATCGTTGGGTGATCAAGTCTGTATGGGGCGGCAAGTGTATGGCACAGCTTGCGATGGTTCATTGGCTTTGACAAACACGCATCGGCGCCGGCATTAATCACCACCTCGCGATAGCTATGCGATATGGTATTAACTAATACGTATAGGTAATCACATTTTTCCCGTGCACGCTTAATTAGTTCGCGGCATGCGTGTAGGTCGTTGGGGTCAATGTTCACAGCAAGCAGGCCAATATCAAAATTAAACGCTTGATTTTGCGCTTCTTCCAATTCGCCGAATGTTGCACATGCAGTCACATTTAACTGCCAGCTTTCTAATAATTCTTTGCCGGCTTCAAAGCTGTGTTCAAACGGTTCAAAGAATAACACGCGTTTTTGCTCTAACGGACCAAGTGGTAAATCTACCGCATATTGGTGTTTTGGAATTTCAAGTTCAGCATTAAAGGTAAAGCAACTGCCTTTGCCTAGCGCTGAATTTAAGGAAATTTTACCGCCCATTGCTTCAACTAAGTGTTTGGTAATAATCAAACCTAGACCGGTACCACCAAACTTACGGGTAATGCTGGAATCGGCCTGACCAAACGCCAAAAACAGTGAATCTTGTTTATTGCTATCGATGCCAATGCCGGTGTCTTTGACAGAAATAAGCAGTGCTTGCTTATGGTCGCTTAACATACGGCCGGTTACGTCAATAGTAACACTGCCATTGTCTGTAAATTTAATCGCGTTACTAATAAGGTTGATTAAAATTTGTTTAAAGCGGGTAGGGTCGCCTATTACATGATCGGAAATCCCATCAGCAACATATAGCGATAATTCAATGTGCTTTTCGTGGGCGTTCGGCGCTAATAAGGTGAGCGCCTCGTTAATGGTATCGCGCAATTGAAAATGAATATGCTCAAGTTCCATCGCACCCGCTTCAAGCTTAGAGAAATCTAGAATATCACTAATAATTGTAAGCAGGCTTTTTGCGGAAAATTCAATGGTATCGAGGTAATCTTTTTGGTGCTTATTGAGTGGTGTTTTAGATAACTGGCGGGTAAAGCCAATAACACCGTTAAGCGGTGTTCTGAGCTCATGACTCATTTTAGCTAAGAAATCAGACTTAACTTGGTTTGCTCTTTGCGCCTCGCGTTTGGCAAAATTTAGCTTAATATTTTGTGTTTCGTATTGTTCAAGCGTTTCGCGGTAATCGCTAATGGCTTGGTCGATATGGCGCTGCATTTCATCTTTTTGCGTAACCATATTGGCCGAAATATCGTTAAGGCCGCGTCTTAAAATTTCAAACTCGCCTGCCATACGTTCATCGAGTCCGGTTTCTAATTCATCACTTTTTAGCTGATCAACCGCAAACACCAGCTTTTTGATTGGATCACTTAAGCGATTAGAAAAACGAAACGCAATTACTAACGCGATGGCTACGGCTAAACCAATAATCACAATACTAAACAGCAAAGCACTTTGGCGCGCAATCACTGCGCGGTCGTTACTAATTTCTACGTTTACATAGGCTTTTACTGGTAAATGCTGTGAAATTAATAAGCTGTCTTGTGAAAGCGCGTTTTTATCGAAAATTGGTAGCGAAAACAGAATGCTTTTTTCAAATTGTTTAATATAAAGCTGTTTTGGCAATGCGTTGCCGTTTTCAAATTTAAACTCTTCTATCTCTGGGTAATAGTTACTGGTGAGAATAAGTTCATGATCGGCGTTGAATAATACAATTGATTTTATAAGTGGAGCGTGTTGATTGTGTGTATCGCTAATAACCGACTTTAATTCAACAATATTGTTGCTGTTTAGCGCATGCTCTATGGCTTTTGCCAGCGGTGTGGAAATAGTTTGCCCTTGTTCGGTGAGAAAATCGTTAAGTTCTTGATAGCGAGTTAAGGTAAAATAACTGCCTAGGATAATACCTACCGTTAAGGTGGGTACTAAAGTTAATAGTATTATCCAGTCTCTTAAGCCAAATTTACTCATCGGGTGCGATTGTTATAATAAATTATTATGACACTGAGTTAAGGTTAAAGACTAAAGCGATATTAGGCAAACAATTTATAGGGTAATCACAGTGGCAAGGTTTTTTAAACCGCAAAAAAAGCAACTTTCAGCAGAGAAACAAACATTAAGCATCGACTCAATGAACCATGAAGGGCTAGGTGTAACGCGTAGCAATAAAAAAGTGGCATTTGTTGAAGGGGCAATAACAGGCGAAACTGTTTTAGCTAAACAATTGGCGAATAAAAGTAAGTTCGAAAAATACCAAACCGTAAAAGTGATTACGCCAAGTGAGTATCGCGTTGCGCCATTTTGCCAACATTACGATCAATGTGGCGGTTGCCAATTACAGCATTTAGAAGTTGCTCAGCAAGTTATTGAAAAACAGGCCGCAGTAACTAAATTGTTTGAAAAATTCGCCGAGGTCATTAATTTACCTTGGTGTGATGCGCTAGCAAGCAACCCGACTCATTATCGTCGTAGTGGCCGTATTGCGGTGATTTACGATAAGCAAAAAGATAACTTTTTGGTTGGCTACAGACAAAAGCAATCAAAGAAAATCATTAATATCGAACGCTGCGACGTGCTCGTTAAACCTTGGCAATCGGTTTTTACCGAAATACGTAACTTGCTCCCAGAGTTGAAGGCGGGTGATGCGATTTCACATTTGCAATTGTGTTCGGTGCAAAGCGGTAACTATTTAATTGTGCGCCACACTAAGCCGCTAAAAGATAGCGATATTGCAAAGCTCCAGCGTATTTGCCATGAAAATGATTGGCAGTTGGTGCTAAATAGTGAAAAAGGTACTTTTACAGGCGATGAATTACCTTACTACCAGTTGGATGATTATCAATTAACCTTGTTTTTTGGTTTTGATAACTTTATTCAAGTCAATGCCGAGGTTAATCAAGCCATGATTAAACAGGCACTTACGTGGCTGAACCTCACTAAACAAGATAATGTACTCGACTTATTCTGCGGTGTGGGTAATTTTACCTTACCACTTGCAACACAATCGAATACTGTTGTTGGGGTAGAAGGGGTCGCTTCGGCAATTGAGCTTGCCAAACACAACGCAGCACATAACCAGCTAAACAATATCGATTTTTATTGCCAAGATTTAACTGAAAATATTAAGTCGCAAGACTGGTTTAATCGTGAGTATTCGGTACTATTGCTAGACCCATCGCGTATGGGGGCGTTTGATATTCTAACTCAACTTAAATTAAAGCGTTTTTCTCGTATACTTTACGTTGCATGTGATCCAGTAACCATGGCACGTGACAGCAAGCTTTTAACTAACGCGGGCTTTAAGGTGAGTAAAATTTCATTGATGAATATGTTTCCTAATACGTCCCATATTGAAACGATGGCGTTGTTTGAAAAGGAGAATTAATAAACATGGTATCCATTAGGCAATCGCACTTACTTGCTAATCTAGAGAGCTTTCAAGCTTGGTTAGAGATGTTGGCCTTAAGCGACGATAAGCAACAGCAGCTTGAGCGTGCTTATGATTATTGCCTAGCATATTGCGAGCAAAAAAAATTAGACGACGAATTTGAAACCAGTTTGCCTGCTAGCAAAGAAATTGTCGAAATTCTCGCAGAGCTTAATATGGATGCTGAAACCCTGTTAACCGCATTTCTAACGCCGCTTTATTTAAACGGCAAGCTCGATAAAGAACACTTAAGCAAACATTTTTCACGATCAGTTGTAGAGCTTTTAAAAGGTGTTGAACAAATGGCGGCGCTCGGTGCGCTAAGCTTCCAGGGCAAAGGCAGTACGCAAATTGATAATATTCGCCGTATGCTATTGGCAATGGTGGAAGATGTGCGCGCTGTGGTAATAAAACTCGCGCAGCAAGTGTGTTTATTGCGCGAACTAAAAAACGCCTCTGAAGAAGAGCGGGTAATTGCCGCCAAAGAAACGGACAACATCTTTGCACCACTGGCGAACCGTTTGGGTATTGGTCAATTAAAGTGGGAGCTTGAAGATCTTTCACTGCGTTACCTTCATCCAGAAAAATACAAGGAAATCGCTAAATTACTCGATGATAAGCGCATTGCTCGTGAAAGTTACATGAGCAATATGGTGGCATTAGTAAAAGCTAAGCTTGCTGAATCAGGCATTGAAGCTGAAGTTTACGGTCGACCGAAACACATTTACAGCATCTATAAAAAGATGCAAAACAAAAATTATGAGTTTGATCAGCTCTTTGATATTCGCGCCATGCGCGTAGTGGTTAACGAATTACAAGATTGCTATGCAGCGCTAGGTATTGTGCACACTAACTGGCGTCATCTCAATAAAGAGTTTGATGATTACATTGCTACACCAAAAGCGAATGGTTACCAATCTATTCACACGGTTGTATTTGGACCCGAAGGCAAAACTGTTGAAATTCAAATTCGCACCCAAGCGATGCACCAAGATGCAGAGCTTGGGGTTGCCGCACACTGGCTTTATAAAGAGGGTTCATTGCCGGGTAAAAACTCAGGTTACGAACAAAAAATCAGTTGGTTAAGAAAGTTACTACAGTGGCAAGAAGAAGTTGTCGACGACGAAGAGTTTGCTGAAGAGCTTAAAAACCAAGTTGTGGAAGACCGTGTATATGTATTTACGCCGCGCGGCGATATTCTCGACTTACCAAAGGGCGCGACACCACTTGATTTTGCTTATTACATTCACTCGAATGTTGGACACCGCTGTATCGGTGCAAAAGTGTTCGGCAAAATTGTGCCGTTTACTCATGAGCTTCACACTGGTGACCAAGTTGAAATTCTTACGCAGAAAGAACCTAATCCAAGTCGTGACTGGCTAAACCCATCATTGGGCTATGTCAAATCGTCTCGCGCACGTTCTAAAATTCATCACTGGTTTAAGCAACAAGACCGCGATAAAAATCTTGCCGCTGGTAAAGAAATTTTGGATGCGGAACTTGCTAAACTGAGTTTGCAAACCAAAGACTTAAAACCTGCATTGACGCGTTTTAACTTGAATTCGATAGAAGATTTACAAGTTGCGGTTGGTGCTGCGGATGTGCGCATAAACCAGCTGATTAACTTTTTACAAAATAAACATCTACCGCAAGATGATGAGTTACCCAAGTTCCGTAAATCAGCAAAACCGCGCAAAGGCGATAAAAACGGTATTGTTGTTGATGGTGTAGGCAGTTTATTAAGCCATGTTGCCAAGTGTTGTGAACCAGTGCCGGGCGATAGCGTACAAGGTTTTATAACTCAAGGGCGCGGCATTGCAGTGCATCGTAGTGACTGTGAGCAGTTAGAGCATTTACGAAGCCAATTTCCAGAGCGTTTTATTGATGTAAGCTGGGCCGATGAAGTGTGTGAACACTATGCGGTAACGATTCGCATTGAAGCAAACGATCGCCAAGGGTTAATGCGTGATATCTCGTCAGTGCTTGCTAATGAGAAAACCAATGTGCTGAATATGAATCTGCAAACCAATAATGCGCGTCAAACCGCGATTTTTGAAATGAAGATTGAAATCAACAATATTGAGCAGATGAATAAACTGTTAGTTAAGCTATCGCAAGTTGATGGCGTTTTTTCGGCGGTAAGAACCTAATGAGTCAAAGCCATAATATTGAAATTCTGCTTAATATAATGAGCAAACTGCGTGACCCCGATGGAGGTTGCCCTTGGGACTTGCAACAAGATTTTGCCTCAATTGTGCCGCACACTCTTGAAGAGGCCTATGAAGTAGCCGATTGCATTGAGCGAGAGGATTTGCTTGAACTTAAAGATGAGTTGGGTGATTTATTGTTTCAAATTATCTTTTATGCCCAACTTGGCAAAGAGCAGCAGTTATTTAACTTTGACGATATTGTTGCGGCCATTTGCGATAAATTAGTGCGCCGCCACCCTCATGTATTTGCCAATGAAGAGGTGTTTTCTGAAGCGCAGTTAAAAGCAAATTGGGAAGAACAAAAAGCGGCTGAGCGTAAACAAAAGTCAAAAACGAATACCCTCGATGATATTCCACATGGATTACCAGCGCTGACTCGCGCGCAAAAAATTCAAAAACGTGTTGCCAGTGTTGGCTTTGATTGGCCATCAGTCAAAGGCGCGCTTGATAAAGTAGAAGAAGAGTTTCAAGAAGTACGCGAAGAGTTAGAATCACACGGGCCAGATGAAAAGTTAGCTGAAGAGTTGGGGGATTTACTGTTTGCTTTGGTAAATGTAATTCGCCATTCAGGGTTTAACGCTGAGCAGGTGCTGCGTAACGCTAATAATAAGTTTGTTAGGCGTTTTAATTCGGTTGAATTAACCATTACCAAGTCAAAACCAATGAAAGATGCAAGCCTAGAAGAAATGGAAGCGGTTTGGCTGCGTGTTAAAAAGCTTGAGAAAGCGTAAATTTCATTTGAGCAAAATGGCAACTTTTAGTATAATGTTTTCCCGTCTTGTTGATTGCCTTTAACGGCAATATTGTCTATTAATTCCTGACATCTTAGGGTTCACATGAATACAAAATTTATCTTCGTTACAGGCGGGGTCGTTTCCTCCTTGGGTAAAGGTATTGCTGCAGCATCATTGGCTGCAATTTTAGAAGCGCGCGGTCTAAACGTAACGATTCTAAAGCTTGATCCTTACATTAATGTTGATCCTGGCACTATGAGCCCTATTCAGCACGGTGAAGTATTTGTTACTGAAGACGGTGCTGAAACTGACCTAGACTTAGGTCACTATGAGCGTTTTATTCGCACCAAAATGACCAAGCGTAACAACTTTACGCAGGGTCGTGTATTTGAAGACGTATTACGTCGTGAGCGTCGTGGTGAATTCCTTGGCGCAACTATTCAAGTTATTCCACATATTACAAACGATATCAAACGCCGTGTACTGGATGGTGCAGAAGGTTATGATGTTGCTATCGTTGAAGTTGGTGGCACGGTAGGCGATATTGAATCACAACCTTTCCTTGAAGCATTACGTCAACTTGGTACAGAGCTTGGCCGTGAAGCTGCACTATATATGCACTTAACACTAGTGCCTTTCCTTGGTGCTGCGGGCGAAGTGAAAACAAAACCAACACAACACTCAGTAAAAGAGTTACGTTCGATTGGTATTCAGCCTGATATTCTTATTTGTCGTTCAGATCGCCAAATTCCTGCGAATGAGCGTGCGAAGATTGCGTTATTCACTAACGTTGAAGAAAAAGCCGTTATTTCATTAAAAGATGTCGACAGCATTTATAAAATTCCTGCGTTGCTTAAATCGCAAGGTCTTGACGATTTAGTATGTCGTCGTTTCCACATTGAAAGACCTGAAGCGGATCTTTCAGAGTGGGAACAAGTTTTATATCAAGAGTCTAATCCAAACGGTGAAGTAACGATTGGTATGGTTGGTAAATACATTGAATTGCCAGATGCCTACAAATCAGTTAACGAAGCACTTAAGCATGCAGGCCTTAAAAACCGCGTAACGGTTAATATTAAGTATGTAGACTCACAAGACGTTGAAACAAAAGGCGTTGAGATGCTTGCGGGTCTTGACGGTATCTTAGTACCGGGTGGTTTTGGTGGTCGTGGTGTTGAAGGTAAGATTTTAACTGCACAATACGCACGTGAAAACAAAGTACCATACCTAGGTATCTGTTTAGGTATGCAGGTTGCATTAATTGAATTTGCACGAAATGTAGCTGGCCTTGAAGGCGCAAATTCATCAGAATTCGATGCAGACGCTGAACATAAAGTAATTGGCTTAATTACTGAGTGGCTAGATAAAGAAGGTAACGTTGAACAACGTTCTGAAGAGTCTGACCTTGGCGGGACAATGCGTTTAGGTTCGCAAAAGTGTCACTTAGTTGAAGGCACTAAAGCGCGTGAAGTATACGGCGCGCCAGAAATTTTCGAACGTCACCGTCACAGATATGAAGTGAATAACCACTACGTAGAACAACTTGAGAAAGCTGGCTTGGTGTTCTCTGGCTTATCAGAAGATAAGAAGCTAGTAGAAATGATTGAGCATCCGAACCACCCGTGGTTTGTAGCAGCTCAGTTCCACCCTGAGTTTACCTCAGGACCTCGCGATGGCCATCGTTTATTTGAAGGCTTCGTGGGTGCAGCATACGCGCAACAAAAAGACGAAAATTAATTACTAAGCCGTGACCTGTGTCGCGGCTTTTTTATTTTAACTGCCTGTGATTTTGAACCCTTCGCAGGCTTAGCACAACAACCTTTATGGGAAAGAGGATATAAGATGTCTGAAATCGTAAAAGTCATTGGTCGTGAAGTAATGGATTCACGTGGTAACCCAACTGTTGAAGCTGAAGTACATTTAGCAAACGGCATTTGGGGTCGTGCATGTGCACCATCAGGCGCATCAACGGGTACCCGCGAAGCACTAGAACTTCGTGATGGTGACAAGAGCCGTTACTTAGGTAAAGGTGTTTTAAATGCGGTGAATTTCATCAATGGTCCAATCGCTGACGCTTTAATCGGCAAAAACTCTCACCAGCAAAAAGACATTGATGGCATCATGATTGATCTTGATGGCACAGAAAACAAAGAAAAACTGGGCGCGAACGCGATTCTAGCTGTTTCTCTAGCAAACGCTAAAGCAGCAGCACAAGACAAAGGCCAAGAGTTATTCGAACACATCGCAGAACTAAACGGTACGCCGGGTAAGTTCTCAATGCCAGTACCTATGATGAACATCATCAACGGTGGTGAGCATGCGGATAACAACGTAGACATTCAAGAGTTTATGGTTCAGCCAGTAGGCGCACCTAACTTTAAAGAAGCACTTCGCATGGGTGCAGAAATCTTCCACAGCCTGAAGAAAGTACTGAGTGCACGTGGCCTAAACACAGCTGTTGGTGATGAAGGTGGTTTTGCACCTAACTTATCATCTAACGAAGAAGCGCTTGCTGTAATTGTTGAAGCGGTTGAAGCTGCCGGCTACAAAATGAATGAAGATGTAACGCTTGCGCTAGACTGTGCTTCATCTGAATTCTACACAGACGGCAAGTACGACCTGAAAGGTGAAGGTAAAGTATTCGATTCAGAAGGTTTTGCTGACTTCCTAGCGGATCTTTCTGCACGTTACCCAATTGTGTCAATTGAAGATGGCTTAGACGAAAGTGACTGGGCAGGTTGGAAAGTACTAACAGATAAGATCGGCGACAAAGTACAGCTAGTTGGTGACGATTTATTCGTAACTAATACGAAGATCTTAAAGCGTGGTATTGATGAAAAGATTGGTAACTCAATCTTAATCAAGTTCAACCAAATTGGTTCACTTACTGAAACACTTGAAGCAATTCAAATGGCGCACGAAGCTGGCTTTACAGCAGTTATCTCACACCGTTCAGGTGAAACTGAAGATGCAACTATTGCTGATTTAGCTGTGGGTACTGCGGCAGGCCAAATTAAGACTGGTTCACTGTGTCGTTCTGACCGTGTTGCTAAGTACAACCAACTTCTTCGTATCGAAGAAAAGCTAGCTGAAAAAGCGATTTACAATGGTCGTAGCGAAATTAAAGGTCAGTAATTGACACTTAATTTTAGCTAAATAAAAAACCGCTGTTTTGCAGCGGTTTTTTATTTTGCAGATTTCAGATTTCAGATTTCAGATTTCAGGTTTCAGATTTCAGATTTCAGGTTTCAGATTTCAGATTTCAGGTTTCAGATTTCAGGTTTCAGGTTTCAGGTTTTCTCTCTTAATCTTGAACTCTAAACGCTTTTTTACCCAGCACCAAACTGTTCGGCTAATATTTGCCGGGTAAATTCTGTTTTTAAATAATACCCCCGTGGCAAAGTCATAATTTCCTTGCCGTCAGGTCCAATTGCTTGGGTAAGGGCTTTGCTATTGGCTGCTTTTGGGCGCAGTTGCAGTACTTGACCAAAATGACCGTTAATCTGTTCAATGTTGCCAAGCGCAATCATCTCGGTCAGTTCTTCCCAGTCTTTTTTAAGCTGTGCCTCTTGCAACGCACTTGGTTGCCATAAAAATCCATTGCCAATAATGCGGTCTGTTGGTGCCAGGTCGCGCTCTGATAAAATCGGTAACCATAAAACATGCGACAGCTTTTTTTTCACAACTGAGTTTTGCCACGTTACACCGTGTAAATTGGTAAGCGGTGTAATTGAGACATAAGTTGTTTCTAACGGTTTGCCACTGTATGAAATGGGTAATGTTTTAAGCTCTATACCTAAATGCTCAAAGTCAGGTTCAGGTTTTGAAGCTGCGGTCGCGCCCAACACATATTCAATAAGTTGGCCTATCCAGCCTTTTTCTCTTAATAAGTTTTCCGGTGTGTTGAATGCATAGCTTGCTGCTACTTCTCCTAACGTTAAACCAGCGATATCGTTAACGCGCGTCATAAGTTCAGAGGTGCTAGCAGGTGGTAAGGGTTTATTCATACAGTAAGCGCGATAAATTAAAATCGCAGTTTAGCAAATTTACCGATTACGGATAACCTTAAAGGATTGTTTTATTTGGTTATAAAATGCACTGTATTTTGAGTGTGCCTATTTTATTGTGTTTAACTCGCTTAATTAACTGATATATAAAGAAATATTTTTTATGGTGTTGCGGTTTTACCAACTGTTCTGCTGTATTTATGCACTAAATACACAAATATAAACAATGTTATCCACAGAATCTGTGGAGAAGTGTGCTTTTTGAAGAGGTGATTGTGGATTTGTTTGAGAAATGTGCGTTTATTTTTAGTTTTATTCACAACTTGTGGGTAACCTGAGTATATGCTGGTTTTTCATTTGCTGTTAGATACGGATTATGGAACAATCGAGCTATATTAAGAATTAAAAGAGGCACATGCGGGTGATAGATGCCGAAGGGTTCCGTGCCAACGTTGGAATAGTTATTTGTAATAATCAGGGACAGGTATTTTGGGCTAGACGTTATGGTCAACACTCGTGGCAATTTCCACAAGGTGGAGTTGACCAAGGTGAAACTGCCGAGCAAACCATGTACCGAGAACTGAATGAGGAAGTTGGATTAAAACCCGAAGACGTTGAAATCATTGCAAGCTCTAAACACTGGTTACGTTATAAGTTACCAAAGCGTTTAATTCGCCGAGATTCAAGTCCAGTGTGTATTGGTCAAAAGCAAAAGTGGTTTTTACTTAAATTACGCTGTCCCGATGAAGACGTTGATTTGTCTAAAACCAATCATCCTGAATTTGATGATTGGCGCTGGGTCAGTTACTGGTATCCAGTACGCCAAGTTGTTTCGTTTAAACGAGACGTTTACCGCCGCGTTATGAAAGAGTTTGCACCTCATGCAATGCCATTTCATAAAAAAGACCAAGGCTGGCGGAACAGGCGCTAATTAATGAGGTAACTGTGCTAACAGCATTACGAGAAATCGCACAAAAAGTGTCGCAGCAAAGTAATTTGAAAGCGGCGCTTGAGTGTTTTGTTTCAAGTGTAAAAAGCACTATGAAAACACAGTGCTGCTCGGTCTATTTTGCTGATTACGCACAAGACGCATTTGTTTTGATGGCAACAGATGGTCTTAACCCTAAAGCGGTTGGTGAATTCAGAATTGGTTTCACCGAAGGTTTAGTTGGGTTAGTTGCCCAGCGCGAAGAAGCCATCAACCTTGCTTTTGCAAAATCCCACCCAAGATTCAAACTTGCACCTGAAGTTGACGAAGAAAACTATAACGCGTTTTTAGCAGTACCGATTGTGCATCAAGGCAAGATCCTCGGTGTTATTGTGGTGCAGCAACAACTTGCAAGAGTATTCAGCCAAGATGAAGAGTCTTTTTTAGTTACCTTATCAGCTCAATTGGCAGCGCAGTTAGCGAATGCGGAAATCCAGCATTTACTCGAATTTAGTGAATCTGAGCAAAAGACTACCTGTTTAAAAGGATTAAGCTCAGCCCCAGGCATCGCACTTGGTAAAGCCTATGTGATGGCGCCAAGTATCGATTTTAGTCAATTAGAGTTGATGAAATGCGACGCTCATAGCGAACAAATTCGACTTTTCCATCACGCGGTCATTACCACGCGTAAAGAGTTTCGCCGCATGGCCGCGCAACTTGATAGCGATCTTGGTCAAGAAACGTTGGCGGTGTTTACCGTTTATGAACAACTGCTTGAAGCAAAGAGTTTAGGCGACCAAGTCGAAGCTAAAATTTATGAAGGCTGGTGTGCTAAAAGTGCATTAAAGTTAGTGATTGAAGGCTTGGTTGCTCAATTTATGGCAATGCAAGATACCTACATTCGTGAGCGCACCATTGATATTCAAGATATTGGTATTCGCGTATTACATCATTTACTTAATAGCGAATATAAAAAGCATCATTTTGATGCGCCAATTATTTTGGTCGCCGATACCATAACGCCTACCATGCTTGCGGAAATCCCAAGAGAGATGTTAGCAGGGGTAGTGAGCATCAGTGGGGCGGCGAACTCACATGCGTCTATTTTGACGCGTGCAATGGGTATTCCCGCAATTTGGGGGTTATCTGGCTTACCGATTTCCCATGTGGCAGATAAGTTTTTAATTTTAGATGCGTATGCTGGCCGTGTTTATATTTCGCCTACCAAAGCGCTTATAAGCGAATATGCTAAGTTAAAGCGAGAAGATGCGCGTTTACACGATGCGTTTGATGCCGAGTATCAGCTTGAGGCGGTTACGCTTGATGGGGAAGAAATAAGCTTATATGCCAATACTGGGCTTGAAGTTTCAAATGATCTGATAAATGCCAAATATTTGGATGGCATAGGTTTATACCGTACCGAAGCCTGGTTTATGCAACAAAATACATTTCCAAGTTTGGCAGAACAAGAAGCCTGGTATCGTGAGATACTAGCTGCCTATCACCCGTCGCCGGTGACCATGCGTACCTTGGATATTGGTGGTGACAAGTGCTTAAGCTATTTTAGTTTCTCGGAAGAAAACCCATTTTTAGGGTGGCGTGGTATTCGTATTAGTTTAGATCACCCTGAACTGTTTTTAGAGCAAGTAAAAGCCATGCTGAAAGCCAATATGGGGCTTGGTAATTTAAAAATTATGTTGCCTATGGTGGCTGACGTCAATGAGGTGGAGTCATCAAAGCGCCTTATTCAACAAGCCTTTTTTGAGTTGCAAGATGAGTGGCTTCCTGAGCAAGGAAAGTTAGAAATGCCGCAAGTCGGTATTATGCTTGAGGTACCTTCGAGTGTTTATTTATTACCTGAGTGGGCTAAGTGCGTTGATTTTTGCTCGGTGGGAAGTAATGACTTAACGCAATATATGCTGGCGGTAGATAGAACTAACGCGCGGGTAGCAAATTTATTTGATAGTTATCACCCCGCAATACTGCGCGTACTTAACGATATTGCCATTCAATGTATCGATTATCAGTTACCGTTTAGTTTGTGTGGTGAGCTGGCTGCCGACCCTGAAGGCGCGTTGTTGTTAGTGGCTATGGGTTATCGTGATTTAAGTATGAGTCCAAGTGCGATTAATAAAGTGAAATACGTATTACGACGCTTAAACGCCAGCGACATGGAACAGCTGTTAGTAACCTGTTTGGCGGCAAAAAACGCAAAACAAGTGCATCGGTTATTAAGGGAATTTATAATTCATCACAAATTAAGCCAAATTCTGTATACTAGCGCAGTCCACTAAAACCTAGGTTGTTCATGTCTGATATTTCGATAGTTTTTTTTAGTTGTATGGCGCTTGGCTGCTTAGTTGGATTTTTGGCTGGACTGCTTGGTATTGGTGGTGGATTAATTATTGTACCTGTGTTGAGCTACCTGTTACTCGCGCTAAATTTAGTGCCAGCCGATCAAGCCATGGTCGTTGCTATCGCTACATCGCTGGCATCGATTATATTTACCTCTTCAAGCTCCGCTTACGCACATCATAAAAATCAAAATATTCCATGGAAAATAGCCCCTTGGGTATTAGTTGGTGTATCAGTTGGTGCATTATTAAGTGGCGTGATTGCCACAGGTATTAGTAACGATACGCTACAGTTGATTTTTGCCAGCTGCGTAATTTTTATCGCACTACGGATGATTTTACCGCATCAACCAAAAGCACAATCAGCATTGCCTCACGGCAGTATTTTAACCCTAGGAACCAGTGTTATTGGCGCGGTGTCTGGCATGGTGGGCATCGGTGGTGGTGCGTTATTAGTGCCATTTTTAACGCATTTTAAACTCGATATGCGAAAAGCCATCGGTTGTGCGGCATTGAGTGGCATTTTAATCGCTACTTTTGGCGTAGTCGGTTATATTAGCTTAGGTTTGCAATACCATGATGTAAGCGAAGGCTTTATTGGTTTCGTTTATTTACCCGCATTAATCGGAATTGTATTAACGTCGGCGTTTTTTGCACAGTTTGGCGCAAAAGCGGCGCAGTATTTACCAGTAAAAATAATAAAACGTATTTTTGCGGCACTGTTAGTGATTGTCGCAATTAGAATGTTAAGTAGTTAAAAAGGAAAGGTGGAAATAAGTGGATTTTCCAAATATTGATCCAGTATTTATTGAGATAGGTCCAATAAAAGTGCACTGGTACGGCATGATGTATTTGATTGCGTTTGTAACGGCTTCATTTTTAGCATCTCGCGCGGCAAGCAAACCAAATAGTGGTTGGACTAAAGAGCAAACTAGTGACTTATTATTTTACGGTATGCTTGGCGTTATTTTAGGCGGCCGTTTTGGTTATGTATTCTTCTATCAATTTAGCTACTTCTTAGAAAACCCACTGTACTTATTTAAAATTTGGGAAGGCGGCATGTCGTTCCATGGTGGTGTTATAGGTGTGGTAACGGCGATTGCCTGGTTTGCCAAAAAACAAAATAAAACCTTGTTGGGAGTAGGTGACTTTGTTGCGCCACTTGTACCGCTTGGTTTGTTTTTCGGCCGCATCGGTAACTTTATTAATGGTGAGTTATGGGGCCGCGCCTCTGATGTGCCGTGGGCGATGGTATTTCCAACAGGTGGCCCTGTGGCGCGCCACCCGTCGCAACTTTACGAAGCTATTTTAGAAGGTTTAGTGCTTTTTGCGATCATCCAGTTTGTAAATAGAAAGCCGCGCCCTGAAGGTGTTATTGGTGGCTTATTCTTATTTGGCTACGGCTTCTTTAGATTTATTGTTGAGTATTTCCGTGAACCCGATGCACATATAGGCCTGTATGGCGGTATTATTTCGCAGGGGCAAATTTTGTCGCTTCCAATGATTTTAGCTGGCCTTGGTTTAATGTTCTGGGCTGTAAAACGCCAACAAAAAGAGTGTAACGCATGAAACAGTATTTAGAGTTATGTCAGCGTATTGTTGATGAAGGCCATTGGGTAGAAAATAAACGTACGGGAATTCGTTGTTTAACGGTGGTAAATGCTGATTTAGAGTACGATGTTGCCAACAACAAATTCCCATTAATTACGACACGTAAAAGCTTTTATAAAGCGGCGATTGCCGAGTTATTGGGTTATTTACGTGGCTACGATAACGCCGCACAATTTAGAGCAATTGGTTGTAATACCTGGAACGCCAATGCGAATGAAAATAGTGCGTGGCTAAACAATCCGCACCGTAAAGGTGAAGATGATATGGGCCGTGTTTATGGTGTGCAAGGGCGTGCTTGGCAAAAGCCTGATGGTACAACGCTTGATCAGCTGAAAAAAATTGTTGATAACCTTAAAAATGGCGTTGATGATCGCGCCGAAATCTTAACTTTTTACAATCCAGGTGAGTTTGATATGGGCTGTTTACGTCCATGTATGCATACTCATACCTTTTCGTTGTTAGGTGATACGCTTTACTTAACATCTTACCAGCGTAGCTGTGATGTGCCGCTTGGTCTTAACTTCAATCAGATTCAGTGTTTTGTACTATTAGCATTAATGGCACAAATCTGCGGATTAAAAGCGGGTAAGGCGTACCATAAAATTGTAAATGCCCATATTTATGAAAACCAACTTGAGTTAATGCGTGATGTGCAGCTAAAACGCGAGCCGTTTGAATCACCAAGCTTAACCATTAACCCAAATATTAAAACGCTAGAAGATATTGAAACATGGGTGACTACCGATGATTTTACGGTGGAAGGCTATCAATATCACGAGGCGATTAAATACCCATTTGCCGTATAACTACAATTAAGGAAGAGAATAATAATGAAAGCAGTCATTCCTGTAGCAGGCTTAGGCACACGTATGTTGCCAGCAACCAAAGCTATTCCAAAAGAAATGCTTCCGATCGTCGACAGACCATTAATTCAATACATTGTTGAAGAAGTTGCCGCAGCTGGCATCAAAGAAATCGTATTGGTAACGCACTCGAGTAAAAACTCGATTGAAAACCACTTTGATACGAGCTTTGAGTTGGAAGCGACGTTAGAGCGCCGTGTTAAACGTCAATTACTTGAAGAAGTTCAGGCGATTTGTCCAAAAGATGTAACGATTATTCACGTACGCCAAGGTGAAGCAAAGGGGTTAGGGCACGCTGTTGAGTGTGCCAGACCAATTGTCGGCGATGCGCCGTTTGTCGTGGTGTTACCTGATGTAATTTTAGATAACGCGAGCTGCGACTTAAATAAAGATAATCTTGCCGACATGATTACCCGTTTCAATGAAACTGGCCACAGTCAAATAATGGTTGAAAAGGTTGCTGATGAAGACGTCGATAAATTTGGTATTGTGAATATTAACGGCAATGAACTACTACCTGGTGGCAGTACAGCAATCAAAAATATTGTTGAAAAGCCAAAGCGCGATGAAGCGCCTTCTAATCTTGCTGTGGTAGGGCGTTACGTTTTAGATAAATCCATTTGGCCGCTCCTTAAGAAAACGCCATTGGGCGCTGGAAATGAGATTCAACTTACCGATGCCATTGCAATGCAAATGAAAGAGCAGCAAGTCGATGCCTACTACATGAAAGGTAAAAGCCACGACTGTGGCTCAAAGCTTGGCTATATGAAAGCTAATATTGAATATGCACTGCGTCGTGATGACCTTAAAGATGAATTAAAGGCGCATATTCAGTCGTTACTTTAGTTTTTCAATGCTTTTTGAGAATGCCACTTCAAAGTGGCATTTTTTTTGCTTTATTTTTGTGATGTCAATGTGTTTGAAGGTGTCACAAATGAAACAAATTTTTTGCATTGGTTTTACTAGCCTTGTACTGTTGGGTTGCTCAAGTGAGCCTGTAATCACACAACCAATTGAAGCTAAAGTATTTAATCAAACCAATGTATCTGAACGAAATGTGCATAGCTTTGCAAAGCAGCTTGCCGTAACTATGTTTGATACCATGCCTAAGTTAAATGCAGATAATCGCATTGCAGTGGGAACCTTCTTGCCGGAGCAAGATCTCAAAGATAAACAAGACCCGCAATTGATGACCCTTGGCAATCAAGTTCAGGCAAGTCTACAGACACTTTTTACGCAAGTTGGTGCAAGCGTTATAGAATTTAAAACTTCAGAATATATCACAATTGCCGATACCCAAGACATTATGCTGACACGCGACAAATCACAGTTGTCTGATAACTTGGCTGTTGATTATTTTTTAACAGGTACAATCAGCAAGATTGAAACGGGCTTTTTAGTGAGTGCAAGATTAATAGACTTATCTGATAAACGGGTTGTTTCGGCAGCAACCGAAATGTTCCCAGCTAACGTTAATTGGCAGCAAAGCAAGATATCGTTACGTGATGGAAAACTTTATAGGAGTACATACTAATGAAGGTTCGCATGGTTAAATCAATCGGAGTCGCTTCAATAGCTGCTGTTGTGGTTGGATGTACTACATTGGGTAACAATACAACGGTTGCAGCTAGTGACGAAACAACAGAGCAAGTAGATAGTCGCTTTCAAGCTTACAGTGCAGATTCGTTTATGGCGAATAAGGGGACGGTTAAAGAAATTAAAAATATTAACCATTATGTGCGAGGATTAATGCATCAACTTGCGGATAATGTTAAATACGTTAACCAAAGCACCCCAATTGCTGTGACTAGTTTCGTATTGCTTGATAGTGATTTACAAAAAACTAATTTAGTTGGTAATCAGATTGCTGAAAGTTTTATTCATGAAATTCATAAGCTAGGTTTACCTGTTTTGGATTACAAGACCACTGATTTTTTCCGAGTGAGTACGGAAGGAGACTATATTTTTAGTCGGGACTACATGGAGTTGCGTTCGGATTTACCAATAGATTATGTGTTATCAGGTACCCTAACGAAGCATCAGAAGGGGTATTTAGTCAATGCACGAATCATTGGCATAAAATCAAAAGCAGTCGTGGCGTCAGCGCAAGGGCTCGTGCCAGATTATGCGATAAAGTCACTGCAAAATACCAAAAACAACGATGGTATTCCGTTACGAAAAGGTTAGGGCAGTATTTATGAAACATTTAATTGCGGGAGTAGCAATACTTGCTTCTGGTTGTCAAACTACAGTGCAACAATCTCAAGAACAGAAAAAAGTGTATCCTGTTGCACAACATCAACCAGCGAATCGAATTGCACCAATTAATGACTATTTGCTTGATGAATATGCGGAACAAATCGCAATGAAATTGATGGCCAACCTTGATGCAGAGCCAGAACTGGTTCGCTTAGCCGTAACATCATTTGTCGATTTAGATGATAACCTACAGTATGCAAGTCGATTTGGAAATCAACTTGCTGAATCGATGCTGACAGAAGTTCAGGCATATGGTTTAAATGTAGTAGATCATAAAGTCATGCCAGTTGTTCGCATAGATGGTAATGGTGATTACACCTATTCTCGTGATGTTAAGCAACTAAACTCTCAAGGTGTTATAAATGCCGTGTTAAGTGGTACGTTACTATATAAAAGTAACGGTGTGGTGATTAACTCTCGCATTACTAGCTTGAGTGACCAGCGTATAATAGCCAGTGCCAAATACACAATCCCATACAGTGTTGCATTTGATGAATAGCACGCAAAGGTAAACTTTTGTTTCCTATAAGTGGCTTGCTTTCTCTTTTTACTCTTTGATAATCTTGAATAAATGATATTGTTCTCGTAGCTCAGTTGGATAGAGCATTCGCCTCCTAAGCGAAGGGTCGCAGGTTCGACTCCTGCCGGGAACGCCATTAACGGCTATTAAGTTTTAACCCGCCTTTTTAATTGTTATTTGAACGTCATTAAATAATCTTTAAATCGAGCTATCTTTTATTGTTATGTAGCAATGTGATTAAAGTATTTCTTGAGCGTTACGCGGTTAACCCGAGTTATTGGTCATTAATACTAAATGCTAAGCTTCTCTTGGCTCTAGCTCCTTAGAAGCTTGCTAACGTAACCAAATCACCAATTTGTACGTTTGCCAGGAGTTTGTCGCCTATCACTTGGGCAATTGCGGTGTTTTGATTTACCTGAGTGACTCTCAACTGGTAATCAGTATTAATAATAAGCTGCTTTTGATTAAACCCTTTGCGCAGTGCAATTTGCAGCTTTTGTCCTTTCACTAGATTATTCTCAGCGCCAAGGCTAATGATCACGGTATCGTGATCGACGCTTAAAATACGTGCTTGCGCTGGAATACAGGCAAGATAGCTTGCTAAATCTTGGCCAAGCTTTAAGTTGATATCTGATATTGCTTGTCCATAAGGCATGGTCCAAAATTTTTCACTGTTCACATCGATACGGGCTGTTTTTTTGGTTTGCCAGGTGGCAAATGTATCGTAGTGTGTTTGTTTCAGCAGTTCGCCAGTTAAGCCATTGTATAGCGCCGTATTGATCGAGAAAAAACGTTCATAAGCTTTATTTTGCCAAAATGCTAACGATGAACTCTGTTGCTCACCAAGAGATAAGTCTTCTATTTGCGATATCCAGACAAACTGACTGTTATTTTGGTCGGCAATTTGTTGAATAAGCGCGCTTGAGTTGGCATCAAAATGCGCGGTGAACAGGTTTTTGGTATTAAGCTTACGGTTAATATCGGCTTTTGTGTTGAATAAATGGGTAAACTGATACAAATGTTTTACGAGCTTTTCGCTGTATGCTTTTGGTAATTCAAAAATTTGACCATAAGTTGCATGGCTCGGAGTTTTGAAACCGGTTCTTGTTAAAGCTACATTCTTTTTAATCGATGAATTTTGGCAAGTCTCGCTATTATCTAAAATATCAAGTCTTAGTGTAATTGAGAGCGTGTTGTCTGATTGAATTTCATCAATTACTTCAATCTGATCGATTGCTCCATGAGAGTAAACTTGGGTACTTGGTGTTTGCCAAATGCCATTTACCACTTGCTGTAGACTAGTAACTTGCGCACCTGAAAAAAGTAGAGCTTGCTGAATAGCATTTTCGGTTGCCATCATTCGAGCTTGTTCAACATTACCGTTGCGTATTTTGGCTTGACCGGTTGATTCATACCAAATTGCATGAGACGAAAAGCTCACAATAAAAAGAAGTAATACTAGATGTCGCATAGCGCAGCTCTCAATTTAAACCTTAGTCTGTATATTCAATTTCTGTACCAAACCATACAGTGGCGCGAAAATTGCTAATTCAAATGTAATATGCATTTGTATGGTGGCAATATGTTGAAATCAATTTTCAAAACATCAACTCTGATAACGAGCTTATATTTATTAGGTGGCTGTAGCCAACTGTTTGATAAACATATTGAATATGAATACCAAACACCAGATAACTACCCGGTGCTGTATGCGGTAGGGTATGCACCGATCAGTTTGCAACCCGGTACAACAACAGAGCAAAAATCGATTATGGCAATGAAGGCATCAAAGCTTGAGGCTTATCGTGAGCTCGCGGAACAAGTCTACGGACAAAAAGTTGACGCGCAAACGAGCGTTAAAGGCCTTATCGCTAGTAATGATACTTTGAAAGTACGTGTACAAGGTGTTGTACGTGGTGCGAAAGTAACAAAAAGCTACGCTGTGGGTGATACGTATGCAACAGAAGTTGAGCTAGATATGAAATTGGTACATGACTTATATATTGGTCAAACTAAACCAAGAAACGTTAAAAAAGTAACCTACTACTAGCAGGTTACTTTTTATTAGTAAATTCAAATTACGCTTTTAGCCCGCGAGCAATCGGGTTAGGTAGAGAGAAAGATTTGCCCGTTTTGTCATATCCGGTATGACTTTTACCAAATAGGATATTCTTTAATTTTTGTGAAGCAATCTGGCTTTGATTTGCTGCTACTTGATTCACATCATTCTGTTTTTTGCAGTCAGCTAATACCTGATTAATTTGGTTGATTGTTGGCTGATATTCAGCTTTATCAATACCGTCTTGATCGATTAATTTGGCAATGTGTTGGTCACGTTGCTGAATGGACTGCAACGATGCAACTTTGCTTTCAACAACAGATATCAACGATTCATGATCGCGCGCAACTATAGCTTCTAATTCCTGCTTTAGGATGTCAGCCATAGTATTCAACTCATCAAGTTGTTGCGCTAATATCTGTTCTAGATTCATAAACTATCGACCGAAAAGTTTAAATTCAAGCTTATTGATGTTTTCAGCAAGCTTCTCTGCATCAATTTTGTATTCGCCGTTAGCGATCGCTTTTTTAAGCTCGTTTACTTTTTTCTCATCAATACCTGATGATTGCTCCGCTTTTTCATTTAGCTTTTTAAGCTGTTGAGCTTGCGGTGTAATGCTCACTGAATCGCTAGTTGCCTTTGCAGTAGCAGTATTCACTTGCACTTGTTTATTAGCAGTTTCAGACGCTTGCTGCTTAGAGCTTTCAAGCCTGACGTTTGCTTGGCTGTTTGAGCCTTGATTTATTTGATTAACCATGACAGTTCTCTCTACTAAGATTTCACATCTTATGTATCGGCATCTCGGGTACAACCTTTAATAAAAAATGCACTATTTTTATTAAATTTGTAACCTCTTATTTAACCTGAAATTTCTACTAGAGTACAGCGCTAAATTGTGACTATTACCAGCTCAGTGTTTAAAACTCTTGCCTGAATTTTCTTTTTAGATTTTACATTGCGAATACTAATGTTGTCGCCTATGCGTCCATCTTCAAGCGCTTCACCTTGTGTTTTAATTGTCATGCCTTTAAAGCTTGCCAAAATAGTAATTTTATCGCCTTTACAAATAGTACAAATATAATTGTAGTTGATAGTTTGTCCCGCACGAACATTTCGTTTACTGCGGCTACCTATTAAGTTAGTACTCGATTTAAATTGATTCGAACGCGTTAAGTGTTTTGCAACTTGCTTGCTGGTTAAATGTTTTGCGGTAATTCGTTGCCCTTTACTGATCCCTTTTGCTGCCGTAATCACTTCAACGAGCTCTAATTGCTTTACATGCACAAAAACTTGCCAATTATTTTGGTCTAAACACTTAATTTTTATAGTAGATTGCCGATTAGTATTGATAGGATTTGCGGCACTTACTTGCAACTCGCGCTGACATGTTCGCGTTTTAATACGAGTGTCGAGCGGTAACGCCGTAATCGACAACTGCGAATTAGGGTGTTGGTTAGAGTTGGGTTGTTTGTTATCGGCAACATAATCTATTGCGATTTGCTGCAATTCTAACTTACTGTAAACCTTTGCTTTGAGTGAAGTCATAGCAAGCGCAGCAATTTGTATTAAAATAAAGAAATAAAGATTTTTTTTAAACAAACTCATAATGTTTCGACTATGCTTTATGGGTAAAACAAGGTATAACTAGCGAGTGTCAAAATTATGGCACATCAAGGTTATACGGTAGTACAATAACAAAGAAGCAAGAAGTATTCCTTTTCATTGCTTCAAGTTAGGAGATTGAAATGGCAGGCATTTTAGATTCGGTTAATCAGCGAACGCAACTCGTAGGTCAAAACAGGCTGGAGTTGTTGCTGTTTAAGTTAAAAGGCAGGCAGCGGTTCGGAATTAACGTATTTAAAGTACGTGAGGTTTTACAATGTCCTAACTTAACGGCAATGCCAAAATCTAATCATTATGTTAAAGGTGTGGCGCACATACGTGGGCAAACAATTTCAGTTATCGATCTTTCTTTAGCTATCGGTGGCCCTGGGATCCAAGATACAAAAGATTGTTTTATTATCATCACTGAATATAACCGTTCAGTGCAGGGCTTTTTAGTCGACTCGGTTGAGCGTATCGTTAATATCAACTGGGAATCAATTATGCCACCGCCGTCAGGTTCGGGCCGTTATTCGTATTTAACTGCAGTAACTGAAATCGAAAAGGAACTGGTTGAAATACTGGATGTAGAAAAGATCCTGAATGAAATTTGCCCAGTAAACACTGAGGTGAGTGCTGATTTGGTTTCAGATGGTGAGATGCAAAAAGACCTTGGCGAACGTATTGTATTTATTGCCGATGATTCGACAGTTGCGCGAAACCAAGTGAAACGGGCGCTTGAGCCATTAGGCGTGCAAACTGAGGTGGCAAAAAATGGACGCGAGGCGCTAGTTCGCCTGAAAGAAATTGCCGAGAAAGATTGTCAAAGTGTGGTCACTGAACGAGTAGCGCTACTTATTTCAGACGTAGAAATGCCAGAAATGGATGGGTATACGCTAACAGCCGAACTAAAGGCTGATCCCAGAACAGCACCGCTTCATGTTATATTACATACATCACTCAGTGGTGTATTTAATCAGGCGATGGTTGAAAAAGTCGGAGCTGATGATTTTATTGCGAAGTTTAACCCAGATGAGTTAGCTACTGCGGTTAAAAAGTGGGTTCATGAAGATTAGACCAGCGAGTAATAAACTTGAACAAAAACTTAGATGATAAAGAATATCAGCAATTTAAAAGCTTTTTAGAGCAGCAATGTGGCATTGTGCTAGGTGACAATAAACAGTACCTAGTAAAGAGTCGTCTTGCACCTTTAATGGCAAGGTTTGATGTCGACTCTTTATCAGAATTAGTGACTAAAACGCTTAGCCCGCGTGAACGTCAGTTAAGGGCTGCAGTTGTTGATGCAATGACAACTAATGAAACCCTGTGGTTCCGTGATACATATCCATTCGAATTGCTTAAGAATAAACTTTTCCCTGAACTTTCGGAGCTGCGTAGACCTATTAAAATTTGGTCTGCTGCAAGTTCTTCAGGGCAAGAGCCGTATTCAATCGCTATGAGTGCCGCTGAATTTAAGCAGTCAAAGCCAGGGGCGCTAGCGGGTGTCAATATTGTTGGTACAGATATATCTAACACCATGTTAGATATCTGTAAAAATGCTGAATACGATTCGCTTGCGCTGGCACGTGGCCTTTCACCTGAAAGGCGTCGCAAGTTTTTTACGGATTCAGATCACGGTATGGCAAAAGTGAACGATGATATAAAGCGGATGGTGAGCTTTCGCCACTTAAACTTGTTAGATTCGTATGCACTTATGGGGAAATTTGAAATCATTTTTTGTCGTAATGTATTGATTTATTTCTCACCGGAAGTTAAAGCAAAAATTATTAAACAATTCCACCAAGCCCTTAGCCCTAAAGGGTATTTATTTCTAGGCGCGTCAGAATCTATGACCGGATTAAGCGAGGATTTTGAAATGATCCGCTGTAATCCAGGTATCATTTATCAAAAAAAATAATTAGTCAGTAGCTCTGGCTTACTATTTGCATAACTTCTTCAAAGTCACTTTTTTGGAGAAGTTATGGCTATCAGTTTTGACAGAGCACTCGGCATTCATCCGCAAGCTACTCTTGCTCGTTCGCAAAGAGCAGAAGTGCTAGCAACTAATATTGCTAACGCAGATACGCCAAACTACAAAGCGCGAGACATTGATTTTTCAAAAGCCCTTGAACAGGCTAAATCGAGCCAATCCAAGCGCTTGTCGACCACTCACGAAAAACACTTCGATCTTTCTATTAATAGTTTAGAAAGTAACACCTTGTATCGAGTACCCACTCAGCCTGATACCGGTGACGGTAATACTGTGGATATGCAGGAAGAACGTAGTAAGTATGTTCAAAACGCAATGGAGTACCAAGCGAGTATTAACTTTTTAGGCGGTAAGTTTAAAGGCTTGAAAAAAGCACTAGGTGGGCAAGGGGCATAATTATGAGTCTATATAATGTATTTAACATTTCTGGTACTGGCATGAGTGCACAATCTGTGCGTTTAAATACGACTGCAAGTAATTTGTCTAATGCTAACTCAGTGAGTTCAAGTGCGGACGAAACCTACCGTGCGCGTCATCCTGTTTTTTCTGCAGAATTGAGCAAAGCGGTTAACGCGCAACAAGGTGAAGCGGTTGGAGTAAAGGTGCTTGGTATTGTTGAAAGTGACAAACCGCTTAAGCGTGAATTCAATCCAGAGCATCCGCTGGCTGATAAAGATGGCTTTATCTATAAGCCGAATGTCAATGTTGTGGAAGAAATGGCAAATATGATTTCGGCATCACGTAATTACCAAACCAATGTTCAAGTAGCTGATGCAGCGAAGCAAATGCTGTCTCGTACTCTGCGCATGGGTCAAAACTAATAGGAGCTGATCATGACAACAAACGTTAGTAACGACAGTTTTATTGATTCAGTTAAATGGAAAACACCTACAGGTGTTCCTGAACAAAATGATAACGATCAGCTAAAACAAGAAGATTTCTTTGCATTGTTAACGCAGCAGTTATCGTATCAAGATCCGACAAAACCTGCGGATAACGATCAGATGATTGCGCAAATGACAAGCTTTTCGATGGCTGATGGTATTAGCCAACTGAATGCAAACTTTGAAAGCTTTGCTTCAACGATGACTTCGAATTCTGCACTACAAGCATCAACATTGGTTGGTAAAGATGCACTGGTGCCATCAACGGTACTTGAACTGAGGGATGGCAAAACATCTACAGGTAGTGTGGCGCTGGATACCTCTGCTCATGATGTCACCGTAAAAATCAAAAATGCAGCGGGTGAGGTTGTTCGCACGCTGGATATTGGTTCGAAGACTGCGGGCGCAGCAAAGTTTGAGTGGGATGGCAAAGATGAAAGCGGTAATCCGTTGCCACCTGGCAATTACGCGATGACAGCGGAAGGACGAGTCGCAGATGGTGAGTATATGAGCTTTCCAACTGGAGCGTTTTTGAACATTTCAAGTGTTAGTTTAAAAGGCACACATGGCTTGGTACTTAACACGGGCGCTGGTTCGATTAATTTAAGTGATGTTGTCGAAATCGCTCAAGGTTAATCTTGGCATTAAAGTTGAATAAATAACTCCGAGTAAGCAGTTTCCTAACAATCAGGACTGCGAGTTTAAGAGGTGAATTATGAGTTTTAATATTGCATTGACGGGATTAGCTGCGGCACAAAAAGATCTCGATGTAACAGCAAACAACATTGCGAACGTAAACACAACAGGTTTTAAAGAGTCACGGGCTGAATTCGCAGATGTATATGCTGCGTCGGTATTTAGTTCGGGCAAAACAAAAAATGGTGATGGTGTGCAAACTACGGTTGTGGCACAACAGTTTAACCAAGGTTCATTACAGTTTACTCAGAATGCGCTTGATCTTGCGATTACCGGCGAAGGTTACTTTGCGATGACTGATTCATTATCATCGCAAGATTATACTTACACGCGTGCTGGTGCATTCAAACTTAACAAAGATAATTTCGTTGTAGATGCACAAGGGAATTTTTTACGTGGTTTCCCTGTAGACCCATCGAACGGAGATACAACATCCGTCAGTTTGAGTACGGCAACTCCGATTCAAATTCCTGATGCATCAGGTGCACCACGTGCAACCAATAATGTGTATACTTCATTTAACTTAGATGCCGGTGCAACCCAGCCTACAGTAGCGCCATTTAATCCAAAAGACTCTGCTACGTTTAACGCATCAACGTCTACGACGGTATATGATTCACTTGGTGAACCGCACGTTATGCAGTTCTATTTTGTAAAAACAGGTACAAATAATCAGTGGAATGTTCACGCTACATTAGGCGGACAAGAGTTTGATAGTACAGGTACTAACCCACCGGCAGGGCCACTTGCAACATTTACATTTGATTCAAGCGGTTTGCCTCAAGCTCCTGTTACTGCGCCTAATACCACATTTGACCCTGTTTCATTAACAGCGACTAACTTATCAAGCCTTTTAACAAACGGTGCGGCTTTTCCAAATGATGTAAATATCAATTGGCGCGACGAAGTAGGTACTGCACAGAAACAACCTACTCAGTATGCCAGCCGTTTTGAGGTAAAAGCACTTGAACAAGATGGTGCGACGGTGGGGCGTTTAACGGGTATTGATATTGGTACCGATGGTAAGATCGTTGCGTCATACAGTAACGGTGATTCAACCTATATTAGCCAAGTGTCTATGGTACGATTTGCTAATTCACAAGGTTTATCTCAGGTAGGTAATACAGCGTGGAAAGAAAGTTTAACATCAGGCGAGCCAATAGCAGGTGAACCGGGTTCGGGTACATTAGGTACGATTAATTCAAGTGCGCTCGAGCAATCTAACGTAAACTTAACCAACGAACTTGTTGATTTAATTTCCGCGCAGCGAAACTTCCAAGCAAACTCACGAGCTTTAGAAGTTAACTCAACACTGCAACAAAATATCTTACAGATCCGCTAATTTAGTTAGCGTAATTCACTTCTTTATCGGGCTGATTTTTCAGCCCTTTTTTATTCTATTTGTTATTTCTTAATAGCGTCAATTTTCAATCATTGCGATTGGCATCATTTTTGCTCTACCTAACTATTAGTGATCATTTTTAGGTCGAGTCGATGGATAAATTACTTTATGTCGCTGCATCGGGCGCTAAACAAAATATGCTGGGCATTGCAGTTAAAGCTAATAATTTAGCTAATGCAAAAACCACTGCGTTTAAAGCTGATTTAGAGCAAGCTCGTTCTATGCAGGCTTTTGGTGAAGGCTTGCCAACACGCGTGTTTGCGATGGAAGAAAGACCGGGTTCACGCTTGAGTGCTGGAGCCTTATCTATGACCGGACGTGAACTTGATATTGCAGTTGGTGAAAACGGTTGGCTCGCTGTGCAAGATGCAAATGGTGACGAGGCCTACACTCGTTCAGGCAATTTACGCATGAGTGAAACAGGGCAGCTATTTACAGCTAATGGCTTACCAGTAATCGGTGAAGCGGGGCCTGTTATTTTGCCAGTGCCGATTGAAAAAGTACAAATTGCCAAAGACGGCATGATCCAAGTTAGGCCGCAAGGCGCACCAGCAAATTTTATTGAAGATATCGACCGCTTAAAGTTGGTCAGTGCGTATGGTGTTCAACCTTTAGAAAAAGGGTTGGATGGCTTGTTTAGAAATAAAGATGGGGCGGAACTGGATACCGACCCAAATATGACAGTAACCAGCGGTGCATTAGAAATGTCTAATGTGAACCCAGTTGATGAGATGGTGGGAATGATTTCACACCAACGTCAGTTTGAGTTGCAAGTCAAAATGATGAAAACCGCAGAGAAAATTGACGAAAGCCAAAGTTCTCTTATGCGAATTTATTAATGGTTTTTGGAGGTTAGTATGCATCCTGCATTGTGGATCAGTAAAACAGGTATCGATGCGCAGCAAACCGATACGTCTGTAATTTCAAATAACTTAGCAAACGCGAGCACCGTAGGGTACAAAAAAAGCCGTGCGATTTTCGAAGATTTGCTTTATCAAAACATTAATCAGCCGGGGGGGCGCTCATCGCAAGATACGCAGCTGCCATCGGGTTTAATGTTAGGTGCGGGTTCTAAAGTAGTTGCCACGCAAAAGAATTTCTCACAAGGAAATATGCTAACAACTGATAACTCGATGGATTGGATGATTCAAGGTCAGGGCTTTTTTGAAGTTGCGATGCCGGACGGTAGTCTTGCCTATACGCGAAATGGCCAATTTACTACGGATGAAGAAGGTCGCATTGTAACATCGGGCGCGGGTTATCCATTGCAGCCAGAAATGAATGTCCCTGACGATGCACAGCAGATTATTGTATCGCAAGATGGCGAAGTGTCAGTACGTATCGCTGGGCAAGCAGACAATGCAGTAATTGGTCAGCTCACCATTTCTGATTTTATTAATCCATCAGGTCTTGAGCCTATGGGACAAAACCTCTATACAGAAACCGCAGTAAGTGGCGCACCTGTGCAAGGTAACCCGAGCGTGGATGGACTAGGTGTGATTGTGCAGGGCTCTCTTGAAACATCAAACGTGAATGTAACCGAAGAGTTGGTAAATCTTATTGAGACGCAGCGCGTTTATGAGATGAATTCAAAAGTCATCTCTTCGGTTGATGAAATGTTGAGTTACATTAATCAGCAGCTTTAATAGGTGGTTAGCATGAGTAAGTTACTATTAACATTGATCGGCAGCGTACTTTTAAGCGGTTGTGTGACAACAGCAAACCGCTTCGTCGAACGTGATGATCCGTATTATGCACCGCTGTATCCTGAAGATACCGATGTGTCGCAGGTAAACACGGGGTCACTTTATAATATACATTACTCAAATGACCTTTATTCAGACCAAAAAGCGCTGCGCCAAGGTGACATTATTACCGTAGTGCTGAGTGAATCAACTCAGGCGTCAAAAACTGCAAAAACGGAAACTGACCGAGAAACGGACTTTGCACTATCACCGGTTACTGGATTTGGCGGTAATGCAGTTACGATCAATGGTGATGCGTTGCAATACGGTGTTGGTTCAGAGGGCTCATATAAAGGCGATGCGAAGTCAGATCAGTCAAATAGTCTAAACGGTAATATTTCAGTTAATGTGATGCGTGTATTACCAAACGGTAATTTAGTTATTCGCGGTGAAAAGTGGCTTACGCTTAATACCGGTGAAGAATTTATTCGTTTAGAAGGCATCGTTCGTCCGAAGGATGTTAGTGCTGACAATATGGTGATGTCTACCCGTATTGCAAACGCACGTATTCAGTACTCTGGTAAAGGGGCACTGGCAGATGCACAAGAAGCAGGCTGGTTAGCCCAGTTCTTCTTAAGCCCATTAAACCCTTTTTAGGAGGTCGCATGCGTAATTTTGCTATTGGTTTTATCGCGCTTCTTAGCCTTTTTAGTTTCCCAACAACAGCAGAACGCATTAAAGATGTGACTGTTGTTGAAGGGGTACGTAGTAACCAGCTTGTTGGTTATGGTTTAGTTGTTGGTTTGCCTGGCACAGGTGAAAAAAGTAGCTTTACCGAGCAAAGTTTTAAAGCCATGCTAAGCAGTTTTGGTATCACGTTACCAGCAAACTTAAAGCCTAAGATTAAGAATGTGGCAGCAGTAGCTGTACATGCAGATTTACCGCCGTTTGTGAAACCGGGTCAAACAATCGATGTAACCGTATCGTCAATTGGCAGCGCATTAAGCTTGCGCGGTGGTACATTAATTCAAACCTTTCTAAAGGGCGTTGATGGCAATGTGTATGCAATTGCACAAGGCAGCATGGTGGTTAGCGGATTAGGCGCCGAGGGTGCTGATGGCAGCAAGGTATTAGTAAATACACCAACTGTAGGACGTGTTCCAAATGGCGCGATTGTCGAACGTGCGGTCGCATCGCCGTTCAACCAAGGTGATCACATTACATTTAATTTGCACCGTCCTGATTTTTCTACTGCAAAAGCCTTATCTGATACGATTAACGATTTAGTAGGCCCAAATACTGCCACAGCAATGGATGCAGCGTCGGTTAAAGTGTTAGCGCCACGCGACCCAGCGCAGCGCGTAGCTTACCTTGCTACTTTAGAAAATCTTGAATTCGAACCAGCTGATAACAGTGCAAAAATTATCGTTAATTCGCGTACAGGCACTATCGTGATTGGTAAAAATGTTACTTTAGAACCCGCAGCAATCACCCATGGTGGATTGACTGTCACGATTGCAGAGCAGCAAAACGTTAATCAACCCAACGCACTTGCTGGTGGGCAAACGGTTGTTACCGAACAAAGCATTATTGATGTTGCCCGCGATGATACCCGTGCTTTTGTGTTTGACCCAGGTGCGAGTTTAGATGATCTCGTGCGAGCGATTAACGAAGTCGGCGCGGCGCCAGGTGATTTAATGGCAATACTTGAAGCGTTGAAAGAGGCGGGCGCAATAAGTGGCCAACTAATCGTGATTTAAGTTTACAGATTGTTACTTGAGCCCTGCATTGCAGGGCTTTTTTGTTTAGCGCTTTAATTTTATTTCCTTGGCTTGATTTTTGCATTGGTTTATCAGTGTGTTTCGTAGCCAATTTATTGAATGAGAGCTGACTTATGGATGGTAACAACATAAATCATCAACAAAGTTTCTTTGACTTGAGTAACTTAGATTCTTTACGTCAAGAAGCGCTGCAGGGCGATCCTGATAAAAAAGCGCTTAAGCAAGTCGCAGCTCAGTTTGAATCGATTTTTACCCAAATGCTATTTAAAAGTATGCGTAAAGCCAACGAAGCATTTGAAGACGAAGATAGCCCGTTTAATGAAAGCAGCGTTAAATTTTATCGTGATATGCACGATCAACAGCTTTCTATGGAACTTTCACAAAGTGGTGCATTAGGGCTTGCCGATATTATTGTCCAGCAACTTTCACCCACGCCAGGAAAATACACCCCTGCAAGTTTGTTTTCATCAAGCCAAATTGCGCCAATGCAAAAGCCTTCATTGAATACTGCAAATACAGATTCATCAAAACAGATAAATACTACAGGTGAAGAAACAGCCTTTGATAATGAGCAGTCGTTTGTTTCTGAGCTTTGGCAGCACGCTAAAAGCGCAGCTGAAAAAATAGGGTTAAGTCCTGCTGTTATGTTGGCGCAATCTGCGCTTGAAACAGGCTGGGGAAAACATGTGATTACTAAAAGTGATGGGCAAAGCTCAAATAATTTTTTCAATATTAAAGCTGACCGCGCATGGCAAGGTGATAAAGCTGCTAAAGCTTCGCTTGAATTTGAACAAGGCGTCGCTGTTAAAAAACAATCTAATTTTAGAGCGTATAACAGCATTGCTGAAAGTTTTGATGATTTTGTTAACTTTTTACAGCAAAACCCACGCTATCAATCAGCACTTAAAACAACGTCAGACCCATCTCAGTATCTTGATGAATTACAAAAAGCAGGGTATGCCACTGACCCTAATTATGCAGACAAAATTAAAGATGTGCTAAAGCGCAGTGAATTTACGCAAGCACTCAACGCTGTCGCTTCAGGAATAAATGTAAACGATATGATGAAAAGTTCGATAACAAGTTTAGGAGGCACTAACTAATGTCTTTTAATCTACTTAATATTGCAAACTCAGGTGTACGTGCAAGCTCAGAGTTACTGCAAACTACCAGTAAAAACATTACCAACGTCAATACCGAAGGTTATGTTCGAGAGCGCACAGAACATAGAACACTGTTCGATAATCAAGTTGGACTTGGGCAAACTTTCCGCTTAGTGAATAGTTTTGCACAAGAGCAGCTTAATCGCGATATTTCCAATGCGGCTTTTTACAACCAAATCGTTAGCGAGTCCGCGCGAGTAGATAGTCTATTTGCTGAAGAGTCTAATAGTCTCGGAACGAGCATCAACTCGTTGTTTGGCTCGTTACAAGATAGTTTAAACCAACCATCGTCTAATGTTAGCCGTTCCCTGTTTTTTAGTAATGCCCAAGGTTACATCGATCAGCTTAACCGATTATCGGGTATCGTTTTTGATCAAAAAACCATCGTTAACGATCAGCTCGAGATCTATGCGAATGAAGCTAATTCACTTATCACTAAGATTAGCGAGCTAAACTTATCAATTGCATCGGGAACATCGGGGCCTGATGGCAGTGCTCTAAATAGCACTATCAATCAGCGTGATTTGGCAATTAAAGAGCTATCTGAATATATAGACATTGAAACACTTGATGGTCCAAATGGTGAAAAACTGGTGTTTATGGGCACGGGTGAAGCTGTTGTAATGGAAGATGGCGCGTTTAACTTATTTTCAATTTCTGGTGATCCTGATCCCAATTTTAAAGATTTAAAATTAGATGTGGATTCAGGCAAAGCCATTCCGCTTGAAGTCAATACCAGTGTACTAAAAGGAAAAATTGGTGGGCTACTAGCTTACCGTGAGGAAATACTGATTTCGTCACAAAACAAGTTAGGCCAATTGAGCCTAGCAATGGCGGATGCATTCAATCAGCAAAATAGGCTTGGATTAGACGGCGATGGCGAACTTGGTGGCGATTTATTTACCATTCCAACCGCTGGTGCTTATTCCTATGCAGCAAACACGGGTACGGCTCAAGTAAGTGGAACCATTGAACCGGGTAAAGGTAGTGAATTACCGCCAAATGATTTTTTAATTGAATATACAGCAGTGAACCAAATTACAGTTACTGCGCTTGATTCATATGGCGATCCAATTGGTACACCTATTGTTGCAGCTGTTGCTGCTGGGCAGGCTAATTCGGGCACAGCGGTAGGCGGAGAGCTTTTTGGTTTGCAAATTAATGTAGGAGCTGGCGCTGCAGTTGGTGATAAATTTGAACTTAAACTTAACTCAGAGGCATCGACGAGCTTCGAGCTTGCAACCATGCGACCGGAAGATTTAGCGTTAGCTTCACCGATACGCACTAACAGCGACTTAGCTAACAGAGGATCAGGTAATATAGCGTCAAGCACTGTTTCTGACACCACTGCACCAGGATTTAATCCAGGTCCACCGCCAGCTTTAGCCAATGGCACCATTACACTAACTAAAACGGCAAACCCTAATGAGTTTACAATTACAGATGGTGCACCACCCGTAACGAATACGGTTGTTTTAACACCGCCTTATGACAATGTTTTGGCACAAGCAGGTGCACCATACAATACCTATGGTTTTGATTTTAACCTTGAAGGTATAGCAGAAACGGGTGACTCATTTACGATTGAGTTTAATACTGATGGCTTTGACGATAGCCGAAACGGTCTTTTACTGGCAGAAATTCAAAATCGAGAGTTAGTTAGGTCAAGTGCTATCGTAACCAATGGTGATAACCTCACTAAGATTAATGAAGCATACGGTAATATAGTGACTGATGTTGGTATGAAAACTGCGCAAGCTAAAACCAATCAAGTGGCATTTGATGCGTTAGCTAATCAATCTAATGCGTGGTATGAGTCGATTTCAGGTGTCAATTTAGACGAAGAAGCGGCTAATTTATTACGTTATCAACAATCTTATGCAGCAGCGGCAAAAATCTTAAGTACCGCAAGCACAGTATTTGACACAATTCTTAATGCAGCGAGGTAGTCGAGATGCGTTTATCGAATAATATTATGTATCAAAATAGCCTCGATAGTATTTTAAGTGGCCAAGAGAAACTTGTAGATTCTCAACTAAGAGTGAATACGCAGAAAAAAGTACTAACAGCAGCGGATGATCCCGCCGCTATGGCACAAGCGAACTTGATTACGAAAAAACTAGAACTGAATGACCAGTTTGACAAGAATATGAGTTTCTTGCGCGGGCGCTTAGAAGTAGAAGAAAATGCGCTAAAAAGTATGAATACGCAAATAGAGCGAGCACGCGAACTTTCTATTCAAGCTGGTAATGGTGCATATACTCACACTGATCGTGAGGGTATTAGTAAAGAATTAGCTGAAATTCAAAAAAGTTTACTTGATTTGATGAATACGCGCTCTGAAGATGGGCGTTTTATTTTCTCTGGTTTTCAAGATAGTAAAGCGACTTATTCTTACGATAGTGCTAGTCAAACTTATACATACAACGGCGATCAGGGTAACCACTCGATTCAAGTTGCTACTTCAACTTATATTCAAGCTACTGACAATGGCGCAGATTTGTTTGAAAAAACCAAAGCGCGGCTAAATGTTGCCAGTAATGCGATGACGATATTGCCTGGGGCAATTACCGCGGGCAGTGTGTATGTTAAGCAACAAGCTGAATTTGACCAATTTCACGCTAACTATTATGACCCGCTTACACCCGCAAATAATACTTTCAATGTAGTCGTTACGGCTGGCGCACCAGATCAGTACGAGATCAGACAAAATGGCTCGCCACTGGTACCTGCTGTCACAGGAGACTTTACCGGTGAGTCAATAGAATTTGCTGGCATGGAGATATCGCTGCAAGGTGCTGCGCCAGGGCAAGCTGATTTTACATTAGAACCTCCAACTAACAAGAACATTCTAAACACATTAGAAGAGCTTATTTCGGTACTTGAAAATCCTGCAAGTACGCAGGTTCAGTTACAAGAGACGCTTGCAGATTCAGTTGTTGAATTAGATAATGCGCAAGAGGCAATTACTTTCACCCGGGCAAGTATTGGGGGGAGATTAAATGCCGTTACAAGGAATGAAAATGCCAATTCTGGAGAGGAAATAGTAAACGTTGCCACTAAGGCAAGTTTGTTAGAGGCCGATATGGCTGAAGCAATCAGCGAGTTAAAGAAAAATGAAACCGCGCTACAGGCCGCTCAAGCGACATTTGGCCGAGTTTCAGGATTAACTTTGTTTGATTACATATAAGTTGGCACGTTTAATGCTTTTAAGTTAGTGCGTCAAAGACGCAACTTAGTGCAAACGTTAAAGTTCGCTTTAACAAAGCACTTCCCGTCATGAGAGCCGGGAGTACTAACAGTAGCGCAAAGAAGGAGAGAGCTTTGCGCCACTGTATTCTAACTTAGGAGAAAAAAATGGCTTTATATGTAAATTCCAATATAACGTCACTTAATGCTCAAAGGCAGTTAGCGAACTCAACCAATGCATTAAGTACATCGTTCCAACGTTTATCATCAGGTCTTCGTGTTAATAGTGCAGCAGACGATGCGGCAGGTTTGCAAATAGGTACTCGTTTACAATCGCAAGTAAATGGTGCAAACCAAGGTGCACGTAACGCAAATGATGGTATTTCACTGTCGCAAACAGCAGAAGGCGCTTTAGAAGAAACAACCAACATGCTACAGCGTATGCGTGTTTTATCCATTCAATCGGCAAATGGTTCAAACACTGATTCAGACCGTGAGGCACTGCAAAAAGAGTTTTCTGAATTACAATCTGAGATTGATCGCGTTGCAACTGATACAACATTTGGTGGTGTAAATATCTTAAATGGTACTTATGACACAGACTATCAAGTCGGCCCAGATGCCAATCAAACGATTCAAGTGAAAATTACCACTAATATGAATACAACAGGGCTTGCACTTTCTGATGATTCAATCAGTACTGCAGCTGGTGCTCAAACTGCAATCGCAGCGCTTGATGATGCGCTATCGACAGTTAATGCAGTGCGTGCAGATCTGGGTGCGAAACAAAACCGCTTTAGTTCAACTATTCGTAACTTAAAAAGTGTTGCTGAAAACGTTTCAGCGTCAAAATCTCGTATTATGGATACGGACTTTGCAGCAGAAAGTGCAGCATTGGCGCGTAATCAGGTTCTACAACAAGCATCAAGCTCAATGCTGGCCCAAGCTAACCAACAACCTCAAATCGCGTTGTCACTACTTCAGGGATAATCGCTTTAAAGCCCTTGATTTATCAGGGGCTATAAATTTTATTAACTTTTCTCTAAAGTCATCCCCCTTGTTGTCGATATCTTAATCAAACGAGTTGTTTGGCGGTCAATACCGCAGATAGAAGAGGGCGAGAATCATGGCTTTATATGTAAATTCAAACATCACATCATTGAACGCACAGCGTCAATTATCGAATTCAACAAATGCGTTAAGCACGTCTTTTCAGCGTTTATCATCAGGTTTACGTGTTAACAGTGCAGCGGACGATGCGGCCGGTTTACAAATTGGCACACGTTTACAATCGCAAGTAAATGGTGCAAATCAAGGCGCACGTAACGCGAATGATGGTATTTCACTAGCGCAAACAGCAGAAGGTGCACTAGAAGAAACGTCAAACATGTTGCAACGTATGCGTGTTTTATCGATTCAATCGGCGAATGGTTCAAACACAGATTCAGACCGTGATGCACTACAAAAAGAGTTTGCTGAATTATCGGCAGAGATAGACCGTGTAGCAAGTGATACAACGTTTGGTGGTGTAAACATCTTAAATGGTACTTACGATACAGACTATCAAGTAGGGCCAGATGCTAACCAAACGATTCAGGTGAAAATTACCACCAACATGAACTCAACGGGTCTTGCACTTTCAGATGATTCAATTAGTACAGCAGCAGGTGCGCAAACAGCGATTACAGCACTAGATGATGCTTTATCAATCGTAAATGGTGTACGAGCTGACTTAGGTGCGAAGCAAAACCGTTTTAGTTCGACTATTCGTAACTTAAACAATGTTTCAGAAAACGTATCGGCGTCGAAATCACGCATAATGGATACAGACTTTGCGGCGGAGAGTGCAGGTCTTGCACGTAACCAGGTGTTACAGCAAGCATCAAGCTCAATGTTAGCTCAGGCAAATCAACAGCCACAAATCGCATTGTCGCTAATTGGTTAACACTCTCTCCTAGTTAATTAAGTTAGTACTCCCTCTCATATAAAAACGGCCAAATGGCCGTTTTTTACTTTTCGTTAAAAAAAATTAAAAAAAGCTAAAGGGTTTTAGGCGGCCGCCGATAACGAAGATGGGACAGAAAACTATCTGTAGCTTACTCTCTCTCTTGCAACTGATAGTTCCTATGTTAATTATTATTGGAGGCTCTCATGGCTTTAAGTGTTAACTCAAATATAATGTCTTTGAATTCTCAAAGACAACTCTCTCGTTCGAGTGAGGCATTATCAACATCATTCCAACGTTTATCGTCTGGTTTACGTGTAAACAGTGCGGCAGATGATGCGGCAGGTTTGCAAATTGGTACGCGTTTAAACTCGCAAGTACAAGGTTTAAACCAAGGTGCACGTAATGCAAACGATGGTATTTCACTATCGCAAACAGCAGAAGGTGCGTTGGAAGAAACCTCGAACATGCTGCAACGTATGCGTGTATTGGCAATTCAGTCAGCGAATGGTTCAAACACTGATTCGGATCGTGATGCACTGCAAAAAGAATTCACAGAGCTATCTGCTGAGATTGATCGTGTTGCAAGTGATACGAGCTTTGGTGGTGTAAATATTTTAGATGGTACGTACGACACAGACTTCCAAGTTGGTGCTGATGCAAACCAGACTATTACGTTAAAAGTAACGACAAATATGAACTCAACAGGACTTGCGCTTTCTGATGACTCTATCAGTACTGCTGCAGGCGCACAAACAGCTATAGGTGCACTAGATGATGCGTTGTCAACAGTGAACGGTGTACGTGCTGATCTTGGTGCGAAGCAAAACCGTTTTAGTTCGACTATTCGTAACTTAAACAACGTAGCAGAAAATGTAGCAGCGTCTAAGTCACGTATCATGGATACAGACTTTGCAGCAGAAAGTGCGGCATTGGCGCGTAACCAAGTATTACAACAGGCTTCAAGCTCAATGTTAGCGCAGGCTAACCAGCAGCCGCAAATTGCGTTGTCATTGCTGTAATAAATAGTAATCGTAATGCTTTTTATAGATCACACTGAGTGGTGTGATCTATAAATATTTGACTGAATAATATCCCTCCCATATAGCGTATTCATAGAGCCCAAACTAAACAATTACACCTCTAAACTAGAATAATCAGAACGAATCATGCTTCAAAATTAAAAGCATTTTGTGATTAAATTATTAAAGTAACTCTTTGTTTATTTGTTGGTTATTTTTCTTCTAGTGGCTTACTTGTAAAAATTGATTAAAGAATCTTTTTGACGTGTCGATATCTTAATCAAACGAGTTGTTTGGCGGTAAATACCGCAGATAGAAGAGGGCGAGAATCATGGCTTTATATGTAAATTCAAACATCACATCATTGAACGCACAGCGTCAATTATCAAATTCGACAAATGCGTTAAGCACGTCTTTTCAGCGTTTATCATCAGGTTTACGTGTTAACAGTGCAGCGGACGATGCAGCAGGTCTTCAAATTGGTACACGTTTACAATCGCAAGTAAATGGTGCAAATCAAGGCGCACGTAACGCGAATGATGGTATTTCACTAGCTCAAACAGCAGAAGGTGCACTAGAAGAAACGTCAAATATGTTGCAACGTATGCGTGTTTTATCGATTCAATCGGCGAATGGTTCAAACACAGACTCAGACCGTGATGCACTACAAAAAGAGTTTGCTGAATTATCGGCAGAGATAGACCGTGTAGCAAGTGATACAACGTTTGGTGGTGTAAACATCTTAAATGGTACTTACGATACAGACTATCAAGTAGGGCCAGATGCTAACCAAACGATTCAGGTGAAAATTACCACCAACATGAACTCAACGGGTCTTGCACTTTCAGATGATTCAATTAGTACAGCAGCAGGTGCGCAAACAGCGATTACAGCACTAGATGATGCTTTATCAATCGTAAATGGTGTACGAGCTGACTTAGGTGCGAAGCAAAACCGTTTTAGTTCGACTATTCGTAACTTAAACAATGTTTCAGAAAACGTATCGGCGTCGAAATCACGCATAATGGATACAGACTTTGCGGCGGAGAGTGCAGGTCTTGCACGTAACCAGGTGCTACAACAAGCATCAAGCTCAATGTTAGCCCAGGCAAATCAACAGCCACAAATCGCATTATCCCTAATTGGTTAACACTCTCTCCTAGTAAATCAAGTTAGTACTCCCTCTCTCATAAGAGCAGCCATTTGGCTGCTTTTTTTATTGTGTGATTTAAAAAAGTACAAAAAATTACAGGTTTTTTCTAAAGAAATTACTCCCACTGTCGATATAGTTTTTAGTTAAAGAAATTAATTAGATAACAGTTCTTTTTAGCATAATTGCTTAGAACTAGAGGGTGAACATTATGGCTTTATATGTAAATTCAAACGTCACATCATTGAACGCACAGCGTCAATTATCGAATTCAACAAATGCGTTAAGCACGTCCTTCCAACGGCTGTCATCTGGTTTACGTGTTAACAGTGCAGCAGATGATGCGGCCGGTCTTCAAATTGGTACACGTTTACAGTCGCAAGTAAATGGTGCAAACCAAGGCGCACGTAATGCAAACGATGGTATTTCACTATCGCAAACAGCGGAAGGTGCACTAGAAGAAACCTCGAACATGCTGCAGCGTATGCGTGTTCTGGCAATTCAATCAGCGAATGGTTCAAATACAGCATCAGATCGTGCAGCACTGCAAAAAGAGTTTTCTGAGCTATCGAGTGAAATTGACCGTGTAGCAAGTGATACAACGTTTGGTGGTGTAAATATTTTAGATGGAACATTTACAGCTGATTTCCAGGTTGGTCCAGATGCGAACCAAGTGATCAATGTCGCTATCGCAACAAGTATGGGGGCAACAGGTTTAGCTGTAAACGATGACACAATTGCGACTGCATCTCAGGCTCAGACAGCGATTACCGCAATTGATGACGCTTTGTCTACGGTAAATGGTATACGTGCAGATCTCGGTGCGAAGCAAAACCGTTTTAGCTCGACTATTCGTAACTTGAATAATATTTCTGAAAATGTGTCAGCGTCTAAGTCACGTATTTTAGATACGGACTTTGCGGCTGAAAGTGCAAGTCTTGCGCGTAACCAGGTGTTACAACAAGCATCGAGCTCAATGTTAGCTCAGGCAAATCAACAGCCTCAGATAGCATTGTCGCTAATTGGTTAATACTCTCTCCTAGTTAATCAAGTTAGTACTCCCTCTCATAAAAAAAAGCGGCCTAATGGCCGCTTTTTACTTTTTGTTAAAAAGTTTAAAAAAAAGCTAAAGGGTTTTAGACGGGCGCCGATAACGAAGATGGGACAGAAAACTATCTGTAGCTTACTCTCTCTCTTGCTACTGATAGTTCCTATGTTAATTATTATTGGAGGCTCTCATGGCTTTAAGTGTTAACTCAAATATAATGTCTTTGAATTCTCAAAGACAACTCTCTCGTTCGAGCGAGGCATTATCAACATCATTCCAGCGTTTATCGTCTGGTTTACGTGTAAACAGTGCAGCAGATGATGCGGCTGGCTTACAAATTGGTACGCGTTTAAACGCGCAGGTACAAGGTTTAAACCAAGGTGCACGTAATGCAAACGATGGTATTTCACTATCGCAAACAGCAGAAGGTGCGTTAGAAGAAACCTCAAATATGTTGCAACGTATGCGTGTATTGGCAATTCAATCAGCGAATGGTTCAAATACAGCATCTGACCGCGCAGCACTGCAAAAAGAATTTTCTGAACTGTCGAGCGAGATTGACCGCGTTGCTACAGATACGAGCTTTGGTGGTGTGAATATCTTAGATGGTTCATTTACCGCAGCGTTCCAAGTGGGTGCAGACGCAAGTCAAACGATTACAGTAAGTATTGGTACTAGTATGGGCGCAACAGGCCTTGCATTAAATGATGATACTATTGCAACAGCCTCACAAGCTCAAACAGCAATTACCGCTCTTGATGATGCGTTGTCAACAGTGAACGGTGTACGTGCTGATCTTGGTGCGAAACAAAACCGTTTTAGTTCGACTATTCGTAATTTAAACAACGTAGCAGAAAATGTAGCAGCGTCTAAGTCACGTATTATGGATACAGACTTTGCAGCAGAAAGTGCGGCATTGGCGCGTAACCAAGTATTACAACAGGCTTCAAGCTCAATGCTAGCGCAGGCTAATCAGCAGCCGCAAATAGCGTTGTCACTGCTGTAATTCAGGTAAAGTGAGGTAGCTTTCACTTTACAGAAATGTAAGTAAGCTTTAAGCACGTTATAGGACTATAATTGTGTTTAAAGCTGCTCATTCCAAATTTTGGAGTTGCTATGAATTTAAGTGATATTTCAATGACGGCCAATCCAATCCGTGACCCTGTAGATGCCGTTAATCAAGATACAATGGTCAAGCCTAAAAATGATGTTGAGGCTAAGGATAAAAGTGTTATCGAAGAGGTACCGACACCTCTATCTGATGACGAATTGGCGCAAACCTTGCTTGAAACTATTGATAAAGTAAGGCAATTTGCTCAATTGCAATCAAAAAATGTAGATTTTTCAATCGAACGTTTTGATGGGCTATCAGTGGTTGTGGTCTCTGATTCACAAACACAGGAAGTGTTAAGGCAGATCCCATCAGAAGAAATGATTGAAGTATCGAAAAAGATTGAACAGTTGCAAACAGAAATCCTAGGCGCGAGCTCAGGTATGTTATTTGATAAAAAAGTGTAATTGAGGTGATTTATGGCTGGTATTACAGCGGCAGGTGTTGGCTCAGGTCTTGATCTCGAAACGATAATAAAAACAACGCTTCTTGCTGAAAAGACGCCTAAAGAGCAACAATTAAATAAACGTGAAATTCAATATGCAACTGAGCTATCAGGTGTTGGTACGTTTAAATCGGCGTTAGACAACTTTAATTCTGCTTTGGCTGAACTAGCTAAAGAAGAAACCTTTACTGCACGCACGGTGAGTTTTAAAAACGGCCTTGAAGAAGATAAGCAGGCGTTTGAGATTTTTGCTAGTTCGACTGTTCAATCGGGTGAGTTTGCCATTGAAGTGCAGGCTCTTGCTCAAGGCTCAAAACTTGAATCTGCTGCGTTAGGTAGTGCGACAGATCCGGTAGGAAGTGGCAACTTGACATTTGCAGCAGGCGGAAACAGTTTTTCGATTGCAGTTGATGCGGCTGACACTTTAGAAGATATTCGTGAGAAAATTAATGCTGCAGGCGATAATTTTGGTGTAAGTGCCAACATTATTAACTCAGATGCCGGTGCTGTTCTCACATTTAACTCAGACGTGACCGGTGACGGTAATTCACTTACAGTAACTGCGGATGATGATTCGCTTGCTTCAATTGCAACATCTGCACCTACAGCCGCAGCAGGTCTTACAGAGACGCAAGCCGCGGGAAATGCACGAGCATTGATAAATGGCCAGCTTGTCACTGATAGTGATAATAAGTTATCAGATAAAATTCAGGGCACGGTCATAACTCTTAAAGAAACAACAACAGGTGCAGAAACGGTTACCATTGGTGTTGACCAATCTGAAGCAAAGGAAAAACTGAAAGGGTTTGTTGATGCATATAACGAACTTAAATCACAGTTAGACGGACTATCTGATCCTGAAAATGGATTACTTGCAGCTGATGGCAGTATTCGAATTGTGGAACAGCAATTGCAGAGAATGTTTACAGGTGAAATATCTGGTACAAATACTAATGTTAAATCACTTTATGATTTAGGTATTACCTTTGACCGTGAAGGTAAAATGGAAATTTCCAGTATTGCACTGGGAACTAATCCAAGTGGCACAGAACGTTTTGAGTCAGCCTTATCTGATAATTTTTCAGAAGTTCAAAGTTTATTTGTTGGTGATACAGGTCTTGGTAAGCAGGTTAACGATTATGTTGAATTGTTTACTGGTAAAAAGGGCTCGCTAGTTGAACGTGAGACCACATTAAACGAATCAATGGAAGACATTACGATAGAGCGAGAAAAACTGGAAGTCAGGCTCGATGAGTTAGAAGCGTCGTTGCGAAGCCAATATGCAGCCCTAGATCGCGTTATGGCTCAGTATCAAGTGGCAGGTTCGTATATAGCAAATATATTACCTGTTACAAAAAGCAGTAAAGATTAAGAGGAAAGTATGGTTAATCATCAGGTCAATAAATACAAGAAAGCGCAAAATGAGCTGTCATTGCTTGCAGCTAATCCGTATGAAATTATTCAAGTGTTAATGAAAGAACTGATGACACAGTTGTATATTGCGAAAGCAAGCATTGATCGTGCAGACATCGAAGCGCGCTCGCAGGCCATTAATAAATCGATTGATTTGATTGGTGGCCTCAAAGGTGGACTAAACATGGAAGCAGGTGGAGAGATTGCTGATAATCTTAACAATTTATATGACTATATGGTTATTCGTTTAAGTGAGGCAAACTTGAATAGCTCAGCGGATATGGTGGAAGAAGTGAAAAACCTATTTTTACCTATCAAGCAGGCGTGGGATGGGATCAGCGAAGAAGATAAACAAAAGGGATTCCAGTTAATTGCAGAACATAAGCAGTAATCTAAGCTATGGATGAACGACAATTAATTGACGCTTTGACAAAGGTAAATACTTTATCTCAAGATATAAAAACAGCCCTTTACGATAGAAATATAACTTATGCTGAATCTGTGTTGGTTGAGCGTTCAATTCTGCTCAAGACTATCCCCCCATTAGAATCACTCACAATTTCAAATAATGTACTTGAACAAGCAGTTGAAATGCTGAATGAAGTTGAACATATTGATAGTGTTGGCTTAAAAAATGCTTCTAATCAGAAAAAAGAGATTCAAACTAAGTTAAGTGCTGGCGTGAAAGCGCAAAAAGCAATCTTAACGTACCTAGACCACAAGGTGTAAAGGGCTTTTATAAATGAAAGATAGTTTAGATAAAAATATCCAAGCACAAATTGAGCGATTAGAAGGTGTTCAAAAAGTATTGCAAAAGAGGGTAAAGCTCGAGCGCGAACTGCAATCACTTTCCGATAATTTTATGTCTCCTGATTTCGATCTCGAGGCGCGCTTTCAAAGCAATATGAACTCCTTTTTGAGTTTTTACCCAGATATTTACCATAGCTTTTTAAATTATAAGCTTGAACGATACGAATTACGCTTTGATGAAGAGTTCGGTGTCAATATATTTGATACACAAACAAATAAGTACATGTATGCAGAAAACGTGTTTAAAAGCTCTTATTTACAATACAAGCGATTTAAAAGTGAACCGCAATATATTAAGAATAACTTCGCGGAACGAGAAGAAAAAATTGATCGCTTTTTACATACTAGGTATTTAAAAAAACTTACTAAGTTTTATCTAGAAGGGCTGGAAGAAGAAGAGTTGGATAAGCTGCCAAATACTATTTCGTCAATGCTTATATTTGGTATTGGTGCTGGTAGCCATATCGAGGCAATGCTTGAAGAACATCGCGTTAAAAACTTGTACCTTTACGAACCACATTTGGATTTATTTTATTTAAGCTTATTTTTAACAGATTGGACAAAAATTTTAGAACAATTAAATGCCGATGAAGCTCAATTGCATTTAAGCTTGGGTGAGGCTGAAAGTGATAAAGAGTTAGTTAAAGAAATTGCAGATGTGTTTATTAAAATAGGGCGATTTCATGCGGCTCACTCTTATATTTATGTTCATTATACCGATAAAATATTAACAGAGGCCGTTGCCGAGGTAACAAAGCGCTTTCATGAAAATATGCTTGGCTTTGGCTTTTATGATGACGCTTTGATGAGTGTTGGGCATTTTTACTACAATATGAAAAATTCGGTGCCTTTATTAAAAAGTGGTCCGCTTGAAAGCTTAAAACAAGTCCCTGTTTTCTTAGTAGCGAATGGCCCATCACTAGATAATGACATAGAAGTGGTGCGAGCCATGCAAAATCACGCAATCATTATTAGGTGTGGTTCCGCAATCGGTGCATTGCATAAATATCAAATTACACCAGACTTTCATTGTGAAATGGAACGCTGTTTAATTACGAAAACGGTTATTGATGCAGTTGATGATCCCGAATACGTTAAATCAATTAATCTGCTGGCACTAAATACAGTACAGCCCGAAGTTTTTCCGTTATTTAAACGCTCAATTCAAGCAATGAAGACGGGTGAGGCGGGAACTGCTTTATATATACAAAATAAAGAATCAAATCCGAGCAGTTTAGCGTACTTAAATTATTGTAACCCTACAGTGTCAAATTGTGCATTAGCATTTGTTGAAAAGATGGGGTTTGAAAATGTTTATTTGTTTGGTGTTGATATGGGCTATGTAGGTTCACAACATCACTCAAAAAAGAGTATCTATTATAGTACTGACTCAGGCAGTGATCGTAAACTTTATGATGCGTCGGGCTCTGAATTGCAAGTTGCGGGTAACTTTGTTGACACGGTTAACACTGACTTAATCTATAACTATTCTAGAATGGTTATAGAAGAGTTTCTTAGATTACAGCCTCATTTAAATGTAGTTAACTGCAGCAACGGTGCGAACATTAAAGGCACTCAAGGAATACATTCGCGAGATCTACCTGAACTAAAAGAACTTGATAAAAACACAATTGTTGAGAGTATATTCTCTAAGCTCACAAAGCCAATTTCAGATACAGATCTGAAAACATTTGAGAATAATTTACAGCAAGAGATGTTTGCAGATTTATGTGATCTCATTGTTGAAAAGTTTGATGAAATACCAGATTCAAAAGATGCCGCAATTGCTGTTTTAGAAGAGCAATTACAACGATTAGAAGGTTTTAACGCTAGTAATGTATCTCATTTTAACGATTTACTCCGTGGCAGTTTATTACATACGCACTCTGTGCTTTTGAACATTTTAAATTCATACAACAGTGAGCAAGAAAGTTTACAGCGTTTCACTGAAGCAGGAAAAATTGTTCAAGAATATGTACTTGAAATGAAAAAAGAATATTTAGAAAGTCCATTTAAAATTGATCTTGTCGATGATTCTCACATTTGGATAGAGTAAATATTATGAAAATAGATCAGCGTGATATTTTTCTTTCCTCAGAAGGGGATAAGTGGTTTGAACGGAATAAACAAGTTTATAGTGAGACTCATGAAGACAAGGTAATCGATTTTATTAAAGCACAGGAGTTGACCCCTAAACGTGTACTTGAGATTGGTTGTGCGAGTGGTCTAAGGCTTCATTCTTTGTACAAGGAGTTCGGTTCGGACGGGTACGGCGTAGATCCGTCATCTTTCGCAATTGAAACTGGTAAAAAAAATTATCCACATTTACATTTGTCGGTTGCGACAGCTGATTCAATTGATTTCGAAAAAGACAGTTTTGATTTTGTAATTCTTGGCTTTTGTCTCTATCTATGTGACAGAGAAGATTTATTTACCATTGCAGCAAAGGTTGATAAGGTTTTGAAGAATGGTGGGTATATTATTATTCAAGACTTTCTTCCTCCTTACCCTTATAAAAATAAATATAGCCACTGTGAAGGGCTATATAGTTACAAATTTGATCATAGTAGAATGTTTACATGGAATCCGCTTTATTCGACGCTAGCAACAGATATTTCTACTCACTCTGCGCGTGAATTGAGAACAGATGTAGATGAGCGTGTAGGTATAAGCTTACTATATAAACAAATCGACGATGCATATCCAAATAAGCAAAAATAGATGCACATAGCGATTAGAGTTGACTCGTCAAGTCAAATTGGTGCGGGGCATGTTATGCGCTGTCTTAACTTAGCTCGTTGCTTTCGTGAGCATGGTCACACAATCGCATTTGTATGCAGAGATTTGCCCGGTAATTTAACCCCCTTTTTGAAGAGTCTTGAATTTGAGGTGGTTACACTGCACAATCAAGAGCCATCATCTTCTCAGTTACTTTCTTCATATGAAAACTGGATAGGGGTAAGTTGGCAACAAGATGCTAAACAGTTTTGTTCATATAATCTGCAGGTTGATATAGTAATTGTTGATAATTATGCCCTTGATTATAAATGGCAGTCACAAGTGCAGCAGCATTTTAATTGTAAAATGGTTGCAATCGATGATTTAAAAAGACGACATGTTGCCGATGTGGTAATTGACCAAACTCTTAATTGCACACCTGCCGCTTATTCCGACTCTGACAGCAGGTGTATCTTAACGGGCACAAGATACGCAATGCTCAATCCAAAGCTGCTAAATTATCGTAACACTGTGACTAAATCTTCACTTGATGGTTTTCTCAGAGTGCTAATTAGTTTTGGAGCAAGTGATGAGCCTAACGGTACATTGCGTGTATTACAAACCCTGGTTGCAGCTCGCATTAATTTTCAGGCAACAGTCTTATTAAGACCTAGTGCAATAAACTATCAATTGGTTAAAGAGTTTGTAAACAGATACCCTAAGTTTATTAAACATTTTGACCATATTGATAATATGGCAGAAATTATGATAGAACACGATGTTGCAATAGGTGCCGCTGGATCTTCATGTTGGGAGCGTGCTTGTATCGGGTTACCAAGCATAATCGTGCCCATTGCTGATAATCAGCGCGATATTTGTGATGCCCTTGCTTTAGAGAACATTGCGATTCAAATTAAACTTGAACAAATAGAAGATAAACTCCCTTTCGCGGTATCTGAACTGATTGAAAAATATGATGATTTGAAGTTTAATGGCCTAAAAATTTGTGACGCCAAAGGGGTTGAGCAGATATATAATAAGGTAATGGAAGCGATAGGTTGAAAGTACTCTTTTTAGGCACTGAAAAAACTGCGGTGTATCAATGGTTAAAGCATTTCGATTACGAGTTGCTTTTTACATCCACTGCTATAAGCATTGAAAAAGTAATCCAAATCGAGCCTGATTTTATCGTTAGTCATGGTTATCGCCACATTATTGGACCAGATATTGTTGCTGAGTATTTTGGTAAAATAATTAACTTACACATTAGTTATTTACCTTGGAACAAAGGTGCAGATCCAAATTTTTGGAGCTTTTACGATAATACGCCAAAGGGCGTAACTATTCATCTAGTTGATGATAAGCTGGATACTGGTGATATTTTGGCACAATGTGAACTTGACTTTAATTTACAAAAAGAGACACTAGCATCATCATACGCGATACTGCAGAAGTCGATTTTAAATTTGTTTATTCAATCGTGGCAAGATATTGTCACTGGTAAACTTATAGCTAAACCGCAAATAGGTGTAGGTACTTATCATAACACCTCTGACAAAAATGAGATTTTTGAAAAGCATAATATTAGTTGGGATACACGATTATGCGACATCGTACTTTTGAAAAAGCAGTTAGAACAGAAGTAGAGACAAACTAGTTCATTTCACTTGTGATATTCATATAAACTATAATCTTACTTTCCTTAGTTGCAAATCTGTCGACACTTGAATACGTCCATTCTTAGTTATATGTCTATTGTGAACTCCCCTAAATAGAAAGTGGTAGGTAAAAAAATTAGATTGTGGCCACGATTAATTGACCACAACACTTATTAACCTATAACAAAGCACAAGCGAGATTAATTGAATGACTTCTATTTATTGGTGGAAGAAACAAAGGCAATGGTAGAGAGCACGCTCAAACGTATTGGGCTTTCGCTCATATTGAATGTGTGAACCGATTTCAGCATTGTTCCAATGCGCATATTTTGGACCGCGAAGTAGACGGTGAAGCAAGTTATGCTCTACCGTTAATCGAACATATGGTTGCGGTACCTGAGAGCCTTTGAATGTTTGGGTGGGCTTTTTATCAAGAGACATAGTAAAACATACTTTCTCACTTTCGATCACTAAATAAGTGGTCGACGAGTAGTTAATTTCATCAGCTTTGGATTTAAAGCGAAAATAGGAGTTTAACATTAAGTCCTCAAGCTCGTTATCATCCCAGACATCATTATCATAGGCGAGAGGCTGTTTGGTAATGTGGTTCATATACTGCTTTAATGTTGGTACTGCCTTGGTGCTTTTTATTAACTGCTGAATAGTTAAATCGTATTTATCATGCTGATTTAACAGTAACCCCTTACAATTGCTCGGGGTGTTGGCTTCTAAATAGCAGGTGGCATCTCCTAGGCTCGGCACGCCACGATGCTCATTCATATGGGCATAACGGGAGCCTAATATATAAGTACCGGCAAATGGTGCAAAGGCTTTAGGTTTAACAAGTTCAATGAAGTTTAGCGCTTGTTGCAAAAATTGTATTTGTTTAGCCTTTGCAGCATTGTTTTTTAGCTCGATTGAGTCAAACTGAAAACATTGTGGATAAGGGCCTGCACCAGCATAGCCGACCATTAAGAGGTCAATATCCAGTTGATCAAGACCATTCTTTAAAATTGTATGACTAGCTAATTCATAAGGACAATCATTTAAATTAAGTAAATGTTTACCTCCATGTGAAAACAGTGCTAGGGAATCAATTTGAGTGCTGCCAAATTTAGTTTCAATATGTCCACACCCCAAAAATTTTGAGCAGAGCTCTGGATTACAATTGTCAGCGGCATAAATAGTTAATTGACTACCATTCTTAAATTTATAGGGTGTAGTGTTGTTCAACTCAATGACCTCAAAACCCAATAATTCCAATTTACGTTTTAAGAACGGGGAACTGTATTTGTGAATAAGTATAGGTTTTTTATAAGGTAATTTGTTTAATGTCGCTTCACTTAAATGGTCCGGGTGGATATGAGATACATAGATATAATCGTATTGAAGTAAGCTTAGCTCAGATTCAGCAAATGGTGGGTAATGATACCAACTGCCATAATATTCACCTTCCGTTAGCCATGGATCTGTTAAAACTCGGATTTCTCCCATCTCAACAATTTGTGTTGAGCTTTGTAGGTGAGTAACGATCATCTTTTAAGCCACTCGTCTGATTGCAACGGTAGGTTGTTTGCTTAAGGGGTTACTAAGCATTTCAAACTTTTTGTTTGTTTCTTTTAAAAACTCTTTCATTGCTAACGTTTCTCCAGGCCACTCTGTAGTACATGCTTCATCAAAAACAATTACACCACCAATACTAATTGAATCCGAGAGTAACTTTAATGCAGCACGAGTTGGCTCGTATAAATCAAAATCTAAGTAAGCAAAAGAAATTAAAGAGTGTGGATTTTCTTTTCCGTATTCGGGAATAGTGACTAGCGCATCGCCAGGGATAAGTTTTACCTTGTCTTCCAGTTCGAATAATGAAATCGCTTTTTTTAGTGTCTGTTCATCACCGCAGTACTTGCCTGTTTGCGTGTTAGCGAACTCTCCGTCTTCTTTTACACCTGTCGGTAAGCCTGAAAAATTGTCGAACCCAATTATTGTTTTTGGCGCATATGGTTCTAAGAGAGAGCTCATTTTCGCTAAAAACATTAAGTTTGCACCTTTCCAACAGCCAAACTCTATGATGTCTCCAGGAACTCCTTGAGTACTTTTCAGTAATTCAAAAGTCCAAAGTTTATTTGCTATTGTATGTACGCCTGCATACAAAGCATAGTGATCGATCATATCGTAAAGGTTCGGTTGGCCAATATCTTCCGCGAAGCTGGTTCTATTAGCTATAAAGCTATCTGGTTTCATAATTGGATCCTGTTTTAGAACAATAATTAAATTTTAATTTTATATCGCCATTAAATGAAATTAGACTGAGCTTAATTATATTACCGCTCAACCTTAATATAGAGAACAGTCAGTCTTTTCTATAAAGTGCTTAAATAGGTCTATGGTATCAAGGCTTGATTCAATATGAATAAGCTTTGCTAACAACAGAGCCACAAAACCTGAAAGTAAACTGAATACCTTTGTCGATTGGCTGAAGTACAGGTTGAATGGGCCTAAGACAAAATTAAACCATGATATAATAACTTATATATTTGTCGTCTGCCTATTGACCATATCCCATGTCAATGCTGTAGCGGCTTCTATATCCATTGTAGCTTCCAAACCTAAAACAACATCTAGGTATTTTGGAGCAAGTCCATAGCCCGGTCGAATGCAGCGAACATTGTCTTTGGAGAACACTTCTCCTTTCTTTATATCTTTGCTGATGTATAGCGAGCGTCGAAATATAAGGTTAGGTTGTTCTGATTGCGCTAGGGTAAAATTTGGTTTACCAATCGCGTGCCAAGCGTCACGAACATCCTTACATAAAGCTTTTAGTTCTTCGGGCTCTAAAGAAAATGCTGCGTCTGGCCCCCCGTCTGCTCGTGCTAACGTAAAGTGCTTTTCGATAACTTTTGCACCTAAAGCTACTGATGCAATAGCGGTTGTATTACCCAACGTGTGGTCTGATAAGCCAATTGGGAGATCAAACTTTTCTGCAAGGGCTTTTATTGTTGCTAAATTAGTTTGCTCTATCGGGGTAGGGTAACCACTCACGCAATGAAGTAGTGTTACTTGACCGTTACCATAATTTAAGGCAACAGCAAGCGCCTCTTCAATTTCTTGAATATTTGCCATACCGGTAGACATAATCATTGGCTTTTTTGTTTCAGCAACTTTTTTAACTAGCTCATGATCAATTAACTCAAATGAAGCAATTTTGTATGCAGGTGGGTCAAATTGAGTTAAAAAATCAACAGCAGTTTCATCGAATGGTGAACTAAAAATATCAATTCCTAGCTTATTTGCTCGATCAAATAGCGCTTGATGCCACTGCCAAGGTGTATGTGCCCAATCGTATAATTGATAGAGGCTCTTACCTTGCCATAATCCTTCAGATATACAAAAATCTTTTTTATTAGAGTTTAACGTTAGTGTATCCGCGGTATATGTTTGTAATTTAACAGCATCTGCGCCTGCTTCTGCTGCTGCATCAATTAGCTTTAATGCCCTATTTATGTCGCCATTATGATTCCCTGACATTTCCGCTATGATGTAAGGAGGCGTGTTGCTTGATATTTCTCTTTCACCAATTTTCATAGTGTTATCTGACCTTAAAGACATTCTCTATTTGTTTACCATCAAGATGCGCTGCTAAATTACCTTGTTTATCCAAATCATTTAATTGAGTAAATAATTCCTGATAATGCATTATAAGTTGATCTATGTTTTCAAAACTATGCGCGTAGGAAAGGTTGTGTGTTCCGATAAATAAAACACCGCGTTTGCAGAGCTCTTGAATCAACCAAGATTTAATTGTGTCTGCAGAGTTAACTCTGTCGTTAGTAATGTTTAAAAATGTCCAAGGGGCGAGTCCTTTTAATTCAAACATTGTAAACTCTGAGCAATATTTTTGATATTGCTCTACCAAGTAATTACCTAACGTCCAAATATATTGACTGAATTCAATTTTCTTCATCTTTCCGATAGTTGCTTTAGCTGCTGCAAGAGATAAAGTTTCGCCCCCAAAAGTTCCTGAAAAAAAGATATCATTCATTAACATCATAACTTCACGTTTACCAACGATTGCAGATAGCGGCATACCGTTAGCCATCCCCTTACCAAAGGTTGCTAAATCGGGTGTTACACCAAAGTAGCTTTGAGCGCCACCTAAGTGATATCTAAACCCAGTGATGATTTCATCAAAAACAAGCACGATGCCATTACGAGAGCATATTTCTCGTACTTTCTCTAAAAAACCGTCTTCAGGAGGCGCTATATTAAGTGGCTCCATAATGACTGCTGCAAGTTCGTCTGGGTGATTTTCAATGAGCGCTTCTAGTGAAGAGATATCGTTGTAAGTGAAGCCATGAGTTAGCTTTTTAGTGGCTTCAGGCACACCTATATCACGTGTGGTCGAACCTATATACCAGTCTTGCCAACCATGGTAACCACACACAGCAATGTGTTCTCGTCCTGTATAAGCTCGTGCTAGACGCACGGCAGCACTGGTAACATCACTGCCATTTTTAGCGAAGCGAACCATTTCAGCACAGGGAATAAGGTCAACTAAGAGCTCTGCCACTTCAGCTTCTAAAGTATGGGGAAGTGAAAAACTTATGCCTGATAAAAGTTGTGCTTTGATTGCATCATCAACTTCTTGGTCTTGGTAGCCCAAGCTAACGCAGAGCAAGCCATTAATGTAGTCGGTATAAATATTGTTATCGAGGTCGGTAACCTGAGCGCCCTTACCATACTTAATAAAAAGTGGTGCAGCTTTAAAAGGCAAAGCCATTTTACTTTTACTAAAGGTTTGGCTTGCTAGTGGTATGATGTTTTGCGTCTTTTCATACCAATTTAGTGATTCAGAAAAGCTGATAGTCATTAATTAGAAACCTTGTTCTTTGTCTTGTAGCAGCGACAATTTGTAGCCTTCATTTAACTCTATATCGGCATTGAGCGCATTAACTTGCGGGTGTGATTGTAAATACTCAACGATTTGTTGATAACCAAATTGTTGCCCATCGAAATGACGATAGATTGCTGAAATGACCTCAAAGTCTTGTGGATGGTCGACGCTAATTCGAAATTCAGAATAATCTTGATCTATGGTGAAATCTTCCAATGAAAACAAATTAGATTCGCGAATAAAAGGTGTTACGTGTTCACGCTCTGAAGGTTTTTTTGCTTTCTCATAAGCGGTTTCTAGCGCATTAAAGCTAAACACTTCGACATCTTGCCCATCAGGAAAGCACCTTGTAACACAGTTGCTAGTATAGTCTGTGTTGTTTGTAATATGTGTGCTAACTATTTGGTCAATTAACTCGGGGTCAATCAGTGGGCAATCTCCACATATGCGTATAATATGAGAAAAATTAAACGCTTTAGCGCAATGATAAAATCGTGCTAGTACATCATTTAAATCGCCACGGTAGCATTCTATATTAAGTTTTTGGCATAGTGTTTCAATAGGACTATCTAGCGCTTCATTTGATGTCGCCACAACAACTTTGTCCACAACTTTTGTCTGTGTAAGACGCTTAAGTTGAATCTCTAGCATTGGTACGCCATTAATAGGCAGTAATACTTTTCCGGGTAATCGTGTTGAACTCATTCGAGCTTGAACAATAATGCCTATCATACTTCCTCTATTTTAAAGGTTTGGCCAGTTACTTGGTATAATGAGCGAGTTATTGGTGCAAGCTAATTGGTGGTAACTGACATTAACTTTGATGTGCCAGGCGGTGTGAATTTGTGCTAACTCTGATGCCGAACAACAGCCAACAACAACTCGATCAATTTCATCAATTGATTTTAGAAAACTTAAGCAAATTTCGAGCCTAGAGTGAGATACTGAATCAACAAAGCTGTCGAAGGCATTTAATTCGCTGAATTGCGAAAAAAAATGACTGCGTGACTTTGGTGACATTAGGAGCAATCCTTGCAAAAATGCGGAACGTACGTGAATTTCAATACCTTGCTCTTTCATTTTGGTTAATAAACCATCTTGTAAAAAACGCTGGTCTAATACATTTAAAGGTATTTGAATTATATCGGGTTTGAGTATTTCAAATAGCTTTATTTGTTCTGGAAAGTAAAGTGACATTCCAATTTTATGCACTAATCCTTTTGCCTTTAATTCAGCGAGTTGCAAAGCGATTTCAATGGACTGTGGGCTGTTTAACACGTTTGCATCGTGCAACATTACACCGTAAATTGTTCGTTTTCTTAGTTTAATAAGAGATTCCTGAAGCAATTGGCTCACGTTGATCGTTGCATCGGTGTCAATAGCAAGTTTTGTAACAAGCTTAAAACTATCATTAGCAATTTGGCCTAAAACACGTTCACTACTGCCATACATTGCTGCAGTATCAAGCATATCAATAGATAAACTTTCAGCTTGCATAAGTAATTGCTGAGCGTTTTTAATTGAGACTCTACCTTGATTATTACTGATCCCGTAATCAAGTCCTAACTGTACTGTTCCAAGTGCTAACTTAGGCATCGCAGGTATTTAGTATTTTATCAAGGGTATTACAAATATAAGTGATTTCTTGCTCGGTTAAATCAGGGTAGAGCGGCAAACTTATCGCGCTTTGGTAGTAACGCTCAGCATGAGGGAAATCACCTAATTTAAAGCCTAATTTTTTGTAATAGGGCTGTATATGTATCGGAATGTAATGTAGGTTTACGCCAATTTTATTGTGACGTAATTGCTCAAAGCAGTGCTTGTGTTTAGCTGGATTATTTAAATTGATAATATAGAGATGGAAACTGCTATAACATTGTTTATCACGCTGTAATTGAGTTACGTCGACGTGCTTTAAACGCGAATCATACAATGAAGCGAGTTTATTGCGCTTAGCAACAAATTCATCGAGCTTGCTTAATTGGCTAAGCCCTAAAGCAGCTTGAATGTCGGTTAGGCGGTAATTAAATCCAAGAATGTGCTGCTCATAATACCAAGGGCCGTGATCCTCGGTGAGTTCAGCTGGGTTTCGTGTAACCCCATGACTTGATAATTGTTTTAGCGTTTTCGCTAATACATCACAGTTGGTTGTTGCGATACCGCCTTCGCCAGTTGTAATTATCTTAACTGGATGAAAGCTAAATACACATATATCAGAAAACTTACAATTGCCGACTTTACTATCTTGATAACTTGCCCCAATGGCATGAGAAGCATCTTCAATAATATGAATGTCATATGGCGCTACGGCATTATAAATCGCTTGCATATCGCACGATTGACCCGCTAAGTGTACGGGAATAATCGCTTTTGGTAATTCATTTTGTTGTTCGGCGTCAGCGAGCTTTTTTGCGAGTGATTCAACACTCATAAGGCCTGTTTGCGGATCTATGTCTACAAAGTCAATTTGCGCACCACAATATAATGCACAGTTGGCTGATGCTACGAACGAAATAGGTGATGTCCAAACTGTGTCGTTGTTACCGATCCCCAACGCTAGACACGCAAGGTGCAAACAAGCTGTTGCATTGCTGGCAGCAATCGCATGTTTTGCACCGACATATTCTGCAATAGCATTTTCGAATAATGAAACAGCAGGCCCTTGTGTAATAAAGTCAGACTTTAGAACTTTAACAACTGCATTTATATCTTGCTGATCAATGTGCTGCTTGCCGTATGGGATCATTTTACAGCCTGTGCATTGAATTCGGCTATTTCATCGACACTTAAAAAGTGTGGATTATCTTTTGAATTGTATTCATAACCAGGTTTTACTGGTCGTCCTTTTTCACCAATTGCATTAATTGTGAAATCGTTGCTTCGGCTACTAAATTTTATGCCTGGCGCGATAACAAAATGGTCGTCATATTCAAATGTGTCATAGCATAGATCGGCAGGGCACATTACTTCGTGCAATTTTTCTCCTGGGCGAATGCCGATGACTTTTTGAGGTAAATTCGGGGCCATTGCAGATGCTAAATCGGTTATTTTAATCGATGGAATTTTAGGCACGAAAATCTCACCACCTAACATACGTTCAAAGTTTTTAAGAACGAAATCTACCCCTTCTTGCAAGCTGATCCAAAAGCGTGTCATATCTTCGTGGGTAATTGGAATGTGGTCTTTGCCTTCGTTAATGAATTTTTCGAAAACTGGTACAACCGAACCTCGTGAACAAACAACATTGCCGTAACGCACTACTGAAAATGTAGTTCTATGGCCACCTGCAATGTTATTGGCGGCTACAAATAATTTGTCTGAAGCAAGCTTGGTTGCGCCATATAGGTTTATTGGGTTTGCAGCTTTGTCGGTTGAAAGAGCAATGACTTTTTCAACATCATTATTAAGTGCTGCATCAATAACATTCTCAGCACCATTTATGTTGGTTTTAATGCATTCCATTGGGTTGTATTCGGCTGCAGGAACTTGTTTTAGTGCCGCTGCGTGGATTACGTAATCTACGCCTCTCATTGCTCTGTTTAGGCGCTCTTTATCTCTTACATCACCTATAAAGTAACGCATACAATCTTGATTAAACTCTTGTTGCATTTCGAACTGCTTGAGTTCGTCGCGCGAAAAAACGATGATTTTCTTGGGTTGGAAATGTTTGAGCAACGTATTAACGTACTTTTTGCCAAACGACCCCGTACCACCAGTTATTAAAATTGTTTTGTTGTTAAACATAGTGTGTCCCATGCATCCAAGAGTTTTTAAATAAAAGAGTACTTTCATTACTTTAGCTTACTAAGCAGTATTTATGCCAATGGTTTGTCAATAATTCCTTGATTGGTGGTTAAAAAAGCATCGTGCTGTACTATAATTAAACGAGGTGTTTTGCTCTCAATCCAATTTGAAGGTACTTAAACATGAAAGTGCAGAATCAAAGTTTTAATTTCTTGAATAAAGCCGAAGAGTCAAAAAAAACGTTAATTGAACAGTTAGCCAGTGGTAAGCGTGTTAATAGTGCGTCAGATGACGCTGCCGCATTAAATATTATTGAACGCTTGCAAGCGCAGCAATCTGGACTAAGTCAGGCAATTCGTAATGCCAATGACGGGGTATCATATTCGCAAGTGGCTGAAAGTGCGTTGTCAGGAGTCAATGAATCAGTACTTCGTATTGAAGAATTATCACTGCAAGCGTCAAATGGCGCGCTTACAGATTCAGATCGCAGTGCAATTCAACAAGAAATTACGCAACTTCAAGATTTGATTAGCGATACCTTGAGTGATACGACTTTTGGCGGTCAGGCGGTATTTTCGGGGAACGATGTTGAGTTTCAAGTTGGCGATAATGCTAATCAAGTGCAGTCGATAAACGCAGGTGATAGTAACTTGGTCACTAATGTGCTCAGTATTGATGTCTCAACACAGTCAGGAGCACAAGCCGCACTGGGGGTGACCGCGCAAGCAAGAGATGACATCAATGATACACGTGCAAGTTTAGGGGCTAGTCAAAATCTATTTGAACAGTCAATACGCAGCAATACAAACAGTGTAATTGACATTGCTGCGTCACAAAGCCGTATTCAAGATACTGATTTTGCTCAAGCAATTTCTCAACGCACTGCTAGTGATATTTTATCTCAGGCATCGGTAGCGCTTGCTGGGCAGGCAAATCAGAATGCCAGCCAAGTACTGGGCTTGCTTTAATTTGCTTGTGATATATCAAACTTTGGTGTCAATTTTTTGAATTGACGCCAAAATCCCGCCACTTGTACCTTGCAACATCGGTCTAAGCCGTTACAATAAAACAATAATTAGAATAACATTATAATTGTGCCCGTATATGAGCTTTACCAATTCCACTTGGGTTATTGACGAAAACGAGAATCGAGCAAATAAGTTAGTTGCATCACTGTGTTTTATTGGTGAACACGCGAAAGTGGCAACAGCAACAGACGTGCAAGAATCAGCATTGCATCATGTGGAAACGGTTTTTTTAGGTGCGTTAACAGGTCATGACCATGAAACGCTGATAAAAAGCCAGCCAGAGACTCCTTTTATTCTAATTGGTGAAACGCTACGACCGCTATTATCGTTGGCTAATGTGATAGGCATTTTAGCGGAGCCCTTCGCTTATGCGCCAACCACTGAGTTGCTACGCGACTGCCAAGAATACAAACGTCATTTACCTAATTTAACGAGCTCGCAGAATGAAAAGCGCTTTGACGGCTTAATTGGCGCGACGTCTGAAATTGAGCATATTCGTTTTTTAATCCAACAAGTTGCGAAAACAAACGCGAATGTACTTATTTTAGGTGAGTCGGGCACAGGTAAAGAAGTTGTCGCACGCAATATTCATTTATTGTCTAATCGCAACAGCGGGCCATTTATTCCGGTTAACTGTGGCGCGATTCCAGGCGATTTACTGGAAAGTGAGTTATTTGGTCATGAAAAAGGGGCTTTCACTGGGGCTATTTCTACGCGCAAAGGGCGATTTGAAATGGCACAAGGAGGAACTTTATTCCTTGATGAAATCGGTGATATGCCAAGCCAAATGCAGGTTAAGCTGCTACGAGTTTTGCAGGAGCGTGTATACGAGCGCGTTGGTGGCGGTAAGCCAATAAAAGCGGATGTTCGTATCATCGCTGCCACGCACCGTAATCTAGAAACCATGATTGAAGAAGACGCGTTTCGTGAAGATTTATATTATCGCTTAAATGTATTTCCCATTGAAAATCCATCATTGCGTGAGCGTAAAAATGATGTTCCTTTATTATTACAAGAGTTAATTAAGCGCAACGTTGCAGTTGGTGGTGCAAATGTAAAGTTTACCGAGCGAGCGCTTGATAGTTTAAAAGAACATGGTTGGCCAGGTAACGTTAGGGAGCTCTCTAATTTAGTGGAACGTATGCAAATTATGTTTCCGGAAAAAGTGGTTGATGTGTCTGATCTGCCAAAAAAATATCAGCATATTGATGTGGAAGAGTATATTCCAGAGTATCCAGAAGAGATTTTAGAGCGTCAGGCCCTCAACGATATTTTTAGTGAAGGCTTTGGTGAATTTGAAGAAAACGACAGAGATACTTTTGATGTTCCACTTGATACAAGTCAACCTGCAGTACTGCCTGCTGAAGGTATCGAATTAAAAAGCTATTTAGCAGAGTTAGAAGTGTGTTTAATTGAACAAGCACTTGAGCGCAATGAAAACGTGGTAGCGCGCGCTGCTGAAGTGCTTGGTGTAAGGCGCACAACGTTAGTTGAAAAGATGAAAAAGTATAATCTAAACAACTAAATAAGTTCACAGTAATGGCTTGCTTGTTAATTCATTTTGGCGTTAACAGTAGGCCATTTAGTCGGCATTTCCCCTATATAAATCTAAACGATAATTAGAGTCTAGACTCTATATTTATTGTACCTAAGATAAATTATATTGAATTCAACTGTAATAATTGTTAATTTTTTGTATCGAGGTTGAGGAAAATAATAATTATAAGGTTGGTAGTATGAAACAATTAACAATTACGGCATGTTTAGCCTTGTCTTTACTTGGTTGTGGCGATCCCGACAGCTTGGATAACATTGAATTTGTTAAACGTAATTTAGAAAATAAAAACCTACACGAAAAGCTACTGACAATTGAGCTTACGAAAGATCGCTCGAAGCAGCACCAAGAGCTGTATCAAAAAATTAGTACAAGCTATAAATTACTTGAGCAAAGTAAAACTGAGAAAGACCGCTTTTCCTCGTACCATCATAGTTTTCTTGCCCGTGATGCATACTATACCGATGAATCTGACTATCAAGCCGTAGTGAGTGCCAAGAAATTAGAGGACGTCACTGGGCTATATCGTCGCATTGAGCCTTATTTTAAAAACGAACAAACAGCGGACTTTATTTATACCACTACGGCAGATACATGGGATATTTACTCGGTAATACAGCAAGTAAAATACAATGCGCAGGTTTTACATGCGGTTGATGAAGGTAAAAATGTTAAGAAGAAAAATAACAACCCAGAGTTAAGAAAGTGGTTAGATAGAGCCATTGCACGTGAGTATCAAGAACTACAAGAAATCGTTTTTATATTGGTTCAGGCTAGTGAGACCAATAAGGAAGATTTTTATGCGGATAAAAAACAAATTGAACAAGACGCAGACCGCATTCTAGCAGGTGTTCGTGCAGAAAAAGCCAGACAAATGTTAAAACCAGATATGTACGCATGGCAGCAAAAGAACTTATGGCGCTACGAGCTGGTTAATAATACGTGCATGGTACTGGATGAAAAAATTAGAGATTACGCCATCGCAAAAGATTGTCATCGTTTATTAAAGGCATACGAAGGTTACACAATCGAGCCTGATGAATTTTCAAACTTCGCGGCTAAATCTCGTATGGCACGTAACAAGTTAGCGGCCGTGACCGAAGAATTAAAAGAACGCTACAACTACAGCGAAAAAGTGCAGAAGTCTGATTTAAAACCGAATGACCAACTTAACTCACTGATGATGTCGTTGAAAAAAGATATGTATCGTGCAACGCCAAATATTGGCATCTTATAGCAGGTAGTAGTGAGCTTAGTCTTCTTTTTGTTGCACGCACGCAGTGAGGCGAAACATCGAACGTTGCAATACAAATGCATTAAAACAAAGCAAAAGTAGTGCAGTAAAAAGCGACAGATATTAATACAAGCGGCAATGGCCGCTTTTTTTATGTCATTTATTCAGCCAGTTGATATGATAGTAACTCTGTATTTTTGAATAGTAGGTGTAGTTTGAGTTCACATTATCCAATTGGTATTCCTGGCCAAAAGTGGAATGACGCAGAAAAGTCACAATGGTTAAATCAGCAACAAAAAAAGCGTGATTACAATCAGCTGGTGGTTTTACAAATAAACCAACTAACCGATGCATTTGATATTGAAAGTTATGGGCAGCTGCCTTACGGTGATGATCTTACTCTTTTTGCTCTGCGCTCTAAATCTTGGCAACAAGATAAGCCATGTGTATTAATTACAGGTGGAGTACATGGCTACGAAACTAGCGGCGTAATGGGGGCTCTGGCATTTGCTAAAAACGATGTCAAAGACTTTGAAGATGCGTTTAATTTTGTGATTTTACCTTGTATTAGCCCGTGGGGATTTGAAACCATTAATCGTTGGAATTCCTATGCCGTCGATCCAAATCGATCTTTCTTTAATGATTCACCTGCTCCCGAATCTCAGGCGGTATTAAATTACCTAAGCAAACTTAATTGTGACTTCTTAATGCATATCGATTTGCATGAAACCACAGACACCGACAATTCTGAATTTCGCCCAGCATTAGCAGCGCGTGATGGCGCTCAGCACACCAACTGGAATATTCCTGATGGGTTTTATTTGGTAGGCGATTCTAAACGTCCAGAAGCGGCGTTTCAAAAAGCCATTATCGAGTCTGTTGAACAAGTCACTCATATTGCGCCAGCGGATGAAAATGGTGAATTAATCGGCGTAGCGATTTCACAATTTGGTGTATGCAACTACGACTGTAAAGGTTTATCTCTGTGCGCTGGTATTACTGATGCGACATATGTCACTACCACAGAAGTTTATCCGGATAGCCCTAAAGCGGATGAGCAAAATTGCATTGATGCACAAGTTGCCGCAATTCGTGGCGGGTTAAACTACTTGAACGCGTTGTAACGGAGAGAATTAGTGGCACTGATCACACAAATTCCCCTAATCAAAAAAATGGAGTTGGTTAATCGCCTGTCATTTTTTAAAACGCTTACATTAGCAGAAAGGCAAATGGTGGTTGAGTCATTTTCTGAATTGCATTTGTTCAAAAAAGACAAAATGGTATTTAGGCAAAATGAACACGATAACCACCTATATATTGTGTTGTCCGGTGAGCTAGTGTTGTATAAACAGCAGCATAAACCATCGCTTGTTTCTATTCAGCCAGGCGATTTTGTTGGTGAAGGATCATTTGTCGAAACACATAATCGCAGTATTAATGCCAAAGCGAACGCAGAAACTATCGTGTTGGCTATTTCACATACGGCGATGCAAAAATTGCCTTACGCAATTCGCGATAAGATAAAAGATCGCATTATTTTAGGCATGAGCCAACGCATTGAAAAACTTGGCGTAGTGATTGAAAAACTGCAAGGAAGTTAGCATGAAATTATATAAATTATTGGCTTTGGTAAGCGCGATTGTCGCGTTAAGTGCGTGTAGTACTGCGCCAAGAAATAGCAATCAAATCGAATGTAATGGTGAACGTTATCCTGTGACCTACATGAGCGAAATGCAGCAATATGAGGTAGAGCGTTTTGCAATGCGCCACGATTTCAGACCCGGTTGTGTATCGGGCAAGCTAAAGGAAATTAAGGCGCAAACTTGTCAGACAGCGTCATCTCTCAGCTATGAGCAATGGATGACATTGTATAACAGCTGTGCAGTTAATAAGCCTTAGGCTTTAACTTTTAGTAATTTGCTTTAACTTACTTTTTACAGAGCGCCAATGTGTCATCGGGATACTTGGCGCTTTTTTTAGTAAGTAATTAAAATCGATATCAGCGAAATTTATTTTGCCGTCATGGGCTAGTAGTACTGAGGTTGGTTTTAATGTTTTTAGCATCAATAATGAATTAAGATAGCGCTTGGGGTAGAAAACTGGAAAAGGCGGGATCAGCTTTCCTTTTACGTTCACCATAAGGTCGGCGACGTAAATCATATTGCTGGGAATGTGATGCAAGCAAATATCTCTGTCAGTATGGCCTGGACTATGATGTACTTGCCACTCATCAAAATCAGGAATGCTCACACCATCAGGCAAATAAATATCGGCCTTAAGCTTACGTGGGTACCACATAAAGGCTTGTTTTTTACCTTTACGACTGGCAACCCAACGCGCCAATAAAATATCGGTAATGTGCATCATAATGCCATCAAAGCCTTGATACCAATGACCAGGTGCGTTTGATGTTGCGATTTTTGCACCTGTCATACGGCGCAGTTTGTGTGCACCACCGGCATGATCAGGGTGCATATGTGTAACCATAATCAATTTTAGATCTGATAATGGTCGCTTTAGCTCTTGTGTAATAAAACGTGCAACGAGTTCACAATCCGCGCGGCAGCATCCGTCCAACAGCATTAATTTATCTGGATATTCTACTAAATAGATCGATTGTATGTGTCCATTTAAGTTATGTAGTTGCATAATAAGCGCATTGTTTAAACGTGATATTATTCAGCTTATCGCAACTCATCAGACCACTCAAGAGGTGTCTTATTAGCAGTCAGAAAATCTTTGTTTTAGGCTTACCCCGCACTGGCACAACGAGTGTGTGTGCCGCTGCGCTCGCATTAGGCTTTAAAACGGCGCATACAGTGTATATTCAATCAACGTTAGATAGAGCTGAGTTTGTCGCAGACACACCGGTTTTTAACGATTATGAGACGCTGTTACAGCAATACCCTACGGCAAAGTTTATTTACCTTGAGCGGGATTTAGCAAGCTGGTTGCCATCAATCAAAGTATTGTTAACGCGAATGGCAGATAGACTGCTAACTGAACACGGTGGTTTTTTTCCAAGCTTAAAACGCTGTTATGGCGAGATTTTTTATCCGCTAAATAAGCAAACTATGTTAGATGATGCGCATTTAACACAATGTTATTTATCACATAAAGCAAAGGTAATGGACTTTTTGCAGCGCATCGATAACCAGCACTTAGTAGTTAACTTGTCTGATGATAACAGTTATCAGCAATTTTGTTCGTTTCTGGGCAAGCAAGAGAAAGGCGGTTTTGAACAACTCAACGTAAACGGCAAAGTTACGGCGTGGAAACAAATTAAAAGCCCTCTAAAACTCGACTCAACACGCAATGGTAAAGCGGATTTAAAATAGACATCTTTGAAGCTGACCATTAAACTGCGCCTAATTTGAATTACTAACATTAAGCCAAGTATGTTTGAACTGAAATACAAAACGCCATTTTCTTGGACTGAAGCGGTAATGGCCGATTTTGATACCTTTTTACAAGACCACGCAGCCGCTGAGAAAAAAGCGTCGGGCATGGCACTATCAATGCTTTCGCATTACCCAGATCGCCGCAAATTAGTGCGTGCAATGACTGACTTAGCGCTTGAAGAAATGATCCACTTTAAGCAAGTAGTGAAAATTCTGCTAGAGCGCGATATTACGTTAGGCAAAGACACTAAAGATTCGTATGTAAAAGATTTACGTGCGCTATTTCGCCAAGGTAAAGACGTATTTTTACTCGACCGTTTACTAGTTGCTGCGGTGATTGAAGCCCGTGGTTACGAGCGTTTCTCTCTGGTTGCTGAGGCACTTGCTGAGGGTAAAGAAAAAGACTTTTACGTTACCATCGCAAAATCAGAAGAAAAGCACGCATTTTTGTTTGTTGAGCTGGCGTACGAATATTTTGATAAAGCCGAAGTGGATGCGCGTTTAGAAGAGATTTTAGAAGCAGAAGCCGAAATCTGTGCCAAGCTGCCGCATACCGCGGCGCTTCACTAGGGTCTGTTGATCTTTGCTGTTATATTTTTGTTCTTTTTGAGCGTGCTTTTATCGCGGCGCTCGATGTGTGGCTTTTAATCTAAGCGAATATCGAGCAACAATGAGAAAAGTGCGCTCAAAAGAACCGTTCGGCAGCGCTTGATTGGCTTTTCTACTGTGTTATCGGCTGGCTCACATAGAATAACTATGCCACGCAGCCTCTGCCTTGTATAAAACCCAATCAAACTGCTGCAAAAGACGAACTTGAAAGGTCAACAGACCCTAATAAGTTTTGCTTATCCGCACGAAGGATTAAGCAAATTTGCTGCAATATGCTCAAGTAAAAAGGTTTCGCGCACTATGCTGATGCCTTTTTTATCTGATTCAGCCATTGTTTGCTTGTTGTAAGCAATGGCTTTATTTATATCTACCCAGTGTACCGTCATGCCATTGGCAATCTCATAATCTTCTAAATTTTGCTGGTCGAATTCATCGTCAATTGTGCAGGTGAAGCAATAAGAGAGCATTTCGATTAATTGATCTGCTTGTTTGTAATTAGCACGAAACTCACGAATTAAGCCGTATGGCGTAATATTATCAATTTCGCGTGCGCCGGTTTCTTCGGTTAACTCTCTAATTAACGCTTGCTGCAAGCTCTCGCCATGATCAACTCCGCCACCGGGCAGGGAGTAATCACGATAACGTTCGGTGTGTAGTAATAAAATGTTTTGGCCTTTGGTTACAATAGCACGTGTAGCGGGGCGCAATATGCGTTGATGCTGATTGAGCGCGAGTTCATCAACAAAATTAAACTCTTTTATTACCTGCATAAAAATTACCAAATTGTTAAAAGGCACGCATAGTAGCACCGTGAAATTAGAATATAAACGCAAATTAAACGACACGTTAAAACAAATTAAGTTTCCTTTATCGCCACATCGTTTATGATAAATTAGCAAGAATAATAACTATTAGGGAAATACCATGTCATCGAGTAACACTGATGCACAGACACAAAAAGTAAAACCCATAGATAAATTTCTTAATGGTATTGAGTATGTAGGAAATAAATTGCCAGATCCGGCAATGATATTTTTGTTCTCAATGTTATTGATTTGGGTACTTTCTGCAATTTTTTCAAATTACACGTTTTCAGCAATCGACCCGCGCACCGGCGAAGCAATTGTTGTTAATAACTTACTTACTGGTGATAGCCTTGCCGCCTTTTTAGCGAATATGGTTAAAACATTCACCGGCTTTGCGCCGCTCGGTGTAGTACTTGTTGCAATGCTCGGTGTAGGTGTAGCTGAGCATTCGGGCTACATTAACACTGGTCTAAAATTAATGTTGAAACGCACACCGAAGGCGCTATTAACACCTTGCGTAATCTTAATTGCGATTGTTAGCCACACCGCAACTGATGCTGGCTATGTATTAGTAATTCCGCTTGCAGGTGTGATTTTTTATGCCATGGGGCGTCACCCATTAGTCGGTATTGCTGCAGCGTTTGCCGGTGTAAGTGGTGGCTTTAGTGCTAACTTTATTCCATCGGGAATCGATCCGTTACTACAAAGCTTTACCCAAAGTGCAGCGCAAATTATTGACCCTACTATTGAAGTGAATCCACTCAATAACTGGTATTTCACTTCGGCGTCGAGTTTATTTATCGTGCTACTTGGCTGGTATATCACGGATAAAATTATCGAGCCGCGTCTAAACAAGGTCGAGCTTGATGGCAACACCGATGACTTACCGAGCTTTGATCAAATTAATGACACCGAGCGTAAAGGCTTTTACATTGCCTCAGCTGTCATGATTGCTGGCCTTGCGCTACTTGCTTATGCTGCGTGGGGTGAAAGCTCTCCACTTCGTAGTAAAGAAGGCTCACTTACTGATTTTAAAGCGCCATTAATGCAATCTATCGTGCCGATTATTTTCTTGGTTTTCTGGATCCCAGGGGCGGTTTACGGTTTTGTAGTGGGTACCTTTAAATCAAGTAAAGACATGATAGATGCAATGACTAAAGCAATGCATGGCATGGCGTATTATGTGGTTATGGCGTTTTTCTGTGCACTGTTTATTGCTGCGTTTTCGCAATCGAATCTGGGTGCGTTACTCGCTATTGAAGGTGCCGAAGTACTAAAAGCAATGCAGCTACCAAGTGCGGTAACTGTGGTGGGCATTATTTTCTTAACCGGTTTTGTGAACCTGTTTGTTGGTTCAAGTAGTGCAAAATGGGCGCTGCTAGGACCAATTTTCGTACCTATGTTAATGCAGTTGGGCATTTCGCCAGACTTAACACAAGCGGCTTACCGTATTGGTGATTCAAGCTCAAATATTATCACGCCGTTAATGCCTTATTTCCCGCTAGTGGTGGTGTACTGTCAAAAGTATGTTAAGAATACCGGAATTGGTACATTAATCGCGTTAATGATCCCATACTCAATTGCCTTTATGATTGGCTGGACCTTGTTCTTACTTGCTTACTGGGGCCTAGGTTTACAATTAGGTTTACAAGCAAATTATACCTATGGGTGATAGCGGTTCATGTAAATAGCTAATCATTCTTGTGGGCTAAACGTTTTGCTAACCGCGTTGGCATAACGTATAGCTTACAGCCCAAACAAAAAAACAGCAGGTTAATACCTGCTGTTTTTTTGTTTAAGCTACATTCTATTTTTATTAAATGCGCCATTGCAGTGAATTTTGCAATTTGTCATTGTAAGGCGAGAGTGCTTGGCCTTTTTCACCGAGTAAAATGAGATTTGCTTTATGGCCTTGGTAAGTTGCACCATCAAATGATTCGTCCGAAAAGTAAGACTCGGTACGATACTGATTCTCGCTTGGTACAATAAACAGTGTCATCGGGCCTTGCTCTGTTTGAAATACCAAATGCAGGCTTTTTTGCCCCTTAAAATCACAAAAGGTAAGGTAGCTTACTTGGTTTGGTAATTCGCTAAAACTACCACCAAAGCTGGCAAGTTTTGCATTTACTTCTTGCAAACTAAAGTTGTGATTTACATTAGTAAGCGAGCTAGGTTCATGGTAAACATGAGCAAGTGCGTGTTGCTCTAAATTAAGTGGTGCACCCATATTTAAATAAGTGAACGACACGCCAAATAAAAACGCCACAGATGCTGCCAATGCTAAATGAACACGTGTTTTTTTACGCTGAGTTTGAAACGCATGCAATGACTGATTTAACACCAAGCGCTCAGCGAGGCTCTCTGGCACAGGGATGTTAAGTGCTTGCTCAATGTCGTTATCAAGGGCTTTTAGCTCGTTACTAAATGCGTGTGCATCTGGGTCTGACTCAAGCGCATCGAGCACGTCTTTGTCGCTGGTATTAGGATCAGCATATAAACGACGTCGTAATTCTAATTCATCCATTGTTGATCCCCCTTTGTAAACTTGGTTGTAAATTGTCTTTCAATTGGTTGCGAGCACGAAATAGTCGTGTCATTACGGTGTTTTTGTTAAGTGATAAAATGGATGCGATTTCATCACCACTAAACCCCATTACTACTTGCAGAAGCAAGGGTTCACGGTACTCTTCATCGAGTTGCATAATGCGTTTTTGTAGCTGTGAACGCTCTGCGTTTTGTTCCATATCTAAGGTTTGCGTATCGCATAGCGTATCTTGCTCAACATCGCTGTAATCAAATTGTTTACGCTCAAAACGGCGCGCATTCTCACGACGTAAAATCGTGATTAACCATGCTTTAGCTGCTTGCTGGTCAAGTAGTGAATCAAGCGAGCGCCAAGCCCTCAAAAAAGTTTCTTGCACAAGGTCTTCGGCAACCGTTGGGTCACCTGCTAACCAGTATGCGAAGCGATATAGCTCTTTGTGATACACATTCACTAACGCTTCATATCGTTTTTGTTTATCAGCCATGTCAATTAAGACCTGACGTTGCTGTTTTTTCTTTCCAAACATTAAAACTATTTTAATAGAGTTGGGTTAACTCATTCTCGCTTTTGGTTTTTTTATTTAAATTATTTATCTGCTGGTAAATAAACTTTAGGTCGACCGCGTGATTTTTACCGGCGTATAAATTTGCTTGTAAGTGATTTACCGACTCAGCAAATTGCGAGTTGTTCACCATATTGTTGAGTTTAGTTAAATCTGCGCTGCCTGTATGTAGCTTACACAGTTTTACTAATTGATGATAAAATGCGCGTTGATTATTTTGTTTTAACGCTTCTTTGAGTTCAGGCAAGGGGGTTATGCTTTGCTTAGGCGTTACATCGTTATTGCCTGTTTGCGTTGCCGGTTTGCGTTTTATCCACCAAATAACTAAGGTGATTAACCACAATACATAGCCCAGAAAAACTAGCGGCCAGTAGTAAAATGGGGTTTCAAACGTGGTTTGATTCGCTGTGTTTGTTTGCGTACTTTCAGGTAACGCGTTGTTCTGAATTGGCGCAGAGATGGCTGGTTGCACAAAGTTAGGGTCACCAACCACAGTTAACTTGCGCTCCGGAAGTGTGGCGTACTCAGTGCGGTTGGTAATAATGTTAAACCAAGGTACGCGAACCTCAGGCAAAGTATAACTGCCCGGAGCTTGAGGCATAAGCGCAAATGACTCAACTTTTTGTGAAATAACTTTACCATTTCGTACTAGGTTATTGCTTTCCGCTTGATCTGAATAGCTGCGCACGCCGTTAATTGTAGGTAAATTGATTTCAGGCAATTGTTCTTTGGTAATGCCAAGTGCCGTAACAGTAATGGTACGGGTAATTGGTTCACCAATTTGATAACTCTGCTTTTCTGGTTGCCACTCTTCATTTAAGGTAACAAGTTCACTTGGTAACCAGTTGCCAGAGCTACTTTGTGGAATAGGTTTAATCGTTAACTGAATATCTTTACCCACAGCACTTGCCGCACGAGTGCGGTAATTGTCGCGAATTCGGCCTTTAAAGTAGGGTGACTTGATAGTGTATTGACCGCTTTTTTGCGGTTGAATAAGGTAATTACGCTCAATAATTAAATAGCGAATGCCATCAATAATTTCGTAACTCTCTTTTTGTTTACCAAGCTGGGATACATTAGCGGTTTCTAGCTCTGGAGAGCCTAATTGCCCCTCAGTTAAGTCGTTAGCAAGGAATAATTTAACGGTATATACGCCAGCTTGCTGCACGTATAACGTATCGCTTTGCATGCTTGTTTCGATATACACATCTTTGCTCTGATTATCAGCGGTTGACGATGGCACGACTTTAACGCTAAGCGGATTAGATTGCATGTTGGCAACAGAAAAGCTGGGTATTTCATACGTGCCAGGGTTACGTGCCATTAATTCCACTTGCCACTGTGTGGTGTGATTTACTTGGCCGTTAATTATGCTGGTGTTGCTGCGCACTGATGTAGGACCCACTACAAAGTTTTTTAAGAGTGGTGTGGTATCGGGCTGTTCACCTTTTACATTTTGTTCAGCACGAATTGTCAAATTAAAGAATTCACCGGCTAATACTGGGTTGCGATCAACACTGGCAGTGAGTGCTGCTATCGCTTGCAAAGGCAGTAATACAAGGCTAACTAAAACAACTAAGCGACTTACCATGACTTCTCAACTCCTTGCTGCTGGATGCGCTGACGATATCTTTTTTGACTTTCTAACTTCATTTTATTGCGTAACAAAATAGCCGGATCATCCGGTACTTTGCGTAGTAGCTGATTAATAATCTGGACTTGCTCTTTTTCTTCTGGGGTTAGCTCGGGCGCTGGCGTAGCCTGCTGTTGTGGCATTTGCTGCTCAGCTTGTTGCTGTTGTTCGGCTTGTTGCTCTGCTTCACCCTCTGGCTGTTGTTCAGACTCTTTATCTGAAGGGTTAGCGTGTTGTTCTTTTTGCTCTAGTTGCTCAGGCGAACTCTCAGCTTTCATATCCGGCTGATTGTTATTTTCTTGCTTTTCACCTTCGCTCTTTTCGCCGTTTTGATTTTGCTGGTCTTGAGACTCAGATTGCTCACCATTTTGCTGGTTTTGCTCATTTGATTGCTGGTTTTGTTGGCCAGATTGTTGGTCTTGTTGTTGCTGATTGTCGCCTTGTTGCTGCTTGTCTTGCTCTTGATTTTCACCATCTTGAGATTGTTGATTTTGCTGCTGTTGCTTCAAATCTTCTAATAAGGCTTTATTTTCTTGCGCTTGCTTAAATTCAGGTTGCTGGGCTAAGGCTTTGTCATAAGCCTCAATCGCTTCATCAAAACGATTTAATTTTGCTAAGGCGTTACCTTGATTATAAAGTCCCTCTGCGCTGCCATCTTGCTTAAACTTTTTGAGCGCGTTTTCGAAATCACCTTGTTGGTATAGCGCAGAGCCTGATAAATTCGCAGTCTTAGCGTTACTTGCGGCTTTATAATCTTGCTGTTGATACGCTTGGTGCGCTTTTTGCTCGTCATTTAATAACCAGCTCGGTAGTGACAATGCGTAACTGACACTTGGTTTAAATACAAATAGGCAGCAAAGGCCTAATAAAAATTTAGGTTGGTGTTTTAACATCATAAAACCGAGTGGAATAAGTAAAAATACTAAGTAAATACCGCCATCAATGGGTTGTTGGCTGGTTTGCTCACGCTTTACCACATCGTCTTGGTTAGTGTTTGTAGGCTTAAATAGCGCAAGATCGGCATCACTTACTTGATAGTAATTAAACTTACCACCCGTATTTGAGGCAAGTTGTTGTAATAGGCTAAAGTTGGCTTTTGGAATAACAATCTGCCCGTAGTTATCTTTTAAAAAACCTTCGTTTGGCAATTGAATTGGCGCGCCTTGTTCGGTTGCTACCGCATAGATATTGAGTTTGATATTGTGCTTATTTAATAGTTTCTCAATGTCACGGCTTTCATCAAAATCATCAATACCATCAGTGATCCAATAAATCTCGCCATTGGTCACGCTTGCTTGGTTCAGTAACTCGACCGCTAAATTGATACCAGCAAAGGTATTACTACCCGGCACAGGCATAATCTCTGGGCTTAAACTCGGAATGAGGTTGGCGAGCGTTTGGTGATCTGACGTCAGTGGAGAAATGGTGTAAGCATCGTTACTGTATGCCACGAGTGCTAAGTCACTTTCTTTCAAAATATCGGTCAGTGTAAGTGCTTTAAAACGTGCCTGTGTTAAGCGATTGGGCTTTATGTCTTGGCTGTACATTGAGCGAGACATGTCCATCACTAACACGCGCGCATGCTTGCTTTGATAAACTGGTAACGGTTGTGATTGCCAGCTCGGTCCTGCAAGTGCGACAACACTGACAAGCAAAAATAAGCTTAACCACAGAGAATTGGTTTTGCTGTGTTTGGTTTCACCATCTAACAGAAATTGTGCAAGGTGAGGGGCGATGGGACTATTGCTAATATGTTTACGTTTTTTAATAAACTGCAATGCCATTACCAAGGTAACTAACGGTAATAGGTAAAAGGCTTCAGGGCGAATAAATTCTAACGTCATGCGCCACTCCGTGTTGTTAAACTACGAATACTATTTACTAATGTTTGCGTGAATAGCAGTAGCACTGCGATAAACAATGGAATATAAAACAACGCTTTTTGCGGTCTTACGGTTTCACTGTTATCGCTAATGGGTTCTAACTGATCAAGCATTTGATAAATGCGCTGTAAACTTGCCACGTCGGTTGCGCGAAAGTATTGGCCACCGGTATCACGTGCAACTTCTGTTAATAAGCCTTCATCTAATGCGCTACCACGCTGCATTTGAAAGCCAAAAAAGTTTGATTGGCTGTCGGCACCTACACCAACGGTATATACTTTGATTCCCGCATCCTTAGCAAGGATCAGCGCTTCTTCTGGGCTTAAATTACCAGCGGTATTTTGTCCGTCGGTTAATAAAATAAGTATGCGGTTACTGTCTTCTTTTAAAGCAAAACGCTTTACAGCAAGGCCGAGTGCGTCGCCTATTGCGGTGGCTTGACCCACCAAGCCAATTTGCGCTTCTTCTAGCATTTTAGCGACTGTGGTTAAGTCGCGGGTGAGTGGCGTTTGTAAAAATGCGGTATCGGCAAACAAAATAAGGCCTAGTCGATCGCCAGTGCGGGCAGTAATAAACTCATTAAGTACAGCTTTAACTACAGATAATCTGTCAATGTACTGCCCCTGATATTGCATATCTTGCTCACGCATTGAGGTAGATAAATCGACAGCCAGCATAATTTCACGCCCTTCGTTGGGTAACTGAATTGGTTCGCCATAGTACTTAGGGTGCGCTAGGGCAACGCATAAACATGCCCAAATAAGCCAAGGCCAAAGTGAAAAACGTGTTGGTTGCGATATGTTGCCGGTTTGCACTACTGGGTTGTGGTAAAGCGCCGTTGTTCTGACGGTTGCGACTTGTTTGTTTTTTTGTAACTTACGCAGTAAAAACGGCAGCGGCAATAATAAAAAGGCAAATGGCCAAGCAAACTCAAACATTAATCGCTCCTTTTACTTTAAAACGATTAATAGCCTGTGTCAGCTTGTTATGAAAATCGGTAAGTGGTTCATTATTTTCGGCTTGATACAAGCGCATTAGCTGATCATTGCTGAGCGTTATTTTTGATGTTGCGGCGACAAGCTCAAGCCATTTTTCACCACTTTGACTAGCAGCTTCTGCGCCATAGTAGTGTTTTACAAGACGTTTCAATAACAAATGCAACGCCTGTACATTATCTAAATTGCAAGATTGATATGCTTTACTTTCTTTAATTGCTTGTTTTTTAGCTTTATTGAGTAGATGACGTTGGTAAATTGCATAGCTGGCAATAACGAGTAGCAATAGGACTACTGCAATGATTGCTATAGCGGGCAGCGAAAGAGGCCACCAAGGCACTGTCGCAGGTGCGATAACATCATGCAAATTATCTAACGGAGATGTTGGTGTCGCCATTAAATCATTATCCCTTTAATTGTTCGGTGATTGATTGCGCTGCACTAAAAGGCATCAGCGCTAACCCTGATTTATGTAATAGCTGATAAAGCGCATTTTGCTGGGCATTGGCTTTTGCCGCATAACTTTCGCGAAATTTAGCGTTAGCCAGCGGCAAACTTGCTTGGCGATTACCTGATTTTAGTGAAAGTTGCTCGCCAACATTCGGCAGCGCACGTTCCATAGGATCAAAAATAGGGCAGGCAATTAACTCACAGTGGCGGGTTAATAACAGTAGTTGCTTTGCCATATCTTCACTTAAATGATGAAAATCCGAAATGAGATACACCAAGGAGCCTGGTTTTGCTAAGTGTACTAAACGATTTAATTGATCATTTAGCGTTTGCGATTCGCCGTCGAGTTTACTGCTTAATGCTGCTTGGTGGGCAAGCTGTAAATTATGAAACAGCTTTAATGCAGCACTTTGACGTGAAGCGGGCTTTAGCTCCCAATGGGCATTATGATTAAACACTAACCCGCCAACGCGATCGCCGCGCTGAACGGCACTCCATGCAATCAGTGCGCTCAAATGTGCAGCTTGCACAGATTTTAAAAGCAACTGAGAGCCAAAGATCATGCTGTCGCTAAAGTCAGTCAAAATAAAAACGGGGCGTTCTTTTTCTTCCTGAAATAGCTTGGTATGGGCGATTCCGGTACGAGCGGTAACACGCCAGTCGATGGCACGTACATCATCACCCGGTTGATAATGTCGAACTTCGGCAAATTCCATACCTCGGCCTTTATGTGGCGCAAGATATTGACCCGCATTGTGGTGCTTCACTTTGCGTTTTGGCGTTAACTCAAGCAAGGTGGTTTTGTTGTGATACGCCATCAACTCATTGAGCGAGAGCTCCACACCATTGCTTTGCAGTTCGGCGAGTTGTGCAGTTTGTGTATTCATAATGGGTTTAAGGTGCTACCACGCGCGCGATTATCTCGGCGAGTACATCATCTTTGCTTACGCCATCTGCTTGCGCTTCGTAAGATAAAATAATGCGGTGACGTAGCACATTAGCAAATACACTTTGAATATCTTCAGGTGCGACAAAATCACGACCAGCGAGCCATGCATGCGCTCGGGCACAGCGATCGAGCGCAATTGTAGCGCGCGGACTTGCGCCGTATTCTATCCAGCGGCCTAACTCTGGGCTTAACTTTTCAGCTTGGCGTGTTGCGATTATTAGCTGCACAAGATAGCGTTCAAGTGGTTCTGATAAATGCAGTGAAAGCACTTGCTTGCGCGATTCAAACAAGGTTTGTTGCGAAATTTGTGGTGCTTTAACTTGCTCTTCTGACAGCGCTTCACCGCGGGTTAGGCGTAATATGTCGAGCTCGTTTTGTGCGTCTGGATAATCAATACTAAGGTGCAATAAAAAACGGTCAAGCTGCGCCTCTGGAAGCGGGTAGGTCCCTTCTTGCTCTAGCGGGTTTTGCGTTGCCATAACAAGAAACAACTCTGGCAGTGGGTACGTTTTTTTACCTACCGTGATTTGTCTTTCTGCCATGGCCTCTAATAGAGCTGATTGAACTTTTGCTGGCGCACGGTTAATTTCATCAGCGAGCACAAGGTTATGAAACAACGGTCCTGCTTCAAACACAAATTCGCTGGTTTGCTGGCGATAAATATCGGTTCCTGTGATATCTGCCGGCAATAAATCGGGGGTAAATTGTACGCGTTGGAAATTGCCTTCAACACCTTGTGCCAACGCATTTACTGCACGGGTTTTAGCAAGACCTGGAGGACCTTCAACAAGTAGGTGCCCATCAGCAAGTAATGCTAGTAAAAGTGCTTGAGTAAGTTCTGGTTGGCCAATGATTTGGCTGTCTAAATAATTTTGTAGCTGAACAAACGCTGATACCGCCATGTTAGTCGCTATCCTTATTGTTTTAATTGGCTTAAATAGTTCTTAACCGCTAGATTATACTTAAGCTGTTAGTTAAGCCAAGGGCTTACGTTAATAAATGTATCGGGAAAAATTAGGTGTGTTGATCTTCGCATTTGTTTTATGAGGCAAGAACAACAGAGGCTAAGATGGTGGCAGTAATAAAAAGTTCAAAAAAAGCTGCATCGGAAATGCAGCTTGGCAGTGATAATGTCAACACTCGTGCGTATTAGGCGCTTTCGTTGCTGTTTTGTTCGCTTTGCATTTTGCGGTATTTTAAACCGTCGATAACCAGTTCCAGAATGGGACGTTTTTCACCATTGTACCAATTATTAGCCGTACGCTTGCTAAGTGCACCTTGGGTTTGTTCTGAAATTGTGTTAGCGGTCCATTGCGTGCCTAGCTCCAGTTTTATGTATTGAGTTAGCTTCATAGCGCTCTCCATCTAACGTGTTTGTAATATGGAAATTGTTACTTTTATTTCGGTGAAAAAACAGAGAGCCCCCGTAATCCTTTGTTTTAATTTGTGATTAAATGTTATTCAATGAATATTGTGGTTAACGCGATAGCTAGCAGAAGACTTTTACCGCGATCACAGCAAAGGGAAGTCGGCAAGGGTGGTTGACAAAAACTTACGCTTTGCTATTGGCAAACAAAGATACCTTGTTTAGAATCAATAAACTTGATAACAGGTCAGACCTGTAACCAGAGGAACAACCTATGTCTGAACAAAATATACTAAAAACAACAAAAGGCGACCGAATTGCCGTTGTCAGCGGATTGAGAACTCCATTTGCAAAACAAGCTACTTACTTCCACCACGTACCTGCATTAGATATGGGTAAAATGGTTGTAAATGAAATGCTTGAACGCATGAATCTTGATAAAAATGAAATCGATCAGCTGGTTTTCGGACAGGTTGTTCAAATGCCAGAAGCGCCAAATATTGCGCGTGAAATTGTACTGGGTACTGGCATGCCAGTATCGGTAGATGCGTATTCTGTGTCACGTGCATGTGCGACTAGTTTCCAAGCAGTTGCCAACGTAGCCGAGTCAATTATTGCCGGTTCTGTAAATGTCGGTATTGCTGGCGGCGCGGATTCATCATCTGTTTTACCAATTGGCGTAAGTAAAAAATTAGCGGGTAGCCTTGTTGATTTAAATAAAGCGCGTACCTTTGGTCAGCGCTTTAAAATTCTTTCGAAATTGCGCTTCAAAGATTTACTGCCAGTACCACCTGCGGTAGCTGAATACTCAACGGGTCTTTCAATGGGCCAAACCGCAGAGCAAATGGCAAAAACTCATAACATTAGCCGTGCTGATCAAGATGCAATGGCGCATCGTTCACACTCACTTGCGGCAAAAGCCTGGAATGACGGTTTACTAAGTAACGAAGTAATGACTGCACATGTGCCGCCTTACAAAGGTTTCTTAGAGCGCGATAACAACATCCGTGAAAACTCAACAGTTGAAGGCTACGCAAAATTACGTCCGGTATTTGACCGTCAACATGGTTCGGTAACGGCTGCAAATGCAACGCCACTAACTGATGGTGCGGCAGCTGTGTTAATGATGAGCGAATCAAAAGCAAAAGCACTTGGTTACCCAATTTTAGGTTATATTCGTAGCTTCGCGTTTAGCGCGATTGACGTACATGAAGATATGCTAATGGGTCCTGCACACTCAACGCCAATGGCGCTTGATAGAGCGGGTATCACGTTGCAAGATCTTGATTTAATTGAAATGCATGAAGCATTCGCAGCTCAAGCACTTGCTAACATGAAGATGTTTGGCTGTGATAAATTTGCCCAAGAGAAGTTAGGCCGTTCTAAGGCGATTGGCGAAATCGATATGGATAAGTTTAATGTAAACGGTGGTTCACTTGCTTATGGTCACCCATTTGCAGCAACAGGCGCACGTTTAATTACACAAAGCTTAAATGAATTAAATCGTCGTGGCGGTGGCCTTGCATTAACAACAGCATGTGCTGCAGGTGGTTTAGGTGCGGCATTCGTTTTAGAGGGAGCATAGTATGACAGCTGAACAAGCGAACTCAGTTTTTGATTTTAAGGTTAATGATGACAACATTGCGATTGTCACCATTGACGTAGCAGGGGAAAAAATGAATACCCTGCGCGACAGCTTTGTTGATGACCTTAATACGGTTATTAAACAAGGTGTTGAGCAAAATATTAAAGGCATGGTATTCATCAGCGGTAAGCCAGATAATTTTATCGCAGGTGCTGATATTAAAATGCTGGATAACGCGAAAACCCGTGATGACGCGCTGTATTTATCACAAACGTGTCACAGTGTATTTGCTGATTTAGTAAAACTACCTTTCCCAACCGTTGCAGCAATGAATGGTGCAACCTTAGGTGGTGGTTTAGAGTTTGCACTGGCGTGTGATTATCGTGTTGCTAGTGATGCCAGCAATACCAAGTTGGGCTTGCCTGAAGTACAGTTAGGCTTATTGCCTGGCGGTGGCGGTACACAACGTTTACCTAAGCTGGTAGGGATTCAAAAAGCACTTGAATGGACACTAACTGGTAAACAAGTGCGTCCTAAACAAGCTAAAAAAGCAGGCCTTGTTGATGATGTAGTACCTAATAGTGTACTACTTGATGTGGCGCTTAAATTTGCTGTTAAAGGAAAGCGTAAGAGCATTAAACCTAAGCTTGGTAAAGTGTCTCAACTACTCGAGTCGAACCCATTTGGTCGCAATATTATCTTCAAAAAAGCAACTGAAAATGTTGAGAAGAAAACAGGTGGTCACTATCCTGCGCCATTTGCCATAATTAAAGCAATTCGTGCTGCTGCTGAAATGGCACCAGCTAAAGGCTATGAAATTGAAGCGCAAGGCTTTGCTGATCTGGTAATGAGCAAAGAATCGAAAGCGCTGCGCGGTATTTTCTTTGCTACCACTGAAATGAAAAAAGAGTGGAATGAACAATCGCAGCCAACAGAAAATGTTGCTGTGCTAGGCGGTGGTTTAATGGGCGCGGGCATTGCACATGTCAGTGCATGCAAAGCAGGTGCCCGTGTACGTGTGAAAGACATTGCGCAAAAAGGCATTTCTGGTGCACTTAACTACAGCTTTAAAATTCTAAACAAAAAGCAAAAGCGCCGTATTTTATCTAAAGCTGAATTGCAGCTTCAAATGGCGCGTATTACTGGCGGCACCGATTACGCTGGGTTTGAGAATACCGATATCGCTATTGAAGCGGTATTTGAAGATTTAAAACTAAAGCAAAGCATGGTTGCTGATATCGAAGCAAATTGTAATGAAAATACCATTTTTGCATCGAACACATCTTCGCTGCCAATAGGTCAAATTGCTGAAAATGCTGCGCGTCCTGAAAATGTAATTGGTCTTCATTATTTCTCACCGGTTGAAAAAATGCCGCTGGTAGAAATTATCCCTCATGAGAAAACAGCAAAAGAAACCATTGCGCGCGTTGTAAACTTTGCTCGTAAGCAAGGTAAAACACCGATTGTTGTAAAAGACAGAGCGGGTTTTTATGTAAACCGTATTTTAGCGCCTTACGTTAACGAAGCGGCAAACTTATTACTTGCTGGTGAGCCAATTGAAAAGATTGACGAAGCCTTAGTTGAGTTTGGTTTCCCAGTAGGCCCAATGACACTACTTGATGAAGTAGGCATTGATATTGGCTCTAAAATCGCCCCAATTCTTGAAAAAGAGCTGGGTGAGCGTTTTAAAGCACCAGATGCTTTCTCACGCTTAATTGATGCGGGTCGCTTAGGTCGTAAAAGTGGCAGAGGCTTTTTTGTTTACGATAAGAAAGATAAAAAAGTCGATGAGTCTGTGTATGAATTGCTTGGTGTTAGTAAAAATCCACGCTTGAATAAAGAAGAAATTGCAGAGCGTTGTGTTGCGCAAATGCTAAACGAAGCGGCACGCTGCTTAGATGAAGGCATTATTGCAAGTGCACGCGATGGTGACATCGGTGCGATATTTGGTATTGGTTTCCCACCGTTCCTTGGCGGTCCATTTAGTTACATGGATTCGTTAGGTGCAGGGCATTTAGCATCGCGCTTAGCAACATTTGCAGAGTACAATAAGCATTTTACACCGTGCGAGCCATTAATCGCGATGGCAGAAGCTAAAGCAGCGTTTTATACAGAGCAGGCAAGCGCAAGCTAAGGTTTCTTGTTCAGTAAACGTTTAGTATAGATTTCACCCTGAAAGCTCAATTAATCATCGATTTTTTGAGCTTTTTTTTGTACTATAGCGCCCCGATTTTATGTTGTGCTTGGTGAGAAGCGATGCTTTGGTATTTATTCGCGTTATTAATTATTAATGGTTATATGAGCGCTGTTGTGGCGGGCCGCTTTGGATTAGTTGGCAAGCGCTGGGCGATCGCGGGGTTATTAACTGGGCCTGCGGTATATAGTGTAATTAATGTTAAACAGCGAATGTTACTAAGAAAGTCACTAGGCTTTGTTTTTACACGTATTAGTGCATAAATAAGAGCGCCTAGTGTGTTATTGCACTAGGCTGAGCTTTACTTCTTGTTCCAAATCTCTTGGCGGCAAATGCGCTTCTTTACAGCGAGCTAGTAGAAACTGTTCAAATTGCTCATGTGAAAGCGGTTTAGAGTAAAAATAGCCTTGCACTGTCGCGCAGTTTAGTTCTTTTAATTGCTCCACTTGATCTTCGTACTCAACACCTTCAGCTACCACAGATAAGCCAAGGTTGTGGGCAATCGTCACGATTGAATCGACCATATTCTTACCTTTTTCATTTCCCATGTCGTCAATAAAGGCTTTATCGACTTTTAATGTGTTTAGCGGAAATTGTTTAAGATAAGCGAGAGATGAATAACCGGTGCCGAAATCGTCGATTGCTAAATGAATACCGCGAGCACTTAGCGTATTCATAATGCGAATAGCATCTTTTGGATCTTCCATGATAGTGCCTTCGGTGATTTCGAGTTCTAAGTAGTACGACGCGAGCCCTTCACGTTTTAGTATTTTATCAATACTGCCAATGAGATCTGGCTGCATAAACTGTTTTGCAGAAAGGTTCACTGCCACACGACCATCAAATAAACCGCGGTTAATCCAGTCTTTTACATCGCGACAGGCTTTTTCGAGCACCACTTCACCTACTTCAACAATTTGGCCTGTTTCTTCAGCGATTGGAATAAATTGGGCTGGGCTTATTAGGCCCTTATTTGGTGTAATAAAGCGCACTAGCGCTTCCATGCCGACAAGTTCGCCACTGTTAATGTCCATTTTAGGCTGGTAGAACACTTTAAAGTGGTCTTCTTTCAAGCCATAACGAATTAAGTTTTCGATTTGTAGGCGCTTAACCGCTTGGCGATTCATTGCATCGTTAAAGAATAAGTAACGATTACCATGTTGTTTTGCATGGTACATTGCCGTGTCTGCGTTTTTAAGCAGTAGTTCTGGTGTATTGCCATCTTCAGGGAAGAGCACAATGCCCACACTTGAGGTGATCACAAGCTCGTGCCCAGACATATGGAATGGCGCTTCAATCAGCGCTAAAAAGCTTTTGGCAGCTTGTGTAATGGTATGAATATCATTAGTGTTTTGCATTACAAGTGCAAATTCATCACCGCCTAGGCGATAGAACTGGTCGCGCTCACGAGTGCGTTTGGATAGACGCGATGCTAAACGGCACAATAAAATATCACCTGCGTGGTGGCCTAAACTATCGTTAATTTTCTTAAAGTTGTCTAAATCAAATACTAATAATGCATGGCGGTTTTTGCTACCGACAAGGGATTTCATATTGCTAAAGAACTGATTACGGTTTGGTAGTCCGGTTAAGCGATCGCGATTGGTCAGTTTTTGCAGTGCCAATTCAGTTTGCTTGTTGTCGGTTACATCGTTGTAAACCGCAATGTAGTGGCGCAGATTGCTCTTTTTGTTATCAATGCGGTCAATAGAAAGTGAGAAAAACGTGCTTTGCTTGTCTTTGCTAAATGTTAGTTCTTTATGCCAGTGCGATTTTTTTTGTATTGCTTTGTAAAGCTGGCTTGTTTTTGTTTTGTCGTAACCTGGAAGTCGGTAAGGGGTACCAATGTGATTTGCAGTAGTGCCGCCAAAATAGCTTAAGTAGGCCTGATTTACTTCAACAATATTAAAATTTGCATCAAAAATAACAATGGGATCTGAGAGGTTTTCAATACAGTTTGCCAGTAAGTTTAAACGTTCTTGGGTTTGTTTTACCGAGCCAATGTCTTTAACCGTGCCCATCATTCTCAATGGTTTTAAGTCTGTATCGGTCTCGATTACACGGCCTTTATCGAGTACCCAACGCCAATCGCCATTTGCATCTTTCGCACGGTAACTCGCTTCGAAATGCGAAATTTCCCCTGACAGGTGTTTTTTAAGAATTTGCTCAACGTGCAGTAGATCAGATGGGTGGATATTTGATTTATTAGGTGGTAAATCGGGAGTGTGGTCAATGGCATTAAATAAGCCGTCATTAATGCGCTCTAAACGATGCTCACTAATGTGCCAATCCCAAACAGCATCGCCACTTGCTAATATACTGTTTTTAAATCGATGTTCTGAACGTTTTAAGGCAAGTTGCGAGCGTCGCAGGCGCAAAACAGCAACCAGCGCTATCAGCAAACTCAATGTTGCGAGCGCAAGTGGGATCACCAGCTTGGAGTCTAGTAGCGTGGGTTGGTGTGCATCGCTTGAAAAAGCAGTAAACAAACCAGTAAACCCAGCAATTATTTTTATTATTTTATTGGGCATTGGCTTAACGCATTGTATTTAACCCCCTTACACTAAGGGATTGTTTTTATGGTGTCAAAGCTTGTTTGGCCGATTGTGAACTAGTTGCTTGTTTTACCGCCTTTTCTTTGGTTTTTAGCTCAAGACGTGTACTGTTTTCACTAAACAAACGTTTGCTATAACTTACTAATTGCGCCTTACTTAATTGCAATAGCGCTGTTTTTAACTGGTACTGCATATTAAATTGGCCATCACCATTGCCGATTGCCAGCCAAAATCGCTGTGATTTAAGACGTAGGTTCTTATCTTTTTCAACAATTTGCATCATTAATGCTTGTTTGGCTTGTTGCCAATCTTCATCGCTCATGGCGCCAATTTTCTGATGATAGTTGGCTAAAAAGTGATTGCTGTGTTGGGCTAACACATCGGCCGATATTTCTGGCGACTGAATATAAAATGCGATACCAGCGCGATTATTTAAAGGCGCAAAGCCTGAGCCAACTAAATAGCCAAGCTGTTTTTCGGTACGCATATCGTGGAAGTAGTCTTGGCTGATTAAATGGTTTAGTGCCATTAACCTGATTTTTTCGCTGATTGAATCAGAGCTTGCTTGGAAGTAACTTACCAGCGCATTGTCAGGATGCGGCACATCATGGGTTTGCTCTTGTTTGTTATCTAACGTTACGATAGGGCGGTTTAAATCATCAATAGTGGTGCGTGTTTTTAGTTTTTCTCTGATTAATGCTAAACAATCGTCGGCTTCTAATGGCGTCCAGTTGCCATGCATTAAAATTTGACAGTGCAGGGCTTCAAATAACTGACTACAAAATGCGTTAAACTCACAGAAACTGATTTGTTCAATCGCTTCGGCAAGTTTTAACGGCGTTGGATTCCACGGTAGCAATGTAGCGCTCAGTTCTGAGAATAAAAGACTAACAGGTTTACTTTGGTTGCCATTTTGCCAATGACGAACAAGCTGACGTTGGTATTCATAAAAGCGAATTGAATCAAATTTGCAGATCAATAATTCATTTAAAATTTCACCGATTAATTCAATTTGATTACCACTTAACCCCCAAGTGTGCAGCGTTAAACCGCCTTGGTGAGCTGAAAGCTGATAATTAATGCCCGCTAATTCAGCCGGATAAAATTGCTCAGCGACTTTATCCATAAAAAGGTCAGCAAACAGGCGTGTCATCGCCATGTTTTTAACGTTTTGCACCGTAATTTTACTGTCTAGCGCCAAGTAAAAATGACCTTTGGCGACTCTAAAGGTGGAATCTTGTTTATACCAAAATTCGAACGTGTCGCTTGAAACGCGTTTTTCCGGTGTTTTATATTTGTGCTCTATCGGATGCAGCACAACCGGCTTTGTTAAATATGGGTTGCTGGTTGGCAGGGTTAGTTCAACGGCGTTCGCATCTACTTTTTCTAGTGAGTCTAACCAAGGTTGCGATATTTTGTTGATGCTATAAGGCGTACCATACCACTTTGCGTTGGCATCGGTTGGCACGTCAGGGTGGATATGAATCAGGCGCATATTATTGGCATTTAACAGCGTGAACACATTATCAAACTGATCACGGTTAAAGCCTGTCATTATGTAATCGCCATAAATTAAGTGTTCATCTGGGTAGTGATGCATATTCACACTTAAACTATTAACCCAATCCAGTACGCGGGATTTCTCTTGATTATTAAAGGCGATGTCCATCAGCACTTTTTTATCTTGGTAAAGGCGCTCTAACAACGGGGTTTCGGCTTTGGCAATCAGCTGCAGGTAACAAAACAGGTATTCCACAATGGCGGTTTTATGTTTTTCGCCTTCGTCGGTCAGTGCAATGCTAATATTAAAATCTTTAAAGTTACTGCCATTAATACCACCACCGGCACTGAGTCCGTTAATCCATCCCGCTTTTTTTAACACCGAATAAAGTGAGCCTACGCCTTCGTAACCAATTAGGTGGGCGATAAAGCTTACTGTTTTTTCGCGGTAAAAATTATCAATACTGGGCAGCGCAAACGATACAATGAGCTTTTGCATATGCTTGTGTGGCTCAATATAAATTGACTGGCACATGTTTTCAGGCAGATAAAGTGGTGCTTCAATATTGGGTTTTTCGCGTTTAGGGTTGCCACTAAGGCAATTAAATAGTTGCGCTATTTTAACCTTCATGAGTTCGCAAGGCGTATTGCTTGAAATCACTAGGGTCATGTTTTGTGCTTGGTAGTGTTTTAAAAAGAAAGCGCGGATCTCTTCGCTAATACATTCGTTTTTATTGACTAAGGTTTGATGGTTGCCGACCGAAAATTTCGCGAATGGGTGGGCACTGTTACACGTTTCTTTATGGACTTGGTAAATGCGACGTGAATCGTCTTTCAGCTTTAATTTAAATTCTGCATCAATGGCATTGCGCTCTTTCTCGCATGCAGATGGTAAAATAAGCGGCGCATGAAAAATATCAGCAAACTGACTAAGCGCTTGTAAAAAGTGTTCGTTCAGGACTTCAAAAAAGTAACTCGAATGCTCTGTGCCTGTCCACGCGTTACAATTACCGCCGTGATGCGATAAAAATTGTGAAAAAGAGCCCGGTTCAGGGTATTTTTCTGAACCTAAAAATAGCATGTGTTCTAAGAAGTGTGCTAAACCTTGACGGCTGATAGGGTCGTCGAAGTGTCCGCAATTTACGGTAAGTGACGCCGCTGATTTATCGCTGGCAGCGTCTTCAATCACTAAGATTTTTAGACCATTGTCCAGTTTTAGGGACTGATAAATTCTGCTATCATTGCTGCTGGTTATCAAGGTTTGCTCCGTATCTAATAAAGAAAAGAATAATCGCTTATCAACACGATTGAAGTGGATCTGGAAGCAACACAGCTAAACTAAAAACTACCTGAGTTTTTATTGCTTTAAAGCTAATATAGCGGACATATCATAGATTTGGCTATAGCAAAGTCGTTATTTTTTGTAGTTTTACGGTTTTGCCTTATTGAGCATTGTTATGAAAAAAATTTTTATTATGCGTCATGGTCAAGCACAGTCTTTGACGGTAAATGACCAAAACAGAATGCTAACAGATATAGGTCGACTTGAAGTGGCCGCAATGGCGAGTAAATTACAGCAGGATTGTAAAATAGATGCCGTACTAACAAGTACTTATCTTCGTGCTTTGCAAACGGCCGAAATTATTACGGCAAAGCAAGAAAGCATTCGTTATCAAGACAGTTTTGACGACTTTATTCCAAGTGGCGATGCTGAAAACGCTGCAGAGCTGATTAAAGCAATGATCAATTACAAACCTAATCTAAATAACTGGATTTTGGTCGCTCATATGCCAATTGTGAGTTATATCGTTGAGCAATTTTGTCCTGATAATATGCCAATTTTTGCAACAGCAGCGGTCGCTGAGATTCATTATAATGAAGAGTCAGGTTTAGCTGAGTTAGTAGCCATGCATTTACCGGATGTTGGTGAAAAAGCTTCTTAAAACAAAAAATGACTCAGTTGAGTCATTTTTTATTAGCTGAAACACATTAGCGGAAAAACGGATCTTCCGGAATATCCACTAAAATAAGTAACGCGCCACGCCCACCATATTCAAGCGGCGCTTGATGAATAGCCAGCACATCAGGGTGTTGTACCAAATAATGTGGCACTTTGTGTTTTAATACGCGCTCACCCACACCCGTCACGATGCATGCGCAGCGTAAATGACGCTTTTTACAGGCGCTGATAAGGCCTGCTAACTCCAGCTTTGCCGTCTCTTTATTCATGCCATGCATATCTAAAATAAGTTCAGGAGCAAAGTCACCACGGCGTAGTTGTTTGGCTAAATAGCTATCCGCACCGGGCTTAACAAAGTTAACGGTACCCGATGTGTCTATGTCAGGAATGTATTCATCCGAAAAATAAAACTCAGCATCGAGCTGTTTTACCTTAGTGTTAGTAGTTTGCTCTGGTGCTTTTTGCGCTTTTTTAAAATGAACCGTGTCTTGGCTTATTTTCTTTGAGCCAGACATTTCACTGCGAAAAAGGGCAATGTCATCATCGGAAAGTGAGTGATCTTTTTTCATGGCGCGATTGTATCCAAAAATATGTAAAAAACCTAGAGTATTGCGCCTTTAAACCGTTACAATAGTGCTTTTAAACACTAGTGAAACTTGATTATGGAACAGGCATTTTTAGATTCGGCAATGCAAACAGAAGCCGTTACAGAGCTTAATACAATTAATGATTGGTTACGTTGGACGACCAGTCAGTTTGCAGCGTCAGGTATTTTCTTTGGTCACGGTTCAGACAACCCGTGGGATGAAGCAGTACAGTTAATTATGCCAGCATTAAGTTTGCCGATAGATGCGCCAAAAGAGCTTGCTACCAGCAAACTAACTACGTCTGAAAAAGAAACGCTGGTGGCGTTAATTGCAGCGCGCATTAATGAACGTGTTCCAGTTGCTTACTTAACCAATCAAGCATATTTCGCAGGCCTACCATTTTATGTTGATGAGCGCGTATTAGTGCCGCGTTCACCGTTTGCTGAGCTTATCAATAAAAAGTTTGATACTTGGCTAGACCCAGAGCAAGAAGTTACCCGAATTTTAGATATGTGCACTGGCTCGGCATGTATTGCTATTGCACTAGCGCAAGCGTTTGAAAATGCCGAAGTAGATGCGGTTGATATTTCATTTGATGCATTAGAAGTCGCGGATATTAATATCTCAAATTACCAGTTAAACCATCGTGTTTTCCCAATTCAGTCGGATGTGTTCTCTGGCGTGCCGGGTCAAAAATACGATTTAATCGTGGCAAATCCACCGTATGTTGATGCCGAAGACATGGGCGATTTGCCAGACGAATTTCATCACGAGCCTGAACTAGGCCTTGCTTCTGGTGAAGATGGCCTTGATGTTACTCGTACATTATTAAATGAAGCGGCAGAGCATCTAACTGATAACGGTTGGTTATTTGTTGAAGTAGGTAATTCTATGGTACATATGGAAGCGCTTTATCCTGGTGTGCCATTTGAATGGATTGAATTTAAACACGGCGGCTTAGGCGTGTTTGCAATTAATAAACAAGATTTAATTGCACATTTAGGATAGTCACTAAGTTAAAAAAACGCAGTTTGGCGGCACTGTATCTACCAACGCTGCCATTTGGGAATGAGGACATGAGACGTTATGGCCGGAAATAGTATTGGTCAATTATTTAAGGTGAGTACCTTTGGCGAAAGCCATGGTATTGCACTGGGTGGGGTGGTCGATGGCTGCCCGCCGGGGTTAGATATTTGTGAAGCTGACTTGCAAATCGATTTAGACAGACGAAAGCCTGGGCAGAGTCGTTACACCACGCAGCGCCGCGAAGAAGATGCCGTTAAAATTTTATCGGGTATTTTTGAAGGTAAAACGACAGGCACCAGCATTGGCTTGCTTATCGAAAATGGCGATCAGCGCTCGAAAGATTATTCAAAAATTGCCGATGTGTATCGTCCAGGTCACGGTGATTATACTTACTGGCACAAATATGGTATCCGCGATTACCGTGGTGGCGGTCGCTCATCAGCACGCGAAACAGCCATTCGTGTTGCCGCAGGCGCAATTGCTAAAAAGTATTTAAAGCAATTTCATGGTGTTGAAATTAATGCGTGTTTATCGCAACTTGGACCAATTAAAGCAGAGCAATTTGATTGGTCTGTGGTTGAAGAAAACCCATTCTTTTTTCCCGATAGCACGAAGCTAGAAGCGCTTGATGAATATATGCGCGCGCTGAAAAAAGAAGGTGATTCAATTGGCGCAAAAGTTACTGTGGTTGCGAAAAATGTACCGGTGGGTTTAGGTGAGCCAGTGTTTGATCGTTTAGATGCTGAAATTGCCCATTCACTGATGAGCATTAACGCTGTAAAAGGCGTTGAAATCGGTGACGGTTTTGAAGTGATTGAGCAAAAAGGTTCGGAGCACCGCGACACCATCACTCCTGAAGGCTTTACCTCAAACCACGCAGGTGGTGTTCTTGCGGGCATTTCAACAGGGCAAGATATTGTGGCATCTATTGCGCTTAAACCAACATCGAGCATAACAGTGCCAGGTAAAAGCATTAATACGCAAAACGAAGCGGTTGAGATGATCACCAAAGGACGTCATGATCCGTGTGTGGGCATTCGTGCAATTCCAATTGCAGAGGCCATGCTGGCAATCACCTTGATGGACCACTTATTGCGTCATCAAGGGCAAAATAAGCATGTCAACGTGCAGCCTGGCCCGATTCCAGGGCAAGCGGAATAATTACCGTAGATATTTAAAAAAGGGGCTGTTTCAGCCCCTTTTTATTTTTGCTAAAATGCCAGCACTTTTTTGCTGTACCTATCGTTATGCATTGTTATCAAGATTTAATTACCATCTTTAATAGCTGTTTTGAGCGCACACTAAACACACGTTTAGTGAAAGGCGATGGCGAGCCGGTTTATCTGCCTGCAGATGACAATACAGCATTTCATCGCATTGAATTTGCCCATGGCTATTATGCCAGTGGCCTACATGAAGTGGCGCATTGGTTAGTGGCAGGTGAGGCTAGACGTTTATTAGAAGATTATGGTTACTGGTATTGCCCAGATGGGCGTGATGAAGCGCAGCAGGCCGAATTTGAAAAAGTGGAAGTGCATCCACAAGCAATTGAATGGGCACTCAGTGTTGCAGCTGGCTTTAATTTTAATGTATCAGCAGATAACTTAAACGGCGCACAAACGTGTCGCTTTGCGTTTCAGCGTAAGGTTTACAAAAAGGTATATGAATTACTTGATAGCGGGTTTAATAAGCGTACGGAGACCTTAATTAAGGCGTTATGCGACTTTTATGACACACCATACCCACTAACACGTGCACAATTTACTTGGCAGGATGAATTAATCAATGACGAAGCAGTTTAAACTCGGCCTTATTATCAACCCTGTTGCTGGTTTAGGCGGCAGTGTTGGCCTAAAAGGCAGTGATAATGTTACTGAAGAGGCGCTTGCCCTTGGTGCTGAACCTAAATCGCATAAGCGCACCCAAGCGGCACTTGAAGTGCTTTTGCCTTATAAAGAACAGATTCAAATATTTACCCCAAGTGGCAAAATGGGGCAAACCCTTGCTGAAGAAATGGGTTTTGCTACTCAGGTTGTGTTGACCGTTGGTGAGAACACATCACCCGCTGATACCGAACTAACGGTTAAAACCTTAATTGAACAAGGCGTTGATTTAATTTTATTTGCTGGTGGTGATGGTACAGCGCGCAATGTGTGCAGTGCGGTTAGCGATAATACAACCGTACTCGGTATTCCTGCTGGTTGTAAAATTCATTCTGGCGTATATGCGATTACCCCCAAAGCAGCAGGGCGCGTTGTTGAAATGTTGATAAACGGCGAGCTAGTTACCCTTTCAGATGCGGATGTAATGGATATTGATGAATCGGCATTTCGTGAAGGGGTTGTAAAAGCCAAACGCTATGGCGAAATGCAGGTTCCAAGCGAATTACGCTATGTGCAAGCAGTTAAAAGCGGCGGCAAAGAAACGGATGAGTTAGTACTTGCTGACTTATCGGCCTATGTAGTGTCAGAAATGGAAGATGACGAATATTATGTAATGGGCTCTGGCTCTACCGTTGCTGCGATTATGGATGAAATGGGGCTTGAAAACACCTTACTCGGTGTCGATGTTGTGCTCGACCAAGACGTTATTGCCGCAGATTGCACCGCACAGCAGTTAATTGATTTAACCAAGGGCAAACCGACTAAAATTGTGATCACCTTAATTGGTGGGCAAGGTCATATTTTTGGCCGTGGTAATCAGCAGCTTAGCCCTGAACTTATTCGCCAAGTGGGCAAAGAAAATATTATTGTGGTTGCAACTAAACGTAAACTGCAAGCGCTGAATGGCCGTCCGCTTATTTGTGACACAGGCGACAGCGTGTTAGATGATGAACTATCAGGTTTTATAAAAGTGGTAACTGGATACAACGATCATGTGATGTATGCAGTGGGCCTTGAAGAGGAAAAATAAATGCAATTTTTAGCGTATGTTGATAAGGCCAATGAGTACTTTGACAAACTAATTGAAACAGCGAGCGATGATGAGCTGTTTGCAAGTGGTTACTTACGTGGACACTTTGACTTGCAAGTAGGTTACGCGCAAGTTGAAGGTGATGATTTAAGCTGCGATGAATTAAATGAAAAAATTGAAAAGTCACTGGTTAAAGCATATCGCAATGGTGAACTAACCGATGAAGACCGCGATCATGTAGTTGCGATTTGGGAAAAAGTAAAAGAGCTTGTTTAAGCTTTTAGTGCATTTTCAATATCAAAAAAGCAGCTAATGGCTGCTTTTTTTACTTTTTATACACATAACTGAATTGGTATTACTCAGCGTATAAGCCTAAGTGCTCTTTCGCGTATGCTTCAAAATCGGTGAAGCCGCCAATGTGTTTTTGATCTAAAAAGATTTGAGGTACTGTTTCACATGGCTTGCCAGCTGATTTTTCTAAATCCGCTTTTGATACGCCTTCTTTAATAATATCTACGTAACGGAATTTAAAATCATCACGCTCCTGAGTTAAACGCTCTGCTAATTCTTTTGCACGAACACAAAATGGGCAGCCATCACGGCCAAAAATTACTGTAAACATTATTCTTTCCTCTTTAAATTTAATGAACCCATTGTGTCAGTGAAAAACGTTTTTGTGAAATTGATTAACTCAATCGCATCATTCGCAAATAACGATGGGTGTTTTAAATAAAAATGTTTTTGTTATCCCAAGATCAGGTTAAGTACGGTAAACCGTTTTAATTAAGTGATAACCAAATTTTGTTTTTACAGGGCCATGCACTTCAAATAATGGCTTTTTAAAAACCACATCATCAAATGCTTTTACCATATCGCCTTTGTTAAATTCACCTAAGTCGCCACCGCGTTTACGCGACGGGCATGTTGAATGTTGTTTTGCAAGCTTGTTAAAGTCAGCTCCTTTTTTAAGCTTCTCTTTTAATTCTAAACAAAGTTTTTCAGTATTAACTAAGATGTGATAAGCGCATGCTTTAGGCATTGGATTCTCGAATGCAAATTAAGATACGCGTATTTTAATGGCTTATGGCTATTTTGTCTAAAAGCTGCGAGCTCTTAGGCCTAATTCTGTGGAGTAACCCATCGACTTGGCAATAATTTTTAAATCTTCTGAAATCACATAATAAGTGGGAAACGCAGAAATTTTATAATTACTTGCGGTGTGGCTATCGGCTAATAACACTGGCATGCTGAGGGATAGTTCATCTACAAATGCTTCAACCTGTTGTTTGCTCTCATAGTCAGCGGCAATGGCTATGGCATTGATACTGCCATTTTTAGCCAGTTTATCGAGGTTTGGCATGCTGAGTTTGCATACGGTGCACCAAGGGGCAAAAAAATAAATCACCGTTTGTTGGTTTTGTAGCGATTTAATGGATACTCGCTCGCCGGTTTGTAGTGTCTCTAAATTAAAATAGGGCGCAGGTTGGTCGTTACTGAGTAAGTTTCGCTGCTGAAAAGTGGTGATCACAAAAAAAATCACAGAAAAAAATAAAATATTTGAAATGATACTTTTTATATTTAATTTCATAGGGTTGAAGTGTTCTCTAAAGGTGAGTTTAGGGTGGTTAATTAAAAAAATTTAAATTAATACCTTGAAAAAGAATTTAGCCACCACATATCTAGTTATGAAGACGCCATAAGGGTTTTCTAATCAGGTAACAATTTGAATTGCCTGACTTTATTTAAGACTTGTCCGCTTTAGGAGAGTCGTTTTTAAGACAATTATCGCTTTATGAGGATATATACTATGCGTAATTTAGATCTATCTCCACTTTATCGTTCTTTCATCGGTTTTGATCACTTAGCTCAAATGATGGATAACGCGAGCCGCAATACCAAACAATCAAATTTTCCGCCTTATAATATTGAGCTTTTAGGTGAAAATGACTATCAAATCACCATGGCTGTTGCAGGCTTTTTAGAATCTGAGTTAACCATTGAAACAGAGAAAAACACGCTAAAAGTATCGGGCGTGAAAGCTGAAAAAGAGTCGCAAGCTGAGCGTAAATTTATTCACCAAGGCATTGCTGAGCGAAACTTTGAGCACAAATTCCAGTTAGGTGATCATGTTAAAGTTGTAGGCGCAAATTTAGAAAACGGTTTATTGAACATTACTTTGCTTCGCGAAATTCCAGAAGCGCATAAGCCACGTAAAATTGCCATTAACTCAACGCAAGAGTTACTTGAAGAAGCATAAACTTTAAAACAGATTTCCCAACCACAAAAAGCGCCGTAAGGCGCTTTTTTAGTTTAAGGCGTCGAGCGCGCGCTGTAATTTGACTTGGGCGAGGTGATTAAGGTTTTGCGCTTTTTCAATGCTAATCGCATTAAACGCCACTTCATCACCTGCGCGCTTTTGTAATAAGTTTGCACAATCTAATGCAGTGACTGAGCCAAGTTTCGGATAGCCGCCAATGGTTTGGCGATCATTTAAAAGTACTATGGGTTGGCCATCGGCAGGGACTTGTATTGCACCTAGGTTAATACCCTCAGAAAATCGTGCACCGGTTGGGCTTTCTAATGCAGCACCTTGTATACGATAACCCATGCGGTCACTTTGTCCAGTTATGGTATAACTTGAACTTAAAAAGCGGTTTATATCAACCGTTGAAAATTCATGATGTTGCAATGCAAGCACCATATTAAGCGGTGAGTTTTGGCAATAGTTAGGTATTAAGTTAGCAGGTAACCTCTTTTGCTTTGTAAAACGAGGTGCTTGCTGTTTTATTAGTGAATTAGCTTCAACTTTGCAGCCAAGTCCTTCACGCATGACAGTACTAACACTTGTAAAATGGGACTGCGCCTTGATACCACCTGAAATTGCAAGCGTGTGCCTCAAATCAATGTGGGGCGTTGCAATTTCAATTACATCGCCACGTGCTACTTGAATACTTTGCCAAAGCACTTGGCTTTTATTGTTAATCGTAAACCCGACATTTGGCCCTGTGAGTGCAATCGTTATTGGCGCTAGTACTTCCGCACGAAAGCCGCCTAGTGTTAACTCAAGTGCAGGACTATTAATTGGGTTGCCGACAAGGGCATTGGCAACTTTAAAGGCATATGGGTCGTGGCATCCACCTGTGGTAAGGCCTAAATGGTTTTGCCCGAATCGCCCCAAATCTTGAACGCAGCAATAGAGCCCCGGGTTTATCACTTTGAGAACGCTAGTCAATGTGGCCTCCTAAGCGAATAAATTCGTTTCGCTCAATCGGTATAAACTTCACGCTATCGCCAATATTAAAAGGCAAAGGTGGGGTATTCGCAGCATCAAATAGTGAAACAGGGCAGTTGCCAATAAGATTCCAACCACCGGGTGAAGCAGCTGGATAAACCGCAGTTTGCCTATCCGCGATGGCGATTGAACCCTTGGCTACCTTTTTACGAGGAGTAGCAAGGCGTGGAGTGGCAAGTATTGGGTTTACTTCACCTAAAAAAGCAAAACCGGGGGCAAAGCCAATTGCAAATACACTGTAAATTTGTTCGCTATGGTATTTGATAATATCAGTTACAGTCAGGTTTTTTGCTTTTGCTATGGCGTTGATATCAGCACCCACTTCGCTATGGTAATAGGCGGGTAACTCGATTTGTTTTACTAAAAATGCAGTATCGTTTAGCTGGGTTAGTACGCTTTTAATTTTTTGCTTTATTGAGAAGTGATCAATAGTCAGGCTTTGATAAGTAACTAACGCACTGGTGTAGGAAATGGTCACATCAACAATTAATTCACCTAGTGACGTCTTTAAAGCGTGTGAAAAGGCAGCGATTTTTTGCGTTTGCTCGCTTGAAACAATATCACTAAAGTAAACTATTACGGCATTTTCGCTCGCATCAAAAATGCGATAGCTAGGGTTACTCATTGCTACCAATAATCTGTTTGATTTTTGCTATTTGAGCAACTGCACTAGGGTTATCACCGTGAACACATAACGAGTCACATTGCAGTGTTAACTTACTGCCATCACGGGTGGTGATCGTACCAAACTGCTTTAACTCACTCACTTGCTCAAGTAACTTGGTTTCATTGTGCACAGAACCTTCAAGATTACGTGATACCAAGGAACCATCAGGGGTGTATTGTCTATCAGCGAAGACTTCAAACAGTAATTCAATGCCGGCTTTATGTGCGATTTTAATTGCTTGGCTGTTATCTATTTTACTTAGTACCATTAACTTTAACTCACTGGGGTAACTTGCGATTGCCTGTGCAATGGTGTTAAGTAACTCGGAGTTTGCCATCATATCGTTATAAAGTGCGCCGTGTGGTTTTACGTAGCTAAGGCTAAGCCCTTGTACTTTTGCCATGCCTTCGAGTGTTGCGATTTGGTAGTGCAGTAAATTGGTCAGCTCGGTATTTGATAGTTGCATGCTACGCCTGCCGAAACCTTGCCTGTCTGGGTAACTTGGATGCGCACCTATCTCAACATTATGAAGTTTCGTTAGACTCAGTGTTTGCGCCATTACATTTGGGTCGCTAGCATGAAAGCCACACGCAATGTTTGCCATATCAATTACTGCCATGGCTTGTTCGTCACAACCAAGTGAGTATTGGCCAAAACTTTCACCTAAATCGCAATTGAGCTTCATGGTTTATCCTTGGCAGCGTTTGATGTTATCGAGAATAATGCCGCTAGCCATAGCAACATTGAGTGATTCAGCCTGACCAAATGCAGGTATAGTTATTTTTTTAGTAATCGTACTGGCAATATGCTCGCGAATACCGTGAGATTCGCTACCCATCACTAATATTAAGTCGCTTTCAAAGTGGGTTGCGTGAATGCTTTCGCCGCCTAAGTAAGCGCCATAGACAGGACGAGTTTGCTTACTAAAGTAGTCAGTTAATTCAGTTTGAATAATGTTGACACGGGTAAAGCTTCCCATTGTCGCGCTGATCACTTTTGGATTATAAGGGTCTGCACAGTCAGGGCTTAAAATCAGCTCATTAATGCCATACCAGTCGGCCACGCGAATAATGGTGCCTAAATTGCCTGGATCGGCAACACCATCAAGCACAATGGAAATACCTTGGCTATTTGGCTCACTTTGTTTTGGCGTTTCAACAATCGCAATGGCGGCATTATTACTTACTAAAGTGCTGGCTTTAGCAAGTTCCTCTTCTTCGCAAGTGATGATGTTGAGGTCAGTTAATTGTGAAGCGTGCTTTTCGCAAAAAATTTGGGTTGCAAAAAGCTGTTCAATAACTAAATTGCTGTCGAGTAATTCGAGTACGTTTTTTTCACCTTGCACTAAAAATAAATTTTGTAACTTGCGCTGTTTTTTTTGAGATAACGCACGTAATTGTTTTAGCTGGTTTTTAGAGATCATAATGTACCCTTCTTAATTCTCCCAAAATTATATCACTCATCGCTTTAGGCGGAAGGGTTTTGACAATAAGAATTTTTGGCCTATACCTAAAAGTGTAAGGCAAATGCTTTATATACTCACAATTCGTTCAAATGGTTTGAACCTCAACGCAAAGGAGCGCGTAATGAAATTACTTTCACTGCCAGTACTTGGCGCATTATTATTAGGTATTACTTCAATCACTTTTTCTGTGAACGCAGAGTCACAAGCGACAAAACCGACAAAGAGCAACGTTGAAGAGGTTGTTAAGTTAGAGCTCGTCAATGTAAATACGGCGAATGCAGAGCAGTTAGCTACCTTGCCCGGTATTGGCGAATCGCGAGCGCTTAGAATTATTAACTATCGTGAGCAGAATGGAAAAATAAAATCCCTTGAGGAATTGAATGAAATTAAGGGATTTGGTGAAAGGTCAATCGCCAAACTGAAAGGTAGAGTAACGTTTTAATTAAAAAGGGGCGTTTGCCCCTTTATTTATTATTGTTTTCGAACTCAGCTCGCGCCTCTTTAAGCAGCGGTTTAATAAACATTAGTGTGAGTGGTGTAGTTATAAGTGGATAGCACAAACCCACTATTAGTAAGTATAAAAGCAACCACCAAGATTCAATATTTGCTAACAGCAAAAATATGGGTGTTAAACACGCTATTTTTACTACATTGAGTGTAATTTTTTTGCTGGCCGGCAAGTTCGCCACGGCTAAGTGAATAACTTCTTGTCGTTGTCGAACTGATAAACCATCTAATTCAGGAATGTTTTTTGTTGAGAAATACATATTAAATCTTTTTAGCGAAAACCAAACGCGTAATTAACACAACAAACAATACCGCACTGGCAATCGCAAAGATCACTTGCATCCAACCTGGCATACTCAAGCCAAGAAATTGCCAGCTGATATTTCCGCAATCACCGGTTACTTCAAAAAACCATGGCATCCACTGGTGCAGCGGTAAAAACTCAGGGAAGTTCGGCTCAAATGCACAACCTGCAAAAGCAAAAGGGTCGGTATTATTTTGCATAGCGATATGTTCGGCAGCAATTAAGTAACCCCAAATTGCTGAAATAGCCCAAAGCGTAAATCCGATAACACGAGCAAAGACATTTTGCGGTTTAATCGCACCTGCAATACCTGCAAACAATAGCCCCAGCATCGCAGTACGTTGATAAATGCACATTACGCATGGCCCTAAATCCATTGCGTATTGGAAGAAAAGTGCAGCACCTTCTAGGACAAGAGCGATGCCCGCTAATAGAAGCCAAGGTAAGCGTTGTTCCGGCAAGTGAGCAAGTTTTGAAAACATAGGCGATACTAAAATTCGTTGATAATGGGGCACACTATAAAAAAAACGTCACTGCTTCGCACGAATTTTCGATGGAATTTTGTAAAACGGCGTAAATACCAAGGTTTGCGTGATTTTTGTATTGTGAAATGCGTTACAAACATTAACAGAGCTTTGGTAAAAACAGTTTACAGACTATTTTATCTTATGCATTTATTTGCTTGTGCAAACAATCGCATCTGGTACAATCAGTTTGATTAAAAAAGCATTACAAGAACGACTGGACACTTCATGAGAATTTTTAAAGCCAAAAGCCCTGCGGGATTTGCTGAGGAATACATAGTTGAATCGATTTGGAACGGCGAATTTGCGCCAGGTTCAATTTTACCAGCAGAGCGTGAGCTTTCAGAGCTTATAGGTGTAACACGTACAACTTTACGTGAAGTGCTACAGCGTTTGGCGCGCGACGGCTGGTTGACTATTCAACACGGTAAGCCAACGCGTGTTAATAATTATTGGGAAACGTCGGGTCTTAATATTCTAGAAACGCTCGCTAAATTAGACTCAACTAAAGTACCCGAACTAATTGACCAGTTGCTTTCAGCGCGTACCAATATCAGTGCTATTTATACGCGTTCAGCGATTAAAACAAATCCTGATAAAGTAATCGAAACCTTGTCTCGTGCTGATGATTTAGCCGACACAGCTGAAGCGTTTGCAGATTACGACTACCGCATGCATCACGAACTTGCATTTGCCTGTGGTAACCCAATTTACGTATTAACGTTAAATGGTTTCAAAGGTTTTTACGCACGCATTGCGCGTCATTACTTTGCCGATGAGCGTACGCGAAAGTTAGCACTTAAGTTTTTTGCAGAATTAAAAGCACTAGCAGAGCAAGACAAGTTTGATGAGTCTATTTTCTTAGTGCGTAAATATGGTCTAGAGTCAGGCGCATTATGGCAAGAAATTAGAGAAACTATGCCTGAAGATATTATGGAGCAAGATGCGTAATTAACTGCGCGCTTACCCAACGAAAGCCAGCACAATTGCTGGCTTTTTTGTTTTTATTGCTGAAATAGCAAGGTAGGTGAAACCTCTTACCTACCGTAAGAAAAGTGTCGTGCAAAAACAACAATGATTGATAAGCTAGAACGCACAATTGTGTGATTTCTATCATAATCGTTTTTATCGAATGGCCTTATCGTTTTAATTGATTATCTTTAACTACATCGATTCGTTAAACTTTCTGCAGTATAAAAATAAAAGCCAAGCCCTCTTGGTTTTTTTTATTTTGGCATTATATTTATTGCCAGAGATGATGATTAATCATCAAAACTGGATATTTCATTATAAATAATTGGAGAAAATAATGGGCGTATTAGTAGGCCGCAAGGCACCAGACTTTACAGCTGCAGCAGTTCTAGGTAACGGCGAAATCGTAGATAGCTACAACTTACACGAAGCAATCAAAGGTAAAAAAGCAGTTGTTTTCTTTTACCCATTAGACTTTACATTCGTATGTCCTTCAGAGCTAATCGCTTTCGACAAGCGTTTTGAAGAATTCCAAAAGCGTGGCGTAGAAGTAATCGGTGTTTCTATCGATTCACAATTCTCACACAACGCATGGCGTAACACACCAGTTAACGAAGGCGGTATTGGTCCAGTTAAATACGCACTAGTTGCTGACGTTAAACACGAAATCTGTCAAGCATACGACGTTGAGCACCCAGAAGCTGGCGTTGCTTTCCGTGGTTCTTTCCTTATCGATGAAGAAGGTAACGTACGTCACCAAGTAGTTAACGACTTACCACTAGGTCGTAACATCGACGAAATGCTTCGCATGGTTGACGCACTAGCATTCCACTCAGAGCACGGTGAAGTATGTCCTGCTGGTTGGGAAGAAGGTAAAAAAGGTATGGACGCAAGTCCAGCTGGCGTTGCTGCATTCCTTTCTGAAAACGAAGGTGACCTATAAGTCTTTTTTCGTTAAAAGCTGCATTTTAGCAGCTTTTAAAAGATATAAAAAATCCGGCAATTGCCGGATTTTTTATGGTTTAATTTCTAATTAGAACTTGTATTTAGCACCTAACATAAATACAAATGGGTCGATTGCAACGTCTGACGTTAATACCTTGTTGCCACCTGCAAATACTTCAGCATCTGTATCGATGTCGATGTAAGAAGCCATTGCGTGAATACCCCACTTTTCATTGATCATGTAGTTTGCACCTACTTGACCTGCTAAACCAAATGAGTTTGATAGCTCAAGTTTAACATCATCAGTACCTAATACTGCTTTTAGGTCTGCACCCGCTTCGCTGTCAAAGAAGATTGTGTAGTTAACACCAGCACCTACGAATGCACGGAACTTGTCACCAGCGCTACCGAAGTGGTATTGTGCAAACAGTGATGGTGGTAAGTGTTTAGTTGAACCAATGCTTGCGCCGCCGATAGCTAAATCACCAATTTTACCTTCACCAGAAATATCGTGGCTAAATGGTGTTGCTGCTACTAACTCTACTACCCAGTTATCGTTAATTGCATAGTCAAATGTAATACCTAGCTGGGTGTTGCTGTCTACTGAAACGCCCGCTGTTGGGATTTCATTTAAGTAGCTTGTACCGCTGTCAGGGTTTACGTTGATTGCACCTACGTTAACGCTTAGTTTTGCCATTGCTGGTGCTGCGATTAAACCTGAAGTTAGTAATGCTGTAGTTAGTAATTTTTTCATCGATAATCTCCCGAATCATCTTTTGTTTTGATGTGGCTATTATCGGTAGCTAGAAAAATTAAAAGCTGTTCTAGATCAAGTTTTGATAGTCAAATACGGTCTATCCACATTAGAATTTGATTTAGATTAAGTTTTTGACAGCCTAGAGTTCGTTTATGAGTATTTTATTAGTAATCCCCAACCGCAAGCTCGATAAACTCATCGAAAAATTTCAAAGTATATTGCCTGACGTTAAAATTCAGGTGTGGCCAGAAGTGAGTGATGCACTCGCGGTTGAATACATTGTTGCATGGCAACCACCGAAAGGATCGTTAGCACCGTTTGTTAATTGTAAGGCGATTGCGTCGTTTGGTGCTGGCGTAGACAGTTTATTGCAGTACGATGGTTTACCCAATGTGCCAATTACCCGTATTGTTGATGATAACTTAGCAAGCGATATGAGCCGTTACGTACTCACGCATATTTTAGCGTATCAACATCGAGTTGAATTATACGTTAAGCAGCAACAAGAAAAACTGTGGAAGCCAAAACGTGCAAGAATGGGCAATAAGGTAACAGTTCTTGGCGCAGGGCAGCTAGGTACTGCCAGCGCAAATTTACTGCAACTAAATGGCTTTGATGTCAGTGTTTGGTCGCGAACCGCTAAATCACTAGAGGGCATTACTAGTTATGCGCAAGATGATTTAGCACGAGCGGTAAGTGATGCCGACTATATTGTGTGCTTATTGCCCTCAACTAAACATACCCACAATATGATTGATCATTCGTTTTTATCAAAAACCAAAAAAGGTGTTGTGATTATTAATGTTGCACGCGGCGATATAATCGATGAGCAAAGTCTATTAGCTAATCTCGATTCAGGTCAGGTAGCGCATGCCATTTTGGATGTGTTTAGTATTGAACCTTTGCCGCAAACACATGCATTTTGGCAGCATAGCGCAATAACTATTACCCCTCATTGCTCGGCGCTTAGCAATGTTGATACAGTGACACGTCAGTTGTGTGATAACTATTTGAGATTAAAAGCGGGCCAAGCGCTTGTGAACACCGTAGACTGTGACTTAGGTTATTAAACTACTGGTTGTAAAACCAGCATTTTAATGGGTTGTTAAAATTTGTAAATTGTTTAGAATGATTCTCCAGTACAGTTTATGTACTAAAACAATAATAAAAAAACAAAATTATTGGGGGAGTTATGCACCGCGCAATGGCAAAAGGGATCAAATTAAGCTCAGTCGCTTTATTGGTTGCTTTTTTAGGAGTGAGTGCTTGGTTCACTCAGGCTGATGAAGCCGTAAACCAAAATACAGTAGTAACAAATGCAGAATAAGGCTCAATAGAGCCTTATTTTTTTGCGTGAATTTCTTTGTTTGCAAGTTTTGCTTGTTCGTTTTTACTCAACAATACGTAAACTGCGCCATAGCCACCGTGATGGGTTTGCGCGCTATGAAAGCCAAGTACAAACGGGAAATGCACAAGCCACGCATTTACATGACTTTTTAATTTAGCTGGTTGTTCGCTATTTTCTTTGCCAACACCGTGTTTAATAAGCACAACACGTATGTTGCGGCGATGACAATCAGACAACTCTTGTATTAACTTATCCTGTGCTTCTTTGATGGAGTGGCCCTGCAGCTCAATTTTGCCATCGATATCATATTTGGCAAGTCGCAAGTTTTTAAATACGCCAGCCTGAAGGCCTGAAGATTTGTAGCTAATGTAATCGTCGGGTTCAACGTATTCAACAGTTGCACTACTCAATGCATCATTTAGTAAGCTTATTTGCTTTGAGCTTTGTTGCTTGTAGAAATTACTTAGCGCGTTCTTAGCGTTAGAGGTTGGGGTTGAAACAGCGTCTTGTTTGAGTGGCGTTACATCAGCCATTTGCTGTAAAAAAAGGTCAGAATCGGAATGTGACATGATATGGCCCCAAATGGTTACGAAATCATGTCACTATTGTATCGTTATGCTTAATTCTGTTCTAGTTGATACTGGGTATAAACTTTAAATAGATAAAACGCATTAATCAGAATAAGCGTGATATTTGACAAATGCTGTTGTGGCGCAGTATTCATACTTTGCATAATAAAAAGTGCAACTAATGAAATTGCGGCAAATAGCTTGATAACCTTAGTATTACTAATAAAAAATGCACCAATACATAAAGCGACAATTGTTAGGTTTGTTGATAAAAAAATTAAGTTTTCCACTTTGGTGCCTCCGATAATACTAATTGGCGCGAATTATCGGAGCATTCTAGTTTTTGTTCAAACGAGAAAATCTACAATTTTATAATAAAAAAAACTAATCCGAAAATAAGCTCAAGATCACCGAAATAAAACCTTCCTGCTTAACTACTTGATATTTATGACAACCTACATTTTGATTAATGTTATCGCATAAAAAGATCTTTCCTTGGTCGATTTCGCCTGCAAGGGTGAGGTCGGAATCAAAAATGGTTGCTGGTAGACCTAAAAAACCAGGCCAATAGATACTCGTACCCACTACATTAAGCTTTTGGTACGAGATTAATTGTGGTTTGGGAGTAATTAAAGCGGCTAGGGCAATAAAGGCTAAACTTAACCATAAGCCTTTTTTCGGTTTAGCTTCTACTTTGGCTGCTACTTGTTTTTGTGCGGCTTGAATTTCAGCCTGCGAAGGACTTTGAGCTGGTTGTTTTTTTGTGGCTCTTTGTTTTACTTTTTTTTTGCTGGCTGAGTCGCCCATTAACGACTGGCGCTTAATTTTAATAGACATATGTATAATTTCGTTTGACAATAGTGTCATTAATTTGTGATCTGAATTATAAGTATATAAGTTTAACATTATAATTCATTAATAAATACGGGACGATTTATGAGTGGTGAGCACGCTATTTTAATAGTAGATGATGTAGGGACAGTGAGAAACTTTCTTCACCAGACTTTGATTCATTTTGGTTTAGCAAACATAGACGAAGCATCAACTGCACAAGCGTGTTTGGAACAGATTAAAAACCATCAATACGACGTGATTTTTTTAGATATTGAATTGCCAGATGGTGATGGTAAAGAACTGATCAAATCAATTAACGAGATTTCACCCGAGGCGAATGTGGTCATGGTTTCGGCACACTCAACGGTTGAAAACGTTAAGGACGCGATTGAACGTGGTGCAAAAGGGTTTGTGGTAAAGCCATTTTCACCAAAAAAGATTGCAGGTATTTTGAAGAAGCTACTGCCTGAGCTGGCAATTTAGTTGCGATACAAATTTGAGACATAAAAAAACCGGTGTTAACCGGTTTTTTTATTTGCAAAATAAAGTACTAATTAAAGTGCTTTAATTTTTGCAGCAAGACGGCTCTTGTGACGAGCTGCTTTGTTCTTGTGAATTAGACCTTTAGTTGCGTAACGGTCTAAAACTGGAACTACTTTTTCGAAAGCTGCTTGTGCGCCTTCTTTGTTACCCGCTTCGATTTCAGCAACTACTTTCTTGAAGAAAGTACGCATCATTGAACGACGGCTTGCGTTGTGCTGACGACGCTTTTCGCTCGTAATAGCACGTTTTTTTGCAGACTTGATGTTAGCCAAGGTTTGCTCCTAACAATCTTAAAATAAGCTTAATTTAAAGGCCGAGGAATATGCCAACATTAAGTACAAAAGTCAATGACTTTTGTACTTTAGTTTAGCTTAATTGCTGTACTGGCTTGCCTCAACCGAACAAGTGGCGGGAGTATATCAAATAAGCACTTAGCAATACTAGTACTTCACACGATAATTTATCGTTATAAACTGCATACGCGTGTGTCACCACATAAGAAGTTTGTGGCATACTGAGCAACTTAATTTTATTGTCGGTTATTAAAGCGTAGGGGGAGCAGTGGCAAAAGGCCTATTTCGTTCGGGCATGGTTGTGAGTTTAATGACCTTTATTTCCCGTATTTTAGGATTGGTTCGCGATGCGGTTACGGCTCATTTACTCGGCGCAGGTGCTGCTGCTGATATTTTTTTATTTGCTAATAAAATCCCCAATTTTTTACGTCGCCTCTTTGCCGAAGGAGCATTTGCGCAAGCTTTTGTACCCGTATTAACTGAAGTAAAAGAAAAAGACGGCGACAACGGAGTACGCATATTTGTAGCCCAAGCAGCAGGCACACTCGGTACGGTGTTATTAATTGTCACAATTCTTGGGGTGTTAGGATCAGGTGTAGTTGCCGCGATATTTGCACCGGGTTGGTACAATGAATATGTTACTGGCGGTGCAGAAGGGTTTAAGTATGAACTATTCAGTCAAATGCTTAAATTAACCTTTCCTTATTTGTTTTTTGTTAGTCTTGTGGCGTTATCTGGCGCAGTACTCAATGTCTACAACCAGTTTTCGGTTGCCGCTTTTACGCCTGTTTTATTAAATATCTCTATTATTGGTTGCGCATATTACTTTCACGATAAATTTGAGTTTGGTGCATTTGCTATGGCACTTGGTGTGTTTATCGGTGGCCTAGTACAGCTTTTGTTTCAACTGCCATTTTTACGAAAAAATAATGTGCTGGTAAAACCAACATTTGCGTGGCGCGATAAAAACGTAAAGAAAGTGCGTACGTTAATGTTACCTGCAATGTTTGGTGTTTCGGTAAGCCAAATCAACTTGTTGTTAGATACAGTGATTGCATCGTTCTTAGTTACCGGCTCAGTTGCTTGGCTTTATTATTCTGACCGTTTAATTGAATTTCCACTTGGCTTATTTGGTATTGGTATTGCGACAGTTATTTTGCCTACCTTGTCTAAGCTACATGTCAATGATGATCCTAAACAGTTTCAAGCCACAGTCGACTGGGGCGTACGTTTTGTTGTTTGGCTTGGCATTCCCGCCTGTTTTGGTTTAATAGTGTTAGCGCCTTTGATTATTAATGTGTTGTTTGGTCATGGGGAATTTATGGCCAGCGGCAATCATATTGAAAAGGTGGCAATGGGTGTTACTGCGTATGCGTTTGGCCTGTTAAGCTTTATGTTGATTAAGGTTCTGGCCCCCGCTTTTTACGCGAAACAAAATACTAAAACACCAGCCAAAATTGGCGTAGCCGCAATGGTATTAAATATGGTGTTTAATTTAATACTAGCCCCAATGTTTGGCTATTTAGGTTTAGCGCTGGCAACATCGCTTTCAGCTACCTGTAATGCAATTTTACTCTATTACTTTTTGCACAAGCAGGGTGTTTATGGGGTGTCGAAAACCACTGTATGGTTCTTCGTAAAGTGTTTAATAGCCAGTATTTTAATGTTTTTAGCTGTTTCTCAATTACAGCACTATTTCCCATGGCAGCAGCAAGGCTTTATGCAACAAGTGGCTTTGTTAAGTGGATTTATCGTGGTCGCAGTAGTTGTTTATTTTTTACTGCTTGTGCTCATGGGTGTGCGATTCAGACAAATAAAAAATATTAACTGATAATCGAGTAAAAAAAGTCTATAATCGGGCGCTTAAATTTTAATTCACTTTTTTTTGAGGTTTGCTAGTACGTAATGGAGTTAATCCGCGGTATACACAATATAAGGCCAAAACATAAAGGCTGTGTATTAACCATTGGTAATTTCGATGGTGTGCATTTAGGTCACCAAGCGGTTATCAAAGGGCTAATTCAAGATGCAAAACAATATCAATTGCCCAGTACGGTAATGATATTTGAACCTCAGCCACAAGAGTATTTTAGAAAAAGTGATGCACCAGCACGTTTAACACGTTTACGAGACAAACTAGCGTTATTGTCTCAATTAGGGGTGGAACGTGTTATTTGTATAAAATTTAACGAGAAATTTGCGAATCAATTTGCTGACGAGTTTGTTGAGCACGTACTGGTTGAAAAACTTGGCGTAGCTGCGTTAACTGTGGGCGATGATTTTCGATTTGGTAAAGGTCGCAGTGGCAATTATCAAATGTTACAAATAAGCGGTGCAACGCATGGCTTTAATGTAAAAAGTACCGCAAGCTTGCGACAAAAAGATTGCCGCGTGAGTAGCACTGCAATTCGCTTAGCATTGAGCCAAGGTGATATTCATCTGGCAAATGAAATGTTAGGCCGAACTTACAGTGTTATTGGTAAAGTGGTACATGGCTGGAAGAAGGGTCGAGAACTAGGCTTTCCGACGGCAAATATTCCGCTTAAACGACAAGTTAGTCCGTTAAGTGGTGTGTACTGTGTACAAGTCACAGTAGCAAATAAGATTTATTACGGGGTTGCTAATATTGGCACTAAGCCAACATTTAATGGCAAGCGCACCCTTTTAGAAGCGCACCTTTTTGATTTTAATTGTGACCTTTATGGTCAGATTATCGAAGTTGCACCTGTGCATAAACTTCGAGATGAAATAAAGTTTGATAGCTTTGCCCAGTTAACAGCGCAAATTTCGCGTGATGTTGACGATGCAAAAGCCTATTTTGATTTAATTTAGTAGCCGATACGGAAAGTAGAATTAAATGAGCGACTACAAACATACCTTAAATTTGCCGGAAACTGAGTTTCCAATGCGTGGTAACTTAGCAAAACGCGAACCACAAATGCTTAAATCTTGGTACGAAAAAGACTTATATGGTCAAATTCGCACCGCTAAGAAAGGCAAGAAATCTTTCATTTTGCACGACGGCCCTCCGTATGCGAATGGCAATATTCACCTAGGTCACTCTGTAAATAAAATTCTTAAAGACATTATTATTAAGTCTAAGACGCTTTCAGGCTTTGATGCACCGTATGTTCCAGGTTGGGACTGCCACGGTTTACCAATTGAGCTACAAGTAGAAAAGAAAGTAGGCAAGCCAGGTAAAAAAGTATCTGTTGCCGAATTCCGCGAAAAGTGCCGCGACTACGCTAAAAAGCAAGTTGAAGGCCAAAAGGCAGATTTTAAACGCCTTGGTGTATTCGGTGATTGGGACAAGCCTTACTTAACAATGAACTTCGACTTTGAAGCAAACGCGATTCGCGTATTAGGCCGCATTATTAAAAACGGTCACCTTCATAAAGGTTCTAAGCCAGTTCATTGGTGTACAGATTGTGGTTCAGCACTTGCTGAAGCAGAAGTTGAGTACCAAGACAAGCAATCGCCTGCAATCGATGTTAAGTTCACCTTTACTGATCAAGCAGCACTTATCTCTAAGTTTAACTTAGCGGATGGTCATGAAGGCGAAGGCGATATTAGCATTGTTATTTGGACTACAACACCTTGGACACTGCCTGCTAACCGTGCGGTTGCAGTGCATGAAGGTCTTGAGTACAGCTTAGTTCAAATTGAAACTGAACAAGGTAAGCAGCGTTTAGTATTAGCATCTGACTTAGTAAAAGATGCAATGGATCGTTATGGCGTGGATAAGTTCCATGCACTTGGTTATTGCCAAGGTTCAGACCTTGAATTATTGCAAACAAATCACCCATTCTACGATTTCACGGTTCCTGTGATTTTAGGCGAGCACGTAACAACAGATTCTGGTACGGGCGCGGTTCATACTGCACCGGGTCACGGTCAAGAAGACTTTGTTGTGGGTCAGCAATATAACTTAGAAGTAGCTAACCCGGTGGGTGCTAATGGTGTGTACTTACCTGATACTGAACTATTTGCAGGCCAACATGTATTTAAAGCGAATGCGAGCGTAATTGACGTATTAACTGAGAAAGGCGCATTAATGCATCATCATGCGTTTAATCACAGTTACCCGCATTGCTGGCGTCATAAAACGCCAATTATTTTCCGTGCAACGCCGCAGTGGTTCGTTAGTATGGATCAGGCAAATTTGCGTCAAGATTCATTAAGCGAAATCAAAAAGACTCAGTGGCTACCAGAGTGGGGCGAAAGCCGCATTGCGAACATGGTTGAAGGCCGCCCGGATTGGTGTATTTCACGTCAGCGTACGTGGGGTGTGCCAATTGCGTTATTCGTTGATAAAGATACAGGTAGCCTTCACCCGAATACTGCCGAGCTTATCGAGCAAGTTGCTGCAAAGGTGGAAGAAAAGGGCATTCAAGCTTGGTATGACTTAGAAGTAACTGAGCTACTAAGTGCTGAAGACGCAGAGCAATACGTAAAAGTACAAGACACCTTAGATGTTTGGTTTGATTCAGGTGTAACACACGCATGTGTTGTTGATGCACGTGAAGAACTAACAGGTCCTGCTGATTTATATCTTGAAGGTTCTGACCAGCACCGTGGTTGGTTTATGTCGTCAATGATGACATCAGTTGCGATTAACGGTCACGCACCATATAAGCAAGTGCTTACACATGGCTTTACGGTTGACCAAAATGGTCGCAAGATGTCGAAGTCACTGGGTAACGTAATTTCGCCGCAAGATATCATGAACAAAATGGGTGCAGATATCCTGCGTTTATGGGTTGCGTCTACTGATTATACAGCAGAGATGACAGTTTCGGACGAAATCTTCAAACGTTCAGCAGATCGTTACCGCCGTATTCGTAACACTGCACGTTACTTATTAGCGAACCTAAATGGTTTTAATCCAGAAACAGATATGCTTGCAGCAGATGAAATGGTTGCTCTTGATCGTTGGATCTTAGACCGTGCCGCTGTATTACAAGACGAGCTAGTTGCAGCATACGATGAATATCAAATGCTGGTAGTAACACAAAAGCTAATGAACTTCTGTACCGTTGAATTAGGCTCGTTCTACTTAGATGTAATTAAAGATCGTCAATACACAGCAAAAGCCGATAGTGTTGCACGTCGTTCATGTCAAACTGCGCTTTATCATATTGCTGAAGCAATGACGCGCTGGATGGCACCAATTATGAGCTTCACTGCACAAGAAATCTGGCAAGTACTGCCAGGTAAGCGTGATGAGTTTGTATTTACAGGTGAATGGTACCAAGGTCTGGTGAAAGCAGATTCAGCTAAGCTAGATAACGCTTTCTGGCAGCAACTCTTAGAAGTGCGCGCTGAGGTAAACAAAGTACTTGAAGCTGCACGTAAAGAAGAGAAAATCGGCGCAACATTGCAAGCAGAAGTTACCTTGTATGTGGGAACTGAGCTTGAAGCGCAACTGAATGCGCTTGGCGATGAGTTACGCTTCGTATTGCTTACCTCAAAAGCTGTTGTTGAAAATAAAGAAAACCGTCCAGCAGATGCGGTTGCAAGCGAAATTGACGGTTTGTTTATTTCGGTAGCAGCAACATCAGCAGAAAAGTGTGAGCGTTGTTGGCATTACTGCGATGATGTAGGCACTCACGAAGAGCACAAAGATATTTGTGGCCGCTGTGTAACCAACGTAGATGGCGAAGGTGAAGTTCGTCAATTTGCATAGGGGATTTGTGTGTTAAAAGGACGTAGTGGTCTAATTTGGTTAGTGCTCAGCATCATTTTGCTGGCACTAGACCAGATTACTAAATGGATAGTGAGCACAGAAATGTCTCTCTACCAAACAATTGATATTCTGCCAGTATTTAATTTCACTTATGTGCACAACTATGGTGCTGCATTTAGCTTTTTAAGCGAAGCGGGTGGCTGGCAAAAATACTTTTTTAGTATAATCGCAGTGACGATCAGTGTACTGCTGATTTATTGGCTAAAAAAATTACCAGCAACTAACAAATTACTATGCAGTGCGTACGCATTAGTGTTAGCAGGTGCAATTGGTAATTTGATTGATCGCTTAGTACATGGATACGTAATAGACTTTCTACATGTATATTACCAGCAATATGATTTCCCTGTGTTTAATATTGCTGATGTTGCAATCAGCATTGGCGCAGCGTTGCTGTTACTTGATGCGTTTTTTGAGCAAAAAGAGAGCGATAAATGACAGATTTAAAGATTGGTGAAAACTCAGAAGTAATTTTTCACTTTTCAATCAAATTAGAAGATGGCTCAGCTGCCGATTCAACGAAAGTTCATAACAAGCCAGCTAAACTAGTGATGGGTGATGGTAGCTTAACTGCAAATTTTGAAAAGTGTTTGTTAGGCTTATACGCAGGCGATGAAAAAAGCTTTACGCTGGCGCCAGAAGATGCATTTGGTATGCCTAATCCTGATAATGTTTACTATGTTGACCGCAGTAAATTTGGTTCAGATACACCGGCTGAAGTAGGCGCAATTATCGCGTTTACACAACCTGATGGCACCGACCTTCCTGGTTTAATTCGCGAAGTGGCGGGTGACTCTGTAACGGTTGATTTTAATCATCCATTAGCGGGACAACAGGTTGAGTTTGAAGTTGAAATTTTAGAAGTGCGAAATTAATGAAAATTTTGTTAGCAAACCCTCGTGGCTTTTGCGCAGGGGTTGATAGAGCGATTAGCATTGTTGAACGTGCTTTAGACTTATTTAAGCCGCCTATTTACGTGCGTCACGAAGTTGTGCATAACAAATATGTGGTTAATCGTCTTAAGGATCGCGGTGCAATTTTTGTTGAAGAATTGCACCAGGTACCTGACGATAACATTGTTATTTTTAGCGCTCACGGCGTATCGCAAGCGGTACGCAAAGAGGCTAAACGTCGCGAGCTTAAAGTGTTTGATGCAACCTGTCCACTTGTCACAAAAGTGCATATGGAAGTAACACGCGCTAGCCGCAAAGGCACAGAATGTGTGTTAATTGGTCACCATGGTCACCCAGAGGTGGAAGGTACTATGGGTCAGTACGACAATGATGACGGCGGCATTTACTTGGTGGAAACACCAGAAGATGTAGCAACACTTTCAGTGAAAGATGCGGATAACTTGTTCTACTGTAGCCAAACAACACTGTCGGTGGATGATACTGCTGATGTGATTGATGCGCTGCGAGTAAAATTCCCAAACATTCATGGTCCGCGTAAAGACGATATTTGCTATGCAACACAAAATCGCCAAGATGCGGTGCGTGATTTAGCCGATAAGAGTGATTTAGTATTAGTGGTTGGCGCTAAAAACAGTTCTAACTCAAATCGTTTACGTGAGTTAAGTGCAAAAGTAGGAACACCTGCACACTTAATTGATGATGCAAGCGTAATGGAACAAGTCTGGTTTGAAGGTGTAACGAGTGTCGGTGTAACAGCAGGAGCATCTGCACCAGAAGTCTTGGTGCAACAAGTGGTAGACCAACTCAAAGCATGGGGTGGCACAGAAGCAATTGAAAACCCAGGTGAAGAAGAAAATATCATCTTTGCGGTACCTGCTGAATTGAGATAACGACAAGGCTTGCTAATGATTTCGATGAATCAAATTAAAGGCGATTTATTAGCAAGCTTACTTAATGACCGCGCACTGTTAGCAGTAATTATTGTCGGCCAACTGTTGGCCGTTATTTTAACCTTCTCACCTCTTATTCACCGCGACCCTTGGCTTGCCCTCGCACCCGTTAGTCTGTTTATTCATTTTGTTTCACTCACCAGTTTAACGTCAATTTATTTGCTTAAAAGTCAGTTGCAAAAAGCAAGTTATCAGCAGCAACTTATTGTACTAGTCCTACTTATATGCGGTTTTACAGTTGCAACCAGCTACTTTGTTTATTCGTTTGAGATTTTAGATGACATTTCGCTGCTCGAATTTTTAACACGAAATTTGCTTATCGCGTTTATAATCGCAATGCTTTACGCGCAATTTAGCATTATGCATGCAGAGCGCAGCCATTCAGAACAAGTCGCCACTAAGGCGCAGTTAAGTTCGTTACAAGCTCGGATCAGACCACACTTTTTGTTTAACAGTCTTAATATGGCAGCTGAATTGGTGTATCACGATGCACAAGATGCTGAAAAAACAATTTTAGCGCTGGCAGACTTATCCCGTGCTGCAATGCATTGCGATGAAGCGATTTTACTTGAAAAAGACGTATTATTAGCCCAACAATATATGCTAGTTGAGTCTTGGCGCTTTGGTGATAGATTAACCGTTGATTGGCAAATTCCAGAGCACTTACCTGAACTTAAAATACCTGCGTTGACTATTCAGCCTCTTTTAGAAAATGCGATTTGCCATGGCGTTGAGCCAAGTGTGAGTTCATCGCATATTTCAGTGCAATTATTAGTAAGTAACAGTTCAGTGTCGCTCATTGTCGATAATCCGTACTTGCCTGAAGCATCTAAATCGAGGCCTAGCAATGGTATTGCGGTAGAGAATATTAAAGAGCGGCTGCAAATGTATTTTGGTAAACGGGCAAAATTGACTCATTTTGTTCAAGGCGATAGTTTTCGCACTAAGTTGGTGATCCCGAGATAGCAATGAATGTATTAATTGTTGATGATGAACCGTTAGCGCGCGCGCGGATCGCACGTTTACTGCAAAAATTAAGACCAGACTTTAACATAATGTCGCTTGCGGAAAACGCTGAGCAGGCGTTACTGGCGTGTAGCGACTTAGTGCCAGATTTAGCATTGCTTGATATCGAAATGCCTGGATTATCAGGGATAGAACTTGCTGAAAAATTGAAAGAATTTAACCCACCGCCCGCGATTATTTTTATCACCGCTTACCCAGATAAAGCGCTTCCTGCGTTTGCGGTAGCACCGCAAGGATATTTAGTTAAACCGATTGATGAAGTTGCACTTGCAAAAGCGATAGATGGTCTGAAAATTTCACATCGCGCGCAAACTGCTTTAAAGCAGCAGGCCGCTATTGAGTACATCGAAGGTGGAATTCACAAAAGTGTGTTGGTATCAGATGTTCGACTCGTTCGTTCGGAAGATAAATACTTGCGTGTCATTACGCCAAATACAAGCGTATTAATTGAAGGTTCGTTAAAAAAACTCTTATCAGAATTTGAATCTTACTTTGTGAGAGTGCACCGCAACACAATTGTTAATCAAAGCTACTTGACCGAAATTGGCCAAGATCACAACAAGCACTGGCTTAAACTATTAGATTTTAATGAAAAAGTAGAAGTTAGCAGACGCGAGTGGCCGCATATTAAACAGCTAATTCAGCAATAACTACCGTTTATCTGAAATCTTAACCGTTAACACCCTGTTAATTGAGTTTCATATTTCGTTCAGCGATTATTAAGCTAGAAAATTTTCAGCTTAAAGGATGAATGAAAAATGAGAGCAAACTCGTCACCTTTTTCCTCATTACCAAGGCAACAAGCAAACAAAGGCTTCACACTTATTGAAGTGCTTGTAGCTTTTATTATTTTGACAGTGGGTTTACTTGGCACTGTAGCGTTGCAAACTAATGCAAAGCAGGCCAGTTACGATGCTAACCAACGTAGTGCAGCGTTGGCGCTCGCTAACGATATAATGGAAAGAATTAGAGCGAACGACACAGCAGATATCGTAGTTAACTATAGTAAAACTTTTAGTTATAAAAATACACCTGTGTCGAAAAATTGTTTAAATATACGTTGTTCTTCGAGTGATATTGCAGAATATGATCTTTCTCAATGGCAAAAAGCGTTACGTGTTGCAGATAACACAGGAACACTTGCAAATGGCACTGTATGTATTAGACCTACGGCGGATGACAATGGTGTTTTTCTCAGAGTAGTGGTGGCTTGGCAAGGACGACAAAAACTAACTGAAGCTACAAATAAAGATATTCAGTGTGGGACGATTTCAAACCGTAGAACTGTTGTATTGGATAGTTATGTGTTTATGAGGGAGGCTTGATAATGACCAAAAGTAACTTACAAAACCAGCTAGGTTTTACAATGCTTGAATTGCTACTTTCTTTGTTTGTCGGTGGTTTTGTGCTTGCCGGTGTCATGTTCACTTATATGGGCATGAAGATGAGTACTTCCGATACTTTAGATATGGGAGAGCTCCAGGAGTCAGGTAGACTGGCTATGGATATATTAAAAAGAGATATCGAGTTAGCCGGCTTTTGGGGGAATTTTTTGCTTACACCCAATGCTTCTTTTCTAACTAATGCTCCTCCGAGCTCTCCATCAGACGATTGCTTCGAAGGTGTTAACAATGGAACATTTCCAGAATTGGGTTCCAATTCTGCTTTTAAAGTATTTTATTCAAAAGAAGCAGAGTCATCAAATGAACTAAGTTGTATAAGTAGTCCAACTTCGGGTAGTGATATTCTTCAAGTTAAGCGTGTTTTGGGTGAAGAAGTTACTGGAGCCACTGTTTCTTCAAATACTTACTTTATTGGCACTCCCCAAACGGCACGTTTTTTAAGAGGGACTGGAGGCGGGCTGAGCACCAGTGGGAATGCAAAAGTTTGGGAGTATGCACACAATGTATATTTTGTTCAGGATCAGTCATACACACTTAATGGTAAAGCTGTAGAAGTACCGACATTAAGGCGAATGCGTCTCTCAAATGGAGAGATGATTTCTGAAACAGTGATGGAAGGAGTTGAAAATATTCGTTTTTTGTTTGGTTTAGACACAAATAGTGATTCACGTGTGGATATGTATAAAACATCATCACAAATGTCTCAGACTGACTGGGACCAACAAAACGCAGTCGTTACCAGTGTTCAAATTTTTATACTTGTTAGAACGCTTGAAGAGGATAGAGATAATCCTCCAGGAAGTCAGACTTTTATCTTGGGTGGAGAAGGCGAACATACAAGAAGGTTAAGCTTTGATGATAACTTCAGACGTAAACTATTAACATCAACTGTACGCTTAGTAAATGTGGGGACAGATCAATGGGCAATTTAAATAAACAAAAGGGTGTTGTTCTTGTTGGTGCAATATTAATGATTTTAATGGTATCAGGAATAGCTGTTAGCGTTATGAGTGGCAGTGCTCTCGATAGTAAGATGATTATCGCTACGCAGGAAAGCTATATGACAGAGTCAGTCGCACGAGGTAATACTGAAGAGGCCATTAAAGATGAATTGGCGAAAAAGTCGGGCAATAGATTTCTAATGAAGAAAAGAGCTTATCCGTCAGAGTCCATCACGCTCTCTACATCGGGGTCTAACATTGTAATGGTTAATGAAAATAACAGTACTGTATCGGATTTATTAGATTGTCCGCCACGTTTTGCGCCAACACCAAGGATGAAATGTAATTACTTAAAGTTAATTACTTCAAAAAGTTATGGTAAAGGGAATAAACATACGATGACACTAAATACGGGTATTGAACAAGAAATGATGGGAGGTTCTTAAAATGATAGCTAAATCGTATACGAAAATGAGAGTTTTAGTTTGTTTTCTTATTTCTATTCTTTGTTTGAGTCCGAACGCGTTTGCAGAGGACATTGAGCTATACATTAATGCACTTTTACAAGAGAAAGAGAAAGCGAGAGTAATGTTGATGTTTGATACTTCAGGCAGTATGCAATACTCGTCAGTTAACGGTAATAGATGTCGTGACTTTTATAACAATACAATTGATTGCGTTAGTAAAACAGTAAATGGAAGCGTTTTTAAATGTCGTGATGGTTATAATGCTACCTATAAAGAATGTCCTGCAAGTCGTTTACAGGTCGCCAAAGAAGCAGTAACTAGTGTTATTGAAGATTCAAAAGATGTTGAATTCGGTATTGGTATTTTTGATAGTTATGTTAGCTATATAGTTGCGGGAATTGGAAAGAAATCAAAAGCTGACTTAAAAACAATCGTCAACAACTTAGATGGCTCTGGTGGTACGCCGATAACAGATTCAGCTTATCAAGCATATAGTTACTTTAGTGGTGGCCCCGTGTTTGAAAGAGGGTATTTAGACAGCGAACGTGACAAATCGATAGAAAAAGACGGGTATTACATTTCCCCTTTTGCAAATCTAACAGGCCCAAACGGAAGTTATCAACCACGTTGTGATAATGATGCATACTTCATTATGATGACCGATGGTGATCCTAGTTCAAGCGGTAACTATCACAATGCTGCTGCTTCAATACAAGGTCTGTTACCGGATGCCAGTTACACAGATGCAACATACACAGACAAAAATGGAAACGTATATACTCTAGCCGCAATGTATCAGCATTTTCCACGAATTGCTGAATTTATGGCGAATAACGATGTTTACTCAAAAGACCAAAAAACAAATAATATTAAAACTTTCACTATTGGTTTTGGTAACGGTATGAGCGAGAAAGGTCAAGGGATGCTAGAGGCCGCGGCTAAAAAAGGAGATGGTGATTATTATGATACCAGCGATCCGACTCAGTTAAACACGAACTTAAAGGCAACATTGCGGAAAATAGTTGAAGTATCGGGTAACTTTACATCTCCATCCGTTGCAGCGAGTCAGAGTGATAGCACTCGAACGAAAGAGTATGTTTATTACTCACTGTTTTCGCCGTTAGGTTCATCTCGTTGGAATGGTAACATTAAAAAGCTGAAAATTAATGGATACAATATTGTTGATCAGGACAATAAGAACGCAATTAATAGCAAAGGTGAAATAGATAAAGAGGCTAAAACATTTTGGCGCGATTATGAGCCGAGCGAAGGAGATGTTCCTTCCAAAGATGGCAGTAATGTAATGTTAGGTGGATTAGATGAGCAAATTACAAATCCTGTTCAACGAAAAATATTCACGGACTTGGGGGATTTCAGTAGCGAAAATACAACTGTTCTAGCGAAGATAAAGGTTGCACTCAAAGATTATTCTGGTAGCAGTGCTACTGATCAGGAAGCCAAAGACATGATGGATTGGATGAGGGGCATTGAAAAAAATGAAGAAGGTGAAGTCGCTTTACGTGACCATATATTAGGAGATGCACTTCATTCAAAGCCTGCGGCCATTACATATGGCACTGCGGGCAATGACAGTAATGACTCGACATATTTACTGTTTGGTACTAATGCTGGCTTTGTCCATTTTTTTGAAGATACTAGTGAAACTAAAGCAACGGAAGTTTGGTCATTTATTCCTTCTGAGTTGTTTAGTATTCAACCTGGCTTAAGAGATAATATTCCAGGTAAGTTGTATGGAATGGATCTAACACCGACTATCTATCATGATGATGCTAATGGTGACGGTAAAGTTAACTCAACAGAAAAAGTTTGGGCATTTATGGGGATGCGAAGAGGCGGTAGCACTTATTATGCGTTAGATATTTCCGACCGCCAGAATCCGAAGCTACTCTGGGCCAAGGGGGCATCTGATTATCCTAATTTAGGGCAAACCTGGTCTCAACCTAGGGTGATTTATATAAATTTACCATCCTACGCAGAAAAACCATTGTTAGTATTTGGTGCAGGCTATGATAAGGAGCAATTTGAAAATGGTGCCAGCAATACTGTTGGAGCTGGTGTATACATTGTAGATGCTGAAACAGGTAATGAGGTATGGAGCACTGATGACATTTCATTTGACGGCAATGACAGTATTGTTGGAAGAATTGCGACGTTGGATTCAGATTATGATGGATACACAGATAGGCTATACGCAGCGGATACCGGTGGTAAAGTTTGGCGTATCGATTTAGCTGGCTCTAACACCTCTGATTGGTCTGCATTTGAATTCGCTAGCTTGCCAGGTAAATTCTTTTATCAACCAGAGGTTGCACGCAGTTATTACAGCAGGGTGACAACCTTTAGAACTGATAACCAAGTCGTTAGTGCAACACGTATGATAGTTCCATTTGAAGCTGTAGTAATAGGTAGTGGTGATAGAACTAGTCCTTTAGATCAGTCCAGTAATGATAGTTTGTACATGATGCGAGACATCAATGTTATTACAGAATCATTTAAATCTAATCCGCCAGCGAGTATTGACTCGGATGATTTAATGGCGATTGATACATCGACATTTGGTAGCTTAACATCAGCACCAGATGACTTTATTGCTAAAGAAGCTGAGTTAGCAAAGTATAGTGGATGGAAATATGCACTATCTGGAATGGGTGAAAAAGCTTTAGCTAAGCCAGCGATAATTGGAGGAGTTGCTTATTTTCCGACTTTTATGGCTGGTTCTCCAAATACAGATGAATGTTCGCTAACTGGTGGCACTGGCCGTTTATATGCACTTCATTTACACTATGCAGTTAATGTATACAAGGATACATACACTGAAACGGGCGATAGTATTCCTCCTACACCAGAATTAGTTTTTTCTGAGGATGGTGACGAAAAGTCTCAGTTCTTGCTTATTGGTATTGGAGCAGGTGAAAACAATTCAGGCATTATAAAGGCGAAATCGATTAATGACAGTGCTGTCCCAGAACTCGTTTGCGACGAAAATGGTGAAAATTGTAAGATTAATTTAACAAGTGGCTTTGCTGGTTTTAAAACACATCGCAGCTACATGTATCGTGAAACAAGTAACAAGGTTAATTAGTAATGAAAAAACACGAAGGCTTTACTTTGATTGAAGTGATAATAGTAGTTGGAATAATAGGGTTTTTATCAGCTCTTGCATATCCTTCTTACGTTAATTACCTTTACAAAGGCTCGCGTGCAGAGGCAATGACTTCTCTTTTAGACATCGCAAGTAGGCAAGAGCAGTTTTTCGCAGATAACCATAGATATACGTCAGCACTAAGTGATTTGGGAGTGTCAGATAAAAGCGATTCGGGGCTATTTACTCTTACGCTTACTTCTGACGGAACTGCATTTTCTGTAACAGCTAGTCCGCTTGATTATCCTGCCACAAAAGACCCTGAATGCTCCAGTTTTAAGATTGATGATTTGGGTCAAAAAACATCAAGCGGTTCAGGTGGCGATGCAACCTGCTGGAACAGGTAAAATGTTATTCTGACTCAGGATGGAAGATGTTAAATAAAAAGCACCCAGCGGGGTGCTTTTTTGTGTTACTCGAACATGTTGGCATTATTTAATTTTAAAGGGAGAATATACTGTTAATGAATTATTAGTGCTTCAATTAATAGGAGTTTTGTGCGCTATAAATCAGGAGTTGTACACCTATCAGAGTCTCGAATACGCACTCGACCTACTTGACTAACTGTGATTTGGTTACCAGTTAGACGAGGGTAAGTTTTATTACAGTAAATGAAGCTGCCTGATTGCATAAAACTGATTGAACCATTTGGTCTATATGTTATGGCTTGGCGAGGGTAGGAAAGCTCATCGTTAATATTGATTTTATCTAGGACTTTTATTATTTGTTCGTTTTCATCCAAAGATAAATTCGCGTTTAAATCGTTAAAAGTAAAAATTTTATTGTTCCAACTTTTTGTACAGCTTCCAGATATAAGGGGACAAGTTGTCACATAGGTTGAATTAGATACTGCCACAGCTCTAGCTAAATGCATCGTTTTTAAAATAGTATACATTGAACTATCTAGGCGGTTTTGGGCTGCAACGCGAGATAAATTAGGTAGAGTAAGACTTGCTAATGTGCCGATTAAAGCAACTGACACTAATACCTCTACAAGGGAATAACCATCCGTATAATGCTTCATCCTTGAAGCCTTAATAAATATTAAATTGTATCTACAAGGGTAGTATAATTATACGGTGCCGCAAGTTAATACATTACGTCCTAATTTCCAAGTATTACCCGATAAACTTATTTGAAGTGCTGACGTATTGTCATTGTTTCCATTTGGGCAAATTACAAACTGATGTTCTTGGTTTACTCTACCTTGACCATCAATGGTAATTGCAGTAGTGCCTTTACCTTGAATCACATTGTCGAGAGAGTTGGGCAATGACATAGTTCTAATCAGAAGATCTGTATCTGTATTCAAGTTAAAATCTTGTTCTTTATCAACAAAAGCAACTATTGGATTGTTCTTCCAATCAGAAGAGCAACCCCCTCCGCCATTCGGGTTTGCTATAGGGCAAATTACGACAAACTCATCTGTAGTTGTAGCTTTTGCTCGAGCGTATTTGATTGTTCTGCTAAATTCGGTAATAAAATTATCGGCACGATCTGATTCCATGACTGAGCCTAAATTCGGTAGTGCTATTGCTGCTACTATGCCTAAAATAGCAACAGCGATCATGACTTCAAGTAACGTGACACCTTGTTGTACATATTTCATATTTTGTACCTCCTTTAGTAATTATACGCTTTTGAAAAATCCAGACTAGTAGATTGTATAATTCTTTTAGAACAGTTATTTATATTGATGAAAATAATTACCAATATGTCTATAAGTAAATACCTTGAATTGATTAGTTAACGCGATAGAATGGTGGCATTAAGCATATTGGAAACATATCTATGAAAAAAATAGAAGCAATCATCAAACCATTTAAACTCGATGACGTTCGTGAAGCGCTGTCAGAAATCGGCATCACAGGTATGACGGTATGCGAGGTGAAAGGTTTTGGTAGGCAAAAAGGGCATACCGAACTGTATCGCGGCGCCGAGTACATGGTGGACTTTTTACCGAAAGTAAAATTAGATATTGTACTTGCCGATGAAGATGTAGACCGTGCCGTTGATGTTATTGTAGAAACGGCGCAAACAGGCAAAATTGGTGATGGTAAGATATTCGTTTCTGATATTGAGCGCGTGGTACGTATTCGTACAAAAGAAGAAGACGAAGCTGCTATATAAACTTATTTTTTTAAGCTTTTAAACATAAAAAAGGGGCTGAACTAGCCCCTTTTTTGCATACCAAGTGCACGTTTATTTGTTTGCATCTAGCACGGCTTGTGCATTATTTTTTAACTCACTCAGCCCAAGCTTATCGTAGCTTTTTACCATTAGCTCAAGGGCTTGTTTGGTATAACTGCTTTTTGAAAAGTGCTCTACTACATACTTACAGCGGTTTGCCGCCGCAAGGTATGCCTCACGATCATAATAATAGTTTGCCACTTTTAGCTCGTAACGTGCCATTTTATTAAGCAGCCACGCCATGCGTTTTTTGGCTTCGGTAGTGTATTTACTGTCAGGGTAATTTTTAACAAGCGTAGCAAAATCTTCGTATGCGATTCGTGTGCGCTTGGTGTCGCGATCAGCGCGATCAATACCAAAATACTCTTGGAATGCGTTTTCATGAGCTTTAATATTTACTAAACCACGCATGTAATACATGTAATCTAAATCTTTGTGATTTGGGTTTAATTTAATAAAACGGTCAATGGTTGCCGTAGCCTGTTCGGTATTATTTGATTGATAATAGGCGTAAATAAGGTCCATCTGAACTTGTTTTGATAGCGGTCCAAATGGGTAGCGTGAGTCAATCGCGCTTAGTAACTCGATTGCGCGTACATATAAACCTGAATCAAGCGTTTCTTTGGCATCTTGATAAAGTGCCTGTGGCGATTTATTCGGAACTCTTTGAATGTCTTCTTCGTCCGGCGCTGAAGAACATGCTGATAACACTGAGATTGCAAGCGCTAGCGCTAATGAACGTTTACTAAGCGAACGCTTCCCAACTACGTTTGTCATTAAAATACACCTTTTTATTATCTTGTTTGGGATTCCACCCTAGGCTCAGTCAGCAAAACCGAGTAAACTATGCATATTAGCGATTCTAACCGAGTAAGCAATAGCTTGCATTGGATTTTACATAATTAAGCGGAACAATGGCAGAGCAAATTACATTATCAGCTGAAGTACCAATTGAACTGGGCGGTAAACGTCTAGACCAAGTTTTAGCAAAAATGTTCCCAGATTATTCGCGTTCGCGAATTAAAAACTGGATCCTCGACAATATGGTAAAGGTCGATGGTGAGGTACGTAACGTGCCGCGTGAAAAATTAATGGGATATGAGCAGATTGAAATCCATGCTGAACTCGAAACCGAAGTGGTGTTTGAAGCACAACAAATCGACCTCGATAAAGTGTATGAAGACGATCATATTTTAGTTGTTAACAAACCTGCCGGCTTAGTTGTGCACCCCGGTGCCGGCAACCCTGATGGCACTATGCTTAACGCGTTGCTGCACGATTATCCTGATATCGACTCTGTACCGCGTGCCGGTATTGTGCATCGTCTTGATAAAGACACCACGGGTTTGATGGTGATAGCTAAAACAGTACCAGCACAGACCCATTTAGTTGCTAACTTGCAAGCAAGACGCAACTTTACGCGTGAATACGAGGCGATTTGTAATGGCACAATGACCGCAGGTGGCATGGTAGATGCGCCAATTGGTCGTCACCATACAAAACGTACGCACATGGCGGTAACTGAATTTGGCAAACCTGCTGTAACGCATTACCGTGTGGCAGAAAAATTCAGAGCGCACACGCGCTTACGTTTGCGACTTGAAACCGGACGTACGCACCAAATCCGTGTGCATATGGCGCACTTAAATCATGCTTTGATTGGTGATCCGCTATATCACGGCAGACCTCGTCCGCCTAAAAATGCGACTCCAGAGTTTATTGAAGTGCTTCGCAACTTTAAACGTCAAGCACTACACGCGGTAAAATTGGAGCTTGAACATCCAATTACCGGTGAATTGATGAGTTGGCAAGCGCCGATTCCAGACGATATGAAGTTATTAAAAGAAGCGCTTCGTCAAGATACCAAAGCTAACCCTAATATTGGGTACTAGTGGACACGCTTGTAGCAAAGTGGCAAGTACCGAACAGGGTGATTGCCTTTTCCACAACACGACAAGGCGGCGTTTCAAAAGCGCCGTTTGCGTCGTTAAATCTGGCGCAGCACGTAAATGACAACCCGCTAGATGTAGCAGAAAACCGCAAACGTTTAACAGCCCTGTTACCACAAGCCCCTTTTTGGTTATCGCAAACGCACAGTGTTCGCGTGGTGTGTGTTGATGCGCAAACTGATGCAAATCAATTGTATGACGCTGATGCACTTTACACGCAACAGGTGAATCAACCTTTGGCGATTATGACGGCAGATTGCTTGCCTGTATTTGTGTGCTCAAAGCAGGGTGATGAAGTGGCGGTAATTCATGCCGGTTGGCGTGGCTTATTAAATGGCGTGATTGAAAATACATTCAATTGTTTTAAATCGAGCCAATTGATTGCGTATTTAGGTGCAGCAATTGGACCGCAAAAATTTGAAGTAGGTGATGACGTAAAGAGTGCGTTTTGTAACAAGAATGAAGGCGCTATTAGCTGTTTTCAGCCGATTGATGGCAAGCCTAATAAGTACCTTGCGAATATTTATCAGTTGGCACGTATTGTACTTGAAAAGCAAGGTGTTAGCTCAATATCAGGTGGTGAATACTGCACCGTCACGCAACAAAATTTATTTTTTTCCTACCGTCGCGACGGCGTCACTGGTCGTAATGCACACATAATTTATATTGCTGATTGACCTTACTTTTTGTGTAATTATTTTTAACCTATTTTTACCTTTCTCTTGATCTTAAAAAAATTTATACCCATTTATAATTACAGTTAAGTTTTTTAAGGGTATCAAGCATGCGATTAGATCGTTTTACTAGCAAATTTCAAGCTGCACTTGCTGATGCGCAATCATTGGCACTAGGCCGCGACCATCAGTTTATTGAGCCAATTCATTTAATGTATAGCTTGCTTACGCAAACCGGTTCAAGCGTACGAGCATTGTTGGCACAAGCAGGTGTTAATGCCGATGAAATGATGACCAAAGTGTCTGCGGAAATCGACAAGTTATTTAAAGTTGACGGTGTGGGCGGTGATGTTCAGTTGTCACATAATATGGCTAACTTGCTGAACTTATGTGATAAGTACGCACAAAAACGCAAAGACTCCTATATTTCTAGCGAGATCTTCATTTTAGTTGCCTGTGAAGATAAAGGGCCGCTGGGCACTTTATTTAAGCAATTTGGTTTAACGCAAAACAAGATTGAAACCGCAATAAGCGCGATTCGTGGTGGCCAAAAAGTTGATAGCCCAAATGCCGAAGATACCCGCCAAGCGCTTGAGAAATTTACCGTAGATTTAACTGAACGCGCCGAGTTAGGTAAACTTGATCCTGTAATAGGTCGCGATGAAGAAATTCGCCGTACGATTCAAGTATTACAGCGCCGTACTAAAAATAACCCCGTACTCATTGGTGAACCAGGGGTGGGTAAAACGGCGATTGCGGAAGGGCTCGCACAACGTATTATTAATGGTGAAGTGCCTGAAGGGCTGAAAAATAAGCGTGTATTATCACTCGATATGGGCGCGCTTGTAGCCGGTGCAAAGTACCGCGGTGAATTTGAAGAACGTCTCAAGTCAGTTCTCAACGAACTTGCCAAAGAAGAAGGGCAGGTTATTCTATTTATTGACGAAATCCATACTATGGTGGGAGCTGGTAAAAGTGATGGTGCAATGGATGCCGGTAATATGCTTAAGCCTGCGCTTGCTCGTGGTGAGCTTCATTGTGTCGGTGCGACAACACTTGATGAGTATCGTCAGTACATTGAAAAAGATGCAGCGTTGGAACGCCGCTTCCAAAAAGTATTGGTTGAAGAACCAAGCGTAGAAGACACCATAGCGATTTTACGTGGATTAAAAGAGCGCTACGAACTGCATCATACGGTAGAAATCACTGACCCTGCGATTGTTGCTGCGGCAACACTTTCTCATCGTTATATCAGCGACCGTCAATTGCCAGATAAAGCGATAGATTTGATTGATGAAGCGGGTTCACATATCCGCATGCAAATTGACTCAAAACCTGAAGAGTTAGATCGATTAGAGCGAAAAATTATTCAGTTAAAGCTTGAAGATAACGCGTTAGCAAAAGAGACTGACGACGCATCAAAGTCGCGTCAGGCAGATATTCAGGCACAGATCAAACAACTTGATAGCCAGTACAATGAATTAGATGAAGTGTGGAATGCGGAAAAAGCATCGCTGCAGGGCACGCAAGTAATCAAAACTGAGTTAGAACAAGCGCGATTAGATTTAGAAGTGGCAAGACGTGCTGGCGATTTACAGCGCATGAGTGAATTGCAATATGGTCGTATCCCTGAGTTAGAGCGCAAACTTGATTTAGCTTCGCAAGCCGAAATGCAGGATATGAGCTTACTCGTTAACAAAGTTGGTGAAAACGAAATTGCTGAGATCCTCTCTCGTTGGACTGGTATTCCGGTAGCGAAAATGCTGCAAGGTGAACGCGATAAACTACTTTCAATGGAAGCAAAACTGCACGAGAAAGTAGTGGGGCAAGATGAAGCTGTGGTGGCGGTGTCAAATGCGATACGTCGCTCGCGCGCAGGCTTGGCAGACCCCAATCGTCCAATTGGCTCGTTTTTATTCTTAGGCCCAACAGGGGTTGGTAAAACCGAGCTGACGAAAGCGCTTGCCAACTTTATGTTCGATACAGAAGAAGCTATGGTGCGCATTGATATGTCTGAGTTTATGGAAAAACACTCAGTCGCGCGCTTGGTAGGAGCACCTCCAGGTTATGTGGGCTATGAAGAAGGTGGCTATCTAACCGAAGCGGTTCGTCGTAAGCCGTATTCAGTTGTATTGCTTGATGAAGTTGAAAAAGCGCATCCTGATGTTTTCAATATCTTGCTGCAAGTGCTTGATGATGGTCGTTTAACTGATGGGCAAGGGCGCACTATCGACTTCAAGAATACGGTGATTATTATGACCTCCAACTTAGGTTCAGATGTGATCCAAGAGCAAGCAAGTAATAACGATTACCAAGGACTTAAAAACACTTTGATGTCGGTGATTGGTCAGCACTTTAGGCCTGAATTTATTAACCGTATTGATGAAACAGTGGTATTCCATCCGTTAGCACAAGCGCACATTGAAAATATTGCGAAGATCCAATTGCAACGCCTTGAACAACGTTTGCAAGATAATGGATATCAGCTTGAACTTACGGATGCGGCGCTGGCTAAAATTGCAGAAGCGGGCTTTGATCCAGTGTTTGGCGCACGTCCATTAAAACGTGCCATTCAGCAAACCATTGAAAATCCATTAGCACAAACGCTGTTATCGGGTGAGTTCAAAGCGGGAAGTTGTTTTGTTGTTGATTGTCATGACGGTGAAATAGCCATTGCTTCAAAGTAAAACATAACAAAGAAAAAACCACCCAATTGGGTGGTTTTTTTATTCGCAAAATGCTTTTATACGCTGTTGTGCTTGTTTTTTGTATTTATCTTTAGCACTACCTGAAATAGTCACTTCTTGGCCGTTTTCATCAACCTGACTAACTTGGTCGTAATTCTCTAATACGCTTAAATTATGTTTTGCGTTTTCACAGTATTCTTTTTTACGTGCAATCAGTGGATCTGCTTTATCTGAAGCTGTATCGCTACCGAGTTCTAGTTTTCGTTTTTCGGCACCAAACGACGTATGATCTTTTAGCTCAAATGAGCGAACACCACTTTTGTGCGATGGTTCTACATATGAAAAATGGGCAATGCCTTTTTCATCAACCCAACTATAAACGGTTAACTGTTTCGCATCGGCCTTGGCGATGAAGCAGCTAAGGGCTGTTAGTAGCAGGGTTATGACAGTAAACCTGTACATAGTTTAACTTTCCTTTGACTAAATATAATGTAACTATAGCGCAAGCTTTTGGCTAAGGCTACTGCCTTTTTAAGCGCTGGTTATCTACCTAAGCTACTAATCTCATTATTCTTTTAGGTAGAGTAAATAATCTTGTACTAATGCTATTAAAATCTAGTTACGAATAATTTTACCATCGCACCTTGAGGTATCGTAATGTTGACCATACATTGTTAAGATATTGAAAAAGCGACCACCTTACTAGGACTCGCGGTGAGAGGACTGAATTTTTGAAAACAGTGTCAATAGATTCGATACTAAGTACCTTATCTGAACAAGGCTCAGCGAGCGTATTAAAGGGTATCAAACGAGGTGTCGAGCGAGAGTGTTTACGTATAGATAAGCACCGTCTTGCAAAAACGTCACATCATAATGCGCTTGGCAGCGCGCTAACGCATCCATATATCACAACCGATTTTTCCGAGTCTTTACTTGAATTTATTACGCCTGCCTGTAGTGATATCGAGCAAACACTTGCGCAGCTTGAAGATATTCATAAATTTACGCTAGCAAACATTGATGGCGAAGAGTTGTGGCCGTTGAGCATGCCTTGCTTTATTGAAGATCAGGATGAAATTCGATTAGCAGACTATGGCAGTTCAAACGTCGGTAAAATGAAGACTTTGTATCGCCAAGGGTTGAAAAATCGTTACGGCAGCATGATGCAAGCAATTGCCGGTGTGCATTTTAACTTATCGTTTCCTGAAGCGTTTTGGACACAGTTGCAGCAAATTGAAGGCAACAGCAATAAATTAAGTGATTATATTTCAGGTAAATACTTTTCGTTGATTCGAAATTTCAAACGAGAGTTGTGGCTGATCAGCTATTTATTTGGCGCATCTCCAGCATTGTGCAGTTCGTTCTTAGGTGGACGTAAAACTAATTTACCATTTGAGTCATTAGGTAAAGGCACATTATATTTACCTTATGCTACGTCATTGCGATTAGGTGATTTAGGTTACACCAACAGTGCGCAGTCAAGCTTGCGTGTTACCTACAACAGTCTTGAAGAATATTTAGAGGGCTTTAAGCAAGCGATTTCAATGACTTCTGATTTGTATCAGCAGTTTGGCGATTACCGCGACGAACCAGCAAAGCAGCTTAATCAAAATATTTTGCAAATTGAAAATGAGTTTTACTCACCGATCCGACCAAAGCGAAACGCGCAATCGGGGCAAACGCCAAGCGAAGCACTCGCTGAAGGTGGAGTAGAGTACATTGAAGTGCGAGCACTTGATGTTAACCCGTTTTCTGAAGTTGGGATCAGCAAAGAACAGATTCAGTTTTTAGATGTATTCTTACTTTATTGTGCAATCAAACCAGCACAGGACCTTGCGTGGCAAGAACAAGTAGAAACCCAGGCAAACTTAGATCTTGTTGTTAATCAAGGACGTGAGCCTGGATTAGCATTGTCTAATAAAGGCAAAGCGCATTTACTCAGTGATTGGGCTGGCGATATTTTCACTGAGCTTAAGAAAATTGCGAAACTCTTTGACGAGGCATTTGGTACTCAAGAGTATAGCGCGGTGATTAGCAAGCTTGAACAATCTGTTGCAAACCCTGAATTGACTTATTCAGGACAGTTCTTAGCGCATTTGCTGGAACAGCAAGAAGATAATGGTTATTACGCGCTAAAACTGGCAAGTGAATATAAACAGAATACGCTTGGCAAAGGCTATCAAGTATTTGATCAAGCCTTGTTTGAACGTGAAGCAGTGGCATCACACAACAAGCAAAAAGAAATAGAGGCCAGCGATACGCAAAGCTTTGTTAAGTTCTTAGATGATTATTTTAAGTAATAAAAAACGCGGCTAAATGGCCGCGTTTCACTTTCAGGGATGAAACAATGTGTTTTGCTTAATAATTGAGATAGGGTTTTGACACAAAAGTTCAAAATTATTATGAAAAAAATTATCCCACTTGTACTTACCGCCACATTAGCCGGTTGTGCCACGCCACCACCGCAAAACCCGAATAACCTATGTGATATATTTTTTGAACATCGAGATTGGTATTTTGATGCCAAAGATGCGCAAGAAAAATGGGGAGCGCCAAAGCACTTACTGATGAGTATGATGTTTCAGGAAAGCTCTTTTAAGCATAATGCAGCGCCTCCAATGGAATACTTCCTCGGCTTTATTCCAACGGGTAGGGCGAGCTCTGCTTACGGATATTCACAGGCAAAAACACCAACATGGAATGATTATGTAAGTAAAAGTGGCAATAGCGGCGCAGACAGAGACGATTTTGCCGACGCTATCGATTTTATGGGCTGGTTTGTTTACAACACTCATAAAATAAATGGTGTATCGAAGTGGGATGCATACGGGCAATATTTAAATTACCATGAAGGGTGGGGCGGCTATCGCCGTGGTACCTACAAGAAAAAAGCATGGTTAATGAAAACGGCGCAAAAGGTGAAAGTGCGTACCGGTAATTATGGTGTGCAGCTTAAAAAGTGCGAAGATGATTTAAATAAAAATTGGCTACAACGTTTGTTTAGTTAACAAGAAGTTTTAGCCTTCAGACAACAGGTTTTAGACTATTACTAAAACCTGCTTTTAATTTCTGCTGAAACCTGAAACCTGAAACCTGAAACCTGAAACCTGAAACCTGAAACCTGAAACCTGAAACTCTTAGTTCTTATACTCAGGCATAATTCTCGCCAGCTTGATGGTGTTTTCATTTACCTCAACAATTTCGATAGGGTAGCCTGAAATACGCATACTGACTTTTTCGCTTGGAATATCTTCTAAAAACTCGATAATTAAACCGCTTAAGGTCTTCGGGCCATCGGTCGGAAAATCCCAATCCATTTCTTTATTGAGGTCGCGCACGTTGGCACTGCCATCAACTAAGAATGAACCATCTTGTTGCGGGTGCACGTTTTCACTCAGTGTTGGTGTCATGCTGGTGGTAAAATCACCCACTACTTCTTCAAGAATATCTTCTAGGGTTACGAGGCCTTGAATATCTCCGTATTCGTCTACCACAATACCAATACGCTCTTTTGCTTGCTGAAACTTAAGTAGCTGTACGTTTAACGACGTACCTTCTGGAATGTAGTAGATTTCACGTACTGCGCGAAGCAAAGTCGCTTTCGTAAATTGCTCTTTAGTCAGTAAACGTAGCGCGTCGCGAGCGTGAATAAAGCCAACTGTGTCGTCAATATTTTCACGGTATAGCAAAACACGGGTATGTTGTGCATGGGTAAGCTGACGCATAATCAGCTTCCAATCGTCGTTTACATCAATCGCCACAATTTCGTTGCGAGGAACCATTACGTCTTCAACTTTTACTTGCTCAAGGTCAAGAATCGATACCAACATATTTTGGTGACGTTCAGGTAATAAAGCAGCGGATTCGTTCACTACTGTTTTAAGTTCTTCTTTACTTAAACTGTGTTCTTCAATTTGCTCAGGACTAATGCCAAACAGTTTTAAAATACCATTGGTTATAAGGTTTACTAAAATAACCAGCGGGTAGAGTAACTTGAGTAAAAAGTTAAGAATAAATGAACTTGGAAAGGCCACTTTCTCAGGATACAGTGCTGCTAATGTTTTTGGCGTTACCTCAGCAAAAATCAAAATGACAAAGGTTAAACCAAAAGTGGCAACGGCAATACCGATTACGTCACCAAATAAGCGAATACCGATAATAGTTGCAACAGATGATGCCGCAATATTAACAAGGTTATTGCCAATTAGGATTAACCCTATCAGTCTATCTGGACGTTGTAACAGCTTGCTAACCCGTTTGGCGCCTTTATGGTGTTCTTTTTCAAGGTGTCGTAAACGATATTTGTTTAGCGACATCATGCCCGTTTCTGAGCTAGAGAAATAAGCTGAAAGTAGTATCAATACACCAAGAATGATGAATAAAGTACTCGTCGATATGGCGTCCAATGAGGGATCCTTTAAAAACTGTCGAAAGAGTATTAACTCTTAGTTGAGGTGATTAGTCAAGTGCTCTATTTGTATAAGCTAATTCGTACCAAAGGTACTAAAACTTACCCAAAATAATTTCTTGAACAAAGCGGCTACCAAAATACGCAAGCGTAAGTAATGTTGCCGCGCAAATTGTCGTAATTACACTGCTTTTGCCGCGCCAGCCACGGTACTTGTGGCCCCACGCAACAGTGACAAATAACGCCCAGGCAAGTAACGATAATACTGTTTTATGGATATAGCCTTTATCAAACATATTATCGATAAATAAAAAGCCTGTTGCGAGGGCAAATGTAAGTAGCAACGAGCCCATTGAAACCAGGTGGAATAACTGCCTTTCTACCAGCATTAAAGGCGGTAAGTGACTGGTCACTATCGACATGTCTTTTTGCTTTAAACGGCGATTAATAAAGTAAAATTGAATTGCGTATAAAGTCGCAATAATCAGCACGCAGTAGGCCATAAAGGCAAGCGAAATATGCGACACCAATCCGAATTCAAAATTAACCGATTGCAAAATAACATGATGCGGAATAAATAAACTGGCGATTAATAAAATTGCGGCAAAGCCATACACAACCGGCAGTAATAAGGTGGCAGGAAAGCGCAAGGAAACGGTCGTTACCGACACCACAATTAGCCAACATATTAATAGTGCAACGTTGGCAAAGCTGAGGTCTTGCCCGCTTTCAGTGAAAATCGAATTAACAATCACAGCAAGGTGCAACAAAATAGCAACAGTGCTAAGCAACAAAGTCTTCTTTTGATTTGGGCCTTGCTTATCAAATAACTTACTCACCACATGCATAGTGGAAAGGCTATAAAACAGACTCGCAATTACAGTTAAAACAATTAAATTCATGACTTTGTTTAAAATCGGTTTCGATTAAAATTTTTACCTCATTGTATTTTATCAATCGCTAAAAGCCTAGCCCAGAATAGGAAAATAACCTTTAGTTACCGTTGCAAAGCTTTTTTATTCCTGTTTCTTAGGTATAATTCTCGCAAAATATTAGTTTGGATTAACGTGAATGTTTCAGAACTTACAGGAACGCCTTGGTAAAACCCTGAAAAATATCAGTGGTCGAGGCCGATTAACTGAAGACAATATAAAAGATACGCTGCGCGAAGTGCGTATGGCACTACTCGAAGCGGATGTAGCCTTACCGGTAGTGCGTGAATTTGTAAAAACAGTTAAAGAACGTGCTGTAGGTGTTGAAGTCACTAAAAGTTTAAGCCCAGGTCAGGTTTTCATTAAAATCGTTCGTGAAGAACTTGAAAAAGCCATGGGTGAAGCAAACGAAGAGCTTAACTTAGCGGCACAACCGCCAGCGGTTATCATGATGGCAGGTCTGCAAGGTGCAGGTAAAACCACCAGTGTTGGTAAGCTTTCTAAGTTCTTAAAAGAGCGCAAAAAGAAATCTGTGTTAGTTGTGAGTGCCGACGTGTACCGTCCAGCTGCGATTAAACAGCTAGAAACCCTTGCTAACGAAGTTGATGTGGAATTCTTCCCAAGTGATATTTCACAGAAACCGATCGATATTGCCAATGGCGCAATTGACCACGCGAAAAAGAAATTCATCGATGTCGTAATTGTTGATACCGCAGGTCGTTTGCACGTTGATAACGAGATGATGGAAGAAATCATTGAGTTACACGGTGCGATTAAGCCGGTAGAAACACTCTTTGTTGTTGACTCAATGACAGGTCAAGATGCTGCGAATACCGCAAAAGCATTTGACGAAGCACTGCCACTAACCGGTGTTGTACTGACTAAAACTGACGGTGATGCCCGTGGTGGTGCTGCACTATCAATTCGTCATATCACAGGTAAGCCAATTAAGTTTATTGGTGTCGGTGAAAAAACTGATGCGTTAGAACCATTCCACCCAGATCGTGTTGCGTCACGTATTTTAGGTATGGGTGATGTGCTTTCTCTAATTGAAGAAGTCGAAATGAAAGTCGACAAAGAGAAAGCTGAAAAAATGGCGAAGAAGGTAATGAAGGGCGATGGCTTTACATTAGAAGACTTCGCTGACCAATTACGCCAAATGAAAAACATGGGTGGCATGATGGGCATGCTTGATAAGCTGCCGGGTATGTCAAACTTGCCAGATGCGATTAAAGACCAAGTTGGTGATAAAACCTTTAATCAAATGGAAGCCATCATTAGCTCAATGACGCCAAAAGAGCGTGAGCGCCCAGACATCATTAAAGGGTCTCGTAAAAAGCGTATCGCTGCAGGTTCTGGTACGCAAGTGCAAGACGTAAATAAGCTATTAAAGCAATTTACACAAATGCAGAAAATGATGAAGAAGATGAAAGGCAAAGGCGGCATGATGAAAATGATGCGCAATATGAAAGGCATGATGCCACCTGGCATGATGGGTGGCGGCGGCCCGAAATTCTAAACTTTGCAAAGTTGTTAAAAAAGCACCAGTTTTGGTGCTTTTTTTGTATTGATGTTGGTATAACTGTCACAAAGTAGCCAAAAGAGTGCATTTTAACTTGCAATCAGAGTAAAAATTCGTACAATTCTCGGGCTTCCCGTTAGGGAAGTAAAATTAGTTTTTATGTTAATGAAATCAATCAATCTATGTAGAGGACGGTATGGTAACTATTCGTTTGCAACGTGGCGGCGCTAAGAAGCGTCCATTCTATCAAATCGTGGTTGCGGATAGCCGTTTCTCGCGTGATGGTCGTTTCATCGAGAAAGTAGGTTTCTTTAACCCACTAGCTCGTGGTCAAGAAGAATCACTTCGCCTAGACCTTGATCGTGTAGATCACTGGGTAGGTCAAGGTGCAGGTCTTTCTGATCGTGTAGCTAAGTTAGTTAAAGACGCTCGTAAAGCGGCTTAATAGGCGTAATGTAACCATGAGTCAAGAGCAAGCCAAATTTATAGCAGGCAAACTCGGCGCCCCTTACGGCATTAAGGGTTGGCTTAAGGTTCATTCATTTACTGATGATCCCGAAGGGATCTTTGATTTCAGCCCATGGTTGATAGGGCAACAAGGAAACTGGCAAACCGTTGAAGTGGTCGACTGGCGTCGTCACAACAAAGGTTTTATCGCCAAGTTGGCAAATGTTGAAGACCGTGACCAAGCAAATGTGTTAACAAATGCTGAAATTGCTGTTTTTGAAGAACAATTGCCAGACTTACCTGATGGTGAGTTTTATTGGCGAGATCTCATCGGTCTTACTGTAGTAACTGATAAAGGTTACGATTTAGGTAAGGTCGACGACATGCTAGAAACAGGTTCTAATGATGTTTTAGTGGTTAAAGCTAACCCTAACGACGGATTTGGAAAAGGTGAACGTTTAATTCCATATTTAACCGAGAGCGTAGTGTTAAAGGTGGATTTAGATGCTAAAGAAGTTACCGTAGACTGGGATCCTAGCTTTTAAATGTCGCAACAGGCACACATGTGGTTCGGTGTTATTTCACTGTTCCCTGAAATGTTTGATGCGGTAACAAAGCAAGGTGTTACTGGTCGCGCAGTTAAAAACGGTTTAATCGATTTTAACTGTTGGAGTCCGCGTGATTATGCTTTTGATAAGCATAAAACTGTGGATGACCGCCCATACGGCGGTGGCCCTGGTATGCTAATGATGGTGCAACCATTGCGAGATGCCATCGATGCAGCGAAAGCTTCAGCGGGTGAAGGGGCAAAGGTAATCTATCTATCACCACAAGGTAGAAAGCTAGATCAACAAGGTGCGCAAGAACTTGCAAACCATAAAAAGTTGATTTTAGTGGCAGGTCGTTATGAAGGTATAGATGAGCGGTTAATTGAATCACACATTGACGAAGAATGGTCAATTGGTGACTTTATATTATCCGGTGGCGAACTCGCTGCAATGACATTAATCGATTCAGTATCTCGTTTAGTGCCAGGCGTGTTAGGTCACAATCAGTCTGCCGAGCAGGATTCATTTTCTGACGGCTTATTAGATTGCCCTCACTATACACGGCCAGAATTATTGGATGGTAAGCAGGTGCCCGCTGTATTGCTCAGTGGAAACCATAAAGAAATCGCTCGCTGGCGCTTAAAGCAACAGTTGGGTAGAACTTGGCTTAGACGTCCGGACTTGTTGCAAAACCTAGCTCTGACTGAGGAGCAAGCAAGGTTACTCGCTGAATTTCAGCAAGAACATAATGTTTGTGGCTAGAAGACAGTTACTCCTAGGAAATGTGAGAAATATAATGGCAAAAGTAAACCAAAATATTATTAAAGTGCTTGAAGATGAGCAACTTAAATCTGACGTACCAGAGTTCGGCCCTGGTGATACAGTAGTTGTTAAAGTACGTGTTAAAGAAGGTAACAAAGAGCGTCTACAGGCGTTCGAAGGTGTGGTAATCGCTAAGCGTAACCGTGGTCTTCACTCTTCTTTCACTGTACGTAAGATCTCAAGCGGCGAAGGTGTAGAGCGTGTTTTCCAAACACACAGCCCACTAATCGACAGCATCGAGCGCAAGCGTCGCGGTGCAGTTCGTCGTGCTAAGCTTTACTATCTACGTGAGCGTTCTGGTAAGTCTGCACGTATTAAAGAAAAACTTAACTAATACGTCTGAACTTTCAGAATCTAAACAGGCTGAGCTTTGCTCAGCCTGTTTTGTTTTTATAAAACAAAAAATTACCTATCAAACAAAGAACGTATCTACACAAGCCTACCAGATTCAACTCATTATTAACTTCGATAAACTCTTAATTGATGTGCGTTGCGGGTATTATTGAATTACACACCAAACCTTGGTAGTCACAGCAATACGAATTTACTCAACAAGCCTCTAATTCTTCGCACACTACTAACTATACTGTGGAGAGGTTTGCTGATTCACTTACTTGAAATTGTGATATTTGTATTATCTGATTTAGGCAACATCGTTGGTGAGCTGAATATTTGCATGTGATATTCAGGTTTATTGATGTGGAATAACCTCTTAAAAATAGCGACTCCAGAACTTAATGTCCTAAGTCTGTTAAAAATTCCGCGCTGTATCTAACAAGAAAGCTAACACCCTAGAAAGAGTTCTTAAATATGGGCTAAATAGCTAACTTGTATAACGTATTTAATTTTAACACTTTTACTCAGCGAGATAGCTTGATATTATTTTGTATATATTAATTTACTTGCTGTAAAGAAAGGTTTACTTTGTAATGGGCGCACTGAATACGTTAAGAGATCAAATTGATGAATGTGATAGGCAACTTGTTGAACTATTAGCTAAACGAAATCATATCACAGCTCAAGTTGGCGCTTATAAGCAACAACAAGGTCAACCCGTTTATGTACCATCGCGAGAAACCGAATTAATTGATGCACGGCGATCACAAGCAATTGCTGCTGGGGTAAGCCCAGAATTAGTCGAGGATGTATTGCGTCGACTTATGCGTGAATCTTACCAAAATCAACAACTCGGTTTAGCGTGCGTTGCGCCGCACTTATCGCCAATGGTGATAGTGGGTGGTAAAGGTGCAATGGGCCAATTGTTCATGCGTCAGTTAGAGCGCTCGGGTTATCAGGTGAACGTGCTTGATAAAGATAATCAAAGTGAGCGTGATAGTTTGTTATCTGAAGCACGTTGCGTGATTGTCTCTGTGCCAATTCATGCGGTTGAATCAGTTATTGCAGATATGCCAAAACTACACCCTGAGTGTTTATTGGTTGATATTACCAGCGTTAAATCATCACCACTCAAAGCGATGGAAATTCACCATCAAGGACCGGTACTGGCATTACACCCGATGTTTGGTCCCGATATTCCTCATTGGGTAAAGCAAACCGTTGTTGTTTGTCAAAATAAGCCCTGTGACGTAGCGAGTTCCTTACTTGAACAGCTTACCGTGTGGGGTTGTAATTTAGTGTCTATGGATGCTAAAAAGCACGATGAAGCGATGCAAATTGTGCAGGTAATGCGCCACTTAACGACCTTTGTTTATGGTCAATTTTTGGCGAAACAAAGCCATAGCCTTGAAGAAATAGAATCTTGCTCTTCGCCTATTTATCACTTGGAATTAATGATGGTAGGGCGCTTATTTGCACAGTCGCCAGAGCTTTACAGCGATATTATGTTAGCGCAATTTGAAGACGTCGCACCTTTGATGAAAGAGTATTGTGAGGTTTTCCAACAAACCTTTGAAAAATTGAAGGAAAATGATAAAGCGGGATTAATTGATGACTTTGCCGCTGCAAAAACCTTTTTTTCAGATTCTGCCAGTACCTTTTTAAGTCAAAGCAAAGCGTTATTGAGTAAGGCAAATGACGCGAAAGTGTTAGATTATTAAAAAGGGGCTTAGCGCCCCTTTTTTTATTCAGTTGCAACGCTTACGGCGCTCAACGTTTCACTTTGGTAACAACCAAGAATACGAATGTAGGCAGTCACTTCTTTAAGCGCATCTAGCGCTTTTTTAACTTCTGGCAAATCGATGTTTGCTTCTAGATCAACATAGAATACTTCTTCCCATGGATTCCCCGGTACTGGGCGAGACTCTAATTTTACTAGGTTAATGTTATGCTGTTTGAAAATCATCAGTGCATCAGCAAGCGCACCGGCTGACTGCTTAGTTGCCATAATTAATGTTGTTTTAGTCGGGATCTGCTTAGATACTTTAACTGCTTTACGCGCAACAACAATAAAGCGGCTGTGGTTATGGCTTTGATTGGCGAGGTTAGGCTCAAGTACCACTAATCCAGCCTTGCGAGCTGCGTCTTCAGATGCGATTGCAGCACCTGCATCATCTTGTAGCGCTTCTTTCAGTGCGCTTGATGTTGAGTCGCTGTAGGCCAGTTGTACGCCGCTTAAATTACTAATAAATTGGCTGCATTGAGCAAATGGTTGCGGGTGACCGTATATTTTCGTCACTTCTTCAATGGCAACTCCCGGGCTTGCTACTAAACAATGTTCTACCGCTTGTGTTAGTTCGCCAACAATCGATACCTGTGTGTGCTGCAATAGGTCATATACTTCGTTAATACTGCCTGAGCAGGTATTTTCGATTGGTAATAAACCAAAATCGGCCTGTCCAGTTTCTACTTTATTGGTGATTTCATTAAAGCTACTGCACCCTAGTTCAACAAGTTTGCCAGGGCGACGACTGAAGTATTTATGGCATGCAAGCTGGCTGTATGAGCCCTGACCACCCAAATAAGCAACGCGATTCGTTTCTGTGTGCAGATCTGGATTTAGGTTCTGCTGCAACATTGCTTGTTGATGCAGTACAGAATCTTCAATGATGGTTTGAAACACACGATTTACGTAATAACCGTCAAGCCCCAGTGAACTGCCATAACTAATGAGTTTTTCTAGTAACGCCTGTTCACGTTGCTCATCACGGATCGGTTTGTTGTTGGCAATTTTATACTCAACAACGCCGTGGCTGACGCGACGTCTTTTGGCGAGTAAGACTAGTAACTCCGAGTCTATCTCATTGATATCCCGACGTAGGGACTCAAGTGCATTGGACATTTTCTTTTCCTCATTCCCAATTGCAAAAAAAAACCTCCCAGTGGGAGGTTTAGTTTGACTTTAGCTTGTTCGTGACAAAGTCGCCTCCCGAGTTACGGATGGTGAAAAAAGAAGCTAAAGTTAAAGATTAATTTGTTCATATACCCGAATTTAGAAATAAGTGTTGTTAAAGTCAACAGTAAATTGAGAGTAACTTATGCCAAAACAGATTTTTTCATTATTTATTATGGCTTTTTTGCAATAAACCGAAAAAAAGGTGTAGAAATTAGTGAGATTCTTTTATAGTTCCAAGCACCACAATCAACGAGTTGCAGCAGAAGTAAGGTTACATTGTGAACTCTAAACATTTGGATGCGAGTTTTGGCATTAACGCACTTAGTACCAAGTTATCCATATTAATATCAGCCATTTGTTTAATAGCTGGATTATCTGCTGCGTACTTGATGGTTAAATCTGAGCGCAAACAACTGCTTTTTGAAGAGTTTGGTGTGCTAACAGAGTTATCGAAGCCATTTGTTAGCCGTTTTGAAAACCTACTTAATGAGAAAAAGCGCATCGCAATTGATGCCAATACCATAGTTACAGAAGCCCTTTATTCCGAAAGCGCGCTTGCTGAAAAAATCGTGCCGAGTAAGTTGGTTTTTGGTAAAGACGGCAGTATTCGCAGCTCTTCAAGTACCAATGTTGCGGGTGTTCGTTCTGCGGCTTTCCTTCCTCAGCAAAGCTATAGTCACGAATATAAACGTATTTTTTCGCAAACAGAAAAAGTATGGTCGCAAATCGCGCCGATTTTAACCGACGAAACCTTTTTTAATTTTTACTTTATTAGCCAAGACCGTTTTATTCGCATATCGCCACCAAACTGGGCGTTAAATGTGCCGGCAAGCCATGACTTTAGGCAGGATGTTTTTTACGAAATTGGAACGCCTGAATTTAACCCTAACTTAGAAGCAACCTGGACCCCCATTTATTATGATGACATTTGGGAGCGCTGGGTTATTAGCCTTATTGTACCGTTACATTATGGCGGAGAATTTAAAGGCGTTACTGGCAGTGATATTGAGTTGCCAAAGCTGCAGGCGATGTTCCCTGACAAAGTGGGTGATGCCAAGCTGTTTGTGTTAAACGGCAAAGGACAAATTATTCAGTTTGAAGGTAAAACAGATATTATCAATCGCCTCAGCGGCAGCATGAACGATTCGTTGGATACTAAAAACCAGTTACCAGATGAATTGCGTAATCAAGTAGACCAACTATTAACAAGTCAGCGTCATGAGTTGCAGGGTGAATTTGCCATTGACGACAGCAAGCATATTTTCAGCATCAAAAAGTTTAGTGATTTTGATTGGTATATTGGTGTTTATAAAACCCATTCTGAAGCACTTTCGGCGATTGATGAAATAGAAGTAAAGTTTTTTGGCTTGTTTATTTTATATGCTGTGTTGGTCGTATTGTTGCTGCATCAAACGCTTTCTCATTTAGTAATTAAACGTATTAAAGCATTGGTTGCAAGCTCGCGAGAAGTTGCAAGAGGGCAATTTACTACGGCGCAAAACCTAACGGTTAACAAAGACGAAATCGGCTTGCTCAATTTTGAGTTTGGCGCAATGGCAGGCAAGCTCGAAAAGACCATGCGTGATTTACGCCAAGAGCTAGATGAAAAAGAGCAAGCAGAGCAGCGCGCAAGAAGATTATCAAAAGCCGTTGAATTCTCTGGTTCAGCTATCGTAATTACCGATGAAAATCTCAATATTGAATACGTGAACCCTAAATTGCTTGAAATGACAGGGTTTGAGAAAAGTCATTTTATTGGACAACCATTACTTGTATTAATGGAACCCGATATGATGATTTTGGTTGAGGATATCGTTCAGGACTTACTTTCGCGCCATCACTGGAAAGGTGACACGTTACTGCATAACAATGACAAACGTGCACTTTGGGTGTCGTTATCTGTTTCACCAATTCGCGATGATAACCACAAAGTTTATAGCTATGTTGCTTCTGCGCAAGACATTTCCTTTGTAAAAGAAAGTCAGCGCAAAATGGAACAGTTGGCGTATTACGACACGCTAACAGGGCTTGCCAACCGTGCGTTATTTAGAATGCAGCTTAAAAAATCTTTAGCCTTAGCATCGCGCGGCCATTACTCGTTTGCTCTGTTCTATTTTGATTTAGATGAATTTAAACGTATCAATGATACATTAGGCCATGATGCGGGTGACCAACTGCTGTTGGAAGTAGCACAACGCCTACAAAAGCGTCTTCGAGCTGAAGATACCATTGCCCGTCTTGGTGGTGATGAGTTTGCTGTGTTGCTCAGTGGTATCGATGACCGCGAAAAAGCCACAGAAGTGGCACTCACCATCCAAAATACCTTAAGCCAGCCAATTCGCTTAGGTAGTAACGAGGTGATTGTTAGCGCCAGTATCGGTATTACAATGGCATCGGATCAAAGCCCTGAAGAAGATGTGTTACTGAAACATGCCGATCTTGCAATGTATGAAGCAAAAGCGTTAGGTAAAAACACTTATTACTTCTATAACGACACCCTTGATGCCGCGGCAAAAGAGCGATTATTTATTGAAAATGAACTGCGCATAGCGATTAAAGAACAACAGTTCGAGCTTTATTATCAACCGCAAATTGATATTACCAACGAGAAGATAGTCGGTTTTGAAGCACTGATCCGCTGGCACCACCCAACACTTGGGCATATTGCGCCAGATAAGTTTATTCCAATTGCTGAAACAACTGGGTTAATTGTTGAATTAGGTGAGTGGGTATTGTGGGAATCGTGTGCATTTGCTCAGCGTATGGCGCTTAAAGATCATGAGAGCAGCATCTCTATTAATTTATCAGCACGCCAATTTAAAGATACGAGTCTAATTCCTTTACTAGAAAAGGTGATTAAGAAAACAGGTATCGTGCCTGAGCGCGTGCACCTAGAATTAACTGAGAGTATGCTAATGGGCGATGTTGAAGGCTCTATTAAGCAAATGCATCAATTAAAATCGCTTGGGCTATCGTTGTCGATAGATGACTTTGGTACGGGATACTCGTCACTCAGTTATTTAAAACGCTTCCCACTGGATATCTTAAAAATTGACCGCTCATTTATTAAAGATATTCCAGAAGATAGCAATGATATGGAAATTACTGCAGCAATTATCGCTATGGCGCAAAAGCTTAATTTAGAGCTGGTTGCTGAAGGCGTTGAAAGCGATGAACAAATTGAGTTTTTAAAGCTGAATAAGTGTGATGTAGTACAAGGTTATTATTACAGTAAGCCGGTACCAGAACATGAGATTTCGTTGATGATAGATAAAATGAAAGGTATACACTTTTAGCGTTTAATTTGGTGATGGCTAGCTGCCATCACCAAGCAATGTCTATTATCCGCCTGCAATTTTCACCTTGAAGCCTTGCTGCTCAAGCAAACCCTTCAACTTATCGCGGTCATCGCCTTGAATTTCAATGATACCGTCTTTGACTGCACCACCTTGACCCATTTTAGACTTTAAAGTTTTGGCTAGCTTCTTTAAGTCATGAGCGCTTGGATCAATTCCAACAACGAGCATCACTCCTTTGCCTTTTCGTCCTTTTGTTTGGCGTTCAATACGCACCGCACCGTCTTTAAATAATTTTACATCGAGCTCAGGTGCTTCTTTTGGCTGTTTTATTCTTCCGGTTTCTGTGGAATAGACTAAATTTGAGTCTGACATAATAAATCCAAGTAAATACGCATGACGCAAGTTTATCATAATTTTGCAACCATATTATTGTTCAATTTATTTTTAGTTTTTTTAAGATAATATTTGCAAATTAGCGGGTTAAGTACTTAATTTAAGTAAAGCGAATGGCGTAAATTTAGCAGGCATTAGGACATTCCAAGGAGAATTAAATGAGTTTGAATAAGGCTCTATCGCCAGATGGCAAATTATTTACGATTGAGATTAAAGGCAAGTTTGACTTTAACTTAGTACAATCATTTAGGAGCGCATATGCCGATGTTGGCGTAAGTACTCCAAAAGTAATTATCGACTTACGTGAAACCGATTACATGGATAGTTCGGCACTGGGAATGTTATTAAATATGAAAAAGTCGTTAGGCGACTCTGTGAGCAGTATTCATATTACAAATTGCAGACCTCAAATTAAGAAAATTTTACAAATCTCTCGTTTTGATAAAAAGTTCGACATCGACTGAGCCATGAAAATTCTGGTTGTCGATGATCAGGAGCTAAATCGTAACTTACTGCGTTTTATGCTAGAGCAAGAGCAGCACCACGTTGCCCTTGCTTCGGACGGAGAAGAAGCACTAACGGTTTTCGATAAGTTTTCTCCCGACTTGGTTTTGCTTGATGTTGTAATGCCTAAATTGGATGGCTTTGAAGTAGCGCCGTTGCTAAAAGCCAAATCTGCAGATGTATATCTTCCTATCATTTTTATCACCGCATTGGATGACAAAAGCAGCCTAGAAAAATGCTTGCAGGTTGGTGGTGATGACTTTTTGAATAAGCCTTTCGATAAAGTAATTCTTTCGGCAAAAATTAAAGCCCATGCGCGGACACGCGAATTCAGTATAAAAACCTACAAACAAAACCAAGAACTTGCTTACTATCAGCTACATACTGAACGCGAACACGAGCTAGTTGAACATATTTTTGAAAATGCGCTGGAAAAGCGCTTTTTGTTACCTGAACTTGTTGAATTTAATTTATCGCCGGCATCCATGTTTAACGGTGACTTATTTTTAATGGCACCGAGTTGTACCGGCGGCATTTATGTCTTGATGGGGGACTTTACCGGCCATGGGTTAGCAGCGGCGATGGGAGCGCTTCCAGCATCAAAAATCTTTTATTCAATGACGCAAAAAGGTTTACCTGTTGGCGATATTGCCGCTGAATTAAATTCAACTCTCAGTGAATTATTACCAGGCAACATGTTTTGCGCGGCAACGATTCTTGAGCTAAACAGCTCGGGTCGATCATTTTCAGCTTGGTTGGGAGGGCTTCCTGATAGTTTTCTGTTGAGTAAAGAAGGCAAGGTTAAGCAGAAGCTAACATCGCGCCATATGGCATTAGGTATACTCGAAGAATACGAATTTGAACGCGATACTATTTACGTAGAAACGGAATTAGATGACAAAATTATCTTGTATACCGACGGTGTCATCGAGGCAGAAAATACCAAAGGCGAATTTTTTGGTGAAGAACGATTACTGCGCAAGGTGACGGCTTCATCGTTTACTGAATTAGGCTCCATTGTTGACTCGGTTAGGCGTTTTACGGGTAAGCAAGATCAGCAAGATGATTTAAGTTTAGCGTTGGTAAAATGCAGACCATCAAATATTGAGCCCCAATTGAGCGATGAATACATGACAACGCCGTTAAACATGGCAATGACATTAGATGCAGAACGCTTAAAACAAACTGATCCAGTTGTTGATGTTGTTGAAATGATTTGTGCGATGAAAGGCTGTTCTGAGCATCGCTCTAATTTGTTTTTGCTGATCTCTGAAACATTTAACAATGCACTAGAACACGGCGTATTAGGGCTCGAGTCCTGTTTAAAAGATAGTGATGAAGGGTTTTGTGAGTACTACGAACTTCGTGCTGAGCGATTAGCAGAGCTTTCGGCAGGGGCGATTAATATTGATGTGAGCTACTTACCAGAAGACCCCAAAATAAGTTTTACAATAACGGACTCAGGTGATGGTTTTACAAGGAAGAATATTGCTAATGACGACAATAATTTTCATGGCCGTGGCTTGGGCTTAATTAAAGAGATTGCTGAATCAGTTTCACAAAATGAGAGCGGAAATAGCATCACTGTAACGTACTCACTATTACATAATTAAAGTGGTACCATTATAAAACAGCATGTTAAAAGCTGCTTTGATTTGTTACTTTGCCATATTTATTTTTTATAAAAACAAAAGGTTAGGTGGTCTCAATAAAAAGTGCCAAATTTGCAGTACAAGCTACTACGCTCAATTGGTTAGCACATTTAAAATGTCCATTTGATTTTCTATTCACCTTATTTGTAACGGCCCATAAATGCCATTAACTACGTAATCTAAATTTATTTGTAATTTAAGTTAAGAATAGTATTGCATAAACCAATATAAGCCATGTAAACTTTATTTTTTAAAAGATGTTTAGATGGCTATATGGCTAATTCAATAGATTTTTCAGATTACGTTTTAGATACGCAAAAAGTGGCTGATTTCCGTCAATTAATTGAAAATGAAATTACGCAAACAGATCACTTGGATATTACGTGGCAGTACCTTATTCCTGAATTGGGCGAGGGCGGAACCTGTAGCTTATTCGGTCAGTTGCAAGAAGCGCCGTTTGATCTTACGCAGCATGTAGATAAGCGCCAAAAAAATGTTGATGCAATGGCTGCACTTGCTCGCATCGTTAAATTTGTTGAGCAACAAAACCTAATTGATTGGTTTGGTATTTACCAATCACGCTCGATTGATAATCAAACGCAGCTACTTAAATTAAGCTATTTTGGCAAACCAAGCCGCCCACTTTTTCCTGTTGATGAAGACTATGCGCGTATTAGCAACAATGCCTTTGTTGCGCTTTATGGCAAAGGACGCGTGATTAACAACGTAGAACACTATGTTGCTAATGGCGGCGAGTACTATACTTGCGATCCCGCAGTTAAATCGGAAGTTTGCCTGCCTTACTTTTCGAAATCTGGCGAAGTACTTGGCATTATTGACGCCGAAGCGTTTAATAATGATGTGTTTACGAGTGATGCACTAGCTTTACTACAGGCTGTATGTGAAATAGTACCCAATTACTTACCTGAATAATCTAAAGCAAAAAGTTCTATTGATTATCGCCATGAAATTTTCTTTAGATACTTCTCCACAACAGAGAGTATGGTAAGCTAGGGCTTCATCCCATAGCAAAAATTCAATTTAAGAGATAACTATGTTTGCAAACTTAAAGCCATTACCAACGGATCCAATTTTAGGTTTGATGGCCAAATATCGCCAAGATACAAATCCAAATAAAATCGACTTAGGCGTTGGTGTTTATAAAACAGAACAGGGTGATACCCCAATTTTAAGCTGTGTAAAAAAAGCTGAAGCGTTTCGTTTAGAAAATGAAACAAGTAAATCATATATTGGCTTAGCTGGTGATTTAGGTTTTTGTGCAAAAATGGAATCTCTATTACTGGGTGAGCATAAAGCGCTTTTAGAAAACCGTGTTCGCACAGCGCAAGCACCAGGTGGTACAGGTGCTCTACGTGTTGCTGCAGAATTTATCGCAAAAGCAAACCCAAATGCGAGCGTATGGGTAACTACACCAACATGGGCAAACCATATTGGTTTATTCTCAGCTGCTGGTTTAACAGTTAAAGAATATCCGTATTACGATTACGAGAATAAAGGCTTATTGTTTGATGAAATGATGGCCACCTTAAAGACAGTTCCTAAAGGCGATATCGTGTTGTTACACGCATGTTGTCATAATCCAAGCGGTATGGATTTAAACGCAGAGCAATGGCAACAAGTTGCAGATCTTGCAAAAGAAGTTGGTTTTACGCCGTTAATCGATATTGCTTATCAAGGTTTTGGAATCAGCCTTGAACAAGATGCGGCAGGCTTACGTTTATTAGCTGAAACAGTTGATGAAATGATCATTTGTTCTTCTTGTTCTAAAAACTTTGGTCTATATCGCGAGCGTATCGGCGCGTGTTCAATTATTTCAGAATCGAGCGCAGTTGCCGACGTTGCTAACTCAGTACTATTAAGTGTTGTGCGCAGTATCTATTCAATGCCGCCAGCTCACGGTGCTGCAATTGTTGATACTATTCTTGGTAGTGAAGAGCTAACTGCCGAGTGGCATCAAGAGCTTGCGGAAATGCGTAATCGTATTAATGGTTTACGTAGTACGATTGTTGAGGCGCTTCATAGCCGTGGCGTTGCACAAGACTTTTCATTTATTGAAAAACAACATGGTATGTTCTCTTTCTTAAGTATCACGCCAGAGCAAATTGAACGTTTACAAAAAGAGTACTCAATTTACATTGTCGGCTCAAGCCGTGTAAATGTAGCAGGCGTTAGCCAAGCAAACTTAGATTACTTTGCCGATGCAGTTGCAACTGTAATTAAGTAAATTTACGCATAAATAAAAAAGCCACCTTCACGGTGGCTTTTTTATTTAACTTACTTTTTTAATATCAGTTACTTTTGCTTTATTGTTAGGCGGGGTTGGTTTTCCCCCTTTTAAAGCTGCAATAAATTGGTCTTTACGTTTTGCCATTTCAAGGGCCAGCGCTTCATTTTGTTGCTCGCTTAACGGCACATCAACTTCACCAAGCATGGCTTCAAGTGCTTCCGCAATATCCAACATTTTGTCATATGCGTCTGCCTCTTTTTTTGATGTAAATGTCATGCGTTCGACTCCATCTCTAACTACTTTGTAACATACCTCAACGGCCATATTGCACCTTCTTAACTGTTGTTTTATACAGTACTATAGCAGTAACGAAAAAAAAATAAAGTGTAATTATAATCACACCTTACAGAACCCCGCTGTGGTAAGCAATTTTAGCGACTAAATGCTTGATAACATTGCACCGCTACAGCAAGTACATTAATCTTACATTATGTAAAAGATTAAGGGGTTCTAATGTCAATTGATCAGATAACAACGTTTCTCGGTTGGGCGACCATTGCTAATTGTTTAATCGTTAGCGTTAGCATGGTGATTTTTTTACTTTTTCGCAGCACCATTGTCAGTATTCACAGCCAGCTATTTAACGTAGAGCATAAAGCATTGAATGTAGTTTATATTCAATATTTTGCTTTTTATAAGATCTTAATTGTTTTCTTTAATCTCGTTCCTTATTTAACTCTTAAGTTAATTATGTGATTTAGGCCTTTTTGAAATGTTCCGCTTACAAGGAGTTTTAAAGGTTTGCTTTATCGCCATGCTGATATTTTTATCAGGCTGCGATAACGGGAATCGTCAAAGTAAACTTAATCAGGCATCAATTACCTCGATTAGTTTGGCAATTGATTTGTGGCCAGGTTATTACCCAGTTATTCTTGCTGATGAGTTGGGTATGTTAAAAAAGCGCAATATTAGTTTAGAGTTATCAATCCCGCGTAATACCGACCGCATGTTAGCTAAATTTGCGGCGGCAGAGTATGACGCGATTGCGGTAGCACTGGGTGATGTAATGAACCTTTCACAGCAGTACCCTGATGCACGCATTGTTATGGTGGCAGACGAGTCGAGTGGCGGTGACGCGATTTTAGCGCGAAGTGACCAACAAGTGATTAAAGGCACTAAAATTGGCACCAACTTAGGTGGTTTTGGTGAGTTATTAGTACGCCGCTTTTTGGATGCAAACGACATCGCAATTGATGATGTGACGCTAATGAATATCGAAGTGTCGCATGCTGCGAAGTTACTTAACAATAATAGCATCGACTATGCACATACTTGGCAACCCTACGTAGATGAAATGGTTGCAGGTGGTGCGCACGTTGTGTACTCAAGTGCCCAAACACCGGGCTTAATTCCAGATGTTATAGCGATGCAAAGCGCGTTTATTGAAAATAATCATGAGGCAGCGCGTGGGTTTGTTGATGCGTGGTTTGAGGCGCAAGCTTGGTGGCTTGAAAATCCAAGTAAAGGTAATGAAATCATTGCGCGAGTCATCAAACAAACACCGCAAAGTATTAAGTTAAATGGCGTTAAACTGTTAAATCGAGCGGATAATTTTGCAGCATTTACGTCGCAAAATAGCGCAGGCTTAAACAGTGTTATTGGTGTGTACAATCAATTTTATGTTGGGCAAGGGATCATTGCTAAACCAATTCGCAGCGAGCGTTTACTAGATGCCCGGTTAATTCAATGAAACTAAAGTTTGTATTGAGTGCCATTTTGTTGGCCTCATTAGTGCTTCCTACATCGTTTATTTCATATATTGCGTATACGCAAAAAGTCGCAACTAACGAACAAAACCAAGCCACGGTGCGACGTCTTACGCTTAACCGCAGTAAAGAACGCGTTGAATCATATTTAAATACAATTTTAGAGTATGTACGTGCCGACAGTAATATTCCCCAGTTTGCCAACTTTCTTACCGCTTATGGTACTGAACAAGAAGCACAACTCGCTGAAATAAATGCTATTTTGCGAAATGTGATCGTAAAAGACACATTGAATGTTACCTCGGTGGCGCTTATTAATACAGCGGGTAAAAACATTCAAGACATTCGAATTGGCCAACAGAGCCGAGATGAATCGTCATTCGCTTACTTTAAACGTCAATCTATGTCGCCAGCACCAGTAATGCATTATTCAGGTGCAAACAATAAGGACCCTGAAAGTATTTATTTTTCATCGCCGATCCGCAGCAGTGATGGGAAGGTAGTAGGGTATTTGCGCTTAATGTTAGAAACATCGGCGATTCAACAACTCGTAAATAGCATTGCAAAACACCTAACCTATTCTCAGTGGCTAACGATTAGCGCAAACGAAACGCCAATCGCAGATTCACGCCAGCGACAAAAGCGCTTGGAAGAGCGTGATAATGTTTATAAAAGTTACGCAAAAATCAAACCGTTTGAGTGGCAAATTGCCTTGATACAAACGGCGCAAGAACACAATCGTAACCTTGCTAATTACCGTCAATTTTTATTGTTACAGATTGCCATTTTGTTGATTGTTTCGATATTCGTCAGTTTGGTTGTTGCGCGTCTTATGTCTCGTCCAGTAGAGCGTGTTAAAAAATTAGCAATTGAAATTGCACATCAAGACCTCGATAAACGCATTCGCGGTGGAAAAATCGATGAATTTAATGAGCTTGCCGCGGCAATTAATTCAATGGCAGATAATTTAGTGGAAGGTTATCGCAATTTAGAGCGAGAACATCACGAGTTAGAACAAATCCAACAGCAAGTGACTGAACTTAATGAAAAACTCGAAAAAAGAGTGTTAGAGCGTACGCAGCAATTAAGCGCCCAAAACCAAGCGTTAGAAAGTGCGATGCAACAAATTGTACAAAGCGAAAAGTTGGCGTCACTTGGCAGTTTAGTGTCGGGTGTGTCACATGAGTTAAACACACCAATTGGCGTGGCGCTTACAGCAGGAAGCTTTGCACTTGAGGTTCATAATAAAATTGCAAATGAACTTAAGCAAAAATCGCTATCAGTTGACTCCCTGTCGAAGCATCTTCAGCAATTAGAAGAAGCGATTGGGCTAGTCACCAATAATTGTCACAAGGCAAGTGAATTGGTTGTAAACTTTAAACAGATTAGCGGCGACCATACCAGCAATAAACGCCGTGTGTTTAATTTAGCGCAAACACTCGAGGTAGTGGTTAACACCTTAAATACAAAATTGCTGTCAAGCAATACGGTCAGTTTTCACGGGCTAGAAAATGTCGAAATAGACAGCTTTCCAGGTGCTTTTGAGCAAGTCTTTATTAACTTAATCAACAACTCGCTGGTTCACGGGTTTGATGACAGTGTACAAGGCAAAATTAACATTTCAATACAGCAAAGCGACGCAAATTTTATTGTGATTAATTACACCGATGACGGTAAAGGTATTGATATTGCGCATCGCGATAAAATATTCGACCCATTTTTCACGACGCGTCTTGGCGAGGGAAGCAGTGGTTTAGGCTTGTATATTGTGTTTAATCTTGTAACCGGTGTGCTTGGTGGAGAAATTAAATTGTGTCAATCGCAGGGGAAAAGTGGCGTATCGTTTGATATTAAGCTACCCACTGTTGCACCTATTACAAAAATCGAATGAGTTTGAATAGATTGTAAATTTTAGTGGTTTGAACTGTTATAACTTGGTCAATCTTACCTTGACTTTACCCCATAATGCTCCAAAATAATCGTTATACTTATAATAATGACAAAGGGATGAGCCTTTAACTTTTATGTTGCTCTATACTGACGACACTGAGTTAGACGCTGGCATATATTTACGAGAAGAGCGAACTAAGTTTCGCGAACTTCGAAATCTACTAAATATAGCCCAATCAAGCTTACGTAAACTATTAGAAACGCCTACTTCTTCACAAGATCTCGATTTACAACGTGAAAATTTTGAGGATTGGAATAACCTGCAACAAGCATGTGCCCAAACACTTAAACAAGAGTCACGCGATATTGAAGTGTTTGTGTGGTGGTTAGCGGCGTTGGCATTTAATAACAGTAACCTTTCAGCATTTAATGAGGGGTTAGACGACTTTTTATATGCATTAAATGCATTAAATGAGTCCATACATCCTAAGTTACCAGAGAAGAAGGTTGCCAAGCTTGACGAAGATCAAGTCGCGGCAAAACACTGTGAGAATCAGACTCGTGCACTTGAGCAATTAACCGGTGATAGCCCAAGCTCTGGCTTACTTAATGTTCCACTTATGCGTTTCCCATTAATCGATGATTATACTTACAGCGATTACTTATCGGATCAAAAATCAGGTTCACTTGAACAAGTTAAAGGGACCTTTATCACTAAGTTGCAGGCGAATAAAAAGCTGTTAACAGAACAGTTCAGCCGCATTATTGAGCTCGATAAGAAAATCGGTGATATCGACTTATTTATTAATGGTTATCGCAATAAATTTGGCCATTCTTTGTTGGGTTTTCGTTTTATTCGCGACAACTTAAAACAGATCAAATTAATGTATCTGTACTTTTTCCCAGATGTTGATAAACAAGACGAACAACCAAGTGAAGCGGTTCAACCTCAAACCGTGAATACTGAAAATAGTGCGGTTGAGTCAACAACACCAGCAACTACGCAAGTGGTACAGGCTACACCAAGTGTGGCAAGTACACCTGTTGCTGCTACTCAAGCGTATACACGCGAAAATGCACTTGAAGATCTTAATCGCATTGCGGTCTTTTTCAAAAAAACAGAACCCCATAGTCCTATTCCGTACCTTATTGCTCGCGCGATTCGCTGGGGCAATATGTCGTTTTCAGAATTGCTTGGCGAGTTGATCAAAAAAGAATCCCCAGAACTTGCTGAAATCCGCAAGCTAACAGGGGTAGATAACGATTTAGGCGAATTGCTCAATGACGATATAGCTATTACAGCACCAATTGCTGAAGTAGAAGAAGTTGAGCAAGCATCTGAAATAGCAGTAAGTCAGCCAGTTGTTCAAGCTGAACCAAATCAAACAAAGGAACCTGAAACTGACACAACGTCGAGTTCAGGCCCTTTATGGTAAAAATTAGTAAAGATTGCATCTACATTTAGTAGGGCAAAATAATAAATATTTAAGGAGAATGTAAGATGGCATCAATCTTCATGAGAATCGATGGTAACGATAGCATCAAGGGCGCTGCAACTGTAGCTGATTTAAATAGCAAAAAAGGTTGGTTTGCAGTAGATAGCCTTTCTTGGGGTGCTATGCGTGGTGTGTCGGTTGATATCGGCAACGCAAATAACCAAGATAACGGCATGGTAGCGCTAGGCGAAATTAGTATTTCTAAAGGATACGATGGTGCGACACCATACCTTTTAACTTATTTATTCCAACCAGGTGCAGATGGTAAAACTGTTGAGCTTGTAATGACTAAACCATCTCGCGATGGTAAAGGCATTGTTCCTTACTTTGTTATCTCACTAGAAGAAGCACGTATGGCTAACTTTAGTATTTCAGGTAGCGATGGCAGCCAGCCAAGTGAATCATTCTCGCTAACATATACTAAAATTGAGCAAATCTTCTTCGTAGAAGATGAAGGCGGTAAGTTAGAAAAAGCAGCTTCTGTTAAGTACGACGCAACTGGTAACCAGTTAACTTCTGCGGCAGACTTAAAATAAGGTAATTAAAAATGGCACTTAATTCGCAACATAAGCGTGTTAGTAAAAACCGTGTAAGTATCACTTACGATGTGGAAACTAATGGCGCAACAGAGAAGAAAGAACTTCCTTTTGTTTCAGCCGTATTAGGTAACTTTTCAGGTGACAAAGAAGATCCGAAAGAAGTAGAAGATCGTGAATTTATTCAAGTTGATCAAGATAACTTTGACGAAGTTCTTGGCCGCATCAAGCCTGAGTTATCGCTGAAAGTTGATAACGTAATTGAAAATGATGATAGCCAGTTTGAAGTAAATCTTGAGTTCGAATCAATGAAAGACTTTGAGCCGGATGCGTTAGTTCAGCGCATCGAACCGCTTAAGAAATTACTTGAAACGCGCAATCAACTAAATGAATTATTGAGTAAAGCAGACCGTTCGCGCGATTTTGAAAAGCTGTTAAAAGACATTCTGCAAAGCGCTGATTCGCTTAGCTCATTATCAGAAGAACTTGGTGTGAAGGGAGAAGAATAATGTCTGAAGAGTTACAACAAGGATCAGCTGCCGAAGGTGAAAGCCTGTCATTTTTAGACAGAGCAATTAGCGCAACAAGCCAAACAGCACCAGACAGAACCAAAGAGCTATTAACGTCGCTTACGCAAGAAGCGATGTCAGGCACAGTTACATGGGATAAAAACCTTACCGATACAATTGCAAATGCGGTAGCGGCGATTGACAAAAAAATGTCAGAGCAACTGTCACAGATTATGCAAAAAGATAACTTTCAACAGTTAGAAGGTTCTTGGTTAGGTTTACAGAAACTGATCCGCAACAGCGCATTAGGCACATCACAAAAAGTAAAACTACTTAACATCTCAAAAGATGAGTTGTTAGAGCAGTTTGAAGATGCACCAGCAGTTGACCGTAGCCCACTATTTAACTCACTTTATCAACACGAATATGGTACAGCGGGTGGTGAACCTTATGGTTTACTATTAGGTGACTATGAATTTTCTCAATCTGATGAAGATGTTGCTTTACTGCGCTATATGGGTGAAGTGGCAGCGGCAAGTCATGCGCCATTTATTGCTGCAGCATCGCCAGAAATGTTCGAACTAAGCAGCTTCTCAACGTTTAGTGAAGGCAAGCCAATTGCACCTGCTTTTGATTCGCCAAGTTATGCGTCATGGAATTCATTCCGTGAAAGTGATGATGCACGTTATGTTGCGTTAACACTGCCTCGTACTATGGCTCGTTTACCGTACGGCTTTAAAGGTAAAAAGATTAAGTCATTTAACTTTGAAGAGCTTGCAAACGATAACGCAGGTAATCCAAAACCAGCAAGCAACGATGAGATTGTTTGGTCAAATGCTGCATACGATATGGCGTTGAACATGAATAACGCATTCGAAGCGTTTGGTTGGTGTACTGCTATTCGTGGTATGGATAATGGCGGTAAAGTAGAAGCGTTACCTAACTTAACTTACTTGACTGACTCAGGTGATATCACCCAGCAATGTCCGACAGAAGTAAACCTTACGGATGAGCGCGAGAAAGAGCTAAGTGATTTAGGTTTCTTACCACTTGTTCATTATAAAAACTCTGACTATGCCGTGTTCTTAGGTGGTCAAACGACTCAGAAGCCAAAAGAATACACAGACCCAGATGCAACGGCAAACGCAGCTATTTCAGCACGTTTACCGTACATTATGGCAAGTAGCCGCATTGCACATTATTTAAAAGTAATGGGCCGTGACAACATTGGTTCAAATATGGAAGCAAGCGACATTCAAAAGCAAATGAGTGAATGGATTGCGATGTATACCAACTCTGGAGCAATGGGTAACGAAGAACGTGCGAAAACGCCACTAGCGGAAGCGCAAATCTCAGTTATCGAACAGCCGGGTCGCCCAGGTTCATACTCGGCGGTAGCGCATTTAAGACCGTGGTTACAGATGGAAGAGTTAACAACGTCTGTACGTATGGTTGCAAGCCTACCGGGCTAATGCCACATCAGGGCAACTTATTTAGGTTAGTTGCCGCTATGCGAGGTGCTGTTTTAGCACCTCGCTTTTGATTTAAAAATAATAAAAACAAGGAATACTGTGTGAATCTGAGCGATCAGACAGCTTCATTAGAACAATCAAAAGCGTTAGCGTACAATTTGATTGCTGAAATTGACCAACTTATCAGTGCTCAATTATCTAAAGTGATGTCTGACAAAAAGTTCCAAGCTTTAGAAGCTCGATGGCTTAATTTACAGGAGCTAACCAGTTTACCTGTTAACTATAAAGCGATAAAAGTTCGCATTCTTAATATTTCTTGGCGAGAAATATCGCAAGATTTAAATATTTCTACTTCGGTATCGCACTCACGTCTGTTTAATTTAATCGCGAATAAAGAGTTTAATACCTTAGGTGGTGAGCCATATGGCTTAGTGGTTATCGATCACAATTTAACATTAGACTTTGATTACGATAACGAGTTTGATGATTTATATACCTTAGAGTTGCTTGCTGCGTTAGGTGAAAAGAGTTTATGTCCAATTCTACTCGATGCTGACGATGGTTTTTTAGGCGCTCAAGGTGAACAGTATTTGGCTGATGTAGAAAAAGTAAAACGTGTACTGACGGATCACGACTTTGATACGTGGCATCGCTTAAGAGAAAGCCCAAATAGCCATTTTCTCGGCTTGGTATTTAATAAAGTAGCGATTCGGGAAAGTTACGAATATTACCCCGCTGGTTTTGTCTTTAATGAAGACGAAACCGAAGCGTTTAAATGGGGCAATGCTGCGACCACGTTTTTAAAAAACGTAATTATTGAGTTTAATCGTGTGCGCTGGTTTGGTTTTTTAAAGTCGCGCAAGCTAGACTCGCTAGGTGGCAGTGCAATTAAAAACTATGGTTTAAAAGCTAATTTAGAACCACGCTTTAAAATTCATTTGTCGGCTTCTAGTGCTGCGTTTTTATCCCAATTAGGGTTAATTCCGATTTTTTACAACCCTCTAAATAATCGCTATTTTTTCCAATCGAACAGTTCGGTTAAATTAGAGCAAGACGGTGAAAATCGCTTTTTGATTCAAACAACATTAATGATCAGCAGAATTGCCCATTATATTAAACTGCAATTAAGACAAATGATTGGCGCAGCTATGGAACCCCATGACTGTGAGAACCGCATCAGCCATTGGTTAGAGCAGTATTGCTCTAACTCGATCGTTAATGATGAGGTGACCTTAGCTGGTATGCCGTTACGATCGGCGAAAGTAACGGTGGATGAAGAACCTGGCAGCCTTAAGCGTTACAGTTGCCAAATTGATTTAATGCCACAGTACCAATACGACCGCGTTGCAAGTTTAGTTAGTTTATCGACGGCGGTTGAATAAATGTCATTTTTTAGCGCGTTTTATTTGGAACAGGATGAAATTGGCACTAACTCAATGGATGAAATTGTGTTGTCTATTCATCACAACATTGGCTTGATTTTAAAAACCGAAGCAGCGAGTTTACACCAAGGCGATGGCAGTTTGAGTGATGACTCAAACTTGTGTTTCGGTATAGAAGATATGGCATTGTTTAGTCGCCTAAATTCAGGTGAGCAAATTGCACTAAGAATAAAAAATAAAATTATGCAGTTTGAACCACGCCTGCAAGATATAAAAGTGAGCTATGTTGATGACTCGCAAAAAGCCAAGTTAACTAATACGCTCAAATTTGAAGTATCTGCAATGCTACTAATAAATGGTAAAAAAGAATTGCTCCAGTTTGATACAGATATAAATCTGACAAAAATGACTGTCATGATAGAGAACGACACAAATTATGATTAATCGCATGTTAAAACACTTTGAAGATGAACTTGCGAGCATTAGAAGTGGCTTGGAGGGGTTTCGTAAGCGTTTTAGACGTGAAGCTGAACACATTAACCTCAACGACAAAGGGCAAGAAGATCCGAACGTTACACGTTTAGTTGATAGCTTTGCCTGGGTATCGGCAAAAAATGCAATTCAAATCGATTCGCTGCGCACTCGCCATATTGAAGAATTTGCGCAAATTGTTTCACCTAATCTGTTTAAACCTTTGCCAACAGTCGTGAAAGCACACTTTAATCCAAATCCAGATGATTTTAACAAGCCTGTATTTCTCGATAAAAAGATTGAAGTTGAGTTGGAAGTCATTAATAAAGGGGATGACAACACTCAGGTTACCTTATGTAATTCATTACCCATCACTTTTAGCCCAATTAAAATTGATTTCTTTAAATTAGAGCAAACGCCTTTTGAGCATGCGATTCCAAGTAACCTAGACACCAAGCACGCGCTTTTTTGTCTTCGTGTTGCGCTCGATCCAATTAGTCTTGAAGTTGATATGCGCCAAGTGTTGGCGCAGCCGTTGCAACTTCATTTTAGTAATGAGTCGATAGGTCGTAATGTTGCTGATGTTATTAATCAGGCTTTAATAGACGTTGCAATCACGGTTGATGAACAAGCGCAGTCGGTATCGATTGGCCGAGATAACTTTAAGCCGCTGGTGATTGATGATGATTTTATTGTATCGCCAATTGCTAGCAATGAAGTGCCCGTTTACTTTAAGCTCAAAGAGTATTTTTCTATTCCTGATAAGCGCCACTTTTTTATTTTGCGCAACCCTCATCATATTGCGGTTGAAGCAGGTCAACGCGTGTATCTCGATTTCTATTTAAACGAGCTAGGCGCAGCCCTATTAGATGAGAAAAAACTAGAAGTAAAAATAAACAAAACCCTGTTTAGTAACTTGTTTCATCAAACATCTGAGCCAATCCGTGTTAATTATCAAGAGCTTTCGTACCCTGTGATTGCGGATGCAAGTCAGTCGAATATTCAAGTGTACTCAATTGATCGGGTACTGCGCGTTGATACTGAAGGTGCGGTAGAAATTCCACCGATTCTGGGCAAACAAGCGATCGACTTTAATCAGCAATTGTATTGGTCACAAACAACAAAACTTGGCCGCGGTCGAAATATTAAAGCCTTATCAGGGCAGGAAGTTCAGCATCTAATATTTCCAATTAATCACTCTAGCAGTGAGTTACCTAATGGTTTTAATGCCTACGCAGAGGTAACCTGCTTTGATGCACATTTAGCAAACAAAGTGCATGTTGGTAACCAAATTGTTGTCAATACAGAAGAGGCGCTTGCAGGTGAGTTTAACGTTGGCGGTGTAGCAATACAGCCAACGCAAGCAACTACCGATGAACAGAATTATTGGAATATGCTCAAGTTATTGTCGTTTAATATGTCGCAGTTATTAACGGCGGATAATGCCAAAGAAAGCCTCAAAGGGTTTTTGCGCTTATTCATTAACTCAAATGCCACGCACCATGAGCTAAACGTCATCTACAACGTTGCCGCTAAAAAGATTAATGCCCCGTTTTTACTGGAAGGGCGAATGGTGTTTGTACCAGGTATGAAAATTGAATTGACCTTGGATAACTCTGAGCTCAATGCGGACTATTCCTTATTTATTGCATTGCTTAATGACTTCTTCTTAGCACAGACTGCATTTGACCGTTGTTGCCAGTTATCGGTATCGTACACTAGCTTCAATTGGCCGGTTAAAACGTTTGATGCGCAGCTAGGGGTTCGCGTATGCAGCTAAAGCAAAAGGCACTTTATAAAGTAAAGTCGGTGCTTCATTTCAATCGCTTAGCGCGAGTACTCGGTGTTAAAAAAATTAGCTATAAACAAGATTTGTTTTCTAATCAATATCACGATAAGTACATTAAGTTCACCCAATTACCCGACCAACACTTGGTTGTGCGTTCGCATCAAGCAACCTTGTTCGGCATTAATGGCGGCTTACCTCATTTTATTTTAGATTGGTTAAAAGAAGCATACTTAAAATCTAATCGCGCTTATTTACGCTTTATTGCTATTTTTGATGATGCGATGGTGCGTCAGTCAGTGAAGCTTGATTCATATAACTCAATTGTTTACCGCGCCGAAAAGTGCGGTGATAAACAACAGCAAAATGCGTTGAAACAGAGTTATTTTGAAGCGCTTACCGCCCATTACGAAGAATTAAATATGTTGCCGGCAACTTTGGTTGTGCGTGGTGAGAGTCATTCACTGAACAATTTAAAGTTGCTTTTGGCGTATTATTTTCCGTTTCAATTTACCATTGCGCTTAATCAGCTAGAAAAAAAGCCCATCCCGCAAACGGCGCGCAGTCGTTTAGGGGGGTGTCAGCTAGGTCATGGCGCTATTGTAGGAGAAACGTTTGTGCAATTGGGTCGAACGCTAAATGTGGTAGTGAAAATAGACGACTCTGCATTTTTTAGTCAAATTGAACAGCAAAATAGCGCTGCAATGGACGTTTTACAATCAATCAAATCAATTTGTAAGTATTATGTTAATCACGAAGTTGTAGTTAATGTTGAGGCTGAATATACTGGTCCAGATAAATCGTGTTTAGCACTTACCAAGAATAAACAGCATGCGCTGGTGTTAGGTATTAACTCAAACTTAGCCACACTGCATGGAACAAATAAACGAACCGTAAGGGCTCTGTCGAGCTAAAAGGATTTTTATGTCACAAATATCAATTTCAAAGCTCATTTCCTTTTTGGACAATAACCTAAAAAATGCGTTGGAATATGCAGCAGCAGATGCGATGAAGTCGCAAGTTGGTGCAATTGAAGTAGAGCATTGGTTGGTTTCTTTGTTGCAAGGGCGTGACGCTAAGTTACTGCAATTCCTTGAATCACAAAAAGTTGATTTACCTGCTTTTCAAGCTGAACTAGAAAAGGCGCTAGCACGTTTAGATAAAACACATTCGGGGCAACCTACAATTAGTCCTGATGTTATCGAATTAATTAAATCAGCGTGGTTAATTGCCTCGGTCGAATTTTCGCATAATGCAGTAGTGGGGTTGCATCTGTTACTTGCAATGCTACAAACCGATCCGCTTTCATTGAACCGCCATCACTTTGAGGCGCTTAATAATGTTTCGATTGAAAGCTTAAAAGAATATATAAAGTCACTTGTAATTGGCGCGGCGAAAAGCGCCACAAGCCAAGGTGCGACGCCTGCAGCACCAATTGCCAATGGGGCACTTGAAAAATATACGGTCAACCTAACCCAAGCGGCTAAAAATGGTGAATTAGATGTGGTTTCGGGGCGTGCTGACGAGGTGCGATTAGCAATCGATATTCTATGTCGAAAACGCCAAAATAACCCAATTTTTGTCGGTGAACCTGGAGTAGGTAAAACCGCTGTTGTAGAAGGGCTCGCGCAAAAAATTGCGAATGATGAAGTTCCTCCCGTTTTATCTGGCGTACAAATTCATTCATTAGATTTAGGTCTATTACAAGCGGGTGCCAGCGTTAAAGGCGAATTTGAAAATCGTTTAAAAGATGTCATTAACGAAGTTAAAAATGCCGATGTACCGATTGTGGTATTTATTGATGAAGCACATACTTTAATTGGTGCTGGTGGTGCAGAAGGGCAAAATGATGCGGCGAACCTACTAAAACCAGCTCTTGCACGAGGCGAGTTTAGAACGCTTGCAGCGACCACATGGGAAGAATATAAAAAGTACTTTGAAAAAGACCCTGCGCTTACACGTCGTTTCCAAGTTGTAAAAGTTGATGAGCCAAATGAAGACGATGCATTACAAATGCTGCGAGGCGTCGCTGAATCTCTCAAAAAGCACCACAAAGTGTTTATTACCGAGGCAGCATTGGAAGCCGCGGTGAACTTATCAATACGTTATTTGCCAAGTCGTAAGCTGCCTGATAAAGCGATTAGTATTTTAGACACGTCATGTGCGCGTATCGCATTAACGCAAAGTGCCAAGCCAGCAAAATTAGAGAAGGTTGAGCAGTCAATTCGCTACCTTGAAAATGAACTTGTATCGCTTAGTAAAGAAAACGAGATGCTCGGTAACCAAGCTGTCAGCATCGCTGAAAAGCAAGCAAAAAAAGCACAACTTGAGTCTGAACTTGAAGCGATTAACCAGCAGTGGCAAAAAGAAAAAGAATTAGTCGATCAACTTAGTGCAATTCAAAGCGGTGAACAGCAAGGCGACTTCTTAGCATCGTTAGACAAGTTAAAAGCACTGCAAGGTGAAGCGCCAATGGTTCATGCTATTGTGGATGAACAAACCATTGCCGAGGTAATTGGTGCGTGGACAGGGATTCCTATTGGGAATTTACTAAAAGATGAAGTAGCGAAATTATTGACACTTGAAGCGTCGTTGCATCAACGAATTATTGGTCAAAAACATGCAATGCATGAGTTGGCGAAAAGCATTCGTGTGTCGCGCGCAGGTTTAACAGATAAACGCAAACCGGTTGGTGTGTTTTTAATGTGTGGACCAAGTGGTGTAGGTAAGTCTGAAACGGCGCTTACGTTAGCCGACCAACTGTTTGGTGGCGAACAAGATATGACGGTTATTAACATGACCGAATTTAAAGAAGCGCACAAGGTATCTATGTTGCTCGGCTCTCCGGCTGGCTATGTTGGTTATGGTAAAGGCGGAGTGCTAACAGAGGCAATTCGTCGTAATCCATATTGTGTGCTACTACTTGATGAAATGGAAAAAGCCCACCCAAGTGTGCATGATATTTTCTACCAAATCTTTGACAAAGGCTGCATTCAAGATAGTGAAGGACGTAATATCGACTTCCGTAATACGCTGATTATTATGACTTCAAATGCGGCTGATAGCGCGATAGTGGACTATTGTGATGCACAGGACACGCGTCCCGATTTAATCGAGCTGGTTGATAACGTGCGTCCGGCACTGCAAGAGTACTTTAAGCCAGCGTTTCTTGGTCGCTGTAATATTATTCCATATTACCCACTCAACACTGATGAATTAGCACAAATAGCGGGCATTGCGTTAAAACGAATTTCACAAAAGCTGTCAGAAACCTATGGTGCATCATTGGATTATGATCAGTCGTTTATCGATTATGTAGTGCTCAAAGGTAATGAGCCAACTATCGGTGGGCGCGCGATTGAGCAAATCGTTAACCGTAATTTAATGCCGCTATTAGCAGAAAAATGCATCGAACGAATTAGTAATGGTGATGCAGTAACCTGCGTAACGATTACGGGCGTTGCCGATGCGACCGATTTTGAACTGAAGGTTGAATAACATTTAATGTGGTATCGAGCATTTTCTTCTGTGCTGCTTGTATCGAGCTTATTCGTTACAGCTAACAGTTTGGCGATTGAACGGGTGCGTTTAGCGACGCACCAAGTTTACCCATATCATTATGTTGAGAACGGTAAAGTTTATGGTGATGTCATTCGCCAAGTAAAGTGTGCTTTTAATCGCATGGAAACGCCGTTTAAAGCAGAGTTTAGTGATTGGGTTGACGTTGAGTTACGACTGCGTACTGGCCAACTTGATGCTATTTTTGCTGTGGCTAACAGCGAAAGGCGAAGTGAATTTGGTGAGCTTTCTATCCCGTTGGCACAAAAGCACCTTTATTGGTATTTTACAGGCCCTAAAATTAATGTCGCGACAACTAACCCGCTTTATCAAAAATATAAAGTGGCTGCTGATTTTGGCTCAGACGAATGGTTAACCTTAAAACGCCAAGCATATAACGTACAGAAAAAGCCGCGTGATGCCGGAGAGTTGGTGCAATTGTTAGTGAGCCATGAAGTAGACGCGATATTGCTGGATGAACAAGAATTTAGTTATGAATTATCAAAGCATAATTTGCAAAGTACTCGCTTTTCGCGTCAGCACTATGGGAATATAGCGCTTGGTGTATTGTTTTCTAAGGCTTTTTTAAATGAGCATCCGACGTTTTTACAATCATTTAATACTGCAGCGTCTAATTGCCTGGTGCAGGATACGGGGAACTAACTCATGAATTCGGCAATGTTACAAGTGACAGAGTGCCCCGAAGACGTTCGCTTATTATCTCGCATGGCAACTGTCACCGAGGCAGGCGTGGCGTTAGGTGGATCAATTGAATGTGATTTAATTTTACCCGCAGTTGATGCAAACCAAGACGCGGGCGCTATTTACTTTCGAGTTTCGCCTGATGTGACAACTGGTCGTTTTAAACTGCTGACTAAAGTTGAAGGGGTTGCGGTTAACCAACGAGCACAAATTGCCAATTCGTCTGTTACTTTAAGTGACGGTGATGTGATAGCGGTTAATGGTTACACCCTATTATTTTCGGCCGACACGGATATGCAAACTGAATCAATCAACGATTCAGACAAGGCGAATAATGCCACGAGTGATTTTTATGACACGGTTTCGAATGTTGAATTTGATGCCAGTAATATCTTTGCCGATCTTGAAAGTGAACTTGATCAAGTGGCTGAGCATCAATCAAAAGAGGATGAGTTCGTTGATTATCATGCTTATCAGGAAGTTGATGTATCAAGCCAACAAGGAGCTTATTCTCATACGGTTGAAAAGAAGTTAGATAAACTTTTAGAAGTGTCACAAAATCCATGGATTCAGCAAAAACAATTGCTTATGATGTTGGATGATGTTGTTGAGCAGTTTATTAAAGAGTTTGATCCTGAGATGATTGAAGAGATGGTTGGACCGCCATCACGCTGGAACAACAAACAGTGGGTCGCATACAAGAATTATTATCAGCGAAAACAAAATGAAGGGCATTTTAAACGTCAGTTTAAAGCGCTATTAATAGAATGCATGCAAAAATAATTATATTAATAATAATCGCTAGTTTATTTGGTTGCTCGAGCAACGATTTATTGAAGCGTTTTTCTCTGCCTATTCAGCTAAAACTGGAGACCAATGAAAAACTTAATTGGTCAAATAATACCGCCAATCCAGTGGCGGTTCGCTTGTATCAGCTTGAAAAGTCAGATCGCTTTATGCAAAGCGACTTTATTACGCTATTTAATGACGATAAATCAGTGTTGGCTGAGCAGCTGATAGAGCGTCAAAGGTGGTATCCTGTGATGCCGCAAACCTCAGAGTTTAAGACCATAGAATTGTTGCCAGGTGTGCGCCATTTAGCTGTATTAGTTGAATTTACAGACTATCAAAAAAGTGCAGCAAAAGCCTTGATTACATTGCCAGAGGATTTATCGAAAGACACGGTTGTTTGGTTGGGAATTCAAGGCAGTACAGTGACCTTTAATGTGGTACCACAACCAAGTTGGTGGGATAGTCTATTTAGCTGGGGAGCAGCATAATGAATAATAAAATCGTTTGGCGCGATGGCACCTTTTTGTATCCTCAGCACTTTCAACAGATGGATGCGCATTTAGAAGGCGTAATACAGAATTATAGCAGGCTGAAAACCGGAGAGTTGACGCCACATTGTGGTTTAACCCGTTTAAAAATAAATGAAGGTTTGCTTAATCTTGGGCAGTTTTCAATTCAAGCATGCGAAGGCATTTTACCAGATGGTCAATACTTCAATTTAGAAAGCGAGATTGCTTTGCATATCCCTGAAGGTACGGTTGACCAAATGGTTTATTTAACCGTACCAATTATGTTGGTTGGCAATGATAGCTTTAACAATCAGCTTGCAACATCTCGCTATCGAACACATTTCTCTAAAGTGTTTGATTTCACCTCAAGTGAACAAGCTGAGCTTGAAGTTGAACATGCGTCACTTAATATCACCTTGCAACTCGAAGAAGATAACTTAGATGGCTTCGTTAAATTAGCCGTTGGCAAAGTGTTAGAGGTTAATGGTAACGGAGAAGTGGTGATTGACCGCGCGTTTATTCCTGACTGTCTTAGCTTAGGAGCCGCGGATATTTTGCTTGAACGAATTAAAGAGCTTGAGACCTTAGCGAATGCAAAAGCGAATCAGCTACTTGCACGTTTAAACGCAACGATTGAAACGCAAACGGGTAGTGTGTTGTTTAAAGAGCAACAACTTCTTTCTTTGATCTATCACTGGTTGCCATGGCTTGAAGCGACACAGCGTACACAGCACTACAAGCTGGGACGTTTTTTTTATGAATTAAAGCAATTCGAATCGGCATTACTGAGCGCTGATTTTGAACCGCGCACATCGTGGACACCGCTGACATTTGAAAACTTGTATCACCAATTTCATAGTGTGATATCACGAATAAAAGACAAGCTTTCAATCAATCAACAGCAAAATGTAATTGAGTATTTATGGGATAAATCGCTATTTGATAGCAGACGCATGCTATTGGCAAAGATTAAGCAAGTAGAAGTGAGGCAAGCACAACGGGTGATTATTGCGGTATCTTCTGAGGCCAATATTGCCAAAGAAGTATTTGAAACCGGTTTCAAACTGGCGGGCAATAAATCCATTGTTGAATGCATAAAAAATGCAACGCAAGGGGTAAACGTTACTGCATTGCCATTTCCGCCACCTGAGTTAAAAGAGCGTGCCAACACCAGCTATTTCCAAATTGATTTAAATGATGTGCTGTGGCAAAAAGTGCTTGATAACAAGGAGATGCTCGCATTACATATTGATGCGCGTATTTATGTTGAAGACGTTAAATTATTTTTAATTAACTAGTATGCAAATAGCCAGTTATACCGTTAACCAGTTTTCATTAGTTGATGAAAAAAATACTGCACTTAAAGATCTGTTCAATGAAATTGAATGGCAAGGTGAAGCGTTATTGCGTTTGAGTTTACCGTTTTTGCCGATGATTGATGCGGTTGCGTCACTCGATGAAGTAAATTCGCTTGATAACTTGCGCGATAAGTTGGTAACGGAACTTAAAGCGCTAAAGCGCCGTGGCCGCGATGAAAATATAGCGCCAGCACTGCTTGATAAACTGTGTTTTGTTTGGGCTGCGTTTTTTGATGAGCGCATCAGCTATGAATGTAAATTAGATACAACTCAATGGCAAAATAACACGCTTGTGAGTCAATTGTTTGGTATTCGTAACAGCGGCGAAACCTTTTTTAGTTTACTCAAGCAGCTAATGGAGTTTCCAAAAAAGCATATTGAGCTTATTAAAATTTGCTATTTGTTGTTACAGCTCGGCTTTAAGGGCAAGTTTAATAACCAGCAGCAAGCAGAGCTTAATAAAATTATTGCTGATGTAAATTTTGCAATTACTGAACTAGGCGCATTTAAAGAACAAAACACGGTTTCGCCATTAGCAAACGTTGAGCGAAAATCTCATATTAGTTATGGCTTATTTAAAGGCGTTTCTGCTACGTCTTTTGTTATTTTTATTGTGTTCTTAATGCTCGCTGGATTGATCTCTTACAATGTTTATGTCGGCAAAATATATCAAAGCCAACATCATGAATATGATGAAATGGCCAAAAATACCTTTGCCCATTTGCAACAGTTAAAACATAAACCAATCTCAATTGAAAATGCGCAATTTACCGTTAAAGAAAATAACCAAAAGCCAGTCGTGACAACCGCGCCAATTACACTCGCACCTGAAATACAGCCTGACTCCCAAGTTGATACAGCAACTCAATATTTTGTGCAACTTGGTGCATTTTATGAGCGCTCACGCGCGCTTGCTTTGCAACAAAAGTGCGGCAATGAAGACTATCAAACCGTGATCGAAGATGACGGTGCGCGCCATCGAGTAGGCTTTATTGCCGACGGCTTCACCTCGGCTAAAAAAGTGAGCGCATATTTTTCAAGTTTATGTCGCGTGTCACCTTTTATTAAGGAGTACCAGTGAGCCGTTCATTAGTGCGTCTATATAGCGGCGCAATACTTATTATAATTGGTATAGTGCTGGCGATACTTAATGCTATTTTTCATTACTCAAACACCTTGTACTGGGCATGTATTGCAATTGCCCTAGTAGGTGTTTTGATTATTACACTGCCAACTATCAACCAAGCTTTACTGCGCGGTGTACACAAACGTAATCAATTTAAGCAATACTCGCGTCTTATTCGCGGCGCACAAAAAAAATTAAAACTGAATGCCAATTTATATCAAACAGCCTGGTATTTAGTTGTGTCTGAAGAAAGTGTGGGTGAAAGTTTTGCCCAGTTTAACCGTGTTAAATTGTCTTATATGCCCCCTGATATTGCACTTTATCATGTTAAAGGGGCACTAATTTGGCATGTAACAGCTAAAGACAACGTAACCCGTGAAAACTTTTTTGCATGGCTTAATTTTGTTAGACCTAAACAAGCATTAAATGGCGTGTTATTGCTAACGGATGCGTTTAGTCTGATTCAACGTTCACAGAAAACCAAGCAAGACTTTTTAAGTGATGTTAAAGCCCAACTTGAATCAATTTATATTCGTAACGGCATTCAAGTGCCATTGCATTTGTTTTTGTGTGGCGTTAACAAACTGGACGGCTTAGCTGAAAGTCTGCACCAGCAAACGGACATTGATGACTTATCTTTCTATTTGGCCGATCAAACAACGGGTGTGCAACACTCCTTATCGCATGCCTGTGATGAGCTGTTTAAAAAGTTGTTTATTAACAATATTCATCAAGTTTCACTGCAGCTAGATGACGAATTCAAGCGCAAACAGCTATTAGGTTCAATGCAACTCCAATATGTAAAACTTTCTGTTGAAGGCTTTATCGAAGATTTGCTCGACTTTAATGGCTTGGAATCGCCATTTACGTTAACAAGTTTTCATTTGGTTGAGTCTGAATCAAGTGAGTATCGGGTCAATTTAGCCACAGCGCACACCTTGATTGAAGTAAATCAAACGATGCTACCGGTTGTACGAGACGCAAATTTAAAACCGCGCGCAGAATTAACTAAAACCTTTGCGGCGCAAGTATTACCACTGTCGAATTCAGCGCCAACAAATAAACGTCGCGTTGTTAAGCACTTTGTAAAGCAAGTTGGCATGTTTTCGGTAGGCTTAACGATATTTTCTGTGGCAGCTTGGATTGGTTGGCAGGCATATATTTACAACGAAACGCTACATCAAGAATTTGGTGACGTTCATCAGCAGTATCGTACAGAGCTTGATAATACCCAGTTCGATATCAACGACCCTGAATCTATTATCGAGCCACTTACAGTGTTACGACTAGCCTACGCAAAGTTTGATACCGAGCAACATAATCAGCCGTGGTTTGCATTACCAGTGCTGGCTTCAATTGAGCGCGAGCGTCACTATACAGAGCTTTATCAAAAGCAATTAAGTCTGGCATTGCAACCGACCTTATTAAAGTACCTTGAAGAAGAGTTATTTGTTTATCTAGAGCTCGAAGACTATTTAAAAGTCATTAATATTAAAGATGTTTATGAGTCTTTTGCTAGTGGTTCAAATAAACAAGTTGTTGCGAATTATGTTGCGCAGTCATTAAAGCAGGGTGGTATTTTGGATGAGGTACAAACTCAGAATTTTGTTGCACTAATAGAAGATTATTATCAACTGGGTTATGAAAAGATCGACACCAATGACAAATTATTAGCGATTGTTGATAGTCAGCTTGCAATGCAAGACACGAATCAATTGATGTATGAATATATAAAGCGATTGCCTGAATTTTCCCGTTTAATTGATATTAGAACATCTTTATTTGGTGATGAGGCAACGCAGACGCAGCTGTTTCAGTTAAACGGTGATGATGCAAGCTTCTTAGTGCCTCAATTGTTTACACCTGCAGCGTTGCAACAGCTGTCATTTATTCCTGAGTCGGCGTTTATGCAACAGTTGGTGAAAGACAATCATGGCTTATTCAAGTCATCGCCATCGCAACGTGAGCTTACCCGTATTGGTACTTACTTAAAGTACCAGTTTATTAATGATTACATTAGCTTTTGGCGGCAGTACTATCAGCAAATAACACTTGTTGATGGCTTAACATTAAAGCCAATGTTAAATGCGTTAACCGAAAAACAAACTTCCCCATTAGTGCAGTTGTACAGCACGCTGCGCAGTTATATTAATATTCCACCTGTCGAAGTGCCGACGTTTGAAGATCCGCAAAGCGCATCGAAAGCGCCGAAAAAATTAGCCGCAAAAGCAAAAAAACTCGACAAATTAGCGAGCTCGGCGAATCGTTTATTAAATAAAGAGCAGCAATTAGCGATTGCAAAGGCTGAGGAACACAATGAAATTAGTGAAAAGGTGGCTCACGCGTTTTCACAAAACACGCTGATCATCGCAAAGCGTGAAGATATTAGTAATGAATACCAGTTGCTTGTTAAAGAGTTTACTGAGTTGAAAAAGTGGTTAGCAAAAGCAGATAACGATGTAGTACCGGGCTTAACTTACTTTAAACAATTACAAACTGAAAACCGTTTTGATGCCTTTTCAGGGCTGTGGCTTGGCAATTATTCAGAGCCTGTTGTGGCTGATTTAATCGACCTCGTACTTGTACAATCAGCAAATCATATTGAAGAAAAAGTATCGGCTTATTTGCAACAAACTTGGCGAGACAGCGTAATACAGCCATACAACAGCACGATATCACCGTTTTACCCGTTCAATAAAGATGGCACAGATTTATCGCTGACAGCGCTGAGAAGTTATTTCGCCCCAGGCAGTTCGGTAAATAATTTTAACGATAGCATATTGAGTCACTTCTTAAACGTTGGTAATCAAAAACAGCTCGCTATTTTTGATAAAGATACTGTAATAACGCTCAATAGCGAAGTAGAGCAGTTTATGAGTCAGTATATTGCGTTACAAAAACGTTTGTACGGCCGTAATAATGACCTTCAAGTAGCTGTTACCGTGTCGGCGAGAAATATGTCGCCAGAGCTCAGTGCATTTACACTACAATCGGGTGAGCGCTCATTGCACTATACTCATGGCCCTGAAATCCCGAAAACATTTAGCTGGCCTAAAGAGTTTACTGAGTCAAATTTAACAATCACGTTGACAGATTTAAACAATCAAAAGCAGCAACTGAATTACCAGGGAAGCTGGGGCATTTACCGCTTTATCAGTGAGCATCAAACTAGCACTAATAGTGAATTGCTAAGCATTAATTTTAAAAATAAACAAGGTGTTGCGATCGCGATAAAAGGTATTGATGATAATAGCAGTATCTTAAATCCACTGTTTTTTACAGAGCTCACTATACCCGCAACGTTATTAAAATAAATAGCGTGAAATAAGAGAAAGTTATGGATACGTATATTGCAGGCGAAACCAGTTACCTTGTTGCTAAAACCGAGCAAGGCAAAGAGTATAGACTCAGTAGCTGCAAGGTTAATGATGTTTTAAACACTAGTTTTTCCATCACAACGAATATTATCACTGATGGTGAAGACGTATTTGAGCAACTTGGCAAGTCGCTATCGATCACTTGGTATCAAGATGTGGCGGGACGTCCAAATACGCTGTTGCAATACAATGGTTATGTTACCGAGGTTCGCGAACTCGAAGCCAACGCTGAATCTATACGAAGCTTTGAGGTTAGTTTATCTAGCTGGCTTTCACTGCTGCAATTTTGTCGTACCTATCGCATTTATCAAGCGCAAACAGTTAAAGACATTTTATCCGACATTTTTGATAATGCGGGTTTTAAAGGTGCGTATAAATTTGGCGCTATGCCATCAACAAAAAACGAGTACTGTACGCAATTTAACGAAACGGATTATCAGTTTGTTACTCGTATTATGGCTGAAGCGGGGGTTATTTTTTACTTTACCCAAGACGAGGGAAAGCACACGTTAGTGGTACAAAACGCAAGCGCCCCTTTTTCTGCAAATAGCCTTGCGAAGTTTGACCATACCTTAACTAAGTCTGCATCAAACTTACTCATGAGCAAGTTTGAACCTGAGCAAAAGCTAATTGCAAAAAGCATTTCGTTATCGGGTTACAATTACGATAAGGCAAAAACCGAGTCAGGTTCTGCACAGGTTTCATCAACATCTATTGCAACCTTTACGAATAAAAAGTTAGAGCACTTTTCATTATCGTCTGACAAAGGGGATTACAGTGACAGCACTACCTTGGTGAAGCAATTAAGCGACTCTCAGCAAAGTGAATCGCAAAATATTGTGATGCTAACGGATGCAAATATTGTCACTGTAGGTACCAGTCTGTCAGTGAAAAATCACCCCAATACACAATGGCAAGGCGACTACAATGTGCTGGCATGTCATCATGATATTGAAGTATCACAAAGTAACCTCAGTACTAGTTACCAATGCCGTGTTACATGTCGCTCACCTAAATTACCGATTACACCGAAATACCCTGCAAAACCCAGAAACACCGGCATAACAAATGCCATCGTGGTTGCTGACAGTGGTTCATTTGATAGCAAAGGTGAAATTAACCAAGATAAAGATGGTCGTATCAAAGTGCATTTTTTATGGGATGTGAGCGATTCAAAATCGACCAGTTGTTACCTAAGGGTCATGCAGCAAACGGCAGGTGTAAATGCCGGTATGCAGTTTATTCCGCGCATTGGTGATGAAGTGTTAGTTGACTTTATCAATGGCGATATTGATCAGCCGATTGTGATTGGCAGTGTTTATAACGGAAACACCCAGCCACCTTATGCCCAAAAAGATGCGACGCAATCGACCATTAAAACAGGGCTGGCAGATGATACTGCACATGAAATTTGTTTTGATGATAAAAAGGGTGAGGAGAAGTTATCACTTACTTCGGGTAAAGACTTCGCTATTACAGTGGCGAATAACGCAACAACCTTAGTAAACGCTGAAGATTCAGTTACCATCAAAAAGACGCAAACCACATCTATTGAAGATTCTCAAACGGTTACGGTAAAAAATAATTACACGTTAAAAGCCGACAAAATAACCTTGGAAGGCGATACTCAAATTGAGCTAAAAGTGGGTAGTAACAAAATTACGATTAGCAGCTCAGGGGTTAAAATAGACGCGTCGAGCATTGAGCTTAAATCGAGCCAAGATACTAAAATTTCTGCAATGAATTTTACTACATCAAGTAATGCTTCAACTAAAATTAGTGCTAACGCAAATGTTGATATAAAAGCGACGGCACAAGCGAACCTTGAAGGTACCGCGGGAGCAAATGTTAAATCGACTGCAATTGCTAAGCTAGAGGGCACCGCAGGGGCGCAGGTAACATCAACAGCAATGGCAAAACTCAGTGGTGCTGCGATGGCAGAAATTACCGGTGCACTGGTTAAAATAAATTAAATAATCACAATGAATATAATTACCGATGCAATTGTTAGTGAACTAAAACAACCTAAAGTCAGTGTGATATTGGCTAAATACCAAGCGTCAGATAATGCTAAAGCGCTATTACACCCCAATCCAGATTGGCAGCCTAATATGGCAGTCTCACAGCTTGTTGAGAATGACTTACCACATGATGCAATTCAATTAATTGCGCACGGTTTACCGGTAATGACAGCAATACGCTGGGGACTAAGTGTTTTATCTAACAATGACCGGATCGCCGCTGAAAATGCCGCTATTTTAGAGTGTGTTGCAAACTGGTTGAGTTCACCTAATGAAACCATGCGAATTCGAGCTCAGCAGTTAGCTGAACGAGTAGGGTTGGATACCGCGGCTGGATGGTTAGGCTATGCTGTATTTTGGTCAGGCACTGGCTCGATTGTCGCGCCTGAACTACCGGTTGTGATGCCACCGGATAATATGGTTGGTCACGCTATTAATGCAGCGATATTATTATCCTTGGTGGAAAAAAAGATTGTTCAAGTTGAATAAGTGTCTGATTCGCGATTAAGAGGGTAACTATGAGTACATTCACACTGTTTTTTTGTGGTACCTCGTCAAATGCGAGAGATTACAACAAGAAAAATATCTTCCACCAAGGGGAGCTTGTTAGTTCTTTGGCCCAACACGCAGCAGGCATTGAGTATAAAGATTATATGATTGTAGATGGTGTTGGCAGTGGAAATGAGACCGAATTTATCAAGTTCAGCAAAAGCTACTATGGTGGCGCTTTGGCGCCTATTTTTGGTTCAGGGATAGCCAGTAATATGCAGCACGCTTTAGCCGTTGTATTGGGTTTTCCATTTTCACAAGGAAATTGCGAAACGCGAAAGCGAGCACAAAAACTACTAATTGACAGCAAACCCGCTAAATATTCCCATGGTGGCTTTGGTGTGCTTACGAAAAGTACTACTCCTGCTTATGATAAGTGGTTACAGCAAGCCGTTGAGCTGAGTGATGATCTACAAGCACATATGAGAGCATTGGTTACACGTATTCAAACGGCTCGAAAAAATGCACCGATTACGCAATTAAATTTGATTGGATGGAGCCGAGGTGGTGTAAGTTGTTTTGAGTTTGCCAATTTACTAAACAAACATTCGCTGGCAAAAAATATTAAGGTAAATGTTTTTGCACTTGACCCTGTACCAGGGGGGGTAAACCCATTTAAAGACTACAAAAAACTCGGCGGCAATGTTGCGCATTTTGTTGGGGTCTTTGCTGAAGATGAACGCTCTACAGGATTTAAAGCGCGTATGCCTGAATTACATAAGAAAACAAAATACTACACAACATTTATGCCGGGCAGACATGGCACATTGGTAGGCAACGCGGCAGAGGATGGTCAACAGCAGCCTATTAAAAATACCATGTTGAGTAATCCGGGTTACGTTACGAGAGACTTTGCGTATAAAACACTTACTAGTTGGGGATGTCAGTTTAAGGCAAATAGTTTTGCTGCACTGACTAAAGAACAATTGCTAGGTTGCTATCAGATTATTCTGGCTAAAGAGGTAGAATATGCCAAAATGCAAAGTAAATCCTATACTAAATTGACCAACGGCTGGTTTGGTAAAATAGATGCAATACAGCGTATAAAATCAACTAATCCTCAACAGCTTAAGACACTGTTTTTAGGTTTAGCACAACAAACAAAATACAAACAAAATGACCTCGTTAATCGCCATCATTATGACGTATTGATGGGTAACTCGTTTGTGGTAAAGGGTAATCTATCTGCATTTCCTGTTAACACTGGATTGTAGTTGATATCAAATAGCTCATTGGGCTAGACATTCTGCCGTTTGGGTTTATATTCAATTAATTAAAAAGCTTAATAATAAAAAATTATATGTCTCTATCTCGCGCTCTGAACCTGGCAGCTAGAAAGGTTGGTAAAGTTTTACATGTAGTAGATACCACCAATTACAATAAGCTGCGTCGACTAGATGAAATTATGAAACGGATCAACTCGTTTCGTTCAAACAAAAACCGCTCATTTCTGAAAGCTATCGATAAACTTACTAAAGAAGTCGGCAGCATTGAAGAGTTTAAAAAGAAATCCATGGACAGTTTGGATAACTTTGAGTGGTTGTTCTACCTCAGTGACAATCAGTGGGAGAGTTTTTGTTTTCAGTGGCAACAAACCAAACAACTTATTATTCAGCACCGTCAAAGTAAATTAAGTGAAAAAGATGTGCGTTTGCTGTTTGATACAGTACAAGGCCCATACAACAGTAAAATTCAGTGCTTTTTACAAACCTATAAAGGTCAAAAGGCAGTTGCTGACTATGGCAAGCTCACTGACTATTTTAAAGATGTCGCCTATGGACAACTCATTCATCACCCTTTACCAAAAGAGAATACCAAAGACGATGTTGAAAAACTGATTTGGCAAATGCTTCAAGCACTAAAAGAAGATTTTCGAGAGATTGGTCTTATCATGAAAAAACAAATGCTGATTTTTGCTAAAACTCAGTTAGAAGTAATGAATGGTGGCACTAATTTAGAAAACTTTGATATGGATAAGTTGGACCAGTTGGTGCCAATAGCTAAACGCGCACGTGAACAGCAGGTTATTATTAATCGCTCCGGCTGGATGACTCCGCTTAAAGATATTTATAACACCTATAAAGTAATCGGGTTAATTGATAAAGAAACGCGGAACCAAGGTGCGTTTGACATGGGCTTTAGTGGCAAGGCTAACAGAGCTAAGTTGCTCAAATATACGCAAGAGTTAACAACAGGTATTTTGTCAGCAGTAACCGCAACTGTAGCGACAATAGCGTCCTTTGGCGCAACCATTATTTTATGTGTATTTCGCTGGATAAAAGTGTTTGATGTGTTGTCTTCGTTTGCCACATTAATCCACAGCTTCGTTAAGGCTAAAAAGCAAAACCCCCAAGTAGATTTAACACAGTTAGATTTCAGAAAGCTCAGCACTCGAACAAAAACAGGTCAGATTGTAATGAATACCATTTCAATTGCATCAGGTGGTTTCAGCGCTGGGCTAGATACGTTTGATATGGTGACCAAGACTGGGAGTAGCCTCAATTCAGTGACGCAAGTGACTTACAAAACGGGCAAAGCTATTTGGGACACTAAAAATACGGTAAAAAATATTAAAGAATACAGTGATAAAACAAAGTCACCGGATCAAGATGCAAAAGAAATAGAGCTGTTAAAGGCCAAGGCAAACTTTGTTAAGCGACTGAAAAGTGTTGAAGAGGTTGATTTTACTTTCAACGATCCATTAAAAGACAACACTGAACTTAAGCGTAAAGTGGCAGCGGCAAAGTCAGATTTGAGAAAGTTTATGGATAAAATGGTTGCGTGGGCCAAAAAAGCACTGAGTTATCTGGTTAAAATCTTAACTAAGTTGATTAAGTTTGTGCTAGCTGCACTTATTGTTTTAGTAAACGTAGTAGGCGTTTTGATTGCAGGTATTGTGTACCTGTTTAAGCGTTTTTGTGAGATTTTAGGGTCTTCAATAAAAGGCTTTGTATCTCGAGCAAATGAAGACATCAAACAGGGGTTGACCTATCTGAAGAATAAATTAAAGGCAGAAATTCGAAGTATTGACTTGCGGTTAAAACAAGTGCAAACGGTGTCATCACCATTGTAGTGTCAAGTATTTGCTTTCAAAATGTGATTAACAAAAAGTATCTCAATGGAAATATCGTCAACTTCTGGTGTTAAGGTTGCTAGAACTATGGGTAACCGACTAATAACCCCTTTTTTAGTATTTTGTCTTTTGTTTAGTGTATTGAGCGCACTTTTTGCAACCTTTGCCATTTATCAAAAACACAGTCGTTTTCAAGCTGAAGTGAGAGCGCAGGTTAAGCAGCAGACGTTAGATGCGGCCGAGAAAATCGGCGAAAAATTATCAGAGACAATGTTCCATGTTGATGAGTTTGAAAAGCAAATTACCCAGCTTGACGATAAGCGCTACGCGCCTGAATTACTTGAATATGAGTTTAAAAATAACCCGGATATTTTTTCCCTTAATGTGACTTTTCACCCGTATCAATATGATAAATATACGCGTTATTTCAGCCCTTATTATGAACGCCTAACTGGAGTAGAGCGCAAGTTTGACTTACTGGATTACGATAAACCCGACATTGAATTTAGTTGGTATCACAGGCCATTAAAAGAAGGACCAATTTGGACCGAACCCTATTATGAGCCGCAAAATAATGTATTAATGACGACCTACTCAGTGCCGTTTTATGCATCTGAATCGGCAAAAGCCAATGGCGAATACCCACTAGGTGTTATTCCATCTGATGTGTCATTGGATTACCTTACAGCGTCTTTGAGAAAGCTTAAATTAGGTTTAGGTGGTTATGGCGTTATATTCTCAACAGAACAGAACCTAATTTCTCACCCGGTTTATGCCCATGTGCGCGAATCTGAGAATAAAGCGTCGCTTGCAAGCACGGAAGAATTTAAATACCTCAAGCAAATTGAACAGTGCTTTAACCCCGAACTCGACTACTTGTTCTTTAATGGCGAAACGCTCGATAATGACGAACACTATGCAGCGTGCACGCTAATCCCACATACAAACTGGTTGTTGATTACACGAATGTCGTCAGACATGTTTGAAATCGACAAAGATTTTCGACGCCAAACTAATATAATTGCGATTAGCTGTTATGCCGCTACTTTAATTTTCATTATTCTGCTTTTGACGCGCAGACGCAAAATCAATTGGACGCAGAACAATGTTTCTATTTCAATTGTACTCATGCTGAGCAGTATAGTGGTGTTAGATTTTGCACGCAGTTTCAATGCAATAGAGGCAGCTGATACGGTTATTGTCACCTCCACGGCGCAGCGAGAAGCATTCGAAACTAGCTATAGCAACAGAATGCAACAGATGCGTGTTGATGAGCCTAACTATGTTGCGACAGGGGTTTATATAGAATCGATAGAATTCGTTAACGCTAACAATGTTCATTTAACGGGTAAAGTGTGGCAGAAATTAACGACTAAGCAGCGTGCATTTTTGAGCGCCAAAATTGGCTTTAACGAAGCGATAGAGTCATCAATTGAAGAAGATTTTCGTAAAGAGCTGAGTGATGGTTCATTACTAGTTGGCTGGCACTTTTCAATTGTTACGCGTCAGCAATTTGATTACTCAAAATACCCGTTTGATCATAAAAATATTGTGTTGCGCTTAAATGCATCTGACTTAGGCAGTAATGTGGTGCTTGTGCCTGATTTAGAGTCATACGAGCAACTAGGTAAAGCGGATAACCCTGCTGTCGCAACTGATATTGTAATGGAAGAGTGGAAACTGGTACAAAGCTACTTTAAGTACACGTTTCAAAACTATAATACAAATTTTGGTCTTGAAACGTTTACGAATCAAGATGTGAGTGCCGAGCTTAATTACAGTATTAATTTAGAGCGTGAATTTTTAGGCCCTTTTGTAACAACTTTATTACCCGTAATGGTTATGGTGTGTTTACTTTATGCATGTATTGTGAGTATGGCATACACTCCGTATGGTGATTTACGTAACAATATAACCGCTGTGGTTTTTACTATTTTACTTGCCCACTATAGTATTCGTGAACACCTACAAATAGATGAAGTAGTGTATTTTGAGATATTCTATTTCTTGCTGTACTTGCTCGCGTCGGCATTTATGCTAATTGCGCATCAATACTACAAAGCGGTAACGTCGCGAGGAGATGCTAAATTTTACAAACGTATCGCGAATATTTGGTTCTGGCCACTGCTAACTGTGATGATATTTATAACAACAATAATGACCTACTACTAAGGCAAACAAATGAAAAATGGAATTGAAAATGCGGAACAACTTGCAGGTATACCACAAGAACACTCAACTGTTTTCGCCAATGTAGCGAAAGAGACCGACACTGTGGTTGCATCACGCGCTGTTGGCATTTATGCAACTCAGCTTATCCGTGAAGGCTATGCCACTAAAGGCTATCATGTTAAAGCGAAATCGTCTGATTGGGGGCCTATGGCTGGGTTTGTTTTGGCTGATCCGTCTCTTGGTAAAAAGGGCACAGATAGCACGGCAAGGAGCTGGCAAGACGGCAAAGTAACAGAAGCGATGAACAAGTATGGCGCAATGGCGATTCCACTTTACATTAGCTCTGAACGCAAAGCGGCGTTGCCGGCACTGATGTTACGAGCGGGTAAAGCTTACCGAGAGCAGCGTATTAATGATCATATGTACACCATTACTGCTGCGTCAAAAGATGGTAAAAAGCATAACTTCGTACTTATTCAAGTAAGCCAAATCGCCCAAACGTCGCGCGCTTATAGTCCAACTAATAGTGATTGGGCTGTGTGTTATGCGCAAGATAACGAATTGGTTGCACATTGTCCTGAGGCGCGAAAGCACAGTATTACCGTCGCAACAGATCAAAACTATATTCAAGTATGTGGTTTAACTAACCCGCTTGGCTTTGGTGCCAAGGCGCCATCTAATTTTAAGGGCGTTCAAACTGGAGATTACGATCTGTGGGGCGTATTTCCGAAAAATAAGTTTTTCTCAGAGGAAGAGCGCAAAGTAGTGCAGGCAGCCACCAACGGTAAAAAAGATGGCTTTTGGCAGCGCGATGTTGATGGCAGTGACACGTTTATTCGCACGTATCAAGAATATGGACGCCAAGAAGGTGCACATACCGGAAACTTATCACTGCTGATTGAAGAAATCGCGGTGCGCGTAAATGCAGGTTGTATGAAGCTAGGCAGTGGTGGTTGGGTAATTCACCATAGCGATGAAGCAGGAAGACCTATGGTGGACGAAGTCGATTACGAAGCGGTTATTTACTTTCCAGATGGCAGAATTTGGATAATGGAAAGCGAACAAGATGTGCGTACTTTACGGGCGCAGTTAGTGCAAATGGATTATGTGCCGTTATTTAACCCTATTTGGAATTTTAAATTGGGCTTCCAGTGGATGAAGATCCTTGTTGAGTGGTTAGGAAAACACGGAAATATGAAAGGCTTCCCGTTAAAAGAATATCAAAATATTGATTTAGGATTTTAAAAAAAACGCGCTTTAAAGCGCGTTTTTTAACCAATCAATACGTTTGGCATGCCTAATACGATATTGCCGCCATGGCTTGTTGTATCACCCATTCGTGCCGCAGGGCGGCCGCTAATTAAAACGGATGTACTGCCTTTCACAATCACATCTGGTGGGCCTACGCATACCGCCATATCGCCAACTACGGCTGCGGGTAAACCGCCAATAAGCACGTTTGGCACAGAAGGGCCAGATATCGGGCCGCCAACATGGGGCACTACGCCTGTCACCATAGGGCAAACATGCATATCAGTAATTCTTGCAGCGGGTAAACCTGGCATTTAAATTCCTTGCCGGCGAGTTGGAAGTTATGTCTTAGTGTACTCGGAATTGAGTGTTAAACAAGGGTTGCGATTATGGCGGGCTATAAAAAAGGCAGCATTAATTGCTGCCTAAATGCGCTGTGATCAGCGTATTACTTTTTGATGCCTTCAATGTGAAGGTCGAAATCGATTTGACCAAAATCCATTTTATAGCCGAAGTCTTTCATTTGAATCGCTGTAGTACCTGCAAAACCAGCGCGGTAACCGCCCCAAGGATCTTTACCTTCACCGATTTTTTCTACATCGATAGTAATTTCTTTCTCAATTCCTTGTAGCGTTAAAAGACCGGTAATCGCCAGTTTACCATCACCTAAATCTTTCACTTTTGTGCTGTTAAATGTCGCTGTAGAGAATTTTTTAACATCTAAAAAGTCGCTATCGCGCAAATGCTTGTCGCGCTCTGCATGGTTTGAGTCAACGCTGGTGGTATCAATATTAACTGAAATTTTACTTGCTTCAGGTTGTTTCTCATCGTAGCTGAACTCACCTGAGAAGGTATTAAAACGGCCTGTTAACCAGCTGTAGCCTAAGTGCTTCACTTTAAAATTAATTGATGCGTGAGCGCCTTTGGTGTCAATCACATAATCTGCAGCCATTGCTGGCATTGTTAAGCTTGCCATCGTAAGAGCTGTTGCTAAAAGTGTTTTTTTCATAATTGTTTCCTTTAAATTTATACAACCTGAGCTTTGACTAGCCAAATCAGAGGTTACTTAATCATTCGGCGTAACGTGTCATCTTTATCAAAAAAGTGATGCTTTAACGCCGCTAATATATGAATACCGACAATTGCCATTAAGCTATAAGCGGCATATTGATGAATACTGCCTGCAATATCTTCTTGATTTGCAATTAACTCGCCTAAACTTGCTACTTCGAACCAGTCAAAAACAGCAATTGCGCGACCATCAGCGGTTGAGATCAAATAACCACTGGTCAAAATTATCAATAAAATCCCATACAAGGCCGTATGACCTAGTTTTGTCGCAACGCGAGTTTTAGGTGAATGGGTAGAGACGGGCTTAGGTGATACCGTAATCACTTTCCAACCAATGCGCACTAGCGTGAATGCCAGCAATATAATGCCAATACTTTTGTGCCAATGGGGCGCTGTGCGATACCATTCACTGTAATAATTCAAATCAACCATCCAAAATCCAACGCCGAATAATGCAAAAATAACAAGTGCACTAAGCCAGTGAAGTAGCTTACTAATAGTACCGAATTTAGTGTTGGAATCGAGAAGCATAATCATTTCCTTAAATAGATAGAAACACTTTAATTGAGCTTCATTTGAATGTGAATAGCTCAAAAGTGAATTCATTGTTCACTTTTGACTATTAATAGAGGTGTTTAAGTTGAAAGGGTATTAGAAAAGCGATGAGTAAAGTGCAATCACTTCGTCTTTGCGAAAGCATTGATTGTGATGATCATTAACCATGCCGCATGCCTGCATATGAGCATACACAGTGGTCGGTCCTAAAAACTTAAAGCCACGTTTTTTAAGGTCTTTCGCAAAAGCTTGCGACTCGGCAGTGGTGGCTTGGTAATCAGCTTTACTGTTGATGTTATTGACAATCGGTTTATTGTTTACAAATTGCCATTGATAGTTAGCAAAGCTACCAAACTCTTTTTGTATTGCTAAAAAGCACTGTGCATTGTTAATTGCGGCATTAATTTTTAAGCGGTTGCGAATAATGCCTTTATCTTCCATTAAGGCAAGCGCTTTTGCTTCATCAAATTGGGCAACCACAGTTGGGTCAAAGTTGGCGAACGCGTTGCGGTAGTTATCGCGTTTTTTTAATACTGTGTACCAACTCAGTCCAGCTTGCGCTGATTCTAGTGTGAGGAATTCAAACAGTGCATTATCATCAAACAAAGGCACGCCCCATTGGGTATCGTGATAGGCTACATAATCAGCTTTAGTGGTATCTAACCACTCGCATCTAAAACACATAAAAATCCCCTAGACAAATAATTGACGTCTTATTTTTTAATTTAACTTGTTGTATTTATTGAAAATAAAAATTGGCACGTTTTGTGTATCTACACCGATTAGTTAGAGTAAATTATTTGGTGTAATTATGGCGTTAGCTCAAATCATACCCCAACAATTTCAAGAGGTATACAACCCGTGTTTGATGCAGGAAAAGTACGTGGGTGAACTTAGTGAATTAAGAAAACAGGCAAGTTGGCTTAGTCATTTGGTTGATACCATGCCTGCGGGCGTCATTGTGCTTGATGGTAACGGCATGGTAGCAAAGGCCAATCAAATCGCAATTGATTTACTCGGAGAGCCGTTAGAAGGCGAGCGTTGGTTTACCATTATTCAGCGTTCTTTTGCGCCCAATGGTAGTGATGGTCACGAGGTAACGCTTCGTGATGGTCGATTAGTGAAACTTGATATTTCACCGCTCACACCTGAACCAGGTCAGTTAATTTTAATGACCGATCTTACGCAAACACGCCAATTACAGTCACGTATTGCACATATGCAGCGTTTGAGTGCGCTTGGTAAAATGGTTGCATCCTTAGCACACCAAGTAAGAACCCCGTTATCAGCGGCAATGCTATATGCCGCTAACCTGTCGTCAGAAAAATTAAACCCAACGGCGCGCAGCAATTTTCATGAAAAGTTGATGTCGCGTTTGCAAGATTTAGAAAGCCAAGTAAACGATATGCTGTTATTTGCCAAAAGTGGTGAGCAACAAGTACTTGCACCTGTGTCTATGCAAGCTTTGCTAACGGATGTAACGCATGCTTCAGAAGCAATGATTATGCGCCAACAATGCATTCTCGACCTTAAATTGCCTGAGCCTGATATTGAAATTATCGCTAATAAAGTTGCGCTGAGCAGTGCAATTAGCAATTTAGTGCACAATGCGGTGCAAGCTTGTGGCCAAGGTGGAAAAATTGAGTTAAGTGCAACGCGGTCTGAAAAATTCGCAGATCACGTCAAAATTTCGGTGAAAGATAACGGCACGGGGTTAAGTGAAACGGCTATCCAACAGATCTTTGAGCCGTTCTTCACCACTAAATCACACGGTACCGGGTTAGGTCTTGCCGTGGTTCAATCGGTTGCTAACAGCCATCAAGGGTTTGTAAAAGCAGGCAATAGTGAGCTTGGTGGGGCTGAGTTTAACTTGTACCTACCGATTATCTCTAAAACAGCATGTTAGGAGTGATTATGAACGATGCAAAAGTATTAGTCGTAGAAGATGATTCTGGTTTACGAGAAGCGTTAGTCGATACCCTAGCATTGGCTGATATTAATTGTGTTGAAGCCGACAGTGCCGAACAAGCAATTATTAAGCTTAAAGAAGGCGGTATTTCAATGGTGGTCAGTGACGTGCAAATGGGCACTATGTCAGGTATCGATTTACTTAAAAGTATTAAGCTTAACTACCCTGATTTACCTGTGTTAATGATGACAGCTTACGCGACTATTGATGATGCGGTTGAAGCGATGCGCTTAGGAGCCATTGACTACATGGCGAAACCATTCGCACCAGAAGTGTTATTAAACATGGTAAGTCGTTATTTACCAGAAAAAGAAGCCATTAAAGATGGGCCAATTGTTGAAGACCCAGCTAGTAAAGCGCTGATGCAACTTGCAGAGAAAGTGGCGAAATCTGATGCATCCGTTATGGTGCTTGGGCCAAGTGGCTCAGGTAAAGAAGTGATGGCACGTTATATTCATGATAGTTCACCGCGTGCAGAGCAGAACTTTGTTGCGATTAACTGTGCGGCGATTCCTGAAAATATGCTAGAAGCCACTTTATTTGGCTATGAAAAAGGCGCGTTTACTGGCGCTATTCAAGCATGTCCTGGTAAGTTTGAACAAGCGCAAGGTGGCACTATTTTACTCGATGAAATTACTGAGATGGATTTGAGCCTACAGGCGAAATTACTGCGTGTACTGCAAGAGCGTGAAGTGGAGCGTCTTGGCTCTCGCAAGACCATTAATTTAGATGTACGTGTGCTTGCAACGTCTAACCGCGACTTAAAAGAGGCGGTGGCGCAAGGCGTTTTTCGCGAAGATTTATATTATCGCCTTAATGTTTTTCCGCTCGAGTGGCTGCCACTTGCTGAGCGTCCAGGGGATATCGTCCCGTTGGCTGAGCATTTAATTCAGCGTCATAATAATGACATGCCGGTGCAGTTTGACGCACAAGCTAAAGAAAAATTACTTAGTTACAACTGGCCAGGTAATGTTCGCGAGCTTGAAAATGTTGTGCAGCGCGCACTGATTTTGCAAAGCCATAAAATGATTACCGCAGATGATATTTTCTTAGGCTCGGTAGCAAGCATGCAACCAACAAGCCTGTCGCCAAAGATACAGCTGACTTGTGAAGAACCTGAGCAAGTAGCACCAGACGTCGCAACTGTGCAATCAACCCAAGTAGATGATGCTCAGGGTTATAAACAAGAGCTTAAAGATAAAGAAAACTCAATTATCTTAGATATGCTTCGCGCGTGTGATGGCAAGCGTAAAGACGTTGCTGAGCGTCTTGGTATGAGCCCGCGAACACTACGTTATAAACTTGCAAAAATGCGTGAGATGGGAATTGAATTACCTGCATAAAAAATCATTGTACTGAGCACAACAGATACACCTACTTTTTAAATCGAGCCTCTGACTGGAGGCTTTATTTCTGTCTAAACTTTATCAAAGTCAAAAAAATGCCATTATAAACTCTTGATTTTAAATGTTTTATTTTTGGCATCAAGCTTGCATTAATCGTATTAAGTCAATTTTTACGGTTTGTTAGTATGAACATTTCACCAAACAATCTTTATCAAGAAATGCAGTCACTTGCGGTAGAAGCAAGTAACTTTTCTAAACCGAAACAGCCTATAGAATCTATTCAAGGTAGCTCACAGGTTGAATTTAATAATCTATTAAAAGATGCGCTCGATACGGTTAACGGTTTACAGCAAGACTCTAAAGCGAAAGCAACGGCGTTAGAAATGGGTGACCGCAATGTGTCACTGGCTGAAGTAATGATCGCATCGCAAAAATCTTCGGTGGCGTTTGAAGCAACCGTTCAAGTGCGTAATAAGCTTATTGAAGCTTATAAAGACATTATGAACATGCCTGTATAAGAAATAGTGGAGTAGGGTTGTGGCTAATACATCAACAGATTTATCAACACTAGATGCTAACGACTTAGGTGTCGGCGATGTAGGTGGTGGTAATCAAGAACAAAAATCAGGGTTTCTTGGCAGCTTAAGTGGTGTTGATGTAATGCGCCAAGTCACGCTCATTATCGCACTAACAATTTGTGTCGCAATTGCCGTATTTATCATGATTTGGGCGAAAGAGCCTGATATGCGCCCTCTTGGCAAAATGCCAATGGATGAACTGATCCAAACGCTTGAATTCTTAGACGCACAAAAAGTGGAATACAAGCTCGATGGCAATGTTGTTTCAGTACCGGTTGAAGCGTATCAAAATATTAAGTTGTTGATGGCTAAAGAGGGTCTTGAGCAAGTACCTTCATCGGGCACCGAAATTTTAATGCAAGATATGGGCTTTGGCGTGAGTCAGCGTCTAGAGCGTGAGCGTTTAAAGCACTCACGTGAGCAGCAGCTTGCACGTACTATTGAAGAGCTTAGTAAAGTAGCGCGCGCTAAAGTTCTATTAGCGATTCCAAAAGAAAATGTCTTTGCTCGCCGAGAGAAAAAGCCAAGTGCAACGGTTGTATTAACGGTAAGACGCGGTCGTACACTTGACGGTGAAGAAGTTGATTCTGTTGTAGATATGGTCGCCTCTGCGGTACAAGGGTTAGAGCCTAGCCGAGTAACGGTAACAGACCAAAATGGTCGCTTACTTAACTCGGGCTCACAAAACTCACTTACCGCGCGTTCGCGTAAAGAATATGAAATTGAACGTAAACGTGAACAAGAATACTTAGAAAAAATCGATTCAATTATGATCCCTGTTGTTGGTTTAGGTAACTATACTGCGCAGGTCGATCTAGTGATGGATTTCAGTTCAATAGAAGAAACGCAGAAGCGTTTTAACCCAGACTTACCTGCGGTACGCAGTGAAATGACACGTGAAGACACCAACATTGGTGGCCTTGCGGTGGGCATTCCTGGTGCGTTAACTAATCAACCGCCAGTTAACTCGCAAATTCCAGAACAAACAGGCGATGAATCAGCACAAAACACATTGCCAAGTAGAAACAGTAAAGAAGCAACCCGTAATTATGAACTCGATACCACCATTTCACATAAGCGTCAGCAAACCGGTGTGATCCGTCGTATCAGTGTATCGGTTGCGGTGAACTACACAAACGGTGTAGCTGAAGGTGGCGAAGCGACACGCGATCCGCGTACTCAGCAAGAATTAGCGAACATTCGCCGTTTATTGCAAGGTGGCATCGGCTTTGATATGCAGCGTGGCGATGCGTTAGAAGTCGTGACGATTCCGTTTGTACAAGAAGAATTCAGTGAAGCGATTGAGCTACCAATTTGGGAGCAACCTTGGTTCTTCAAAGTAATCAGACTAGCTTTAGGTGCCTTGGTTATTATCGTGCTTATTCTTGCAGTAGTGCGTCCAATGTTACGCAAGTTGATTAATCCAGAAGACACGACAGAGGATTATGATGACGCAAGCCTATCAGCAGGTGTAGACTTAGGTGATGATACCATTGATATGCTAAGTCAAGAATTTGACGAATCGGCAGTCGGCTTTAGCCCAGATGGTACGTTACAATTACCAGACTTACATGGTGATGAAGACTTACTGAAAGCAGTAAGAGCATTAGTGGCAAATGAGCCAGAACTTTCTTCTCAAGTAGTTAAAGCGTGGTTAACTGAAGATGACTGATCAAGATACGCAAGTAGCAGAACAAACAACAAGTAGCGGCTTTGACGTAGATAAACTTGATGGTGTAGAAAAAGCATCGATTTTATTACTGAGTTTATCTGAAGAAGATGCCGCACAGATTTTAAAGCACTTAGAACCAAAGCAAGTACAAAAAGTAGGTATGGCGATGGCGGGCTTGGATGATTTAAGCCAAGACAAAATTGCCGCAGTACACAAGCTGTTTATCGACCAAATCCAAAGCTTTAGTACTATTGGTTTCCAATCTGAAGACTTTATCAAGAAAGCGCTTACCGCAGCGCTCGGTGAAGAAAAAGCAGCGAACCTAATTGACCAAATTATCATGGGCTCAGGTGCGAAAGGGCTTGATTCACTGAAATGGATGGACTCAAAACAAGTAGCGAATATTATTCGTAATGAGCACCCGCAGATCCAAACCATTGTTTTGGCTTATTTAGAGCCAGAACAATCTGCTGAAATTATTAATCAATTCCCTGAAAAAGTGCGTCTTGATTTAACCATGCGTATTGCCAATCTTGAAGAAGTGCAACCTGCCGCACTGCAAGAATTGAATGAAATTATGGAAAAACAATTTGCAGGTCAGGCTGGTGCGCAAGCTGCTAAAATGGGTGGCTTAAAAGCAGCGGCAGATATTATGAACTACCTAGATACCAATGTTGAAGGGCAGTTGATGGATTCAATTCGTGAACATGACGAAGAAATGTCGCAGCAAATTCAAGACTTGATGTTTGTATTTGATAACTTAATTGACGTCGATGACCGTGGTATTCAGGCGATTCTACGTGAAGTACAGCAAGATGTACTAATGAAAGCAATTAAGGGCACAGACGAAGGGCTTAAAGATAAGATCCTTAAGAATATGTCTAAACGTGCGGCTGAAATGATGGCTGATGACCTTGAAGCAATGGGTCCAGTTCGCATTAGTGAAGTAGAAGCGGCACAAAAAGAAATTCTGAGCATAGCACGACGCTTGGCTGATTCAGGCGAAATTATGCTTGGCGGCGGCGGTGGTGAGGAGTTCCTCTAATTTATGAAATTAGGCAAGTACCGCTCAGGGCATAAAATCGAAAATGCTGAGGCGATAGAAACGCTGCTTGAGAATTGGCCGATCCCGGATGTTAAGGATGAAAGACGCAATCTAAGAGGCCGCTCAACGGCAATGGGCAAGTCGCTAGAAGAGCTCTATCAGAAAAAACAAGCCGAACAAGAACCCGAGCCAGAAGAAGAGTTTACGCCACTAAGCATTCAAGAAATTGAACAAATTCGACAAGAGGCGTACCAAGAGGGACACGCTGAGGGCAAAGAAGCTGGCTATCAGGAAGGTTTTGAACAAGGTAAGTTAGAAGGTGCGCAAAAAGGCTATGAAGAAGGTTTAGAGCAAGGTAAAGAAGAAGGACTTGAGCTGGCAAAACCTGAAGTCGAAGAGAAAATCGCGCAACTTACCAAGCTGTTAGATGAAATAGCCACGCCCTTTGAGCAAGTGAGTGACGAAGTTGAAAAGCAAGTTGTGATTTTAGCATCTGAGCTGGCGAAAGCGGTAGTTCATGGCGAACTTAGCATTAATGAAAAAGCTATTTTCAGCGCCATGAAAGTGGCAACTGATGCATTAAAAGGTCAACACCGTGCCCTTGAAGTGTTATTGAATCCAGAAGATTTTGAATTGGTACAACAAGCCATCCCAGCCGGACAACTCGCCGATAGAAATTGGAAGCTAGTTGTTGAGCCGAGTATTACTAAAGGTGGCCTCCATATCAATTCTGACAATTCATCAATTGATTACTCGGTAGAATTGCGCCTTAAAGAAATACTGGAGAGCTTTTTGCAAGAAGCAGGTATCGATAGTCAAAAACACGACGGTTAATTATGAGCCAAGGGCTTGCACAGCGTCTTGCTAGTTACCAATCAAAAATTAAAACTCACCGCCCAGCAGTTGCCGGCAGTTTAAAGCGTGTTGTTGGGCTTACGCTTGAAGCCGAAGGACTAAAAGCACCAGTTGGTAGCAGTTGTCAAATTGAAACCCAGCAGGGCTTAGTCGATGCTGAGGTAGTAGGCTTTAGCGGCGAGACTCTCTACTTGATGCCAAACGATGCCATTTCGGGTGTATTACCTGGGGCGCGTGTTATCCCTCAACAATCAGATGTGGGTTTACCTGTGGGTATGGGGCTGTTAGGTCGCGTTGTTGATGGATTAGGGCGACCGCTTGATGGACTTGGCCCTGTAAAAGCAGAAGCTAAATTAAAATTCGCAGCAAAACCGATTAACCCATTAGCCAGACGCCCGATTAAACAACCGATGGACGTCGGTGTTCGTGCCATTAATTCTGTACTTACCGTAGGTCAAGGCCAGCGTATGGGCTTATTTGCGGGCAGTGGTGTGGGTAAATCAGTATTACTTGGCATGATGACTCGAGGTACTAATGCCGATGTGATTGTGGTTGGTTTAGTCGGTGAGCGTGGTCGCGAAGTTAAAGAATTTATTGAAGAAATCTTAGGCGCAGAAGGGCGAGCACGTTCAGTGGTAGTCGCGGCTCCTGCGGATGCATCACCGCTGATGCGTTTAAAAGGCTGTGAAACCGCCGTAACGATTGCTGAATATTTTCGTGATCAGGGGTTAAACGTACTGTTGCTGCTGGATTCAGTAACTCGTTATGCCATGGCGCAGCGCGAAATTGCGCTAGCGGTAGGCGAACCTCCTGCAACTAAAGGTTACCCACCTTCTGTGTTTGCAAAACTTCCCGCCTTGGTTGAACGCGCGGGTAATGGTGGCGAAGGGCAAGGCAGCATTACGGCGTTTTTTACCGTGTTATCCGAAGGGGATGATATGCAAGACCCCATCGCTGATGCAGCCCGTGCGATTCTTGATGGGCACATAGTATTATCCCGCGAACTGGCCGATTCAGGGCACTATCCCGCGATTGATATTGAAAAGTCGATTAGTCGTGTTATGCCGCAAGTTATTAGCGAAGCACATTTGCAGCAAGCGCGCGTGTTAAAACAAATCTACTCACTTTACCAACAGAATAAAGATCTTATTACGCTGGGTGCTTATCAAAAAGGCAGCGACCCTATGCTTGATAAAACTATCGAAATGATGCCGGGTATAAACCACTTCTTACAACAAGGCATGACAGATGTTATTCCTTATGATGAAGGGTTAACTAGCTTGGCTCGTATTCTAGGACAAGGCTAATGGCGCGTGACCAACTAGCATTATTAATAAAGCTTGAATCTGACAAAGAAGAAAAACTGCGTCTCGATTTTGTTGGTGCGCAGCAGCACCTTGCTAATTTGCAGCGTCAATTAACGGGTATCGAGTCGTTTCGCTCAGACTATTTAGCTCAATTACAAAGTCGTGCTGCGCAAGGTGTTGGCGGTAGCTATTATAATCAGTTTCAGCAATTTATCGGTAAGTTAGATGATGCGTTAAAGCAACAACTAAACGCGATTAATACGGCAAACAAGGTGTTAAAACAGCGTGAGTCGCTGTGGTTAGCGCAAAAAGCAAAATTAGAAGCAATCCAAAAACTCAAACAGCGCAAATTAGATAAACAGCAAGCTGCGTTGGCAAAGGCAGAGCAAAAGCAGCTTGACGAGTTTGCTACCAATATATTTGTACGAAATCGAAAAACACTGGCTTAATTTTTGCTTAATTTTTAGCAAGGCATTAAAAGCGGCAATCTTTAGTTAAAGAAGAAGTGTGTTATGGCAACGATAAATTCGCAGTTAAGCATTACAAATGTTGGATTAGACTCCACGGCAACAACGAGTGAAAGCGAAAATAAAAGCGGTTTTTTAGCTGTTTTTGAATCTGTGCAAAATGAAGTGCAGGGCAAACATGCATCCGCCGATGAAGAGCAAAATAGTCGTGATGATAGTCAATTGTCGGACGAAAATGATACACCCAAGCAAATAGACGATTCAGATAATGTCACTGATGAAGGTGAACAAACTGAATCTGCCGTTGCCAATATCGATGAGTCGCATACGCAAGATGATATGTCAGTGACTCGCTCATCCGAATGTAAACAGCTCGATGATAGTGCGAATACTAGCAAAGGGGATTCTGAATCAACCCCAGTAAAATCAATGCCAGTTGAAGAAACTAAACAGGCAGATACTCAACAAGCACAAACTGAACAAACACAAAAAGCAACAAGCAACGATAGTAATGCAGCTACCTCACTGCTTGAACAACTAACTAAAAGTAAGTCTTTTGATGTGAGTATTTCGAAAGGCAGTGAAAGTACAGAGCAAGCACAAAGTGTAAAAGCGTCGGTCGATAGTGACAGTGCCGCCGAAAGCGATTCGGTGAAAGACGGTGCAACTAAGGTCAATCTCGCTCAAAACTTAGTGTCGCTTGATAATGAATTTGCCAAATTAGACAAAGAAGGCCTTGAAACACTTAAGCAATTTTTTACACAGCTCGATAAAGAAAGCGAAATACCACAGGGGCTTTCTAAACACGATCTCCGCTTAGTTATGGAGAAGTTAAACGTGGCAATTGCAAAAGCTGAGTCAAAAGCAAAAGAGCAGCCTGTCACTTTGCAATCAGTACTTACTGCACAATCAGCTAAGTCAAATACCGCGCAACAAGCGGTTGAACAAAATGCCACACCGGATGACCTTGTAACGGAAAGTGATAACGACCAAGCACAATTGCAAAGTACGTTAGCGTCACGTCCTCTTGGTGAGACTGTAGCTGTGGCAAATAAACAACAAACCATTACACGTCCAGATACACAAGTCCCACATAATGTGACTGCGGTTGCTAAAGCGGTGGCACAAGAGCAAAACGTTGATCTCGACGTACAGAAAGCTACCGTAGAGCTAATTAATCAACAGGCAACAAAACCAGCGCCTGCAAGTGTTGTGTCGTTGAGTAGTCAAGCTGCGGAAAAATTACAAGCGAGCAATGAGCAAACCAGCAGCGCTAAACAAAGTAATGTTAAGGTTGATACAACTCAGCTGGTGGATGAGCCAAATCTTGAGACAGAGGCAAGCACAGAGCAACCGCAAAGTTTTGCAAAATTGCTTAATAGTTTAAAAACAAATGCGAATACACCAGTGCTATCGCAATTAGTCTCGCACATTCAAGCGAGTCAACTACAGCAGGCTGAAGTAAGCGAAATCAACCAGCAGCACTTAGCGATGCAAACTGCACAAATGATCCAAAACACAAAAAAAACCACAGTTAGTGCTGAGCAAGCATTGCAACAACCGGTCAATATTGCCAAAAGTGATGCAGCTAAAGCATTATTTAATAAAGCAAATATGCTACTAAACTTAAACTTGAAAGAAGCCGAAATTAGATTAGACCCACCAGAATTAGGTTCGATGCAAATTCGCATTCGTTCTGATGCCGAACAAGCACAAATAAACTTTGTAGTGCAAAGTCAGCAAGCGAAAGATGTACTTGAACAATCAATGGGGCGACTAAAAGAAATGCTTGCCGAACAGGGCATTAATTTAGGTGAAAGTAGTGTATCTGAACAAGGGCAAGGTGATCAGCAAATGGCCGAGCAGTCGGGTCATTCGTCGAGCTCAGAGCGTGAGCACGAGCCTGTTAGTAATGTAAGTGAACAAATTGTCAGCAAACAGCAAGATGGAATCGATTTTTACGCATAACACTAATTGCTATTAAACGGAAATAAACGCACTATTATATAAAATAATAAATAGCAGCTACGGAAACGTCACAATGGCAGAAGAAAAAGATCTTGAAATTGAAGAAGGTGGAGAGAAAAAAGGCGGCAAAATGATGATTATCATTATTGCTGTTGTGGTATTGCTCGCTGGTGGCGGCGCCGCATTTTTCTTTTTAGGTGGCGATGACAGTGCCCCTGCAGAAACGCTTGCTGAGGAAACCGCATCTGCCGAAGGTGGCGAAGGTAAACCAAGTGGTAATAGTGCTGAAATTGGCAGCGCGTTGTACGTCGGTATGCCAAGACCATTTGTGTTTAATGTACCGGGTTCAAATAAAGACCGTTTGGTACAGATTAAAGTGCAATTGTTAGTGCGTGGCGATGTTAACGAAGAAACCGCAAAACGCCATATTCCACTGATTGAAAATACCTTATTACGCGTATTTTCAGCAAGTAATGCAGATGATTTAAGCACCACAGCTGGAAAAGAAGCACTGCGCTATAACGCATTAACCGAAGTGCAAAATGCACTGGTAGAAATTGAAGACAGTAAAGTCGTAGAACGCGTGTTGTTTACTGGCTTTGTAATGCAATAATTAGGAGTTTAGGTGAGCGATTTATTATCTCAAGACGAAATCGACGCGCTCTTACATGGCGTCGATGATGTTGATGAAGAAGAGATAGACGAAGGCGGTGATAGCGATTCGTCCGCGCTGCAATACGATTTCTCTTCTCAAGATCGTATTGTTCGTGGCCGTATGCCGACGCTGGAAATCGTTAACGAACGATTCGCTCGCCACATGCGTATATCCCTATTTAATATGATGCGCCGCACTGCAGAAGTGTCGATTAACGGCGTGCAGATGATCAAATTTGGCGAATACATTCACACTTTATTTGTTCCAACCAGTTTAAATATGGTGCGCTTTAGACCGTTAAAAGGCACCGGTCTTATTACCATGGAAGCGCGTTTAGTGTTTATTTTGGTAGATAACTTTTTTGGTGGTGATGGACGTTACCATGCCAAAATTGAAGGGCGTGAATTTACACCAACCGAACGCCGTATTGTGCAAATGCTACTTAAAATCATTTTTGAAGATTATAAAGAAGCGTGGGCACCGGTGATGGATGTGTCTTTTGAATACCTTGATTCAGAAGTGAACCCAGCAATGGCCAACATTGTAAGCCCGACAGAAGTTGTGGTAATCAGTTCGTTTCATATTGAACTGGATGGCGGCGGCGGGGATTTCCATATTGCGCTACCTTACTCAATGCTTGAGCCAATTCGTGAATTACTTGATGCCGGAGTGCAGTCAGATACAGAAGACACCGATTTACGTTGGTCTAAAGCACTGCGCGATGAAATTATGGATGTAGAAGTTGATTTGAGCACGCGTATGCTTGAAGTGGATTTAAGTCTGCAACAAATTATGGACTTAAAAGAAGGTGATATTATTCCGGTAGAAATGCCAGAACATATTACGGTATTCATTGAAGACTTGCCGACTTACCGCGCCAAAATGGGTCGTTCTCGCGATAACGTTGCGCTGCAAATTAGTGAAAAGATTAAACGCCCTGAATCTGTTAAATCAGAGCTACATGTATTTACAAAGGGCGGGAAAAAGCTCGACTCAGATGCTGAGTTGGAGCAATTGGAAGAAGATTTACATTTATCAGATGGTGTAGACCTCGACTGGTAATTAACTGAGAGAAATTTAGTATGAGCGATGATCAAGATACAATGGACGAATGGGCTGCAGCCCTAGCCGAAGCAGAAGGCGAAGACGGTGGTGATGCCGAAGTTGCTGAACTCGAAGAGCTGTCTGAAGATTCGAAAGCCGATTTAACGACTGAAGAAAAGCGTAAGCTCGATACCATTTTAGATATTCCAGTTACCATTTCGATGGAAGTGGGTCGTTCTAAAATTAGCATTCGTAACTTACTGCAATTAAACCAGGGCTCAGTGGTTGAACTTGACCGCGTAGCGGGTGAACCACTTGATGTACTCGTAAATGGTACCTTAATTGCTCACGGTGAAGTGGTTGTTGTTAACGATAAATTCGGTATTCGCTTAACAGATGTGATCAGTCAAATCGAGCGGATCAAAAAGTTACGATGAAAAAAAATATCGGTTTACTCAGTACGTTACTGATAGTACCGTTTAATCTGTTAGCGGCAGAGCCAGCTGGATTTCAACAGTTGGCTTCAATGATTATGTCGCTGCTGCTTGTGGTTGGCTGCATTGTTTTGCTTGCCGTGTTAATCAAGCGATTTAACCCACAAATGACGCCCAGTGACGAGTTTAAAGTGATTCGTTCCATCAACATTGGCAGTAAAGAACGTCTGCTGGTGGTGGAAATGGATAACAAGCATCATGTACTCGGTGTAACTTCAGGCTCTATAAACTATTTATATCAATTAGAAACGCCGTTGGCTGAGCAGCAAATGCCTGAGTTCGCCAAACAATTGGCGCATTTTATGAATCCTAAAAATAAGAAATAAAATATGAACCGGACGTGTTTCAATGTAGTGCTATTTGTGTTGTTAGTGTTATTGCCAGAGATGGTATGGGCGAATGATGCTTTGCAGGCGCTAACGGTTAAAACTAATGCGGATGGTGCGCAGGAATACTCGGTTACGCTCCAAGTTTTAATTATGATGACGGCGCTGAGTTTTATTCCAGCTGCTGTGATTATGATGACATCTTTCACCCGCATTATTGTGGTGTTGGCTATTTTGCGCCAAGCAATTGGTTTACAGCAAACGCCGTCGAGTCAGCTTTTGGTGGGTATGGCGTTGTTTATGAGCATTTTTATTATGGCGCCCATTTACAAGCAAATTGATGACCGCGCAATTCAGCCATATCTCAAAGAAGAGCTTACGTCGGTACAGGCGCTTGACCAAGCAAAAGAGCCACTTAAAGCATTTATGCTTTCGCAAACACGTATTTCAGATTTAGAAACCTTTGCCAAAATAGCCGGCTACGAACAACTCGACTCCCCAGAAGATACGCCATTTATTGTTGTTATTCCTGCATTTATCACCAGTGAATTACAAACCGCGTTTATTATTGGTTTTATGTTCTTTATTCCGTTTCTGATTGTTGATTTGGTGGTTGCCAGTGTGTTGATGGCTATGGGTATGATGATGCTATCGCCAATGATTGTGTCATTGCCATTTAAAATTATGCTGTTTGTTTTGGTTGATGGCTGGTCGTTGGTAATGGGCACGCTCGCGCGTAGTTATGGGTTAGGTACGTAGTACTGTGGCAATAACATACCCGCGAATAGGAGGCTAAATGCAACCCGAAGTTTTTGTAGAAGTACTCAGCGATGCGCTTTTTCTGGTTATTAAGTTGGTTGCAGCCATTATCGTACCAAGCTTAATTGTGGGGCTAATTGTTGCAATCTTCCAAGCTGCAACTTCAATTAACGAGCAGACCTTAAGCTTTTTACCGCGTCTTATTGTAACCTTACTTGCGCTTATTTTTGGTGCTCACTGGATCACCCAAGAATTGACTGATTACTTCCGTCAGATGGTGGAGATTATTCCGCAAATTGCTGGTTAAAATAGGCCTTTATGGAAATTTTATTTTCGCAATTAGTACAATACCTTTCGGATTTTTTGTTACCGTTATCACGCATTGCGGCAATGTTTATGGTGATGGTAGGTATTGGTGTGAAAACTGTTCCGACGCGCGTAAAAGTTGGGTTATCGGTACTGGTGACCTTGCTAGTAATGCCGATTTTACCACCTAGTCAATTTAACGAGCTATTCAGCTTTCAAATGGTCATTGTGGTGCTGCAGCAGATCTTGATTGGTGTTGCCATGGGGTTTGCGTCAGTAATGATGCTTAATACCTTTATTCTTGCAGGTCAAATACTTGCAATGCAAACAGGCCTTGGTTTTGCTTCAATTGTTGACCCTGCAAATGGGCAAAGTGTGCCTGCGGTCGGTCAGTTTTATTTAATTCTTGCAACCTTACTATTTTGGGTTTTTGACGGTCATCTAATGATGATTCAAATGCTGATACATAGCTTTACTGCGTTACCGATTGATGGCACCTGGTGGCCTGTTGCAAACTTTCAAAAACTGGCGTTATGGGGCAGTTGGATGTTTGTGACAGCCTTAGTGTTATCGCTAGCGCCGTTAACTGCCATGCTAGTTATTAACTTCTCATTTGGTGTGATGACTCGTGCTGCGCCGCAACTTAATATTTTTACTATAGGTTTCCCGTTTACATTGCTTGCAGGCCTTGTAATTATTTGGGCGACAATGACTAACTTTACTGCGCAATTTGAATTTCAATGGCTAAAAATGGTTGAATTAATGTGCGATCTTGTTGGTTGTCAGGTGTAAGGAACGGATATGGCTGAAGGCTCAGATCAAGAACGCACCGAAGAACCCACCCCCAAAAAGCTGCAAGATGCAGCGAAAAAAGGACAGGTGGCGCGCTCAAAAGAAACGGGCACAACCTTTGTTTTGATTGCTGCTGCCGTGAGCTTTTTACTGTTTGGTAAAGACATCGCTGTAGGCTTATATAATGTGATGGGGCGTTTGCTTTCGCTGAATCGTAATGAAGTCTATGACACAACCAAGATGTTCTCGGTGTGGGGCGAAGTTGCAAGTGAACTTTGGTATGGCATGACAATGTTTGTGTTGTGCTTATTGGTTGCAGGTGTAATTGGCAATACATTTTTAGGTGGTTTTAATTTTAGTTGGCAAGCAGCTGCACCTAAAGTGAGTAAAATGTCACCTCTCAAAGGCTTTGCCCGCATGTTCGGTAAACAAGCGGGCATTGAATTAGTTAAAGCATTATTAAAGTTTGGCCTGATTGCAACGGTTGCTGTTTACTTAATCAAAGGCTATTTCCCCGAAATTCTTACCCTGAGCTTAGAGGCTGTGCCTGGTAATATTGAACACGCATTGTGGATCTTGGCGTGGATGTTTTTTGCCCTGGCGATGACGCTAATCGTTATAGCGTCAATTGATGCACCATTTCAAAAGTGGAATCATAACGAACAGCTAAAAATGACCTTGCAAGAGGTTAAAGATGAATACAAAAACAGCGAAGGTGATCCTCAAATCAAAGCCCGTATTCGTCGTACCCAGCGAGAAATGTCGCAGCGCAGAATGATGCAAGATGTGCCAGATGCCGATGTGGTAGTTACAAACCCAACTCACTACGCTGTTGCACTTAAATATGATACCGCTAAAGCCGGCGCTCCTATGGTTATTGCTATCGGTGGTGACCAAATAGCGCTGCAAATTAGAAAAATAGCAGATCGCTTTGACGTACCGATTGTCGAATCGCCCGCATTGGCACGTTCATTGTTCCACACCGGTGAAGTGGGTCAGCAAATTCCGGAGCAGTTGTTCGTTGCGGTGGCACAAGTACTTGCTTATGTTTTCCAATTAAAACAGTTTAATAAAGGGCGTGGTAAACGCCCAGAAAAACTCGCTAAAGAGCTACCAATACCTGAAGATTTCAAATACTAAACAGTAAGTTATCGCTACTTTTCTTGTTGGAACGGTATTTGCTTTAGCTATACCAGTGTCAATATATTGAATAGCTGCTGTATGGACTTCAAGGCCACATTAAATCAACTAAACGCAAATAAATCGGATTACCTGAAAGGTATAGGTACACCTATTCTTGTGCTTGCTGCGCTCGGTATGGTTGTGTTGCCAATGCCTGCGTTTTTACTCGATATACTGTTCTCTTTTAACATAGCGTTATCGCTGGTCGTTCTACTTATTACCTTGTATACCTTGAAGCCTCTCGATTTCGGTATTTTCCCAACCGTTTTGCTAATAGCCACTATCTTACGCCTTGCGCTGAATGTAGCCAGTACCCGAGTCGTGTTGCTTGAAGGTCATGAAGGTGGCGATGCAGCGGGTAAGGTAATTGAAGCATTTGGCTCAGTTGTGATCGGCGGTAACTATGCTGTTGGTTTAGTTGTATTTTTGATTCTAATTATTATTAACTTTGTGGTAATTACCAAAGGTGCAGGCCGTATTTCAGAAGTGTCTGCACGTTTCACCTTAGATGCAATGCCAGGTAAACAAATGGCGATTGATGCAGACTTAAATGCAGGCTTTATTACCGCGGAACAAGCGCGAGAGCGCCGCACCGAAGTAACTCGTGAAGCAGACTTCTACGGCTCAATGGATGGTGCCAGTAAGTTTGTAAAAGGGGATGCTATTGCCGGTATTATCATTCTTGTTATCAATATTATTGGTGGTTTATTTATTGGCATGATCCAGCATGATTTACCGTTTAGTCGTGCAATGGAAGTATATACGCTACTTACGATAGGTGATGGCCTTGTTGCTCAATTACCTTCGCTACTTTTATCTATCGGTACCGCGATTGTGGTAACGCGTCAAAATGAATCGCAAAACATGGGCGAGCAATTTCACGCCCAATTAGGCAATGATAAAGCCCTTTATATTGCAGCAGGTATTTTGATTGTAATGGGGTTAGTGCCAGGCATGCCGAAAGTTGCGTTCTTGGGGTTAGGCTTTTTAATTGGCGGTGTGGCTTATGTGAATCAGCGCATTAAAACGAAAAAAGCAGAAGAAGAATCGAAACAGGTTGCAAAAGGCGGTTCACCCGGCCAAGAGCAAGCGCAAATTGAGCAAAAAGAGTTGGGTTGGGATGATGTACAGCAAGTGGATGTAATTGGCCTAGAGGTTGGTTACCGTTTAATTCCACTTGTCGACCAAGCACAAGGTGGTGAATTACTGAGCCGCATTAAAGGGGTGCGTAAAAAGTTATCTCAAGAGCTTGGCTTTTTAGTACCGCCGGTTCATATTCGAGACAATTTAGAGCTAGATCCGAACGAATACCGCATCACATTAATGGGGGTTTCTAGTGGTAACGGTGAATTAAAACACAATAACGAATTGGCGATTAACCCAGGCCAAGTATTTGGTGAAGTAAAAGGGGTTGCGACCAAAGACCCTGCATTTGGCTTAGATGCTGTGTGGATCGCACCAGAACAAAAAGATGAAGCACAATCACTTGGTTATACCGTGGTTGATGCTGCAACTGTGGTTGCAACACATATTTCTCAGTTATTACACAATAACGCAGCCTTGTTATTGGGTCATGAAGAAGTACAAAACTTACTTGATATGCTAGCCAAGTCGCATCCGCGTTTAATTGAAGGCTTAGTACCTGATATTTTACCGCTCACTACAATTGTAAAAGTACTGCAAAACTTACTTAATGAAGGTGTGCCAATTCGCGATATGCGTTCGATTGTTCAAACCCTCGTTGAGTACGGCCCTCGTAGCCAAGACCCAGACGTACTAACGGCTGCAGTTAGAATCTCACTGCGTCGATTAATCGTTCAAGACGTTGCTGGCAATGCACCAGAAATCCCTGTCATAACATTGGCGCCTGAGTTGGAACAGATGTTGCATCAGTCCCTTCAAAGTGCAGGTGACGAAGGTGCTGGCATTGAGCCAGGGCTCGCAGAAAGACTACAAAATTCTCTCGGCGATGCACATCAAAACCAGGAAATGGCGGGTGAACCTTCAATACTGTTGACATCAGGTATGTTGCGCAGCGTGTTATCGCGATTTGTGAAACACAGCCTACCGGGTTTGCGCGTGATGTCATATCAGGAAGTACCTGAAGAAAAGCAGATCAAAATTGTTTGCTCAGTCGGTCAACAGTGATAAGTAGAGACGAGGTGTCACATGAAAATTAAACGTTTTTTTGCTAAAGATATGCGCAGCGCGTTGAATGAAGTAAAGCATGAGCTAGGTCCTGATGCAGTTATCATGTCAAATAAGCGCATGGCTGATGGTGTTGAAATTGTGGCAGCTGTTGATTATGAAAAGTCAGTGCAAGCTGCACCTGCAGCGCCTAAGTTAAGCGAAGAAAAGCCTCGTTTTAGTAATAATTTTGTTAAGCCAAAACCACAAACAGCGACCCCTGAAAAACAAGCAGCGGTAGCAGATAGTTTATCGGCATTACTTGAGCGCCAAGCGAAAAAATCACCTCAATTTGATAAAGCACCTGAGCCAAAGCAGCCTCGTAATTGGTTTGATGACGATGATTCACTCACATCGACACAGCAAGATGCCCTTGATAGCTTTGCTAAGCCAAAGCAACAAAGCAGTTATGGCAACCAAGCTCAGTCGCTTGATGAAATGCAAGCAATGCGTGATGAAATGGCATCGATCAGACAGTTACTTGAGCACCAACTTTCTGGCTTAATGAATGAAGATATGGCGCGCCGTGACCCAACTCGTGCTCTTTTACTCGACCGTTTGAAAGGTATGGGTATCAGTGAAGCAGTAGCGGACCAGCTTGCGTGTTTTATTCCAGATGACGTTGCACCGCGTCAAGCGTGGCAAGAAACACTTAATATGCTGAGCAAACAGCTATACACTGCAAATAATGAGATTTTGCGTCGTGGTGGCGTATATGCGCTAGTTGGTCCTACTGGTGTAGGTAAAACTACCACAGTTGCAAAGCTAGCTGCACTTGGCGCACAAAAATTTGGCGCCAACAATATCGCACTAATCACAACAGATACTTATCGTATTGGCGCATATGAGCAATTATCGACTTATGGTCGTATTATTGGCTGCCCAGTAAAGCAAGTTAAAAATGCAGAAGAACTCACTGAAATTCTTTATCATTTAAGAAATAAGCGTCTAGTATTAATTGATACAGCAGGAATGAGCCAACGAGATATACGTTTGACTGAACAACTCAACACCTTAATGCGCAATAGCCGAGTAGATATTCGCAGTTACCTTGTGTTAAGTTCAACAGCACAGCTTGAAGTACAGCAAGAGGCGATTAAACAGTTCAAACAGGTACAGTTAAGTGGTTGTATCTTCACAAAACTTGATGAATGTCTAAGTTTAGGTGAAATTATCAGTGTAGCCATTCAAAATCGTCTGCCAATAGGCTATCTTACCAATGGGCAGCGTGTACCAGAGGACATTCGTGTGGCAAATGCGGAAAAATTGGTCAGCAAAGCTCAGCAGTTGTATGCAAAACGAACAAACGCGCAAGCAAGACGTGCATCAAGCATGGCGCATCAAGCAGTAGGAATGTATGATTAACCCAGAATTAGATCAAGCTAGTGGCCTGCGGAAAATGAAAAACAACAACAAGGCTGTAAAAGTAATTGCGGTAACTGGAGGTAAAGGGGGAGTTGGTAAAACCAATGTCTCTCTAAACATGGCAATCGCCATGGCTCAGCAAGGCCAAAAAGTACTGGTACTCGATGCCGATTTGGGTTTAGCAAACTGTGATGTAATGCTGGGTTTGCGTGTAGAGCGTAATCTTTCTCACGTGCTTTCAGGTGAATGTGACCTCGAAGATATCTTAGTTGAAGGGCCGTATGGTATGAAAATTGTACCTGCGACATCTGGCTCTCAAAATATGGTGGAATTAACACCATCTGAACACGCTGGCCTTATTCGCGCTTTTGGCGAATTAGACTCACACTATGATGTATTAGTCGTTGACACTGCGGCCGGTATTTCAGATATGGTGCTTAGTTTTTCTCGCGCTTCACAAGATGTGCTTGTTGTTGTGTGTGATGAACCAACATCAATAACCGATGCTTACGCACTGATTAAAGTGTTAAGCCGTGAGCACGGTGTGTACAAATTTAAAATAGTTGCGAACATGGTACGCAGCTTAAAAGAAGGCCAAGAGCTTTTCGCAAAATTATCAAAAGTAACCGACCGCTTTTTAGATGTATCGCTTGAGCTAGTCGCAACAGTTCCATTTGATGAAAATATTCGAAAAGCGATTCGTAAACAAAAAACCATTGTTGACGTATTTCCAAAATCGCCTGCAGCAATTGCGTTCAAAGCACTTGCAACTAAAGCGGCGAGCTGGCCAATTCCAAATCAGCCGTCAGGACACCTAGAGTTTTTCATTGAGAAACTGGTTAGTAATTAGGAACGCCTATGAAAAGAACCGCTGCCTATGCTAATCAAAATCAATTATCGCAACTTGTCGAACAGCATACGCCGTTGGTTAAACGCATTGCCTACCATATTTTAGCGCGTCTGCCGGCGAGCGTTATTGTCGAAGACCTCATTCAGGCAGGCATGATAGGATTAATCGAGGCTGCTAAGAACTTTGATGGCAGTAAAGGTGCGAGCTTTGAAACCTATGCGGGTATTCGTATTCGCGGTGCAATAATTGATGAAACGCGTAAAGGAGATTGGGTACCTCGCTCAGTACATAAAAACGCCCGTGAAGTCGCCGCGGTCATCAATCAGCTAGAATCATCACTCGGACGTGAACCAAAAGACAGTGAAGTAGCTGAAAAACTTGATATTACGTTAGATGAGTACCATCATATTCTAAGGGATATAAGCAATGGTAAAATTATCGGCATTGAAGATCTCGGTGTTGATGAAGATGTCATCGACGCAGGGCTCGGCAATAAAGAACAAAATCCATTAGTTGATATTCAACAGGATAAATTTAATAAAGCGTTAGTAGAGGCAATACAAACTTTGCCAGAAAGAGAAGCGTTAGTGCTGTCACTTTACTACAATGATGAAATGAATTTAAAAGAAATTGGGCTAATTCTTGAAGTGAGTGAATCAAGAGTGAGCCAAATACATAGTCAGGCCATGGTGCGCCTTAAAGCAAAAGTCCATGACTGGATATAGAATAAAAGTAGTAAGTAAACAATTAGGTGCATACCTCACTGGAGGATATTTTGGATAAAAACATGAAAATTCTTGTAGTTGACGACTTTTCAACGATGAGAAGAATCATTAAAAACCTGTTAAGAGATCTTGGTTTCACAAACGTGCAAGAAGCAGACGACGGTAGCACTGCGCTACCAATGCTGCAAAACCAAGAGTTTGACTTTGTAGTTACGGATTGGAATATGCCAGGTATGCAAGGTATAGATTTGCTGCGCGCGATTCGCGCGGATGACAGTCTAAAACACATACCGGTACTAATGGTAACTGCCGAAGCCAAAAAAGAGCAGATCATTGCTGCAGCGCAAGCAGGTGTAAACGGTTATATCGTTAAACCATTTACAGCAGCAACGCTTAAAACAAAGCTTGATAAAGTTTTTGAGCGTTTAGGCTAACGGGAAGGAGAGGTTTATGTCAGCAAGTGCTGCGCCTCAAATTACCTTAGAACAAGCTAAGCAGCTAGTTGCGTTTCTTGAAAACGATGAGCAACAACAAGCGCAAGAGCTGCTAAAGCAAGTTACGGCAATTGAGCAAGATGAATTATTTGGTGAGGTAGGCAAACTAACTCGTCAACTGCATGATTCATTGAAAAATTTTCAACTTGATACCACTTTATCGGCGCTAACAACTGAGTCTATCCCTGACGCAAAAGAACGTCTCAATTATGTTATGGAAATGACAGAGCAAGCTGCGAATACAACGATGGACGCCGTTGAAGCATCGCTGCCTATTGCCGATAACTTGCAAACAGGTCTCAACAATATTAAGCCCAAATGGGACAAATTAATGTCGCGAGATCTTAAAGTTGGTGAGTTTAAAGTGTTATGTCATGAGCTAAACGGCTTTATGGACGAAGCAAAAACAAATTCTGATAAATTAAATGCATTAATGACAGAAGTGCTCATGGCCCAGGGTTACCAGGACCTCACAGGTCAAGTTATTCGACGCGTAATCGAGCTTGTCCGAGAAGTCGAGGATAGCCTGATTCATATGTTAACTGTGTTTGGCACACCTGTAGAACATGATGAATCGCCTGAAACGACAATACAACAAGAACAACAAATGGTTGCTGATGGTGAATTAGACCAAGTAGCTGAAGGTCCAATTATAAATGCTGAATCACGTGAAGATGTGGTTTCAGGTCAAGATGAAGTAGACGATCTGCTGTCTAGTTTGGGCTTCTAATCGGAGAAAAATGCATGAGCTTTGATGTCGATGAAGATATTTTACAAGACTTTTTAGTCGAAGCCGGTGAAATCTTAGAGTTGCTCTCAGAACAGTTAGTTGAACTGGAAAATAATCCAGAAGATGCTGATTTACTGAATGCGATATTTAGAGGGTTTCATACCGTAAAAGGGGGCGCTGGCTTCTTGTCTATGACAGAGCTAGTCGATGCATGTCACGGCGCAGAAAATATTTTCGATGTTTTACGACAAGGCCAACGCAGGGTTACTCCTGAATTAATGGATGTGATTTTACAGGCACTTGATACCATCAATGAAATGTTTGCTCACATTCAAAATCGCGCTCAGCCCGATCCTGCTGACCCGCAGCTACTGGCAGAACTACATAGACTTAGTCAGCCTGAAAGCGCAGATGAAGCACCGGTAGCCGAAGCGCCAGCAGAAGAAATTGTCGAACCAGAAGCAGTCGAAGAAGACCCGTTTGTTGATATTTTATTTGATGCTGATGCGCCAAGTGATGAAGCACAATCTTCTGGCGATAGCGTTGACGATATCACAGAAGAAGAATTTGAAAGCTTATTAGATGAGTTACACGGCTCTGGTAATGGCCCAGCCTCTAATGCAGCGCCAGAAGCGAGTGAAAGTAGCGACTCTGATGAAATCACTGATGATGAATTTGAAAGCTTACTCGACGAATTACATGGCGCTGGTTCATTCGGTGGCGCGTCTGAGACAAGTGCGCCAGAAAGCGCAGCTCCTGCGGCTTCATCGGGTGACGATGAAGACATTACCGAAGATGAATTCGAAGCCTTACTTGATGAACTTCATGGCAAGGGCAGTGCGCCAAGCACTGCTGAAAAATCATTTAATACTGAGGCGGTAGCGGCAAAACCGGCAACGCCAACACCACCTCCTGCGGCTAAGCCAACGCCGGCGAAACCACAAGCTTCAGCACCAAAACCAGTAGCTGATAAGCCTGCTGCGCCAAGTGCAGCCAAACCAGCTGCAGCGCCAAGTAAAGCACCAGCTAAACCGGCAGCGCCACCGGCTGAAACGACAGTGCGTGTTGACACCAAACGCCTTGACCAAATCATGAATATGGTCGGTGAACTGGTATTGGTTCGAAATCGACTTGTCAGCTTAGGTGCTAACGTTAGTAATGAAAGTATGGGTAAAGCCATTTCTAACTTAGATGTGGTGACCGCAGACTTACAAGGCGCGGTAATGAAAACCCGGATGCAGCCAATCAAAAAAGTATTTGGCCGTTTCCCTCGCGTTGTACGTGACTTAGCGCGCAGCTTGAAAAAAGAAATTAATTTACAGCTAGTTGGTGAAGAAACAGATTTAGATAAAAACCTTGTTGAGGCACTTGCAGATCCACTAGTTCACCTTGTACGTAACTCGGTGGATCATGGTATTGAAATGCCAGACGATCGTGAAGCTGCAGGTAAACCACGCACCGGTACGGTGACGCTGTCAGCATCTCAAGAAGGTGATCATATCTTGCTTACCATTGAAGATGATGGTGCGGGTATGGACGCAGAAAAGCTGAAAAGTATAGCGATTGGTAAAGGTGTAATAGATGCCGATCAGGCAGCTCGACTGTCAAACAACGAAGCGTATAACTTAATCTTTGCGCCAGGTTTCTCTACCAAAGAAGAGATTTCTGATATTTCTGGTCGTGGCGTGGGTATGGATGTGGTTAAAACCAAAATTACCCAATTAAACGGTACAGTGAATATTGAATCAGAAAAAGGTAAAGGCACAGTACTTGAAATTAAAGTACCACTGACGCTCGCTATTCTACCTACCTTAATGGTCGTAGTTGGTCAGCAAACGTTTGCATTGCCACTTGCGGGTGTAAGCGAGATATTCCACTTAGATCTTACTAAAACAAATCTAGTTGATGGGCAGCTAACGATTATCGTCCGTGATAAAGCGATTCCGTTGTTCTATCTAGAAAAATGGTTGTTACGGAATCCTCGCAGCGAACAAAAGCGTTCGCAGGGGCATGTTGTTATTGTGCAATTAGGTACGCAACAAATGGGCTTTGTGGTTGATTCCTTAATTGGTCAGGAAGAAGTGGTAATCAAGCCATTAGATGCTTTATTGCAAGGTACGCCGGGTATGGCGGGTGCAACAATTACGTCAGATGGTGGCATTGCACTAATTTTAGATGTACCAAGCTTGTTAAAGCACTACGCAGGCCAAGGTCGCAATAAAAAGTAAGAGAGCACTTAATGACAATTAGGGTTTTAGTAGTAGATGATTCAAGCTTTTTTCGCCGTCGTGTGAGTGAAATCTTGAGTCAAGATCCCAATATTGAAGTGATTGGCACAGCTAACAATGGTAAAGAGGCGGTTGAAAAAGCTGCCGAATTACGACCATCGGTTATCACAATGGATATTGAGATGCCTGTGCTTGACGGTATTAGCGCTGTAAAGCAAATAATGCAGCAAACGCCGACACCAATATTAATGTTCTCTTCGTTAACGCATGATGGAGCAAGTGCAACGCTTGATGCACTTGATGCCGGCGCGTTAGACTTTTTACCTAAAAAGTTTGAAGATATTGCTCGCGACAAAGAAGAAGCAACGAAAGTACTTCAACAAAAAGTTAAAGAAATAGGCCGTCGCCGAGTAGGTGGTTTTAGACCACAGCGTGCAACATTAAATCAAGCGCCAACGGCAAGAACAACACCTGAACGCAGCACTAGCCCAACGTTACGTCAACCTGATAGAACTTTTGCTGCTCGCTCCACACCGGTTGATTCGCGTGCGGCAACTAAAAGCGAAAGACCAAAAGCATCTGGTAAACAATATAAGTTAATGGCAATTGGTACTTCTACAGGTGGTCCGGTTGCGCTGCAAAAAGTGCTTACGCAGTTACCAGCCAACTTTCCTCATCCAATTTTGTTGATTCAACATATGCCAGGTGCATTTACACCGGCATTTGCACAGCGATTGGATTCACTTTGTCGAATCAAAGTTAAAGAAGCAGAAAACGGCGACTTGCTCAGACCAGGCGTTGCATATTTAGCACCTGGTGGTAAGCAAATGCTAGTTGAAGGTCGTAGCGGCAATCAAAAGCTAAAAATCTATGAAGATGATAGCGCTCGTGTCACTTACAAACCAAGCGTTGATATCACTTTTGCTAGTGCAGCAAAAAGTTACGGTGATTCTGTGTTGGCAATTGTACTTACCGGTATGGGAGCTGATGGCCGAGATGGTGCACGCATGCTAAAACAGGCGGGCTCTAAAATTTGGGCACAAGATGAAGCCTCTTGCGTTGTATACGGTATGCCACAAGCGGTTGCAAGTGCTGGTTTAAGCGAGAAAAGCATCGCATTGGATGACGTTGCTAAACATATCAACACGGAAATAGGTTGTGGATAAACTAGCCGTTTTTGGTGCGATTATAGCGTTTGTAGCAATTGGCTTAGGGTATACCATTGAAGGTGGTGTGCTGGCGAATTTGTTTGATTTGTCAGCATTCATAATTGTGTTTGGCGGTACGCTTGGCGCGGTAATGTTGCAGGCAACTAAATACCAGTTTACCACAGCCATTAAAATGCTGCCTTGGGTGATAACGCCACCTAAGCATGATTTTGCAAAAGGCATTGAGCAAGTAAAAAACTGGGCGGCAAAAGTACGTCATGACGGCTATTTGTCGTTAGAAAACCTTGCTATTGATGAAAAAGATAACTTTGTATCAAAAGGCCTAAATTTGCTTGTTGACGGCAGTGACGAGCAGCAGTTCTTTGACACCATGGAAAACGAAATTTTGCAACGTCGCAATGCACTTAACGAGTCAAGCCAAGTGTATCATGCCATGGGGGGCTATAGTCCAACTCTCGGTATTCTCGGCGCCGTACTCGGTCTTATTCAAGCAATGAACTTTATTCAACAACCCGATATGTTAGGTGCGGGTATTGCCACTGCGTTTGTTGCTACTATTTACGGTGTTGGCTTTGCCAATCTTCTTTATATTCCAATTGCCAATAAGTTGGCTTATTTAGTGGATGAACATTGCCGTTATCATCAAATGTTAGCTGAGGGGATGTTTTGCATTCTTCAAGGTGATACGCCTAATGCCATTGAACAAAAGCTTTCGGCGTACTTAATCGAAAAAAATAATAAGTCGTTGTTTAGGTAGTCGTGTATGCCACGCTTTAAGCCTTTTAAGCAAACCGAACAAAACGATAACACACATCGCTGGCTAGTTTCTTATGCCGATTACATGACATTAATGTTTGCGTTATTTGTTGTGATGTACGCGATGGCCATTATCGAAGAAGAAAAATTTTCAGTGTTGTCAGACACAATTTCTCATGTGTTTAAAACAACAGACCAATTTAGCAAAGGTACGGGAAAAGGCGTATCTGGTGAAGGCATTCTTACGAGCAACGAACCAAAAGTTGATTCGCAACTGCACGGCATTAGTATTGTAAATGAAGAAAAAGGGCCAGAACTTGTCGATGGACGAGGAGAGCTGAGTAATTTACAGCAAAAGTATTTAGGCCAGCCGCTCGATGCGCTTGAAGAAGACCTAAAAAAAGCGATATCTGATGAAATTGAAGCGGGGCAAGCGCAGTTAGAAAAGGACATGAATTGGCTTACCATAGAGCTGAGTTCAAGCTTGTTGTTTGCCAGCGGTAGCGCGGTTGCCACTGAACGTGCAAGAACTGTTTTACGTTCATTACTGCCAATTTTAAATGCTAACCGAAACTACTTAAGAGTGCGTGGTTACACTGATAATCAGCCGATAAATAATGAAGTATTTCGTTCTAATTGGCATTTATCGGTAGCCCGTGCGACCGAAGTGCTGGTATGGCTTGAGTATCTCGGCATAATCCCTGCAAGAATGGCTATTGAAGGGTATGGTGAGTACTCGCCGTTTAGCGATAATAATGATGAACAAGGGCGTCAGCAAAATCGCAAGGTGGTGATCGCAATTTCAAAATATGCATTGCCAGAAACCGATGGAACTGAGATAACAGCTAACGCAAAACAAACCACTGAGCAAGCGGTGGAGAAGTTAAAGCAGGATGCAGAAAAAGACGATTCACTTAAAGTAATCGAATTACCAAATGGTGGTATTCGCATAACAACCCGAGAACAAGAACAATAGGTATTCGCTTGAAAATTTGGACGGTAGCAAATCAAAAAGGCGGTGTGGGTAAAACCACAACCACAGTCACCTTGGGAGGCTTATTAGCGTCTCGTGGTAAACGTGTGTTGCTGATTGATACCGATCCACACGCGTCATTGACTTATTATTTTGGTATTGACTCTGAAGAGCTAGAAGTGAGTGTGTTTGATATTTTCTCACGTGGTAAAACCATGGCTCGTGAAGAAATTTTGCAATCTCTGTGCCCGTCAGGGGTAGAAAATTTAGATATCTTGCCAGCTACTATGGCAATTGCCACACTAGATAGAAGTCTCGGTAAAAAAAGTGGTATGGGTCTTATTTTGCGCAATGCACTCGATAAAATTAGTGACGAATACGATGTTGCGATTTTGGATTGCCCACCAGTACTTGGTGTATTAATGGTTAACGCACTCGCTGCATGCAACCGCGTATTAATTCCAGTGCAAACCGAGTTTTTAGCACTAAAGGGCCTAGACCGTATGATGCGCACTATGGAACTAATGCAAAGTTCACAAAATAAATCGTATAACTATACGATTGTCCCTACTATGTACGATAAGCGCACTAAAGCGTCACTTGAAGCATATAAAAAATTACGTGCCACTTATGGCGAAAAAGTATGGCCGGGCGTCGTTCCGGTCGATACTAAATTACGAGATGCAAGTTTAGCCATGCAGGCACCACACAAATATTGTCCTAAATCACGCGGGGTATTTGCTTATACTTCTTTGCTAGAACACATTGAAGAGGCAGTGAATGACTAAGCAACTTTTTGCAAATGAAAAGGTAATGAAGCAGTATCTAGATGCCTTATTGCAAGAAGATATTGCGCGCGACTCAGTCGCTAACCCAGTTGAAAATTTATTAAGTGACGTTGAAGTTAAAGCTGCCGAGCATCAGCAGGCTACAACTGAAAAGGTAATAGCAAAGCCAGTTGTAAAAGAGCTTGTAATTGCACCGGAAGTTAAGGTAGAGGTGGTTGAAGCGGTTGAAGTTGCTTTACCGCCAGCACGCACGCAAGATGCCACATATGATGATGACGAATTTCAGGCGCTTTACTTTGAAGTTGCAGGATTAACGCTTGCTGTACCGCTTAAGGCATTAGGTGGAATCTACCAATTAGGTGAAGTAAATCAAATATTTGGCAAGCCAGATTGGTTTAAAGGGGTGATGCTTCATCGTGAACAAAAGCTCAACGTAGTTGATTCTGCGCGTTGGGTAATGCCAGAAAAATATAACAAAAAGTTAGAAGAAGCGCTAAACTATCAGTATCTTATAATGTTAGGTGAATCTAACTGGGGGCTGTTAGCTGAGCGTTTAATTGATAATGTCAGTTTATCGCATCAAGATATTAAATGGCGTGATAAAGGTGGTCGTAGACCATGGCTAGCGGGATTAATTAAAGAGAAAATGTGTGCTTTAATTAATGTATCAGCAATGACTGAATTATTAGATCAAGGTTTAGATAGCCAAGACGATGACGCATAGCGCTAAGTCGTTTAGTTAGTAGCAGTTAATACATATCCACATTGGATAGGAGCTTAAAAATGAGTGAAGAAAGAGTTCTTTCGTCAAATGCAACCGACGTAAATGATGAAGTATTGCAATGGGTTACGTTTCACTTAGGTGAAGAAACGTACGGTATTAATGTAATGCAAGTGCAAGAAGTGTTGCGTTACAGTGAAATTGCTCCTGTACCAGGCGCTCCGGGTTATGTGCTAGGTATTATTAACCTACGTGGTAACGTGGTTACAGTAATTGATACACGTACTCGCTTTGGTTTACAAAGTGCAGAGGTTACCGACAACTCGCGTATTGTGATTATTGAAGCTGAAAAGCAAGTGATTGGTATTTTGGTTGATAGCGTTGCAGAAGTAGTTTACTTACGCACATCTGAAATCGATAGCGCACCAAATATCGGCACTGAAGAAAGTGCTAAGTTTATCCAAGGTGTTTCTAATCGCGATGGCGAATTACTGATTTTAGTCGATCTAAATAAACTTCTAAGTGATGAAGAGTGGGATGAGCTAAGTAATTTCTAATGATTTGGCAAATTATCTCTATTCTTGCGCTTTGTGTTGCGGTTTGTGCCTGTGTTGTTGCGTTTCGCGCGCTTTCGCGTTTAAAGCAGGTGCAAATTGTTAACTCACAAAGTGAATCGCAGTTAACCAAACAGCAAACAATTAATAAAAACGAAATAGAAGAGATCCGCTCGGGCCTACTTAAAATTGGTAAGCATGTGATGGAACTTCAATCTGAAACGCAAGAGCTAAAACAAAAACAACAAGATATTCAGTTGGCTGATCCTGAGTCTAAAATTTACTCACGCGCAGTGAAAATGATTGAGCTTGGGGCTGATATTGAAGAAGTGATGCGAGAGTGTGAATTGCCTCGCGCAGAAGCTGAGTTGTTATTTACGCTTCACCAAAAAGAAGGTGAGTAATTACTACTTTCTAACCTAGGGCGGCTGCTCTAGGTTACCTTTCCATTGCGCCTCAAACTGCATTAAATAACCGATTAACGCTAGGCTTCGATATAGAACTAAATTCACAACGGTTCAATTAGCTTTAGCGTTTACCTCTGTATATTGATGTACTTATGCATACACAAGTGCAAATAATCCCAATTCTGTTAAGCATGAGATCAGGGATAGCGCAGGATAAATGAAATGATAACACGGCGGAATTTTTCCTATGTAGTTGTTGTGCATTGATAAATTCTAACGCAGTTAGCGTGATATTTAGTCCGCTAGAATGAACAGCTACATAAGTAAATTGGTATAAGCTTACACCTTTACATCTAATTTATTGTGCAGTGCTAACCAGCCCGGTGGGAATTTTCCTTGCAGTACATATGAAAATGCGATGAGTTCAGCAATAACATAATAAAGCTCTTCTGGAATTTCTTGCCCCACTTCGAGGTTTGCTAAGCTGTTTGCTAGCGCTTCGTCTTGATGAAGTAAAATATCATTGTCTTTCGCATACTGAATTATGTATTCGGCTAATTCACCAAACCCTTTACTGCTTACTTCTGGTGCGCCTTGGCCATCATATATTAAGCCGATTGCTGATTTTTGCGTTGTCATATCACACCTTAATGTTAACTATGCCGGAGCGTGTTGACAGTGATTGTTGTTCTGATACATGAAATTCGCTTTGTGTTACTTCAATACCGTGTTGCGTCAGTTTTTGTTGTAATAAAGGCGCTTGGGTTTTTGCTTTTTCAATCAATCGCGTATGGGATGAGTTAAAACTGAGAGATAACTGCTTTTTAATAAGCTCTGCACCAATATTTAGAATTGAATTTTCTACTTCAAACGCTAAATTAATACGCCATACAGATACCAATTCGCCGTTTTTCGTTTTTCGTTTTTCTTCTTCAATTGAAATAGGTGCTGTGGCTAGTTTTTCATTTTGTTGCATGGGTATTGAAAACTGCATATTGACTTGTGGTTGTTCGGTACTGCTCGTTTGTTGTGATGTGCTGCTGGCATTTCCTTGCAACCCTTTTTGTAGCGCGCTAAGGCTGTCTGTCATATTTTTTTGTAGTAATGCTGGCAGCGCTAACTGGCCTTTTAGGGATTTACTGTCTTTTTTATTTGTTAGCCCTTTCGACAGTCCAAGTAAAATGGGTAGTAAATTTTCAAGTTTGCCTTGCAGCTCATGATTGAGCGTTGCTTGTTGTAAAACGCCGTTGCTTGCAAGAGAAATTTTGGCGTGTTCCATCGCGCCAAAAGGCGTTTGCAATGTATCAGTTTGGGTATTTTGCAGTGGTGCTACTACCGATTTCAATTGCAGCACAGTTTGTGGCACCGCTGTGCCTTCGCTGATTATTCGTGTAAACGCTTGATTTACTAATCGGGCTAATGGTTCAGGCAATTTTGGTTCTGACGCAAGTTTACTAATTTGCTGGGTCAAAATGCTGAGTGGATTTTGTTTTGCTGTAGCCTCTAGTTTGGCAGTAAGCTCGCTATGATTCGATTTAATATTAATTGCACTTTGATTGGGCGCAACAATTGGAACTTGTAGACTCGCGCTTGGTTTAAGCGAGGGAGTGGTGACAAGAGGGCGAGCGTAAATCGGTGCTTTTTGAACTGGCGCTTTGCTTTGAATAGGCGATGTAGGAAGTTTTTCAGTGCCGCTTTTTATCTCAAATTTAGCTAAGGTAACATCTGCTTTTGCATTTTGGTTTGTTGTAGTCACTTGTATGTTGATACTGCCTTGTGCGGCATGTTTAATCGTGACTTCTCGTCCTGATAATAGCGAGCGGATACTTGCCATAATGGGTTCAAGTAGCGGTTTAGCGACACTTGCTTTTAACGATGTAAGTTGATTAATAACGGGTAGCTGATGGCTTTGTGGCTTAGGTGCAGCAATAAAGTCTTGCGCCTTTAGCTGTTTAGTATCTGATTGAACTAATTTAATTGTCATTTCAAGTTTTGGCACCGTTAGCACCGCCTTATTACCTAAATTTTTTAGATTCGGCTTGAGTATCTGATTTGATACAAGATGATTTTCTAACGGCAATTGAACGGCATTTTGGTTAATTTTAATCGTTGGGGCTTTCGCGGTATCAAGTTGTAGCGGTGCATTTTGCAGCTTAATCAAATCAATTACTTTTTTCATCGACAAAGGTTGGGTTAGCACCGGTTGGCTGTGTTTGTCGAGTTTTACGCTAAAGCTAAATTTCTCTTGTTTAGTCGCTATTTCAATTATTGCGGGTTGATTGTGCTTAACTAAACTGACTAAGTTTTTTGGTAAATCACTGGTGATTGAGGCTTTTTGCGATTCAACCGCAAGTAAATTGGGTTGATTGACAATGTGAGCTGGTAATTTGAGCGTAGGCTGTGCACTGATATCGTTTGTGGCGAGTTTAAGAAGCTGAAAAACCACGTTGTTTGGTAACTTAATTTCATGCTTTGGCAGAGAGACTAACAAGTCAGTTAGCGAGGTGCTTAATGTTACCTGTGCCTTATCTGTCTGTAACTGTATTGTTTGATTAGGAATAATTAGCTCAATAAGCTTTGGTGTTAGTTGAGGTAAATTAAACGACAGCTTATTTTTACTAATATCAACATTGCTAATATTGAGTGTTTCGTTTAGCAGTGCAGTGAGCAATTTTTGACTTGTTTTTGTGGGTAAATTCAACTGCTGCATTAACTGTTGCAATTGTTTTACTTGGTCTTGCTGTGTGGGGCTTAATTGCGATAACGCGCTTTGCTCTGTATCAACAGTGGCGCTACTAACAACATTTAGCAAAGATTGAATATCGGTCATCTGTTTTAAATCAAGCTATTGCCAATTTCTCTTATCGAGGAGATTACGTTTTACAATACCATTATGTTAGACTAATGCCCAATTTTAGGTCGAGAGATGATTAAACTTGTTAAAAGTAGATTCAATTTGCTGCATTCGGCAAGATAGATGTTTATTTGAAGATCTCTCTTTTGAATTACATCAAGGGCAAATTGTCCAGTTAGAAGGGCAAAATGGTGCGGGTAAAACCTCGCTACTACGTATTCTAGCGGGATTTGTGCGTGCTGAATCGGGCAAGGTTTTGTGGCAAGGTCAAGACATTGCCAAAGATAATCTGCAATTTGCAAGTGATACGCTTTATATTGGTCACAAAACTGGGGTAAATGGTCAATTAACTGCAGTTGAAAATCTTGCCTTCTGGCTTGAAACCCATGGTTTAGAAACACAGCAAGATTTACACGATGTATTAGCGCAACTTGGATTAGTAGGCCTTGAAGATGTGCCAGTACGTTTACTCTCGGCTGGGCAACAACGTCGTGTTGCACTGGCGCGCCTTTGGCTTAACAAAGCAACACTCTGGATGCTCGACGAACCCTTTACTGCGGTGGATAAAAAAGGCGTGGTGCTATTGCAGCAGCAATTCAAAAAACATTTAGCACAAGGTGGCGCGATTATTTTAACTAGCCACCAAGACCTAACAGAACATTTCCCCGAGCTGTCGCGCTTAGTATTGGAGTACCGTTTCTAAATGAAAACTCACGATTCTTACTGGCGCTTATTTTCAAGTATCTATAAAAAAGATCTGACGTTGGCATTTCGTCAGCGCTCAGAAATTATTAATCCTGTTTTATTTTTTATCATTGTGATCACCTTATTTCCGTTAGGGGTTGGTCCTGAGCCTAATCTATTAGCGCGTATGGCACCAGGAATCATTTGGGTAGCTGCATTGCTCTCTACCATGCTAGGTTTAGATAAAATGTTCCGCGATGATTACGTGGATGGTACGTTAGAGCAAATGATGTTAAGTCCATTTCCAACATCATTGACCGTGTTAGCTAAGGTTACTGCACATTGGACGGTTACTGGGTTACCTTTGGTGCTAATGACACCCATGTTCGCCTTATTACTTAATTTAGAAAGCGAAGCGTTAACGGCGACCTTGTTGACGCTACTGATTGGTACGCCGTTGTTAAGCCTAATTGGGGCGATAGGTGCGGCGTTAACTGTGGGATTACAAAAAGGCGGCGTACTGCTTAGCTTGTTGGTATTGCCTTTGTATATTCCGGTACTAATTTTTGCGACATCTGCAATCGACGCAGGTTCTATGTCGCTTGACTACTCGGGTCAACTAGCCATATTAGGGGCGCTGCTTGCCGGTGCAAGTGTATTAGCGCCATTTGCCGTTTCATCATCTTTAAAAGTGAGTGTAAGTTAGTTATGTGGAAGTGGTTACATCCATATGCGAAAGCAGAAAAAGCGTATCAAGTATGCAATACCTTGATGCCGTACTTTGCCGTCGTTGCCGTGATTGGTTTGATTGTGGGTTGGACTTGGGGTCTTGCGTATGCGCCAGCTGACTATCAACAAAAAGACAGTTATCGAATTATCTTTATTCATGTTCCTTCCGCCATATTGTCAATGGGGGCTTACACCTCAATGGCAATTACCGCATTTATTGCCATGGTGTGGCAGATCCGAAATGCTGAATTGGCCGTAATTGCTATTGCACCAGTGGGCGCAGCAGTCGCAGCAATTGCCTTAATCACTGGTGCTGCATGGGGTAAACCTATGTGGGGTACTTGGTGGGTTTGGGATGCTCGCTTAACCACAATGCTGATTTTATTGTTTTTATATGTTGGTGTGATTGCGCTTTATCACGCTTTTGAAGATAAAGGTGCAGCAGGTCGCGCATCATGTATCTTAGCCATGGTTGGTGTAGTTAATGTGCCTATTATTCATTACTCAGTAGAGTGGTGGAACACCTTGCACCAAGGCTCAACGATTACCAAGTTTGATGGTTCAGCAATTGATAGCAGCATGCTATATCCATTGCTTATTAATATTTTGGCATTTGCATGCTTAATGGCTGTTATCGTGCTAATGCGTTTAAAGAATGAAATTTTAGAAAGAGAAAAGCACCGCCCCTGGGTGCGTAATTTAGTGAGTGGAGGTAAAAATGCAGTTTAACTCGCTTTCAGAATTTTTCGCGATGGGTGGCTATGGCTTTTATGTCTGGCTCTCATATGGGGCATGTGCAGTGATTTTATTAGGTATTTTTATATCGAGTAAACGCACTCACGGCAAAATTTTAGAAGATGTAAAATCGCAAATTGCGCGCGAAGCACGTATTAAAAAGGCGAAGGAGCAGGGGCTGTGAATCCAAGACGTAAAAAACGAATGTTTACCATTATTGCGGTGCTTTTGGGTATTGGCTCGGCAATTGGCTTAACGCTTTACGCGTTGCAAGAAAATATCAACTTATTTTATACCCCGTCAGAGCTAATTGAAGGTAAAGGGCCAAATAAAGAAAAGCCATTTGTCGGTCAAAAGTTACGCATTGGCGGTATGGTTGTACCGGGTTCAGTAGTACGTAACGAAGAATCGTTAGATGTTGAATTTAAACTGATTGATACCGGTCCTTTAGTAACGATCCGTTATCACGGTATTCTTCCAGACTTATTCCGTGAGGGTCAGGGTATTGTGGCACAGGGCGTGCTAATTGAACCTAATGTCATCGAAGCGTTCGAAGTACTTGCTAAGCATGATGAAGAATACATGCCTGCTGATGTTGCTGAAGCAGTTAAGGGCATTAAACACGAAAAACCAAAATATAACCTAAATAACGGCGGTTACTAATTATGATTGCTGAATTAGGTTATTTATCGTTAACGCTGGCGCTAGCGTTTTCGATATTACTCAGTGTGTATCCTATGTATGGTGCTGTAAAAGGCAATTTACGCCTAATGCAAAGCGCACCATCGTTTGCTTTAGCGCAGTTTGTTTTTACTGCGATTTCATTTGGTATATTAATTTATGTAACCTTGATAGATGACTTCACGGTTGCTTATGTTGCAAGTCACAGCAGTACAACCTTGCCATGGTACTATAAAGTAACCTCTACTTGGGGCGGTCACGAAGGTGCGGTATTACTTTGGGTATTAATGCAAACAGGTTGGACGGCGATTGTTGCATTTGCGTCTAAATCATTACCGTGGCAATTGCGTGCGCGCGTACTGTCTATTTTAGGCTTTTTAGGCCTAGGCTTTATTCTTTATACGCTGCTAATGTCGAGCCCATTCGAACGTTTACTGCCTTATTTCCCAATCGAAGGGCACGATTTAAATCCATTGTTACAAGATCCGGGCATGATTATTCACCCACCTTTATTGTACATGGGTTACGTAGGTTTATCGGTGTCGTTTGCATTTGCGATTGCGGCGCTGTTAATGGGCAAGTTAGATAATACCTGGGCAAAATGGTCACGGCCTTGGACTATGGCCGCGTGGTTGTTCTTAACACTTGGTATTACGATTGGTTCTTGGTGGGCTTATGCCGAGCTTGGCTGGGGCGGCTGGTGGTTCTGGGATCCAGTTGAAAATGCATCACTAATGCCATGGCTTGTAGCAACTGCACTTATCCACTCACTTGCGGTAACTGAAAAACGAGGCGTATTTAAGTCGTGGACGGTATTACTCGCGATTGCAGCGTTCTCGTTAACACTGCTTGGTACCTTTATTGTGCGTTCGGGTATTATTGTATCGGTACACGCCTTTACCACTGATCCAGGTCGTGGTTCGTTTATTCTGTCGTTCCTTGCCATTGTTGTAGGCGGTAGTTTGCTACTCTATGCATTAAGAGCGGGCACGGTCGAATCGACGTCGCGTTATAAGTTTTTCTCTCGTGAAGTAGCGCTATGGCTCAATAACTTATTATTGTGTGTTTCAATGTTAATAGTACTGCTTGGTACTTTATTGCCTATGGTGCACAAAGAGCTTGGAATGGGCACAATTTCAATTGGTGTACCTTTCTTTAATCAAATGTTCTTCTACTTGTTAATGCCGTTCTCTTTACTATTAGGCTTAGGGCCTATGCTGCGCTGGAAACAAAATAAGTTTTCTCATGTTATGAAAAAGCTGGTTGGTGCACTTGTTGTGACAGCTGTCGTTACTTTTGCATGGCTTTATTCAAGTTATGAAAATGTGTCGACTACCACCTTAGTGGGTGTTTTCTTTGCCCTTTGGGTTTGTTTAACAGTGGCGATTGATTTGTTTGAAAAGTTAAGCAAAGAAGGCATGTCACTGACAAAATTGGGTAACAGTTTTTGGGCGATGCATACTGCTCACTTAGGCTTTGCTTTTGTGGTACTCGGTGTCACGCTAACGTCAGCTTACTCGGTAGAAAAACAAGTAAAAGTTAACCCTGGTGAGCAAGTTCAACTCAATGATTACAATTATCGTTTTGACGGTGTTAAAGCCATTGTTGGCCCTAACTATAAAGGTCATGCTGGCGTTGTAACTGTCTTTAAAGATAACCAAAAAGTAACAGAGCTTTACGCCGAAAAACGTCAATACGATGTAGGCATGCAAGTAATGACTGAAGCGGCTATCGATGCCAAGTTAAGTCGTGATTTATACCTTGCGTTAGGTGAACAGCTAAGTAACGGCGCGTGGGCACTGCGTATTTACGAAAAGCCGTTTGTACGCTGGATGTGGCTTGGTGGTATTTTAATGTCGCTTGCTGGTGTATTTATGATGCTTGATAAGCGCTATCGCCGTAAAACGGCGGCATCTAAGGCAACCATTAAAGGGGCTATTGCATGAAAAACAAAACTTTAATGTTAGTGCCGTTTATTATTTTTGCTGTGCTGTGTGTCTTTTTACTGAAAGGTTTATTTGGTAATCCAAAGGAAATTGAAACTGGGCGTATAGGGCACACTATGCCAACGTTCAGTCTGCCGGATCTAATGGATGAGAATAAGCGCTGGAGCGATAAAGATTTACTCGGCGAAGTGTACTTATTAAATGTGTGGGGGACTTGGTGCCCAACGTGTTTAATTGAATTACCTTATTTGACTAAATTGCGCGGACAAGGTGTAAAAATTATCGGTTTGTATTACGAACAAAGCTATGACCCAGACTTTGGTGATGTGTTTGATTTACCTGCATTGCAAAGTGAAGTAAAGGGTATGTTGGCGCGCACAGGTGACCCGTATCAATTTAACATTCTCGATCTTAATCGCACACTGGCGTTAGATTTAGGTGTTTCGGGTGCGCCAGAGCACTTCCTAGTAGATAAAAACGGTAAGATAATTTTACATCACACCGGTGATATTAATGAACGAGTATGGCGTGCCAAGTTTGCACCTAAGTTATTAGAGCTCCAGTAATGAAGAATTTTTTAATGGTTTTATTAACGGTATTTGCTGCGCAGCTATTTGCCGCCGAGAACCAATATCAATTTAATAGCGCAGAAGAAGAGCAATTATTTCGCCAATTAACGGCTGAATTACGTTGCCCAAAATGTCAAAACCAAAATATTGCAGACTCCGATGCAGTGGTTGCTAAAGACTTACGTGATAAAGTGCTTCAGCTAGTACAAGAGGGTAATACTAAAGACCAAGTGGTTGACTATATGATCGATCGCTATGGTTATTTTGTTCACTACAAGCCGCCAGTGACACCGTTAACACTGCTTCTTTGGGTGTTACCACTTGGCTTTGTGTTGCTTGGTTTTGTGTTTATTTTATTTAAGCAAAAGAAACAAGCACAAAGTCGTTCAACGTGGACGGATGCAGATGAACAAAAACTGTCAAAACTGATTGCCAAGTATAAGGAAGTAGCATGATCACGTCATTTTATATCTATGCTGCTGCGTTAATTGTATTTGGTTTATTGTTCGTCGTTTTTCCATTTATTCGTAAAGAAAAAGCGGTAAAAACGAGTCCTAATGCAAACGCACTTCGTATTTCAGACTATGAGTCGCGTCTTGATGAATTAAAACAAGAAGTTGATACCGGTAAACTGAGTGACGATGCCTATAACACTGCGGTAATTGAGCAAAAAAAAGCTTTATTACAAGAGCTTGCGCCTGAGCAACAATTAAGCCAGCGCGGTAACCGTTCGGTTATTGCGCTCACGGCAAGTATGTTTACGCTAACATTCTGCGCGGTGTTTTATTTAATGACAGGCAGCTATAACTTACTTACTCAGTGGCAGCAAGCGAAAGATAACTTACCAGAGCTCGGCAAGCGTGCGGTATTGCAGCAGGGCGAACCTTTGTCTAATAATGAGATGCAACAGCTGGCGTTAGGTCTGCGTACTAAATTAGCCGAGCAGGGCGACGACGAGATGGCTTGGTTGTTACTTGGCCGCATTATGCTTATGCTAAATGATTTTGAAGCAGCAAATATGTCGTTTGATAAAGCGCTTGCGATGAACCCAAAAAGCGTAAACGCGCTAGTTAGTAAGGCACAAGTGCTGATGCTAGAAGGTTCAGAAAGTTCGATGAATCAAGCAGCGAAGGCGGTTTCTCAAGTATTAAAGTTAGAACCAAGCAATACTGACGCACTCTCAATGCTCGCACTAATTGCTTATGAGCGTGGTGATTGGCAGCAGTCACTTGCTGCGTTTGAGCTTATTTTGGGACGCATGTCGACAACCAACCCGAGCTACGCAATGTTGTCAGCGCGCGTTGAAGAGTTAAAAGCGAAAGTTGCTGAGCAATCTAACACTTCTAAACAAAATTCACTTGGACAAGTGCGTTCAGTCGCGGTAAATATTACGTTATCAGATGAACTGAAAGACAAATTACCGCGTAATGGTGTGTTATTTGTATTTGCAAAAGCCGAAAGCGGTCCACCAATGCCGTTAGCTGTTGTGAAAAAATCACAATGGCAATTACCGCTGCAAGTAACGTTATCAGAAAGTGATGCGATGGTTGCGGGCATGAGCTTTGCTGAGTTTAAACGCGTTAAAGTGGTAGCGCGTGTGAGTAATGACGATAAAGTTGATACGCAAGCTGGCGAACTTGAAGGACAGACCAAAGGTTTTGATATCGAGCAAGTCAATCAAGTTGAATTAACAATTGATACATTACTTTAAGTTTTAATAGGGATACTGAGTGCTTAATCAAAAAATCCAGTCTGTGTTTAGTCTATTAGCGGCAGTTATTGTACTGCTGTTAACGGGTTGCGCACAGGTGCCACCAGAAAAAGACGATCCAAGAGATCCGTTGCAATCGATGAACCGTCCGATTTATGACTTTAATATGGATGTGTTGGATGCGTACGTATTGCGCCCAGCTGCGGTAGGTTACAGCAAGGTAACGCCTCAGCCTGTGCGTAATGGTTTAGTTAATGCAACGAATAATCTCGATGCGCCGATTGATGCAACAAACTCGTTGCTGCAGGGCAAGATTTCAAATTCGGGCGTTAGCGTTGCACGCTTTTTAGTGAACTCAACTGTGGGTATTTTTGGTATTTTTGATGTTGCCTCAGAGATTGGTTTGGTTGAAGAGCCGGAAGACTTTGGCCAAACACTTGGTGTATGGGGAGCTGGCGACGGGCCTTATTTAATGTTTCCTGCTTACGGACCAAGTACGGCGAGAAATATCTCTGGTGATGTGATGGATGCGTTTGTATTGCCAAGTATCTCGCTTGGTACGCCAGCCACAATTGGTAAGTGGGTGATCAAAGTATTAGAGGCGCGTGCATCGCTTATTCCTCAGGAGGCTTTGCTGAACGAATCACTCGATCCATATTTGTTTATGAAAGATATTTATCTTCAGCGTCAGCTTTACGAACTGCATGATGGTAATCCACCTTTACCAAAAGTCGAAAAGACCGAAGAGGAAACTGCTAATGACGATTTCTTCGAGAACTTGTAAAGTGCTAAACTATTTCGCTTAAGACATAAAAAAACCGACTTAATTGTCGGTTTTTTTATGGGCAAAATAGATTGTCTCTGAGCTTAGTTACTCATTGCTTCCATTTGTAAATTAGCCCACTGCAATGCATCGTGGTAAGCAGTTGGAATATCATCTGCATTTAAGTTCAGTTTGGTTTGAATCTCATTGGCTTCTTGCCATTTTGCTTGTTCATACGCTTCAACCAAACCAAGGTAGTCTGCTAAACGGCCTTCACGCTTTAGAATGGCAAGTTTAATCTCTTCAGAGAGCGGTAGCTTTTCTAAAATGGCGTCCATAGACTGATCTAAAATACCGTCGATAAGCGACAACATGCCAGTTAAAAACGCTTTAGATGATTCTTGGAACTGACCTGATTGTTCAGATAATTGCTCAGCGAACTTCGCGCGTGTTAAGCAAAGGCGCATTAGTTCAGGTGGCTTATCTGAAGCAACCTGCGCCGTAAATAGTACTGATAAGAAACGTTTTAGCTCTTCTACACCCAGTACAACCAACGCTTGCTTGATAGTACTGATTTCTGCGCGACGCTTAAATGCCGCTGAATTTGAATAACGTAATAACTTGTACGATAAGTTAACATCACGCTCAAATACTTCGGTTACTTTCTTTAAGTCCATATCTGGGCTTGATGTTTGGTAAAGCAGTTCAGCCAATGTCATTTCGTTTGGCGCTAGCGCACGGCTTTGTACCACTTCTGGTTTAGCAAAGAAGAATCCTTGGAAGTAATCAAATCCAAGTTCCATTGCTTTTTCAAATTGCTCAGGAGTTTCTACTTTTTCTGCGAGAAATTTGATGCTTGGGAAGTCTTTTGTTTGAGCAATGATTTCTTGTATTTGCTCAAGCGAGGTGTCGAGCCAGTCAATTTTGATAATATCGACGAAAGGGTAGAAGTGACGCCATACGGGGGCATGTTTGTAGTCGTCTAACGCTATCGTATAGCCCATTTCTTTAAGTTCTTTTACGGCGGCTAATAGGCGTTTACCCGGTTGTACGGTTTCAAGTATTTCAACAACCACTTCTTTTGTCTCAAGGGTTTTTGCATACCCTTTAAGTAGCGTCTCAAGAGTGAAATTGATAAACGCAGGCTTATCGCCTGTCATATCCTCTAAACCAAGGCTTAATTGGCTACCTTCAATTAAACGTGATGTTGCTTCGTCTTCGTTTATATTAGGAAATACATTTTCTAAACTGTCTCTGAAAAGTAGTTCGTAGCCAATTAGCTTCTTTTCTCGGTTTAGAATAGGCTGTCTCGCTGCATAAAAATACATAAAAGCAGAGGTCCTGTATGTTGTCTTTAGAATTTTTTATGACTTGAATATAGGATAATTGAGTGTGCATTTCACCTGTTTTTGGTTATTTTTTCCTAGGTGAACAAATTTGACGCACTATCAGTTGCATTAATCGCAAGAAATAAACAAATCAAAGTAATGTTTTGATATAGTGAAATATTATGACAGCTCGCATTTGATGTGAAAATGCGAATAAAGTACTAAGTTTAGTACCTAGGAGAGATAACTTGGAATTCGGCACAATTTTTTCGTTAGCCTTATATTTTATCGTGATGTTAGGCATTGGTTTTTATGCCTATAAAAAGTCAACGAGTGACGTATCAGGCTATATGCTCGGCGGTAGAAATTTAAGCCCAAGTGTAACGGCATTATCGGCGGGCGCATCCGATATGAGTGGCTGGATGCTAATGGGTCTGCCTGGTGCAATGTACTTGTCGGGACTCAGTAGTGCATGGATTGGCATTGGTTTGATTATTGGTGCGTATCTTAACTATCTGATTGTTGCACCGCGTTTGCGTAGTTATACCGAATTGGCAAATGACTCAATTACGCTTCCTGATTTTTTTGAAAACCGATTTAACGATGATAAGCGCGTGCTACGCGTTATCTCATCAATTGTAATTATTGTATTTTTTACACTTTACACCTCATCTGGTGTGGTTGCAGGCGGCAAGCTGTTTGAATCAAGTTTTGGCTTAAGCTACGAGTTAGGTTTGTATGTAACTGCTGGCGTTGTTGTTGTGTACACTTTGTTTGGTGGGTTTTTGGCGGTTAGCCTGACTGACTTTGTACAAGGTTGCATTATGTTTTTAGCCTTAGTGTTAGTGCCGTTTGTGGTACTAAGTGAAGTTGGCGGATTATCTAATGCGGTGGCAACGGTAGAACAAATTAACCCAAGCTTACTCAGTTTTGCGTCGGGTGTTTCTGTACTGGGTGTTGTTTCTGCGATGGCATGGGGTTTGGGTTATTTTGGACAACCACATATTATTGTGCGCTTTATGGCTATTCGCTCAGTTAAAGATTTACCGACTGCGCGCCGTATTGGCATGAGTTGGATGATTGTGTCGCTTATCGGTGCATTAGCGACAGGGTTTGTTGGTGTTGTGTATGTCAATCAAACGGGCACTGAATTAAAAGATGCGGAGACCATCTTTATTTTATTATCGCAAGTATTGTTTCATCCATTAATTGCAGGCTTTTTATTAGCGGCAATTCTAGCTGCGATTATGAGTACGATTTCATCACAGCTGTTGGTAACGTCTAGTTCGCTTACAGAAGACATATACAAAGCGTTCTTTAATCAACAAGCGTCACAAAAAACCTTAGTAACGGTAGGCCGTATTTCAGTGCTTGCAGTCGCGCTACTTGCTATCTTCCTCGCTTATGACCGTGACAGTTCAATTTTAAGTTTAGTAAGTAATGCTTGGGCTGGCTTTGGTGCGGCGTTTGGACCAGTTGTTATACTTAGTTTGTATTGGTCGCGTATGACTAAGCAGGGCGCGCTTGCGGGGATTATTTCGGGTGCGGTGACAGTATTACTGTGGATTTATTTACCAATTAGTGTAAATGGTGATAGCTTAAGTAGCTTAATGTACGAAATCGTACCTGGCTTTATTATTGCTACTTTGGCGATTGTGATTGTCAGTCGTCTTACTGATGAACCAAGTGACGAGCAAGTAGCTTTATTTAATAAGGCAAAAAGCCACAGTTAATCGCTAAAATAAACTCAAATGTGAATAGGGAATGTAGCACATGAAACACACAATCTGGCACAGTTTGCTTTTGAGTTTATTCCTGTTTTTCGGTGTTGCGTTAGCGCAGTCGAAAAACGAAGTAACCGTTAAAGATTTGCTTGAACAAGAAAACGTTGAGCAAACTCATTCACAAGACAAGTCACTTAATACCTTTATCGGTTGGGATATGCTTGGTCGCGAAACACCACGCGGCAGCATGCAAGGGTTTTTAACCGCCGCACGTCAATCAGATTATGAGCAGGCTGCAAATTACCTCGATTTTCGCAATCTACCATTTAAGGTAGAAGAGACACATAAAGCTGAAATCGCCCGCCAACTCCATGTCAGTTTAGACCGTGCGCTGTGGGTTGATATTGATGGCTTGTCGAACGATCCATTGGGCACCTTGCCTGAAAATGTACCTGACTATCGCGATTTAGTTGGCACCATAGATACGCCCGAAGGCAAAGTTGCTGTGTTGCTGCAACGAGTTCCGTTTAACGATAATCGAATTTGGAAAATCTCAAATGCAACGGTGGCAAAAACCCCGTTGCTCGATAAGTACTACGGCTACAGTGAGTTAGGTGAATGGCTATCGATGAATTTGCCAAGTTATCGCTTTATGGGGGTGATGTTATGGCAATGGCTTTATTTTTCGGTAACCTTGCTGCTTTATGTGGTGCTTGCCTCAGTGGGCTTTTGGCTTTTAATCCGTGTTACCCGTTTTGCCAATCTTAAAGTCACTAATTATATACAGTTTCTTTATGGCCCATTTAGCTTTTTGACTGCCACGATTCTAGCGCGCAATTACGCAGATACCTCGAATGTAACTTTTGCGGTAAAAGCCGTTGCTGAAGCGTCGACATTGTCTATTTTTGCGTGGTTGTGGTTTTTATGGCGCATTGCCGATTTGTTCAAGCAAAAGTATTCAGAAAAACTGATTGCCGAGGGAAAAGATCATGCAACCTACTTACTAAGGCCTGCGGGCAATGTCATTAAGTCATTATTGGTGATTGCAGCTGCCTTAATTTGGCTTGAGAATTTAGGCTTCAGTGCCACTACCATTATGGCTGGTTTAGGAATTGGCGGTTTGGCTGTTGCACTTGCGGCGCAAAAGTCGGTCGAGAACTTAATTGGGGCGATCACTCTCTATTCATCAACGCCCGTTAAAGTGGGGAACTTATGCCGTATTGGCCAGTTTATTGGCACAGTTGAAGAGATTGGCTTACGCGCCACTCGCGTGCGCACTATCGAACGTACAGTGGTGTACATTGCTAACGCTAAGTTTATTGATATGGAAATTGAAAACTTTTCGGAACGTGAAAAGATGGCATTTCGCCCTAAGTTATTGCTTGCGATGCCAGAGTCAAACAGTCAGTTGGAGCAGTTTAATGTGGCGCTAAAGGCCTTGTTAGATAACCACGAGTTGATAGATGAAAATCCGTGTCGTGTTTATTTTAAAGGGTTTAGCCCGTTTGCCGTTGAATTGTACGTGCTGTCGTATATTGCTACCACAAACTTCGAAACCTACTTGCAAGTTAGTGATGAAATTCACTTTCAAATTATGGCATTGTTGCATCAACATCAACTTACTTTGGCATCACCGGAGTTACTCTCAGCATAGAAATGTAAATTTCATGTAACTTCTGTGCGGCCATTTGTCCTTTCTTTAAATGTACTTTTTTAGAGTATTTTGCAAAAAATGCTGCTAAAAGATGCAAAAAAGTGCATTTAAACTATATTTCATATTCGATCTGTTAAAACTTTTCAAGGATATATGTCCTTTTTAAACGGTGGCAATTTGTATTATTTTTGCCGCAAATGGATACGGGTGTAAACAACATGTTAACCGGAAGGCTGGCTGTTGCGGCGATGTTCAACCCGCAGTATTAAGTACTCGTATTGATGGGTCCGCGTTAAACACGTGTAAAGTTGAACTTCGCCATTCACTTTAAAAGGATACAAGCATGATTATGACTGTCTCAAGACAACTGAGTTCAGCTAATCAAACGTTTTATTTTGAGTGCACAAGGTTTTAAACCACCATGAAATATCTACAAAAGTCAAAGCTAGCTAAATTAATTCAAGGCTCGTTATTCTCATCATTAGTTTTATCAGGTGCTGCGGTTGCACAGGGTGAAGAAGCAGGCGCTGAATCTGCACAATTAGAAGTGATTCAAGTAACTGCTCGTAAACGTGTTGAGAACGCGCAAGAAGTGCCTGTTGCGGTTTCTGCGCTACAAGGCGATAACCTAGACGCATACAGTTCTGCTGGTATGGATATCCGTTTTATGAACGCGAAAATCCCAAGCTTATCAGTTGAATCTTCTTTTGGTCGTACTTTCCCACGTTTTTACGTGCGCGGTTTAGGTAACACCGATTTCGATCTGAATGCATCACAGCCAGTATCGTTAGTGGTAGACGACGTTGTACAAGAAAGCCCAATTTTAAAAGGTTTTCCGGTATTTGATGTTGAGCGTGTAGAAGTACTTCGTGGTCCTCAAGGTACATTGTTCGGCCGTAACACGCCTGCAGGTCTTGTAAAGTTTGACTCAGTTAAGCCGTCGCAAGAATTTGAAGGTTACGGTGCATTATCTTACAGCACATTTAATTCAGTCGATTTTGAAGGTGCTGTAGGCGGTGGTTTAACCGATAACCTTTCAGCTCGTGTTTCAGTACTTAAGCAAACGCGCGACGATTATATTGATAACCGTGCGCCAAATAACTTCATCAATGATGTAACCGGTGGTTACGATGAGCAAGCGGCACGTATTCAATTTTTATATGAGGCAGGTGATTTCACTGCGTTACTAAATTACCACACGCGTGATTTAGATGGTAAGCCAATTGTTTTCCATGCAAATGCAATTGAAAAAGGCACAAACAAGCCTGTTGCAGGTTTTGATCCTGAAGTGATTTACCAAGACTCAGTTCAATTTGCTACACAGCAAGTTGAGTCACAAGGTTCAAGCCTTAAATTAGAGTATGATTTTGAAGATCATACGCTTACGTCAATCACTGGTTGGGAAAGCGCTGAGATTTACTCACGTGCAGACGTTGATGGTGGTTATGGTTGTGGTAACGACTTTGTATTTGGTTGTCCAACACCTGAAATGGGTCCTGGCTTCATTTTCCTTGCATCAGAAAGTGCTGACGCAATTCCATCACACGACCAAATCTCACAAGAAATTCGTTTAGCAAGTAACTTTGCTGGTGATTTTAATTACCAAGTGGGTGCGTACTACTACAACGAAGAACAAACAATTGAAACCTTTGGTTTTGATGGTTTAGGTGGCGACTTCAACTGGGGTTATGTATTCCAAGAGCAAGATACAACGGCTTGGGCTGTATTTGCTTCAGCAGATTACCACGTTTCAGATAAGTTAAAAGTGAGCGGTGGTCTTCGTTATTCAGATGACAAGCGTGATTTTAGAGCGGTACGTCTTGTAACTCCGGGCGATTTCAACAATATCGACCTAGAAAAATCTGCTAACCCAGAAGATTCACACGTATCATGGGACTTAAGTGCAGCTTATAAGCTTACTGATGATGTAAACCTATTCGCACGTGCAGCAAATAGCTTCCGTGCACCAAGTGTTCAAGGTCGTATCTTATTTGGTGACGAAGTAACTGTAGCTGATTCTGAAACTATCAACTCAATTGAGTTTGGTGTTAAGTCAGATGTATTAGATGGCCGTGGCCGTGTAAACGCGACAACGTATTACTTCCAGATGGATGACCAGCAAGTAACTGCAGTAGGTGGTTCTGCAAACTTTAACCGTTTACTTAACGCTGATAAAACAGTTGGTTACGGTCTAGAGTTAGATTCAGAGTGGATTTTAACTGATGAGCTATTCGCGACATTCAATATCAGCTACAACAAAACTGAATTACAAGACAACTCACTGTTCTTGCAAGGCTGCTTTAACTGTACAATTACAGACCCATTTGTTGAAGGTAAAGGCTATAGCTTAGACGGCAACAGCTTACCGCATTCACCAGAGTGGATCTCTAACTTCACACTACGCTACAGTAAAGAAATTGGCGATGGTGAGTTCTTCGCATACACTGATTGGTCTTACCGCAGTGCAATTGACTTCTTCCTATATGAGTCAGTTGAATTTGAAGGCGAAGCATTACTTGAAGGCGGTATTCGCTCAGGTTACCTGTGGGAAGCTGGCGACAATGAATACGAAGTATCTGCATTTGTTAGAAATATTACTGATGAGCAAGTATTCATTGGTGGTGTAGATTTCTCAAACAATGCTGCTATGGTAAACCAACCTCGTATTATGGGTGTTGAGTTTAAGGTGTCATTTTTCTAAACACCTATTTATTTAGATTTCATAGCAAAAAGCCCATCAGTTGATGGGCTTTTTTTCGTTTAGCGATTGTTTAATACGTGGTTTCTTAAGTATATCTTGTTAAGAAAACAATACGCTTACACTTGCTGAATGGCTTACGGTGATTGTATTTGGTAATTGGGTGCATCCGATGCATTTAGTATTTTCCAGTCTGAAGTGAGAGGGTGATTAATGCCCACCGCCAAATAAGCGCTCGTTATTTTATTTTCGCGATGAAGTTGCTCAAGCCCTTTATTTAATGCTTCTGCAATACGTTGATAATTAGGAAATTGAGTTGATATTGCGAAATGACGGCTATCCCACAGTACCGCTTTTACATTTGGAATAGGCGTTAACTGCTCAAAGCTTAAATCATCATCATTTATGCGAAAATGCAGCAAGGTAAAATCGGCAATTTCACTTTTAACAAGGCGCTTCATATTTGGAAATGATTCGATATGTGCCAGCTTGATTGGGTTTAACTGATTAATTGCTTGCCAGTCAGCACTCCAAAAGCGATTTGAGATTGCGGTTAAGCGCGCTATGTCCTCTTTATTTTGCGCTTTTAATGCACGCTCGTTATTTACTGACGTATATAAACCAACATCGTATTCACCATTGCGAATAACCGCTTGGCTCGAGCGTAATGTAGTGGCATGACTTGTAATATCAGAGAGCCATAGCGTGTCGGCGCTTAATGCGTATTTTCCGCTTTTGAGCAGTTCGATATTGCGGCCATATACCGAATTATCAAAATATACTAAACGACACTGGCATTTGCCCAAGTGCAATGCTTGGTTGAGCAGAATAACATCAACTAAATCGCGCCCCTGCGGTAAATTTGAAAAATCTGAAATAGTCAGAATATCGGTCTGTTTACTTAAGCGTTGTAAGTGTAGTTTGACGTCTTCAGCGATTAAAACGGGTACATCAATAAGTTCTGTTGATTTAGCGATAGATTGAACACTAAACACGAATATCAGCAATATAACTACTTTTTGCAACCACATACTTTCTACACTAAATTGCTTATTTATTCACTATACAAACAGTTTGCGCATATTTATGCAAGCTTTAAGCAGTTGTATGCTGCGAACTTTGTGTTTACTTCGTTACTTGTATCGCGTTTTATTTATTTTGAGCGACCAAACTAGATTAATTTAGCTTTGCAAACGAAACATTTCGTTTGATTTATATAAGGTTAAATAGACGCCAGCATAAATAGCTGTTTGCAGCACATTAGCTATCCATATCTGAGGTGAAATATGCTACAGTCAGCGCGCGTTAACTAGAGGAAAATATTATGTCTGCATTTTGGAATTATCGCGTTATTGAATGCCCAAGTGACGAAGGTACACTGTTTCAAGTACATGTTGTTGAATACAATATTAATGGTAAAGCAGTTAATTGGTCTGAAACGGCTGAGGGTTCGTTTGGTACAAGCTTAACGGGCTTAGCAGAAGATATTGAGCGTCAAAAACAGGCGTTAGAAAAGCCAGTGCTCACCGTAAAGCGCTTAGTGCGTGGTTATGAATTGGTAGAAGTGGAAAGTGGCGACGTGGCAAGTTCGCCAGTGCCAGAGTCACTACAAGAGCAAGGCTAAGCCAATGTCGTTAAGTGCAGTTTATTTTGACTTAGATGGTACATTGGTTGATTCCGAGCATTTGCATGCCGTTAGTTGGAACAAGGTACTTGCGATGTTTGATTTACATTTTAGTGAGACTGAGTTTTGCCAGCAGTTTGCTGGTAAACCAACGCTTGAAGCGGCAAAAGTGCTTGTTGAAGAGCACCAGCTGGGTTTATCCGCATCGGCATTAGCAAAGAAGAAACACATTGTATTCGCTGAGATATCTAAATTGCATTTACCCGCATTATTACCGGGTGCAAAAGCGTTGCTAGCGTGGTGCCGTGAGCAGGGACTAAAGGTTGCGTTAGTGACCGGGAGTGCAAAAGAAGAAGCGCATTCTATTTTGACAGGACATGATCTTGCAAAGTACTTTGATGTGATTTTCACACGTGATGATGTTGAACAGCCAAAACCGCATCCAGAGCCTTATTTAAGGGCAATCGCGCACTTTTCATTAACAGCAAGTTCAGGGCTTGCGGTTGAAGATACCGTAACCGGCTCTAGCAGTGCCAAATCGGCTGAACTATACACTGTTGTGGTGCCTAATAAATACAGCCTAAGCGCTGACTTTTCACACGCTGATAGTCGCTGTTCATCGTTACTTGATGTTCAGGCACTTATTGCCAGCAAACTTTAAATTTTAAAGTACACTTTAAAGAGCCGTTGAATTTTCAAGGAGGAAATGATGGCTCTTAAAATTACTCTATTCTTAATCTTCTCACTTGTTACATCTGCTGCTTACTGTGTCGAAGTGCAGCTTGCCAAATCTTATCAAAAACAGCCCATTAATGATTACCTAGTGAGCGAAAAGCTTGATGGCGTTCGTGCCATATGGAAAAATAACCAGCTTGTGACGCGAAATGGTAACGTTATTCATGCGCCCACTTGGTTTACTGAACATTGGCCGAGCGAGTGGCTTGATGGTGAATTGTGGAGTAGCCATGGTGGTTTTGAGTTTATTGCCAGCACGGTACTCGATATCAAGGCAAATCATCAAGCGTGGCGTAAAATCAGGTTTTATGTATTTGATATGCCGAATCACAGCCAAGCATTTCACCAGCGCTACTTGAATTACAAAACATTGATAGAAGCCACGCCTTCTGATTATTTGGCGGCAATTGAACAGCGTCAATTTACTACTTATCAGGAGTTGGATACCTACTATCAAGCCCGAATAAATCAAGGCGCCGAAGGCATTATGCTGCATGCAAAACGTGCTCAGTTTAGCGATGGCCGCAGTGATAACTTACTTAAGCTCAAGCCGCATCAGGATGCTGAAGCGAAGGTAGTGGGTTACAGTCCGGGTAAAGGAAAATACCATGGGTTAGTTGGCGCATTGATTGTTGAGCTGCCAAGTGGTCAACAAATCAAACTGGGCAGTGGCTTGTCAGATGTTATGAGAAACACACCGCCCGAGATAGGGTCAATGGTGACATATCGTTACAATGGCTTGACGAAATACGGCAAGCCTCGTTTTGCACGGTTTCTGCGTGTCAGGCACTCTGAGTGATTTAATCGAGGCGATCGGCCAAATAATTATGGTAGTCAGGAATTGTGCGATGTATTTGTTGCGACATCAGCTCGCTGGCAATTAGCATATCAGCTGTTGCTTCATTACAGGCAACGGGAATATTCCACACCGCAGCTAGTCGCAATAATGCTTTCACGTCAGGGTCGTGAGGCTGAGAAGCAAGAGGATCCCAAAAGAAAATCAGTAGGTTGACTTCATGCTCGGCGATTTTAGCACCAAGTTGTTGGTCGCCGCCCATAGGACCGCTTAAAAGCTTTTCAACCGCCAGCCCAGTGGTTTTTTCAATTATGTGGCCAGTTGTACCGGTACCGTATAAATTGTGCTGACTGAGTACATCTTGGTGTTTTTGACACCACAGAGTTAGCGCTGATTTTTTACCATCGTGGGCAACAAGCGCAATGCTTTTTTTGGCAGGGATCGCAGTGGTAATTTGTTCCATGTTTTCACACTTTAAAATACTTCGAACACCAAGCGTAACCCCAATACAACAAAAATACTACCGGCAATACGATCAATCCATTGCTGCGCGCTTGGGTGATGTTTAAAGTAACCTGCAATCTTGTTCCCGCTTTTTACGTACAACACATCAATAGGGAAAGCCAAAATTGGATACAGCAAGCCAAAAATAAGCAACTGTAACCATACCGGTGTGCTTAGCGAACTGTCGGCGAATTGCGGAATAAAGGCTAAAAAGAAGAGCGCAACTTTTGGGTTAAAAATCTCGGTAAGCATAGCTTGTACGAAGATGTTTTTTTCTTTTTTATTTGATAGCTCACAATGAATAACTTCTGGTTTTCGTAAGCTATCAATAATGCTGGTGACACCTAAATAAACAAGGTAAAGCGCACCTATTATCAGCACTGTTTGATACGCTAACTGAGATGTTTTTAAAATAACACTGAGGCCAGCAACGGCTAATATTGTGTGTATTACACCCGCAGTGGCGAAGCCAAATGCTGTTTGCATGCCCGCGTCTTTGCCCTTAGCAAATGTTTGCGCCATTAAAAATGCATTTGACGGCCCCGGAGACACCGCTAGTAAAAAGCTTAAGGTGATAAATGACAGCAGCGATTCAAAGTTAATCATTAATTGATGTCTCTAGTTGTACGTTGGTTTTGCCGCGCTTTGATAGCGTTTTAGCGTTAATAAAAAAGGCAGCACACTGAGTAAGTGCAGCGCAATAATAAATGGAATCGCAAGCGGTAGGTATTGGGTTAAGCTAACGATTAATCCAGCGCCGCTCATTTGCATCATGCCAAGCAAGGCTGAGGCTTTGCCTGCTTGCTTTTTGAAAGGCCCTAGCGCGTTACCTGCAGCTGCGCCCATAGTGAACGAAAAGCCAATTGAGCCGACAAAAATAGCAGCCATAAAGCTACTTACATTGGCAAGCGTAAATTGAAATAGTAAAACTAAACACGCAGCGCTAACCATCAACAATAAACCACATAACAAGGCGAGTGATGTAGAGCGCTTGATCAGTTGCGGTGCCGTGAAACTGGCGATAATACTGACTGTGGCATTGATGCTAAACCAGAGCGTAAACTCTTGCTCTGTTAGTCCTTGTTGATTAATTAAGTAGTTAGGCGCCTGTGCGACAAATGCCAAAATAGCGCCCATTGCCAGCATGCAAATGGTGGCATTAAACAAAAACGTTGGGTGTGAAATTATCTGCCAATAAGACTGTTTTTCTTCAGTTTGTTGCTGAGTTGCAATAGCAGGGCGTTTAGGAATCGCAACCAACAACACGATAAATCCGATTGCGGCAAATCCGGCTAAAAAGTAAAAGTTAGTTTGCCAGCCAAATTGCAAGGTTAGCCAAGCGCCTAAAATAGGGGCGAGTGCAGGAATAAAGCACACTATACCATTTAAGTATGAAATTACTTGGGCACTTTTGTTGGCATTGTAATTGTCGCGTACTAACGCAAATGTGCTAACAAATGTTGCTGCGGCACCAATGCCTTGAATGATACGGGCGATAATTAGCAAGGTGACGGTATCGGAAAACGCCGCAAGTACTGAGCCAATAAAGTAAGCAAAAACGCCAAATATCGCTATTTTTTGGCGGCCAAAACGGTCGCTTAACGGGCCAAGTAAGAGCTGTCCAAAGCCCACACATAACATATAAACGGTAATGCTTGATTGAATATTGGTAATTGACGTATCGAGTTTGTCAGCCATCTGAGGCATGGCTGGTAGGTAAAGGTCGATTGCCATTGGACAAAAGATGACAAGCAGAACGAGGGCGAGTTTTAGCATAATCTCACTACAATTATCAGGGGCGGTGAATTGTATACGTTATGCTTAGAAGATCCAAGCCTTAAGCGTTGGCTCAAGGCTTGTGGTTAGCGCTTGGTTACTAAATGATTTGTTATTCAGTAATTATATGCGCTGATTGGATAATCAGTTGTTGTTTTGGCTTACCAAAGCGTGTCGCGTTTTCGTTAAACAGATCTAACACTGCTTCATCGCTAACTAGCTTGCCAAATACGGTATGTTTGCCATCTAGGTGCGGGGTTGCGCGAAAGGTAATAAAAAACTGGCTACCGTCGGTATTTGGACCGGCATTGGCCATACTCAATAGACCTTTTTGATCATGCGATACTAAAGGTTCAAATTCACCGCTGTAACGATACCCTGGGAAACCTTGTCCATTGCCAAGTGGGTCGCCACCTTGCGCCATAAAATCGGTAATAACACGGTGAAACGTCAGTGAATCGTAAAAGCCAAGCTTGGTTAAATAAATCGTACTTGAGGCATGCATAGGCGCTGTTTTATGAAACAGTTCAAATTTCATTTCGCCTAAACTTGTTTTAAGTACCCAGTAGTAGGTTGTGTCTGGTGCAAATTCAAGTTTTGGCGGCAGCGTTAGTTTAGTGCGCCATTTCTCGTCTTGCTTATCGACTTTTTGTTCGCTAATAAATTGCTCAACTTGCTTTACAGCAGGATCTTGAAACCAACATGCAGATAAAATAGCGGCTGATGTGAGCGCGAGTAGGGTATTACGTAATAAAGTCATTTAGGCTGTCTTCTTTTCTTTTTTCGGTTCTTTTTCTTCAGTATTTGTTACTACAGGCTTTGCTGCTTGTGTCATAGAGCCTTGAATTGAAGCGCCTTCTTGAATGCTAATAGTGTCGTGAAAAATATCGCCAACTACATTTGCCGACTGCTCTAGTACTACTTTTTTAGCCTTAATAGTACCTTTAACAGTGCCTTTTACGATTACTTCTTGCGCGTTAATATCGCCTTCTACACGACCGTCATTGCCGATAGTTAGGCTTTGTACATTCACTTCGCCAATGATGCAGCCTTCTAACTGAATTGTGCCTGAGTTGTTAATTGTCCCGGAGATTTCAACGTCTGATGAGATAATAGAAGGAAACGAATTTTTTTTCTTATTGGAGAACATTCTCAAATGCCTTAGTTAATTTTAACGGGTTAATATGTTTTTCATTGTGTAAAATTTCATAATGTAAATGGGTGCCTGTACTGCGTCCTGAGTTACCCATTAACCCGATAACTTGGTCCTTTTGTACTTCTTGTCCACGTTTTACGTTAATTTTAGCTAAATGCCCGTAGCGTGTTACGAATCCATTCTTATGTTCAATTTCGATAAATTTACCATAGCCGCCATTGCGACCTGCACGTTTTACTGTGCCATGTGCTGGGGCAAAAATTTCAGTTTTGTGCCAGCCAGCTAAATCAACGCCGCGGTGCATTGCTCTGCGCTTGGTAACAGGGTCGGTACGTAGGCCATAGCTACTTGAAACATAAAATGCTTTAGCCGGCAAACTGGTCGGTAGTAATTCAAGATTACCGCTTAGCTGATTAAGTACTACGATTTTATCTAATAGCGCTTGCTGATCTTTACTCAGTACAGACGCATCAACCGCATTAAATGGACCACCTTGAGCTGTTTCATCTAACTCTTTGTTAATTAAGGTTGTGTGGTCAACTCCAGCTTTTTCCAACGCTTTTAATAGGCTCTCAGTACGGCCATCGACAACTTGAGCAAGGGTAGTAAACTGAGTATCAAGCAGTTGGTTTTCACGCGCGATGTCATTTTCAATGGTTTCTTCGCTAGTGCTGTCATCTTGCGTGTCAGATTCACCTTCACTTTCAGCCTTAGGCTCAGGTTTGCTATCTTGTTTTTTATCTTGCGCTTTTTTTGTAACGTCAGCGTCTTCTGGCTTTGTTTCGGTGTCAGATATTTTCGCTTGTTGCTCTGGTTGAACAGGAGCATTTTCTTTTTGCGTGGCGTCTTGTTGCGCCTGAAATTCTTCTTGCTGTGCTTCAGGTAATGACTCAAGCATATTGGTCATTAGTTGTGATTTTTCATCAATTTGAGAAATGCGACTTGAAAGTTCGCTGTGTTTTTCACGATAGGATAGGTGTAGCGCATCGAGTTCAGATTGTTTTTGCTCAATGACTTGCTGTTGTTCGGTGATCACGCCATTTAGCTCAACGTATTGATAGCTACCCGCACCAGCAATAACGCACACAGCAAGACCTACGAAAAATAGCATTACTTGCAGCCAGCTTGGCAAAGTAAGGTATTTTACGTCACCGTTTTGGCGGATCAGTAACTGTTTATCTGGAAAAAGTGCTTTTAACATTATGAAAACCGACGTAGTTAAATATACTGCCTTTGATTATTATTAATTAGCAGGCAAGTTAACCGGTACAAGATACCAACATACTGCAAAAAATCCAGAAAAATTTTTGAAATACGACTTAAGAAGGAGTATTAGGTGGCAATTTGCTTGCCACCTAAAAAGGGCAGGAGGTTACTTGGCAGGTAATACCGTGCCTTCAACGCGGCCAAAGCCAATGCGGTTAAAGCCGTCGGCTTCACACCAACCACGCATAATCACTTTGTCGCCATCTTCCAAGAACTTACGCTCTTCGCCATTGTTAAGTTTAATGCTTTCTTTACCACCACGAGATAGTTCAAGCATTGAACCTGCTTCTTCATGTTCAGGGCCTGACTGAGTACCTGAACCTAGCATGTCACCTGGAATAAAGTTACAGCCATTTACCGTGTGGTGTGTCACCATTTGCGCTACTGTCCAGTAACTGTGTTTGAAGCTCGACTCAGAAAGCTTGCTTGGTGCAGCGCCGTCAGCACGCATTTTTTCAGATTCAAGTAACACATCCATCTGAATATCGAATGCGCCTGCTTCACGGTTGTGTGAAGACTCTAAGTAGTCAAGCGGCTGTGGATCGTTTTCATCACGGTGCCACTGTGTACGGTAAGGCGCTAATGCTTCAGTAGTCACAATCCAAGGTGATACAGTCGATGCGAAGTTTTTCGCAAGGAATGGTCCTAGCGGCTGATATTCCCACGCTTGTAAGTCACGCGCAGACCAGTCATTAAATAAACAGAAACCAAATACATGATCTTCTGCATCTTGAATGCTAATTGCATCGCCTAACTCGTTGCCTTTACCAAGGTAGATACCTAGCTCAAGCTCATAGTCCATACGTTTTGCAGGACCAAATGACGGTACGTCTGCATCAGGCGCTTTTGTTTGGCCTTTTGGACGAGGGAAGCTTTGACCTGATACGCCAATTGATGATGCGCGGCCGTGATAACCGATTGGCACCCATTTGTAGTTAGGTAAAAGCGGGTTATCAGGGCGGAATAAGCTACCTACCGCTGTTGCGTGGTAAATTGATGTGTAGAAATCGGTGTAGTCGCCAATATGACATGGAAGTGCATATTCAACGTCATCTTGCGCTACCAGTGCAGATTCAAGAGCACTTTGCTGCTCAGAGCCTTCACGTAGTGCTTTTGAAAGCGCTAAACGTAGAGCAGACCAATATGCCTTACCCATGCCCATAAATTCGTTGAGTGCAGGGGCGTTAGCTGCTTCTACAGCTTCTTGAGCAATGCCTGAGAAAATGCCCGCATCTGCAACTACGGCTAAATCTAATACTTGGTCACCGATTGCGACACCACCGCGAAATTCTTCTGACGATCCTTTAAGACGGAAAGAAGCAAATGGCAGGTTTTGAATTGGGAAGTCATTGCCAGCAACGTTTGCGCTGCTTACCCAGCTTTTTAAATTAATATCGTGCGTTTCATTGATAAAAGACATGGTCTTTCCTTTTGCTTTTATTGGCTTAGGCTAAATATGGCGATTGAATTAATAAATTCAAGTTTGAAAACATGTTAGCCTTGAAATAGCAAAAGCAGCTTGGCCAAAAAAGACGAAAGCTGCTTTTTATGTTGTTAGCTTATCTTAACTTAGATAACACCACGGCGCTCTTGGTCACGCTCGATTGATTCGAACAATGCTTGGAAGTTACCTTCACCAAAACCGCCATCGTCAACACGTTGGATCATTTCGATAAAGATTGGGCCAAATAGGTTTTTAGTGAAGATTTGCAGTAAGTAACAGTCTTCGCTTTGGCTATCTACCAGAATTTGGTGCTCTCTGATTTTATCTTTGTCTTCTTTAACCCAAGGAACACGGTCAAAAATAGTGTCGTAATAATGATCTACGATATCTAAAGTTGCAATATTTGTTTGGTCTAGCTTATCTAGAGAGCCCACTAAGTCGTTGGTTAAAAACGCTAAGTGTTGAACACCTGGGCCATTGTATTCATCTAGATATTCATCAATTTGGTTGTTGTTATCGTCTTTACCTTCATTGATTGGAATCGAGAATGTGCCACATGGTGACTTAAGTGCGTAAGACAATAGTGCCGTTTTCTGACCTTTAATGTCGAAGTAACGTACTTCTTCAAAACCAAATACGTCTTTGTAGAAATTCGCCCATGTTTCCATAGTGCCTTTGTAAACATTGTTAGTAAGGTGGTCGATGCGAAGGAAACCTTTGTCTTCAACAATGTTTTGCTTAGCTAGGTCTTCAAAGTCATTTGCATAGATAGAGCCTTTATCACCAAATACGTCGATGAAGTAAATTAGGCTGTCACCAATACCGTAAATTGCTGGGTATGGTAAATCTTTATTAGCCGCATCTGTCGCAGGCTTTGCACCACGCTCAACAGCAACATCAAATGCTTTTTGTGCATCAGCTACACGCCAGCCCATTGAACAAATTGCAGGGCCGTGTGATTTAGCAAATTCAGCTGAAAAACCATCACGCTCATTGTTTAGTAAAAAATGAATATCATGTTGGTTGTAGTAGGTGATGTCTTTACCTTTAAACTTTTTCAGTTTTGAAAAACCAAAGTCTGCAAAGATCTTGTCCATATAATCTGCATCTGGTGTCGCATATTCAGTAAATTCGATACCTAATAAACCGAGTGGGTTATTTACTTGAGTCATTTTTTGTCCCCTAAAGAGTGAGAGATGGCTTATTACGTTTCGAGTGGCCAACTCTTTAAACACGAATTGGCTAGATAATTATGCAAAAGTTGTAAAAGGAAAAGAGCTGAGGTGATTTTGCTAGGGGTGGCTTTTTGTAAACTTTTAAATACAAAAAAGGCAATATTTAGCTGTTTCTTTTAATGCGATTTATTGGTGCATAAAAAACAGCCTATTTTGCACGAGTAAAATTTTGATTTCTGCGGTGTGAATGGTGAGTAGATAAAAACAGGCTAAAATGTAGCACTGTTAATGGCGTGTGATTTTTGCTCATATTTGTGCAGTTTTATTTACAATTTTGAGTAAGCGACGCGTACGCACAAAAAAAGGGGCGTTGGCCCCTTTTAGAATCATTGCTATTTTTTACTGTTAAAGAACTTTTCACGTTGTTTTAACCAAGGGTTAATCGCCATTGTGGCAACGCTTTCACTGTGACGTTCCACTTTTTGATTGAGTGCCCGAGTACTTTGATTAAACCGCATCGTTTTACTTGGGCCGCCAAGGTTGGCTATTTCATCTGCATCGAAGCTACGCCCAGCAAAAAGTAGTGCGTTTAAATAGCCCGGTTCAGTTTCATAAGTGTCGTCTGTCAGCAGTAACAAGGTATTACTGAGCGCCCAGCGTTCACCAATTTCACCTTCGTCTTTTTCACCGACTAACTCGCCGTTAATAAATACTTTTAAAACCCCATTTTCAGGCGCGCTATAAAACACAATCGCAACGCGATACCAGATGTTGGGTTGTAGGTTACCAAAGAAGCCACTATCACGGGTTGTGATACCTACGCCATTAGTGTCTCGGTCAACAAATAGATCCGCATCGTCGTTGTTAAGTTGGTCTGTTTGCAGTAGCCCACGGAATTCATTGCTACTGCTTTGCGGCCACATAATATCCATTACTAAAGTGTAATCGGCTACTTTATTGCTTTGGTAAAAATCGCCGTTAGCGGGCACATTATGCTTTAATGCCAAGCCTTGCGATGGGCTATGACGACCAAAGGCCAGTACGCCAGAGCTGCCATCGGGTAGATCTGCAATATTGGCATCGCTGGTACTTACAAATGGGCTGCGTTCCGGCCCCCAATCTTTATTGAGTGGATCAAAGTAGCTCAGTTCACTCGGGCCAAAATCAGCTTTAAATGGCGCATCTAAATCATTGAAATTCCAAATTGTGACATAGTTATCTTCAAGGCAGCTATTTAATGGTTGGTTGGTATCAATATGCACACATTGGCTAGTTCGCTGGCGGGCATATTGATCAAGCGCCCACCAAGATTCTGATAATTCTGTAGGCGTAGGTAACGTAACCCCCGAGAAGAACAGGTTGCCGTTATAGGCAGGGCCTTTTTGCAGTGCTACGCGATAGGTTTTGTCATTGCTGATAGATTTATCACTTGCCAGTTTAAATACCCATTCTGGCTGCGCTAAACGCATTTGGTTTAGCTCACTGCCCGTAACGGAGACTTCATAAAGCGCGTTAAACCCAGGAGTGTCAGATGGCTGTCTTTCAACATAGTAGGTCTCGTGAAACTTCTCTTGGGTTAGTTTGCCCGGAGTCCAACGGTTTTGTACTTGAATTGGATCAAACAAGGCGGCATCGACACTGTGGGTAAAGAATGTTGCATTTGCTAAAATTTCGGCGGTTTGCGCTTCGTTAGGGTAATTTTCAGAAAAGGCAATAGCGGTATTGGTATCAGGCGCGTAGCGCCCCATAATCTGCTCAATAGTGCCGACCATTTGTTGGTCAACGACATCGATATTACTCGTTAAATATGTTTTGTAGTCATAGTTAGTAATGGTGTTTGAATCGGTATTTATCGTCAGGGTTAAGTCCGTTAGGCCTTGCGCAAAAAAGTTTGGCTGAATAACCAGCGCACCGTTATCGAGTGCCTGAATACTTTCACCGCCGTGGGTATGGCCACCTAATACTAAATTAACGCCAGTGATGTTTTCGGCAATACGGGTGTCGCCACCTATACCCATGTGGCTAAGCATAACCATAAAATCAACATCTTCACTATAGGTATTAACAATACCTTGCGCAACGGAAGTCCAGTCCCAGTTCATTTTAAAGTCGGGAATAAAATCTGGAATAGGGGCGGTTTGTAAGGGTTCATCAAGTTCGTTCCATGGCACTGAAGTCATGCCAAAAAAGCCCACCTTTAAACAACCTACTTGCACCGCGGCAAAATCAACAGCGGCGAAGCCGTTTTCGTCATTGCCGACATAGCGCGTATTACTGGCGAGCACTATGGCATGGTCGTCATTGGCATAATCTAATAATTGTGTTGGCCCCCACGCATAATCGTGATTACCGACAACACGGACATCAAACTCCATTGCTTTTATTGCATCGACCGTGGCAAGCCCTTGTGAAATTTGTTCGGCTACTGTGCCTTTTTCGTAGTCGTCACCACCATTAGTGAATAAGGTATACGGCTGTGCTGATTTGGCATTTTGGTAGTGGCCTTTTATGCGACTGAAAAGTTGTTCTTTATAACCAAAACGAGAGTGTAAATCGGCCACATGAATAAAGCGCAGCGCTTGCTCATTTGCATTGGCATCACACTCGGGGCCAATCACTTTACTAATTTCTAATTCGCGCTTTGGCTCAAAAAGCACCGCATATTGACCTAGTTGACTAAGATTCGCTTTAACGCTTGCAGCACCGACACTGCTGGTAATCGGATACCAAGTTGTATTTTCTAAACGGGCTAAATACACTTTTCCTTGTTGATATTCAGTTAAATCAACAAACACTTCCATTTCAATTGGGTTGAGCAGTGTTTTGTCTTCAGGAGAGAGCGTATAGGTATTTGAAATTACCTGTTGCGTTTGCGTTGAAGGCGCGCTTTGTGATGTGCTAACTTTTAGGGTGAAATCACTGTCTGAAATGCCTGCGGGTATACGCAGCGTCATTCTGCCATTATCAAAGCTGGCGTTTAAACTCATCGATGGTGTGATTACGCCACCTTGTTCTAGATCTGGAACATATACTTTTTCAGTTTCGCCACCACCACATGCACTTAGCGCTAAACATATTAGTAATGAACTTAAAAGCTTGTAAGTTTTCACATATCACCCAAAAGAATTAAATTGAGGATGAAAAATACCATATCTGGCGGCTAAGCTTCAATTACACTTAATGACATAAAAAAAGGCCTATAGAAACTATAGGCCTTTTTTTGTAATAAGTGCGTTATTAACGAGTCGCTGTTACTTCAAGCTCTTCTTCTAACACTTCTTCTTCAGTGTGGTGGTGATCTTCTGCACCGTGCATCCAATCAACAAGTTTATCTGCCATAAAGTACAGTAAAACACCTGAAGCAATCGCAGTAATAAAGATACCGCCAAAGATAGACATTGCATTTGCAAGTTGCTCTTCTTTAGTCGTGTCGCCGTGGCCAATAAATGAACCAACGATACCACCAACTTTGTTAGCAATTGCAATAAATAGGAACCAAGCACCCATCATTAATGATGCGATACGTAGCGGAGCTAGTTTAGTTACCATTGATAAACCAATTGGTGATAAACATAATTCACCCATGGTATGGAAGAAGTATGCACCTACTAACCACCACATGCTTGATTTATTTGTTGGGTCACCGTCCATTTCCATAACCGCACCCATCATAAATACAAAACCAATACCTAATAAGATAAGGCCAAGTGCAAATTTAACCGGTGAGTTAGGTTCTTTGTTACCAAGACGGATCCAGATAGATGCAATTACCGGAGCAAATACAACGATGAAAATCGCATTTAAAGATTGGAACCACGTAGTCGGTACTTCGAAGCTACCAATGTTACGGTCTGTGTATTCGTTAGTGAAGATATTCATTAGGCCGCCAGCTTGCTCGAAGCCTGCCCAGAAAACAACAGTGAAAAGGCCTAATACCATGATTACTTTAATACGGTCGCGCTCAACAGCAGTTAATGGCTCTTTACGTACTTCTGTTTGTTGTTGCTTTTCTAACTTAGCCGCTGGGATTGTACCTATGTTACCAAGTAGTTTTTGCGCAAATAAGAATTGAATAATAAGTGAGAAGACCATACCAATGCCGGCACAAATGAAGCCTGCTTGGTAGTTACCATCATAATGTGCAACAACTGAACCTACTACGATACCAGAAAGTGCGGCACCTACGTTGATACCCATATAGAAGATAGTAAATGCGCCATCACGACGGTTATCACCTTCTTCATATAAATCACCAACCATGGTTGAAATATTTGGCTTGAATAAACCGTTACCAGCAATTAATAGACCTAAACCTACATAGAACGCTTCCGTTTCCATGCCAGGTACCCACGCGTGCGGCGTACCTAAGATAAATTGACCTGCAGCCATTAAGAAGCCGCCGATATAAATTGCTTTACGTTGGCCTAAGTACTGATCCGCTAACCAACCACCGATTAATGGCGTAAGGTAAACAAGACCGGTAAATGTACCATACATTGAAAGTGCATCGGCTTGGGTCCAACCCATACCGTTACCGCCTTCAGAATATACTTGGTCTACTAAATAAAGTACTAAGATTGCGCGCATTGCGTAGTAGCTAAAGCGCTCCCAAAGTTCTGTAGTGAATAGCAGGAATAGGCCTTTCGGGTGGCCTAACATTTCACCTGCTTTAGGGACTGAATTCATCGTATGCTTCCTAATTCAAATTATTGTTGTGGCCAATATTATTATTGTTGTTACTACCTTTCGGTTTGAACGGGCGGCCAATAGTTATGTTTGGGTAACAGTTACCCAGAAAGCAGATTTGTGTTAATAAACATACTGAACGAGGGGTAAAATAAGGTTATTAATACAAACTGCATCCGGCCAGTATACCTAGAGAGTTTTTTAAACAAAAGCCCTTATCTAACAGATTTGACCTGTTTGTATGCACTTTTGCCGTTTATTTATGCAGGTCTTGGCATAGGCCTCTTAAAAACGCGATAAAACCGTGTTCCTTTAACCAGCATAGATGTGCTTCATTTTTTACTAGAAAATGGCCGCAAAAATTGAGTCCGTTAGCGAATATTGATTCGATATGCGCGGTTTTTCGTGGCACTAACCAGAATAAGTCTTTATGTATAATTAGGTTGTAGGCACCGGTCTCAATATCATTGTTATTTAGAGCAAATTGTTGGAGCGCTTGTTGATAATACTTGATACACAGCGCTAAATTTAGAGGGCCAAATCGCACAAAACTGATGTCCTCTAGTTGTTTGGCAATAGCTGTAACGGTGTCACTGTGTGCTAAGCGAATTAACTGCATATGACGATGCCCTTGGCTAGCACCGGCTGTAGGGCCTGCATTATAAAAGCCAACATCATAAGGCGAATTTAAATGTTCAAGCCAAGCTGAAAAATCAGATTCCGTTAATGGACTTTGCTGCGCTACAAATTCTTTACTACACAACAGGGCATGGGGTTTTAATACCGGGAACTTATTTAACAGTAGCTTGTGTGACGGTGGGCAGTCTTTTACAAACATCGCCTCTTCATGAGGTAAAAACGGGTTGGTCTTTTGCGTGCTTTGATGAGGTTTGTCGATTTTTTTAGCGACGCGCAAGTGCACCGTGAAGTGAATATTATTATCCAAAAAGGATTGGCTTTGCGTTGTGAGTGGCTGGAGCGTTTTTGTTTTTAATGCGATTTCTATTTGCTGTTCAACTGCTTGCCAATACATAATACATCCTATATTTGATCTTAATGAGCACGAGTGAGTTATGCGCCGCGGTTTTTCTGTGCCAAACGAAAATGACAGCTTTAATATACGCGTCTTTAAACAAGTTGTACCTTATTTATTAGAATTTCGCACGCGCATTATTATTGCGTTTTGTTGCTTAGTATTTGCTAAGCTTGCCAGTGTTTATTTACCTTTTGTACTGAAATACACGGTAGACACGTTAGATCAACAAAATAATGTGGTGTTATTAGGCACGGTTGGTTTAATTGCCGCCTATGGTGTGCTGCGACTTGCCAATGTGGTGTTATCAGAATTACGCGACATGCTGTTTGGCCGTGTTACTGAGCGCGCCATGCGTCGTATTAGCATGAAAGTATTTAGCCATTTACAACACCTCGACCTTAAATTTCATTTAGATCGCAAAACCGGTGGCCTTGCCCGAGATATTGAACGCGGGGTGTCGGGTATTAGTTTTGTGATGCGCTTCTTTGTTTTCAATATTGGCCCAACGTTAATCGAGCTGATGTTGGTAATTGGTATTTTAACTACCAAGTATGGCGCTAAATACGGGCTAGTGATTGTCGCCTCAGTGGTGGTTTATATTACGTTCACTGTGTATGTGACTAATTGGCGATTAAAGTTTATTCGCGAAGCAAATATGGCTGATAATCGCTCAAACACCCGCGCCGTTGATAGCCTGTTAAATTTTGAAACCGTAAAATACTTTAATAACGAAGAACACGAAATTAAAGAGTACGATGTTGAACTTGCGGCTTGGGAAAAAGCACGCCGTAAAAACCGATTATCACTGTTTGCCTTAAATGGCGGTCAGGCCCTTGTAATTGCCACAGCGATGACCTCAATGCTGTTATTTGCTGCGCTTGATGTGGAAGCAAACGCGATGACCCTGGGGGATTTTGTATTAGTGAATGCCTTTATGATGCAAATATTTATGCCGCTTAACTTTTTGGGTTTTGTCTATCGCGAAATTAAAGGCTCGCTCACCAATATTGAAAACATGTTTGATTTACTCAAGGTTGACTCCTCTGTGTCGCGCAATAGCAAAAGTGCGTCACTTGCTGTAAACCAAGGGGCCATTACATTTGAAAATGTCAGCTTTGGTTATGCAAAAGAGCGCACAATTTTAAATAACCTGTCTCTTAATATTAAGGCGGGGAGCAAGGTTGCAATTGTTGGTCCGAGTGGCTCTGGAAAAAGTACTCTAACCAAGTTGCTCTGCCGGTTTTATGATGTAACCAATGGCAACATTCAAATTGACGGGCAGAATATCGCTCAGGTTAAATTAGATTCATTGCGCGAAGTCATTGCCGTGGTGCCGCAAGATACCGTGTTATTTAACGCCAGTATTTATGACAATATTCATTACGGCAACTTATCGGCAACGAAAGAGCAAGTGATTGCAGCAAGTGAAGCAGCGAATCTTAAAACCTTCGTTGAATCGCTTAACGATGGTTTTGAAACTCATGTTGGCGAGCGCGGTTTAAAGCTCTCGGGAGGTGAAAAACAGCGCGTTGCGATTGCAAGGGCACTATTGAAAGATTCTCCTATTATGGTATTTGATGAAGCAACTTCAGCACTTGATAGTCATAACGAAGAAGCCATAATGCGAACCATCAAAAAAGTGGCACGCCATCATACTGCGATTATGATTGCTCATCGCCTCTCAACCGTGACCGATGCGGATCACATTTTTTATTTAGAGCAAGGGCGGCTGGTGGAAGAGGGTACACACCAACAACTACTTGAAAAAGAAGGGCGTTATGCCGCTCTTTGGCGCAGTCAAAGTCAGTAATTAACAAATAAAAAAAGGGAGCTTTGCTCCCTTTTTCAATTATGTGATTAATAGTTAGCGTAAGGCACGATTAGCCTTGGTACTAATGGCAGCTCACCGTAAACAGGGTTAAACAAATACTTCACGTAAATTTGACCATAATTTGGTTCGTAAAAATCAGCGCGGTCGATATTAAAGCTCGCACCAATTAACCATTGAGGTTGCACGCGGTATTCAACTAAGCCCTCAATACCCCATGAAAATCCACTGCTTTTGTCAGCAGCAAATATTGGATCAATGCCCGTTTCAACTGCTTTGAGCTCTGCAACAGCTTGTAGTTCAGGGTTATTTGGGTAAAGTTCAATGGCATCTGTGGTTGTACGCGAATAACCACCGTTCACTTTGAGGCGATAAACTAAGTCCTGCTCAAAACGACCATCTACTGTAACAGGCACTGACAGACCAAGGTATTTTTGTGGGCTGTAGTAACCGCCATGGCCGTACGTTTCTTCTGAAAGGTTGTGCTTATAGCCCCAGTACAACAAGTTAGTGCCGACAGACAGTTCAAAGTCTGGCTGCTGGATAAAGCGATAGTAGGCACCTGTCATCGCACGTTTTCGGTCGTTATCAAGTACATTTTTGCCTTGATAATACTGATAATCGAGCGTAGCCCAAAAACCCCAATCGAGGCCAAGATCGTGATACAAGCCAAGGGTAATACCATTGCTGGTAACGCCACCCCAAATCTCATTTTGATTGACGTCTTCAAGGCCTGCATATGACAATACGCTGTTAGTGAGTGCTCTTCGCTCAATTTCAATGTCGTAGCTGAAGTCACCGAGACTATTTTGATAGAGCACGCCACCTACGATATTTGAAATTAAGAAGCCTTGTGGTGTGGTACCAATATCCACACGCCAGTTTTCGTTTTGCCAGCCAACACCGAAGGCAATACCTTGGTCTCGAGGGGTAATGCTAAATAACGAGCAAGTATCATAGCAAAGTGCGCCAGTGCCGTAGCGACTTGCGGCAAATCGTTCTGAAAAGTTAGTTTGTTGGGCAGAGATACTAACGGCATCCGCTTTAACAAATAACTGACCCTCTAAAAATGGAAAATAGCCTTCAAATAACGCTGCACCTAAGCCCAGTTCATGATCATTTTGCGTACTGGTTTGACCGCTAAAGTCGCCAGCAAGCGCAATATGCCCATCGGTACGGTTTTTAATTTTTGCAATGCCCGAGCGAGCAGAGCGCATATACCAAGTATCGGTTTCTTGGTCTTGTGCTAAGTCATGCAGCACTTTTTTGTCGGCAACATCAACACGTTGTTTTGTAAGTACTTGACGATAGTATTCAATTGCAAGTTCGCTTTGGCCAAATTTGTCTGCTACTTGGCCTGCAAGATTGAGCAATTCGCCATCGCTTGGTGAGAGTGCGAGTAGATCTTTTTGGTATCTGAGCGCATTGTCTTGATCTTTAAAATCGAGTAACAGGGCCATTAATCGGCGCTGATTATAGTTTTCATCTGCGGGAACGCGATACACTAAGTGTCTAACTACTTTTTCACCCAACGCATATTTATTACTAAATAGGGCTTTTTCGGCAACTTGATACTCAGTTTCGAATTCTAATTCGCCGTATTTGTGCGCATTTTCATATAAAAAATCAACTTGCTCAAAATCACCTTTATTTAACGCAAATTCAAGCAAGCGTGCATTTGCAGGAATGCTTGATGGGTTGTTGCTAAGGTAAGATGTTAAGATAATCTCTTCGCGATCAGGCTGTTTTTTTACTTGGTAGCGCACTTTTAAGTTTTCAATTTCGCGCTTTTCACTTTGGGTTTGCGCCGGCGCCATATGCAAATTGGCAAACCATGAATCGAGATCATCGGCGTCGTCTGCGCTAAGCAACCATTCACTGTATAGCTGATACCAGTAGAAATCGAGTTTAGGAGCGCTATTTAGCGCGCTTTTGAGCTGGCTGGTGGCACGGTTATGCATGCCTAATTTGTACCATTGCGCTGCAATTTGTGCTGTTTGCAGGTTACTTAAATCATTTTGATTTTCGATGTCTTGTAACAGGGCAAGGGCAGAGGCTTTTTGTTCGGTCTCAATTAACACATCGACTTGTTCAAATTGCTCACCGAGCGCTAACGTTTCTTTTAATTCTTTTATTTGCGGCGTGTAATCTTTCACCCGAATATAAGATAAGCTTTGTAATCCAGCGCGAAAATCGCCTAGCGAACGCATGTAAAGAGCGTGGGTATAACGAATTTCTGGATTCATTGGAAAACGCCAAAGCGCTTGATTGTAGACTTTCTTACTGGTGTCAATATCGCCTAACTTGCGCCATTCAAAGGCCAAGTCATAATAAAGCCAGCCATTTGTAGGAGAGGTTTTAATTGCTTTTTCAAGCAGTGCAATCGCTTCTTTCGGTTCGCCTCGCGCAGACAGTTCTTCAGCTTGTTCACGGTAAATAGCCGTTTTTGCAGCGTTTATTTCCGCACTGACTGTTTCGCGTTGTTTTTTAGTTAAACTTGATTCAAATCGCTCTAGTGCATTAATACTTTGTTGCTGTTCTACAATATTTAGCAATAAAGACAGGGCATAGCCATTATTAGGGTCACTGCGTAATACGGTTTGCAGGTATTTTGTCGCCTGCGCTGTGTCACCTTTGGCCTGTGCTACCTGTGATGAATAAATCAGTACGGTATTAGTGTCTTCTTTGAGTTTTAATGCACTGGCTAGCAGTTGTTCGGCTCTTGTCAGCTCTAAGGCATCAATTGCAGATCTTGCTTCGCTGATCAGCCCCCAAAACTTGGCAGTATTTAATAACCCTAACCAAATTGATTTATCGCTACTGTCTGCGAGTTTGGCGGCCTTGCTAAAATATTGTTGGGCATTGGCATGTTTGCCTTGTGCCATTAAGCTACGGCCAAGGTCGCCCACTATATCAGCGTCTTTTGGTCTGCCAGCGGCTGCTTTGCGTAACAGCTTTTCTGCAAGTGCGTAGTTTTCTTTTGCCATATGGCGTTTTGCGCGCTGCCAAGCTTGGTAGTTAGGATCGGCTTCTAGCTTTAGTTGTGCAACCAATTTTTCACTAAATACTTCGTACTGTAATTTACCTAAATCACTTTGTGGATAGAGGCTAAAAAAGTAACTGTATTGTGAGCGAGTAAAGGTGCTAATTGGCATATCTTCTAACGCATTTAACCATACGCGCTCAACCTCAATGCGCATTTGCGAATGGGTTGCGTATTTACGCAATATTGCCAGCGATTTTTTGTCAGTGGGTTTTCGTTTTAAGATATGGCGCGCATAGGCTACTTCAAACTGTGCAGTATTAGGGTAGCGTTGCGTCAGCTTAGTAAATAACTTTTTTGCTTGTTGCCAACTATCTGGATCGGCAGAAAGTATGTTGGCATATTCAAATTTTAGTCTTGCCGTTGGTATTTCGCCGCGAAATAGCGCTTTGAATTGCTTTGCAGCTTCTTTTGATTGACCTGCGCGTGCTAATAAGCGCACAGCTTGCAGTTTTTCTTTACCTTCTGGTGAGTGAATATACGCAATGCTATCTAAGCGTTGAATATACGGATAAAACGGTTCATCTTTTTTAAATGCTTTGAGCTCTTCAACGGCTTTTTCTGTTTCACCTTGCTCGAAGTAGTAGCGGATCCAGGCAGCGCGAATATCGAGGCTGCCAGGTTCAACTTGCTCTAATCGGGCGAGACTATCAATCACCAGTTGTGGTTTTTGTTGTGCCTCGCCGAGTTCAACTTGTTCTAAAAGCCAACTAATAGGCTGAGCATCAAGGCCTTCACTGGCGTGCAGTTGTGACCCAAGTAAACAGCTTACTAATAATGCTGCCGCTCTTAGTTGCATTCGGTGCTCCATGCCGGCACTAACGAACCGTCATTTAAAAACTCAAAACGTGCATTGGTTGCGGCGGTGCCAAACAATGTGAGTACACTGCTGTAATAATTATTTCGCAGCTCATAGTCTATGTTGGCGTTGATCTTTTGATTAATCATACTTGCCGTTACGCGATCACCAAATGATTTCATAAAAGGTAGAATCGCTGCTTGAAAGCCCAGAGGGCCAGTTTTTGCAGTACGTCCTGTTTTAGCATAGGTGTTGAGTGGTACTGCGCGATTGGCACTTACTTTTCGCGCCATTGGGTCAAACTTAAACAACAGCTGCTCTTTGTAACTAACATCATCAGCTAACAAACCTACCCATAAATAACTGCGAATAGCATTGAAGTTACCTTCATCATTGTGCCTTTTAGTGAAGTGGAAGCCTTTTTTGGGATTGTATAACACCCAGTCAGGGCTAAAGCCTTTTGGCGCACTTTCTGAAAGCACTACCAATGATGAATTTAGTACTTCTTGCCATGGTTGACTTGGATAGAGCTCAACAAATCGCTGGAAAATAAACGGTGGCAAATAACTTGGGTTTAAACGCCATGTTTGTTCGCCAACTTCAAAGCCATAAGGGGCAGGTAATAGGGTTAATCCTAGTCCTGGCAAAAACTCGGTTTCTTCTTTTAAAATGCGCTTTGCCATTACCGCAGCAAGTACCGCATAACGACGTTCATTCCATAAACGGCTCGCCTCTGCAAGCGCGTAGGCTATCCATAAATCAGAATCAGACGCAGGATTAGAATCTAAAATACCATAACTTGATGGCGTTTTACGGCCCCAAAGCCATGCAGGTAAACGTGCGCTTAAATCACCTTCAGCAAGGTGACGCTCGGTCCAATTAAGTAACTTATCAAAGGTTTCTTTATCGTTCGCCACGAGTGCGAAGAATAAACCATAAGATTGACCTTCACTGGTGGTAATGTTTTTTTCAGAACCAAGATCAATTACGCGACCTTCTTTTGAGATAAAATTGTTTTTAAAGGTCTGCCATTCAGGCCACACCATACAGTTTTCTGCTTTCAGCAATGTTGGCATTAGAAGCAATAATACAATGAGTAACTTTTTCATATTTAGTCTTCCTTATTACCAACACGTTTGCGCGCTAAAGTATTGAGAACACGCCATAAGATAACAGATAAAATAAGTAATGTAATAATCGTCATAAATGCCAATAACAGTGGATGATCCGACAAGTGGAACCAAATAAGTGTGTGCAGCGGTAACGAACCAACATAGTAGCGCTCACCTAAATGCGATTGATGCACTTTATAAGGATTGATAATTGTTGCAGTGCCTTGCACTTCAATTAATTTAGCGCCATCAATTAAGGTGTTGTTGATAAGCCCCAAATCATTACTGGTTGCCGCCATAATTGATACTACACTGCGTTCGTCGTTAAACGGCGATTGGAATCCTGCAATGGCTGCAAGTGAACCATAACTCTCAAGTGAAACGTGCGTTGAGGCATCTTCATTGCTCTTAGCGTACTTGTACGGCTGAGTTTCATAAATTGCTTGCTTTATTTCACGTAGAGAGTGATTAATCAGCACCGACATATGCTCGTTTTGAGCAAAACTATCTGCACCTGTTTGCGAGCCAATGAGCAAGATATCTTTATCGTCAAAATCAATGTCTGCACCGTTATCGGTGAGGATCGTTGCTTTTAGTGATGGGTAACCCGTTGTTTGCCCTAAGTGACCTGTTGCAGTAAGCAAGGTTTCGACCTCATCACGGTTAGGTGATTCAGGTAAAACAATTAAGGTTTCGCTTAAATCTGCAAACTTGGTAAATGGAAAACCACCTTGTGCGTAAGCATGCAAATTAGGCATCGCAATATAATGGTGATAATCAGAGACATCAATTGTTGAGTTTTCATCAATTGCGCCTATGGTGCCCTCAGGTGCGGTAGTCTGACAAAACCCTTCTTTTTCTGTTGAGAATAAGAACTCAAAGGCTACATCATTTTTAATATCCACTTTAAAACCGGGGACGGTAAAGTAACGTTCTTTATCGGTATCATCGGTCGATAGCAGTGGAATACGAATATCTTCATCGACTAACGTTGAGTACTCATTCGGGTCGAGTTTGTAACCTTGCACATACTCTTGGTTAATCGACATATTAAGACGTGATACACCTTTATCTGTAGGTGGTGTATAGCGGTATTTTAATTCGATTGGTAAACCGTCGGTGTACCAAGTGAATAAATCGGGCGCAACACGTACATCTAGTTTTACTGGTGGCGCACTGTAGCCAACAGCTTGAAGTTGATTTTTATACTCGACCAATTCGCCAAAACGAACCGGGCGATCTGAGCGGATCCAACGCGGTGCGTCGTAAGCTTTACGCGGCTCAATATATTCAACTTTGGTAATCTTTGCACTGCGGCCAGTCATCATTGGCAAGCCTAATGCTAGGCCTTCGGCGGCAACTTTTAAGTCATCACTATTACGGCCTAAGATCAACAAGAGTTTTTGGTAACGATGCTCTGGGTTTGCAATTACTTCAACAACGGGGCCATCAACACCTGGGTAATCCGCTAAGAAATCAGGGCGATTATCATTGGTTGCAAAGACAACACTGTGTGAACTTGGTAGTGCATTGTAGTTAACTGGGAATTTTGCACCACGCCAGTTTGCCTTTGCGCCAAACCATGAGCTTAAAATACTTGCAGCGTGCAAGGTTGTGTTATCTGGCGTTTCGTTAAATACAAACGGCAGTGTTAACTGAGCATAATCACGTTCATCAAAAAACGGTTCTGGGAACTGAGCAAGTAAGCTCTCAAATGGTAATTGCTGCTCGGTATAGGTAATGCGACTGGTACGACTAATATCGGCCCAAATACTGGAATGAAACGGGTCTTCACATTCACGCGTATAGTGGCCAATTAACTCGAATCTAAGGGTGTTGAAGTCTTCAACAAATTTAGGCTCAAGCTTAATGCTATGGCGCTGCATGCCTTCGTTAACTTTATCAGGGCTCGCGTCGGTGACCGGAATTGTCGCCATCACTTCTTCATTTAAATACACCTTTAAATGGGAAAGCTCTTTGATCAATGCAGGTGAACTGGTAAATGCAAAGTCGAGACTTAAATCGGTAATAATGTGATCAACACGGTTAGTAAAGTCAACCGTACGACTTGCTTGCACTCCACGCAAACGCATATCAGGTCGGTTTAATTGCTCAAATGTATAAGACAAGGTGCTTTGAGGGCCTGCCTCAGGGTAACCTTGTTTGTATATTTCTTTATTTTCAGCAATTTTAGTTGCGTTGCGGGCAAAGTTGCCTGTTGCATTGTTGCCGCTTGTTGTTGCGTAGCCATTGATACTACACAGCGAACTGAGCGCCAATATGCTTCCTGCTACTTTAGTTAGCACTTTCATAATTTAAATTTCCCAGTTTTGGCTTTTGCGGCATAAATGAGCCAACCAAAATTAAAATATTACCAATCTTTGTTATGTATTTCTTTGCTTTCGCTGGTGCATGAAGAATTAAGCTTTTAAAACCACGAATACTGGTTTGTTTTACATGCTTAAAACTTTCAGAGGGAAGATCATGCGTAAAATTTTCTTGCCAACCAAGCCACGCATCAGCGCGACTAAAGGTTGATTCAATATAGTTTTTCTCTTGTTCTAGTGTCAGATTACTTAAAATCAATCCAACTCGATTTTTACGTGCGTTAATCACTTTACACGGAAATGAAAATTGTCGGCGTCCACGTGACATTATCAGGTCAACATCAGTTTCCACATTGATTAAATCATCAGCTGGTAACTGTACGCCTACACCAACATCACTAAAATCGGTTACGCGTACTTTGTATGTTCTGCCATTCGCATCGCGCAGCGCAGCGGGGAAGTTCGCCGTAATACGGTGAGAGCGCCTTACTTGTTTTGCTTCTGCCGCAACTGCAATCGCCGCACCTAAAATCATAAAGTTGTACAGTGCCCATGCCATACTGATTAACAATACGCCGATTTGAACGGGGTCGCCAAAAAATATGCGAAAAACACCAACAACTAAGCCAATCAAGTTAATGGTTGCAAGAAAAAGGTATGGTTTTGAGATTTCCCAATCATAGAAATCTTTATCGGTTAAACCACCTTTTTCGGTTACGTTAAACTTACCTTTGTTGGGCGCAAAAAGTGCCACGGTTGTAGGCTTTAAAATGTACCAAGCAAGCACAGCTTCATATACTTCACCCCAAAATGAATAACGCCATTTACCTTGGATTCGGGAGTTGGTAATTTTAACCTGCATTAGGGTTGGTACCACGTACAGTAAAATTGCTAAAAACGGCGCATAAATAATATAGGCATCAAAATAAATGAGTGCCAAGGGTGCGGTTAAAAACACGATGCGCGGAATACCAGAGAAAAAGTGCATTGCCGCGTTCAAATAACAAAAACGTTGGCTTAACGAGAGCCCGCGTCCAAGCAAGGGGTTATCCACCCTAAATATCTGCGCCATACCCCGTGCCCAGCGAATACGCTGACCCACATGGGTCGACAAACTGTCAGTAGCAAGTCCGGCTGCTTGTGGAATATTAATGTAAGCGGTGCGATAGCCTTTACGTTGCATTTTAAGTGCTGTGTGAGCATCTTCTGTAACAGTTTCAAACGCGAAGCCGCCAATTTCTTCAATTGCACTGCGACGAATTACGGCACAAGAACCACAGAAAAAAGTCGCATCCCATAAGTCGTTTCCGTCTTGAATTAGACCGTAAAACAGCATGTTTTCATTAGGCGTTTGGGCAAAATTACCGAGGTTTTTTTCAAACGGGTCGGCAGAGAAAAAATGGTGTGGTGTTTGCACCAGACACATTTTAGAGTCTTCGACAAATTGACCTATGGTCATCTGTAAGAACGAACGTACAGGTACGTGGTCACAGTCGAAAATGGCAATTAACTCACCATCAGTGTAACGCATTGCATGGTTGAGGTTACCTGCTTTAGCGTGAAAGTTGTTTGGACGAACAATATAGCCAACACCAATCTCAGCGGCGAATTCTTTGAACTCGTCTCGTTTGCCATCGTCAAGAATATACACATTTAGCTTATCTTCTGGCCAGTCTAGCGCCAAAGCTGAGATAGTCGTTGGTTTTACAACGCTTAAAGGCTCGTTATAAGTTGGAATGTAAACGTCAACGGTAGGCCAACTACTAGTGTCCTTAGGAAGCTTAACCGGTTTACGTTTTAACGGACGCATGGTTTGGAAAAAACCCAAAATTAGAATAAACCAGGCATACGCTTCTGCGGCAAGTAAGCCAAATCCTAAAAACAAGGCTATAGGGTCACCCCAATTCAGCGTTTCATTTACACGCCACCAAATGTAACGAGTAGAGGTCGTAATTGACAACGTTATCATTACAATAGTCGGTAATGGTCCTTTTATACCTCGCAATGAGTAGGCGATAAATAAGATCAAACTCATAAAAATCGCTTGTGCTTCAAGGGAAAAAGGAACCGTGATAAATATCGCCAATAAAAAAAGTACCGCAGCAAGCAGTATTTTAGTGATATGAGGTTTTTCCCAAAAATCGGCGGAGGTTAATTTTTGAAATCCGGTTTGGGTATTTTCATTGATTTCTTTGTTAAGTGATTGCCGCACGCGCAGGGTAAACCATTTATCGAATCGCATTGCCCAGTCGATAAATAGCGGCAAAATTTTGAAAATGGAATATTTTGATTCTTTCTCAACAGCTTGTTTACCATCACGTTTAAACTTTACTAGCGTAAGAAAGGTTAATTGAATCACAAAGCGGATCGGGTCGCCAAGGCGAAAACGGTTCGGTTTTAACTGTGGAAAGTAACGATAAAAAGCATTATCAAAATCGATACGCTCTAATTTAAAAAAGGCATGCAAAACAAAGTAAGCCACAGTAAGTAACAGTGACATAAATACACTGTAACTATTTTCTTCAAAAAAGAAGCGATAGCGTGACTTTACTCTACCAATATTGTGCTTTGGGCTTACGAGGCTAGACGTATTCATATGTGTTACGACAGACTCTTGCGTTTGTTGTTTAACCAGCTTGCGAGTGCGTGAAAATCTTCTTTTACTACACTGAGCGGTGAAGTGTTAATAAGTACATTTTTAGCTGCAAGTGCCTCAGGTACTGCGCTGTCAAAATGAATAAAAAAGGGTGCTAATTGCTTTAAATTTGAACGCCAAATTTGGTAAACATCGAGTTCAAGCGGGTTACTGGCATTAAAGCGATTAATTAAGTAATAAGCCTGATTATGTGTACTGCCTTTTTTAATTTGGCTATAACACGCAGGATCGCAGGTCACTACATTGATAACGATATCGCTGTCATCAAGGGCTAAGTCATCGAGTGACATATGACTTGGTACGTCAAACAACAGCCAACTGTTGCGGTCGATATCCAAACGTTTTGACTGATTTAACAGCGTATTATACGAAAAACTATTAGCAAGTTCAGAGCCATAGGGCACATACTTGACGTTATCTTCATTAATAAATGCGATATCAGCCCAGCTAGATTCTGCGTCTGCTATTTTATTTGTCCAACCTGATTGGTTTTGCCATTCATGACCAAGGTGCAGACACAGCTCATTTTTAGAATCAAGGTCAATACACAACACGTCGTGATGGCTTTGAGATAACAGTGTTGCTATATTGGCAATAATAGATGTACTTCCTGTACCACCTTTCAAGCCTTTAAAAAATACTCGATTCATACAAATGGACTTTGTTAATACGTATAATTATTAAATTTCTTCGATTTCACTAAAAAGATCATACTTAGCAATGATTTTCGTTTCTTTTTGCTTTTCTGTAATTTCAACGTAATCGGCGACAGCAATCTTGCTTTTCATTTCTAATTTAGAAATATCGTGCGCATGATATGCATTTTCTATTGTTTCTGCGTTTTGTTTATTAGTCACAATATTAACCTCATAAATTACAACTTTTATATTATTAGTCGGTTAGATTGGGCTAAACTATTACACTCTATTACGTAGCTCGTGAGACAAAATAAGTGTTTTTTCCTTGTAGGCCTTGATTTTTGCGAGCTTGATTCAACTTGCCATAATTGTTATCGGCTCATGCAAATTTAATTTTAGCAGTTTCTAGTCAATCGTGCTGGACTTAGCTAAATGATTGTATATAAAATCATATTTTCACCTAAATAGAAAGTATTACTTTTATAGAGCATTGCGTTATGTATTATCAATGTGTTTATAAAGCAAAAGTGGGTTAAATGTGCATAAATTAAACTTTTTGGGTATTCAGAGCGAGCATGGGCTTATTGTCAAAGCTGCAACTTATGCGCTTTTCGCCAACAGCGAAGAAGCAGGTATTGAGCTTGCCTTGAGCTCAATAAACGAACAAAGCAAGAGCTTTGTAATATCGCAAGACCCTGAGCGATTTTCTGCTAAATCAGATAAATGGCCGCAACTTAAAAAAGCGCAACTTTTTGCCTTAGATACATCTTTTTTTATCGAAAACAGCACGCAGTTTATTTCACAAACAATTGAAGAGCTAAGTTATTATTCTGGCTTTCGCGGTGCGCATTTAATTATTCACTTTTCCGAAGATTTAGCTAACCACTTTGAAGCTAAATTAGTTAAAAAACTATTGCATAAAACGCAATCTATAGCTGAACGCTACAATATTAGCCTGATTTTTTTGTTTACGGGCAAAACAGCGCAACAAAAGGCGCCCACTTTTTTAGCTCACAGCAAATTAATTGACGGCGTTGCCCATCTTAATAGCCATTTAATGAACCACAACTTGTACTTTGATTTTTGGCGCAGTGAAAAAGGGGTGGTAAGCCAGATAAGTTATCAGTTGTTTTTTGAACAACCGGTATCGGCCGAGCTAAACGTTCAAAATGAAGCGAATGTTGAACCTGTTTATCAAAATTTAGAACAGGTTTTTATTAGCAAAGAGTTGTTGCCTAGCGATACAAAATTACCGCCACATTATTTAATATGCGACGATAACCAAAGCGTAGCCGAACATGCTCGCGAAAATAAAGCTGCAACAGTGGTTTTGTGTGCGTCCCATGATGTTAAAAAGACGGAACTTGCTGCACTTAGCTATGAATTACGAGATGTTTGCGGGCCTTGGCTAAAAATTGTAATTAAAAACAAAGATGGCGTGTTACGTCACCACGATGAGTGTGTATTTTTAACCTTAGGCGTTAATTTAATTTTGCACACAACCACAGATATTTCACGTTTGATGTCGCAGGTGCAAGCTTTGCAAGGCGTTAAGTTTGTGCGTACGCTGCCAAAAGATTACAAAGCAGTACTGGCTCATGCTAAAGGGGTGGAAGCAAAAGGGTATTTAACACCAAGTAGCTTTGTTGATGCCGTGAAACTGCAACGTGAAGCCAGCTTATCGACGGGGATTAGTGGCGTTTTGGTGATCCTGGATTTGATTAAAGGTGTCGAGCCAATTGATGCATTACGTCTTTTTTCTGTAAAACGTAACGGTGATATTTTTACTGCGAATCAATCGCAAGTTTTGCTTTATTTGCATGCTTGCCGAGAAAATGATGTGGATAACGCCATTGAGCGATTATTCAGATTAGCAATCAGTGAGTTCTTTGTCGCTCATAGCATTTATTCGCAAGACTTATACATAGAACAAGTTTGCCGAGAACTTAAACACGCCGACGACAACAAAGAATTAGAAGATTTCTCCGTACAGTTACTTGAATCAGCGGTAGAGCAAGTGCCACTTGCAATGAGTACATCTGGACGCACGGCTGTTGTACACGATATAAACCGCTTTCCAAGTCGTAAGCCTTGTAAAGCACATCCTCTTAAGCTTCTGGAAAATAATTAATGTACTTAACTTATATTATTTTAGCGTTTATTTTTGGCATTGTGATAGGTATTGCAATAGCGCAGTTTTCAAAAGAGCTTAAGCATTTTGTTACTAAGCTATACAAAGCGTGGACGTTTAAACATAAAGCGATTCACCCATATAAGCCGCAGGAAAAAGAATAATCAATGAGCATTGCACACCCAGATAAAGATCCGTTGCGTTATGACGCACTAGGGCTTTGGAATTTATATTTTTTAGTCAAGCTAGGCTTATTTTTCTCAGATGTTATCGATTTGCATGTACTGGAAAATATTGCGTTTATTGCGTTTCTTTTACTGCCACTCAAGCATGCCTTGTTGATTAAGGCCAAACATATTATCGGGGCATTTGTCGCATTATTTTTATTGCATTATGACTCTTATTTGCCACCGCTTAGTCGCTTACTTGAAAGTGGTGATCTGCTTAGAGATTTTAGTTTGCCATACCTTATCGAGTTGTTGTCGCGCTTTTTATCGTGGCAGTTCGTCGCCATGGCGCTGGTTTTGGTCATTGTTTATATTTATTTGGTAAATTGGGTTCGTTTTACCACGGTGAGTATCGCGGGTATTTTGTATATTGGCGCATTACAATTTTTTGCCAGCCAAGAGAGTATGCAACCCGCGCCAACTTATGTACAAAATAGTGCGCAAGCAACGCAACAAAATGTACAAAGCACCTCCTTAAACCCCGAACAAGCAATGTCGGCGTTTTATCAACAACAAGCGCGCTTAAAAACCGAATTTCCAGCATCTAACCAAGGTGGTGACTTTGATATTGTGCTACTCAACGTGTGTTCACTTGGCTGGGACGATTTAGAGCGAGTGAACCTTAGTAAGCACCCTTTGTTTAATCAGTTTGATTTACTGTTTGATAACTTCAGCTCAGCTACGTCGTACAGTGGACCTGCAGGTATTCGTTTATTAAAAGCAAGCTGTGGGCAAACATCTCACCAGGGCTTATATTCAGATGCTAATAAGCAGTGTTACTTGTTTGAGAACTTAAAGTCGCTGGGTTTTGATAACGACTTTGCTATGAACCACAATGGTAATTTTGATAATTTCCTTGGTATGGTGGAAAGCCAAGGGCGTGTTGATGCAAAACTGCAGTCGTTACAAGGTGTTAAAATTGCACAGCGCTCGTTTGATGGTACACCTATTTTCGATGATGGTCAGGTATTAAATAAGTGGCTTAAATCAAGGCTAACTTCAAACAAGCCACGTGCGGCACTTTACTACAACACCATTAGTTTGCACGATGGTAATGTGATTGAAGGACGCAGTAAGTTTGGCAGCAGTTTAAAAAGCTACGGCACGCGTACAGAAATCTTATTTAAGCAATTTAACCAATTCTTTACGCGTTTAGGACAAAGCGGTCGTAACTATATGGTGGTTATGGTACCAGAGCATGGTGCATCACTGGCGGGCGATAAAATGCAAATTGCAGGTATGCGTGATATTCCTAGTCCAGCAATTCTAGATATTCCAGTGGGCGTTAAGTTTATCGGACCAAATGCCAAACCAAATAGTGCACAAAAAGTGATTTCTGAGCCGTCTAGTTATCTGGCTATTTCAGAGCTAATTGCCCGCGCAACGCGACAAAACATCTTTAGCGGCACCTTAGATCTTGGTATGTTAGCCGCTGATTTACCGAAAACACCTATGGTGGGTGAGAACTCGGGTACGCGAATGCAGATGTTTAATGGTAAGCCATATATTCAACTCGATGATGGTGAATGGATGGTTTACCCGGGATATTAAATAACCTGAAATTGGGTTAATCAAAATAGGGAGCGTTTGCTCCCTTTTTTGATTTGAGTGAATAGTTATGGGTTATAGCTTTTTTGTTCATTTATGTTTACAAATTTTCTTCCAATCTTTGGTTTTTTCAGTATTATCAAAATATTGTGCTTAAGCTGGTAATGGGGAAATTATGCGCTTAGAGATCCATTGTGCGGACCGAATTGGTATCGCGCAGGAAATACTCAATATTTTAGTAAGTTACCAAGTTGACTTAAAAGGTATTGAAGTTGATTCAGTTAACTGTCGGATGTATGTCTCTTTTCCACCAATTGAGTTTGAACAGTTTCAGAAAATTATGCCTGAAATTCGTTTAATTCAAGGTGTAGAAGATGTAAGAACGACCGCATTTTTGCCTTCTGAGCGAGAGCATAATGAGCTTGCAACCTTACTAAGCGCACTACCCGATGGGGTTATTTCTATTGATGTTAAAGGTATTGTGCGCCAATGTAACGACTCAGCTTGCCGTGATTTAAATACATCAAGCACAGAGGTTATTGGCCAGCATATTAATACCCAACTGAAAGGGTTTAACTTTACACGTTGGTTAGAAAGTACAGAAGTGCTTGCGCAAACAACGCGTGTTGAAGTGAACGGTGAAGATTTTATTGCCGATATCTTACCAATTTCAGTGCCTGACTCTGAAAATGAAACGATTTTTGTCGGTGCGGTAGTTAATATCAAGTCGCAAAGCCGTTTAGGTGAGCAGGTAAGTGCCTTTAGACGACAAGGCAACGAGAGCTTTGCAACTATTCATACTCATAGCAGCGCCATGCGCAAAGTAGTGCGTGAAGCGCGTAAAATGGCGCAGTTAGAGGCGCCTATTTTAATCACTGGTGAAACGGGCACAGGCAAAGAACTGTTAGCGAAAGCGTGTCACTATGCGTCAAATCGCGCAAATAAACCATTTGTTACGTTATCGTGTGCATCCTTGCCTGATGATGTGGCTGAACCTGAATTGTTTGGCTGTGCATTGCCGAATGCTGAAAGCCGCGGTGTATTAGAACAAGCCGACGGCGGTACTGTATTTCTTGATGAAGTAGGGGAAATGTCGGCGCAACTGCAAACTAAATTACTGCGATTTTTACAAGACGGCACTTTTAGACGTGTTGGCAGTGAAAATGAAGTCAAAGTTAATGTGCGGATTTTAGCGGCAACACAAAAAGATATTCCAGGTATGGTACAAGAAGGGCGCTTTAGGGAAGATCTTTATTATCGCATTAATGTACTTAGCCTAGAGCTTGCGCCATTAAGAGATCGTAAAGCCGATATTGTGCCGTTAACCGAGCATTTTATTAGCCGTTATTCGCATCAATTAGGGCGTAAGTCGCCGGTATTAGATGACACTATTACCGCGTTTTTACAACAATATCCGTGGCCGGGTAATGTGCGCCAATTAGAGAATTCTCTATATCGTGCTATTTCACTGCTTGATGATGAGAATTTAAGTATCGAGCATCTACAGCTACCAAGTTTTACCAATGATTTGGGTTATCTTGAGTCTGATTTTGAAGGTACGCTAGACCAAGCGGTGAAGCGCTTTGAATCGACCCTTTTAAGAAAGCTGTATCCAGCTTACCCAAGCTCGCGTCAACTTGCGAAGCGTTTAGGCTTAAGCCATACGGCAATTGCAAACAAGTTACGCGAGTATGGCATTAACCGTAAAACTATTAAGGTGTAATGGTTGTATGTAGGTGGGCTAGTTTACGTTAAGTGACTAGCCCTAACGTCGTCTTCCGTTGTCTTTGGTAATGCCACTTGGAATAATGTAGTTAATACCGTCTTTATTAAATACGATTTTGACGCTGGGGTTGCCATTTTTTAAAAAATAGTTGTATTGATCAATCCATAGAATATAGTCGCCACGCACCGGGTACTCTAAACGCTTTTTTTCAAGCTTAATAATATGTGGTCCTAATCGCCATTCAAACTCAGATATATAACCATTGGCAAACTCCTGTACAAAAACCGCTTGATCGTCTCCTGCCAGAGTAAGTGCAATCGAATAAGAGTCCGGCATTTGATCCATTGGGTATTCTTGGTTACCTATGGTAAATAATTTATTTTGTTTGTCCCATTTAAAGCCAAAACTAAACTCTTGCTTTAAACCTGATGGGTAAATAACTGTGCCGCTACCAGGTAAATCAAAACTTGCCTTAAGCTGAAAGCTAACGCACATAAGTATAAAAATTGAGATATACGACTTCATAAAACCCTTTAAGTATTGTTTTTTGTACTTGAGTTTATTATTAAACCTGAGAAAATGAACTTTTCTGGTAAGACCACTCAAGACAAATGAATTTATATTTTAGATTACTGTTACTCTTTTATCGGATAAAGCGTAATAAACTTTATCAACCTTTGTTAGATGAGGTTGAAATTGATTTTCGAGCACTACCAAGCGACTGCGATATTAACCTTCATCTCACTAATTCGCGTTATCTTGCCTTTATGGATTTGGCGCGTACTTGGATGACTGAGCGTTTGGGGTTATTTTCAGTGGTAATGAAGCGTCGTTGGTTTCCAATTGTAAATGCCACAGCAATTACCTACATTAAAGACATTAAACCTCTGCAAATATTCACTGTGGCAACACAATTAGTTGGCTGGGATCATAAGTATTTTTATATTAAGCAAACGTTCAAATCAGAGCGTGGCTTACATGCTGTTGCTTATGTCCGAGGTGTATTTAAGAAAAAAGGTGGTATTGTAAGCGTTGAAGAAATGTTAGACGCAGCAGGTTTTGATGGCGAAGCGCCAAAGCTACATGAAGAAATTGTACATTGGAAAGAAATGCTTGAGTGCAAAAAGCAACGTGACCATGTTTAGTGTTAAATGAAAATTTTTAGATGTGTGCCCTAGTTAATCTAAAACTTAACTAACCCAAAGAGTAAAAAAGCCCCTTTCGGGGCTTTTTTGCTTTAGTGCTTAGAACTTATAGTTTGCTTGTAAATACATAAAACGGCCTTGGCCACTGTGCACATTGGTCGCAAAACCCATAAACTCATCATAGGTAAATGGCGGCTCTTCGTTAAATAGGTTAGTAATACCTAATGTGAGTGTTGTATTTTCAATACCATGGTAGTTAAAGGTTGCATCAACCGTGATAAATTCATCGACATCAGATAATGTAACCGTTTGATTTTCGATTTTGTTACCTTGAGCATCTCTTGCTGTTTGCACGCGGACGGAATCATCTTGCTTAAATGAATCAACAAAGTTAAGCGCAAGTGATGTTGTAAAATCATTTATCGCGTAATCTGCACTCAAGGTGAAGCGCAGCTCAGGTTGCTCAAAGTCACCAGCTTCAGTATCGACACGCTGACCACCATTTCCATCAGGGCGCTTATCTTCATATTCCAGCATGTAATTCATCACATAAGAGAATTTAAAGTCGCCGATTTCTGTTGGTAAGTTATATTTTACATCGATATCAAGACCTGACGTGGTTAAGTCACCAATATTTTGGAAAGTATCGTAAATAACAACGACTTCACCAGGGTCGTTAGGAATGCCAGTTGGTATACGTTCTACAACGTCTGGGTTACCGCCTTGTGTACTAAATATAAACTGAGTATCTGAATCGATAATATCTTCAATATCATAGCTATAGTAATCAACTGATACGCTTAAATCATCGGTAATATTGTACACTACACCAAGGTTGTAACTTTCAGATTCTTCAGGACCTAAATCCGGGTTACCTTCAAAAACTGCGGTATATTCGAATGGGTCGCAGCCAAGACCAACCAAGTTACAACGATAGTCATCAACCAAGGTAGGGGATTCATCAGTGCGGCCAAGGCCAAGTTGGTGTAGCGATGGTGCTCTAAATGCCGTACCCCAAGAGCCGCGCACAAGTAGGTTATCTATCGCGCGCCAAGAAAAAGACAACTTTGGATTAGTGGTATCACCAAAATCACTGTAGTCCTCATAACGGACCGCCAGTTGCACCTCTAAGTCATCAATAACCGGCACGGCAACTTCTGCAAACAACGAACTATTGTCACGCGTGCCGTTTGCTTGTGTCGCTTCGGTACCAAAAATTTGACCACGTAAATATTGATCGTCTGGGTTATCGCTAATCGATTCTTCACGATATTCAGCACCCACAGCCAGCATCAGTTCACCTGCAGGTAATTCTGCTAATGGACCATTTACTTTAAAGTCGAATGTCTTATTGGTTGATTTACCGATACGTGTGGTAGTGGTTTCAATATAATCTAGCACCTGTTGGCCATTTGATGATGGTTCAAATGGGTCGTATGCGCCTGAATCAATCGCTTCTTGTAAGCGCACTTTATTAGGGAAACCGTCTACACCGCGCTCGACCGACTGACTTTTAATGTAAGAATAGGCAGCTTCATAGCCCCAATCTCCCCATTCACCCTCAAACCCTAAGATTGCACGGTAATAATCTGCATCAACACGCTTTTCGCGGTTGCCAATATCAACCATGCGGCGACGCATCGTTAAATCTTGGCCATGGAATTCATGGTCAGGCATATTGGCAAATGGATGGTTGATGTTGTCACCATCCATAAACAATTCATTAAAGCTTGGACTGCCAGCACCACGGATCATGGTTTTTGAATTTTGACCGTTAAGCTCTGTGAATACACGGAAAGTATCATTTACATTGTAACGACCTGAGTAATTGAAGCTAAAGCGCTCATTTTGCGGGAACATGGTCATATAAGGTGCATAGTCATAGCCGCATAAATTGCCAATAATATCTTCTGGTGCACAAACGTCATTGCCAAAGGTGTCTGGCATACGATTAGTGGGATCAGACTTTAGTGCGATAGTGCCAGGAAAACCTGATGAAGAGCGAAAATCAGTAGCGTAAACATCGCCCGTGCGTGCTCGTTGATTGGCTGTTGCGCTATAATTACGGTCTGCGTAAAGTACTTCTTCGCGATTAAAATAATCAAGTATAAAGGTGTGAGAGCTGTTATCTGTGGTGTTACCAAAAACCACTGAAACATTTGTTTCTTCACCACCGCCATCTGCGGTATCGCCATATTTTGCGCTAATTTCTACACCGTCGATGTCATCCCGTAAGATAACGTTAATTACACCAGCAATCGCATCAGAACCATAAGTAGCAGATGCGCCATCTTTTAGGATATCAACACGTTTGATTGCGGCGATTGGGATATTGTTAATATCAACAAATGCGGTATCAATGCCTTTTGCAAATGGGCTTACCGACACGCGGCGGCCATTTACTAAAATTAATGTAGAGTCAGCACCTAAACCCCGTAATGACACACTCGAGCCGCCATTTGCGGTATCGTCACTGCTGTTGGCTTGCGTTGAAAATGTTCCTTGGCCAGAAATTGGTAGTTTTGCGAATAAGCCAATTAAGTCGGTAACGCCTGTTTTGGCAATATCATCAGCTGATAAACTTGTTACGGGTGAAGGGCCTTCAAGGTCGGTGCGTTTAATATGAGAGCCAGTGATCTCTATGCGTTCGACTTGCTTTTCTTGTTCAGCATTAACTGTATAGGCTGAAAACAGTAGTGACGCAGAAATAACGGAGGTTAAGGAGTTAAGCTTAAACTTTGTAGCGCGTTTCATGGACCATTCCTTGTTTGATTATTATAAATTAAACGGTAAATTCATAACGTGAATCAACCTTTTAAATTAATAACATGTTAATCATAAATTAACAATAAGGTAACTTTTGTCCCTAAAACTAAAGTGTAACTTTGTTTGTAAAAAGATTTAGTTTGACGAGGGATCTTATCTAGAGGTGTTTAGGGTGTGAGGCAATATAGGTTGGTTTTAATTGGCATAAAAAAACCACGCAGAGGCGTGGTTTTTTTTATAATTTACTGGGAGCTTAACGTGCTGAATGTTTCATCATTCGTTCTTTTTCTCGAGCCCAGTCTTTATCTTTACTGTCGGCACGCTTATCGTGCAGCTTCTTACCTTTAGCAAGGCAGAATTCAAGTTTAACCCAGCATTTTTTCCAATACATAGCAGTGGCGATTAAAGAAAAACCGTCGCGTTCTACTGCACCCACTAAACGATCGATTTCACGTTTATTGAGCAGCAGTTTTCGTGGCCGCATTGGATCGCACACAACATGTGTAGACGCTTGAATTAAAGGCGTAATTTGGCTTGCATGTAAGTAAGCTTCGCCGTTTTTAACTTGAATAAAGGTTTCGGTAATATTTACTTTGCCGGCGCGAATACTTTTCACTTCCCAGCCTTGTAATTCCATACCAGCTTCAAATTTATCTTGCAGCAAATACTCGTGTCGCGCTTTTTTATTTAGCGCGATGGTATTGCTTTGTGCTTTTGGTTTTTTGTGTTTTGCCATAATGCCGCCATTATACTTATCCGCTATGGTTTTACACTATTTTTTGCCATTCCACGGGTTATTTTTTGTTTCTGCGTCAAACCTTGATAGAATTCGCGTTGTTAAATCTGGAGAGAATATGCCGCAAATTAGTCGATCTGCGCTCGTGATGTTTAGTGCGCAGCAAATGTATGATTTAGTTAATGATGTTTCTAAATATCCTGAATTTTTGCCAAATTGCTCTGGTGCGAAAGTACATAACCAAAATGAGTTGTGTATGTCTGCATCAGTAGAAATCTCGAAAGCTGGCATGCGTAAATGGTTTTCAACGGAAAATACATTAAAAGCGGGTCAAGCGATTGATATGCGCCTGATTGATGGCCCGTTTAAAACCTTGGCGGGTGGTTGGAAGTTTACAGCGCTTGATGATCATGCTTGTAAAGTGAGCTTAGAACTCAATTTTGAATTTACCAACAAGCTAGTCGAACTTGCATTTGGCAAAGTATTTAATGAAGTGGCAAATAATATGGTAAAAGCATTTACTCAGCGCGCGAAGCAGGTTTACAAATAAATGAAATCGATAGAAATAGTTTACGCACTGCCTGACAGCGCAACAGCGGTGACGTTTAATACTGAGGACGACTTAAGCGTTGAACAGGTTATTGGGCAATGCGGCATTTTAGAGAAATGTCCTGAAATTGATTTAACAAAGCTTGCGGTAGGTATTTGGAATCGTACCTGTAAGTTGCATCAAATCGTAAAAGACGGTGACCGAATCGAAATTTATCGTCCATTAATTGCCGATCCGAAAGAAGCGCGCAGACGCCGCGCAGAAAAAGCGAAAGATGAGGGCAGGGCAAACAAGATTACGGGTGGGCGTTCAGGACGTCGCCAATCATAAAAACAAAAAAGTCATGCAATTGCATGACTTTTTTTACGTTAATCTGAAGTCAGATTAAGTGTTAACTTATTGCTCAAGCGGTGTATTAAATGTTTCTGGTGTTTCATAATCACCGCGTAACGCTTTTAGTTTGTCGCCTTCAAATTCGACCACAAGCTCTTTGCGCACTTCGCTGTCTCTGCCTGGGTTAAATTGATATAAGTAATACCAATTGCTCTCATCAAATGCATCTTTTGCGATTGGTTGACCCAATACATAGAGTACTTGTTCACGTGTCATTTCAACACGTAGCTTATCAATATCGCTTTGCTCTAAAAAGTTTCCTTGTGGAATTGGCATTCTATATAGCCAAGATGAGCAACCTGAGGTAAAAACGATCACTGCGCACAGCGAAATATACTTAAACCATTTCATTGAATACTTTAATCCTTACTACTAATCGCACCATGATACCTCTTGCTATCAGGTTATAAAAGTGTAAATTTGACCTAAATTTTACAATGAAGTTCCCAAGTGTTTGTTTTATGTCGCAGTTAGAAAGTCCCACCAAACAAAGTCATGTACAGTCTACTTGGTTTATTTACATAGTTGAAACCCGCTATGGTCATTGGTATACCGGCATTACAACGGATGTTGCACGACGCTTTTGCCAGCATAGTTCAGGCAAAGGAGCAAAAGCGTTAATTGGTAAGGGGCCGTTAAAATTACTACTTGAGCGGCAAGTGGGCAGCAAAAGTGACGCCAGTAAGTTAGAGTATCAAGTCAAAAAATTATCAAAAAAGCAAAAGGTCAGCTGGGTTAACGCCTGCTTAGCAACTGATAGTTTGCATCCAATTGAGAAATGACCTTAGCAATATTATGTAAGCTGCCATCAAAAAAAGCATGATCAATATTTTCATAGGTGTCGTGTTGGCTATGATAATTGCTATGCTCACCTACGCCAAAATACAAAATAGCAATGCGCTTGCGGTGAAATTCGCGGTGATCGCCCGCATCAAGTATGCGTCTGCGTTGATTTTTAATTGTTCGATTATAAAAGCCATTACCTCTTGTGAATTTTACCTCGCTGTTTTTATGCCAAATGTTTGTGCGAAGTGATTCAATAAACGCCTTAGATGGCGCATTATAAAGGCCAAGTAGTTTGTTACGCTTGCTCACTCCAAGCATATCTAAGTTAATATTGATTAGTACATTTGACAGCGGGATGGGTGAAGCCTTGATAAATTCGCGGGCGCCGAATAAGCCAGACTCTTCTGCATCGGTTGCGAGAAAAAGGTAGTTAAGTTTTCTATTGGGTTGTTTGGCGATGAGTGACGCCAATGTAATTAACGCAGCAACACCGCTAGCATTGTCGTCGGCGCCATTATAAATGTGCCGTCCTTTGGTACCTAAATGATCAAAGTGCGCGGAGATTACTACCGTTGGCCTGTTGGCAATTTGTTCGCTGGCTGCAAGCACATTGTGTGCTTCTTTTTCACCAAAAAAGCCACTGCTGTAGCGAAACGGCACTTTGTAATTGGTAAATACGGGGGAGAGTCCCGCATTTTGAAATTGTTTTGCAATATAGTCGGCTGCGATGCTGGCGTGCAGCGTGCCTGTTTTTCGCCCCGCAAGTTGGTCATGGCTGAGTATTTGTAAATGACTATGGGCCTTAAGTGTATCTTGCGTTGTTACACTCAGTGATAAAGCGAAGAAAAGTGCGTGTATCATCTCAATAACTGCGCACTTAACGACATTATTTTTCCTCGATAACGGCGTTTTTCGCTGTCAAAATAAGCATGCTTTTCGGCTTGTTGTAACTCGCTGAGCGCTTTGTCGATATCGCCAATCATAAAGTATGCCTTGGCCAAGCCAAAGTGACTTTCGTGAATTTCGCGGTCGAGTTTAATCGCTCTTTTAAAAAAGCTGATAGCGGTTCGGTAGTCATTTTGATAAAGCGCTTCGTTGCCTTTAGCAATCGCATAATAGGGGTTTTTGCTGCGTTTTCGTTCAAGTGCAATCCGAATATTTTGGGCCTCAAGGCTACGTCCTGTTAGTTCATATAAGCGAGCTAAATTACCCTTGGCAGTATTGTTATCATTATCGAGAGAAAGCGCGTGGTTGTAGGCAAGTTCTGCCTTATCAAATTGATTATTAATGCGATAAAGCACGCCTAAATTGCCGTAGGTAGAGCCGTAGTTGGGAGCACTTTCGATTGCTGCACTAAAATACGAATAGGCGAGGTGGTGTTCGCCATTAATCATCGCGGCAGCCCCTTTATTGTTGTAAAACATCGCTAAGGTTACGTCTTCACTAATAATTTTAGAACGAAATTTGTGACGCAAACTACTAGGGTTGAAATCGATGATGAGATCACCTGTGGTATCGTAAATGGTTGAGGTAAGCGCAACATCACTGGCACTTGGACGCAAAATACGTAAATTAACGTGCCCAGTTAGCAAGCTGTAGCCATTTTCGCTTGCCCAGTATTCAGGAATATACACTTGCTGAAAACGCGACGCCAAGCCAAGGTGTTTAGACATGCTGTAGGCCATAATCGACAGCGAGAGGCAATTGGCATTATTGTTGTTGAATGTATCTTCTGCAGTAAGGGTTGCACCCGATAGGTAGTCTAAGCTTTGGTTTTGTGGGCTGAAAATGTATTCAACCAGTGAGCGGGTTACAACACGTTTATCAATATCGCGTGACACGGCTTGTTCGATAAGGGCTTTGGTATTGTCAGATAAACTGAAGACGTCTTTTTTTGTTTCAACAGGAATACGCGTAAATTGCGTGTCGTTGATAAGTTGATTTGGCGGTGAAATGGCTTTTGGTGTGCTGTTACATGCCGCCAAAACTAATACTGAAATTAAGCAAATCAAGATGCGCATATTGAACCTCTTTGAACACCATACTTAATGTTAAAGATAGATAAAATATGCGCAATTTGCTTGTTTAAATTGTTACAGCTTATGTCGTCACAATCTGTGTTAATTGTGTTTGTGACGGGGCAAACCAATATGCGCTGTTAACTGCTTTTGAGTAATCGATTAGTTTGTCATAAATACCATCTTGGGTTAGGCCAAACATGCGTTCGAGTTGAATTTGAAAGCGTTGTTGTTCACAGGCAAAGCCTAAAAAGTAGAGGCCTTTTTCGTTTGCGTTTCCAAATGGCACACTGCGGCGATAGAGTTTCATGGCCACATTATCTACTTTCACGTCGGTACGCGATACATGCGAATTTTTTGGCATATCATCGCCTTCAAGTTCGATGGAATCTGGTTTTGTGCGACCCACTATTTTTTCTTGGACGGTAACGGGCAGTTTTTCAAATTCACTCAGGTCATGCACCCATTTTTGCGTTAAAACAAAGCTGCCTTGCTGATGAGAATGTGACGTTGGCAGTAGTGCTGCTTCTGCTTTTGCTGCTAAATCTTTTGGATTTGCACTGCCATCGACAAAGCCGGTGAGATCACGATTATCTTTGTATCGAAACCCTGGGCACTCAAGCGCTAAGATAGCGACGCCGTTTAACTGTGATTGGCATAATTGCATCGCGTCAAACACACCATCCAAATCATCACCGTGCAACCAAATTAATAAATCGTGTTGGGTGGCGGGCGCAGTGTGACCAAACGGCCCTGAAAGCGTTGCAAAATCAGTAAAGTCAAGCGCTTCAGCTTGGTTGTCTAAATGTTGCCAAAGGCGTCTGCCAAATGCGATAACTGAACTACAGTTGAGGTTGTCGCTAATATTTTTTAATGCATTTTTTAGTACGTTAATGGTTTCTGCATCTCGGTTGGTAATGACATATTCTAAAAAGTAGCTATGCCTATTATTGTCATCGAAGATACCAGATTGTGCATGTTCCATTTGATTGGCCCCTTTATTTGTTTGCGCTACATTAACCCAGAAATAAGGCAAAAAAAAGCCCGCTAAAGCGGGCAGTTTACTCAGGGTTTACCTTAAATAATTGGTTTCATTGCTGACATATAACCACGCAGTGTTTCACCAATCACCTCTACTGGGTGTGTGCGAAGCGCTTTGTTTACTTCAATCAGACGTGCATTCTCTACGCGATTATCGGTTGGAGATAGTCCTTTACCGATTACGTCTGTGTTAACTGTGGTCATAAAGTCTTTTAATAATGGTAAGCAGGCATGGTTATATAAGTAACAACCGTATTCTGCTGTGTCTGAAATGGTTGCATTCATTTCATAGAGTTTCTTACGCGCAATTGTATTGGCAATTAACGGTGTTTCATGCAGTGACTCATAGTATGCTGATTCATCTTTAATGCCTGCAGCTGTCATGGTTTCAAAGGCAAGTTCAACACCTGCTTTCACCATAGCAACCATTAGAATGCCTTTATCAAAGAACTCTTGCTCAGTGATTTCATCACTGGTATTTGCTTGCTTTTCAAAGGCCGTTTCGCCAGTTTCTTTGCGCCAGCCTAGTAATTTAGCGTCATCTTCCGCCCAGTCAGCCATCATACCTGATGAAAATTCACCACTCATAATGTCGTCCATATGCTTGTTATAAAGCGGACGCATAATTACTTTTAGCTCTTCAGATAAGTCAAACGCTTTGATTTTTGCAGGGTTTGATAGGCGATCTAACATGTTAGTTACACCACCGTACTTGAGTGCTTCAGTGATCACTTCCCAGCCATATTGCAGTAACTTTGAAGCGTATGCCGCATCAATACCTTGCTCAACCATTTTATCGAAACACAGTAGTGAACCTGTTTGCAGCATGCCACATAAAATAGTTTGTTCGCCCATAAGATCTGATTTTACTTCCGCAACAAATGACGAAAGTAACACACCTGCACGATGACCACCGGTACCTGCAGCATAAGCTTTAGCTTGCGCTAAACCTTTACCTTCTGGATCATTTTCAGGGTGCACTGCGATAAGCGTTGGTACACCAAAGCCACGCTTATATTCTTCGCGTACTTCAGTACCTGGACACTTAGGTGCAACCATAATTACGGTAATGTCATCACGTACTTGCATACCTTCTTCAACAATATTGAAGCCATGCGAGTAAGCAAGTGTTGCACCATGCTTCATTAGTGGCATTACTGCTTCTACTACGCTGGTATGTTGTTTGTCAGGCGTTAAGTTAAGTACTAAGTCAGCATCTGGGATAAGTTCTTCGTATGTGCCTACAACAAAACCATTATCGGTGGCGTTAAGGTAAGATTGGCGTTTTTCAGCAATCGCTGATTCGCGCAATGCGTAAGATACATCAAGACCGGAATCGCGTAAGTTTAAGCCTTGGTTAAGTCCTTGTGCGCCACAGCCAACTACAACCAATTTTTTACCGACTAACGCATCCACACCATCGACAAATTCAGATGGGTGCATAAACTCACATTGAGCAAGCTGCGCAAGCTGCTCGCGTAACGGTAAACTGTTAAAATAATTCGTTGCCATGTCTCATTCCTAAATAAAAAAATCGCTGCCTTTTGCAGCATTGATTTAACCATAAAAGAAATTTTTAATTGCGTAAAATGATATATTTGAACTATTGTATTACAAAAAATGAAATATAAGTTTTTCAATGGATATCAAACGTCTGCAATTATTTTTGGTGCTGGCAGAGCAATTGCACTTTGCAAAAGCGAGTGAACTGGCGAATGTCAGCGCGCCAACGCTTAGCCGCAATATAAAACAACTAGAAGACGAAGTTGGAGCTATTCTTTTTAATCGCAATAAGCGCAGTGTGTCGTTAACTAAGCAAGGTGAAGCATTTGTCCGTTATGCCAGAGCCACGATTGGCGAATGGCAAATGTTTCGCGCATCGCTCAATGAAGCAGGGGAGGCGCTATCGGGTGAAGTGAAGTTATTCAGCTCTGTTACCGCAACGTATAGCTTTTTGTATGACTTGCTCAAAAAAGTAAGACTGGCGCATCCACACATTGAAGTAAAATTAAATACAGGTGACCCAGCACTAGCCATTGAGCGGGTAATGAAAGGCTTTGAGGATATGGCTATTGCGGCAAGGCCCGATAAGCTGCACGACAGCCTTGCGTTTTTCTCACTTGGCTCGTCTCCCTTAGTATTTATAGCGCCAAATGATGATGGACCTTTAGGCACCGTAATCAATGATGCAATTAGTGAGCGAGTAGATATACCTTGGCAAAAATTACCTTTTATCGTGCCGGACCAAGGGTTAAGTCGTAAGCGCTTGGCAGACTGGTGGCAGAAAAATGGTATTAATCCGTTAATTTACTCCAAAGTAGCAGGTAATGAGGCGGCCGTTTCTATGGTGAGTTTAGGTTTTGGTGTGGCACTTATTCCAAAAGTTGTTGTCGATAATAGTCCAATAAAAGACAAGGTACAGATTTTGTCGATGCCGGATCCGGTACCTGCATTTGATGTTGGCTTGGTCACTAAAAAGGCGCACTTACAGCAACCTATTATGAATGCAATTTGGCAGCTGCTTAAGTAACACTAACTAAAGACTAGTGATTTATTTTTAAACAAAACGCTTTTATCTCTAATGAAAATGGGTGAATATTTGTATATTTTTCGGCGAAGCTTGTAAGTAATTGTAATTTTTGTTGCAGGATTTGTTCGGATTGGTAAAGTGCGCGTAATTTCTCGGAGAATTTTAAATATTGAAGCATATAGTTTGCATAATTATATTGTTTTTTAGTTGGGGAAGTTGTGCTCAGCAAAGCGAAAATGCAATTGAGCTAAGTCAATTAAGACTTGGTGTAGCATTAGGTTTTGGCACAATTACAAATCCACTCAATGATGGTGATAATTTACCGTTAATTGTGATCCCCGATATTGCATACTATGGTGAACGTGCTTACTTTGATAACGGTCAACTTGGTTTTACCTTATCTGAACATAACCGGCATGTATTTAATCTTATCTCCGAGTTCAATCCAGAAAATCGCTTTTTTGTGACATGGCACCCCGCCAATGTATTTATTGCTCGAAACGCATTCACGGAACCTGCAAATTCGGAACGGATCTCTATTTCAGAAATAAATAGCCCTAAGTGGGCATTAGATGGTGGTGTGAATTATCAGTATATTGCCGATACTTGGCGCTTTTCAGCCAGTGTATTGCACGATATTTCTAATGTACACAAAGGTCAGCGCGTTGCATTAAGCTTAAGTAAAGGCTGGCAAACACAATCTGGATTATTGAGTGTGCGTTTGGGGCTTGATTATTTATCTCACAAACTCGCAGATTATTATTATGGTATTCAAGCCGACGATCAGGTTGGCATTACGTTTCAGCAAAATGCTGCCTGGTTGCCTCACGTAGAACTAAGTTGGCATAGGCAAATTAATCAACATTTTGGTTTGTTAGCAAAAGTAAAATACCACTATTATGGTTCGCTTAGTGATAGTCCTTTATTTTCGAGTAATCAAAGCGTGACAGTATTTACTGGGATGACCCATGTTTTTTAGATGCTGTCTGTTTTTTATATTGTGCGTATTTAACAGTGCGGGCGTTGCTGCAGAGCAAAAAGCGCATTTTCAGTTAGCTCCTGCGGTGTGCATGGTGCAAAACAGTGATGATGTGTGTCAGGTTGATGTTAACTTTGAATGGCAGATAAAAAAAGCAGAGGATGTTTGCATTTTACGCGATCAAACCCCTTTAAAATGTTGGCAAAATGCCACTGAAGGGCGTTTTAGTTATAAAGCTGACGTTCAGTTTGGCACTGTATACTCCTTGGTCAATCGGAAAACTGGCAAACAAATCGCCAGTGCGAAAATCAAAGTTCAAAGCAGCAATACCAAGTCGCAGCGTAGGCGATTACGCACCCCTTGGAGCTTTTTCTAGGAGACAAAGATGGCGCATATTTTATTAGTGGAAGACGATATTGCCTTACAACAACTGACCAAAGATTATTTAGAACACAACGGTATGACGGTTGATGTGTTAAGTGATGGTTCTGAAGTGATGGCGGCACTTGAAGCTAATATGCCTGATTTAATGATTTTGGATGTCATGCTGCCAGGTAAAGACGGTTTTAGCGTGTGTCGTGAAGTACGCGATCGCTACCAGTTGCCCATTTTAATGTTGACCGCAAAAGGCGAAGATTTTGATCAAGTGATTGGTCTTGAGCTGGGCGCCGACGACTATGTCATTAAACCAGCTGAACCAAGAGTTTTATTAGCACGTATCTCTGCGCTACTGCGTCGTGGAGCAGTAGAAAAAAGTAGTGAAGAACTGCGTTTTGGTACGCTTACTATTGATAAAAACAGCCGTATTGTTAAGTTGCTTGGTGAAGAAGTGAGCTTAACCTCGCACGAATTTGAATTACTGTGGTTACTGTCAAACAGCGCAGGCGAAGTACTTAGCCGTGACTTTGTGCACGAGAAAATGATTGGCCGTGAGTACGATGGCTTAGACAGAACCGTAGATGTACGTGTGTCTCGACTACGTAAAAAACTTGGCGATAATAGTGATAAACCCTATCGCATTAAAACCGTATGGGGACAAGGCTACTTGTTCGTATCAGATGCTTGGGGATAATCACAAGCTGCAAGGAATTTAGATGGGCAAGTTATTTGTTAGCTTATACGCCTATATTATCATCTCTATTTTTATTCTTAGCGGTGCGCTCGAGAAACTATGGCCTGAACCCAATGGCATAGATGCGCTACCGCTTGCGCCGCAAGTCACAGAATCTCTCTCCCAACTAGCAAAAACCGCTAATGGCATTACTAAACTCAAAGATATTTATCAAAACGAAGTGATTTCGTCTGATCTTGTTGCATTTTTGCCAGAACAAAGCGCCGATTTAAAGCAAGGGCTAGCAGTACCAGTATTTGACGGTCCGCAGCAAGTAATCTGGTATTTGCGGGTAAATGATAAAGAATTACTGAAAATTGGTCCGTATCGTTTTGATGTTAATAGTTACGACTCGGTATGGCCATTTTTCATTATGTTGTTGGTTATTGGTTTACCCGTTGCGGCCTGGAGTTATTGGCTATGGCGTGATTTTAATCAGTTGGAAAAAGCATGTCACAATATAAGCGCGCCGGAAGATTTACAAATCAGCGGTGACGACAAATCTGCTTTATTGCCAATAAAACAAACATTAATGGCGATGAAAGCGCGTATAAAACACTTATTGGACAGTCAGCGCGAACTTACCTCGTCTGTATCTCACGAGTTTAGAACGCCATTAGCACGGCTTAAATTTGCGATTGCGATGCTGGAACAAACACAAGGCGATGATAAAAGTAAGCCGTACTTTGACGGTATGCAGTCCGACATTCAAGAGCTAGAGTCGCTAGTGAGTGAAATGCTGGAGTTTGCAAAATTAGAACGAGAAAAACCGCAACTTAATATTGAGTTGTACGATGTAGTCGCGCAAACACAACACTTTGTGCAAAAGCTTGGCTTTAACCACTCAACTGCTATCAAAATTGAAGCAAACACAGCCATTCAATTAAACGCCGACCCACACTTCATTGGCCGCGCAATTCAGAACTTTATTGGTAATGCGCTGAAATACGCAGAGCAGCAAGTAATCGTTACCTTGACGCAAACCTCAAATACTATTTTTATTAAAGTGGCTGATGATGGTCCTGGCATTGAACAATCCGAGTGGGAAAACGTATTTAAACCATTTACCCGTTTAGATAAAAGCCGCAATAAAAAAATCAAAGGATTTGGCTTAGGGTTAGCAATCGTGCAAAAAATCATAAACTGGCACGAAGGTGAATGCTATCTTGAAAGTGGCCCGTTAAAAGGCGCATGTTTTGTAATTGCGTTACCTAAAAAACCTTAATTTGATCTCTGCTAAACTAATGCAGCATAAACCTGCTATGCTGAATTTTTGTAAACAAAACATTAAAATAAACTAAATGAGATTGATTCTCATTGGTTTTGAAGTTTATAATAGCGTTAGTTTATAAATCTTCATTAATAAAAATTATACTTTATAGGTCACATAATGATTAATTTTCGTAAATCTGCGTTAGCATCAGCTGTGCTTGCTGTATCTCTTGGCTTAACTGGCTGTGGTGGTAGCGATAGCAAAAAAGATCCTGTAACTCCTGTAAACCAAGCTCCAACTGATATCCAAATCTCAGCATCTTCAATTGCTGAAGATACACTTGGCGCGGCTATTGGTGCACTAACTGCAACAGATGATGCAACATCAGGTCTAACCTTCACTGTATCAGACGAACGTTTTGAAATTGTTGATGGCGAACTTAAAGTTAAAAATCATTTAGCGGTTAACTTTGAACAAGAAACAGAAATTACTGTAACTGTAACTGTAACTGATGCAGGCGGTTTAACTTTTACAAAAGACTTAACGCTTAACGTAGCTGATGTTGATGCGGTCGCCGGCGTAAATACCTATGAATTTAATTCAAAACTAGGTGAGGGTTCTTCAGTTTCTTACACAGGTCAAACTGCGCGTCATGCACTCTCGGCAGAAATTAAATATTACATGGGTTTAATGACAGTTGAGTACATTGAGACTAATGGCATTATGGCTGCTGATGTAAGAGCTAAGTTAGATGCACTTTGGGGCGACTACGCGGCTGTTGCAGATTCTTCTATTTCTCACCTAGGCTCAGATTTATCAGCTTATAAGCAAAAGTCATTTGCTGAAATTTCAAGCTCAGGCAAAGAATTAAGTGGCAAAATTGCAGGTAATGATGCAAGCAAAATGTATCAGGATTGGTTAGTAGCTGGCACGTTTAAAGGCTGGAATGATTTTGGTACACGCGCAGCAACGCCTGAAGGTTTAGTTGAGCATTACTTTGATTTATTCATTGCTCAAATTGAAAAAGTGAACGCGGGTGAAGCGCTAGTAGATGCAAATGGTGTTGCTATTTCAAAAGCATATATCACACCAGAAGGCTTGGATTTAGTTCAACTGGTTCAAAAGCATACCTTAGGTGCGCTAATGTTCTCACAAGGTGCTGATGACTACCTTGGTGAAGGTCTTGAGACAGACAATAAAGTAGCGCAGAAAGAGTCAGCAAAATACACAGCTCTTGAGCACCAATTTGATGAAGGCTTTGGTTACTTCGGTGCGGCGCGTAACTATCTAGAATACTCTGACAGCGAGATTGCTAAAAAAGGCGGTCGCGAAGACTTCCAAGGTAAAAATGATATTAATGGTGATGGTGTAATCGACCTAGCGTCAGAGTTTGTGTGGGGCAACTCTTCAAATGCAGCAAAACGTGACCTTGGCGCAACAGTTACAACTGACTTAACAACGCAGGCAATGCTTCACTTTATTGCTGGTCGTAAAATGATTACCGATAACCATGGTTCGGACCTAAGTGAGTTCTCAGCTGACGATCAAGCAAAATTCCGCGAGCATGTTTTCCAAGCCGTAAATGCGTGGGAAAAAGCAATTGCTGCGACAGTTGTTCATTACATTAACGATGTAATTGCTGATATTGAAAACATTGAAGACGGCGAATACACATCAGCTGAATTTGCGGATTACGCTAAGCATTGGGGTGAAATGAAAGGTTTCGCACTGAACTTCCAATTCAACCCATATTCACCGTTTGCAAATCATGAACTAAACCCGAAAAAAGATACGGTAGGCGAAGCAAAATTTGTGGAAATGCATGACTTATTCGGCGACATGCCAGTACTTGCTGATGCAGATGCATTTGCACAGTACAAAGCACAATTAATTGCAGCGCGCGATATTTTAGATGATGCGTTTGATTTTGAAGACGCGAACTCAGAAAACTGGTAATTTAAAAAACGTTTTAAATTGATATAAAAGGTTAGTAATTTCGGTTACTAACCTTTTGCTGTATTTATAATTCGAGATTTTAGGATAATTTTATGTTGATATCCGCAAAACTTAAACCGATAGCATTGGCAACATCATTAGTATTGACGTTGGCAGCGTGTTCGGAAGATACCTCAAGTACACAGGGACCAAATTTTGGTGGCGGTACAAGCGAGCCAGGGAATGGTGGCGGCACAACGTTTGATGAAAAAGCGTTAGTGGCAAACTTAGTCGATAATGTGATCACGCCAACATTTACCTCGTTTAATCAACAAGCGAATGCAAACAAACAAAACATTGAAAGCTATTGTGCAGTTGAAAAAGCAGCGATGGCAGGTGATGCAACTGAACAGCAACGTTTAGCTGCATTAGCATCGGCGCAAACTAGCTGGCGCGATACAACGGCACTTTGGCAACATGCAGAGCTGATGCAAATGGGGCCGCTATTAGAAAATGAAGGCGAACTGCGCAATCTAATTTACTCTTGGCCTGCTAAAAGCTTATGTGGCGTAGATCAAGATACCGTGTATTTTGAAGACGGCGTGATTAATAAAAATGCATCGCGTCCTTACGATATTAAACAGCGTACCGCAACGCGTCGTGGTCTAGTAAGCCTTGAACATTTACTGTTCACCGAGCAACTAAATCACAGCTGTTCGATTGCGAATGATGCGCTTGCTGATTGGAATAACCGCAGTGATAGCGAACGTCGTATCGCGCGCTGTGAGTTCGCTGTTGAAGTCGCCAGCGATTTAGTTGATAACAGCCAAGTGTTACTTGATAAATGGAATGGTGACAATGGCTACGCAATGAAGTTAAAAAATGCCGGTGAAGTTGGCAGCAGTTTTGATAGCGTACATGCGGCGGTTAATGTAATTTCCGATGCACTTTTCTATCTTACTGAAGAACTAAAAGATCAAAAATTAGCACTACCGCTGGGTTATGAAAGTAACTCGTGTGGTTTAGAAGCATGTCCTCAAGATGTTGAGTCACCGATAGCGGCGCAATCGCTTGCTAATATCAAAGCAAACCTTGCTGCGTTTGAAAAACTCTTTACTGGCAATGGTATAGTGCAAGATAACACCACTGGTTTTGATGATTTTCTTGTAGAAGAAGAGGGCACTGACGTTAAAGACACAATGTTAACTGGCCTTGAGCAATCAAATGCCGCATTAGATGCGATTAATGGTTCGCTGCAACAAGCACTGATTGATGAAAAAGACAAAGTAGAAACGTCTCACGCAAAAGTAAAAGATGTGACCGATCAGTTAAAACATGATTTTATTAACAAACTTGCGCTTGAATTACCTAAATCTTCAGCCGGCGATAATGATTAGAGCTTTATTATGAAAAAAACACTTTTAGCATTAGCAATTGCAAGCTGTGCAACGTCCGTTGTTGCAAAAGATAACAAAGCAAACGATATCGAGCACATCACCATTATTAGTCACGGTGACAAACTGCGTACAGAGTCTGGTTCAGCAACCCTTGTTTCAGAAGTAGAACTCGAAAAATATGAATACGATGATATTCACCGTATTTTAGCCAAAGTACCGGGCGTAAATATTCGTGAAGAAGACGGTTATGGCCTGCGTCCAAATATTGGCTTTCGTGGTGTTACACCTGAGCGTAGTAAAAAAGTAACTATTTTAGAAGACGGTGTCTTAATTGGCCCGGCGCCATACTCAGCGCCGGCGGCATACTATTTTCCAGTCACTACGCGAATGACCGCAGTAGAAGTGTTTAAAGGCCCTGCGGCAATTAAGCACGGCCCGCAAACGGTTGCAGGTACGCTTAATATGGTTACGCGCCAAGTACCATTTGAAATGACCGGTGGTTTGGATCTAGCAACGGGCACCGATGGCTATCAAAAAGCGCACGGATATTTTGGTACTGAAGTAGCCAAAAATTTGGGTGTACTAGTTGAAGGTGTTCGTTTACAAGCGGATGGTTTTAAGGAAATCGATAACGGTGGTGATTCAGGCTTTAAAAAGAATGATTTACTCGTTAAAACTAAATATTTGTTAGACGGACAAGCGTTCGACCAAAGTTTTGAACTTAAGCTTTCTTACGCAGATGAAAACTCAGATGAAACTTACCTAGGGTTAACGGATGCGGACTTTAATGCAAATCCGTATCGTCGCTACGCGGCTTCTCAACCTGCGAATATGGACACTGAGCATACGCAAATTATGTTTACCCATAATCTCTCAAACGATGTTTTCTCTGCAACAACGCGTGTTTATCGCAACGACTACGAGCGTGCTTGGCGAAAATTAGGTAGCTTAACAAGTTCAAGTGCAAGTTTGTCGGCAATTATGACAAACCCAGAATTACATGAACGAGAATATGCTGTTATAACTGGTGAGCAAAACTCAGTGCTAGATGGTGAAACATCAATGTTCTTAGTTATGGGTACCAATGACCGCGAATACTATTCACAGGGTATTCAAATTGATGCCGACTACGAATTTTCACTTGGTGGTTTAGATCATAAGTTAGCATTCGGCGTGCGTTATCATGAAGATGAAATTGAGCGTAAACACTTTAGTGAAAACTATCAGATGCTTGATGGTTACGCTGAAAAAACAGCTGGTGATAAAGTATTTACTACAACCAATATCGAAAATACTGAGGCGCTTTCAGTTTATATTGAAGACACGGTAAAACTTGGCAACTTAACGGTGTCTGCGGGTGTTCGTGGCGAAGATATGGATATGTACTACACCGACCTTGTGGACAAAGACGATTGGCAACGTAAATCAACTCAAATTTGGCTACCTGGCGTGAGCGGTTTTTATCAAGTGACAGAAAACGCAGGCGTGTTATTTGGTGTGCATCAAGGTTTTGTGCCAAGCAGTCCGCAACAGGCATCTGATGTTAAAGTTGAGAAAAGCATTAACTATGAGTTTGGTGGTCGTTTTAACGACGGCGCAACTAACATCGAACTAGTTAGCTTTTTTAATGACTACAGCAACTTAAAAGAAAGCTGCTCACAGTCAAGTTGTGGTACACAAGGCGACCTTGACCGCGAGTTTAACGGTGGCGAAGTGAATGTGTATGGCTTGGAAGCACAGTTACGTCAAAGCTATCCAATTAGTACACAATTTGATATGCCATATAGCTTCACTTATACCTATACCAAATCTGAGTTTTTAGAAAGCTTTGAATCAGATTTTGAACAGTGGGGGGATATTTCGGATGGCGACTCAGTACAGTATTTACCTGAACATCAATTGAACTTTGAAATCGGTTTAGCGGCGAATAATTGGGAAACCAATTTAATCGTTAAATACGTAAGCGAAATGGATGAAGCCGCAGGTGATAATGTTACGTTATCGGGCTTTAAAACCGAGTCGAGCGTTATTGTAGATGTATCCGCATCGTATGATCTTGGTCAATATGGCCGCATTTACGGCAAGGTTGATAACCTAACTGATGAAGCGTACATTATTAGTCGCCGCCCGTATGGCGCAAGACCAAATAAGCCAAGACAGTTTGTAATTGGTTACAAATACCAGTTTTAAGCTTTGGCATTGCGAATAAGGGGCTATCGGCCCCTTTTTTGTAGGAACTGCTGTGTTAGAGATATTTTCAACAAGTTTAAGCGAACTACCGCGTTATTTTAGCGATGCGAATAAACGTATTTTTTACCTTTATTTGTTAAGTGCGGTGGCGTTAGCGCTGCCGGTGTATTTTGCTGCAACAAAACAGCGTACAACGTTAGGCTTTTTTAAATTCTTATTCCCAAAATCAGTTTGGTTAGCAAAAAGTGCCAAGCAAGATTATGCTTTGTGGGTAGTTAATAAACTGATCAAAGCCTTAATGTTCGGCCCTATTGTATTAACAATGGCACCGATAGCAATTGCGCTAAGTGACGCTTTAGAATGGCTGTTCGGTCGCACAGAGCCGTTGGCATTGGCCAAGTGGCAAGTAATCACTATTTTCACTTTTCTACTTTTTATTATTGATGACTTAACGCGTTTTTTACTGCACTACGCTCTGCATAAAATACCGTTTTTATGGGAATTTCATAAAGTACATCACAGCGCAAAAGTACTTACGCCATTTACCATTTACCGTTCTCACCCTGTGGAGAGTTATTTATACGCGTGCCGTATGGCAATCGTACAAGGAACCGCAGTGGGTATAGGCTACTATTTATTTGCCGATGCAATTAGTATGTTTGATGTGTTAGGTGCCAATGTGTTTGTGTTTTTGTTTAATGTTTTTGGCGCAAATTTACGCCACTCACATATTTGGTTGTCGTGGGGCGATAAGTTGGAAGGCGTTTTTATTAGCCCTGCACAACATCAAATCCATCACAGTGATAACCCCAAACACTTTGATACGAACTTGGGTTCCGCACTGGCTATTTGGGACCGTATGACAGGTACCCTCATTAAAGCATCAGAAGTTGGCAAGATTTCCATTGGTGTAGGGCAGTATGATTGCGGCCATGATTCGTTATTTGCGATTTATAGTAAACCGTTTTTAGAGTCTGCAAAATCATTAAAGCTAAGTGCTAAAAAAGGCATAAATAAAATAGTGCCGAATAAAGACAAGGTCACCAATGACAAAAAACCGAGCATCTAAGGCTCGGTTTTTTATAACGCGTAGACGAAATTTAGTTTTTATTCGGAATATTACCTAGTACTTCAACGAGTAGGTTGAAAAACGGCTCAACTGTATCGATTTTCACTTTTTCATCTGGCGAATGCGGAAAGCGAATCGTCGGTCCAAACGACACCATATCCCAATGTGGGTAAGCATCCTTAAACAAGCCACATTCAAGTCCAGCATGGATCACCATAATTTTAGGTAATGTGCCAAACATACCTTGATAGGTTTCACGTAAAATATCTTTAATTTCAGAATCGTCTTTTGGCTCCCAGCCAGGGTACGCACCTGTGAAAGTAACGCTCGCACCTACAAGGGCAAATGTTGATGCAATCATATTTTGCGTATTAGTGCGGGCAGAATCGATTAGTGAGCGAACCAGACATTTTACGCTAACAGCGTTTTCGTTTGTTAAAACAACACCTAAATTGGTCGATGTTTCAACGATGCCGTCGATGGTGTCACTCATGCGAATAACGCCGTTCACACAACCATTTATACTATTGATTACCGCTGACTGCGATACTTTAGCAAGTTGTTTTTCGGGTAATGGCGCATCAGCAACCGATAGCAAAATATTTGGCTCAACTTTACTTAATTCTGCTAAAAACAGTGAATTGATATTTTTAAGTGCATTAGCTAGTGTGTCTTTATCTTGGTCATCGATTACTAGCGTTACTTCTGCTTCGCGTGGAATTGCGTTTCTCAGTGAGCCGCCTTGTAAGTTGGCAATGGCAAAGTCGATATCTAATAAACTTAATGCACGCACTAATAGTTTATTTGCGTTTGCGCGACCTAAGTGAATATCAACACCCGAATGACCGCCTTTTAAACCGTTAAGTGATACGTTAATAGCTGATTTAGTTGTATCTGTCGCTTCCCATTCGATTGGCAGCTCAATGTTTACATCAATACCGCCTGCGCAGCCCATGTAAACTTCGCCTTCATCTTCTGAGTCAGTGTTTAGTAAAATATCGCCTTCTAGCCAACCTGCTTCAAGGCCGAAAGCACCTGTCATACCGGCTTCTTCGTCTATGGTAACTAATACTTCAAGCGGACCATGTTGGATATCTTTGCTGGCTAAAACAGCAAGGCTTGCCGAAAGGCCAATGCCGTTATCTGCACCTAATGTTGTGCCATTTGCTGTTACCCATTCACCATCTACATAAGCTTCAATTGGGTCGTTGATAAAGTCGTGCTCTTTATCATTATTTTTTTGCGGCACCATGTCCATATGCGCTTGTAAAATCACACCTTTGCGATTTTCCATACCGATTGTTGCAGGTTTTTTAATAATTAGGTTGCCTACTTTGTCTTCTTTAACATCAAGACCAAGCTCGGTAGCGAATTGTTGGATCCACGCAGAAATTTTTTGCTCGTGTTTGCTCGGGTGTGGAATGCTGCATATTTTTTCGAAAATTTGCCACAGTGGCTGTGGTGATAACTGAGAAAGTTGAGTCACAGTGTGTTCCTTGAATATTAATTAAGTAATGGCATTAACACTTTTTCAAGGCCATTACGTTTCACTTCATAAATTAACGCAAGTTGCTGTCCAAGCTTTCCCTCAGGGAAGCCTTTTTGTTTAAACCAAACAAGGTAAGGTTCAGGTAATTTTAGCAGTGGGCAGCCGGCATATTTACCAAACGGCATAGGCTGATTGATTGCTTCCAATAAAGCGTGTTTATCTGCGAGCATAAATAAAGTGAGATTGTGAAAGTCTCAGCTAGTATACCTTAATGGCAATTAATTTTGACTGGTTTTGAGGGAGTGAACCCTTTTTCTCGCAATAAATTATCGAGTTGATTTACAGGTAAATGATGTTGCGGGTTATGGCGCAGGGCATGGGTTTTTGGCACCGCGTATTTATCAAGCAGTAAAAAATAAAATGTGCGCTTGGCTAAGTCTGAATCAAGGTGTTTAAGTTCATTGCTGATAAAATCACGCATTTCGGGTGATAATGCGGTTTTTTTAGGATGTTGCTGCATAGTCACGTCATTCAGAGTAATGGATAGGTAAATATTACTCTGAATAACGTCAAAAGTGTTACAAAAATGTAAATGAACGTAATCGTGCTAAGTGGTTTATGCTAGCTCGCTTTAGAAAACACCTTTTCTTTTACGTGTTCGGCAAAACCGCTACCAGCTTCTAAGTAAAAGTTAAAGGTTGAATGAACACCCATATCTTCTAGCTCTTTTTGTTGGTCGCGATAGTTGGCGATTGCGGTAACTTGACCAGAGAAGCCCGACGCTTTTAGCTGCTCAAGGGCGTACAGGTTTTGCGCGTGTTTTGGCATGGCTAACATTACCATTTCTACGTCTGAGTGGTTAATGCGGTTCCAAAAATCGGGATCGGTGGCATCGGCTAAAATGGCAAATCGATCGCGCTTGATATGCTTTTCTACTGTGTCAGGGTTAATATCTACACCGGCGACCGATTCAGGGTAGCTTTGCGCAATTGTTTCATAGGCACCAGTGCCAACACGGCCCATACCAAAGATCAAGATTTTCGCTTTGTTTAAGTTAACCGGCATTTCTTCGGCTAAGCGTTTGCTCGATTCAAAGCGCAGTAAGAAATTCTCATATTTTACGTAAAGCTCGTTTGATTTGTTATTAAGCGGTGACGCAATAATAAAGGTTATGGATACCGCAATTGCAAGTACCGCGAGCCATTCGCCCGTTAACCAGCCACTCGATACGGCTAGCGCACAGACAATCAAGCCAAATTCACTGTAATTTGATAATGAAAATGCACCGAGTAGGGAAGTACGCGCACGCAAGTGGAAAGCGTTAGTAAATAGGTAATAAAGTAGCACTTTAAGGGGTAACACAATAATTAAAACTGCGGCAACTAAGAGTGCATTGAGCGTGAGCTCGGCATTCAGGCCAATCGTTAAAAAGAATCCGACTAAGAAGAGATCTTTAAAGCTTAATAGTGCCTTAGAGAGTTCGCTTGCCTTTTTATGTGGCGCTAAGATCATACCAATAATCAGTGCGCCTAAATCACCTTTTAAGCCCGCAAATTCAAATGCGTGATAGCCAACCACTAACGCAAAGAAGAAACCAAATAGGGGGAGCACTTCACCGTGCTTTGAACGCGCAAGCATCCAGTAAAATACGGGTCTAATAAGTGGCAAGGCAAGTACCAATGCGATTGCCCAATAGTTTGGCAGTTTACCTGTACTAATCGCTAAGAAAACAACAGCAAAGATGTCTTGCATTACTAAAATACCGATGGCGACTTTACCGTGTAAGCTGGCCATTTCACCGCGTTCTTCAAGTACTTTTACCGCGAAAACGGTGGATGAAAAGCTTAGTGCAAACGCCAAAATCGCCGCGGATTGACTCGATAACTCAGAAAATAGAGGCAGTTTTAACCAGCTGAGCCCCAGTAAAGCCGCCCAAAACAACACGCTACATAATACAATATGTAAGGTTGCAGGCCCCCAAACTTGGGCTTTTATTAGATTGCCAATCTTTAATTTTAGGCCAATGCTAAATAGCAGTAAGGTGACACCTAGATTAGCCATTGTTTCAAGCAACTCGGTACTTTGATACCCCGCAAGATTAAGCACAAAACCGGCACATAAGAAGCCGATCAGCGGTGGTAATTTAAACTGTAAAATAATGAAGCCGCAAATAAAGGCTGTTGCGTAAAACAATAATTCCATAGAGTATTTTATAATTATCAGTTAAATAGTAAGGCTTTTCTTAGTCTATCTAAAAACACCCTGCTGTGCTACGAAATACGCTCAGCGCAAGCCAATCAAAGATGCAATCTAAACTAAAATGTAATCAACTTTTAACAAGTATAACTTTTAACTGACAAATTAATATTTTTATGGTTAATATGCAGTATAAGTATAAAGAACAAGGTGAGTTATATGTTCAAAAAAGTTCTCGCATCTATCGGTATTGGTGCGGCAAAAGTGGATACCGTGCTACATACTGAGCATTTACTGCCAGGGCAAAAATTTTCAGCAGAAGTTATCATAACAGCAGGCGATGTAGAGCAAGATATTTCAGGATTAGAGTTAGCCTTAATGACTAAGGTTAAAGTAGAGTCAGACGAAGGCGAGTATTTTGCAGATCATGTGTTAGATAAATGGTCGATTGTCGATCAACGAACATTGCAGCCAGGTGAAGAATTACGTATTCCATTTGAAGCACGCTTGCACTCAGAAACGCCAATTACTGAAATATCACAGGGCATTAATCAAAGCGTAGTTTGGATAGCGACTGGTTTAAATATTGATTTTGCGCTCGACGCAACCGACCGAGATCCGGTTTATGTATACCCAAATGAAGCGGTAAAAACCTTTATGCTAGCAATGGAAAAATTGGGCTATAAATTGGTTAAAAGTGATGTTGAAAAAGGCTATTTACGTACTTCTAATTTCAATTCCACATCAGGGTGTTATCAAGAGCTTGAGTACAAGCCTGCAGGCCTAAAAGTGTTTGGTCCGAAGGAAGTTGAGTTGTCATTTGTGCCTGAGGCATTGAAAACTCATGTGTTAATTGAAGTAGATCGAATGTTTGGCTCAGATGGTTACGCTGATTTGACCATTGAGCATGATCAGGTCAACCTTAGCCAAATTTGCGATCAGCTAGAACATATTTTCAGCTAAGCGAAGATAATTATCTAAGGGGCTTAGGCCCCTTTTTTATTGGGTGCATAATGACAAAATTTTATAGTAAAACATTTAATGAACTCACAACGGCAGAACTCTACGCCATTTTAAAGTTGCGCGTTGATGTCTTTGTGGTTGAACAAAACTGCCCGTATGAAGAGCTTGATGGGTTAGATTGCGAGCCGCAAACCCAGCATATTATTGGTTATGACGATAATGACGTTGTCGCCTATGCGCGTTGTTTAGCGCCAAAGATTAACTATGAGAACAGCGCGGCGATTGGTCGAGTGCTCGTTAAAAAAGAGGCGCGAGGTAAAGGGCTTGCACATGCTATTGTGTCGCTTGCCAAAGATATTTGTATTTCACATTGGCCTGAGCAAGGGATTGAAATATCAGCGCAGTGTTATTTAACTGAGTTTTACACTGAACTTGGCTTTCAAGTAGACGGGCAAGAATACCTCGAAGATGGTATTCCGCATATTCATATGAAAGCGGTTTCGTAAAAAAATTGCTAAGAGCCTAAAACTAAAAAGCCGATGAATACACATCGGCTTTTTGTTTATCTGTTTAAGTCTTCAGCTGGTTAGGTAAATGAATGAATAAATACCGCCGCAATAGCGAGCGGACACACAAATTTTGTGTACCATGGCCAGATTTTCCAGAACACGCCTGATTCAACGTCTTCATTACCTTGTTTAATTTCTTCAACAAGTGAATTTCGTTGCCAAATCCATCCTGCGAAAATACAGCAGAACATTGCGATAATTGGTTGACCATATTCTGTCGCCAATGTTGCCACAAAGTCGAGCATCGTACCGATGTTAAAAATAATCACAAAGCTGATTGCTAAAATACCAATACCAGTCCATGTAGTCGCAGTTTTACGCTCAATATTATGGCGCTCAACAAGATAAGATACAGGGCCTTCTAACATTGATATTGACGACGTAAGTGCGGCAATCGACATCAGGATAAAGAATGCCAAGCCAACAAACACACCCAGTTGGCCCATAGAATCAAATAAACTTGGTAAGACTTGGAATACAAGGGTTGGGCCTGCGAGCAGTGAGCCATCCTCAGCAAAAATTTGCACGCCTTGTTCCAACGCGACGTACATTGCTGGAATGACTAAAAGGCCTGCTAAAAACGCAATCGATACGTCAATAAATGTTACTTGAGCGCCGATGGTAACCATATTTTCTTTTTTCGAAATATATGAACCATAGATCACCATTACACTAGTACCCAATGATAGTGAAAAGAAAGCTTGGCCAAGTGCGCTAATTAGTAAGTCAGGATCAAGTACTCTTGAAATATCCGGGTTAAGGTAAGCTTCTAATCCTTTGTCTGCTCCATCTAAGGTTAATACATAGATGATCAGTAAGATAAGCAGAGCAATCATTGCAGGCATCAAACGCTTAGACCATTTCTCTATGCCATCTTCTACACCATTACGAATAATAATCACGGTTAAAAACATAAAAATTGCACAGAAGAAAATATTGCGTGCCACGCTGTCGCTAACGGCCCACTCTGCAACGCTGGTGGCACCGACGATGGTTGCACCTGCCTCTATGGCGTAAGATGTCATCCAACCGGCTAAAATACCGTAAAAGCTTAAAATAAGCGCTGCACAGACAATGCCGCCAAAGCCGACAATAAATGCGAAGCGTTTTTGTGTTTGCGTACGAGAAAGTTTTTCAAGAGAGGTTACGGCATTCGCTTGGCCGTATCGCCCAATTAGAATTTCAGCCATAAATGCAGGGTATGCTAGGCAAAACGCTAAAATTAAATACATTAATACAAACGCTGCACCACCATTAGTTGCCGTTTGTGTTGGGAAGCCCCAAATATTGCCAAGACCAACAGCACTACCTGCTGCTGCCATGATAAATCCTAGTCGAGAGGAAAACTCTCCACGTGAAGCACTCATATATTTTTCTCGTTATTAGTTTGCCGCCCAATCTACTGTAAATTGAAATAAATTAATAGAGTGAGTTCGCTTGATTTAGATCAATAAGATTAAAAAAATGTAAACAATCAAATTCGCTAAATTGTTAAATGTAATAGTTGCGTAATTTGTTAAAGGGCGAGCGGGCTACCATGAACTGGTCTTGTTCTTTAAATGGCAGCGATGTGGCAAGCGTAAAGTAAATTTTGCACCGCCGAGTTCTTTGGAGCGAGATACTTTAATATCGCCGAAATGCCAAGCGATGACTTTTGCGACGATAGCAAGCCCAAGGCCATAGTTTTTGGCCGCGCGGTTGCGGTGATTTTCTTGCTGGAAGAATGGCTTTAACACGTTATCTAGGTTTGCTTCATCAATGCCCGGGCCATCGTCTTCAATTTCAATAAACGTGTCAGCGTGGGTTTGCGTGGTGCTAATCGTAATGGTGGTTTTTGCAAAGTCAGCGGCGTTACTTAGTAAATTAACAATGGCGCGGGCTAACCAGTGCGGATCCACATAAAGCTGCTGGGTGTCTGATTTTATTTCAAGTTTGATAGATTGCGCGTTGAGTTTAGGTTCAACTTGATAAAAACAGTTATCAAATAGCTCAGTGCTGGTGATGGCAGTAGGCGATATTTGATACGATTTTTGCTCAAGGGTCGCGTACTCTAAATAGCTATTGAGCATGGATTCCATTTGATCTAAGTCGTTTTCCATGCGTTCAAGGTAATGCTGAATTTTAGTTGGATCTTTGGTATCTATCGCGGCATCTAAGCCAAACCGTAAACACGCAAGGGGAGTGCGGATATCATGCGACATACTGGATGCGAGTAATTGGTTTTCTTCAATCAGCTGCTGAATTTGGTCGGCCATGCGATTGTAACTGGTTTCTAGCTCGCGAATATAGCTTAGCCCGGTTAAGTTGATACGCGCATCGAGGTTGCCATTGGCAAATTGTGCGGTGGCCTTATTTAGCAAACTTAATCGTTTGGTAAGCGGCGCGAGCCACCACCACATAAAAATGCAAATGCCCAGATAAAAACCAACGGTTAAAAAGAGATCGGTACGATTAGTTGGCATTGGCGGCTTTTCAACACGCAACTGAATATGGCTATCGGCTAATGCTGCACTTGTTTGAATCAAGTAAAAGCCTAATTCGTCTTCTAGGGTAATACCGCCGGGTACCAGTAATTCTCCGTGCAGTTCGCGGGGCAATGCAAGCTCGCTATTGCTGTGGTAACTCAAGCTAAATTGACTCGCTTGGGTGAAGCGTTTTAAAAAGGCTTCATGTCCGCTTTTAGGGTGATGGCTTATTTCAGCAACCACGCCTGCAAGTATTTGCTTTTCAACTTTAAAATTATCGTGATTACTCGGAGGCGCACTTAATGAATCAATCAACCAACCAAGAATAAATGATGAAATCAGTGCGCCGGTGATCAGGCTAATATAAAGCTTTTTCATTAACTACCAAGCTTGGCTTACAAACAAATAACCTTTACCCCAAATGGTTTTTATTTTATTTGGGCTTTGTGGGTCGTCGCCAATTTTCTTACGAAGTGCAGAAATAAGCACATCAACGCTGCGATCTAAACCGTCGTATTCTCTGCCTTTGGTCGCTAAAAACACGCTATCGCGGTCGAGAATTTGATCCGCATTTGATGCCAAGTAAAATAATAAGGAATATTCGGCATTTGAAAGGGCGAGTTTAGTACCATCTAAAAATACGTCGCGTGACAAAGTGTCGATTTGTAAACTGCCAATGCTGATCTCATCAGAATTGGTATCCGAGCTCCCTTGTTTTTCACGCATTACTGCATTGATACGCGCAAGCAATACACGTGGACGCACAGGTTTTATGACATAATCACTTGCGCCAACTTCCAAGCCAAGTACTTCATCAATTTCATCACCTTTAGCGGTCATCATAATAATTGGTTGATGATAGAAAATACGTAAATCGCGACATACACTCATGCCATCTTTACCTGGCAGCATTAAATCAAGTAATACTAAATCGGGGTTATGTTTTTTTACTGCCTGCACAGCTTCGTCACCACGATGACACAAAACAACGTCAAAACCTTGCTCAATTAAGTACTCACTTACCCATTGTGCAAGAGATGTGTCATCTTCAACTAATAGTATTTTTTTTGCTATATCCATTAAAACAGTCTCCACCGACGTTTCTTTCGCTTATTGGTATATACCCAATTTACTTTCATTTCTACGGGCTCGCTTATTTGCCCTGAGCTAATTTCAACTAATTCGTATTGCATAGCTTCTGGCGAGTTAAACTCACTGTCTAATTCACCAAAGGTACTGCTATACCAGCAGCGAATCAGTTTTTTATCACTTACTGTGCGAATACAGTAATCACCTCTGACCGGCGCATGCCACTGGAACTTTAATTTGGTGTAACAGTGTTTTCCTTGACGCAATGCCACACATTTTTCAGGGAAAATGGCCAGTTCAGGGTGCGATAGTGGCAAATTGACGTTCTTTTCGGCATTGGCAAAAGACATGCTTGCGAACAAAAATAACGCAATAAGCTTGAGCTTAATAAGGACAAATTTAAGGTTAAAATACATAGCGTATACCAACCTTAGCTTTGTGTCGTAAGCTGTTAGAGATTAATGGACTGTTGCTAATTTCCTTTGAATACCAAGAGGATAACCAGCCACCAAGAAACACCCAATCTTCGTTAATTGGGTATTCGGCGTGAATTTCAAAGGTCAGGCTGTACGCGGCACTTGGGTTGTACTGTGGTCTAAATCCCGCGATTGCTTCGTTGGCATCTACGCCAAAATAATAACCAGTGAAATCCGATGAATAAATATTTAGGCCTGAGCCAACACGAAATTCCCAATTGCGATAATCTTGAATCGTACTAATAAAACCACTTGCCCAAAGACTTTTATGTGCACCTGAGATGTCGTGGAGAATTTCTAACGATAACTGGTGAGTTTTTTCTTTACGGGTAAGGCGAAGGCCCGCATTAAAATCATCTTCGCGTTCTTTCACGCCGCGAAGTTGAGATACTAAATCGTCGTCGTAAAAAGTGCCAGTTTCATCAAAACCTTCATGGGCGTTAATCGCGAATAAATCGAGACTCCAGTCATACTTATCAACGAGGTTATAACCAATCGTCAAGCCACCTGTAAGCTGCGAGTTATCCACATCAAAATAAAATTTGTCGTAGTTGATGGCAACATTGATGTTTAATTCAAAACCATCTTGATAGTCCACACCTTGTAAATAGTGTTTATCGACATAGTAGCCAGCACCAAAACTCCAATCCCACGTGAATCCATCACTTGCCTCGAGTGTGTTGTCTGCATAAAGCCTATTACTAGCAAGGCAGGGCGTCGCAAGCAAGGTGCTCAAAATAAGAAGTGAAATTGTAATTTTGTTCATTGTAATAATTATAGTTGTACTGATCTGTGGCTAAATGCTGTTTAATAAAATACGTATTATATGTATAAATGTGTAGTTCACATGTAAAAAAATGTAGTTGTTCAGCTTGGACAAACAAAATATTTAAAAGTTTTGCCTGCATCCTTGTTATTGGCTTGTTAAACTATGTGCGTATTTATTCCGAGAATAGCGATATATATGCGGTTTTTGTTTTTCTCAACATTTTTGAGTTTTAGTTGTTTTTCAGTTGCGGATAGTCTTGATAACGCAAGCGAACAGGTTGATTTTGACCGTTTTGTTAAAGGTTACAAGAACACCATGGTATCTAAATTAAGAAAAAAAGGGATCCCAGGTGCTGCACTGTCAGTTGTAAAAGTAGATGCGGGGGAGTTTGCCTACGGCTATGGCAAAACCAAACGTATTAGCGGTAAACCTATTACCACCAGTACACGCTTTCGTTTAGCGTCGGTATCAAAAACATTTGCGGGATCTTTGGCTGCAAAGCTCGCCAGTGAAGGGCAGTTAAAGCTTGACGATACGGTGACTAAATATCTGCCGGATTTTCATTTCCACAGTCGTGATAAAAAGCTGCGGGTGTCGCATTTATTAAGTCATAGCAGTGGCCTTGTACCCAATGCGTACGACAATCTTATTGAATCACGCATGCCTTATAACAAAATTAAAAACAAGCTTGCAGAAGTAGAACCGATTTGTTCTCCGGGGCGTTGTTATGGTTATCAGAATGTGATGTTTAGCCTGATTGGTGATGTAATCGAAAAATCCACGCAGATAGATTACAGCACTTGGGTTAATGAATTCATGTTTAAACCGTTAAACATGAAAAATGCGAGTCTTGGTATACAAGCCATGATGCAAGATGACAATTACGCTCATCCGCACGTGAGAGCACGTAAGCGTTGGTACACCACAAAAATAAAACCAAATTACTATAAAGTTGGTCCTGCAGCGGGCGTTAATGCCAGTGCAGATGATATGGTGCAGTGGCTCAAAGCGCAGCTTGGCCAATACCCAAGTGTGTTATCAAAAGAATCACTGGCGCTACAAAGTACACCACAAATTAAAACAAAAAAAGAGTTAAGGCGTCGAGTTTGGCGTAAAAATCTAAATCAAGCTCATTACGGACTGGGCTGGCGCATTTATGACTACAAAGGCGAGAAAATTTATTATCACAGTGGCTGGGTGCAAGGCTATCGTGCTGACGTGTTGGTTATTCCAAGGTTAGAGTTAGGCTTTAGTTTGATGATAAATGCCGAAGCCGGTATTTTGAACGAGCTGACTACGGATTTTCTTGATTTAACGTTAAAGCAATACAATAAAAAACGCGCTTAAAGCGCGTTTTTTTACAGGTTAAAATATGTTTTCCGTTAACCCTTTGGCAATTGGATTTTCTTATCTTCGCTTTGTTTATAAAGCACAATAATATGACCAATTGTTTGAAGCTTGATAGCACCCGTTTCGCGCACAATGGCTTCAAAAATAAGCGCTTTAGTTTCACGGTCACTAGTTGGTACTTTCACTTTAATTAGTTCGTGAATGCCAAGTGCGTTTTCAATTTCGAGTAACACACCTTCTGTTAAACCATTTGCACCTAAAAGAACAACTGGATTTAACGCGTGTGCTTCGCCTTTTAAAAACTGCTTTTGTTTGTTTGATAACTTCATATTTAGTAAATTTCGCAGAAATAATCTTGAATTAAGGGTATTCTACCGCCATATATCCAATATTACTAATTCTAGAGTAGAATTTAATGGCTAATAAAAAGCATTCGGCAAGTTCAAAACGCTGGTTAAAGGAGCATTTTGATGATGTATATGCCAATGAAGCCCGTAAACTCGGGTATCGCTCGCGCGCTTACTTCAAAATTGAAGAGCTCGACAAAAAAGATAAATTAATTCGCCCGGGACTCACTGTGGTGGATTTAGGTGCCGCACCAGGTGGTTGGTCGCAATATGCGGCTGATAAGGTTGGTGATAACGGCACAGTAATATCTTGTGACATTTTACCTATGGATCCCCTACCTGGCGTTGAATTTTTACAAGGTGACTTTCGTGAAGAAGCGGTACTGGATGCACTGTTATCACGAATTGATGGTAAGAACGTTGATCTTGTGATGTCGGATATGGCGCCTAATATGAGCGGAAATAACGTGACAGATCAGGCAGGTAGCATGTACTTGGTCGAACTTGCATTTGATATGTGCCATCAAGTACTAAAACCAAACGGCAATTTTGCTGTCAAAGTGTTCCAAGGAGAGGGATTTGATCAATTTGTTAAAGACCTACGTAATAGTTTTAAGACCGTTAAAATTCGCAAACCAGATTCGTCGCGTGCGCGCTCTCGTGAAGTTTATATAGTAGCGACAGGTTACAAACTGTAGTACAGTATTTAAAGTTAAAGATTTTTTTCAATGTTAGATAAGACAAGAGGTTAATGCCTTGAGTGATATGGCTAAAAATTTAATTCTCTGGTTGGTAATCGCCGTAGTTTTAATGTCGGTATTCCAGAGTTTCAATCCAGGCGAAGGCGCTAACCGCCAGCTCGCATATTCGCAGTTTGTAAAGGATGCCCGTGCACAGCAAGTGCGCGAAGCGAAGTTTGATCGCACAGCAGGCATCGTATATGGCACAAAATTAAATGGTGAACAGTTTAAAACTGTTATCCCTATGCACGATCAGTACATTGTTGACGAGCTGATCAAAAGCGGTGCAATTGTTGAAGGTGTAGAACCGGAAGAGCAGTCATTACTGGCAACAATCTTCATTTCTTGGTTCCCAATGTTACTGCTTATTGGTGTTTGGATATTCTTCATGCGTCAAATGCAAGGCGGTGGCGGCAAAGGTGCCATGTCATTTGGTAAGAGCAAAGCACGCTTAATGAGCGAAGACCAAGTTAAAACGACATTTGCCGATGTAGCTGGTTGTGATGAAGCAAAAGAAGACGTTACTGAGTTAGTAGATTTCTTACGTGACCCATCAAAATTCCAAAAGTTGGGTGGTAGCATTCCGAAGGGCGTACTAATGGTAGGTCCTCCAGGTACAGGTAAAACGCTACTTGCAAAAGCGGTTGCAGGTGAAGCAAAAGTACCATTCTTTACAATTTCAGGTTCTGACTTCGTAGAAATGTTCGTTGGTGTTGGTGCATCGCGTGTGCGTGACATGTTTGAACAAGCTAAGAAAGCTGCGCCTTGTATCATCTTCATCGATGAAATTGATGCGGTAGGTCGTCAGCGTGGTGCAGGTCTTGGTGGTGGTCATGATGAGCGTGAGCAAACACTTAACCAAATGCTTGTTGAAATGGATGGCTTTGAAGGTAACGAAGGTATTATTGTAATTGCTGCAACTAACCGTCCAGATGTACTAGACCCAGCGTTACTTCGTCCAGGTCGTTTTGACCGTCAAGTAGTTGTAGGTTTACCTGATATCCGCGGTCGTGAACAAATTCTTAAAGTACACATGCGCAAAGTGCCTCTGGCAGACAATGTAGAGCCAGCACTAATTGCACGTGGTACACCGGGCTTCTCTGGTGCTGATCTTGCTAACTTAGTGAATGAAGCTGCTCTTTTTGCTGCGCGCGGTAATAAGCGTGTTGTTAGCATGGCCGAGTTTGACGCTGCAAAAGATAAAATCATGATGGGCGCAGAGCGCAAATCAATGGTTATGAGCGAGCAAGAAAAAGAAATGACGGCATACCACGAAGCTGGTCACGCTATTGTTGGGCGTTTAGTGCCTGAGCATGATCCTGTTTATAAGGTATCAATTATCCCGCGTGGTCGTGCACTTGGTGTAACTATGTATTTACCAGAGCAAGACCGTGTAAGTCATTCTAAGCAACATTTAGAGTCGATGATTTCAAGCCTTTACGGTGGCCGTATTGCTGAAGAACTCATCTATGGCGCAGATAAAGTGACCACAGGTGCGAGTAACGATATTGAACGTGCAACTGATATTGCACACAAAATGGTTACGCAATGGGGTTTAAGTGAAAAACTAGGTCCGCTTCTTTATTCAGAAGATCAAGGCGAAGTTTTCATGGGTCGTAGTCAAACGCAGAACAAGAGTATGTCTGGTGAAACGGCTAAGCTTATTGATGCGGAAGTACGTGACTTCTCAGATCGCAACTATCAACGCGCTGAAGATATTCTAAAAGAAAATATGGATATCCTTCACGCAATGAAAGATGCGCTAATGAAGTATGAAACGATTGATGCTGCGCAAATTGATGACCTAATGGCGCGTCGCGAAGTGCGCCCACCACGAGATGCACATGATCGTAAAGACGATGACAAGCCAAGTGCTGGCGCAACAGCTACTGGCGATAAAGAACCTCAAGCAGAAAAACAGGTTGATACAGAGAAAAAACCTGAAAATAAACTTGATGACACCGACCAACCATCGGTAAACTAACAACCCTAAAAACCCCGAGCAATTCGGGGTTTTTTTAAATCTACATTTCTATGTCTACTATCAATTTACCAAACGGCAAGGTACTTGACCTAAGCCAAACCCATATAATGGGAATACTTAACCTTACCCCAGACTCTTTTTCTGATGGCGGCAGTCATCAACAAATCGACAGCGCTGTCATTTCTGCTCTGGCGATGCTTGAAAATGGCGCGACCATTATTGATATTGGTGGCGAATCAACGCGTCCTGGTGCACCTGATGTTGCATTAGAAGAAGAGCTTGCGCGCGTTATTCCAGTTATAGAGGCGATCCGCAAAAAATCAGATTGTATTATTTCTATCGATACCAGCAAAGCAGAAGTAATGCGTCAGGCGGTGAATGCGGGTGCTGATATTATTAACGATGTTCGTGCACTGCAAGAACCCAATGCCTTGGAGACAACGGCTGAGTTAGGCGTGCCGGTATGCTTAATGCATATGCAAGGGCAACCGCGTACTATGCAATCAAATCCTCATTACGATGATGTGATAAATGATATTAAACAGTTCTTTGTTGAGCGCATAGCTGCTTGCGAAGCTGCAGGTATATCGCGCGATAAAATCATTCTCGATCCCGGCTTTGGTTTTGGTAAAACCCTTGCACATAACTACTATATTTTAAAATACATAGACGAGTTTAAAATGATGGGGTGTGAAGTACTTGCGGGCTTATCGCGCAAGTCGATGATTGGTAATTTATTAGGGCGCGATGTAGATCAGCGTTTAGCTGGCTCAGTTGCGGGCGCGCTTATCGCCGCGCAAAAGGGCGCTAAGATTATTCGAGTACACGATGTTACAGAAACCGCCGATGCACTTAATGTATGGCAGGCCTGTGAACAAGGAATTACAAATGAGCAATAGAAAATATTTCGGCACCGACGGTGTACGTGGTGAAGTAGGGCAGTTCCCAATCACCCCTGAATTTGCATTAAAGCTTGGCTGGGCGGCAGGAAAAGTGCTGTCTAAAGCGGGCACTAAAAAAGTGATTATTGGTAAAGATACACGTATTTCGGGCTATCTTCTTGAAACATCGCTTGAAGCCGGTTTAGTAGCGGCTGGTATTGATGTTATTTTATTAGGCCCAATGCCAACGCCTGCAATCGCGTATTTAACACAAACGTTCCGCGGTGAAGCAGGTATTGTTATTAGTGCCTCTCACAACCCTTATCAAGACAATGGCATTAAGTTTTTCTCATCACAAGGCACTAAGCTAGATGATGCGTTAGAGCTTGAAATCGAAGCCATGATGGATGAAGAAATGACGTGTGTTTCTTCAGAATCGCTCGGTAAAGCAAAGCGCCTTGATACTGCGGCAGGACGTTATATCGAATACTGTAAAAGCCAGTTCCCAAGCGCTTTATCGCTTGAAGGTTTACGTATTGTGGTTGATTGTGCCAATGGTGCAACGTATCACATTGCACCCGATGTTATGCGTGAACTTGGCGCTGAAGTGATTAAAGTAGCGTGTGAGCCAAATGGTTTAAATATCAACGCAAAATGCGGCGCAACCCATGTTGATACCATGATCCAAAAAGTGCTTGAAGTAAAAGCAGACGTAGGTATTGCCTACGATGGTGATGGTGATCGCGTGATGATGGTTGACCATAAAGGCCGTGTATTTGACGGTGATGACATTGTTTATATCATTGCGAAATACGCGTTCGAGAAAGGTGAACTTGGCGGCGGTGTCGTTGGTACTGTAATGTCTAACATGGGCCTTGAAAATGCGCTTAAGTCACTCGGCGTTGAATTTGAACGCTCAAAAGTGGGCGATCGCTATGTGCTAGAGCTATTAAAGCAAAAAGGCTGGAAAATTGGTGGCGAAAGCTCGGGCCACATTCTAAATCTTGACCGCATCTCAACGGGTGACGGTATTATATCTAGCCTACAAGTGCTTGCTGCCATGGTTGAGAGCAATCAAACTCTTGAAGATTTAGGTCAGGGCTTTACAAAGTACCCAATGAATATGATTAACGTGCGTTATGCAAAAGGCACTGAGCCGCTTGCAAGCAACGATGTGAAATCTGTGATTGCTGAAGTAGAACAGCAACTGGGTGACAAAGGTCGTGTACTTATTCGTAAGTCAGGCACAGAGCCTGTGATCCGCGTTATGGTTGAAGCAGAAAAAGAGAAGCAAGTCTTCGATTTCTCAAAGAAAATTGCTGATGTTGTTGAATCTATAAGCAAACAACTCGAAAACGCACAATAACTTCTTGTAACTTTTAGCGAGTCAGGATAACATCCTGCTCGCTTTCTAAATTGGAGTAAGCAATGGCACATCGCAAACCTATGGTTGCAGGCAACTGGAAAATGAATGGCTCACTTGAGCTTGTATCTGAACTTGCCGAAGTAATCACGAAAATTGATACCTCTGACGTTGATATTTTAGTTTTCCCGCCATTCCCTTTAATTAAATCAGCACTTGATGCAGGTTTGAAAGCAGGCGCACAAACAGTGTCAGAAAATAATGCTGGTGCATTTACTGGCGAAGTTGACGCCCAATTGATTCACGCACTTGGTGCAAATTACACCTTGGTTGGTCACTCAGAAAGACGTGCTATTTACGGTGAAAGTAACGAAACAGTTGCTGCTAAATTTGCCAAAGCACAAGAAAATAACCTAACACCAATCCTATGTGTTGGTGAAAGTGAACAAGAACGTGAACAAGAATTGACCGAACAAGTTGTTTGGCAGCAAATTGATGCGATTATTAGCAAATTAGGTGTAGATGCACTTGCTAATAGTGTGATAGCATACGAGCCCGTTTGGGCAATAGGCACAGGTAAAACTGCATCGCCTGAACAAGCACAAGCTGTGCACAAATTTATCCGTAGCAAGCTGGCTGAACTTAACAGCGAGTTAGCTGCAAAAATACAACTGCTTTACGGCGGTAGTGTTAACGAGAATAATAGCGAACAATTATTTGCGCAACCAGATATTGATGGTGGGCTAATAGGCGGAGCAAGCCTTAAAGCTAATAGCTTTGCAACCATCTGTAATAGCGCAAAAGGAAATGGCTAACAATGTACGAAATTTTATTAGTAGTTTATCTTATCGTCGCACTTGCTTTAATTGGATTTGTATTAATCCAGCAAGGAAAAGGTGCTGATATGGGTTCATCATTTGGTGCTGGTGCGTCTGGAACCGTTTTCGGTTCAAGCGGTGCTGGTAACTTTATGACAAAAACAACAACCACGTTAGCAACAGTGTTTTTTATTTTAAGCATTGTGTTAGGTAACTTAACAGCAGGTCAGATTAAACAAACTGACGAGTGGTCAGATTTATCATCAGACGCTCCTGCTGCAACGACAGTTGTTGCTGAACCAAAAGATAAAGACGTACCTGCTTCACAAGACAAAAGCAACGACGTTCCAAACTAATAAATAACATCTTCGCGGATGTGCTGGAATTGGTAGACAGGCAGCGTTGAGGTCGCTGTGTGAGCAATCACGTGAGGGTTCAAGTCCCTCCATCCGCACCAAATATTTAAAACCCAAGCCAAGGCTTGGGTTTTTTGTTTTTCATTTCTAAAAACGCCACCAATATCAAATCTATACATCTGCACGACAAGAATAATTTTAAATCATTGCTATAGTAAATATGTTAATAAAACAATGTGCGGCCCTTTAGGGCCCGATTTGCCGATCGTTTTGTTTACTACTAAGGGAAATAGATGGTTTCAAATAAATACTACATTCGCACTGATGTTGATTTAAGAATAACCGAGGTAAACAAGCTTGTTGAGAGTTTATTGTCGGCATCTCAAGATTCAATTTTAGGTCAGAATCTAAGGCTGTTTTTTAGTCAAATTGAGGCGAAAGAATATCGTAGTATTGTTACTTTCGGCAGTACAGTATTGGAATTTACGTGCTGTGAAGTGCCTAATGGGTATGTCTTCGTGTTTGTTGATATCTCTAGCGACCCACTGGCTAACAGTGATATGGATTTTGTTGAGCAAGCACTTAATTCATCTGATATTGGTGTATGGTGTTACGACCATGAAACAAAAGAGTTTAACTGCACTAAAACCTTCAAAAGGCTTTTAGAAATCCCTTTAGACTCGATTGTCTCCCTTAAAGACCTTCTACAGTTAGTTCACGCTGACGACAAAGAGTTATTCCCTTTATTTTTTGAAAATCATTTGCACTTTCAGATCCCACTACAGTTTGAATTTAGATCTAACACACGTGAAGAGAAATGGTTTTCATTAAAAGGGGAATATATAAACAATGATCAAATTAGAAGTATTGTAGGAACAATTGTAGATAGTTCGTACGAAAAAGAAATGGTAATCGCCTTAAATGAGGCGAATGAAAGTAAACAATTAGCGATTGAAGCAGGCAAAATTGGTACGTGGAATGGCATATTAGATAATCATGTATGGCGTTGGCAATGGGATAGCCAGGCTAATGATATTTTCAAAATGAATTCTGAAGATATAGGTAACCTAGAAAAGTGGATTAATTGTTTACACCCTGATGATAAAGATAAGGTAGTCAATGACTTAGAGAATAGTTTGCGTACAGGTGAAGAATTCATTAGCACGTATCGTAGCGTTCTTCATAATGGAGAGCTTGTTTATATATTTGCACAAGGACGGGTTGGAAAAGATGTACATGGTGAAAGCTATCGCATTGATGGTGTATGCATAGATCAGACAAAATTTTATAAAGCGCAATTGGATTTACAACAACTAAATGCTGATCTAGAAGAGCGGGTTGAACGCCGAACTAAAGACTTAAATATAGCGTTAGACAAAGCTCAGCGTGCCAGCGAAATTAAATCTAATTTTCTTGCGATGATGAGTCATGAACTTAGAACGCCACTGAATGGTATTATCGGTTCGTTAGATTTATTAGAAAATGCGAGACTAAACCATGAATGTTTAGATCTTGTCAAAACAGCATCAATATCTGCAAACAATTTAATTGCTATATTGAATGATGTTTTAGATATCAACAAAATTGAAGCTGGAAAACTAGAGATTGATCACGAATTGTTTGATGTTACAGAGGTCATTCATCAAGTAATCATAACCTTCGCCGCTAAGGCAAAAGAGAAAAATATTCGTTTAAGCGTTTTTGAATCTTCACTGCCGAAAAATCATTTCTTGGGAGATGATAATCGATTAAGGCAAATCCTCTTAAATTTAGTTGGCAATGCAATTAAATTTACTGGTAATAATGCAAAGAAAGAGAACTTCATCAACGTTGATGTGAGTTACAACACGATAAATGAATATCAAGTTGAGTGTATTATTTCAGTTACCGACTCAGGAATTGGAATCAAAGACGATGTGATCGATAAATTGTTTACGCCTTTTACACAAGCTGAAAAGTCAACAACCCGACAATTTGGCGGCACCGGTCTAGGGTTATCAATTTGCGGCAAATTGATTGATTTAATGGGGGGAGAGATTAATGTTTCAAGCGAGTTTGGATTAGGGTCTGAGTTTAAATTAAAGATACCGTTTTGGGTTGACACAAATACAGAAGTTACCAAACCATGTACGCTGATGCAGCTTGTTAGTATTGGGGTTGGCACGTATGAAGAGCAATATTTTCAAAAATTACTCAATAGCACAGTAACATTATGTAATCAGATACTCATTGAAGAGCAGTCTCAGTTTGCAAATGTTATGACAAACATTAACACAATTTTCATAGTAAGCAATACGAGGCTTTTCAGTACGCTGATACAGCAATTGCCTAAATTCGTACGGTTCTTTATATATACATCCGAAAATAATCGAAATTCACTTGAAGCCGCCGCCCCGCATTTATTAATACATACAACTCAACCAATGACGTCATATGCGCTAAAACAAGTTTTATTTGAATCGATAGACGATGACGAAATTGACGATGAGTTAGACCTTGAAATCGAGACTTTTGATGCGCCATTAGTATCAGATGTAAATCACGATATCCTGCTTGTAGAAGATAATCCATTCAATCAAAAGCTGTTACGAAAGCAACTTCAGGCAATCGGGCTCGAGTGTGATATTGCAGACAACGGTGAGCGCGGTTATCAATCTTGGAAGAAAAATAGATATAAGTTAATTTTAACTGACTGTCATATGCCTGATGTAGATGGATACGAGATGACTAAACTGATTCGTATGGAAGAAACACAATTAGGTGTAAAGGCGGTGCCAATAATTGCTGTGACTGGCGCAACAATGAATGATGATGTGGCGTATTGCAAGTCTATTGGTATGGATGACTTTTTGAGTAAACCCGTTAAATTGAAGGACATTCAAACGATTGTGGAGAAATGGTATGGATGAACCAGAAAGTGAATTAGTAACTTTAAATTCTTCTGTGATGATTGAGTTAATTGGTAATGACTTAGCAAAGATTAAGCAATTCCAAATAGACTTTTTGGGTCAGGCGAATGAGTATTTCAAGAAACTCGCAGGGGCATACAATCAAAATCAATTTGAAAATCTAAAAGAACATGCACATTTCTTAAAAACGTCAGCAAACGCTATTGGTGCTGAAAAAACCGGTCATTATCTTGCCACCATAGAAGCTTTCGCCTTGAAAAAAGACAAACCCGCTTTAAAGGAGTTGATTCTAAAACTCAAATCTGAGCTCAAAACATTAGCTGGAGAAATACGGAAATGACAGTGACATCTGAAGGAAGACTCGCAAACCGGCATCCTGACATTGTATTGATCACCCATTGTGAAGAGGAAGTTCACGGTGTAAATGAAATCATAAGAGAACAATTTGATAGCTTTCGATGTATTGTGAAAGACGATGCAGTCATTGAAACGATAAATCAGCTTAAGCCAAAAGTGGTTCTATTCGCGCTTGCAACGGTTAAAGAAAATATCACTTTGTACACGTTGATGATTAAAAGCCAAGTTTTAAATGAAAACCACTACAGCGTACTGTTGTGTAACAATAAAGAGTCGATACTTGCATTTGGTTGCTGTTTAAGGAATTTGTTTAATAGTTACTTCACTCATCAACCGCTTTATGAGCGCTTTCGGCTAAAGTTGATCGTATTCGAAGGACTCACTCGTTGTGAGGTTGAACAAACATTTTATGATGAGCTTGTAAGTGTGGTTAAAAACCAAGATAGCGACTTAAATGAACTAATAGAGTTAGGGCTAAGTTATAAAAAAAATGTTCTTGATAAACTCGATACGAGTAAGTTGGAAGTAGAACGAATAAAGAATGAAGTTAGCAAAGAAGAGCAAGGAGAGTTAAAGCAACTACTTTTAGACAAGATCCAAACTGAACATTTACAACCATTACTGTCTTCACTTGAATCGGTGATATCAGACAATTTAACGACTATGTTGGCTAAAATGATGTCAGCACATGCAAACCTACAAAGTGCGGAAGTAACGCAAAATAATAATCCAGCACAAGCCTTGGAACAGTTTGATATTAATGAACAAGATGAAAAGCGCATATTAGTTGTAGAAGACAACCATATTTATCGCGAAATGATTAGCGACGTTTTGTCTAAAGAAGGTTTTATAATTCATCAAGTAGATGATGGACTGAATGCTGTAAAAAAAATAAAGACTGATCGTTATGACCTTATTTTAATGGATTTGTTTATGCCGCATTTAAATGGTCTCAAAACAACGAAACATATGCGACAAGTTGGCAAGAACAAAAAAACACCGGTAATTGCACTATCAGGCAATAAAAACAAAGAAATAGTAAAAAAATGGGCGAGCCATGGCTTAGCTGGGTATATCGTAAAACCTTCAACTAAAGCTGAAATACTAACAGTTATAAAACGGGTACTGGATTAAATTTATCAATACACATATTTACTAGCGTTTGTTAGCCATTATTTAATTATTTTCAAGGACATAGTGATTGCGGTAACCGATTTGATTATGTTCGCAAGCGCATTTGACTAATAATATTAAAGAGTAAGAACGCAACAGCGTTGAATTTAAACTTTATTAAACGTGGAGCTGGTTGCTTACTCATAAAGAATGTTGCTGTTGATGCGAATTAGTAAAAGTTGTAAATATGAGTCAATAAAAAGCCACCGTATTCGGTGGCTTTTTTGCGCTTGTAATAGAATCAGCTATTTGCTGTAACTTGGCTCTCAACCCCTGCAATCTGTGGTTGCACATCTAAACCATAACCAAAGAAAGTGGCAGCGATTAGTACTACAGAGGCTGCAATCATTAGTTTCACCAATAACGGTAAGCAGAACTTAAACCACTGACCATAAGGTACACCGGCCATACCGATGATCCCCATTAATACCGCATTAGTTGGAATAATCATATTTGAGAAGCCATCGCCAAATTGATACGCAAGTACCGCAACTTGGCGTGGTACACCAACTAAATCACCAAGCGGTGCCATTAGCGGCATAGTAACGTACGCTTGACCTGAACCCGATGGAATAAAGGTATTTAGCAGAGTTTGAATAACAAGCATACCAACAGCTGATATTTCTGCGCTCACATAAGAAAGCGGTAAACTCATACCGTACACTAGGCTGTGCAGAATTTTACCGTCGTCTAAAATGAGTGCGATACCGCGTGCAACACCGATTAAAATTGCAGTGGTTACTAAATCAGAGGTACCTTCAATAAATTTGTTAGCAGCGGTATTCGCATCAAGTTTACCTAATACAGTGATAACTAGGCCCCAAGCAACAAATAAGCCGCCAAGTTCATATAAGTACCAGCCTTTTGTGGCAATACCCCAAACGGCAATTACTAATGTTGCGATAAAGCTAAGTAGTACCAATTGGTGGCGACGATTAAGTTTTGGATAGTCATGGGTTTCTTTGCCTTCTAATGGGCAAGGAATGCCTGCCATTAACGAGCGAGATGGATCCACTTGTACTTGTTTGGTGTATGACCAAACATGATGAAAACCAAGTAAAACGAACGGCACGAAAATCGCTAAACGTAGCCATAAGCCCGAATACACAGGAACTTCTGCAATCTGTTGGGCGATTAATACAGTAAACGGATTAAACGCAGATACGCCATAACCGATGCCATAGCCGGCAACAATCATACCGACCGCCGTCATCGCATCAAGGCGCATGGCTTTACATAATGCCACTAAAATAAGTACAAATGGAATGTATTCGCCCGCTGTGCCAATTGCACTTGAGGCAAGAGCAAAACAAAAGACTACGGCAAAAATGAGTTTTTGCGGCTTATCGCCATGTTTTTCTAATAAACGGCCAATTAATGCATCTACTGTGCCTGTAGCACGTGCAATTGCGAGTACACCACCCACAATTAACACAAAAAAGATAACATCCTGTGCAGCGGCAAATGCCCGTGGAATTGCCGTTAGAAAGTCCCAAGGGGTAAGGTAATGACTTTCAGTGGCAACTTGATAAGTGCCAGGAACAACGGCTTGGCGGCCATTTGCTGTTTCTACGGTATCAAAAAAGCCTTGGGGTACAATCCAAGTAGCAAGATAAGCGACAAACATCATCGCTAGTAGCAAAACCAGCGTATGAGGTACTTTCAATGTCTTAGGCATAAATAAATCCAGTTGTGGGAAAGGCCAATAGTTTATTCGTAATTTGGGTGCTTAAAAAGAGGGGATTGTAAACAAATTAGAATGGCTTATCGCAAAAGGGTGTAACTTTGGCGTAGAGTACAAATATGGCTTTAGTTTTTAAGGTGCATAGCAGCAATAAAAAAGAGTTTTGCGAATGGACAGAGCAAAACAAAAAAGCACCATTTGGTGCTTTTAATGTGCGTTAACTAACAGGTATTAGTTAATTTGCTTCATATGGTAGCGGATCGCTTGCCTGGTTTAGCTCAAACGCTTCTAAACGCTCTTGGCAAGCGCCGCATTTACCGCAGGCTTTTTCTCGACCGTTGTAGCAAGTCCATGTCTTACTGTAATCGAGGCCCATATTTAAACCGTCGGTTAAAATCTCAATTTTAGTATTATTTAAGTATGGGCTAACTATTTCAATTTCTTCGTAGTTAGCGATGCGGCACACATCATCCATTTTTTGTACGAATTCAGGGCGGCAGTCTGGATAAATTGCATGGTCGCCTGAGTGAGCGCCGTAAAATACCTTGTTGGCTTTAAGTGAAACTGCATAGCCAACAGCAAGTGATAATAAAATCATATTGCGGTTTGGTACCACAGTTGATTTCATGCTTTCTTCTTCGTAGTGACCTTCCGGTACGTCAATATCGTCAGTCAGCGATGAGCCACCAATTAATTGGTTGATTGCTGAGATATCAACAACTTTATGAGAAATGTTTAATTCCGCACATACGTCTGCTGCAACTTTTAATTCTTTAACATGACGCTGGCCGTAATCAAACGAAAGTGCATACACTTCATAACCTTGGCGAATGGCTTTATTTAAAACGGTATATGAATCCATTCCACCAGAGTAAATTACAACAACTTTTTGCGACATATTTCTCTCACTTTAGCTATAATAGCGGTTTTTGCGGGCGCGATAGTCTACACCTTCGTGACCTTGAAGACAAATCTAGCAGTAATTAGAGGCGTACGTTGTACAAAATTAACGAAGTATTCGAAACCATTCAAGGTGAGGCAAGTTACACAGGTTGCCCATCTATATTTATTCGCTTGCAAGGGTGTCCTGTGGGATGTGCTTGGTGCGACACTAAGCAAACATGGCATACGGACGATACTTATTTAGTTGATCTTTCTGACACAGTTGAAAAGAAAGCTGACTCGGATTATTTTGCTAATTGTACCGCAGAACAAATTCTTGCGCTAATTCGCGACAAGCAATATCAAGCAAAGCATATTGTGATCACTGGTGGTGAGCCATGCATGTACGACTTAAACCCGCTTTGTGACTTACTTCATGAAAACGGGTTTTCTACGCAAATTGAAACCAGCGGCACATTTGACATTTTAGCGCCAGCAACAACGTGGGTAACGGTGTCACCAAAAATTAATATGCGTGGTGGCTATAAAGTACTAAAAAGCGCCATGCAACGTGCTAACGAGATTAAACATCCAGTCGCAATGATGCGCCATGTTGAAGAGTTAGAAGAGCTGTTTGCTGAAGCAGGGCATACACCAGAACTCGTTTATTTACAGCCTATTAGTCAAAAGGCAAAGGCGACGCGCTTAGCAATTGAAGTATGTAAGGCTAAAAACTGGCGCTTATCGGTGCAAGTGCATAAGTATATTGGTATTGCTTAACTTTCATTAGTTAACGTACGGCACAAAAAAGGCGCTAAATAGCGCCTTTTTTAATATGTTTGCTCAGTGTTACCCTGTTTTTACATCCACTTTTAGTTTTAGCTTTTGTCCAGGTTGAATGTATTCATTCTTGGCAATGCTATTCCATTTCATAATGTCCGATACTGACACTTTATACAAACCCGCAATGCGCGCTAACGAATCACCTTTGCGCACTTTATAGGTGATGGTGCGTTCAGTCACATTACCCGCTAAGGTTGAACTGGTTTTTTGATAAACCGTTAACTGCTGGCCAAGACGCAAGGTCGCATTTTTGCGTAAGTTATTCCACTTCATTAAGTCTTTGGTTGATACTTTATATTTACGACCAATTTTCCACAGACTATCGCCACTAACGACGGTATGCGTAGTTTTGCGGTTTGCTTTGTTGTTAGCTGCAATACGCATTGGACCGCTTAATAAGTTATTGTCTATTTGGCCATTACTTAATGGCACAAACAGCTGTTGACCAACGCGAATAGTGTTGTTACTCAACTTGTTTAGCGTTTTGATGCTAGTCGTGCTGGTATCAAATTGCTTGGCGATTTTTGATAGGCTATCACCTGATTTTACTGTGTATTGCTGCCAACGAATGCGGTCTTTAGCATCCATTTTGGCAAGTTGTGCTTTGAAGCCATAAGCTTTATCTGCTGGTACAAGTAGCTTATGCGGACCGGTTGGATCGGTTGCCCAACGGTTAAATGCGGGGTTTAACTTATACATTTCAGTCACTGGAATGTCGGCCATTTCAGCGGCTTTTGCTAAGTCAATCTGACCGCCAGTATTAACCAACTCAACAGCAGGCTTATTATCTATTTTTTTCCACGTTACTTTAAACTCGTCTGAGCGCGCAAGTAAGTCTGATAGCGCTAGCAGTTTAGGCACGTATTGGGTTGTTTCTCGCGGTAAATCAAGCGACCAAAAATCAGTTGGTAACTGCTTTTTACGGTTCTTTTTAATCGCACGTAATACTCGACCTTCACCTGAGTTATATGCAGCGATTGCATTTAGCCAATCACCATCAAGTGTTTTGTGTAAATACGTTAAATACTCAAGTGCAGCGCGAGTAGACTCGGTAATATCGCGACGACCGTCGTACCACCAATTCTGCTTTAGACCGAAACGCTCTCCTGTGGCTGGCATAAACTGCCAAATACCAGAAGCACTGCGGTGCGAATAGCCAAATGGGTCAAATGCGCTTTCAACAATAGGCAATAGCGCAATTTCAATAGGGATCTGACGCTTTTCTACCTCTTCCACAATATAGTGAAGGTAGGGAGTACCACGTGTGGCGATACGATCTAAATATTTTTGGTGCTTTGCGTAGTAGTTACGCTCGGCAACTACGGCGCGATTTTGCGGCACAGGAATCGAAAGCTGATAGCGAATACGTTGCCACACATCGTCAAATTCAGGGATTTGTTCAATGACTTCTTGCTCTTCTTCTGCAAGTGCAAGCACTGTTAATGCATCATATACGTCTTGTGAGCTGGCAACTTTATAGTTTGGCTCTGCCGTATTTTCTGATTGAGATTGATTTGTCGTTTGACAGCCCACAAGCCACACACTGGCGCTTAGGGCAATTATTTGCTTATAAGTCATTAATACAAAATACCGAGTTAAAACGGAACGCCGAATAATACCGATCTTGGCTAAAAATTGCCAATTTCATTTATTTTTATCATTAATTGATAAATAGATTTAATAATTGTCCTTTAGTTCCCTTAAGGCGGTAAAAACACTGACATCGTTTATTTCGGTAACTGAATTTTTAGCTAACACACTAGTTCTTACATTATGTTCATGTGTGCGTAAAAATGGGTTTATCGCCTTTTGCTCTTCTATTGTGGTAGGCAAGGAAATATCACTATGTTTGGCAAGTTCATCGCGATAGGCAGCAAGCGTATGATTGTCTGGCTCGATATATGCAGCAAAATCTAGGTTGGCACGCGTATATTCATGGGTGCAATAAACCTGTGTTGAATCGGGCAGGGCTGCTATACGTAAAAGCGATGTGAGCATTTGTGTTGGCGTGCCTTCAAATAATCGACCACATCCACCATTAAAAAGTGTATCGCCACAAAAAATCATGTTTTCATTATAATAGGCAATATGATCAAGGGTATGTCCTGGCACATGCATAATTGCTAATGTTAGTTGTAATTCATCCAGTGTTATAACAGCGTCATCTTCAAGTTTATGGGTAATACCGTCAAAAGGGCTGTTGCTCGGGCCATAAACGGGTAAACCACTAAACTTCTTAACCAGCTTTTCAACCCCATTAGTGTGATCCCAATGATGATGGGTAATTAAGATACCTGTTAGCGACAATGAGTGCTCGCGGCAGAACGCTAAAACGGGTTCCGCGTCACCTGGGTCAACCACATAAAGCTGTTTACTGTCTTGATTAACCAATGCCCAAATGTAATTGTCGTTAAACGCGGGAATGGGAATTACTTGTACCAAATTCACTTGCTCTGTTATGTTTACTCTGTAGACTATCTCTCATTATAACGAGGCAAAGACTTGAAACCAGCGCTAAGTTTACAAAATACCATTCAACCCCATTCTTGGTATGATTTTCCCCATGGCGAATACTTAAAACAAGAAATCGAGCAAATCTTCACGCCGTGGTTAAACCGAATTTTTGGCTATCACTTGCTCAAAATAGGTGAGCTGAGCGCTGAGTTAGATACCTCTGCGTGTGTTATTAAACACCAAGTAAATGTCGCAAACTCGAGTAAAGCCGGAGTAAGAGCGCACATTGATGAATTACCTTTTTCTGAACAAACAGTCGATGGCTGCATATTAAGTCATGGCTTGGAGTATTTAACCGACCCACACCACTGCTTACGAGAAGTGCATAGAGTATTAATGCCTGGCGGCTACTTAGTGCTTAGCGGGTTTAATCCATTTAGCTTTTGTGGCTTGGCGCGCATACTGCCTTTTGCCAAGCAAAAGTTACCGTGGAGTGGGCGCTTTTTTACCCCAGCACGAGTAAAAGACTGGTTACATTTATTAGGGTTCGAAGTGGTATTTGAAGAACGAGCGATTTACTCATCGCTTGCTCGCGGTAAGCGGCTATCGCGTTTTGCAGCGTGGCAATCGTTTTGCCAACATTATTTAAAACCGACGGGTAGTGTATACGTGATTGTGGCAAGAAAACGTGTTGCGCCATTAACGCCGATTAAACCAAAATGGCATGCTCGTCCGCAATTTAATCCAGCGGTAAGAGGTGTAGGGCTCAGAAGCACTCCTCGAAATGCTTCTATTAGCTCAAAACGTGAATCTAGTTAAACGTTAGCGGTATTTTTAAGTAAGTGGTGCCATTCGCTTCGGCTTCGGGAAAGTGCCCCGCATTGATATTTACTTGAATTGAAGGGTGAATCAATTTGGGTACCGCTAAATCGGCATCTCGCGATTCGCGGGTTTTCACATAATCGTGTTGCGTAATGCCGTGCTTTAAGTGCACATTATATTGTTTTTGCGCCTCAACACTGGTAACAACACTTACTTCGCGACCATTTGGTTGATAATCATGGCACATATATAAGTGGGTATCGTTACCAAGCTCAAAAATGCGTTGAATTGAATGATACAATTGGCTGGCATCACCGCCTGGGAAATCGCAACGGGCCGTGCCGCTATCTGGCATAAACAACGTATCACCAACAAATGCACTGCCATCGACAATATAGGTAACGCTGTCGGGCGTGTGTCCCGGTGTAAACATCACGGTAACCGCTTCTTCACCTAAATAAAATACTTCGCCATCGTCGAATAAATGGCAAAATTGACTACCATCCGTTGGAATATCGAAGTTAAATACCTTATTAAAATGCTGCTGTACTTGCGTAATGTGCTTGCCTGTTGCCACTTTAGCACCGAGTTTTTGCTTAAGGTATTGCGCGGCAGATACATGATCTGCATGGGCGTGTGTTTCTAAAATCCAATCAACATCTAAGTGGTGGCTATCAATATAATGAATAATCGAATCAGCAAACTGGTAGCCGACGTTGCCTGAAGCAATATCAAAATCAACAGCGGCATCGATAACCATGGCTTTTAAGCTACGGTTATCAAATACCACATAACTGATGGTTGAAGATTGTTTGTGAAAGAAACTTTCAATGGTTACATTCATACTAGCAAAAACTGGATATATCAAATATGGAATAAGATATATCATAGAGTAATAAAGAGATCTAGCTTTGCGCTACGAATCCAGTATCTTCAAGCAAGTCGCTACTTTCTGCGGCCTCTCTGGCTAAGTCGTCAACGCGTTCATTTTCCGCGTGACCCGCATGGCCTTTCACCCAGCGCCACTCAACGTGGTGCTTTGAATTGGCAGCATCAAGGCGTTGCCACAGATCTTTGTTTTTTACATCTTGCTTGCTGGCGGTTTTCCAGCCGCGCTTTTTCCAGTTGGCAAGCCAAGATTCAATACCTTGCTTCACATATTGACTATCAGTAGTGAGAATAACCTGACAGGGCTCTTTTAATGACTCTAAGCCAATAATCGCTGCGAGCAGTTCCATGCGATTATTTGTAGTTAAGGTATAACCTTGACTCAACTCTTTTTCATGACCTTTGTAGCGAAGTAGGGTGCCATAGCCACCTGGACCTGGGTTGCCCAGACATGAACCATCAGTAAAAATCTCTACGTTTTTTTGCACAGTTTGCCTTTAAATTATGTAGAATGAAGTTATTAACATAACAAAATTTGTGATTTGGCGATATGGCTCACAGGCAAATAGTACTGGATACTGAAACAACGGGTATCGACCCTAAGCAAGGGCACCGCATTATTGAAATCGGCTGTGTTGAATTAGTAAACCGTAGGCTCACCGGAAATAACTTTCACGTTTACATTGATCCAGAGCGAGATATTGAAGACGAGGCGATCTTTGTACACGGTATTACACGCGACTTTCTTGCGGGCAAACCTAAGTTTCGCGATGTCGCGGCAGAGTTTTTAGATTATATCAAAGGCGGTGAGCTGGTCATTCATAATGCAGCGTTCGACGTTGGCTTTATGGATCATGAATTTGCGCTGCTTAGACAAAATTACCCCAAAACCCACGACGTTTGCCAAGTACTTGATACCCTTGCGATGGCGCGTGATTTACACCCGGGGCAAAAAAATAACCTCGACGCCTTATGTCGCCGCTACGATATAGATAACTCAAAACGTACACTGCACGGCGCTTTACTCGATTCAGAGATATTGGCTGATGTGTATTTAGGCATGACGGGTGGTCAAGTAAGCCTTAACCTTGCCAATAAAGAAGGGCAAAGTGGTGATAACAGTAAAGGTATTCGCCGACTTTCGCCAGATAGACCTCGACTAAACGTCGTATTTGCCGATAACGAAGAACAAGCGGCACACTTAGAGCGCTTAAATTTAGTTAATGATAAAGGTGGCCACTGCCTTTGGCTTACTGAGGACGCATAATGAAAAAATGGTTGTTAGGGTTTTTTAGTTTATTTTTGATTTCGAATAGCTTTGCGCAGCAGACTGAATTAGACGTAATTCAACGCAATAGCGAACAAAATGAACTTAAGATTTTCGACAACCGTTTTCGCATCGACTATCAAGTTGATGAAATCACGTTACTCTTCTTTCGACAAAAAGGTACACCAGCAGTCATTCTTGTCAGACCCGATGGTAGTAAAATTTATGCGACTACCTCGCTGGGTGATATGAATATTGAATGGTTTGATGACGAAACCTACGACATTATAAAAATTAAAAAGCCAATGCCAGGTCCATGGCAAGCCATCGGAAAAATCCTACCCGACAGTAAATTAATGATCTTAAGTGATATTGAATTACATGTAGATCCGCTGCCACCACTATTATTTAAAGGCGAAACCATTAAAGTAACGGGTCGCTTAACAAATGGCGGCAAACCTATTGAAGAAGGGTTGTTTCGTGATTTAGTGACGTTAAATGTCGATTTTGTTAGCACGAACAATAAGGATTACCTTAATTTTGGCGCAAAGCCGGTGCCTATTGCAGAACTATTGGATGATGGCAAAGGCTATGATGAAAGACCGGGCGATGGTGTATTTACCGGTGAGTTTGCGCTTAATTTTGCCTCTGGTGAATGGCAGCCTGAATACGAAGTACGAACGCCAATATTAAGACGCAGTTTGGTAAAAGATCCCATTATTATCGAAAACGCTCCTATTACCTTTGAATTTAGCGAAGCGGGTGAGGGCGAAGAGCACCATCAGCTTACGCTTAATGTGAATACCGAAAAAGTACAGCCCGAATCACTCATTTATCAAGGTACAATTTATTACCCTAATGGCGAGACGCAAGCCTTTAATCTTGAGACGCAAGATAAAGCGGTACGAGAATTAAAGCTCGTTAATTATGACTGGGGTGTTTATGAAGTCGAACTTACCTTATTTGGTAGCAATATAAATGGGCGTGAATTTGTTGCTAAAATCGATAAGCAAGAGTTTGAAATTGATAAACCGATTGAAGCTGTACCAGAACAACCTGCACCCATTTTACCGGAAATAAACCAAGAACCGGAACTGCCACCAGAGCCAGAACTCGATGTTGAGCAAATTATCATCTGGGCTGTGGTGGGTAATGTGCTTATTATCTTAATTGGCTTTATTGTGATCCGTGTATTTATTCAGAAAAAACCGTTATTAGGTGGCTTGATGAGTAAATTGAAGAAAAACAAAAAAGATCAAGAAGAACAAAAAGTAGCGGGTTCTGAGCAGAAATCAGACAGTTCAGATGAAATTTTGAACCTTTCGTTGCCAGATGAGTAAAAAAGCGAGAAAAAAGCAAAAAAACTATTGACTCTTAAAGGGGTGATTCGTATTATTCACGCCGCTGTCAAGGAGCACTGAGAGTCAAATCAAAAGTGAGTCATGACAGGTTTGAAATGACGCGGAGTGGTAGTTCAGTTGGTTAGAATACCGGCCTGTCACGCCGGGGGTCGCGGGTTCGAGTCCCGTCCACTCCGCCAATTATTTCAAACGTTACTCTTTAGGAGTGGTAGTTCAGTTGGTTAGAATACCGGCCTGTCACGCCGGGGGTCGCGGGTTCGAGTCCCGTCCACTCCGCCATTAATTTAAAGAGTAGCCATTATTCCTTCGCGGAGTGGTAGTTCAGTTGGTTAGAATACCGGCCTGTCACGCCGGGGGTCGCGGGTTCGAGTCCCGTCCACTCCGCCATTAGGAATAAAACAATTTAAAATGATATACGCTGCGGAGTGGTAGTTCAGTTGGTTAGAATACCGGCCTGTCACGCCGGGGGTCGCGGGTTCGAGTCCCGTCCACTCCGCCATCTTATATCATTTAAAAATTTGCTCAGCGGAGTGGTAGTTCAGTTGGTTAGAATACCGGCCTGTCACGCCGGGGGTCGCGGGTTCGAGTCCCGTCCACTCCGCCATTAGCAAATTTCTCCCCGATGCGGAGTGGTAGTTCAGTTGGTTAGAATACCGGCCTGTCACGCCGGGGGTCGCGGGTTCGAGTCCCGTCCACTCCGCCATTTTATATTCCCCTAATAAATTTTCATTATAAGCTTTACGCTTTGCTCCTGATTTTCTTTATCTAAGTCAAAAACCTATTTCACCATTAATACTCTTAGTAATTTCACTCTGTAAGTTCTAGCTTTTCCATTATCACTTTTATTTTTTAGCCCTATTATCAACACCGTGTGTGAGATAAATTTATTATTGCCCTAACTTATAACGCACTATTTTTTGTGATTAATTAATCCAATATTCAGTTTTCCACGTTTACGCTATGGCAAAATTTTTTGGAAAGAAAGTAATGAAAAAGGTTTTTATATCAGGGGCAATTGTTGTCGGGTTGATGGCAGCAATGTGGCCTTGGGGATTTGCTGTCGGCTACCAAGTGAAAGAACGTGAGCTATGCCAAAAGGTAAAAGGCAATGATGCACTTTTTAAGTATACCGCTGGTGGTATTATGCGAGGTGAAAATGCAGAGGGCACGCTGCGCACGAGTTTGTATGTCGATGGTTTGAAAAAAGGTATGCTGTTTAGTTTAAAACAGTGCTTCGGCAACGAAAAAAACTGACTTTCTTACTGTAAGCCAACAAATTGTTGGCTTCTAACATCCAGTTGTGACAACCCCTGTGTTTGGCGTTGTGCCATCTTCTTGGTTGTAATAAAAAGCATAGCATTCGTCACTAAGACGTAATCCTTGTGGCCAAATTAAAATAAGCCCTTGTGCACCGTTTGTAGCAAGAGGAAAGCCAGGTGCAGTTTGTTGCCTACCCACGCCGCATAAACTATTTGCCGTGCATACAGCGCTTGCGGATGTAAAGGGAATTTCTTTGCCAATATTTAAAATGTAACGCCAAGCGCCATTCCAGTAGCCTTCAACATAGCCGTTATAGACCAGTACACTAATGCCAAGCTCATCGAGCTGAACATTCCCATTTTTAACATCTTGTACTAACGCTTTCGCGCGAACTTGCTCTGCGGTGGCTTTCATTGAAGCTGCTGTTGCTTCTAACACACTAATGCGTGACGCTTGCTGCAAGTTTAAGAATTTAGGTGCTGCAACGACTGCAAGTAGGCCTAAAATAACAATCACAATGATCAGTTCAATAAGTGTAAAGCCATGGTTTTTCATTGGTGTATTGCCCCTGATTACTGCGATATTTGCTGGTAGTTTATAGTATAGCCAATCATAAGTCTTTGACTATAAGTGCATAAATAAGCAAAATGTGCACACCAAAACGCATTCAAGATGAAAGGGAAGGTCGTTTGTTTCAAATACGCAGTTTAACCAAACTTTATTTTGATAAAGTTGTGTTTTCAGATTATACCTGCCAATTTACTTCTCAGCGTGTCTTAATTACCGGACCAAATGGCCTTGGTAAATCAACCCTATTAGCCATGCTTGCAGGGTTGGAATCATTTCAACAAGGCGAGATTTTACTGCAACAGCAAAGCGCCAATGCCCGTTTTTTACAAACGAATGTCGCTTTAGCGAGTGATAAAATTATCTTTCCAGAGTTTTTAACGGCTAAACAAGTATTAGATTTAACGCTTATGCATCAAGAGTGTGACAATCTTGAAAGCTTGGTTAAGCGCTTTGGCTTTAATGACTTTTTACACACTAAAGTGATTAACCTTTCAAGTGGTAACCTTAAAAAGCTTCAACTGATAAATGCGTTTATGCGTAAAGCCTCGGTGTTGCTATTGGATGAGCCCACTGCGGCACTTGAGCACAAAAGTGTGCCTGTGCTGCTAGCGTGTATTGACAAGTTTCAAGGCCAAGTTATTTTAACAAGTCATGAGCCTGAGCCATTTTTACAATCTGGATTTGAAGTACAGGCGTTGATAAGTGCGTAATTTTTCATTTTTCGAATATCGCATTGCGGCTTTTCATCATTACATTGCTGAACAATTGGGTCAATTAAAGCAATTAGGCGTTATTTTAGCGCTATTTATGTATACCGCTTTTCCTGCACTTATTCTGCTCATTTACCTTGCGCTTGGCAAAGTTATGACGCAAGACCCAACATTAAGTATTTTATTATCGGTTGCATTAATCGTTATGCAAAGTGAACTCAGTGTCGCATTGAGTAAAGGTGCGCTTGATGTAAAACACCGCCTTTATCAACGCTCATTTGCCAGCAAAGGAATGCGTGTGCTATGTGATTACACGTTAGCTTTAGCCGGTAATTTGGTATTTTTACTGAGTGTGCCTTTGTTGTTATCGTTAGACTTGAGCAAATGGCAACAAGGCCTTCATTTTGTATTGTTTTGCATTTGTGTGCTCGGCAGTGGATTTGTTGCCACCCTCAAACCTACACGAATAAAGTTATATGTAATTACGGTCATTCTGTTGCCAGTGCTATTTGATTTAAGCTTGCTTTCGTTGTTAACCAGTTATATTGCACTGTTGGTTGGCGTTGCGTTTTGGCCAAATAGCTTAGCTTTCAAACGGCTGACGAAGTTTAACCTCGGTTTTTGGGTTCGCTATCATAGCCATGCTTTTGCCGAAATTTGGTGGCGTGTATTAATGTTACTTGCCTTATGGGTGTGTGCAAATGTACTTAATTTACAACGGCCAGATTTAGGCTTTTTTGTTCATTGTTTTATATCGCCGTTTATCGTTTATATTGCTTCAAGTCAGCAACTTAATCAAAACGAATGCGTATTGCAGTACAAATTGTGGTTAAACAGTTTACGCAATGCAAATACGTTGGTTTATGGCCAATATGTTGTGCCTATGAGCTTGGCAGTGGTTGGCTTAATGAGCTTGCAATTGATTGTAGTGAGTTTACAAAGCTTAATTATTTTTGCCGTCGCTGGGGCGTTAACAATTTCGGTTGCTAAGTATAAACCAAGCCATTATGCCCTTGGTTGGTTTGTTATTAATGGCTTAATGATAACGATTAACTATTGGGTGTATTAAGAGCTTTCGTCACACAAGCATAAGATTTTGAAATGGAAGCTAGATTCAATCACCAGTTAATTTCACAAGGATCTAAGTGTGGTTGATTACTAAGCGCTATTGCTTGGTGGATAATATAGGTATTTGTTTCGACTTCACTGCTATTTTTTAAATGTTCAAAATAGGCAAGAGCTTGTTGTTTATTTCGTAATACTAGTTGTGAAGCTTTGGCTCCTTGCTGAAGCTGTAAATTAAACTCTTGCGACTTTTCTTTTAAAAAACTAAGTGCATTTTCATCACCTAATTTTTCATAGATATTTCTTTGCAAACCGATGCCAATTGCAGCAGAAATAAGTGTACTTTGGCTTTGCTCAAGTTGTTTACCTAGATTAATACAGGCATCAATTAATTTTATGTCGTTTGACTGTGCATCCTGACAAATTTTATTAATCACCTGAAAACTAGGAAGGGGGAATGCTGAAGAAATAGATATAGCTAGCATAGGAGAGTAATCAGTATTAATTCCTAATTGATTAAGGGTTTCTTCAACTAAGGTAAAGCTTTCTGACCAATATTCTGTGTAAGTTGGTGCGTTAGCTGCATTTATGAATGCATCAATTGTGTCTTCAGGCGAAGTTTCATTGTGAATTAGATTCGCGTATGCAAGCCAGCTCGCACCATTATGTCTGTCAGTATAAAGTGCGTTCGTAATAAGTTTTTCATCACATTTTTGTTTTTTGCACGCAACTAACACGTGATAAGCAATCAGTTTGTTATCGGGAAAATCTTGAAATAAAGAAAGTAACGAACTGATTAAATCTGAATTCATAGCTAAAGAATAGAGCGCTTCAGTGGTTTTACTTTCTAATGTGACAGCATTATCTTTAAGAAACTTGCTGAAATAATTTTCATCGAAGATATTAACCTCTGACTTGTGCTTTGTTGCAAAATAACTATAGATATCGAAGTTAGGCTCTTTGTCACATGTGGCAATCTTATGATCTTTTGTATGAGATTCTGTTTTAGCTTCAGTGTGGGAACTTATTAATTCTTTCTTGGGTAATTGGGAAACATTCTGATCATTATTTTGAAAGAATCTATTTTCAGTGTTTGTTTTACTTTTCGACACTATCTGTATTGAAGATTCGGGTTGCGCTAGGTTAGCGCCAAATAAAATATAAAAAATACATAAAGCTAAAACAGAAGCTATTATGAATACAATTTTTTTCACTCTGATTCCTTTCATTCTTATTTTCAGTAGGGCATAAAAAAGCCAGCTAATGCTGGCTTTTTATAACACAATCAAATTGTTAAGCAATGCTTAAGCAGCTTTTACCTTTTTTACAGAGTGGGCTGCTTTGCCTGCCAGTAAATCTGCAGGGTCAAAATCATCTACATTGATAACTTGTAAACGGCCAACTTCAGCGGCTTTTAATTGCTCAGCTTCATCACTTGTAATTGCACCGAGTTCAAGTCCCATCTCTGCCACTTTATCAAGGGCAAAGAATGGCAGCTTATCGCCTTTAGCACGACATACTTTGTCGAAGATAGGTTCAACAGCAAGAATGTCTTTTAGCGTTTGCTCTTGGCGACCAATTAAGTTTAATGGCTCGTTAGTAACATAAATATTATGTGCTAAACGGTCGCGCGTTTCGCTTGGCGTCTGCAGTAAACGTGCTACTTTTTGCTCTAATTCGTCGGTTGGTTTGCGAATTGGACGACCCCAAGGGAACAGTACTAGCTTTAAGAAACCACGAAGCGGTGCAAATGGCATGTTGTTGATAAGATCAGCAAGTGCGCGTTGGCAAAGGTATAAGTGGTCTTGACAGCTCCACTGAACAAGTGCGAAGTCTTCTTTACGGCGACCTTCATCGTTGTAACGCTTAAGTGTTGCTGACACTAGATATAGGTAGCTTAGTAAGTCACCTAAACGTGCTGAAATACGCTCTTTACGCTTCAGTGAGCCACCAAAAACGGCCATACAAATATCAGACATTAGCGCAAGGGATGCACTGTAACGTGTTGCAGTACGGTAAAACAATGCTGTTTCATCATCGTATGGTGTTTTAGTAAAGCGTGCGCCTGTTAGGGCAAGCCAAACAGTACGTGCAAAGTTCGAAATGGTAAAGCCAATGTGGCCCATAAGTGACTTATCAAACTGCGCAAGTGCTGCTTCTTTGTCTTCAATGTTACATGCTTCGAGCTCAGATAACACAAACGGATGACAACGAATCGCGCCTTGACCATAGATAATCATATTACGCGTTAGGATGTTCGCACCTTCTACAGTAATGGCAATTGGCGCACCTTGATAACCACGACCTAGGTAGTTATTTGGACCTAAACAAATGCCTTTACCGCCGTGAATATCCATAGCGTGTTTGGTTGAATCACGCATTTGCTCTGTAAGGTGATATTTTAAAATAGCAGAGATTACTGATGGTTTTTCACCAAGGTCAACTGCACCTGTAGACATAGAAACTGCAGCATCTGAGCTGTAAGCATAACCACCAAGTTTTGCTAATGGCTCTTCGATACCTTCCATTTTACCAATTGGTAAACGGAACTGACGACGAATACGGCTGTACGCACCACTTGCGATTGCTAGCGCTTTAATACCACCTGCTGAGTTTGAAGGTAGTGTAATTGCACGACCAACTGATAAACACTCAACCAGCATACGCCAGCCTTGACCAGCCATTTTTGCGCCACCGATGATGTAATCAATTGGTACAAATACCTCTTCACCTTGCGTCGGACCATTTTGGAACGGTACATTAAGCGGAAAGTGACGGCGACCAATTTTAACGCCAGGTGTGTTTGTCGGAATAAGGGCACAAGTGATGCCTAAATCTTCTTTATCACCTAGTAATCCATCAGGGTCACGTAGTTTAAATGCAAGACCAAGCACAGTTGCAACTGGCGCGAGTGTAATATAACGCTTGTTCCACGTTAGGCGCATACCTAACACTTCTTCACCGTTCCATTCACCTTTACACACAATACCAAAATCAGGGATTGAGCTCGCGTCAGAACCTGCTTCTGGTGAAGTAAGTGCAAAACATGGAATTTCATCGCCTTTAGCAAGACCTGGTAAGTAGTGGTCTTTTTGTTCTTTAGTTCCATAGTGTTGTAATAGTTCACCTGGACCTAATGAATTAGGTACACCAACGATAGACGATAATAGCGTTGATTTAGAAGTTAGTTTTTGCAGCACACACGATTGTGCAAATGCAGAGAATTCTAGACCGCCATATTGCTTTTTGATGATCATGGCAAAGAATTTATTATCTTTTAGATACTGCCAAACATCTTGCGGTAAGTCGGTTAGTTCATGGGTTGCTTCCCAGTCATCTAACATGGCGCACACTTCTTCTACGGGGCCATCGATAAATGCCTGTTCTTCGGCAGTTAAACGCGGAACTGGGTACTGGTGCATTTTTTTCCAGTTTGGGTTACCGCAAAATAGGTCTGCTTCCCACCATGTTGTACCTGCATCAATCGCTGATTTTTCTGTGTCGCTCATGCTTGGCGTCACTTTTTTAAATGCTTTGAAAATAGGCTCAACAATGTATTGGCGACGGATGCTTGTCACCGACAATGGAATTGCAATTGCTAAGAAAATTAGCCAGCTGATCATAGCGAAAGCGCCCATAAATGAGCCAATCACCAATACCGCAGCGGCAACGGTTAAATGGGTATGCCAGTTTGCTCTGTGGTAGCTAGCAATCGCTAAGCAACCAAGCAAGCCGAGTACGAATAAAGCAGTCATAGTTATTATCCTTGTAAGAGGTCTGACCAGATTCTCTTTAAGATTAGCTTTTCAGTACAAGAGATTCAAGACAAATTATTGGTTTTTTGAGCGTACAAATGTGCACTCAAGCAGTCTATTAATTATAGCTAACCACATGAAATAGCTATGGCTTTCATAAAATAATTGTTAGTATTTTGTCAGTAAACTTATCTATTTGTGTTTAAAAGGAATTAACATGCTTTCGGTCATCCATGACAAGATTAATTCATCAGCGTTCATTTCAATTAAATATGCACTTGGCTTATTTATTGGTATCGCAAGTATTTTGCTAATAGTGGCTTTTGTTCTTGGCTATACTGATTTGCCATTAGGAAATTATATGCACGCAAATGGTTTGATGTCTTATGCATTTGGTATGTTGTTTGGCGCGGTAATTTCAGCGGCCGCCATTTGGTTTCTCTCAAAAATATTAAAAATTAGCGAAGTTTCAGTATTTTGTTTGTTATCTATACCTGCATACTTTGTTCTACTTTCACTGCCAAGAGAAGCGTCAACAGTATTAATTGCTTTGGTCACGAGTTTGTTTACGTGGGGTGGGTTTTTATTTCTTGATAATAAAGCAATGCTTGAATACCGAGAGCTTGAAGATGAAACGATTTAGTTATTATGTATTTACGCTATTAGCAATCGCAATTATTGGGCTGTTTGTTATTAAACTACCAAACGGTGAAACTGTATTTTCTGTAAATGATCTACTGGATTCAGTAAAGCGTGTTAAAACAATTATTCCAAATGATATTGAATTGCCAAACATCAGCACTACGCAGGAAAAGCAGGTGGATGTGTATATGTGGGTTGATAAAAAAGGCGTTACACATTATTCAGATATGCCGATAGAAGGCGCTAAGCAAGCCGAACTACCTGAGCTTACGGTGCTACCTGCCGAAAAAGTTGAATGGCCCGAGACACAGTTGCCAGGTAATCAAACGCGCAAAAAAAATGATACCGATAAAAGTTATCTCGAGCGCGTTAGTACACTTAAAACAGATGCAGAGTTTGCAAAAAAGCAACTTGAAATGCGCGCAAAACAACAACAAAAAGTACTCGATAATCTCTAATAGATAGCCTTTAGATTACTTTAACTCAGTTTAGATTATGGTTAGAATTAACTAAATTTATTATGGGGTTGTGCAATGTGTGAATTGCTCGGCATGTCAGCGAATGTGCCAACGGATATTTGTTTTAGCTTTTCAGGTTTATTAGAGCGTGGCGGTAATACAGGGCCGCATAAAGATGGTTGGGGCATTACTTTTTATGAAGGTAAGGGCTGTCGTACTTTTAAAGATTCTGAACCTAGTTGCACGTCTGAGATTGCCAAATTAGTAAAAGCCTACCCAATTAAAAGTTGTTCGGTAATAAGTCATATTCGTCAGGGCAATCGCGGTCGTGTGTGTCTTGAAAATACGCATCCGTTTACGCGGGAGTTATGGGGCAGAGAGATCACTTATGCGCACAACGGACAACTTTCGAATTATCAAGATTTAAAGCCTGACTTTTACAAACCTGTGGGCAATACTGACAGTGAGTTGGCGTTTTGCTGGATTTTAGATGAAATTCGTAAAAAATACCCGAAGAAGCCAAGTGATATGAAACCGGTTTTTCGTTATGCAGCAAAATTAGCAATTCAGTTGCAACAAAAAGGCGTGTTTAACATGCTACTCAGTGATGGTGTATACGTATTAGCGGTGTGCTCGAACAATTTACATTGGATCACGCGTAAAGCACCGTTTGGCGAAGCGCGTTTAATTGATGCAGATATGATTGTTGATTTTAAAACAGAAACCACACCAAATGACATCGTAACGGTTATCGCAACCAGGCCACTTACCAATAATGAATCGTGGCACAAAATGAGCGGTGGTGAGTTTGTATTATTTAAGCTAGGCGTGCCAGTATAGTCTCTATTGATTCTCATTTTGTCGATGAACACACGTTATTCACTGCGTCGTTTTTTAATCGAAATAAATGAATTAAAAAAGCAGCGAATGGTCGCTGCTTTTTACAGTATTAAATTGATTTAAGTTATTTTATTACTTCGTAACTCTTTAGTTGCACATCAAATTGCTCAACGCCTTTTTCACCTTTCCACATGCGTACTAACAGGTAATCCATGCTTGGCGCAAACCATGCTAAGGCTTGGCGTTTATCGCTGTTGTAAACGCGTTTAGCTTTGATTGTTTCGACATTACCATAAGGCAGTGTAATGGTTTCTGTGCCTAATATTTCAAACTTATAGTGGCGAGCTTTCCCCTTTTTATCGACGATAGGGTAATCAAATACTTTTTTCCCTGCCATTAAATCCAAGCGCATTTTCGCTTGATAAGTCATTAAATCTTGCACGCCAGTTTCCCAGTTAATTTCAAGCGGGTACTTTGAGCGATTCGACATCACTTGCTTTTTGTCGTGATTGAAATTTAATGTGTACTTGCGATCTGGGCCCGTTCCGGTACGTTCCATCACGTAGCTTAATGGCTTTATATCACCATTCGCACAATAAAACTCGGCGTGTTCGGAGCGTTTATCATTGAAAATCATCCATTTGATATCGCTTTTATAACTTAACTCACAGCCTTGCTCAGACACATTTAGGCGGCGAAATGCGCTGCCATGACGTTCACCTTGGCGTAGAATATCGTATTCAGCTTGATATGAATGAAGTTGTGTTGGTGTTGCCGAAATAAATGGCGAGAAAAGGGCGCTGGTAAGTACCGCACCCATAAGAAATTTAGATTGTAGCGCCTTGCTTTGGAAGAACTTGGCCATCAAGAACTGCATTATCTGTTTCCATTGTTAGTCGTTTTTCACAGAACCACTGAACCACCAAAGGATAAATAATGTGCTCTTGTTGGTGAACACGTTGGGCTAACGTTTGCGCTGTATCGTCCGACTCAATAGCAACTTTGGCCTGCAAAACAACAGGACCGCCGTCTAACTCTTCGGTAACGAAGTGTACGCTAACTCCATGCTCTTTGTCTTTTGCGTCCAATGCTCTTTGGTGGGTATTCAGACCCTGGTACTTAGGCAACAAAGACGGATGAATGTTCAACATTCTTCCTAAATAATTTTGCACTAAGCTTGGAGTTAGGATACGCATAAAACCAGCTAATACAACTAGATCTGGACTAAAAGCGTCAATTTTATCCATTAACGCTGCATCATAGTCTTCACGGCTATCAAATGCTTTATGGTCAAGCACAAGCGTTTCGATGCCGGCATTTTCAGCGCGGGTAAGGCCATAAGCATCTGGGCGGTTAGAAATAACCGCACAGATTTCACCATTAATTTGACCCGCTTTTACCGCATCAATAATGGCTTGAAGATTCGAGCCGCTACCAGAAATTAAAACGACAATTTTGCTAGTCATTAGATAATTTCTACTTGCTCTTCGCCTTGGCTAGCAGCTTGGATTTCACCAATGTGCCATGCATCTTCGCCTTGTGCCTTTAAGATTTCTAAGCTTTGCTCAAGTTTATCTGCAGGCACGACTAAAATCATACCAACACCACAGTTAAACGTACGGTACATTTCGTGTGTTTCAATGTTACCGTTTTCTTGTAACCAGTTGAAAACAGCAGGCCATTGCCAGCTATCACCTTTAACCACTGCTTTTGCAGACTCAGGTAATACACGTGGAATGTTTTCCCAGAAACCACCGCCTGTGATGTGTGATAGCGCGTGAACGTCAACATCTTTTAGAAGTTCTAAAATTGATTTAACGTAAATACGTGTTGGTTCCATTAGGTGTTCGCCTAATGTTTTGCCTTCAAACTCAGCATTTGTATCAGCACCAGACACTTCAAGTACTTTACGGATTAATGAATAACCGTTTGAGTGTGGACCGCTTGATGCAAGCGCGATTAGTTGGTCGCCTTCTGCTACTTTAGTGCCGTCGATGATTTTTGATTTCTCAACAACACCGGTACAGAAACCAGCCATATCGTAGTCGTCACCTTCGTACATGCCAGGCATTTCAGCAGTTTCACCACCGATAAGTGCACAGCCAGAAAGCTCACAACCTTTACCAATGCCCGTTACTACGTCAGCAGCAACATCAACGTCTAGTTTACCAGTTGCGTAGTAATCTAAGAAAAATAGTGGCTCAGCACCTTGAACGATTAAATCGTTCACACACATAGCAACTAAGTCGATACCAACGGTATCGTGCTTTTTAAGGTCAATTGCTAAACGTAATTTAGTACCAACACCGTCGGTACCTGCAACAAGTACTGGTTCTTTGTAGCCAGTTGGTAGTTCACAAAGTGCGCCAAAACCACCAATGCCGCCCATTACTTCTGGACGACGAGTTTTTTTAACTACGCCTTTGATACGTTCAACTAATGCGTTACCAGCGTCGATATCTACGCCTGCATCTTTATAGCTTAAAGATTGTTTCTGTTCGCTCACGGAAATTCCTTAACGGTTGCATGTGGGTTGCATAAAAAATTGCGCGCATTTTACCTGATTTCGTGCGTTGCTACCACATTTATTGCAACTGGATGAGGACATTTGTCCAAGAAGTTTAAAGAAGTGTAGGGTGTGGTTCTCAAGCAAACAAATAATCGCTTGCTTGAGAGTAACTTAGAGTGTGAAGACGCTTAGGCTTCGGCAATTAAGATGGCACGAAGCGGAGCAGGGTAGCCCTCGATGGTTTTATTTACATCGTTTGGATCAAGAAAATCCGCCAGTGACTCTGTGGTCATCCAATCGGTTTTACGCTGTTCTTCAAGTGACGTTTGGTCATTGTCAACCACACGTACATTTTTAAAACCAACGCGCTCTAACCACAAGGTTAATGCAGCGGTGCTAGGGATGTACCAAACATTACGCATTTTTGCGTAGCGGTCAGTTGGCATTAGTACGGTATTAACGTCCCCTTCAACCACTAAGGTTTCAAGCACTAACTCACCGCCTGGGCGTAACTGTGCTTTCAGTTGTGATAAGAAATCAATCGGTGAGCGACGGTGATATAACACACCCATCGAAAATACCGTATCAAACGCTTTTAGTTCAGGTAATTGCTCTACGCCTAACGGTAAAAGATGTACATTTGGGTCTGGATTAAAGTGTTTAATCGCTTGGAATTGGCTTAAAAACAGATCTGATGGGTCAATACCCACAACAAACTCAGCACCTGCGCCGCGCATACGCCATAAGTGATAACCCGAGCCACAACCAATATCGAGTACAGTGCGTTTAGAAAGATCTGAAATATGTGGTAATAAACGATCCCATTTCCAATCGCTGCGCCATTCAGTATCAATATGTAAGCCATGAATGGTAAAGGGGCCTTTACGCCAAGGCATCATGCGCTTTAGCAAATGCTCAAGCTGTTTTGTATGCCCTTCACTTAGCTCCGACGCGTCGCCAAACTCAACTTTATCTTGAATATTAATGTGCTTGGTATTTGACTCAGGTAAATTTTTAAGTACTTTTTCCCATTTAGGCCAATCGCCATGTTGCGCTTCGCGTTGCCAGTGGCTGAGCTGCGCTGGCAGTGTTTCTAACCAATGACTTAATGGTGATTTTGCAATTGCTGCGTAAAAGTCAGTAAACCAGTTATTCATTTCTAAACCTATTATTTAATTGCAATCATTGAGCAGAAGTTAAAACACTGATACCACACTTGGGTATGTTGAAAGCCAATCTCTGATAGGCGCTCAAAATGTGCATTGAGTGTTTCTGGGCGCATTACATTTTCAATTGCGCTGCGTTTTTGACTTATTTCAAGCTCTGAGTAACCGTTGGCACGTTTAAAATCGTGGTGAAGGTCAATCAGCAAATCATCCACTAAGGTATTTTCACCTTTAATTTTTTCACTCAGTAGTAACACACCACCGGGTTTTAAGCCTTGGTAGATTTTTTCTAACAAGGCAAAACGCTGCGGCTGCGGAATAAACTGCAACGTAAAGTTGAGCGCCACCACAGATGCATTGCTTATTTCAATTTCGTAGATATCGGCTAATTCAACTGTGACAGGCACATCTGAACGGAAGCCCTCAAGGTGAAGCTTGCAGCGCTCAACCATTGCCGCAGAATTATCAACCGCGATAATTTGGCAGTTTTGTTTATCGATATTACGGCGCATGCTCAGCGTTACCGCGCCAAGCGAGCTGCCTAAATCATATAAATTGGAATTGTTTTGCGCATATTGTCCCGCAAGCTTGCCCATTGTGCTTACAATGGTTGCGTAGCCAGGCACAGAGCGCTGGATCATGTCTGGAAATACCTCAACAACGCGTTCATCAAAGGTAAAATCTTTAACCGCTTGTTGGTTTGCGTAAATATTGTCTTTACTCACTTGCGTGATCTCTCAAGCTTTTAATCGGCATATTTTACGTTTTTTCTTGTCATTAGTCAGTGCCTTCACACAATCATTAATTAAAATTTTGATGTTTTTAGTAAAATTTAGTTTTCTCTTTTGTTAATTAGGTGTAGTTTGCTGTCTATACTCAATATAGTTGCAGTTTGAGGCAGAGTAAGAATGAGAAAAAATAATACAATTAGTACCGAAGATATTTTAGCGACCTTGTGTAAATCCGTAACCGAAGTGTTGTCGGCGGCAACCAACAATAAAATCGCCTATTCTGCCATGGTGCAGAAAATAACACGCACCTGTATGCGCCCCGATATCGGCTGCTTTGTGCTGTTTGACGGTGGCTTTACTGGTCTGGTTGTGAAAAACTTCACCGCGCAAGCTGCGATGGAAATTTATGGCGACTATATGCGTAATATGGGCATGCCTGAGAGTGAGATTGCTAAGAGCCACTTATCAGACGACGTATCAAATGTACTTGGTGAACTTATGAACCAAGTTGTTGGTGATTTTACCAACAAGGTACGTGAGCAATTACATACATCCATTACGCAGAACCAGCCAAAAATGATGGCAATTAATAAACAAGTTCAAATCTCTGTTGATACCACCATGGATAGACCGCAAGCACGCCGCGTCACGTTTACCACAGAAGATCAAAATATCTTTTACCTAGAACTCGCAATGGATAAAACCGAGTTTATCAAACTGCATGATTTTGATATTGCTGAAGCCGTTGATCCAGACGATATTATTGCCAACGAAAAAGCAAAGCCAACAAAAAAAGCGGAAGTAAAATCATCGGCAAACGATGATATTGATGACGACTTTATGGCAGACCTTGGTTTGTAAAACCTGTTATCAGTTTATTAAGGCCTCATTTGTGAGGCCTTTTTTGTATCTGCAGCTAAATCATTGTTCCTCATAATAAACTTAGTAAACAACTGTTAACAGGTGGTTGTTTATTGGTCATTTCTTTAATATTTTGTACCCAAAATAGATAAATGTAAAAGTAAGTTATGAAAATTAAAGTCGTGATTTTAATCCTTGTGTCTCTAGTTGTGGGTGCTGCCTATTTATACGGAATATCTGATGAGCACACGCAGTCTGCTCAGCAAGTTGAGTCTGTGGTTGTTGCCACAGAACAGCCAAGCGAATTAGTGCTCGCCGCTGGCACTTTAGGGGCAGGAAAAGACGTTACCACGGATGAAATAGAAATCACAGTTCAGCCAGCAAAGCCACAAGGGGCCGATAATTCTGAGCAAGCAAAAAGTCATTACAGCAATATCATCAAATCGTCGCCAGAGGCAAAACATTATTTAGCCGATGCAGGGCTTATTCCTTCGGATTTAAACGGTGAGCACTATGTTGAATTTGATCTCGACGCGTTACGGGCGCTTGAAGAGGGCAATACGTTTGATATGGCAATACCACAAACGGCTGAAGAATTTTCAGCGGAAGTCACTAAGGTAACGGTTTTTCCCAATGGGGATAAAAGTGTTCATGCCTTAGTGGTGGGAGGCGATGGGCGTTTTCATAATACCGTGCTGACGGTTGGCAGTGACGCGCTTTACGGCCAATTTACAGTACCGTCGGGTAACTATGCATTTGAATCTAAAAATCAGCATGGTTGGATAGCCGCTAAACGTGATCTTTATAAAAATCACGTTGAGCATATGCCAAACCAAGGTGATAGTGATGACCACACGTCATCACATAATCGTGACCCCATTTCGGTGGTCGATAATGGCAAATAAGCCAATCTAAAAGGGAAATCAAAATGAAGAAAATGGTTAAATCGGCTGCAGTAGCGGCAGCCTTACTTGCGTCTAACGCTTATGCAGCAACAATTGATATTGCAGTGTTATACACAGATGAAGCAGCGCGTAAAACGGGGAATATTAACACCAAAATCAACCAGTTAATCTCGTTTTCAAATCAGGTGTATAGCCAAAATAGCAATAACATTACGTTACGCTTAGTAGGCTCTTCAAGTATTGGTAATGTCAGCGCACAGCCAACAGAAGGTATGCTACGTTCATTAACAAATAGTTCAAGCATTCAGAATTACCGTAATCAAACACGTGCAGATATGGTTGCATTACTGGGTACTAGTCAAGCCGTTGGTGATAATTCGGGTTTAATTTCATGCGGTATTGCGTGGGTTGGTCAAGGCAGCAACGGTCGCTTATACAATTCGTCAAGTGATCTAATGTATAGCATTACAGCGGTAGATTGTGGTGCCACGACCTTTGTTCATGAACTTGGCCACAATATGGGATTAGCGCACTCACGTAAGCAAGGTGATACGCGTGGTGGCGTATATGTTGATGGCATGGGTCATGGCGTACAAAATGTATTTGCCTCAATTATGGCGTATCCGCATGTGTTTGGTAGTGCAACACAGTACGACTATTTTTCTAACCCAAATTGGAGCCTTGGTAGTTACCCGTATGGCGTAACAGGCCAATCATACGCGCACAAAACGGTAAATGCTGTGCGCGACCAAATCGCTAGCTTTAAATAATTTTTGAAGCATCCCTGTTAAGGAGAGTAAAAATTCTCTCCTTTTTCACACAACACCATAAATAAGCGCAGATCCAATTCACATTCAAAATAGTTTGCTTGCATGTGGCAGCATAAGTTGTAAAAGCTTTTGTTATGGTCTTTTTCTTTAAAATGCGCGAGTTCATGAACGACTAACGCTTTCAAAACCTCTAAAGGCGCATATTTTAATTGATTTGCCACCGCAATATGGTGCTGAGCTTTAAGCTTTTTACCGTGTGCGTGTCGTTTAAAGGTGTGCGTACCAAGTGCATTGAGCACCAAGTCTTTTCGCTTTTCATACTTTACCGAGTCCAACTTTGCGGCATTTTTCAAAAACTGTTGTTTTAGTGTATTGGCATATTCATAAAGCGCTTTTTCAGAATTATATTGATGGCCGCTTGGGTATTTTTTCTTAAAGTATTGTATTAACTTTCCTGAGCTTATCATGGTGTTAACCTGGGCTCTTATTGGCTCAGGGTAACCGTTAAAGTAATTCATGTACGGTGAGGTTTTATCGATTGCTGACATAAATACCTAAAATAAGTCGTTTTGTTTTGCTTCTGTTTGCGCAGGAAAAGGCGCTAACACATTGTGGTTAAAGCCACCATCTTGGCAAAATTGACGGGCAAGTTGGGCTGAGTCGTGGTTGTCGGCAGTATGAAAAAATACATACGGTGTTTTACCTTCACTTTGCCATTGTTTTATTTTTTTGACCCAAGGCGCATAAAAGGAATGGTTATTTTTTAATGTCGAACAACCAACAAAACGTATAATCGGCTTTTCTCCGGTTGCGATAACATTGACAGGCACACGTGGTTTTTTATTTTGCGCATCAATAATCGCATCTGTATTTGCTGACTCAGAAAAGAGTGCTCGGGTATCCATTATAATGCGGTCAACATTGTGACGCATGAGTAGCTGATTAAAACGCTTTTCATTGTCGTCTTTTTGGAAAAAGCCAAGGTGTCTTACTTCAATGGATAATGGAACGTGCTTTGGCCAAATTTGAATAAATTGCTCAATTCGTGGCATGTAAGCGGGCGAACATGATTTGGGCAATTGCAGCATTACAGAACCTATTTTTGGCAGTAAGGGTTCAAATAAGGTGAGCCAATCTTTGAGGTCTTGATTTATACCTTCTAGCGCCATTTGATGCGAAATACGTTTCGGTATTTTAAAGGTAAAGCGAAATTCATCACCAGTGCTTTGATACCAGTTATTAATTGCTGTTGGCGTAGGGTCGGCGTAAAAGCTGGTATTGCCCTCAACAGTATTAAAAATTTGAGCATATTGCGTAAGCATTTCACTATTTTTACAGTGGCTTGTGAACACTCGACCTTTCCAGTGATTACTGGACCACTGTGGGCAACCTAAATACAGCATTTAGAAAATTATTTGATGAGCAATTTTTGTAGTTTATCAAAGACGGAATTTACTCTCTACACTCGCAATTTTAAAGCGCTTAAGTATAATTGGCGTTTATTTTTTAGTGATGACTAATTTCGAGCCGATTATGTGCTCGAAAAATTGATAAGTCTTTTACGGACAGGATAGATATGCGCTCTATATATTGCGGACAAGTAAATAAATCAAACGTAGAACAAACGGTCGAACTGTGTGGTTGGATCAATAAACGCCGTGACCTAGGTGGCTTAATCTTTATCGACTTACGCGACCGCGAAGGGTTAGTGCAAGTGGTATTTGATCCAGACGTTGAAGGCTTAATGGATACCGCTAACCAGTTACGTAACGAGTTTTGTGTAAAAGTAACGGGTATTGTACGTGCTCGCCCAGAAAGCCAAATCAACAAAGATATGGCGACAGGTGAAGTTGAAATTTTAGGTAAAGGGTTAGAGATCATTAACCGTTCTGAGCCATTACCACTTGATTTTAATCAGCAAAACTCTGAAGAAATGCGTTTGAAGTATCGCTATTTAGATCTTCGTCGTATTGAAATGAGTGAGCGCATTAAGTTACGTGCTAAAGCGTCGTCATTTGTTCGTCGTTTCTTAGACGATAACGGTTTCTTAGATATTGAAACGCCTGTACTTACTAAAGCGACTCCTGAAGGTGCACGTGACTATTTAGTACCAAGCCGTGTACACAATGGTAGTTTTTACGCATTACCTCAGTCACCACAGCTGTTCAAACAGTTATTAATGATGTCGGGTTTTGACCGTTACTATCAAATTGTTAAGTGTTTCCGCGATGAAGACTTACGTGCTGACCGTCAGCCTGAATTCACTCAAATCGATTTAGAAACGTCATTTATGAGCTCTGACGAAGTGCGCGCAATGACTGAAAAGCTGATCAAAGATATGTGGCAAGAGCTACTAAACGTTGACCTAGGTACATTCCCAACCATGTCGTACGCAGATGCAATGCGCCGTTTTGGTTCAGATAAGCCAGATCTACGTAACCCAATGGAATTAGTTGATGTTGCGGATTTAGTTAAAGACGTTGAGTTTAAAGTTTTCTCAGGTCCTGCTAACGATGAAAAAGGTCGCGTAGCGGTACTTACTGTGCCAGGTGGCGCATCGCTTTCACGTAAGCAAATTGATGAATACACTAAGTTCATCGGCATTTACGGTGCGAAAGGCTTAGCATGGATGAAGGTGAACGACCTTGCAGCTGGCGTTGAAGGCGTACAATCACCAATTGCTAAATTCTTAAATGAAGAGGTGATCAGCCAATTACTAGAGCGCACTAATGCGCAAACAGGCGACATCATTTTATTTGGTGCTGACAAGCGCAATGTTGTTAACGAAGCAATGGGCGCGCTTCGTCTGAAAATTGGTTTAGATCTTGAAATTACTGACCTAACTAAGTGGGCACCACTTTGGGTTGTTGATTTCCCAATGTTTGAAGAAGACGATGAAGGTACACTGCACGCGGTTCACCATCCGTTTACTGCACCAAAAGACGTTTCTGCGGCTGAACTAGAAGCAAACCCAGCAGCAGCGATTTCAGATGCATACGATATGGTACTTAATGGCTACGAAGTAGGTGGTGGTTCTGTTCGTATTCATAACAATGATATGCAACAAGCGGCATTCCGCATCTTAGGTATTGAAGCGCAAGAGCAAGAAGACAAGTTTGGCTTCTTACTTGATGCACTTAAGTACGGTACACCACCACATGCAGGTTTAGCATTTGGTTTAGACCGTTTAGTAATGTTGCTATGTGGCACAGAAAATATCCGTGACGTAATTGCGTTCCCGAAAACAACGCAAGCATCATGTTTATTAACAAACGCTCCAAGCGTTGCAAACCCAGATGCACTGGTTGAACTAGGTGTATCTGTGGTTGAGGCGGCTGACGAGTAATCGTTACCAAATCTAAAAAAAGGCGCACGTTAACGTGCGCCTTTTTTGTTTGCTTGCAAAGGGAAACTAAACGGTAAAACGCGCGACATCTTGCTTCATATTTTGCGCATCGGTTTCAAGTGCATGACAATTTTGACTGTTTTCGCATGAATCAATAAACAATTGTTCAGCCGAAACAGAGATATTTTCAGTGGCACTTTCTACTTCCTTCACTGTGTACATTTGTTCTTGTGTGGCACCTGCAATTTGAATAACGCGATCCCGAATGGCATCGAGCGATTGTTTATTGCGATCCATACTTTCTCTCGCAGTATCAAGAGAGTCGTTCATTTCACTGGTGAGACTTAAACTTTGTTCCATTGCCTGTTCAGAACGAACCACTAGATCTTGCAATGTTTTAATCATTTTTCCGATTTCTACTGTTGATTGCTGTGTGCGTTTGGCAAGCGTTCTCACTTCATCGGCAACAACGGCAAATCCTCGGCCTGTTTCGCCGGCACGTGCAGCTTCAATTGCGGCATTAAGTGCGAGCAAGTTGGTTTGCTCAGTGATATCACTTATCACGCTCGTTACCCCTTCTATTTCACGACTTGATAGGGTTAATTCACTCATAATCTCGCTGGTGGACTCTACTTGTGACTTTAACAATCCCATATTGGTGTGTGTTTGGCTCATTACATCAGTGCCTTCACGCATATCTTGTTCCGCTTGCTCTACACTTGCCTCTACGTCAACACTGCTTTGGGCAATGAGCTCAACGGCTTTAACCAGTTCTGACACCGCTTGTTTGACTGCGAGCGTATTATTTTTTTGATCTTCAATTGCGGTTTGCGAACGTAAACTTAACTCGGCAGAGTGGTGTGCGCCTTTTTCTACGGCTTCACCTTTATGTTTAATTTCACGTACTATTTCTGCTGTGGTATCAATAAACTCGTTAATGCTATCGGTAAACTCTGACAATTCATCTTCACCGTCTAGCTCAATGTGTTGGGTCAAATCGCCATTGCCGTGGCTAATATCTGCCATTTTTTCATTGGCACTGTGTAGGCGATGAATAATGCGATAGGTTTGCCACAATAAAATAATTGAAATAACCACTGTGATAAGTCCAGACACCATTGCGCCTTGTTTTTTACTGACTTGCAATGTGTCGGAAATTTCAGCGTTAATGCCCGTTGTTAATTGGTTGAGCGTTGATTCTACTTGGTGAATGCTGCCTCGTAATGCACCGCGTAATCCTTCTTCTTCTGATAAACCTCGCTGTTTTAACGCATCCGCAAGGTTTGCTGCGGCATTTTCAAAGTTTGCAAGGGTGGCTGTGGCGCTTACGGTGTCATAAGTAGTGAGATAGGTTTTGACCGTGCTTAGTTTTTCTTGCGCTTGATTTTTGGCTGCAATATCTAACGATGATTGAAAGTCATTTTCAAGTAGTACGAGCCGTACCATTGAGCTTATTGCATTGGTGTCGCCCGTTGTTAGCACCGCTTCTTTTAATTGCGTTTCGGCTAAATTGAATGCCTGTCGCAATCCTTGATCTTTTGTTAAACCAATGCGCTTGTCGAGTGCCACTAAGGTAAGAAACTGAGTTTCGTATTGCTCGATTAAATCGTGAGTATCGCTAAGTTGTAGCTTTAACGATGGAATGGTATCGAGTGCGTTGTGTAATGCATGGATATTTTGCTTAATTAACACAATGCGCTGATTAAACTTATCAACATACTTTTCGTTTTTACGCAGTAAAAAGTCTTTTTCATGACGTCGCAACATCAACATGTTGTTGCTCAACTCTTTACTTAGCGCTAGTTCGCTTCCGAGTTCTGCCATTTGATTTGTTGAATACCAAATAAGACTCGCCATTACTGCCATCGCTAAAATAATTAACGCCGATAGTGACAAAAATGATCGTTTGATAGACATGAACACTCCTTATTCATCAGTAGAATTGCTCGTAATTTAGTACGATATTTAACTATCAATAATGCTAGGATCAGTTTTTAATTCTTGCCACAAAAATGTCATATTAGCGGCTTTTTATCTTGCTCTAATAATTGAACCGAGCGAATAAATCACCTTTATTAAAGCTAATAGATTTCAAATGGCGAATAAGTTTGTTAACCCGCGTTCAGGTAACATAGGGTGTTTCCATCGCGCCATTGGAAATATGAGAAGTTCGCACATCACTACGTATTATTGTTTTAATACGAATTGCTATGAGTGTGTGATTGTTATCCTTTAATCTCGCCGTTTATCATTTAAAACTTTACCAACAGTTACTTGACGCTCACTATGGCTGCGTTTTTAGTTTTCTCGAATGTAGGTTGTATGTATGCCACGTATTAAAACGCTTGATGTACTGAGAGGTTTTGCTGTGTTGGGTATTCTGTTTATGAATATTTACTATCATAGCGTTTTTGAATTAGGTTACGTGCCGCTTCAAGTTACACCGCTTAGCGATAATGTGATTGAGGTGATAAATGCCTTTTTTATTGATGGCCGTTTTAGGGCCTTATTTTGTTTATTGTTCGGTGTAGGCTTAGCTATTTTGTATGATAAGCATGGTCAAGACGATGCCTTTTCGTTGTTAAAGTCGCGTTTAAATTGGCTTCTTATTTTTGGCTTTATCCATAGCGTGTTTATTTTTTCTGGCGATATTTTGGTTAACTACGCACTAGCAGGGTTGATTGTTTATCGCGAAATAGGCAGTAGCCAAGAAGTGCTCTTAAAAAAAGCAAAAACTTATTTTGCTATTGGCTTTTCATTAATATTACTGTTTGCGTTAATCCCAAACGAACCCATCTACCGCGATAGCGATGAATACTTCGAAATTATTAACACCTGGCAATCAGGCTATGGCGAGCAATTAATTCAACAAATTGTGTTTACCATTATTATGTTTGTATTTAGCTGGGTGTGTTTTATTTGGATTACTGCAGGCATAGTCCTGTTTGGTGTTTATCTATATCGCGCCGATTTTTTCAATACGGGTTTATCAACAAAGCAATTGCTTGCATCTTTATTGGTGGTGATAACCATATCGAGCATCGATGCGCTATTGCGAGTTAATTATGTTCACTTGGTAGAGCTCACTATGTCCATTGCCACATTTTCAGGACTAGTGTGTGCGTTAATGTATTGCCATGTTTTTATTAAGCTAAATGAAAAGCTTACCGTATTAAACAGTATTTTTGCGCCTGCGGGACGTATGGCATTTACGCTTTATATTTTGCAATCAATTGTCTTTGCGCTCTTCTTTCGCTACTTTTCACCTGAATTTGTGCATAGTGCAACGCGTTTAGACTATATCTACTTGTGTTTAATGTTCTCAGTTTTTCAGCTGGTATTTGCGTTTTTCTATTTAAAACTTTTCAAGTCAGGTCCAATAGAGTGGCTTTGGCGCAAAGCATATAGCGCAAAATAAGTTAAATTTTGTGCAACTGTGCGCAGTTTAAAAACTATTACTGGTAATCCATACAGTTATTAGTCATTATTAGTTATCACAAGAAAACATCGCAAAAGGTGCGCATTGGCAATAATACTTGGCATCGACCCTGGCTCTCGCTTTACGGGCTATGGTTTAATTAAACAGCAAGGTATGAAGTTTGAATACTTAGGTAGCGGCTGTATTAAAATGGGCGAAAAGCCAATGGCCGAGCGCCTTAAAATAATTTTTCAAGGTGTGACGCAGCTAATTGAACAATATCAGCCAGATAGCTTTGCGATAGAACAAGTATTTATGGCGCGAAATCCCGATTCTGCTTTAAAACTTGGCCAAGCCCGTGGCGCTGCCATGGTAGCGGCTTCGCTTCAGTCACTTGAGGTGTTTGAATATTCTGCAAGGCAAGTTAAGCAGGCCGTTGTTGGCACAGGTGGTGCTGATAAATCGCAAGTACAACATATGGTAAAGAGTTTTTTAAAACTGCCAGGCACACCACAAGCAGATGCCGCCGATGCGTTGGCGATCGCCATTTGTCATGGCCATTCACAACAACATTTAATCAAGCTTTCAGGGCAAGCGAGTAAAACAGTAAGAGGACGATTAAGACGATGATAGGGCGATTACGCGGAACATTAGTAGAAAAACAGCCACCGGAAATCTTAATTGAAGTGAGTGGTGTTGGCTATGAAGTGAATATGCCAATGACCTGTTTTTACAACTTGCCGAAAGAAGGTGAAGAAGCGGTTGTTTACACCCATTTTGTGGTAAGAGAAGATGCACAATTATTGTTTGGTTTTAACAATAAAACGGAACGCGCACTATTTCGTGAATTATTAAAAGCCAATGGTGTAGGGCCTAAGTTAGGTTTGGCAATTTTATCCGGTATGTCTGCCGAGCAATTTGTTGCCTGTGTACATAATGAAGATGCAACTAGTCTTGTTAAATTGCCTGGTGTAGGTAAAAAGACAGCTGAGCGTTTAGTGCTTGAAATGAAAGACAGGCTGAAAGATTGGGGGATGGATCTCTTTACTCCTTATACCGATGGTGCAATATTGGAAATGCAGGAAGATCCAACCGTTAAAGGGTGTGCACAAGATGATGCAATAGCAGCGTTAATGGCACTCGGTTATAAAGCAAATCAAGCAGAAAAAGCCGTTAAAGCAATTAAAGGCAGTGGCTTATCAAGCGAAGCGCTAATTAAAGAAGCGTTAAAGGCAATGATGTAAGATGATTGAAGCAGATAGATTAATAGAGCCCGAGAAAAAAGGAAATGAGGACGTTATCGATAGAGCGATACGTCCAAAGCTGTTGTCTGATTACCGTGGTCAACCCCATGTAAAAGAGCAGATGGAAATTTTTATTGAAGCGGCGCGCTCTCGTGAAGAAGCACTTGACCACTTGCTTATTTTTGGCCCGCCGGGTTTAGGTAAAACTACGTTAGCGAATATTGTTGCTAACGAGCTGAATGTGAATATTAAAACAACATCAGGCCCGGTACTTGAAAAAGCCGGCGATCTTGCGGCTATGCTAACCAACTTAGAAGAAAACGATGTGCTTTTCATTGATGAAATTCACCGTTTAAGCCCACATGTTGAAGAAATTCTTTACCCAGCAATGGAAGATTACCAGCTTGATATTATGATAGGTGAAGGACCGGCTGCACGTTCTATTAAATTAGATTTGCCGCCGTTTACATTAGTGGGTGCAACAACCCGTGCAGGTTCCCTTACTTCGCCACTTAGAGATCGTTTTGGTATTGTTCAGCGTTTAGAGTTTTATTCAGTTGAAGATTTATCACACATCGTTAGTCGCTCTGCGGATTTCTTATCCCTTGAAATGGAAGACGAAGGCGCGGTTGAAGTGGCGCGTCGTGCCCGTGGTACCCCACGTATTGCCAACCGATTATTACGCCGTGTTCGGGATTATGCAGAAGTTAAAGCCGATGGTGTGGTTACAGCTGAAGTTGCTGGCAGCGCACTTGATATGGTAGATGTTGATAAAAGCGGCTTTGATTATATGGACCGCAAATATTTACTCTGCCTTATTGAGAAGTTTATGGGCGGCCCTGTTGGCCTTGATAATATTGCTGCGGCAATAGGAGAAGAGCGCGAAACAATCGAAGATGTGATTGAGCCATATTTGATACAGCAAGGATTTATTCAGCGTACGCCAAGAGGGCGTATTGCCCAAGAGTTTGCCTATAAACATTTTGGCTTTCCAATAAAAGACGCGTAATACAAGTAACGTTAGTTTGGATTAGTTATTGAAAAAGGTCGCTTAGCGGCCTTTTTTGTTATGTAACTTTTGCTTTGCAACAGGTAACACTTGTAAAAGAGTCTTTTATGTAAACGCGGTCTATTGCCAATCAATTAACGATAGCAGTTAGCAAAAATGTGGGTTAGAAGTCGATTTGTTATCTATATCTGAGCGTATTTATAGTGGAGTTGTTCTAAATTTTAGGCAAAAAAAAAGCCCGCTAGGGAGCGGGCAAACAACAAGTTGAAGGAAGTAATCCAGGGAACGCATTTAAAAAAATGCTACACAATGACAAATCAGTAATCACTGTGTATATGAAACTAGGGTTAGCACAGTGTGTGTGCATGTCCTCGTGTTTACAGGTGCTATATTACGGATTAGTGTGGTTTTCATCAAACTAGAAAAATTATTTTTTGATATAAAAAAAACTAATGCGATGATGTTTTTGGTTGTGCATATAACCATCAGTTAATTAATTGTTAATAATTACACCATTGTATTTAAAGGAAAAATTATTAAAGCGTAAAATTTGTTCTATAAGTTTTATTGTTTTGGTGATTCTTATATTTAAAGTTTTGAGTATTTATTCATATTTAGTGAATAAACGTTATGTTTTTGAATGTTTAGTGCGTTATAAAATCATCATTTAGTATCATAAAGTTAATTTGTGTGTTTTTTTTGTTCAGTTGATGCGATTCTTAGTGTCTAGCCATTGTATGCAGGTATTAGTATGGTTAAACTAAATCTCATACTAACAAGGGAACTTTCCAAGCACTAAACGAACTAACCCTTGACTATCAATCATTTCAGGAGTGAGCAGTGGCCACCGAAATTTCAATTATTGACTTAATATTTAAAGCGAGCTTTTTGGTGCAACTTGTGATGTTGACTTTGGTATTAATGTCTATTTTTTCTTGGGCTATGATCATTCAACGTCGAAAAGCGCTAACAGCGGCAAAAACGAATGCTAAAAAGTTTGAAGACAAATTTTGGTCGGGTGTCGATTTAAGTAAATTGTATGCGGAACTGTCTGCCCGTAATGAACTTGATGGCCTAGAGGCAATGTTCACTTCTGGTTTTAAAGAATACGCACGCCTTGCAAAAAACAATCATGCATCACCAGGTTCTATTTTAGATGGCACGCACCGCGCAATGCGCGTAACGCTGTCTCGTGAAGTGGAAAAATTAGAATCAAGCCTATCATTCCTTGCAACGGTTGGTTCAATTAGCCCATACATTGGTCTGTTTGGAACGGTTTGGGGGATTATGACCGCATTTATCGCACTTGGCTCAGTAAAACAGGCAACTTTACAAATGGTAGCGCCTGGTATCGCAGAAGCGTTGATTGCAACTGCAATGGGTTTATTTGCTGCAATTCCTGCTGTTATCGCGTTTAACCGTTTTTCACACACAGTAGAAAAAGTTGAATCGTCTTACGGCAACTTTATGGAAGAGTTTTCTAATATTCTTCATCGCCAAGCTGTGGCAAAAGTGGAAGCAAACTAATGTACCAACGTAAAAAACGTCGTCCGGTCGCCGAAATCAACGTAGTACCTTATATAGACGTTATGTTGGTTTTGCTTATTATTTTTATGGCGACAGCGGCCGTAATCACCCACGGTGTTAAGGTTGATTTACCACAGATGGAACAATCGGAGCTTGTTGAAGCAACGGAAACACCGCCAATTGTGGTATCAATCGATGCTGATGGTAATTACTATGCCAGTATTGGTATTGATCCTGAAGCGCCAATGGAAGCAGTTGATATTGCTGCTCAAGTTAAATTGGCGTTGGATAAAGACCCCAAAACCCCAGTAATGTTAAAAGGCGATGGCAAGGTAACTTACCAAGAAGTGTTACTGCTAATGGATTTTCTAAAAAAAGCAGGCGTACCGTCGGTGGGATTAATGACGGAGTCTTTTGAGCAGTAATTATGAAAAACGACTTTAAATCTGCTCTGGTAAAATCATCAGCTTTGCATATTGGCATTATTGTCGCGCTTGTTATTGGCAACTGGTTACAGCCATCAACACCACAAGTAATGGAAGTCACCTTAAACGCTCCCGTTAAGCCAGAGCAAAAAGCCGTTGAGGCCGTGTCGGTTGATAATAAAGCTGTAGAAAAGCGCATTAACGAGCTCAAAAAGCAAGAAGCAGATAAAAAGGCCGCTGAGGCAAAACGCATTCGTGACATAGAACGTCGTGCTGCAAACGCTAAAAAGAAGCGTGAAGAAGAGGCAAGACGTATCGCCAAGCTTGAAAAAGAGCGCGTGCGTAAAGAAAGAGAAAAGAAAAAAGCGGAAGCCGCAGCGCGAGAAGCGAAGAAAAAGCAGCAAGCTGAACAGAAAAAAGCGGCAGAAGCGAAGAAGAAAGCCGAAGCGCTTGCGAAAAAACGCAAAGCAGAAGAGGAAAGACTGAAAAAAGCGGAGGCTAAACGTAAGGCCGATGCCGAAGCTGCGCGTCAAAAAGCACTCGCTGAAAAAATGATGCAAGAGCAACTTGCCGCGGAAGCTGCAGCGCGCAGTCGTGCTAAGCAAGCACAAGTACTTTCTGAAGTAGAAAAATACACCGCGCTTATTATCGCTAAAATCCAGCAAAACTTATTGTTGGAAGACAGCATGAAAGGCAAGCAATGTCGTCTTAACTTGCGCCTTGCGTTTAACGGTTTAGTAACACAGGTTGAAGCACTAAGTGGCGATAAACAAGTGTGTGAAGCCAGTATTCGTGCGGTACGCAGAGCTGATACATTACCAGTGTCAAAAGACAAAGCGGTTTTCGAAAAACTTAAAAATATTAACTTAACCATTAAACCAGATATTTAAGGGATAACATGATTAGCGCATTACAAAAATGGGCTTTGTTGGTTGTGCTATTAGTGAGTACAGCAGCGAACGCCGCTCTTGAAATTGTAATTACCGAAGGTGTCGATTCAGCACGCCCGATTGGTATCGTGCCATTTAAATATAGCGGAAATGGTATCGCGCCAAGCAATATTACAGACGTGATTGCTGCCGACTTACGTCGCAGTGGTCGTTTTAATCCAGTGGCGCCGGCTAATATGCCGCAGCAGCCAACAACGGATTTAGAAGTAGATTACAGCGCGTGGGTTTCTGAAGGTGTTGAAGCCATTTTAGTTGGTAGCATTACCGAACAAATGGGCGACCGTTACTTAGTGAGCTATCAACTAATTGATGTTATTCGCGGCCAAATTACGGGTGGCGATACAAAGATTTTAAGTAAAGGTCGTTTAGTTAATTCGGAAGATCATATTTTAGATGCGCGTCAAACCGTAATTGGCAGCGATAGTTTCCGCCGTTACGGTCACCGAATTAGCGACGTGGTGTACGAAGCACTTACTGGTGAACGCGGTGCGTTTTTAACTAAAATTGCGTATGTAATTGTACGTGAAAACGAAGATCGTCCATATCAATTAGTGATTGCAGATTACGACGGTTACAACGAGCAAACGCTATTACGTTCGAAAGAGCCGCTAATGTCGCCAACGTGGTCACCAGATGGCACAAAGCTGGCGTACGTAACATTCGAAAATCGCCAGAGCCAGATTTATATTCAAGATATTTACACCGGTAAACGCGAGCGCTTAACAACCTTCAAGGGCATCAATGGTGCACCACGATTTTCGCCTGACGGTAATAAGCTAGCAATGGTGCTGTCTAAAGACAAAAACGGTGCGACTGAAATCTACGTAATGGACTTGAAAAGTAAGAAAGCACGCCGCATTACAAGACACAGAAGTATCGACACTGAGCCAAGCTGGCATCCAAACGGTAAAGAAATCATTTTTACGTCGGAAAGGGCTGGTAATGCTCAGATTTATAGCGTAAATTTAGCAACTGGTAAGAAAAGAAGACTTACTTTTGACGGTGATATGAATTTAGCGGGTTCAATCACGCCTGATGGTAATAGCTTGGTGATGGTAAATCGTACCTTAGGTCGATACCATATTGCTAAAAAAGAATTAAAATCAGGTGACTTCAGTGTGTTAACACGTACTCGCTTAGATGAATCACCAAGCATTGCGCCAAATGGCTCAATGATTATCTATAGTACGTTACATAATAATAAACAGGTCCTTGCATTGGTATCAATGGATGGACGGTTTAAAGCTCGCCTACCGGTAGCGGAAGGTGAAGTTAAGGCACCCGCGTGGTCGCCATTTTTGTAAAGATTACAGGTTAGACTTTTAAAAAAGGAATCAACTCAATGCAACTTAACAAACTACTAAAAAGCCTACTCATTGCAGTGCCTGTAATGACGTTAGCTGCTTGTAGCTCATCTTCAACTGTTGAAGAAGATACATCTGCGAATCAAAGCAACCAAGGTCAAGAAGAAACAGTACAAGTTGAAACTGTTGCTAAAGAAAAGACGCCAGAAGAAATTCTTGCAGAAAAATATGAAGCGCTTCGTCAAGAGCAAATCATCTACTTTGGTTTTGATAAATCAACAGTTCGTAGTGATTACGTTGAGTTACTTCAAGCACACGCTGATTTCTTAGTTAAGAACCCAAGTGTTAAAGTACTTGTAGAAGGTCACGCTGATGAGCGCGGTACTCCTGAGTACAACATTGCACTAGGTGAGCGTCGTGGTGAAGCTGTATCTAAATACCTACAAAGCCTAGGTGTTGCGGAAAGCCAAATCTCAGTAGTTAGCTACGGTGAAGAAAAGCCAATGGTTAAAACACGTACTGAAGATGCTTTCGCGAAAAACCGTCGCGCAGTTTTAGTATACTAATATAGAAGATAATATGATTAAGCCGAAAGTTATTTTGGCAACCATGTTTCTTAGCGGGAGCAGTCAGTTACTGGCTGCTCCCGCTCCTGTTTCTGAGGTAGGCGCAAGTTCAAGCATGTCATCGACAGCACTTGAAACGCGTTTACAAACTTTAGAGCGCATGGTTGCAAATCGAAACGTACAATTTCTTCAATTGCAGCAGCAATTGGAATCACTACAAGATGAAGTAAGCCAGCTACGCGGTGTTACCGAAGAGCAAGGCTACCAATTGGAAAAAGTGCTGCAACGTCAGCGTGAGCTGTATCAAGAAATTGAAACGCGCGTATCGAGTTATAGCGCACCGACACAAGTAGCAGACACACCTTCAGATGTTAGCTCTGGCACAATGAGCAGTAACTTGTCTGAGAATGATGCTTACGATCGCGCTGTACAACTCATTATGCAAGATAAACGCTATGATGATGCGATCCCTGAGTTCAAAGCATTTTTAACAAACTATCCTGATTCAGTTTATGTGCCTAATGCACATTATTGGTTAGGTCAGTTACTGACAATTAAAAATGACAGCAAAGGTGCACTTACGCACTTTGAAAGTTTAGTGAATGGTTTCCCTGACTCAAATAAGCGTTCAGATGCCATGCTTAAACTTGCAAACACCTATTTAAAAGAAGGTGAAACAGTACGTGCGAAAAAAATCTTAAATGATTTAGTGGCACAATACCCTGATTCAACCCCTGCGAAGTTGGCTGTTGAAAAATTAGCGAGTCTTAATTAAGACTCGCAACACCACTTGTTTGTAAACGAAAAGTGAAAACATTATCACTTTTTAGGCTAATCTTAATTTGTTGGTATAAAATTAGCCAACTGAGTCATAAAACTTAAAAAAACCGTAATTTTAGGTTGCACTCATTTTTTAAATAAGTATTATAAGCGCCCGCAGCCGCTTGTTACGAAAGACAAAAACGCTGCGCAAAAAATCTGATTGGGTCATTAGCTCAGTTGGTAGAGCAGTGGACTTTTAATCCATTGGTCGATGGTTCGAGTCCATCATGACCCACCATTCAGATTTTTGCACTTCGAGTATTTCCCTTATGGGAATTGAGCGGGTCATTAGCTCAGTTGGTAGAGCAGTGGACTTTTAATCCATTGGTCGATGGTTCGAGTCCATCATGACCCACCATTCGAAATGCACTTGCTTAGAGCGGGTCATTAGCTCAGTTGGTAGAGCAGTGGACTTTTAATCCATTGGTCGATGGTTCGAGTCCATCATGACCCACCATTTTCTAAGCCTTCTCTTTGAGCGGGTCATTAGCTCAGTTGGTAGAGCAGTGGACTTTTAATCCATTGGTCGATGGTTCGAGTCCATCATGACCCACCATTCAAAGACCTTTCTATATGCAATGCGCATTCTATGAGCGGGTCATTAGCTCAGTTGGTAGAGCAGTGGACTTTTAATCCATTGGTCGATGGTTCGAGTCCATCATGACCCACCATTCATATCTTATTTATATTTCTTAATTATATTCATCGCGTTATTTTATCAATCACAAAACTGTCATTCAGTTGCCATTTTCAGTATAATGCGCGCCAATTTCCTGTAGCAGTTCACGGTCGAGAATATGAGCTTAGCTGAACAAATTATGCCTGAGGATTATATTTTTCCTCCCAAGCCAGCCCCTTTATCAAACGATGAAAAGCAGGCGTATAAAGAACGTATTAAATCACTTCTAAAAGAGAAAGATGCGGTATTAGTGGCACACTATTATACCGATCCTGAAATTCAAGCCCTGGCTGAAGAAACCGGTGGTTGTGTTGCAGACTCGTTAGAAATGGCGCGTTTTGGTAGTAAACACCCAGCAAAAACTATTGTGGTTGCAGGTGTGCGCTTTATGGGCGAGACAGCCAAAATCTTAACGCCAGAAAAAACAGTTGTGATGCCAACGCTAGAAGCAACGTGTTCACTGGATGTTGGTTGTCCAATTGATGAGTTCTCAGCGTTTTGCGATCAGCACCCAGATCGCAAAGTGGTGGTGTATGCAAATACTTCAACGGCAGTTAAAGCTCGCGCAGATTGGATTGTTACCTCAAGCTGTGCACTTGAAATTGTTGAACACCTTGACGAGCAAGGCGACAAGATTATTTGGGGCCCTGATAAACACTTAGGCTCGTATATTCAAAAGCAAACTGGCGCAGATATGATCATGTGGAATGGCGCATGTATCGTTCACGATGAATTCAAGACAAAAGCGCTAAAAGATATGAAAGCCCTGCACCCTGATGCAGCGGTATTAGTGCACCCAGAGTCACCTGCTGAAATTGTTGATTTAGCTGATGCGGTAGGGTCAACGAGCCAGTTAATCAAAGCAGCACAAGAGATGGACAATCAAAAGTTCATCGTGGCAACAGATCGCGGCATTTTTTATAAAATGCAGCAATTGTGCCCTGAAAAAGAATTTTTTGAAGCACCAACTCAAGGTGAAGGTGCAACATGTCGTAGCTGTGCGCACTGTCCTTGGATGGCGATGAATGGCCTAAAAGCGATTGAAGAAGCATTGCTTGATGCAAGCGGTAAAGAAGTGTTTGTGGATATGGAGCTTCGTGAAGGCGCGCTACGTTCGCTTAATCGTATGCTAGATTTTTCTGCATCGTTAAAGTTGGCAACAACAAACAATACTTAATGTGTTGTAATTTTAGCCGCTCATAATCAGTGTTCTAAAAAGTACTTGCTTACAATCAAGGCTTTGCATAAGATACGCCACACATTGCAAGGCAGTGTAATGCGGAGAGGTGGCTGAGTGGCTGAAGGCGCACGACTGGAACTCGTGTATAGGTTAACCCCTATCGAGGGTTCGAATCCCTCCCTCTCCGCCATTCTAGATTTAAAGAAAACGCTTGAGTTTATGCTCAGGCGTTTTTTTATGCCCGAATTATGTCTGGAGGGTGAGGCCCTCGATTTGGGTTCGACAAATTATCGGGAATAATTTGAACCGCGAAGCGGGTAAATACAGGAATGTATTTAAGTTTATCCCTCCCTCTCCGCCATTCTAGATTTAAAGAAAACGTCTTGTTTCATTGAGTTTTTTTACTCTCTACAATACCTCAAATCTTATCTCAACGATTGCGTCAGAATCGTAGCATTCTGAAAATTGCAACGGGATACCAATGCAATTTATTTGCAGCTAAATCGGTAAGTACAGTGTGGAAAGTTTAATGAAGGTATGGATTTAATCGACTTTTTTATGTGTTGTTATGAATTGCTCAACTCTACTTCAGTAACATGAAAACAATTGATTTTATTATAAATAGTTTTAATTGAATGTTGCTTGTGGCATAAATATATAGTGGATAATTTGATAAAAGGACGTAGAGTTGAAAGACAAGGAAAAAATTGCATTGTTTATTGATGCAGATAACGCTCCCGCTATAAAAATTGACGTAATCTTGTCTGAACTTGCACGATATGGCGTAGTAAACATCCGTAAAGCATATGGAAACTGGAAAAGCCCATGTATTAAACCGTGGGAAGATGTGCTTCACGAGTATGCTATTCAACCAATCCAGCAATTTGACTTAACCAAAGGAAAGAATGCAACAGACATAGCTTTGGTAATTGATGCTATGGATGTTCTCTATACTAAAGATGTAGATACTATTTGCTTAGTTTCCTCTGATTGTGATTTCACACCATTAGTTACGCGTGCGCTTGCCGATGGCAAGTTTGTAATAGGCTTTGGTGAAAGAAAAGCACCAAGTGCATTCGTCAATAGTTGTTCCAAGTTTTTATATCTTGATGATATAGAACAAACTGAGCAGCCTGTTCAAAAACGTAAACCAAGTATTAAAAGCGACACTCGATTGATGAATATGTTGCGCCAGGCTGTTGAGGCATCTGAAGAAGATGACGGTTGGGCACAGCTTGGTCCTATTGGTAAACATATCTCTAACCATGCGTCGTTTGATCAGAGAAACTACGGGTTTAAGAAATTAAGTGATTTGTTTGCAGCCATAGATTTGTTTGAAATGAAGCGTACACATGGTTCAGTCACGTGGGTTAGAGATATTCGTAAACATAAAACTAGTTAGGAAATTTTTAAATCTATAAAAGTTATTTATTTGTAAAGTAATAATGATAAAAGTTAGTCGAGTCTTAAGTGAGATTTACTCCTAAGCCTGTAATACTATGTGCTTTGTTAATGTTATAAGAAGATTTATCCTAGCTAAATTGAAACTGAAAATTAGGTAAAAAAATGGTTAGGTGGTTTAAGAAAGAAGGGAATAGTGTTAAAAGGATATGGAACATCTTTCTTATTCCATTTAAAGCGTCATATGGTCACTTCAAAGAGGTTCAAGATTATTTTGTAATAGCGATAGACGCTATTAAATCTAGAAGAGCCGTATCAACCTATAAAGGGATTGTTTCACCATTATCTCCAAGTTGTAATGACCCTGATATATTAAAATCGCACATTCATGAAGCAGGTAACCTCAAAGCCGCGTTAGATAATGTTGAAGGAAACATTAAAAATATTGCTGTTTCTGGTCCTTATGGGGCTGGTAAGAGTACTTTTATATCTACATTCGAAAGGTATAACTGTAAATATAAGTACTTGAATATTTCATTAGCGACATTTCTCGATAGTCATATTTCTACAAAAAAAGGTGATCTTTGTTCGATTGATAATAAAGAAATCGAAGAATCAATTGTTCAACATATCCTTTATAAAGAACATCCATCGAAATTACCTGCATCAAGCTATAAAAGGATACCGTTAGCACATTTTTCTAATCGCATTGCATTTTCGATAGCGAGCTTATTGACTTTGTTTGGAGGCTCATTTTTATATTTTAAAAATGCCGAGAAGCCACCAAAGTTAGTCGAAAGTTTGATTGAAATTATTCAACGAGAGTTACCAGATGCAACGTTTATATTTGGTTTATTTCTTTGTTATGTAACCTACAAACTAATTTATTGGTTTAGTAGTATTGCGCTTACATTTGACTTTAGAAGGTTATTGAGAAAAGACGGAGCAATTGCTGTATCTGATGATGCCTCACCATTAAATCAACATTTAGATGAAATTATATATTTCTTTTGTAAGACCAAATATTCAGTTGTCATTTTTGAAGATTTAGACCGCTTCAATAATGTAGCTATTTTCACTAAATTACGTGAAATAAACCATTTAGTTAACCAATCTAAGTTAATAGTTCAAGATGTAAAGTTTATATATGCAATAAAAGATGAGTTACTCAGTGCTAAAGAAAGAACTAAGTTTTTTGATCTTATTATTCCAATCTTACCTGTGGTACACCCGAATAATGCGTTTGCTATTTTCAAAAAAGAGCTTTCAAAGATACAAATTAATGAAGGCACTTTATATGACAATATTAGTGAGCAATTATTAAAAAATACTTCTCGATACATAGATGATATGAGAGTACTAAAGAACATTTGTAATGAATATGCCTCTTATACACATGCTTTAAATAGAACTATTAATTGCAATTTTGAGAAAATATTTGCAATGGTTGTTTTTAAGAATTTATGTCCAACTGAACACTCAAAATTACTTGAAGGTAAAGGCGCAGTAGCGAGATCTTTTGAAGCCTTAGACATTATCAAATCAATCAAACTTGCGACTTTGAAAAAAGAAATAGCTGCTTTAAAGGAAGCTTTGAAATGTAAGCAAGCTCAGGTGGTCCGCACTGAAGAAGATATCTTTCATCTATTTTGGAGCTACTTTTTACAAGGAAATAACATCTCCATTAATAACATTAGAGAAATAAGAATTGAAGGAACTCCTTTCCATGTGGATAAAATGCTTACTAAGGAATGTTTTCAACTATTGATGAATGATTCGCAGTTTCAAATTATTGGTCAAAATGGATATGAGATCACTAACTCATACAACTGTAAAGTTAAATACAGCAACTTAAAAAATGAAAAACTTAATTACGATGAATTACTAAAAAACTTAAGATTAGATCAAAATCAAACTAGGGCTAATATTGAAAATACTTTTGCCGAATCTCATTATATTAACTCTTTGAACTTAAAAGAATATTTGTCAAAATATGGAATCTCTGATTTCGTATCATTCGACCCGTCATCAGCTGACTTTCAGTGGCTAAATAGAAAGTCTTCAGATTCATTAGTAACTCTTTTCTTTTTAAATGAAGGCTATCTAGCGGAAGACTACCCTGAATATTTATCTGTTTTTGTAGAAGGGGCAATGACAGCATCTGATAAAAATAAAATTAATCAGATAAAAGCAGGGTTTCACCTAGAGCAAGACTATAAATTTAATAAGATTGATGCAGTTCTGGAAGAGTTTTCTGAAAGGGATGCCCGAAATATTGAATTTAACCACCAAATTATTTTTGAACTAGCAAAGAAAATAATGATGGGAGTAGCCAATAATAATGAATCAGCTATTTGGAACTCATTATTAGAGAATATTCTTGATGATAAGTACGAGACAATAAACTTCATACTTAATCACCTTGATAAGAACCCCACCTCGGAGCTTCTTTTAGCGCTTCGCAAAACGGATTATGCAATACTAAACGAATTACTGGCACAAGATACAAACATTGAGTTACTCAAACTGGTTGTAGAGAATTTAGACAAAGAAGCAGTTTTTGAATCAATTGATGCAAATCATGACGAAACAATACGCAAAATTTCTTGCATTTGCAGACTGTCAGAACTGATTACGAATTATAGTAATCTCTCTAAATTAAATTTTGCTGGAGCATTGTTTGGTAATTTACAAGTAGAAGGGAATTCTAAAGAGGATTTCTTACATATATTAAAGTCAGAAACCTATGAATTGAACTTACACATGGTTCAGGCAATTTTAGAGAAACTAACAGGTAACCCCTATAGTACTAATAATTTAGTAATAACGATCGATGAAATTTCTAGACTTTCAAATTCGGATAAAGATATCAAAATTTTACTTAGCCGAGTTAATAAGCCTAGAATTAAAGAGCAGTTTATTGTTGAAGAGTTATGCAGCCAACCAAATTATGGAGAGCCGTTAAATACTAAAATATCTCTAATAAATGAATTAAGTGAAGCAGCAGCTAAGACACTAATAGCTAATTGTAGAACAATAATAGATGACATCTTATCTATTGATAATAGAGTTTTATGGGCATTTATTTTCGAGTCTGGAAAGGTTAAAGCGACTTGGCAAAATGTATCTCATTATATTGAAAGTATTTACAAAACCTCGAATACACAAAACGTTAGTGAAGTTAATTTAGAAGCTTCACTAGCTTTTTTCCTTAAATTGGATGGTGTTCTTCAATCTTTAGAGCAAGATAAACAGTCATTGGCTTCGCTAAATACTGATTTTATCGTACGTAATATACTTAGCTATACTGAAATAGATTTGGATATTAAAAAGAGTATCTTATGCTTGTTTCCTGTTTCAAGCGCGTATTTAGAAATAGAAAAATTTAATGTCGATAATGCTCTTTTGCTTATTGAAAGTCATATTCTAGAATACGCTACTGACATCGTAAATGAACTGATCTCTATGGGTGAGGTAAAAGCACTTAATACATATATTGGTGATTTCCAATTAGACTATTTAAAAGATGGCGAAGCTCACTTGTTGCCAGTGGAAGTGTTTATTAACTTATTAACTTCTAGTAATGTAAAAACTCAGATAAAGCTAGGGTTTATTCAAGATACTATTCTGCCTTGCTGGGACAGATTTTCTTCTGAAGCTGACTTGAAAAAATGCTTTGCCGATATATTTGAAAGTTTTGAATTAGAACAACTATCAAATATACATATGCCTTATCAATTAATTTTGGACTTATGTGAACTTGATACATTATCTAAAGAACTAAAAACAAAGTTAGTCGCCTCTCAAATAAGCCAATTAGACTGGGAAGAGTTATCTACTCTTCTTAAATTACTAGATTCATTGAAATTTAATAGTTTCTTAAATGGTAAAGGGAGTATCTCGCTGAGCTTGAGTAATAAATATAATATTTCGTTGCTAAAAGAGCTGCATAATAAAGGTTATATTGGGAAGATTAAGCAAAATAGTCTTTTTGCAACAGGCTATACTTTAAAATCTAAAATACCAAGTTGAACTTCTTGTTAGTTAAAAGAGCTAAGTGAAGAGATCTATCGAGATTATGAAAACTATTCTTGGGCTTGTTACCTGTATAGTTGGAGGTATTTCAATTTTTTGCTACCTCCCCGTAATTTTTTAGCGATTGTTTATATTAATTAAAAAGCTTTTTAGTTATTGTTTGCTTTCGCAAACTAGTGTGACAACAAATTATTTAAATTACCGACTAGATATTGGTGGATTTATAAAAATTTAATAAATACATGTTGTTATGGCTTTTTTTGAGTGGAGGGGTACTCCAGTGGAGCGTTCGAATCCCTCCCTCTCCGCCATATTGATTTAAAGAAAACGCTTGAGTTTGTACTCAGGCGTTTTTTTATGCCTTCAGTTTACCTAAAAGCTTTTTTAGAGCGTGTGATATCAACCTTTTAAGAAAATGAGTCACGCTAGTGAGTTTGGCTTTACATAGCGGGCTGAAGTGGTTTAGGTCAAAACAATATGATGAGATTTTATTTTGTGAAAAGGTAAAAAACGTTATTGGTTTAGTCAGCTTTTTTATACAAACGGTACGGTGTAAAGTCTGCTGTTTGTTATAAATCTCTTGCGAACTAAACACAATAAAACGGCTAATAGTGTCGCCGAGAATTTTTCATTGGTAGCAGCAAGGTCATATGTCCGAATGGAATTAAAAATAAGTAACGCTAATTCCATTTGGGAATTGATATTCTTTTCTTATTCCTAAAAATAGCTAAAACACCGGACATTCGTCCTTTCATTTTTAAATGTTTCAAAAATGTTAAATTAATCGTAAATCACTGTAAATAAACACTATTTTGTAATTGATTTGTCACTTTATATGCCTAGCATACGATGTTCCTTAGTCGGGTAAAACAAAATCGGGAACAATACTAATGTTAAAGAAAACACTTTTGGCAAGCGCAATTGCCTTGGCAACAGCCAGTGCCAATGCGAATGTGGTCATTTCGGAATACGTTGAAGGCGGCAGCTACAATAAAGCGGTTGAAGTTTATAATGCAGGCGATACCGCAGTTGATTTATCAACTTACGCACTAAACTTTTATTTTAACGGTAAGACGGAAATTGGCCGTACGATAACGCTTGCTGGTGAGCTTGCACCTAACACTACTTATGTTGTTGCACATTCACGTGCAGCGGAAGCGTTAAAAGCAAAAGCGCAGCTTGATACTGATGGCAGTTGGTTTAACGGTGATGACGCGGTTACATTAACTAACAGCGACACTGTGGTTGATAGCTTAGGCCAAATTGGTGTCGATCCAGGTTCAGCTTGGGTAAGCGGCGATGTACGCACTCAAGACCGTTCGTTAGTTAGATTAGAATCTGTAAAATCTGGCCGTACAGATGCGTATGCGGCGTTTGACGGCGAACTTGAATGGATGGCATTGCCAAAAGATGATTTTTCAAATGTGGGTAGCCACAACCAGCAAACAGAAGAGCCGGACCCAGTTGAATGCGGTGGTGATGCAACTCTTATTAGTGCTATCCAAGGGAATGGTGATGCGAGCTCGCGTGTTGGCGAAACAGTTGAAGTGCAAGCAGTTGTTACTGTAAGCCTGCAAGGTGATAATCAGTTAAAAGGCTTTTTCTTGCAAGAAGAGTCATTTGACCAAGACAGTGACTTAACCACATCAGAAGGTATTTTTGTTTATTACAACAAAACTGAAGTAGCACAAGGTGATGTTGTAAAACTACGTGCAAAAGTAGAAGAAAAATATGGGCAAACTCAACTTGCTTATGTTGGTGATCTTAAAGTGTGTGGTACAGAAAGTTACAGCGCCACAGAAATAACACTACCAGCTGAAGGTGGCTTAGAAGCGTATGAAGGTATGCTTGTAAGTGTATCTAATGAGCTAGTTGTAAATGACACTTATGGTCTTTCACGCTATGGCGAGTTAAAACTTGGCACAGAACGTTTATTCCAAAGCACACAAGTTGCACTGCCTGGTGATGCTGCAAATGCAGTAGAGGCTGAAAACAAGCTTAAATCTATTACATTAGATGATGGTTCAAGCGCGCAAAACCCTGAGGTAATCCCATACCCAACGCCAGAACTTGATGCTTACAATACATTGCGTTTAGGCGATAAAGTAAATGGCCTTACTGGTGTGCTTGGCTATGGCTATAGCCAGTACCGTATTCACCCAACAACAACACCAAACTTTATCCCTGAAAATGAGCGTAGCGAAGCGCCAGACGCTGTTGAAAACAGTAATTTACGAATTGCGAGCTTTAACGTACTTAATTACTTCAATGGTGACGGCCAAGGCGGTGGTTTCCCAACGCCTCGTGGTGCAGACACTGCAGAAGAATTTGAACGTCAAAAAGCAAAAACAGTGAGTGCAATTTTAGCGCTAGATGCAGATGTGATTGGTTTACTTGAAATGGAAAACGATGGTTTTTCTGATTTAAGTGCAATTGCTGATTTAGTTGCGTCTTTAAATGCCGCTCAAGCAAACGATACCTATGCCTTTGTTAATTTAAACACGGAACAGGTCGGTGGCGACGCAATTATGTCGGCGATTATTTATCGCAGTAACAAAGTGGCAGAAATAGGCACAGCTGCGTTCACTGAAGCAGTTCCGTTTGATTACGGAAACCGTCCACCAGTAATGCAAACCTTTACAGATAAGCTAACCAAAGAGAATTTCTCTGTAGTGGTTACTCACTTACGTTCTAAAGGTAGCTGTAGTAAAGCGGAAGGTTTAGATACAGACCAAAAGGATGGTCAAGGTTGTTGGAACCAAACTCGCGTTAACGCAGTTAATAAACTGAATGAGTGGTTAGCGACTAATCCAACTACTGTAGCTGATGAAGATATGGTAATTCTTGGTGATATGAACGCGTATGGTGAAGAAGACCCAATCTATGCATTTGTTAACAATGGTTTTGTAAACATTAAAAAGCAACGCTTTGGTCATACACGTGATTACTCGTATGTATATCAAGGTCGCATTGGTAGTTTAGATCACGCATTTGCATCAAGCAGCATGTATGACAAAGTAGTTGGTATTCAAGATTGGCATATTAATGCTGACGAGCCAGTTTCACTTGACTACAACATGGAATATAAATCAGATAAGCACCTAGCAAGTTTATATGCTGGTCACGCTTATCGTGCATCTGATCACGACCCAATCGTAATTGACTTTGATACGCGCCCAGCGCCAACAGTTATTGAAGGTACATTTGAAAACCTATCTGGTTGGTTCTGGTGGGATCACCGTACTATTGAACTGCCAGCGGGTTTTGATACGTTAGAAGTGTCAATAGAAGGCGATGGTGAAGCAGATTTATATGTGCGCCACGGTAAACAGCCTAACTTCTTTAAATATGATTGTCGTCCATATTTATGGGGCAGCAACGAAACATGTACGCTAGACAAACCTGAAGAGGGTAAGTGGTATTTCCGTCTGCGTGGTATTTTACCGTATGCAAATGTGACACTGCGCTACAAAGCAACTAAGCAAAATTTCTAATTGTTACTCGTTGAACAAAAGAGCGGCATTTGCTGCTCTTTTTTTTGCAATATGGTAGCGTGTACGCGATTTGATAATATCGGTTACGCTATGCTAAATGACACTATTCAACAGCAAATATGCCAAACTCTTGGCAAGCCAAATATTCACCAAGTAGATACCTTCAAAACAGTTTGGAGTGGCTTTGGTGCACTGCATCGTATTTCGTTTGCTAAAAATGATGAATCGGTAGTAGTAAAATCCATTTGCAAGCCAACTGAAATACACCACCCGAAGGGCTGGAATAGTGACTTTGCATCTGCTCGAAAGCTAAGCTCTTATCGCAATGAACAATATTTTTATCGCCACTACAGCAACAAACTAAATGTCGCTACGCCACAATTTTTAGGGTTACTGGCAGCTGATAATACGCAATATTTACTGCTCAGTGATTTAGCATCTGCAGGGTTTGAAGCCATAGCAGAAGATGATATCTCAGCGGTTAAAGGGATTCTTGATTGGTTGGCGTGTTTTCATGCGCAAAATCTTAATGTCAGTGACAATAAGCTATGGCAGCAAGGCGGTTATTGGCATCTTGCGACGCGTCCGGATGAGTTAAATGCAATGTCGCATACAGCGTTAAAAGCGGCAGCGCCAGCGTTAGATAATCAATTGCGGAGTTGTCCGTATCAAACACTTATTCATGGCGATGCTAAAATTGCTAACTTTATGATGTCGCAAAATACCGTTGCAGGGTATGACTTTCAGTATGTTGGCAAAGGCATTGGTATACAAGACGTAATGTTGTTACTCAGTAGTGCATTTACCAGTGAGCAACTATATGCTGTTGAGCATGAGTTACTGAATTATTATCAAACGGCGTTTTTAAAGTATTGTGATGTGTTTGCTAAGCCGGGCGGTACGCAAATTTTATCGTGCTGGTTAGCACTTTATAGCATTGCGTGGGCGGACTTTGTGCGCTTTTTAGAGGGCTGGTCACCAAAACATTGGAAATTACATGAATATGCGTGGCATCACGCTAATAAGGCTTTAGCAAATATCTCGTAATAATTAACCTGAGAGCTGGCTAGCTATCGCTATTTCTGTATCTGATAAATTCGCTTCGCGTTAGCAAAACTGAGCTTTTGCCACAGTGCTTTATTAGGGCACAGGTCGTAATATTGTTGCCAAAGCGAGGCATAACTTGATGCCATTAAACAAATTGGAAAGTTACTGGCAAACATAACGCGGTTTTCGCCAAAATGTGTAACTAGTGTGGTCAACACCGTTTTTCTGAATGGTTCGTTTAATGGCAAATCTATCATTTCAAACCCAGAATACTTTATCGCGATATTATCAAAGCGTGCCAGGTTTTTGATTGCTGTGTGCCAATCATCAAACGATTCAGCTGTAACCAGACCTGCGTGATTTAACACAATATTTAAAGTGGGGCATGCTTTTGCTAAATCACATAAGCGCTTTGTGATAGGGTGTTGGTGAAGTTCAAACTGCGCCTCAAAGATTAACTGATGGCTTTCAAGCAGCGCAAAATTGCTTACGACTTCTGGCTTTAATAATCGCTCGGCATCCGCACCTTCACTAATATCTCGAATGCCAACAAAAGTAGCATAGCGTGAAAAGTCCTGAATTTGCTCTTTAAAGGTATGTGGGTCTTGGTCAATTTGCGCATAACTTATCGCACAATGCGCGCGTTTGTATTTTTGTTCTAAAAAGGCGATTTCGGCCGCGGGGTGAGTATTATTAAAACCCGCTTCAATATGCGCGTAGCCGTCAAGCTGAAAATGTACCGGTAGTTTTAAATCGGCTGGTGTGAAATTGCGTTGAATTAAACTAATTTTTGGCCAAGGGGGCAGTGCATTTTTGAGCCAAAAATAATCACCTTCATCTAAATCAAAAAGATGAAGGTGAGGGTCGAATATGGCGTTATTGCGCTGTGTATCCACCGTCAATAACCTGCAAGCTACCGGTGATAAATGTCGCTTTATCACTGACCAAAAAGCCAATGTAATCTGCTACCTCAGTTGCCTGACCTAAACGGTTAAGCGGTTGTAGTGCTTCTTCTTCAGCGTGTACTTCGGCCTTGTTAGCGCCGCTTTTTTCACAGTAACTATCTATAGCTGCATGATAAAGCGGTGTTTCAATGGTACCTGGACAAACAGCGTTGGCACGAATGTTATATTCGGCATAGTCTAACGCGGTGGTACGTGCCATTGAGGCAAGTGCCGCTTTAGATAAGTTATATGCGAAGGAGTTTCGCTTACCAATAAGCGCTTGATCAGACGCTACTAGCACAATTGCGCCGCCGTTTTGTTTCATAAAAGGTAGCGCATGCTTAATTAGGCTAAACGCGCCTTTCACATTCAACGAAAATAGCTCATCTAGCATCTGTTCAGATGTGTTTTCGATGTTAGCTGAAAGGTGGCGACCTGCATTAGATACAACCACATCAATTGATTGATGTTGTTGCCCTATATTTGCAATCACGTTGCCAACCGCATCAACATTGCTCACATCGCAGTCGATAAAATGCCCGACATCTGAATGGCTAATATCCAGGTTGTATACGATATAACCATCGTCAATTAATCGCGAAACGGTAGCAAGGCCAATGCCTTTACTACCGCCAGTAACTACTGCGACCTTACTCATAATTTAGTGGCCGCAACCGCCAGCGCCATGCACATGGCCGTGCGATAACTCTTCGCTTGTTGCTTCGCGTACTGATACAACTTCGATATTAAAGGTTAAATCTTTACCAGCAAATGGGTGGTTTAAATCACAATCAGCGTTAAAGCGACCAACTTTAATGATTGTTACTTGGCGTTGACCTTGATCGGTATGCACAACGGCAGTCATGCCTGGCTTCCATACTTTAGCACCTTGTAAGTGCTTTAAAGGAATACGCTGAACTGCATTATCGTGGCGTGGCCCGTATGCGTCTTTAGCTTCAAGCTCAACGCTAAATTTCTCATCAGCTGCTTTGCCATCAAGCGCATTTTCTAAACCTGGTAACATACCTTCATGGCCATGAAGGTAAGCTAGTGGAGAGCCATCTTTGCTTGATTCTAACTGAGTGTCACCTTCAAAAACGGTGTAATGAAATTCAACAACGGCGTCTTTTGCGATTTGCATAATAATCCTAAATTTAACAATTTTTCGCAGTATATATGAATTCAGATTAAGACGCGAAAATCAATTGTTTAATGTCGCAGTTTGGCTAATTGAAAAGTAGGGCAGTTGCTCGGTGATATCGCCAGATGTAAGTATGTTTTGCGGCGCCGCTTTAGCTTGCGTAATAACAATTTTTAATTCTTGCCCTGGTTTTATAATGCCTTTTCGCGGCAATGCATTCCAATCGCGCAGTTGCTTGATGGTAACATCAAACAAAGTGGCAATGTGCCAAAGGGAATCGCTCGGTTTAACCTGATAAGATACTTCTAATCTTTCGATTTCCGGTTTTGCCCGTTTGATGTAACGACTAATGGCATATTCACGCACTAAACTCGGCATGCTTTTACTGCTGGCGGGTAAGATTAAACGCTGCCCGATATACAATACATCTGTAGTTAAACGATTAAGCGCTTTTAACTTTGAAATTGATGTGTTGGTGAGGTTTGCTAAGCGGTATAAAGAGTCCCCCTTTTTAACTGTGTATCCTTTATCTTTACCATAGCGGCTAAACAACAATACTTGTTCTAGTGTGATGCCGAGCTTTTTTGGTAGCAGCAAATGAAAGGGGCCATTTGGTGCACTTTTATCAGCGATATAAGCGCGATTTAGTTTTAATATTTCCGCGCTAGGCACTTGGAGCAGTTCTGCAATTACAATAATGGAAAAGGGCTGCTCTACATCGATGATACGAGTAGAGGATATGCTTTCCACAGGTGGAAAAAACGACGGATTGTTCGCAATCAGTTTGTTAACCGCTAATAGCTTAGGTACATAATCTTTGGTTTCTTGCGGTAATGGCAAATGCCAAAAATCTACCGGTTTAGCGTTATGTTTATTTATACGTATTGCCTCTTTTACTTTACCCTCACCGCAGTTATAGGCCGCGATTGCTAACAACCAGTTTTTGTCAAAAGTCACGTATAGTTCGTTTAAATAACTCAGTGCAGCATGGGTTGAAAGCACTAAGTCGAAGCGGCCATCGTAATATCCGTTAATTGGCACATTATAATGCTGTGCAATCAGTGGCATAAGTTGCCAAATTCCCGCCGCGCCTTTTTGTGATTTAGTCATACGAAAATCACTTTCAACAATGGGCAGTAGGGCTAATTCTATCGGCATATTACGTTTTTTAAGCTCTGCAACTATGTAGGGTAAGTATGGCTTTGCACGCAATGAAATATTGCTGGCATAAAACGATTGTTGCGAATACCAGTGTAATTTATCGTCTATTCGTGGGTGTGAGAGGTTTGCTAGCTGTCGATTTTCAGCAATAAGTTGCCAAATATTCGATTTGTCGCTCACGGCAGATACAGTTGGTGCTACTAATGCAAATAACAGCGATAGCAATAGACCTTTTAACTCGGGTGAGCGATACATAACCAGCATGCCTTTTCAGGAAAACTTGGTTTAAGTGTAGACAAGAAAAAAGTATCAGAAATGACAAAAAAGCAAAAAATTGATAACTGTAAGATTTAAAAGAAGTTAAAAAAACTTGTTACAGAATAAGGGCTTGTCGCAAAAACAAAGGGTAAGGCTATAAAAATCAAGGCCATAATTAAATAGCTTGATGCACGCATTGCGCTGATTTTTTTGAGCTGTAAAAGCGAAATGCCACTCACAATACCACCTGCTACCAAACAGCTTCCCCACAATTGAACTTGTAACACAGTTACTGAGTTTTGCGTATTTAAAAGCTGGCAAATAACCACTGCATCTACAATTAAAATGACAAAAAATACTAAACTAATAACGAGTAGTTTGATGCCAAATAGTTGAGATTTTTGCATGGCCAACGGTTTTTAGCGGTTAAAGGTGTGACATTAATATCGCAATAGTAAAATAATTTCCAGAACAATCTGAGATATATTATTCGACTGCTGACAACAACTTAACAATCAGTTGGTTCATTTGCTTGGTATGTTGCGCGTCAGCACTGAGTAATTGGTGACAAAGATTCAAAGCGACCATCAGCAATACTTTATCATCGCTTTTGGTGTGTGCACGCTGTTTAAATTCGTTTAACTCATCGTTTAAACGGTTGGCTGCAGCAAGCAGCTCATCTTCTTTGCCTTTTGGGCAAGCAATCATATGTTGCTTGCCAAGTAAGGTTATTGCGAGGCCCTGATTATCACCTTGCGCCATAAATTAACTTGCCGCTTGCGAAAGCTTAGTAACAAGTTCGTTTAAAGACGCTGCTTGTGAGCTGCTCGATTCTTCAAGCTCCATTAATTCAAGCTGCGATGTTTCAAGCTCGTCTTTTGCTTTGGCTAACGCAGTTTCAAGCGCTTGCTTTTCTTCTTTTAGGGTTTGGTTTTGGGAGATTAATTGGTCAACTAACGAATGTAGCGTAGAGTATAAATTGTCGCTCATAATGGCACGCCTTAAATAATAATGAATAAATGTGACAGTAATATGTAAATATGGGTATTGGATGGCGATAGCAAGGCTAAGTTCAAGGAAATTTAGCTAAAATCGTTTAACTGCGCAAAATCTACCCGTAAAACATGTATAAAAGAGTTATAATGCAGCAAATTTACGTTTAGGGCTGTATATGCTTAGCTATCGTCACTCTTTTCATGCAGGTAACCCTGCTGATGTTATTAAACATTTAGTATTAATTGAAACGCTTACTTATCTTACGCAAAAAGATAAGCCACTTGAATACATTGATACCCACTCAGGTGTTGGCATTTATCGTTTAGCCAATGCAGACGCCCAAAAAACGCAAGAGTATTTAGATGGTATTGCTAAGTTATGGCAATACACAGGTGATAACCAAGCAATTGCAAATTATGTTGAGCGTGTAAAACAGTTTAATAAAGGGGAACTTGAGTTCTACCCAGGTTCGCCACTTGTTGCTGACAGCTTGTTACGTGATAGCGACAAGCGCTGGTTATTCGAACTGCACCCGCAAGACAGCGAAAGCTTAAAAAACAATATGGCTGAGCTTAGCACGCGTCGCAAGCAAACCCACGTTCGTAAAGAAAATGGATTTGCAGGACTATTAGGTTTACTACCACCTCAGGCAAAACGTGGTTGCGTATTAATTGATCCTCCTTACGAAATAAAGTCAGATTACGAGCAAGTTGTTAAAACCGTTAAAAAAGCCAACGCGAGATTTAACAGTGGCACGATTATGATTTGGTATCCTGTAGTGACACGCGAGCGCATTGAAAAAATGGAGCAGGGGCTTATAGCATCGGGTATTCGCAATATTCAGTTATTTGAGCTTGCGACGAGCGCAGATAGTGATGAATTAGGCATGACGGCCTCAGGCATGATTGTGATAAACCCACCATGGACATTGAAAAAAAACATGGATGCATGTTTACCAGAACTTGTTTCCTTGTTATCGGATGAAGGTGGTTTTTACCGTAGCGAACAACTCGTTGAAGAATAAAAAAAGCCGCAAAATGCGGCTTTTTTTATGTATTAAGCAAGCTTTAGTTAGTTAAAATATACGGCACTAAACTGAGCAATTTTTTCTTTTTTCTCGTTAAATAAGGTTAATGACTCACCCTTTATTTTGTATTCAAACGTATCTTGCAATACTTGATGCATTGCACTTTCAAGGGTGTTCGCCGTACCTTGGCACATCATCATGGTACTGGCCATGCCTTTAAAGCGCAGGCCAAACTCTTTTGCTAAATAGCCACCCATAAAGTTATTGCAGCCAGCAAATCCACGCGCGTTACCATCGGCTTTTAACTGCACAAAGACTTCTCGTGCACCTTCAGGTGTATTCACTTGAGCATCTTGTAACATGGTGGCTTTCCAATAAGTATTTGTCAGCGGCACATCTGGTTTAATTGTCGGGGCGATTTTAGTCAGTTTTAGTCGAAGCGGATCGCTGTTATTTGCAAATGGGTTATTTGATTGTGTCGTGGTATACAATAACTCACCGTCTTTACGGATCTGTGCGCGCACGTTGTAGCGCATGTTGTCTTTAATGAGTGCTTCATCATAAGTTAGTGCAACGCGATAAGGTGGCGCAGTATCGAGCGTGGTTAATTTACTACTGATCACGGTCGCGGCAACGTCCATTTTTGATACATCTTCAAGTGTTACTGTTAACTCGGCATTAGGCGGCAACATGCTGCGGTCTAAATAAAATACTTCAGTATTTAAGGTGCGCATTGTTGATTGCTGTGCTTCAGGGGCAGATTGACACGCGGTTAATGTAATTGTGCTGGTGGCAATAAGTGAACATAAAAACAAAGGTTTAGCAAAGCGATTCATAGTAGTTCCTTTATCTTGTTTAACGAAATTAAGTGGACTTACACAAGTGCGTGTTGAGCTTTGCTCTTTGCAAGTTCAACACCGCGTATTTTAAAGCGCTATTATTAACTTATGCTTAATGCTACCTAGCTTAATTTATTTTAGTTGACCTGAATGTTAGGGTCTGTTGATCTTTCTAGTTTATTTTTGCAGCAGTTTGATTGGTTTTTATACAAGGCAGAGGCTGCGTGGCATAGTTATTCTATGTGAGTCAGCCGATAACACAGTAGAAAAGCCAATCGAGCGCTGCCGAACGGTTCTTTTGAGCGCACTTTTCTCATTGTTGCTCGATATTCGCTTAGATTGCTAGGCAACACATCGAGCGCCGCGATAAAAGCACGCTCAAAGAGAACAAAAATAGAACAGCAAAGATCAACAGACCCTAGTTCGGTACATTGAGCAAACTCAGCTTTTTTTCAAGTTGTGTAACTAATTCATTTTCATTTATTTCAGGGTGATTTAGCCCGTATAGCAAGGTCATAAAATAAAGATCAATGATCACATCAGCATGATGTGCATTTGCGTTGTTATCGTGTATTAGCTGGTGTTTAAATCGTGCTAACTGAGGGGCAAGTTCACTGTGTTGCCACATAATCGTGCCAAGTAACTCTCGACTAAACTCACGCTGAGATAAGTAAAACGGGTAGAGCGCTTTAGCATAGTGCGACATGCGTTCAATTGCAGTATGGCTTTTATCTTTTTTGCTGGCGTTTAACAGTACTTCATCTAATTGGTCTGAAAATCCCGCTTTTAATATGTCTATTTTACTTTTGAAATGACTAAATACTGTGCCGTTGGCAACACCAGACGCCATAGCAATATCGCGCGTGCTGGTATTTTGGTATCCATTTTCTTTAAAAAGCTGCCATGCAGTTGTAAGAATAAGTTGTTTTGTTTGTTCTTTTTTTGACACGTTTTCCTCCAGTACATGCGCTATTACACCAGCTTTATAAATTAACGCAATAAAAATTATTGTTGATTTTTGAGCGTGCTCAATAATAAAATGAGCGTGCTCAATTTATTTTCAGGAGTGAGTATGGAACATTTAAAACGATTACTTGGCTCGGTTATTTTTCTGCCGTTTATCTTTTGTTATAGCTATGTTGTTGGCCCACTGCTTATGGCCGTTTTAGTGCCTGGGGGTGTGGTGCTGTTGTTACTTATTTTAGGCTTTAAAGATGGAAAAAAGGCGTTTAAAGATGCGTTTTTACAAAAGCAGCCCGGTAAAAAATAAAGTTACGGCAGTCCCATTTCCAAGTGTTGTTAGCAAAGGCTGCGGGGTGTGTTATCAAGATGCATTTATGTTTACTACAAACAAGGCTGATTTAACAGCACAGCAGGTTTATTTTGCTATTTTCGCTGAGTTGCCACAGTGGGTAAAAGGCCTTTTGACACTGCGTAATAAAGTCGTCGCACTGTTTGGCTTTTTGGCAACAGATAATAATATGGGAAGTAGTTTGACCTCGATGAAAACAGGCGAGCGTGCTGGGTTTTTGCGTTATCAATTGGTAAGCGATGAGCAAGTTGTCAGTACCAGTGAGGAGCCCAATATGGCAATTTGGCTAACGGTAAAACGGGTGTCGCAAAGTCAATTTATTGTTGCGACAGAGGTGGAGTTAAGAACGTTAAAAGGGCGAGTGTATATGGCAATCATTAAGCCATTTCATCGATTTATTGCCCCATTTTGCATTCGTTACGCATTAAAAATGAATCGAATATAAAACATAAAAGCCAGCATGTGCTGGCTTTTATTTGCAATGAACTTAAGTAATTTAGCGTGTGCTTTTGTTACTTAACCTCTTTACCCGCTGCTTGTAGATCAGCGTGGTAACTAGAGCGTACAAACGGACCACAAGCTGCATGACAGAAGCCAATTTCATCAGCATAGTCTTTTAATGCATCAAACTCGACAGGCGGCACGTAGCGCTTAACTGGTAAATGGTGCTTAGAAGGCTGTAGATACTGACCCACAGTAAGCATATCTACATTGTGTTCACGTAAATCGCGCAACACTTCTTCAATTTCGCTAATTTCTTCGCCTAAGCCAACCATTAAACCTGATTTTGTTTTAACGTTCGGGTGAGCTTCTTTAAAGCGACGCAGTAATTCAAGTGACCATTTGTAGTCAGCACCTGGACGTGCAAGCTTATAAAGGCGCGGCGCCGTTTCTAAGTTGTGGTTAAACACATCAGGTGGCGTTTCGGTTAAAATCTCAAGGGCTTTATCCATACGACCACGGAAGTCAGGTACTAAAATTTCAATTGTAATACCTGGATTGTGTTTGCGAATTTCGCGAATACAGTCGGCAAAGTGCTGTGCACCACCGTCACGTAAGTCATCACGGTCAACAGACGTAATTACAACGTAACTTAGCTTCATATCTTTAATTGTTAAAGCAAGCTTTTCTGGTTCTTGTGCATCAGGTTTCAGCGGTCGACCGTGGGCAACATCACAGAACGGACAACGACGGGTACAAATGGCACCTAAAATCATAAAGGTTGCCGTGCCGTGGTTAAAACACTCAGATAAGTTTGGACAAGATGCTTCTTCACACACTGAGTGCAAACCATGCTTACGCATTGCGCTTTTAATGCCGTCAATGCGTTCACTTGATTTAGGTAAACGAATTTTTAGCCATTCTGGCTTGCGCAGCATTTCTTCTTTTTCAGTTGGCATAACCTTGACGGGGATTAGTGCCATTTTTTCCGCATCACGAAGCTTTACGCCCGGTTGCATTTTTACAGGTTTACTCATTGATTAAAAACCTACTACTTGCTCATATTCAGTGGTACCTAATTTTTTAACTAGGTGCTTTACTAGCCCAATTGACGCTTCTTCTAGCGTTTGTGGGCCATTAATTTGTTTGGTTTGTAGCATTTCCATTCCGGCATAACCACACGGGTTAATGCGTAAAAACGGTTCCATATCCATATCGATATTTAATGCAAGACCGTGAAAAGAACAGCCACGACGAACGCGAAGACCTAAAGAGGCTATTTTCTTTTCGTCGACATATACGCCCGGTGCATCGGCTTTGGCGTACGCCTTGATACCGAAATCATTTAGGGTATCGATCACCGTTTCTTCAAGCCACGTAACCAATTCGCGCACACCAATTTTGAGACGACGTAAATTAAACAGTACATACAGTACTTGTTGGCCTGGACCGTGATAAGTTACTTGGCCGCCACGATCAACTTTAACTACCGGAATATCACCGGTCATTAATAAGTGTTCTTCTTTGCCTGCTTGACCTTGGGTAAACACAGGGTTGTGTTCTACCAACCAAATTTCATCAGCGGCATTTTCGTCGCGCGTATCGGTATAGTGTTGCATTGCCTGCCATACCGGCTCGTAATCTTGGCGATTAAGCTGTCGAACGATCAATTTAGGCATACTAATAGGCCTTACAGTACGTAACGTACGTCTGCGATTGAGCCAAGCTCAGTATAAATTGTTTCGATATGTTCTTTGCTGGTAACTGTTGCAACTAAACTTACAGACTCATAATTACCTTTGCTGCTTGCTTTGGTTTTAGGTGCGTAGTCGCCAGGCGCTAACTTTTGCATCACAGTTAATACTTGCGAGGTTAAGTCAACATTTGCAAGGCCCATTACTTTAAAAGTAAAAGGACAAGGGAACTCTAAAAACTCGTCAAATTTAGTATTTTTAACCGGATTAACCACATTTCACCTCAGTAATTATAGGGTTATTACGACCATTTAGCTGGCCCTAAGAAAATGCCCGCTAGTCTATCATAAATTCAAAAAAACGCTTATTAATAATGTTTATCTGTCTTTGGCAATTTACAAATAAAAAAAGCGCCAAATGGCGCTTTTTTTATTAATTAACAGATTAGTTGTTAATTTGTAGACGAATGTAATCGTAGATTTTGCTAAAGAAGCTGCCTTCGTTAATTTCTTCCAACGTTACTAGTGGATATTGTGCAATATCTTCACCGTCTAGTTGTAAGAACAAAGTACCCACTTTTACACCTTTTTCAATTGGTGCTTCAAGTGTTTGGTCTAGCTCGAAATTCGCTTTTAGGTTTTTCATTTGACCACGAGGAATAGTGATCGGTGTATCTTCTAAAATACCTAGCGATACCGTTTCTTTGTGACCCATCCAAATACGCTGCTCGGCAAAGCTGTCACCGGCTTTATATGGTGTCACTGTTTCGAAAAAACGGAAACCGTAGTTAAGTAATTTGCGGCTTTCTGTTGCACGTGAACGCTCGCTCTTAGTACCCATAACAACCGATACTAAACGCATATTGCCTTTTTTAGCTGAGGTTACAAGGCTGTAGCCAGCTTCACTGGTGTGGCCTGTTTTAATACCATCAACGTTTAGGTTTTCATCCCACAAAAGTGAGTTACGGTTATACTGCTTAATGCCGTTATACGTGAACGACTTCTCTGCGTATAGCGAGTACTCAGCTGGTACGTCACGAATGAGTGCAACACCTAAGGTTGCCATATCACGTGGCGTAGTATAGTGCTCTGTAGTATCTAACCCGTGGCTGTTGATAAAGTGCGTATTACTCATACCTAATTTTTGTGCATGGGCGTTCATTAAATCAGCAAATGCTGGTTCGCTACCTGCAATATGCTCTGCCATTGCTACACATGCATCATTACCTGATTGAACAATAATGCCGCGGTTTAGGTCTTCTACCGATACTTGTTTACCTACTTCGATAAACATTTTTGATGAGTCAGGGAAGTTTTTTGCCCACGCTCTTTCACTGATGGTAACTTGATCATCAAGTGAAATATTACCGCTTTCTACCTCAAGACCAATCACATAGCTGGTCATCATTTTGGTTAAACTTGCCGGTGCTAGCTTAGTATCAGCTTCACCTTCGGCAATTACTTTACCTGTTGTAAAGTCAACTAAAAAATAGCCCTTAGCATTGATTTGAGGAGGCGCGGGGATGATTTGTGCTTGTAGTGAAAAGCACGACGCTGCTGCAATGGCAGCAATAACTGTTTTTTTAATTCGATTCATTGGCTTTTTGGGTCAATTGTATTAGTTTTGGGTATTTTGCGTTAATTATCCTAAAGCAATCAGTCACTGTAAAGCATGAATGCGTTTTCATGGCTGTTTGCCTTAATTTTATCGAGTAATTCTTTCGCAACTTGCGCATTGTCGATTGGACCAAGGCGCAAGCGATAAATTCCATCTTTTTTCACAATTTTACTGTCTACCTGATGTTCTGCCGTTAACGTTTTAGCAAGCACACCTAAATGCTCGATACTTTGCGCAGCGGCAATTTGGATATAGGCTTTGTGATGATTAGTTTCCGGTACTAGGGCTTCTATTTTTACTTTCGCGGTGCCTTTGCGATGGTAACCCAGTTTATATGCGGCAGCATACGATAAATCGATAATTCGATCATCGTGAAATGGCCCGCGGTCGTTAACGCGTACCACTGCAGTATTACCATTTTCTAAATTGGTAACGCGTACAAAACTGGGTAACGGTAGGGTTTTATGTGCTGCAGTCATGGCGAACATATCGTAAGGTTCACCGTTAGATGTGGCGTAGCCATGAAATTTTCGTCCATACCAAGAGGCAATTCCAGTTTGGCTGAAGCCTACTTCACTGTGCAATGGATGATAACGTTTGCCGCGTACTTCATAAGGTCTGCTTGCAGAAATGCTTTTCTTTTCAGATGTTACGGCAACATCTTGCATTTCTTCTGGCAATGGCGCGCGCAATGGCGCTGCGTCATGACGCATACTGTAGCGACCAGAGGGCGCACATGCGGTTATAGAAATTAGAATTGTTAAAAGTAGTAGGTGTTTCATTGTGTTATTTCACCAAAATGCGCTTATGGGTTGCAATAGACATAATAATACCGAACCCCGCAAGCAGGGTTACCATGGACGTACCGCCATAGCTGATAAGGGGAAGGGGAACCCCTACTACAGGTAATAACCCTGAAACCATACCAATGTTTACAAAAACATAAACAAAGAAGGTCAAGGTAATACTCGCTGCTAATAATTTGCCGAATGCATCTTGCGCACTGACTGCAATAAATAAGCCGCGAGCGATAATAAATAAGTACAAGCTAAGTAAAATTGTGACACCTATTAGGCCAAATTCTTCACTCAGCACGGAAAAAATAAAATCGGTGTGGCGCTCGGGTAAAAACTCTAGCTGAGACTGCGTGCCATGCGTCCAGCCTTTTCCTTCAACACCGCCAGAGCCAATCGCAATTTTAGACTGAATAATATGATATCCCGCACCAAGTGGATCGCTCTCAGGATCAAGCATGGTTAGCACCCGCGTTTTTTGGTATTCGTGCATGCCATAATGCCAAAAACCGTAAATTGCGGCCGGTGCAATGGCTAAAGCACCTAGAATAAGGCGCCAATGAAGACCTGCAAAAAACAACACAAATAGGCCAGAGCTTGCAATCAGAATTGATGTGCCTAAATCGGGTTGCTTCATGATTAAACGTGTTGGAATTGCAACAATTAATAAGCCAATTGCTAAATGGCGATATTTCGGTGGCAAATGATAACGGCTAATATACCAAGCAACCATTATCGGCATAGCAAGTTTCATAATCTCAGATGGTTGAAAGCGAATACCCACATTGAGCCAGCGCTGTGCGCCCTTACTTGATACACCAAAAAATATGACGGCAACCAGCATAGCGACACCAACAATGTAGATGGGCAATGCCCAGCGCCGCATATTTGTGGGTGATACTTGGGCAAGGGCGAACATAACAAATAGGCCAAGTCCAATACGGGTCGCTTGACGAAATACTAAATCAATATTCTGACCGCCGGCACTGTAGACTACCACTAAACTGCCGCTCATTAAGGCTAAAATTGCCACAAGTAATGGCCAGTCTAAGTGTAATCTATCCCAAATCGTTTTATTGTGATTGAGCGCCTTCACGGTTTACCTACCAAAGATTCTGGTTTATTCGAAAAGTAATAGTCCATTAATGTACGCGCGATAGGTGCCCCAACGGTTGCACCGCCACCGGTATTTTCAACAGCAACTGCAATTACAATTTCAGGTTTTTCATAAGGGGCAAAACCAATATACATTGCGTTATCACGGTGGCGCTCGTCTAGTTTTTCTGCGTTGTAACGCTCACCTTGGGCGATACTTTTTACCTGCGCAGTACCGGTTTTTCCACCTGCCGTGTATTGTGCACCAATAAAGGCTTTATGCGCCGTGCCCGTTTTTTTATGTACTGTGTTGTACATCGCACGTAGTGCAATATCCCAATTTTCGTCATTTTTAAGTTGCACGGGGGGCTTTTCATCACGGGCAATAATTTGTACTTGGTCGCTCAGTTTAGTTGCTGACACTAAATGCGGCTGATAGCGCAGACCCTTGTTCACCATGATAGTCATGGAGTTGGCTATTTGCATTGGCGTTGCGGTCCAATAGCCCTGACCAATTGAAATATTGGGTGTGTCGCCTGGGTACCAAGGTAACTTGTATGTGACTTCTTTCCATTCACGCGACGGCAAGTTGGCTGTTTTTTCTTCGTGAATATCAATGCCCGTGCGCTGACCAAAACCAAATTGATACATAAACTCGCTAATTTTATCGATGCCTAAGCGGTAACCGACTTCATAAAAGTAAGTATCGCAACTTTCTTCGATTGCTCTATATACATCGACTTTGCCGTGTCCCCAAGGTTTCCAGTCACGCCAACGGTGATCTGCTTTTGGTAATTTAAAAAAGCCAGGGTCATGTAACTCGGTTGTTTCAGTAACAACGTCTTCATCAAGCGCCAACATTGCGAGGTGTGGTTTAATGGTTGATGCTGGTGGATAAACCCCTTTGGTTACACGGTTAACAAGTGGTCTATCGGGGTTAAGCAGTGCTTTGTAATCTTTACTACTGATGCCATGAACAAATAAATTAGGATCGTAACTTGGGTTTGAATAAAAGGCTAAAATACCGCCGTCACGGGCATCCATCACTACAACCGCACCACGCATGCCATCAAGCGCCGCTTGTGCTATTTGCTGTAAGCCAATATCCAGCGTCAGAATGAGATCTTTGCCAGGTTCCGGAGCGGTTGATTTTAGCGTGCGTAAAATTCGCCCGCGGTTATTTATTTCAACTTCTTCGCTACCAACGGTGCCATGTAATATTTCTTCGTAATATTTTTCAATGCCTAACTTACCGATATCACGAGTTGCCCGATAGTTTACGTCGCGGCCTTCCATCTCAAGCTCAAAGTGCTCGGTTTTATTCATCTTGGCAACATAACCAATGGCGTGGGTGAGGGCATCGCCATAAGGGTAATGACGCGCCAAGCGTGCTTCAACGCTAAAGCCTGGGTATTTGTGTTGGTTAACAGAAAACAACGCAACTTGCTCTGGGGTTAGGCGAGACTTTAAAATTTGGCTTTTAAAACGACGTTTGCGTTTACTGTTTTTAAGAAATTCTTGTTGCTGCTCTTGGCTAATATCAAAAAGAGCGGAGACTTCGCTTAAACTTTTTTCGAGGTCGTCAGATTCTTCTGGGATTACTTCAAGATTATAAACAGGGCGGTTTTCCGCGAGTAGTACACCGTTACGGTCGTATATCAGGCCACGGTTTGGCGCAATTGGAATGACTTTAATGCGATTTTCGTTAGAGCGAGTTTGGTAACTTTGGTGTTGATTAACTTGTAAATTAAACACGTTAACAAACAAGATGCCAATAACAATCATGACAAACACAAACGCCACAAACGCGCGGCGGGCGACTAAATTAGCCTCCGCTGAGTGATCCCTGATAGTAGCGCGTTGTTTTAGCATCTAATTGTTTTTATTCTTATTCTCGGTGATAAGGGTGATTGTTATTCAAACTCCATGCACGATACAAGCTTTCTGCGACGATTATTCTTACCAGAGGGTGAGGCAAGGTCAAATTAGACAATGACCATTTTTGCTCAGATGCGGCAATACACTCAGGTGCCAAACCTTCAGGGCCGCCAATTAGTAAGCTGATATCGCGTCCATCAAGTTGCCATTTACTCATTTCCTTGGCAAGTTGATGGGTATCGAGTGCTTTACCTGTGACCTCTAAAGTAACGATTTTGTTCCCTTTAGGAATTGCGGCTAAGGTCTTTTCACCTTCTTGCTGCAGAATACGCTTAATATCGGCATTTTTACCACGTTTACCAGCGGGAATCTCAATAAGCTCTAAGCTCATATCGCGCGGAAACCGGCGTTGATACTCTTGAAAGCCGGTTTCTACCCACGCTGGCATTTTCGTACCAACAGCAATTAGCTGAATACGCACAGAATTAGCTCCAAAGTTTTTCTAACTGGTAGAATTCACGTGCACTTTCTTGCATTACATGAAGTACTACATCACCTAAATCAAGTAATACCCATTCGCCTTCTTGTTGGCCTTCGGTACCGATGATTTCAATACCTTGTGCTTTTGCTTCAAGTGCAACGTTGTTGGCAATTGACTGTACATGGCGTTTTGAAGTGCCTGAGCACACAACCATATAGTCGGTAATTGATGATTTATCTGTCATATCTAACGTGGTGATATCAACGGCTTTGATGTCGTCTGCTTTGTCGATTACAAAGTCTAATAACTCGCGAGGATCCAAAAGTATTTCCTAGTAATTGGTTTATTTGGCTTAATTGTCAAATTTTAACACGTGCAGAGGGTTTATTGGTAGAGACGATGCTGTTTTATATAGTCAGAAACCGCTTCTGGCAGGAAATCATTTTTGTATTGGGTAAGATTTGTACGCAGTGCCGAGGATGAAATGGCAACTTGCTGGTGCTGTGCAAGAAAGATATGACCGGCAAGCGGTAAGTCTTTTATCGCATCGTTAATATCGCCACTAATAAACGGCGCAACTTCAGGGTTCGGTTGAAATGTTTCGCCCGGTCGTTGAAAGACTAAAAAGTTGCTATTGCTGATACAGTCTTGCCATTTATGCCATTTATGCAAGGTGTTGAGTGAATCCATTCCGATAATAAAAAATAAAGGTACTTTCGGGTATTCATGTCTGAAGCTAATTAGGCTTTCTAGCGCATAACTTGGTGTTTCGCGGTTTATTTCACGCAAATCAATCGCAAAGTTAGCCTCATCTTTAATTGCGAGTTTAATCATATTAATGCGGTGCGCGCTTGTTATACCCGACGTGGCTTTATGTACAGGTTGCTTGCACGGCATAAACAGTACTTTGCTTGGCGCTAGTGTTTGATCCGCTTGTTTCGCTAATGCAAGGTGCCCGGTGTGTATTGGGTCAAATGTGCCACCTAAAATAACAATCATAGGTTGGCGTATTGTTCTACTTTTGCGTTAAACGGTACAGAAAAGGGCAGAGGACCAACAAACATTAGAGCAATATGCAGTAAGTGTTGGTAGGCATCAATATGCTGGTGTTGTTTGTAGGCTAAATCAAATTCGGCCAGTACATCACCGAGCGCGTTTAGTTCAACGTGTGTTAAACGCCTTAATGCTTGCTCTGTAATGGCTTGCTTATTTTTCCACACCTTAAATTGGCTGAAAATTGCATTGAATGATTCGCCGTTTGCTATTGCTTGTTGCATTGCTTGTAAGCTTTCAAACTCGCGTACCAGTGCCCATAAAATAATGGTTGGTTCGACGTTTTCTTGTTTTAGCTTAAGCATTACTTTGCTGATCTGAACACTGTCGCCTTTTAATAGGGCGTCGCTTAAATCAAATACGTCTAAACGCGACTGATTGACCAGCGTTGGTGCTAATGTTTGGGCGTTAATTTCACCAGAAATATTGAGTAAAGAGAGCTTTTCAAGTTCTTGAGATATTGCGAACAAATTATCTTGGTTGTAGTCAACCAATAGGGTTTTAGCATCAGCAGATAATCGCAAATTCAAACTTTGGCACTGCTGTTCAAGCCACGCAAATAACTGCTTTCCTTGAAGCGGGTAACACGGCACAAATAACCCGTGTTTATCCAATGCTTTAAACCATGCGCCACGTTGAATATCGTTACCCACTTTTTCGCCTTTGATAACGAGAATGCAATCGGGGTTTGGGTTTTGCGCAAGCGTTTGTAATAACTTGCTGGCTGCAGCATTGGGCTTGCTGTCACCAAGTTCTAATTCGATAATTTTGCGATTAGCAAAGAGTGACAAACTTGCATATTCTTGCACAATTTCTTGCCAGTCAAACTGGGGAGAAGCGGCAAAGCGAATGACCTCATCAAACCCTTGTGCTTTTGCAATTGATTTAACTTGGTTTGCAGCTTGGTTTAATAAAAATGCTTCTTCACCAAAAAGTAAGTAAAAAGGCGTTAAGCCTTGTTTTAACTGAGCAACTAATTGGTTCGGATAAATACGCATTAATATTGGCCTAACTGACGAATAATCAAGTTACTTGCTTGTTGGCGCAATTCTGACAGGATCAATTCCATTTCTCTTGATTTTGCTAGCGCGTTATCAGGATCGTCTTGATAATTACGGGTAAGCTCAAAGCTATTGGTAATTGGCTTTTGCTGGTCACGAATAAGTTGGTAACTGACAGTGTAAATAAGTTCATGCTCGGCTACTTGGCCGTTTGGAAATAAACTTAGTGTACGACGGTTAAGAGAGTCTTTTAGTAGCTTTAGCTCAGCGGTAGCGTGCTTTGAATCAGTATTAATATTGCTCAGCGCTAAACTGTTTTGTAGCTCGGTAAAAAGCTGAGAGTCAGGGTTTGTCGCCGTGACCACTAAGTTTTGCAGATCGTCTGGTAATACTGATGCGGTGCGCAATTTAAAACCGCAGCCAACTAAAAGCACAAAACACAGCAATAATGCTGTGTTTTGTAAAAAGCGTGGTGCAAACATTAGTTTGCAACCACGTTTAGCAATTTACCTTTAATAAAGATAACCTTGCGAATAGTTAAACCGTCTGTGAATTTAGTCACATTAGGTTCTGCAAACGCTGCTTTTTCAACCGCGTCTTGGTCTGCGTCAGCAGCAACGGTAATTTTACCGCGTACTTTACCGTTAACCTGCACTACAACTAGCTTTTCGTCTTCAACCATCGCTGATTGATCAACCACAGGCCATGGTGCATCAACGACTTCACCTTGCTTGCCAAGGTTTAGCCATAATTCATGACACACGTGCGGTGTGATAGGTGAAAGCATCACGATTAATGCTTCAAGCGCTTCATAACCAATCGCGATATCGTTGCTATCGTTTAATGGCGCTTTAACAAGCTTGTTAAGTAACTCCATAACCGCGGCAATCGCTGTGTTAAATGTTTGACGACGATCTAAGTCATCAGACACTTTCGCAATTGCTTTATGTAATTCACGACGAAGCACTTTTTGCTCGTTTGAAAGCGAAGCACTATCAAGGGTAGTACGCTCATTTGCCATTACTTCAGTTGCGTATTTCCAGACACGTTTAATAAAGCGATGTGCACCTTCTACACCTGAATCAGACCATTCTAACGTTTGCTCTGGTGGCGCGGTAAACATCATAAATAAACGCACTGTATCGGCGCCGTATTGGTTAATAACCGTTTGTGGGTCAATACCGTTATTTTTCGATTTAGACATTTTGCTCATACCAGCAGATTCAACTGGTTGGCCGTCGTCTTTGTGCCATGCTTTTACAACGCGACCTTTGTCGTCTTTTTCGCTTTCAACGTCGCTTGGTGCAATCCAAACGTCGCCGCCTTTCTCGTCTTTACGGAAGAAGGTTTCTGCTAATACCATGCCCTGACATAATAAACGTTCGAACGGCTCATCTGAATTTACTAGGCCAAAATCACGTAATAGCTTGTGGAAGAAACGCGCATAAAGTAAATGCAAAATAGCGTGCTCAATACCACCGATATACTGGTTTACTGGAAGCCAGTAGTTAGCTGCACCAGGCTCTAACATGCCTTCATCGTAGCGCGGGCTACAGTAGCGTGCGTAGTACCAAGACGATTCCATAAACGTATCGAATGTATCTGTTTCGTGGAATACTTGCTCGCCGTTAACGGTTGCTTTCGCCCATTCAGGGTCAGCTTTGATTGGTGATGTAACACCATTCATTACTACATCTTCAGGCAGGCGCACTGGCAACATGTCTTCTGTAGCTGCAAGCTCAGAGCCGTCTTCTTTGTTTAACATTGGGATTGGTGAACCCCAGTAACGCTGACGGCTTACACCCCAGTCACGCAGACGGAAGTTAACTTTGCGCTTACCTGCGCCGATACCTTCAAGTTTATCGGCAATAGCATTAAATGCTGCTTCAAACTCAAGGCCATCAAATTCGCCAGAGTTAATTAACACGCCTTTTTCAGTGAATGCTTCATTGGCGATATCTGCTGTTAGTTCAGAACCTTCAACAGGTGCAATAACTTGCTTGATTTCAAGGCCGTAGGCGGTAGCAAATTCAAAGTCACGTTGGTCGTGACCTGGTACTGCCATTACTGCACCCGAACCGTAGTCCATTAGTACAAAGTTAGCAGCCCATACCGGTACTTCTTCGCCAGTTAATGGGTGAATTGCTTTAAAGCCAGTGTCGATGCCTTTTTTCTCCATTGTTGCCATATCGGCTTCAGCAACTTTGGTGTTTTTACATTCTTCAACGAAGGCAGCAACCGCTGGATTATTTTTAGCAGCTTCTTGTGCAATTGGGTGACCGGCTGCAACACCAACATAGGTTACGCCCATAAAGGTATCTGGACGTGTTGTGTACACAGTGAATGTTTCACCGTTATCAGCACGTTTAAAGTCGATTTCTAACCCTTCAGAGCGACCAATCCAGTTGCGCTGCATGGTTTTAACTTGCTCAGGCCAGTGCTCAAGTTTGTCTAAGTCGTCAAGTAGCTCTTGTGCATAGTCAGTAATTTTAATAAACCACTGCGGGATTTCTTTTTGCTCTACAACGGCACCTGAACGCCAACCACGACCGTCAATAACTTGTTCGTTTGCAAGTACGGTTTGGTCTACTGGATCCCAGTTAACCGTTGACATTTTTTTGTATACAAGGCCTTTTTCGTACAGTTTTGTGAAAAACCATTGTTCCCACTTGTAGTACTCAGGGTGACAGGTCGCGATTTCACGATCCCAGTCGTAACCAAAACCAAGTTGCTTTAACTGGTTGCGCATGTAGTCAATGTTTTCGTAAGTCCATTTTGCCGGTGCCGTGTTGTTTTTAATTGCGGCGTTTTCAGCAGGTAGACCAAATGCATCCCAACCCATAGGTTGCATTACGTTTTTGCCTTGCAAGCGTTGGAAACGTGATACTACATCACCAATGGTGTAGTTACGTACGTGACCCATGTGCAGGCGACCACTTGGGTAAGGGAACATTGAGAGGCAGTAAAACTTTTCTTTGCCTTCTTGCTCAGTTACTTTAAATGTTTGATTTTCATCCCAATATTTTTGAACTTTTTGTTCGATATCCTGCGGGCTGTATTGCTCTTGCATTCTAATTTCCAAACTACTTGCAAAATAAATAAAAATTGGCGCTTAGCATAGCGTAAATTGCGGCGCTAATACACCCTTAGCAGTGTATTAAAAGTAAGTTTTTTGAGTCTTTAATCGCACCTTAAAAGCCATTTGATTTTGCTACTTGATTGTTGTTTTAATAAGCAGTTAACTGTTTGATACAAGATATTTTTTATATCGCTACTATACTTATAGAAACAGCAAAAGGAGGAATAAAATGAAAGACAGTTACGACAATTATTTAAAGCGCTTTCAACAGTGGTTACAGGATGTAAACGATCATGAGCTTAAAAGCTTGCAAAAAGCCTTCTATGACTTTCAAAAAGAGCTGGCAGCCCTTGGCAAATATTCAAAAGAGCAAATAGAAGATTACAGTTATTACGTAAAACGTGATATTGAGGAGTTTAACCGGCTCAGAAAGGCGCAAAAAGACAATGACTTCGCAAATGAAGAATTTAATGAAGAGTGGTGGTTAGCGCTGTCACATTTAGTTGATAAAACCCAATTAGAATGGTCACTATTACTTGATGACTTTGAGCACAATGGTGTTTACAAACAAGGCGAGTGGGTATCGTTTGGTGAGTTTCAATGTAAAGCCTGTGGTGAAGTGAAACACATCACGCATCCAAGCCAATTAAGCGCGTGTATAGAGTGTGATGCCATTGAGTTTCATCGTATCGCCAGCGCGCCATAAATATTTTTAACTTTCTGATGTTATTTTTTAAGGACTTAAGTAGACTCACACAAAAGCTATAGCGAGCAAGCGCTAATAAGGACGGTAGTATTATGAAAATTGGCGAACAGAATAAACTTGGTGTTGATGTACTTGCACCGCAAATAGAATTGCACGCAATAGAAACTTGCATGGCGCAAGCATATCCTGATGAATACACAATTATTGGACAAAAGCGTGCACAAAGTGCCATTGATTTTGCGCTAGGAATGGAGCTGCCAGGTTACAATATTTACGTGATGGGTGAACCGGCTCTAGGTCGTTTTACCATGGTGCAAGAAAAACTAGCTGCGCAAAGTCGCACCAAACAAACCCCACCGGATTGGCTTTATTTAAACAACTTTGACGAACACCGTCAGCCAAGTGCGATTTTTATGGCTGCAGGCGAAGGTAAGCTATTTAGTGAGGATATTGATTCATTTATTGATGAGATTTTAGATACCTTTCCAGCCGCATTTGATAACCCTAATTACCAACGTCAAAAGAAAGCCATTGATAGTAGTTTCAACGAGAAATACGATGAAGCGCTCGAGATCGTAGAAAAAATTGCTAACCAACATAACGTGGCGTTATTTGAAGAGTCGGGCGTGATCAGCTTTGCCCCGGTAATTGATGGTAAACAGTTAGATGACGCTGAGTTTTCAAGCCTTGATGACGAGCAAAAGCAGTACTTTTACGATGTAATATCTCGCTTAGAAAATGCACTTAATGAAGCGCTAATTGAATTGCCAAGATGGAAACGTGAATCATCGGAAAAGCTACGCGAACTAAAGCAAAAAACGGTAGAAACCGCAATAAAACCACTGCTAAAAGATTTAGAGCACAAATACACCAGCCATTTAGGCATTGTGAAGTATTTAAAAGACCTTAAAGCTGAGTTAATAGACGCAGTATTAGAGTGGCTGGCTGAAGAGAGCGACGAAAATAATAAAGAAGACTTAGATAAGCGCGCAATGCTAACGGAATACATTGCGCCAAACATTTTAGTGAGCCACAAAGAAGAGGGCGCACCTGTTGTCTATGAGCCAAATCCAACGTTTGGCAATATTTTTGGCAAAGTAGAATACACCTCGCAATCAGGTTCCATTGTTACCAGTTTCCGCTCGATTCAATCGGGGGCGCTACATCGTGCTAATGGTGGTTATTTAGTGATGGATGCGGAAAAACTGATGGCTAATAGCCAAGTTTGGGACGCACTAAAATTAAGTTTAAAGAGTAAGCAAATTAAAACAGATCTTGCTGCTCAAGATTCAAGTGTGGGTGCAAGTTTCACGTTAAAACCACAGCTTATTCCGCTTGATGTAAAAATAATATTGCTTGGTTCACGTGATTTGTATTACGTAATGCAAGAGTATGATGATGAGTTTAATGAACTTTTTCGTGTGCTCGCCGATTTTGATTATCATATTCCGGCAACCGATAAATATCAGTTCCAACTGATCAGTCGGGTGCAAAAATATGCGACAGAAACACTGAAAATGTCACTTTCGGCCCATGCGTTTGCAGCGCTTCTGCGTTTTAGTCACCGCCAAGCTGAACACCAACGCAAGCTTTCAGCACGCTTTGCCGATGTGATTGAATTAACCAACGAAGCCGCGTTTTTTGCACGGCAAGATGGCGAAACCACAATTAAAGCGGCGCATATAGACGAAGCGCTTGCTGGTAAACAATATCGTACCGGGCAAATAAGCGAATCTTTTATGACTGAAATTAAAGAAGGTCATGTGCTTATACAAACAGAAGGTACACAAGTGGGCTGTGTTAATGGTTTAACAGTGCTGCATATCGGAGATACCAGCTTCGGTACGCCAGCGCGCATTACCGCGACCGTCTACGCAGGCAGTGATGGCATTGTTGATATTGAGCGTGAAGCTGACCTCGGTAAATCAATTCACAGTAAAGGCGTAATGTTACTTACGGGTTATTTGGGCAATAAATACGCGCAAGATTTTGCACTGACCTTGAGTGCGAACATTGCCATCGAACAAAGTTATGGTTCGATTGATGGTGATAGTGCATCACTTGCTGAGTTGTGCGCATTGGTTTCAGCCATCACGCGTTTACCGATTAATCAAGGCATTGCGCTCACTGGCTCAATTAACCAACACGGTGAAGTGCAGGCAATTGGCGGTGTGAACGAAAAAATTGAAGGCTTCTTTAAGCTCTGTCAGATGCGCGGTTTAAATGGTGCTCAAGGCGTGATTGTGCCGCAATCTAATGTGCATAATTTAGTGCTTAATGCGCAAGTGCTGGAAGCGGTTGAGAAAGGGCTGTTTAGTATTTACGCGGTGAGTACAGTTGATCAGGCGTTTGAAATCTTACTAGGTAAACAAGCTGGTGAACTCTCTGCGAAAGGCACTTATGGTAAGGATACCATTCACGACTTAGCGCTGCGTCGCTTAAGCCATTTTGCTGAAGTGATTAATGGCGGTGTTGAAGAATAAACACTTAGCTAATAAACCAATAAAAGCAGCGGGATCGCTGCTTTTTTATTTTAAGTACTGCTGTAACTTGTCTAACAACAGGGTTTTTTCTATTGGTTTTCCAATCCAGTCATTACATCCAATCTCGCGATAGCTTTGAATATCCGACTGCATAATATTCGCGGTGAGTGCGATGATTGGCGTGCTGGTATCGTTTTCTCTGATTTTGGTGGTTGCGGTTTTGCCATCCATAACCGGCATTTGCATATCCATTAAGATTAAATCAAAAGATCCGCTCACCGTTTCTAATGCTTGTAAACCATTGTTCACTATTGTTAGTTGCGCTTGTGTTGGCTGTAACATTGCCTTAACTAATACTTGGTTAATTGGATTGTCTTCAACTAGCAATACGCGCTTTTCGCTAAGGTTGATAATTTCTTCGGCTTGTGTGTGGCGATTTTGTGCATCCTCTTTGGCCTTTGTCAGTGGAATATCAATTGTAAAGTTTGTGCCTTTATTCAATTCACTCGTAACACTTATGCTGCCACTCATCAGTTTTATTAACGATTGTGCGATTGGCATACCAAGGCCTGTGCCACCATAGTTCCGGGTAATGGAATCGTCAGCTTGTTCAAAACGATGGTATAGTTTATCAATGCTTTTTTCACTCATACCAATGCCAGTGTCATTAACTAAAAATGTAATATGTGGTTTATCGGTATTTGGCAAAATTGACAGAGTAACGCTGCCTTGTTGGGTAAATTTAATCGCATTAGAACAGATATTTAGTAGCACTTGCTTAATACGTGCTGGATCGCCAATCCATAGGTCGTGTTCTACCTGATTTAAAATATTAAGCGCGATGTTTTTCGCCAGCGCAGTTTGGATCAGATCTGCATGTAAATTAGCGAGTAGCTCACTAAGTTTAAATGGTGTGCGCTCTAACGATAATTTACCGGCTTCAATTTTCGAAAAATCAAGAATATCGTTTACCACGGTCATTAATGCTTTTGTTGAATCGAGCGCATCTTTGACATAGCCATTTGCTACTTTATTGAGTTGCATTTCATTTAACAGTTGTAAATTGCCATATACACCGTTCATTGGTGTGCGTATTTCATGGCTGGTGTTAGCCAAAAAGGCACTTTTCGCATTGTTGGCACTTTCGGCGACTTCTTTCGCGTGCTTTATTAAACGCTCTTGCTCTTTGCGCTCAGTAATATCACGTATTACGCCTACAAAGTGGTGTTCTTCGTCGAGTAAAATGTGGCTAATCGTTAATTCAATGGGAAACTCATCGCCATTTTTACGTTTTGCAATTAAATCACGATTTTTACCAATAGCAGAGGGGGATTGTTTAACGCGATAGTTGGCAACAAACTCGTCGTGCTTTTCTGCAAACTCGCTATTCATTAGCAAGGTAACGTTCTTGCCAAGCACATCACGTGATTGCCAACCAAACATAGACTCGGCACTTGTTGAGAAGAGTTTAATATGGCCTTTTTGGTTAATAACGATAATTGCATCTGAGAGGCTAGCAAGTACCGCGGCTTGCTGTTGTTCGGTGATTGCGATACGTTTTTTTGCGCTGTCGAGAGATGCTTGTGTGGCTTTCTCTTGCTGTAATAACGACTCGTTAGAGCTTTGCAACTGAAGAAACAAGTATCGCTCGTTTTGCAGGGCAAACCATAATGCCACGCCATACGCTAATAGCCTCAGTAAGTGCCATCCCCACCATGAAACATCCCATAAGAATGATTGTTGAAACATGATAGCGGCAAAGCCAAACATTGAGCAGTGTAAAATAAACAGTAAGTCATCACTTTTATTAAATTGTTTATAAACAAAGAAAAGCTTGATTGCAGCGAATAACAAGGCAATACCACCAAACACGTTCATAAGGGTAGCTAATGAGGTAAAGCGTGTTTGCTGCACCATAATGGGTACTTGTTGTGGAAAGATAATCGAAACTATCGAAATAATGAGGCTAAATAGCAAAGTCACATAGACAAAGCGTGTGCTGATGGCATTTGTAAATTTCGGCTTAAGCATTACTAATGCGAAGAGTAGCCCGCCAAAAAATGTGGCCAACGAATGTAACCAAACAAATAAGTTTCCCGGTTTGACTAAAGCATGGGCAATATCGAAGACACCCATCGCGCCAATCGCCGCAGCGATAACTAAATTAAAGCTAGTACCGCGTTTACTTTGTTCCAAATTGATTAATAGAAAACATACTAATAGCGCAATAACGCCACCGATTACTTCCACTGCGCTATGAAATGGAATATGTTGCCAACGCCATTGAGACAAGGTGGTCTTTGCTAGAGCAAAGGTTAACAGATGAATAAATGCGCTCAGCAAAATCGTAATGACGATGGTTTTACTAAAGCGCAATGGCGAATCGGGCTGTTTAAGCAAATGTGTGCCTTAAGTATCTGACAAAAAAGGTAACACATTAAATTTAGACGTCATGGTGTGATAACACAATAACGTCGTCATTGATTATGACATGCTTTTTTGTTTTTGCCGTTGGATAATTAAACTTGCAATAAAACAAAGCAGTAGAGCGATGTATAACGCACGGTCGCCATACTGGCTGTAAAATGTTTTACCAGTGGTGAGTGGTAGGGTAAAGCGCTCTAACGCCGCTTCAAATTGGGGTAAATATTGTCCGTGTTTAGCGATTGGGTCGTAAACGCCGCTTACGCCGTTATTGGTGACACGAACCAAGGGCATACCCAATTCAAGGGCACGCATGCGTGCAATTTGCATATGCTGGTGGGGGCCGTGAGAATTACCAAACCATGCATCATTACTTACCGTAAATAAAATATCAGAATCTTGCTGATAGTTACCACGTACTAAGCTACTAAATGCAATTTCATAACAAATCGCCGGTAAAACATGATAACCATTAGCAATTAAATTAGCTTGCTTTGCTTCGCCTCGGGTGAATGAAGAATGGTCAAGGTCAAACAGCGGTGCAATCGGTCTTAATATTTCTTCAAACGGTACAAACTCACCAATGGGAAGTAATTGGTGCTTGTTATAGCGATTGTGATGCAAATAACGGTAATGGCCCTGTTGGTCATCAGCATGCTTTTTGCCTACTACAATTAAATTGTTATAAACCGTTTTTGTACCGAGCTGATAATCAATAATGCCGGTAATAAGCGCGGTATTATTAAATGCCGCTGCTTTATCAAGATTACCAAGGTAATCGTCTACTAGTACTTCAATCTCAGGAATAGCAGCCTCGGGCCAGACGATTAGATCCGCCTGCCAATTTGGACGAGTCATATCTTGATATTTCGCCATGGTTGGCCAGAAGTTCTCAGGCGCGAAGCGTAACTCTTGTTTGATGTTGCCTTGCACCAGTACGACATCAATCGATTTATCTCTGTAGCTTACAGAAGGCGAAAAATGCACTAAACCGAGTGCCAATAAAAGCACAGATGCAATCACAGCTGCAGGCTTAAAACTGCGTTGGCTCAGTGCGTAAATAGAAAAACCCAGTAATAAACTCACCGCAGTTAATCCTGTTTCACCTATCCAAGGGGCAAGGCTATTAAGTGGACTGTCTGTTAACGTATAGCCAAAGCTTAACCATGGAAAGCCTGTAAGTAGCGTACCGCGTAAATATTCCATCAAGATAAATAACGGAATAAAAAGTGCCAAATACGTTATAGATAAGGTGTTTTTGTTACTGAATTTATGGCTAAGCCAGCAGGCAAGGGTTGGGTATAGCGAAAGGTACGAAACCAATATCACCATCAATAAGAGCGATGCAATTAGCGGTAAGCCACCAAACTCTGCAATGGACACATGTACCCAACTTATGCCCGCACCAAACCAACCTAGACCAAAGATAAAACCATGGCTAGCAGCCGTTTTAGCGCTGACATTACGATTAAGGTAAAAAAGAGTGGCAATAGCGAAGGGCGCGATTGGCCAAAGGTTAAACGGTGAGTAACTAAATACCATTAAAATGCCGGCGATAAGCGCCAGCATTTTGTCTTTCATTGATGATGAGATCACGTTTAATTATCTGTTGATTCGTCTTCGTTGGTATCATCACTTTTTGGCAATGTAACCTGTACTTGAAGAATACGGCGGCTATCTGCGTTGGTGATTTTAAATTGAATTCCGTCAATTTCAATGGTTTCACCACGAGATGGCATATGACCAAAGGCATGTAGAATAATACCACCTATGGTACCGGCTTCATCGGTATCGAAATACGTCGAAAAGTGCTGATTAAAATCTTCAAGTGGCGTAAGCGCTTGTACTAAGTACACGTGCTTTGCAACTTGACGAATATCTTGTGTTTCTTCTTCTTCGTCGTGCTCATCTTCAATTTCACCAACGATGATTTCAAGAATATCTTCGATGGTAACAAGTCCAGAAACACCACCGTATTCATCAATTACAATCGCCATATGATAGCGCTGTTGACGAAACTCGTTGAGTAGGGTGTCTACACGTTTACTTTCTGGCACAACAACAGCTGGGCGCAAGTAATCGCGAAGTGGTGGATGCTCTTCTTGATTTTTTAAAATAAGCGGTAATAAATCTTTAGCGAGTAAGATGCCTTCTACATGATCTTTATCTTCGCATACCACAGGAAAGCGTGAGTGCGATGATTCAACCATAACTGGCAACAATTCGGCAATTGTTTGTTCTACATCCAGTGTAATCATTTGCGAGCGAGGGATCATAATATCGCGAACTTTCAGTTCAGATACGCCCAAAACACCTTTCATCATATCTTTGGTTTCTGGGTCAATAAGATCTCTTTCTTCAGCGTCGATAATAACTTCGACTAACTGCTCTTTATTCTGGGGTTCCCCTTGTAACATTTGGGAGATTTTGTCTAACCAAGTTTTACCAGAAGAACCCTGACTAGATTGCGAATTTTCGTCGCTCATAAGCGCTTTATTAGCTCCATTTAAATAAAATTAAGGATTAATTATTGGCTAATCCAAGCCTGTTATACCAAATTTGGTTTGAATTTCAAAAACAAAATTAGTCGCGATAGGGATCGTCGATGTTTAAATCAGCAAGTAACTGTTTTTCTAACGATTCCATCTCTAATGCTTCTTCGCTATCTATATGGTCATAGCCCATTAAATGCAAGCAGCCATGCACTACCATATGCGCAAAATGGTCATGAAATGCCTTTTCTTGCTCGATAGATTCTTGTAACACAACTTCAGGGCAAATAATTAAGTCACCAATTAATGGCAGCTCAATGCCTGGTGGTGCCTCAAACGGAAAGCTCAGCACGTTTGTTGGCTTATCTTTACCGCGATATTCGTGGTTAAGTTGTTGGCTCTCGTTTGCGTCACTAATGCGAATGGTTAATTCGGCGTCGGGCTTTAAATTTGCCAGCGCTTTATTTGCCCAAAGTTCAAATTGCTCAAATGTTGGCAAGTCGTCACATTCATGGGCGATTTGTAAATCCAGCTCTATCATGTTGCGTCTGACTCATTTTGCGTATTGGCTTTATCAAGCTCTTGCTGCTTTTTCTTCTCGATTTTCTTTAAGCGTTCAACTTCATCGTGTTTTTCGTACGCTTCTACAACTGCAGCAACAACAGGGTGACGCACAACATCGTGTGACTTAAAGAAGTTAAAGCTAATCGCTTCTACATCGCTCAATACTTCAATGGCATGACGAAGCCCTGAGCGCGCACCACGGGGTAAATCAACCTGCGTAATGTCGCCAGTAATCACCGCCTTAGAGTTAAAACCAATACGCGTTAAGAACATTTTCATTTGTTCAACGGTAGTGTTTTGGCTTTCATCTAAAATAATAAAGGCGTCGTTTAAGGTGCGACCACGCATGTAGGCAAGCGGGGCAACTTCAATCACATTCTTTTCAATTAAACGCTCAACTCGCTCAAAGCCTAACATTTCAAAAAGTGCATCATAAAGCGGGCGTAGGTATGGGTCGACTTTTTGACTTAAATCACCCGGTAAAAAGCCCAGTTTTTCACCTGCTTCTACCGCAGGGCGAGTAAGTAAAATACGGCGAATTTCTTGACGTTCAAGGGCATCTACTGCCGCAGCTACCGCCAAATAGGTTTTACCTGTACCTGCAGGGCCAATACCAAAGGCTATATCATGCAACAGTACGTTTTTAATATAGGTTGCTTGGTTTGGGTTACGAGGCTTTACAACGCCGCGGCGGGTTTTGATAACAAGTTCGTCACGATATAAATCATCGTCTTGCTCGAGTACCGTGGTTTCTTGAATTGTTAAATGCACCAAATCTGGTTCGATATCTTTGCTGATACCTTTAACCGGTTGTGTTTCGATGTAGAGATTTTTAATAATCTCTGTTGCCGCAATCACATTATGTGCGTTGCCAGTGATTTTAAAGTGGTTTTCACGATGGGCGATTTCCACACCAAGTCGACGTTCGATTTGTTTTATATTTTCGTCGAATGGACCACAAAGTGATGCTAGACGTTTATTGTCTGAGGGTTCGAGGTAAGTTTCTAACGTTTTTAACTGGTTACTCAAAATGGGTTCCTTGATTGGTGTGGCATCTGCCACACCAAATTAACATTTAGGGTGTAAATGTTGCTACACCCAGCTCATTCGCTTCTTGGCTTTGTGCTTTACCTAAAATATCGCTTGGTGCTACGTCTTTACGTAGGTCCATTTCAGCTTCAGTGCGAATTAACTCACCACGCAGTGAATTTGGTAAGGCTTCGGTAATTTTTACATCAACAAACTGACCGATTACAGAGTGCGGACCTTCGAAGTTAACTACGCGGTTGTTCTCAGTACGACCACGAAGTTCCATTGGATTCTTTTTCGATGGGCCTTCAACTAAAATACGTTGCTCAGTTGCAAACATTTTACGGCTGATATCTTGCGCCATTTGCGTAATGCGGTTTTGTAAAATGTATAAACGCTCTTTCTTTTCAGATTCTGGTACATCATCAGGTAAATCAGCGGCTGGCGTACCAGGGCGTGCACTGTAGATAAAGCTAAAGCTCATATCAAAACCAATATCGTTGATAAGGTTCATCGTCGCTTCAAAATCTGCTTTCGACTCGCCTGGGAAACCAATAATAAAGTCCGAGCTCATACTTAGGTTAGGGCGGATCTTACGTAATTTACGAATTGTTGATTTGTATTCAAGCGCCGTATGACCGCGCTTCATTAATGCAAGAACTCGGTCAGAACCGCTTTGTACAGGTAAGTGTAAGTGGTCAACAAGCTCTGGCACATCAGCATAGGCTTCAATGATGTCAGGTGTGAATTCTACTGGGTGCGACGTGGTATAACGAATACGGTCGATACCATCAATTGCCGCTACATAGCGCAGTAAATCTGAAAAATAACAAATTTCACCATCGTGAGTTTCACCACGATACGCATTTACGTTTTGGCCTAGTAGGTTTACTTCACGTACGCCTTGCTCGGCAAGTTGCGCAACTTCAAGTAATACGTCATCAAGTGGGCGGCTTACTTCTTCACCACGCGTGTATGGTACAACGCAGAACGTACAGTACTTAGAACAACCTTCCATAATCGATACGAACGCGCTTGGGCCTTCAGCTTTTGGCTCAGGCAAACGGTCGAACTTTTCGATTTCAGGGAATGAAATATCAATTACAGAGCCGCTTTCTTCTTGCACTTGTTTGATCATTTCAGGAAGACGGTGCAATGTTTGTGGACCAAAAACAATGTCTACGAAAGGTGCACGTTGGCGAATTGTGTCGCCTTCTTGTGATGCTACGCAACCACCTACACCAATCACAAGATCAGGGTTGTCATCTTTTAACAGTTTCCAACGGCCCAACTGGTGAAATACTTTTTCTTGTGCTTTTTCACGAATCGAACACGTATTTAGAAGAATAACATCTGCATTTTCTGCTTCTTCAGTTAATTCATAACCATTGCTAGCATCTAATAGGTCTGCCATTTTTTGCGAGTCGTACTCGTTCATTTGACAGCCCCATGTTTTGATATGCAGCTTTTTACCCATGTTTTCGTGCCTCAACAAATTACTTACAGCTTAAAGGACGCGTATTTTATCCTTAAGCGTAGGTGGATTCAAATATGTTTGCAAAATCATCAGTGCTTATTTAGAAAAACAATTTATGAGTTAAATTTAACGCGATTTTTCTTAAAAAATATGAATCAAAATCAAACTTTTGTTAGAGGCTTACGTTAGAATAGTCGGCATATCAATCTGAAGGATTATGTCTTATGAGTTTATCTATTTGTATTGTCGGTGGCGGCATGGTGGGCGCAGCGGCCGCAGTGGCGCTTGCAAAACAAGGTCACACCATAACGTTAGTGGAAAATAAACCGATAGATGCCGTAAAAACACTCGAAGATGAACAAATTGATATTCGCGTGTCTGCACTTAACCTTTTCTCTGAAAATTTGTTGCAAGACTTAGGCGCATGGCAATACGTTAAGGCCGCGCGCAATGTGCAATATAATCGTTTGAGTGTACAAGATCATCACCAAGCACCTTTGGTATTTTCCAATGAGGAAATTGGCGAGACCCATCTTGGACACATTATTGAAAATAGCATTATTCAGGCGAGTATCTGGCGTGCGTTTGCTGATTTAGCGATTTCAGTAAAAAGTGATTTAGGCCCGTTAGAGGGAATACTCGAACATAGTAACACTGTGAGTGTGTGTTTTTCATCACATACGATAGACGCTGATTTAGTGATTGTTGCTGACGGTGCACGCTCTAAAACACGAGAACTGTTGGGTATTGGCACTACCGGTTGGCAATACCAACAAGCATGCATGGGTGTGTTAATAAAGCTAGATGCACCAGAGCAAGACATTACATGGCAAGAGTTCCAACCAACGGGCCCTGTTGCATTTTTGCCGATGCAGGCACCTTATGCGAATTTAATTTGGTATAACCACGAAGATACACTAAATAAGCTCGCGACTGGCAGCAAAGCGTCACTTAAAAGCGCGATTTTGACGCATTATCCTGAGTTACCTGGGGATTTTGAGATTCTAAATACAGCGGTATTCCCGTTAACACGCCAGCATGCAAACAATTACAGCAAAGGACGATGTGTATTAGTCGGCGATGCAGCACATGCAATTAATCCGCTTGCAGGGCAGGGCGTAAATCTAGGTTTTAAAGATGTGGCACAATTAGCTAACAGTTTATTAAAAGAAGCTGATGTATTGAGTGCGTTAAAAGATTATGAGAAAAAACGACGTTTACCAAATCTTGCTATGATGAGCATGATGGATGCGTGTTATTTTGCATTTTCTAATGAATTAACACCGCTAAAGCTACTGCGACAAGGCGCTATTGCTGGACTCAATAAAGTCAGTCCGATAAAAAGTCAGATGCTAAAATACGCAGTAGGCCATTATTTATAATGGCCTTTTTTATGCTTTTTGTTTTTAAGGCTCGATGAGTCCTTTAGAGACACTAGCAAGTCAATTCTCTTTCGACGAAATCTAATTAAACGTTTTAGTTACACTTAGCTTGGCGTATTATTTGTTACTCTCTCGAGAGTAACATTCGTTATGGTTATGAACATTTCCCTAACCTAGCTGAAAACACTATTGGACTGAATATCGTTAGATCTTCGCTTGCGATAAAATGCCTGTTTAGATAAGCCTGCTTACCCCAAAGCTCATTCATCTAATGTTACCTATGATCATAATCTCAAAAGAATAGGTATTTAGTGTAACGGTATTAATCTAATTAAAATCGATTCGTTATGGTGTAAGGAGTAAACGTTGTAGGCAGTTAACAGAATAGTGTTAGCTTTTGATAACAGAGATAACAGAGATAACAGAGATAACAGAGATAACAGAGATAACAGAGATAACAGAGGATGAATAATTGAAAAATGGTGCGGAAGGAGAGACTTGAACTCTCACATCCGAAGATACTGGAACCTAAATCCAGCGCGTCTACCAATTCCGCCACTCCCGCACATGGGTATTTTTCAACAGTTAAACTGTTTTGGTAGTCATGTTTAAAAACATGGTGGCTACGCCCTGATTTGAACAGGGGACCCCATCATTATGAGTGATGTGCTCTAACCAGCTGAGCTACGTAGCCAATGGCTGGAGTACCAGGATTTGAACCTGGGAATGGCGGGATCAAAACCCGCTGCCTTACCGCTTGGCGATACTCCAACGAAAATCTCAAATCAATGTTGAACCCAGGATTTGAATCTGGTGGTGAACGAGCGAGGGATCAAAACCTTCTCTCTTCTTCCTTACCGCTTGGCGATACTCCAACGATTACTCTTTCGAGAAAGCGATTAGTTTAGTTCTTATCGAGAACATGGTGCGGAAGGAGAGACTTGAACTCTCACATCCGAAGATACTGGAACCTAAATCCAGCGCGTCTACCAATTCCGCCACTCCCGCACAGGGTATCTCTAGAAGAGATGGCTGGAGTACCAGGATTTGAACCTGGGAATGGCGGGATCAAAACCCGCTGCCTTACCGCTTGGCGATACTCCAGCAATGGTAGTAGATAGTTTTAGTTCCTATCAGAACATGGTGCGGAAGGAGAGACTTGAACTCTCACATCCGAAGATACTGGAACCTAAATCCAGCGCGTCTACCAATTCCGCCACTCCCGCACAGGGTATCTCTAGAAGAGATGGCTGGAGTACCAGGATTTGAACCTGGGAATGGCGGGATCAAAACCCGCTGCCTTACCGCTTGGCGATACTCCAGCAATGGTAGTAGATAGTTTTAGTTCCTATCAGAACATGGTGCGGAAGGAGAGACTTGAACTCTCACATCCGAAGATACTGGAACCTAAATCCAGCGCGTCTACCAATTCCGCCACTCCCGCATATTGCTCTAGTAATGTTGGAACCTAAATCCAGCGTTTAATACAAAACGTTGGCCAATCCCGCAACTTTCGCATACTCAAACAAAACTATGGTAGCATGTTTTAAAACATGGTGGCTACGCCCTGATTTGAACAGGGGACCCCATCATTATGAGTGATGTGCTCTAACCAGCTGAGCTACGTAGCCATGTTTTGTTCGTTGTCATCATCGCTGATGCGGGGCGTATTATGCTGATTACCCCCAAATCCGTCAACACCTTTTTTTCAAAAAAATGAATATTCCGAGTTGTTTGCGTTTTTTTTATTCGAACTGAACAAAAAACCGCAAAACAGAAGGTTGTTTAAGTTAAATATTATACAAAGGGTACTGCTGGAATTTAAATATTTATAAGCCTTTATTCATTTTTACTTGCGCATGCTGAGTATTTTATTGCGTTAAGAAGTGAAAATAGCAACGCTAAGAAACATTGCTAGATTAACTTTTAAGCATATCTAAATATCAAAGTGGCATTATTATCAACCGTAAGGTTGCCAGTGATTGCAAATCTGGATAACGAATGTCTTTATAGCATTGTTATCGCGCAATTTTGCGATAGGTTTATCTGTAATAGAGGCGCACTTTTGCTTCACGAAAATGAGCCTTATACTGAGCAAAACCCTAGATTGCAGTAATAACAGGTTTTGTAAGTTGAGGTGCTTTACTATTTTGAGTACACACCTGATATTGAGTTGCACAAATTAAGCTGGATTTGTGAAATGGGTAAATTGGGGTTTGCTTCAGATAAGCACGCTTCGTTGATGGGTGAATACTTGAATTTAGTATTAAAGCTGTCTTGGCGCCCTAGCATGGGCCAGTAGAAAGAAAAAAGGCCCGCAAATGCGAGCCTTTTCAAACACTATTTTCTTATACGTTAAATAAGAAGTTCATTACATCGCCATCTTTAACAATGTAATCTTTACCTTCTTGACGCATTTTACCTGCTTCTTTAGCACCTGATTCGCCTTTGAACTCAATGTAGTCATCAAAGCCGATAGTTTGAGCACGAATAAAGCCGCGTTCAAAGTCAGTGTGGATTTTACCTGCAGCTTGCGGCGCCGTTGCACCGACAGGAATAGTCCATGCACGTACTTCTTTAACACCAGCAGTGAAGTAGGTTTGTAAGTTAAGCAATTCATAGCCCGCGCGAATTACACGGTTTAAACCTGGCTCTTCTAAGCCTAAGTCATCCATAAACTCTTTTTTGTCTTCGTCGTCTAATTCTGAAAGCTCAGCTTCGATTTCAGCACATACAGGTACAACTACCGCATTTTCTTGTGCTGCAATCTCACGCACTTTATCTAAGAATGGGTTATTTTCGAAACCATCGTCATTTACGTTGGCAATGTACATTGTCGGCTTAATAGTTAAGAAGTTGATGTACTGGATTGCTGCTTTTTCTTCTTTTTCAAGCTCTAATGAACGAAGTGTAAGGCCTTCATCAAGGTGCGCTTTCACCTTTTCAAGCACAACGAGTTCGAATTTCGCGTCTTTGTCGCCGCCTTTTGCTTTTTTAGCGTTACGTTGCACTGCTCGATCAGCCGCTTCCATATCAGCAAGCACAAGTTCAGTATTGATAACGTCAATATCGTCTGCAGGGTCAATTTGACCTGCAACGTGTACAATGTTTTCATTTTCAAAACAACGTACAACGTGACCAATTGCATCAGTCTCGCGAATATTTGCGAGGAATTGGTTACCTAAACCTTCACCTTTTGACGCACCTTTTACAAGACCTGCAATATCAACAAATTCCATTGTTGTTGCCAGTACTTTTTGTGGATTTACGATAGCAGCTAGTTGATCTAGGCGTGCATCTGGAACCGCAACAACGCCTGTATTTGGTTCGATGGTACAAAATGGAAAGTTTGCAGCTTCGATACCAGCCTGCGTAAGTGCATTAAATAGTGTTGATTTACCTACATTTGGTAGACCAACGATGCCACATTTAAAACCCATAATAATAAACCTTAAACTAAGTTAAACCAGTCTTAAGCGACTGGTTTAAATGTATGTAATCTGTTTTGTGCTTTTAACACACCGTCTTTTGCTAGTATTTCCATGCAGCGAACTGCCTCATCCACCACATCATCAATTAAAGCTTGATCTGCGGCAGGTGCTTTTCCTAGTACCCAGCCAGTGACTTTGTCTTTATGACCTGGGTGACCAATACCAATTCGCAAACGCATAAATTCTTTTTGGTTTGCCATTTTACTAATGATGTCTTTTAGTCCGTTATGGCCGCCGTGTCCACCGCCTTTTTTAATTTTGGCAATACCAGGCTCAAGGTCCATTTCATCGTGTGCGACTAAAATATTTTCGACAGGAATTTTGTAAAAATTGGCTAAACTACTGACCGCTTTACCACTTAAGTTCATAAAAGTAGTGGGGATCAATAATTTGAATTCTTGATTTTGGATAATCACTTTGCCCACTAGGCCGTGATGTTTAGAATCGTGTTTGAGAATGCAGTTGTAACGTTTGGCAAGTTCTTCGATGAACCATGCACCAGCATTATGACGGGTTTTTGCGTATTCGGGGCCTGGATTAGCCAGGCCCACAAGCATTTGAATATTATTCAAGGTGCTAACACCTTAATAATTATTCTGCAGCGTCTTCTGAAGCTTCTTCAGAAGCAGCGCCTTTAGGAGCGTTTAAAGTCACAACTGCTTGGTCGTGATCTGCACCTTTAGCAAGCTCAACTGAAACAACGCCAGCTGGAAGAGCGATATCAGAAAGGTGCACGGTTGCACCAACTTCTAACGCAGCAACGTCAACTTCGATGAACTCAGGAAGTTGTGCTGGAAGACATGTGATTTCGATTTCAGTTACAAGGTGAGCAACAGTGTTACCGCCTTTAGTTGCAGCTTCTTCGTTAAGGAAGTGTACAGGAACCTTAGTGTGGATCTTGTGGTTAGCGTCAACGCGTTGGAAATCTAAGTGCATTACTTTAGGCTTGAACGGGTGACGTTGGATATCTTTAAGGATAGCTTCAACTTTTTCACCGCCAATGTTTAAAGTAAGGATGTGGCTGTAGAAACCTTCATCTTCTTGCGCTTTGATCACTTTGTTGTGAGCTAAAGTTAGAGATACAGCTTCTTTTTCTGCACCGTAAAGAACAGCAGGAACTTTGTCAGCACGGCGTAGGCGGCGGCTCGCACCAGTACCTAAGTCAGAACGTACTTCTGCATCTAATGTGTATAATTCGTTAGACATGAATGTCTCCAATATTTTAATTAAAGTATGTTGAAAGCTTCGCGACCAAAGCTCTCACCTAAAAAAGGCGCGCTATAGTAACACTGCAACCTAATAAAAGAAACCATTATTGTACTTTTAAAAAGCGAAGGGTGAAATGCTGGTTTCATGATTGCAAAACCTAATGGCATAATTAGATTAACTCGATAATCAAAGCAAGTATCACGTGGCCTATCAATTAAGACCTTATCAGCAAGAAGCGGTTGAAAAAACCTTAGCTCACTTTCGCAAAAGCAATCACTCAGCGGTTATTGTATTACCCACAGGGTCAGGGAAAAGTTTAGTAATTGCCGAACTCGCGCGTCTTGCACGTAAAAAAATATTGGTGGTGACACATGTTAAAGAGCTTGTGGAGCAAAACCATGAAAAATATGAAAGTTTTGGCTTAAAAGCGAGTATTTATTCGGCAGGGCTTAAACAAAAGTCGCTTGCACACCAGGTTACCTTTGCTAGCGTTCAGTCACTTGGGCAAAACCTTGATGCGCTAAATGACGAGTATTCATTGGTAATTATCGATGAATGTCACCGCGTCTCTGGCGATGATAATTCACAATATCAAAAGTTGATTAGCCATATAAAAGGGAAGAACTCTGAGTTAAAAGTGCTGGGTTTAACCGCTACACCGTATCGTTTAGGACTTGGTTTTATTTATCGTTTTCATTACCACGGCTTTGTAAGGGGAGATGGAAATGCCCCGTTTGAACATTGCATTTATGAACTGCCATTAAGGTATATGATTAAGCATCAATACCTTACGCCACCAAAATTAATCAATGCCGCAATCACGCACTATGACTTTGATTCACTCAGTAAAGATGCGTTTGGGCGTTTTAGCGAACGTGATCTCAACCAACTGCTGCAAGAAAATCAGCGTGCAACTAAAGCGATTATTAATCAGGTGCTTGAGCTATCTGACTCGTGTCAGGGTGTGATGATTTTTGCTTCAACCATTCAACACGCACAAGAGATCATTGAATATTTACCAAAAACGCAAAGTGCGCTGGTGATTGGTGATACCCATAACGCTGAACGCGATGCAATTATTCGTCGATTTAAAGCAAAAGACATTAAATATTTGGTGAATGTATCAGTACTCACTACAGGCTTTGATGCACCGCATGTGGATTTTATCGCTATTTTAAGGCCAACCGAGTCGGTTAGTTTGTATCAACAAATCGTTGGTCGGGGTTTACGCCTCGCTGAAGGTAAAACCGAATGCTTGGTCATTGATTATGCCGCTAATGGCTTTGATTTATTTCACCCCGAGGTTGGCAGCGTTAAACCTAATAGTGACAGCGAACCCGTGCAGGTGCTGTGCCCCGGTTGTGGTTTTGCTAACACCTTTTGGGGCAAAACCGATAGTGATGGCAAAGTAATAGAGCATTTTGGTCGTCGTTGTCAAGGGATCTTAGAAGACGAGGGGCATAGCGAGCAGTGTGACTTTCGCTTTCGCTATAAAGAATGTGAGCAGTGTGGCGCACAAAATGATATTGCCGCGAGGCTGTGTCATCAGTGCCATCAACCTATTGTTGATCCTGATGATAAGTTACGTGATGCGCTTAATTTAAAAAATGCGTTGGTATTGCGTGTCAGTGGCATGCAGTTAGAAGCACATAATCAGCGACTGAAAGTGACTTATCATGATGAAGATGGTGCAGACGTGAGCGAATACTTTAGTTTATCGTCAGACAAAGCGTCGTTTTATTTTAAACGGCAGTTTTTGCGCGTGGGTGTTCCCAGTAAAATTGATTTTTCTAACCCTAACTCAGTCGTTACTCATCAATCATTGCTAAAGGTGCCGGACTTTGTGGTTGCAAAACGAGACAAAGGTAAACATAAAGTGGTAGAGCGAATTTTTGACTACCAAGGGCAATTTAGGAAAGCACATGAGTTAAGATAAAAAATTTATATAAAACAAACAATAAGTATTTGGTACTTGGTTAAAAATAGACCTAAACTCTAAATAAAAAACAGGCAGGGACGATGTTTTCAAGTACTAAAATTACATTTCGTGTGACTCTCGCATTTATATGCTTGCTAATAGCTGTGATTACAGCATCTGTTGCTATTGGCTTACAATATTATTTTTCTAAACAAATTACCGTAAGCGCCAGTCAGCAGTTTGCTGAACAAGTAGCCAAGCAAGTTGAGTTATCAATATCAAAAATGGATGATACGGCGAAAAATACCGCCTCATTACTCGCTAAATATTCATCGTTAATTGAAGGTCATACGCTTGTTGGCAAAGCAGACCAAATTCTCACCGATTTACTTATTGACCATAATGATTTTTACGCTATTTATTATGGATTTGATAATGGCGATTTTTATGAGTTGATTAATCTTGAGACTAACCAAAAAGTCCGGAAACAGCTCGATGCCGCAATGGAAGACCGGTATGTTAAAATACATATTTATACCGATGGCGAGCAAAGAGTTAGAAAAACTGAGTACCTTAACGATAAATTGCAGGTAAGACACAGTAAAGTTGAAGAGAGTGATTATGATGCAAGTAGTAGGCACTGGTTTATTAACGCCAATACAAAACGTGTTGTAAAATCCCCACCTTATCTATTTCATCATTTACAGGCTTCTGGCCAAACCTATTCGAAGATTGTTCATGGCACCAACCATGTTGTGGCTGTTGACTTAACATTGCAAACAATCGCTAAGCAGCTCAATGGCAGCTTTGAGCGTAATCGCAACTCAGATAGCATAGAAGCGTATATTTATGATAATCAAGGTGAGTTACTGCTCAGCAATTTAAATGGCAAAGACAACGCAGCGCTTAATGTTGAGCCGTTAACGCTTTCTAGCGAGCAGCAAGCATTAGTTAAGGAAGTTGGCTCTCTTACTGTTAGTAATGAAATAAATTGGGCGCCGGTCGACTTTTCCATTTCAGGTATGCCGAAAGGGTATACACCAACATTAATCTCTTTACTCGGGCAAAAACTTAACTTAGATATTAATTTTATCAATGGTTATACGTGGTCTGAGTTAGTTTCTTTGTATCAAAACGGCAAAATTGATGTGTTGCAGCCAGTGCATCAAACATTAAGCAATAAACAGTGGGGCGTATATTCTAAGCCTTTGCTTAATTTGCCACTGACACTTGCAACCTTACCCAAAAACAAGACGATTTCATCTCTTTCTGATCTTAATAATAAGCGATTAGCCATTCCTGAAGGCTGGTCACTGGTTGCAGCAATAAAACACAGTTACCCTGAAATCACCATTGTTGAAGTAGCCGATTTACAAACGGCACTGTTAGCAGTTAAAAATGGCACGGTAGATGCCGCAATTGATAGTCAGTTGATACTAGCCTATACGGCGAAGATGTTTTTTATTGACGGACTGCAATTTCATACAAATATTGATGCGAGCTTATTAAGTTTTGATACACACCTTCGTATGGTAGCAAAAGACAACAAAATTATTGAACTGCTAAACTTTGCACTTGAAAATGTAACGCAACAGGAACTTGCTTATTTATCTGAGCAGTGGCTAACGTTTGACCGAAGCGCTAAGGCCGTGGATGCCTCAAGGGTTGTGCCTTATAAGCAATTAATTACTCTGTCAAAAGACAATGCTAACCACAATCGCTTACAAGTTATCGAAATTGAAAATACCGACTATTTACTTTTTATCGCACCTACAACGCTTGGTACAGAAGAACAAAATTACTTAGCCTTGCTGATCCCCACTAAGCTCGCGTATTCAGAGGGGCTAAGCTATGTCACTAAATCAATAATAGTGACAACCATTATTTTATGTTTGTTAATGCCATTAACCTATTTTGTTGCGAGTCCCATTGTCGCTGCAATGCGCCGTTTAAGTGCAGAGAATACAAAAATAAAACAACGAAAATATAACGCAATTGACGTTGAGCATAGCTTTATTAAAGAAATTGACGATGTGTTTGATTCGCTCAATCAAATGGCCGAATCTATTCAAGCACATGAAGCAAAACAAGCAGAATTGCTCGATTCTTTTGTAAAATTAATAGCGCAAGCAATCGATGATAAATCACCTTACACAGCCGGCCACTGCAACCGTGTACCAGAGCTAGGCCTTATGCTTGTTGATCATGCGAGTGACTGCGATGAACCTCATTTTAAAGCATTTAAACTAGATACCGATGATAAAAAACGAGAGTTCAAATTAGCGGCATGGTTACATGATTGCGGCAAAATAATTACGCCAGAGCATATTGTTGATAAAGGTACTAAGTTAGAGTGTATTTATAACCGTATTCATGAGATAAGAATGCGTTTTGAAGTTTTATTACGCGATGCAGAAATTAGTTGTTATAAGCAGTTGCTGCAACAGCCAGAGCGTGAAAGCGAATTACAACTTGAGCTAAATGCTACTCAGCAAGCGCTTTACGAAGAGTACGAATTTGTTGCCAAAATTAACCAAGGTGGCGAATTTATGGAAGAAGACAAAATAACCCGCTTAGAAGAAATAGCAAAACGTACATGGCTGCGCCATTTCAGTGATAAAAAAGGATTATCACCGCTTGAAGAGTTAAAAAATGATCAACCTGATGAATTATTGCCTATTACCGAGCAATTATTAGCTGATAAAGAAGGTCACATCATCAAACGTGAGCAGGCGGTTGAGTATGCGCCTCATTTAGGTATCAATATTGAAGTTCCTGAGTATAAAGCGAATTTAGGCGAGTTGTATAACCTTAAAATTGGTCGTGGCACACTGACCGCGGAAGATCGTTTTATTATTAATGAGCACATTATCGGCACAATTAAAATGCTTGATTCGTTGCCTTTCCCATGTGAATTATCGAATGTGCCACGTTATGCCTCAACTCACCATGAAACACTCAAAGGAACGGGGTATCCACGAAAGTTAACAGGGGATGATTTATCAATACCCGAGCGTATTTTGGTACTTGCCGATATATTTGAAGCACTTACCGCATCCGATAGACCGTATAAAAAGGCAAAGCCCCTTAGTGTGGCGATTGATATTTTGCATAAAATGTCACTCGATCAGCATGTTGATATTGAAGTGTTTAAGCTCTTTTTACGCTCTGGCGTGTATAAACAATATGCACAAAAGTACATGCCAAAAGAACAAATTGATGAGATTGATTTAACTAAATACTTATAGCCTATGATATAGGTTTTATAACTGCGTGAGTATGTTAACGAAGCAAATGCATTATTAAGTGTGTTGAGAGTTGAAAATTAGATAGCTCAGGGTCGAATTTTTTGCTTGGCTTTTGGTGTGTTTAGCTATATCAACAACTGAAATAGCATGGTTATAAGAAATTAAAAAAGGCTTGTTAAAAGCCTTTTTAAATTTATTGAGATGTAACCTAATTTGGTTTGATTTTGCCTAATTTAGGTCGCGACGATGGGTTACTTGTTCACACAGTCGCTTTAAATACTATCCGCAGTTGAGAGCGGACAACGGGCAATTTCTGTTATTTCACCGTTTGCATCTTCTTGCTCTAAAATCACGTCAAACCCCCATAAACGATATAAATGTTTAATCACTTGGTCTTTAGTGTTCGCAAGCGGTATATCGTTGTGTGGCGTATAACGCAGTGTAAGCGCACGGTCACCTCGAACATTAACATTGAACACTTGAATGTTGGGTTCCAAATTACTTAGGTTATATTGCTCAGAGAGTGCCTGACGAATGGCGTGGTAACCGGATTCATTGTGAATAGCACTGACTTCTAAGTGGCTTTCTTTCTCGTTATCTAAAATAGAGAAAAACTTGAAGTCGCGCATTAACTTAGGCGATAAAAATTGACTGATAAAGCTTTCATCTTTGAAATTTTCCATCGCAAAATGCAAAGTATCGAGCCAGTTACTGCCAGCGATTTCAGGAAACCACCGTTTGTCTTCATCTGTTGGGTTTTCACATATACGACGAATATCCACCATCATATTAAAACCGAGGGCATAGGGGTTAATGCCAGAATAGTAGGGCGAGTTGTAAGGCGGCTGATACACAACATTAGTATGGGATTGCAGCACTTCTAACATAAAGGCGTCACTTAACTTTCCTTCATCGTACAAGTGATTAAGCAAGGTGTAGTGCCAAAATGTAGCCCAACCTTCATTCATTACTTGAGTTTGCTTTTGTGGGTAAAAATATTGCGAAATTTTGCGCACAATACGAATTATTTCGCGTTGCCAAATTTCGAGTAATGGTGCTCGTTTTTCAATAAAATAAAGAATATTCTCTTGTGGCTCACTGGGAAAGCGTGCGGCTTGTGTTTCAGCTTCGCTTTGATGTGAGGGAATGGTTTTCCACAATTCATTAACTTGAGATTGTAAGTAATCCTCGCGTTCTTTTTGTCTTTTTTGTTCTTCAAAAAGGGATATTTGTTGAGGTCGTTTGTAGCGGTCTACACCATAATTCATTAATGCATGGCACGAATCGAGAAGCTTTTCTACTTCTTCAACGCCGTACTTTTGTTCACATTCGGCAATGTAATTCTTAGCAAACAGTAAATAATCAATTATAGAGCTTGCATCGGTCCAGGTTTTAAATAGGTAATTACCTTTAAAAAATGAGTTATGCCCATAGCAGGCATGTGCCATAACAAGCGCTTGCATCGGCATGGTGTTTTCTTCCATTAGGTATGCAATGCACGGATCTGAATTGATTACAATTTCGTAGGCAAGCCCCATTGCACCACGTTTGTAATTTTGCTCTGTTTGAATAAATTTTTTGCCAAAAGACCAATGACTATAGCCAATAGGCATACCAACACTGGAGTAGGCATCCATCATTTGCTCTGCGGTAATTACTTCAATCTGATTAGGGTAAGTATCGAGGCGGTAAATCTCAGCAACCCTAGCAATCTCGGTTTGGTATTCTCCGAGTAAATCGAATGTCCAATCAGGACCATCGCTTAGTACTTTTTTACTCATAACTAGTCCTTGAAAATTAAGCTACATCTGCGGTGGTATCTTTTTTAAATAACTCTCTGAATATAGGGTAAATGTCTTCCACAGATTTAATGTGTTGAATGGCGAAGTTTTCATGGGTATCGGCGAGCACTTGATATTCACGCCATAAGCTTTGATGTGCTCGGGTGGTAATTTCGATATAAGCGTAATAGCGCGTAACAGGCAGAATTTTATTGGTGAGCCAGTCACTGCATTGTGGCGAATCATCAGCCCAATTATCACCATCAGATGCTTGCGCAGCATAAATATTCCACTGCTCAGAGTCATAGCGCTCTTTGATTATTTCGTCCATGAGCTTTAATGCGCTTGATACGATTGTGCCCCCCGTTTCTTGCGAATAGAAAAACTCGTGCTCATCGACTTCTTTCGCTTGGGTATGGTGACGAATGTAAACAACTTCGATGTCCTTGTAGGTACGGGTTAAAAATAAATAAAGCAAAATATAAAACCGTTTTGCGGTTTCTTTGGTTGCTTGGTCCATCGAGCCCGACACATCCATTAAGCAAAACATCACAGCTTTAGAACTTGGCTCAGGGCGCTTCTCATAGTTTCTAAAACGTAAATCAAAGGTATCAATAAACGGTACTGTGGCAATTTTATTTTTAAGTTGCTCTATTTCTTTTTCAAGCAGGGCAATTTCGCTTTGGTTGTCCTTTTTGTTTTTTGTAAGCTCAGCAAGTTTTTGCTCAAGTTCAGCTAATTGACGTTTTTTGCCTGCAGTCATGGCAATACGTCTTGCGACTGAGCCTTGCAATGAACGAACAATATCAATATTTGATGGAACTCCATCGTTACTGTAACCAGCACGATGGGTTTTCATTTGAACTAACTTATTGAGTTGATTCTGTTTCAAGTTTGGCAGTGCAAGATCTTCAAACAGCAAGTCTAAGTATTCATCTTTTGAAATGGAAAACACAAAATCATCTTGGCCTTCTCCAGAGTCACTGGCATCACCTTCGCCCGCACCTTGACCTTGTCCGCCAAGGGGGCGTTTTATTCTGTCCCCTTGACTGAATTGGTCATTGCCTGGATGCACCATATCGCGTTTGCCACCTTTACCTTGATGGAAAATAGGCTCCTGCATATCACGACTTGGAATCGAAATGCTTTCGCCTGTTTCTACGTCAGTTACGCTGCGTTTGGCAATCGCATCGGAAACCGCCTCTTTAATTTGGCGCTTGTAACGCTTAATAAAGCGTTGGCGGTTAACCGTATTTTTGTTTTTCCCGTTTAAGCGTCGGTCAATAAAATGTGCCATATACGCCTCCGTAGGTCTTCTTTACAATTACTACTAACTCACTGTGACTTACGAACTCGTAAATACCATTCACTGAGCAAACGAACTTGTTTAGCTGTATAGCCTTTTTCAACCATGCGGTTAACAAAGTCCTCATGCTTTTGTTGATCTTCGGCGCTGGTTTTTGCATTGAATGAAATAACAGGCAGTAGATCTTCGGTATTTGAGAACATTTTCTTTTCGATGACCGTTCTTAATTTTTCATAACTCGTCCAAACAGGGTTTTTACCATTGTTGTTAGCACGTGCTCTTAAAACAAAGTTTACGATCTCGTTACGGAAATCTTTTGGATTAGAAATTCCCGCTGGCTTTTCAATTTTCTCTAGTTCTGCATTGAGTGCAGCTCTATCAAATAATTGGCCTGTATCTGGGTCGCGGAACTCCTGATCTTGGATCCAGAAATCGGCATAGGTTACATAACGGTCGAAAATATTTTGGCCATATTCAGAGTAGGATTCTAAATAAGCGGTTTGAATTTCCTTGCCGATAAACTCTACATATTTCGGAATTAAGAAACCTTTTAAGAACTCAAGGTAGCGCTCTTGGGTTTCTTGTTGGAATTGCTCGCGCTCAATTTGTTGCTCTAGCACATAGAATAAATGAACTGGGTTGGCTGCCACCTCAGTGTGGTCAAAGTTGAAAACACGCGATAAAATCTTAAAGGCAAAACGTGTTGATAAGCCGTTCATGCCTTCGTCAACACCGGCGTAATCTTTGTATTCTTGGAACGATTTAGCCTTAGGATCGGTGTCTTTTAAGCTCTCGCCATCGTACACGCGCATTTTTGAGTAAAGACTTGAATTTTCAGGCTCTTTAATTCGTGATAACACTGAAAACTGCGCTAGCGTCTCTAGTGTACCTGGGGCACATGGCGCTTCGTTTAATTCTGAGTGTTGTAGTAGTTTCTCGTAAATTTTCATTTCTTCAGAAACACGCAGGCAATAAGGCACTTTCACAATGTAAACACGGTCTAAAAACGCTTCGTTGTTTTTATTGCCTTTAAACGTTTGCCATTCTGATTCATTAGAGTGAGCCAAAATCATACCATTGAAGGGCAGGGCTGAGAGACCTTCGGTACCGTTGTAGTTACCCTCTTGGGTTGCGGTTAATAATGGGTGAAGCACTTTAATTGGTGCTTTAAACATCTCAACAAATTCCATTAAACCTTGGTTAGCGTGACAAAGTGCACCGGAATAGGCGTATGCATCGGCATCGCTTTGCGCAAAATGTTCAAGCTTGCGAATGTCCACTTTACCTACAAGCGCGCTGATGTCTTGGTTATTCTCATCGCCAGGCTCAGTTTTCGCGATAGCAACTTGGTCTAGAATAGATGGGTAACGCTTTACTACTTTAAATTTCGTAATATCGCCGTTGAATTCGTGCAGGCGCTTAGTGGCCCACGGTGACATAATTGTTTTTATGTATCGATTGCTAATACCATATTCTTTTTCGAGGATATCGCCGTCTTCTACTGGGTCGAATAAGCAAAGGGGGTGGTCATTTACAGGGGAATCTTTAAGGCAATAAATAGGTACTTTTTGCATTAGGTACTTTAGCTTTTCAGCAAGTGATGACTTACCACCACCTACAGGGCCTAGTAAATAAAGTACCTGTTTGCATTCTTCAAGCCCTTGCGCTGCATGCTTTAAGTAGGCAACGATTTGTTCGATGCTATCTTCCATGCCATAAAATTCTTTAAAGGCGGGGTAGCGCGGAATAACACGGTTAGAAAAAATACGACTGAGTGTTGGATCTTGTGATGTATCCACCATTTCAGGCTGACCAATCGCCATTAATAACCGCTCTGCTGAGCTGGCATAGGCGGATTTATCTTCTTTACAGATCTCGAGAAATTCAGCAATAGTAAATTCTTCTTCTTTTGCGGCTTCGTAACGAGATTGGAAATGATCAAAAATTGTCATATAGACCTCCTAAATACCGGAAATTTTGCAACAGCAATAAAACTAGCCACTATTTATAAGGTTAGACGGGATTTTTGATTGTGCGAGATAAATAAAAGATATTTAAAGAAAAAACTTTACTATATTTCAGAGCGTTGAATATTATGCAATAGTCGGTGAGGAATTATGAAAAGTGCTGGGAAATGTCAGTAAAACGCATGCGTTTTACTGACAAAAATAGGAATTAAGCTAGGTTTGCGTTTGCAAATTCCCAGTTAACTAGTGCCCAGAAACCGTTTAGGTATTCAGGACGCACGTTACGGTAATCGATGTAGTAAGCGTGTTCCCAAAGGTCAACAGTGATGATTGGCGTAACACCCGCTTCAGTTAGTGGCGTAGCTGCATTTGACGTGTTAACGATGTCTAGGCTGCCGTCAGCTAGTTGTACTAACCATGTCCAGCTTGAACCAAAGTTGTTAACAGCTTTGTCGTTGAAAGCAGCTTGGAATTCAGCGAAAGAACCCCATTTTGCGTTGATTAGCTCAGCAACTTTACCTGTTGGCTCGCCACCACCGTTTGGTGAAAGGCTGTTCCAGTAGAACGTGTGGTTCCAGATTTGTGCTGCGTTGTTGAATACACCACCTTCAGAGCTACATACTACTTCTTCAAGAGTTTTGCCTTCGAAGTCAGTGCCTTCTACTAGACCATTTAGTTTTACAACGTATGTGTTGTGGTGCTTACCGTGGTGGAACTCTAGTGTTTCTTTTGAGATATGCGGCTCAAGCGCATCGATTGCATATGGTAGTGACGGTAGTTCAAAAGCCATTTTATTTCTCCGTTGGCGTTAAAAAAGCGGACAACATTTTACATGAAGATGTCCAATATAAGTGTTAAACTATACCCGAGTATTTTACTCAAGTTTTTATAAACAGCAATGCTAGAAATAATTTGCGGTTATATTATAAACAGTTAGTTACATTTTAACTGTTATTCAACGCGTCTAGCATAGTATTAACTTAAAGAAAATTCACCTATTGTGATAGGGTGCATTTAACTTTGTTGATATTTTTTCAGCTAGGTATTTGAGCTAAGGCCTAACGCGCGATTATCGGCTCGTTTTAACCGATGTAATTGATAATTTAGTGTGTGAGATGTGCATGGTCAAATGCCTGCCAATAGTGCGAATAGGCCTATTGGCATGTTGAAAAAGAGTAATAATCGACAATGAAACTGCGCTAGTGTGCCAAATAAGGCGAGTAAATCACTCGGTTGAATTGCTAAACAAAGATAAATTACGCCAAAAGGTGTCGAGGTAGTAAATGGAAACGTTAGACAAGATTAAGCAACAGATCGCAGAAAACTCAATTCTACTTTATATGAAGGGCTCTCCAAAATTACCGAGCTGTGGTTTTTCATCTCAAGCGTCACAAGCTTTAATGGCATGTGGTGAGCAATTTGCGTACGTTGATATTCTTCAAAACCCTGATATCCGTGCAGAGTTACCAGCTTATGCAAACTGGCCTACGTTCCCACAATTATGGGTTGAAGGTGAGCTAATTGGTGGTTGTGACATTATTGTTGAAATGTTCCAACGTGGTGAACTACAACCTTTAATCACTGAAGTTGCCGCTAAAAATAAAGAAGCAGAATAATATTACGTTAAGTAGTAATTGATTTTGTGGTATTTTTGCTAAGCTTAAATCATTAGTATGATGTTTTAAGCTTAGTATGACTTTTCAAACTTATTATATTCCTCTCGTTGTTACGCTGTTTTTATTGAGTTTAGAGAGCGTTGCAAAATCATTTGAACTTTCATATCAACATCAGCAACAAACTAAAACGATCACCGTTAATCAGCCCTCTGCCAACCGTTTTGAAATAGCCCGTGAATTACCAAAGCAATTAAGTTTAGTAACGCTTGATTGGCCGCCATACATTGACCGTGATTTATGTGACAAAGGTTGGGTATTCACACTTACCGCTGCGCTATTTAATGAACTTGGGTTTGGTATTAGTGTCGAGTTTTTTCCTTGGGCTCGCTCGGTACGCATGGCTGAATTAGGGCAGGCTGATATTTTGTTTCCAGAATACTTTATAGAAGTGACCGCCCCCAGTGATGTAATAGCTAATAGTTTTAGACGCAACAACTTAGCATTATCGACTCCTTACGCAGGCGGCTTAATTGGGCTAATGAGCCGTGAAAATTATAAAGCAAAGTACGATGGCACTTTTCAGTCAATCCAAGGGGCACGAATTGGCGTTGTAAGAGGGTATCAAAATACCCCTGAGTTTGATAAGCACCTTGATCTTGGCTTTTTTAATGCAATTCAAGCGCGCGATGATCAACAAAACCTAAAACTCTTATTGGCGAGTCGGGTAGATTACATTGTTGCTGATCCCAATGTGGTCGATTACCTATTAAATCACGACGAGCAAGGTGACAAAAATCAAATTAAATTCATTGAACCCGCCTTTCAATATAATGATTTTTACTATGCTATAAGTAAACGCAACGCAATGTGGCAATCGCTGCAAGTTAAAATTAATGCCAAGCTATCAGAGTTTGAGCAAGCCGGAACGATTAAAACCATTCAACAAACCGCTGGAAAGTGTTCGCCCGCAAACTAGCGTCCTGCCTGATGTACAAGATAATTCGAGTTTAAAAAGTGGGCTTTCGGTTAATTGGTATTACCATGAATAAATATTCAAAATCATGAATAGTTTACGTTTACGTAAACTACAATTGAGAGTTGTTTTTATTTACATGGTGTTAATATGATACCGGTGTCAATAAGATCCTATAACCAAGATAACCCCAGTTTAGAGGCTTTTATCGGCAAATTTGTTGAATTTATGTATAAGTGAAAAATATTCAATAACCTGAATATGTATTCACAATTTGGTTGACTCCAAGCAATATCTTGGTTAGTTTTGAGAATCGCGCAAGTGAACACACGGCACGTACCAACATTAGCAACCTTTGTTTCGCGTTAACAAAATCGCTATTACTTATCGAACTGTCATAAAACTTCGATACGGTCATGCCAATACTTCCGTCAATCACAACTGTTTTGTTCACTTGAGCTGTAGCAAGGGAGGAGTCCAACATGTTATATGACTCGAGATTAGAAAAAGATAATTGCGGTTTTGGCCTTATCGCGCACATTGAAGGTCAGCCGAGTCACAAATTAGTTCGCACAGCGATCACTGGGTTAGATCGAATGCAACACCGCGGTGGTATTGCAGCAGATGGTAAAACCGGCGATGGCTGTGGGTTGTTATTGCAAAAACCAGACGGTTTCTTCCGTGCTGTTGCCGCTGAAAACGATTGGCACTTAGGTAAAAACTACGCTGTTGGTATGTTATTCCTAAGTCCTGATCCGGTTATCGCTGAGCACAACAAACAGATTATTAGTGAAGAACTAGAAAAAGAAACGCTAAAACTGGTTGGTTGGCGCGATGTGCCCGTTAATCCAGCAAGTCTAGGACCGATTGCGCTAGAACAATTACCGAATTTTCAACAGGTCTTTATTTCAGCGCCAGAAGGCTGGCGTCCAAAAGATTTAGAACGCCGTTTGTATATCGCACGACGTCGCATAGAAAAACAAATTAACGATGATCATTTTTATATTGCGAGCCTATCGGGCTTAGTATCGGTGTATAAAGGCTTAATGATGCCGGCAGATTTGCCGAATTTCTACCTTGATCTAGCCGATATGCGTATGGAATCTGCTATCTGCGTTTTCCACCAACGTTTTTCTACCAATACGCAACCGCGCTGGCCGTTGGCACAACCATTTAGATACCTTGCACACAACGGTGAAATTAACACTATCGAAGGTAACCGCCAGTGGGCAAGAGCGCGCGCATATAAGTTTTCGTCACCATTACTGCCTGACTTACAAAGCGCGGCACCTTTTGTAAATGAATCGGGCTCAGATAGCTCAAGCTTAGATAATATGCTAGAGCTATTCTTAGCGGGTGGTATGGATATTTTCCGAGCGATGCGCATGCTAGTGCCACCTGCATGGCAGAAAAACCGAGCGATGGATGAAGACCTACGTGCCTTTTATGATTTCAACTCAATGCACATGGAGCCTTGGGATGGTCCTGCAGGGTTAGTAATGTCGGATGGCCGATTTGCTGCGTGTAACTTAGACCGAAACGGGTTACGTCCTGCGCGTTATGTAATTACTAAAGACAATCATATTACTTTAGCGTCAGAAGTTGGTATTTGGGATTACTCTGCTGACGAGGTTAAAGAAAAAGGCCGTGTTGGGCCGGGTGAATTACTCGTTATTGATACATTGCATGGCAAAGTATGGCAATCGTGCGAAATCGACGAAGATTTGAAAAAGCGTCATACCTATAAGCAGTGGTTAACTGATAACGTGAAACGTTTAGTACCATTAGAGGAAATTGACGAGCAAGACCTTATCGGTCAACGTGAATACGACGATGATATGCTGGCGATTTACCACAAGCAGTTTGCTTACAGTAATGAAGAACTTGACCAAGTTATTCGCCCAATGGGTAACTCAGGCCAAGAAGCAACGGGGTCAATGGGCGATGACACGCCATTTGCTGTGCTGTCGTCACAATCACGTTTAGTGTATGACTATTTCCGTCAAAAGTTTGCGCAGGTGACTAACCCGCCAATCGACCCATTACGTGAAAATCATGTTATGTCACTGGCTACCTGTATTGGTCGTGAACAAAACGTATTTAACGAGACAACAGGCCACGCAAAACGCTTGCAGTTTTCATCGCCAGTATTGACTTACTCTGATATGAGCCAGTTGCTCTCTGCAGATCAGGCGCATTATTCATTTGCCTCATTGTCGATTAATTATGATAAAGATGACTCTTTGTTATCGGCAATTGAAAACGTATGTGACCAAGCGGAAGAGTTAGCGCGTCAAGGTACGGTATTGATTGTATTAAGCGATAAGGGTTTAACGCCTGACACCTTACCGATCCCTGCTGCGATGGCGGTGGGTGCGGTGCAACGTCGTTTAGTGAGTAAGAACTTACGCTGTGATACTAACATTATTATTGAAACAGCCAGCTGTCGTGACCCACATCAATTTGCAGTATTGCTCGGCTTTGGCGCTACCGCTATCTACCCATATTTAGCATATGAAACGCTAACACAAATGGTAGACACCGGCATCATCGAAAAATCGTATCGCGATGTGACCTTGGCGTATCGTAATGCAATTAATAAAGGTCTCTACAAAATAATGTCTAAAATGGGCATTAGTACCGTTGCTAGCTACCGTTGTTCAATGCTTTTCGAAGCAGTAGGGTTAAGCGATGAAGTTGTAGACTTATGTTTCTCAGGTGTTGTTTCGCGTATTCAAGGTGCAGACTTTAACGACTTCCACCAAGATCTTATTAATTTATCGCGTAAAGCATGGATTAAACGCAAGCCGCTCGACCATGGTGGTTTATTAAAATATGTACATAACGGCGAGTATCACGCGTACAATCCTGATGTTATCCAAACATTACAAGTAGCCGTGCGCTCAGGTAATTATCAGGATTATCAAAAATATGCGGATTTAGTAAACACTCGTCCAGTCACTAATATTCGTGACCTGTTAAAACTGAAAACAGGGCAAACGGCGATTGATGTGAGTGAAGTGGAAGATGCAACTGAACTCTACAAGCGCTTTGACTCAGCGGCAATGAGTATTGGTGCGTTATCGCCTGAAGCACATGAAGCGCTAGCGATTGCCATGAACCGCTTAGGTGGCTGTTCAAATTCAGGTGAAGGCGGTGAAGATGTAGCTCGATACGGCACCGAGAAGAACTCGCGCATTAAGCAAGTTGCATCGGGTAGATTTGGTGTAACGCCGCACTATCTAAAAAATGCGGATGTTATTCAGATAAAAGTGGCTCAGGGTGCAAAACCTGGTGAAGGCGGGCAGTTACCGGGTGAAAAAGTGACACCGTACATTGCTAAGCTACGCTATTCAGTACCTGGCGTAACATTAATTTCGCCACCACCGCATCATGATATTTATTCAATCGAAGATTTAGCCCAGCTTATTTTTGACTTAAAGCAAGTAAACCCAGATGCCATGATTTCAGTGAAGCTAGTATCTGAACCGGGCGTAGGCACAATTGCTACTGGTGTTGCTAAAGCTTACGCCGATCTTATTACCATCGCTGGTTACGATGGTGGTACGGGCGCTTCACCATTAACCTCTGTTAAGTATGCGGGTTGTCCTTGGGAACTTGGCCTTGCAGAAACGCAACAGGCACTGGTTGAAAATGGTTTACGTCACCGTATTCGTTTGCAAACTGATGGTGGTTTAAAAACAGGTTTAGATATTATTAAAGCGGCTATTTTAGGTGCAGAAAGCTTTGGTTTTGGCACCGGCCCTATGGTTGCACTTGGCTGTAAATACCTGCGAATTTGTCATTTAAACAACTGTGCAACAGGTGTTGCAACGCAAGACGAAACACTGCGAGCGAAGCATTATCACGGTTTACCAGAAATGGCGATGAACTACTTTAAGTTTATTGCTGAAGAAGCGCGCGAAATTATGGCGAGCTTAGGGGTAACTAAATTAGTTGATTTAATTGGCCGAACCGATCTACTTGAAGTGCTTGAAGGCACAACGGCAAAGCAAAGCAAGCTCGATTTATCGCCTGTTATTGCAAAGCCAAATAATAAGAGTGGTGAAACCTTATATTGCAGTGCGCCAAATACATCGCACTACGAAGGCAAACTTAATGAAAGTTTGTTGGCTCAAGCAAAAGAGGCAATTGAGAGCAAAACGTCTATTAAATTGCGATCTCCTATTCAAAATACCGATCGTTCAGTTGGTGCGTTGTTATCTGGCTATATTGCAGACCTTCACGGAAATCAGGGGTTAGCGGCCGATCCGATTATTATCGAATTGCAAGGTACTGCAGGCCAATCACTGGGTGTTTGGAATGCGGGCGGTCTTGAACTGCATGTAACTGGTGATGCTAACGATTATGTCGGTAAAGGCATGGCTGGCGGTAAAATTACCGTACGTCCGCCGCTTGGTTCATCGTTTAAATCACATCATGCAACAATTGCAGGTAATACCTGTTTGTATGGTGCAACTGGCGGTAAATTATTTGCTGCAGGCAGAGCGGGTGAGCGCTTTGCGGTACGTAACTCGGGTGCGATTGCGGTAGTAGAGGGACTCGGTGATAACGGCTGTGAATATATGACTGGCGGTATTGTGTGCGTGCTTGGCGATACTGGTATTAACTTTGGCGCGGGTATGACAGGTGGTTTTGCTTACGTACTTGATGAAAAAGGCGACTTTGATAAACGCATCAATACAGAGTTGGTCGAGTTAGTAGAGCTTACAGATTTGAATATTCATCACGAACATTTACGCGGCTTAATTGGCGAGCATTTAGAAGCAACACAATCAAATCGCGCAGAGCAAATTCTTGCTGATTTTGAGTCATACATTGCGCAATTTAGATTGGTTAAGCCTAAATCGAGTGATGTGAAAGGTTTGCTTGGTCATAGAGCACGTTCAAGTGCTGAATTAAGAATACAGGCGCAATAGGAGAAGTACCATGTCACAAAACGTATATCAATTTATCGATGTGCAGCGTGTCGACCCGCGCAAAAAGCCTATTTCGTCACGTAAAAAACAGTTTGTTGAAATCTACGAACCGTTTTCTGCGAAACAAGTTGATTCGCAAGCCGATCGTTGCCTTGACTGTGGTAATCCATATTGTGAATGGAAGTGTCCTGTGCACAACTACATTCCGCAATGGTTAAAACTGATCAAAGCCGGCAAAGTTATCGAAGCGGCTGAATTGTCGCATCGAACTAATAGTTTACCCGAAGTATGTGGACGCGTATGCCCACAAGACCGATTGTGTGAAGGCGCCTGTACACTCAACGAGGAGTTCGGTGCGGTCACCATAGGTAATATCGAAAAATATATTTCTGATACGGCCTTTGCGATGGGCTGGAAGCCAGATATGTCGCACGTGGTTTGGAGCGATAAGAAAGTTGCTATTATCGGTGCGGGGCCAGCAGGCTTAGGTTGCGCTGATATTCTAGCGCGTAATGGTGTAAAACCTGTGGTGTTTGACCGTCATCCTGAAATTGGTGGTTTACTGACCTTCGGTATCCCATCGTTTAAATTAGAAAAATCGGTAATGGAAAACCGCCGTGAAATTTTCAAGGGGATGGGCGTTGAATTTGTGTTAAATACCGAGGTCGGTAAAGACATTGCACTACAAACCATTATTGATGAATACGACGCGGTATTTTTAGCAGTGGGCACTTATCAAAATATGCGTGCAGGTCTTGAAAACGAAGATGCTGATGGTGTGTTTGATGCATTGCCATTTTTAATTGCTAATACCAATTTTCAAATGGGTTACGACGAAACACCAGAATCTTACATCAATATGCAAGGCAAACGCGTCGTTGTGTTAGGTGGTGGTGATACAGCAATGGACTGTGTGCGTACCTCAATTCGTCAAAATGCTAGTAGCGTTGTGTGTGCTTATCGTCGTGATGAAGCCAATATGCCAGGCTCAGTACGTGAAGTAAAAAATGCCAAAGAAGAGGGCGTTGAGTTTATGTTTAATGTACAACCAAAAGGGGTTGTACTTAATGACAGTGGCAAAGTAACAGGCGTAAAAATGGTTAAAACGCAGCTTGGCGAGGCCGATGAAAATGGCCGCCGTCGTGCAGAGGAAGTAGCAGGTTCTGAGCATGTTGTGCCAGCCGATGCGGTGATTATGGCGTTTGGTTTTCAGCCTCATGCAATGCCGTGGTTAAGTGAGTTTGATGTAGAGCTTGATAAATGGGGCCGTATTGTGGCACCTGAGCAAGGCGCATATACGCATCAAACATCTAACCCTAAAATCTTTGCTGGTGGCGATGCAGTAAGAGGTTCTGATTTAGTGGTTACCGCTATTTATGAGGGCCGCAACGCAGCAGAAGGCATTATGGATTATCTCGAAGTTTAGTGCTGTATAGCCTGAATGTGGTTAAACATTTAAGGCAGCTTATAACATTAAAAAAGGTGGGCAAATGCCCACCTTTTTGTATTTATGTTTTTTGCTTAATGATATTGCGACAGTAATTCTGAGGCATTAGTACGGGTAATTTCACTAATATTCGTGCCACCTAATAAGCGTGCAATTTCATCAATTCGTCCCGAGTTATCGAGTACCGACATATGGGTATGCGTGTGGGTGCCATCATCGCTTTTACTGACAAAAAATTGATTATGGCCACTTGATGCTACTTGCGGTAAGTGGGTTACACAAATTACCTGTGTACTGTTGCCTAATTGGCGCAATAATTTGCCAACTGCTGATGCAGTCGGGCCAGAAATACCAACATCAACTTCATCAAAAATTAAGGTTGGCGTAGTCATTTTATCTGCAATGATAACTTCAATGGCAAGACTAATACGTGATAGCTCACCACCCGAGGCTACTTTCACAAGCGGTTGTAAACGTTGGCCTGTGTTAGCAGCTACTTGAAAATCTATGCTGTCTAGGCCTTTGCTACTGGTTATCTCTTGTTGCTCAACCACAATGGCAAACTTTGCGTTTTCCATTGATAACATCACTAGTGATTCAGTAACTTGCTTTGATAGTTCATCTGCTGCGACTTTTCGGCTTTGCGAAAGGCGTGTTGCGACAGTCACATAATGTGCTTTAGCTTCGGCGATTTCGATTTCTAGTGCGGCGAGACGTTCGTCACTTTGCTCAATGTTGGCAAGACTTTGCTTTAGCTCAGCGTGTAAATCTGGGATTGCTTCAGGTGAAATATCGTGTTTTCTAGCCAAATCAAGTGCGCGTGCGATACGGTCATCGAGTTCTGATAACTGCGCAGGGTCCATCTCAATGCTGTCTTGATAATGGCTAAGTTCGCGCGCAGCTTCTTCTAAACTGATACCTGCCTCAAATAACAAGTCGGCGATTGGTGCCAATTTTTTATCTAAACTTGCTAACTCAGCAATTTGGTTTGCGCTCGATTGCACCATAGAGTACGCATTATAATTATCTTGTTGATAAATAATTTGTAGCTCTTTTTGTGTACCTTCAAGCAACGAATTTGCGTTACTTAGCAGCTTATGTTGCTGTTCAATTTCTTCAAACTCTCCGTGCTCAAGTGAAAACTCATCTAACTCAGCCACTTGATACTCGAGCAATTGCTTTTCGGCTGCTGCTTGTTGTAGTGACTGACTTAGCGTCGCCTTTTCTTTTTCAAGTGATTGCAGTGCGTTGTATGCTGTTTTAACGTCGTTCACAAGATCAACGTGTCCCGCAAAGCTATCAACTACCGACAATTGATAACCGGTTTTATTGAGCTGTTGGTGCGCGTGTTGGCCGTGAATTGAAATAAGCAGGCTGCCGAGAGATTTTAACTGGCCTGCTGGCACCATTACGCCATTTATATAGGCTTTACTGCGGCCGTTTGCCGATACTACACGGCGAATAATGCATTCGCTACTATCACCTAATTCATGTTCACTAATAAAGTGTTGTGCAGCAGGTAAGTTCTGAATATCAAACACCGCCGAAACTTGGGCTTTATCGGCGCCTTCACGCACCATGCTGGCTTCGGCACGTTCGCCTAAACATAGCGATAGGGCATCAATAGCGATTGATTTACCTGCGCCAGTTTCACCTGTGATAGTTGTCATACCTTGGTGCCATTCAATATCAAGGTGTTCAACAATTGCAAAATTTGTTACTTGTAATGATGCTAACATAACTGATTATCCATACAGTACATTAACTGGTAATTTATACAGTAAATAAAAAATAGGCAAGTTAAAAATGAAGATATTTTGTTGCGGAAGAAAAAAGGAGTAAGCAGAAGTGTTGAAAAGAGATTGCGCTAATGGCTTGTATTTAGCCTTTAGCGCAGATCAAATTAAACGTTTTCTTCGTGAAGTTCCGGCTCAACGTGTTCATCGGTAGATTCAAGTGTTGGCGTTATCACTTGTTGGCTTAATGAAGGCAATTGATGCCAATAAAAATCACTGTTGAATTGGTGGCCAGATGTCGGTAATTGTTCAACAAAGGCGTAAATTTGTTTGCTTAACGTTAGTTTATCGTCTGCCGATTCAAACTTTAACAGCTCATTTTCGAGTAAGTCAGTTAGGTTACCGATGACTTGTTCATAGTGGGTAATGGTTTCATCAGTTTTACGTTGCATTACAAAATAATTGTTGTTGATTTGCGATAACCCACTAATGTCTTTTGGTTTTACAATGCGTGATTTGCCATAGCTTTGCACTATTTTGCTGTAACGAGAGCTAACAACGTCGATACGTTCGCTTTGTTGTTGTTTTTCAAGTGCTAATGCTTTTTTTCGGTTGTTATCTATGACTAAAAATGTCGTTAACAGTACAATTAATAAAACGGTGGTTAAAAATACTACAAACCCCACTTTTTCTTTCCTTTCAATTGATTACTCTGAATCTGACTAAGTAAATTGCGTAACACACTTAGCAATAATGTTCTTGTGCGTTCTAGTTTTATCGGTTTTCCGAGTACAAGACAAATTTGTGCGATAAAATAGGGCTAGTGTACTCACATTTAACGATGTAATGCCTTAGTGTCCGCTAGAACTTAATTTGTTATTTTGATTTTAGGTTGATTAATATAAACGGCTGCCCCAGTTTAACTTTTGGCGCAGTACATTGTAATACGAATATTTGCTTGGATGTACCATGCGCAACTGTTGTTCACTTCGTTTGATTACAATTTCATCACCTGGCAATACCGCTAACACAACATGGCTATCACAACTCACTTGTAAGTCCACATCATTTGCTGGGCTCAATGCCAGTTTTACTTCACTATTTGCATCCACCACGAGTGGGCGGCTTGTTAGTGTGTGCGGAAACATAGGCACCAATGAAATGGCGTTGAGTTTTGGGTTTAAAATGGGCCCGCCGCCAGAAAGACTATAGGCTGTAGAGCCTGTTGGCGTTGACACAATAAGGCCATCAGATTTTTGCGAGAATACAAACTCTCTATCAATAAAGGCTTCAAACTCAATCATGTGTGCAACTTTATTGGCATGCAGCACGGCTTCGTTAACCGCCGTATTTGAGCTTTTTAGCACTTCATGGCGATAGATTTCCACTTCCAGCAAGAAGCGTTTTTCTTCACTAAATTTACCAGCCAGTACTTGCTCAAGCTCACGCTCAAAATTATCGGGATCAAGGTCAGTAAGAAAACCGAGATTACCTCTATTTACGCCGATAACCGCAATATCAAAGCGAGCCAGTACACGAGCAGCGCCTAGCATATTACCGTCACCACCAACCACAATCGCTAAATCACAGTTACGGCCAATTTCAACTAACGACGCTGAATACTCTTCATCAACAATGGGTTCAGCGACGCGGCTTTCAACGTAAACTTGATAACCGAGAGCCGTTAAAAAGGTATGCAGTTTGGCAAGTGTTACAGCCGCGCCTTCATGGTTCGGTTTGCCAATCAATCCTATGTTATTAAATACTTGTGCCATAAAATCGTCACTGATAAAGTCTTGCCTACAGTATATCTTGATTTTTAATCATCAGGCCATAAATAATAATCATGAAATTAAGCGCCCGTGATCAACTCATTTTTTCTGCCGTTATGGACTTATATTGCAATGGTGAAGGTACGCCAGTTGCATCAAGCCATGTGGTAAAGCAGAAACAAATTAATATTTGCAGTGCGACAGTACGCAATGCAATGGCGCGTATGGAAAAGTCGGGGCTATTGTATGCGCCTCACACCTCTTCGGGACGTGTACCTACAGAGCTAGGTTTTAGCTATTGGTTTGATGAATTTTTTCAACTTTCTGATATTGCAGACTATTGGCAGCCAAGTGCGCAAAGTCTTAGCGAATTTTCACATCGTTTAAGCCAACAATATAAACTGTGTGTGTTGGTGAGTTTGCCAGAGGCGATGCAGCAACATATTTATCGTGCAGAAGTGCTCGATTTTAGTTTTGAAAACTGGCTTATTTTATTATTCGACAGGGACGGTAATAGCCAAAACATTCAGATTACCAAGCCTCGCGAAGCAAACGATGCATTACGCAATCAATTTAATGCGTGGTTAAATACTGTTTTTGCAGGGCATAACTTGGCCGAAGGGTTACGCCGCATGGCGGCGATGCGCCAAAGTGCACCAATGTTTTGTCATGGTTCACTGGGTATGTGGATTAAAGCGCTCGCTGAAAAACTGCATGTAGATAGTAGCATTGTGATTGGCAGTCACTATTTATTTGGTGCACTGTCTAGCGAGCAGTTAAATCAAATTGGCGCGCCATTTTTAGATTATGTAGAACAAAAATTAGCGATGAAAATGGGTATGTCGGTTATGTACCACGACAACTTGCCGTTTGGTGCATTGGAAGACTATTTATTACTGAGCGTGCCGTACTTTTCACAAGAGATATACCAAGGCCGTTTATGTGTGCTCTGCCCAAAGTCGGCGAAAATTGAAGCAATTATCAACGAAATATCGATTAATTGCGCTATTAGCTCTTGAAAGGCGTTTATCAATCCCCATAATTAGCATCAGTTGTAAGATTTCGGAGAGTATCAATGTCTGAGCAAAATAATCAGCCAGAGCAAGAAGCAGAAGTACAGGAAACCCTTGACCAAGTAGCAGAAGAGCTACAAGGTGGTGAAGAGCTAAGCGCAGAAGCGGAAATTGCAGTATTAAATGCAGAGCTTGAAGCAGCGAAGCAAACAATTGAAGAGCAAAAAGACAGTGTAGTACGTGCTGCCGCAGAAGTTGAAAACATGCGTCGTCGCACAGCGCAAGATGTTGAAAAAGCGCACAAGTTTGCCCTTGAAAAATTCGCCAATGAACTACTACCTGTGCTTGATAACTTAGAGCGTGCGATTGAGTTTGCTGACAAAGAAAACGAACACATTAAGCCGGTTATCGAAGGTGTTGAGATGACGGCAAAAAGCTTTGTTGATGCCGTAGCAAAGTTTGGTGTTGAAGTGGTTGCGCCACAAGGCGAAACGTTTAACCCTGAATTCCATCAAGCAATGTCAATTCAGCCATCTGCTGATGTTGCACCAAACACTGTTATTGCAGTAATGCAAAAAGGTTACCTATTAAATGGTCGTTTACTTCGTCCAGCAATGGTAATGGTGTCTAAAGCAGCTGAATAATAGCGCTTAAGAATGCAAAAAAGCTGTAACCTTGGTTACAGCTTTTTTTGTGTCTGTTGTGGCAAATATAATGTACTAATGGCCGAACTTTAACTGCTTTAATTGGCAGATTAAAATACCGCTTACTGCCATTGCCATAGCAACCGCAAACCCGATGCTTGGTGGCAATGGAATAAACGCTAACATTGGGCCAGCAAAGGCGCCACTGCCAAAGCGTAAAGTACCTATCACTGCGGTAGCTGTTCCAGACTTCTTCTTGAAATTGATTAAAATCAGCGCGTCGGCGTTGGTTGCCATAATGCCTAAACTCATCATCAGCGGCGCAATAAAAGCGGCAACCAAATATACATTGTGCGTAAATACACTGACTAAAATAAGGCACGTTACCGCAATAAAACTAATGGCTAAGCCAATATTGAGCATTTTACGTGAGCCAAATTTAGGTACTAGCCGGGTATTAATAAAGTTACCTAACATCAACGCCAATACATTGAATGCAAATAACACCCCAAATAGGGTTTCACTCACCTTAAAGTGTGCCATATAAATTGCTGATACTTTGGTTAAAAAGCAAAAGAATGCGAACGAGGCGAGCATGGAAATAACAATATCAAATCGTGCTTTTTTGTTTGTAAGCACAATACGGTAGTTTGAAAAAAATAGCGCCAAACCTTTAATTTTACTCGGGTGAATAGGCACTTCTCGCAAATAAAAATAAGCTAATACAAAGAGCACGCTAGCATAAATCGTCAATGCATAAAATATCGCGTGCCAATGCCAAGTGATCATTAACACACTGCCGATACTTGGTGCGAGCAGGGGAGCTAACATCATAATCATCGACACGTAAGACATGCCTTTCGCAGTATTTTCTTGATACATATAGCGAATAATACCAGGTACAACGACAGTGACCGCAGAGCCAAAAAATGCTTGCGCAAAGCGTAAAACAATAAAGGTATCAATAGACTGTGTTACGGTAAGTAAAAAAGAGCATAAGCCAAAGCCTAGCAAGCCAAAGAGCGCGAACAAACGCCTGCCTTTTTGATCTATTAGCGGCCCAAATAACATCATGCCTATGGCATAGCCGGCTAAATAACTACTTAAAGAGAGTTGGACTTGCGCCATATCGGTGTTGAAGTAGCTTGATATTGCAACAAAAGCAGGTAAGTACAGGTCAATTGCTAATGGCGTTGTTGCGACGAGCGCCGATAGCAGGGGTAAGATGGATTTAGATAACGTTTTTTCAGTCACAGAAATACTTATTCAGGGTATCGGGGAACCCTATTTTACGTGTAAAATACTTGGTTTGATACAACAGATCCGATTAAGCGCTTTGCTAAATTGTAGGTTTATTGTTAAAAATAAATTACCTTACCAATTCAGGGCTTTGTGATGGTAAATATTGCAAAATCAATATTTGTTAAACAGCGCTAAACGACATTAGGGAAAACGTAATGAAATTATCTCATGTATTGCTCTCACTTTCAGTGGCTGCTACGCTGGTTGGGTGTAAATCGAGTCCAACAGGGCGCACACAAATTGCCATGTATTCTGAAGCGGAAATGAACCAGCTTGGCAAACAAAGCTTTGTTCAAATGAAAAAGCAGCAACCAATTAATACCGATGCCAAAATCAATCGCTATGTGCAATGCGTTGCTGATAACGTTATTTCAGTGCTTCCTGCAAAATACGCGAATCAACAATGGGAAGTGGTGGTATTTGAAGAACCATCTGCAAACGCATTTGCGCTTCCTGGTGGTAAAATAGGCGTACATACGGGGCTATTAAAAGTTGCACAAGGGCAAGACCAATTAGCAACAGTACTTGGCCACGAAGTTGGGCACGTAATTGCCGAGCATTCAAATGAACGTATGACTGCAGCCGGTATTAAACAGGCAACATTGCAAGTTGCAGACGCGTATAGTCGTTCGCAAGGAAACCGTTTACACAATGAAACTATGATGGCTTTAGGTGTAGGTGCTGAGTACTTAGGCATGATGCCGTTTAGTCGTATGCATGAAAGCGAAGCCGATAAAATTGGCTTAGACTTGATGGCAAAAGCGGGGTTTAATCCAAAGCAGTCAGTTGAATTATGGCGTAATATGGCGGCAAATAATAACGGTGCACCACCGGAATTTTTATCAACGCACCCATCATCAGATACCCGTATTAGTGATTTGCGTAGCTGGATGCCAGATGCGATGGCTTTACACAATCAAGCAAAAGCACAAAATAAACGCCCTCACTGCGAATAACGCAGCTTTTCTCTAATTGAGTAAATTGATTTTTACTCAATTAGAAATTCAAATTAAAAGTTTAAAAAAACGTCAGCTTGGTCTACATTTATAAATAAGAATAATTATAATTTAATGTAGTCCGTTGAAACTGAAAAACCCCCTAGCAAAACAACTGCTTGTTGGTATTTTACTTACCAGCTCTGTGTTAACGTTAATGATCACCAGCGCCATTTTATGGATGGACTACAAGCGCGATCTCAGCGTGATCGATCAAGGTTTTCAGCAAATTGAAAAAAGCCACTTACCTTCGGTTACCAATGCTCTTTGGGCCGAAGATGAGAAACAGCTTGAATTACTATTACAGGGCATTAGCGAACTTCCTAACGTATCGTCAGTAACGATTTGGCAAGATAATGCCAACCGTCTTACCGTTAATAAAACGCAAACCAAATACGCTAAAAGTAAATCTTGGGCTATTGATTACCGATTTAATCGCACTAAATACCATTTGGGCGAACTGATTGTCGTAATGGATATGTCTGGGGTGTATGGCTATCTCACAGACAAAGTCGTGGTAACTTTGCTTACTCAAGGTGCAAAAACCTTTATTGTATCTATGATTATTTTCACCTTAGTGCATTTATTAGTAACCCGTCATTTAAATCATTTAGCGTATTCTATGAGCCACGTGAATATGTCGGCACCTAAAAAATTTAGACTTGACCGAAAACAAGCGCGCGATGACGAAATTAATCGTCTTGTTGTAGAATTTAACGCCATGATGGCAGCGTTGTCTAAATCATTCGGCGATCTTAAAAAGCAAAAGCAAGCAGAGCAGAATGCAAATAAGCTTAAAGGTGAATACCTCGCTAATATCAGTATGGAAGTAAAAACGCCAATGAATGGGCTTTTGGGCATGGCGCATTTGTTGTCAGAAACCAAGCTTGATCACCGCCAACATAGTTACGTTAGTGTTATTCAAAAAAGCGCATTCAATATGCTTGAGCTACTAAATGGTATTTTAGATTACTCCAAAATTGAACACAGCCAACTTGCGCTCGACCAACATATTTTCGATATTCACGCCTTAATTCGTGAGATTTTTCAAGAGTGTGAGTTGAGAGCGAAAGAGAAAAACCTGCGCTTAGTCACCTATGTTGACCCCGCTATAAATAGCTATTTAGTCGGTGACTCGGTGCGTTTAAAGCAAGTTATTTGTAATCTTGTAAACAAGGCAATTAAATATTCTGATCGTGGCGATATTTCGATTAATGTTGATGCTGAAGTAACGACGGGCTTGTCAGAGCTTACAATTAGTGTACGTGATAACGGTCAAGGCATTGATGAAACCGTGTTAGCACAGTTAAACAATCCGAAAGCAAAAGTTAATAAGAGCAATTCCTTAAATGCGCTTGGTTTAACAATTGCTCAAAACTTGGTAACGCTAATGGGTGGCACATTTACGGTTAACTCAAAAGCAGGGCTCGGCACAGATGTTAGATTTACCTTAGCACTTCCAACGAGCACATTAATTGAAAATCACCTTGATGATGAGGGATTACTTGCCAATAAACGTGTCTTAATTTTAGACAGTAAGTTGTTTTTAGCGCGTTATTTAAGTGAACTGTTTGCACAATGGCAGATGCAAGTCACCCACGTTCAAGACGCAGAAATTGCCCTGAATTATATGCTGGGGGATGACTTACAGTTTGCTGGATTCGATTTTGTATTGTTGTCACACAATGAGCTTGAAAATCAATTGGTTAGCTTTTATGAAAAAATTAACCGTCACAGATTCAACCGACCAGCAAATTTAATCGTATTTGGTGATGAAATTGCGGATGTAGATGTCAGCAGAGTGACGAACATCGGCTATAACCAAGTATGGCAACTACCAAAGCACCCAAGTGATATTAAATCGGCCTTGGTCAATAACATTAAACAGAGTAACGATGTGGTTACGCCACAAGAAACCGTGCCGTTAACCGTGTTAATAGCTGATGACGCACCGATTAGCCAACGCGTTCTTAGCTCGATTTTAATGAACCGTGGCGATAATGTGATTGTCGCAGCTGATGGTGAAGAGGCAGTAGCACTGTGGCAGCAGCATCAGCATGAAATAGATATTATTTTAATGGACTGTGCTATGCCGAAAATGAGTGGCTATGAAGCCGCTCAAACAATACGTATGCAAGAGTCCGGCGATAAAATAGGCGTACCGATAATTGCGGTTACGTCGAGTGACCGTGAAGATGAGTACAACTATTGTAAAACGTTTGGTATTGATGAAGTGTTATTTAAACCGTTTTTACCCGTTGAGCTGTTGGATGTATTATCGCAATTTAAACTGCATATCGAAGAACATAAAGCGTTCAATAATTTGAAAAATTAGTCTGGGTTTAAAATAGTTTTAAATTGATATTTTGGCAACGCTAAAAATTTCGGTCAGCAGCACGTATTATTGATTGATAAAGAGTATGCTTTACGCGGGCTTATTCCTTCGAGTGATTTCGAAGGAGATTACATCTCCCAATAACATTTACGAGAAGGCGCATATCTTCAAAGAAATCTTCAATGTGGCGTTTACGTAACTAGAAAAAACAAAACCACATAATATGAAAAAGGGCGTACATTACGCCCTTTTTTATATGAAATGACTTAACTTACCACTTCTTCTTCGGTGCAAAGAGCTCGTCTAAGTCGTCTTTTTCGTTATCAAGCTTTTTCTTTGCATCACTGGCGTTGGTTGCTTTTAACTCGGTCATTATTTCTTCAAGCATATCTTCTATTTCTTGTTTGCGTGATGCGACATACTCGTCTGTAAAGTTGAGCGAATTAATTACCGCAAGCGCTTTTTCAAAATACTGGCGTGCAGAGCCAAGCATATTAGCACTGCGCGCTGCTTTGCCGCGTTTTAATTGGCTGTCGATATTTACTTGTAATTGCATTTTTTCTAAACGTTTGTCTTCGTTTAAGAACACTTGTGTATCAATCTTGCCTTTTGAATGCTCAGAGCGAACTATGCTGCGTAGCTTTTTAACACCTTGCAATAATGCAATGACTTGTTTTTCATTATCAGGTAGCGCAATGCGTTCTGCAGAAGAATCTTGGCTTGACGAATTTTCGATACGCTCTTTTGCTTCAGTTAAGCGATTTCTGATTTCTTTAGAATTGGGTGAGAGTTCAGCCATAACCGCTAACGCGGTATAAATGCGTCGATATAATACGGAAAATAGGGCTTTTGACATTGGAATATTAGCAGAATTCATCAACACTTCTTCAGTCTCTTCAATGATTTTTTTCTGCTTTGTAAGCTCCTGACGTCGCTCAGCATTTTGTTTTTCTTTATGCTGCTGTACCGCGTTGACCCAAACGCCAATAACAATTAGTGCCACTATTAGCGTGATGATAATATAAACTACCATGGAGTTTTTCTCATTCTTATAATTGCCCTAATCTTAACTAATTCTAATTACTTAGTGTAGTGTTGTTAAAAGGAAAGTTCTAATAATAGCACTTTATTACCAGCTTTTTTTATGGCAAAACAAGGGTAAATTTGCTGCCACCTAATCGCCCGTCATTGGCAAGCGCGATATGTCCCTTGGTTTCTCTATTGACATGTGCTGACGCAATTAAATTAGCGAAATAGATACCCAGCCCAGTACGCCCTTGACTAATAAGGGCGGCAGACATTTCATTATTGGCTTTCTCTAGCATACTTTCTGGGTAGCCTTCGCCATTATCGTGAATTTCAATAACCAGCTTATCGTTTTGTTGATGTGCGCTAATGAGAATTTTTGATGCTGTGTATTTTAGTGCGTTAATAAGAATGTCATTAAGTAAGTTGGCAATTAGGTCGGCGTCAAAAAACCACGCCAGATCTTGTTCAATATCACAACTGACATCAATATTTTTGTTGGTGATGTAGAGCTCATTTTTAGCAAGTAGCTCGTCGACGACGTCATCTAAAAAATGCTCTTCAATATTGAGCGGCAGTTGTGCGTTGTGTTCGCGATAAAGGGCAAGTACTTGCAATAAGTTGGAATTAACGCGGGCAACTTCGTAATGAATCTTGGCGAATTCAGATTGTGCTTGTGGCGTTTGCTTAATACTTTGACTAATTGTTTCCATCGATTGAAGCAGCATGCACAAAGAGTTTTTCATATCGTGCATACTTGCGCCAAGGACAACTGAAAAGTCGAGCTTATTATGGTCCATAATTATCCCGTTAATTTAGCTTTAGCAAAGTTTAACAGACTTTGACTTTGCTTGTGACGATGGTCGTGAGGCGCTAACGTTTTTAACGCATTAAGTGACAAAGCAAATTGACGCTTTGTTAATGTAAACTTTTGATTTTGTTTATGCAGTTGATACGCCGCTTGTAACAGGTTTAATGCAATATTTGGGTTATTAGGGGCATTGGCTAGGGCAGTTGCAAATGCGCCTTGGGCGCTTTCAAATGCTTTCTCTTTGTATTTCACCATGCCTTGTTGGTTAAAGTTCTCTGATTTTTCGTGGTCTTCGTGTGAAATAATCTTCGCTTTACCGCGCGTAATAATTGGGTCGAGCTTGGCGGTAACCGCTTCAATATCAGCGTGCTTCATAATGATTTCGAGCAGGTTTATAAATGCCGAATTGAGCGCGTCTGGGTAATCAACAATTTTATCTACCACTAAAATGAGTTTTTCACCTTTTGCGCCGTCTTTGTTAACTAAGTACTCAACAAATACTTGATGTATTTCAATTGCTAATTGACTTTGCACACCGGGATAGAGTTTTGTGATTGTACGATAAATTGCGGGGTACTCTTTTTTTGCGCGTCGCACAAAGTTTGCTTGATCCGTAAGTTGTATCTGTGTGCAAACACATAACTGATTTATATAGTCATCGAGTTGCGCTAAGCATGAATACTTGGCTAATTGCATAACGCGCTTGTAAGCGTTAAAGGCAATTTCCAGTTCATTGTAGCGGGTTGCTAACAAGGCTAACTGGCGCTGCCTTACAATTGAGTTGGGCGATGCGGCAATGGCTTTTTGTGTAATTGCATATGCTGCTTCGAAGTCGTGCTGTTGAATAAAGCACTCACAGGCAAGGTCGTATGCTTCAACGGCTTGTGGGTTTTTAGTGGTAATCAGTTTGCACAGACTTAATGCTTGATCGCTTTGCGATAGCGCCAAATGACAAATCGCTGCGCCCATTTGTGCCCAACTAAGCTCACGCTTATGCAAAATTGAATTATAAATGCTGAGCGCTTGCACATATTTAAGTTGTTTTAAATAAATTTCAGCTTTAAGACGCAAACATTCGATACCGACGCGCTTGTTTTTTGCCATTAGCTGGTCACAAAGCTCAAGGGCTGTTTTTGGCTTATCTTGATTTAATGCCGTATAAATAGGCTTAAATGCGAGACTTTTTTCAACAAGCTTATCCAAGCGAGATTTCAGGGTTGTTTTGGTAAATGGTTTTGCAAGGTAATCATCAGGACGGTATTCAAGCGCCCCCATCACTAAGTCTGACGCGGTTTCACCTGTGATCAGTACATAGTTAGTGCCGTATTTTAGTAAGTTACGATGATTAAGCTCGGCAAGCAGCTGCAGCCCATTTAATCCATCACCTAAATTGTAATCGACTAACAAAATATCATGTTGATGTTCGCTGTAGCAGGAAAGGGCATCTTCGGCATTGGTACACACATCCACATGGTGAACACCAAAACTTTCTACCATTTGTTTTAGTGATAGGCGGAATTCGGAAAAATCATCCAAAATAAGCACCGAGATAGATTTGTATCGTTGAAGAGGGTTAACCATAAAAAGCGAAAATTATTTTTGATACTAATAATTTAGACGCTTTTTTCTGACTTTTACAAAATACTAAGGTAGTTTGTAGTTAAAAATGGAATAAATACGTAAGTTTTGAATTTATGCTTGGCATAAAAGAGACAAAAGTATATAAATAAAGGTAATAATAAATACAAAATACTCGCTATGAAATTACAGCAGCTAAAGTACATTGTTGAAGTACTCAATCACAATCTTAATGTTTCAGCCACCGCTGAAAACTTATATACCTCGCAACCTGGTATTTCTAAACAAGTGCGTATGCTCGAAGATGAGCTAGGTGTGCAAATCTTCGGTCGTAGCGGTAAACATTTAACGCATGTTACGCCGGCGGGCAAAGACATTATCAATATCTCTCGTGAGATTTTGGCGAAAGTTGAAAGCATTAAAGCAGTTGCCAACGAGCATACTTTACCAGATCAAGGTAAGCTGAATATCGCCACTACGCACACTCAAGCGCGTTACGCTCTGCCAAACGTCATTCAAGGGTTTATGAACAAATACCCGAAAGTATCTCTGCATATGCATCAAGGTACACCGCAGCAAATCTCAGATGCTGCCGCGCGTGGTGACGCAGATTTTGCCATCGCAACAGAAGCGCTGCATCTTTACACCGATTTAATTATGTTGCCGTGTTATCACTGGAATCGCAGTATTGTGGTGGCAAAAGATCACCCACTTGCTGCTAAAGCAAATAATCTCACGATTCAAGATGTTGCTGCGTTCCCTTTAATCACTTATGTGTTTGGTTTTACTGGGCGATCAGAGCTAGATAAAGCCTTTACTAAGCATGGCTTGGAGCCGCAAATCGTGTTTACGGCAACCGACGCTGACGTAATTAAAACTTATGTGCGCTTAGGCTTAGGTGTAGGTGTTGTGGCATCAATGGCCATTGATGAAATGAACGATAAAGATCTCGTGGTAATTGATGCAAGCCACTTATTTGAAGCAAGCACCACTAAAATTGGCTTCAGAAAAGGTACTTTCCTACGCAGTTACATGTACGATTTCATAGAGCGTTTTGCGCCACACTTGGATAAAACCATTGTTGAGCGTGCGTGCATGTTACGCAATCAAGATGATGTCGACTATCTATTTAAGGATATTGAGTTACCGGTTCGTTAAGACGAATTTTGACTCAAAAAAAACGCCACATAATGTGGCGTTTTTTGTATCTGTTAACTGTGATTAACACTCAATGATATTTACAGCGAGTCCGCCTCGAGCCGTCTCTTTGTACTTGGTTTTCATATCATTACCTGTGTCCCACATGGTTTTGATTACTTTATCAAGCGATACCTTTTGCTCACCTGAGCCACGCATTGCAAGGCGTGATGCGTTAATTGCTTTTACTGCACCCATTGCATTTCGTTCAATACACGGTACTTGTACAAGGCCACCAACAGGGTCGCACGTTAAACCTAAGTTATGTTCCATACCAATTTCAGCGGCATTTTCAACTTTCTCAACATTGCCGCCTAAAATTTCAGTGAGTGCGCCTGCAGCCATTGAGCAAGCAACGCCCACTTCACCTTGGCAGCCTACTTCTGCACCTGAAATTGATGCGTTCTTTTTGTAAAGAATACCAATTGCAGCAGCGGTAAGTAAGTAACGCGTTGCAATGTCTTTATCTACTTCTTTAATGAACGTGTGGTAGTACATCAGCACCGCTGGAAGAATGCCTGCTGCACCGTTTGTCGGCGCAGTAACAACACGACCGCCAGCAGCATTTTCCTCATTTACCGCAAGGGCAAATAAATCAACCCATTCCATTGCACGTAGCGGATCGTTATGTGTTTCAATGTTCAGTTGACGGTGTAGGCTCGGTGCACGACGCTTTACTTTTAAACCGCCCGGTAAAATACCTTCAGTGCGCATACCGCGCTCAACGCACGCTTTCATCACCAGCCAAATATTGTATAGCTCGTCAGTGATTTCGCTTTCTGTTTTAAGGGTTTTTTCGTTTGCCATCATCAGTGCTGGCACACTTAAACCGTGCTCTTTACACTGCGCCATTAACTCTGCGCCAGTATCAAATGGGTATGGTGCAGGGTTTTCTTCGCGAATTGTTAGTGCAGCTTGCTTTTCTTTTTCGAAATCTTCGTCGCGAACAATAAAGCCGCCACCGATAGAATAGAAAATCTCACGGAAGACACATTGTTCGCCGTTAAATGCTTGTAGTTCCATTGCATTTGAATGCTTTGGCAAGGTCTTACGACGGTGGAATACAATGGCGTCTTTTTTTGGAAATGCCGCAGCATGGCTTTGATCAAGATAGATAGTTTCTTCTTTTTCGATTTTATCTAAAATGCTTGGTACCAAATCGGCATCAATGGTTTCTGGATCGTAACCAGCAAGGCCTAAAATAACCGCTTTACCCGAACCATGACCAATACCCGTTTGTCCGAGCGAGCCAAACAATTCACAGCGAACACTGGTTACTTGCTCTAATAGCGCTTGCTCTTGTAATGACTTTACAAACAGTCTTGAAGCGCGCATCGGGCCCACAGTATGTGATGAGGAAGGACCAATGCCGATACTAAACATATCGAATGCACTTATCATACGAATATCTCTTACTTAATCTTTGAACGGCCGGATATCATAACTCTAATTTATAATCATGTTAACTTTAATTAGTATGATTAATGCTTATGTGCTTAATTTAGATGTTTAATCAAATTGCGAATGATTTGCGCGGTGGCACCCCAAAGCAAGCCGTATTCAGTTTGAAACCCAGTTAGAGTATAGGCAGAAAACTGACGTGTGAATTGAATATCTTGCCAATTTTTTTGATCTATAAGCTGTGACAGCGGAAGATAAAATGCACTGGCGACTTCATTGGTTGCTAGTACCAAATTGGGTTTTTCGGGAAGTAGGGCAATATAGGGTTTTATTTCAAACCCGGTGAGCGTCCAATAACTGTCCATATCACCAATTACATGGTTATCGTCCACCTCAATGCCAATTTCCTCAAAGGTTTCACGCAACGCTGTGGCAAGTAAGTTGGCGTCAGAATCTTCAAATTTACCACCGGGAAAGCAAATTTGCCCTGGGTGATGCTTTAAATAGTCAGGACGTTTACACAGCAACAGGTGAATTTCACCGCTTACATTAACCAGCGGCACCAATACAGCGCTTTGCTTAGCAATATTGCGCATTTGTATTGGAAAGCCAACGTCATTGCTTGGCTGCTGAATATGGAAACGGGCTAGAAATTCACTTAACTGCATAACACGTCCTAAGCGAGCATTTATTCAAGTACAGGTAAAATACGATTTACCTTATCGTATGTTTCTTGCAGCTCAGACTCAAGGGTTGAATCGGCAACCACGCCACCGCCAGCCCAGCAATAAATTTTACCTTTTTCACAAACCAAGGTACGAATGGTTATGCTGGTATCCATGGTGCCACAGGCTGAAATATAGCCAATTGAGCCACAATAGATTGAGCGGCGGTGAGGTTCTAATTCTTCAATAATTTCCATTGCCCGGATTTTTGGCGCGCCAGTAATCGAGCCACCGGGAAACGCTGCTTTTAATTGATCAATCGCGTTGTAACCGTTGGCAAGGGTAGATGTAACCGTTGATACTAAATGATGCACCGCATTGAAGCTCTCAATATCAAAGAGCTTAGGTACTTCTACGGTACCCGGTTTAGCTACTTTGCCTAAATCGTTTCGTAGTAAATCCACAATCATCACGTTTTCAGCGCGATCTTTGGTTGAATTTGCAAGGCGTGCTTTGTTGGCGTTATCAATTTTTGCATCTGTGCTTCGCGGCACTGTGCCTTTAATCGGCTTAGTTTCAACATTGCGGCCTTTTACCTGAATAAAACGCTCAGGTGAAAGAGAGAGTATTTGTTGCTCACCAGTATTAATATAAGCCGAAAATGGCGCTTGGTTTGCGCTTCGCAACTTACAATAGGCAAGCCAAGGGTTGCCAGTAAAGCTAGCATCAAAGCGTTGTGCCAGATTGATTTGGTAGCAATCGCCGCTTTTTAAATATTCTTGTACTTTATTAAAGCGCTCACCATAACCGTCTTTACTGAGGTTTGATTGCCATTTAGTTGTTAAAGTAAATGGCATACGCTCGCCTTCAGCGCCTCTAAGCTGTTTAAGGTATTTATTTAAGCGTGTTTCGCTATCACAACACGGCTGTGCGATATAAAACCACTGGTTTTCGTGATGATCAAATATTAGGGCATCGGGGTAAATGCCCACCAACATTTGGCCTAAATCGATATCGTTTTTCGCAATTTCGGGCATCACTTCAATTGAGCGGCCTAAATCGTAACTGAATAAACCTAAAGCGCCGCCAGAAAACGGTAAATCAAACGGGGCTTTGTCTTTTACAAACGCGCTTATTGCGTGGTGTATTGCACTAAACCCATCACATTCGCTTTGGTGATTATCAACAAAAGTCACATTGTTTTTTACTTCAATCAGTGAAATTGGGTCAATCACAATAATGTCAAAGCGGTTATTTGGGTGTGCTGGGTTTGCCGAATCTAAGAAAATGGCATACTGCAAATCTGCAAAAAAACTAAAAACGTGCTCGCTAGTTAGCGCTAAGTCTAATTTTTTGCATATTAATTGTTCATTTATCATTAACTTTAACTACCAGACTGGTCGCAAACGAGTTGGGAGGTTATTATACATGCATAGTTTAACGAATTACTGCACAGATTGCATGAGTAAGCTGTGTTTGACACTATTCACACTGTAAACATTTGCCACCGTCACGGCATATAATAAGGATACATAATGAGCACTATCCGTCAGCAAGACTTTATTGACAGCATCGAAGATGCATTGCAATACATTTCGTTTTATCACCCACTAGATTTCGTACAAGCGCTTGATAAGGCGTACCAAAAAGAAGAAAGCAAAGCGGCTAAAGATGCGATTGCACAAATCTTAATTAACTCTCGTATGTCGGCAGAAGGTAAGCGCCCACTGTGTCAAGATACGGGTATTGTGACGTGTTTCGTTAAAGTGGGTATGGACGTTAAATGGGATAAAACCAACTTGACGGTTCAGCAAATGGTTGATGAAGGCACACGCCGCGCATACCTTAACCCAGATAACCCACTGCGTGCATCAATTGTTGCAGACCCAGCAGGCAGCCGTAAAAACACTAAAGATAACACGCCTTCAGTTGTGCATATCGACATGGTGCCAGGCGCTGAAGTTGAAGTAATGATTGCAGCGAAGGGCGGCGGCTCTGAAAACAAAACTAAAATGGTTATGCTTAACCCATCAGATGATGTTGCTGCTTGGGTTGAAAAAACGCTACCAACTATGGGAGCGGGCTGGTGTCCACCGGGTATGTTAGGTATAGGTATTGGTGGTACAGCTGAAAAAGCAGCAGTACTTGCCAAAGAATCATTGATGGATCCGGTAGATATTCATGAGTTAATGGAGCGCGGCGCAGAAACAGCAGAAGAAAAGCTACGTTTAGAGATTTTTGAGCGCGCAAATAAAACTGGTATTGGTGCACAAGGCCTTGGTGGTTTAACTACCGTTGTTGATATTAAAATCAAAACAGCACCAACACACGCGGCATCTAAGCCTGTTGTGATGATCCCTAACTGTGCGGCAACGCGTCACGTTCACTTCACATTAGATGGTTCAGGCCCTGCTGACCTTAAAGCGCCTAAGTTAGAAGATTGGCCAGAAGTAACATTTGAAGTAGGTGAAGATACACGCCGTGTTAACCTTGATACCTTAACAAAAGAAGACACAGCCGATTGGAAAATGGGCGAAACCGTACTGTTAAGCGGTAAAATCTTAACTGGTCGTGATGCTGCGCATAAGCGTTTACAAGACATGATTAATTCAGGTGAAGGCTTACCTGAAGGTGTTGATTTCACAAATAAATTTATCTACTACGTAGGCCCTGTAGATGCAGTAGGCGACGAAGCGGTAGGTCCTGCGGGCCCAACAACAGCAACCCGTATGGATAAATTTACTGACTTAATGCTAGAGAACACAGGCATTGTTGGCATGATTGGTAAAGCAGAACGCGGCCCTGCAACAGTTGAATCAATCAAAAACAACAAGTCAATCTACCTAATGGCAGTGGGCGGTGCAGCGTACTTAGTATCAAAAGCAATTAAGAAAGCAAAAGTGGTTGCGTTTGAAGACTTAGGTATGGAAGCAATCTACGAATTTGAAGTAGAAGATATGCCAGTAACTGTTGCTGTAGATAGCGAAGGTAACAACGCGCACAGCGCAGGCCCTGCAATCTGGAAAGCAAAAATTGAAGAGCTAGACGCAAAACTAAAATAATTTTTGGTTGAGCAAAAAGTTTAACAAAGCAAAAAGGGCGCTTATGCGCTCTTTTTTATTGCCACATTCAAGAATTTAACTGACAAAAAATGATTGGAAATTATGCTTGAGCTGTATTTGCGCATTGATTAAGCTCTGAACCCTGAACCCTGAACCCTGAACCCTGAACCCTGAACCCTGAACCCTGTAACTTCTTCTTTACGCTCTACCATCTTGCTGGCTTATCGCTTACGTAAACGTCAATCTACAATTTAAATATTAGCGGATCTTTGCGATATTTTGCTTGGAATAGCGCTGTAATTGCATTGTTTATTATTAAATAAAACTTAAGTGGAATTGAATATGTTTAATTGTAAGTTTAACTGGGTTGTTCATCTAAAATTGTAGTCTTGATGAAAGGATAATGTTAGAGTCGGTGCAAACCAAGAATAACCCGTTCATTTAACGCCATACTTATTATACGCGTTAAACATTTACAAGTTGGAGAGTCGTGTGACTGTTTTTAATCGTACTGAATTTGATAACCACGAAAACGTTGTTTTTTGTGCAGACAAAGAAACTGGCTTAAAAGCAATTATTGCTGTACACAGCACTAAATTAGGCCCAGCAGTGGGTGGTTGTCGTTTATGGGATTACGCAAGTGACGAAGATGCAGTATACGATGTACTGCGTTTATCAAAAGGCATGACATATAAGAATGCAGTTGCGCGCTTACCATTCGGTGGCGGTAAATCGGTAATCATCGGTAACGCAAAAGAAATCAAATCAGATGCTCTATTTAAAGCATTTGGTCGTCATTTAGAGCGTTTAGGCGGTAGCTACTACTCAGCAGAAGACGTAAACATCACTTGTGATGACGTTGCAGTAATGAATACTGAAACAAACTATGTACTTGGCCTTGAAGGTAAAAGCGGTAACCCATCACCATTTACAGCACTAGGCACGTTCTTAGGTATTAAAGCGGCTTACCAGCACAAGCACGGTCACCAAGACTTAGCAGGTGTAAAAGTGTCAGTACAAGGTCTAGGCGCGGTTTCTTACACTCTATGTAAATACCTACACGAAGCAGGTGCTGAGCTGTTTGTAACAGACATCAACGAAGAGCGTGTAAGCCGTGTAGTAAACGACTTTAACGCAACTGCGGTTAACATTGACGAAATCTACGACCTAGATGTTGATGTATACGCGCCATGTGCACTTGGTGCAACAATCAATGATGAGACTATTCCTCGCATTAAAGCAGGCATTATCGCAGGGTGTGCGAATAACCAGCTAGCAGAGCCTCGTCACGGTGAAATCATTCGTGAAAAAGGCATTTTATACGCGCCAGATTACGTAATTAACGCAGGTGGTATCATCAACGTTTACTACGAAACAGCGCCAGAAGGTTATAGTGCAGAAGCTGCAACTAAGCATGTTGAAGGTATTTTCGATACACTAAGCGAAATCTTCAAACGTTCGGAAGATGAGCAAAAGTCAACGCACATTATTGCAGACGAACTAGCACAAGAAATCATCGAAAACGGTTTGTAATTTACCCGTTTGTTACTTGTAAAAGCTAGGGTAACAGAATGAGCTTGAAAGTTCATGCTATGCTCGGTAAGGTGCCCGCAATTGCGGGCATTTTTATTTTAAGATTATGGCAACTCAAATCGACCTCTCTACTTGGCAACGCGCCGAACACTTCTCATTTTTTAAAGACTTAGCAAACCCCTACTTTTCAGTGTGCGTGCGTATAGATGCGGGTGAATTGTTTGCTGCATGTAAGCAAAATGGTCAGTCTTTCTACTTAGCTTGCCTTTATGCCTTGCTGCGTGCCAATAATAGCTATCAACCCGTTTGTCATCGTATTGATAACAACCAAGTATGGCTGTGCGATAAAATTGAAATCAACGCGGTGCAATTAGATGAGCAAAACCTCTTTAAAATTTCGTACTTACCTTATGCTGAAGGCTTTGCTGACTTTAGTGAAAAAGGCAAAATTGCATTCGAAACAGCAATAAGTCAGCCATTTTTCTCAGAGCAATTTAACACGATTGAAGGGCGCCTTAACTGTATTCATGTGTCGGTGTTACCTTGGCTTGATTTTACGGGTTTTTCCCACGCGACACCCTTTGGTGAGCAAAATGGCATTCCCAAATTTGTGTTTGGTAAATTCGATAAACAACTGGGCACCATGCCACTCAATATTGATGTGCACCACGGCCTAATGGACGGCTTTCATGTTGCGCAGTTTGTAAATGTGCTGCAGCAAGAAATGGCTGCACTTGCTAAAAGCTTATTGTGATTTTACTTAATCAAAATTCAGTTATTTAATATCCACCAATTTACTGGCGCGGCGGTATTGTATTTTTGCGCCATTAAAATTGGGTAGCTCCCACTTTTTTGGTGCTTCAACCCGTTTTCCACTAATGTAATGAAGCACTACGCGTTTTGCGCTAATAAAGTATTCGACCCTAAGTTGTTGCTGTGGCAACACCACTGTTAGCGGGTACAGTTCACAAAACTGTTGCCATGTGTAGTCATCAACTAAGCTATAGGCAAAATCACTGTTATCAAGAAGTGCCAACTCATCAAGCGAGCTAACTTCTAAATCACTTAATATCCGTGTGATTTGTTCGTGTGGTGCTAATAATTGCCAATCGGTGCTATGCACATTTTGGTAAAGACAAAGCTGCTGGTATTCCTGAGTTAATTTTTTAAAAAGCGACTCACAAAGTGCGTCAGTTTCAATTAGGTTAACGGTGGCGGCTATAAATTCATGGCTTTTAATTACATCGCTAAACGATTTTAATGGGGTGCCTGCGTATTGGTATTGGTAATTACCCATTAATTCATTTTGCTCGGTAATCTCAGAGGAGCATAGCTTTGCTTCACCTAAGTCATTATCAATAATAACGTTGGTGGTGATGGGACTTACTTTGGTTGCCAGTGTTTTGCGGTCTTTTACTGCACGCCCAGCAAGGCTGTAGGTTTTAAGTACCAATAGGGCGTCAGGCTCGTTACTTAAGTAGCTGTCTTTAGCGATCACCACTTCTTGCTGACCATTGTTGTAACTGCCACGGCGATTTTGCTTTTTAATATACACGCAGCTTGGCAGTAAAGCGGCAATGGCGTGTTGCAATTCGGTGATGTTGTAACTGGCGTATTTACTGAGTTCGGGTAAATCAAAATGGCTACGCAGCTGGCTGGCAAATTGCTTTGCCTCAATCAGGGCGTTTTCTTCTGCGCTGATATACTCTAAAAACTGGCCGCGCACTAAGCCAATGAGCAAGCTAAAGTCACAGAGGTTCGGAAAGTCATTTTCTAATTGCAGGAACTTTTCTGAATTCTTATCTAGAGTGTACAGTTTGGCTGGCACGCTTAGGGCACCTGCAAGGTCGGCCATTGCCTGCTTTAGGCGGTTATTCGGCATGCTTGCCACTAAATGGGAAAGCGAAACGTCAATGGGCAGTGGCGCAAGGGCTTTACCATAGTCAGTTGCAATACCCGCATCGTTAATGGCATTGATGGATTTAAGCGTTGAAAACGCTAAATCATGGGCTTGTTGTGATAGGGGGTTGATAAAGCGTAAATTGCCAAGAGCATGATTATTTGCCGCGGCTGCCAACATCATATCCGTTAAGTTCTCACGCTGGATTTCAGGTGGTGTATGGGCTTCAAGTGGTGCATGTTGACCAAACAGTGCTAAGTAAACACCTTGTTTAATGCGCCCAGCGCGGCCGCGGCGTTGTAGTTTGGAGTCATTAGCAATTGCGGTTAGATCCAACACACTTTGGCCGTTACGAATATGCGTGCGGCGCTCAAGCCCCGAATCAATCACTACATCAACACCGGGAATGGTTAAAGATGTTTCTGCCACGTTAGTCGCTAAAATAAGGCGGCGTTTTTCCCCTTGTTGCAAAGCGCGTTTTTGCTCGCTGATGGGGCTTGCACCATGCAAGGTGATTATATCGAATTGGTCGCTCAATCGCGTGCGCAAATAGCTGGCACACAGTTGAATTTCCCCTTTGCCGGGTAAAAATGCCAATACATCTTGGCTGCCAAGTTGGTACGCTTTTTCAGCGGCAAATGCCATGCGCTCAGTGAGGTTATCTTTATGTGGCATATCACGCATGGCGGGGGCAAGGTATTGCTCATCTACTGGGAACACTTTACCTTCGGCATGTAAATGTACGCCCTCACAATAGTTAATGAGTTGCTGAGCGTTTAATGTGGCAGAGGTTATCACCAGCTGATAGGGCTGGTTGCTGGTTTTATTATGCTCAAGCAGTAAAGCCAGCAGTAAATCGGTATCCCAGCGGCGCTCATGAAACTCATCGAGCATAATGGTATTGAAGTCGTCTAGTAACCCTTCATTTAACCAGCGCAGTGCCACACCTGGGGTAACAAACACTATTTCGCTGTTGTGATTTGCTTGTATTTCAAAGCGAATCGCATAACCCACTTTTTCGCCAAGGGGCGTTTGCATTTCGTTTGCGACGCGCTCGGCAAGGCTAGTACATGCAATACGCCTTGGCTCAATGACCAATACTTTGCCAGTGTGTGTGCACCACTTTGGCAATTGGGTCGATTTACCCGTACCCGTGTTGGCGCTCACAATAATCGGTTGATGGCTATTGTTGTTGCCAATATGGGCTAAAAAATCGGTTTTAATCTGGTTGATTGGTAGCATGCGTTTATTTCTTTGTCCGAGTCGCGATATAATTGACGGTATTATTTGTCTATTAGGATAATGTTTTGAAAGACATTGCGATTTTGATTTCACCTGTTGCAAACGGTGCTTATTTTAACGAAACCATCGATATTGCACAAAAAGAGTTTAAACAGTGTATTGGCGAGTATGACCTGACACTAAACGAGATTGGCGGCATGCAATTTTTACAAACCCAATTGCCAGAGCAAAAACTTGAAGCACTAGCTCGTTTATCGTTTGTACAAGGTATTTTTAGTCATGATTCGGGCACATTAACGCCGCTATCGTTAAATACTGATTTTAACTTACACAGTGATTTTGTATTTGGTAGCAAGTACAAAGGCAAAACCAATGAAATTTTAACGCAGTTGTTGCTCAATGTGGGTTTGAGTTTCTGTAAAGAAAAAGACATCAGCAAGATTAAATTGCTTGACCCAATGTGCGGGCGCGGCACCACTTTAATGTGGGCAATGCGTTATGGCATTAAGTCTAAAGGCATTGAGCAAGACCCGAATGCGGTATTGGACTTTAGAACCTTTGCCAAAAAATGGACTAAGCTTCACCGCCAAAAGCATGAGCTTAAAGAAGGTTTTATCGGCAAAGCCAATAAACAAAACAAGGGTAAGTTTATTGATTTTACTGCTAATGGCGTTAATACCCGTATTATTAATGGCAATGCGACGACCGCGTGTGATTTATTAAAGCGTGAAAAGCAGCATTTAATCATTAGTGATATTCCTTACGGTGTGCAGCATTTTACGACTGAAAAAACCCGTAACCCGATTGCTGTGTTAGAAGAATGCGCACCGCAATGGGCAGATTTACTGCACAAAGATGGTATTTGCGTTATTGCGTTTAATAAGTACATTCCAAAACGCAAAGAGCTGATTGCGGTTTTTGAAGCGGCAGGGCTTAGCGCGCTTGAGTTTGAAGCGCCACACCGCATGAGCGAATCAATTTTCCGTGACGTTGTTGTTTTAAGAAAGAACTAAAAAATATATTCTCTACCTTGAACAACGCCATGCTTCACCCAATAACTACTTAAGAAGTAGAAAAGGGCTGAAGCATGGACTTCATATTAATAATATTAACCTTGGTATTTATCGCTGCGTATTGGCATTTTGATGCGCTACGCAATATTTACTGGGAACATAAACTAAAAGAGCGCACCTTAAGCGACAGCGATCGCAATGTATTACTCAAGTACATGCCGATTTATCGCCGAATGACAGATAGCGAACGCGCACAATTAGAAAAACACATCATCTGGTTTTTAGCGACCAAAGACTTTTTAGGGCGCGATGGCCTAGTGGTAAACCACGCAATGAAGTTAATTGTAGCGGCCGATGCCTGTGTTTTGGTGCTAAATAAACCGTGGCCGCTTTATAAAAATGTGAAGCAAATTTTGCTTTACCCAAGTGCCTATTATGCAAATTCAGAAAGCCGAGATGGCGCTGGGCTTGTTAGTTTTCACCAAACGGTTAGGCAAGGAGAGTCGTGGCCGGGCGGTACTTTGGTGCTTTCATGGCATGATGTACTTAACGGTAACCGTTTACCAAACGATGGCCATAATTTAGTATTTCATGAGTTTGCCCATCAACTCGATCAAGAAACTGGTGCAACAACAGGCACGCCGCTATTAAAAGACAAACTTACCTATGAAAGTTGGGGACGCGAATTTTCTCGTGCCTACAATATGTTAAAAGCGCATGTGGCGTATGGCATGCCCCACGTTATTCACAGTTACGGTGCCACCAATGAAGCGGAATTCTTTGCGGTGATCACCGAAACCTTTATTGAAAAACCCAGTGAATTAAAAGCATATGATCCGGTTATTTTTGATCTATTGCTTAATTACTTTGGCTTTGATCCAAGGCGCTGGAACTAATACCAATTTTATTAATCCTTTGATCATTCTGGCGAGTTAAATGACCCATAAACTGCGTTTTAAAATTCTTAATTAGAACAACTACATGTCGAATTATAAGCCTTGTTTCTGAGCCATTTCTCCGTCGCAATACATGACCAGCTAATTAATGCAATTGGTATCAATCTGCCAGTTAGCTTGGCATAGTCGTTCAATAAACCATTGAAAGGCTTTGCCTTGATTATCTTTATGCCATGCAATGTATAAGTCTTGTTTTGGTCTTGGAATGGTGCACTCTTTTTGCACCAGCTCGCCATTTTCAAGATACGGTTTAGCAATATGACTTGGCAAGAACCCCACACCAATGCCGGCAAGTTGTGCTGCGAGTTTTGCCTGCATAGAATTAACATTGATTACTTGCTTGGCACTAAATAGCCCTGTACTTCGCTCTGGCAGCAAAGTGGAAGTGTCAGATACCACAATCGCAGGGTAGTGTTTTAAATCATCGTCGTCCAGCGGCGTAGTAACCTTTGCCAATGGATGCGATGCTGCCACAGCAAATATAAAACTTAGCTCTGCGATTTTGTGGGTGCGATACACGCCTTTTGGCAACTCGCCTGTTGCACCAATAACAATATCGGCACGCTTACTATGTAAGGCATCCCAGCCGCCACCTAAGGCTTCTACGCTTAGTTGAATATCAACTTGTTCAGGTCGTTTGGTGAACTCTTTTAATAAATCAAAAATGACATCTTCAGGGATCACGGTATCACGGGCGATGCGCAGTTGTTTTTCCCAACCTGATTCTAATTGGCTTACAGCATCGAGCATTTTGCTGGTGGAATGCAAAATTTGCCTGCCATGTTCTAACACCAGCTTACCAGCGGGGGTAAGTACAGCACGCTGTTTTGAACGGTCAAACAGTGGCGTGCCAATGTCTTCTTCAAGTTTTTTGATGGTATAGCTTAGCGCCGAAGGCACTTTATAAAGTGATTCGGCTGCGGCGGCAAAACTGCCTTTTTTATCGATGGCATCGAGTGCTTTTAGGGCGTCAATAGTGATGGCTTGATACATAATTCTTTTATTCAAAAAATTTGAACTAAGGGTTCAAAATGTTCCGATTTTTTATTGAGTTTAGCATGCTTATACTTAATTTCATCAGTTAAGCAGATGCTTTAACAAATTAGATAAGTTTAAAATTTTTGAGGAATAAATTATGAAAACACTATTAACAACACTGACATCAAGCCAAGCAGGTTACGCAGCACTGGCGTTAAGATTACCTATCGGCATTATTTTTATGGCACATGGCGCGCAAAAATTATTTGCTTGGTTTGGGGGTTATGGCCTTGAGGGCACAGGTGCATGGATGGAATCTATTGGCTTAGCACCAGGCTATTTAATGGCGCTAATGGCAGGCAGTGCAGAGTTTTTTGGCGGTTTATTTATTTTACTTGGCTTATTAACTCGCCCTGCGGCATTGGCACTTGCAGGCACTATGATTGTTGCAATCTTTACTGTGCACTTTGAAAACGGACTGTTTATGTCTAACAATGGCTATGAGTTTGGCTTAGCATTATTGGCAGCAAGTATTTCTTTGGTGTTCTCGGGTGCGGGTAAAGCCTCACTGGATGCGCTTATTTCAGATAAATTGACACAACACGCTTAATTAGGGGGTAAGTACGATGATCACACTTAGAAAAGCAAATGAGCGCGGCGGCGCTGACTATGGCTGGCTTAAGAGCAAACATACTTTCTCTTTTGCAAATTACTACGACCCAAAACACATGGGCTTTTCAGCCCTTCGTGTTATCAATGATGATGTTGTGGCACCGGGCGCTGGGTTTGATACCCATGGCCACCGCGATATGGAAATTATTAGCTATGTATTGTCAGGCACCATTGAACATAAAGACAGTGCGGGCAATATCAAAACGCTTCCTGTGGGTGAATTTCAGTTAATGTCGGCAGGCAAAGGGATTTTTCACAGTGAATACAATGCATCAAATGAAGAAGAGCTTAGATTTTTACAAATCTGGATTGAGCCGAATAGTTTTGGCGACAAACCCGGTTATCAACAAAAAGATTTTGGTAAAGACGTTGGTTTAACGACGATTGTGACGCCAGATGGCGAAAATGGCACGCTTGCGATAAAACAGGATGCAAAGCTACATCAACTGATCCTTGAGCCAAAACAGCAGTATATATTTGAATCAAATAATGCACCTGTGTATGTACATCAAGTTTCAGGCAGCACTCTAGTGAATGCTATTCAAATTGAAAGTGGTGATGGTGCAAAAGTGTTAGATGAAACTGAATTAGTATTTGAAAACGTATCTAACACCCCAGCGACATTAATTATTTTTGAATTACCACAGGTTTAAGGAGCAGATCATGGGATTATTAGTTGAAGGTAAATGGCACGATAAGTGGTACGACACCAAAAACAGTAAAGGTAAATTCGAACGTGAAGCTGCGCAATTACGTAATTGGTTAACAAAAGACGGTGAAGCAGGCCCTTCAGGTACAAATGGGTTTGCAGCAGAATCTGGCCGATATCATTTATATGTATCACTGGCGTGTCCGTGGGCGCACCGCACCCTTATTTTTCGCGCATTAAAAGGGCTAGAACAGCATATTTCTGTATCAGTTGTAAGCCCAGATATGTTAGAGCATGGTTGGAAATTTGATAAAACGCAGCACAGCACGGGCGATGCATTATTTGATTTTGATTATATGCATCAAATATATACGCGTAATAACGCAAACTACAGCGGCCGTGTTACTGTGCCAGTGCTGTGGGACAAAAAACAAAACTGTATCGTCAGCAATGAGTCGTCAGAGATTATTCGCATGTTTAATACCGCCTTTAATCATTTAACAGGCAACGAGCATGACTATTACCCTCTGCATTTACGTGCTGAAATTGATGAAATTAACGAATTTGTTTATCACAATATTAATAACGGGGTATACAAAGCGGGTTTTGCTACCACACAAGACGCATATGAAGGGGCGTATATTGCGCTTTTTAATGCCCTTGATAAAGTTGAAGCCATTTTAGCTAAACAGCGCTACTTGGTGGGTACACAAATTACCGAGGCAGACTGGCGTTTGTTCACTACCTTAATTCGATTTGATGCGGTTTATTTTTCACACTTTAAATGTAATCAACGTCAGCTTGAGTCGTATCCGAACATAGCAAACTATATTCGCGAGCTTTATCAAGTGACGGGCGTGGCTGAAACGGTCGATTTTTATCATATTAAACGCCATTACTATTTTAGCCATACCATGATTAACCCAACGCAAGTGGTACCCGTTGGGCCAAAAGTGGATTACAGCAGCGCGCATAATCGTTCGTCACTTTAAAAAGTAATAGGCAATAAAAAAGGCAGCGAAAGCTGCCTTTTTTAATTAATAACGAATTTGTTATTAAACAACACCGCGCGGAAGACGTGTGTCGTGCTCACGCTCAGCAAGCTCTTTAATCCAGAATTCTTCAGCAGTAAAGCCTTCTGGGTTTGGCTTAGTAACTGTGTATTCTTTTTCTTTAGTTGCAGTTACTGGCGCTGCTTTTTTAGTAGCGGCTTTCTTAGCCGGTGCTTTTTTAGCAGCAGGCTTAGCTGGTGCTTCTTCTTTTGCTGCAGGAGCAGAGCCAGATGAAAGTTCCTCTGCAAGCGTTACTAAATCAGCAAGGCGAACGTTTTTACCGCCATCTACACTGTACCAACCACTTTTAGCTGTGATCTCAGGTTTTTTACCATTTGCTGCTTCATACGCTTTTTCAAACGCAGCTAGCACTTCAGTTTTATCGAGTTTACTCATCGTATATCCCGTTTATTTGATACGAAGATTACTGTTAAAAATACATTTATACCTAGTTTCACGTCATTTTTCAATTTTTTGAGAATTTTCTTTATTTTTGACGGTAGGTTAAGGACAATTCAATGATCAAAAACAACTTATAGGTAAGCATAATGCAACTTTCTAAATTGCTCCAAGAATTAGATAGTTTACTCGCCCCCCATAAGGTTAAAGACTTTAGTCCAAACGGCCTTCAGGTCGAAGGAAAAGACACCGTTAATAAAATTATAACGGGTGTAACGGCAAGCCAAGCGCTGATAGATGCCGCTATAGAAAAAAATGCTGATGCGATATTGGTTCACCACGGCTATTTTTGGAAAGGCGAAGCGTATCCAATTACGGGTATGAAAAAACGTCGCATTGGCGCGTTAATTAAAAATGATATCAGCTTAATTGGCTATCATTTGCCGATTGATGTGCATCCAACCCTTGGTAACAATGCAAAACTCGCAGAGCTATTAGATATTGAGTACGAAGCAGGGCTTGATCCATTCAGTGAGCCAAGCATTGCAGTGAAAGGTCGCTTAAAAACACCACTTACGGCTGAAGAGTTTGCTGAAAAAATAGAAAGTGTACTCAATCGCAAACCATTAGTTGAAAGTGTGCGTGGCAAAAAAATTGAAACGATTGCGTGGTGCACCGGCGGCGGTCAAGGTTATATTGATTTAGCCGCAAGCCAAGGCATTGATGCCTACCTTACCGGTGAAGCGTCAGAGCAAACTATTCACAGTGCGCGCGAGCAAAATATCGACTTTTTTGCTGCGGGGCATCATGCGACCGAGCGCTATGGTGTAAAAGCCGTGGGTGAATATTTAGCTGAGCAATTTGGCTTAAATGTTGAGTTTATTGACATAGATAATCCAGTCTAAACAACAAATAAAAAAGCAGCGATTACGCTGCTTTTTTATTTGGATCTATTTACTGACCCCATGTACTACTGAGAATGCAGTGTATGGGTTAGTAACCACCTTTTAAAATGGTAATTTGCTGGTCAATTACAGCGAGTTCGCATCGCTTGTATTTTAGTGCAGCTTGCTGAGAATTTGGTAACTCATTGAGATAACGCCATTGGCAGTTATCGGAAATATAGCTATCAAAACTGTTTTTACTGCGTTGAAAACTTAAAAATAATTGGGTATTGCCCGTGTTATTTTGCTTTATTTCCACTTCTTTTTCTAATTTTGTGAGCCAAGTTTGGCGTGTACGTTTGTGGTCAATAATGGCTTGATCTAAGCATTGTAGCTGCAATACTACTTTGCCTTTGCTACAGGGCTTTTCATCGTTTTGAGCTAATGCATTAATGCTCAGCAGCATTAACACGGTGTAAAAAAGAGTGTATTTATTCATAATTAAAAACCAAGGTAAATAGGGCGCCACCGAGCTGGCTTGTGGCAATGGTCATTTTGCCGTTATAGGCATCCATCAGGTCGCCTACAATCGCCATGCCAACACCGTGGCCGTGTTCGTAGGTATCTAAGCGTTTTCCGCGAATTGTAAGTTCTTCTATTTTATCTGCGGGTACGCCTGGGCCATCATCACCAACTTCGATAATGAGTTGTTGTCCTAACTGCTTCACTTTTATTTCAATTAAAGCGTCACATGCTTTGCAGGCATTATCGAGTATATTGCCTAGCAATTCCATTAAATCAGTTTTATCGCCTAAAAAGGTACTTTTTTCATCAATAGCTTGAATAAATTGAATGCCTTTGTCGCGATACACTTTACCCATAGCATTGATAATTGAATCGAGTATTGGCTTAACTTTAGTTTGTTTTTTCCATGTATCAGTGCCGCCCGAGGCCGCTTTTTTAAGCTGGTGTTCAATCATATTACTGATGCGGTCGAGCTGTTCTTGACTGTCGCCATTACTGGCTAGATCACTTGATTTTAAAACAGCCAACGGGGTTTTTAAAGCATGGGCAAGGTCGCTTAATGATGCGCGATATTTATCTTTTTGCCTTTGTTGCGTAGCCAATAATAAATTAAGATCTTGCTGAATTTTTTCTAGCTCTTCTGGGTATTCACCATTAATTTGGTCGGCATTACCACTTTCGATTGCGACAATTTCTTTATCAAGGCGTTTAAGTGGGTGACTACTCCATAAAAAGCCCAGCATAATCAGTAAACCCATCACTATGGCGATAATAATCAGCCAGTGCCTCAAGGTTTCTTGGAAGTCTTGCATTTGCGATAAAATGGCTTCTTCGTCTTTTAATACCAATACAGTGACTTGATATTCAATGCCATCGGCATCCATGTAAAACACAAAGCTAAGTTGTCGAAAGTACTTATCAAGTTCTTCAATTTTCGAAAAGTCCATAATACCGGGCGCGGTTGCTGCGTGTTTTGGAATATATTGATAACCGAGCGTTGATTCAGATTGCCAAGCAATTTCTTTGTTAAGATAAATATAGGCAAAGGTATCGGATACGGGGCGAGTGAGTTCAGGAGCTATTAGGGTAATCGGCGCCAGTTCGCCTTGCTCAATTTCCACTTTTGCCATCAGTGAGTACAAATGCGCTTCGAGTGTGCGTTCGGTGTTGTCGACTAAGCTTGCGTAAAGTGCCTTACCAATTGAAAAGAACATGGCAGGCATAAGTACTAAAAGCAAAAAGACAAGGATAAATCCTTGTCTAATTTTTAACGATATACGGTGGATCACAGTTTGCCGCTTAAACGGTAGCCGCGACCACGGAGTGTTTCAATTGGTGCGATTGAGCCGTCTGGATCGAGCTTTTTACGCAGGCGTAATACAAATACTTCAATTACGTTTGAGTCTAAATCGAAGTCTTGGTCATAAATGTGCTCTGTTAGCTCAGATTTAGACACGACCTTTTCTGGGTTAACCATTAAGTACTCAAGTACTTTGTACTCGTATGCGGTGAGCATTAATTCATTGTCGTTAACCCATACTTGCTGAGAACGGGTATGAATGCGAATTGGACCCGCAGTAATAGTTGGGTCTGCTTTACCGGCGCTGCGTCTAATAAGCGCATTACAACGGGCAATTAATTCTTCGTTATGAAATGGTTTGGTTAAGTAGTCATCAGCACCGGCGTCTAACCCTTCCACTTTATCTTGCCAGCGGTCGCGGGCAGTTAAGATTAAAATCGGAATATCAATGCCTTGCTTTCTCGCATTGCTGATCACGTCAATGCCATCCATTTTAGGTAGGCCTAAATCAACGACGGCTAAATCTAACGGGTATTCAGTAAGGTGAAATAAACCAGCTTCGCCATCGTGACACATATCAACGCTGTAACGGGCTTTTTCAAGTGCATGTTTTAGATTATCTGCCAGTTGCAGATCGTCTTCTATTATTAGAATGCGCATTGTTATTGTTTTCCTTTTTTAACCTGGCCATTTGATTTATTTACTTTAAAGTCAACAACCTTACCTTTTGGTTGTAACATTCTTACTTTGTAGTAATGGGTGTTCTCTTTCACGCTTAAAATCTTACCAGGGTAAGATTGCGACACTTTTTTGGCCGCTCTGCGCTTGGTTAAACCCAGAGTGTTAACATTTTTAAGCGCTTTATTCGCTGCCGCATTTTGTGAAGATGTTTTGACCTTTGAGTCATTTTCATTACTTGCATTGGCATTAAATAGCACTAAGCAACTGATCAGACTAATCAAATATTTCATACGTTAGCTCGCCACGTTATGGAGTAAGTTAAATGTACAAAAAGTTCACTGAACTTACTCTGAATCAGTTACGGTAAAACTCGTTTAAACGGTTTAACAATTGATTCTTTGTAAATACCCGCTTCGATATAGGGATCGTTTGCAGCCCAGCTGCGCGCATCTTCTAACGAATCGAATTTAGCAATCACTAATGAACCAGTGAAACCCGCTTCGCCTGGATCGTCGCTGTCGATTGCTGGTAGTGGCCCGGCAGATAACAAACGTTCTTCTGCTTTTAACGCTTCTAAGCGTGCTAAGTGAGCAGGACGCGCTTCTTTTCGCATCGCTAAGCTGTTTTCAACATCTATTGAATAAATCATGTACCACATACAGCACCTGTTTGGTTATTTTATTGAATATAAAAATAATTCTATCAACAGAAAGGATAAAACTAAAAATCATTTTTCGCGAAAACTTGAAACAGTAGGTTTAACACTGATAGCATCCAAGGTTGAAAACAATAATACTAAGGTTCAGCATGAGTGCATCGCGAGAGCATTTTAGCTCCAAACTCGGATTTATTTTGGCCGCTGCAGGCAGTGCAGTAGGCATTGGAAACCTCGTTGGTTTCCCAGTATCGGCAACCAAAAATGGCGGTGGTGCATTTTTAGTTGTTTATGCATTGTTTGTAATTTTTGTTTGCTTACCAGTAATGATGGCCGAAATGGCTATGGGTCGTAGCGCGCAAAAAGACCCACTTGGCGCGTATAATAAATTATCGGGTAACAGCAGTAAGTGGCGATATCCTGGATTTTTAGCGGTACTTACGCCATTTATGATTGGCGTGTTTTACATGGTGATCACTGTGTGGATTTTTGGTTACCTTGTTCAGGCAGCCATTGGCAACTTAGATGCACTTGCCGATCCCAGCAATTTTGGTCAGTTTATAAACCAAACCAGTGTATTTTTTTACATGGTAGGCGTTGGTGTGCTGGTTAATCTAATTCTACTTGGCGGTGTAAAGCAGGGCATTGAAAAAGCAGCAAAACTGCTTATGCCAGCGCTATTTGTGCTACTAGTTGGCCTTGTTGCTTACGTACTGACATTAGATAATGCGATTGCTGGCCTTCGTTATTACGTTGTGCCTGATTTTAGCAAAGTGAATGCTAGCGTTTTAAATGGTGCACTGTCGCAAGCGTTTTTCTCGCTGTCGCTCGGTATGGGTATTTTAATGACTTATGCATCATATATTTCTAAGAAGGAAAATATTGTAGGCAGTGCAAAAATGGTTGCAGTAACTGACTCATTGGTCGCATTTATTGCGGGTTTAATGGTCTTGCCAGCGATTTTCAGCTTTAACCCAAACACCAATCCTGCGGAGTTATCTGACTCATCGGTATCAATGATTTTTGTTTATTTACCAAAAATCTTCCTCGCGATGCAGCAAGATATCGGCTACGTAGGCGCAAGCGCAATCGCCGTAATCTTTTTCTTACTGGTATTTTTTGCAGCAATTACATCACTTGTGTCAATTATTGAAGTACCAACAGCGACCTTAATTGAAGAAAAGGGCGTTTCGCGTTTTAAAGCATTGCTATTACTTGCAGGTAGCATGGGTATTTTAACCATTTTATGTACCATGTCGTTTGGTATGAGTGAGTGGTTAAGCACAATGTTTAACTATGGTGACCACGATCCTGCAACTAAAAAGAGCCTGTTTGATTTTATATACGATGTGTTTTACGACACCATCTTACCGTTAAACGGCTTAATGGTGTGTTTGTTCGTAATGTACCGTTGGAAAAAAGCAAAGCTAACTGAAGAGCTTAGCCAAGGTGCGCCTGAGTATGCAGGTAGCTTTACCGAGAAGTATGTAAACTTCTCACTATCAACCTTTATTCCATTTATTTTGGCGCTGATTTTTATTAATACAGTTGCTAATAAGTTCTTTGCTTACAATTTATTAGGCTTCTAATACGATTTAAATAAAGACTTAAGTTAAAAGCGGAGCAATTGCTCCGCTTTTTTGTGTTTAATGGCAATATAAGGTGATGGAAGGGCGAACTTTAATCATCTTAAAAGGTAGAATAGTTAATAGAATTAGATAGTTAAACTAGGTTGGAAGATGGTCAAAATTAACAGTGAACAAAGTAAGCGCAGCGCGCAGTTTAAGTTTGTAGCATACGCTATTTCTGTAATTTTGATTGCCGGATGCTTGATTGCAACCAGCTTGCAAGTGGCACTAAATTGGCCATTTATTGTGATTTGTTCTCTATGTATTGTTGGCCTTTTAATAGCTTCACAATCAGCAAATAATCGCTTTTTGGTGTTGGGCAAAGCGCCTTTAATGCTCGATAGTAAAATTGTGATGTTAGGTGTTGAAACAAAAGGGCAAATAGTTATTAATCAGCCGCATTTTAAGAAGTTTAATCAAGCGATACTTCAAATACTTGCGCCAGGTTATGAAAGCGGTTTAAATGAGATTTGGTCTGATACTTTACCATTAAAAATTGAGTTTGACGGCGATACTACTTTGCTTGATTTTACCTTTACGCTACCCACACAAATCAAACTTCATTCAGGCACACGTTTTTACTTAACAATAAGTTATGTTGAGAATATGCAGGAAGTGAAGCGTACTTATCGATTAAATGTGCGGGATCCGAAAGTAAGAATGTTGTAGCGGGGATTTGTAGTTGTGTTAATTGTGAGTTATTTGAAAATTGTTTAGTTGTAGCGCTTAACCTTCTCTTCTGTTAGTTGGTTCGAGCTGGCTTTTGGCAATGTCAACTGATTCTTCTATCTCCCATGAGCGTATCTTGCGCAATCCATGGCGCCCTCTTGTTCATTTTTGTTACACGACAAAAACGAGCCACAAATTTATCAGGAATAAATTTGAACAGCGAAGCTGGCCAGTATGGCGAAATACAGGGATGTATTTCGTTAAAAACGTGCCCGTAAATCAAACTGAATCTTCAAACATAATTTAAATATGAACTTAAACGCCATGAAGCTACGCGCTAAACGTCCCTGTACGCTATCCAGCTCTAAATCCTTTTATCGCGTTCATAGCTAGCCGAACTTCGTTCGTCTCTAGACGCTATTCACCCATTCATACATAGCTTGCTCGACCGCTTCGCTCCCTGTCTCGCATTATTCATTTAAATAATGTTTTCAGGTTTGATTAAGGGGAAAGATGTGTGTGAATTTTAAATGCAGCCTTTAAATGATGCCTTTTAAAATGGATATTATGTGCGCTTGTATGCCTCTTGCTGTGAGACGCCCAGACTTATTAATATTTCCTCAAAATAACCGACATTTTCTAATTCTCGATTATCTTCATAAGCTAAGCAAAAAAGAATTCTCATTTTTGCTACTTCTGATACAGATGTGTTGTAACCATCGTTACAGTCAACCCAAGACCACAAGCAGTCTCTTAACTGTTCAAGGTTAAACTCTTTATGTTCAACCCAATACTCTTTAAGTTGTAAGAAAGCATTTTTTGCCAAAAGAATTTCAGGTATACCAAGCCTTTCAAGCCAAGCAATAATATGGGCTGCATACTTATAATTTTCGTTCAAATTAGTAAATTCTCCAGAATATATAATGTCGCATTAAGCAGTAAGCAACGCATTGGGGTTCGGGTTGACCTATTTTTTAAATGCTTTACCCAAGAAGCTTTTTAATGCCACTTTGTGCCTGTTTGTACCTTAAATTTATAAGCGTCATAGCTACTTGTCCTACATCCTCATACAAGTTATCAGCGTACTCGTGTAAGTTTAGCGTGGGATCATAATTTTTAGATGCAACGAATTCATTTATGCGCTGTGTACGGGCAGCAGCTTCTTTGCCAGCTTTTGCAATAATGAACTCCAACCAAGGTCTTTGTTGCTTTTCATTGTTGCAAGGAGCACAGCATGGAACCACATTTCCCCATGCGTGTAGGCCAAGCGAAGATTTGTTCATTGGGATTAAATGATCCTGGGACAAGGACTTGCGATCAATGGATGCACCACAAAAGCAACATTGGTAATTAAAAAACTCTAACAACTCATCTTTTTGAGCTACTTTTGGACCGAATGGCTCAAAGCCTCTGGCCTCATCATAAAATTTACCAACGTCTTGTAAGAATATTCTGATGGCGCTATTTGATATGTCAGATTTACTTCGTGCCATGATGCTCCTTTTAGCACTTAACAACTTATTAGGGATACCTAACAAAGTTATGGATCTTGTAAGATAGGTGTTTTTAATCTTTGATTTCGCTTTTTAAAAAACTCATCTTAAATCAGAGTGTAAGATAAATAAACTGGTTATGTGTGGATGGTGGTGTGGGTAATAAATATTGTTATAAAAAAGGCGCTTATAAGCGCCCTTTAAATATATTGTAGAAAGTTATAGTCGTTTAATGCGGTTTGCAATCAAACTTTTCATTGGTGTAAAACGCGGCGTAGGCGATGCCGCTTAGGGTAAAGTACATGGTAAGTACAAAGAGTAAAAAAGTACCTACATTGAAGCCTGAATTATTAAATGCACTTATCATAAATACGGCAAAGCCAATACCAATCGGTAAACACAGCAGTGTTTTAAATAGGTTCTCGTTTTTTATTTCGTATTCAGGTTCTTGTTTGTTATCTGTTTCCATTTAAGCCTCGACTAATATTATTGTTCTAACCACTTTAAGTGGCCGGATTTTAGTTTTCTTTGGGCCTGTTTATCTCGTTATAGCTCCTTGAGAACAACACAACAGGTCATTAAATGTTCAATTTAATACTAGAACGATTTAATAGATTTTCCTAATTATCAAAACATAATGGGTGATATTTGTAACTTTCGCTTTATATGAAGTGTAAGTAGAAAGTTTCTAAGCAATAAATAAGTTAAACAATCGGTATTTTGCTAGCTGATAATTATATGGTAAGGGGTTGAGGCATTATTTGAGGAGCAGGGCTCAAGGCTGAGTAGCGATCGGAAAGCATTAAATCTTGAACGTCAAAACACGGATTTACTAAAAAGGAGCGGTTATCGCTCCTTTTTATATTTAAATCACGTTAAGGCTTGTTACCGTTATTCGCTTTTTTGTTCTTCATCGTCAGGCAAATATTGATAAAGCATAACGATAGTTACAATTAGCGCAACGAAAGTGGCAGCGGTAATGCCGAACACTTTGAAGTTAACCCAAAAATCCAGTGAAAATGCATAGGCAACATAAATATTAACAGCGGCGATTAGGTATAAAAACGTACTCCAAAATAAGTTTATTTTATCCCAAAGTGGCTCAGGCACTTCAATTTTCTGGCCTGTATCATTAGTTGAAGCCAAGATTGAGCCTAACATTTTTGCCATTAGGTTCTTGTTAAAGAAATAACGCGATGCTAATAAAATGGTCGCAAAGCCTGCATAGACCACGGTTGCTTTCCACTTAATAAACTGCTCATCTTGGAAAAGAATAGTGAGTGAGCCAAGACCAACCGCTAAAGCAAAGAGTCCCCAATGTTTGGTAGCGACTTTTTTCTCGATAAAGAAGTAGTAGGCTATTTGCAGAACTGACGCACCAATAAGTACCGACGTCGCCCAAAAAATATCCATGGTTTTATAAAGAATGAAAAATAAGATCAGGGGAGCATATTCAAATAATGCGAGCATTGTTTACCTCTTAAATTATGCTGAATATTTACCTTACACCAGAGTTAATATGAAACACCAGAGTTTGGGTTTAAAAAAAGGGCGCTTGGCGCCCTTTGTATTGTTTATACACAATTATTTTTGCGTTGCGGCTTTCATATTACGTACAAAGCTTTCAAGCTCGCTTAGCATAGTTTCAGGTGATTCAAGGTTATTCTCGATAATCTTAACTACTGCAGAGCCTGAAATGGCACCTGCGGCACCTGAGGCAATTGCCGCTTTTACATCTTCAGGGGTTGAAATACCAAAACCCAGAAGCGCAGGTGCTGCGTTAAAATTTAATAACTTTTTGATCATTGAATCTGCAGGCATTTGCGCTTTGGTTTCGGTACCCGTAACACCTGCGCGCGAGAGCAAATAGGTATAACCACGGCCGTAAGATGCGCATTGGCGAAGTGTATCGTCATCAGCATTTGGCGTGGCAATAAAGATAGGCTCTATCTCTGCTTGCATGGCAGCTTGTCTAAACATTTTTGACATATGCAGCGGCACATCAGCAACTAAAATTGAATCAACGCCCACTTCTTTTGCTGTGCGATAAAAGTTATCAATGCCCTGTGCTAACACTAGGTTTGAATAAAGCAGTAAGCCAATTGGAATATCCGCGTTGTACTCACGTACTTTACGAATTATTTCAAAGCTCTCAGCTGTGGTGATTTTATTTTCGAGCGCGCGAATATTGGCCGCCTGAATCACCGGGCCATCAGCGATTGGATCTGAGAATGCAATACCTAGCTCCAGCGCATCAGCGCCGCCGTCAATTAAGCGTTTAATAATCTCAAAGCTTAATTCTTTGTTTGGGTCGCCAATGGTAACAAATGGCACAAATGCACCTTGGTTAACTTCATTTAATGCGTGAAATGCTTGTTGATAGCGGCTCATAGTTTGCCTCCTTGATTTAACACTGTATGCACGTGCGCTAAATCTTTGTCACCACGGCCACTTAAATTCACTACAATAATGGTTTCTTCACTTTTTTCTTCAGCCAGCTTTAATGCGTAAGCAAGGGCATGGCTTGATTCAAGCGCCGGAATAATCCCTTCGTTTTTCGCAAGTAGCTGGAATGCTTCTAAAGCCTCATCATCACTAATGCCAACATATTGGGCACGGCCTGTTTCAGCAAGGTGTGCATGCTGAGGGCCAACCGCTGGGTAATCAAGACCTGCAGATACCGAGTAAGACTCTTCGATTTGGCCGTTGCTGTCTTGCATAATAAAGGTGTATGCACCGTGCAAAATGCCTTTTGTGCCTTTACAAATTGCCGCGCCATGCTCGTCAGTATCAAGGCCTTTACCTGCTGGCTCAACGCCAACCAGTTTTACACTTTCATCGCCAATAAAGTCATTAAACATACCAATTGCGTTAGAGCCACCACCAACACAGGCAATCACATAATCTGGTAGGCGGCCTTCTGTATCAAGTACTTGTTGTTTTGCTTCTTCACCAATCATTTTTTGGAAGTCGCGTACAAGTGTTGGGAACGGGTGCGGGCCTGCTGCTGTACCAAGTAAGTAGTGTGCCGTATCGTAGTTTGCTGACCAGTCGCGCATTGCTTCGTTAACCGCATCTTTTAATGTGCCAGAACCTGCGGTAACAGGAATGACTTCTGCGCCCATTAGTTTCATTCTAAATACGTTTGGTTGCTGGCGTTCTACGTCTTTTGCACCCATGTAAACGCGGCATTTTAAGCCAAGTAGTGCACAAGCTAGGGCGGTTGCTACACCGTGCTGACCAGCACCGGTTTCAGCAATGACTTCTTTTTTGCCCATACGTTTTGTTAGTAATGCCTGACCTAACACTTGGTTGGTTTTATGTGCGCCACCGTGCAGTAAATCTTCACGTTTAAGGTAAAGTTTTACCTTAGGGTTTTTCACTAAATTGCGTGTAAGCGTCAGTGGCGTAGGGCGACCGGCATATTCATTAAGCAGCTTTTCAAACTCTGCATGAAAGCTAGGGTCGTTCTTTGCTTTATTAAATTCACTTTCAAGTTGTTTTAAGGCGGGTACCAGAAGTTCTGGTACGTACATGCCGCCAAAATCGCCGAAATAGGCTGGGTTTTTATTTTCCACCTCAAGATTCCTTTATCTTAGAAAACACAGAATTAATTTGTTGATGACATTTTTTACCTGGGCTTGTTTCAATGCCCGAATTTAAATCAAGGCCAATGGCTTGGGTTGCAAGCGCATCAATAATATTGTCGTTATTTAAGCCGCCTGCGAGCATATAGTTGCGTTCGTTAATCAGCACATCCCAATTAAAGGTTTGCCCCGTACCACCGCTTTGGTTGCCCACTTTGGTATCAAATAAATAGCGATCAGCCCCTTGGCTCTTATGTTCAATCACATCGCTTACCGCAACGGCTTTCCATACTTGCACGCTCGCTGGTAGCGCCTTTTTAAGCGTAGCAATATAGGTTTCGTCTTCATCGCCATGTAACTGTACTGCAACCAGTTTTAGCTCAACGGCAATATGTACAATGGTGTCAATCGTTTCGTTTACAAATACGCCAACAAAGCCTAAATCGCAGCTATCGGCAATTGGTTTTGCACAGTCAATATCAACGTAACGTGGCGATTTTGCATAAAAAATCAGGCCACCAAATACCGCGCCCGCATTATATGCGGCAATCGCATCTTGTGAGCGCGTCAAACCGCACACTTTATTTTCACCTAGAATCAGCTTACGACAGGCCAAATCAAGGTTCTGTTCAGCCATCAGTGAGCTGCCAACTAAAAAGCCGTTACACAGAGATTTTAAGCGTTTTACATCAGCGTGAGTGTAAATGCCCGATTCTGAAATAACCACTTTCCCTGCAGGGATTAACGCACGAAGGGTTTCTGTAGTGGCAAGGTCGGTACTTAAATCACGCAGATTACGGTTATTAATACCAATAATCTCAGCGTCGAGTGTTAATGCGCGGTGTACTTCTTCTTCGTTACTCACTTCGGTCAAAATTGCCATATTGAGCGATTTTGCCACCTTTGCAAGCGCGGAGTACTCATCATCATTAAGCACACTTAGCATCAGTAAAATTGCATCTCCACCGTGCAGGCGTGCTAAATACACTTGGTACTCATCAATGAAGAAATCTTTACAAATAAGCGGTTGATTCACCAATGAACGTACTTTAGTTAAGTAATCAAAACTGCCTTGAAAGTATTTCTCGTCAGTCAGTACACTAATGCACGCAGCGTAATGCTTGTAAGCACCGGTAATTTCATCAAGATTAAAATCATCACGAATAAGCCCTTTGGATGGCGAGGCTTTTTTACACTCTAAAATAAAGTTAGTGCCGGGTTTTGCTAGTTCGCCGTAAAAATCACGCTCGGTTGGTACCACCTCATCAATAAAGCTTTCAAGTGGCTTATTGGCTTTACGCGATCCAAGCTCAATGCGTTTATCGGCAACAATTTTTTCTAATACATTAGCCATGAGACACCTCGATAATGCGTGATAAATGTGAAAACGCTGCGCCACTTTCCAGGTGGTTTTGTACCGCCTGTGTTGCGTCTTTAAAGTTGCTGTAGTCGCCTTGCATTACAAGCACGGCTGCAACATTTGCGGCAATCGCTGCATTGTGCGCAGGCTTGCCTTCACCTTTTAAAATCGCAAGGCTTGCCGCCGCGTTATAATCAGGCTCGCCACCTTCAATATCTGATAGGGCATAGTTATCAAGGCCAAAATCTTGCGGTTGTAGAGTGTACTCAATAATTTCACCGTCTTTTAGCTCGGCAACCTGTGTTTCACCGTGTAGGGCAATTTCATCGGTACCTGCACCGTGGACCACCATAACCCGCTCACAGCCAAGTAGTTTAAGTGTTTGCGCCATCGGGCGAAGTAATTCAGGGGTATAAACCCCAAGCAGTTGATGGCTTGGTTTTGCAGGGTTTGCCAACGGCCCTAAAATATTAAATAAGGTGCGTGTTTTAAGTGCGGTACGCACTGGCATCGCGTATTTCACACCTGCATGGTAAAGCGGTGCAAATAAAAAGGTAAAATGGGTTTTTGCTAGGCAGTTTTCTGCTTGTGCCACACTCATATTAATATTGATGCCAAGGGCATTAAGTAAGTCAGACGAGCCCGATTTACTTGAAACACTGCGGTTGCCGTGTTTTACCATATTAACGCCCATGCTCGCGGCAACAATGGCAGCAGTAGTTGACACGTTAATTGAATTGGCACCATCACCACCGGTGCCACATGAATCAAAGCTTATGGCACTTGGGTTAGTAAATGTCACTGCATTATCGCGCATGGCTTTTGCAGCACCTGCAATTTCGTTGTCGGTTTCGCCTTTAATTTTAAGCGCGGTTAACGCTGCGGTAAGCTCGATTTCGCTAACTTGACCTGTCATTACAAGATTAAAAAACTCGCTGCTCTGTTCAAACGTTAAATCTTGTTGTTCGATTAAGAGATTAACAAGTGGTTGCATTATGCGCCCTCCACATTGGCTAAATAAGCTAGGCTTTGCTTTAACAGCTGTGAGCCATTTGGCGTTAAAATTGATTCTGGGTGAAACTGAAACCCAATTACTTTATCTTGCTCTTGAATAATTGCCATAGGAATTGTGTCGTAGCTGGCAATGACATCAAGGCTATCTGGTACTTCGGTTGCCATGAGTGAATGGTAACGCGCCACTGGTATTTGCGAATGTAAGCCACTAAATACTGCGTGCTCTTTAAGTTCTATAAGTGATGATTTGCCATGCACTGTTTCACCTGCGTGACCAACCACACCACCGTAACACTCCACAATTGCTTGGTGGCCTAAACAAATACCCAGCATAGGGTAGCGGCCTTTCGCTTTATTGATAAGCTCAATTAAATTGCCCGCTTGTTTTGGGGTGCCAGGGCCAGGTGAAAGTACTAATGTTACAGGGCAAGTTTCCTCAGCCATTTTGCTTAAAATGGTGTCGGCCGGAACATGGTTACGATAAACCACCAGTTCAAAGCCCAATTGCTCAAATTCATCCACCAAGTTGTAGCTAAACGAATCAAAATTATCGATAAAGTAAATTTTTGCCTGCGCCATTAGGCTTCTCCTTGGTAGATAGACTTAATTGCACGAATAACCGCTTGTGCTTTTTGGCGAGTTTCGTTTGCTTCTAGTTGTGGCACTGAGTCATAAACTACGCCTGCACCTGCTTGCACGTAAGCCATATTATCTTTAACAAAGGCACTACGAATAACAATGCAGCTGTCCATCGCACCATCACCAGTTAAATAACCCACAGCACCACCGTAGCTGCCACGGCGTTTACCTTCGGTAATACGCACCAGCTCGGCCGCTTTTACTTTTGGTGAGCCAACCAAGGTGCCCATATTCATACACGCTTGGTAGGCATGCAGTGCATCCAGCTCAGGTTTTAATTGACCTACCACGCGCGATACTAAATGCATCACTTGCGAGTAGCGGTCAACTTTTAATAATTCTTTTACGTAGCGCGAACCCGGTGTTGAAATGCGGGCAATGTCGTTACGCGCTAAATCAACTAGCATAATGTGCTCGGCGCGCTCTTTTTTATCATCGCGCAAATCTAGTTCAATTTTGCTATCAAGGTCAAAGTTAATGCTGCCATCAACATTTTTACCACGGGCACGCGTACCGGCAATTGGGTAGACCTCTACTTGATTGGTGCTTTGGCAATATTTAAGCGCAGATTCGGGTGATGCACCAAATAACACAAAGTTTTCATCTTTCATGTAAAACATGTAAGGGCTTGGGTTTTGTGTTTTAAGCTGATGATATGCTGCAAGTGAGTCAGCACATGGTAATGAAAAACAGCGAGACGGCACGACTTGGAAAATGTCGCCATCGACAATGTGTTTTTTAAGGGTTTCGACTTGTTGACAAAAGGTTGCGTCGTCAATATCAACACTTTCACTTACAGCGCCCGGAAAGGTTGGGGCATTATAAGCTGGTAAATCGTCACACAGCTTATTAAGTGCTTCAAGCTTTTGGCCTACTTCAAAACAGTTGGCGTGTGCGTCGGGACCGCTAAATACATTGCCAATAAGTTCTGTGGTATTTGCTTGATGGTCAATAACAATCAGTGTTTCTGCAAGATAAAAAACAAAATCAGGGGTTGTGTTATCGCCGTTTGGTACGTCTGGAAGTGACTCAAAGTTGGCAACCATATCGTAGGCAAAAGTGCCGCCTAAAAATACTGCAAAATGAGATTCTGTGGTGCTTTCAATATTATTGATACATTGTCTTAATGCGGTAAATGCATTGTCAGCCACTAAGCGACTCGCTTCATCCATCAAACTGGTATCGCGTTCAAACACAATGCTTAGGCTTGAATTTGCAAGTTCAACGTTGTGATCTTTAAAAAAGCCAGCTAAATGGGGTAGTAGCTGTTTGCCGTTATTGCTTTTTGCATCAAACGTTACCGTGTCACCATTACATTCAATACGAATAGCAGCATCGGCTAAAATTAAACTTTTTACATTATCTTTTGAATCAATTTCCGCTGATTCTAACAATAAGCTATTAAAGTTAGTCGGGTTGTTACATACCGCGCTGTAAAGTGCTAGTGGACTTTCAATGTAGTCCCGCGCCAGCGAAATGCTGGTAACTTTACCGACCTCGGTTGATATATGACTAAATATCACGCCTCATTCCTTATACAAAAAAGCCCGCTTAGAAGGCGGGCTGAATAATAGACAAACAAAATCCTCCCGCGTTAATTACAGGAACCACCACCATTGGATTAGTTGTTTGTTATTACTCATTATTCACCTCAAATTAGACATAAAAAAACCCGCACATTGTGCGGGTTTTAAGAATAGTTTAGATACAATTATTCCCACCCGCGATTACGAGTGCCACCACCATACTGTTTTGATTTGTGAAGTTACTAATTGCATTTAAACGATTCCTAAAATGTTTCAGCCATAGTAAACCCCAGATTGTATACATGAGTCAACACAAAACCGCCATTTTTTATAACTAATCGGATTTGTTAGTGTTTATTGGTTATAAGCAGTGTTTAAACAGTTATAAAATCAGGGTTTTAGTGGCTTTTTACCAAGCACAACCAGCAAAATTCCGATTAGAATAATAGCTCCAGAAATTGCTAGTCGTTCACTGATAGGCTCGGATAAAAATAAAAAGCCACCAATACCGGCAATAATAGGTACCGAGAGCTGCGATACAGCTGCTTGCACTGAGGTTAAGTGTTTTAGTGCAACATACCAAATGGCGTAACCAATACCTGATGTCACACTGCCAGCTATCACAGCGAGTAAAATCCCTGTGGTTGAGGCATTAGTTGAGTTGAGTGTCATCAAGCTTAGTAACGTTATAAAAGGTAAGGTGCGCATAAAATTAAAGGCGGTATCGGCAAGGGGATTAGATGAGTTTTTGCCAGCTAAGGTATAGCCCGCCCACGCCATACCCGAAATCATCATAAGCACAAAACCAGTCAGTGAAGGTGATGAAATATCAGGCAGCACCAAGTAGCTAAAACCAATAAACGCAATTAGCGCGCCGCACCATTCGATAGGATAAATTTTGGTACCTGAAAAAAAGGTATAAGCAAGCATGCTAAATTGCACCGATGAAAAGAGCACAAGTGCCCCAATAGCGGTTTCAAGTGAAATATAGGCATAGGAAAAGGTTATGGCGTAAATAAACAAATAAACGGCGCCAAGCCATGAACCTTTGCTCGCTGTTTGTTTATTTTTATGAAAAAGGGCGTAAAGAATAAAAAGCGTTATCGCACCTGAGAATAAACGAATTGAGGTGAAGCTTGCGGCGTCAATTTGCCCTTGCCCAAGGGCTATTCGGCAAAGAATAGAGTTTCCAGCAAAGGCGATAAGTGAAAGTAGGGTAATTAGCAGTATTTTCATAAATTAAAGCGGCACTGTTTATTATTAATCGAGTTTAAACAGATAAAGACCTTTATTCGCAAATATTAATTTCCCAAATGAAAGCAAACAAATCAGCAAGAGTAATTAGCCACTGAATTTGGTATGATTACACGCAATACAAACGAAAACCATATTTATGAAATTTGACCTACACAGCCATACGTATTATTCCGATGGCAAGCTATCCCCAGAAGACTTAGTTGAACGCGCCGTTGAAAAAGGCGTTGATATATTAGCGATTACCGATCACGATACCGTTAAGGCGCTGCCAATTGCACAGCAACATATCGACAAAAATGCGTTACCGCTGACACTTGTTAAGGGCATCGAGTTTTCAACTAAGTGGGAAAGCTTTGAAATTCATATTGTTGGTTTAAACATTGATGTTGAAAATAGCACTTTGGCATGCTTGATTGCTGAGCAAACAGGAAAACGCGCAACACGCGCAGAAAAAATGGCTGAAAAGCTCGAAAAACGCGGGTTTGAAAACGTATTAGAACAAGCAAAAGCGTTAGCCAACAAAGGCCAGCTTACCCGCGCTCATTTTGCTCAAGTAATTCAAGCGCAAGGGGCAGCAAACACTTTACAAGGGGTGTTTAAAAAATTTTTAGTGCGCGGTAAACCGGGATATGTAACCAGCGAATGGTGTGATGTTGCCACTGCCGTGAAGGCAATTAAAGCTGCAGGTGGTCAAGCGGTATTAGCACATCCAAGTCGTTATAAATTATCCAATAAATGGTTGCGCCGTTTGCTTGAAGAATTTAAACATGCTGGTGGCGATGGCATTGAAGTGGCGCTGCCACAACAAGCACCGAGTGATCGTCAGTTTTTAGCCCAGCTTGCTGAAGAATATCAGCTGCTTTCGTCGCAAGGTTCAGATTTTCATTTTGCAACCAACTGGTTAGAACTTGGAAAGAACTTATACTTACCTAAAGCCAGTGTGCCAATTTGGCAGGATTGGGCGATTGCCAAAGAACAAGAATTAAATTAAGGATATCCAATGAGTCAATTTTTTCATATTCATCCAGAAAACCCACAGGCGCGTTTAGTGCGTCAAGCGGTTGATATGATCCAGCAAGGCAAGGTAATTGTGTTTCCAACCGATTCAGGTTATGCAATCGGCTGTAGCATAGGTAATAAAAATGCAATGGAGCGTATTGCGCGTATTCGTGGTTTAGAAAAACACCATAACTTTACCCTTGTTTGCCGTGATTTATCGGAACTTGCCACTTACGCCCGTGTAGATAACAGTTTGTTTCGCTTAATTAAAAATAATACGCCAGGGCAATACACCTTTATTTTCAAAGGTACTAAAGAAGTGCCACGTCGCTTGCTTAATGAGAAAAAGAAAACCATTGGTATTCGCGTGCCTGATCACATTATTACTCAAGCGATTTTGGCGGAGTTGGGTGAGCCGTTAATGTCATGTTCGTTAATTTTACCGGGTGAACAATTTGCTGAGGCGGATCCAGAAGAAATTCGTTTTCAATTAGAAAAACAAGTGGATTTAATTATTCACGGTGGCTATTTGTCTGAGCAGCCAACCACTGTGGTAGATTTTTCGGAAGACACGGTAGAGATTATTCGTGTGGGTGCAGGCGACCCAGCACCATTTGAATAAGTATCCAGAGTTTAAACAGCGCCCATGAGCGAAATGCAGCAGCAAAAATTACCGCTTGGCTTTTTACATGGCAAAGCGGTAACTGATAAACCTGAAGATCTTTATATTCCGCCCGATGCACTTGAAGTGGCACTGGAAGCATTTGAAGGTCCGCTTGATTTATTGCTGTATCTAATTAAAAAGCACAAACTCGATATTCTTGATGTTTCGATTGCCAAAATCACTGGGCAATATATGCAATATGTTGAGATGATGAAAGAGTTTAAGTTAGAGCTTGCCGCTGAATACTTAGTGATGGCGGCGTTACTTGCTCAAATTAAATCTCGCTTATTATTACCGGTACATAAAGAGCTGGAAGAAGAGGAAGATGATCCTCGGGCACTGCTGATTAAGCGCTTACAAGAATACGAACAATTTAGAAAAGCAGCCGAAAACCTAGATGCGTTACCACGAGTAGAACGCGATATTTATATTGCCCATGCGCTGTTAGATGAAACACAGTCGCAAGGTGTTGAACTGCCTGACCTCTGTGTGAAAGAGTTATTGCTGGCACTTAGTGATGTAATGGCGCGAGCGCAAACGTTAACCCATCATCAAGTTAGTGCCGAAGTGCTTTCAACCCGAGCGCGAATGTCACATATTTTATCGCTTTTAACAGAAAATGATGGCTTTTTGCCATTCTCTCAGGCGTTTGAACACGTTGAAGGCAAAGCGGCTGTAGTGGTAAGTTTTATCGCCATTTTAGAGCTGGTGAAGGAAAGCTTGATTGTGGTTCAGCAAAGCGATATAAACTCGCTCATCTACCTTAAACTAAAATAAAAAACGAAATAGGTATTATGGCGAAGCGACTTTCTGATGAGCAGTTAATTGAATTGATTGAAGCGGCAATTTTTGTTGCGAATACGCCATTAACCAAAGACAAGCTGCGAGACACCGTATTAAGTGACTTCGCTATATCCCTAAAGCGTATTCAAAGCGCTATCGATGCCATTATGGCGCACTACGCGACGCGCGGTGTGCGGTTAGTAAAAGTGGGATCAGGTTATCGGTTTCAAGCATGCAGCAGTTTATCGCCGTGGCTTAATAAACTATGGCAAGAAAAAGCCCCTAAATATTCCCGTGCATTTTTAGAAACATTAAGTTTAATTGCGTATCGTCAGCCAATTACCCGTGGTGAAATAGAGCAAGTGCGCGGCGTTACCGTAAGCAGCCAAACTATTAAAACAATGCTAGAGCACAATTGGGTCAAAGTGGTTGGCTATAAAGAAGTACCGGGCAAACCGGCGCTTTATGGCACCACCAAACAATTCTTAGATCACTTCTCATTGTCTTCATTGAATGAATTACCGCCATTACCAGTAGCGCAAGACGAAAAAATCTCACAAATCCTCAGTGAGCCTGCGCAACTTGATTAGCTCTGTGCTAGAATAGCCAACAATTCCTAGCTGCGAAGTTACATGAGAAAATAATGAGCGAAAAGTTACAAAAAGTATTAGCACGTGCTGGTAAAGGTTCACGTCGTGAATGTGAAAAATTTATTGAATCGGGTCGTGTTAGTATTGATGGCAAAGTTGCCCGTTTAGGTGACCGTGTCGAGCCAACACAGCGTATCCGCCTTGACGGACATGTTGTTAAGGTTGAAGCGTCAAACGAACGTGTTTGTCGTATTTTAATGTACCACAAGCCTGAAGGTGAGCTGTGTACACGTAAAGATCCTGAAGGTCGTCGCACCGTATTTGACCGTTTACCACCGCTTGAAAATGATCGCTGGATTGCCATTGGCCGTTTAGATATCAACACATCAGGCTTACTACTGTTTACTAACGATGGTGAACTTGCGAACCGCTTAATGCACCCAAGTTATGAAGTGGAACGTGAATACGCAGTACGTGTATTCGGTGAAGTAACGGATCAAACGCTGAAAAATGTGACAAATGGCGTTGAGTTAGACGATGGCTTTGCTAAGTTCTTATCGGTAGTGCCACAAGGCGGAAGCGGTTTAAACAACTGGTTTAACGTTACCTTAACCGAAGGCCGTAACCGAGAAGTACGTCGTTTATGGCAATCACAGGAAGTGGAAGTATCACGCCTAATTCGTGTGCGCTATGGTGACTTATTACTAAATAAACGTTTACCGCAAGGTGGTTGGGAAGAGCTAAACCTAAAAGATGTGAACTACTTACGTCAAACGGTAGGAATGCGCCGCGAAACCGAAACAAAACTATCGGTAATGCCTGAGAAGCGTAAAGATCGCCGCGCTAAGATTAACAAAATCCGTAAAGCGGTTAAAAAGCATAATCAACGTGTGACGCCGGGCAATAAACGCCGTGCACCAAAAAAGTAATTCGGTACTTAACTGAATTGTAGATATAAAAAAAGCGCCAATTGGCGCTTTTTTTAATTAAGAATGTTTTTCTTAATTAAGCATTTTCTTTTAAGTAATCGATAACCACTTGGTGGTGATCTTTGGTTTTAAATTTATTAAAGAAATGTTCAATTGTACCATCTTGTCCAATAAGGAAAGACAAACGGTGAATGCCGTCATACTCTTTACCCATAAACTTTTTTAAACCCCACACACCAAATGCATCGGCAATGGCGTGGTCTTCGTCAGATAACAGCGGGAAGTTAAGCTCTTTTTTGGTTTCGAAGTTCTTAAGGCGTTTTACTGGATCTGGGCTAATGCCAACCGCAACGGTATTAAGCGCTGCAAGTTCCGCTTTATGATCGCGCAGATTTTCAGCTTGTACTGTACAGCCCGGTGTAGATGCTTTAGGGTAAAAATAAACAAGTACTTTGTTTTCTTTTAATAATTCTGCAAGTTCTACTGTGTCACCGTTTTGATCGGCAAGTGAGAATAGCGGTGCTTTATCGCCAGCTTGAAGCGTATTCATATTATAATTTCCTATCGAATCCGTTTTAAAATGTGTTCTACGTTAGACTTTGAAAAAATGATCTCAAGTTGATGTTTAAATTCAGCTTCATCCACGTCACGCGAGAAATTAATGTCAATTTCCGAGCGCATTACCACATCACCATCTTGTTCTACACTATCGGATTTAAGTGCTGCAATATTTACTTGGTAGTCAGCCATTAATTGCGTCACTTTGCTTAGTGTGCCCGGCGTATCAGGGCCGTGGTAGGTGAGTTTATAACCTGCTTTATACTGTTTTTCCTGATGTTGGCTGGTGCGTTTCATCATGGTTAATAAACCAAGCTCAACGCTTTTTGTCGGAATATTATATTCAACACGACTAATGGCAGAAATATCGCCTTCAAGCAACATTATAAAGGTGAATTCATTGCCTAAAATGGCAATGCGGCTATCAATAATATTGCAATTAGTTTCACTTACTAGCTTGGTAAGCTCACTCACTATGCCTGGGCGATCTTCACCGATGGCAGTAACAACAAGTTGATTTCCAGTGTTTAACGTCATTTTTAGTCTCAATGGGTTAATAACGTGGCCGCGAATTTTAGCAAATTTAAATGGGTTCAACCATGTAAATATATGATGTGGTGAAAATTATAGCGAATTGTTAAGAATAAACTAAAGATAGGGTGGTGGTTTCTTGTGTTTGGTCCTTAGTAAAAGTAACATAGGCGGCAATTTTGAGAATAATATTATGAACCAAACAGTGTGTGCTGCGTCAAATCAAGCAAATAATAAAGAGCACACCAAGGAGAAATTTGTGCAGTATTGGATCCGAAATTCATTGGTTGTCGCTATCTCAATGGCGATTACTGCTTGTTCTGTTTTCACCAATGATTCGCATCATAAACGCAATTACCGTGTTAATGATGAACTTAAAGTGCCAGGTAACCTGACAAAACCATACAAAGATCCTGCCTACGATCTTGACTCGGCACAATATACATCAGCTGAAGAAAGTGCGTTATATCTGGTAAAAGCACCGGCTCAAGTGCTTACTTTTGCACAAGGTTCATGGATTAACGAAGGTGATAAAGAGTCGCGCATTTTCTTCGATAAAAACGAAGGTATTCAAGATTTAGAAAGTTTTATTTGGCAAGCGATTGACGATTTATTCGTTGAGCGCCAAGTTACCACAGAAAATAAAGCTGACAATTTCGTAGTGACTAACTGGCATACAATTGAAGAACCAATTGATGTTTGGTGGTGGGAAGAAGAGCGCGAATTAAGCCGTCAAAAATTTAAGTTTATCGTTGAAACTGAAGAGCATAAACGTACCGCATCGGTAAAGGTTGAATTAGTTGATTTTGAATCGAAATACGACGAGTTGACAGCGGTACTGCAGCAGCGTTTAGAAGTGGCGGCGCTAAATGAATTTATTGGTCAGTTTGACTTTAACTACCGACAGTTAATGGTTGAATTAAACAAAGCTCGCGGCATTGTATCGTTGCAAATGGGTTTTGATGACAAAGGTAACGCGGCGTTTGTAACTGAGCAAAAAGCACGTGCTATTTTTGAGCGCTTCCCAAGCTTCTTAGAGCGCGTTGGTTTCAATATTGATGAAATCGAGCAATCTCGTAACTTAATTTTCGCCACGTACGAAACACCAGATGAAAGCGTTTGGGATTCAATTTGGGGTGATGACGTTCGTAAACTGCCACTTGAAGCAGGTCAGTATCAATTATTGGTTGCTGAAACGAAGACCGGTGGCACATCAATTACTTGGCTTGATGCTGAGGGTGAAACATTAGAGCCGGGCACGTTAAGCGATACACTACAAGTTATTTTAGCCATGCTAAAAGAGCGCGGTGTAACCGTTCAATAATTTATAAAATTGGATTAGCAAAAAAGAGCCCTCGGCTCTTTTTTGCTTTTAAACGATAGAAAAGTAGCGATTAAAATAGCAAATAAGTAAATGGTTATGCATTTTGTTGGCAAAGATATGCAAATCAATTTACCGCTATCACTTTAAAGGTAACAAGTATGAGTTTGGAAGCTAATCAATCGACTGCACCACGCAGTAATTTTGCGACCATAATGATTTTCCTTATTCCGTCATTAATAGGCGTGTTTTTATTTATGACACCGATTAACTATGGTGGCGAATTCACTATCCCCATAGCGATATTGGCTAAGGAATTAAAAGGCGCGTTAGCACACTCAATTACGCTTATTGTGACATCGGTAATTGTGTCAATGGCAGTAATATCGGGCTTAGCTACGCTATTTAAACCAAAGTTTTTAAAAGCGGGTAGCTTTGTTCGTCACTTACTGATTGTTAGCCCGATTTGGCTTGTGGCACGTACGTTAGGCGCTATTTTTGTGCTAATGGCGTACTTAAAAGTCGGTACGTTTTCGATTGGTGATACCAAAATTGAGATTCACTCAGACGCAGTTGGTGGCTTGGTACTGCACGAGTTGATGCCAATTCTATTTTCGGTATTTATTTTAGCTGGTTTATTACTGCCTTTATTGCTTAATTTCGGTTTGCTTGAATTAGTCGGTACGTTACTGACTAAAGTAATGCGTCCACTTTTTGGTGTACCGGGTCGCAGTGCCGTTAACTGTGTTGCCTCTTGGTTAGGTGACGGCAGTGTGGGTATTTTAATGACTGCGAAGCAGTATGAAGAAAAACATTATACACAGCGTGAAGCGGCGATTATTGGTACAACTTTCTCGGCGGTTTCAATTACCTTTTGTTTGGTGGTTATTGGTCAAGTAAAATTGGCGCATTTATTTGCACCGTTTTACCTTACTGTTTGTATGGCGGGTATTGCCGCTGCACTGATTGTTCCGCGCTTGCCACCACTTAGATTCAAAAAAGACATATACATTGATGGTGAAGAAGTAAAAGGTAATCCAGAGGCATTACCTGAAGGGAAAACCTTGTTTAAACATTCACTTGATGTAGCACTTGATAAAGCACGTCATGCACAAACAATTAAAGAAACGCTTATTGATGGTTTAAAAAATGCCGTTGATATGGTGTTTGCGGTACTGCCAGTCGTTATGGCGATCGGTACGATTGCTCTTGTGATTGCTGAATATACGCCAGTATTTCAATGGTTAGGCACACCGTTTATTCCACTGTTTGAACTGATGCAAATTCCGGAAGCTGAAAAGGCTGCGCAAACTGTGGTTGTTGGCTTTGCCGACATGTTTATTCCATCAATTTTGGCGGCGCAAAATATTAACAGTGAACTGACGCGTTTTGTGGTTGCGGCAATGAGTGTAACCCAGTTGATTTACATGTCTGAAGTGGGTGCACTGTTACTAGGTAGCAAAATTCCAGTAAATATCTTTGAGTTATTTATGATTTTTATTTTACGTACATTAGTAACGCTACCGGTAATCGCCTTAATGGGACATTGGCTAGTAGGTTAATTTTCTTGATCTTTTTCGGCTCGCTGTTTTTCTTCTAATGAGCGGCGAGCTTTTTCTATCGGATCTTGATTAAAGTTTTTCATATCCATTTTTGCGGAATGCTTTAGTAAAGCGATATTGCTCCAAATCACGCCAAGCACAATTGCGATTATTAAGATTGTGGCCCAGATGCTCATAGATTTGCCTAAAAGTTGTGAATTTCTTTAATTTTAACCCAGTAAATGGAACTTAATAAGTTCTTTTTCATCAATTAAATAGTTGTTACTATTAGCGCGTTTCGCGTAATTACATTTTATTCTGGAGCACTGCGTTGTCACTTGAGCGAGTATTAGTTTGGCCTGAGGCTTATCCACTTTTATTAAAAGGTTTGTTAGAGCAAAATGGCGCATTTATTTTGGATGCCCTTGAAGCTTGGCCGAAATGCGAAGAGACCAAAGACGCGCAAGGGATCAGCACCAGCGTGCTACCGCCACTGTATTATTTATTGTGGCTAAAGCCGGCAGAGCCATTTGAGCAATGTTTCTATCAGCATATATTTGAATACGATGATAATGCTCAGCAGTATATTGAATCGGCTATTGCCCATTTACATCAGCAACTCAATAGCAAAGAAGCAATAAGCGAACTCTTGTTATCACGAATCGACCAATACGCGGCGATTGGTAATCAGGTTGCAATGCAAAGTGAGCTAACACTTACCTCACTGTGTATGCATTTGCGTTTCTTTAAGCTGTTTCAGCAGTTTTTAAACCTCGGCATGCCGTTATCACACGATGATGTGTTAGCGATTTGGGCGGATGATGATTTTCGTGAAGTTGCCTTACCCTTTATAAAAAGTAATGTAACTGGCGATACCAATGTATTGGCAGAAGAAATCGCCGATAGATTGCGTCAAGGCGAAGACTTTTTTGATTTGTTGCTTGCACTCTCTGATGGTGAAGTTGATAACCGTTTGTTAGAGCGCGCGCTGCTATCTCATATTTCACAGCCTGATGCTAAACAAAGCTTATGTATGCGATTTATCGAGCAGGGGGCAAAAGGGCAGATCACTGATGAAGATGGTTTAACTGCCTTAATTTGGTCAGCTAAGCAAGGCTTTGCAAATGTATTTGATGCATTGCTAAGCAAGGAACGTGCAACTGAATGCGATTTAAAAGGTAATAACTTGCTGCATTTTGCGGTGCGAGCTCGCAGTTTGGATATTATTAGTAAAGCGCTTAACGGTGGCGTAAATTATCATCAAAAAGACAGCGATGGCCTTACACCATATCGTTTAGCGGTTGAACTAGAGCTGCCTGAAGTGATAAAGCACTTCGAACACAAGTTTGGTATTAAAGAATTGAGTGAAGAAGGGCAATTAAAACTGATCCAGCATGTGCATTTGTTACATGCATTAGTGTGTTTTATTTTGCCGTTACAGATTTTTCTGATCTTTTCAGACTCAATTACTATAAAAACAGAAATCAGCATTGCGACAACGCTAGTGTCACTCGGTGCATTTGCTTTTGCCTTGTCATTAAAGCGCAGCAACTTATACCCAAATATTAAGCACCCGTTTGCATTAACGCTTATTCGCATATTGTCGCCAATATCACTCATATTAGCGTTATTACTGCTATTGGTGATCTTAACAACTGTGCTCAGCTAAGCTGTTTCTAATAATTATTAAAGGCCACTAATACAGTGGCCTTTTTTGTTTGTGGTAAAAGCTTTATAAAAAGCCGTTAGGTCAAAACGAAATGTTATTAGCCTTTCTGATGGATATTTGAAACAATGTTATAAGATATTCCATAAAGTAATAAAGCAGTAACCATGAGCCAATCTTTAATTTATTTAGACGCCAATGCAACAACACCGGTTTACAGTGAAATCGCTCAAGAAGTGATGCACTGTATGGAAGTGGAGTTTGGTAATCCGTCGTCATCTCACATTACCGGGTTAAAAGCCAAGCGTTTAATGGAAGACACACGCCAATTAGGCAAACAATTAATTGGCGCTGAAAAGGGAAGGTTGCTATTTACCTCGGGTGCAACCGAGGGGATCCAAACGTCGGTTGTATCTGCATTGGTTGCTGCAAAAAATCACACCATCGAAAAGCCAGTATTGCTTTATGGTGCAACTGAGCACAAAGCCGTGCCAAATACGCTAAAGCATTGGAATGAGTTACTTGAAATTAACGCTGAAATATTAGCAATTCCAGTTGATAAAAAAGGCTTGCTCGATCATCAGTTTATTGCAGAGCACAGCAAAAATGCTCTGCTAATTTGTACCATGATAGTAAACAATGAAACAGGTGCAACACAAGACATCGCAGCATTAGATAAAGTGATCCGTGATAACAATCCAAATGTGTTTTGGATGGTGGATTGTGTACAAGGTTTAGGTAAACAAAAATTGGATCTTGACCAAACAAGCATCAATTATGCGCCGTTTTCTGGTCACAAGCTGTATGCACCTAAAGGTATTGGCTTTTTATATTTAAGTGAAGATGCGCCACTGACACCTTTTATTGCAGGTGGTGGGCAAGAAAGTGGCGCGCGTTCAGGTACCGAGAATTTGCCGGGCATAGCAGGTTTAAAAAAGTTATTTGAATTAATGCAAAAGGGCGAAGCAAGCCCGTTTAAATCGGCAGATGTGTTGGCGAGTTACCGTGATAAGTTAGCAAACGCATTGTCGCATACATTTGATGAAATCGTTTTTAATAACGACTTTTCAGTATCGGTTCCAACCACAATTAACTTTAGTGTTGCTAACATTGCAGGCAGCGAAGTAATGAATTTATTTGATGCTGCTGGCATTCGAGTGAGTGCAGGCTCTGCTTGTAGTTCAGGTGCTGCGAGTAGCTTTGTACTCGATGCGATGAATCTAGCGCCGTGGCAAAGTGAGAACGCAATTCGCCTATCATTTGGCCCAATGGCAAGTGAAGATGAAATTAACAGTGCGTGTGAGCGTATTATGGCGCTTAAAGATAAGCTTGCAAATGCATGTATGTTAACGAGTTATACTAAAGAAACACCGTGTGCAGTTGGTATTAATCAATATGTAATCGATGGCAATATTATGTACCTTATTGTCAATCAATCACTTGATACCTTGCTGATTAACCCTATCTTTTCTGAGATCAACAAGGTTAAACGTTTAGCAACTAAGCAAGGGTTGAAGATCACCCATATTATTAGCGATAAATCAGACTACGCAGATGTGTTTTTAGACAGTCAATATATTGATTTAATAACAAATAAAGTAATGCCTGAGTTTAACGTTGAACTGTGTGATCGCGCAGTTCTATTTACTCATCAAGGTGATCAGTTAAAACTTGCATTAACATTAGATGCACCTAACGCCGTTACCGAAATAAACAGTACAGAGCTTAAAGCACAATTAGCCGCTAATAAATTAGATGGCATCATTGATATTCGTGAGCATTATGAACATCAAGAAGGCGAGCTAAGTGACTATCTAAAGATCCCAGGTGATATGGTGACGAATATTCCAAGTCACCGTTTGCTAAATGAGTTTGCTTCAGGGCAGCTGGTAAAAGACAAACATTATGTGTTGGTGTGTCGCAGTGGTCGTCGCTCTAAAGCCTGTTGTGAGCTACTGACAAGCCTCAACTTTACTAAGTTAAATAATCTCTCTGGTGGCGTTGCCTTTATTTAGCAGTGGATAACAGCACGAATAGAACTCACTTACATAGCAGGTCATCCTAGCGGGTTAAGTTTAATGCTAACAGTGTTTGAATTTATCAATGTAGAACAACCGCATAAGAAAAGTTTTGCTCCGTGATGATTTATTTATCAGCAAAAACTCTGACTACATTCTTAACAGAATTGGTATAAAAAAAGCAGCTTAAAGCTGCTTTTTTTTATAATTTAAATGAATTGTTGTTACAGCGCATTACCGGTTGAATCCCTCACAACTAATTCAGGTGTAAAACAAATTGCCATTTTTTCTTCTTTAATTTTCGTTGGGCGGCTGTTTGCAAATAGCAGCTTCGCTGCTTGCGTAGCAATATCTTGGTTAGACTGATGAGCCGTTGTTAATTTTGGCCATGTTTGTTTTGAGAAGGGTGAATCCTCAAATCCAGTAATAGACAGTTGCTCAGGAATTTTAATATCCATCAAACGCGACGCGAATAATGCACCCGCCGCGATTTCATCGTTACAGGCAAAAATAGCGGTGACTTTTTCGTTATTCGCCATCAGTGCTTTAGCGCCTTCAACACCAGATTCAAACGAGTACTTACCCGGAAATATCAGCGCATCGTTTAACGTAATATTATGAGCAGATAATGCGGCTTTGTAGCCCGCTAAGCGCTCAAGTGTTGATTTGTGTTCTTCTTCACCGGTAATAAATGCAATGTGCTTGTGACCGAGCGAAATTAAATGCTCGGTAATTTGATATGCAGCATCGTGGTCATTTACGAATATAGCGTTAGGCTTACTTTCTTTTTCGCTTGGTTCGCGGCCCGATAATATGCGCACATAGTTAATGCCGATAGAATCAAGTAAATCTGTAACATCTTGACGCTCAGACAGCGGTGGCGTTAATACTAATCCCGATAAACGCGAGCGCTCGATCATGGTTTGAATTTCTTCTAGCACATTTTCGTCGGTACTGCTGCACGGGTGAATAAGTAGTTCGTAACCTTCTTCTTTACAGCGAGATAAAATACCATTTTGCATATCAATGACATAATAAGCATTAGGGTTGCTATAAACGAAGCCGATAGCAAATGACTTGGTGCCTGCTAAACTACGCGCCGCTAAGTTCGGCTTGTAGTTTAATTCTTTAACAGCTGCCATAACCTTATCGGAGGTTTTTTTTCTAACAGAAGGCTCGTTGTTCATAACACGAGATACTGTTTTCATTGATACGCCGGCTAGGCGTGCAACATCATTTATGGTGACTTTCATATTGTTATTATATCTTTTGCTGATGAGCTTTGCGTAAAGCATGGGGTTAATAACACACAACGTATTATTCTAACTGTTTTTTTTTCAAGTCTGTAGCTATGTTTCATAATTTATACAATTAATATGACGTGATACCGGTGTCAAAAAGTTTAAATTGCCAATTGACAGCGTTGTCATTTTTACTTATTGTTAACCTAGACATTTTAATAAGTAGTAACTTTAGCAAGTGTTTAGCGAGTTTCAAGTTGCAAACACACGCTTAGGGTAAAGAGAGTTAGGTAGAGTATGAGTAGTCGTTCTTCTTTAGCAAGTTGGCAAACACTGGCAGGCCTTGCAAGTGATATAAAGCAACAGCACTTAGTTGATTTATTTGCTAATGATGCACAAAGATTTGAGCGTTTTTCCACGCAAATTGATGGCGTTTTCTTTGATTACTCAAAAAACCTGATCACTCAAGATGTTAAAAATGCGTTATTAGCACTCGCCGATGATGTTGATTTGGCATCATGGCGCGACAAAATGTTTTCTGGTGAAAAAATTAATATTACCGAAAACCGTGCAGTGCTGCATACCGCTTTGCGTAAACGCAATAACCAGGCGGTGTATGTTGACGGCGAAAATGTGGTTGATGCCGTTAACGCAGAATTAAATAAAATCAGTGCATTCACCGAAAAAGTGCGCAGTGGCGCTTGGTTAGGTTACACAGGTAAGCGCATTACTGATGTGGTGAGCATTGGTGTTGGCGGTTCAAACCTTGGCCCGCAAATGGCAACGGAAGCGCTTGCTGCATACGCAGATGCAACGCTTAAAGTGCATTATGCATCAAACGCCGATGGCATGCAGATAGCAAATGTACTAAGCAAAGTGAATGCGGAAACCACGCTATTTATTATTTCAAGTAAAACCTTTACCACATCAGAAACCATGGCAAACGCGAAAACTGCTGTTGCATGGTTGAAACAGGCTGCTGGTAATGATGATGCGGTTGCAAAGCATTTTGCTGCAGTGAGCACCAATTTAGAAAAAACGTCAGAATTCGGTATTAATCCAGATAACGTATTTACCATGTGGGACTGGGTTGGCGGTCGTTTTTCAATGTGGTCAGCAATTGGTTTACCTATCGCTTTGTATCTTGGTTTTGATGCGTTTGTTGAATTACTTGAAGGTGCATTTGAAGTTGATCAGCACTTTGTAGAAACAAACTTTGAAAATAATATTCCTGTGCTTATGGCGCTTTTAAGTGTGTGGAATACTAGCTTTTTGGATGCACGAGCGCAGGCTATTTTACCTTACGACCAAAGCATGCATATGTTACCGGCATACCTGCAACAAGCTGAGATGGAAAGTAACGGCAAGTCAGTCACGTTTGATGGCAAAGCAATTGATTATACGAGTGTACCACTTATTTGGGGTATGACAGGGATCAATGGTCAACACGCGTTTTACCAATATTTACACCAAGGTACGACGATTGTGCCGGCCGATTTTATTGGTTCAATAAAGCCTGTGCATGAGGTGAACAATCATCATGAAATTTTAATGGCAAACTTTTTTGCGCAAACTGAAGCCATGATGACAGGCGTTAGCAAAGCGCAAGTTGAAAAAGAATTAGCAAGCAAAGGCTTAAGCGAAGCGCGTATTGCTGAACTGGTTGAGCATAAAGTACATCAAGGCAATCGTCCTACCACATCAATTTTACTTGATACCATTGATGCGAAGCATTTAGGCCGTTTAATTGCACTTTATGAACATAAGATTTTCTGTCAGGGCATTATTTTAGAAATTTGTTCATTCGACCAATGGGGCGTGGAATTGGGCAAAGGCTTAGCAAATGCCATTCAAAAAGAATTAGAGACAGATGAAACGCTGGCACACGATAGCTCAACAGCGGGCTTAATTGCACTGTATAAAAATAAGCGAAAAAATTAAAAAGCGGTCAAATGTCAGGGTTAAGTGATTGGCATTAGCTTAGACTGCGCGGTTTTCAAAATGCCTTAGGCTGTTTTTAAACTGCAACAAATACCTTTGAACGGGTAGCACTGAGTTATTTGGAACGTCAATTGGTGAGAGAGTTGACGCTTCCAAACACTCTTATTTACCAGCTCAAATAGCAACTTGGCAAATGCAAGTTGCACGTGATCAAATAGTAAAAAATACCTTTGAACGGGTAGCGCTGAGTGATTTGGAGCGTCAATTGGTGAGAGAGTTGACGCCTCCAAAGCTCATATCCGTTTATAAAGCGAACTGAGTAGCGCTGAGTATTCAGGGGTAACAGTGGGTGAGAGCATTGTTACTCCTGAAAACTCTTTTCTTCATAGCCCCATTTGCGTGAGCAGTTACATACGAATTCAATATAAATTAGCATTCATAAATAGCTTACCCAAGCGCTATTTAGTGCTAACATAACGAACTAAAAACACATTCTATATTGTACTTAACAACAAGTTACTAAAACGAAGAGAACAATTATGCTAAACCCATTCGATATCGTTATTTTTGGTGGTGGTGGTGATTTATCACTGCGTAAACTGCTACCTGCAATGTACCGTGCCTATCAAGAAGGAAACCTGCCGGAAGGGACGCGAATTCTGCCAACCGTTAGGGCATTAGCAAATGAACAAGAATTTGTTGATAAAGTACAAAGCAGCCTCAAGTCGTTTTTAGGTAAAGGCGAATATAACGCGAAAGACTGGAAAGCGTTTTCTACGTTTTTAAAACCAATTGTTGTTAATGTCACTGAGCAAGATGATAACTGGTTACGCTTAAAAGAAATTTTAGAGTCAGACGAACAAGACAAAGCGCGCGTTTTCTATTACTCATTACCGCCTGCAGTATACGGTCGTTGTAGCGAACTTTTATCTGATAATCAGCTGATTACTAAATCAACACGTGTTGTGGTGGAAAAACCAATTGGTTACTGTGGCGCGTCAGCAGAAGAAATTAACGCGAAAATCGCAGAATACTTTAAAGAAAGCCAAATTTATCGTATCGATCATTATCTGGGTAAAGAGACAGTTCAAAACTTAATGGCACTGCGTTTTTCAAATGTGATGTTTGAGAATATGTGGGATGCAAAATCGATTGATAATATTCAGATCAGTATTTCTGAAACTGTTGGCCTAGAAAGCCGAGCGGGCTTTTACGACAAAGCCGGTGCGCTGCGCGACATGGTGCAAAACCACTTGTTACAACTACTGTGCCTTGTAGCGATGGAATCACCAAATAAGCTAACGGCTAAAAGCATTCGCACGGAAAAATTAAAAGTACTTGAAGCTTTGCGTCCACTTGTAGGTGATGACGTTGAAGCAAACACCGTACGTGGTCAATACGTACCGGGCCAACTTGACGGCAAATTGGTACCTGGCTATTTAGAAGAACTTGGCGAAAACAGCGAGACCGAAACCTTTGTAGCGATCCGCGCACACATTGAAAACTGGCGTTGGGCTGGCGTACCATTCTACCTAAGAACCGGTAAACGCATGAAGCAGCGTTGTGCCGAGATTATCGTAGAATACAAAAATGTATCACACAACGTGTATGACGAAACGGTTGGCGGCATTGAACCAAACCGATTAGTGATCCGCTTACAGCCGGAAGAAAGCATTCAGTTAACGCTAATGTCTAAGCGTTTAGATAATTTAGAAATGCAACTTGAACCAGTAACGCTTGACTTAGATTTGTCTAAAAACTACGAAAATGGCTTCCATTCAGATGCATACAAGCGCTTAATGCTTGATGCCGCGGCAGGTAATGCATCACTATTTATTCACCGTGACGAAGTACGTCAAGCATGGGCGTGGATTGACCCAATTATTGAACAGTGGCAAACAGCGGGTATGCCAGCACTTTATCGTGCAGGTACGTGGGGGCCAGAAGATGCAGACGAGCTACTCGCTGAAAATAATCACGCATGGTACAACGCAGGGAATAACAAATAATGTCAGCCAATATTATTGAAAAATTTTTCGATTCAAAAGGTGCCTATAACGCTGAATTAGGTGAAGATCTTGCTAAGTGTTTAGCACAAGGTATTGAACAAGATGGTCGTGCTGTACTAATGGTATCAGGTGGTTCGTCACCGGCGCCAGCATATCGCTATTTAAGTGGTCTTGAGTTAGCGTGGGATAAAATCGACGTAGCTATGGTTGATGAACGTTGGGTTGAGCAAAGCCATGATAAAAGTAATGAAGCGTTTATTAAATCAACGCTATTACAAGATAAAGCTGCAGCTGCTAACTTTGTAACCATGAAAAACTCAGCGGACAGTGCGCAACTTGGTCAAGTTGAGTGTCAAAACGCATATGCGGCACTTAAACAAAATTTTGATGTGACGATTCTAGGTATGGGACCAGATGGTCATACCGCATCACTTTTCCCGCATGCTCAAGGCCTTGATAATGCGTTAACAACTTCTGATTTAGTCGCGGCAATTGATGCAATTAAGAGTGATGTAACTGGTGATATTACTGAGCGCATGACATTAACGCGTGCTGCTATTCTACAATCGAAAGTGATTAAGCTTTTGATCAGCGGTGAAGAAAAACTGGCAGTTTATAAAGAAGCTAAAGCTGGCGGAGAGGTTGCAGATATGCCACTTCGCGCTATTTTACAGCAAACAAAGGTACCGGTAGAAGTGTACTGGACAGCTTAATGTTCGACTAAAATAGATTAAAAAGCCCAACTCAAGTTGGGCTTTTTTTATTTAGAAAGCGTGACGCTTCAAGATAGTTCCGCGATGATCTATGGCAATTTTATAAGGCGTTTGAGAGACACCATAACGTTTAAAAATGACATTTTCGCTGTCCCAAATTACCGGCATTTGTAATTGATGGGTTTCAATAAATTTACGTACATGGGCTTCGTTAACGTAGTAGCCACTGATCACAGTTAGATACAATTTACCTTGTTTAAATTGATTTTCAGCTAATTGCTTTAGGCTTGCCTCACAATTTGGAAAGTGTGGCATTGGGCATAAACTATCAAGAAATACCAATTCAAGTGTATTACTGGGCTTGAGCATTTTTATGGTATTGCCTAGCGATACCGTTTGCCCAGATAAACTTTCACGAACAAAATCTGAAAATTGTTCACCAACGGCAATATGATTTACCGGCGGTTGTTTTTTAAAGCGTGGTGAAGACGTCTCTTTTATTAATTTGCTTTTATAGTGTGCAAACTGAGCTTGGGAAATTTGTTGGTTTAATTTTAGATATGCTAATAGTGCAGCATCATCACCTTTAAATATAACTTTGTCATCGTGCTCAATAATATGAAACGGTGTTTGCCAAACGCCATATTGCCGCATTAACTTAAACCCTTTATCGATCTCAATGGATGCAAATTGCGGGTAGTAGCTTTTAAATTCAGCTAATTGACTGGGAGTTACATTGAGATCTTGTTGTTTATAGCTAACGCTATAGCTTTGTTGATTTAGCCAGTCAATAAACACGGAATTTGCGCCATCATAATGTGCCCAAATATCCATAAACACTGTGTGTTTAGTTGGCTCTTGTGTTTTTGTATACGCAGGGTTAGCAAAAAATAGTAAGCCTAAAGTAACAACTAGGATGTGCAATGGTTTAAGTTGATTAAACATAGGTACTACTCCTTTTCTGGTAGCGCAGCGATATAGGCGTCAATTTTGTCTGAATGTAAAAAGCTCGTTAGTGCAACTTTGCCGCTTTGCTCAATTAAAATATGATAAGGCGTGCCTAATACGCCAAAGTTTTGCGTGATTTCGCCGTTTGTATCAAACACTGTATCTATCGACAGATTATTGCGATTAAAGTAGGCGTTAATATTGTCAATTGAGTCATTAATGCCAACGTTCACCGTAATGATGGTGATTTTGTCGCTGTGATTTTTATTTAACTCTGTTAAATGTGGCATTTCAGCTTGGCAATATTGGCACCATGTTGCCCAAAACTTAAGGTAAACGGGTTTTTCCTTTAGTAACTCGTTTAAGTTAATAGTCTCGCCTTTTAGGGTATGGCTAATTAAATTAGGTGCTTTGTCGCCAACCTTAAGCGGTGATGCAAACAAAGGGGTGGCAAGAGTAAGTAACACAAAAGCCAGTATATTTTTCATATTAATATCCTTAAAACGTGATTTGAAAATAGAAATAAAGGGCCACGCCAATCAGCAAGGCCGCCAATATGTATTTGAAGCCGTTAAGCCAAGGGCCGCTTTTTGGCAGCGAGTTCAAAACGTTGGAGAAAATACCCGCAATAAACAGTAAGGCACTTAATCCAAGTGCAAATGCGAACAAATAAATGGGGCCAACGAGTGGTGCTTGCTCAGTTGAAACATACATCAGTAACATACCAAGTACCGGCGAAGTGCAGGGCGCCATTACCAAGCCGGATAACGCACCACTGACAAATACATTGAGTGGCGCATATGAACTGAATGAACTTTTGGCGACAGAAAGCTGCGGCATGTTTATCCAGCCAAGCATCCATGCAGCCATGACTAAGCAAAAACTACCCGCAATAAATAACATTGCAGGGTGGGTGGCGACACTGCCAAACAAATATCCCAGCTTGGCGGCAAAATAACCTAATAAACTGTAGCTAAGTGCAAGACCTAACACATATAAACAGGTATATGCTGTTGACTGGTAAACATTGTTTGCATGCTGGCGTACCACTGCAACGGTAATTGGCAGCATCGGGTAAACACAGGGTGTTAGGCTGGTTAATACGCCTGTTACAAATATTACCAGCACCACATACAGCGAAGCTTTATCGCTGACGAGGGCTTCTTGAATAAACATTTCCATACTGAGCTCGCTTTAAAAATTGGCTTGCATCAGTGTTGCTGTTATTTGCCCCAAACCCTATTAAATCGATATAAAATCCATCTAAAATAAATATATTTATATATTTTTCAATGTATTAAGTTCTAGCTTGGCGTTTGTTAAAGGTTTTGTTTTGCTGTGCTTTGATTTATTATTTAGGCCTATTTTGATTTGTGGATGGATGCGCTGTTGTTTCGTTTTAGTGATTATGAATTTGAACCAGAAACAGGTTACCTAACGCGGTTGAACGATGCCCAAACTCAGCAGCCGGTGTTACTGCGAAATAAGGTTGCTAATTTACTGACCTATTTTTTGCAGCACCCAAATGAACTCATTGCTAAAGAAACCTTGCTTACACATTTATGGCAGCATGGTGACTATCGCGAATCAGCATTAACGCAAAGTATTCGTGAGTTACGTTTGGCCCTAAACGATGATGCTAAATCGCCGTGTTACATTAAAACAATTCCACAACGTGGTTATCAGTGGATTTGCCCAATAACACGTGACGTAAATCAGGCAGAATCAAAGCATTCTGAACAACCAACAGCAAAAAAAATACAGACAGAAAACACGTTAAATAAATCCCTAGGTTTATGGATTGTTGTGGGCGTTTTAATGTTAGCCGGGTTAATATTGGCTATTGGAATTTGGCAACTTAATAGCGGTAATGTTGCTAACCATAGCGAACAACAAAACCAAGTTACATCGCGTTTGCGAGTAATGGTGCTGCCGTTTATTAACGATACACAACAGCCAAGCATGGCATGGCTAGAACATGGCCTGTCAGATATGTTGGCGGTCGATTTAAAGCGCTCTCAACGGGTTGATGTGATTTCGCCCTCTGAGGCACATTTATCGTTGTTGAAAAATGAGTTGCCGTGGCCCGCAATGCCAGTACAAATACGTAACTTACTCGATAAACTTGGGGCAAATGTCGCTATTTTCGCAAGTGTGCGCATGCATCAGCAAAAACAAGTTATCGACTTTCAGGCAATCTATTCTGATGGACGCATCAAACAGGGTAGTTTGAGCTATGACGAGTTAGCGTCGCATATTGAAGTTATCTCGCAGCAGATCCTAGCAATGATAAACGTTCATAAACACAATAATAAAAAAGCGCTTCCTGATATTTCCGCAATGGCGATCGCTCAAGGCATGCAAGCATTGCAAACCACGGGTGCTGCAGAGGCGATTAAATATTTTCAAGCAGCAAACACCATATCGCAAACAAATTGGGCAAGCGCTTATTTGGCAAGAAGTTATATTGCTGTGGGAAAATGGTCAGAGGCTCGCATCGAATTTAGTAAAATTGGGCAAAACGACCTAAAATACGACCCACTACTTAATGCCTTTATCGCGTATTGGCAGGCAATTATCGCGACACGTCAAGGCAGTAGCGACCAACACGCTTTGATTGAGAAAAGCATTCACGCCAGTATCAACAGCCAAGACCCACAATTAATCGCAGAAAGTTATCGTTTACAAGCGTCATTGGCTTGGCAAGCAATGAAATGGCAGCAACATGATGAATTACTAAAAAAAGCAGCGAAGTTAACTGATAATTATACTGAGTTAGCCGCAACGGCAGATTCACTATTCTATTTGGGCCAACCAAATAATGTGGGGCTAGAAAAAAGCCCGTATAACGATTTAGCCAAAAATAAAGAGCGACTCACTAAGGCGCTGAGTTTTTACCAAACCCTCGGCAATCTAGAAAAAATCGCGGCAACACAACTGGCGATTGCACAAAACTATTATTTTGACCAAGAAAAACGTGAAATCGCTTTGCAAGATGCATTAGCGCGCTTTGCCGAGCTTAACTTACCGTATGAGTTAGCAATGGCAGAACTTTATGCGGGTTTTTATCATATGCAATTGCACCAAGGACAACTTGCTGAGCAGTATTTTAAGCAAGCAAAGCATGGGTTTGAAAAGCTGGGTGCCAAATCGGCGTTGCCGTGGGCTGATTTTTATATAGCGTTTTCCTACCTTGATCAAGGACTAGATCAAAGTGAACTGGGCCGCCATGGACAAAACCCAGAAATGCTTAAGCGAGCGATTAATGCGTTTCAGACACTATTACCGAATACGCAATCGGATGTCATAAAAGCAAGCAGTTATGTATTTGTTGCATGGGCATACACCGACTTACAACAGTTTGATAAGGCGAAGCATGCACTTAAATTAGCGTTAACCCATTCCAGCGACCCTGCGTTAACCTTAACAAATGAATATGCGCGTTATTCGTTAATGTATATTTACCTACTGCAAGACCAAGCGCAAAAAGTGCTGGAAATAGAAAAACGCCCTTGGCGTACAAGACTACAAGCGGTTTATGTCGCCAAAGCGTATGCTGCATTAGCGCAATATAATAAGGCGGCCAACACGCTTAATGATTTAAAAGAAGTAATGCCGGGGTATTTCACAATACAAGATAACGACCTGCTTGAAGCCTATCGCAGACAAAATAGGGCAGGCAGTATCATGCTCGAGCAAACTCTGCCTAAAGCGCATTCCGTTTATTGTGAAACAGATTGGTCGATTGATATCAGTAAACATGCTAACTAACAGTGCTTTAATCACTATCGTTTTACCAGTCATTTTGTGCCTTTATGTAAGCTGGGTGGTTATTGCTTGCTTCATGTATAAGGGTTACAAATTCGCTGAATACCAAGGCTGTTTTTCTTTACAGCCCTCATTTTGCGTGTCTTTATCGCGGTGCTTGATATGTTGCCTAGCGATCTAAATGAATACAAACCAAAGCTTGCACGCTCAGCTCACATCCCTTACCTGGATTTTGTTCACAACAATGATAAAAGTTTGCGTAAGAGAACTGTTCGCCTGCGCTTGTTGATTTTCTACTGCGTTATCGCTTATTTATGCTGACTAACCCCATTGCGTTCTCGGCATTGTTTAAATATCGTGAAAATAAGCATGAAAGCTTAATAGGCTTTCATGTAAAAAACAGCTAACCCGCATCGCTGCCTTACATATCAATCACCGCCTTATCGGATTATGGAGCAGAATTCACTTTATCTGTGTAAACAACAATTCGATATGCGTGGCGTGGTTATTTTTTGACGATACGACAGGCTCGCTTAAGGTGACTTAAACGCTTACTTTGTAACCTAATGTGTTTTTAAAAACATAATCATGGCTAATTTTACGAAAAGATCGAAATATGACTAGACAAATGACACCGGTGTCTTTATTATCCTCATTAACAAATGACAGCGCTGTCATTATTTTCCCTTGTAAGTAATGTGAATTAAGATTTGAGGGCTCCACTTCTATCATTCTGCCCAGTGATAGGGGCCCTCAATTAGCTAACACAGAGTTAACCAACGTAACGTTAAGCAAAGCGCTTTATCAGGCAATGTAATAATTGCCTGACATTTTTCTAAAATCGCTCCAAGCACCTGATCCGACCTCCACCTGATTAAACTTTTCTTACAGATTAAGCTTTACAGATAATATTCGCCGTATGTTATAGTAAAAAGGTCGCTAGCCCCCGTATTTAGCGGGTGTTATGAAAATTTATTATTGCAAATGTAAATAAACTGTTCTTATTTGTTATATATAAATGAACGCGATTGTTTAAAAAATGCAAAAATAATTGTAGCGATATTGTAATTTTACGTGTAAGGTTTGTTATCAGATGACAACGCTGTCATCTTCACTGGGCAGAAAGTGAATTAAACCAAAACAAAATGATTCAAGGGGAATCCTGTGTTAGCTAAAAATTTCAAAAAAAGCTTATTAGCAGTTAACATCGGTTTAGCAATGGGCGCTGGTTTTTCAGGCGTGGCTGTTGCAGCTGATTCAGAAGTACAAGCAAAAGAAGATGTGGAAGTAATTGAGGTACGTGGTATTCGTCGCTCTCTTGCAGCATCGGTAAATACTAAACGTTTCGAAAACTCAGTTGTAGATGCGCTTACAGCTGAAGATATCGGTAAACTTCCAGATTCTGACGTAGGTCAGTCTTTAGCACGTATTCCGGGTATTTCTGTAAATAGAACATTCGGTCAAGGTAGTTCAGTTTCTATCCGTGGTACAGACCCACGTATGACACTAACAACGCTTAACGGCCAAAACGTAGCGTCAACTGGTTGGTATGACCAAATGAACATTGACCGTTCATTCAACTATTCAATGCTTCCACCTGAGCTTATCGGTGGCATGGAAGTTTATAAAACTTCTCAAGCGAATATTGTTGAAGGCGGTATTGGTGGTACGGTTATCGTTAAAACTCGTAAACCGCTTGACCTAGATGCAAACACTATTTTCGGCTCAGTTAAAGGCGAATATGGTTCAATCAATGAAAATGTAGCACCAGATGTATCAGCGTTATACAGCTGGAAAAATGATGCTGAAACTTTTGGTGTTTTAGTATCAGGCGCTTACGTTGACCGTGAATATCTTCGTCGTGGTACAGAAGCAGATTTAGATTGGGGTGGACGTTCGTCTATTCAGCCTTCAAGCTTCCTACAAGAGCAAGAGCGTACGGCATTAAACGTAGCACTACAGTATCGTCCAACTGATAACCTTGAGTTCGGCGCATCAGTTATGATGCTAGAACTAGGTGCAGACAGCATCGGTGCAAACATGTACATCGAAACTGATACAGATTGGGGTGACGGTGAGTCAGTTTGTCAATCTAAAAACTCAGCTGGCGTTTGTACATACAGTGATACTCCTGAAAATGCAGCTTCTCGCGTATTCTTCCAAAACTGGGCTCGTCAAGGTGAAATGACATCTGACACAATCGAGTTAAATGCTAAATACGAAGGCGATAACTACACAGTAAAAGCAGTGGCTGGTAGCACGAAAGCTGACGGTGGTACTCAAATGAGTGCAAACTTTGGCTACGGTTGGTGGGGCGATCGTTTTGGCGAAGTTAAATGGGCTGGTGTAGTAGACGCGACAGGCAAAAAAGTTGACATCGATGGCCGTGACATGGGCTTCACTGTAGATCAACTTGATACGACAGTTGGTACATCTCAGTGGACTGGTATTAAAGGTCCTAACTCAGATGAAGAAGTTTATGCGCAGGTTGATTTAGACCTTGACGTAGATCTAGGTGCAATTAACAAGTTCAAAACGGGTATTCGTTACACGCAACACGAATTCGAGCGCTTCCAATACAGTGCAGTATATGGCGACGGTGCAAATGTATTTAATACGAGCGATTTATACAGTGGCACAATGGAGCTAGGTTCAGAAGGTTGGACTATTCCAAAAGCAAACCTAGACGCGATGATCAATTCAACTGTATCACTAGTGGATGAGTTTGTATACTCACGCCCAGGTTACGGTAAAATTGAAGAAGATAACCTTTCTGCATACGCAATGTTTGAGTTCCAAAGTGACGGCTTACGCGGTAACTTCGGTGTTCGTTACATTTCAACAGACGTAACGTCTAAAGGTCATTATATTGATAACTCACCGGCAGACAAATTAGGTACTAACGCAGGTTGGAGTACGGGTCTTACTTCGGCTGAAGGTGATTACAGTGACTTCTTACCGAGCATCAATATTGCGTATGACCTATCAGAAGATATGATTTTACGTTTTGCTGCGTCACAAGCGATTACACGTCCTAACTATGACGCGCTATTCTTAGCAAGCCTTGACGGATACCCAGATGACCGTCGCGGCAACGAAAACATCACATACGGTAACCCTGCACTTGAGCCAATGAAAGCATCTCAAGCTGATATCAGCTTAGAATACTACTATGGTGACAGTAACTTATTTGCAGTGACTTTCTTTATGAAAGACATCAGCAACTTTATCGTAGGTACAACTGAAGACAATGTTGCTATCGGTGTAATTAACAACGATTTAGAAACGCCAGCTGATAGCTGGATCGTTAATAACTTCGTTAACGCGGGTGGCGGTACAATTGACGGTATCGAATTCCAACTTAACCATGCATTTGGCAATGGTTTTGGTGTGAACGCTAACTACACGTACTCAGATGCTGAAGCGCCTAAAGAAGTATACACAGATCAGCTAAGCGTTTTCTCTGAGTCGTCTAAGCACACGGGTAACTTAGTTGGTTACTGGGAAAATGAGACGTTCTCTGCGCGTGCGGCATACAACTACCGTTCAGAATATATGATCCGTGAATACGGCGCATATTATGGTAACCGTATGCACGATGATTACGGTTCGCTAGACCTATCATTCGGTTGGAATGCAACGGATAACATCGCAGTACGTTTAGAAATTGTAAACTTAACTGCTGAAGATGATATCCAATACGGTGCAGCATCAGGTACAGATTCTAATGTACAAGTTAAACCTTCACTTAAAGATGGCTTCCCAGTATGGTCATTCGAAGGTGAAACAACTTATAAACTTGGTGTGAACTTCACGTTCTAATTCATGTTTTAATAAAAACCCAGTATTGTTACTGGGTTTTTTTCGTTTTGGAGCACAAAAATGATAAAAAAAGTCGCTATTCTAGGTGGGGGCACTGCCGGCTGGTTAGCTGCAAATCATTTAGGGCATGCGCTTTCAGCAACTGATATCGAAGTTACACTTATCGAGTCAGAAGACGTACCGTCAATAGGTGTTGGCGAGGGCACCGTTCCATTTATTAAAGATACACTGCAAAAGTTTGGCATCTGTGAAGTTGATTTACTACTCGGTTGTGACGCAACGTTTAAGCAAGGTATAAAATTCACCAACTGGATGGATAAGACCCGTCACGGTGAATGTAACCATTATTACCATCCGTTCGAATCCCCATACCCAAATGAGTTTGATGTCACTAACTATATGCTAGGCGAGGGGAGTGAATTACGCTTTGATGATGTAACGATACAATCAGCTGTTTGTGAGTTAGGATTAGCGCCGAAACTTGTTTCTTCAGCTCCTTACCAGGGCGTTCTAAACTATGCATATCATTTTGACGCCGCGAAGTTTGCATTATTATTAGCACGTAACGCCAAAGAAAGGTTTAACGTTAAACATTTAAAAGCAACGGTTGAGAACGTACAACTTGATGATACCGGTAATGTAAAAGCAGTAACGAGTGTCAATGGTGATACACTTGCTTTCGACTTTTTTGTTGATTGTACAGGTTTTGCATCGCTGCTTATTGATAAAGCACTTAATGTACCCTTTGTTAGTAAGGCGGACGAATTACTAACGGATAAGGCGCTTGTTAAACAAGTGCCCCTTAACCCTAAACAAGGGATTTTTCCATATACCAAAGCAACGGCACATCAGGCAGGTTGGATATGGGATATTCCGTTAACCACCCGACGTGGCACTGGTTTTGTCTATGCCAGTGAGTTTATGAGTGAAGATGACGCACACCGTAAATACGCACGCTACTTGAATTTAGATGCAGACAAACTTGATGTAAGAAAAATCAACATGGAAGTAGGCTACAGAGAAGTGTCGTGGTATAAAAATTGTGTGTGTTTAGGCCTTGCACAAGGATTTTTAGAGCCGCTTGAAGCGACTTCAATCTTATTAACCGATTTTACAGCAGATCTGCTTGCTAAAAACTTTCCAAAAAATCAATCTGATGCAGATGTGATGCGCGATGATTTCAATAAAGCTGTGACATATGCATGGGATAGAACGACGGATTTTATCAAGCTACATTATTGTATTTCTGATCGTCAAGATTCTGATTTTTGGTTAAAAAACCAATCATTGGCGCACAGCTCTGAAGAACTTAAAACACGCTTAGCCAAATTTAAGATCAGACCACCGCACCGTCAGGATTTTTTTAGTCGCTTTGATCTTTTTGATGAAAAAAATTACCTCTATGTACTGTACGGTATGCGCTACCCAACGTCTAAACCGCACTGTTCTGAGCAAGAGGTCAAGCTAAGTCGTGAACTATTGGCACGTAACAAAGAAATGCTGTCAATGGCGCAAGAAAAACTACTGTTAACGAGTGAGTGGTTAACTAAGTTGAAGCAAGCAGTACGTTAATTTTACTTTAGAGGTTTTGTGGAAATTATAAATCCAGATAAAAAAATAGCGGTTTTTGATTATGATGAGTCATCACGCACCGAAGAACTCGCGTTTTTAACACAAGGGTTAGATCATTTATTTGTTCTGCCTGAAGTTCTAAATGTAGAAAATGTGCCCGATGCATCAGGTGCGAGAGCACTTTCAACGGTACACTTAAGTGACCGTTTAAATCTTGTCAATTTTCTACAATTAAAGACAATGCCAATGGGACATTGGCTTTTTAATAGTATCAGTCAAGCTGCGTCCCAATTTGGGTTAGGGAAAACGCGAAACATTCGCCAGTTTAAGTTTCATCGCACTTGGGCAAATAGAATAGAACAAGGTTGCAATACCATCGCACATCGACATGCCCAAAAAGATTGGGCTGCACCTCATGTGGTTGCAATTTTATACGTTGAATGTGCCCCAGGAAGTGCCGATTTAGTGTTTGTTGATGACGACTCAAATGTAATGCGAGCAGAGCATATCAGTCACTACAATGCAAAGCTGTGCACCACAATTGATAGTAAAGCAGCAAGATTAGTGGTCCACGATGCGACGTATTTGCACGGCACGACAGAACATGCGCTTGATCAAACTAGATCTTGCATTATTTTTGAAGTAGGATTTCCACCATTAACATAACATTCATATTTTTTGGGCTTGTTTTTTACTAATGCAACCCATATAACGGTATAAACGCTGATTAATTGTTAGCAAAACTATTTATAATTATTAGAATTCCACTGGAGCAGTAAGATGACGGACGTAATAAAGCCACTTCATAATGTTGAACATAAAGATGTTAAAATTAAAAACGGTTTCAACACAGACCTAGTTAAAGATCAACACTTAGTACCAGTTGTGGCGCACGAATTTGCACGTGTAGCTAACGAATACCCAATTGTATTTGTAAAAAATAACGAAACTGAAGAATTCCAGCCAGTTGCAATGTTAGGTCTTGAGCCTGGTGAGAACCTATTTGTTAAAGATGGCAAATGGCAGGGTGCTTATCTTCCACACGCACTTACGCGTTACCCGTTAGTACTGAGCAAGAACCCTGAAAATGAAGAGCAACTATTTGTTGGTATCAACGAATCTAGCGACCTTGTAAACAAAGAAGAAGGTAATGCACTTTTCGATGAAAAGGGCGAAGAAACAGATTACCTTAAGCGTCGTAAAGAAGGCTTAATTGCGTTTGTTGAATTCTCACAAGTTACTGCTGCGTTCACTAAGTTCCTAGCTGATAAAGAACTACTTATCCCGCAAACACTAACGCTTGAAATTAAAGGCGAGAAGCGTGATATCAATGGTATCTACCTAATCGACGAGAAAAAACTAAACGAGATGGCTGATGACGAGTTCTTAGAGCTTCGTAAGCGTGGTTACTTACCACCAATCTACTCGTTCTTAACATCAATGCCTCAAGTAAATCGTCTTGCACGTTTAAAAGCAGAGCACGGTGCTTAATTTAACGGCTAAACGTTAAGTAAAAAAAGCGCCAGTTGGCGCTTTTTTTGTGTTTGTTGTTTGTTAATTTTCTTTATGTGTTTTCAGCATCGCGTACAGCTCGTCTTTTAGGTGTAAACGACGCATTTTTTGTTTTTCTAGGTATGCGTCAGAAGTATTTTCAACGCCTTCTTCAATGCGGATCACTTCGTGATCAAGATCGTGGTATTCCTTAAATAATTTAGAAAAGTGCGCATTAGTCATTTTTAATTCGCGAATTTCTTCATTAAACTCTGGAAACTCATGATGCATGTCGTGTTTTTCAATAAACATGGGTGTTATTCCTTATTGTGCACAGTTGATACAAGTTTGAACATAGGGTAATGCATGTAAACGCTCGCGTGATATTTCGCTCTCGCACTGGCTACAAATGCCATAATTATTGTTTTCTAAGCGCGAAATAGCGGCATTTACTTGTTGTAATTCCAATTTTGCCTCATGGCGAATGCCGTCGAGCACTTGGTCGTTTTCACTCTCTGTCGCTTGCTCTGCAAAGTCTTGCGAGCGACCTTTTTTAAAATCTGAACCAATCGCATTGATGCGTTTATTGAGTTCGATTTGTTTTTCTTTAAGCTCGATTAAAATTGCGTTTTTGTTCATAACGCCTCCTATTCTTTAATTATTAATCTACGCCGCTTTGATGGGATTGCGTTGATCTAGCGCAAAAAAATAACGCCTTTGTGCTGTTCATCGAAAATGCTTGAAATTGACGCGTTTGCCTTGCAAATTGAATAGAGTGTTTTGTTCTTTGTTGTTGCTTCTTGACTTAGACCACTAGGACTACAAAGCCACGCCGCGATCAAAAAAGCTTTGGATTTGAACAGAATTTAGACCACAAAGATCAATACGCTCTAAAAACAAAAGGAAAACAATAATGAACAAACGACTCGCAACTGCGTTTTTAACAGCGTTTTTATCTACTAGCGTGTTTGCATCCAGTGAACAGCCTTTCTCAATCGCCATTCACGGTGGAGCAGGCACGATAGACAAAAGTAAATTTACCCCTGAAAAGGAAGCGGCGTATCGCGCTAAACTGCAAGAAGCAGTAGAAGCAGGTTATAAAGTGCTTGAAAACGGTGGTGAGAGCTTAACGGCGGTCACTACAGCCATTAATATTTTAGAAAATTCGCCGTTTTTTAACGCCGGCATTGGTGCCGTTTACACTTATGATGGACACCATGAACTTGACGCATCAATTATGGATGGGCGCGACCGTCAAGCGGGTGCCGTTGCGGGTGTAAAGCACATTAAAAACCCAATCGATTTAGCACGGTTAGTAATGGAAGAGTCTGTACACGTGATGCTAAGCGGCAATGGCGCAGAACAATTTGCTAAGAAAAACGGCATGAGTTTAGTTAATAACAGTGTGTTCGACACCGAGCACCGATATAAAGCGCTAGAACGCGCTAAAAAGAAACTCAATAAAACAGAGAACTACCAAGCAAATCATCGTGCACTGCCTGAGCAATATAAAATGGGCACGGTCGGCGCTGTGGCGTTAGATAAACACGGTAACTTGGCAGCTGGTACGTCAACGGGTGGTATGACGGCAAAACGCTTTGGTCGTATTGGTGATTCGCCTGTGATTGGTGCGGGTACCTTTGCCGATAACCGTTCATGTGCGGTGTCTGCTACAGGCCATGGTGAATATTTCATCCGTTACAGTGTGGCGTCTGATATTTGTGCTCGTGTGCAGTATCAAGGCAAAACCATTCAGCAAGCCGGTGATGAAGTAATTCATGATGTACTTAAACCAATAGGGGGCACAGGTGGTGTAATTATTGTTGATAGTAAAGGTAATATTAGTCTGCCATTTAATACCAAAGGCATGTATCGCGCGTCAAAACTGGCAAATCAGCCTACCTATGTGGCAATTTTTAAAGACGAATAACGGCGATTTTTTAGGGTCTGTTGACCTTTCAAGTTTGTTTTTGCAGCAGTTTGATTGGGTTTTATACAAGGCAGAGGCTGCGTGGCATAGTTATTCTATGTGAGTCAGCCGATAACACAGTTGAAAACCCAATCAAGCGCTGCCGAACGGTTCTTTTGAGCGCACTTTTTTCATTGTTTCCTATATGGATGTAGGTAAGGGGCGTGAGCAGGACGCGGAAGCTTTGCTCGATATTCGCTTAGATTGCTAGCCCACACACCGAGCGCCGCGATAAAAGCACGCTCACACATAACGAAAATAGAACAGCGAAGATCAACAGACACTAGTTGAATAAAATTAAAATAAGGGAAGCGCAATGCTTCCCTTATTTTATGACAATCAATTTGTTATTATTGGCCTTTTGAAATTCCGCTTTATTCTATCTATGGCTAATCCACAACAGCAGCTCTATTCACTCTTAAAAAATTGTCTTAAGAAAGATCAGTTTTTCTTCAAACGTCGCCTCGATGGTGTGAAAAAAATAAATGATGAAGCAAAACAGGTGAAGGTGCTTACCACAATTACAAAAGACATTGAAAAAAGCATCGAGCTGAGGGAGTTACGTTTAAAGCAACTGCCAAAGGTGAGTTATCCAGTAAACCTACCAGTTAGTCAGAAAAAAGACGATATTAAAAAAGCCATTAGCGAAAATCAGGTGGTGATTGTCGCGGGTGAAACCGGTTCAGGTAAAACCACTCAGTTACCTAAAATTTGTTTAGAGCTTGGCCGAGGTGTTGCAGGTTTAATTGGCCACACCCAACCACGCCGATTAGCTGCGCGCAGTGTTGCCGCCCGTGTTGCTGAGGAAATTGGCACTACCATAGGTGATAAAGTGGGTTTTAAAATTCGCTTTAGTGATCAAGTTTCTAACTCAAGCTATTTGAAGCTGATGACTGATGGTGTGTTGCTTGCGGAAATTCAACAAGATAGATTTTTAAACCAGTACGACACCATCATTATCGATGAAGCGCACGAACGCAGTTTAAATATCGACTTTATTTTAGGTTATTTGAAAAACCTGTTACCCAAACGCCCCGATTTAAAACTGATTATCACCTCGGCAACCATCGATCCCGAGCGATTTTCAAAGCATTTTAACAATGCGCCGATTATTGAAGTATCGGGCCGCACTTACCCTGTTGAGGTACGTTACCGTCCGTTAACGGAAATCGACAAAACAGAGATGGAAGCAGAGGGCGATCAACTGCAAGGTATTTTTGATGCGGTTGATGAGCTATTGCAAGCTGGGCCGGGCGATATTCTTATTTTTATGAATGGAGAGCGTGAAATTCGCGATACTGCCGATGCGCTCGCAAAACGCGGCCTTGCAAATACCGAAGTGCTGCCACTTTATGCGCGCCTTTCAAATGCTGAGCAAAATCGTATTTTTGCCTCGCACTCTGGCCGTCGTATTGTATTGTCTACTAACGTTGCAGAAACGTCACTTACGGTTCCGGGCATTCGTTATGTTATCGATCCTGGTACGGCACGCATTAGCCGATACAGCTACCGTACTAAGGTTCAACGTTTACCAATTGAAGCAATTTCGCAGGCCAGTGCCAATCAGCGTAAAGGGCGATGTGGTCGTGTGGCGGAAGGTATTTGTATTCGTCTTTATTCAGAAGAAGACTTTTTGGGCCGCCCTGAATTTACCGACCCTGAAATTCTACGCACAAATTTAGCGTCAGTTATTTTGCAAATGTTGGCACTTGGCTTAGGCGATATTGCGAAATTCCCATTTGTGCAAGCACCAGATAACCGTAATATTACCGATGGTCTTCGCTTACTCGAAGAAATTCAGGCAATTACACCGGTTACACGAAAGAAAGATTATAAGCTGACTAAAGCAGGGCGCGAATTAAGCCGCTTACCAGTTGACCCGCGGCTAGCTAAAATTGTGCACGCAGCGAAAGATTTCGACACCATGTTCGAAGCGATTGTGATTGTGGCGGCGTTATCGATTCAAGATCCACGAGAATTCCCGCAAGACAAAAAAGCCAAAGCACAAGAAAGCCATAGCCGCTTTGCGGACAAAAATTCTGATTTTATCGGCTTTTTAAATTTATGGCGTTATTTAGAAGAGCAACAACAAGCGTTGTCGCGCAGCCAATTTAGAAAGCTTTGCCAAAACGAATTCTTTGCTTATATGCGTGTGCGTGAATGGCAAGATATTGTTTATCAACTGGTATCAACATGCGAAGAAATGGGTTTTAAAATTAACCAAAACCCGAGCGATTACGAAGCAATTCATAAGTCAATTTTGGCAGGTATGCTCAGCCACATTGGTATGAAAGATGAAAATCAGCAATACACAGGGGCGCGTCAAAGTAAGTTCTTTGTATTCCCAGGCTCAGGTCTTTTCAAAAAGTCACCGAAATGGTTAGTGGCCGCAGAGCTCGTTGAAACCAGTAAACTCTTTGCCCGTATTAATGCCAAGATAGATCTTGCATGGGTTGCGCCACTTGCACAGCATTTGGTGAATCGCAGTTACAGTGAACCGCACTGGCAAAAGAAAGCGGGCGCGGTAATGGCGTTTGAACAGCAAACCCTATATGGCTTAACCATTGTGTCACGTAAAAGTGTGCAATTTAATAAAATAGACGCCAAGTTAAGCCGTGAAATTTTTATACGCAGTGCGTTGGTTGAACAACAGCTTGGTCAAAGTGAAAGCTTTTTAAACTTTAATCAAAAGCTGATTGATGAAGTACAAGATCTTGAGCACAAAGCGCGCCGTCGCGATATTTTAGTCGATGAAGAAACCTTGATGGACTTTTACCATCAACGATTGCCAGATAACATCACCAGTCGCGTTGAGTTTAATACTTGGTGGAAGAGTAAAAAGAAAACTGAGCCAAAATACCTGCATATGGATAAAGCGGCGTTAATGCAACATGATGCGGCTCATATTAGTAAAGACAATTACCCTGACGTTTGGCAGCAAGGCAATTTGTTCTTCCCGTTAGAATATCATTTTGAACCGGGGCAAGCATTGGATGGTGTAGTGGTGCAGGTGCCTTTAGCGCTGTTAAACCAAGTGGAAGATACAGGTTTTGATTGGCATATTCCGGCGTTTCGTCATGAGTTAATAACTGCGTTAATCAAATCGTTACCGAAAACAACGCGCCGTAATTTTGTGCCAGCGCCTAATTACGCTGATGCCGTAATGGCGTCGCTTGAGCCAATGCAGGGCAGTTTTATTGAAGCAATCAGTAAGCAGTTATTGCGTATGTCAGGTATTACAATTAAAGCACAAGAATGGGATTATTCTGCGTTGCCAAGTCATTTGAAACTTCAGTTTGCCATTAGAGATGATAAAAATAAATTGCTTGCAAGTGGTTTCGACTTAACTGAGCTTAAAGAAAAACTGAAAGGTAAAGTAAGTGACAATCTTGCCAAAGTGGCTGAAAAAGGCATAGAACAAAGTGACTTAATTGAATGGTCATTTGGTGAATTACCGGCATCTTACGTACAAAAACAAGGTCAGTACGAGGTTAAGGCGTATCCAGCTTTAGTAGATGAAGGAAAATCCACAAGCATTAAATTGTTTGATGCTAAAGACAAAGCAGATAGTGCACACTTAAAAGGCTTACGCCGTTTAGTGTTATTAAACATTCCATCGCCGATTAAGTATTTACAGCAAAAACTGCCAAACAAGGCGAAGTTAGGCCTTTATTTTAATCCGTTTGGTAAAATTAACGAACTGATTGACGATTGTATTGCCGCCGCAGTTGATGGCATTTTGGCTACGAGCAGCGCTGTACGCGATGAGCAATCGTTTTCCGAGATTAAAGAAACCATTCGCGGTGAGTTGGGTGATGCAGTTGTTGCTATTGCACTCGATGTTGAAGCGGCACTTAGCCTAGTTAGTGGCTTGAATAAAAAGCTTAAAGGTAAAACTGATCTCACTATGATCTTGGCGCAAGGCGATATTAAAGAACAGTTATCACAGCTTATTTTTAAAGGCTTTGTCACCCGTCACGGCGCCAAGCGCATCAAAGATGTGATCCGCTATTTAAAAGGCATTGAGCGACGATTAGAAAAACTGCCGATTGACCCGCATCAAGATAAACTTAAAATGTTGGATGTGGAAAAAGCACAAAAGCTACTTAGCGATGCACTTGGTAAAGCGCGTTCAAACAGTGAAAAACAGAAACTTGAGGAAGTACGCTGGATGATTGAAGAACTGCGCATTTCAATGTTTGCACAGAATTTAGGTACAGCGTATCCTATCTCGTTGAAGCGCATACAAAATGCAATCAAAGAGAGTAGTGGCGAATAAATATCACAAGCAAATGTAAATTTTTTGTTATTGGAAATCGGCATTTGCTGTGGTAATAATAAACCTGCGACAGGAAGTTTAGGGGAAATCTAATGTTGTATGAAGACAAGCGTAATTTTTTTCGCATGTTAGTAAATGCCGAAGCACAGCTAGTAATTTTAGACTCAGAAGCTGGCCGTAAAATTGATGGTGTATGCCGAGATTTAAGTGCTACGGGAATGGCAATTGAAATTGATGAACCATTAGAGGTAAGCACACAAGTAAAAGTGCGCATCGATGCCACCAATAACAGTGTGCCGGCACTTGATGCACTAGCAACTGTGGTGCGCTGCAGCGAAATAGAAGATCAAGAATATTTGCTGGGTTTAGAAGTACTGGAAATAAATTAAAAGAGGAGCATGATGCTCCTTTTTTAATGGCAAAATCTACCTGAAATAAAACGAACTTGAAAGGTCAATAGACCCTAGACCTTAGCGTTACTTTATTGAATATAAAGAATTTAGTGTTGACATAATGCGCTAAGGGCGGCAACGTAGTTTTGATTTTAGCAAAAAGGATATGTGTATGTGGTCATGGATAATGATAGTACTAGGCCTAGTCGCATCTGGGTATTTTACCGATGTGTATTCTGAATCAAACTTGCAAGCGATAGTGTGCCCGATTATTTTTGTGATACTGATTATTACCACTTTAATTAAAGCATCACTTCTTTCATCTGGTCTTAGTAACTCTAGAAGCGGAACCCATGGAACTAGCTTTAGTGGCGGTGGATTTCTCAGTGGTGATAGTGGTTCAAACGGTGGCGATTGTTCTGGCGGGGGCGGTGACTGTTAAATTTGAAACTTAAAAAGAACTGTCAGATGCAATAACCTGAATCTGACAGTTTAAGTCTTTATAATACCTTACAGATAAGGCCTTTAAGGTAGAATCCTTCAGGGTATTCCCCCGCAATTGGGTGATCTGGAGCTTGATTTAATCGTTCCATAATACGCAGCTCTCGGCCCGCATCTAATGCCGCATCGGCAACGACTTTTTGGAATAAATTCTGTTCCATTAAACCAGAGCATGAGAAGGTTAATAACGTGCCACCTGGTTTTAAAATTTGCATGGCAATCATATTGATATCTTTATAACCACGGCATGCACCGGTCAATTGTGCTTTGCTGTCTGCAAACTTAGGTGGATCCATTACAATCGTATCGAATTTTACGCCGTTTTCACGGTATTCACGCAGTAATTTGAAAACGTCTTGTTTGATAAAGTCTACTTTTGATAGATCAAGATTGTTATGCTCGACATTGCGTTTGGCAATGGCAAGTGCACTCTCCGATACATCGACATTAGTCACTTTTTCGCAGCCTGCTTTTAATGCGTACAGACTAAATGTACCTGTATAGCTAAAGCAGTTAAGTACGGTTTTATCTTTCGAGAAACGACTCAGCGCATTACGACTATCGCGTTGGTCTAAGTAAAAACCGGTTTTGTGGCCGCCTAAAATATCCACTTCCAACGCCAAGCCATTTTCCATTATTTTAACCGGCTCGGTTGGTGCACTGCCGTGTAATACGCCAGTAATTGGCTCCAAGCCTTCTTTTTTGCGTACATCAACGTCAGACCGTTCATATACGTTACAACCTGGGAATAATTTAATTAGTGCTTGTACTAATTCGCCTTTATGGCGTTCGGCACCGGCACTTAGTAACTGGCACACTAAGTATTTATCAAACTTGTCGATGGTGATGCCCGGTAGGCCGTCTGATTCTGCTGCACACAATCTAAAACCGGTTAGCCCACCTTCTTCAATAACATAATCGCGTAAACTAAGGGCCTGTTTTAATCGGGTATAGAAAAAGTCTGTATCAACAATGGTATTTTCATCAAACGACCAAACACGTGCGCGAATTTGTGATTGCGGACTGTAAGCAGCAATTGCTAAAAATTTACCATCTGCATCGTAAACGCTAACGGTGTCACCTAAGCCCGGGTTGCCCTTAACTTTTTTAATGGCTTTAGAAAAAATCCAAGGGTGTTTGCGCTTTAACGACTTTTCACGCCCTGGTTGAAGATAAATAACCCCAGACATAATGGCTCCGGTTGTTGCAGATAAAAAAGGTCGTTATTTTAGTTAACCTCGTAGGTGCTTACAAGTAGAATACGCTTTTGCAGTCGGACAATTGCTATGAAGATTCTTATTGCCACAGATATTTTTGGTGAAACCCCATCACATTTGGCGCTCTGTGAACGCTTAGCGTTACATCATTCAGTTACGTCTCTTTCCCCGTACGAGTATAACCCCCCTGCATTTGCGAATGAATCAGACGCCTATCAGAATTTTTTACAATCAGGTGGTATGGATAACTATCTGTTACGCTTAAAAAGTTTGGAAAATGCGGGTGAAATTGACATAGCCCTTGGTTTCAGTGCTGGCGGCGCGGCAGTTTGGGCGGGACAACACTTGTTGCCGTCACTTAAAAAAGCGATAGCTTTTTACCCGGGGCAGATCCGACACTTTCTAGAAGTGCAGCCTGCTGTGCCTTGGCATATTGTGTTTGCGCAATACGAAGCGCATTTTGACCAAAACCAAATAATTGATGCGTTGTTGCCAAAAACTGCGCTTTCTCTTTATCGCGCGCCATATCGCCATGGCTTTGTAAATCCAGATTCGCTGCAGTTTAATCACACGGCAAGAGAGCAGGCAATAGCCTGTCTTTTGCAAAGTATTGACGCCGTTGAAGGTGACAGTTTTGCGAATTACTATGAAAAATTTGGCAATACTAGAGTGACCGACTAAGTTTGTTTAAACGGTTGCTATTAAATTGGTGTGGATATGTCAGAGCGAACCTTAAAAGCTATTGTCGCTGGGCGCGTACAAGGGGTTTTTTATCGCGCGTCAGTCAAGCAAGTTGCAGAGCAATTAGGCATTAGTGGCTATGCAAAAAATCTTGCTAATGGTGAAGTAGAAGTTGAAGCCACTGGCCAAGACTTAAAACTCATTAAGTTCACTGAGTTTTTAGAGCAAGGGCCAAGTAAAGCTGAGGTGGAAAAGGTGTCGTGGGATTATATTCAAACAAAACAGTTTAATGGCTTTGAGGTACAATAGCGAAAAAATTAGTACCTTTGCAATTCACTGATTATACTTACATTTATAACTAACAAAAGAATGCTCTCACGTATGAAACTACGCTTACTTTATGTTGCCTGCGCGCTTGCTTGCGCCCCTTCGTTTGCTCAATCAACTAAAAGTGATATGGAGGTGATTGAGGTCTATGCTACAAAACGTGCACAACCGATTAAACAAGTAAGTGTAACCCTGTCGAGAATAGATGGTGAGCAGATTAATGCAGAGCAGTTAAAAGACATCACCGCCATCGGTCATTTAATTCCAAACGTTAAAATCTCCCAAAATGCCGCAGAGGGTACAACGCCCGCTGTAAATATCCGTGGCGTTGGCCTAATTGATTACAACACATCAAATACATCGCCTATTGCGATTTATCAGGATGATGTATCTGTTGGTGCTGCCAATAATCAATTAGTTAACTTATTTGACATCGAAAGCGTCGAGGTGCTGCGCGGACCGCAAGGTACCTTATTTGGACGCAATAGTACCGGTGGGGCAATATTAGTTCGTAATAAGTTACCTGAGCTAAATAATTTAGATGGCTACATAAAAGTAGGGCGAGGTAATCTAAACTTTGGTTTGCTTGAAGGTGTGGCGAATCTTCCGTTGAGTGATTCAATCGCGGCGCGCGTAGCGGTGAGCTCAAAAGAATATGATTATTCTACCAACAATTTACTTGCTGATTCAGAACAAGCGAATATGGTGCAAACCGATTATCGTATTGCTGTTTATGGGCAATGGGATAACTTTGATATGCTGTTCAAAATCAATGGCAATGACTGGGATGGCCGAGTAAATCCAGTTGGCTCTATTGGCATATTTAAAAATCCTGCCGATGGTTCTTTATGCAGTAAAGACGAACTTGGCTCAAATAGCTGCTTTGATGCGTTTGGCTTTAACGATGGCAGTGAGAATTTTTTCGATGTTATGGTGAATAATGAGCAAGAACACGATACGGAAAATATTGGTGCGTCGCTAAAACTTAATTATCAATTTAACGATGTAACTCAGCTCACTAGCATTACTGCATATAACTCCCTTAACCGCGATCACGGCTTCAATTGTGACGGCAGTCCAGCCCAGCTATGTGAAGGCCATTTGGGTACCAAAGATGATGCGTTTAGTCAGGAAATTCGCGTATCGTCAAAGTTTGATGTTGGGCATTTAATGGCGGGCTTGTTTTACTTACATGAAGATATTAAACAAAATAACTTCAATGACATTCTGCGTGACCTACGTGGCGTGCTTGATCCTAGTTTAACGACGACCTTCTTTTATGATAATACCATTAACGTTGAATCTGCAGCCTTGTTTGCCCAGTTTGATTGGCAAGTCAATTCGCAATTTACCGTGGTGCTTGGCACGCGCTATACCGATGAAACGGTTAAATATGAATCCGATAGCGATTTAAACCTTGTGCTCGACCCAAGTGATTTGCTTGGACAAACAATTGATTACTACAGCGTGTCTGGTGATGAAAGCGATGAGCAGCTATCAGGAAAGTTAGCGCTTAATTATCAAACATTAAATGGCACGCAATTTTATTATTCACTTTCCAATGGTTATAAAAGTGGCGGTTACTATGGCGGCTTTATTGCCACCGAAGAGCAGGCAAAGCTAGCTGCATATGGTCCTGAATATTTGATTGCGAATGAATTGGGCCTGCGTACAGAGCTGTTTGATAATGCGTGGAAAATGTCAGCTGCGGCGTTCCATTATGATTATCAAGATCAGCAAGTGTTTATGAATCAGGCGAGCGCTACACCTAATGCGCCACCGTTACAGCTTTTAGAAAATGTCGCTTCATCAACAATCTATGGTGTGGAAGTTGAAAATACGTGGTTTGTCGGCAGCGATTTAGATATCGTGCTTAATATCGGTTACTTGCCTCATGCAGAGTTTGACGAATATACCGATCCACTTGGTAATCAGCTTACCGATAACCGTTTACCATTTACATCTGAATGGAATATTTCAAGCAACGTAAATTACCGCATTAATTTTGATAAAAGCGAACTTACGTTTGGCATTGGTAACGATTACCAGTCGGAATACTACTTTGACCAGAACATGAATGAGTTTGCGATGCAGGATGATGTATTGTTATGGCATGCAAACGTATCGTATCGTATCGCAAATTGGCATGTTAATCTGTGGGGTAAAAACTTAACAGATGAAGAGTACAGCCACTTAAAGTTCGACCTGAGCTCATTTTTAGGCATGCTCGAAGATTTTAAAGCCGAAGGCCGTCAATATGGCGTAAATCTGCGTTATCAATTTTAATTCTTGTTCGGAAAGCAGTAGATGATCAGAACACGTGGGATATACTTTTTACTGATTTGTTGGTGTTTGCTGAGTCCAATTTTGGCCTCAGCAACTGTTCTGTCTGAAGAACAACTCGGTAGTAATGTATTAACCCACGCGGTACAAATTGATAACTCACAGCCTCTAAGCTTTCCGCTGAGCTTTCAGGAATCCCTAACTTGGCAACACAAAGCACAAGCCGTAAAACGACCTAATATATTTGGCGATGAAGTGTGGTATGCGCTTTCAATTGATAATCAACTCGCGACTGGTGATTATGTATTTGCGCCGTCAAATTTTATGGCAGATGACATTGAGGTACGGGTTTTTGCCAAAGATGACGTACAAACCACGTATTCGGGCGCTAATTACCCATTAAATGTGCCATTTCATTTCGCCAATCGTGTTCACTTAAAACAAGGTGAGCAATATATGGTGATTATGCGCATCACCAGTAACTATTTTTACACTGCGCCAAAAGTAACGGTTAGTCACACCTCCAAGTTTGAACAGCAAGCAACCGTAAATTCTACCATAATGCTGCTTTGTTTCGGCATTGGCTTAGCGCTTGGGTTATATAATTTACTGATTTACTTTGTGTCGCGAGAAAAAATGCATTTGTACTATGCATTGTTTACCGCGTCGTGGGTATTCGCGTGGAGTCATTTCTTTTTAATTCCACAGCAGTTATTTAATGTTAATACGGCGTCTGTTCATTGGTTGGGCTTTATTTTGCTGCCGCTTACCAATGCACTGTTTTTTATTCCGTTTTTACGACTGGATGAACGCTTTCCCCAATTGGCAAAAGTCGCTTTATGGATCGGTTATGGCGCGCTCGCCGGCATTCCCATAAGTTTGTTTATGCCAGGGTTCGGCTTTATCTGGGCCACGCTCGTTACTGGAACCATGATGGTGATTGGCATGGCGTCTGGGTTACTTAGTTGGCAACATGGTTTTAAACCAGCCCGTTATTTTATTTTGGCTTACATTGCAATGCTGCTGCCGAATATGGTGGGCAATTTAAATAACTTAGGGTTATTGGGCGATGTTAACGCAAACTTTTACTTGTACGGTTTAATTGGCACCACGTTAGATGCCTTGTTATTGGCGTTTGCGGTGGCTGATAAATTGCGTTTAATTAATCAGCAAAATATCGATTTAAGTCAAAACCTAGAACTAAAAGTACGTGAACGTACCATCGCTCTGGAAGTATTGACTGATGAGCTTAAAGACGCAAATCAGGCAAAATCACGCTTCTTAGCCAATATGAGTCATGAAATTCGTACGCCTATGACCTCTATTTTAGGCTATGTGGATACCTTAAACAGTGATAACACGTTAACGCCAAACGAGCAGCGTCATGCGCTTAAAGTCATCCAAAAGAACAGCCGACACTTACTAAGCTTAATTAATGACATCCTAGATGTATCTAAGATTGAAGCAAACAAACTCACCATTGAGCAAGTACCAACAAATATCTTCCAGCTACTTTCCGAGGTAGGTTCTATTTTGGGGCGCCAAGTGCGCGATAAAGGCCTTGAATTTAATATTGATTACCATTTTCCGCTGCCTAATACCATCATGTCAGATCCCGTTAGGTTGCGCCAAATTTTACTTAACTTAGCCAGTAACTCAGTTAAATTTACCAAAAAAGGCAGTGTCAGTATTAAGGTTGAAATGGAAGAAGACGACCTGAAAATTACCATTGTTGATACGGGCATTGGCATGGATGAGCAGGCCGTTAAAAAGTTATTTACGCCATTTCATCAGGGCGATATATCGACCACACGGCAATATGGTGGCACTGGTTTAGGTTTACATATTTCCAAAAACTTAATTGAGCGCTTGGGTGGTTTAATTAATGTTTCGAGCAAACCAGGCAAAGGATCAAAATTTAGTTTTACACTGCCATGTTATACAACCACAGAAACCAAATGGCTTGATTCATACCAAGTCACTCAAGAAGCGAATACCAAGAAAAAACAATCTGGCGAGGTTAAAAAGCTCGAAGGCAGTATTTTGCTGGCAGAAGATCACCCTGATAATCGCCTATTTATATCCCGAATGCTTGAGAATTTAGGATTTCAGGTTACGTGTGTTGAAAATGGCGCACTGGCAGTTGATGCCACCTTTACTGATGAGTTTGATATTATTTTGTTAGATATTCAAATGCCAGTGATGGATGGTATTGAAGCCCATGAATTAATGCGCTCAACCGGTGTATCGTGCCCGATTTTGGCCCTTACTGCTAATGCTATGACAGATGAAATTAAACACTATTTATCAGTAGGATTTGATGATCATATTGCCAAACCCATTGATCAAACCGAGTTTTATGAAAAGCTTAGCAAGTATACCGGTATACCAATTGAAGTCGCGGCCATTCCAGAGCAAGACTTAAAAATTATGCGTTTGCAATTTATTAATAACTTAATGGAACAAAAAGCCCTCGCTGAGCACCTATTTTGTTTAGGTGATAATAAAGAGTTGGCAAAACTGTGCCATGCAATTTATGGCGCGGCAGGTATGTTTGGCTTTGATGAGTTGGGTCAAATGGCTAAAGGTTTAGAAGGCGCCTTGAAATCACAATCACAAAAAGATATTAGCTCATCGTATCAATCATTTATGCGCTCGATTAAACAGGTGAGTTAAATTTTCCCGATTTATGCTTAACCCGTTTAGCTTTAATTTAGGTATGTAATGACCGTTTTAGGTGTTTTGCCTATTAAATTATTGAGATACAAAAAAACCGCCAGTTGGCGGTTTTTTTTAGTGTGTATTTTCTACCAATTTACTTGAATAGCTGTTCATGCTAGCGGGTATATATTTTGCTAACAGCGTCTGAATTTACCCTGCGCCATTTCTGAACACACTCTCAACAGAATTGCTATTACATTACACGCATACCCGGCTCTGAACCGTCATCTGGGTTTAAGATGTAAATCTCTTTACCGCCAGGACCTGCAGCAAGCACCATACCTTCAGACATACCAAAGCGCATCTTACGTGGTTTAAGGTTTGCAACCATAACTGTAAGCTTACCCTCAATATCTTCTGGTTGATACGCTGACTTAATGCCTGCAAATACTTGGCGTGTTTCGCCGCCTAAATCAAGTGTAAGCTTTAATAGTTTGTCTGCGCCTTCAACGTGCTCTGCTTTTGCAATTTTGGCAACGCGTAGGTCAACCTTTGCAAAGTCGTTAAACTCAATTTCGTCAGCAATTGGCTCTTTTGCCAGTGGGCTATTTGGGTCAACTGCCGGTTTTGTTGGTGCAAGGCTTTCTTTTGATTCTTCAAGCATAGCGTTGACTTTATCCATTTCTACACGTTGCATAAGCGCTTTAAACTTACTAATTTCATGACCAGTTAGTGCTGTATTAATGCTCTGCCATGTCAGTTCGGTGTTCAAGAACGTTTCTACTTGCTCGGCCATTGCTGGAAGCACAGGCTTTAAGTAAGTCATTAATAACTTGAATAAGTTTATACCCATTGAACACACAAGGTGCGCTTCGTTTTGGGTCTCTTCGTTCTTAATTAACACCCACGGTGCTTTAGCATCAATATATTGGTTTGCTTTATCCGCTAACGCCATAATCTCACGAATGGCACGGCTGTACTCACGATTTTCAAACGAAGCTGCAATGCTTTCTTGTGCGTTTACAAACTCAGCAAGTAATTCAGGCTCTGCAATATCAGTGCTTAACTTGCCATCAAATTTCTTGGTGATAAAGCCAGCGCAACGGCTCGCAATATTCACTACTTTGCCGACCAAGTCAGAGTTAACGCGCTGAGCAAAATCTTCTAGGTTTAAGTCTAAATCAGTAATACCTGAGTTTAGCTTCGCCGCGAAGTAGTAACGTAAGTATTCAGGGTTGTTAATGTGATCTAGGTATGTGCGCGCTTTAATAAAGGTGCCTTTTGATTTAGACATTTTAGCGCCATTTACCGTTACAAAGCCGTGAGCAAATACATTGTTTGGCTTTCTAAAACCTGCACCTTCTAACATTGCTGGCCAAAACAGGCTGTGGAAATAGACAATGTCTTTACCAATAAAGTGATATAGCTCTGCATCTGAATCGGTTGACCAAAATGCGTCGAAATCTAGGCCAGATTTATCACATAAGTTTTTAAAGCTTGCCATGTAACCAATTGGTGCATCTAACCATACGTAGAAGTATTTACCGGGTGCACCAGGAATTTCGAAACCAAAATACGGTGCATCACGGCTGATATCCCACTGCTGTAGGCCATCTTCAAACCACTCGTTTAGTTTGTTTGCCATTTCGCCTTGAATTGCGCCTGAGGTTAACCACGATTTCAACATGTCTTCAAATGCTGGTAAATCGAAGAAGTAATGCTCAGAATCCTTTAATACTGGTGTTGAACCAGACATCACAGACTTTGGTGCTTCCAATTCAGTTGGGCTGTAAGTTGCGCCACATGCATCACAGCTATCGCCATTTTGGTCTTCTGCTTTACAGCGAGGGCACGTGCCTGTTACAAAACGATCGGGTAAGAAAATGCCTTTTTCTTCGTCAAATAGCTGAGAAATAGTACGTTTTTTAATATAGCCGCCATCATTTAGACGGTTATAAATTAACTCAGAAAACTGTTTATTTTCCTCTGAGTGAGTGCTGTGGTAATTATCAAATTTAATATGAAAGTCAGCAAAGTCGCGCTGGCGCTCAACACTTACATTCGCCACCATTTCTTCTGGTGTAATACCTTGTTTTTGCGCGTTTAGCATGATCGGCGTACCGTGCGCATCATCGGCACATACATAATACGTTTCGTGACCACGTAATTTCTGGAAGCGCGACCAGATATCCGTTTGAATATACTCAAGTAAATGGCCTAGGTGAGTCGGGCCATTTGCATAAGGCAATGCACTTGTAATTAAGATTTTTCTTTGCGACATATCGTTTACCGTAAACTAGTGTGGTGACAACACCATTAAAATACCCAACGGGTAACACCTAACTTGTGAAAGCGAATATTAAACAGTACAACAAGCTAAGTTTAAAACTGGAGTTAAGGTCAGGAATATTACATAATTCCAGCGCGTATTTCATTAGCCAAATGAAGATTTACATGTTTAATATTAAAAATCTTTTCCGAGGGTCCAAAGCAGCCGAAAAAGCGCTGAAAAAACCACAAAATTCCGACTTATTTGAGCAAATAAACAGTTTGCTCGGCGATTATCGCTCGGACGTCTTTCCTGTGGGGTTACAACAAGCGTGTAGTTTAGTCTCGGTGGATGATGTTGACGGTGTTAACGTTGCTCTAACGCTTCATTTTGCTGCCACGACAGAGCAGCCTGCAATCGCCGCGTTTCTTTCAGAACAACTGCAAAAACCGGTGCACGTGAGTGTGCAGGTGCAATTGCTCGAGCCTTTTCGCCATAGCACGATTAAACATATTATCTTAGTTGCCAGTGGCAAAGGTGGTGTCGGTAAATCAACCAGTGCCGTTAATTTGGCTCATGCGTTGAAGCAAAATGGTGCAGCCGTCGGGGTGCTAGATGCCGATATTTATGGCCCATCTATTCCATTATTACTGGGGCTTGAAGACCAAAAACCGCAAGCGAAAGACGATAAGACTTTGCTACCTATGAGTAAAAATGGGCTTGCAGCACAATCAATAGGCTTTTTGCTAGGCAAAGAGGATGCGACGGTGTGGCGGGGTCCTATGGCATCCACAGCGCTGATGCAGTTACTAAACGAAACCGCGTGGCCTGAACTTGATTATTTAATTGTGGATATGCCACCGGGTACGGGAGATATTCAGCTCACCATGTCGCAAAAAATTCCCGCAAGTGGCGCTGTGATTGTTACGACACCACAAGATTTAGCGCTTGCTGATGCCAATAAAGGCATCGACATGTTTAATAAAGTTAAAGTGCCGATTTTAGGTTTGCTTGAAAATATGAGTTACTTTCACTGTCAACATTGTAATGGTATCAACCACGTATTTGGTGAAGACGGTGGTAAAGCACTTGCCCAGCGTATTGATGTACTATTACTTGGCCAAGTGCCGCTGGCCCATGCCATTCGCGAAAGTGGCGAAGCAGGTGAGTTTATTTCACATAATGCTGACAAGGCGCTCGTTGCCATTTATAATCGAGCGGCAAAACTTATTGCTAGTCATTTGTTTTATCAAGGAAGTGGCAGCAATCCCGTCGAAATTATTATAACGGACGATTAACTATGCGATTATGCGATACCCATATAAAAGAGTATCTAAACGCGGGTAAAATTAGCATTGATCCTGCACCAAAAGATGACATGATTTCCGGTGTGACGGTCGATTTACGATTAGGCAACAAATTTCGTGTATTTCAGGATCATAAAGCACCCTATGTTGATTTAAGTGGTCCAAAAGAGTTGGTGTCTGCGGCAATGGAATCGATTATGAGCGATGAAATTGTGCTAGAAGAGGGAGAAGCATTCTTTCTACACCCGGGTGAACTTGCCCTCGCTATTACATATGAAAGTGTCACTTTGCCAGACGATATCGTAGGTTGGTTAGATGGCCGTTCGTCGCTTGCGCGTTTAGGCTTAATGGTTCACGTAACCGCTCACCGAATTGATCCAGGTTGGTCGGGTAATATCGTTCTTGAGTTTTATAACTCAGGCAAATTGCCATTAGCCCTTCGCCCGTATATGAAAATCGGGGCGCTGAGTTTTGAAACCATGTCTGGTCCGGCAGAGAACCCTTATAACCGCCGTAAAGACGCAAAATATAAAGGTCAATCTGGCGCTGTGGCTAGTCGTATTAGTGACGACAGCCAGTCTTAATCGTTTTGTTTGTAGCGTGCTCGCACTTCTGCGGGCATGTGCTTAAATTGATTCTCCATCATTGCCTCTAATGCCGCGTAGGCGGGTTCCATCGGTAGTTTTTCCGTTAAGTTTAGCGCGTAAGCAATCGCCTCTAAGCTCGATAAGCTATCCATACGGTTGGCTTTACGAATATGATACCGATTTTCAGGTAGCTGGCTAAAACTCACCTGTTTAAACTGACTCAAAATATCCAGACTAAAAAACAGTTTATTCGCTTTTTTCCAGGTACCATCAAGCACGATAAAATGGGTAAGGTGTGACGCGGTATTGTTGTCTTCTAGTGGCACAGCATTTTCTGTTGGGTACAAAAGGGCACTGGAATTTTGTGGCAGTTCGTTGAGTGCGTCAAAGTCTTCAGGTTTTTCACCTACTAAAACCGTTATATTTGAATAAATCAACTCGGCCAATCGCACTGTATTCTTTGCGTTTTTCTCTTCGCCTTTGTGTTGCAATACAATGATGTTGATGCAATTAGAAAGGGTTTTAACGTGTGCACATATGCAATCAGTTTTAACAAAGTGACATGTATTACAAGTGGGGCGGGCCATAGGTGTGTAGTTTCGTCGCTAAAATGAGTAGTTTAATAGTCCGTGTTACTTCATTCAAGCACGCCGATTGATGCGTTAAATAAAAACTAAATATTGTGCTAAATATAGGAACTAACAGTTAATTTTTAAATCGGAATAGAAAAGTGGCGCATCTTGGTTTAATGTTAAAGTAAGTTAAATACTTTAATAGCTTACTATGAGTGAAATAGACGTAAACATTAATTCAGATGCACTGTTTGCTATGCAAGATCTGCTGCAAGATCAATTCTTACCTACCTTAGAATTCTGCCTGACAGAATTTGACCGCCTTTATCAAGATCTTGAAAACGATTTTGATAGTAATTTAACCGAGGCAACGCGACATGCCCATAGTTTAAAATCAAATGCGGCGCAATTTGGTGCAGACTCGCTTGCGCAAATCGCGAGACAACTCGAACACGCGCTTAACGAGTCAAATATGGCCCTAGCCAGCGAATTAAAAACGACTTTGCCCGCGCATATTTCTGCTACTAAAGACGCAATAAATAGACTGGTTTAATTATTTTATTCCATTAGTGTGTTTATCCTTTCGCTTTTAATGCAAATGCGATAGCCTGTGGCTTGAGCACGCGTTAGCTTTCAATTGATATATGCTTTTATCGGACTTATGTAACGACATAAGTCCGTTGCGCGTTTGGTTGTTATAAAAATAGAGCGTTTAAGGTAAACGCAAAAATTTGTATTTGGGGACGTTTGGCAGTGTTTAAAAAAAGCGATAAGTTACAAGGGGTTTGTTACGACATTCGTGGGCCAGTTTTAAAAATGGCACGCGAAATGGAAGATCAAGGGGAACAGGTATTAAAGTTAAATATTGGTAACCCCGCCGCCTTTGGCTTTGACATGCCAGAAGATATGTTAAAAGACATTATTCGAAATATGAGCGCTGCACAGGGTTATTGTGACTCAAAAGGCTTATATTCGGCCCGCGTTTCTATTTATCAATACTACCAAAATAAACAGTTTTCTAACTTATCAATCGATAATATTTTCATTGGTAATGGCGTTAGTGAGCTTATTCAAATGGCGACTCAAGCTTTGCTTAACAGCCAAGATGAAGTGCTGATCCCGGCGCCTGATTATCCACTTTGGACCGCATCGGTTAAGTTGGCTGGTGGTAACCCAGTGCACTATTTGTGTGATGAAGAGCAAGATTGGTTTCCAGATATCAATGATATTAAAAGTAAAATTACGTCAAATACCAAAGCAATAGTGCTGATTAACCCAAATAACCCAACGGGCGCTGTTTACGACAAAGCATTGCTTAATGATCTGTTAGGTTTAGCAAGAGAGCACAATTTACTGGTATTTAGTGATGAGATTTACGAAAAAATCATCTACGACAACACGCCATACACCTCGATTGCAAGCCTGTGTGACGATGTACCAATTATTACCTTTAATGGGTTAGCAAAAACCTATCGCGCAGCGGGCCTTCGCATGGGTTGGATGGTACTAAGCGGTAAAGTGTCATTGTTAGATGAGTATATGCAAGGGCTCGAAATGCTTGCATCAATGCGTTTGTGTGCAAACGTACCTGCACAATATGCTATTCAACAAGCATTAGGTGGTGTGCAATCAATCGACGATCTGATTTTGCCAGGCGGCAGATTGTATCAGCAGCGTAATATGACATATGAAGGCTTGAACGCCATCGATGGTGTTTCGTGTGTAAAACCAAAGGGCGCCCTGTATGCGTTTGCTAAGTTTGATCGTAAGCGTTTTAATGTCGATGATGACGAAAAGCTGATTTTAGACTTACTTAAGCAAGAGCGCACTTTATTAGTGCATGGACGTGCGTTTAATTGGCCGGATCCAGATCACTTCAGGCTTGTGTTTTTGCCACACCCAGACCAATTAACTCCTGCGATAGAGGGAATACAGCGCTTCTTTGCTAATTACCAGCAGCGCTAATATTGCTGACATACTGAGGATAAATTGTATCGAGTTGGTCAACTAAACTTGGCCAACCTGCCACATTTGAGTTTATCAGTAGCTTTTCAAGCAATTCTTTAGAGTGAATATTGCTGTAGTATTGCGCGCGGCTGATATGACTAATATGCCACGGCTCCTTTGCAACGCCCCCATTAAATTGCCTATAAGGTAAGAAAAATCCATACGTTTCAGCGTGTTGTTCAAGCCACTTTGCAAGTTCAAAAAACGGTCCACCCGACGCATACTCTTGTTGGCTAAGCGCCAATTGATAATCATCATCTACCTTATTTGCGTCAAACACGTCTAGATCGGTGCCAAAGTGATGTCGACTTGCCCCAGGAATCGCACTAAACACCATGATTGCTTGGCATTTGTCTTGTTCGTTTAAGTGAGTTAAATCGACCGGCTGGTCGTTGATATCAAACACAGGCCTGATTTGGTTAAACTTATTGTTCCAAATAAGGCTCTGCCTTTCAAAATCACGAAAGCTAGATGCAAGAGAAAGAGTAATATTGCACTTGCTTGCTGCAACTTGCATTTGCTTAAGGTCGCGTACAATCGATTGCTCAACTAAGCGACCGTGATAATCGCATAAATGCGCTTGTGTAAGACCAAGCGCAGCCTGTTCATCTAGGTTAAACATTTAACTAAAATGGCCTCATACACATCAGCAAGGATCTCAAGATCGCGTGCGTTTACACATTCATTAACTTTATGAATGGTTGCATTGATAGGACCCAGTTCAACCACTTGTGCGCCTGTTTGTGCAATAAAACGCCCGTCAGACGTACCACCTGTGGTTTCAACCGATGTATCAATATGCTGTACATCTTTAATGGCTGCTACGGTTGCTTCAAGTAGTGGACCTTCATCGGTTAAAAAAGGCAGTCCGTTGTAAACCCAGCGAATATCATATTCAAGTCCGTGATGGTCTAAAATAGCGACAGTACGCGCAGTGAGCTCATCAGCGGTTACTTCAGTGCTGTAGCGAAAGTTAAATTGCACTTCAACGCTACCAGGGATGACATTACCTGCACCAGTACCACCGTTTATATTTGAGATTTGAAAACTGGTGGCTGGGAAGTACTCGTTGCCATTATCCCATTGCGTATTTGCCAGTTCGTCCAATGCGGGGGCAGCTAAATGAATTGGATTTTTTGCAAGATGCGGGTAGGCGACATGGCCTTGCACACCTTTCACAGTAACAAACCCGGTCAATGAACCGCGACGACCATTTTTAACCACATCGCCTAAGGTATGGCTAGATGAAGGTTCGCCTACTAAGCACATATCAATTTTTTCGTTACGGGTTTCTAATACGTCAATCACCTTAGTTGTGCCGTTAATAAACGGGCCTTCTTCGTCTGAGGTAATTAAAAAGGCGATACTTCCTTTATGATTTGGGTGTTTTTCAACAAAACGCTCAGTGGCAATCAGCATAGCGGCAAGCGAGCCTTTCATATCAGCGGCGCCGCGACCGTGAATATAGCCGTCGAGTAAATTACCCGAAAACGGTGGTTGATGCCATGCATCTGTTGGCCCAGTTGGTACTACATCGGTGTGACCTGCAAAACAGAATAATGGTGCTTCAGTGCCTTTGCGCGCCCACATGTTTAATGTGTCGGTAAAAAATAAAGACTCAATATTAAACCCGAGCGGTGTTAGCAGTTCGGCCATTAAATCTTGGCAGCCAGCATCATCTGGTGTCACTGAGGGCTTTTGAATAAGCGCTTGCGTAAGGCTTACTACATTGTAATCACTCATGAGAAAATACTTTGGTATTGATCTGCTTTAAAGCCTAAATGGAATTCGCCATTTTTTTCTAAAATAGGACGCTTAATCATGGCTGGTTGCTCTACTAATAGTGCTACCGCAGACTCGGCGTTAAGATTCTCTTTAGTTGCATCATCGAGCTGGCGGTAGGTCGTGCCACGCTTATTCAATACTTGTTGCCAATCTAGCTGTTGGCAAAAGTTATTTACCATCTCTGAGTTTACACCGTCTTTGCGGTAGTCATGAAAAGTGTATTCAATGTTGTTTTGTTCAAGCCACTTTTTTGCTTTTTTAATTGTGTCGCAGTTTGGAATGCCAAAAAGTTTAATCATGGTTAATTCGTTTTGTTAGTTTAAATAAAATATCGTTTGCGGCGGTTACGCGGCTCGCTTGATAATAACATTTATCAAGCACCTTGCTTAAGCGTTCAGGTTCAAGCAGTAAAATGCTCGCGAAAACACTGTGATGTTGTTTACGAAAATCAAAGCTAGCAACAAGTTGCCCAGCAGAAACCAAATCGCCAACCTTTAGGTGTTGTTTGAAGCCTGTCATTGGTAGAGATTGTTCATCTAGATTGACGAGCACGAGCAATTTAAGGCCTTGCTTTGATTTAAAGACAAACTCTAAACCACCTTGATTGACTGAGAGCAGAGTGCCTGAGAATGGCGCGAAAAGCTGATAATTGCTGATTTCTAATTCAACCCCTAATCCCAACAATTGATTGCGTACTAATGGGTTTGCGGCGTCGCTTTGCTTTATCACCCGACCGGAAAATGGCGCGTGAATAGCGAGGGCTGCATGTTTAACGCTGTAAAAATCTTGTTTTAACACGCGCATTAGCTATCAACCACTTTATAGCCTGCTTTTGATAAGTGAGTTGCGGCGTCATTAATTAATGATTTCTTCACCAAAATATAATCGGTATCAAATGTTGAGATTGCGAAAATGGAAATCTTTGCACTTGCGAGTACGCCCGAAATATTAGAAAGAATACCGGTCATAGAAAACCCAAGAGGGCCTAAAACCTCAAGCGCTGCCCAATCTTCTTCTTGCTCGTTTGAATCAAGTTTTACATGAGATGGGCATACAACCGAGAGCTCATCATAGGTGCGCGCAATAAAAAACACCTTGCTTTGATAAACGGCAGGTGGAATAGGTGTGTCTACGTCAAAACTGTGAATCGTAAAGGTTTCTTGCATTACGGCTAACGTTTGTTGAGACATATTACTCCCAAAAATCCTTGTGGTTTATAGCCTTACAATATCAAAAAAAATATCATCTGTAAGGCTATTTTCAACCTGATCAGCGGCTTTCTTGCGTTGCCTGTATCGCAGTTAATGCAATGGTGTAAACAATGTCGTCTACTAAGGCGCCACGAGATAGATCGTTTACCGGCTTGCGCATACCTTGCAGCATTGGACCGATAGAAATCAGGTCAGCGCTTCGTTGTACTGCTTTGTATGTTGTATTTCCTGTGTTGAGGTCTGGGAATACAAACACTGTTGCTTTACCGGCAACTTTACTGTCTGGTGCTTTTTTCTTCGCTACGCTTTCCATAATTGCAGCGTCGTATTGCAGTGGACCATCAATTAATAGATCAGGGCGCTTTGCCTGAGCAAGTTCGGTAGCTAAACGTACTTTTTCAACGTCATCACCAGTACCTGATGTACCTGTGCTGTAGCTGATCATCGCAACGCGTGGTTCAATGCCAAATGCGGCTGCGCTATCAGCCGATTGAATGGCGATATCGGCCAATTGCTCTGCTGTTGGATCAGGGTTAATTGCACAGTCGCCGTAAACCAATACTTGATCTGGTAAAAGCATGAAGAACACAGATGATACCAGTGAGCTATTTGGCGCTGTTTTAATCAATTGTAGCGGCGGACGAATTGTATTGGCTGTGGTGTGCACCGCGCCCGAAACAAGGCCATCCACTTTATTCTCTGCGAGCATCATGGTGCCTAACACGACGTTATCTTGCAGTTGCTCTTCGGCAATAACTTCCGTTAAGCCTTTGTGTTTACGTAGCTCAACCATAGGCGCAATGTAGTTTTGTCGTACAATGCTCGGATCTTGAATTTCAACGTTATCGTTTAGCTGCACACCTTGTTGCTCAGCAATACGTTCAATTTCTTCACGGTCACCAAGTAAAACGGTACGGGCAATGTTACGCTCGCCGCAAATTGCCGCAGCTTTAATTGTGCGCGGTTCGTTGCCTTCAGGTAAGACAATGGTTTTTTGCGCTGAGCGTGCAGTAGATGACAGCAAATGACGAAACGCTGGCGGAGACATTTTACGATTTAGCGCAACGCCCTGCGTCAGTGATTCTAACCAGTCTTTATCAATATGACGGGCATTATGGTCTTTTACTTTTTCGATACGTTGTTCATCGTCTACTGGTACTTCAAGATTAAAGCTTTGTAGTAGAATCGAGGTGCGCCAAGTGTCGTTTTCTGTACAAATAATTGGCAGACCAGTATCAAACGCTTGTTCGCACAATTTTAAAATGCGTTCTTCAGGTTTAAAACCACCTGTTAACAGTACCGCACCAATTTTTGTACCATTCATTGCTGATAAACAGGCTGCAACTAATACATCCGAGCGATCGCCCGGGGTTACTAATAATGCACCCGGTGAAAAGTGGTTAAGAATATTTGATACGGTACGTGCACAGAATGTAACGCTTCTTAAACGACGATGCTCGATATCACCGTAATTTAAAATTTCGGCGTTGAGGTGCTTGGCTAAGTCCATTACGCGCGGCGCAACTAAATCTTGGTACCAAGGCACCGAACCTAATAACTTAAACGGCTTTTTACGAAATAGTGGCAGCGATGCAATGCGATTAAGCTCAATTTGCAAGCTTTCATCATTACTTGGCTCGATAAAGTCGGTGCGAATATTACCTTCTTCATCCAGTGGTGCATTTACTTTATTGAAAATACAGCCGAGTACGCGAGGGTGTTCAACACCACCGTATAAACTTGCTGCTAGCTCAATACGGTCTTCAATTTCGTCTACGTCATCGTTACTTGGCGTTAAAACAAATACAATGTGTGCACCAAGGGTTTGTGCAATTTCACGGTTTACGCGGCCAACATAAGGTTGCTTACGTGTCGGTACCATACCTTCAATAATCGCAACATCATCTTTGCCAACGTGTTTTTCAAAACGTCCGACAATTTCTTCGAGTAAAACTTCAGTTTTACCGTCGCCAATCATTTGCTCCGCGGTATGTAAATCGATTGATTTCGCAGGGTTAATGGTTGAGCCAATTTTAACGATTTCGGTAGATAACTCAGGCCCTGTTTTTTTACCGCGAGGCTGCGAAATAGGTTTAAAAAAGTTAACTTTTACCGATTTTTTTTCAAGGGCACGTACCAAGCCAACAGAAACCGAGGTAAGACCAACGCCCGTTGATACGGGAATAAGCATAATACGATGTGACATTAGCGTGCCTCCACAAGCTTATGTGCATCCATCGCGATAACCCATTCTTCGTTGGTTGGCACAACAAGCACTTTTGCACCTAATGGGTTTGACGCGATTACGCCACTATTACCAAAGCGTGCTGCAAGGTTGGCATCGTTATCAAGTTCAAACGCAAAATAAGCCAGTAATTGAATGACTTTTTCACGAATAAGCGATGAGTTTTCGCCAATGCCACCGGTAAAAGCAATGGCATCAAGCTGACCTAATGGTACAACGTATGACGCGATGTACTTAGCAAGGCGGTAACAAAACACATCAAGAGCAAGCTTAGCTTGTACATGATTTTGCTCGGCTGCTTCTTCAATTTCTCGACAATCGCTCGAAAGTTCGCTTAAGCCAAGTAAGCCACTTTGTTTATTAAGTAATGCGTCGATTTGGCTGTTTGAATAGTCAAGTGTGGTTGATAGGTAGTTGTAAAGACCTGCGTCTAAATCGCCTGAACGCGTACCCATTACAAGGCCTTCAAGCGGTGTTAAACCCATACTGGTATCAACGCTTTTGCCATTTTTAACCGCTGTAACAGAGCAGCCATTGCCTAAGTGCGCAGTAATAATCGCACTTTGTTCTATTGGCTTATTAATTAATTTAGCGGCTTTGTTAGCAACAAAGAAGTGGCTCGTGCCGTGGAAACCGTAACGGCGCACCCCGTGCTCTTTGTATAGCGAAAGCGGTAGCGCATATAAGTATGCTTGCTTTTCCATTGTTTGGTGGAATGCCGTATCAAATACTGCAACTTGCGGTAAGTTTGCAAATGCCGCTTGTGCAGCGCGAATACCCATTAAATTAGCTGGATTGTGAAGTGGTGCGAGAGCAACATTACTTTCGATGCTATTTAATACAGCATTATCAATGATTACTGAGCCGGTAAATGCTTCGCCGCCATGAACGACGCGATGACCTACCGCAATTAAGCTGCTACTTAAGTTTTGCTGTTTAATTAGATTAACGATTTCTGCAATGGCAGTGTCGTGCTGTGCCCCTTTTGGTAATTCGATTTTATGCTTTTCACCGTTAAGTTTGTAACTTAGCGATGCATTATCAAGTGATAAACACTCGGCTAAACCCGTTAGGCTTGCTGCGCCAGTTGTGGCATCGATAATGGCAAATTTTAAACTTGAACTTCCACAATTTAATACGAGCACATTGTGCGACATAGTTAATGGTTTCCTTAAATAGATTTTTCGGCAGTCATTTCAGACTATGGTATACTTGACTTTATTAGTTGCAATTTTACCCTAAAATTTACTTTTTCGTTAGGTAATTCTAGAAACTCAATGCAATTTCGAGGTGGTAATGCAAAAATCGATGTTAGCGCAAATTTCTGATGGGCATCATTACAGCAAAACATGGCCGTTGGAGCCTAAATTAGGCGCTGTATTTTTGGAGTTTCGTGTCATAAAGGCAACTAAGCTTGCCATTAAAGTTGTGCCTTTGCTTGCGGTGTTAAGTGTGTTTGTGCAGGTAAACTTTTTAAGTCTTGAATATTTACCGCAAGCGTTAACCTTTTCTTTATTTTTGTTGTCAATGCCAGTGCAAGGTTTGTATTGGTTAGGTAAGCGTGCCAATACGTTGCTACCGCCCCAAGAAGCGGTGTGGTTTCGCGAGGTTTACGGCAAAATGACTGAGCACGGGGTCGAGCCGCCAGTATCAATTACCAAACCGCGTTACGGCGATTTGGCATATCTGCTTAAAGAGGTGTACGAAAAAATGGATAATGCGTTTAAACGCGATCTTTTTTGAATATCCTGTGAAAACAAAAAGTGTCAGGGCTTTAGCTGACACTTTTTGCTTTCGAGAAATGCCTTGTAAGATTAAGCATTGCCTTTGTTAAACACACTTACATAAAACGACAAAGTCACTGTAAAAGGTGTTTTCTCGCTGAGAGAGTGCCAATGCTCCGGGCGGAATTTCCACGCAAATGGTGTCATTTTAATTAATTCGGTTAACGCATCGAGCTCTAAACTAACTACTTCGGTATGTAACGTATGGCTTTGCAGGCTAAAGCCTGTTGGCGCTTCAACTGGTTGATGTGGTCTTACTTCGTTATAAATAATCGATTTTAACTCAGTTAAGTGGTTATCACCTGGGCTTGCAACAATTAGCGCACCGTTGTCGTTTACAAGACGATTTAATTCATCGCTAAACAGTGGTGAAAATACACTGGTTACAATATCAAACGCTGCATCGTTAAATGGTGCATTCGACGATGAAGCAACACTAAAATGGCAATTTTTAAAGCGCTTAGCAGCATATTTAACCGCAGGTTTTGAAATGTCGAGCCCGTAAGTCGTTGCGACATTCTCACATTCATCAAATTTGTGGGTATAAAAACCTTCGCCACAACCAACATCTAGCAACGTGCTGTTGTTCTCCAGTGCTTCAATCTGTTGGCAAATCGCATCGCGTAAAAAATTATAGTGACCACGGGCTAAAAACGCGCGTCGTGCCATAACCATTTCTTTGTTATCGCCCGGATCTTTACTTTTTTTGTTTTGCACGGGCAGCAGGTTGATATAACCTTCTTTGGCTTTATCAAAACTGTGGTTATTGGCGCAAATTAAACGATGTGTGTCATCGGCAAGTGGCGTCTGGCACATAGGGCAAAAATAAAGTTGAGACATTTAAATCTGGTTACACGATAAATAATCGCATGATTATAACCTTAAACCACCAGCAGATACGAGATTAGTGCACCATAAACTCGGCTCTTTCAAAATATGTGGTTTAGCGCGCTAAATACTCGTTGTCGTAAAAGGTTCTTACCCAATGAGGGCGATAAATAATTAACACCGTCATTGCCATGCCGTTGATGGTGGCTTCTGGAAACCAGATGAGGCTTGCTAAAAACGTGTAATTATCAAGTAATGTTTGCCAATCATAGTGGCCAGAAAAATAATGATAGCCTGTCATTAAGCCAATATGAAACACGGCGGTAAGGCCAGCGCCTAAAAAGCTATTAACAAAGATATAAACAAATAAATGGCGGGTAATGTATTGGTAGCACAATAAAAACAGTGCGTAGCTAAACAAAATAGGCAAAAGCGAGGTAAACAGGGCATAGCTGCCAATTTGTTCAAACGGCACTAAACCAAGACCTAACTGTAAACTATGGCTAAGCGCTGCAGTGAGAATTGCAAGGCGAGGACCAAGCGTTAACGTTACACCGGTCAGCGCTAAAACGTGAATATCAAGACCGAGATAAAGCCCAGCCTTGAGTGACCAAAAGCCAACTAACATTAGGCTGATGGCGAGCACGCTTCGCTGCACAACTTGATTTGATAATAGAATATGACGCGTGGGCGCATTCAGTGATTTAATCACTGCAATTGCAAATAACAACAAACAGGTTAATTCAGCTAAATCAAATTGCACAGGGTTACCTACCAATTGACTCGGTTAAATATCAAATGTTGCCCAAATTGGCGCGTGATCTGATGGCTTTTCAATGCCGCGCAGCTCGTAATCAATATCTGATTCGATGCACTTTGCTGCAAGCGCTTTGGTTGCTAGTACAACATCAATACGCAGACCGCGGTTATCATCAAACCCTTTAGAACGGTAGTCAAACCACGAGTACTTTTCTGTGGCGTCTGGCGTTAATGCTCTGAAGGTATCAACAAATCCCCAATCGAGCAGGCGAGCAAGCCATTCGCGTTCTTCTGGTTGGAATGAACATTTACCAGTTTTTAGCCAGCGTTTACGATTAGGCTCACCAATACCGATATCTAAATCGAGAGGTGAAATATTAATATCACCCATTACGATAATTTGCTCTTCAGGATCATGACTTGCTAAATAAGTCATTAAATCGAGATAGAACTGACGTTTGTATGGGAATTTAGTTTCGTGGGCAATGTTGTCACCCTGCGGGAAGTAGCCGTTTAAAATTTTAACCGGATTACCGTTTTTATCTGCTACTGTCGCAATAATCATGCGTTTTTGCGATTCTTCAGTATCGGTCGGAAAGCCTTTTTCAATTGCGATTGGCGCTTGTTTAGTAAGAACCGCCACGCCGTAATGCGCTTTTTGACCATGAAATGCAACGTGATATCCCATCGCTTCAACATCTTCGATAGGGAAAGCTTCATCATGTACTTTAATTTCTTGAAGGCCAATTACGTCAGGCTGATGCTTGTCGATAACCGCTTGTAGTTGATGCAAACGAGCACGTAAGCCGTTTATATTAAAACTGATAACTTTCATTGTTCACCTTGTTATCCACATCTGAGATTAGTGTGCACTAGTCTAACAAAAAACAAGCGTGTCACGTTAGCTTTTTACTCTTTCATAGTCAGCCGCTTTTATTTAAATTAATATAAGGTAAACCAATTAGTTAGTTTGTTCTTAAAATGCTGCATATTATTCAATCAAACCGTATGGAAGCGCTTCAGCTTCACTTATCTCAGTCGCTGATGCACAGCCCCAATCCGAGCATTTTTAATAAAGAACAAGTATTGGTGCAATCACCCGGTATGGCGCAGTGGCTAAAAGTGTTGATTGCCGAGCAGCATGGTGTCACTGGGCAAATCGATTATGTGTTGCCTTCAAGTTATATTTGGCGTTTATATCAAAGCTTGTTGTCAGATGTGCCACAAGAATCGTCATTTAACAAAAATAATATGGCGTGGAAGCTATTTAATATTTTACCTAATTGTTTAGAACAAGCGGAATTTGCACTGTTAAAACAGTACTTGGTGGATACGCAAACAGCGCTCGATAACGATACGCGATTATTTAGTTTGTGCGAAAAAATTGCCGATGCCTTTGACCAATATTTAATGTATCGACCAGTCTGGTTAGAGAGCTGGCAGCAGGGCGATGACGAACTTGCCGATGTCGATATATCAATTGCACCGTGGCAGCCCATATTATGGCGAAAACTAGTTGAGCATACGAAAACACTTGGACAAAACCCATATCACCGTGCGAATCTGCATCAAGATTTAATTGCATCTCTAAACCAAAATGCAATTAATTTATCTCATCAAAATTTATACATATTTGGCTTGTCTGCCATTCCCAGTCAGCAACTTGAAGTGTTTCAGGCATTAGCCAAGCATATTGATGTGTACATTTATTTATGTAACCCAAGTAAACACTACTGGGGCGATGTGGTTGATGAAAAAACCAAAGCGAAAATTATTGCCAATTATGACGTTAAACCAAATATTGATGCCGAAGGCGAGGACTATTACATTGTAGGTAATCCACTTTTGGCATCATGGGGTAAACTAGGGCGCGAATATTTAGAGCAGCTGGTGGAATTAGATGCACAGTGGACTGATATATTTATTGAAGCGTTTGATGAGAATTTACTGGGTCAATTACAACAGGAAATTTTTGAATTAGCGTTTAAAGGCATGCCGCTTGCTAGTGACCCAACTTGGTTTGTATCAGATGAGGGCAAGTTAACTTATAGTGAAAACAAAGGCTATTCGTCGTTTCAGTTTGCGCGCTGCCATAATGCACTTAGAGAAGTAGAAGCGCTGCACGACCATTTGTTGAACTTATTTAGTGCTGACGATAGCTTATCACCGCGCGATATTATTGTGATGATGCCTGATTCGGGACAGTACAGCCCATATATTGAGGCGGTATTTGGCAGTGCAAAAGACAACCGTTACATTCCATTTGCGATTTCTGACTTAGGTGTTGAGCAAGAAAAACCAATCGTAAACAGCTTTATTAAACTTGCTGATTTAGGCGCGTGCCGTTTTTATGTATCTGATATTTTGGACTTATTACAAGTTGACGAAATCTCAACAAAGTTTGAAATTTCGAGCGAAGAACTCAATCAAATTGGTTATTGGTTAGAGCAGGTTAATATTCGCTGGGGCATTGATGGCGAACATAAGGGCGAATTTAACCAACCTAAAATTGCCATTAACAGTTGGCGACAGGGGTTATCGCGCTTAATACTGGGGTTTGCCAGCAAAGACGAAAACACCGAATTTAACCAGTTATTTGCCGCCGATCAAGTTGAAGGCATGGCAGTTGAAACGCTGGCTAAATTAATTCGTTTTTTTGATGCACTTGAACAAACGCAAAAAGAGTTAAAAGCCAGTGGCAACTTAGCTGATAAAGTAAAGCAGTTGCAACAACTTACAATGCGCTTTTACGCAAGTGATATAAGCCAAAATAACGATTTAGGCTTTGTACAAAAAGCACTCGAACACGTTTTGCAGCACTTTGAAAACAATGATCATACTGGCGCGGTATCACAAGTGCTAATGGTGCATATTCTCAAGCAGCAACTGATGCAAAAAGGGGTTGGCCAGCGCTTTTTTATGGGCCAGGTAAACTTTTGTACTTTAATGCCTATGCGTGCAGTGCCCTTTAAAGTGGTGTGTATTTTAGGCTTGAATGATGGTGATTATCCGCGCACTGTGCAGCCACTGGGATTTGATTTACTTCAGCACAGCAAACCACAAAAAGGTGACCGTTCACGTAAAATGGACGACCGTTACTTGTTTTTAGAAGCAATTTTAAGTGCCCGTGAACATCTGTATCTAAGCTATATCGGTAATTCGTGTGTGGATAATTCGGAGCGTTTACCGAGTGTTTTAGTCAGTGAATTAACAGACTATTTATCCCGAGTGTTTGAGCACGGTAAAGATAGACTAATTGAATCGTTAACGGTTAGACACTACTTGCAGCCGTTTAATCCTGCGTATTATCAACAATCGCACCTGCAAAGCTATAACCCGATTTGGTTACCAAAACAAACGCCTGCAACGGGTCAAAACGAACCGTTAGTTGCAGATATCGACACGCAAGTTGATTTAGCGCTGTTTATTCAGCAATTACTTGCACCACAGCAATCGTTTTACCGCTCCACCATTGGTGCACGATTAGGTGACTATCAATTTAATAATCAAGATGACGAAACCTTTGCCTTAGACGGTTTAACGCGTTATCGCTATTTGCAAGAAATTATCGAGCGCGATTATCTCAGTAATGCCCCTAATTTAGCGGCAATTATTGCAAGGGGCGATTTACCGCAAGGTGCGGGTGCCGAACTCGCGTTCGATAACATGGTGAATACTGTAGAGCCTTTGTTGATGGAGTTAAAGCGCCATCAGATTATTACAGGTGATGAAACACCCATTGAGTCAACACGTGTTGATTTGTCACTATCAATGTTGAGAATAAGTGGGGCATTAAAACCTGTATCGTTGGCGACGCAATATTTGTATCGCCCAACAGCTAAATTAAAAGCAAAAGATAAAATTGCCGGGTATTTATATCACCTTGCGGGCTCAGCCAGTGGTGATGTAAACAGCACCGTGTTTTTATCTCTTGATGGCTATATTGAATACCAGCAACTGAACCAAGACGAGGCATTAAGTCAGCTTGAAAAATGGGGTGAGCTATATCTCTGTATGTTTACTCGACCGTTGCCACTGTTTGCGACGACTGGATTTAGCTATTTGCAAAAACGCGATTTTGCCGCGGCCGAAAACACGTTTTCAGGTGCCTCGTTTGTTGGTCAAAACGAATTGAGCGATCCGTATATTGCGCTTGATTTTACCTCCCTAGAAAGTGTCGCTGAAGAGTTTATTGAATTAACCGAAACCTATCTTGCACCGATAGACGCCATTATTACGGAGCATAAATATGCAAAATCTTAAACCTATGGCGATGCCGCTGTGCGGCGCAAACTTAATTGAGGCAAGCGCGGGTACCGGTAAAACGTATACCATCACAGCACTATATTTACGGTTACTACTTGGCTTTACTCAAGAGGGCAAACGTACAACGCCGCTCAGTATTGAACAGATTTTAGTTGTAACGTTTACCGAAGCGGCCACCGCGGAAATTAAAGACAGGGTAAGGCAGCGTTTAATTACCTTGCGTGACACACTGCTGGGTAAAGAAACCAATGATCAGGTAGTTAACGAGTTAGTAAGCCAAATAGATGATAGCCACAGTGCGTTTTATCAAATCGACAGTGCAGTTAAATCGCTCGATGATGCCGCCATTTTTACGATTCATGGTTTTTGTCAACGTATGCTTAAACAACATGCGTTTGAATCAGGAATGGCGTTTAATTTGCAATTTATTATGGATCAGAGTGAATTGCTTGAGACCGCGATTAAAGATTTTTGGCGTCAATTTGTTTTTCCACTTGAAAAGCAGAGCTACGCGGCGGTAACCAGCTGTTTTGCATCACCGGATGTATTACTTAAAAATTTATTTGGATTATTGAGCCGTACAGGCGTTGAAATTACGCCGCATTATACCTTTGAGCAAGCGCTTTCGTTACAAAATGCCCTTTATGAGACTACAAGTACGCTTAAACAGCAGATCTTAGCGCAAGAATTTATCGGCTTTATTGAAAACACGCCGTTTAAAAAATCAAAGCCCATTGCGAGCAGTAAAAACTTAGCATTATTAAACGCCTATTGCCAAAGTGATGAGGTCATTTTTGAAGGCGCATCAAAACGTTCGTTTGAAATCTGGGGTGAGCAAGCATTTGCGGATAAAGGCAATTATTTAAAAGATAAAACACCGGTTAGCCATCAACTTGCAACCTTATTTGATGAAGCGGCAACGCTAAAAGCACAGGCCGAAGCAGCATTGCCAGTGTCGATTTTAATTAGTGCGTATCACTACCTTGTTGATTGGTTACTCAGTGAAAAACAAAAGCATCAGCTGATTAATCCGGATGATTTATTACAAAATTTAAGTTTAGCGCTTGAAACTAACACAAGTGGTGAGCTGGCGAATGCAATTTTAAGCCAGTACCCGGTTGCACTAATCGATGAATTCCAAGATACCGATCCTATTCAATACGGTATATTTGCCAATATTTATTTAAACAATAACAGCGTATCACATAACGACAACGCATTGATTATGATTGGCGATCCTAAGCAAGCTATTTATGGATTTCGTGGCGCTGATATTTTTACCTACATTGACGCCAAGCGCCAAGTACCGTTAGAAAGTCATTACACACTGGATACTAACTATCGTTCTTCGCAGCAAATTGTTGATGGTGTAAACAGTATTTTCGCTAACAAAGACGATAGTTTTATTTTTAATAAAGACATTCCATTTAGCAAAGTAAAGGCGTTTGGTAAAAGCAGCGAGTTGGGATTATTTGTTAATGAAGAAAGTAAGTCGGGTATTCATTTTTGTGTATTCGATGAACTCGATGACACCGTGGCTAAAGGACAAGGGGATAATCACCTTGCTAACATTTGCGCCTCGCAAATTGCCGAACTATTAATTGATGCCGCAGCGGGACGTGCCAAATTGGAAGGTGACGCGTTAAAGGCAAGCGATATTGCGGTACTCGTCAGGGATCGCAACCAAGCAAATTCAATTAAAAGCGCCCTTTATAAATGTGGCGTTGCCAGTGTGTTTTTATCGCGCGATAGTGTGTTTGAAACGCCACTCGCGAGTCACTTATTGACTTTTCTTTCTGCGCTTATTACCCCCTACAATGAAGCGATTTTTCGCGGCGTTTTAGTGGGACCGCTGTTTGCGCTAAATTATTCACAAGTGCATGCATTAACGCAAAATACCAATGCATGGGAAGAAACCTTAGAACACTTTGCCGAGCTAAAATTGTTATTACAGCAAAAAGGCGTAATGGCGGTGATCGAATCATTAGTCGAATTAAATGCGCTTCCGAGTCGTTGGCAGCAAAAAGGCTGGGATGTACCACGCTTGCTAACGGATATTCGGCATTTAGGTGAATTATTACAGCAAAAACAGCTGGCGCTGAACAGTTATCATCGTTTACTGCATTGGCTTTATGATCAAATTACTAAATTCGCGGCAGAAGGTTCGCAACTGCGTCTAGAAACCGATCAACAACTGGTGAACATTGTAACCATGCACGGCTCAAAAGGGCTGGAATACCCTGTTGTGTATATGCCGTTTGTTGCAAGCTTTAGAGAAAATAACGATGCGGTTTATCATAAAGACGATGGCACACTTATTTATGATTTAGCGCCTGACGATGACGCGAAAGCGCTGGCAAGTAAAGAAAGTCTTGCTGAGGACTTACGCCTTTTATATGTTGCGCTAACGCGCGCGGTACATTATTTAGTGGTGGGCTTATACAACTGTAAAGATGGCCGCAGTAAAACCCCAGGTATTGCAAAAACGCCTTTAGGGCATTTGTTACTTGATAAAGATGATATTGATACGGGGCATGACTGGTATAGCCAATTGCGCGGATTTTGCGATAGCCATAGTGGTTTAAGCGCGTCACTTTATAGTGCACCAGAATCGCCGGTAGTGTTACCTCAAGCAGCCAACACGTTTGATCAATTATTGGTTAAACAAAAAACGAAAAGCGTACCAAATAAATGGCGACTTTCGAGTTTTTCATCATTAACTAAGTCGTCTCATGGCGATAGCAGCTCGTTTGATTACAAGCAAGGTGCTAATGATGAAATGCATTTACTCGATTGGCAAGAGAGCACTACTGCAATCGTACAAAATGAGTTTAGCTTTCCAAAAGGCGCCAATGCCGGTAGTTGCTTACACGCCATTATGGAAGAGATTGATTTTAACGCTGCTGAACAGCCAGTTTTCGAGCAAAAAGAACCGCTTGCAGATGTTGTGGAAAAGCAGTTACTCGCATATCAAATAGATGATGGTTGGAAGGAGGTTGTTGAAAACTGGATTAAACAGTTATTAGCTAAGCCACTAGCGCCACTTGCCATATCAATGGAACAGTTAGATATGACGCAGTGCCTAATCGAAATGGAGTTTATGCTGCCAGTAAACGAATTAGTGACCCGCAAACTTAACGATATTTTGTTAGTACAGAGTCGCGACCATTTTACACCGCTTACAAGCGCTACCATAAGCGGCATGCTGAAAGGTTTTATCGATTTAATCTTTTGTTTTGATGGCCGTTACTTTGTGCTCGATTATAAGTCGAATTATTTAGGCGATAGCGGCGAAGATTATAATCAAGACAATATGGAAACTGTGATGAGTTCACATCACTACCATTTGCAATACTTACTCTACACGGTAGCGTTACACCGTTTGTTAAAACAACGCATTGCTAATTACGACATTCACACCCATTTAGGGGGCAGCCTTTACTTATTTATGCGCGGTATGCCAACGGGTAATGGCGTGTATTACAAAGCACCCGATGTTGAGCAAGTGCTTGCATTAGATAGCTTATTTGATAAGGGGACATTCAATGCGTGAACTACTTATTGAATATGACAAAATCGATCAGTTTGACCTTAATCTGGCGAGCATATTAGTACCAGATATCGATTCTAAAATATTTTACCTAGTACTGTTATTAAGCCGTGCGGTGCGCTCTCAGCACTCATGTTTACCGCTTGAAAGCATTGATAAAGACGACCCGTTTAATCTTGCTCTCACTGAATATGGTAAAAAGCAGTCGCCATTTACAACTGATGATGACTTTTGTGCACTTTTGCAGGTACACCACAGCGTAGGGGAGCAACAGCCACTTCGTTTGTTTGCAAAACACCTGTATTTTGCTCGCTATGATGATTATGAGCGTGAGTTTGTAGAGGCGGTAAAGGCAAGAAATGCACTTTCTACTACCCTCGATTTAACTGAGTTGGGTAATTTGCTGTCGCATTATTTTAAAGACTCAGAGGCCCTTGACTGGCAAAAAGTGGCCTGCGCCGTAGCCTGCTTAAAACGTTTTTGTATTATTTCTGGTGGACCGGGTACAGGTAAAACCACCACAGTAACTAAATTGTTGGCAATTCTACAATCGCTCTACAGCAAGGTACCACTAAAAGTGCAACTTGTTGCGCCAACAGGCAAAGCCGCGGCGAGACTGAGTGAATCGATTGCAGGTGCAAAGCAACACTTGAATATTGATTCGCAAATTGCAAAGCATATTCCAGACACAGCGCAAACCTTGCACCGTTTGTTGGGGGTGATCCATTTATCTAACAAGTTTCGCCACAATCGACAAAACCCGCTCGACGTGGACTTAGTGATTTTAGATGAAGCCTCGATGGTTGATTTAGCCATGTTAGCTAAACTATTTGATGCATTACCAAGTCATGCGCGAGTTATTTTATTAGGTGACAAAGACCAATTATCGTCGGTTGATACGGGTAATGTACTGTCAGATTTATGTCGCCCGTTAACGTTAGGTGTCGATCATAATTACACACCAGAGACGGCAAAAGCCCTTGCGCAGCTACTTAATATGCCAATGAATGCGGCAAAACCAACCTTGTATGAGCTCAACGATAACCTTGCTTATTTGCAAGTTAGCCACCGTTTTAAAACCGACAGCGGCATAGGGCGATTAGCAAAAGCGGTTAATAGCAATGATTTGAATGCCCTGAATGAGGTATATCACTCAAACAGTGCAGATTTGATGTTTAGCTCGCTTGAGACTGATTTTAAGGGATTTATTGACCGTGCAGCCGAGCGCTACAGTGTTTATCTTGCAGCAATACGCAATGGCGACAGCATTCGCGACATTCATTTAGCGTTCGCAAACTACCAAGTCCTGTGTGCAACGCGTGTTGGGCCGTATGGTACCAACGAACTCAATATGAAAATTGAGAAACAGCTTGGCCAGCAGCAGTTAATTAAACGCACTGGTAATTTTTATATTGGTATGCCAATTATGATCAGCGAAAACAATTACCAGCTTAATTTATTTAACGGTGATATTGGCATTATCATCGAAGACGAAAACGGTCGATTGATGGCGAGCTTTATTGACGATCAAGGTGCTGAACGCGTGATTTCAACAACCCGTTTACCGCAATTTGATACTGTTTATGCAATGACAATTCATAAATCGCAAGGCTCTGAATTTAAACATGTTGCTATGTTACTACCAGTTAATTCACCGGTACTCAATCGACAGTTGGTATACACAGGCATTACGCGTGCGAAAGAATCGTTTGAATTGGTATCGTTAGCGGGAGGCTTAGAGCGCGCCATGGCACGCACAGTATCGCGATACTCAGGTCTGTATGCGCGTTTTCAACGTAATGAACGCTAGATAGAAAAAGCGCACAAAAGATAACTAGGGTTTAACTTGAACTGGCGACTTATGACCTACTTTTTTGAAAGTAAGTCGCTAACAGCAAGGTTAGCGGCAAATATCGTTTAAAGTTTTATCTGATAGGTCGATAGCAAGTTAGGAGCGAGGTTAAAAAGGAACGCGAAGGCATATTAAAACTTGGTAACGATTATGCATAGTTTAACTAAGTGTGCCAAACAGGTATGTTGGTATAACACCGATACTACTATGAGGGTTCTATTATGATTAGTCGTGAATATTGTAAAGCATTAGAGTTGAAAGTTTTTAAAACGTCTAAACAGGTACGCAGTTTAAAAGGGCAGTTGTTCTTTTTTCGATTACTTTCAATGGTATTCATGATGTTGTTTATTATTGGCAACATTAATTAGCAAAACGAATATGACGTTAATACTCGAGTTAATGGTTTGAGTTTTCGTTAAGGGTGTTCACGCTAACGCGTCATTTTCTTAACGAAAACTACCACGAACAGGGCTAGAGAGAAGCTACCGCAAAAAGCTTCGACAGCGGCGATAAATCGGGAATAGCCAAGGGGCGTTATGTCACCGTATCCTAAGGTTGTAAAGGTCACTACACTAAAGTAAAGGCTGTTAACCAGCGCCATTAAATTTTCTTGCGTGTTTTGCGTTGAACTGAACTGAATTGTGTCACCATTAAAACTTACGCCAAACGTAAAGTAACCTAGAGCGCAAAGCAGAATCAGCATCATCGAAAAGAAAATAACGTTTACAGGGCGCTCGCCATAGCCGCACAAGATATCGAAAAACTTAGAGGCAATGCGATGTCTTGAAAATTTGGGATATTGATGCCTGCGCATAATCAGTACTTTGTGATTGAATTTGCCTGATAGCTCTAACAGTCCTTGATTCTCTGCGGCATTTCGAAGATCGCGATAGATCTCTTCAGATTGTTCAAAATAATCCAATGCTTTGTCACTGTCGTTTTGTTTTTCAGCTTTTCGCGCAAGATTTTCTTGCAATAAGGTGTGCCCTAACTTCATATTGTCGATACGTGCACCGACTAGTTTGATGCCAAGTAGGTTTGTTCCCTCTAATTTGGCACAATGTAAATTGGCATCACGTAAATCGGCTTTCATCAGTGACGCATCACGAATACAGGTATTGTAAAGATGCGCGTTTTGCATATTTGCGCGATAAAAGTTGCTGTACGATAGGTCGAAATTTTCACCGTGGTGATTGACTAGGTTAAGCCCGGTAAGGTCAGCTCGTTTTAGCTGTAAGCCTTTTAATAAGCCGCCGCGTTTGGCATAGCGCTCTAATTTTTCTGTTAACGCTAAGCCACTTTTATCGTATTTTTGATCGTGCCAAAAACAATAGCCGCCACCCATATCAAGCTCACGACATTGCTCGTTTTCAGGCGATACATATTTACATTTTGGTGCATTGCTCATAGATCAAAAATATCAGATATTGAATTCTTTAAGCCTAGCACTTAGCTAAGGTTTTGCTAATTTGATTGTGAATAAAGTTTAGCTAACTTGTTGTATTCAAACTTAAGATCTTCAAGTCGTTTAGCGTGTTGACGCGGCAATGCCATACCTTCGACCAAGCGAAAATTACTGCGACATTTTTCCAAAATAACATCGGCTGCTTGATTTGCTCGAGGCAAAAGCTGTAATAGGGCTTGCAGTAAGTTAAGTGCGCTCCCCGTATTCATAGGTGCGTATTTAAGTGCCATTTCAAATTGCTCAATAGCGTTTTGAAAATCGCCTTGTTTATACAGCTCAATGCCACGGACATTATGCTGCTCAAACTCGGTCTGATGATTTGCAAGCGACTCGTTACGCTCTTGTAATTGCTTAAGGGTTTGCCCATCGCATTCGTTCAGTCCTTTGTATTTTTCAAGCTGCGCGTTGGCATCGTCAAATTCACCTAAATCAAATAGTGCCATAACAGAATCAGGCAATACGGAGCTACTTAATGATTGTTCAGCAATATAAGGCGCTATCATTTTTTTCGCATCTAAAAAGTCGCCTTCACTGACACTTAATCGCGCTTCGCAAAAGGTATTAAACTCTTTAAACAATGCATGTTGCTTTGTAACGGTAGGGTCGTTTTGTGCTTGACGCAAACTCCCTTTAATTTGATTACTTAGGTCAGCTTTTTCTTCTTTTGAGTTAGCCAAATGGAGTTGGCTGAACATGGCACGAATGTAGTTAAACTGATAATCAATATGGGCAAATGCGGTGCCTTTAGACATGGCGAGCAGGGTGCCGTGGGCTTTAATAAGCGCCTCAAGATCGTTGTTAGCTTGCGCGATTTCAGCGAAGGTTTTTTGCCTCGCAAATGAATGCGGTGAAATATTGCAACTTTGCTCGATAAGGAAAAGCGATTCTTTCCCTTGATCAATATGGTTTAAACATAAGGCTTTAATATCTAAGGCATCGATATTAAAGCGGTTTTGCCCGAGTAATTCGTCACAAATACGAATCGCTTTGCCGTACTGCGCCAAAAACATGCAAGTTTGTGCCATATAAGTTAGCGCCCAAGTGGGCCGTGCTGTTGCTAAAATATTACCAAGTAATTCAAAGGCATTTTGGTATTGCCCTAAATCAAAGTAGATCTGACAGACACGTTTATAACAAAATTGGGCATTACGCGGCTTATCTTTGGCTATTTTTAAGTAAATTTGCACAGCGGCTTCTAGTTGGCCGTCTTCGATTGCCTGATTCGCGTCAAAAAATAGCTTCTTTTTGTTGGAGAGCTTACTTAAGCGTGTTTTTAACATACCACTTGAAAACGGCTTAATTAAATAATCGTCAGGCTCAATTTCAAGTACCGACAAAACAACTGAACGAGTACTTTCCCCTGTAACTAAAATGGAAATACTGTGGCGAGATAATTTGTTTAAATACTTAAGCTCTTCTAAAAACTGTTTACCATTTCGGCCTTGTCCAAGGTTATAATCGATAAACACAATATCAACAGAATCTTTGTCAATTTTATTAAGCGCGGCTTCGCCGGAATCGTAAAATGAGACATTATTGGCGCCCAGTTGTATCAACATACCTTTAAGCAGTTGTTGGAACGATTTCTGGTCATCAATAATTAAAATGGACTTATCTTTGAGTGGATTTTCGCTGTTTTGACTCATTTATATACAGATTAGCGCTAGATTCTTATAACTATAGCAAGTTAACCACAATAGAAAATAATGTCGATCAAATATCAGTTAAAACGTAGTAAAAATCGTAAAACACTCGCTATAAAAATTAAAGCAAAAGAAGTGTTTGTTTATGCCCCTATGCATTTAAAACAAGACTTTATTGAACAATGGTTAATGCAAAAACAAGGTTGGATTAATAAGCACTTAGAAAAGCAGATTAAACGTGTTGATGTAGCGTCGGTATTAACGCAAAAAACACTCACTATTTTAGGTGAAGAGATCAATTTAATATTTGTAGAAGGGCAGGTAAAAAGTAACGTTGAATTAGTTGACGGGGTACTGTCTATTAACACATCGCGACGAGTAAAAAATGTAAGTGATAAGCAGCTGGCATTAATCGCTGATTTTGCAAAAAATAAACTTACTAATTATTGCAGCGCCAAGGCGCAGAGATTGGCAAAGCAAATCAAGGAGTCATTTCACAGTGTAAGTGTTAAACATGTGCGCAGTCGTTGGGGCGCATGTGATTCGAGACGACGATTACAATTTAATTTGCAGCTAGTAAGTGCACCGTTATGGGTAATTGAATATGTTGTTGCACATGAGGTAGCGCATTTAAAAGTGATGGATCATAGCCGTAGGTTTTGGCATACGGTTGAGAGTATCTATCCAGATTATCGAAAAGCTGAACACTGGCTTAAAGAAAACGGATATAAATTGGATGTATTTAAACTTGAATAGATTTAGATGAGCTTCAGAAAGAAAGTGGTGGAGGGGGACGGATTCGAACCATCGAAGGCAATGCCGTCAGATTTACAGTCTGATCCCTTTGGCCGCTCGGGAACCCCTCCACTGAAGTAGGCGCAATATTAGTGAAGCTTTATCTTACTGTAAAGCACTTTTTATAAAAAAGTGGTCAACCGCTCAAAATGCAATCATAACTGCTAAATTTCATACAAAACCACTCAAAGTAACCGCCAAAAGCATTTTTGTTATTCATATTTGATGTTCGTGACACATAGGGACACAAGTTAATTTGTTTAGTTGGAAAAGAATAATTTATGTTAGGCAGTAACGTTCAATTATTTGTTAACGTAATCGAGCGTTATTTTACGCGTTGTGAATACAGGCATTTTTGATAACGAGTTGGTCAGTGTATTTTGTGTGTTGAAATTTAAATTATAGGTATGTAATTAATCGCTAAGTGAGTATCAATAAGATAAATAGTTTGACTTAGCACCAGATAACATTTCACTTTTTGGAATTTGGAATTTGGAATTTGGAATTTGGAATTTGGAATTTGGAACTTGGAATAAAAGAGAAGTGGTGGAGGGGGACGGATTCGAACCATCGAAGGCAATGCCGTCAGATTTACAGTCTGATCCCTTTGGCCGCTCGGGAACCCCTCCACGAGAACGAGGCGAATATTAACAAACTAAAAAATTAAGTAAAGGTTAAAGCTAAAGTTTTTTTTAATTTTGTCGATAACAGCTTTGTTATCAATCAGATTGACTATTAAAGATGCAAATCGAACAAATCATCACACATGAAGCGCAACTTGGAGAGCAACTTTCTCACAGTGTTAAAGAGCAGCGCCATTCTGATTTTGCACTTTTACTTTCTTTATTAAGTAATGACGCAACGGAGTTTTCGCAATTTCAGCTAATAAAAAGCGAAAAGTCACCGACTGCGGATCCGGTTCTTTCATACGCGAAGGTCGCAGCAGGCCCGAAAAAGCCATTAGCAAGTGAACCGTTTAACGGCTTGCTTGGCGAACACAATCGTACATTGTTAGAAAACCAAGGGTTAATCGCGATTCAATTTAATGAATGTTTAAAGCCCGAACCTTTCACTTGTAAGAATGATAAAAACTATATTCCTCCCCTAGTTGTTGATAATTGTCCGCCTGCGGTGCAAAAGAAGTTGCACAGTGCTAAACAAGTGGGACTTAACAATAACGAAATGGATATCGACAATTTCTATCAAAGTATTGAAAAGAGCCAAGAGTACAGCTTCGCTTCTGTCGCTTAGTTAAGCTGGCCGTAGCGGCTCACACGGCTCTTTTGTTAAATACTTACTGAATCTTTCGTAACGTTAATCTTTGTATAAATAGCGGCAGTTATTAGCGTGCTTGCCATTAAATATATATTTGACGTGTTTATGTCTTTTTTCAAAATGCGTTATGTGAGTGGTCGTTGGTCGGGTAGTGGCTTAATGTGTGGGCTAAATGTTTTGCTTTTTGTTCGTAATTTAGCCAAAAGGAAAAGTTAAGCGGAAAAAACTGCATAAAAACTTATCGCGAAACTCAATTATTATCATCCATGTGCATTATCTGAATATATCTAAAAAATGGGTATTTTGGTATTGATAGATGGGGTTGAGAAATAGGGCGCTCTATCTAATTGGGCCACCCTATTAAAACTTTCAGTCAACGTTTTAATTTTGGTGATAGGCTAAGACAATGTTGCTTATGCTAATGGAATATAGATTTAAAAAGTGATTAAGGCTTACTTAGCTACCATGACACTTTTTAAACTTTTTACCACTATCACATGGACAGGTATCGTTTCTGCCTAGCTTAGTTTCGTTATGAGGGGTAAGGGTGCCATCTAAATAGCGCCATTGATCTTCTTCAATAACAAAGTTTGATACTTCTTCAAGCTGGCAGTAGTAGCCGTCGCAAATATACTCTGCTTTAAAATGCACTTGGGCTGAATTGCCTTGCTCATTAAAACTATTCACCGTAAGTTTTATAAAATCAGCAAGTTCAGCAAATAACTTTATTTCTCTAACACTGTTTTCGGCACGTTTAGTCAGTGCATAGGTGTTATGAATATATTCACTGTTATTTACACAGTATGCAGAATAGCGAGAGCGCATTAGCTGCTCTGCATTATCTGCTTTTTTTTCACCATTGATGATGGGTGCACAACATTGCTCAAATGCTTGTGCTGTTCCACAGTAACACATAAATAGATTTCGTTTTTCAAAACCAGCATTTTAGCAGAGAGTAGGGTTTGCCGTCACACCTTTGCTAGCTGCAAAGTGGTAAAAATAGCCATTAAACTCTGTTTGGTTTGCATAGAGTGAACTAAGTGTTACTTCATCAAGCATATTTGTCCACGATACAACTGCACCAAAATTGCCATTTTTTAGCGCAGAATTAACCACGTATTCAATATTAATAAGATGACGCTGGCGAATAATAAGCAGTTTGCTGTGGTCGATAGATAAACTTTCTAACAGGGTTTTACTTGGCACTGCATCGGGTGCAAGCAGCAGTGTCCATTTATTTTCGCAGGTATGCTTTTGCAGTATTTCAATAAGTGCCAATGTTTCTTGAATGTCATCTTGCACATTAATAACTTTCAGCTTGTCTGTATCTTGTGTTGAAACCTGTACAGCGTGCTGTGATGAAAGGTGTTGAGCTTGTAACATAACGATACCTGTTTAAATATACAGTGGAATTATCTATACAGTAGTTTATACAGTATTTTGTTTCAAGCACTTTTTGCTATTTTTTACACAATTTTTTCAGATTGGATTATTGCGTCATTAATATTCTCATATAAATCAGCAGCTTGCTTTTTTGCATCGGTGATTTGTTTTGCTTGGAGTAGCGGCTGTAGCTTACCAATTGCCTCTACCGCTTCTATCGAGCCTTGGCTTTCAGCTAGGTATAACCAGGTATATGCGTGATACACGCTTTGCGGTAATCCGGCACCTTTTGCGAACATCATGCCTAAATAAAACTGCGCTTTTACATGACCTTGCAGGGCAGCGAAACGCATATATTTGGCAGCACCAACATCATTTTTGGCTTTTGACATGGTGACTGAGGTTGCAAACAAACGTTCGGCATCTTGCTCTACAATGGTGTGGGCTTTTTGAGTTAGTTCTTTTTTGATCGCAAGTAATGTAGAAAGAATAAGGTGTTCTACTTCCTCTATTGTTAATGAATCTACTTCAATGGAATTATTTTCGTCGGACATATGCTTCCTTATTGCTAATCAACCTAAGACAAGGTTAATAATTTTTTTACGGTGATTGTTAGAAACGTTCCGATTAAAACGTGTTTAAATAAAATTACGAGTGACCAGACGTTGATCTGGCACCTTTAAAATTACGTTGCATGGTGAACGTTTATCTCAATCTAAGCGTGATGAATTACCCTAAGTTTAGAAGCTTTTGTTTTTTTCACTTAATTTCATTTCGAAATGACTTAAAAATTTAATTTTTGCTGTGTCACTGGTATGATCATCGCCCCCTTAAGACACAGTAACGAAATCATGTTTGAGCAACTTTTTAAAATTAACCAACAGGGCAGTACGGTTAAACGTGAAGTGATCGCTGGCATCACCACATTTGTCACTATGGTGTACATAGTATTTGTAAACCCTGCAATGTTAACCGAAGCAGGCATAGACCAAGGCGCAGCATTTGTAGCCACCTGTTTAGCCGCAGCAATTGGTTGTTTTATTATGGGGTTTTGGGCCAATTACCCAATCGCACTGGCACCAGGCATGGGGCTTAACGCATTTTTCACATATGGCGTAGTGCTAGGTATGGGCTACAGCTGGCAAAGTGCACTTGCCGCGGTGTTTTTCTCTGGCATTATCTTTTTACTGTTAAGTTTATTTAAAGTGCGTGAGTGGATTATTAATGCCATTCCTCTTGTTTTAAAGCGCGCAATTGCCACCGGTATTGGTGCATTCTTAGCGTTAATCGCCCTTAAAAACTCGGGTATTATTGTGGCAAGCCCTGAAACCTTGGTACAGCTTGGTGATATAACCCAAGCGGGCCCGTTACTTGCAATTATTAGTTTCTTTTTTATCGCAGCGCTTTTATACCGAGATATTAAAAGTGGCGTGCTGTTTAGTATTTTAGGTGTCACCGCTATCGCGTTAGCATTTGGCTTAGTTGAATACAACGGCATTGTTTCAATGCCACCATCACTTGCACCGACCTGGATGGAATTGGACTTTGCCAGCGCACTAGAGCTTTCAATGCTTAGTGTGATTTTTGCTTTCCTTTTTGTCGACTTATTTGATACCTCAGGCACACTTGTTGCGGTGTCACAAAAAGCCGGTATTGCTGATGAAAAAGGCAATATTCCACGTATGGGCCGCGCTCTTAGTGCAGATAGTTGTGCAACGATCGCGGGCGCAACGTTAGGTACATCAACAACGACTTCTTATATTGAATCTGTTGCTGGGGTATCGGTTGGCGGCAAAACAGGTTTAACAGCTGTTGTTGTTGGTATCTGCTTTTTATTAATGCTGTTCTTTGCACCGCTTGCGGCCATGGTACCGGCTTACGCCACAGCTGGCGCAATTTTATATGTTGCTGTATTAATGTTACAAAACTTAAAACTGATTGATTGGGATGATATGACAGAAGCCGTGCCTGTGGCCGTTGTATTATTAATGACACCGCTTACGTTTTCGATAGCGCACGGTATTGCATTAGGTTTCATTGCTTACACAGCAGTAAAAGTAATGTGCAATCGCGCAGAAGAAGTGAGCATTAGCGTTTGGGTGTTATCTATTCTCTTTGTGGTTAAGTTCGCTCTACTATAAAAATAAACGGGGCGCTGTTTGCGCCTTTAACACAACGGATTATTTATGCGTAAGTACCTTTTCTTTATCTCTCAAAATTACAGTTATGCGATTTTACGCCCGTTACAGCAAGAAATTTGGCGCCGCGGTGGCGAGGTTGCTTGGTTCTTGTGGGGTAATGAAGTTAATGCGAACTATTTAAAAGAAGATGAGCAGGTACTTAAATCAGTTGATGCAGTAAAAGCATTTAATCCAGATGCGGTATTTGTTCCTGGTAATACGGTACCGCGCTTTTTCCCAGGCGTTAAAGTGGCGGTGTTCCATGGTTTTAACGCGGGTAAGTTAAATAGACGCGGTAACAATGACCATTTCAATATTCGTCAATGCTTTGATTTATATTGCACCCAAGGACCAGATACTACCGAACCGTTCAAGCTGCTTGCCAAACAACATGGCTATTTTAATGTGGTCGAAACAGGCTGGCCTACGCTTGATCCATTATTTACTGACACGCTAACCGAGCCGACAGCCAATAAAAGTAAGAAAACGGTGTTAATGTGCTCGACGTTTTCTCGCAATTTAACGTGTGCACCGCATTTGTTCGAGCAAGTTAAAAAACTTAGCACAACGGGAAAGTGGCAATGGCTAGTGCAATTTCATCCTAAAATGCCAAAACATATTGTTGAGCAATATAAATCCCTTGAAAGCGAACATTTACAGTTTGTTGAAACCGATAATGTATTACCGCTGCTTAAACAGGCTGATGTGATGTTGTGCGATACATCGTCAGTGATTCAAATGTTTTTAGTGCAAAATAAACCGGTCGTAACGTTTAACAATATTGATCCTAAACCGTATATGGTTAATTTCACTGAGCCTAATTTACTTGAAGAAAAGCTGTCATATGCATTGCAATCTCCACACGACCTTACTCAGCAGATTGGCGAGTATATAAAGCAATTGCATCCGTATCGCGATGGGCAATCGAGTGGCCGAGTACTGGATGCGGTTGAGAAAGTATTACTGGGTGAACTTACTGTTGAAAAAACTAAACCACTTAACTTTATTCGCAATTTTAAGCTAAGAAAAAAGCTCAAATACTGGAAATTCAATTAAAAAACTTTGCCTGATGTTAAGTTTTTGTGAGATCATAAAAATGTCACATAAATCGTTTAGGCAGTTCAATGAAGGTTATTTTTGATATTCAACATCTGTATTATTTACCGCAGTATTTACCGGTAATTGATGCACTCAAAGCGCACAACACAGAAATTGAATTGGTTGGCTACAAAACTGACGACGAAGATTTAAACCGCATTATCGAGAGCGCATTAAACGAGACACAGTTAACTATCAAAATTGTACACAATTGGCAAGATGCGTTAGCCCATTACTTAGCGCAAAAAGCAGATTGGTTAGTCTTTGGCAATGCCGTTGCAGATTTAGAACAGCTCCATACAGTGAGTAAAACCGTATTGATGCAACATGGTGTCGGCCCGAAAAGTTGTTATTATGATGTATCTAAAAATCCAACCACTGTGCGATTTGTTGAAGGTGAAAAGCGCCTGAGTAATCTTCAAGCCATGTTTCCCAATGGTAATTTTGTAGATAGTGGCTATGCAAAGCTGGATCCTGCTATCAATCGCACATCGACTACGCGTACTCTTGCATCTCTCGGCTTAGATGAATCTAAACCAACCTTACTCTACGCACCTACTTTTTATCCCAGCTCGATAGAACTGTTTGCCAAATCATTTCCAAGTGACTTTGAAAATTACAATATTATCTTAAAGCCACATTTTTTCTCACTGACAAAACCGCGTTATAAAAAGCAAAAAGCCTTGTTAGAAAATTGGGCTAAGCAAGACAATGTGTATTTAGCAGGTGTTGATGAATTCAATTTACTCGAATTTATGGCAATTTCAGATGTTATGTTATCAGATGCATCGTCGGCAATATTTGAATTTGCAGCGCTAGATAAACCGGTTATTTGGTGTGATTTTTACAAATTACGCTGGAGTTACCGAGGTATTTTCTCTTATCGATTTAAAAAACGCATTGATGAAAGCATTGAGGTATTTCATCAATTGTGCGAACGAGCGGAAAATTATAAAGCACTTACACAGTGCGTAAAAAATGCGGTTGATAACTCAAAAGCAAAACAAAATATTAGAGCGCAAGTTACTGAAGAATATGTGGGGAAAGTTGACGGGCAGTGTGCCAAGCGTATTGTTGATTACCTATTAAAGCATTCATAGCTTTCCGCAAATCTCAGCTCAGCGGTTTGTATTTGTGGCTATTTGTAATTATACGGTCAACCTTGCGCCTTACTCGTGGTATAGTACGCGCCAAGCACATACCACAGAACTATTGCAATTTAATGAAAAGAGTAATTACTTTCGGCACGTTTGATGTTTTCCATGTTGGCCATGTACGAATTTTAGAACGCGCCCGTGAATTTGGAGATTATTTAATCGTGGGCGTCTCATCTGATGCCCTTAACTATTCAAAAAAAGGCCGTAACCCTATTTACTCTCAAGAAGACCGCAAAAAAATTATCTCGTCATTACAGTTTGTTGATGAAGTATTTTTTGAAGAGTCTTTAGAGCTAAAAGGCGACTACATCGAACAGTTTGAAGCAGATGTCTTAGTCATGGGTGATGATTGGCAAGGAAAGTTTGATAACTATAAATCACAATGTGAAGTGGTTTACCTACCTCGTACTCCCTCTATTTCCACAACAGAAATTATTGAAGTTGTTCGTGCAACTGAACGCTAAAAAAAAGGCTAACCCAGATGGGCTAGCCTTACGTTCACATGGGAAGAACAATATGTAATTCTTTCGATTAGTTAAAATGGTAATTCCATTTACCCTGCGTTAGTAACTTTTACACGTCCTCTTTTGCAAATATCACATAGCCAAAGCCACTTAATGTCGCGCTCTCATACTGGTGTGATTTAATTACTTTACCTTGTACGTCAACCGTTTGGCTATGTTCGCCTAGGTTGAAATAACAGACTAATGTTTTGCCGTTATAGCTACGCTCAAAGCCTAAAATATGTTCGTCGCTTTGCGTAAATTTAATGTCACCAAAAAGCAGCGCATCATGTTGCTTGCGCCAAGCTAAAAATTGTTGGCAATGTACTAGCGCAGAAGTTTCGTCAGCTTGTTGTGCGTCAATTGCGACATCTTTATGCGCGTCAACCACAGGTAACCAAGGTTCAACAGTTGAGAAACCACCGAATTCATCTTCACGCTGCCAAGGCAATGGCGTACGACAGCCATCACGACCTTTAAAGTTTGGCCAGAAGGTAATGCCGTAAGGGTCTTGTAATTGCTCAAAGGTGATTTCAGCTTCACCTAAACCTAATTCTTCACCTTGGTACAAACACACACTGCCACGCAAACTTGCAAGTAACGCATGTAGCATTTTTACTTGCTCATGATTAACAATACCGTTCTTGCTCCAACGCGATGAAACGCGTTCTACATCGTGATTGCTAAATGCCCAACATGGCCAGCCTTCAGTCATTTGCGATTCAAGGGTTTCAACTGTGTTTCGAATGTAACTTGGGCTGTAGTCTTTTGTTAATAGCTCAAAACTGTAACCCATGTGCAGTTTGTCGCCACCTGCTGTGTACTCATTCATGGTGGCAAGTGAATCTTCAGATGAAATTTCACCAAGGGTCACAGCGCCCGGGTATTTGTTCATTAGCGTGCGAATTTCCTGCATAAATGCCAGGTTTTCAGGCTGGGTGTTGTTGTAATAGTGATACTGAAATGCGTATGGATTATCTTCACTAAACCCACGACCTTGCCTTAAATGCTTTGGCTTTGCAGGGTTATCACGCAGTTGCGCGTCGTGATAACAAAAGTTAATAGCATCTAAACGGAAGCCATCAACACCGCGAGCTAACCAAAACTCAACGTTATCTAATACAGCATTGCGCACATCTTCATTGTGGAAGTTTAAATCGGGCTGCTGTGTTAAAAAGTTATGTAAATAGTATTGGCAGCGACGCGGCTCCCATTGCCATGCACAACCGCCGAAAATTGATAACCAGTTATTTGGTGGTGAACCATCTTCATTGGCATCAGCCCACACATACCAGTCGGCTTTATCGTTTGTTTTGTTTTCACGACTCTCAATAAACCAAGGGTGTTGATCTGAGGTATGACTCAATACTTGGTCAATCACAATTTTAATATCGCGTTGATGAGCTTGCGCGATGAGTTCGTCAAAATCAGCAAGAGAGCCAAATAATGGGTCGATATCGCGATAGTCGCTTATGTCGTAACCAAAATCTTTCATTGGCGACTTAAAAAACGGCGAAATCCATACAGCGTCAACACCAAGCGCTTTAATATAATCAAGTCGCTTTATTATTCCCTGTAAATCGCCAACACCATTATTTGTAGTGTCTTGAAAGCTGCGTGGGTAGATTTGGTAAATTACCGCGCCTTTCCACCAATTTAGTTGCGCTGTTAGTTTCGACATCGTTTTCTCATTACTATCTGATGCTAAATGCTTTTTTACGTTTGCGTTGCCATTTCGCAGTATCTGTTTACTGCGAATAACCGTCAGCTTACGTCATATAGCGGCTGCGAGTAAAAAGCCTACATACGTATGCAGTGAAAATAGTTGTAAGAAGAGAAGTCTTTGGAACGATATTTATTGGTCACACTAAATAACCAATTTTAATATTTATTGTTAAAATGTACTAAAATAATGCCTTAAATTGGTAATACCAATTTATCATTGGTTTTGTATTGCACCTTTTAAGTGCAGGTTATACTCAGTTTGTGCTGAATTTGCACTGAATTAGCCCGTATTTGTGATGGTTTTATGTCATTTTCTTTAAGTTAACGTTTTGTTTGATGTTACTTTTAAAAAACACTTATTAATCAATCTATAACAAAAAATAAATGTAAAATATTTGTAACCAAAAGCGCCATTGCATAAATTTGAATACGTATGCAGTTTGTTGTGGTTGCTAAATTTATAGCGTTACTATCACTGTCGGCAACAAACGCGAACTCATTTGGTGCAACTGCTACAAATACTGTCAGTAAGCTATATTCGTTTAGTGATGTTATTTCGCACCATGATTTGCACTAGCAATAGTCAATCGGGAACAAAATTTATGTCTATTTTCAAACCAAGTATGCTGACGCTGGCAATGGTCGCAGCAGGTGTAGGCTCTGCAAACTTATATGCTGCAGAGAACCAAAACAACGATAAAGAACAAGAAAAAGAAGTTGAGGTTATTGAGGTTACAGGCTTTCGCGCAAGTTTAGTTAAAGCCATTAACACCAAGCGCTTTTCACCAGAAGTGGTTGAATCAGTATCAGCAGAAGACATCGGTAAATTACCAGACTCTTCAATTGCAGAATCAATTGCACGCTTACCGGGTCTAGCCGCTCAGCGCTTAGACGGTCGCGCAAGTCGCGTTACTATTCGTGGTTTTGGTGAAGACCATGTTGGCACAACATTTAATGGTCGTGAACAAGTATCGATAACCGATAACCGCGGTGCAGAATTAGATTTATACCCATCAGAAATCATGAGCGCGGTAACAGTTTATAAAACGCCGAGTGCCGATTTAGAAGCATCGGGCCTTGCTGGCGTTATTGATTTGCAAACAATTAAACCGCTATCAATGGATGAGCGCGTTATCAAAGTTAACGCCATGTATGAGCAAACGGGCTTTGAAAAATTAAATCCAGATGCTGATGATAATGGCTTTCGCGGTACACTGTCTTACATTGACCAATTTGCCGATAACACCCTAGGTGTGGCAGTTGCATTTAATACAATGTCATCACCAAACCAAGAAAAGCGTTGGAACTCTTGGGGCTACCCTGAATTCACGGGTGATGATGGTAATACCTATTCAATTTTAGGTGGTGCAAAGCCGTTTGTACGTTCATCTACCTTAGAACGTGATTCAGTTATGGCGGTGATTGAATATGCACCAAGCGAAAATCTACGTATGGTATTTGATAGCTTATATGTAGATTTCGTAGATGAAAAAATTCTCCGTGGTATCGAAGTGCCATTTGCTTGGGGTCAGGGTTCAATCAGTGCGGATAACGCAGTTGTAGATCCAGCAACAGGCTTTGTTACATCAGCGATTACTGAAGGGCAGCGTGTTGTAGTACGTAACGACTACGAAGATCGCAGCGCTGAACTTACATCATTTGGTTTTAATTTAGAATATGACTTAAGTGATTCTTGGTCACTTGAGTTCGATGCAAGTCACTCAAGTGTTGAGCGTGAAATCTGGAGTATGGAAAGTTATGCTGGAACAGGTCGTGGCGATGCACGTGGTGTTGCAGATAACCTAGGTTACGCATTTAACTCTGGAAATACAGGCGCAACCTTTAGCCATGAGCTGGATTATAGTGACTATAATTTAATTCAACTTGGCGGCCCACTTTCTTGGGGTTGGAGTTCTGCACTTAATGAAAAATACGGCGTTGTTGGTACTGAATATGAAAACCAATTGCAAGACGGCTTTTTAAATACCCCTGAAGTTGACGATGAGCTAAATGCACTTCGCCTTGCTGCAACTAAAGTAATTGAAAACGATTATGTAACGTCTGTTGAATTTGGTTTGTCTTACAGTGAGCGTGAAAAAACCAAGCGCTCTGAAGGTTACTTCTTAACAGTATCAAGCTTCTCGTTAGATAACCCAGGTATGATGATGGTGCCAGAAGAGTACCGTTTAGGTACTGCAAACCTTGATTTTATCGGCATGGGCGACATGATTGCGTTTAACTCACGCGCAATGGTTGAAGATGGTTACTACGATTTACTGGCAGAAAGCTTAACCGATCCAAGCCACGCAACTAAATCGTGGACGGTTAAAGAGCAATTAACCAGTGCGTTTGTTAAAGCAAACATTGATACTGAACTAGCAGGCATGCCGTTAACTGGTAATGCAGGTCTTCGCTATGTTAAAACTGAGCAAGAATCTAAAGGTAACGCTTTCAATACACAAGACGGCAAAGTTATTACATCGCCAACGCATATTGAACACGATTACGCACATCTATTACCAAGCTTAAACCTATCATTATCGATTGATGATGAACAGTCGGTACGTTTTGGCGCTGCTAAGACGATTTCACGTGCACGTATGGATGAAATGAATGCCTCGGTTAATGCTACTTACAATCAGCAGCCAGACGAAAATGGTAGTAACTGGGTAGTGAATGGCGGTAACCCGTCACTTGAACCGTACCAAGCAATTAACTTTGACCTAAGCTATGAAAACTACTTTAGCCCAGAAGGTTATTTTGCTATCGCGCTTTATCATAAAGATTTAAAAGACTGGATCTTTGATGGTAGCTATTCAATCGATATGACAGGTGTTGCAGATCCATCAACAGGCCTAGTACCTGCTAACCCAGATGGTACAGGTAATGGTAAAGTAAACGGTGGTGACGGCACGGTTAAAGGTGCTGAGTTCTCAGTCACATTACCATTTAACTACTTTGCTGATGCTCTGGATGGTTTTGGTTTAATTGCAAGCCATACTGTTAATAGCTCAGACATGGTTGACCAAGATGGCAACGATTATGAAATTCCAGGTTTATCTAAGAGCATTCAAAATCTAACTTTCTATTATGAAAATTACGGTTTCCAAGCGCGTGCTAGCATGCGTAAACGTGATGACTTTAAAGGTGACGTTTATGGCCGCGGTTTTGACTCACAGCAAGTTGATATTCAAGGCGAGACGATTTGGGATGCACAAATTGGTTATGACTTCTCTGAAAGTGGCTTAAAGAGTCTAGAGGGCATGACGGTGACTTTCCAAGTGCAAAACATTACTGAAGAACCGTTTATCTCGTTATCAGGTGATAACGCATTGCAAGTACGTGATTACCAAGATTATGGTCGCACTTTCTTGCTAGGCGTGAACTACCAGTTCTAACCTGAATGTTGCAACAAAGCCCTGAAAAGGGCTTTGTTTTTATCTGAGGTTACCATGACAAATCAAATCAACAATGTTGTCATCGTCGGCGGAGGTACTGCTGGCTGGCTTACTGCAAGCTTACTTGCAAAAGTACTTGGCAAGCAGATTTCTATTACGCTAGTTGAGTCAAAAGACATCGCCACAATTGGCGTTGGCGAGGCAACCATTCCTCCCATCATTCCTTTTAATGCCGCCATTGGCATTGATGAAAAAGCCTTTATCAAAGCAACTAACGCAACTATTAAGCTTGGCATTCAGTTTGAAAACTGGGGGCAACAAGGCGAGCATTATATGCATGCGTTTGGCAGTTTTGGTAAGGACTTTCCATTTTGCAATTTTTTGAATTATTGGCTTAAAGCCAAAGAGCAGGGCGATACGAGTAGTTTTTGGGATTACTCGATTAATTATCAAGCAGCAAAGCGCAACCGCTTCGATAAACTTCAATATTTACCAAATACCAAATTACCGGGAACTAGCTACGCCTATCATTTTGACGCGAGTTTATACGCACAGTTTTTGCGAAATCACGCAGAGCAGCTCGGGGTAAAGCGCATTGAGGGCAAAGTAACCCATGTCGAAACTCACCATAACAATGGCTTTATTAAATCTCTCAAGCTCGAAAACCAAGCGTTTGTAACGGGTGATTTATTTGTCGATTGTTCTGGTTTGCATGGCTTATTACTTGATAAAACTCTGAATGTTGGCTTTGAGGATTGGCGCCATTGGTTACCCTGTGATAGTGCTTTGGCTGTACCGTGTGAACATGATGAGAATGAAATTAAACCCTACACACGTTCAATTGCTCATGATGCCGGTTGGCAATGGCAAATTCCGCTAACCAATCGCATTGGTAATGGTTTGGTTTACGCCAGTTATCATCTCTCGGATGATGACGCAAAACAATTACTGCTAAGTAACTTACCGGGTAAGGCAATTGCAGAGCCAAAGCTTATTCGCTTTCGCACTGGCCGTCGCTTAAAACAATGGCATAAGAATGTTGTGGCGATAGGCCTTTCAAGTGGTTTTTTAGAACCACTTGAATCAACCAGTATTCACCTAATTCAAACTGCGGCAACTCGCCTCGTAAAGCATTTTCCGTTAATGGGTATTAATGATCGGGTTGTAGCAGAGTTTAATCGTCAAAGTCAGGTTGAATTTGAACGCATTCGCGACTTTATTATTTTGCATTATAAATTAACCGAGCGCACAGACAGCGCTTTTTGGCGTCAGTGTAAAGATATGGACGTGCCAAACAGCTTACGCCACAAAATACAGCTTTTTGCTGAAAACGCCTTGTTTTTCAGACAAGATGACGAGTTGTTTAGTGAAGTGGCCTGGCAGCAAGTGATGCTAGGGCAAGGCATTGCGCCGGCGCAATATCATCCACTCGCGAAAAACTTAAATGATGCACAAATTAAAGATTTACTTGAAAGCTTAAAAACCTTGGTTGCCCACACCAGTGAAAAACTGCCAACCCATAATGAATTTTTAAAACGATTTGGTAATTAAATGAAAAAGAAGATGTATGCCTTATTTGCGCTTATTGTGGCGTCAAATAGTGTCAGTGCCCAATCTAAACTTGTAGAAGAACAAAACAAAGTGCAAAAGCCGGTTGTTTATCAGGTGTTTACCCGTTTGTTTGGCAACACAAATACAACCAATAAACCCTGGGGTAGCAAGGCTGAAAACGGTGTTGGAAAATTTGCTGATTTTACCCCGAAAGCACTTAATGAAATAAAAGATATGGGTGTGAGCCATATTTGGTATACCGGTGTGCTTCATCATGCAATGGCTGAAGATTACACACAGTTTGGTATCAGTTTAGATGACCCCGATGTGATAAAAGGACGCGCAGGCTCCCCTTATGCCATTAAAGATTATTATTCAGTTAACCCAGATCTTGCAAATAATCCGGCCAAGCGTATTGAAGAATTTGAAGCACTGATTAAACGAAGCCATGCTGCGGGTCTAAAAGTAATTATTGATATCGTGCCAAATCATGTTGCGCGCCGCTATGAGTCAATCGCAAAACCTAAAGGTGTGATTGGCTTAGGTGAAAAGGACGATACCAACGTTACTTATTCCAAGTTTAATGATTTTTACTATATTCCTGGAGTAGCGTTTTCACTGCCTAAATTTCCTGAAGATTATTCACCTTTAGGCGGTGATGCGCATCCATTAGTTGATGGAAAGTTTGATGAAAACCCGGCGAAATGGACAGGTAATGGCTCACGCGAGGCGCAGCCAAATTTTAATGACTGGTACGAAACAATAAAAGTAAACTACGGTGTAAAACCTGATGGCAGCTATGACTTTGCGACATTACCAAGTGAGTACGCAACCAAGAGCTATCGTGATGTTGTCGCGTTTTGGCAAGATAAAGAGCTACCAAGCAGTTGGCACAAAATGCGCGATATCGCGTTTTATTGGTTAGACAAAGGGGTTGATGGCTTTCGCTATGATATGGCTGAAATGGTACCCGTAGAATTTTGGAGCTACTTAAATGCGCATATCAAGCGCAAAAATCCGCATGCCACGTTAATTGCCGAAGTATACAATCCAATACTTTATCGTGATTATATCCACTTAGGTAAAATGGATTATCTCTACGACAAAGTCGGTTTTTACGATACGTTAAAGTGGATCATGCAAGGAAAGCAATCGGCAACGACCTTAATGCCCGTTCACCACGACGTAAAAGACATCGCGCCACATATGCTTAACTTTTTAGAAAACCATGATGAGCAGCGTATTGCGAGCCCTGATTTTGTTGGCGATATGGATAAAGGCAAACCCGCGATGGTGGTCTCGCACCTTATCAGCCAATCGCCTAGTTTAATTTACTTTGGTCAAGAAGTAGGGGAGCCAGGCGCTGAAAACGCCGGGTTTGGTAGCCCAACACGTACCAGTATTTTTGATTATGTTGGCGTGCCGCAACATCAAAAATGGGTGAATAATGGCAAATTTGATGGTGGCTTGTTATCAGACCAACAAAAAGCGCTGCGCGAATTCTACAAAACACTATTAAATTTGGCCAAGCGCGATGCCATTAAACAAGGTTCGCTGATTGATATAACCAGTGAGCTAGGTGAGGCTAAAGATACGGTGATTGGTTTTATCCGTAAAAGTGAGCATGACACTTTGCTGATACTTGCTAATTTTGGCGATAAAGTGCAGTCAGTTACATTGCCATATAATGCAAAGCCAGCAAACCTGTTGCGCTTTGCTGGCAATAACAAAATTCAAACTAATAATAAAACAACTAACTTCACACTAGTGCCAGAGGGCGCAGTAGTTGTGGTAGTGGAGTAATTTATGACAACACCCGTGCAAGACAAACCAACGCTGTCGTTTTGGCAAATATGGAATATGTGCTTTGGTTTTATGGGCATTCAATTTGGTTTTGCCCTGCAAAATGGCAATGTGAGCCGTATTTTCCAAACTTTAGGTGCAAATATCGATGAGATCCCTATTTTATGGATTGCCGCGCCGCTTACAGGTTTAATTGTGCAGCCGATTGTTGGTTATTTTAGTGACCGCACTTGGGGGAAATTAGGTCGCCGCAGACCTTTCTTTTTATACGGTGCACTGGCAACAACATTAGCACTGTGTATTATGCCAAATTCGCCCACCTTGTGGATTGCGGCGGGTATGTTGTGGATTATGGATGCTGCTATCAACGTGACGATGGAGCCGTTTCGTGCACTTGTAGGTGACAACCTTCCGAAGAAGCAACGCGGTATGGGTTATGCCATGCAGAGCTTTTTCATTGGTGTTGGCGCCGTAGTTGCATCGGCACTGCCTTGGATTATGACTAATTGGTTTGGTATTAGTAATACCGCAGAAGCTGGCGTTATTCCCGAATCAGTAACATTTTCATTCTATTTTGGTGCTGTGGTATTACTGATTGCGGTACTTTGGACCATTGTCACCACAAAAGAATATAGCCCTGAAGAACTCGCGAAGTATGAATATCCACAAGTAACACTTGCATATTCAAACCAAGGCCATTTGCCGTTTGCTCGCATTGGCGTGGCATTACTTGGCTTAGGTTTGTTAGTTTTGGCGGCAGTGTATGTGTTATCGCTTGGTAAAGATATCGTATTCTTAGGCGGCGCGCTGAGTGTATTTGGTGGGCTCTTTTTACTTTCAAACAGTATGCAAACTCGTGGTAAAACGCAAAACGGTTTTTATACGGTGATGTCTGACATGATGCGCATGCCAAGCACCATGAAACAATTAGCCGTTGTACAGTTTTTTAGTTGGTTTGCTCTTTTCGCGATGTGGATTTACACCACTCCCGCTGTAACCAGTTTCCACTTTGGCAGCAGCGACGTTGCAACAAAAGCGTATAACGATGGTGCTGATTGGGTAGGGGTATTATTTGCAGCCTACAACGGCTTTTCAGTAATTGCCGCAATTGTAATACCGTTAATGGTTAAAAAGCTTGGCTTAAAAGTAAGCCATATGATCAATTTATTGCTTGGCGCTGGCGGCATGTTGAGTTTTGCCTTTATTTCGAATAGCGATCATCTAATTTATGCCATGATAGCCATCGGCTTTGTTTGGGCATCTGTTTTATCTCTGCCATATGCCATGCTCAGTAACGCCTTACCGAGCAATAAAATGGGCGTGTATATGGGCATCTTCAACTTTTTTATCGTTATTCCGCAAATGTTAGCAGCAACCATTTTAGGCGCATTAGTGCGCTTTGTATTCGATGGCGAAGCAATTTATGCACTCTCTCTCGGTGGCGTTTCATACTTGATTGCTGCCATTGCGGTAACCCGTGTGACCTATAACAAGTAAATGACAACAAGTGAAAAATTAACCATGTTTAAAACTAAATTTGTTAAACAATCATTGCTTGCAAGCGCAGTAGCACTTGCAATTTCTGGCTGTGGTGCTGAAGTGGCGAAAACTAACTCAGAAAGTACAGCGCAAAACAATTTAACGGCACCAGGCGCACCAGGTAGCAAACCGTTCTGGGCTTATTCAGGCAAAACCGGTATTGGTACCAGTTACGAAGCGTATTTAGATGGCAGCTACAGCGATAAAGCGGCAACAGGCCCGGTTTCAAAAGTGTGGTTCTCATTAGCGCAGGGGATTATTACCGAAACCATGTTTGGTTTAATTCATCAAGCACAGTTAAAAGAAATGCAATTTGTTGTTAAAGGCGACAACTTCATTGCTACAGAACTTGATGATACCCAGTGGCAAATTGACTACCTACAAAAAGATGAGCTAGGCAGACCCTTGTCACTTGCTTACAAGTTGACGAATACTGACAAACAAGGCCGCTTTAAAATTGAAAAGCACATTTTTACTGATAGCAACAATCAAACGTTATTTGTAAAAGTGGTATTAGAATCACTTAAAGGCGAGCCATTATCACTTTATGTGCATGCTAACCCGTATGTTAATAATAACGGTGTTGGCGATAAAGCCACGGTGAAAGAAGGTAAATTAGTAGCGGTTGATGGCGATAATTATCTGACACTTTCAAGTAACACAACATTTGAACAAGCGAGTGTAGGTTTTGTTGGTACATCTGATTTGATATCACAAATGAAGTCGGGCAAAACGTTCATAAGCTATGCAACAACCGGTGATAAAACGGGTAACGTGTCGCTTGACGCCTTACTTGGCAGCACATCAAGCAAAGCAGAATTTGATTTAACACTGTCATTTGGTAACACCTTAGATGAGAGTATTGCGGCAGCAAACGCAAGCCAACAGAAAGGTTACCAAGCACTATTAACTGAATTTGGTGCTGATTGGCAGAGTTATTTAGCATCGCTTGATCTTGAAGCGCTAAGCTCACAATCAGCTGATAATGGCCGCTTAGCGTATGCAAGTGCCTTAGTGTTAAAAGCGCAGGAAGATAAAACACATGCGGGCGCATTGATTGCATCACTGTCAAACCCTTGGGGTGATACCGTACCTGCAATTGAAGGGCATACCGGATATAAAGCTGTTTGGGTACGTGATTTCTACCAAGTAGCAATGGCGTTTTTAGCTATGGGTGATAAAGCCACCGCTAAAACCGCGTTTGAATATTTAGAAAAAGTACAAGTGACGGATAAAACACCGGGTAACCAAGGTGATACGGGCTGGTTTTTACAAAAGACCCATGTTGACGGTGAACTAGAATGGGTGGGTGTTCAGCTGGACCAAACAGCTATGCCAATTATGCTTGGTTGGAAGCTTTATCTTGCCGATGTGCTTAGCAAAGAAGAACTGATCCTTTGGTTTAACAAAATGCTCAAACCTGCGGCTGATTTTCTAGTTGAAGGTGGTCTTGCTAAAATTTTATGGAATGACACCGAAATAAAGCCGCCATTTACTCAGCAAGAACGTTGGGAAGAGCAAGCGGGGCATTCGCCATCAACCACTGCTGCTGTAATTGCTGGTCTTATTACGGCAAGTGAAATTGCAAAGCTGGCAGGCGATGATACCTTGGCTACTAAGTACTTAAATGTAGCAAAAGATTACAATGCCAAAGTTGAATCGCGCATGTATACCACTAAAAGTACGTTACCAAGTGATGCATCAAACGGCCAGCACTATGTACGCATTAGCCAAGATGACGATGCAAACTCAGCGACGGTGCTAGGCGATAACAATGGCCGCAAAGGTTTAGTCAAACAAAGCATTTTGGATGGCGGCTTTTTGGAACTTGTGCGTTATGGTGTAAGAAGCGCTGAAGATAAGCATATTATTGATACGCTTGATGAATATGATGCACAAAATTTACCTGAAAACCTTAAAGTAAAATATAACTTTACTTTTGAGGGGGTAAAGGGGCAATTCCCAGGCTGGCGTCGCTACGGTAATGACGGTTATGGTGAAGACGAAGTGACTGGCACCAACTACGCCGAAGGTGGTAATAATACCCCAGGGCAACGTGGACGTGTTTGGCCGTTCTTTACCGGTGAACGAGGCCACTATGAAATTGCAAAACTCGTGCAATCTGATTCGTTCGATACGAAACAGCAAGCCGCATTGACGCAAACCTATGTAAAAGGCATGGAACAATTCGCCAACGAAGGCTTAATGTTACCAGAGCAAGTGTGGGATGGTGTTGGTGTTAACCCGCATAATTACACATTTGGCGAAGGCACAAATTCAGCGACACCACTTGCATGGACACACGCCGAATATATTAAATTATTGCGTTCAATGTCAGACAAACAAGTTTGGGACTACTACCCAGTAGTCAAAGAAAAGTTGAATTAAAAAAGGCGCTTAACGCGCCTTTTTTAATTCAGTTTCAAAGATTAGCACTTCTGGAAGCCCTGCAGTAAGTGATTTGAAAAACATGTTTTTAAGTGATAACGTTCCAATTAGTAATTATTAATTTACAAGGAGTGTATATGGCAAAAAGATTGATTTGCATTGCGACAGCAATTGTTTTATTCGGGTGTAATTCAACTGCTGATAAATAAAGTCGTAAATACGCTGATTTGAGCGTATCAAACGATTTTTCGGAATTATTGCAGTTTAATTCAGTAAAGAGATTTGCACCACGTTATCCTGAAGATCAAGTGGTTTCACGCAAGCAAGGGTGTGCAACTATTGAATATGTAGTAACAGCGGAACACAAAATTGAAGATATAACGTTAATAAACTCTACTCATAAAAGCTTTGCGAGAGAGGCAAAAAACGTTATTCCTAAATGGAATTGGCAAGCGTTAAGTGGAGCAGGGATGGATAAACCTATAAAGCTCCGAACTCGGTTTGAGTATTGCTTAGAAGATGGAAAAGGAAACTGTGCAATAAATAAATTAATTGCAAGGAGTCACTGTCCTGGCAATGATGTTGTGGCATCTGTTGGCACTTTAATAAGTAAAGAAATAGCATTTTAAAAGGCGCGTTAAGCGCCTTTTTTATGCCGAATGCCTCACAACCAAGGTGGGCTTTAACTGGGTTTGTGCTGGAGGCTCGTCTTTTAATTGGGCTAGCAAATTCGCAACAAGCATTTCTCCCGCTACAGACGTACTTTGATTAACTGTGGTGAGTGCGGGCTCAGTAAAGCTCGCAACAGGAATATCATCAAAGCCAATCACGCTAATATCTTCAGGTACATTTAATCCCGCTTCTTTGATTGCGCGAATAGCGCCAATTGCAATTAAGTCACTGGCAGCAAAAATAGCATTAATAGGGCGTTTTAAGCTAAGCAAAGTCTTGGTGGCGTTATAGCCTGACTCATCGGTTGAAATGGCATTAATAATTTGGCGCGCATCAACATCTAAACCATGTTTATTAAGCGTGTTCTTAAAGCCATTAAAACGGGCGAAAAATTCAGGGCTGTGTTCTGATGCATCACCGATAAACGCACATTGGGTGCGCTTTTTAGCGACTAAAAACTCTGCAACTTGCTCACCGCCAAAATAGTTATCACAGGAAATAGAAAGCTCTGGACGCGAATCAACACGTGCGCCCCAACAAACAAACTTAGTGTTGTTTTGTAACAGTGTGGCAAGTCGCGCTTGGTAATCTATGTAATCGCCGTAGCCCAGCAAAATTAAGCCATCAGCGCGGTGACTGTCTTCGTATTGCGCTTGCCAATCTTGATCCATTTGCTGAAATGACACAAGCAAATCATAGCCTTGATTAGCACAGGCACGTGTGATTGAGCCCAACATTGATAGAAAAAACGGATTGATCATTGATTCATCGCTGGTGGGATCTTCAAATAGTAACAGTGCAATGGTATTGCTTTGTTGCGTGCGCAGGTTACTAGCGTTTTTATCGACTTTGTAATTAAGTTTTTTGGCAATCTCAAAGACTTTCTTTTTGGTTTCCTCGTTCACTAACGGGCTGTTGCGCAATGCGCGCGAAACCGTAGATTGTGATACGCCTGCATAGTGGGCAATATCGAACGATGTGGCTTTGGATTTACTCAACTGTGCACCTTTTTATGATAAACACGTTAATTTAGACGGTATTTTAGCCATAAACTTAATAAAAAAACTAACTTTATGTGATGAGATATTGAATTTAATCTGACACCGGTGTCATAATTAGTCAACTTAACCGAAGTCAATTGGGTTTGTTGCCATTTAGTTGATTGTCTGTAGCAGGGCAAGATATAACTAGTTACGAGTTGCAATTGCTGCACTTAAAAATTAGCTAATTCAATTGAGAGAATTAATATGTTTGAGCCTATATTAGTTGCGGATGTTGGCGGTACAAATGCACGCTTTGCACTCGTTACAGCATTTGATAAAACGACAAAAGAAATTGTATTTAACAACATTCAAAAGTTTTCAAGTTTAGAGTTTGATAGCTTTGCTGATGTTGTTGCAGCCTACATTGATACGCTAGAAAGCGTGCCCAACAATGCATGTTTTGCCGTTGCGGGTCCACGTAAAAAAGACACGGTCTTTTTAACTAACTTAGGTTGGCAATTTAATGTAAGCGATATTAAACAGCAATTCAGCTTTGCTAATTTTAAAGTGATCAATGACTTTGCGGCATTTGCACACGCATCTCCTTACATTGATAACACTGCAAACTTAGTCATTAAAGATGGGCATAGTCACAGCGATGGTAATATTGCGGTGATTGGTCCAGGTACAGGGTTTGGCGCTGCTGCACTTGTGAAAGGCGAAGAGCAGAATGTGGTATTGAGCTGTGAAGCCGGCCATATCAGCTTAGCGGCATGTAATGAACTTGAACGCAACTTAATTACTGCATTAAGCGAAGAATTTGAACATGTTTCGGTTGAACATGTATTTTCCGGTCAGGGTATTGAAAACTTGTACCGTGCGATGGCGAAAGTCCATGGGCAAACAGCAAAGAACTTTGACGCGCCAACAATTACACAATTGGCGCTCGCAAATGATGACGACATTTGTGTAAAAACACTCAACCAATTCTGCGATTGGATTGGCGCTGTAGCAGGTGATTTGAGCCTGACCTTTAACGCGACCGGTGGTGTGTATATTGGCGGCGGTATTTTGCCCCGTTTTCAAGATAAGCTACTGGCGAGTGAGTTTGTAAAACGTTTTGTTGCAAAAGGAAAAATGCAGCACATTGTTAACGATATTCCGGTAATTTTAATCACTCAAGACAATATTCCGTTGTTGGGTGCGGCTGCCAGTTTAGATACGAAGTAATAATTAGAGATTTATATGGAAAAAGTGACGATAAATAGTGTGGCTAAACACGCTGGGGTATCAAAAAAGACGGTATCTCGCGTGCTTAATAACGAGCCAAACGTGTCTGATGCGACCCGAGAGAAGGTTCAGCAAGCGTTTAAAGAGCTAAATTATCGTCCTAATCCGATTGCCCGAGGCCTTGCGCATAACCGCAGCTTTATCATTGGTTGTTTGTATGACAACCCGTCTAAAAGTTATATCACCCGTGTACAGTCAGGCGCGTTAGAAGCCTGCCAAGAGCGCAACTACAACTTGCTAATTCACCCATGTGAACTGCGCGGCGAACCACTTATTGATAATATTGAAACACTTATTAGCACATCGCGCTTAGATGGTATTGTATTAACGCCACCATTTTCAGATAACCGAGAGTTAGTAGACCATTTAAAGCTACGCAATATCCCGTATGCGCGCGTCGCACCAGTGACCCTAGACGACCAATCAATCTCGATTAAAAGTAACGATACGCAAGCGGCTTACGATATTACCAAGTTATTGCTAAAACTTGGCCACAAAGATATTGCGTTTATTAAAGGTCACCCAGATCACAGTGCGACTGAAGCGCGTTTCGCCGGCTATGTTGATGCCTTGAACGAAGAGGGCATAACCCTTAAAAGTGAGCTAGTTGCCGAGGGTAACTTTAGTTATCATTCTGGTGAAGACAGTGCGCGACAAATCCTTGAATCAGCAGCTCGACCAAGTGCGGTATTTGCGTCGAATGATTACATGGCCGCAGCGGTATTAAAAGTTGCCTCGCAAATGTCACTGAAAGTACCTGATGAGCTGTCAATTGCAGGCTTTGATAATGCCCCGATTGCGCGCCATATTTGGCCTGGCCTTACAACGATTGCGCAACCGGTAGAAGATATGACATTTCGTGCGGTAAACTTATTAATCGATAAGATCAATGCGCCGGAAAGCGAAGACATCGAAGAAGTGTTCGCTGGCAAATTAATTGAGCGTGAATCGACCGCGCCTGTGCAAAAATAATTCTTTACGTAAGACTTCACGCCATACGAAAATAACGGTCGATAATTCCCAGTTAAAACAAAGCGCTTCTTTTATTTAAGAGGCGCTAAACATTTCACTTATACCTTAACAATATGCGGTTCCTTTGCCGCGTTTTTTCTTTATTACCTTATATCTAAGCGTTCCTCGTAAATTATTTTTTCTGTCATTTTAATGTCATTGTCACTTGTTGAACTCAATTCATGCTTTTTATTGTAGATAAATTGGGCAGTTCACAAGAAAAGCACTAAAATTAGGGTTGACACCGGTGTCATGGATCGGTTTTAATAATGTGACACCGGTGTCATAGAGTGATTGTGAGAGACGCTCGATATCGGACCTTTGAACGGGTAGACAAAGTCGCTCGGTACTTAGACTAGCAGGAGTCTCTAATTTAAGTACTGAGCCTTTTTCCCAAATCTTTATGAATGAGTGCGAAAATGCTACACCCAAGAATCCAAGAAGTAACCGAACGAATCATTGAACGCAGTAAAGCAACGCGTCAAGCGTATTTAGCGCGTATGACAGCAGCTAAATCTAAAAAACGCGTACGTGCTGGCTTAGGTTGCGGTAACCTTGCACACGTAATGGCAGCCTGTTCAAGCTCAGACAAAGCATTATTAACCAAAGACGAACAACCTAATCTTGGTATTATCAATTCTTACAACGACATGCTTTCAGCGCATGTGCCTTACAAAGAATACCCAGATCTTATTAAAAAGGTTGCAACCAAATTTAATGCCACTGCACAAGTTGCCGGTGGTGTACCTGCTATGTGTGATGGTGTAACGCAAGGCCGTGATGGCATGGAGCTTTCACTTTTTTCCCGTGATGTGATTGCAATGTCTACGGCTGTTTCACTGTCGCACGACGTTTTTGATGGCGTATTTTGTTTAGGTCTGTGTGACAAAATTGTCCCGGGCCTTGTAATTGGCTCACTGTCTTTTGGCCACTTACCAATTTACTTTTTACCAGCAGGCCCAATGCCTTCAGGTATTCCAAATAAAGAAAAAGCGCGTGTACGCCAAAAATTTGCGCAAGGGTTAATCGGTCGTGATGAATTACTTGCAGCAGAAAGCGCGTCATATCACAGCGCCGGTACATGTACTTTCTACGGTACTGCTAACTCTAACCAAATGTTGATGGAAATTATGGGTCTGCACCTGCCAGGCAGCTCGTTTGTAAATCCATACACAGAATTACGTGATGGTTTAACGGTTAATGCGGTAGAAATGATGCTTAACCAGCTGATCACCAGCCAAGATGCCAATCCAATTGGTGAAATTGTCAGTGAAAAAACCATTGTGAATGGTTTAGTTGGCTTACTTGCAACAGGTGGTTCAACTAACCATGCAATTCACTTAGTTGCAATGGCAAAAGCAGCAGGCGTAGAAATTACGTGGAAAGACATGTCAGATATTTCTGAAGTTGTGCCACTGCTTGCACGTGTTTATCCAAATGGTTCGGCAGATGTTAACCATTTCCATGCAGCAGGTGGTTTACCGTTCTTAGTGAAAGAGCTATTAAAAGGCGGTTTCTTACACGAAGATGTGAAGACCATTGTTGGTAATAGCCTAAACGATTACACCAAAGAGCCAGTAATTGACACTTCGGTAATTGCTACCGACAACCAAATTGCAGCGAAAGTGAAATGGCAAGATTGCCCAGAAAATTCGCACGATGAAGAAGTACTTCGCCCAGTTACAAATCCATTTAACCCGCAAGGTGGCTTGCAGCTATTAACGGGTAACTTGGGCCATGCGGTGATTAAAGTATCTGCGGTACAAGAGCAGCATCAAACAGTGACTGCACCTGCAAAAGTATTTAATTCGCAAGCAGGATTGCAAGATGCCTTTGCTCGCGGCGAACTTGAAACTGACTTTATCGCTGTAATTAAAGAGCAAGGCCCTAAAGCGAAAGGTATGCCGGAGCTACACAAGTTAACGCCAATTATGGCAACGTTGCAAGACAAAGGCTTTAAAGTGGCGATTGTTACTGACGGCCGCATGTCTGGCGCATCAGGTAAAGTGCCAGCGGCTATTCACCTTGCGCCAGAAGCAGTCGAGGGTGGCTTTATTGCAAAAATCCGCGAAGGTGATGTGGTAACACTTGATGCACCAAATGGCGTATTAAAAGTGCATGTTGCTGATGATGAATTTGCACAGCGTGAAATAGAAATTAGCGAACAAGTTCAAACTTTTGGAACAGGTCGTGAATTGTTTGAAGGTATTCGCCAAACGGTATCTAGCGCAGATTTAGGTGCCAGTGCATTTGGTCTGATCTACCCAAATACAAACCAATAACAGGAAGTAAAAATGAGTATTGAAAAAATTCTTCAAGCAGCACCGGTAGTCCCTGTTGTTGTTATTAATAACCTTGAAGATGCAGTGCCACTTGCAAAGGCATTGTACAACGGTGGCTTACGCGCATTAGAAATTACCCTGCGTACACCTGTAGCGGTAGAAGCAATTAAACAAATTAAACAAGCATTGCCAGAAGCGTACGTTGGTACTGGCACTGTAATAGATAAAGCAACCTTTAATGCATCAATTGAAGCGGGCGCTGATTTTATGGTGAGCCCTGGTGTTAACGATGAGTTGTTAGCGCTTGCCAGTGAAACAGATGTGCCATTTTTACCAGGTGCTGCAACACCAAGTGAAGTGATGCAGCTGGCAGCAAAAGGCTTCGGCTTTTTAAAGTTTTTCCCAGCAGAAGCCGCCGGTGGTGTGCCAATGTTGAAGTCAATTTTTGGTCCACTACCACATGTTAAGTTTTGCCCAACTGGCGGTGTAAGCCTTGCCAGTGCGCCTAACTATTTAGCACTGCCAAATGTAGTGTGTGTGGGTGGTACTTGGATGTTAGATAAAGAATTAATCGCAAATAAAGACTGGCAAGCAATCGAAGAGTTAGCGCGCCAAGCAAGTAAAGTGAATGAGGGTGAATAAGATGATCAGAGTAGCTATTAACGGTTATGGCCGTATTGGACGCAACGTATTACGCGCGCTTTATGAGTCAAATCGCGAACAAGAAATTAAAATTGTTGCAATTAACGACTTAGCACCAGCTAACGTAAATGCACACCTTACACAGTACGATTCAGTGCATGGTACGTTTGGTAAAAAAGTAACGCTTGCTGAAAACACACTGGTTATCGACAACGATGAAATTGCATTAGTACAAGAACGCGATCCTGCAAACTTGCCTTGGGCTGATTTAGCTGTGGACATCGTGCTTGAATGTACTGGTCTTTTCACATCACGTGACGCGGCAGCAAAACACATTGAAGCGGGTGCAAAGCGTGTAATCGTATCTGCGCCAGGTACAGATATGGACGCAACGGTTGTGCACGGTGTTAACTCAGATGTGTTAAACGCTGATAGCATTATTATTTCAAATGCGTCGTGTACAACTAACTGTTTAGCGCCTGTTGCTAAAGCGCTTAACGATACAATTGGTATTGAGCAAGGCAGCATGACAACAATTCATGCTTACACCAACGACCAAAACCTATCGGACGTGTACCACAGCGATTTATACCGTGCACGTAGTGCAACACAAAGTATGATCCCAACTAAAACGGGCGCAGCAAAAGCAGTAGGCTTAGTATTACCTGAGCTTGCTGGTAAGCTAGACGGCATGGCGGTACGTGTACCAACTATCAATGTATCACTTGTGGATTTAACCTTTGTTGCCAAGCGTGACACGACAGCTGAAGAAGTAAATGCAGCGGTTAAAGCTGCAGCTGAAGGTGCAATGGCAGAAGTACTTGAGTACAACGAAGCACCGCTTGTATCAATTGATTTTAACCACAACCCAGCGTCTTCAGTATTCGATGCAACGCAAACTAAGGTTGATGGTAAATTAGTTAAAGTAATGGCTTGGTACGATAACGAGTGGGGTTTCTCAAACCGCATGCTTGACCAAGTAACAGCATTAGGTAAGTTTTTATAATTTACTCTACCGACTAAGTAAAAACGGCTGCATTTGCAGCCGTTTTTGTTTTACAATGCTAAAAAACAAAGGATTGTTTATGAGTTTAGCATCACAGCCTGCGACATGGTCGCACTCAATTGCCAAGTCTAAATTGCGCGTTATGGCATTTTCGCTTCTTCATTTCGCTTTACTATTTTTTGCCCTTTGGCTGATGTTTGATCAAATATCACTTAAGCTGGATATTAAGGCACTTACGTTTACTGATTTACTTAGTGCGAGCAGCTTAGTGTTGTTTATTGGCGGGTTTTATCCGTGTTTCTATCTGGATGCCATTTATCGTTTACTTGAAACGAATACGTCAGACGCTAAGTTATAAAAGTCTTATGGCCACTGTAAGCTTGTTATAAAATGCGCATTATCACCTAATTTTATTTACGTTTATTTTGTTTTACTTTTTGTGAGGGAATATGAAAAAATCATTATTGGTTATTTTTGCTTTATTATTTTTAAGTGCATGTAGCGAACCGTTACCAGACGATAGGTTATCGTATGCGGGGGAGTGGTCGAGTAAAGAAATGTATTTGCTAATCTTGCCTGACGGCACAGTATCTTATAAGCGCCTGAAGGGCGGCGGTAGCACCGAGGTTAATGGGCCACTTAAAGAGTTTCAAGGTGATGATTTTATTGTGGGTGTGGGATTTTTAACGACTACCTTTGATGTAACAGAGCCACCTTCGATTGAAAACGATCAGTGGGTCATGACAGTCGATGGTGTTAAGCTTACTAAACGTGAAGAATAATCCCAATTCTGTTAAGAATGAGAACAGGGGTAGCGCTGGATAAATGAAATGGTAACAAGGCAGAATATTTTTATATAGTTGTTCTATATTGATATATTCTAACGCAGTTAGCATGACGTTTAGTCCGCTAGGATGGGCTGCTATTTAAGTGAATTGGTATAATCCCAGCTCTGATTAAAAAAGCCGACACTGTTTGTCGGCTTTTTTATACGTTATAAACGGCTTCAGTTAGCTTGAAAGCGTTTCTGCTACATCGGCAATTTGTTGGCGTAGCCAAATATGGCTTGCATCGCGGTGTAATAATGGACTCCAAATCATATCGAGTTCAAACGGTGGAATTGGGAACGGTGGCTCGACTATTTTTAGCGCGTTATCACTTTCATAAATTTTAGCTACTTTGGTTGGTAGCGTGGCGATTAGGTTTTGTGCTTTAGCAAGGTGGATAGCCACATGGTAATTACGGGTAAATGATGCAATATTGCGGTGTTTACCAAAATGAGCAAGCGCTTCGTCAACCCAGCCAAGTTTTTGTACATCGGCAGGATCCATGCCCACCCCCACACCAAAACCCGTTTTACTTACCCAAATATGACGGGCTTTTAAGTATGCATCTAAGCTGTAGTTTTCTAATACGGGATTGTTGGCATTCACTACGCACGAAAAACTGTCTTTCCATATACGCTTTTGGTGAAACGATTGCGGTAAATTATCAAACCGGTTAATCGCCATATCCACTTTACCGTTTTCTACGTCGTGAAAGGTTACATCACTGGGCGTAACAATATCGAGCGTTGTATCAGGGGCTAAGGATTGTAAGCGATTTAATAACATAGGCGCGAGGGTGCTTGCAGCGTAATCGCTGGCCATGATACGAAATACGCGATTACTGCTTGCTGGTTCGAAATCGCGGTTAGGCTGCAGTGTTTCTTCAAGGGTTAATAATACCCCGCGGATCACAGGTTGTAATTCTTTAGCGCGTTCAGTCGGTACCATGCCATCACTGGTTCTCACCAAGATTGGGTCGTTTAACAGCGCTCGCAGGCGTTTTAAACCATTACTCATAGCGGGTTGTGTAATGTTTAACTGATTCGCAGCACGCGTCACATTACATTCTCTAAGCAGGGTATCTAAATACACCAAAAGGTTTAAATCGACTTTACTAATATTCATTTTATTTATGTGGCTAAAGTATTTTATAAAAGACTTTAATAAACGAATGAATAAATAACAAGATGTTATCGTAATTTAAATCTTAGACTTTCGGGGTAAGGGTAAATATCTGTACTTATGCCTTGTTTAATTTTTTGTTGTTCATCACGCCAGAAACTTGCGGTACTGAGCTCAGGGTGTTGGTCGAGCAGTAAGGCTTTTATATGTGGATCTGTGGTAACAAACGTGGTGAGTTGTTCAATAAAGACATCTTGTGGCGCAACTGAATAGGCATCGGGGTAATCAAAATAACCGTCGGATTTAGGTAAATCGCGGAAATTCATATCGGTTAAATACTGCACTTCGTCATAATCATAGAAAATAACGCGTTTGTGCTTAGTTACACCAAAGTTCTTTAACAGCATATCGCCTGGAAAAATGTTGGCCGACATCATTTCTTTAAGTGCTTGGCCATATTCGCCCATCACATGGCGTTTATCTTGCTCGTTGGCATCTTGTAAAAACAAATTAAGCGGTGTCATACGCCTTTCAATGTAAAGATGTTTAATGATTAATAAGTCACCGTCAAATTCGAGTGAACCGGCAATTGATTTTTTAAGCCGATTTAACAAAGGCTCTGGAAAGCGCGAAATTGGGAAGGCAACATCTGAAAATTCAATGGTATCGGCCATGCGCCCGACTTTATCGTGTTGTTTTACCAATTGATATCGCTCAAGTACGGTGCGTCTGCCAAAGGGTTTACCATCACCAAATTTATCGCGAATAACTTTAAATACATACGGAAAAGTAGGGTGGGTAAATACTTCCATAACCATGCCAGGTGTACCTGCCGCTACTTCGAAATCTTCCTTACACGAAGCTAAATGGTTTAAAAACTCGCGATAAAACTCACTTTTACCTTGTTTATGAAAACCAATGGCGTTGTATAGCTCAGCAGGTGTGCGGTTCGGCATAAGCTGATTTAAAAAGCTTACAACACCAGATGGCGAGCGAGTATTGACCATAAAGTATGCCCGAGCAAAGCCAAACACCACCCGCATTTGAATTGAATTTGTTAGCACGGCATCAATATACAGCCCTTTATTTTTTTTGTGCAAAATAGGAATAATAAACGGCTGTACGCCATTTTTACTAACAATACGGCCGACAATGTAAGCTGCTTTGTTGCGATAAAACGGTGCTTTCAATATATCAAAGCGCATTTGATGATTGCGCGAGTTAACATTCGGTGCTTGCTTAACAAAGGCCTTAACAATATTTTTTATATCTGATTCAAGGTCGATAAACGGTGCTTTTAAGTCGAATTGGGCGAATATTTGTTTAATGGTGGGCAATAAACCATCGACGACGGGAAAAAAGCTTTTGTATTCTTCTTCAACCGGAACCAGTGGCGCGGTTAAAGTACTTTCAACAAAAATAAAGTCGTTATTAAAATATTTGCGGTGGTATAAGCGGCAAAATACCGAATTAAAAAAGGTTTCAGCCAGCTCGGCTTGTGGGTGAAAACTCAGTAAATCGGTATACTCGGCTTTCGTGGCAAGCCATAATTCGGTATCGATATGCGAGGCATCAATGCGGCGCTTTAACTTTTCAATACATTCATTTACGCGCTTGTCGTAGTAACTAATGCGCTCAGCGCTAATACGCTGCATTGATTGCCAATCGGCATTGGCAAAATGCACTTGAGCTTGCGAGGTTAACCCTTGAAACAATGAATAGTGATGGCTAAACCCTTTTAAAATTAGGTTAGCAATAACCTGGCTCAATTGCATTTTTATATCCCTTTATTGTTATTATGGTTGTTGACGACCTCGAGCGTGTTTAACAATAATCGCCACCGCTTCTTCGATATCATCGGTTACAGTGAACAACGAAAAGTCACTTTGGTCAATCAATCCTTTTTTAACTAGCTGTGCTTGCATCCAATCAACCAGCCCTTGCCAAAATTCTGAGCCAAATAGCACGATAGGCATTTTTGAAATGCGGCCGGTTTGTAGTAGCGTAAGCGATTCAAATGTTTCATCGAGTGTACCAAAGCCACCAGGCATACAAATATAGCCCATAGAGTATTTTAAAAACATCACTTTACGGGTAAAAAAATAGCGAAAATCAAGAGGTTGATTTTGATATGGGTTAGGCACTTGTTCGTGTGGCAGTTCAATGTTTAGGCCAATGCTTTTGCCGTTTGTTGCACCGCGATTGGCTGCTTCCATGATCCCAGGCCCACCGCCAGAAATCACCGCAAACCCTTCTTCTACAAAGCGTTTGGCAATATCGACGGTTGCTTGATAGTACGTATCGCTTGGCTCTAAGCGTGCTGAGCCAAAAATAGAGATGGCAGGACCCGTATCTGATAATTTATCAAATCCATCGGCAAACTCACTGATAATACGAAACATGCGCCATGATTCGTCACCCTTTAAATCATCGATCATTGTGCATCTCCTTTTAACACCATAAACCACGCGTCAATATAATCCGGCATATGTCGGTTTGCATCGTAATAGGCGTTAATGCCTGGGTAACTGCCTGCTAAATAGTCCAGCTGATACAAGTTATTTTCAAACGCGCCACCGGTATCGGCCATCACTGCCATTCGGTATTCGCTATGACTTTTAAAATCAAATTGCGCAAAAACTAATGCGCCCAGCCCGAGTTGATAAATATCACCCGCAAACGTTACTTCCGGTAATACTTCAATTTTATGGTCTGCGTCTTTGCCATAGCCTAAAATGCCATCTACTTGTTTAAAGTACCAGTAACGATTTTGTAAATATGGCTTAATTGCTCGGTCGTAGGCAATGCCGTTATTGCGATGCACATTGTAAACACGCTGCTGTCCCTTAATATCAACAACGATAGTACCTTGTAACAGTGCTGACTCTATATCTTCTCGTGACAAATAAACAAGCGGTTTTGCTAGCTTTTTGGCGTCAATCACACCACCTAAAATAGCTTGTTTACCGTATTTGAATCGCGTTAGGTGTTTTTTTGTATTTGCTTCTTCTAGTGATAAATGGTGTTCATCAAACGGCAGCGCATAAAGTGGAAACGGTGTTTCGCTTGTTTTGCTGTCACTGCCGCTCGCTAAATGCACATAGTATTTTGTCATTAACACTTTATCGGCGGTGAGATTTTTAAGTAATGGTTTTTTGTTACTTAGTTTTTTCGCATGTTTTGTGTCTGAACTAATACGATAGAAATCATAATGTTTCGTTAGAAACTCAAAGTTTGTCAGCTGATGGGTATTATTCATATCATCGTGTTTAGCAAATTCACACAGTGATTTAAGCGTTCGTTCGATGTCTTTTTCAGTAATCCCAAATTGCGAAAGTTTATTTGCATGGATCACCGCGGGATCGTATGCGTTACCCAGTGCACGATAGGCAAGGGTATTATCTGCAACCTGACAAAGCTTATCGCTGTCAGTATTAATTTTAAGGCTTGTTGGCGGTGTTTGTTTGCTAATTGAAAAAGCATTCGCGAACAGGTGAGTTGAGTATATAGCGCACACTAGAAAAGAAAGTAGAACATTAAACTTCATTTAAACATCAATAAGTAAGCTAAGTGATAGATGCCAGTTTACTAATTTCAAAAGTGAGAAGCTAGAAAAACGCATAGATGATGAAGCTAATAGAAGAAACTTATGAACGTAGAATAAAATTAGAAACAACGAATATTTAAGGGGGAAGATATTTTGGAATTAAATGGTGGGTCTGAGTGAATTCGAATCACCGACCTCCACGATGTCAACGTGGCGCTCTAACCAACTGAGCTACAGACCCTCTATTTATGGTTCGCATTCTACATAGAATTTTTTGTTGCACAAGCAGAATTTTCACCAAACGCGTTTAACTGATGGATTTATATGCAGTTTGCTGTGTTCTTTTATATTCATGTTAGACAGATGTAGATATTGAACGTAAGTCTAAGACGACGCCAACTCAACCACAAAAGAACATCGGGCTTAGCCTGGTTGAATGTTGCAGCGTTTATACAGTTGTTGCCACCAAGTAACATGCGTAACTGAATAGTGCTTAAGGCTGGTATCGAGCGAAAGCGGATGAATTTTTAAATCACTTTTGTAAGGTTGTTGGTTCTGATTTTGCCAAAGGCCAAGTAATGCAGGCTTTACTTGCATATATTCCTGCAACAGATAGTTGTGATAGCCTTGAATTTTGCTGCCATAGAATTTGCTAAAAATATTTGTTAGTACGGTGGCGCTTTGATTGTTATGTCCGGTTTTACAAATATCGTTAAACGATACAGATTCGAGTGCTTTATTTTGTTGCTGCAGTATAAAAATTTGTTCGTACAAAGCTCGCAACAAACTTGGCAAATAGCTGTTTTTGAATAGTGTTGCTAAATGCGCTTCTAATTCAGCGCTGTTTATTTGGTTAAATTCTTGATTTACCAACGCGCTTTTAACGCTCGCTAAATAATTTAAGGTATTAAGTGTGTGTTGCTTTTGCGTTTGGTTAACATCGAGCAGTGAATAAGATACAGGTAAATAAAGCGAGGCAAGTTGCTTGTCTAAAAACAGCATTTTTTCCCAATAAGTAAACAGCAAGTCAGCTTTTTGTTGTTTTACTTCGTTGAGCTGCTTTGTAAGCTCAGCGTCGTTAAGTGTTGTAACACAATTAGGTACCATCTGGATAAAACGCACGTTATATACAAACTCGCTGCTTGGACCGCTGACTTTCCCCAGCTGTGAATTGCGCTCAGCAATCAATTGACCTAATTGGCAATGCTGTAACTTATTAAGTTGTAGAATGCCAATAGTGCTAGCATCGATGTTGGAAAAGGTTGGTAAAACCAACTTTTTACTGTCTTGATAGGGGCTAAGCTCGGGTAACGTGAGCTGTGTATTTAAGCGTGCGTGGTAATCCAAATTAATCTCGCTAGGTGCCTTTGAGCACCCAGCAAGTATTAAAATAATTAAGGTTGTGGTACTAAGCGTTATTAAATGGCGCGTTAGCAAGACGTTTCCTCACGGTATAAATTAATAAAACGGCTGCGGTTGATAAACCAACAATAATGCCGAGCCAAAAGCCTTCTGGTCCCATAGGCTCAACAATTAAATCAGTTAATGCTAATACGTAACCTAAACTAAAACCGATTAACCAGTACGATATAAACGTAATATACGAAATAGGCGCGGTGTACTTTAAGCCACGTAAAATACCTGTTGCAGCGACTTGCAGCGCATCGGGTAATTGATAAAAACACGCCAAAATTAAAATCGCGCTGGCGAGGGCGATCACTTCGCTATTATCACTGTAAACACTACCGATCACGCTACGTGACAAGAACGTAATAAGCGCTACTAGTGTTGAAATCATCAATGCTAATAACAAACTAGTTGATACGGTACTTTTTACTGCGGCATAGTTTTTTTGTCCGGTAAGATTACCAACACGAATGCAAATGGCGAGCGCAAGGCTTAATGGGATCATAAATAATACCGTTGATACACTTGCAGCCACTTGGTGACCTGATACCGCAATAGCCCCAAGCGGTGCAATAAAAAGTGGAATACAGGCAAATAGCGTTACTTCAAAAAAGTGTGCAAGGGCAATGGGTGTGCCAAGCTTGGTAATCGTTAGCTGTGTAGCAAAGTGTGGTTTAATTGCGCGAGAAAATAGAAAACGACCTTTTAGGCGTTTTGAATACAGCATATAAATAAACAAACTGAACGCCATTGACCAATACACAATAGCCGTGGCGATTCCGCAGCCAGCGCTGCCGTAGGCGTCGATACCGAATTTACCGTGAATGAAAATATAGTTGGCGGGAATATTAATTGCTAAGCCAATTGCGGCAATGTAAACCGCAGGCTTGGTGTATGCCATACCTTCACAGACACAGCGAAGTACATTGTAAATTAAAAAGCCAAGTAAGCCCCATTTAACATAGCTAATATAACCAAGAGCAAGACCTGCTACTTCCGGTTCCATTTTGATATAAGAAAGCGGAATATCAACAAAGAATATGAGTGCTAAACCAAGTGCCGCAAGCAGCAAAGCTAAGTAAAACCCTTGATACATATCATGGCGAATTGCAAATAGCTTCTTTGCCCCAAAGTTTTGCGCTACCATACCCGTTAAAGCTAATAAGACACCCAGTAGTGTCAGTAAAACTGGGTTCCAAATACCTAACGCAATGGCAAGCGCTGCTAAATCATAGGCACTTACTTGTCCCGCCATTACGGTATCCACAACGCCCATTAAAATCATGGTAACTTGGGCAATAAAAACAGGGATAGCCAAGCGAAGAATAAATCTCGCTTCAAAAACATTAAAGGTCATACTTGCGCATTCTAGCAAAATAAGGAAAATCGTAGTTTACTGAATGTAGAGATAGATAGGAATTAAATGTTTACTGGTATTGTACAAACAAAGGCGTCGGTGGTATCTGTTTCCAAAAGTGGTGAAATTATGCGTCTAGTTTTGTCTACTCCCAACGCATATTTAAATCATTTGGACATTGGTGCGAGCATTTCAATCAATGGTTGTTGTCTTACTGTGGTGGAATACGAGCTCGGTCATAAAGACGTAGTTGGCCAAGTGCATTTTGATGTGATCGACGAAACCTTGAAGCTCACTAACTTAGGTAAATTAAAACAAGGCGAAAAAGTAAACTTTGAACGCTCGGTTACCTTTGGTACTGAGTTGGGCGGACATATTGTCTCTGGGCATATTCACACCGTTGCTAAGCTTACGCGTATTGAACGTGAGCAAGATAACTGCGCAATGTTTCTTTCGTTACCGGAAAAATGGCTCAAATACATTAACTACAAAGGCTTTATTAGTGTAAACGGCTGCAGCTTAACGGTTGGCGAAGTTACTCACAACGGATTTTATCTACACCTAATTCCAGAAACGCTAGAAGTAACCAATTTGGGTCTTGCACACATTGGTAGCGAATTTAATATCGAGGTGGACCAACAAACCTATACTATTGTTGAAACTATCGAACGTTATATGAAAGCGAAAGGTCTCTAATTGCTGCCGAAAGGTTTAAAAAACCTGTTCGTCATCACTGTCGACACTGAGTTCCACTTTGTTGTAAATCCTATTTATGTGCATATTTAAATGGATAGGATTGCAACAGGCTGCACAGTCTTCGTAGTATTCTTGGTCGCCGAGTGTTGTATCAAGTTCTACATCGACATGATTGCCACAATGCGGGCAAGTGATCCGTTGAAATTTATGGTCTCTCATAGCAGTTTCCAACAATAAAGACACTTGTTAAAGTGTAGTCGAAAACCTTAATTTTACCCGCTAGTCTAGACCATATCGTTGCTGGATTTTAACAACTTGCATATGCGCATCTTCAATATATTGATTACCAAAAATATTTCCATGATTAAGCACGTGGTACAAGTTATAAATATGCTTTCTTTCTTGGTAAGTTTCGGGCAGTGGATAGGTATCTTGATAGCCAACATAAAAATCATGGTGAAATTTGCCAAACAGCTCGGTCATAGCAATATCGGCTTCGCGGTCGCCATAATAGCATGCTGGGTCAAACACGCTCGGTTTGTGTTGGCAAAAGCCTACATTGCCTCGCCATAAATCACCATGCAGTAATGATGGCTGACAACGATGGGTATGCAGTATTTGCTTTATTAAATCGACAAAGCGGTCAATATCCACCAAATGAATGCGTTTTTCCGCCAGCAGTTGCAGTTGAAAACCAATTCGCTGTTCGGCAAAAAAAGTATCCCATTTTTTATGCCACTCATTAGGCTGAGCAGTTAAACCTATGTAGTTATCTAAATCAAAGCCAAACATTTGTTGTTGATGTTTTTTATGAAGTTCAGCTAATGTCACACCAAAGTGATACCAATCGGTTTCTCTGCCGTCATCTAAATCAAGCCATTCAATTACATGGTAGGCAAACTCATTACTTTGACCGACAAGCAGCGAATCGGCAACGTAAAAAGTGCTTTCTTTGGTAAGGGTGTTTAAACCAATGCGTTCTTGTTCAAAGTTATCGAGTTTGTCTTTACTTGCGACTTTAACAAAAAAACTCTGTTTATCATCTGAAAGTTTATAAAGCAGATCATCTCCAGAGTTCGACAGTTGAATTTTGTTCGATATAGCGAGGTTACAATGTAGGGTTTTTGACAGTTCGGTGATTAGGGCATTCCACATGATTAAGTCCTTCGCGCGATTTAGTTTGCTAGTGGCGCAAGCACACAGTTGAGCAACAAACTAACTATAGTCAAGGCTCATTATTTTTGAGCACCGTTTACAAAAAAGCACATAAAATAAGAAGAAATTCGGCTTTTTGCCCTTGCTTCTAGCCAAACCCAAACTTTAAAATAGCGGCGATTTGGGTTTAGCTGGAATTTGGAGGGTTAGTTGAACAAGCACGCTATCACCAATCTTGTCGCTGTGGTGTTAACAGTGGCGGGTTTTGTATTGTCTTTACCGTGGTTACTTAGCATTGGTTTATTTGCGTTATCAGGTGCGCTAACAAACTGGCTTGCTGTGCACATGTTATTTGAAAAAGTACCCGGTCTTTACGGTTCGGGTGTGATTCCAAATCAGTTTGAACAGATTAAATTAGCCATTAAGCGCTTATTTATGTCGCAGTTCTTTACTCAAGAAAATATTAATAAGCTCATGTCAGCAGAGCTGGATAATAGCGATAATGGCATCGATTTCACGCCGATCATTGAAAATACCGATTTAAACCCTGCGTTTGACTCGTTGGTAGACGTGGTTGAAAACTCGCAGTTTGGCGCGATGCTTGGCATGTTTGGTGGTACAGCAGTACTTGAACCAATGAAACAGCCGTTTATTGAAAAAATGCAGTCATCGCTTATTGAGATCAGTAGCTCTGAAGTATTCCATAAAACTGTGCAAGCACAGCTAACATCTAACACCAGTGCGGAAAAGCTCCAATCAAAAATTGAAGCGATTATTGAGGCGCGTTTAACCGAGTTAACGCCTGAACTTGTCAAAGAGCTTATTCAAAACCTTATTAAAGAGCACCTAGGCTGGTTGGTTGTTTGGGGTGGAGTATTCGGTGGTTTATTTGGCTTACTTGCTCATTTTATTTAAAGCCGATTATCTATTAAAAAGAATTACGTAAAAACGGAGGCAGAGCCTCCGTTTTCTTGTCTTATTCCTGTCATTATCCAAACACCATGTTAAGGTTACTTGCTGCCTGAAACATAGATGATTTGTTTTTTCGCCATTGCTAAGTCTTGAATACTGGTTGATGTTTTAACTTCTAAGTTTAAATATTTGCCAGTGCGGTTAAGGCCATATGTATTTGCAAATTTCGCCAGCGACATATCATTACAAGTTAGTTTATCCGCCAGTGAATGCTTTTTAAGATAAGTTTCTTTAAGTTCACGATGTAGTTTAAGCGGTTTGTTTGTTGTCATTGCCATACAAAGCGCAGTACCCGGCGAATTATCTGCTGCGACAAATTGTGTATCTGCAGATGCGTTTACTGAAGCGAAAAGGGTGGTGCTAATAAGTGCTGCTGCTAAAATTTTCATGTTAAATTCCTCATTCCAACATTAATTAAAGTAAATGTTCACGTTTTCAATTGAACGTACTTATATAGTCGCTGAAACTCGAAAAAATGCTGTTAACCGAACGTGACAGGGTGTAAAAGAGTATTTCAAATGTGTCATTAGCGCATAAAAAACGCCACTTTTCATGGCGTTAATATGTGACATTTGCAATAAATAGCTGAAATTATTTTTTAACTTTTTTCATTGCTGAAGTAATTACACGTCGCTTTGTGTTAATTTACCAGTCGATGCCTTTACGCGCTTTAACGCCGTTTTCAAAGGCATGTTTGACATTACGTACTTCGGAGACTGTGTCAGCGAGCTCTTCTAACTTACGGTGTGCTGCGCGACCGGTCACAATCACGGATTGCTCTTTTGGGCGTTTGGCAATTGCCATTAGTACGTCATCAAGGTCAATATAGTCGTAATTAATCATGTAGGTGATTTCATCAAGTACGACCAAATCTATGGTGTCATCTGATAAACACTGTTTGATGTCTTGCCACACAGCTTGCGCGGCTTGTGTATCTGATTCTCGGTTTTGCGTTTCCCAAGTGAAGCCTGTCGACATAACAAAAAAAGTGGCGCCGGCATTTTCAAGTAAATTGCGCTCACCACACTCCCAGCCGCCTTTAACAAATTGTGCTACAGCTGCTTTTTGCCCATGACCTACAGCACGTGCAACCGTGCCAAACGCACTGGTCGACTTCCCTTTGCCATTACCAGTGATAACGAGAAATAGTCCTTTCTCTATGGTTGCTTTGGCAACTTTCTCATCGACCGCTTTTTTGATTTTTTCTTGACGCTTTTGATGTTGTTCAAATTTATCTGACATTGTTATTCCAAAAATAATAAAACTAAGCAATATATCAATACTTCGAAAATTTGCTGAGCCGCGCCCAAACAATCTCCGGTATAGCCATTAATGTGTTTTTTAAACCAAGCGATAAGTACGCTGCGAACCGCGAAACAGGTCACAAAGAGTGCTATAAGCTTTAGTAAACTCATGCCATACAAAAATAACACAGCACATAGTACACAAAAGGTAAGCCATAAACGGTTCTGAGCGCTGCTTGGCAAGTGTTTGGCAATTGGTTTTACTTTGCTTATGGTGTCTTCTGTGACATAAGGGCATGTGCCAATAATACTAGTGGCAAATGCACGGCTAATACCATGTGCTGCGATTAATGCCATGACAATATGACTTGTTGCAACGAGGGTTTGATACTTGATTGCAAACAGCGAAATCAGAGCTAGTGTACCATAGGTGCCAAGGCGTGAGTCTTTCATAATTTCCAGTTTTCTATGGGCATCGAATGCACCGCCAAAGCCATCGGCAATATCTGCTAGGCCATCTTCATGAAAACCGCCCGTAAGTAATAAACCAATTATTATTACAAGCACAACCGATACGCTAATTGGCAACACAAGTTGTAAAAGGTAAACACATAACCCGAGTAAACACCCAATAAATACGCCAACTAGCGGAAAATAACCAGACGCCTTGTTGAGTTTGTCATCACTGTAGTCGTCTATATGAATGGGAATACGCGTTAAAAAGCTGAGCGCTAACTTAAATAACGCGATTTCATGTTGTAGCGTCATTACAAGGCAATTCCCAAATCTTCAAAACTGGCCATCTCATTGTAAAAGTTAACGGCTGCCTCAATTAACCCAAGGCAAAGTGCGGCGCCAGTGCCTTCTCCTAGCCTTAAAGAAAGATCAAGCAATGGCTCTACCGCTAATTTGTCTAACATTTGGCCATGTGCGGATTCGTTTGATTTATGGGCAAATACTAAATTAGTTCTAATACTTGGTTTGATTGCCAGAGCAATAGCCGCTGCGCTTGTTACAATAAATCCATCAACCAATATTAATTTGTTGTGTATAGAAGCTTCCAGCATGGTAAAGGTCATGGTAGCAATCTCAAAACTACCTAGCTGGCGCAAAATTTCGAGCGGCTGGTCGCTGTCTACACGCTTAACCGCCTTACTTATAAGCAAACGTTTGTTGTTAAATTGTTGCTGGTCAATGCCAGTGCCATGTCCAACCACATTTTCTACAGGTAGCTTAAATAGTTTTGCAAATATAGCACTTGCTGGACTGGTATTACCGATCCCCATTTCGCCAAAGGCTATTAGATTAGTATCTAGCTGTTGTAGCAACTTTTCACTATGCAAGCGTGCTTCATCGAACTGTGTTTCAGTTAAAGCGGGCTCTACGCTTATATCACCACAAACATTACCTAAGCGCGCGTTTATTAAATTATTATGCGTTGGTAATTGGGTCTGAATACCGCAATCGACTACCTTTAATTGCCAATTTGTTGACTTTATAAAGCTATTGATCGCAGCTTGCCCGCTTAAAAAGCAACTCACCATCAACGTGGTAACGTCACTTGGGGCAATACTGATATTGTGTTTAGCAATACCATGGTCACCAGCAAACACAAGTAACGTAGGATTTAGAATAGATAATGAATTTTCACTGCTAGGGGTAAGGTGTAGCGTAGCGATTTGCGCTGCAAGTTGTTCTATTTTACCAAGCGAGCCTAACGGTTTAATCTTACCGTTAATGGTGTTTTGAATTGTGTCGGCAATATTGTTGCTGGTAGACATCTGGATTTCCAAATATTTTTTAGTTATTGTGCGTGACAAACCCAGCAGTAACAAGGGCTTTTGCTTTTAATGAAGAAAAATTTAGTAATTGGTGGTGTGCGTTCTGGTAAATCCCGTTATGCCGAACAAACAGCGCAAGAATACGCAACTCAGCTAGGACTTCCGGTTGTTTATATTGCAACCGCTGAAGCGTTTGACGATGAAATGAAAAGCCGTATCGAGCGCCACAAACACACGCGCCCTAAGCAGTGGCAAACCATTGAAAGCGGTCCCAAACTTGTTGACTCATTGAATGCAGTTGAAGAACCTTGCATTATATTGATTGATTGCTTAACGGTTTGGCTAAATAACTGTTTGTATTATCAACAAATTGATTGGCAAGAAGAAAAGCAACGCTTTCTTGATTGGTTAACGCGAACTAAAAATGCTGTGATTATGGTAAGTAATGAGGTTGGTTTTTCTATAACACCCGATAATGCATTAGCGCGCCAATTTGCCGATGAGCAAGGTTGGTTAAATCAAGATGTTGCGCGTATTGCAAGCACGGTTACGTTTACCATTGCTGGGATCGCTCATGAACTCAAACACGACTAACATTTACTTACTACGGCATGGGTTACCAGAGGGTGATAAATGCTTACGTGGATTGACGGATTTTGCGATCACCGAACACGGGCTTTCACAAATGCAGCAAGCTAGCGATGGGCTAACTATCGATGCCGTTATAAGCTCGCCACTTAAACGCTGTTGCTACTTTGCAAAAACCTACGCCGATGACAAAAACCTCAGTTTTGAAACGATGAGTGATTTTGCTGAAATGAATTTTGGCGATTGGGATGGCAAACCATTTAGCGAATTATTTGAGCACCATAACAGCCAAATTATGGCATTTTTTAAATCGCCGTATTCGGTATCGCCTCCTAATGGTGAAACCATGGTGGCGTTTAATCAACGTGTAACCACAGCGTTTAAATTTGTCTGTCAGCAGTATCAAGGAAAGAATCTATTACTGGTAAGTCACGCTGGCGTGATGCGCGAAATTCTTCAGTTAGTACTCGGGGTACAACAATCCGATGGGCAGTTTCAGCAATCCATTGATTTAGCCTACGCTAGTTTGTTAAAGATTAGCGTGATAAATGACAAGGGCGACTATTTTTACCGATTACATTTGTAGCGTTTACATTTGTTTATAGCAAATAAGCGGGTGTTTACCGTAAAAATGTGCAATTGCGGCTTTTATTCGCTACATTTGAGCAGTATTTTTTCGGAGAATAACAATAATGCAAAGATTTATCCCTTCTGCGTTAGTTGTTGCTATGTCACTGGGGCTGGCAGCTTGTAATAAACAAGCACCACAAGGTGAGCACGTTTCAATTAACAAAAATCCATACCCGAGTACTTATCAACCTTATGAAAGTACAGAATTACTGATTAAGAATGCTACCGTATTAACAGGTACTGGCGAACGTCTTGATAATGCAGATGTATTGATTTTAAATGGCCAAATTTCAAAAGTAGGCGAAAACTTAAGTCATGCAAGTGCACGCGTAATTGACGCCAATGGCAAGTGGGTTACTCCGGGTATTATTGATGTACACTCGCATTTAGGTGCCTACCCAAGCCCGTCGGTTGAATCGCACCAAGACGGCAATGAAATGACTAGCCCAAATACCGCTTACGTATGGGTTGAACACTCAATCTGGCCACAAGATCCTGGTTTTAATACTGCCCGTGCTGGTGGTATTACATCACTGCAAGTTTTACCAGGCTCAGCTAATTTATTTGGCGGCCGCGGCGTAACGCTTAAAAACGTACCAGCGCACACCATGCAAGCAATGAAATTCCCAGATGCACCTTATGGTTTAAAAATGGCATGTGGTGAGAACCCGAAACGCGTATATGGTAGCCGCAAAGAGTCACCAGCAACACGTATGGGTAACATGGCTGGCTATCGCAGCGCATGGGCTGAGGCAACAGAATACAAACTTGCTTGGGAAAAATACGATCGCGAGCATAAGTTAGGTTTAACCGTTGATGCACCAGAGCGTGATATTAAACTAGATACACTACGTGGCGTTTTAGATGGCGAGATCATGATCCATAACCACTGCTACAAAGCAGAAGAAATGGCGATGATGATTGACCTATCAAAAGAATTTGGTTACCACGCAGGTACGTTCCACCATGGTATTGAAGCATACAAAATTGCAGACTTACTAGCAGATAACGGCAGCTGTGCTGCACTTTGGCCTGATTGGTGGGGCTTTAAGATGGAAGCTTACGACATGGTGCAAGAAAACATTGCCATTGTTGATGCGGTTAAAAATTCATGTGCCATCGTTCACTCAGATTCAGACACAACAATTCAGCGTCTAAACCAAGAAGCGGCAAAAGTAATGTACCGCGCTAATGAAAACGGTTTTGATATTAAAGAAGAGCATGCTATTCGTTGGATCACGCAAAACGCTGCGATATCGCTGGGTGTTGAAGATAAAGTGGGTAGCCTAGAAGCCGGCAAGCAAGCAGATGTTGTTATTTGGAATCAAAGCCCATTTAGTGTTTACGCACAGGCAGAGCAAGTATTTATTGACGGCGCAAAAGTATATGACCGCAACGATGAAAAATACCAAGCGAAAAGCGACTTTATGTTAGGCCAGCAATAAGGAATACAGTGATGAAATTATTTAAACAGACCTTACTTGCTGCAGCGGTGTTAAGTTCAGCAGGCGCAATGGCGCAAACAACTGCAATTATTAATGCACAAATCCATACTGCATCTGAGCAAGGTGTTATTAAAAACGGTAGTGTGATCATCGAAGACGGCAAAATCAAAGCCGTTACTACTGACGCAGCAACCGCAGATGTGATTATTGATGCACAAGGTAAAATTGTAACGCCTGGTTTTATTGGCAGCATGAACCAACTTGGTTTAGTGGAAGTGGGCGCCGTTGCTTCATCGCGTGATGGCAACGAGAAAAAAGGTGGTATTACCTTTGACCCATCACTTGCGTTTAACCCAAAATCAACACTGATTGCGTATGCACGTAAAGGCGGGATCACCCGTGATGTTATTGCGCCAAGTTGGGGTGAAAGTCCATTTGTTGGTTTAAGCTCAACGGTTAATTTAAGCGGCGAGTTTGGTACAAGTGTGGTTGATAGCCAAAATGCGATTATTGTTAATCTAGGCGGTACTAAAGACGGTTCACGTGCAGCGTCTTTAAGTGAATTTATCGATACGCTAGAAGAGCAGCAAACGAAAATTGCGAAAGCAAAAAAATCTGACAAAAAAGACGATAAAGCAGAGCCTTCTAAAAAAGAAAAGCTATTAACAGCGGCATTAAACGGTGAAAAACCTGTTGTTGTGCGTGTATCACGTGCACAAGACATGCTTGAGCTAATTAAAGTGAAAGAGCGCTTTGGTATCGATTTGGTGATTTCAGGCGCGGAAGATGCATTGCCAATCAAAGCAGAACTGGCGGCAGCTAAGGTACCTGTTATTTTAAGTGCGATGGCAAATTTACCGGGTGATTTTGATTCGTTAAATGCGTCACTTGAAACAGCTGGCGAGTTAGAAAAAGCCGGTGTGCTGGTGGCACTTACTATTGCAGGCGATAGCAGCCACAATGTGTATCAACTGCGTTATGATGCGGGTAATGCAATTGCCAATGGCATGAGCCGAGAAGGTGCACTGAAAGCGATTACAAGTAATGTTGCTGAAATCTTTAATATTGAAGATGCAGGTAGCATTGAAGTTGGCAAGGCTGCAGATTTAGCTGTATGGTCGGCAGACCCATTTGAATTCAGCACTACACTTGAAAAAGTGATGATTAATGGTGTTGAAGTATCGACTGAGTCGCGTCACGATAAATTACGTGACCGTTATATGGCTGAAACCAATATGCCACGAGCTTACACTAAGTAAACTCAAGCACATTAAAAAAGGCGCCAATTGGCGCCTTTTTACTTACGCTTTATTATAAGTGCGGTGCGTTAGGTCTATGTAGGCTGTAAAAAATGCCGTTTCTTGAAACTTTTTAAGGCCGGTATCTTCAAAATCAATTGGCAACGGATTTTTCTTCAGCTGTTCTTTCATTGCCGTTGGATTAAGTAATACCACACGCATATCGTCAATCAGTTGCAGTGCCGCTTCAATTTTAAAGCCTTGTGGGCTGCCCGCGAATTTCCCTTTTTGTTGACGCTCTTTGATAGCAATGCTATCAACTTGGTAATCTTGCATTAGTTTTGCAAAATCAAACTGAAATTTACGGATTTCTTCAGCATCATCGCTTTTTGGTAATACAAATCGTGTTTGGCGCACATCACGAATATCAAATACATCGTTGTCTTTTGCTAATACACAAATTAAGGCTTCAGAGCCTTTAATTTCAACACCACATGTTCTCATTGGGGCATTCCTAACTAAAAATTTTCGCTAGTTTACCACAGGCCTTATAAATAACATTAGTGTGTTCAGATAAATTACGATGATTAATGGCGCTGTTAGGAAAGGGTAATACAGACCATTGCATGATCGGTTGTTACGTTGATTTCGTCTTGGCTAATATGCTCGTCCTGCACCTTGAAATCAAGTGTACCCAAATTTAATTCACTTAAAATCGATTCAGGGCAAACGATGTAGTCGAGCACACTGCCTTTGCCATAATAATAGTGAGTTGGTTTACGGGTTTGTAATTGGCTCAAATAAAAGCTGTCGAGCAGTTTTAAATCGCCATCAAGGTCTTGTTTAAATTCAGTTTCTTCGGTAAAAAATGCTAAGTTCGATTGCACCGCTTGTTGATTAAAATCTCCCATAATAAAACTGGGAAGCGGGTGTTTAAGTTGCTGACTGATAAAATCAAAATACAGTGCCATGGCTTCATCGGCACGTTGTTTATCAGATAGTATTCGGCCAATATGGGAGATTGCGACAGGTGATATTTCGTCTGCGTTAGGCAGTTCGTCGGCAATGTCGGTTGCGCGTTTTGATTTTAAATGTGTGCCGTATAATCGTATATGGCCATATTCAGGGTGAGTGATTTCACAATTAATAATTTCACGCGACAGCGCCGACATTTTTAAAAATGGCGGCACATCAATGCGCCTGACATTGGTAATAGGAAACCGCGATGCAATTAAAACAATTGGACGTTTATATAAATAAGGATTGTGCTCATCGAGCGCAGGTTCATCGCAAATAGCAAAGTGGGGAAGCCCGCATTGGGCGATTAGTTCAGTTAATGCGCATACTGAGAACACTTCTTGAAAACAAATGACATCGGGGCGGGTGTTTAATAACAATTGACTCAGCCACGCTTCTTTTTGCTGCCATTGCGCTTTAGTGTAGGTCGATTCGAAGTCATAAAAGCTGTAAGGTGGCTTGCAGTAATTGCATAAATTTAGAGAGGCTATGGTCAGTGACATTGTCTTTACTTCGCTTGCTGATTACCCCTAAGTATGTGTGATTTGGAAAATTAGTCAATCGGCTCGGTTTCTCCTTGTAATTCATAATTTGCTAGTTAAAATAACTGTTTTACTTTCATGAGCCGAGTATTTAAGTAACCACACTTATTGTAAAAGTGTTTTGAATGCTGGACTCACTTTATTAACTGCATGTGATGCATTGTAGGCATCACCACTGTAGCAAGGACAAAACATGCCAATTATTACTCTTCCAGATGGCTCACAACGAGCATTTGATAATCCTGTTTCTGTATTAGACGTTGCACTAGACATCGGCCCTGGTTTAGCTAAAGCAACCATTGCTGGTCGTATCAATGGCGAACGTGTAGACGCATGCCAGCTAATCACCGAAGACAGCCAGCTGGAAATCATTACCGCAAAAGATGACGATGGTTTAGAAATCATTCGTCACTCATGTGCTCACCTATTAGGTCATGCAATTAAGCAGCTTTACCCAGATGTTAAAATGGCGATTGGTCCAACAATCGACAACGGTTTTTACTACGACATCGATATGGAGCACTCATTAACAGCGGAAGATCTAGAAAAACTAGAAAAGCGTATGTTAGAACTTGCGAAAACAAATTACGACGTTGTTAAAAAAGTTGTTACTTGGCAAGAAGCGCGCGATGCATTTGAAGCGCGTGGTGAAACGTACAAGATGGAAATCTTAGACGAAAACATCAGCCGTGATGATACTCCAGGTCTATACCACCACGAAGAATACATTGATATGTGTCGTGGTCCACACGTACCTAATATGAAATTCTGTCAGCACTTTAAAATTATGAAAGTGGCAGGTGCATACTGGCGTGGTGACTCAGATAACAAAATGCTACAACGTGTTTATGGCACAGCGTGGGCAGATAAAAAACAATTAAAAGCGTATTTAAAGCGTCTTGAAGAAGCAGAAAAACGTGATCACCGTAAAATTGGTAAAGCACTGGATTTATGGCACTGGCAAGAAGAAGCGCCAGGCATGGTGTTTTGGCACAATGACGGCTGGAGCATTTACCGCGAGCTAGAAGACTTTGTGCGTGAGAAACTGCGCGAATATAAGTACGAAGAAGTAAAAGGCCCATTAATGATGGACCGTGTACTTTGGGAAAAATCAGGTCACTGGGATAAATATGGCGATGCGATGTTTACCACTGAATCTGAAAAGCGCGAATATGCGATTAAGCCAATGAACTGTCCAGGTCACGTTCAGATCTTTAACCAAGGTTTAAAATCATACCGTGATTTACCACTGCGTATGGCTGAATTTGGTTGTTGTCACCGTAACGAACCATCGGGTGCACTACACGGCCTAATGCGTGTACGTGGCTTTACACAAGACGATGCGCACGTATTCTGTACTGAAGAGCAGGTAATGGAAGAAGTATCATCGTGTATCAAAATGGTATACGACACATACGAAACATTCGGCTTCGAAAAAATCGTGGTAAAACTATCAACGCGTCCGGAAAAGCGCATTGGTGAAGACGAAATGTGGGACAAGTCAGAAAAAGCACTGGCTGATGCACTTGATGCAAATGGTATTGAATTTGAATACCTACCAGGTGAAGGTGCATTCTACGGTCCGAAAATTGAATTCACATTATACGACTGTTTAGAGCGTGCGTGGCAATGTGGTACGGTTCAGTTAGACTTTGCATTACCAGGTCGTTTAGGTGCAACTTATGTTGCAGAAAATAACGAACGTAAAACGCCAGTGATGATACACCGTGCGATTTTAGGTTCAATTGAGCGTTTCATCGGTATTTTAACTGAAGAATATGCGGGATTATTCCCAACTTGGTTGGCACCAAAACAGGTTGTTGTAATGAATATTACCGATAAACAGTCTGAATATGTTACAGAAGTTGTAGAAAAATTGAATAATCTTGGATTTAGAGCCTGTGCTGACTTGAGAAATGAGAAGATAGGCTTTAAAATTCGCGAGCATACTTTAAAACGTATTCCGTATTTACTAGTTGTTGGTGATAAAGAAGTAGAACAACAAGAACTAGCAGTTAGAACACGTACTGGTGAAGACCTTGGCAAGTTATCAGTTGATGACTTTATTGCTAAGCTTGCTGAAGAAGTTAAAAATAGAAAATAAAATAGTGCAAGGTGTGTATAAATAATGTACATTACGCACCTTGTTTTTAATCTTGGTATTTCGTGGAGGAACGAACCATTAGAGGCGGAAAAAAGGGCCCAGCGGCTCAAAAAAATCGTATCAACGAAGAAATTACAGCAAAAGAAGTCCGTTTAGTCGGCTTTGAAGGTGAGCCATTAGGCGTAGTTAGCCTGCAAGAAGCATTTGATAAAGCAGATGCTGCCGGTGTTGATTTAGTTGAAATTAGCCCAAATGCAGAGCCACCTGTTTGTAAAGTGATGGATTTCGGTAAGTTCATCTTTGAAAAAAGCAAAGCACAAAAAGAACAAAAGAAAAAGCAGAAGCAGATCCAGATTAAGGAAATCAAATTCCGTCCAGGTACTGACATCGGTGATTATCAAGTTAAATTACGCAATTTAACTAAGTTCTTAGAAGCGGGCGATAAAGCAAAAGTTACTATTCGTTTCCGTGGTCGTGAAATGGCGCACCAAGAAATCGGTATTGATTTATTAAACCGCATTAAAGACGATTTACAAGACATCGCTCAAGTTGAGTCTTTCCCTAAAAAAGTGGAAGGCCGTCAAATGATTATGATGTTATCACCAATTGCTAAAAAGTAATGGTGCAAAGATAAACTAGGTATAAAGTGAGGCTTTTAGCCTCCACCTTGTTTAGCCGGTTAAAGTGAACTTTGTTCCACCGGTAATTGGTAGTAAGTTAGGCCTGCAAAGTGAATGTAAATTCCGCCTACTTGCTGAATATTAAAGCAATATCAATTGGAGTTATTGCAATGGGCTATAAATTAAAAAGCCACAGAGGTGCTGCAAAGCGCTTCAAAAAGACTGCTTCAGGCGGTTTCAAGCGTAAACAAGCGCACTTACGTCACATTCTGACTAAGAAATCTTCTAAGCGTAAGCTTCACTTACGTCCTAAGGCTATGGTTCATAAGAACGATATCGGCCTTATCAACCGTATGTTACCATTCGCTTAATAGGGGTTTTTAGTCATGGCAAGAGTTAAACGCGGTGTTATCGCACGTGCACGTCACAAGAAAGTTTTAAAGCAAGCTAAAGGTTACTACGGAGCACGTTCACGTGTTTATCGCGTAGCGTTCCAAGCAGTAACTAAAGCAGGTCAATACGCTTACCGCGACCGTCGCGCTAAGAAACGTACTTTCCGTCAATTATGGATTGCACGTATCAACGCGGCAGCACGTCAGAACGGTCTATCTTACAGCCGTTTCATTAACGGTCTTAAGAAGTCATCTGTTGAAATCGATCGTAAGATCCTTGCAGATATCGCTGTATACGACCAAGTAGCTTTCGCAGCACTAGTTGCTAAAGCAAAAGAAGGTCTAGCTGCTTAATCTTTGATTAAAACGCTTTACAGATTTAAAGGGAGCTTTTGCTCCCTTTTTTAATTTCTAAGTATTGAGTGTTCAGATTTAAGATTTCAGAATACTCCAGAACCCAGAACCCAGAACCCAGAACCCAGAACCCAGAACCCAGAACCCAGAACCCAGAACCCAGAACCCAGAACCCAGAACCCAGAACCCAGAACCCAGAACCCAGAACCCAGAACCCAGAACCCAGAACCCAGAACCCAGAACCCAGAACCCAGAACCCAGAACCCAGAACCCAGAACCCAGAACCCAGAACCCAGAACCCAGAACCCAGAACCCAGAACCCAGAACCCAGAACCCAGAACCCAGAACCCAGAACCCAGAACCCAGAACCCAGAACCCAGAACCCAGAACCCAGAACCCAGAACCCAGAACCCAGAACCCAGAACCCAGAACCCAGAACCCAGAACCCAGAACCCAGAACCCAGAACCCAGAACCCAGAACCCAGAACCCAGAACCCAGAACCCAGAACCCAGAACCCAGAACCCAGAACCCAGAACCCAGAACCCAGAACCCAGAACCCAGAACCCAGAACCCAGAACCCAGAACCCAGAACCCAGAACCCAGAACCCAGAACCCAGAACCCAGAACCCAGAACCCTATCTCGACTTGGTTAAAATGCTGTCCATTAAGCGGGTCGATAAAATACGCTTTAAGTAGCCAAATAAATAGGTAGGGAAGGTCACGTAGTAGCGTGGTTTCGCACGTTTTGCTTCAATGGCATGCAGTAACTTTTTATAAACCGCTTCTGGGCCAAGTGTAAATGGTTGCGCTTTACCTTTTACTTCAAGACGTGCCTGTTGTTTTAAATAGTTTTCATAGTGGGCACTGTTTTCAGCGTCAATCTCAGCACTAAAAAATGCGGCTAATGCGTTGTCTCTAAATTTCGATTCAATTGGCCCAGGCTCAATTAAACTAACCTGAATATTGGTATCTGATAGCTCTTGGCGCAGAGTGTCGGTTAAGCCTTCTAGTGCAAATTTACTGGCATTATAGGCACCACGATAAGGTAAAGTGACTAAACCTAACACAGATGAATTTTGAATAATGCGGCCTTGGCCACGTTCACGCATATGCTTTATGGCTAGGCAGGTTAAATGGTGCCAACCGAATAAATTGGTTTCAAATTGGGTTCTCAGTGCATGTGTTGGCAAGTCTTCTACTGCGCCCGGCTGGCCATATGCACCGTTATTAAATAGCACATCAATATGACCGAGAATATCGAGCGCTTGGCGATAACCACTTTCAATACTGGCTTCACTCGCAAGGTCGAGCTGGACACTGTGAATACCTTCTTGTTGTAGGCGCGCAACGTCTTCTAATTTACGGCAAGTTGCGACGACCTTATAGCCACGTTCAACGAGCGCTTTTGCACAGTAATAGCCAATGCCGCTTGAACTACCTGTTATTAGTACTGTTTTAGTCATATGTTCTGATTTTAAAGAATAATTGGCCCTACCTTAACGCGTTCAATTGCAAATTCAAGTTAATTTGATTACCGTAAAGCCAAATTATTATAAAGAAATAACACGCATGTTTTTAAACGCTTTATTACTGACTGCGAGCCTTTCTGCAGTTGACCACTTACCGCCACTTACCGCGTGGCAAGGGCAAAGTGAACGCCTATTACAACCAACCAATCCACTGGCAACACAATTTGAACGTTCAGGTGGTATGGAATCCCCTAATTATCACGATACCATGGTGTATCTCGATAAACTGGTTGAGGCAAATAGTAAGCAGTTTAAAATCGAGTCGATTGGTACCAGTGACGCGGGTCGGCCAATAAAAATGCTTATCGCCAGTGAAACAGGTCAAATCGATAACAATAAAGCGACTATTTTGCTACAAGCGGGTATTCACTCTGGTGAAATAGATGGCAAAGATGCCACCTTTATGTTGCTGCGTGATATCGCTCAAGGGCAGCGAAATGATATTTTAAAACGCGTAAATTTACTGTTTATTCCGATTTTAAATGTCGATGGACATGAAAATGCGAGCCGCTTTAACCGTATTAATCAGCGTGGTCCTGAGGTCATGGGGTTTCGTACTAATGGTCGCAATTTAAACTTAAACCGAGATTACACTAAGCTTGAAACCCCTGGCGTTCAGGCGGTGATGCGCGTGATTAATCAATATCAACCAGATATGTACGTTGATATGCATGTAACCGACGGTGCGGACTATCAGTATGATATTACCTATGGCTCAACGCCTAGTTTCGCTTCGGAATCACCAAAAATTGCGCAATTTATTACAGAAAAGATCAATCCGGTAATTGACGCGAAACTGTCACGTTTTGGCCATATCCCAGGCCCACTGGTGTTTGTTATGAATAAGCGTGAAATGAGCGAAGGTCTAGCAGGTTGGGTTGCCACGCCGCGCTATTCTAATGGCTGGGGTGATATTACTAATTTGCCAACCATTTTATTAGAAAATCATTCATTAAAACCATACAAACAACGTGTACTTGGCACTTACGTATTTTTAGATGGTGTGATTGATGCCGTTTCAAATAATTTGAGCAAGTTACGCCGCACAGTGAAAATTGAAAAAGACTTTATGCCGCGTGAATTAGTTGTTGCCCGTAGTTATAGCAAGGTACCGGTAAATATTGACTTTTTGGGTATTGAATATGAAAAGTACTTCAGCGAATTAAGCGCTCAACAAGAAGTGCGTTACACAGGTAAGGCAAAAACGTACAAAGGGTTACCGGTTTTTTGGCGTAAAGAGGTGGTTGAAAAAGTGAAAGTGCCTGCCGCATATTATTTACCAAAAGCGTGGAGTAATATCGCAGCAAAATTACAGCAACATGGTATTAAGCTTGAGCGTGCCTATGGTGTTGTAAATAACTTAAAAGCAATTACGGTTACCGATCACACTTTTTCATCAACACCATTTGAAAGCCGATTGCAGGTATCTGGCCAATTTGAGTATTCAAATGCCGCTAAAGTTGATTTAAGTACGTATTACAAAATAAGCACTGCGCAACCAAATGGTAAATTGGCGGTGCATTTACTGCAACCAGAAGCGGAAGACTCGTTCTTTAAGTGGGGCTTTTTTAATAGTATCTTTCAACGCACTGAATATTCAGAAAACTATGCGTTATTGCCGTTTGCAGAAAAAATGCTAGCAAATGACCCAGCGTTGAAGCGTGCGTTTGACGAAAAGCTAGACAGCGATAGTGAGTTTAAAAACAGCGCGCAAAAACGTTTAGCGTGGCTGTACAGCAAAACCCCATTTTACGATGGCGGGTACTTAAATTACCCCGTTTTAATTGAGTATGAGTGATTATGTTAGACGTTTTTACAAATCCTGTTACGCCGTTTGCACAAAATGCTAATTTATTAGTGTGTAAAACAACTAAACATGCTGCAATTATTGATCCCGGTGGGGATATTGAAAAGTTAATCGCGGCAATTAATAGTGCAAATGCCTCACTAAAAGCGATTTTATTAACACATGGTCATTTAGATCATGTTGGTGCTGCGAAGCAATTGGCCGAAACTTACGATGTGGACATTGTTGGTCCTCATCTAGGCGATAAGTTTTGGCTAGATGCATTGCCACGACAAAGTGAAATGTTTAACTTTCCGCTTGCTGAGGTGTTTACCCCTAATACCTGGCTAGCGGACGGTGATACCTTTTCATTTGGTGAAATCACCCTAGAAGTGCGTTTTACCCCAGGGCATACGCCAGGTCACGTTGTTTTCATTGAACATGACTCTAAACAGATATTCGTTGGTGATGTTTTGTTTAACGGTTCGGTAGGGCGCACTGATTTTCCAGGTGGCAATGCACAGCAGCTAAAGCAGTCGATTGAATCACAGATTTATTCGCTGCAAGAGGATTATACGGTTCACCCAGGTCATGGGCCAACCACAACTGTAGGTCATGAAAAACGTACCAACCCATTTACCAGTGGTCGCTTTGGCTAAATTATTAATAAATCAGCAGACGCAAAGACTATTGTATAGTATTATTTAACCATTAATGAGTAAATTTAAGAATAAGCTATGTCATTAAACCAAGTAGATCGTCAAATACTCGCATTGATTCAAAAAGACGCGAGCTTATCAACGGCAGAGATTGCCGACAAAGTAGGGCTATCACAGTCTCCTTGTTGGCGTCGTATTTCTCGTTTAGAACAAGAAGGATACATTAAAGGCAAGGTAGCGATTTTAGAGCCGAAAAAACTCGGTTTTGATATGTTGGTTTACGCGCATGTGCGCCTGTCTAGCCATGGCCGCGCGCAGCTAGCTGAATTTGAAGAACTTATTCAAAGCTATGATGAAGTAACTGAGTGTTACACCATGGCAGGCACTATGGACTTTATGCTTCGTATTATTTCAAAAGGCATTGAAGGCTATGAGCAGTTTGTGCGTGATAAATTATTAAGTTTAGATTACGTTCAAGAAGTACACTCGAACGTAACCATGACCTGCGTAAAGCGCTCAACTTCGCTGCCGTTATAATTTTGAGTTATTGAGCACTACAACGGGGCTCACAGTTAACAAAATTTGTATTTAAACCGCCTTTAGGCGGTTTTTTTGTGAAATTTAATAAATTGTTATAAATCGTCGATTCTGCTAAACTTCGCGCCCTCAAAATAGACTAAAATAAACGCATTACAGCAAGTTTTGCTCAATGTTGTGCTACTCAATGGGAGATCCATGTTTAACTTATTATCTAGAGCCCCTAAATCGGCAAAGAACGATATTCTGTCTGGTTTAACCGTCGCACTAGCCCTTGTGCCAGAAGCGGTGGCTTTCGCATTTGTTGCGCACGTAGAACCTTTGGTTGGCTTGTATGCAGCATTTATTGTTGGTCTAATTACTGCTGTATTTGGTGGTCGCCCAGGTATGATTTCAGGTGCAACGGGTGCGTTAGCGGTTGTTATGGTGAGTCTAGTTGTCACCCACGGTGTAGAGTATTTATTTGCAACCGTACTCTTGATGGGTATTTTGCAGATATTAGCGGGTGTGCTAAAGCTTGGTAAATTTATTCGCATGGTGCCGCACCCTGTAATGCTCGGGTTTGTTAATGGTTTGGCTATTGTTATTTTCTTAGCGCAGCTAGGGCAATTTAAAGCGCCTGATGCAAATGGTGAAATGCAATGGATGACAGGCGAACCAATGTTTATCATGGCAGGCCTTGTTGCGTTAACCATGGCGATTATTCATTTCTTACCAAAACTCACATCTGCAATTCCTTCATCACTTGCGGCAATTGTTGTAGTAACTGGTTTGGTGATTGGTTTAGATTTAGAAGCACGTACTGTTGTTGATTTCTTAAAAGATATGACGGGTGACGTAAACGCGACGATGGCAGGCGGCTTACCTGAATTTCATATTCCGAACGTACCTATGACACTTGAAACTCTGTGGATTATTTTACCGTATGCTTTAGTACTTGCGGCAATTGGTTTAATTGAGTCGTTATTAACGCTAACCTTAATTGACGAAATTACTGAAACACGAGGCAACGGAAACCAAGAATGTATTGGCCAAGGTGCGGCAAACGTAACATGCGGTTTCTTTGGTGCGATGGGGGGCTGTGCGATGATTGGTCAGTCAATGATCAACATTAACTCAGGCGGTCGCTCACGTCTTTCAGGTATTACAGCGGCAGTTATGCTACTGATGTTTATTTTGTTTGCAGCCAGCCTAATTGAAATGATCCCGCTTGCAGCACTTGTAGGCGTAATGTTTATGGTAGTACTTGGCACATTTGAGTGGTCAAGCTTCCGTATTATGAAAAAGGTGCCTAAAACAGACGCGTTTGTGATTGTGTTAGTATCGGGTGTTACGGTAGTAACCGATCTTGCCGTAGCGGTATGTGTTGGTGTTATTGTGTCTGCGTTAGTGTTTGCTTGGGAACACGCAAAACATATTTACACGACGTCTTACATCGATGAAAACGGCTCAAAAGTATATGAATTGCACGGTCCGGTATTCTTTGGCTCAGTTAAAAACTTCTTAGAGCTATTTGATGTTAAAAATGACCCAGCGGATGTGATTGTTGAGTTTAAACACAGTCGCGTTGCCGATCACAGCGCCATTGAAGCAATTGATAGTCTTGCAGAACGTTACACTAAGCAAGGTAAAAAGTTACATTTACGTCATGTTTCTAAAGACTGTCAGAAGTTATTGTCTCGCGCAAAAGACTTAGTCGAAGTTAACGTAATTGAAGATCCAACCTATAAAGTTGCGTCTGATAAATTAGGTTGATTTATAATCACTTAACAATTGAAAGCTGGCTTCTGCCAGCTTTTTTTATGGCAAATTGCAACTGCCTTGCGATGAGTTGCATGGAAAGCAAGGTAGCTGTCAGTGCCTTTCTGGCCCACATTCTTATAATAAGAGATACCAAGTATACATGAATTTAAGAATTTTGAACTGGCAAAGACTAGTAGAAGACAGACAAAAGTTTTTTTGGGTATTACAAATAGCCGGCTGGGTTGGTTATGCCTTAGTAAACTATATTGGCTCACGCGTTTTCGAAATGCGCGACATCTACGTATTTGTTATCGTGCTAAATGCCTATGCAGGATGCTTGTTAACGATCCCTCTGCGTTATTTATATCGTAAGATTTGGAATGCCAAGCCGCTATTTTTGATTTTTGTGGTATTTGTCGCCTCCTATATTGTCGGTACATCTTGGTCAGTTATTCAAAAATTTAACTTGTGGGAAATTTATCGCCATGGTTATCGCCCTGATGAATGGTTTTATTATTTCAAACAAGGCTTAGATTCAGTTTACATTGTGCTGTGTTGGAGTGGTTTGTATTTTGGTATTAAATACTATCAACTACTGCAAGGCGAAAAGCAAAAGGCGTTAAAAGCCAATACCATGGCACATGAAGCGCAATTAAAAATGTTGCGTTATCAACTTAATCCACATTTCTTATTTAATACGCTTAACGCAATTTCGACGTTGATTTTGGTAGAAGAGAATAAAAACGCTAACCAAATGGTCTCTAAGTTAAGTGAGTTTTTACGTTATACCTTAAACACCGATCCCATTAAACGCGTGCCGTTTGAACAAGAACTACATGTTTTGGGGTTATACCTTGATATTGAAAAAGTACGCTTTGACGATCGCTTAAGCATAGAAATTGATGTAAGCGAAGAAGCAAAACATGCGCTGGTACCCAGTATGATTTTGCAGCCCTTGATTGAAAACTCAATTAAGTACGCCATTGCCAATTTAGAAAGTGGTGGGGCGATAGCAATTAAGGCACAGGTGTTTGCTAACGAATTATTATTAGAAGTATCCGATAACGGTCCTGGTACGGATATCAGTGAGGGTGAATTAGTGAAAAGTTCAGGCGTAGGGCTTGCAAATACGCAAGATCGCTTAAAGACGCTTTACGAACATAACTATTCATTTGTATTATCTAACAATCAGCCGCAAGGTCTTGTTGTAAATATACGTATACCGTTTGAAAAAGGATAACCATGAACACAATAAAAACACTTATTGTTGATGACGAACCTCTTGCACGAAAGGGGTTATCAATAAGGTTAAGAGATTTCCCACAAATTGAAGTAGTGGGCCTTTGTAAAAACGGTGAAGAAGCGTTGGCGGAATGTAAACGTCAGCAAGTAGATCTAATGTTTTTAGATATACAAATGCCAGGGTTGTCGGGGTTAGAAGTTGTAAAACAACTGTCTGAATCGGCGTTAGGGATCCCTGCAATTGTATTTGTTACTGCATTTGATCAATACGCAGTGAAAGCATTTGAAATTCACGCATTAGACTACCTTCTTAAACCAGTAGACGACAACAGATTGAAGAAGGCGGTAGAAAAAGTGCAAACATATTTAAAATCACAAGAAGATACAAGCCATAAACGTAAACTTGCTAGCTTTGTTGCGGGTATTACGGGTAACAACTGTGAAGAAATTCTTAAAAAGCTTGCTGCTGGCGATAAACTAGAAGAAACCCGTTTCCCAGAGTCCATTGCGGTAAAAGAGCAAGGCGAAATTGTTCGTGTGCAGGTGAGCAGTATTCAATGGGTTGACGCCGCAGGCGACTACATGTGTTTACACTGTGCTGATGGTAAAACACATATTTTACGCAAAACCATGAAAGAGCTGGAAGCCGAACTTGATCCAAAAGAGTTTGTGCGCGTACACCGTAGCGCTATTGTAAATAGCAAGCAAATCAACAAGCTAGTCACGCAGGTAAGTGGCGAATACTTACTGGTACTAGAAAACGGTCAAGAATTAAAAGTAAGCCGCAGCTACCGCGATAAAGTAAAAGCCGCCTTAGCGAGCTAAGTTGATAAATCGCTAGCATGCAGTATCTGTTGCGCATATCGAGCAACAGATACTTTATTCACGGCGTGTTGCCAAATTTTCACTGTGGCAATTTAATCGCGCTTCTTATGTTTCACTTCTCAATTGCTAATAACCAATAGCCAAATTATTCGAAATTGAGCACAACACGACCACGTCGCCCTTTTTGTAAAAATCGTGAAATAGCACTTTGGTAGTCTTCGAATAGAAACTCACTATCAACACAGGTTTGGATTTCCCCTTGCGCGACCCAATTTGCGATCTGTGTTAATTTTGCGCTATCACCTTTATCCACGTACAAGTATTTGGTTTTTCGCTTTCTAAATGCATTCATAACAAAACTTAAAAAGTGTTTGTTAGGCTCAGCAGGTATAAAGACCCCATCACTCACTAGCAAGTGCTTAACTTGTTTATATAATTTTGTATTGGATAAGTCTAAAACAACGTCGTACTTGTCTTTTAAAGATTCTAAAGGGCTCGCGTGATAGTCGATTACATCATCGGCGCCAAATGATTTTAAAAATTGCAGATGTTTATCACCTGTAAGCGCTGTGACGTGTGAGCCAGCGCGCTTAGCAATTTGAATTGCATATACACCAAGTCCGCCTGATGCACCGATTATAAGCACTTTGCTGTTACTCGTGAGATTAACTAATTCGTTAAGCGCAACATAACTTGTTAGTGCACCAAGCGGTAGGGCCGCTGCGTGTGAAAACGACAAGTTCGCGGGTATTTTTGCAATGTATTGCTCGTGTACGCTAACAAATTCTTGGTGAGTTTTATCGCTTTTTAGCAGATTGACGTAACCAAAAACCCTGTCGCCTTTTTTAAATGCGTGACCATCCGTTGCCACTAGACCTGAAAACTCGATACCCGTCTTAACTGTGTGGTTATTTCTTGCCAATTTAAGAAACAAATCATACTTACCTTTCGCAAACTCTAAATCGATTAAATTAATCGTTGTGCTTTTAACTTGAACTAGTACTTCTCCTTCACCAACTAGTGGCATGTTCAAATCGCGTTTAATCACTAATTGCCTATTTTCAGCGACAAGTCCTTTCATATTTCACCTTATATAATTATTAGGTCACTCGACCTATTGTTATATTTGGTCAGTCGACCTAAAATGTCAATAGTTGGTGTATTTAAAATTTTAACGTTAGTAGATATCCCGTAATGACTAAACAAAACGATAAAAATAAAAAGATATTGCAGGTGGCAACTCAGTTATTAAAAAGTGAAGGTGATATGGGCTTGACGATGCGTAAAGTGGCAACCTCAGCAGGTATCTCGCTTAGTAACGTGCAATATTATTACACCAACAAAAATGTCCTGCTTCAGGCGATAGCAGATCAATATTTTGATGATTGCGTAACACAGTTAAAGCAACAAACTCCGCTTGAGAACTTTGAGCAGTTACAAGTGTTAATTACATCTCAGCTTAATTATGCTCGAGAAGTATCGGATATGTGTCGAATATTCAGAGAGTATTGGGCGATTTCAACACGAAATGACGATATAAATGAATATTTACGCCGCTACTATGAAACGGTGTTTACGGTGATATGCGATGTGTTAAGGCCGTTAAGCAGTGATGATTGCACGCTTAAAACATCAGCAGCACTGCTTGTGTCTTTTGTTGAAGGTTACTCAGTAACAGGTAAATTTATGCCTGTTGAGAGTGAGCGTATCGCAAGTACCTTACTAGAGGCTGTGCGTGGCAGTTTAACTAAGTAATAAGCTTTGTCACGCAGCAACAATTAAAGTGTTTGCTGGGCGCAGTGAAAGGGGCTTGGTAGGCCAAAGCTAATCGGTTTTAATCTAAATTAAAGTTCAACTGGTTAAGACGTCTGATAATTTTCTGATTATACGTGTTTCTGTAACTGGTGGCGCTAAAGGCAGTTTCGGTGGCGGTGTTATTTAGCATGCCAACCATAATATTGCTTTTATTCGCTTTTATTGCTTCAACCGCCGCGACACCTAACTGAGTTGCGAGTACTCTGTCAGGCGCAACCGGACTGCCGCCGCGTTGAATATACCCTAAAATCGCTGCTTTGCTGTCTACACCGGTATAGCGTTCGATTTTCTTACTCAAGTCATGAGCGCTAAAGCTAAGAGAATTTTCCGCCATAACGATAATGTAGCTGTCGGTTCGATGATTGCAAATGGCTTTATTGATGTTGACGAGTAGGTTATCAATAAACTGAACTTCGTCTTCAATAATTTCTTTGCAAACAATATGTTCCGCACCAGAACCTATGGCGGACTCAACCGCTAAAAAGCCACAGTTTCGGCCCATTACCTCAACAATAAAAATACGCTCAAACGCGTTAGCGGTATCGCGAATTTTATCTATGCTGTCGAGCGCGGTTTCTACTGCGGTCCAAAACCCGATTGTTTGATCTGTGCCGTTAATATCGTTATCTATGGTGCCTGGAATACCAATGATATTACCTTGCCACAGTTCGCTAATAGCTAAACAGCCTTTAAAACTGCCATCACCACCAATCACAATTAATGAGTCGATGTTATTGCTGTCTAAGGTGTCAACTACGCGTTTTGGACCACTACTGTCAAGCATTTCAGGGCAGCGCGCTGACTTTAAAATGGTACCACCTTTACGAATAATATCGTCGACTTTATGGCAATCAAGGGTAATAAAGTGATTGTCAATTAACCCGTTATAACCGCCGATAAATCCAAGTACCTGATACTGATATTTTTCAGCTTGCAGTGTTACGGCGCGAATAGCGGCATTCATGCCGGGCGCATCGCCGCCAGAGGTAATTAATGCAATTTTTTTAGACATAGTAACGCGAGCCATATTGAGGGCTGATAAGCCAATACTAGTAAAAAACAGTATTAAATTAAATAGTTGTTTGATATGAAAAAGAAAGCCGAAGCTTCCTTTTATAAAGAGATAAGTAGTAAATTGATTAGAGTTGTATAACGTTCACGTCTTGTTCGTCAATTTCTAACCCAACGGGTACCGCAGGCACATCAGGTTTATCAAGGGCGATATCACCTTCATCAATCTGCGAATCTTTATTTAACTCAGCAAAATTAAAGATTGATGGGTCCGCTAAATGCGATGGCACCACGTTTTGCATTGATGTAAAAATAGTTTCTACACGGCCTGGGTGAGTTTTATCCCATTCATTTAACATTGCTTTAATGTGCTTACGTTGCAAGTTTTCTTGCGAACCACATAAGTTACACGGAATAATTGGAAATTCTCTTGCTTCAGCGTATTTTACAATATCTTTTTCTTTACAGTAGGCAAGTGGACGAATAACCATGTGCTGACCATCATCGCTTAATAGCTTTGCTGGCATACCTTTCAATTTGCCACCATAAAACATATTTAAGAACATGGTTTCAATCATGTCATCACGGTGGTGACCGAGTGCGATTTTAGTTGCGCCCATTTCTTTTGCTGTACGGTATAAAATACCGCGACGCAAGCGTGAGCACAGTGAGCAGGTGGTTTTACCTTCAGGAATTTTATCCTTTACGATGCTGTAGGTATCTTCTTCTACGATTTTAAACTCAATGCCCAGAGACTCCAGGTATTCAGGTAAAATATGCTCAGGGAAACCAGGTTGCTTTTGATCTAGGTTGATTGCAAAAAGCTCAAAGTTAACCGGCGCAGAGCGTTGCAAGTTTTGCAAAATATCAAGCAGTGTATAGCTGTCTTTACCGCCTGATAAGCACACCATTATGCGGTCGCCTTCTTCAATCATATTGAAGTCTGCAATTGCTTGACCAGTAAAACGACGAAGTCGTTTCTGTAACTTATTAAGGTTATATTTCGCTTTAGCTTCTGCTGAATGCGACATACAAATACGCCCCTAGAACAAATAAAGGGGCGTATTATAGGTGAAAATATTAGCGAGGTTAAGACTTATCTAAAGGGCTTTTATAACCTTGTGGTTTTAAGGCTAATACATCGCAATTTAAACTATCAATTACATGTTCAGCGGTGTTACCAATAAGTGCTGCACTAATGCCAGTGCGCCCAACGGTGCCCATGACAACCAGTTCTGCATCTAATTGGTTTGCTACTTGTGGCAGTACATCTTCAGGTAAGCCTTCGTTAATATAGCAATGACTTGGCTCGACTTGATATTGCTCTGCAAGCTTATGGGTAGTTGCAACATGGTGTGCCTTTACTGACTCTGCGTATTGACCTGCGTCGAATTCTGGAATTTCAATTGCAATATTAACCGGTGTACCTGGATAGGCATTGACTAGGTTAAGATTACCGTCAATTAAATCAGCCAGATAAGCGGCTTCTTTCATAATTGTATGGTTAAGCGCTTGATGGGTTTCTTCTTCGCTTGATGCATTAACTGCAGCTAAAATTTGTCCGCCTGCTGGCCAATCATGCTCTTTTACAAGTAACAAAGGCACTGGGCATTTTCGAATTAGATGCCAATCGGTCGGCGTGAAAATAACCGATTTAAGCGTATCATGCTGGTGCGTGCCTTTTACAACCATGTCGTAGTTTTGCTTTAGCACCGCTTCAATAATGGATTCGAAAGGGCGGTTATGCCAAACCACTTGGCAATCCACTTTTATGTCACCGCCATGCTGGTTAATTAAAGATGTGATCCATTCTTTTCTGTCGTTGATAACCGCGTCGCGCATGGCATCGCGCTCTTCACGACTGAGCATAGTTGTCATCTCATATGAAAAGTCGTAAATAGACAAAAAGGCAGTAATTTGAGCGCCGGACTTCCTTGCCAACTCGAATGAGCGGTTTAGCGCGATTTGCTTATCTTTACTTGGGTCGATAACCGCAAGAATTTTTTTGATGGTATTCATAAAAACCTCCCAAATTATAAATTCAGTGTACTGGATCTATACTAATTTGAAAGGTTTCTAATAGATTATTTTGTTTTAGATCAAGACTTAATAGAAGCGACTTTGAATAATTCGTCAGCATCTAAAATGGTAATGAACTTACCTTCAACTTTGATGATCTCGGCTTTTTGGAAGCGGCTTAATAAACGGCTGATAGTTTCAACGGTTAGGCCAAGGTAATTACCAATTTCACCACGGGTCATGGTTAAACGGAATTCTTTTTTACTAAAACCACGCTCACCAAAACGGGTAGAAAGATTCGCTAAAAACGCAGCTAGGCGCTCTTCAGCTGTCTTTTTGTTCAGCATCAGTAACATTTCTTGGTCGTAATTGATCTCATTGCTCATCATACGCATCACTTGGTGACGTAATTTAGGCAATTTCCCTGAAAGGTCATCTAATGTAGTGAATGGAATTTCACATACCATGGCTGTTTCCATCGCTTGTGCGTAGCTTTTATGGCTCATCGTGCTAATGCCATCAAAGCCAACAATGTCGCCCGCTAAATGAAAGCCAGTGATTTGCTCTTCGCCACTTTCAGTTAAGGTATATGATTTAAACGAGCCTGAACGCACGGCGTAAATAGAACGAAGTGGTTGTCCGGCTTCAAATAAGTAATCACCTTTATGAAGCGGTTTCTTTCGCTCGATGATGTCATCTAACTTGCCCATTTCTTCCGCGTTAAGAGAAACCGGAATACACAGCTGACTGATACTACAATCCTGACACTTAATCGCGCAGTTTTTCGATACTGATTTTTTGTTCAATTCCATGACACACCTAGAGAAAAGGAAATACCAGAATAATTTATACTAAAACCTTATAGTAACGCAATTATCAAAAGGTATAAACCGTAGAAAATGAAGATGTTACCAAACACCATACGCATCATCGTATGATTAAGTATTTGCTTAAATTTTTCTGCCGCAAATGCCAGTCCAACCATGGCAGGTAACGTGCCAATGGCAAACAACAACATAAAGGCAGCACCTTGCACTGCTGATTGGGTTGATATAGCAAAAAGCAGGGCAGAATAGACTAAGCCACAAGGCAACCAGCCCCACAACATACCATACGCAAGTGCTTTTGATTTTGTGTTAATCGGTAATAAGCGTTTGTTTAGTTTAACTAAATGTTGCCAGATAGCGACTTTACCAACACTTTCAATCCAATTAAGCGAAAACGTAAGGCGCATAATATAAAGTCCAACCAAAATCATAAACACACCGCTTAATATTGATAAAGCATGTGAAAATGAGGTTGATTGCGAAGCAAACTGCTGACTGATGCCTGCTGCCAGAGCACCGGCGATGCAATAGCTTAGTACGCGGCCTAAATTATAGAGTAGGGTATAGCGTTTAATTTGTGCTTTGTCTTTAACGGCGAGCGTTAATGATGACGCAACACCGCCACACATTGCTAAGCAGTGTCCGCTGCCTAACAACCCCATAATAAGCGCTGATATTAAGTGACTAGTTGTCATTACTTTTGTTGTGCTGCTCTTTATCGTCTTCGAATAATATGCTGTGTGCTTGTTTATCAAGATTATTAAACTGCTCACTGCGAACAGCCCAAAAGAACACGCCAATTGCGACAATTACCAACAAAATAGCGATGGGAATTAATACATAAATAATGCTCACTGTTACGTGCCCCTTTATTTAAGTAAACGTAATGAATTACCGATTACAATTAGTGAACTTGCCGACATACCGATAACAGCTACCCATGGCGGTACCATACCCATTGCCGCAAGTGGTAATATAGAACCATTGTAACATAGCGAAATAGCAAGGTTTTGCTTTATCACTCGGCGAGTCAATTTAGCGGTATTAAATAATCGACTGATGCCATTAAGTTCGCTGTTTAGCAAAACAACATCGGCGGTGTTTTTCGATATATCTGCACCCGATGCCATCGCAATTGATAAATGCGCGCTATTAAATACCGGGCTGTCATTCACGCCATCACCGACCATAGCAACAATTTTGCCTTGATGCGAAAGTTGCTCAACCTCTTTTTGTTTATCGCTTGGGCTACAACCTGTTTTTACATGATCAATATCTAAGCTTGATACTAGTTGTTTACCTGCAAGTGAAGGGTCGCCCGTTAAAACTTGCAGCTGTAAATTATTAGCTTTAAGTGCACTTAAGGTATCTGCCGCATGGTCGCGAATTTTATCCTGCAATTTAAAGCCCGCGATCACGCGCTCGTTTAGGTATAAAAACACGTCGTGCGTTGTATCTGCTACTTGGCAATGCCAGTTTGCTTTACCGATAGCAACAGTTTGCTGTTGGAATTCTGCAGAGATACCTTTTCCTGTTTCAATTTCAACATCACTAATTGCGACAGGTGGCACATCTAATTCGGTAAAAGCTTTACTAATAGGGTGCTCTGAATAGGTTTCCAAGGTTTTTGCCAGCGCGTAAACCTGTTCTAATGACACGCTGTCATCAAACAATTTGGTATCAAGTAAGGTGAATTTACCTTCGGTTAACGTACCCGTTTTATCAAACGCAATATCAGTAACCTTAGTTAAGGTTTCGAGCACGTGGGAGCGTTTAATTAGTACTCCTTGCTGGGTGAGTTTGGCAACAGCACAGGTAAGTGCTGTGGGGATAGCTAAACTCAGAGCACATGGACAGGTAGCTACCAGTACTGCGATGGTCACCCAAAACGCATGTTCTGGTTCGATGTGGTACCACGAAAAAGCGGTAATCGATGCAAATACAAGTAAACATGCCACAAACCATTGCGCCACTTTATCGGTAATTTCTGCGATTTTAGGGCGCGAAGTGAGCGCTTGATGTTGCAGGCGGACTATCTGATTGATAAGAGTGTCTTGCCCAATTTGGTTAACTTCAATGCTAATAACGCCATCATGATTGACCGTGCCGGCATAAACTTGGTCGCCAACCGTTTTTGCAACGGCGGCGTGTTCGCCTGTCATCATTGCTTCGTCAACAGACGTTTTACCGTCAATTAAAATACCATCCGCAGGGATTGTTTCACCTGCTTTGATCATCACTTTGTCGTTTAATTTAAGACGTTTTGCCGCAATGATTTCTTCTTCATCATTTACTAAACGGGCGGTAAGCGGTAACAGTTTTTGCAAGTTGGCAGTAAACTCAGAGGCTTTTAATCGGGCGCGGAATTCTAGATATTTACCTAACAATAATAAGAAGGTAAACATGCAGATAGATTCAAAATACACTTCGCCAGTTTCAAACACGGTTGCCCAGCAACTTGCACCATACGCACCAAAAATAGCAAGTGATACCGGTAAGTCCATATTCAGTTGCTTGGCTTTTAAACCGCGAATAGCTGACGTAAGAAATGGTAGGGCAGAGTAGAGAATAACCGGTGTGGCAAGCACTAAGCTGATCCAACGGAAGTATTGTTCAAAGCCTTCATCCATTCCTGAGAACATACCAAAGTACATGGCAAAAGCGAACATCATGACTTGCATGGTCATCAGGCCAGCGACACCTAACCTGCGCACATAGGATTGCGCTGTTTGTCGCTTTTGTTGCTCTTCGTGATCTTGTTGAAAGGGGTAGGCACGGTAACCAATGCGTGCCAATGACTCAATAATGGTACTGAGTTTTAGGTTAGACTGATCCCATTTTACCATGGCGCGATAGGTTGATGTATTTACATCAACACGCACCACGTGACCTAGATTAAGTAACTGTTTTTCAATAAGCCAAGCACATGCCGCGCAACTAATGCCTTCGACACTCAGCAAGATTTCTGCGATATCACCTTGCTTGGTGAGAAATTCTGACTGAATATCTTCATCATCGTAGCTTTGGAACATTTTAATCTGTTCCGGCACAAGTTCTTGAACTTTACCTGCGCTGTCGGTGCGGTATTTGTAATAATCCGACATACCTTGGTCGATAATCGCCTCGGCAACTGCTTGGCAGCCCAAACAACACATCGGCTTTTCGTCATTTTCAAAGGTAATGCTTAATGAAATACCTGCTGGAATAGGCTCTAAGCAATGAAAACAGTTTTTAGACATAGGTTACTTATATTCTGGCTTAATCTTAAATGCGCTGTCGTAAGGTAGTTTTATGTTTTCCTTTAATTTCCATTCGCCACCAATCGGTTCAATAAATACCGTGTAGCGTGCATCAAGCAATTCGTCTGTAACGCTTGAATACGCACCGTTGGCGTTAGGTGCTAGCATTAAGTCAACGTCTTTATCTTTTAATGTGGTGTGATAAAACGATACTTTTAGTGCTGCTGGCTTAAGTGAGTCGCCCTTTGTGAAATTAACGGTAACAACACCGTTACTAACGGTCAGGTCTGCGTGCAAGTAAAGTGCTTTAGCACGGTCAAACTTAGAGAGTTCTAAGTTAATTGCTTTGCCTTTTTTGTAGTAGTCGTCAACAACCATTGAAGGCCCTTTGTCAGACATATAAAAAAGCAGGGTAATACATGCGATAACGGCACTCGCTGGTACAAAGATGATAAACCAAGGCCAAAATTGTTTATACCAAGGGGTTGTAGACATAGTGAATAATCGTTAAATCAAATGTGGCGTTATTCTACTTGATGTGGTGTGAAAAGGGTAAAAAAAAGCTCCCGATTGGGAGCTTTTTTGATCTAGATTCGTACTCTTAACGCAATTTTAAAATTAGTTTAAATAACGCGTTAAGTTTAACTAATCAATTACTTATCTTGAGATAAGCTGTATACGTACGCTGTTAAGATATGTACTTTATCTTCGCCTAGGATATCTTTCCACGCTGGCATTACACCGGCACGGCCATTGCGAAGCGTTTCTTCAACCGCGCGTTGTGAACCACCGTATAACCAAACATTATCTGTTAGGTTAGGTGCACCAAACGCGTAGTTACCTTTACCGTCCATACCGTGACACGCAGCACACATTGCAAATTTAGCTTGGCCTGCAGCTGCATCTTTTTGGTTAACAGTACGACCAGAAAGGCTTAGTACATAAGCTGTCATTTCTTTAACGCCATCTTCACCAAGTGCATCAATCCACGCAGGCATTGCAGCAACACGACCGTGAAGAAGTGTTTGTTTGATAGCTTCAGGTGAACCACCGTATAACCAATCGTTATCCGTTAGGTTAGGGAAGCCTTGGCCGCCACGTGCATCAGAGCCGTGACACTGTGCACAGTTTTGCGAGAATAAACGTTGACCGATTTCTAGTGCTTCTTCGTTAGTCGCAAGATCTTTAATATCTTGTTTTGCGAATTGCTGGAATACCGGGCCGAAACGCTCTTCTGCAGCTTCCATTTCTTTATCAAGCTGTACGCGTTTGTCTGCGTTAGCTATTACAGCGTCTTTCGACTCTTGGATATTCAAAACACCTTGGTTTGAACTCGTCCAGTCTAAAACACCTTTAAAGTTACCCATACCCGGATAAAGGATAAGGTATACAACGCCCCATACGAAGGTTGCGAAGAACATAATTGTCCACCACTTAGGTAGTGGGTTGTTTATCTCTTCGATACCATCGAATTCGTGGCCACATGTTTCATTTTCTTCAACGCCTACGTAGTTCTTTAAGTTCCAAACTAGTAGTCCGAAGCAGATTGCTAAGCATGCTATGGTTAATACAATAACCCAAATGCTCCAAAACGTAGTCATTTCTCAGACTCCTTTTTTTCCTTTTCGCCAACTGTATTGTTATGTACGTTTTCGTCTTCGAAAATCGCGTTTGCTGCTTCATCAAAGTTCTTTTTAGAACGTTTGCTGTAAGCCCACCATACAATGGCAATAAAAAGTACTAATAATACCAGAGTAAATATGCCTCTGAATGTGCCGTAATCCATAGTGGTTTACTTTAAGTGAGTACCAAGCTGCTGTAGATACGCGATAAGCGCTTCCATTTCAGTTTTACCTTCAATAGATTTAACATCAGCTTGTAATTCTTCATCACTGCCGTAACCACGACCTGGATACGCTTCTTGGCTAATACCAAAGTTGTCACGGAACACTTGTAATTTCTTAAGTGTATGCGTTGTGTCAACTTTGTTTGTCGCTAACCAAGGGTAACCTGGCATGTTTGACTCTGGAACTACATCACGTGGGTTTACCAAGTGAGCATAGTGCCAATCGTCTGAGTAACGACCACCTACGCGAGCTAGATCTGGACCAGTACGCTTAGAACCCCACTGGAATGGGTGATCCCAAACGCTTTCACCCGCTACCGAGTAGTGGCCGTAACGCTCAACTTCGTCACGGAATGGGCGGATCATTTGTGAGTGACAGTTGTAACAACCTTCACGCACGTAGATATCACGACCTTCCATTTCTAACGCTGTTAGCGGACGTAAGCCATCTACAGGTTTTGTCGTATCTTCTTGGAACATTAGTGGTGTAATTTCCACAAGTGCACCAAAGCTGATTGCGAAAACCGTTAGGATAGCCATTAGGCCAACGTTCTTTTCAACAATCTCGTGTTTGTTTTGTGAATTATTCTGGCTCATACATTACTCCTTAAGCAGGCTGAGCTTCAGCTTGCAATGCACCTTTTTCAGCTGCAACAGTTTTAACAACGTTGTATAACATAATTAGCATACCAACAACGATGAATACACCGCCTACAAAGCGCATGAAGTAGAATGGATACGATGCTTCAAGTGACTGAACAAAGCTATACATTAATGTACCGTCAGAGTTAACTGCACGCCACATTAGACCTTGCATTACACCTGAAATCCACATTGCAACGATGTACAGTACAACACCTACTGTGTGTAACCAGAAGTGTGTGTTGATAAGCTTAGTACTGTACATGCGAGCTTGACCAAATAGGTTAGGGATTAAGTGATAAACCGCACCGATTGATACCATTGCAACCCAACCTAATGCACCTGAGTGTACGTGACCAACAGTCCAGTCAGTGTAGTGAGATAGTGCATTTACAGATTTAATTGCCATCATTGGGCCTTCGAATGTTGACATACCGTAGAAAGATAGTGAAACAACTAAGAAACGAAGAATTGGATCGTGGCGAAGTTTATGCCATGCGCCAGATAGCGTCATGATACCGTTAATCATACCACCCCATGATGGTACAAATAGAATTACTGACATAACCATACCTAAAGACTGAGTCCAGTCAGGTAGAGCAGTGTAGTGTAGGTGGTGAGGACCTGCCCAAATATAAAGCGAAATTAGTGCCCAGAAGTGAACTACCGATAAACGGTAAGAGTAAACTGGACGGCCAGCTTGCTTAGGAACGAAGTAGTACATCATACCTAGGAAACCAGCTGTCAGTAGGAAACCTACTGCGTTGTGACCGTACCACCATTGCACCATGGCATCTACTGCGCCCGCGTAGATTGAGTACGACTTAGTTAGGGAAACTGGAATTGCCATGCTGTTTACAATGTGTAAAACAGCAACAGTGATAATGAAACCACCATAGAACCAGTTAGCAACATAAATATGCGACACTTTACGCTTGATTAAGGTACCAAAGAATACAACCGCATAAGCAACCCAAACAACCGTAATTAGGATGTCGATTGGCCACTCTAGCTCAGCGTACTCTTTACCACTTGTGAAACCAAGAGGCAGTGTAATTGCTGCTAATACAATAACAAGTTGCCAACCCCAAAAGGTAAATGCTGCAAGCTTGTCTGAGAATAAACGCGTTTGACAGGTACGTTGTACAACGTAGTAAGACGTTGCAAATAGTGCACTTGTACCAAATGCGAAAATAACTGCGTTCGTATGTAACGGACGAAGTCGAGAGTAAGTTAACCATGGAATGTCAAAGTTTAACGCAGGCCATACTAGCTGAGCTGCGATGAAAACCCCGGCACCCATGCCAACAATGCCCCAAATCACCGTCATAATGGCGAATTGGCGTACAACTTTATAGTTGTATTCTGTTTGTGATGCTACTGTTGTTTGGCTCATTTTCCGGTTTCCGCTGCAATAAATTGCAATAAGAAATGAATTTCCCAGTTCTAATTAAAGAAATGGGGCCTCTAAAATATTTACCAAATTCGTTACCTTACTAACTCGAACTTTTTTGTACGACTAAAGTCAAAGATTAAGCTGGCAAGAAAACAAACCCAGTAAAACTCTTTTTTTGCATGAGAAATAATAAAATTTTTGCTTTTAAAAAGATAGCGCATTTGCCCAAAATTATGACTTCAATCAAATATTCTCGGTGAGGGTGATTTATTTTTGTGCAAATTTAGTCTAAATTCGCGGCCATCTTACAAACGCCCGTTATTGAAGAGAAATTAATGCGCATTTTAACCATCATTTTTACAGCACTAATTTTAACAAGCTGTGGTGAGTTTAGTCGTTCACAAAAAGCACCGAGTAAAGAGCAACACATAAACTCTTCTGAGCTCAAAATTAATGAACAAACCGTCAAACCAGAAACCGAGTTTGAGATTGTTTTTACCCCGCGTAATAAAATTGACATCATCGACGCGCATATTGAAGGGGTAAATATGTATATGGGAAAAATCCCATTATTTTTTTCGCAAAAAGATGACTCAACTTATCACGCCATGGGCATGGTTGGGGTATGTAGCAAGCGCGAAATGGTGTGGCAAATTCAGCTACGTTACCGTGATGTTTCAAGCCAGCGTGAAAAAACAGCAACTCTCAACTTTGTCGTAACAAATGCTTAACTGAGCGTCTACAGATGTAGCTTGGTTACAATTGATTACATCTGGTAACGCACGAAAACGAGTATCAATAAAAGCACGTTATTAGTGTGTAACATGCTGATAAATAAGCGGTACAGATGTTATTTCTGTTAATCTAATAGTAACAAACGGCGCATCCTAAGCGCCGTTTTTTATGCTTGAACAAAAGCTGAACTCGCATTCAGTTTTCATTCATTTTCACAAGCCTAGTTTGCTGCATCCGTTTTCAGATTTCTCCCTGGTTTTATATCCGAAGCCATGTTTCTAGCGTCAATTTAGGAACAACAATCTGTATCTGAAAGTGGGTAATGCAACAAGTTATTCACTTAGTTGAAGTGCTTTCAACTAAAGGGTTAGACAACTAATAAAGGTTTATTATGAATAAAACTAAATTGGGCTTAGCGATTGCCGCAGCAGTTCCACTATTCTCTGCTCATAATGCTGTAGCAGCTGAAGAAACGTCAGCAAGTGCTGTAGAACGTATCGAAGTAACAGGTTCACGTATCAAACGTACTGATATGGAAACAGCAAGCCCGGTAACAGTGATTGGTGCTGATGAAATTCGTGCCTCTGGCGCAGCGTCAATTGATGCCGTTTTACAAAAAATGACTGCTGCAAGCGGTGCAATGACTAACCCAGCAGTAAACAATGGTTCTGGTGGTAATGCGCGTGTTGATTTACGCGGTTTAGGTGCACAACGTACATTAGTACTTGTTAATGGTCGTCGTATGATCAACTCAGGTACAGGTGCTGCATCAACCGTTGATTTAAACACAATCCCAGTGTCAATGATCAAACAGGTTGAAGTACTAAAAGATGGTGCTTCAGCAGTATACGGTACTGACGCAGTAGCGGGTGTTGTAAACATTATCTTAAAAGATGATTTCGAAGGTCTAGATATGAACCTTAACGGCGCGATTAGCGGTGAGGGCGATGCAGACGAAACATCATTTGATATCACAATGGGTTCAAGCTTTGACCGCGGTAACGTGGTAATTGGCTTACAATACACAGACCGTGGCGATGCGTCTCAAGCGGACCGCGATTTCTCTGATTGTCCAATCGAAGAAGATTTCGACAATGGTAGCTTCTACTGTGGTGGTTCTCCTTACTCACCGTTCGGTCGCGTATGGGGTGACACTGCTGATCTTCAAGGTAACGCAGACGGCAGCTGGCATGACTATGTAACTGAAAACGATGCGTATAACTTCTCACAGGCGAGCTATTTATATACGCCAATGCGTCGTTTAAACCTAACGGGTGTTGGTAACTTTGACCTAACTGACGATACACGTTTAGTAACTGAATTCACTTACTCAAAGCGTTGGTCAGATCAGCAAATGGCACCACAGCCAGTATGGTTTGATTTTAAATACGATGCTGACGCAATGGGTGATTCACTATTATCTCACGGTGTAGTTGATGGTGAGGAGATCTCTTACGGCCGTCGTATGACTGACGTTGGTCCTCGTGGTTACGAGCAAGTTGTTGATACAGTTCGCGCAGTAATTGGCTTAAACGGTGAATTCGATAACGGTTGGGGCTGGGATACGTCAGTTGTATTCGGTCGTAACGACTCAGTTGACCGCGCTACAAACTTACTAAACATGGGCTCAATTCAAGACGCTATCAGCAAGCAAGAATTCAACCCATTAGATCAAGGCGACTGGTCAAAAGAGAACTTAAAGCCTTACAACTACACTGAAAACAACTCAGGTGGTAGCCAGTTATTAGTTCTTTCAGCTGGTTTAAACGGCGAAGTAATGGAATTACCAGCAGGTTACGTAGGTTTTGCTGCAGGTATCGAGCACCGTGAAGAAAAAGCATGGTATGTGCCAGATTCACTTACATCACAAGGTTTAGCTAACGACCCTCGCGTTGATCCTACAGGCGGCCGTTTTGACGTAAATGAAGCTTACGTTGAATTAGCAGTACCACTTCTAGCTGACGCACCGTTTGCAGAAATGGTTGATTTAAGTGCAGCAGTACGTGCATTCGATTACAGCACATTCGGTTCTGACGAAACGTGGAAACTAGGTTTAACATGGCGTGTAAATGATGAGTTTATGGCTCGTGCAGTACGCTCAACCGCTTTCCGTGCACCAACAGTTAACGAACTATATGCAGGTCAAGGTCCGTCATTTGAGCAAATTGATTTACCATATGCTCAAAAGCAAGCTGAAGTAACGGTTGGTGGTAACGAAAACCTAACACCAGAACAAGCTGACACACTAACAGCTGGTTTTGTATATGCACCATCTTGGTTAGACGGTTTCTCAATGACGGTTGATTACTTTGATATCGAAATTGAAAACGCAATCGCACGTGAAAACGAGCAATACATTGTTGAAACATGTCTTGATGCGACAGGTCAAAACGTTAATAACGATTTAGCACTATGTCAGTTCGCATCTGTTAAATATAACGACAAAACACGTCGTGTAACGTTTAACAACCAACTTAAAAACATTGGTACTGAGCACACTAAAGGTTACGATGTAAACTTCAAGTATACATTCGACGCACTTGGTTTAGCTTGGCGTACTGGTCTAGATGTAACAATTCTAGACGAATACACAGTTGAATCGGCAGGCGCAGGCAGCGTAGATTACGCAGGCCTAATCACTTCGGGTCTAGGTAGCTACGCAGAGCTAAAAACTAACTTAAACCTTAAAGTGTCTGGCGACAACTGGGATGCACAGTACGAAGCGCGTATGATCGATGGTGTTGATGACTACTCATGTCAAAAAGCAGACGCAAAATGTTTAGTACCAAGTGTTGGTACTGTGGTTTACCACGACATCAGCGGTTTTTACATGCTTAATGACACTGTGTCATTACAAGCTGGCGTAAACAACTTATTTGATAAGCAAGCGCCTTACTACACAGGTAACAACGATTCAAACACTGACCCGTACACGTACGATGTACTTGGTCGTCGTTTCTTCGCTGGTGTAAACGTTAAGTTCTAATTTAAGAATAATTAGCGATAAAGCCGCAGGTTAATAACCTGCGGCTTTTTTATTCACAAAACGATCATTGTGATGTCATTCAAATGTAATATTTGACATTAATTATCGAATAAAATGCGTTGTAAACTACTTCAAGAATGCATTTCTCGTCTATTTAATTTACCTGTCACTAAACTGCAAACTAATTGTCATTAAACCCACCTAAGCTCTCGGCAAATCCACAATTGAGTTGAAAGCACATGGGAATCATCAGGAATAGAAGTTTAATTAGTCGTAATAAGCAGCAAGATAATCGCGTTTATGTACCGGCTGATTCAAGGGATAATCAGTATGTGATCGCGGAGATCGCGGTAAATGACGCGCTTGTTGCACAATTATCTGACAAAACACTTAACCCATCGCCAAAAGAATTACTTTCGTTATTGCTTAACAAGGTAAGACGTATTGTCGCAAACCATGAGATAGATTTTGTTGCCTTGATTGCGTCAAACAAGTTTATCCGAGTACGTTATGGTGTTGATAATGAAATTAACACCACTAATGAGCAGCACATCGTTTACTACAACCCAGAAAAAAGTAAAGGCGTGGTGGGTGTATGTGCAGACGATGCAAACGCAATCCACTCTTTTCGCTTAGTGTGTTTCGCTACCGGCGAAAATTTACGTGAAAATGCAGCGTTATTTCATCAAAAAGTTGTGATGTTGGTAAATGAGATTAAAGCGGCGTTTAGCTTTGTTGATGCAATTAAACTACAAGATCACCAACACATTAGTTTCGGACTTGAAAAGCACTCTTCGGCTACCCAATCGAAAGCTCATGGTTTTCGTGTTATTGAAAAACGTTATGAAAGCTCTGGTTTAACCTTGCCGCAAGAGCGCAACAGTAAAGCCTTTATCGTGGTAAAAGCCAATTTTAGTGAGCTACTGAGTGAAAAAGTGCTGAATCATGAATACGATGTCAGTCAGATACATGGTGAAGTATCACACTTGCTTATTCAACTTGCACAAGAAGCTGGCATCAGTCATTTAGCCTATGTTGCATCGAATCGCTACCCGGTTGTTAAGTCAAACTTAGTCTCAGGCAGTGCTAATCAAAACGGTGAGCTAGTGAGTTTAAATTTTGGCAATACAGAACATGAAGTGATCCAATTAATTGACGACGACTACATCAACAGTAACGCCTATTTAGTATTTTACATGCCTGAAAACTGTGTAGTGAAAGCAGGGTATGCTGCCTACATTAACAAGGTGATTAAATTGATTGATAAACTTGGCCAAAAGTTGCACCTCGCTGAGCACGACAAAGCCATGTTACTAAGGTTTTATCAACACTTTAGTTATAAAGCTTGAACCTAAGCTTACATATTTGTCATAGTGTAGGAAAATAAATCAATCAACCACACTATGACAATCCAGTCCAATCAAGAATTTTGTGTACCTTATGTTGAAGGTGATGGTGTAGGCCCAGAGTTAATGAGCTATGCCCGTGCCGTCGCTGATCAGGTGCTTAAAAAGTGCTATGGCGAGCAGCGTAGAATTATTTGGAAAGCTGTACTTTGCGGTGAGAAAGCCGCAGCGCAGTATCAAGGTGATTGGTTTCCTGAAGAAACATTGAATGTAATTGAACAATACAAATGCGCATTAATAGGGCCTATTACCGCACCGATAGGTTATGGTTTTAAATCCCTTAATGTTGCGCTACGCCACGAACTTGGATTGCGCGCGTCGTATACACGATATGTATCACATAATGGTAATTCTCTTTATGTTTTGCGCGATAACAGTGAAGATTTACCGATAAAGCTTGAGTGGCAAACGGATTCATTTGATGGCAATTTACTTGCGACATTTTTAAAAGAAGAGCTAGGTGTCAATAAGGTGCCACTGGCAGAAAAAAGTGTAATGGCACTTAAGTATATTTCAGAAAGTGGCGTAGATATGTTGCTATCTTCTGCAACTGAGCTCGCAAAATCGCGCAATATTAAAAACATTACTATAGTGCACCATGCCAATAGTTTACCGATTTCTGAGGGCAGTGTTGTGCGTTGGGCGCTCAGTTCAATCAAGCGTTACAGTCAAAACTCAGACGATGATTCATTGCCAAAATATGTTGATGATATTGCAATTGATGTGTGCTCTTTGCTGCAGTTTTTCACGCAAAACCGCACAGAGCAGGGCGATACCATTTATATTTCAGCGAACTATTTAGCGACCATTTTAAATGAATATTTTACGGGTAGTTTAGGGCAAATAAACAAGGTAAGCCAAACTAATTTTGGCAATGACATCTGTATTTTTGAACCAAAACACGGACCGTTGCACAGTTTAGTGGGTAGTGATGAGATAACCCCAGTTGCACTGATAAATGCAGTTGTTTCGCTGTTTTATCATTTGGGTTGTTTAGAAGCGGCTAACTATCTAACAAAGGGTTTATTTGAGGCGGAAAAAAGCTTAAAGGATAACACGATATCCTTTAAGCAATTTCAAGAAACATTAGCCTTAACATTAGGCTGATAGTTTTAGTTGTGATTGATAAAGCGGTCGCAAGTAATCAACGCATTGTTGATATACCGACAGCAGCGCTGCATCAATATTCTTAACATCAACGACTTGCGCATTACCTGCGGCAGCAATAAAAGCTGCAAATACTAACGTTGGCGTGGGACAGCTGTATTTATCTTTAATTTCTAATGTTTCACCAGCCAACAGGCGAGCCGTAATGCTTGGTGTTGTAACGCTTGCAAGTTCACAGAGTGATTCATTGCTAATCGTGTGTTCGCACGGCTTAGTAATCGCTTTTCTGATTTTGCCACCAAATTCTTTTAATAGTTTGATGTAATTCTCGATAAACTGCGCCTGACATTCTGCATTATCTAAATGGTAAGTTGCTGTTAGCTGGTTAAATAAGTTTTCTTCGATGTATAAGAATTGATGTTTATGAAATTGACCTGAGCTCATTGTAATGTTCCTCGTTTTTGTTGATAAATTGGCATTTGCCTTAACAAAAAGAGTAACTAACCTAATCAAAATTTAAAAATTGAATAATTCAATTATTGATATAGATGTTGTCTATATTGCGGTGCTAAACCTAAGTTTAACTCGGTAAACTCGATGCAAACTCTGTCAGTTGCTGGCGCAGCCAAGTGTGCGCAGGATCGTAGTGCTTTATGGGGCTCCAAACCATGCTGATTTCTTGCGGCACCATTTGAAATGGCAATGGCAGGGTAACCAATGGTTCGTTTTGAAAACTCGCCAATGCCAAGCGGTTAGGAATAGTAAGCAGTAAACTTGTACTTCCGGTGATTAACGCTTGTGCTTGAAAATGACGGGTAAAAATTTGAATATTACGCTTTTTTTCCATCTGCCAAAGGGCTTCGTCAAGCTCGCCAAGCTTACTGGGATGACTATCTTTTGAAATGCGGTTTTCACTGATAATACCACTGCGACTCACCCAAATATGAGGCTGTGTTAAATAGCTATCAAGACTTGGCATTTGTGCAAACGGATTATCCTGATGACAGATCACCCTAAAATTATCGCGCCATAATCGTTTTTGATGAAATGACGTCGGCGCTTGTTTAAAGCGGTTAATTGCGATATCAACACTGCCTTCTTGCAATTCACCAAGTGAACTGTCGCCAGGGGACGTAATGTTGTAGCTAATATTCGGATAACACTCAGCGGTTTTCGCTATAAACGGAAACAGTAAACAGCTTTCAATATAATCGTTGGTTAAAATTTTAAAGGTGTGTTGCGCAGTAACCGGGTCAAATTGACTGTCGGATTGGGTGATCGATTCACTGAGGCGAATAAACTCATTGATCTGCGGTTTTAGTGCTAATGCTTTTTCAGTTGGTTGCATGCCACCTGCGGTGCGAACCAATAAAGGATCAGAGAAATATTCACGTAGTCGTTTTAATGCAGCACTGACCGTTGGCTGTGTTAAAGCAAGCTTGTTTGCAGCGCGTGAAACACTTCGTTCTTCTAATAAGACGTTTAAATATACCAGCAGATTTAGGTCAATATTGCGAATATTCATAAGTTTCTGTACAAGCTTTGCGTTAAATCAAGGTACAACTTATACCAATTTGAATATTTATGCGATGCTTCTCGCACATAAAAATATGTATTCAGAACAGTTAGATGTGAATGCACTTAGCTTAATAATAAATATGTTTGTGCGGTAATTACGGCTTAGTATTAGTTAAACTTAGCGTTATTTAAAAATAAAAAAAGCCGAGATAGCTCGGCTTTTTTACGGTATCGGCAATAAGCGATTAAAGGCCTTTCTCTGAGTAAAGGGTTACTTTACCGCCTACAAAGGTTACCTTAATGTTTGTGCTGTCATTGCCCCAAGTACAGTCTGTGTGCATGGTTTTTTCTTCACATTGTGATGCGCTGCCAAGGATCGCTTCAACTTCTTGCTTGTCTTGACCTACTTTAATTTTTTCGTAGTTTTCTAAGGTCACTTTTGAACATGCAGTTAACGTAAGTAGTGCAGCAGCAGTAATAAATAATTTTTTCATAAGACAAAGTCCTTAATGGTTATAACGACGAATTTGCATAATAATGCCGAGCTTTGGATGGTCGAAATAATGTATTTCGGAGCTTATCACACGACGGAATTGTGAAAATCGTTCGGTTTTTAATACAGTTTCAGTGAGTTGTTGCAAAGCTAAGCCATTGTCACCATCTGTAAAGTTGATGTTGTCAACGGTCTGTTCCACTAACTCGTTAAGATCAAAATCGGCTTCAATATTGAGATAATTGCGACGAATAAATACTTTAAATTTGCCTTGTAGCTGCCATGTTTGTTCAGTTAAAAGCGGGCTAGGAGTGTTTTCGAACGGTTCAACGTTGTTAACAATATCGTTTGGAAACGCATCTATGTCTGAACTTTGCGGCACGCCATTTAAATCAATTGCCTCGCTTTGTCCAAATCGCGTATATTCATTAAGTATTTGTTCAAGTGATTTCTCATTTTCTGATCTATTAATAACTGCCGATAGGTTCTTTCCACCATACAAGTACATAGGTGTCGCGTTACGAATATTACTTTCAGGTTGGCGCCAACCGGTGTGCAATAACGGCGTTAAGCCACGTCGTTTTAAGCGGCTTACGGTTTCGTTAAGCTCTAGCTGCTCTTTTGATAACAAGTAAATGTAATCGGTGTGTTCGAACGTCAGTGCATCTGGGGTAAGCGGTAACGCCTCTAATTCGGCTACATTGCTATAACGTTGGCACTCAAGCTGCGCTAAGTTATCAAGTTCATCATCGTTATTAATTTGTGATGATGTCTCAAACGCTTCAATAACGTCATCGTTACTAATGGCAGGCTGGTCAAGGCCGTCAATCTGGTCGCCATTTTCATTATCGACTTCGATACCCATGCATTCTTTATATTTCACATTTTGCAGTTCTTGATAGGCTTCAGCGATAATGTCTTTACTGTTAGTGTAGTTAATCGCTGGGAAGTCTTCGGCTGAAAGATCTTCTTTTAATTCGCTGTCGGTGGGTCTTTCAAAAAAGATCAATTCAATATCAAACCAACGTAAATTGGCGCTGGCCATAAAACTTGCGCTAAGCAGGCTTAACGGCAAAACATATTTTATTATCATTATTTTACAACCTTTTGGGCAAAGTCTCTTAGCATTGCAGTAACGAGCTTTAAGCGCTCTTGGTTATTCTTTTCTTCAATCATAAAGCGCAATTTACTGGCGCCTTCCATCTTATAAAATTGCGGATTGGATTGCAGTAATCCAATAATAAAGCTTGGATCGACTTTAGTATCTTGGCCAAATTCAAAATAACCGCCTTTGATATTGGCATCAATCTTAGTTATACCAAGGCTTGAGGCTGTAATTTTGAGTTGTTGAATTGCAAATAGGTTTTGCAACGCTTCTGGTAGTAAACCAAATCGGTCAATTAATTCAACTGACAATTCATCCATTGCATCTTTATCGGTGCAACTTGCAATACGTTTGTACATGCTTAAGCGTGTATTTACATCATGAATGTAGTCGTTTGGAATAAGCGCAGGAATTTTTAAATCAACGTCGCTTTGTTTACGCAATAAATTATCAAGGCTTGGCTCTTTACCTTGTTTTAATGCTTCAACAGCTTGGTCGAGCATTTCCATATACAAGCTAAAGCCAATGCTCTCAATTTGACCGCTTTGCTCATCACCTAATAGTTCACCCGCACCACGAATTTCTAAATCGTGCGTTGCTAAAGTAAAACCAGCACCAAGATCTTCAAGTGATGAAATCGCTTCTAAACGTTTCTTTGCATCTTTACTGATCAGTTTTTCATTTGGTGTCAGTAAATAAGCGTAGGCTTGGTGATGACTTCGACCAACGCGGCCACGTAATTGGTGTAATTGTGCAAGGCCAAAACGGTCGGCTCTATCAATCAAAATGGTATTTGCGGTTGGAATATCAATACCAGTTTCAATAATCGTGGTACACACCAACACGTTAAATTTTTGGTGATAAAAATCCGACATTAATGATTCGAGTTCTTTCTCGCGCATTTGCCCGTGGGCGTACTGAACATTTGCTTCAGGTACTAATGTAGCAATGTCGCTCGCAAAGCTGTCGATGGTTTCAACATTGTTATGTAAGAAGTAAACCTGACCACCGCGTTTAATTTCACGAATGATTGCTTCTTTAATCAGTTCATCGTCGTTTTGACGAACGAAGGTTTTGACTGCTAACCGTTTAGCCGGTGGGGTGGCAATAATTGATAAATCGCGCATGCCACTCATTGCCATATTCAGCGTACGCGGAATTGGCGTTGCGGTGAGCGTTAAAATATCAACATCAGCACGTAACGACTTAATTTTTTCTTTTTGGCGTACGCCAAAACGGTGTTCTTCATCAACAATCAGTAAGCCAAGATCATCAAACTTTATGTCTTGCTGCAGTAATTTATGTGTTCCAACAACAATATCAATTTTACCTTCGGCTAAGCCTTCAAGCGTTTGTTTTTGCTCTTTGGCGGTTTTAAATCGCGACAATAAGGCGACTTCAACGGCAGAGTTGGCGAAACGGTCTTTAAAGTTTTCAAAATGCTGTTGAGCGAGCAGGGTAGTTGGCACTAAAACTGCAACTTGCTTAGAGTCGTTTACTGCGACAAACGCGGCGCGCATTGCAACTTCAGTTTTACCAAAGCCAACATCACCGCACACCAAACGATCCATTGCTTGCGCTTTTTGCATATCATTCAGCACGGCACCAATGGCATTTTGTTGGTCATCGGTTTCTTCAAACGGAAAGCTATCGGCAAATTGGCGATAAGCGCTGCTGTCATGGTTAAATGCGTGACCTGGCTTAACTTCGCGCTGGGCATAAATATCAAGTAATTCAGCGGCAACATCGCGGACTTTTTCGGCGGCACGACGTTTGGCTTTTTCCCACGCTTCGGAGCCCAGTTTATTGAGTGGAGCAGTTTCTAAGTCGCCACCTGAATAACGCGATAATAAATGCAGTGATGCCACAGGCACATAAAGCTTCGCGTCGTTTAAATAATGAATGGTAACAAACTCAGTACTGACACCTCCGGCGTCAATGGTTTCTAGCCCTTGGTAACGGCCGACACCGTGATCTAAATGTACTATGGGTTGACCAATTTGCAGTTCAGCAAGGTTACGAATGATTGAGTCTTGACTGACTTCGTATTTATGTTTGCGACGGCGTCTTTGAGATATTTTTACACCAAGCAGCTCTTGCTCAGTGATAATGCATAAGTTCTGCGTAGTAAGGTGAATGCTTTGCTCAAGCGGTGAAACAATTAAGCCAACATCACTGTTTGCTGCTACAAATTGATCAATAGACTCGAACTCTGAAAGCTTTAACCCAGTTGGTTTCAGCAAGGTTAATAATGATTCACGGCGGCCGTCACTTTCTACTGAAAATAAAATACGCGTGTTATTACTTTTTAACGCGCTAATGTAGTTTAAGACGTGTTCAAACGGCTGCTTAAGTTGATGGTTTACACGGATATCAGGCACTGCATCAAGGGCGATATTGCTATTGCCTGCTTTCGTACCAAGCATTGCTTGAGAGAGCGCAACGCGCGGGGAACCATTTAGCGCAGAAAATAAGTTTTCTACATTAAGATAAAGCTTTGACGGTTCGAGCAGTGGGCGTAATGGATCAACTTTACGATTTTCGAAGCGTTTTTCAATATCTTGCCAAGTTTCACGGCAGCTGTGTTCAATATCGCCCAAGGTAAAAATAACGTTGTCACTTGGTAAATAATCAAACAGGGTTGCAGTGTTATCAAAAAACAATGGTAAATAATATTCAATACCTGCGGGTAAACTACCTTGGCTGACTTGTGAATAGACAGAGCCTTTTTCATGCGCCATGCCAAAGGTTTCACGATAGTTAATACGAAAACGCTCTATGTCATCTTCGTCGGTACCAAATTCGTGCGCGGGCAATAAGTCAATTTCTTGAATGTTGTCCCGTGAGCGTTGGGTCTCCGGATCAAATTGGCGAATCGAGTCAATTTCATCATCAAATAAATCAATACGCAGCGGCGTATTACTGCCCATCGGGAATAGATCGATGATGGAACCACGAATCGCAAATTCACCATGGGCCATTACTTGTTGTACGTTGATATAGCCAACCGACTCGAGAGCGGTGCGCAACGTCATGCTATCGAGTGTGTCACCAACTTTATATTTGATTGCCTTACCGTAAATAAATTCACACGGTGCGGTACGCAACATAAGCCCCTCAATAGGCACAATCAACACTCCATTATGCTGATTTCTAAGCTGACTTAATAGGCTTAAGCGCTGGGAAATTATATCTTGGTGCGGCGAAAAATGGTCGTAAGGCAAGGTTTCCCAGTCTGGAAATAAGTTAACTGGGATACTTGGCAATAGGTAATTTAGCTCAGCTTCAAGCTTAAGCGCCTGCTGCGTGTTTTGAGTGACAATTAATTTAAATCCAGCGTGGCTTTTTACCGCATCTGAAATTGCTAAACTTAAGGCTGAACCTGCTAAATTGCCCCACGCAATTTTGTCGTTTTGGGTTTTGATCCAGGGTAAGTTAAGCCACTGACTTTGCATTAATGTCACTCCTTACTAATCTCGGTATAATTTCGTTAGATCTTGGTAATGGTCGATACGACGGTCACGTAAATACGGCCAAATACGACGTACGGATTCACTGCGTGCACGATCGATATCGGCATACAGGATTTCATCGTCATTATTTGACGCGTGCGCCAAAATTTCGCCCTGTGGACCAGTAATAAAACTATTGCCCCAGAACTGAATGCCCTTACTTTGCTCGCTTGGATCGGCTTCATGGCCTTGGCGGTTACAGGCAATCACAGGCAGTCCATTTGATACCGCGTGAGCACGCTGGGCAATAACCCAAGCATCAAGTTGACGTTGTTGTTCAGCACTGTCGTCGTCTAAATCCCAGCCAATGGCAGTTGGGTAAATTAAAAACTCTGCACCTGCCATTGCCATTAAACGCGCAGCTTCAGGGAACCATTGATCCCAGCATACTAACACGCCAAGTTTACCAATTGAGGTCTCGATTGGTTGAAAACCTAAATCGCCCGGTGTGAAGTAAAACTTTTCATAAAAGCCAGGGTCATCAGGAATATGCATTTTACGGTAAGTGCCCGCGATTTCACCGTCAGTATCAAGTACAACGGCGGTATTGTGATACAAGCCCGTTGCACGTTTTTCAAATAATGAGGTAACAATAACGACATTTAACTCTTTGGCAAGGGCACCGTAAAGCGCTGTACTTGGGCCTGGAATCGATTCTGCTAAGTCAAAGTTATCGGTACTTTCGACTTGGCAAAAGTAAAGACTGCGATGCAGTTCTTGCAATACAATTAACTTGGCACCATTTTTTGCGGCCTCTTTTATGCCAAGTACTGTTTTGTCTTGGTTATGCTGTAAATCACCGCTATTTGAATGTTGAATTGCCGCAACTTTAATCGTTTGAGACATAATTAGCTCCGTAAAAAACCGTAAGGTAATTGCATGGTAATACAGTGTAAGCTGCCAAATTGGTGAATTAATGGCAGACAGTCAATACCAACAACTTGATGTTGAGGGTAGGCTGCTGCGATTACATCAAGTGCAGCTTGATCATTAGCATCTTGGTAAGTAGGTACCAATACCTTGTTATTGATAATTAAATAATTGGCATAGGTTGCTGGAAGGCGCTCGCCATCGTTATCGTATTTCGCGTGTGGCCAAGGTAAGGCGTGCAAAGTATAAGGCTCGCCACTTTTTGTAGTGAATGTCTGTAACTGCTTAGCCATTGCGTCTAACGCTTGAAAGTGCTCATCGTTTTGATCAGGGCAAGAAACGTAAACTAAGGCATCATTTGGCGCAAAACGCACTAACGTGTCGATATGGCTGTCGGTATCGTCTCCTGCAAGGTAACCGTGATCAAGCCAAAGAAAGTGATTAACGCCTAATAATTCCGTTAGCTTTGCTTCTAGCTGTGCTTTGTTTAAATTGTTTTCACGATTGTCGTTTAATAAGCATTCGCTGGTTGTTAACAGTGTGCCGTTACCATCGCTTTCAATACCACCACCTTCGAGTGCCAGCGGCACTTTTTGTGATGAAGCGTTATTGGCTAATACTGTGTTAAATAGCTGCTGATTAATCGCATTATCAAGTTCTGATTGAAACTTATTACCCCAGCCATTGAAGGTAAAATCAAGGGCATGAAGAGTGTCACCACGATATGTGCTAATTGGCCCATGGTCACGCGCCCACGTATCATTAGTTGGGCATACAACAAAATGGACCTTGTCTAGTGTTAGGTCGTTGCTATGAAAAAGCGTACTAATATGTTGTTTTAGCGCATCATTATGCGCAACAATCACAAGTGCTTGCTGCGACAGAATTTCTTTTGCGATAGCAAGGTAGGTGAGCTCAACTTGAGGCAAAATATCGGCCCAATCAGTATCTTTATGCGGCCAAGTTAAAAGCACGGCATCTTGCAATGCCCATTCAGCTGGAAAAACAGTGTTCATAGTAGTTAACAAGGGTAATTTTGGCCAATATTAGCAAATGGCGACACTATTTATTAGTGTTTAATTGATGTTTTTCTTTGATTGCTTCTTTTTTAACACTTTGGCTTGTGTATGCAGGCTTGCTCTAACCATAAGCTCTTGATCTTGCTCTCGAATGTGGCTGAATATAAATCGTGTCTTATATCCATCTTGGTGCGGTTCACTATCCACAACTTGGGTAAAGCAAAACACTGCTGCCGCTTCATCCGCTAAAAACAGTTTGCTCCGAAAAAAACTGTTGGGGGTATAGGAAGTGTTTGTTTGCAGTACAAAGCCGCTGCCACCAAAACTTACCGTTTCTAGCTGAGCTTCGTCTTCATTTTCCGTCGCTAATATATGCGACAAAATAAGGTCAATTTTACGTGACTGTAATTTAAGGTACTGCGCTAAATCATCTGCTACATCACCTAACTGTCTGAGTGGGCGAAGGGCGGTTTGCTCTAGCACGTTTACTTCATTGGCTAGTTTAAATAGCGGTGGGATTATTCTGTCTATGTCACTGTCATCGCTAGGCAATTTATCTTCGTTAACCTGTTCTAAGTTAATGCTAATTGCGTGTTCGATTTGAAAGTATTGATTAAATTGTTCGATGAGGTCGGACATATGCATTGTAAATAATTAAATAATAAATAATCTTAGCCCGAACAGGGGAGTTCAGGCAAAGAATTTATTTAACTTTCAGTTAGCTGCCGGTGAACGGCACGTTCTCGATAACTTCTAACGACTGATTAAGTGCCTCAAGTCGTGTATTTACAAAACGCTCTTTACCGATTAATTCATCAATGCCAAGCCTTTCAAGTTGATGTTTAGCATCATTATTTGGGCAATATAAAAAGACTTCACAGCGTGCTTCTATAGCATCTTTAATGGCATTTTCTAAGGCGAGGCCAACGGTCATATCGATCATTGGTACATCACTTAAATCTAGGATCATCGCTTTGTACTTATGTACAGAAGAATGCTGACGAGAAATCGCTTTAGATACACTGAAAATCATTGGACCCGACAAGTAAAAGAACAGAATATTGCCTTTTGCTTTGTCTAAAATTGCGCGCTCTTGTTTATTTAACGGTACATCATCGTCATCAGCATCACTAATAGCTTTGACTTGTTTTGCCTGCTCACGACTTAATCGTTCAATCACGATGATATTTGAGATAAATACACCCAAACCAACCGCAATAAGTAAGTCAACAAAAACAGTTAATAGCATTACCGCATACATAATCGCGGTTTGCTGCATGCTGGCTTTGTGTGCGCGCTGCAAAAAACTCCAATCGAGAATCGAGATACCAACATACAGCGCGATACCTGCAAGCACCGCCATTGGAATTGGCTCAATTAAACTGCCCGCAACTAATACCACAAGCATCAAAATAACGGCGCGAATAATTGCCGCGGCAGGAGATCGAGAACCCACTTGAATACTTACAACTGTGCCCATGGTTGCGCCTGCGCCCGGCAGTGCGCCAAATAAACCTGAGATCATGTTAGCAATACCTTGACCTTTTAGTTCTTTATTTGAATCGTGTTCTTGACGCGTTAATGAATCCGAGATTACGGCAGTCAACAGGGTATCAATACAACCAAGTGTGCCAAGTACCATGGCCTCAATGATCATGGTAACGAATTGGTCGGCGGTAAATGTCGGGAATACTAAATTAGGTAATCCAGTTGGAATTTCACCGATACGGCGAATCGATTCATCGCTAAATAAAATTACGGAAACAAGCGTAATTGCGATAAGTGCAACGAGTTGAGCGGGGATATATTTACGGTATTTCTTTGGGAAGTAAAATAAGATACCGAGCGTTGCAAGACCTAAAAATAATTCTGAAAAGTGAAGATTGAAAATTAAACTGGGGAGTTCAGTCAGCGTGCCGACTACGCCACCAGATGGCGTTTGATGGCCTAAAAGTGGTGCTAATTGTAAGATAATTAAAATAACACCAATGCCTGACATAAAACCGGAGATAACACTGTAAGGCATTAAGGTAACGTATTTACCCAGTTTTAATGAACCAAGTAAAAATTGAAATGCGCCGGCCATCATCACCACGGTAAAGGCCATTGCCATGCCTTGCTCTGGATGTTTGGCCATCATTGCAGTGAGTACTGCGGTCATTATCACGGTCATCGGACCGGTCGGCTCAGAAATGAGCGAGTTAGAACCACCAAACAGTGCAGCGAATAAGCCCACTAAAATAGCGCCCCAGATACCGGCTTCGGCACCCGCGCCTGACGCCACACCAAAGGCTAGGGCAAGTGGTAGTGAGATAATTGCAGTAGTGACACCACCAAATAAGTCACCACGGAGTTGAAAGTGCTTAAATCGCTCGAACAAAAGGCATACCCCTATATTGCAGACGCGGTATTCTACCTAGACTGTTTAAATAGTTACAGTAGCTTAGCTGGAATTATGGCAAAAATTTCACTGATCAGATCTGTTATTCTGAGATTGCCTAGAAAATAATACACTTCTTATTAATAAGTGTTAAACTTCCAAAAAATTACACTTATTAAACAATCAGTAATCTATGTTTCAGCCAGTTAGTTTGTTTATTGGCATGCGCTATGCGAAATTAGCCAAGGGCAACGGCTTTATCTCCTTTATTTCATTTTTCTCTATCGCGGGTATTACGCTTGGTATTATTGCGTTAATTTGTGTGACCAGCGTAATGAACGGGTTTGAGAACCGACTTAAGCAATCTATGCTTCAAATTACGCCGCATTTATCTGTTGCACTACCTGATAAGCAAAACCACCCCTTATATCAAACCTTGGCAACACATTCAGATGTTACCTCAATATCACGTTTTAAAAGCAGTGAAGGGTTGGTTGTGTCAAATACTAAATTATTAGCGGCAAAAATTTATGGCATAGATGATAGCCAAGACACGCCTTTGACAGCCATGCTTAATAGTGAAACCGTTAAACAATTGGCGAACACTAAATATTCGGTAGCGATTACGCGGCGCTTAGCAACAGAGCTTAATGTTTTTGTCGGCGATAAAATTCGCTTAATGCTACCGAGTGTCACTACCTTTACCCCAGTTGGACGTATGCCATCGCAACGTTTATTTACCGTTGCAGTACTGCTTGATAACAGCGCGTTTCACAGTCAGGTAATTTTAACGAGTACATCAAACTTATTAAGACTTAATCGTATAAAACCATCGAGTTTTGACGAATTTGCACTGTATTTAACCGATCCATTTAAATTAGATGACCTAATTAATGACATGCCAGAGCTGAAAACGCTGAAGGTAGCAGATTGGAAAGATACCCAAGGTTCGCTCTTTTCTGCAGTGGCAATGGAAAAGCGCATTATGAGTTTATTACTTGGACTGATTATTTTAGTTGCGGTATTTAATATTCTCTCGGCTTTGACCATGATGGTATCTGAAAAACAGTCTGAAATTGCTATTTTACAAACCTTAGGTTTAACACCCAACGGTGTGTTACAGGTATTTATGGTACAAGGTTTATACAATGGCTTAGTTGGCAGTGTACTTGGGGTATTACTTGGTCTAGCTGTTGCACTAAACATTAATGAAATATTAGCACTGATTGGCATTCAAATTATTGCAGGTATGCAGTTACCGGTCGATGTCTCTTGGTTACAAGTAGGTGTGATCTTTACGTTAAGTATTGCGATGAGCTATTTAGCCACTTTTTATCCCGCTAGACGCGCTGCGAAATTAGCACCAGCACAGGTTTTACGATATGAATAATCACCTAGTAGTAAAATGTGAACACCTCGCTAAGTCTTATCAAGATGGCGATGTTAAAGTTGATATTTTAGATGATTTAAATTTAACCCTCGAAGCGGGCACAACACTTGCCATTGTTGGCAGCTCAGGTTCGGGAAAAAGTACGCTATTACATTTGCTTGGTACATTAGATAAGCCTAATAGCGGTAAAATCGAAATAAAAGGTGTCGATACAACGACGCTTAATCGCAAGCAGCAAGCCGATTTTCGTAATAAGCACATTGGTTTTATATATCAATTTCACCATTTACTGATGGAGTTTAGTGCGCTTGAAAATGTAATGCTGCCGCTATTGATTGGGGGAATGGCAAAATCAGACGCCAAAATCCAAGCAAGTGAAATGCTCGAAAACGTGGGATTAAGTCATCGAATTACGCATAAACCGGATCAACTCTCGGGTGGTGAACGTCAGCGTGTTGCCATTGCCCGTGCGCTTATCACCAAACCTGCATTAGTGCTTGCTGATGAACCGACAGGTAACCTTGATAAAGATAATGGCGAGAACATATACGAACTGATTAACCAGTTAAAAACCACCCACAATACTGCGTTTATTGTGGTGACCCATGATTTAGAGTTAGCGGCAAAGCTTGATAAAGCCATGTTTATTAAACAGGGAAAGTTGGTTAGCCAATGAGTTTAAGTGTTTATTTAGTTAAAGGCTTTCGACGCGGCAAAGGCGATACCACGGTTAGTGGCTTTTTTAGTAAGTCATCAACAATTGGTATTTCACTTGGTGTGGCGGTGCTTATTTTGGCGCTATCGGTGATTAACGGCTTTGAAGTTGCACTAAAAGAGCGCTTATTAAGCGTTATTCCACATATTGAGTATTATGCGCCAGCAAAACCGCTGGATAATTTCGCTTCTCATCAAGAAAAACTACTCAGTCACCCAGAAGCGGTCGCAGTTGCCCCTTATATTAAGCTAAATGCAATGGTGTCGCACAAAGGTAAAATGCATGGCGTGCTATTAAAAGGCGTCGATCCAGAGTTAGACGCGACCGTGTCAGACAGCGCTAAGTACATTTCCCCTAAAAGCAGCGTTAATCTTGAAAAGGGTGAGCTTATTCTCGGTAAGGCTCTGGCAAATAAGTTACAGCTGGAAATTGGCGATATGGTATCTGTGTTACTGCCAGAGCCGGGCACTCAATCGCTCGCGAGTATTAAGCGAATTAATTTAAGCTTAGTTGGCACCATTAATTTAGGTGGTCAACTTGATATGAATTTTGGCCAAATTACATTAAGCCAAGCGCAACAGCTAAAAAATGTGAGCAATACCCAGTTTGATGGGCTGCAAGTTAAGATACGTGATGTATTTAATGTGCGAAACAGTGCGCTTGCGATAGGTCAAAAATTAGATGAATTGGTGTATATCGAAACCTGGTACCGTAGTCAGGGCAATTTGTATCAAGATATACAAATGGTGCGCTTAATTGTTTACATCACGGTGTTTTTAATTGTTGCTGTTGCCAGCTTTAATATTGTCTCTACCTTGATTATGGAAGTGAAAGAAAAGAGCGCGAGTATTGCGATTTTAAAAACCATGGGTGCAACCGATGGCACAATTGTGCGCTGCTTTTTACTGCAAGGTATTCATCAGGCGGCAATAGGGTTAGGTATTGGCTTGATTCTAGGCATTATTTTATCGCTGACAGTAAGCGATATTTATTTATTAATAAGTGAATTGCTAGGCAAAAATGTGTTGTCTGGTGTTTACTTTATAGACTATCTACCAAGTCAGCTTAACGTAAACGATTTACTGATCACCACGGTGATTACGTTTACAATGGCGATAATTGCGTGCATTTATCCAGCAGTTAAAGCCAGCAAAACGGACCCTGCAAAAATACTAGGACATTAAATGCTGATAGATGAACGGCTTACCTTAATGGCGGCAATACTGGTTTACTTTTTAGGTAAATGGTTAAACCGTCGTTATAAGCCGTTACAAAGCTTTAATATTCCAGAAGCCGTTACCGGCGGCATTGTTGCCTCAAGTTTAGCGGCTTTGTCGTTTTATGTTTTCAATACTGAAATCACATTCTCACTTCAACAGCGCGATGTGCTACTCATCATTTTCTTTACCACGATTGGCTTAAATGCACAGTTAGATAGCCTAATAAAAGGCGGTAAAAGCTTAATGATTCTATTACTACTGGCAGTCGGCTTTTTAATCTTACAAAACCTTGTTGGGATTGGTGTATTTACCTCGTTTGGCATGCCACCGGTGAGCGGATTGCTAGGTGGCTCGATTTCATTAAGCGGTGGGCATGGCACGGCAATCGCCTGGTCGCCATTTTTTAGTGAGCAGTATCAGATTGAAGGGGCGTTGGAACTCGCTTTGGCGTGCGCGACATTTGGCTTAATTTTTGGTGGTGTGCTTGGTGGTCCTATCGCGAAGTTCATAATAGAGAAACACCAGTTAAAACAAACGGTTTATTCTGCTAAGCCACTGAAAGTTGGGGTTTCCCATGACAATGCGAAATTTGCAAGTGTTAACATAGATCAGTTTCTGATCAGTATCTTTGTTATTTTACTGGCAATTGGACTAGGTAATCGTATTGAAGCCGCATTAGTTTATTTTGATTTTGAATTACCATTTTTTGTATGTTGTCTGTTTGCCGGCATCATTATTAGTAACACGGTACCACGCTTAATATCAGTCAAGCTTTGGCCTACCAATAGTGCGTCGTTGTCGTTTATTTCCGATGTCTGCTTAGGGCTATTTTTAGCAATGTCGTTAATGAGTATTAAGATTTGGACATTGACGAGTTTAGCAATGCCATTTGTTGTGTTACTTGTTTTTCAAGTGTTGGCGACAATACTCTATAGCACCTATGTTGTGTTTCCTAGTCTAGGTAAGAACTACGATGCAGCGGTAATGGCTTCTGGCTATGCTGGGTTGACCTTAGGCGCGACACCAACAGCAATTGCTAATATGACGGCGGTTACGCAACATTATTCGCCTTCAGCTAAAGCATTTATTGTTGTACCTTTGGTTGGCGCATTCTTTATTGATATTGTAAATGCGTTGGTGATTAATCAATTTATTAGTTGGCTGGGATGATATGAATTATCAAGATATATATGACTTTTGGTTTACGGAATTAACGCCAAATGATTGGTTTTCAGTCAATGACGCGCTAGATAAAACAATCGACAATAAATTTAAGATTATTCTTGATGCAGCGATTGCAGGTGAATTACATCATTGGCGACACACTGCGATGGGTTCGCTGTGTGAGATAATAGTGCTCGATCAGTTTTCACGGAACATTTATCGAGGCCAAGCTCAGGCGTTTCGCCAAGATCCGTTGGCGCTAGCTTTGGCGCAAACAGCAATTGATAAGGGCTTTGATAAGCAACTTAATGAAACTGAGGTCGGGTTTTTGTACTTACCATTTATGCACAGCGAAAGCGCGAAAATTCATGAATTGGCGATGATGCTGTATAAAGATCATCCTAGTTATGAATTTGAAGCGGCGCATAAGGCAATAATCGACCAGTTTGGGCGTTATCCACACCGCAACGCTATATTAGGGCGCAAATCGACTGAGCAAGAGTTAACATTTTTGACACAACCAAATTCATCTTTTTAACGTTACATCTTGCTTTGCAAAGGGTGACACAGTACAGTGATGAAATTGAAATTTTCTAAAGATGTATTATGGAAAACCAAGAACAAAAACCACAACCAACTCAAGCAGAAATTCAAGCTGCTCAAAATCAATGGATCCGCTCTACACTTGATCGCGCTAATAAACATTTAGCTGAAAAAGGCGTTATTCCAAAGACGATTCTAGATAAAGAAAGCCGTTATATTGCGCCTATGTGTGCAATTTGGAAAATCAAAAGTCAACAAGGCAAAACATATTGGGTTGTATCTGGCAATTTACCGACAGATCACGTTGAGGTGACTGCGGCAACCAATGCCCGTGACGCACTTCGCCATTTTTCGTTTCAATGGCAATTAAAAGCAGACCAGCTCGCAAAAAATAGTGCAGGTGACAAAGCGCAAATCGATTTTGCTAACTTGCTTGTGAACCGTGCTGAAGGTCTGTATGACTTATACAGCAATGAAAAACTTTGGACTAATGAACCAAAGTAAAGGGTTTAGGATCAAAACGCGATAACGGACACGATAATCGTTGTCGCGCTATTCCAGCCTCCATAAACACATTGCCTTGTTCGGCATAACCGCATCGCTTAAATTTTTCTTTCTCAACAATATTACAATTGAAACTTAGTTCTTCGGCACCTAATTCTTTTGCACACAGCGCAATTTGCTCAAACATTAGATTATAAAACTCATGAGTTCGGTAAGCTTGCAGCACAGCAACGCGGCCAATTTCACCTTGTTGCGTTATTCTTGCGGTTGCTATGCTGTTACCTTGATGATCAAACCCAAGCAGATGCTGACAACTTAAATCGCACTTATCAAATTCAACGTCTTTTGGGATATGGTATTCATAAACAAATACTTTTTCCCTCACTTGTTTGAGTTCGTTACGCTTTTCTCGCCATGTGACCTGTTTAAATGTGAAGCTCATCATTTCCTCTACTAATCGAAATACCAATAGCCCTCATTTAAAAGATTAGTAAAGTTTTGCATAAAGTGTGAACAAGTTGTGGAACTTTTAATCTGATCGGATGTCACTGTTACGTTTTGGCAAAGTGTTTCCACCCATGAAAGGCACGAAAGTGGTAGGGTAAGTACATCACCGTTTACTGCAAACAACACATTGCTTTCTGTTGATAAATAAAAGCAGCGAAGACCACCTAGGCGATGAATTTCAATATCTTGGTTTAGTAATTCAAGTACATAACTTGGATCGTATTCATCTTCAAGCGGCGCTAAATCGAGATCGTGTTTTGCTTCACTCAGACTTTGTAACAACCATAAATTAAAATCTTGATTGTTATTAAGTGCATCTAGCATTTGTTGTTTAACATCTGCGACTTCATTTGCTAAAAACTCACCGGGGTTATTACGTAATTGAAGCGTTGGATCACTGTAACGTGTATTACCCGAATCGTTATCAATGAGGTAATCTGAAAATGACGACAATAATTCGCGCTGATTTGGCGCTCTAAAGCCAACTGAATAGTTCATGGCGTTTTCGACTGCGTAACCTTCGTGAGGGCAGCCAGGTGGAATATATAAAATATCGCCTGGTTCAAGTACTTCATCAATACAGGCATCAAACCCGTCAATTTGCAGCAGATCTTTACACGGAATAACTTCATTGAAGGTTTGCTTAGATTCGCCAACGCGCCAATGTCGTTTACCTTGGCCTTGAATAATAAATACATCGTATTGGTCTAGGTGAGGCCCAACGCCGCCATCGGGCGTAGAGAAGCTGATCATCAAATCATCAATACGCCAGTTTGGAATAAAGCGAAACGGCTCGATTAACTCGGCAGCCTCAGGATGCCAGTGGTCAACGGCTTGCACAAGAAGTGTGCTGTTTTTTGGTGTTAATAATTCGAAATCTTCAAACGGGCCGTGGTGTGCTTGCCATTCATTGTTGTGATTAGAAATGAGACGCGACTCAATGCATTCCTCCATCGCAAGGCCTGCAAGTTCATCTGGACTAATTGGATCAACAAAGTCAGCAAACCCCGACTTGATTAACGCCGGTTTTTTTTGCCAATACTCATTAATAAATTCTTGTTGAGAGAGGGTTTTAACACCATCTGGTGTTTTGATATTGAAACTGAGTTGATACATAGGCGTCTCTAAAAATTGATAATAAAAAAGCGAAAGATATTAGAAATACCTTTCGCTTTTTATTCAAGCTAAAACTGCTAGTTATTTGATGTCGTCGATAAATTCAACTGCACGGCCAATATAATTAGCCGGTGTAAGTTGTTTTAATTCTTCTTTTACCGCTTCTGGTAAATCAAGATTATCGATGAAATCAGCCATGATCTCTTTGTTAACGCGCTTACCACGTGTTAACTCTTTAAGTTTTTCATATGGCTTTTCAATGCCATATTTACGCATTACAGTTTGGATTGGCTCAGCAAGTAGTTCCCAGTTCTGGTCAAGTTCAGCAAGTAGCTTCTCTTGGTTAACTTCTAATTTGCTAATACCTTTAAGTGTTGCTTGGTAAGCGATTAACGCATAACCCATACCTACACCTAAGTTACGTAACACGGTTGAATCCGTAAGGTCACGCTGCCAGCGAGATACTGGTAGTTTTTGCGCTAGGTGTGCAAAAATTGCGTTCGCAATACCTAAGTTACCTTCAGAGTTTTCAAAATCAATTGGGTTAACTTTGTGTGGCATGGTTGATGAACCAATTTCACCTGCAATTGTTTTTTGCTTGAAGTGATTAAGCGCAATGTAGCCCCAAACGTCACGGTCAAAATCAATTAAGATAGTATTGAAACGTGCAATTGCATCGTAAAGTTCTGCGATGTAATCGTGTGGCTCGATTTGTGTTGTAAACGCATTCCACTCAAGACCAAGACTTGTTACAAACTTTTCAGCATGTGCATGCCAGTCGTAGTTAGGGTAAGCGCTAATGTGTGCGTTGTAGTTACCAACTGCACCGTTGATTTTACCAAGTAATTCTACATTAGCGATTTGGTCGCGTTGACGCTTTAAGCGCATGTACACGTTTGCCATTTCTTTACCCATAGTTGAAGGTGAAGCTGGCTGACCGTGAGTACGACACATCATCGGAATTGTTTGGTATTCTTTTGCAAGTGCGTGAACAGCATCAAGTAGCTTATCGCAGTATGGTAAAAGAACATTTTCACGTGCTTCTTTTAACATTAAACCGTGTGATAGGTTATTGATGTCTTCTGAGGTACATGCAAAGTGAATAAATTCGTTAATTGCATTAAGCTCGGCGTTGTCAGCTACTTTTTCTTTTAGTAGGTATTCAACCGCTTTCACGTCGTGGTTTGTGGTGCGCTCAATGTCTTTAACACGCATTGCATCTTCTACATTAAAGTTTGCAACGATGTTATCTAAGATTTGATTTGCTTCAGCGCTTAGTGATGGTACTTCGTCGATACCCTCGGCAGCAGCAAGTGCTTGTAACCAGCGAACTTCTACAGTAACGCGGTATTTAATTAGGCCATACTCACTAAAGATTTCTCTAAGCTCAGTTGTTTTGCTGCCGTAACGACCATCAACAGGTGAAATAGCAGTTAACGCTGAAAGCTCCATAATCACTCCTAAATATTTGTACTAGAGATTAACAATACTGTTTTGCAATTTTGACAATTTTACCTTTGCCAAAGAAAAAGTGGCGGCGTTTACCACCAACTTGGCGCCATAATACTGCGGCGCGTATACCAGCTAACAACAGGGCGCGAATACGATGTTGCACCGATTTTTGTTGTAGCAATGCTGGTTTACCAAATACTTGAATACGTTGTCCAAGCGGACTAATTACATCTGCATAAATATCCGCAAGGCTTGCAATAATGGCGTCATCTGAAATTGATAAATGTGCCAATCGTGTGTCGATTGAATTAATGCGTGAGCCAAGTTCATTTAATGCTTTGGGGTTTGCGTTTAAAGCACGTTCTAACTGAATTAAACCGCCAACGTACTTTACAAGCTCAATGCTTTTATTTTGGCCTGATTCGAGTTGTTCAACAACTAATTGATAACCTTGGCGTAAATCCATATCACGAAATACATCTGACGGTGCATCTGGATTGGTTACTAAAATACCCGAAAGTAGTTGCTGCATTTCATAATCGGTAATTGAACCGGTTTGCGCAACTTTTTGCACTGCTTTGGTAATTTGGCACATGGCGGCAAGCGCCATAACCTGATTTTTATCCATTAGCGGATCACCGAATCAATAATACCGCCACCTAAACATGTTTCATCTAGGTAAAATACCGCAGATTGACCTGGGGTAACGGCTTTTTGCGGCTCATCAAATAATACGCGTGCAACGCCGTCTTCACCAACCAGTAAAGTGCATGGAATATCAGTTTGGCGGTAACGGGTTTTCACTGTGCAACGTAGCGTTGATTGCGGACCTACGCGGTCAACCCAGTGCAGCTGGTTTGCCATTAGGCCGTTTGAATATAGGCGAGGGTGATCTTTACCTTGACCAACAACAAGTACGTTACGCGCAATATCTTTATCTACAACATACCAAGGCTCACCCGAACCTTCCTTCATACCACCAATGAGTAGGCCTTTGCGTTGACCTAAGGTGTGATACATTAAGCCTTCATGCTCGCCAACATCGTTGCCTTCGCAATCTTCAATTTTGCCAGGTTGAGCTGGTAAGAATTTTTGTAAGAAGTCTTTAAATTTGCGCTCACCAATAAAGCAAATACCCGTGCTGTCTTTCTTATCGTGGGTAATAAGGCCTTGTTCTTCCGCGATACGGCGTACTTCAGGCTTTTCAATTTCGCCTACTGGGAATAAGGTTTGCGCAACATGCTCATGACCAAGGGTGTATAGGAAATAGCTTTGGTCTTTATTGTCATCAAGGCCACGTACTAAGGTTGCTTTACCGTCTTTTTCAGCGCGGCGAACATAATGACCAGTTGCAATATAATCTGCACCGAGCGCTTCAGCAGCAAATTCAAGAAACGCTTTAAATTTAATTTCTTTGTTACACATAATATCGGGGTTAGGCGTACGGCCTGCTTTGTATTCAGCAAGGAAATACTCAAACACGTTATCCCAATATTCTGCGGCAAAGTTTACCGTGTGTAACTCAATACCCAGTTTTTCGCATACAGCTTGTGCATCTTTTAAATCTTCTGCAGCTGCACAGTATTCATCAGTATCATCTTCTTCCCAGTTTTTCATAAACAAGCCTTCTACCTGATAGCCTTGTTGCTTAAGTAAATAAGCTGAAACGGAAGAGTCTACACCGCCAGACATGCCAACGATGACTTTGATGTTACTGTTATCACTCATGATATTGAATTACTCCGAAAATTTGAGGCGCGAATTATATCATAGCTGTTTTAATAAAACATGTTCTAAAATGCGCGAGTAAGGTGCTTATTTATTCTCTGTTATAAGTCTATATTCGCCATTTTCAATACCGTCCAAGGTGTATTTACCAATGGCGTAACGAATTAAGCGTAACGTCGGAAAGCCAACATGTGCTGTCATACGTCTTACTTGGCGATTTTTACCCTCGGTGATGGTGATTGACAGCCAAGTTGTCGGAATTGCTTTGCGCTCACGAATAGGTGGGTTACGGGGCCAAACGTTGGGCTCATTGATCCGCTTAACGTCTGCCGGTAGGGTTTTACCATCTTTCAGTACAACGCCTTGCGATAGGGCGTTTATGGCATCTTGTGTTACATCACCTTCTACTTGCACCCAGTAGGTTTTCGGTGATTTATGTTTAGGTGAAGCAATTTTATGTTGCAGCTTACCGTTGTTGGTAAGCAGTAATAATCCCTCACTGTCTCTATCGAGACGACCTGCGGCATACACATCTTTAATGTCGATAAAATCAGCCAGTGTTTTGCGATTACCTTCATCGGTAAATTGGCTTAGCACATCAAAAGGCTTGTTAAATAACACGATATGAGTTGGCCCTTGGTGTGGCTTTACATCGCGCGTTTTGATGTGTTTTTTAGCTGCGGCGACACGTTGTTTATTTGGTCGTGTTGGCTTTTTAGTAATTTGTGCAGATTTAGGTTTAGATAATCGAGTCATGACTTTGATTAATTACAAGCAAGGTAGGTATTGTAGCAAATAAAAAAGGGCAACAACATGTTGCCCTTTTTCTTATTCAAACAGTACGATTATGCGATTTGCGCGATAATGTTGTTGAATGTTTCGCTTGGACGCATTGCTTTGTATGCAAGCTCTTCGCTAGGCTGGAAGTAGCCCTTAATGTCAACTGCAACGCCTTGTGCATCGTTAAGCTCTTTAACGATAACCGCTTCATTTGCTGTTAATTGCTCTGCAACTGGTGCAAACTTCGCTTTAAGTTCAGCGTCTTTGTCTTGTGCAGCAAGTTCTTGTGCCCAGAACATCGTTAGATAGAAGTGGCTACCGCGGTTATCTAATTCGTTTACCTTACGAGAAGGTGATTTGTTCTCAAGTAAGAATTTAGCTGTTGCCGCGTCTAGCGTATCTGCTAATACTTGTGCCTTAGTGTTACCTGCGTTTACTGCAAGGTGCTCGTAAGAAGCCGCTAACGCTAAGAATTCACCAAGTGAATCCCAACGTAAGTGGTTTTCTTTTTCGAACTGCTGAACGTGCTTAGGTGCTGAACCACCTGCGCCTGTTTCAAATAAACCACCACCGTTCATTAATGGAACGATTGATAGCATTTTAGCACTTGTACCAAGCTCAAGAATTGGGAATAAGTCAGTTAGGTAGTCACGTAGTACGTTACCTGTTACTGAAATAGTATCTTGACCTTCTTTGATGCGCGCTAATGAGAATTGCGTTGCTTCAAATGGTGCAAGAATGCGAATATCAAGGCCGTTAGTATCGTGGTCTTGTAGGTATCGGTTAACTTTCTTAATTAACTGCGCATCGTGAGCACGGTTTTCGTCTAACCAGAATACCGCTGGCGTGCTAGTTGCACGTGCACGATTCACTGCAAGCTTAACCCAATCTTGGATTGGTAGGTCTTTAACTTGACACATGCGGAAGATATCGCCCGTGTCAACGTCGTGAGACATTACAGCAACGCCTGCTTGGTTAACTACGCGTACTTGACCTTTTGCTTTAATTTCAAATGTCTTGTCGTGTGAACCGTATTCTTCCGCTTTTTGAGCCATAAGGCCAACGTTTGGTACGCTACCCATAGTTGTTGGATCAAATGCGCCATTTTCTTTACAGAAATCAATCGTTGCTTGGTAAACACTTGCATAACAACGGTCTGGAATAAGTGCTTTGGTGTCTTTTAGTTTGCCATCTGGACCCCACATTTGGCCTGATGAACGAATACATGCTGGCATTGAAGCATCAATGATGATGTCACTTGGTACATGTAAATTTGTAATGCCACGGTCAGAATCAACCATTGCAAGTGCAGGGCGGTTTGCATAAACAGCTTGTAAATCAGCTTCAATTTCAGCGCGTGTTGCGTCATCTAACTGTGCGATTTTAGCGTAAACATCACCAATACCGTTGTTAGCATCGACACCTAGCTTTTCAAAGGTTGCAGCGTGTTTTGCAAATACGTCTTTGTAGAATACTTTTACAGCGTGACCGAAGATGATTGGATCAGATACTTTCATCATGGTTGCTTTCATATGTAATGAAAGTAATACGTCTTCGTCTTTTGCTGCGTTGATTTCACGCTCTAAGTATGTATTTAACGCTGCAACATTCATTACAGAGCTGTCGATGATTTCGCCTGCAAGTAATGGAACTGATGCTTTTAATACTTCAACATCGCCATTTTCGTTTACGAATTCAATACGCACATCATCAGCAGCATCAACCGTCACTGATTGCTCAGATGCAAAGAAGTCGCCTTCGTTCATTGATGCAACGTGTGATTTAGAATCGCTTGCCCATGCGCCCATTGAATGCGGGTTATTTTTAGCATAGTTTTTAACAGAACCAGGTGCGCGACGGTCAGAGTTACCTTCACGTAGTACTGGGTTTACAGCACTGCCTTTAATTTTGTCGTAAGTTGCTTTAACTTTCGCTTCTTCTTCGTTTTTCGGCTCTTCAGGGTACTCAGGAAGTGCGTAACCTTGAGCTTGTAATTCTTTGATTACTGCTTGTAGCTGAGGAATAGATGCACTGATGTTTGGTAGTTTAATGATGTTTGCGTCAGGTGTTTTTGCTAGTTCACCTAATTCAGCTAGTGCATCACCGATACGTTGTTCTTCGGTTAAGTACTCTGGGAAGTTTGCGATAACGCGACCTGCAAGAGAGATGTCACGTGTTTCAACGTTTACGTCAGATACAGCGCTGAAGGCTTTAACGATTGGTAAAAACGAGTACGTGGCAAGTGCCGGTGCTTCATCCGTTTTTGTATAAATTATCTTAGATTTACTAGTCATTATTATTCCTAACTTTTAAATGCCATTACTATGGCGTTCAATACTTACATTGAAAGGGGTGTGATTTTGCAAAATCACAAAAACTGAATGTAATTGACTTAGTCTAGCGTTATTTATAGTGCTGACAATTGGCCGATAGTATAGCAGGGCTAGTTTAAATAAAAAGAATTAGCAATCACAAAATGTTCAATTGACATGGGAGGGTAAATTTTAGGCATAAAAAAAGCGGGCGATCCGCTTCTTTATTATTATAATGTGTCGTAAGCAGTACTACTTAGACTTCGCCTTCAGTTGGCGCAATATTGGTCGCGTGTAGGCCTTTCGGACCTTGTTGCAACTCAAATGTTACATCTTGGCCAGCTTTAAGTGTTTTGTATCCATCCATTTGAATGGTTGAAAAATGCGCAAAGATATCCTCCGTGCTGCCTTCTTCTACGATAAACCCAAACCCTTTTGCGTTATTGAACCATTTGACTTTTCCGCAAGCCATACCTCAACATCCTTCTATAAGTTGACTAAAATCATGTTATTCTACATGGTAAATTACTTAACAAGCTTAAAACGAACCAGTGCTGCGGATTACACAAGCTTTTGTTCGTAAATTGCTTAGTAAATAATCACATATTGACTGTAGTTTAATTGACCAAACAGTCAAGTTTTTTTTAATTGTTTTTAACAATTTAAATAATTTTTTAATTTTTAAGACTCAAAGTTGCTTGAGTTTACAAGAGATGACTATATTAAATTATGAGTGGGACACAATTTTCAGATTTAGTAGATAGCCAAAAGGAAAAACAGCGACAAAGTATTAAGCCGCCGCGCAAGTATAAAGTTATTTTAAATAATGACGATTACACGCCAATGGACTTTGTTGTTGAGGTTTTAGCACGATTTTTTAATATGGATTCAGACAGGGCGACTGAAATTATGTTAAAGGTCCATTATGACGGCAAAGCTGTCTGTGGCGTTTACAGTGCAGAAGTCGCTGAAACCAAGGTAGCGCAAGTGAACCAATACGCGCGTGACAATGAACATCCACTGTTATGTAGTTTTGAGCCCGAATAAAGAAGTATTTAGAGGAGTTTATTATGCTTAATAAAGACTTAGAAATTACCTTAAACTCCGCATTCAGAGAAGCGCGTAGTCGCAGGCATGAATTTATGACTGTGGAGCACTTACTGTTAGCGCTATTAGATAACCCATCGGCAATTGATGCGTTGTCGAGCTGTGGCACCGATTTACAATCACTTAAAATCGCGTTGTCAGATTTTATCGATGAAACCACACCATTAATCCCCGACTTAGAAGAAGAGCGCGAAACACAGCCAACGCTTGGTTTTCAACGCGTATTGCAACGCGCTGTATTTCATGTGCAGTCGTCGGGTAAAAGTGAAGTGAACGGTGCTAATGTACTTGTTGCAATTTTTAGCGAGCAAGAAAGCCAAGCTGTTTATTTACTTAAAAAATGCGACATTACTCGCCTCGATATCGTTAATTATATATCACACGGTATTTCGCGTTTAGACGAGGAAGAAAGTCACCACCCAAGTGAAGAAGAGCAAGAGATTGAAAACAGTGCCGAGCAGAGCGCAGATGAGAAATCTAAGCTAGAAAACTTTACCACAAACCTTAATACGCAAGCAGAGCTTGGCTTAATCGACCCGCTGATTGGGCGCGACAGTGAAATTGAGCGCACTATTCAGGTGTTATGCCGTCGTAAAAAGAACAATCCATTGCTTGTGGGTGAGGCGGGCGTTGGTAAAACTGCTATCGCAGAAGGTCTTGCTTATCGCATCGTCAACGAGCAAGTGCCAGAAGTTATTTCAGATGCGACTGTATTTTCACTCGATATGGGCGCGTTGCTTGCTGGTACAAAATACCGTGGCGATTTTGAAAAACGTTTTAAGGCGTTGCTAAAACAACTTCAGCAACACAAAAACGCAATTTTGTTTATTGATGAAATCCACACAATTATTGGCGCGGGTGCAGCCTCTGGTGGTGTGATGGATGCATCAAACCTAATTAAACCGTTACTATCAAGCGGGAAGCTTCGTTGTATGGGTTCGACCACGTACAACGAATTTAAAAATATTTTTGAAAAAGACCGCGCTTTAGTACGTCGTTTCCAAAAAATCGATATTGTTGAGCCGTCAGTTGCCGACACTACTAAGATATTAATGGGCTTAAAAGAACGCTATGAAGAGCACCATGGCATTCGCTATACGCAAACAGCACTGAAAGCTGCTGCTGAACTATCAGCTAAGTATATCAATGAACGCCACTTACCAGACAAAGCGATTGACGTGATTGATGAAGCGGGTGCAAGTCAGCGTTTGTTACCCGCATCGCGTCGTAAGAAAACAGTAACGGTATCGGATATTGAACACATTATTGCGAAAATCGCGCGTATTCCAGAGCAAAATGTATCAAACTCAGATAAGCAAGTTCTGCAATTACTTGATCGTAATCTGAAAATGGTGGTATTTGGTCAAGATGATGCCATTGATGCACTAAGTGCAGCAATTCGATTATCGCGTTCAGGTTTGTCTAGCGAAGATAAACCAATTGGTTCGTTCTTATTTGCAGGGCCAACGGGTGTCGGTAAAACTGAGATCACCAAGCAACTTGCAAAATGTTTAGGCGTTGAACTTGTGCGTTTTGATATGTCTGAATACATGGAAAAACATGCGGTAAGTCGCTTAATTGGTGCACCTCCTGGTTATGTGGGTTATGAACAAGGCGGCTTATTAACTGATGCAGTGATTAAACAGCCTCATTGCGTGGTATTGCTCGATGAAATCGAAAAAGCGCATCCTGATATTTACAATGTATTGTTGCAAGTAATGGATCACGGCACGCTCACGGATAACAACGGCCGCAAGGCAGATTTCAGAAACGTTGTACTTGTGATGACGACTAATGCGGGTGTGCAAGAAACAATTCGTAAATCAATTGGCTTTAAGCAACAAGATCACAGCCACGATGCGATGAGTGAGATTAATAAAACGTTTACACCTGAATTTAGAAACCGCTTAGATAACACCATTTGGTTTAATCACTTAGATGAAAAAGTGATCTTGCAAGTGGTTGATAAGTTCATTGTTGAGCTGGAATCACAACTCGATGCTAAATCAGTGTCACTGGAAGTAACCGAGCCTGCACGTAAATGGCTTGCAAAAGAAGGCTACGATAAAGCGATGGGCGCTCGCCCAATGGCTCGCCTGATCCAAGAAAAGCTGAAAAAGCCATTAGCCAATGAAATTTTATTTGGTGAACTCAGTGATGGTGGTAACGTAAAAGTAAGCATTAAAGATAAGCAGCTTACATTTAGTTACGAAAATGAAAGCGTTGAAGCATAAGCAAAACATCAATAAAAAAGCCCGCAATTAGCGGGCTTTTTTTATATTCGATACTACTTAAAAATTAGCGAGCACGGAATACAATGCGACCTTTCGAAAGGTCATATGGCGTTAACTCAACCGTAACCTTGTCGCCTGTTAAAATACGAATATAGTTTTTGCGCATTTTACCAGAAATGTGTGCAACAACCACGTGACCGTTTTCTAATTCAACGCGGAACATAGTGTTAGGGAGTGTGTCAAGGACAGTGCCTTGCATTTCAATTACGTCTTCTTTCGCCATATTGAGCGTATAACCTCAGTTGTATTCTTTAAAGCTGCAGATTTTGCCGAAAACCCATGCATATGTAAAGCTATGATTGGCATTTACAGTCATCTTTTTATAATTCCAGATGCCAAACATTATTATTGAGCTTTTGGTAAGGTTTAAATTTAGTTTTGTAATTCATTTTGCGACATTCATCGATTTGGTAACCCAAATACAAATATTGCTTGTTGATGCTATTAGCAAATTCGATTTGTTTCAAAATCATCATGGTGCCAAGACTGTAATCTTCAAAATCAGGGTCGAAGAAAGTGTAAATAGCAGAAAGCGCATTACTTAATGTGTCTGTGACCGCAACTGCAATCAATGTGTTATTGTGCCAAAGTTCAAGGTAGTTAATTGGTAACCAACTACAGGTCAAAAAGCTTTCGTATTGTTCAACAGATGGTGGAAACATAGCACCGTCTTGGTGTCTTAGCGTGATATATTTTTCGTACAGTGTGTAATAAATATCTTTGCTGACACTACTTACTTTAAGTTCGAACTGCTTACTTTTATTAATGATGCGCTTTTGTGATTTACTTGGTGAAAACTGTGACACATCAAGGCGGATAGCTTCACAGGCGGTACAGTTAGCACAATGTGGACGATAAATCTGGTCGCTAGAACGACGAAAGCCCAGCGCAAGAAGGTGTTCAAAACGCTGCTGGGTATAAAAATCGTGGTCTAGTACCACCAGTAAGCGCTCTTGCTCTTTATCGATATAACTGCATGGGAATTGTTGGCTTATCCCCAATTTTACCGGCATATGCTCAGTCATAAATATCCGTCAATTGTGCCTTATTCCACATAGTGGGGTGAATTGGTTGATCATCTTTTACAGTAAGTTTAGCCAAAAATTCTTCACGTGTAATGCAAGTAGCACCTAATGACGATAAATGCGGGTTTTCGATTTGGCAATCAATCAAGTTAATATTATGGTTTCGCAAGTGATTATGTAGCGCCCAAAATGCTAGTTTTGAACAGTTACTTTCAAAATGAAACATCGACTCACCACAAAACACATGGTTAACCATAATGCCATACAGTCCGCCAACTAATATGTTGTCTTGATTATACACTTCGATACTATGCGCATACCCTTGATTGTGAAGTGCGATATACGCTGCCTTCATATCATCGGTTATCCACGTACCTTCAAGTTGTTCTCGTTGCTTAATACAATTATTTATAACACCGCTAAAATCAGTATTAACGGTAATGGTGTATTTACCCTGTCGAGCGAGTTTACGCAAACTGCGGCTGATGTTGATGTCGCCGATATTTAATACCGCTCTGCTGCTTGGACACCACCACATAATTGGCTCACCTTGATTAAACCAAGGAAAAATACCACTTTGATAGGCGGTTATTAATCGTGGCGTTGATAAGTCGCCACCAATTGCAAGCAAACCATCAGGCTCGGATAAAGCAAGATCTGCGGGAGGAAATTGAGTTGATAATGAATCGAGTAGTGTAAGTTGTGCTGTCATAAAAAAGGCTGCGTTAGTGGCAGCCTTCAGTTTAGCGAATTTTACTTGAGATTGTCTAGGTAGCGCTCGGCATCAAGTGCTGCCATACAACCTGTACCCGCTGAGGTAATTGCTTGGCGATAAATGTGGTCGCTTACGTCACCTGCTGCAAATACACCTTTAACACTGGTTTGAGTTGCATTGCCGTTTAAGCCCGACTCAACAACTAGGTAGCCGTCTTTCATTTCAAGCTGGCCTTCAAACATACCTGTATTTGGCGAGTGACCGATAGCAATAAATACACCTGCAACGTCAAGCTCATTAGTGCTTTCGTCTGTGGTTGATTTAGTACGAAGACCTGTTACACCCATATCGTCACCAAGTACTTCATCAAGCGTTTGGTTAAGGTGCAGGGTAATGTTACCGTTCTCAACTTTATCCATTAAACGATCGGTTAAGATTTTTTCACTACGGAAAGTGTCACGACGGTGTACTAAATGTACTTCAGACGCGATGTTAGATAGGTAAAGTGCTTCTTCAACAGCTGTGTTACCGCCACCTACAACCGCTACTTTTTGATTACGGTAGAAGAAACCGTCACATGTTGCACATGCTGAAACGCCACGGCCTTTGAATGCTTCTTCTGAATCTAAGCCTAAGTAACGAGCAGACGCACCTGTTGCAATAATAAGTGCGTCACATGTATACGTGCCTGAATCGCCTGTTAGGGTAAATGGACGGTTATTTACATCAACAGTGTGAATGTGATCAAAAATGATCTCAGTTTCAAAACGTTCAGCGTGCTCTTTCATACGTTCCATAAGAGCAGGGCCGGTTAAACCGTGCGCATCACCAGGCCAGTTTTCAACTTCAGTTGTCGTTGTTAGCTGACCACCTTGTTGCATACCTGTGATTAATACAGGGTTTAAGTTTGCTCGTGCTGCGTATACTGCAGCTGTGTAACCTGCAGGGCCTGAGCCTAAAATAAGTAATTTACTGTGTTTGCTTGCGCTCATCGCATTTCCTAATTAATACTGCTTTTGCTAATTAATGCGGTTGATTCTATTAAAAACAAGGCAGATGTAAATTATTTTACGGAATTTGATATTACCAACTTGGCGTAAGCGTCAATTTAACGTAACACCCGTCGCAAATTTAGCCACTTAGCAAATCTTTCTCTCAAAAATTGTGCGTTTAATCTAATAATTTGTTATGTTGACGCTTTTATACAAAACTGATGCTATAGGATAACAGCGTGCGTTTGGATTTTTGGCAAAAAGAGCCAAGCTTTAAACTTGATAGCGAGCAAATATCAATATTGCTTGATGCGTCGTCTTATCGAGCAAAATTATTATCGTTAATTAAAAATGCTAAACAGCGCATTGTTATTACCGCGCTCTATTTACAGGATGATGAAGCGGGCCGTGAAATTTTAGAGGCACTTCATCGAGCGTCAAATGCGAACCCTGAACTACGCGTCGACATTTTGGTTGATTATCACCGTGCCCAGCGCGGCTTAATTGGTGAAGCCCAAAGTGAAGGTAATGCCGCACTATACTTAAAACTGCAACAAGCCCATCAAAATCGTGTGCGTGTTTTTGGCGTTCCTGTAAAAGGTAAAGAAGTATTTGGTGTGTTGCACCTAAAAGGTATGGTGATAGATGATACCGTGCTTTACAGCGGCGCGAGCTTAAACAATGTTTATTTACAATATGAACAGCGCTATCGCCTTGACCGTTATTTCACTATTGCTAATCAAGCACTAGCAGACTCCTTCACACAGTTTGTTGATGACTACCTGATTGCGTCAAGTGCGGTAATTCGTCTTGATGTACGTCCGATTAAAAAATTAGCAGAGTGCAAATCTGACCATAAAGCCCTGATGAAGTCGCTAAAACGTGCGAAGTATCCGTATGTTACATCGTCAGACGAAGGCTCAATTGATAGCTTTTTATTTTTAGGTTTTGGTCGTCGCGGCAATATGCTTAACCGAGCGATTAAAAATCTGTTTGAACTCGGTGAGAAAGAGTTGGTTCTTTACACCCCTTACTTTAATTTTCCGGCGCCACTATTGCGCGTACTTAGAAAGAAATTAAAGCAAGGGCTAAAAGTGACCATTGTTGTGGGTGATAAAACCGCGAACGATTTTTATATTTCGCCCGATAAGCCGTTTAGTAAAATTGGTGCGTTGCCGTATTTGTACGAAACTATATTGGCTAAGTTTTTAAAACTTAATGATAAGTTTGTGCAAGATGGCCTTTTAAATGTGCATCTTTGGCGTCATGACAGCAACTCATTTCACTTAAAGGGCATTAGTGTCGATAACCGTTATCAAATGATGACAGGGCACAACTTAAACCCTCGAGCGTGGGGTTTAGATATCGAAAACGGTATTTTATTTGATGACAGCCAAGGTTTACTAACAGATGTACTTGAGCAAGAAAAGCAACAAATATTAACGCATTGTACTAAGTTAAACAGCTACAAAGAGCTGCAAACAATGCATAATTACCCAGAACCGGTTGCTAAACTTTTAGGGCAAGCGAAGCGTGTTAAAGTTGATTTTATTATTAAGCGCTTTATTTAATTAATAATGTTTGAAACTAAAAAACACACATAAAAAAAGCAGCTTTCGCTGCTTTTTTTATGCTTTGCAGAATGATTAGCTATTTAAAGCATCTTCTGGCGCTACGTATTCCATGTTGAAGCCTTCAGCAACTTCTTTACATGTTACTTTGCCTTTAAATACATTTAAGCCATTCATGAAGTGTGAGTCTTCAAGTAATGCAGCTTTGTAGCCTTTGTTAGCTAGCTTAATAATGTACGGTAGTGTTGCATTGTTAAGTGCAAACGTTGACGTACGAGGAACTGCACCTGGCATGTTTGCAACACAGTAGTGAACAACGTCATCAACAATATAAGTAGGCTCTGCGTGCGTTGTTGCTTTAGAAGTTTCAATACAACCACCTTGGTCGATTGCAACGTCAACAATAGCTGCGCCTGGCTTCATACGTTTGATGTGGTCTGCTGTTACTAGTTTTGGTGCTGCAGCACCAGGGATTAGAACACCACCAATTACAAGATCAGCTTCTAGTACGTGCTTTTCCAATGCATCAGCAGTTGAATAAACAGCTTTAACGCGGTTACCGAATTGTGCATCGATACGACGTAAAACATCAACGTTACGATCAAGAACAACAACATCAGCGCCCATGCCAACCGCCATTTGTGCTGCGTTGTTACCAACCATACCTGCGCCAATAACAACAACTTTTGCTGGCTCAACACCTGGTACACCACCAAGTAGCATACCGCGACCTGCATTTGATTTCTCAAGTGCTTGTGCGCCTGCTTGAATTGACATACGGCCCGCTACTTCAGACATAGGCGCAAGAAGTGGTAAACCACCGCGTGCGTCTGTTACTGTTTCGTAAGCGATACAGATAGACTTAGACTTAATTAGGTCTTCAGTTTGTGGAAGATCTGGTGCTAAGTGTAAGTAAGTGAATAGAATTTGGTCTTCGCGTAGCATTGCACGCTCAACTGCTTGAGGCTCTTTCACTTTAACAATCATGTCTGCTTTAGCGAAAACTTCTTCAGCAGTATTTAGAATTTCAGCACCTGCGGCTTCATAATCTTCGTTTGTAAAACCAATGCCAATACCTGCATTCGTTTCTACAAACACACTGTGACCGTGGTTGATTAACTCACGAACACTTGCCGGAACCATACCTACACGATATTCGTGGTTTTTAATCTCTTTAGGTACACCGATAATCATAAATTCACCTTACTTTGAACTGTGGTAATAGATAATACTATTTTATCTAGCTTTAATTAGTCGATGTAACTTTATTTAATTGAAATATTGGTTAATAAAACCATATAATCAAAAAACAAAGAGTAATATTCTAATTTGGTTAGCTAGTGTTAGATCGCATTGATAAAAAGATAATAGTCGAATTACAAAAAGATGGCAGAATTTCGAATGTGGAACTTGCGCGCCGTATAGGTTTAAGTGCAACACCTTGTTTGGAGCGGGTAAAAAAACTCGAGAGGGAAGGGTATATAAAAGGCTATAAAGCCATTATCGACCCAAAAAAAGTAGGCGCAGCATTATTAGTTTACGTTGAAATTACTCTGACAAAAACCTCACCTGATGTATTTGAAGAATTCAGTAGCGCAGTAAAAACCCATGATGAGATTTTAGAATGTCATCTTGTTTCTGGTAACTTTGACTTTCTATTAAAAACCCGTGTAGCAGATATGTCTGCATACCGTGACTTATTAGGTGATATATTACTGCGTTTACCGGCAGTTTCAGAAAGTCGTACTTATGTTGTCATGGAAGAAGTGAAAAGTGATGATGTTTCGCTTCTAAAAGTAGCACCATAGTAATAGAATAAGCACACTACATACTATTTGTATCTTAGAAAGTGTTATTTGCGCTGATGTAGTCGGAAGTAAAGAATAATAAAAAGGGGAGTTGTAATGCGCCTTAATGGTGTTCAAAGATTATTAGAAGCAGGCCTTATTTTAACGACTGCATTTGCAGCGTTTGTGTTAGTTGCTTTATTAACATTTGACCCAATCGATCCGTCTTGGTCTCAAACGGGTGACTATATCAAAGTAAAAAACATGACAGGTACAGCAGGGGCGTGGACTGCCGATTTACTGTACTTTAGTTTTGGTTGGTTGGCGTTACTTGTTCCCGTTATTATTCAAGTCATCGGTTATTTGCTGTTTAAAAAAACACACCAAGTATTTAAGTTAGACTACCTCACTTTGTCATTACGCGTTGTTGGTTTGGTACTGTTTGTCGTGTCATCAACGGCAATTAGCAGCATTAATTTCGATGACTTCTATGAATTTTCTTCTGGTGGTGTAATTGGCGATGTGTTTGCCAATGCCATGTTGCCTACCTTTAACTTTACTGGCACAAGTATCATTTTACTGTGTTTTTTCTTTTCAAGCTTAACCCTGCTGACAGGGGTTTCTTGGGTACAGTTTGTCGACCAAATTGGCCGTTTTGCAATGCATGCTTTTCTATGGTTAAAAGCGTTACCAGAACGATTAGCAGAACGAAAAGAAGCGAATAACGCACCGATTAAAACCGTAACTAATGAATCGGTTACTCAAGCGCCAAAACAAGTAACCTATCATGTTGACGAATTACCAGAGCAAGAAGTAAGCGATGAGCCACAAGAGCCGACAATCGATGTTCAGCCTGAAACCACAATCGAACCAACTTTTGGCGATGATATTGAAAATACTGACATTGAAACAGCAAAACAGCCTGAGGCGAATAATAAAAGCGAAATGCACCCGGCACTACAAGAATTCGACGAGATAATTAGTGATGATTTAAGTTTTTCAGCGCTTGACGATATTCCGTTTGATGACGATAAACAAACGAATGCGCCAAAGGCTGCTTCGGAAGATTTTTTAAGCACGCTAGAACCACAATCAGATGCAGAGCCTACGTTGGCACCGGTTGTGCAGCCAAGCGTAAATGAAACCCCAACAGAGCCAGCGCGCAAATCTACATATGTTAAGCCAAAAACAGCCAAAGAGCAGTTTGAAGACTTACTTGAGGTGACACCGCCAGCAACGCCAATGCCAACGTTAGATTTGCTCGATAGACCAGATAAAAAAGAAAACCCAATTACACAAGAAGAGCTGGATGCGGTTTCTCGCTTAGTTGAAACCAAGTTATTAGATTTTGGTGTGCAAGCGCAGGTTGTAGGAGTTTACCCAGGCCCTGTCGTTACGCGTTTTGAGCTGGACTTAGCACCAGGTATTAAGGTCGCGAAAATTAGCGGCCTCGCGAAAGATTTAGCGCGTTCACTTTCAGCAGTAAGTGTGCGTGTAGTGGAAGTGATCCCTGGTAAAACCTATGTTGGCTTAGAACTGCCCAATCAGCACCGCGAAATTGTACGCCTCTCAGAAGTTATTGGTGCGAAAAAATTTGCTAATAACCCGTCTGACTTAGCAATGGTGTTAGGTAAAGACATTGCAGGCGTACCTGTAGTTGCTGACCTTGCAAAAATGCCACACCTTCTAGTTGCTGGTACCACAGGCTCGGGTAAATCTGTGGGTGTAAACGTAATGATTTTATCGTTACTGTTTAAGTCGACTCCTGATGATGTTCGCATGATCATGATTGACCCGAAAATGCTTGAATTATCGGTTTACGAAGGCATTCCACACCTGCTGTGTGAAGTTGTAACAGATATGAAAGAAGCAGCTAACGCGCTGCGTTGGTGTGTTGGTGAAATGGAACGCCGATACAAACTCATGTCTGCATTGGGTGTACGTAACTTAAAGGGTTACAACCAAAAAGTGTTAGATGCCATTGAAGCAGGCGACCCAATTAAAGACCCGCTTTGGAAAGATACAGATGGTATGGAAACGGAAGCGCCTGACTTAGGCAAGTTGCCAGCCATCGTTGTGGTTATTGATGAATTTGCCGACATGATGATGATTGTTGGTAAAAAAGTTGAAGAGCTCATTGCCCGTATTGCTCAAAAAGCACGTGCTGCGGGTATTCATTTAGTGCTAGCAACTCAGCGTCCGTCAGTAGATGTAATTACGGGTTTGATTAAAGCGAACATTCCAACGCGTATGGCATTCCAAGTATCAAGTAAAATTGACTCGCGTACGATCTTAGATCAGCAAGGCGCAGAGCATTTATTAGGCATGGGTGACATGCTTTACTTACCGCCAGGTACTAGCGTGCCAATTCGTGTGCATGGTGCATTTGTTGATGACCACGAAGTTCACGCGGTGGTAAATGATTGGAAAGCGCGCGGTAAACCAAATTATGTCGACGAGATATTGAACGGAGAAGCCGTTGAAGATGTCTTACTTCCAGGTGAGACTGCCGAAAGCGACGAAGAAAGCGATCCGCTTTACGATGAAGCGGTCGCATTTGTAATTGAAAGTCGTCGTGCGTCTGTATCGAGTGTTCAGCGTAAATTGCGGGTTGGTTACAACCGTGCAGCACGCTTAGTCGAGCAGATGGAAATGTCCGGTATCGTATCAGCGCCGGGTCACAATGGCACTCGTGAAGTAATTGTTCCGAATAATGCAGGATAATATGACAAAAAGAATCACATTAATTGTTGCGAGCGTATTCGCGATGAGCACGGTAAGTGTAACAGCAGTGCACGCGCAAACAGAAACAGCGCAACACGTCGTAGACAGTAAAGCGCAAAGTGAATTAAAAACGCGTTTAACAAAGCTAAACAACTTACAAGCAGACTTTTCTCAAACCGTAATCGACAATACCGGTAGCGAAATTATGCAAGGTACGGGTTTATTAAAAATTAAGCGTCCAGAAAAGCTTTATTGGAAGCAAACATCACCAGATGAAACGGTTCTGGTTTCTGATGGCATTAAAACCTTTTATTACGATGAGTTCGCAGAACAAGTCACTATTTTAGATAGCAAAAAACTAATCGATAATACGCCGTTTGCGTTGTTAACTTCTGCGGATGAAAGCTTATGGCAAAACTACTCAGTAACGCATGCAGATAACGCGTATGTGATTACACCGAACAATCAAGGTCAAAGCCAAGTAGAGCGTTTAGAGCTTAAATTTGATGCAGATGCATTACGCTCAATGACAGTGTTTGATAATACAGGTCAAACTTCCGTTTATGTGTTCTCAAAACAGCAAGTTAATCAAACCATTGATGATGCGTATTTTCAATTCACCATTCCAGCTGACGTATTAGTGGACGATCAAAGTCAAGGTGAGTAATTTAAGCTTTTCATTTGCCCCGGAAATTAGGCCGCTCGCAGCACGCATGCGGCCAACTAATTTAAGCCAATACATAGGGCAAAAACATCTGCTTAGCGAAGGTTCACCACTGTACAACGCTATTTTAGCCGGTCGTTGCCATAGTTTAATTTTATGGGGGCCGCCCGGCGTTGGTAAAACAACGTTAGCTGAAGTCATCGCCCATCATGCAGATGCAAACGTGATCCGTTTATCAGCAGTGACCTCAGGCGTGAAGGAAATACGAGAAAGCGTTGCATCGGCAAAAGATCATTTAGCAATGCAAGGGCAGCGTACATTGTTATTTATTGACGAAGTGCACCGCTTTAACAAGTCGCAGCAAGATGCGTTTTTACCACATATCGAAGATGGCACTTTTATTTTTATTGGTGCCACAACGGAGAATCCTTCGTTTTCACTGAATAATGCAATTTTATCGCGTGCACGCGTGTATCAATTAAAAGCGCTTGAACAGCAGGACTTAATGCAAGCCATACACAGTGCGCTTAATAACGATGAGCAGCTACAGCAAAAGCAAATCGAGATTGATAATGCTGCAATTGAAAAACTGGCACTCGCAGGAGATGGCGATGCTAGACGTACGCTTAATTTACTTGAGCAAGCCATTGATATGGCCGATCAACAAAATGATAAACTGATTGTGAGCGAAAATGTGCTGGCGAATGTTCTGCCTGCACATATTGCAAAATACGATAAAGGCGGCGATTTATTTTACGATCTTATTTCAGCGTTTCATAAGTCAGTTCGCGGCTCTAATCCTGATGGTGCGCTTTATTGGCTTTGCCGTATTTTAGCAGGTGGCGGTGACCCGCTTTACGTTGGTAGACGATTATTAGCGATTGCTACAGAAGATATCGGCAACGCCGATCCTCGTGCGATGCAAGTCGCACTTAATGCTTGGGATATTTATCATCGTGTAGGGCCTGCAGAAGGTGAAAGGGCGCTTGCCCAAGCCGCGATATATTTAGCCAGTGCACCAAAGAGTAACGCAGTTTACACAGCGTTTAAGCAAGCAAAACACGATATTGCCAATGAGCCAAGTTTTGAAGTGCCGCATCATCTGCGTAATGCACCAACCAATTTAATGAAAGACCTTGGTTATGGTGCAGAGTATCGCTATGCCCATGATGAACCAGGTGCTTACGCTGCCGGCGAGAAATATCTTCCGGAAGAAATCGCAAATAGAAAATACTATCAACCGACAGAGCGCGGTCTTGAGCAAAAGATAAAAGCAAAGCTCGACTATTTAACCGAGCAAGACAATTTAGCCACTAGGAAACGTTATGACAGGGATTAAACTCTATTTTTACGTTGCTCTTGGTGGTGCAACAGGTGCGTGTCTTCGTTATTTTATTAGTGAATCAATGATAAAACTTTTGGGAAAGGGATTCCCTTTTGCTACCCTGACAGTTAATATTCTCGGTTCATTAATGTTAGGCGTTTTATACGGCCTACTAGAAAAAGAATTAATTGTTGTTAACCCCACCAAATCACTTATCGGAATTGGCTTTTTAGGGGCGTTAACAACGTTTTCAACCTTCTCGATAGATACGCTATTGCTGTTACAGCAAGGGCACTGGTTGAAAGCAACACTCAATGTATTTTTAAATGTAATTGGTTGTGTTTTTGTTGCCTATTTAGGTATGCAGCTAGCAATGCAAAAAGGTTAAAAAAGAATGTTAGACCCACGATTTTTACGTCAGGATATCGAAGAAGCCGCAGAGCGCCTAAAAGGCCGAGGTTTTGAATTAAACGTAGCAGAAATTCAAGCGCTTGAAGAAAAGCGTAAAGCGCTACAAGTTAAAACACAAGAATTACAAAATGAGCGTAACACACGCTCCAAAGCAATTGGTCAAGCAAAAGCAAAAGGTGAAGACATTGCACCTCTGTTGGCTGCTGTAGGTTCCTTAGGTGATGAGTTGGATGCTGCTAAAAAAGAACAAGACGAAATCCTTGCTGAATTAAATGCCATTGCTGCAACGATCCCTAACTTACCAGATAGCGAAGTACCATTTGGTAACGACGAAGACGATAACGTTGAAGTGGTTAAATGGGGCGAGCCAAAACAATATGACTTTGAAGTAAAAGATCACGTTGATTTAGGTGAAGGTTTAGCAAAAGGCTTAGATTTTGAAGCGGGCGTTAAACTTTCAGGCGCACGCTTTACTGTAATGCGCGGCAAAGTGGCGCGTATGCACCGTGCCCTTGTGCAATTTATGCTTGATACGCACACAGACACAAACGGTTATACCGAAATGTATGTACCGTATTTAGTAAACAAAGACAGCTTGTACGGCACAGGTCAGTTACCTAAGTTCGCAGAAGATTTATTCCACACAGAAGCAATCAGCGAGCATAATGAAGGGTTTAGCCTAATTCCAACGGCAGAAGTACCATTAACTAACCTTGGCCGCGATGTTATTTTTGATGAAGCTGAATTACCATTAAAAATGACTGCACATACACCGTGTTTCCGCAGTGAAGCAGGTAGCTATGGCCGTGACACACGTGGTCTTATTCGTCAGCACCAGTTCGACAAAGTTGAATTAGTACAGCTAGTAAAGCCTGAAGACTCAATGCAAGCGTTAGAAGATCTGACTAACCACGCCGAAGGTATTTTACAAGCACTTGAACTACCGTACCGTAAAGTAATTTTATGTACTGGTGATATGGGCTTTGGCGCAAGCAAAACATACGACTTAGAAGTATGGCTGCCAGCGCAAGACACTTACCGTGAAATTTCAAGCTGCTCAAATATGCAAGATTTCCAAGCACGCCGTATGCAAGCACGTTTTCGTCGTCAAGGTGAGAAAAAGCCTGAGTTACTGCACACACTAAATGGTTCTGGTTTAGCGGTTGGTCGTACACTTGTAGCGATTCTAGAGAACTATCAGCAAGCAGATGGCTCGGTAGTGGTACCAGAAGTACTTCGTCCATACATGGGCGGCTTAGAAGTTATTACTGCATAACAGTTAATAGTATTAAAAACCGGCGATATGCCGGTTTTTTTATGCCTGTTGAATAGCCTGTCTATTACGTAGATAAATAGTGTTTCGCTATCGACACACATTAAAATTAGAAACTGTATCGAATATGGCACAGTTATCTAGATTTATTCTAGTGTGAAATTTATAAGCGATTGAAAAATAGATAAAATAATCTTGGCCTGATAATTGTAATTATCCATGTAATGCAATTATTGGATTATGCTTTATGGACATAAAAATAGAGAACAAATCACATAAGCTTAAAAGGCCATTGACCTACGCAGTTTTTGCGTGTCTGTTACTAAGCGCTGTTATGTTTATTCGTCATTATACCCAAGGTGCGTCAAACTTGGTTAAACGAGACGAAATCTTGGTCGCAAAAGTTAAACAGGGCGATTTTGCGATAGACGTAAAAGGACTAGGCAGTTTAGCACTTGAAAAACGCCATTTAATAACGACAAATGCAGGCGGAAAGGTTGTTGAAGTGTTGGTAAAACCGGGTGAATATGTAAAACGAGGCGACATTATAGCGCGCTTAGACAACCCGCAAATCAAAGAGACTCTCATTCAAAAAAATAGCCTTTTGCTTAAAATGGTTGCGCAACATAAAGCGGAGTTGGCACAGCAAAAAGCGTATCTTCAAGAAGCTGAAACTGCCTACCATGATGCCGACCTCGCCCACAAAGCCAACACAATGGAGTGGCAAGCGCAGGCAACCTTAATCGCACAAGGCAATAGCACTATTTCGAAACTTGAACATCAGCGTAGCGAATTCACCGTAAAGCGCAGTTTAAAGCAACTTGCGTTACAAAAAGCGAAAGTGGCGACGCAAAAAGAAATACTCGCCGCAAAACAAAACGCGCAACAAGCAGAGCAGCAAAGCTTAAAATCTGAAATCAGTTTGCTTAGCCAACATATTTCACAATTAGATGTGATATCACCAATTACTGGTCAAATCCAAAATATGTTTGTTGAGCTAGGCACACAGCTGGCAAGTACTGGCTCAGTTGCCGAAGTTGCAGACCAAACCAAACTAATTGCCAAAATAAATGTAGCAGAACTTGATGCACCTAACGTTAAAGTAGGCCAGCAGGCTACAATTGATACCTATACGTCTCGCTTAGATGCACAAGTCACTCGCGTATCGCCCAAAGTGAACAACGGCCATGTTGAAGTTGAGCTTTCATTAATTGATGCAATTCCGTCAGAAGCGCGCGATAAACTCAATATTGAAGGCATTATTAACACTAGCTTTAAAACTCATACACTATTTGTTGCGCTACCGCGTAACGCCATTGCCGAAAGCACAAACAATGTATTTGTGCTGGAAAAGCATCTTGCAACCAAACAAGCGGTAACATTTGGTAAACGCTCCGTGAATTATATTGAAGTTGTAGCAGGGCTAACAATCGACCAAGAAATTATTATTTCCGATATGGAAAAATACACCAACGACACGCAAGTGCTTGTACGCTAGAAGGGAATTACAATGAATCCAGTTATTACTTTAAAAAACATAGAAAAATTATTCAAAACCGATGAAATCGCAACGCAAGCACTTAATGGCATTAATCTAGTGGTTAATCCCGGGGAGTTTGTGGCTATAACAGGGCCTTCTGGTTGCGGTAAGTCGACGTTACTTTCTGTGTTAGGGCTGATTGATGAGCCAACAGATGGCGAATACAGCATTAGTGGCAAACAAGCGGTTAATTTAAGTTCTGATCAACGCGCGCATATTCGCGCTAATCATATTGGATTTATCTTCCAAGCATTTAACCTTATAAGTGACTTAAATGTACTTGAAAATGTGATGTTGCCACTGACCTATATCGGTGGCTACTCGGAACAACAAATGATAGAAAAAGCGCGTAAGGCGTTGATGTTAGTTGACCTTGAAAATCGCATTAATCACTTTCCTTCACAGTTATCAGGGGGGCAACAGCAGCGTGTTGCGGTAGCTCGCGCGCTTATTAACGAGCCTGATTTAATTTTAGCGGATGAACCAACGGGTAACTTAGATTCGAAAAACGCGCAACAAGTATTGCAGTTACTAAAAGATTTACACCTGTCAGGTAAAACAATTTGTATGGTAACCCACGATGCAGAGTCAACACACTATGCCAGTCGTACGTTGAACATGTTAGACGGTGCAATTGTGCGTGATAAACAGAAAACCTCGGATACTAACCCTTCAGTGGTGTTAGAGGTATAAGCTATGGGGCTGTTATTAGATTTTCGCTACGCGCTACGCAATATCGTTAAATCACTGCGTTTTTCACTGTTAATGATCTTTATTATGGTAGGGAGTTTAACCATTTCATTGATAGGGTTTAACTTTATTCATACCATCGCGTTTTCGCACTCAAGTTTTAATCACAACAAAGAAGACATTCGCATCTTAAAGGTATGGAATTCGTTAACATCGCAACGAGAATTTACGTATTCGATGTTAGATGGCTTTAAACAGCTGGATGAGGTCAATTCACTTGAAAGCTGGATCACCATTAAGCGCAGCAGTTTATGGTTGAGTACGCAACATTATGGTAAGCATTTTCGAGCGTCTTATGTTGACCCGTCATTTTTTAAGTTTTTGGGACAAGAGCCGGTAATTGGGCGAGGCTTTACGAACGTCGATTACAGTAATAATGCGCCTGATGTGGTAGTGATTTCACATATCGTGTGGCAGCAACTATTTCAGCGCGATAGCGCTATTCTTGGTAAACAGTTAAACGTGGCAGGCAAGCCCCATACTATTGTTGGCGTAATGGAAAAGCGTAATCATTTTCCGATTTTTTCAAAGATTTGGTTGCCGCTAAAGCAGGCGAATATGAAGCCTGATGATGGTATCGATATTCTTTATAAGTTGCCAAATGCCGAATTTGAACGCACCTTCGAAACCCAAATCGCTCATTATTTTTACAACGCAATCAAAGATCAGGTAAGTGACAGTGATAAACAAACCGGGCAGGGTGTGCGTATTGAGTCACTCACTTTGGTTGAACTCAATACCGACGGTGAAGCCGTATTTGTATTTGGTTTGTTTGTGTTTGGTATTGTGATTGTGCTGTTTATTTCAGGGGTGAATATTGGCAACTTACTGTTTGCGAAAATTATGGAAAAGCAAAAGGAGTCTGCTATTCGCGCTGCAATCGGTGCAACACAAAAGCGTGTGATCCAGCAGCATGTTACAGAAGGTCTAATATATTGCATCGTTAGTTGGGTATTTGCCTTGATCTTTACGTCGTTAGGACTAGAAATACTGAATTTTTACATGAATGTAATGTTTGGCGGAAAAATGCCGTATTGGTGGTATTGGCATTTAAATGTGCAAACAGTTTTAGTCTCGCTGTTACTATTAGCCATTATTTTTACATTTGCTGTGTTACTGCCGGCATATAAATCGGCAAAGTTTAATATTAGCAATGTACTGCGCGATGGTACACGAGGCGCAACGGGTAAAGAAACCACACTGATGTCACGTCGCTTATTGTGCGTACAAGTATCATTGGTGAGTTTTTTGCTAATGATTGCAAGTACTGTTGGCTATGTGATGTATTCAATTGCAACGAATATCGATGGCGAGCTCAGTAAAGGCGTTTACTCAGTTTATCTAGATTTTGATAATAATGATGAGTTAACCAACGACGAGCAATTAACACTAATAAATACGTTAGCGGTGGGGCTTTCAAAACAAGGCAATATTATTGACGCGGTAGTGTTTGATTCGCATATACACGCTGACGTACTGTACCCAAATGGTGATATCTATAATGAGAAGTTTATCAGTATTAGTGCAGAGTCACATTTGTTTGCCCGAGAGTTGTTAACTGGGCGAAATTTCAATAGCAATGACAACAGTGAATCAAAACCAGTAGTCATCATTAGTGAGTCACTTGCTAACGCTTTGTTTGGTAATCAAAATGTAATCGGGTCGCAATTAATGTTGAAAGACGCGATGTGGCCAAGTGTTGAGATTATCGGCGTTGCGAAAGATGAAATCAGCGGAGTATCAGGTGACTCGCGCCATGAGCTTTACTTTAGTTTACGCCAAACCCATTTTATGGATGACAGTGTAAACATTCGATTATTGACCAATAACACGGCAAATGAAGCATTAGAGGACTTCTATCGCGTTAAGATGCAATTATCTCATGATTTAACCATGTATTACATGTTCGACCATTACGATAACCACACATCCATGATTAAATCATTTGCAGCGATTATTTATGTATTTTTGCTGGTAGGTGGTTTCGCTCTAACGCTATCGCTAATCGGTATTTATGCGATGGGTATTAGTAATATCAATAAATCCCGCTATGAGATAGGAATTCGCCGCGCGATTGGGGCTAAAGATAGCCAAATTATGCGGTTATTTATTAAAAAGAACATTACGCATATTTTGTACGGTATTGGTACGTCGTTGTTAGTGTTTGGCATTCTATGTTATCTTGCAGAAAGCTTTTTAAGAGGAAATGTGCCAATTAACATTATGTTAGAGGCGGGTGCATTGACTGTAGTTGTGGTACTTGCAGCGGTTTGTCTCGCACTATACGTACCAGTAAGGCACGTTATTAAACAGCAGCCTGCAACAAGTTTAAGAATGGATTAAGGTTTCTTGAAAACAATTTTAGTTGTCGACGACTCGCTTGATATTCAAGCGAGTCTCAAGTTCTTTTTAGAAGATGAAGGGTATCTTTGTCACGGTGTGCTTTCACCGGATACAGCGCTCGATTATGTTGCAAAAAACAGTGTCGATTTAGTGCTGCTTGATATGAATTTTAGCCAAAACACTACCAGTGGCGCAGAGGGTTTAACTGCAATTGAAGCGCTGAAAGAACTAGACCCGCTGTTACCTGTGATTGTGATGACGGGTTGGGCAACGCTTGATTTAGCCGTTAAAGCGTTAACCACGGGGGCTGCAGATTTTATCGAAAAACCGTGGCAAGATGAACGTTTAGCTCATGCAATTAAACTTCAGCTGAACGCACGTCGCGATAAGCAAGACTTAGCGCGATTAACCCAAGAAAAACAACGCTCAATTGCACACCAATCCGCATTACACGCATATAGTACACAAAAGCAGCAAGTTTTGAGTCAACTCGAAAACTTAGCAAAAAGCGATATGAATATACTGCTAACGGGTGAAAACGGCACCGGCAAAAGCTATTACGCGAAGTATATTCATCAGCATTCTAATCGCTCTAAAGCCGGTTTTATCGCTCTCAATATGGGGGCGCTGAGTGATGAGTTGTTTAACTCTGAAGTGTTTGGCCATAAAAAAGGAGCGTTTACTGGCGCAAGCCAAGATCGTTTAGGAGCGTTTACCTTAGCTGAAGATGGCACCTTGTTTTTAGATGAAATCGCTAACTTATCCGCACAATCACAAGCAAAGTTATTACATGTACTTGAAGAGCGAAAATACACAGCCCTTGGTAGCAGCAAGGTGTTAGAGAATAAAGCGCGTATTATTTCTGCAACTAATGCGGATTTATCTGAGGCAATTGTAAACGATTTGTTTCGCCAAGATTTATATTACCGTTTAAACACAGTTGAAATTGAAATCCCCCCGTTAAGATCGTGTAAAGACGATATTTTACCGCTTGCAAACCAGTTTTTAACATCATTCTGTAAGCAATACGATAAGCCTGCTTTATCACTTGCACAATGCGCCAAACAGGCACTGCTTAACTATGGTTTTCCGGGTAATGTTAGGGAGCTTAAACATATTATTGAGCGCGTTATATTTATGGCGAATGGACAGCAAATAACTGCTCAAGATTTAATGTTAAGTGCTACAACAAGCAATAGTAAACCAAATGTACAACACACAGTTAATATGACGCTCAGTATCGATGAAGTCATTGAACAAGCGTTATTATCACGACTCGAACACTTTAATGGCAATGCATCAAAAGCGGCCAAAAGTTTAGGAATGTCGCGCAGTGCTTGGTATCGCAAAATGTCTAAGTATGATGCGGTTTAACGCATTTTCAGGGCGCTGGCTGACAAGCCTGCTGTTATTGATACTCGTCAATGGCTTACTGATCACTCATGATTACCCGTTAGCGCTTATTTTATTGGTAAATCTCACCTCAGCATTATGGTTTTTAATAGAGACCTATCGCGATGCGATAGCTAAATGCAATACGATTAATTTAATCGATACGTTATTGATTTCATTGCGCCAAGGTGAGTATGCAATTAGAGCAAATGAGGCACAAGATAGCGCGCTAAGCTCCACTGTTGAACACTTAAATGCCCTTGCAACTAAAATGCAAAGAGACCAGCGGTTAGTAACCGAGCAACAAGATTTGCTAGCGCAGATAATCGAGAAGGTTGATTTTGCATTGCTGGTGTTCAACGAACACAGCTGTATATTCAGAAATCAATACGCGGCGCAAACATTCGATGCAAGTGATCAAAGTAATATGTGGGCTTGGTACAAGGCGTTACTAGCCAATCAACAACAAGGAAAAGTGGCGTTAAAAATTAATGGCAAACAGCATGCATTTTTAATCGAGCAATCGTACTGTCGTATCGGTGAACAAAATTACGTTTTGTTAGTTTTAAAGCAATTGGATTCTATTTTATATCAACAAGAAAAAGACGCGCTTAAAAAGTTTGTTCGTATTCTAAGTCACGAGATTAATAATACACTGGCGCCAATTGGCACAGTCGCGCGCAGCCTAAATAAACGGCTCGCAAATGACATTGACAAGGATAGTTTTGCAACGGGATTAACGCTAATTAATGAACGTGCGAATTATTTAAAGTCGTTTATGGATAACTATGTGTCACTGGCAAAATTACCAGCGGCTCACAAAAACATTGAAAGCTGTGATACGTTATGCGAGCAGTTAACGGCAATTTACCCAGACATCAAAATTCAATATGAGCAAAGCGTGTTTGGCTTTTTCGATATAAGTCAGATAAAACAAGTGCTCTGTCATTTAATTAATAATGCATGTGAAGCATCTAGTCCATCACCACATGTGTTTTTAAAGCTTAGCGCAAACGATACAGACATTATATTTGATGTAATCGATACTGGACCTGGCTTTTCTAATTTGGAAGACGCCGGCACTGCGTTTTATACAACAAAAAGCGGGGGTAATGGTATTGGTTTAATGTTGTCACGCGTAATTATTGAAAATCATGGTTCGGTACTTAAACTTCAAAACCACACAGAGGGTGGGGCGTGGGTACAATTTGCATTAGAACGGGTTATTAACAATACCAATTCATTTAAGTAGCTGAGCATCTTAGCGCGCTAAATATCATGCGAGCTGCATTAGAATTTATCAATGTTCAGCAACAATATAAGAAAAATTCCGCCGAGTTTGAATTTCAATTATCCAGCGCTCTCGCTGATCACATACTTAACAGAATTGATATAATTAGCGGTCAATTGATAAACCAAAGTGCCTGTTGGTTGCTAACAAGCATTATAAAAACAACATAATACAAACAAAAAAGCGCCAATTGGCGCTTTTAAATCATCGACTTAACAATTAGCTGTTATCGTCTGCATATTTTTTACATGCTTCTTTATCTTCACATTCACCGTAAAGATAAAGCGAGTGGTTTGTTAGCTTGATGCCGTTGTCTTTAGCAATCTCTTCTTGACGCGTTTCAATCACGTCGTCTTCGAATTCAACTACTTTACCGCACTTTAAGCATACCAAGTGATCATGGTGTGTGCTGCCAGCTAGTTCAAATACTGATTTGCCGCCTTCAAAGTGGTGACGGGTAACAATACCGGCATCATCAAATTGGTTAAGAACACGGTAAACAGTGGCAAGACCAATTTCTTCGCCTTTATCTAATAAGATTTTATAAACATCTTCAGCGCTGATATGTTGATTATCTGGCGACTGTAAAATCTCCAAGATTTTGATTCGCGGCAGTGTTACTTTTAAACCTGCTTTTTTTAGCTCTAAATTGTGATCAGTCATCAACTTGGTCTCGTTTTTCTATTGTTTTGTCTATATTTGCACGACGTTTTAGTAAGGCTATACTAGATATAGCCTAATGTAAACGCAGGTTTAACTTTAATCTTCTAATTCTGCCAAGCACATTTCATCATACACTTGAGCACACCAATCTTTAATGCGCTTTTCTGTTAGTTCAGGCTGACGGTCTTCATCAATACCTAAACCAACAAAGTGGTTGTCATCAACTAATGCTTTTGACGCTTCAAATTCATAACCTTCAGTTGACCAATGGCCAACAACAATAGCGCCACGTTCAGTAACGATATCGTTAATCATGCCCATAGCGTCAAGGAAGTACTCGGCGTAATCTTCTTGGTCGCCGCAGCCAAAAATAGCAACTAGCTTACCGTCGAAGCTAATTTCTTCCAGTTCCGGGAAAAAATCATCCCAATCGCATTGCGCTTCACCGTAATACCAAGTTGGGATACCAAATAAAATTAAATCAAATTCAGCAATGTCTTCTTTTGAGCTTTTAGCGATGTCATGAACATCTACCATTTTCTTACCTAGCTCTTTTTGAATTAGCTTGGCGACGTGCTCTGTGTTACCTGTATCACTACCAAAAAAAATGCCTACGCTTGCCATAGTTTATTACCTTTTTGTCGCTAATTTCTCTTGTAATATAATTTCTATTAATGCGCTTCGACTCACGTTCTGCTCTTCAGCCATATCATTTAATGCTTGATATAGCTCTGAAGACACCTTGAATTCGACGCGTTTTAAACCACGTGCTTTATCACGTTTAAGCTGATTACGCTTATTGATTTTAAGCTGTAATTCTCGTGGTAAGGGGTTGGTTTTTGGACGCCCCGGTCGCTTATCGTGTTCAAATAAGTCTCGGGTCGTTCTGTCAGATTCCGCTTTGGCCATTATCCAACTCCAGCACCTTGCCAAAATACCTGAATAAGCCCTTTCGCAATAAACCCAGAACAGCCTAAAAACAGCACTAACCAAACGACGTAACGCCCAAATTTAGGAACGTCACCTTTTTTTAAAACGTCTTGGATTGCCATACCGATTAAAAAGAATATTCCGGCTAAGCCGAAATAGAGTCCAAGTATATCAATACCATCTAATAATTTATCTAACATTATTATTCTGTATCTGCGCGAAAACGGCCGCAACTATAGCATAGTAAGCCGTTAAATACATTATCAAAGATCAAAAATAGTACCACTTTAAAAAGTGTGGTTTTTAAGGCGAACAAAATCACAAATAAGTAAATCCACTTGGGATGTTTTCGGTTTGTATTTAAAGCATTTTAGTGTGCTTTGTAAATTTCGTGTACGTTTGTAACATCAAATATAAAAGCGTGAATTTAGTGAATGCAATGAATAGATAATTTAATAAATGTATAAAACATCGAGGGGGAAAGAACCTAACTAATCGTTTGCATGTTAAAAACAGCTAGGCTCTTGATAAAAACAAAACTATTTAATCTGCACTTAGAAACTGAGCTATTGCTAAATTCACTTGGCTTGGTTTTTCAGCATGTAACCAGTGACCTGCACCTGCGATGATCTTGGCTTTTGCATTTGGGAAAAGCGCTGCAATTTCGCCGCGATGGGCTTCTAAAATGTAGTCTGAGTTAGCACCTTTTATAAATAAGGTTGGCTTTTTAAACGCATCACCTTGCGGCTTATCTAAAATACTATCGTAAGATGCAATTAGTTGAGGCAAATTAAAGCGCCATGCAAACCCGCTATCTGTTTTTTTAAGGCTCTTTAATAAAAATTGCCTTACACCAGCCTCTTGAATGTACTCTGCCAATTGTTTATCGGCGTCGCTGCGGTTAGTGATTGCCTGTAAATCCACATTATTTAATCCATTAAATACTTGTTGATGACGAGGTAAATATTTAGTTGGTGCGATATCGAGTACAACCAATTTTTCGACACGGTTACTATTCGTTAACGCCATTTGCATTGCGACTTTACCACCCATAGAGTGACCAATAACAATTGCACGAGAAATAGTTAACTCATCTAATAGTTTAAAAACATCATCTGCCATCGCGGTGTACGTCATTTCGCTATTGTGAAATGATTGTCCGTGATTACGTAAATCAATGTTGATTACACAATTTTGTTCGCTCAGAGGTTTGGCGATTACATTTAGGTTTTCTTTTGAACCAAATAGTCCATGAATAATGACAATTGGGAGCGCGTCGGTTTTCTCACCTAGCTGAGTGTAATTTAATTGCATAGGGGTCGCTAAGCTAATGTAAAAGCTGCATTGTGCCGAGTGAAACTTGAAAAAGCAAACATAGAGAAATGAATTTAAACTGGGTATACTATGCGGGATTTTTGCTAAATTCGTCTAACAATTAGGATAACCATGAAAAAAATCGAAATCGACGACGAGTTATATCAGTATATAGCAAGTAATACGCAGAGTATTGGTGAAAGTGCATCGCAAATATTGCGCCGTTTGTTACAGCTGGATACGGAACTCCCAGAAAAGGCAGTAACAGAAACGCAAGAAGAGGCGCCTGAAGCCGCCCAACCAGAACAAAAAGAACATAAATGCGACAACGTATTTAATATTCTTAATAAAGAAGAGTTGGCAATGCAAAAAGGTGTGGTTGGCCGCTTTTTGTTTATTCTTTCTGCGCTGCATCGTACACATAAAGGCATTTTTAATCGTGTACTGGATATTAAAGGGCGCGACCGTATTTATTTTGCAACCAATAAAGAAGATTTAATTGCATCGGGTAGCAGTACTAACCCAAAAAATATTATGGATAGTGGCTATTGGGTTATGACGAACTCAAACACGACACGTAAAAAAATGATGGTTCACGAAGTTGCCATATCATTAGGCTACAGTGAAGAAGAAGCCGAAAAGCTACGCGATTACTTATAAATATATTGAAGGTGAATCATGGCAAACCATGAAAGAGCAGGGCAGCGCGCCGTACAATCTGATTTAGTCAACATTCCTAAACTGATGTCAGCTTATTATTTGTATGAACCAGATATTGAGCAAAACCCAGAGCAAGCTGTTGCGTTTGGTACATCAGGGCACCGTGGGTGTTCGTTAGACACAAAATTCAACGAGTCTCATATATTGGCAATCACGCAAGCGATTTGTGATTACCGTAAACAAAACAATATATTTGGCCCACTGTTTTTAGGCAAAGATACGCATGCGTTATCAGAAGCTGCGTTTAACTCTGCTATTGAAGTATTAGTTGCGAACGAAGTGCAGGTTGTAACGCAAGAAAATGATGATTTCACACCGACACCTGTAATTAGTCATGCGATTGTCACGCACAATAAAACGCACAGTGCTGAACTTGCGGATGGTATCGTGATTACACCTTCACACAACCCGCCACAAGATGGTGGTTTTAAGTACAACCCGCCAAATGGTGGTCCTGCTGATACCGACATTACAAAATGGATTGAAAATAGAGCAAACCAATTGTTAATTGAAGACTTGGTTGAAGTTGAGCTATTTCCATTTGTAAAAGCAAAGCGTTCGGGCTTTATTCAATACCAAGACTTAATGACACCGTATATTGACGATTTAGCTAACATTATTGATATGCAAGCGATCAGCAAAGCAGGCATTAAAATTGGCGTTGATCCACTCGGTGGTTCTGGTATTAATTTCTGGCCACTCATTGCTGAAAAATACAATCTTGATATTACTGTGGTTAACGAGCAAATTGACCCACAGTTTTCGTTTATGTCGTTAGATAAAGACGGCAAAATTCGTATGGATTGTTCATCACCACACGCAATGGCAAGCTTAATTGCCATGAAAGATAAGTTTGATATTGCGGTAGGTAACGACCCTGATTATGACCGTCATGGCATTGTCACGCCCGATGGTTTAATGAACCCGAACCATTATTTAGCTGTTGCGATTGATTACCTAATAAGTCATCGCCCAGATTGGCCGGCCAACGCCAAAGTAGGTAAAACTTTGGTATCCAGTGGCATGATTGACAAAGTCGTCGCCAAGCACGGTCGTGAAGTATTTGAAGTGCCTGTTGGCTTTAAATGGTTCGTTGATGGTTTACTAGAATCAAGTTTACTGTTTGGCGGTGAAGAAAGTGCAGGAGCCGCATTTTTACGACGCGACGGTAGCGTTTGGGAAACCGATAAAGACGGCTTTATTTTAGCTTTACTAGCCGCTGAAATTTTAGCTGTAACTGGTAAAACACCTAGTCAGCATTATAAAGCACTTACTGACGAATTCGGTGCACCACTTTATAAGCGCTTAGATGCCCCTGCAAATACGGCGCAAAAAGCCAAACTATCAAAACTATCGGCGGAAGACGTTAGTGCAAATACCTTAGCAGGTGATGAAATTACCGCAAAGCTAACGCACGCACCGGGCAACGGCGCGGCAATTGGTGGCTTAAAGGTAACAACGGCTAATGGCTGGTTTGCAGCCCGCCCTTCAGGTACCGAAGATATCTATAAAATTTATCTTGAATCATTTGTCTCTGAGGCACATTTAAACGAGCTTGAAACTGAAGCCATCGCTTTAGTTAATTCAGTTATTTCATAACATTATTAGAAGTTTTAAAAGGCGGTTTACCGCCTTTTTTATTATGTAAAGAACAAAGATGAGTATTATGACAACAACAAATCTAGCAACTTCAGGCGATTTTTTATCAATTAGCCGTAATCATGAATGGCATTTAGACCCTTTTGAGTTCACTTTAGAGAACGGCACTCATGTTAGTGTTAAAGATACCGGCGTAATCGAGTTTACTCCTCCTCGCTATGGCAAAAAGGACATTGTCTTATCGTCAGCTGTGCACGGCAATGAAACTGCGCCAATCGAAATTTGCGATGAGCTAATCCAAAACATTATCAAGGGTAAATTAACCCTAGCGCATCGTGTGCTGTTTATTTTTGGTAACCCTGCATCTATTAATATTGCGAAGCGTTTTGTTGAAGAAAACCTCAATCGTTTGTTTTGTGGCGCACACAAAGCAGGTGAGCAGAATAATGAAAAAATACGTGCGGCAAAACTCGAAAACTACGTAAGTGATTTCTTTAATAAAGAGGCCGGTGAAGACAGAAAACGTATCCATTACGACTTACACACAGCCATTCGTGATTCTAAGAATGAAAAATTCGCGGTATACCCATTTTTACACGGTAAACCATGGAAAAAAGAAGAATTAAGCTTTTTATTAAGCTGTGGTGTAAATACTGTAATGATGATGAAGTCTGCTGCAACCACATTCAGCTATTTTTCTAGCAGTACCTTTGGTGCCGATGCGTTTACTATCGAACTAGGTAAAGTAAGGCCGTTTGGCGAAAACGATATGTCACGCTTTGAAAAGGCAAAGCAGAGCTTAACGCAGCTGATCTCTCAACATGAGATGCAATATCCCGCGTTTAACTTTGATGACTTTGAATTATTCGATGTATACCGCACCATTAATCGTACAGAGCAAAACTTTAGTTTTCCGTTTAGCGACAGCGCTGCAAACTTTACAGGCTTTGCCAAAGGAGCGCTATTGGCAACCGACGGCAATACCGAATATTTTGCCGATGTTGATGGCGAAGCAATTATTTTCCCTAACGCAAAGGTGGCACTTGGCCAACGCGCATTATTGACAGTTATCCCGCTACAAAATAAAACAGATTTTGTATAAATATCTTGCCACACCTTTTCGGATATTCAGCTAAAATTAGTTGAATATCCGTTTACGTTAACGTAAAGTCGAGCTAACTTTAATTTAATATCAGTCCAATTTATGGGTGATATGTACTAATCATACCAGTCATTTGCATAAATTAGTTGTTTAATGGTTATTGTTAGTTGAATTGATGCATTTATTTCAAATAACCTAGCTGTTATGCGTATCTCAACGTGTTGCTAATTATGTTGCTAAATTGGATATTTACTCATTTTTAAAGCGCTACATCATTAGAGGTAAGCTATGACGAACCCGCAAAATGTGTCGTTAAATGCGTCAACGGAACTCGAGTTTATCGATCCATCCGCATTAGACATACCTACTGTTAGTTTATTAGATGAAAATGGTCATTTAGTAAAAGGCGCAGTAGATCCAAACATTGATAAAGACACTGCACTAAAAATTTACAAAACCATGCGATTCATCCGTGCGTTAGATGAACGTATGCAAGCAGCCCAACGGCAAGGTCGCGTTTCGTTCTATATGCAATGTTTAGGTGAAGAAGGCGCAGTTACGGCCAGTGCCGCAGCGCTAAAAGACAGCGATATGATTATGGCGCAGTATCGCGAGCAAGCAGCATTGCGTTATCGCGGTTTTAGCTTAGAGCAGTTTATGAACCAAATGTTCTCTAATGAGAAAGATTTGGGTAAAGGTCGTCAAATGCCAATTCACTATGGTTCAAAAGAATTGCACTACATGACGATTTCATCCCCTCTTGGAACGCAAATTCCACAAGCAACAGGCTATGCATATTCACAAAAAATTCCACACATTAATGCGCAATCGGGCGAGCTTGATTCTGAAATTGATAACATCACGTTATGCTATTTTGGTGAAGGTGCTGCATCTGAAGGTGACTTTCACGCGGGCTTGAACATGGCTGCAGTGTTAAAAGCGCCGGTTATCTTTTTTGCGCGTAACAACGGTTATGCAATTTCGACACCGGCAGACGAGCAATTTGCCGGCGACGGTATTGCCAGCCGCGGTGTTGGTTATGGCATCAAAACAATACGTGTTGATGGTGCAGATGCGCTTGCAGTTTACGCTGCGACGCAAAAAGCACGTCAATACAGTGTAGAAACGGGTGAGCCAGTATTAATTGAATCGATTGCATATCGCTTAGGTGCGCACTCGACGTCGGATGACCCAACGGGCTATCGTTCAAAAGAAGAAGAAAGCACCAATACGAAATGCCCAATTCAACGCTTTAAAGGCTACTTATTAAGCAAAGGTTGGTTAGACGAAGCGCAAGATAACGCAGAAGATGAAAGCTTGCGAGAAGCAATTTTAGACGCTGTAAAAGTAGCTGAAAAAGTGGCTAAGCCACCGATTGAAGATTTAGTTACAGATGTGTACGACACACCAATTCCATTACTTGAAAAACAACTCGAAGCATTAAAAGAGCATGTAAAAGCGCATCCAGACGCTTACCCGACAACCGCAGGGAGAATCAAATAATGGCACAAATGAATATGTTACAAGCGATTAATTCTGCGCTTGATATTTCAATGTCGGAACATCCACTTGCCTGTATTTTTGGTGAAGATGTGGGTTACTTTGGTGGTGTATTCCGTGCTACCAGTGGCTTACAAGAAAAATACGGTAAACACCGTGTGTTTAACACGCCGCTTACAGAGCAAGGTATTTTAGGTTTCGCTAACGGTTTGGCGGCAGCAGGTGCACCTGCCATCGCAGAAATCCAATTTGCTGACTATATTTTTCCAGCGTTTGACCAAATCGTAAACGAGTCTGCTAAGTTCCGTTACCGCAGTGGTAATGAATTTAATGTGGGTAAGCTAACTATTCGTACACCATACGGTGGCGGTATCGCCGGTGGTTTATACCACTCTCAATCGCCAGAAGCGTATTTTGCTCATACACCTGGTTTAAAATTGGTTGTGCCACGCAACGCTTACCAAGCAAAAGGTTTGTTACGCGCATGTATTAAAGACGATAACCCAGTTATTTTCTTTGAGCCTAAGCGTTTATATCGCGCCTCTATCGGCGATGTGCCAGAAGATGATTTTATTATCCCAATTGGTAAAGCGGAAGTGGTTTCTGAAGGTTCAGACATCACGCTGCTTGCATGGGGCGCACAAATGGAAATCATTGAAAAAGCAGCTGAAATGGCGAAGCAAGATGGCATTAGCTGTGAAGTGATTGATTTACGCAGTATTCAACCTTGGGATGTTGAAACGGTTGCAAAGTCAGTAACTAAAACTGGTCGCTTAATCATCAGCCACGAAGCACCTATTACGTGCGGTTTTGGTGCCGAAATTGCTGCAACAATCCAGCAAGAGTGTTTCTTACATTTAGAGTCGCCAATTAGTCGCGTATGTGGTTTAGATACACCGTATCCGCTTGCACTGGAAAAAGAATACATTCCTGATGCATTAAAAGTGTTATCAGCAATTAAGCAGTCAGTGCAGTTTTAAGGAGTGGTTATGAGTCAAGATTTTATTTTACCAGACATTGGTGAAGGCATTGTTGAATGCGAAGTAGTCGAATGGCTTATTAGCGAAGGCGATACGGTAGCTGAAGATCAGCCTATTTGTGATGTAATGACCGATAAAGCATTGGTACAAATACCTGCAGTGCATAATGGTGTGATCACTAAGCTGTATTATCAAAAAGGTGAAATAGCAAAAGTGCATGCGCCGCTTTTTGCGATGGATGTTGATGGTGCAGCGGTTACGAGTGCACCTCAAGAAGTAGCGCCAGAAACCAGCACTGAGCAGCCAGTGGTAAGCGATGCGCCACAAGGCACCGCACTTGAAGATTTTATTTTACCGGATATCGGCGAAGGTATCGTCGAGTGTGAAATTGTTGATTGGTTAGTTGCTGAAGGCGATGAAATCAAAGAAGACCAAGCGGTTTGTGATGTAATGACAGATAAAGCGCTGGTACAAATTCCTGCTAAACACACGGGCCGAGTAACCAAGCTTTACCATCAAAAAGGTGAGATTGCCAAAGTACACGCTCCGCTTTTCCAAATGCAGGTTGCCAGTGCACAAGTTATCAATATTCAAGAAAAAGTGGTGAACGCTCAGCAAAATGCCTCAGCTAAACAGCTTGAAGCGACACCATCACAAGCTATTGCGAGCGGCAAAGCCGTTGCTAGCCCAGCAGTACGCCGTTTAGCGCGAGAGCATAACATTGATATTGCGAAGGTGGATGGCTCTGGTAAAAATGGCCGTGTTTATAAAGAAGATATTAAACGTTTCTTAAATGACGACAGTACAGCGTCTAAGCGCACTGACGACACATCAGCGCCAGTAGTAGCAACACAAACGCAAGCAACGCGCGTTGAGCCAATTCGTGGTATGCAAGCTGCGATGGCGAAACAAATGATGGAGTCGGTATCGACCATTCCACATTTCACATTGAGCGATGAGATTGATTTAACAGAACTTATTAGCTTGCGTAAAAGTCTTAAAGAACAGTATGCAAAGCAGGGCGTTAAGCTCACCATGATGCCGTTCTTTATTAAGGCATTGTCTCTAGCGTTAAAAGAGTTCCCTGTGATCAATTCGCAAGTTAATGCGGATTGCACAGAGCTTACATACTTTAATGATCACAACATAGGTATGGCGGTTGACTCAAAACTTGGCCTGTTAGTACCAAATATCAAATCATGCCAAGCTAAAAATATGGTGGACATTGCCAATGAAGTATCTCGCTTAACAGAGCAAGCGCGAGAAGGCCGTGTAACGCCTGCAGATTTAAAAGGCGGCACAATTTCAATTTCAAATATTGGTGCAATTGGTGGCACAACAGCAACACCAATTATCAATAAGCCAGAAGTTGCGATTGTGGCGCTCGGTAAACTACAACATTTACCGCGCTTTAATGAAAAAGGTGAGGTTGAATCACGTGCAATTATGCAAATATCGTGGTCAGGCGATCACCGCATTATTGATGGTGCAACGATGGCACGATTCAATAACTTGTGGAAACACTATTTGGAAACGCCAAGTGCCATGTTAATGGCAATGAGCTAATAGAAAAAAGGGGTCACATGACCCCTTTTTTAATTTACTAAAAAAAGAAGATTAAGTAGCCGATAGCTAAACTAGGTATGGAGGTATACAAGGTTGCTATGAGCGCCGCTTTTGGTGCAAGTGCAATCGCCGGGAAAAGGGCATCACCATCATTTGAAATGGCATTCGCCATAAGTGCCGAAAAGGGTACTAATCCTTGCATATAAAGTGAGGTGACAAGAATTTGTGGCCCGCACCCTGGTAGTAAACCAATTAAGCAGGCAATAAGCGGCAGTAACACGGCGTAGTTTTGAAAAAGAGCTGCTATATTCACATCAGACCACAGCACGAATAATTCATAGCCAATAAACGCAGCCACCACCCAACTGGTAATAAAGTGTGTATCTTGCAGTACCTTTGTCGTTAAATTTTCTTTACTGCAGTCGTCTTCAGCGGTGACATCTTGATAACTTTTACCAGGAGATGAGCACGCCCACAATAGCGCCACGATAAAACAACAGGCCGCAGCGATATAACCTAAGCCTTGGTTAATATTTTCATCAAAGTCATATTGAAATGCGACAAGCAGAGCGGCAAGTGTCATCGGTAACGCGACAATACGCCAAAATTGAAGGCTAATAAAACCAATAGGCTTAGGCAACCTTTGGCACTGTAATTGTTGATGTGATGGTGTATTTGGCGCAAGAAAATCAGCTGGGTGCAGCAAATTCACGAGCCAACCAAACAGTGTTGCAACTGTAAAACTAGTGGTTAACACCAACAGTGCTGTTTTTGGCTCTGCCGCGATAAGTAAGAATGCAGCATCGCCCATAGTGGCAATGAGCACTGCTACCAAGGAGCCAAAACTGGCTTGTTTTTTAGTGTATTGTGTTACTACTATTATTGCGCCGCCGCAGCCTGGTAGTGCACCGAGCAAAGCGGCAAACGGAATTTCAAGCTTTGGTGCAACCCGTGCAATATAACTCAACTCGAGTTTAGGAAATCGATTTACCAATAAGTAATAGCCATAAAGCGTTACTGCAACAAACATAGTTACTTGTAAAAATGCATCGGCGAGTGCGCCGAGCACCACAGCGCGGGTAGACTCATTAAAAATAAGGCAGAGCAATGCTATTGGTAAAAACAAGCGTTTATAAGCGAGAGATCTTTTAATTGTGTGTTTTGGTAGCGCGAATTGTGAGAGGGAAAACAACATATAGTGTACCTAATCGAATATTAGCTTCACTATAGTACTAACGGTAATGCGAATCAATCACATTACCGTTTAATTTAATCAATCGTAGTGATTATTTTTTTCGCTGGAACTCTGATTGACTGTACCACTTAGGCCAAGCCGTGCTGTCAGCAATATCTAAACCAACTTGATAAAACAGCTGTAAGTCCTCAACAGCACCTGAAAGGTCCCAGCCTTTACGGTATTGATCGCATGGTTGGTGATAGCATCCACGTAAAATCAGCCCCATACGTTTGCGATAACGGGCTGTTTCGTCGTCAATCGCTTCGGTGCCACCGCCTGAATACATCGCTGGAATGCCCATTTGTGCAAATGCAAAGTGATCAGAACGATAATAGCCACCAGCAGCAGGGCGCGGATCGCCTGATAGTGTACGACTTTGCTTTGCAGCAGCACGTGCTAAGTACTCATCCATTTCTGATTTACCAGCGCCAACTACGCTCATGTCTTTTACACGACCTAGCAGGTTCAAACTATCCATATTAATATTGGCAACAGATTTATTTGCGTCGATAACTGGGTTTGCTGCGTAATACTTGGCCCCCAACAAGCCTTGCTCTTCAGCTGTTACCGCTAAGAATGTGACTGAACGAGCAGGTTTCTTAGGTAGCATTGCAAATGCTTCTGCGATTTCAATCATACCCGCTGTACCGGTTGCGTTATCATGCGCACCGTTATAAATGTTGTCGCCTTTTTTACTTGGATCTTTGCCGAGGTGATCCCAATGCGCTGAGTATATAATGTGTTCGTCAGGTGTTTCAGCACCTGGCAATGTAGCAATAAAATTACGCGAAACTGACTTTTTAATTTCGCTTTTAACCGTTACAGACGCCGTTAGATCACCCATATCAATTGAGTAGCCACCTTTCGCGGCTTTTGCTTTCTCTTTAGCAAAATCAAGTCCGGCTTTCGTAAACAGTTCATTGGCAACATCAAGTGTGATCCAACCTTCAACTGCTACGCGATCCATATTCTTGTTTTCTTTTTGAAAACCAAATTGCGGGCCTGACCATGAGTTTTCAACCACCGACCATGGATACGATGCAGGGGCAGTTTCATGAACTATAATTGCGCCAGCAGCACCTTGGCGTGATGCTTCTTCGTATTTATACGTCCAACGGCCGTAATAGGTCATTGCATTACCGGTGAAGAGTGACTCGTCTTGCGTAGCAAAACCAGGGTCGTTAACCAGCATTACGACGGTTTTTCCTTTTACGTCTAATCCTTCGTAATCGTTCCAGTTATATTCAGGCGCGTTAATACCATACCCGACAAATACCAGCTCTGAATTTTCGATGGCTTCAAGCTCGCTCATGCGACTCGTACCCATTACCATATCTTTTTTGTATTGATATGTTTTGCCATCAATGGTTAGCGACATATCAGGTGATGCTTCGATTGATACAAGTGGTACCTCTTGATAAAAGCTACCTTTGTTGCCACCTACAAAGCCTAATGCTTTAAAATGTTTTTCTAAATAGGCAAGAGTGAGCTCTTCACCTTTAGTGGATGGCGCACGACCTTCAAACTCATCTGATGCAATTGTTTTTATATGTTGTCCGAGTTGTTCGGCATTAATGCTGTTATAAGCAGCATCGAGCGCGTGTTGATCATTGGTAGTTGCACAGCCACTTAACAATAAAGAGACGGCAATACCGATTGGCGTAAGTTTTTTCATAATTCAACCTGTGTCACAAATTTAGGCGATTATAAAAACTAGTTTAGTGTTGTGCTAGTAAATGCGTTAAAGTACGCGTTTTAGTTTTTACTTTTTAAATCACCAGAATGAAATTTGAAGCCCCAGCACATTGGACGACTGATTTTTTACATCATGGGATCTTTGACGATTTAAACGCCTTATTTAATTTAACGCAATTTTCCAACTGGCCAACACTTGATTGGCTAAACTCCTTAGCTATAAACATAACAAACCGAAATAACCAGCAAATTTCATTTGTTGCCAATGACGATGTTGACTGGCAACACGGTTATTACGAAGAAATCATTTTTGATAAGGGAGAGATCCCAACGCGTTTGGAGAACTGGCACGATTTGTTTGGTGCCTTTATTTGGTTACTCTTTCCAAAGACAAAGGCATTGCTTAATCAATTACATATTGAGCAAATAAATAAACATGGTAAAACCGAGCGCTCAAAAAAGCGCAATGCTATCACATTATTGGATGAATGCGGCGTGTTAGTCGTATGTGACCAAGCACAGGCAGATTTATTGAAAAATCACTTATGGGTCGAAGGTTTTTATAATCAGCGTGAACAGTGGCACAGTACGATTTATCCGTTTATGTTTGGCCATGCAAATTACGAAATGGCAACACGCCCTTACCTTGGATTAACCGGAAAAGCCCTGTATATCACCGTTGAACATCAATTAATGCCAAAATGCCTGAAAGATAGGTATGCTTGGCTAGACAGTTATCTTGAAAATCTTATTGAAAACGAAGACATTCTTTGCGATAACAGCAGTTTGTTTCCATTACCGTTACTTGGCGTACCAAATTGGTACGAGCAAAACAAAGAAAAAGCATTTTACGAAAATACCGATTATTTTCGTCCTAAACGAAGGAAGTTGAAATGATAGAAGTGTCGGCGCTGAAAAAGCGTTTTAAGCTTACTAAAGATCACAAAGTAAAAAACCAAGAAAAAAAGGATCCTAGAGAAGACAAAGATTACTTTCACTCAGTTCGTGATGTGTCGTTTACCTGTAACAAGGGTGAAGTACTGGGTTTATTAGGACCAAATGGAGCCGGTAAAACTACGACATTACGCATGCTTTCAACTGCATTGGGCCCTGATGCTGGAAAAATTGAAATTAACGGCATAGATGTTGTTAAAAAGCCACTTGAAGCACGTAAAAAGATTGGCTTTTTATCAGGTTCTACCGGACTTTACGGGCGTTTAACGGCGAAGGAAAACATCGAGTATTTTGCACGGCTTCATGGCATGAATAAGCAAGCGGTAAAAACGCGTTGTGAAGAGTTATTTGAAATGCTTGATATGCATAGCTTTTTAGATAAGCGAGCGGAGCATTTATCAACCGGCATGAAGCAAAAAACCAATATTGCCCGTGCAGTAGTGCATAACCCCGAAGTGATTGTGCTTGATGAGCCAACAACGGGCCTTGATATTATGACAACGCAAACTGTTATTAGCTTTATTCAAAGTATTAAAGCGCAGGGCACACCGGTTATCTTCTCAACTCACCATTTAGATGAAGTTGAGCTTTTATGTGAACGCGTAAGTGTTATTGATAAAGGCATTACCTGTTTTGATGGTACGATTGATGAATTTAAAGCACGTGGCCAAAGCGATGTATTAAACAATGCGTTTTTAACGATTTTGAAGGAGCAACAAAGTGTTTGAGGTATTTTTAAAAGAGTTAAAAGAACTGCTGCGCGATAGAAAAACCCTTATTTTTGTCGTTGCCTTACCGGTTGCAATTTTTCCGGTGATTTTTGCGCTGATGGGCTTTCTAATGAGTAAAGCAGCCTTAGAGGCTGAGCAAAAGGTTCATAATTACGCAATTATAAACGCTGAGTACGCACCTGAATTTAAAGACAAATTGTTTTTTCATAAAAACTTTAAGCTAGTAGAAGGTGACTTCAAAACCGTTGAAGAATTAAAACAAGCGGTGAAAGACGAAGTAATTGATGTCGGTATTGTTATTCCTTCAGATGCGCGCGACGCGTTGGAAAATGGTAGCAGTAATGAATGGCAAATTGTATTTAACGATGCGTCATCACTGAGTTTTATTTTTACCCGCATTAAAGAAATGGCGGAAGAGTTTTCGCAAACATTACAAAGTGAGCAATTTAACAAGCTCGGTATTGCGAAAGAGCATCAAGAATCACTATTGAACCCTGTTGTATTAGAAAAAGTAGATACCGCCGATTTACGTGAAAACTTAGGTGAAAAACTCGGCGCGTTAATTCCATATTTATTGATCCCGTTAGTGCTTGCTGGTGCAAGTTATCCAGCCATTGATTTAGGCGCGGGTGAAAAAGAACGCGGTACATTAGAAACTCTACTGCTTACACCAATTCCACGTACCGAACTGGTATTGGGCAAGTTCTTTACAGTACTTTTTACCTCACTTGCCACGGCATTAATAACCGTTGCCAGTATGGGAGTCTGGATGAAGTTGGCAAGTAGCTTCTTTGACGTTGAAAAAATAACTGATGCATTTTCAATGCTAGGTTTTATGGACTTTGCCTTGATCTTATTACTGCTAATTCCACTTGCGTGCGTATTTTCATCACTCGTGCTTGCGATTTCAATCTATGCACGTTCGTTTAAAGAAGCGCAAAACTATATGGGACCATTATCAATGCTGGCGTTTTTACCGCTGATTGTTGCCATGATGCCAAATATGGAACTCAGCATGAGTACAGCTATGGTGCCAATTACCAATGTTGCATTAGCAATTAAAGAAATTATTAAAGGCACAGTAGATTATAGCTATGTTGGTATGATTTTTATTGCTACTGCTGTTTTAGCTGGTGTATTAATGGCTGCATGCGTACATTGGTTTAAAAAAGAAGAAGTGTTATTTAGATAACAATTGGTTAGATAACAATTTTAAAAAATGGAATTGTAAAACGCCCAACACAGGTTGGGCGTTTTTGTTTAGAGCAAGTCTGTGCGTTTAACTAGCTCGACACGGCGGTTAGATAAACGCCCGTTTTCTGATGCATTGCTTTCTTTAGGTGAAAACTCACCGACACCAATTGCAACTAAACGCGATTTCTCAATACCTAAATCACTTAACTTAGTTTGAATAGCCAAGGCGCGCTTTTTCGATAATGTTTGATTGTACTGAGCATTACCACTGTCATCCGTATGACCGACTAAATAGAAGTTTTGATTAGGCACAGATTTTAGGTAAGTTGCCAGCTTTTCGATGCTTTTACCCGAAGATTCGGTTAACTCATCACTGTCAAACTTAAATTGAATATTGGGGATTTGATACTTTCCTTGTTTGTCGATAAGCGAATCGATATACGCCTTGTCGACAGATACCGTTGAATCATTATTGCGTTTTTCCACAACCTGCACATTTAGATTGCGCGCTTTATCGTAACCCGTTGCATAAATGGTGACATAAAGGTCGTCTTTAATGGCAAAAGAGCGAAACTCTTGTGTCTCATCAAATCCAAATGGAGCAGAAATACCTAAGGCGTTAGCCATACTCGCGATACTGCCACATGCCGATGCAGAACATTGACTTAATAGTGTAAAACCACTTTTTTCAAGCGCTGCTTGATATTGCTCTACAACATCCACTTCGCTCAACGCAAGTGGAATACTATAGCTAGTTGAGCTCAGTGAACCTTTGACATCTTTACCTTGATAGCCAGTTTGTTCAAACCCAACCAATACGGTTTTTTTAACGTACTTTTTGTAATCTTGATGGGTTATCGAAGACCCTTCAATATTCGACATAAATTGCGCTAGTTGATTGGTTTTAGCATTTAAAGCGAATGATGCAGAAATTGCTATTGTGGCACAAATAGCAAGGGGGTTGATTTTCATAACACGTCCTATGTTGTTCTGAATTTATAAAGTTACTAAATTACAAAGCGTTGCAAAATGTAAAATAATATGTTCCCATAAAAAAGATTTAAGTAAAACCTCTAATTTCTGAAAAATGCTTCAAGGATTGAAACTATGCTGCGTAGCCTACTTACGACCATTGTATTCGTATTATTCTCTTTGTGTAATTCTCTACATGCGAAATCAATTAAGTTAACTTATCAAGTGCTTCATGATGATTCGCCCTATGGTAACAGTGAGTTATGGATTAGTGCCGAAGCCACACGATTTGATCTAAATATTGAAGCACAACACGACATGACAGAAGTCGTATTGTTTAACGAAAGAACATCATCGCTATATAAACACGATTCTAAACAGCATTATGTTTTGGACGATAAAAGTTATAAAAATCGTGTTAAAAAGCAAATGAATTGGAAAAAGTCGGATGACGAATTTCACCAATTACTTTTACAAATGGAAAAACAATCTGGGTACCCACGTTTTTTAGATTTTGAAAAACAAGGCAACGTCTTTGTCGCTGAAAATGAGGGTGAGCAACTTTACATTGTAACGCCAGTTTTAGGTAACCAGTATTCATTAACAACTGATGAGTTAAAACTAATAAAACACGCAGTTGTAGAACGTAAAAAAATGGCGCTCGCAAAAATGGGCTTAATTGATTTTTTACCACTCGATATTTTGTATATGTTGAGTGAAAAACCTCAAATGATGTTTTCAAAATATACAAACAAAATGTATGCGTTAACATTTAAACTAAAATCTGTTGAGCGCATGAATAACACGCTTTTTTTAGAGAACCTACCAAAAAACTATCAAATGTCTAAACGTTAATATCAGAGATTAAAATGGATTTTTACATTATTGGTAAAGAGCATGATCTTGCGAGCAAGGTCTTTAAATGTGCTTGCTTAATTGACGTTAAAGTGCGCTTTGTAATGCCAGGCGACAGTATTATAAAAATTTATAATACACTCAATGCTGTTTGCTTCGTCGAGTCTGATTGTTTATCAGACGAATTAACTCGTCAATTTGATAAAACTTCGATTGTGGTGCTATCAAAACGGATTAGCTTAGAGCAGGAATGTGTGTATATGCGAGAAGGATATCGCGGAATTATAGATACCACACGATCGCCACAGCAAATTATCGATCAACTACAACTTTTGTTAAGCAATGTGGAGCTGATTTATAGTAGGGCAGCATTGTCTACGATTGCGTTGGAATATTTGCAAAATCGCGTGCTTGAATTTAAACCTATTAGTGCGCTTACTCGCAAAGAAAATCAAATAGTTACTTACATTCAAAGTGGTCTTCAGAACAAGGAAATAGCGAAAGAGTTAGCGATTTCTCCGGCAACTGTAAAAACACATGTGCAACGTATTTTGAAGAAAACGGGCGCAAAAAACAGAACGCAAATCATAAGTAAAACTGCGTATTTTTAAGTACGCCAAACGGAGTAGTTTTTTACCCTTATTTAATTTTGTAACAAAATCTAATCCTCCATTTGGTGAATAGAGCATTCTCTCTAAAGCACGTATCATTTTGTTGCGTTTATTCTATTTAAGGAGAAAATTGTGAAAAAACGTCAACTTGGTCAAGGTATGACCGAATACATTATTATTGTTGCTTTAATTGCGGTTGCAGCGATTGGTGTGTATAGCTTTTTTGGTAAAACAGTACGTAACCAGGTTTCAGCACTTGCAACAGAAGTTGGTGGTACTGATTCGTCAACTCAAATTCAAGCTGCTAAAACGGCTGCAGAAGACGGAGCTAAGGTAGCGGATAAGAATTACAACCTTGGTAACTACAACGAAGCTGCTAATAAGTCATCAAACTAAGCTAAACCATATTTAGTTGAGGTGGGTTATGAAACGGTACCAACATGGTCAAGGAATGACTGAATACATCATTATTGTTGCGTTAATAGCGGTAGCGGCAATTGGTGTTTACAGTTTTTTCGGGAAAACGGTCCGCAACCAAGCTGCTGCGATTTCAACTGAAATATCGGGTGTCGATTCAAGCAATCAAATCCAAGCAGCGAAAGACGCCGCAGATGACGCGAGCAACACAGCTAATAAGAACTACAACCTTGGAAACTACAATGAAGGCGCAAATAAAGCGTCAGGTGGTGGCGGTAGTGGTTCTGGTGGCGTCGATTAGGGATTGTTAGTTAAATAGTTCTAGGGAGTTTCGCTTCCTAGAACTACATATGGAGATGAAAATGAAAAAGCAGCGTGGTCAATCGTTGGTTGTAGGGCTCATGTTTCTGCCAATTATTGTTCTGTTCATACTTTATTTGTATAACGTTTCTCAACAAAACCTTCATAAAACGAGACTACAGAACACTGCAGACGCAGCGGTCTTAAGTAGTTCTCAATATTTAGTGAGGGAATTAAATTTTAAGGCGTACACCAATCGCGCAATGATCGCCAACCATGTTGCAGTGGGACAATATGTCGGTGTAGCGTCATGGTTCAACTTCCTTGTCGAAACAATTGATAACATTGAGAATGTAGCTAAATATATTCCCTACGTTGGGCCTGTTTTTTCTCAGGCTGAAGCGTGGGTAGATAATATTAATGAAGTGGCTGTTCAGCCAGGAATGGAAATTGCTGTTAGAGCGACTGATTTGGTGAATAACGCCCTTTCTATGTCGCAAGATATTATGGCTTACGCCTCGTCAGCGACCATGATTGAATCACTTAATGACGTGATCAAAGTTAATGATAACCACGCATCTCTTGATGCGATTGCTGCTCCTACCTTAGCCAATACACTTTTTAATGATTGGCGTGGGTTTCAAGGAGATTTCAACCGCCAAGATAATTCAGGCAGGTATAACGATTTCTATAAAGTTATATTAAATTCTCGAGACCCATTTATGAAAAACCGCTCACATGAGTGGCCATTCCCTTTTACGATAGACATTATTAGTTTCTGCTTTTTAGGTATGAGTATGAATTACTGGACCAAACAGGCAGGCGGTACAGATCTTGTTAACAATGGTAGATATGACCCAGAAACGTGGACATCAATGGACACATTAAGTTGGCATAAAGAATGGTTTAAAAAAAGTTTATTCAGCTCAGGTTGTCGTCGCAGCGAATTAGAAATCGGCTGGGGGGCAGCACATGCTGGCGAGGATAAAGATACAGGTCAGTTTAGAAGCCGCCAATATTATGGGCGCTCGCGTATGATAAATCGCGATGCATCAAATCGAGCAAGGTACAACGAATCGGAGTTCAATAATGCATACGGTGGCATTTATGATTTCTATTCGATAAAAAAAATTAACAAATCAAATGATGCGCCACCAGTAACAATTGTTGTGTCGAAATCAATCAATGATATTCAATCTTCAAAATCGCTAAATATAGGCACTATTAACGAGGCGACGACTAAAGAAGTAGACATCAATATTGAAGAACACTTACAAGTGCCGAGAAATCAACAATCATCAGCGTCAAAAGCTCGGATTTATTATTATCGAGCGAACGACCTGTGGAAAAACAATAAATTTGAATACGGTAATCTATATAACCCTTACTGGCAAAATACCTTATCCGATATCGATAATAATCAGCGTAGAGATCTTCTTCTCTTGTTAGCTTCCTTTAACTTAGCAGGTGCCTAAATGTTTATTTCACGTAATAAAGGACAGTCGCTTGTCGAGCTATCAGTATTGTTGGCATTTGTTATTGCTCCGTTAATGCTAATTTTACCCTATTTTTCAAAGCTCATTGAAGCGAGACATTACAACGATATGGCCGCCCGTTATGTTGCGTTTGAAAAAACCGTATGGTTAGAAAAAGGACCTGAGAACTACGCAAATAGTGGATACGGTAGACTGGCAGTAAAGCAAACAACAGATATATCAAAAGAGGTGCCCGATAGGGTATTTGGTAAAATAGAAAAAGCGATTAACTCTAGCTTGCCGTCATCACTGGTTTGGAATGCAAAAGAACATGGTTATGCAACATTCCAATTTAATCAATCGAAACGTAATGATGCTCAGAGTCTATTCGCAGCTTTTAATCCTAATGCAGAGCAAAGCAAACAACAGTTTTTCAAGGTTGAGTCAGGAAACGGAAAAGCGCCGGGTAAAATTTCAAGTATCACCAATGGTTCTTTAAACCTGCTTGAATTGGGGGGTACGGACTTCAATGATAAAAGCTTTTATACGGGTCGCTCGTCAATACAAATCGCGAGTCATTTATTACTAGAGGATGAGCGCTATCGGAACCAGCCGTCGAATATCAGTGGTCGTGAAACCAAGCGGCGTAGCGAATTTGAGTTTGTAATGAATAGCTCACTGTCACTTTTAGCCGATGGTTGGAATGTCGGCGGACCAAAACACAATTATAACCAAGTACGTGGTCTTGTGCCGTCGTCATTCTTAGATGGTGACATCTTAAACAAGGCCCGTAATTTATTGTCAAAATCAGGTATTCCAATTGTTAAAAAGCTAGGTCCCAGTGACTTGAAATTTGGACATATAGCCATCGAAGAGCTTCCTAAGGAAAGGTATCGAAATGAATAAGTACAACGTTTTTTTTGTTCTATTCACTCTTGTTTTTTGTAATCAAATTTATGCTTTTACGCTTGATTTTCCGAACGATGCGTCAGTAAAAGTAGTTGGTCACGACCTTTTTATCGATAGTAAACAAGTCTCTATTTGGCAAGTAGAGAGTAAAATGAGCCGTGAAGAGCATGCTCAGTTTTATGCTGAGCAATGGAAGCGAAACGGTAACAACTTTGGCGTTACTGCACTAAAAACCGAAACTGTGGTAAGTAAACTTTATGATAACGCACTCTATACTGCACAAGTTATTCAACACTTTCCTCACTCAATCGCTGTAGTCTCGGTATCAAAAGAACCGTCAAACTCATTAAAACGAATAGTTAGAAAAATTGAAGACTTACCGAGCCCAAGCGGAAGCGAGATTTTAAATAACATTAAAGCAAAAGACGGCGCAAAATATTCAAACACCTTGGTATTAAAGAATAACCGTACGATTTCGAAAAATATGAATTTTTATCAAACGTTTATTCAAAAGAAAGGGTTTTCGGTCGAGAAAGCACAAGTGCATCCAAAGCGTACAATGGGCGTTTTACTCGCTCGTAAAGGGCCTAACGAATTTAATGTAACCTTTGAAAGAAAAAATAACCAAACCTTTGTTACCGCAATTAAAGTTGACACGGATATATAGATGAAAAGGACACAAAAAGGACAATCGGCAGTCGAGTTTTTCGTTGTTACCGGCGCGCTCGTAGCTGCGTTACTCACGCCAATACCAAGTAATGAGTTGGGCGGTTTTTTACAAGAGCATCAAGGTAAAAATGCGATTGAAATCTTAACGATAAAAATTAAAGAAAGTTACGCTGCGTATAGTTATGCAAAAAGCATAACACCAATCCCTACAAACATAACAAACAACTAAGGAAGAGGTTTTAGTTACATGAAGTCTATAAAGTTTTTGGATAGAAACTGGATACTGTTATTCGTTTCACTGTTGTTAGGTGGCATTGCCGCTTGGGCAGTGGGAAACTATCTAAAAGTAAAAGAGGGGGAGATCAAACAACAGTATGCACGTACCGACATTGTAAAGGTACCTGTAGTAGTGGCGGTTTCACCTTTGTCACGTGGTGATGTAATAACCCCTGAGTCAGTTGTTGTACGTGAAATCCCAAGTGACTATGTGCCAGATGACGCAGTGCACCCAAATGACTTCGGTCAAATTGCGAACAAAATTATGCTGAATGACGTACAACCAGGAAAACCTATTTTACGTTCTTACGTACCAAAAACGGGCCAGCAGCAATTCTCTGACATCCTTCAAGACGGGCGCCGCGCAGTAACGATAAATATTAATGAAAATAACTCTAATGCAAACATGTTAAAACCTGGTGATTTCATCGATTTGTATTTATCTCAAAGCCAAGACGAAAAAAGCCTTCATTTAATATTAGAGCGTGTGACAGTGTTGGCGACAGGGCGTCAGAGCATTTCCGAGAAAGACAAGATCAAGCAAAGCATTTTTGGCGAAAGCGAAGATTACTCTACAGTGACGTTGGATCTGTCAGTTAAAGACGCAGGCCGAGTATCTTTGGCACAAGAATATGGAAACTTTGTGGCATTACTTAGAAATCGTACTGATGAACTTAAAGTTACAAATCGCCTTGTAAAAGAGGCGGATGTTTTTTTACATAATGAAAGAGAGCATCACGTTGAATACATTATTGGTGGCAGCGGTGGTATCGCTGAAGGCGTAAATAGCCAAAATAAAATTAAAGAAAATTTAAGTACATTGAAATCATTCGCAAATAATGTGAATAACAAGTTTTAGGGATAAAAATGAGAAGTTTATTTTATTTAGCGATGTGTGTCGTAGCGCTTTTTCCTAGTTATTTGCTGGCAAGTATTAAACTTGATATGCATGTGGGTGCCATAGAGGTTTTGCCGGTTTCTAAAGTTACGCGAGTAGTGGTTGGTAAAGGTGGCATCGTTAGTGCAAAAGTATTAGATGACAACCGCTTACTGCTTATTGCAGAAGAGTTTGGACAGACTGAAATTCAAATTTGGGATGAGGCAAACAATACTAAAAAGATTTATGTCAACGTAGATTCGGTCAATATGGAGCAACTTGTCGAGCAAGTACGAGTGCTAGTTGCAGGATTACCTGGTGTAAGCGCCAAACAAGTTGGCTCACTAGTCGTTTTAGAGGGTGAGGTGAGTAGCGAAACAATGAAACAAGCGCTTAAATTGTCTCAGGTTATTCCAAACTTAACTTCAATGCTGAGTTTATCTCCTCAATCAGTTGATCTTAAACACATGATCCGCATGGATGTGCAAATTGTTGAAATGCGTAACAACACATTAAAAAATGTTGGTGTAAAGTGGGACAATTCTATGGCAGGCCCTGCTTATGGTGGAGTAAAGAACTTTGTGCATAACGATTTATTTGCAACATATACACAAAGTGACATTGGCGACAAAATTGTTGAGTCTATCGGTGATGTTGCAATCGGAGGCAACGGTTATGCGTCATTTGGAATTGTGACAGGACTTGCATCGCAAATTCAATTGTTAGACGAGCAGGGCGACTCTCGTACGTTGGCAAGACCAACGTTAAGCACTCGAAGCGGCGAAAAGGCAAAGTTTTTAGCGGGTGGTGAAGTTCCTATCCCAATTACTGATTCTAATGGTGGGCTTAATGTCGAATATAAAGAGTATGGCGTTAAATTAGAAATTGAGCCGACATCAGATGAAAGCGGCAACATCGTGTCTTATGTAAAAGCGGAAGTTAGTGCTATCGACCCATCGGTTACGGTTGCCGGTTATCCAGGTTTTCAAACCCGTGAAACCGAATCAGTTGTGAATGTAAGAAATGGTGAAACACTTGTAATTTCGGGGCTTGTGAATAGTGATATGTCGAAATCTGTTAATAAGGTGCCATTATTAGGCGACATTCCAATTTTAGGAGAGCTCTTTAAATCTCGCGACTTTATCGACAAGAAAAGTGAGCTTGTGATACTAGTTACACCAAAAATAGTGCCAATTGAGGACGAATCTCATAAAAACCGCTTAAAACGTGCTAAAGAGTTGATCGGTGACGCTGAAAAGCTCGAAATGTTTAATATCTTGGATTAATTATTATGTTTGAGATAAGTATAAAAACAGCTAAGGGCACAGATGTAGGCACCGTTCGTTGTAGTGAACCATCTTGTTTAATCGGTAAAGACAAGCATCACCACATTAAACTACATGGTTTTAAAGTGTCAAAAGAACACGCTAAGTTATATTACCGTCCCGAGGGTATTTTTTTAGAAGACAGAGCTAGTCGTACAGGTACATTTGTTAATAGCCAAAAAATTGAGTCTGCAGGACCTTTATCTGAGTCTGATAGAATCGAAATTGGTGGTTATCATATTTACGTAAAAGCTGAAAACAAACACTCTACAAATTCGAGCCAATCGTTTAATACAAGCGCGTCAACAAATAGACCTTTAGGCCCAGACCTCGAAACTGACATTTCAGTTCCGAGCAAGCCAATGCCTGAAACTAAAATAGAAGGTCATGATTTGGCTCAAGGTGACAACGACGAGACGCGACAAAAAATTAGAGAGCGTAACGAATGGCGTAGACGTGTTCACAAGGAACTGATCAATCAAATTGATTTAAGACGAGTCAATGTATCTGAAATGTCCGATGAAGAATTGCGCTCTCAAAGTGGAAATTTAATCTCAAACATAATTAAAGGATTAAATGTACCTCCGCATATAGATGGACAAGAGCTCGCTAAAGAGGTTTTGGATGAATCTGTTGGTTTAGGTCCTTTGGAAGCACTTGTCAACGACAAAAATGTGTCTGAAATTATGGTAAACGCTTATGATGAGATCTTTTATGAACGCTCTGGAAAGCTTTTTCTTTCAGATATTAGCTTTACCGACCAACAGGCTGTGCTTAGTGCAATTGAACGAATAGTGACTCCAATTGGGCGTCGTATCGATGAAGGGCAGCCAATGGTTGATGCGCGCTTAAAAGATGGTTCTCGAGTTAATGCAATAATTCCGCCATTAGCATTAAAGGGACCCTGTATCACAATTCGTAAGTTCATGGAAAAAAAGTTAGAGATAGAAGACCTCATTAACTTTGGTTCAATGAATGAAAATATGGCTAACTTCTTAAAAACTACTGTTTTAAATAAGCGAAATGTCGTTATTTCGGGTGGAACAGGTTCGGGTAAAACAACATTACTGAATGTGTTATCAAACTTTATTCCAGATGATGAACGCATTATTACTGTTGAAGATGCGGCTGAATTAAAACTTTACCAACCAAACTTAGTGTCACTTGAAGCAAGGCCACCTAACCAAGAAGGCAAAGGTGCTGTTGAAATTCGAGATTTAGTTAAAAACTGTTTACGTATGCGCCCGGACAGAATTGTAGTAGGCGAGTGTCGTGGCGGTGAAGCGTTAGATATGCTGCAAGCAATGAATACGGGTCATGATGGTTCTTTAACTACCGCTCACGCAAACACTCCGCGAGACTGTATTTCCCGTCTTGAAGTCATGGTTATGATGGCGGGAATGGATTTACCAATAATGGCGATACGCGAACAAATTGGCTCAGCAGTAAATATGATTGTTCAACAATCACGTTTTAGTGATGGCTCGAGGCGTGTTACGTCAATTACAGAAGTTACCGGCGTAGAGGGTAACACCTTGCAATTGTCTGAAATTTTCAAATTTAAGCAAACAGGGTATGACCAGAACGGGAAGGTCGTTGGGCACTATATGGCAACAGGTATGGTGCCTGAGTTTTATGAAAATCTCCGAGATCGTGGTATTGATGTAGATCTAAGTATCTTCAAACCTGAGGTGCCAAATGTCTAGTGTCTTATTGATGGTAATAGTTGGTATATCCGTTGCTATTTTAGTGTTCGGAGGCTCTTTTATTTCACAAGAGTTAGCGCAAAAATACCATGAAACCTTCAAATACAATGCGAAGCGTAACCTTTCTGACATGTTTCTATTTATTGAACCAGGAAAGCTTTTTGTTGGAAACATTGTCTTAATGGTTGTTACTTTTATTGTCGTGTGGGCTTATACAGGCGCATGGTTTGTAGCATTAATTGCGGTTATTGGCATGGCTATTTTACCGCCGTATTTGTACAAGTATTTACAAAAACGACGTCGTAAAAAGTTTATTCAACAATTGCCTGATGGATTGAATATGATCTGCGCATCAATGCGCTCAGGTTCAAGTTTAATTAACGCCATAGAGGCTATGGTGCAGGAAGCTGAAGCGCCAATTTCTCAAGAGTTTTCACTCTTTTTAAGAGAGCAGCGGTTGGGGGTAGATTTTATGGAAGCCCTGGACAACATGGTCGAAAGAATGCCTGAACAAGACTTTAAACTCGTCGTTTCGGGTATGCAAATTTCGAAAGAAATCGGTGGCAATTTGGCCGAAACGCTCGAACGTCTAGGCGAGACTCTTAGAAAGAAAATTGAGATGGAAGGTAAAATTGACAGTTTAACTGCGCAAGGTCGAATTCAGGGAATTGTGATGACGTGTTTACCTATTTTTCTAGGATACGTGCTGTATCACATGGAGCCAGTTCATATGTCACGCTTATTTACAGAACCGATGGGATGGATTGTCATTGCGGGGTCATCAGTCATGTTGTACATCGGATATTTCTTTATTCAGAAAATAGTTAACATAGATGTTTAGAAGGTAAAAATGGTTTATTGGATACTTTTTTTCTTTGGCGCATCAATATGCCTAGGTATATATAGCGTTACTAAAATAAAACAGGAAGTGCCTGAAGATACGCGTGATTTTATGGATCCATTGCCACCGTCGTTAAAGATTATATGGCCTTTGGTTAAAATTGCTTCCTATTATATCGGTGAACGTTTACCAATTGATTACTTGGTTAAAACCAATAAAAAACTGCAAATTTCAGGTCTTTCTTACATTATTTCAGCAGAAGACTACTTTGGCATTCGTCTTGTTGTGTCAATGATATGCGGTTTAATGACATGGTTTTGTTTATCTGCTTTGGACTCTGTGTCGTTAGACTATATTGTTTTCGCGTTGATTGCTGGTTACTTTTTACCGTTAGTCACGTTAAGTGATTTGAAAAAGAAACGTCAATTAAAAATAGTTAAAGCGCTTCCTGTTTATCTCGACTTTATTACTATGGCGGTGGAAGCAGGCTTGAATTTAACAGGCGCGATCGCACAATCCGTAGATAAAGGCCCTGATGGTCCATTAAAAGTAGAGTTTGAAAAAGTAATGCGAGATTTACGTTCTGGCGTTGGCAAAATCGACGCATTTAGATCGATGGCTGAGCGTGTCCATATAAGTGAGATCAATAACTTAGTAAGTGCTTTAGCACAAGCTGAACGTACCGGTGCGAGTTTGGGTTCTACGTTACGTATACAAGCTGATCAAAGGCGAGTAGAACGATTTCAACGTGCTGAGAAAAAGGCTCTAGAAGCGCCAGTTAAACTTGTGTTTCCGCTTGTTGCATTCATATTTCCTGTGACATTTGCAATCTTATTTTTCCCAATCGTTATGAAATTTATATACGAAGTGTAAATGATGAGAGTTAGTAGATTGATGCTCGATGGTGAGTACATATCAGGTTTTGATTTGGGTATTGCAGATTCAATTTGGTTACGCCTTCGTGGATTGCTTGGACGCAAAATATCAAATAATTTTGGTCTAATTATTATGCCTTGTAATAGCATTCACACAATGTGGATGGCCTACGATATCGATGCGGTATTTTTGGATTCCAAAGGACGTATAACGTCAATACATCAACATTTAGCACCTTGGAAATTCGCGCGATGCAAAAACGCAAAAAATGTATTGGAGCTAAAGTCTGGCAATGCAGAAAAGCTAAAGTTAAAAGAAGGGAGTGTAATTTCATGGGGTTAAAATCAATTCGATGCATCGCATTCGTGCTTGCGGTAATACTCACTCATGGATGTTCAACTGCAAATGCACCGAAAAGTGCTGCACAAGAGAACAATATTGATTTATTGGTGTTAGAAGGTAACGCAGATACAGCATACAAATCTGGTCATTTAGAACTAGCAGAAGGGCTTTATCGTCAATTGCTTTCTTATAAAAAAGATTATGCACCGGCATGGTTTCGGTTGGGAAATATTTACACCCGCACTAACCGTCTTGACGCGGCAGTTAATGCGTATCAAAACAGTATATCAAGTGACAACGAGCATGCAAAAGCTTGGCATAACCTTGCGATTGCACGTGTTAGACAAGCAACTGATGTTTTAATTGAAGCGCAGAATCATTTGGTGGTAGACACCGCAGCGAAAGATAGAATGGACCAACTATTTCTTGAACTAATGCGGATCCAATCGGCTAAAAATCAGGGACCGAAAGTAGCGAGTTATGAAAACTTATAACGTTAAAAGGGGGCAAGTGGGACAATCGATGGCTGAGTTTTCAATCAGTCTGCCATTTTTAGCTCCGATCGTACTTGTATTAATTATGCTTTTGATTCAATGGGCGACGATTTACCGAGACAAAATGACATTAAACGCTGCAACGTTTGATGCTGTGAGATCGGGAACATTAAATCACGGTAGTATGGCTAAAATGCGAGAAGCGCTCGCACAAGGTATGACGCCATTATTTATGCGTGATGAGTCGTCTGGTGTTGAGGTTGGTAGGGCTTATTTGCTTGCAAGAGCTTATGTTGAAGGGAGTAATATGCTTGGGGTAGGCGCGCAAATTAAACAATTACACCCTACCAACGAAGTCTACGAGAAACATAAGGTTTTAAGAAAAGATGGCAGCGGCAATGTCTGGTATGAAATCCCGAACGATAATTTAATGTATCGAAATCCAGTACAAAAGCATATTAAAGGTGATGTGTTTCTCAATGTACAAGATGCCAATTTACTCAAGATAGAAGTAAATTGGTGTAAAAAACTTGAAGTGCCAATTGCCAATTGGGTAATCGGTAAAATCTTAACGTTTACCGACGTTTCTATTAATCCATTTGACGCAAAATATGTAAATTATGTACCGAGTAACCATCAACTTGGTTGTAATGCGCTCGGCTTAGTATCGGGTGCTGACGGTACATTCAATATTAACGAGTATTACATTTCACTTAAGTCATATGCGATTGCACGAATGCAAACCCCATATAGACAACAAGACTCATCTATACCGGATATAAAAGATTAGAAAAAGGACAACTAATGAAGACTAAAACGCTTATAGCGATGTTTTTGAGTGGTGTAATTTCACTCGGATTAGCTGGATGTAACGACCCAATAGAAACAGAACCTGACACGGTGCAACCAGATGATGGAAATGGGGGGACTGATGATGGAAACGGAAATGATGGCACTGATGGTAATGACGGTGGAGATGTAATCGACCCTTCGACAGGTACATGGGAAAACAATGACGAAGATGGGGATGGTACACCTGATTTAGAAGATGACTTACCTTTCGACCCTAATGAAAACAGTTATCCAGAGTTCTTTGAACAGGAACCCAATGACAATCCATCAATTGCTAATCCAGTAAGCTTAGAACATGGGTTTATTGTTAATGGTGTGATTTCTTCAAACCTTGATAAAGGTGATCTATTCGCGTTTGAAGTACAAGACACTAAATTTATTACCGCAATTTTTAGAACAGATGCACAAAGGTTTTCACCACAAGTTTATTTGTCAAATGCAGACGGTGAAGTGCTTGAATCTTATGAAATGTATCGTTCAGTAAGTCCAAACGTTGTGATTGTTAACTTTCAAATTCAAAATGCCGGTACATATAACCTAAGTGTAATGGATAACAATTACGCCGGTGGAAGCGACCTAATTTACAACGTAAGTGTTTTTACCGATGAAGATGTAGACGCCTTTGATGACATGAAGGAATATGCATTTGGCTCTAGTCTGGTATCTCAAGATAACGATAAAGATGGGATTAAGGACGGCTTCGAGTACGCGCTTATGGCTGCACCAAGTCATATTGATTTCGATGAGGATGGTATTCCAAACTGGTTCGATGAAGATGCGGATGGAGACGGATTTAGTGATGAAATTGAAGGTATCAACGATCTAAATAACGATTTTTTCCCAAATTACATTGATAGGGATTCGGACGGAAATAATATTGACGACCAGTTAGAAAGTGGCGACCCAAAGAATCCTAATAATTTTGACAATGATTCGTTTATCGACCACTTAGATTTAGATGATGACAATGATGATATTCTTGATGTATATGACCAAAAGCGTTTAGAACACGCGTCGCGTATTACTGCTATAGAAGAAAACGGCATCATGCTGCGCTGGACGAATAATGTAACGTCAACAGCTTATACGGTAAGAGATTTTATTAGAGCTGGAGACAAGGCTGAGTTAATTGTAAGTGGTATAACAGAACAAACGCAGAATGTTGTGGTGTCATATAAAATAAACGGCGTCGTAACAAATTCAAAACCTCAAATCACACAAGATCAAGATAATAATTATAGATTGACGTTAGAGGTACCAAATATTGTTGGTAATGGTTATCTAAAAGTAGCCTATGAAGGAGATTACATTTCTGAGGAAATGCCTTTCACTGTACACGAATCAAGTTTACCTCTGTTGTCTAATGAGATTAGAACGATAGAAGAAAAAGATTTGTTAACGTTATCAGGTGATAATTTTGATAACGACACAAGTGTGTTTTTTGGTAGTAAAGCGGCTAAAGCAAGCTTGATTGACGAAAACACAATCACGGTGCAAGTGCCAGAGGGCATCACTGGTGGTTCATATTGGGTTACTAACACACATGGCGCAAGTAACGCTGTTAGTTACATATTGAACACAAATGTTGAATTTAATGTAACGTCAAGCAATGTAAAGGAAATTACCCATATCGGAGGAATTTTACCTAGCCATGGTTCCGCTATAACAGGAAATACATTTGAGCACCAAGTACTCGGTAGCCAACCTGAAGTGATTTATAGCTATACAGTAAACCAACAAGGTGAGCGTGAAACTTATTTGAGTACATTGTTGGTTCCTGGTCAGCGTAAAATCGAATTTAGTGATGAGTCTACAGCGAGTTCAGCACTGGTTGCTTATCTTGATTTAATGTTATTAGGTGCGGGTATTGGACCACAGGAAGTTTTAGAGAAAGTAGCTGAATTTGAGGAGTATAAAGACTATATCGAACAGTCTGTGGCTTATTTAGAACAAGACTCGGCGTTTTTCTCGTTTACCGAACCTCGTCAGGAGCGTATTGCGCTATTGAACCAATATGGACGTAAAATTTTAGACAAAGTAACTAGGCCTAACAGTGCCGAAAAGCATCGAGTTGCTAAAGCCAATGGTGAAACTGGCGCGACAAATAAATTTATTTCTACCAATACTGATACGTCAATTGAACCAAGTATTGTTTCTTACCCTGAAACCAACGGAACTTGGGCGCTTTTCGATATGTCTATGGAGGCAACTACCTTTCTTGAGAATAAGTTTGTTGCCGGACATAAGTGTGGTGAAGGCGTAGACCCTAAATGGCACGAAGTGCTCAATTACGATGGCTGTGTCGAGTTACAAAACCGAAGCCAATTGTACTTAAGTTATCGTGTATATGAGGTAAACCCCATGACCGGTAACTTGAAAGACGGTGCTTTAAATAACCCACTGCAAGAGCATGTCGATACACCTTATCATAAAGATATGATGGGGCCTACGAGTGGTACTTTCCTTGGTTTAGAGTTTTGGTCAGCTGATTCATTAATTGATAAATGCGTTTATAAAGACTGCTTGTATCAAATAATCACGCCTGGAGTAGATGGCATCTATGGCATCAGTCCTTTTAGTTTAAAAGGTACTGAAAGTTATAATTTATCGGGCCAAAAAGCTAAGAAAATGTTAGCGATTAGAACGATCATCGATAACATTGTAATTCGCTTTTACAATACGCTAATTGATGCTGTTGGAATTGGCATACCAGCCGACAACGCAACAAAAGCGAAAATGGTACGTGACGTTATTATGGCAGTGTATCAGCATATGCCTGCAATCACAGATCAGGTTGAAGCTCTGGCCGCTAAGGACACTGTGACCGCGCAGGATTGGGAAGATCTTGCATATAATATTGGTCAAGAACTTTATAAGAAAGAAATTCAGCCAATCCTAACGATGGATATGAGTAAACTACCAAACATACCGGTAGGCCCAGCTACTCAAGCGATTCTTTCTGCCTATGAAATTCAAATGCCTGATTTTAGAAAGGCACTCGCTGAAAAGCTTGCGAAAAAGTTATTCCCTGGTTGGGGGGCCATAGACACAGCATATGATGCCTCAATGGTTGCGTCCGCAATGATAGATATGGCAAAAACACTAAAAGATATGGCGGCGGTTCCGACAAAGATCGATTATGTTGTTTCGTGGGGGCTAACGCTTTCAGACATTACACCACGAACAATTTTCAAAGATAATACCCAAAAATCATTTGAGATTGTCGGCAGTGGTATGGCTGTTGTAAAAGGGATTTGGGACGACGAACCAGAAGTAATTGTTATTGATAGCGTTACGGGTAAAGAGCTTGATACTGATGTTCAGTATGTAAACAAAGAGGGTACAAAACTAACATTTACACTCGATAATATCCAGCAGATTGAAGAGGCAGTTGGTCCTCTTACGGTTTATGTTAGACATCGAGGCGATGAAGCAAAGCTAGGTTATGAAATACTAATTGGCTCTAGTCTTTCAATCACAAATGTTACACCTAACAAAGCGCCACCCGGAACTGAGGTAACAATTGAAGGCGTCGGGTTCAGTACGAAAATATCAGATAATAAAGTCACTTTCACAGGCCCGAATGACACGCGGATCAGTGCCACGATTGTTTCAGCCACTACCGAAGTGCTCGTAGTTAAAGTACCGAATCAGGTTCAAACAGGCTTTATTACTGTAGAAGTAAATGGCGATTTAAGTAACGAATATCCTTTCTTCGGCCCAAGTCAGCTAGAAATTATATTTGGCGACAACGGTAACTTTAATGATGACGTTTACAAACTATCTGTTAATGGTGCGGTTAAATATGACAATAGTTCTCCAAAACGAAAAGTAGGACCTGTCTATGTATCTCTAGATGAGGGAACACACTCAGTTGAACTTACAGGTATCCGAGCTGATGATGGAATTGGTACCTACTACATACAGTTCGGCGGTGATGTTATAAGTGTTTCCGGTGATGCGCAGTCAGGCAGAGATTTATGTCCAGATGTTGTTAAGCGCTATCAAGTAGAAGTAGGTCAATCAGGCACTCATTATCATGCAGTTACACAACAAGTAATGGTAAAACAATCTGAATTTGCACGCTCAACAGATGACGAATGTGCAGCGAGATAGTTAATTTAAATAAAGCCCTTTTTTAAGGGCTTTTATAGGAGTTGTAATGAAAAAATTATTCTGTGTTGTATGCTTTTTTTCACTAAGTCACGTATACGCTTCGGAATATAGTGAGCAAGAAAATCAATGTGCAACAGCGTCAGACATTGTAACGAACCAAGACTATGATACGTTTAAATCATTTTTACCAGAGGTACTGTCGAATAATACCTCTGCGCTTCAACGTTTGGTTACTAAACAACATAACAAGTACTTTGGCTCTCGATATAACGGCATAGCAAACTTTAAAACAACTGATTATGAGCTCATAAAGCAACCTCAAAGTCATAAGGTTTCTTCAGTTAGAAGGAGTCATGAAAAATGGGGGGCCACCAAGCTATTACGAATCAGGTATACATTTGATACAACGATAGTAAGAACTCAAAAAGAACAATCAGTTGGTGGTTATTGTGAGTTTGGCTATATAGATAATAACTGGTATATGCTGAACTTACTTAAATAGAGCGCAAAAATTCATTGGTTAGAGAAGTATTTAACACTTGTATAAAGGTTAACTTGCGCTCAAGTTTGATTCTAACAATAACGTGACCTCAACTGATAAAACAGTGTATTTAATTACTAAGCAAAGGGTAAAGATGAGTAAGCTAGCAAATTTATTATTTCTTTCGCTGTTTACAACCAATGTAATGGCATCTGGGTCAGTATTAAGTAGTCAAACTGAAAAAGACACAGATCATGATAAAGTGTTTGATATCTATGACAGTTCGCCACAGCAAAAAGTTAAAACAATGTCGATTGAGGACCTGCCGATAATTCAATTATCACGAATATCAGGCAACTTTAATAACAAAATTGTAAAAGGGCGTTATCGCATCGGTGATACAGTTACACTGACCGGCATGGGCATCGACAAGATTAAAGACCCTGTGGTTGTAATTTACGATAACGTACGAAGCTATAACGTAAAGCAGATCGAATTAAGCAATAAAGGCATTTCTTTTCAACTTAGCGTTCCGCAAGGTAAATATAAGCTATTTGTTTACAGCAATGATAAGCGTACAAATGACTTATATATCGAACCTTTTGCAGCGGACGCACCGCTAATTTTCGGCAGCACGTCAGTTATCTTAACGAGAGGGAAAGAATACACCATAACTGGTACAGGATTTGATACAGATACAAAAGTGTTAATTGGCGCTAAAACCATTACTCCTCTCGCAGTGTCAAACGATTCCCTGTCATTTAAAGTGCCAGAGTCGAGTAGTGAAGGGTATTTGCAAGTACGCAATAAATTCGCAAAAAGTAATAGTATTCGCGTATTCAAATATAATTAACGATTCACATATCAAGCTAAACAAGGACTGTTATGAAATTTAGATGGACTATGTTTGCACTAGCATTGTCTAGCGCATCACTAATTGCATCACCAAACTACGGTATCGCTGCAAAAAATAACCAAGATCCAATTTTTATAGAAAAATGCGATGTTTATCAACAAGCGCAAAAAGAGGGAGACTTAGAAACTCTAAAGTCATTTGTAGATAAAGTGTGGTTTGAAGGTGATAAAGCTAAAAGAGCGGAGCAAGCTTTGTTAAAGAAAGCAGCCCGCTTTGAACAAAGAGTGTCAAAAGCCGGTAACTATATCGTTAAAGAAAAGCGTCTTTCAGATAAAACGCAAGATAATTTCGCAGAAGTACTCATAAATTGGACAAATGGGGAAAAATTTTCATCACATGACGGTTGTGTTTTTGAAAAAATAAAAGATAGCGATTTGTGGAGAATTCACTTATAGCGTTTTTATTTACTAAAGTCGCTTTATGATGACGGTTAAACCGTGAACATAAATAAAGTAACAAGGATTGTTATGATTTTTCGATTAGCGTTAGTAGCGTTCACATTATATAGCGCAGGCGTGTATGCAGCGCCACTTAATCAACTCGAAACGCCTAAGGGCACTTGGGAAAACAAAGACGAAGATGGCGACGGCGTTTTAGATGAAAACGATGATTTTCCATTTGACAAGAGCAAAGCGGTTTTTCCTGAACACATAGAAGAAGAATTTAACAATAACGTTGGTGAAGCAAACTATATTGGTTCAGTCCCTTTTAGAGTAGAGGGGGTCATTAACCAACATATTGATATTGATGATTTCAAATTTGACGTAACACAAGAGATTATTGATAACGATGACCTAATTACTTTTATAGTTTTGAAGCAAGCAGATAGATTTTCACCAACCGTTGGTGTGTTAACTAACGAAGGTAAAGCTGTTCAACATGTGAAACTTAAAATAGATACCGTTAATCCATTGGGTGCTGCGATTAATATCAGACCAAAAGAAGAAGGACAACTGAACTTCTCAATATTAGATGCGAATGGTATTCATGATGAATTATTCGAATATGAGGTTATCGCATTTATCGATTCAGACCGAGACGGCGTGCCAGATGAAATGGAACAAGCGCTAGGCTTAAACCACTTAGTTCAAGATACAGACGGTGATGGCGTAGTAGATGGCAATGAGTATTATGCTTTTTCAAGTCGCAATGTATTTTCTCACGATAGTGATAATGATTCAGTACCAAACTGGTTAGATGAAGACAGTGATAACGATGGCATAAAAGATACGTTTGAAAAAACAACGGATCTTGATGCGGACAAACTGCCTGCGTTCATTGATAAGGACAGTGATAACGATGGTACGTCCGACAAGGCAACGTTTGAGGCTGATGAAAAGCTTTTGGATAGCGATGGAGATTCACTAATAAATGTTGTTGATATAGATGATGACAATGATGGGGTACTCGATATATTCGATAAAGCTCCGCTAACGCCTATTGATTATTCAAGTCAACAAACTAATGCTGTGTTAACTCAGGTGACTCTATCATTGTCTGAGTCGGAATCAATGGTAAACACAGCCCGTCCTTTTTGGCCTATTACATTACATGGCCAGAATCTAGACTTAACAAATGCCACTGTAGTTGTTTTTAAAGGTGATAAACGTATACCAATCGTTAACGAAAGGATTAACAACAACGACCCTGATAAGCTCACTATTGTCGTACCAAATTATGAATCAGTTGAACTGGGTGGAGAACCGTTAACTGTGTTTGTTGCAACCGACGAGTACAAAACTAATAGTGTCGAGCTGCATTTACTACACCCAGAAACACCGCTTATTTACTCTATTAGCGAAAAACGGGCTACACCCGGTACCAGTGTTGTTATAGATGGAGAAAACCTTACTTCTCTATCAGAAATAGTGCTTGGTGAATATAAAACAGCGGTTACTTGGCAAAGCGATAACTCTATTAGTTTTATTGTCCCACAAAATACACAGTCTAATTATTTACATGTAGAAAACTCATATGGAAAGAGTAACAAGGTCTTCTTTGCAATCGACGAAAGTAAATCACTGCAAACGTCAGTAGATATTCCTTCTGTATATCAAGGGTTCACAGGACCTTTTAAAGTATTACCTACAAAGCAAGAGGTTGCCTCATGGCAAGATTTGCCAGAACAGTTGGTGGTAGACATTGATGAGACCAAGGTGAGTATTTGGCATAACGAGCAAGAAATATTATCAACTATATTGTTAAAAGGTCAGACTAGTGTTGAACTTTCGTTAGAAAGCTTTATTAAAGAAAATGTCCTAACGCCATTATTTTTAAACAAAGACGACGCATTTAAAACTAGTGCATTAAACACACTTGTTGAGCTGGATGAATATCAAGAAATTATTTTATATTATGAGCAAGGTTTAGCTTCGGATTATGAAGTTTTCCTTACTGATGAAGAATATGCATTAGAAATGAAGCTAGTTCAAATTAGGGATATCTTAATTGCAGAAATGGCAAAAAAACAGTCTCAACAGGCAAGATGGAATTAAGGTTGAACCGACGAGGAAAGGCGTAACAAGTTTGTTTGATTACGACGGATACACGGAAGTTCAAAACAGTACACCGATGTACTTAAGTGCGGCAGTATATGAACTAGATCAAAACCCTAACCCAAAAGGTACACCAGCAACCGGAATTGATGCACTGTAAATTCGCGCTCTTAGATAACAAGTGGTACATGATCAACTTATTAAAATAAAAAGGATTGTGGTAAACAACCCATGGAAGAGACGATAACAACCGACAATAAACATTGGTTTAAATACACCGACTTTAACGGTAAAAACGAGCTGTGTGAAAACAGTGTTATCCAATTAAGAGTAACAAAGACATTTTATCCATTACCTTTTTGGCTTGAACTTATTTTCTTTGTATTACTGTTAGCAGTTTCGCTGTTTCCGCTCGTTAATCATTACGTTGCAATAGTTAATATTGCTTTTAGAGACTTAACCTTAGTCTATCTGCCCATTGTGCCATGTTATTTAGTTATACGAATGCTACTGGTGAATTTGTATTATCAAACTGGTAGCAAACTGTTTGTGTCAGTCAGTAACAGTGCGTTAGTGCTGCCTGCAAATCGCTTAATTGGTCATAAAAAAGGGCAGCTGGTTTTAGCAAAAGGCGATATAAAAGAGATAAAAGTGCAGTATATGCAAAATACTACGAGTCATAGTCTGTCTTGTCGCGCCTTACAGTTAACAATAGAGTCAATCTCTAACAACGTCATCACACTAAAAGTGGATTATTTTCCAATTCAATCAATGCTTTATTTACTAACGTACTTTGGTTACCCGCTTAGTTTCGAAAGAACACATTTTGGTATTTTAAAAATGGCACGTATGTTTATGTTAATTATTCCGGTAATTAGTGTAATGGCTATAAGCGGAGCATTATTCAGTGATAGCTTTTTATAACAAGAATAAATTATGAGAAATACGTGATAAATTTGAACTAACTTATTTGCATCGATTTTGTTATATCAAACTCATATAGCATCTAATTATTCCTAACACACGTAAAATATATCCAAATGAATATCGAAGAGTTACTTAAAAACCAACACCAAGTATGTTTAGCGCATACTCGGCGAATACCTTATACACGTTTTACCTCATTTTTAATCATGTTGATTGCATCAGTGGTTATTGCATTTTTTATCGATGCTGGGCCGCTTTATAATACACGGGAATCACAAACAAGCGTTATATTAGCGGCAACGCCGTTTATTTTTACATTGTTAGTGTGGTTACAGGCTTTTTTTCAACGCAGTACCTGTTATAACTCAGATGTGTTTATTACCCGTAAAGGTGTGAGTATTCCTGATTTAAAAGGGCATCAAGACTACTTTATAAAATATGCCAATATCGTAAGTATTAACGTGTATTATTTACCACTAACCCCATTATTCAAATTTGGTCCGTACATTACAACGCACTTTTCCCTAACGGATATATTAAACGTGTCTCATGGAGTGCATACATTTAACACCAAAAATTCAGAATTGTTCATTGCGTTTTTAAAGGCGCGCGGGGTAAAGGTCAAATATCGTATCGCACGTTGGCCTGTTATTTATATTTTTCTGTTTCCACTGTTTTTTGCGCTTTCGTGGCTGGTATAAAATTAGTTTCGAGATCGTTAATTATGTACTTGAATAAACAAAGCACCGTCTTTATCAACGCTGTGTGTTAACAGTCGAGAAAAACGCACTTTTGTGCAATATTTTTATAAACATCTTTATTAATAAATGGTATATGACTAACTTAATAAAGTAGTCACAATTTGAGTTAATTATGAGAAGTTATGTTATCGCTATTATTACGGGTTGTTTGTTTTGTGCAAATGCTTTTGCATCAGACAGTGATAACGATAAAGTACTTGATACCTTTGATTTAAATCCATCTTCTAAAGTAAAGCCGTTTGCTAAAGGTTTTATTCAAATTAATGAATTGGGTGGAAATTTTAACAACGTGATAGAAAAAGGGCGCTATCGTTTTGGTGATTCAATTACGTTAATAGGTGATAATTTCAGTGCGTTAAACGATCCTGTTGTGGTTGTGTATCAACACAATAATGTATTTAACTTTAAACCTAATTCCGTAACCGCTAATCAATTAACCTTTAATTTTGATGTGCCAAAAGGCAAGTATGCCTTGTTTATTTACGACGCTGATAGCAAAACAAATGAAATGAAAGTCGATGCGTTTAATAATGCGTCTCCGCTTATTTTTGGTCACAGTGAGATATCGCTTAGTAAAGGCAAGTCGTTTACCTTAAACGGCGTTGGTTTTACAAAAGGCAGCAAAATTGTCATTGGCGCATTAAAAGTAACCCCGTCAAACGTCACCAGTACGCAAATACAATTTGATGTTCCCAATAACGCTGCAGGTCTGCAGTTATACGTCGAAAATGCGTCCTCAAAGAGTAACATTGTACGAATTGTTAGTTATTAAAAACTGTTGATATTTTATGATTGCTTATCGCAGTTTGAATAGCATATCGGTTTAGGCGTTACGTCGAACGACGCGAAAAAATACAGTTAATAAGAGCTAAAATAGCGCAGCAAAATTACACATACCAGATATATAGGTAATTTAAAATGATGTACTTAAATGTTAAGGTAATGGTTAAAACCTAGACGGGCTTTACTAAGTCATACACAAGCTATTACTAGCCCGTTTATTAAAAGGATTGATAAAGTTAAAAGGAAACAATTATGTCTGAATTTCTCACAGCAAACTGGTTGCTCATTTCAATTTTAGTCGTTTTTATTGTTATTTTTTATGCGTGGTATGTCTCAATAATAACCAAACGCAACGCGATGGAAGAAGCGTTCTCTGGCATTGATGTGCAACTTAAAAAACGCACCGACTTAATTCCAAATGTATTAGCAATCGCGAAAAAATTTATGACACACGAAAAGGAGCTACTTGAAGAAGTCACCCGTTTACGAACTGATGTATTAAATGCGGCCAGCAGCAATAACAACGAACAACGTTTTAAACTCGAAGGTCAGTTAGAAAACTCGCTATCTGGTTTGATGATTGCGGTAGAAAATTATCCAGAGCTAAAATCGGATGCAACAATGCTTGATGCGCAACGTACCTATGCCGATGTAGAAGCGCATATATCCGCGGCAAGACGTAATTTTAATAGCGCAAATCGTGTATTACGTAACGCAATTCAAGTGTTTCCAGGCAACATCATTGCCGCCATGGTTGGCGTAAAAGCGATGGCATTTTTCGAAATTTCTGAATCTGAACGACAGCCGGTTAACGCCGCAGAACTTTTAAACTAGTTACGGGCTTTTTAGCAACAAGGAGAGTTTATGTCATCGGATAAACATGAGTTTGCAGATTTTTTGTCGAAAGAAATAAAAGGATATATTGATGCATTGTCATTACGTTTCAGACGTCATAAAAAAAATGCCACCGATGTGCCAGCATCAGACACCTTAAAAAACACGTTTGAACATGAGATTAAACCAAAGTTAGACCTTATTGAGCAGCAACGAGATTCGTTTAACAGCGAGTTTGAAAAGAGAAATCGCCTGCTTAATTTTAAAGTATTTCCTGCAGTGGTAATTATTGTTTTGTTAGTGGTTGCGCTAGGGGGCGATGGTAGTTTCTTTTCTACACTTATATTTGCGTTTTGTATTGGCACCAGTTGGGCGTATAAACCAGCGCTTGATTATATACACTTTTACAAACGAAACGTGATGCCGATATTAGTTAAAATGTATGGTGAATTTAGTTATTCACTGACCTCAGAAATCAAAAAAGACGAGATTAAAAAGCTCGCAATCTCACCTAGTTTTGATCACATTGAAACAGAAGATAGCATTGTTGGCGAGCTTGATAATATTGGCTTTCAATTTTGTGAACTAAAGCTTGAGCGCAGTGGTAATAATGGCCGACACACTATGTTTAAAGGCTGTATGGTTAAGTTAACCATGCCGTTTGATTTTAATTCACACACTATCGTTCAGCAAGATCGCGGTAAAGTAGCAAATTGGCTAACAAAAGATCCCAAAGCAACACAAAAAGTAGAATTAGAAAACAATTACTTTGAACAAGCATTCGAAGTATTTTCAACTGATCAAGTGCTTGCTCGCTATATACTTACGCCAGTGATGATGGAACAGATCCTAGCGCTTTATACCATGTTTATGCACAAAGCCGGTGCACAAAGCTTTGAGTGTGAATTTATTGATAACACTGCGATATTTTTAATTAGTTACAAAGCTAATCTGATTGAACCAGCGTGGATAAGTCAGTCAGCTTACGATATTGATGCGTTACCACTGATTGAGCAAGAACTTGAATTATTAACCTCTATATCAAAACAACTTAACCTTGATTTAATGGCAGCACGAAAAGTATCAAGTGCACAAATGGCCGTAAATCAATAATCGTTTGTGTGTTTTATTTATGGTTTTATGGCTAGAGCGCCTGATATTAAAGGCGCTCTTTTTATGTAAAGGGGTATTACACAGTGCAAAACAATATGCGTAACTTAGCCTTTATGGCTTTATTTAGCGCGTTATTTGGTTGCAGTTCACATGTTGAAAATCAACTAATGGTTTCGGGTCTGGCTTTTTACAACGACAGCAACGAAACCATTGAAAATGTAACACTTAAAGTAACAGAGACTGGGAAAATGGTGAGTTGCACGCTTGTAGAGCCAAAGCGTTATTGTGCGACAGGTTTTCCGCAAACGCATTATAAAAATGCGAAGCTCTCTCTTAGCTGGCAAGTGTCGGGAAATAACGCAGTAACCAATGAGGTTGAATTTACTAAACCCGCTTCGATTGATAGTGATATAAGTTACATAGCGGTTATAAAATTTAATTCAACTACAGGCTTAGATGCGTTTTTCACTAAAAATCCAAGACCGTTTTAAATAAAAAAGCCCGAAAATTCGGGCTTTATCATGTTATATAAAGTGAATTATTAATACGCTTCGTTATGAACACCCGCTGCACGACCTGATGGATCGGCGTTGTTCTTAAAGCTTTCATCCCATTCAAGAGCGGCTTCAGTAGAGCAGGCTACCGACTTACCATGTGGTACAGTTTTCGCTGCAGCATCACCTGGGAAGTGCTCTTCAAAAATTGAACGATAGTAATAGGCTTCTTTTGTTTGTGGTGTGTTAATCGGATACTTAAACGCAGCAGCTTCCATCATTTGGTCACTTACGATTGATTCAACATGCTCTTTTAAAGTATCAATCCAACTATAACCAACGCCATCTGAGAACTGCTCTTTTTGACGCCATAATACTTCATCTGGTAAATAGCCATCGAACGCTTCACGAATAATGTGTTTCTCGATTTTACCGTCTTTACACATTTTACCTTCAGGGTTGATACGCATTGCGGTATCAACAAATTCTTTATCTAAGAATGGTACACGCGCTTCAACACCCCAAGCTGCCATCGATTTGTTTGCTCGTAAACAATCGAATTGGTGTAACTTACTTACTTTACGGTTTAATTCATCATGGAACTCTTTAGCATTTGGCGCTTTGTGGAAATATAAATAACCGCCAAATAACTCATCAGCACCTTCACCTGATAACACCATTTTAATGCCCATGGCTTTAATATAACGTGCCATTAAATACATCGGTGTAGACGCACGAATGGTTGTTACATCATATGTTTCTATGTGGTAGATAACCTCTTTAAGCGCATCGATACCTTGTTGAATTGTAAAGGTAATAGGGTGGTGTACTGTGCCGATGCTGTCTGCTACTTTTTGTGCAGCAGCTAGATCTGGCGAACCTTCTAAGCCAATAGAAAAAGAGTGTAACTGAGGCCACCAGGCACTCGATTCATCGTTATCCTCAACACGTTTAGCGGCAAACATTTGCGTGATTGCTGAGATTACCGATGAGTCTAAGCCGCCCGATAATAATACGCCGTAAGGCACATCACACATCAATTGACGTTTAACTGCCGCTTCTAAGCCTTCTTTTACATCGCTTACTTTTGCTTCGTTATCTTTTACCGCATCATAACTTTGCCAGTCACGTGCGTAATAAGGGCGAATTTCACCATCTTGACTCCATAAGTAATGACCTGGAGGAAACTCCTCAATGGTTTTACAAATAGGTGCAAGGGCTTTCATCTCAGATGCAACATAAAAGTTACCATGCTCATCATGACCGGTATAAAGTGGAATAATACCAATGTGATCACGGCCAATTAAGTATGCGTCTTTTTCTTCATCGTATAAACAAAATGCAAAAATGCCGTTTAGGTCATCTAAGAATTCAGGCCCTTTTTGTTTATAAAGAGCCAGTAAGACTTCACAATCTGATTCGGTCTGAAATTCAAAGTCTACGCTTAGATCTTGTTTTAATTGTTTGTGGTTATAAATTTCACCGTTTACTGCCAGTACGTGTGTCTGCTCTGGGTTATAAAGTGGTTGCGCGCCACTTGAAACACCAACGATGGCTAAACGCTCGTGTACCAAAATTGCTTTTTCTGATGAATATACGCCCGACCAATCTGGGCCACGGTGACGAAGTAACTTCGACATTTCGATTGCTTGTGAACGCAACTGCGCTGCATCTGATTTAATGTCTAGTACGCCAAAAATTGAACACATACTTCTTTCCTCATTCCTGTCAATTTTTCTTATCTTGGATAAGTTTGTTAATTAATTTGTACCAAACCAAAAATCAAATGTCACATCAAAATGAACAAAAAATAATGATTTATCAATTTGATTGTGAATTCGTTAAAAATATAAGCTCTCAATGATTGGATTATTAATAATTAACGATGATTTACAATGAATATTATCAAATCGATAATTTAGTGTGTTTTTCGCACAAAAAAGTATTTTTGAGCTAGTTTATGCAGTTAATCAAAAAACTAGATTTTGGCTTTAACAAAGACATTTATTAGCCTTTTAATGCGACGTGATAAATTTATTAAGTCGTTTTGTCGATAGGGTTAAAGAAAAAACCCCTCAATTGAGGGGTTTTTGTTGGGTTTCTCAGTGTTCATTACACCGGGAATGAGGAACTGTTACTGTGTAAGCGGTTTATACTTTCATTTCAGGAATATCACCTTCAACAATTAACTTACCAGCCGTTTTACTGATAATTTCATCAACACTTACACCAGGTGCGCGCTCTAACAAATAAAATGCACCGTCTTTTACTTCTAACACGGCTAAATCGGTTACGATTTTCCTAACGCAGTTAACGCCTGTCAGTGGTAACGTGCATGATTCAAGTAACTTTGATTCACCGTGTTTATTGGCGTGGGTCATGGTAACGACAATATTTTTTGCACCTGCCACTAAATCCATTGCGCCACCCATGCCTTTAACAAGCTTTTTAGGGATCATCCAAGAAGCAATATTTCCTTGTTGATCAACCTCAAAGGCACCAAGTACTGTTAAATCTACATGACCACCACGGATCATTGCAAAGCTTTCGGCACTATTAAATATTGCCGCACCTATGGCTGCTGTAACGGTTTCTTTACCCGCGTTGATCATATCCGCGTCAATTTGGTCACGTGTAGGGTATGGACCCATACCTAACAAACCATTTTCAGACTGCAGCATGACTTCCATACCATCGGGTACATAGTTTGCCACTAAGGTAGGAATACCAATGCCTAAATTAACGTAATAACCGTCTTGTAGTTCTTGTGCAACACGCATTGCAACTTGTTCTCTTGATAACGCCATGTTGCCTCCTAGTCTTTTGTAGTTACACGTTCGATGCGTTTTTCAAAGTTACCTTTAATCACGCGGTTAACATAAATGCCTGGGGTGTGAATTTCGCTTGGTGATAGTTCACCAGGCTCAACAATCTCTTCCACTTCAGCTACGGTAATTTTACCTGCTGTTGCGGCCATAGGGTTAAAATTCATTGCTGTGTGGCGAAACACCAAGTTACCGTAGCGATCTGCTTTCCACGCTTTTACAATGGCAAATTCACCGGTAATTGACTCTTCAAGAATATACGGGCGACCGTCAAACTCTTTTACTTCTTTGCCCTCAGCCACCGGTGTACCGTAACCCGTTGCGGTATAAAACGCAGGGATACCGGCTCCGCCAGCACGCATTTTCTCGGCAAGCGTACCTTGTGGTGTTAGCTCAACTTCAATTTCACCGTTAAGTAACTGCTGTTCAAAAATCGCGTTTTCACCAACGTATGATGCGATGATTTTTTTAATTTGCTTATCGTGTAATAAAATACCTAAGCCAAAATCATCCACACCACAGTTATTTGAAACCACGGTAAGATCAGTGGTTTTTCTACGTTTAATTTCTGCGATTAAGCCCTCTGGAATACCACATAAGCCAAATCCGCCTGCGATAACAGTATCGCCGTCTTTAATGCCTTCAAGTGCGTCTTGATAATTGTCGACGACCTTATTAAAACCTGCCATAAAATTCTCCTGAACGAGTAGGGCGAGAAATCGGTTAAGTTAGTTTGGCTTGTAATGCCAGTGAAACTTTACTTGTTGGTTGTTTATTTAATGCTTCACTAATTTGCCAACCTGCTTGGGCTAGCATTTCTAAATCAATTCCATGCTCAATGCCAAGTCCATTAAGCATATAAATTAAATCCTCAGTGGCAAGATTTCCTGACGCACCAGCAGCATAAGGGCAGCCACCAAGGCCTGCAACCGCTGAATCGACGGTTTTAATGCCCATATTAAGCGCGGTATACACGTTAGCAAGTGCTTGGCCGTAGGTATCGTGAAAGTGTACAGCTAACTTGTCAGCGGATACTTGCTCAAGCAGGGCGTTTAATAATTGTTCGGTAGATTGAGGTGTGCCAACACCTATGGTGTCACCCAGCGATACTTCGTAACTGCCCATAGCTAAAAGCTTTTTGGTTACTTTTACAACAGTATCAAGGCTAACAGCACCATCGTAGGGGCAACCCATAACACACGACACATAACCACGTACCGGAATATTATGTTGCTTAGCAAAATCCATTACAGGTTGAAAACGTGCTATGGATTCATCAATCGAGCAATTAATGTTTTTTTGGGTAAAGGCTTCGCTTGCCGCAGTGAATATGGCAAATTCATTTGCGCCTGCATTAAATGCAAGCTCAGCGCCTTTTAAATTAGGTGTAAGTGCGCTGAATGTAGTGAGTGCACTTTTATCAATTTGGCGTAATACATCGCTAGAATCAGCCATTTGTGGCACCCATTTGGGTGACACAAAAGCTCCGGCTTCGAGATGCTTAACACCCGCTTTTGCTAAAGCGTTAATCAGCGAAACTTTATCTTGTGTTGAAACTGAACCTTCATTTTGCAAGCCATCACGAGCGCCTACTTCAACTACTTTTACAAACTTTGGTTGCATTACGCTTCCTCAACTTTAGCAAGTAGGTCACCGTGCGATACAAGATTGCCCTCAGCAAAATAAAATTGGCTTAACTGGCCATCAAATGGTGCCGTTAAGGTGTATTCCATTTTCATCGCTTCAATAATAATAACTGCATCACCTTGTTTAAGGTTATCGCCTACGCTTGCCACTTGCTTGACTACTGTGCCATTAAGTGGTGCTTGTAAACTATTACCATCATTTTGTTTTTCAGCCACATAGTGCTTACTTTTCAATGCAAATTGGTGAGTGTTACCACTGTGCATAATCGCAATAGACTGCTCATCTAATACAAACTTCGCCGTGTGTTTCTCACCGTTGATAAATGCGGTGAGGTTGTTACCGTTAAAATCGGCATTTACTGCAAAGTGTTCAGTATCGTAAACCAAGGTCATAGCATCGTTATTACGCTGGCACTCAAGGTTAAAATCAACAAATGGCAAGGTATAATGATTACTGGCATTTAAGCTAAATGCGGTAAGCGTATTCCAAGGTGATGTACTTGTTTGACACGTATTTGCATTAATATAAACAAGCGCCGCCATTATTAATTGCAGAGTCTGTTCTTGTTCATCTTTTTGCGTTAGCTCACTAATGTGATCATCTATAAAATGGGTGCTAGTTGGGCTTTCAATAAAACTTGGGTGATTTGCTAAGGTATGCAAAAAGCTTACGTTAGTCGCAACACCTGAAATGGCTGTTTTCTCAAGGGCAAGTGATAGCTGGCGCAACGCAACTGTGCGATTGGCACCATGCACAATCAGTTTTGCAATCATCGGATCGTAAAATGCCGAGATTTCAGAACCTTCAATTACACCCGTATCGATTCTTACTGCTGAAAGATCACTTGCATGCTCATTTGGCATATCAAATAGGCTTAATACACCTGAAGATGGCATAAAGTCATCACTTGGCTCTTCTGCGTAGATACGCGCTTCGAAAGCATGGCCAGAAATCACTACTTGGTCTTGCTCTAGCGGTAGCGGCTCGTTACTAGCCACGGCTAATTGCCATTCTACTAAATCTTGACCCACCACACATTCAGTAACAGGGTGCTCTACTTGCAAGCGTGTATTCATCTCCATAAAGAAGAATTCATCGCCACACAATAAGAATTCAACGGTACCTGCGCCTTTATAGTTAATTTTTTTGGCGCAGCGTACCGCCGCTTCTCCCATTTCTTTTCGAAGCTCAGCGCTTAAACCAGGCGCTGGAGCTTCTTCAATCACTTTTTGGTGACGACGCTGCAGTGTACAGTCGCGATCGCCTAAATAAATACAGTTACCGAAGTTATCTGCAAACACTTGCACTTCTACGTGACGCGGTGCTTCAACATAGCGTTCAATCAGCACTTTATCGTTGCCAAAGCCAGCAAGTGCCTCTCGTTTTGCACCTTCTAACTCTTTGTTAAATGATGCGCTATCGCGTACCACACGCATGCCTTTACCGCCACCGCCATAGGTCGCTTTAATTAAAACTGGAAAGCCCACTTTTTCCGCTTCTGTAAGTAAAAATGCTGGGTCTTGGTTTTCACCATAGTAACCGGGTACAAGCGGCACATTGGCTTCAAACATCAGCTCTTTTGAGCGTGATTTTGACCCCATAGCGTTAATCGCTTCACTGCTTGGACCAATGAAAATAATGTTATTTTGCTCGCACTTATCAGCAAAATGTGTGTTTTCTGATAAAAAACCATAGCCCGGGTGAATTGCATTTACACCTGCTTTAAGCGCAACATTAATAATTTTATCGCCATCTAAATAAGATTCACGGCTTGGTGCTGCGCCAATATGGTAGGCCTCGTCCGCTGATTTTACATGCTCGGCATGAATATCAGCGTCGGAATAAACCGCAACTGTTTTAATGCCTAGACGACGTGCTGTTTTGATAATACGACACGCAATTTCACCGCGGTTTGCTATTAAAAGTTTATTAATCATGGTGATGCTCTCTATTGCCAGCTAGGTTTGCGTTTATCAAAAAAGGCTTGCAGACCTTCTTGTCCTTCATCCGATACACGAATTTGGGCAATACGTTCTGCAGTCAGTTGTCGTAAATCGTTATCAATCGATTTGTTTGCTACATCACAAATAAGCTGTTTTGCTTGCTTTGTAGCCTCAGGTCCGTTTTGTAAAATTGCATGAAGTAGGGTGTCGAGTGTATCTTCTGGTGAATCTGATACTTCATGAACTAAACCAAGGGCAAGAGCTTTATCGGCAAAAAACACTTCAGCCGTTTGGAAATAACGACGCGCTTGTCGCTCACCAATTGCATTAATTACATATGGGCTTATAACTGCGGGAATAAGACCAAGTTTTACTTCGCTTAGGCAAAATTTCGCTTTTTCATTAGCTACCGCAATATCACAACAGGCAATTAAACCTAGGGCACCACCAAAAGCCGCGCCTTGTACTAAACATAAGGTAGGCACTTTGGTTTCAAACAGTACCTGCATTAAACGGGCAAGCTCCATTGAATCCGCTACGTTATCTTCAAACGTATTAGACACCATGGATTTCATCCAGTTTAAATCAGCACCAGCACTAAAATGCTTACCTTCGCCTTTTAAAACTAACGCGCGAATATCTAAAGTGTTGGCATATTCAATTTGTTGAATAAGTTGTGCGATGGTGTGTGCGTCAAATGCGTTATGTACTTCGCTGCGTTCAATTGTAAGCGTCGCAACTTTCTGCTTTGTTATTGTTAAGGTTACAGACATCACTTACTCCTACATTCTAAATACGCCAAACTTCGATTCTTGCTCTGGCGCATTTTTAGCTGCACTTAAAGCAAGTCCGAGTACGTTTCGTGTTTCAGCAGGGTCGATGATGCCGTCATCCCATAATCGTGCACTGGCATAATACGGATGACCTTGTTCTTCATACTGCGCAATAATAGGCTTTTTGAATGCCGCAACTTCATCATCGCTCATTGCAAGGCCTTTACGTTTTAAACCATCTTGTTTTACTTGGGTTAATACGCCAGCGGCTTGTTCACCACCCATTACTGAAATACGAGCATTAGGCCACATCCACATCATGGTTGGCTCAAATGCACGGCCACACATGCCATAGTTACCAGCACCGTACGAACCACCAATTAAAATAGTGAACTTCGGCACATCAGCGCAGCTTACAGCTGTTACCATTTTCGCACCGTGTTTTGCGATGCCTTCAGCTTCGTATTTTTTACCCACCATAAAGCCGGTAATATTTTGTAAAAACACTAATGGAATATTGCGCTGAGCACAAAGTTGAATAAAGTGCGCGCCTTTTTGCGCTGATTCTGAGAAAAGAATTCCGTTGTTGGCAACAATACCTACGGGCATACCAAAGATCTCAGCAAAGCCGGTGACTAAGGTTTCGCCAAAGTACTGTTTAAATTCATCAAACGATGAATCATCGACAACACGGGCAATCACTTCACGAACATCAAATGGTTTTTTAAGGTCGGTACCTACTATGCCGTAAATTTCTTTCGCATCATAACGAGGAGCTTTGAAACTTGTTAAAATTGGGGCAGTAGGGCGTGTATGATTTAAACGCGATACACATTGGCGTGCAATTGAAAGGGCATGCTCATCATTTTCAGCGTAGTGATCGGCAACACCAGATGTTTTACAGTGCACATTTGCGCCGCCAAGTTCTTCGGCTGATACTTCTTCACCTGTTGCTGCTTTTACAAGAGGCGGACCTGCTAAAAAGATGGTGCCTTGCTCTTTAACGATAATACTTTCATCTGCCATTGCTGGTACATAAGCGCCACCTGCGGTACATAAGCCCATTACCACAGCAATTTGCGGAATACCTTTTGCTGACATACGGCTTTGGTTATAGAAAATACGGCCAAAATGCAGTTTATCTGGGAATACCTCATCTTGCTCAGGCAGGTTAGCACCACCTGAATCAACTAGATAAATGCACGGTAAATGACAACGCTCTGCAATTTCTTGTGCACGCAGGTGTTTTTTTACCGTAATAGGGAAGTAGGTACCGCCTTTAACTGTTGCGTCGTTTGCGATGATCATACATTCAACGCCTTTAACGCGGCCAATGCCTGCGACTACGCCAGCACATGGGATTTGCTCTGGATACACGCCAAAAGCTGCAAATTGCGATACTTCTAAAAACGGTGAACCTTCGTCTAATAAACAATTAATGCGGTCACGGACAAATAATTTACCGCGACTGCGATGACGTTCAACAAGGCTTTCGCCACCACCTTGGGTGATTTCTTGCGTTTTAGCTTTTAAGTCATCAACCAGTAGCTGCATTGATTCAGCTTTTGCTAAAAAGTCAGAATCAAGCGGGTTAATATTTGAAGTTAATATGGTCATGGTACATCCTATTTACTTTCGTTAAATAGTTCACGACCAATCAGCATACGGCGAATTTCAGATGTACCCGCACCAATTTCATAGAGCTTTGCGTCACGCAGTAATCGGCCTGTGGCATATTCATTGATGTAACCGTTACCACCTAGAATTTGAATTGCATCAAGTGCCATTTTGGTAGCCAGCTCTGCGGCATATAAAATTGCGCCAGCAGCATCTTTACGGGTTGTTTCACCACGGTCACAGGCTTTTGCAACGGTATAAACGTAAGAACGTGCGGCATTCATTTGCGTATACATATCAGCAATCTTGCCTTGAATTAGCTGGAAGTTACCAATTTCAGTATTAAACTGCTTACGCTCGTGAATATAAGGTACAACAATGTCCATACACGCTTGCATAATGCCAAGTGGACCACCTGCAAGCACAACACGCTCGTAATCAAGGCCGCTCATGAGCACTTTTACACCTTGGTTTAACTCGCCAAGAATGTTTTCTTCTGGTACTTCACAATCTTCAAACACAAGCTCACAAGTGTTTGAGCCACGCATACCTAATTTATCGAGTTTTTGTGCTTGACTAAAACCTGGATACGATTTTTCAACGATGAAAGCTGTAATGCCTTTCGGGCCCGCTTCTAAATCCGTTTTTGCGTAAATAACAAAGGTATCTGCATCTGGACCATTGGTGATCCACATTTTATTACCGTTGAGAATGTATTTATCGCCACGCTTTTCGGCTTTTAAACGCATAGAAACAACGTCTGAGCCAGAGTTTGGTTCACTCATGGCAAGCGCACCAATGTGTTCACCTGAAATAAGTTTTGGCAAATATTTTTCTTTTTGCACTTGGTTACCGTTACGGGCAATTTGGTTTACACATAAATTTGAATGTGCACCGTAGCTTAAACCGATTGACGCACTGGCACGGCTGATTTCTTCCATTGCAATTACATGTTCAAGGTAACCTAGGTTAGAACCGCCAAATTCTTCATCAACGGTTAAGCCCAATAAGCCCATTTCACCAAATTTTGGCCAAAGCTCATTCGGAAACATATTGTCGATATCTGTTTTTTCGGCGAGAGGGGCAATTTCATTTGTTGCAAAACTATTTACGTGGTCACGGATCATGTCGGCTGTTTCACCAAGACCAAAATTTAATTCTTTATAAAGAGAAACGGTGCTCATTGTGTGTATCCTATTGATGTGTTGTTGCCATAAGGTGTGATTATTATTTTAAGCGTCGTCTAGGTTTTTAAGTGTGTCACGACAGCGTCGTTCAGCGGTAACCAGTTCCATTAAAACAACTTTAATGTCATCCATTTGCTGTTCTAGATGTGCTTTTTTATCAGAGATTAGCTCAAGCATAATTTTAAGTTGAGTTGCACTTGATTTGTCGGCATCATACAGCTCAAACAAACGGCCTGTTTCAGCTAGCGTAAATCCTAGGCGTTTACCTCGTAAGATCAGTTTTAAACGCACTTTGTCGCGTTTACTATAGATACGTGTTTGCCCTTGACGGCGGGGCGTAACCAAACCTTGGTCTTCATAAAAACGAATGCTTCTAGTTGTTATGTCAAATTCTTTTGCAAGTTCGCTAATACTAAAGGTCTGTTCTGTATTTTCTGTACTCATCTAAACTACACCTTATTAATTTGGTAATTAACTATAAGTGAAGTTTACGTAAAGGTAAAGCTGCATACTTGAGAGAGAGAGTATTTATCTACCCCAACTAGTCGTAGGTATATGCAATAAATGTTGCGTCGCCAACAATCTTTAATAAGCTTACCGCCTTATTTTCATTACATAGTTGCCATTCATTGTCATTATTTCTTAACACTATAAAAGGTATGACATCTAGATTTACGTTTGCGTAAACGTAATTTTTATGTATGCTGAAAACATATAAATTTTGGAGATAACAAATGTCTGTTGAAAATTCACAAATCGATCCGGTAGTAATTGTGAGTGCAAAACGCACTGCAATGGGCGGTTTTATGGGTGCTTTATCATCGGTAAATGCAACTGATTTAGGAGCTACTGCTATTAAAAGTAGTATTGAAAGCTGCGATTTAAACGCTGATATCATCGACGAAGTAATTATGGGCTGCGTTTTACCAGCAGGTCTTGGCCAAGCACCTGCACGTCAAGCAATGATAAAAGCAGGGCTTAATTTAGCAACAGGAGCTACAACTATTAATAAAGTATGCGGTTCAGGCTTAAAAGCAGCGATGTTAGCCCATGACTTAATTAAAGCAGACAGCATTAATGTTGCCGTTGCTGGCGGTATGGAAAGCATGAGTAACGCACCTTACTTCTTACCAAAAGCACGTGGCGGTTTCCGTATGGGTCATGGTGAAATTAAAGATCACATGATGGCTGATGGTTTAGAAGACGCATACGACAACAAAGCAATGGGTTGTTTTGCACAAGAAACGGCTGATAAGTACGGCTTAACCCGTGACGATATGGATGCGTTTGCCATTTCATCCCTTTCTAAAGCCAACGCTGCAATTGAAAGTGGTGCATTTGAATCTGAAATTGCGCCACATACCTATTCAAACCGTAAAGGTGATGTGACAGTAGCAATTGATGAGCAGCCAGGTAATGCGCGTCCTGAGAAAATTCCAAGCCTACGTGCTGCATTCGCAAAAGATGGCACCATTACAGCGGCAAATTCATCGTCTATTTCTGACGGTGCTGCATCACTTGTTTTAATGAAAGCGTCAAAAGCAGCAGAACTTGGTTTAACACCTCTTTGTGAAATTAAAGCACATGCAACAAATTCACATATTCCAGCTGAATTTACAACAGCGCCAATTGGTGCGATGGAAAAAGTGTTAGACAAAGCGGGCTGGTCAAAAGAAGACGTTGATCTTTGGGAAATTAATGAAGCATTTGCCATGGTAACCATGCTTGCTATTAACGAAATGCAACTTGATAACAATAAAGTAAACGTGAATGGCGGTGCATGTGCACTTGGTCACCCAATCGGTGCAAGTGGCGCGCGCATTTTAGTAACCCTTATTCATGCACTTAAAAACCGTGGCCTAAATAAAGGCGTTGCATCACTGTGTATTGGTGGTGGTGAAGCGGTCGCAATGGCAATCGAAGTAAAATAATTAAAAATTAAAGGCGCGTTAATGCGCCTTTTTTATTGGGGAGAAGAATAATGGTAAAGGTTCCTTTATATATTAATGGCGAAATGCGCCAGTCGGAATCAAATGAATGGTTAGATGTTGTAAACCCAGCTAATCAAGAAGTACTAGCACAAGTGCCATTGGCAACAGACAGTGAAATTGATGAAGCAATTGCCTCTGCAAAAGAGACGTTTAAAACGTGGAAAGATGTTCCAGTAACAGAACGTGCACGCATTATGATGCGCTACGCAGCACTTTTAAAAGAACACCATGACGAGCTAGCAACCATTATTTGTCACGAATTAGGCAAAACCTTTGAAGATGCTAAAGGCGATGTGTGGCGTGGTATTGAAGTTATTGAACAAGCAGCTAACGCGCCTGCATTAATGATGGGTGAAACCGTTGAAAACGTAGCGCGTAATATCGATACTTATTCGTACATGCAGCCACTCGGCGTGTGTGCTGGTATTACACCATTTAACTTTCCTGCGATGATCCCACTTTGGATGTTCCCAATGGCGATTGTTTGCGGTAATACCTTTATTTTAAAACCGTCTGAGCAAGATCCGCTTACACCAATGCGTTTAGTTGAACTGTTTGAAGAAGCTGGCGCACCTAAAGGTGTATTACAGGTTATTCATGGTACAAAACACCAAGTAGACCGTATTTTAGATGAGCCAAGTGTACGTGCAATTTCATTTGTTGGTTCATGTGGTGTTGGTGAGTACATTTATTCACGTGGTACAGCGAATCTTAAGCGTGTTCAAGCCTGTGTTGGTGCTAAAAACCACATGGTAATTATGCCTGATGCGAAAAAAGAGCGTGCCATTTCAAACCTTGTTGGTGCATCGGTTGGTGCGGCTGGCCAGCGCTGTATGGGCATTTCAGTCGCTGTATTCGTTGGTCAATCAAAAGAATGGATAAACGAATTAAAAGAAGAATTTACCAAAGTACGTCCTGGCGTTTGGAATGACCCTAAAGCTGCCTATGGCCCACAAACATCGCCACAAGCAAAAGCGCGTATTTTATCAATTATTGAAAGTGGTAAAGCGCAAGGTGCAACGTGTTTAATAGATGGCTCTGACTTTGTTGTTGAAGGTTATGACAAAGGTAACTGGGTAGGCCCAACGTTATTTACTGATGTAACGCGTGAAATGGACTTATACAAAGAAGAAATTTTCGGTCCTGTGCTTGCGTGTATTTGCGTTGATACGCTTGATGAAGCAATCCAAATTATCAATGAAAGCCCATACGGTAATGGTACATCTCTATTTACTGCTTGCGGTGCTGCAGCACGTAAATTCCAGCATGAAATTGAAGTAGGCCAAGTAGGTATTAATGTGCCAATTCCGGTACCACTTCCTTTCTTCTCATTTACTGGTTGGAAAGGCTCATTCTACGGTGACCAACACACCTATGGTAAACAAGGTGTTCGCTTTTACACTGAGACTAAAACAATTACTGCACGCTGGTTTGAAGATGATATCGCAACCGGTCCAAATATGAGTATCAACCTACGATAAGGCGTTTGCCTTATCTGACGTTCAAAGGGGTGACTATGAATTTTAATCTAACAGAAGATCAACAAGCGTTTGCAGAAACCGCTAAACAATTTGCGATGAGCGAATTACTACCAAATGCGGGCAAGTGGGATCAAGAACATATTTTTCCAAAAGACGTAATCCAAAAAGCCGGTGAACTAGGTTTCTGTGGTTTATATACGCCTGAAGAAGCTGGCGGTCTTGGTTTATCGCGTCTTGATTCGAGCATTATTTTTGAGCAGTTGGCAATGGGATGCACGGCAACCACTGCGATGTTGACCATTCACAATATGGCAACTTGGATGATTGCAAGCTTTGGTACTGATGAAGTTAAAGCGCAGTATTGTGATGAACTTGTGATGGGGCAATTGCTTGCATCGTATTGTTTAACAGAGCCAGGTTCCGGTTCAGATGCCGCATCTCTTAAAACCAAAGCGGTTTTAGAAGGGGATGAATACGTTATTTCTGGTTCTAAAATGTTTATTTCAGGTGCAGGCGAAACAGATTTATTAGTAGTTATGGCGCGCACTGGTGAAGATGGCCCGAAAGGTATTTCGGCGTTTGTAGTTGATGCCAATGCTGCAGGTATTGAATACGGTAAAGCAGAAGAAAAAATGGGTTGGAACGCGCAACCGACACGTCTTATTTCGTTTGATGGTGTACGTATTCCAAAACAAAACTTACTTGGTCAAGAAGGCGAAGGCTTTAAATTTGCCATGATGGGCTTAGATGGCGGCCGCATTAATATTGCGACCTGTTCAATTGGTACTGCGCAGCAAGCACTTAACACAGCTAAAGAATATATGCTTGAGCGTAAGCAATTTGGCAAACCATTAGCAGCATTCCAAGCACTTCAATTTAAACTTGCTGATATGAACACAGAACTGGTAGCTGCCCGTCAAATGGTACGCCTTGCTGCATTTAAATTGGATGAAAAAGATCCTGAGCGCACCACGTATTGTGCAATGGCAAAACGCTATGCAACCGATGTTGGCTTTAAAGTATGTGACGATGCACTGCAACTTCACGGTGGTTATGGTTACATCAAAGAATACCCGTTAGAGCGTCACTTCCGTGATGTGCGTGTACACCAAATTTTAGAAGGCACAAATGAAATTATGCGCCTAATTATTGGTCGTCGTATTTTGGCTGAAGGTTCACAAGAGATTTTGTAAGGAGAGCACAATGAGCGCACAAATCAAATTATCGATTGAACGGCATATCGCAGTTGTTACTATGTCTAATCCACCGGCAAATACGTGGACCAAAGAAACACTAACGCAATTGCGTGATATGGTCGCTGATCTGAATAACAATAAAGATGTGTATTCGCTTGTGATCACAGGGGAAGGTGAAAAATTCTTCTCAGCTGGCGCTGACCTAAACCTATTTGCAAGTGGCGACAAAGGCGTTGCCGCTGAAATGTCTATTATTTTTGGCCAGGCGTTTGAAGCGTTAAGTAATTTCCGTGGTGTATCTATTGCAGCGATTAACGGTTATGCCATGGGTGGCGGTTTAGAAGTTGCACTTGCATGTGATTTACGCATTGCTGAAGAACAAGCGCAAATGGCATTGCCTGAAGCAAAAGTGGGTTTATTACCTTGTGCTGGCGGTACGCAAAACCTTGCATGGCTTGTTGGAGAAGGCTGGGCGAAACGCATGATTTTATGTGGTGAGCGATTAACTGCCGAGAAAGCCCATAATATTGGACTTGTGGAAGAGGTTGTTGCTAAAGGCGAAGCGTTTGATAAAGCAATTGCGCTTGCAAAACAAGTTGAAGAACAAAGCCCAACTTCGGTTGCTGCGTGTAAATCACTGATCCAACATAGCCGCTCAGGCACTATGAGTTCAGCTTTACCACTTGAACGTGAACTTTTCATCAACCTATTTGATACGCAAGATCAAAAAGAAGGCGTGAATGCCTTTTTAGAAAAGCGTAAAGCAAACTGGGTGAACGGCTAATGGCTGTTGTTACGTTTGAAACAAAAAATACCGATAACGGCTTTGTTATCGGTATCGCAACCTTAAACGTTGAAAAGGCACTTAATGCGCTTAATCTTGAAATGATTGAGCTGCTTTATAACCAGTTACTTGATTGGCAAAGTGATGAAAAGGTTAGCATGGTGCTGTTACAAGGTGCGGGCGATAAAGCGTTTTGCGCCGGTGGTGATGTAGTTAGCTTGTACAATGCAATGCATACCGGCGAGCCAAGCAATTACATTGAGACGTTTTTCACTAAAGAGTATCGTTTAGATTACCTTATTCATAATTATGCAAAACCAATCTGTGTGTGGGGTAATGGCATTATTATGGGTGGCGGCCTTGGTTTAATGGCTGGTGCATCTCACCGTGTGTTAACTGAATCATCGCGTATCGCTATGCCTGAACTTACCATTGGTTTATACCCTGATGTCGGTGGCAGCTATTTTCTAAATAAAATGCCAACGCAAGTAGGCTTATTTTTGGGATTAACCGGTGCATCGGTGAATGCCCAAGATGCGCTTTATATTGGTTTAGGCGATACCGTAATCGAGCATCAGTTTAAAAGTGAGCTAATAGATTCACTTATAAGTACAAAGTGGTCAACCAATGCTGATGAAAACCATCAAGCATTAAGTCATTTATTAACAACGTTTAACGCGAAAAGTGATATTAACCTGCCAGCCAATGTTGAATCGCACAACGCAGTATTTGCTGCAATGGCAGAAGTAGACGAACTTACCGATAAAGTAGATGCCATTTTATCGTTTGAAACAGACGATAAATGGCTAACACGTGCGCAAAAAGGCCTTTCACATGGTAGCCCACTGGGTGCACATCTAGTATATCAACAGCTTAATCGTGCAAATGGCTTATCACTCAAAGCCTGCTTTCAAATGGAGCTAGGTATGAGCGTACGTTGTGGTCAACTTGGTGAATTTAAAGAAGGTGTGCGCGCATTACTGATTGATAAAGACAATGCACCTCAATGGCAATTTGACGCCATCAGCAATGTAGATAGCGATGTGATTGCATCATTCTTTAATGTTGAATGGTCAAACGGGCATCCACTAACGGATTTATAGGAATAATCATGGCAAATATTGGATTTATTGGTTTAGGTAACATGGGCGGCCCAATGGCTGCAAACCTTGTTAAAGCAGGTCATGCAGTTACGGTATTTGACTTAAATGATTCAGCAGTGTCTGAACTTGTTGAAAAAGGTGCTAACAGCGCCACAACAGCCTTAGCATGCGCGGAAGAGAAAGATTTTGTTATTACCATGCTACCTGCTGGCAAACACGTTAAGTCTATTTATTTGGATGAAAACGGTGTTGGCGCTGCGCTTACAAATAATACACAAGTGATTGATTGCAGCACCATTGATGCGGATACGGCTAAATTTGTTGCAAGCGAACTTGCCAAACGTGGCGTTAGTTTTGTAGATGCACCTGTTTCTGGTGGCGTAGCGGGCGCTACGAATGGCACATTAACCTTTATTGTTGGCGGCAGTGTTACTGAATTTGAAAATGCTAAAACCGTACTAGCTGATATGGGTAAAAACATTTTTCATGCGGGCGACCATGGTGCAGGTCAGGTAGCTAAAATCTGTAATAACATGCTACTTGCTATTTTAATGGCGGGTACCAGCGAAGCACTTCAAATGGGTATCGATAATGGCCTTGATCCTAAAGTTTTGTCAGACATTATGCTGCAAAGTTCTGGCCGTAACTGGACGTTAGAATTATATAACCCTTGCCCGAATGTGCTTGAAAATGTGCCAAGCTCAAATGACTATAAAGGTGGCTTTATGGTTGATTTAATGGCAAAAGATCTCGGCCTTGCGATGGATACAGCAAACAGCAGTCAATCAATTGTACCACTTGGCCGTTTATCGCAAAGCTTATATCAGTTAATGCAAAATCAAGAGATGGGTAATCTCGACTTTTCTTCAATCTTTAAGTTGTTTAATAAGGATTCATAATATGCAAGTAAATGGTAAAAACATTGTTATTACCGGAGGTGCGCAAGGTTTAGGGCTTGCGATGGCAAAACATTTTGCAGATAAAGGCGCGAGTATTGCCCTTATTGATATGCAAGAAGAGATGCTTGCAAATGCGAAATCTGAATTAGGCACCACAACGGGCGTTATTCGCACTTACGTATGTAATGTAACGCAAGAACAAGAAGTTGAAGACACCTTTAACCAAATTAATAGCGATTTTGGTCAGATTGATGGCTTAGTAAATAACGCAGGCATTTTACGTGACGGTTTATTTTTAAAAGTCAAAGAGGGCAAAGTGGCCAAAAAAATGTCACTAGAGCAGTTCCAATCGGTCATTGACGTTAATCTAACAGGTGTATTTCTGTGTGGCCGTGAAGCGGCAAACCATATGGTTAATAACGGGAATAAAGGCGTTATTATTAATATGTCGAGTGTGGCCCGAGCAGGCAATATGGGACAAACCAATTACGCAGCATCAAAAGCCGGCGTTGTTGCAATGACGACCACTTGGGCACGTGAACTAGGCCGTTATGGTATTCGTGTAGCTGCTATTGCACCCGGTGTTATCCGCACTGCCATGACAGATGCAATGAAACCTGAAGCGAAAGAGCGTTTACTTAAAATGAAGCCTGTTGGTCGTTTAGGTGAAGCAGATGAAATCGCGCATACAGCGAACTTTATTTTTGAAAATGACTTTGTTACTGGCCGCGTAATGGAAATTGATGGAGGTATCACTTTCTAACCATTAAAGCGCGTTTAAATCTAAAAACGAGTGGTCTTTCACTCGTTTTTTTCTTTATAATCAATAAAAACACAGTTTATTTCCTTTCATGTCTAAAGCCATTCGTAATTTTTATATCAATGAAGAGCAATCAATTTATTTGCTTTCACACATTGATGCTAAAAAACATAAGCAATGGCTGAAAATTTGCGAAAAGCAGCTAGAAAAACTTGGCTACCATCACGTTAAAGTAATTGGCTCAGGCGCATTTGGTTTTGTTTTTGTTGGCACCAATACTCAAGGTAAAGAATGCGTATTTAAGTTTTCACGTATTACCCTTGCACAAAGTGTTCGGGATCGCTTAGAAGATGAAGGCTACATGCTTTCTCAGGTAAAAAATCCTATGGTGCCTGAATTCTATGCCTTTGAGCGCATTAAAAAGCAGGGCATTTTAATGATGGCCTATGCGAAAGGCGATAACCTAGAACAAGTCAGCTTACAACAAGGCCGCGTGTCAGTGCCTTTTTTGGTAAATCTGGGTCTTGAACTTCGCAATATTTTGCTGGCACTTCGCAATCATAAAACTGGCTTTACCGAACAGCCTATAGTGCACGGTGATATTAAACCTTCTAATATTGTGTGGGATGAAAACACAAACCAGTTTTCGTTAGTTGATTGGGGCTCAAGTGTGTTTGCGCAAGAAGACGGTTTTGGTAATCCCGTTGCAGCCAATATGATGGATTTAATGAGCCATGATGCGAATTATTCAAATGCACGCATGGGCGATGTTTATTTTATTGGTGATGAGCAGATGTCGGGGGCTAAATCCTCGCCTCGTTTTGATGAACAAGGTGTAGCATCTACACTTTATGCGTTAGCGTCTGCACAATCATGTCGTTTTGCTAATCAAATCTTACCCGCTAAAAGTTTAGGCTTACCGGTTGAGTTTGCCAGTATTATCGATGGCATGCTCAGTAAAGATAAAACCACTCGCGATTTATCAGGCGATTACTTTATTAAAAACATGCCAAAAATTGCCAAAAGCTATTTACCTGACTTACCACTTCATAAAGACAAAGCACTTATTCCGTTTTGGCATCATCCCTTTGATGATAAGCCTGATACCGTAGTGTATAGCTCTCGAAAACAATTTTTACGTCAAGCCGACAGTGAAAAGCAACTTGCTAAGGTTGAAGATGCCCAGCTTGATCGCTACTACAAAGAGTTTTTAGTGGATATGGGGGATACTGAAAAAGCGTTTTTGGCGTCTATTTCACGTTTAGCTAAATATCCTGTGGTAGGCGGCTTAAGTTATCAATGGCGTGAAGATAATTTGTATGTTGAATCTAATTTGGTGCTGCACGATGAATCATATCGCACAGCCTTTACTCAAGCGGTAAACAATACCATTCGTATTGCTCAAGGCATTAAGCAAAAAGGGTTGTTTAAGTGTTGTTTATTCGATGCAAGGCAAACCATTCAGCTTGAGCGCGACCAAGAAGGTGCACTCATTTTCGATGAAATGCCAACCTTGCATTATTCCGTCTCTGAAATGCCTGATAGCGAAATAGTAAGGCCGCACAGTTATTTTGAAGATGGTAAAGACCCAGACGAACAACTAACGTTACCCAATGAAATTTTAAAAGCAGTTTTTGGCTTAAACCAAATTCACCATACAGGTTGCATTATTATTGAGTCGCTGCCTGAACGTATCAAAGTGCATTATTACTATCGCTTGTTAGAACCTAGCAAAAAAGGCCTGTTTGAAAATCTGTTAAACCGCATTATGGCAAACATCGTACGGATCAAAGATCATGGTGTTGCGGGCTTTATGAAGTTGCCGTATAAAAACACTCGTGAGTTTTCTCTTTGCGATCAACACCCTAGCTTTTACTACCCGAAAAATCCGAAACTATTCATTGAAAATCAAATAGATAGAGGTAATAAATAAAGTTCAAAAATTGTTTTAAAAAAAACACAAATAAAAATATTTATTCGCTTATTGTCACTTCATTAAAAAATAATTTTCCTATTTACACAAAACTGCATTGATTTCCCAAATATGCAATTAAATCTTCATACATTTGTCATGTTTATTCTATCTAACATGTTTTCTGTGTTTGATCTAACCTTATAAATATGGTCTTCTAGACATGTGGCCTTTGAGCCAGTTCACTTACTCATAATGTAAAAAGGAGCAACTTAAATCTATGTAGAGCACTTCCATTTGTTAGCAACGATTGCTAACAAGGAAATGTTAAACACCGTAACTGTAACGTGAGACCGTTACGAATTTTTTAAGTTATTGGTTAAGGGCCTTTGCCCAACTTCAACATCCAATTAGTTTAATAAGAAGGTGAGGACATTACCTATGAAGAGACAAAAAAGAGATCGTTTAGAAAGAGCACATTCTCAAGGTTACAAAGCAGGCCTAGCAGGTCGTTCCAAAGAAATGTGTCCGTATGACAATATTGATCCAAGATCTCAATGGCTCGGTGGATGGCGAGAAGCGATGGAAGATCGCACAATGTTTAAATCATAGTTTTAGGAGACGACGCCCACACAAAGTGGGCGTTTTTGTATCTGCTCGTTTTAAATTAAAACGCGCTAGTATCTTGGAAAAGACCTACTTTTAAATCTTTTGCTTCATAGATTACACGGCCATCAACTTCAACCGTACCATCTGCAAGACCCATAAATAATTTACGCTTGATTACACGTTTCATATTTAAACGATACGTTACTTTTTTAGCTGTTGGTAAGATTTGGCCTGTAAATTTAACTTCGCCAACACCTAATGCACGGCCAAGACCTGGACCACCAGACCAACCTAAGAAAAAGCCCACTAACTGCCACATAGCGTCTAGACCTAAACAACCTGGCATTACTGGGTCACCTTTAAAGTGACAGTCAAAAAACCACAGGCTAGGGTCGATATCAAGCTCAGCAATGATTTCGCCTTTACCGTATTCACCGCCTTCATCGGCGATTTTAATGATGCGGTCCATCATGAGCATATTATCTGACGGAAGGCGGCAATTGCCTTCTCCAAACATTTCACCACGACCACATGCTTCTAATTCGGCTTTGCTATAACTGTTTTTCTGTTCCATAACTTCTTTCTTCTTAAATTTTTCCGGCTACTTTAGCTTACACTTGTACGCCAAACAACTCCGAACAGTTGAATTACAACAATTTGCTACTAATAGCCACGTTATCCCTTTATAATTACAGCATTGTTAAAAAGCGCAGCTTATCTATGATTTTATTTGTAAAAGACCTAACCGTTATTGATTTTTCTTACCTTTGTAAAGACCGTGGTCCATTGGGTGAAAGTTGGATCGTCGACCTTGAAATGCATGGCGATTTAAACGACGAATCAATGGTGCTTGATTTTTCACTGGTTAAAAAACAAGTGAAACGCATTATAGATGATGTGATTGACCATAAATTAGCGATTGCAACACAAGGCGATGCGGTTATTTCTGAGGCCGGTGAACAAACCAATGTTAGTTTTAGCTTTGGCGAGCATCAGCTTGCCGTCAGTTCGCCTCATCAAGCGTTTTGTTTGATTGATACAGATAAAATCAACGAAACCAGTGTTAAAGGCTTTTTAGAACAAACAATACTGCCACAACTACCTAGTAACGTAAGTAAAATCATACTGAACTTAAGACCAGAACACACCAACGGGTTTTATTATCATTATAGTCATGGTTTGAAAAAACACGATGGTAATTGTCAGCGTATTATTCACGGTCATCGCAGCACCATTGAAATTGAAGAAAATGGCATGCGCAGCCCAAGGCTTAACAAGCTTTGGTGTCAAAAGTGGCAAGATATTTACCTTGTAAGTGCAGAGGATCGTATCAACGCAAACGAACTTAAGTTTGTAGCACCAATTGAAAATGGTGTTCACTCTGCCTACAACGCATCGCAAGGGTATTTTGAGCTAAGCATCAGTGAAGCGGTTACCGATATTTTACCGGTTGATTCAACCGTTGAGTGCATTGCACAACATGTTGTACAAACATTAAAAAATGATAACCCAGAGAATTCTTATCGCGTAGCCGCCTATGAAGGTGTTGGGAAAGGAGCTATTGCATATGCTTAAAAAACTGTTGGCATTAAGTCTTTCAATTATAAGTTCAGCACAAGCATTAGAGCTAAAAGGGCATTTAACCCAAGGTGGCTTAGTAACAGGTCATATAAAAAACGCTAAGCAGGTTAAGCTAAACGATAAACCGCTTGCGATTACCCCCGGAGGCCATTTTGTTTTTGGTTTTGGCCGCGATGAAACATTAACACACACGCTTTCTTGGCAAACTGCTGATGGCAGCTGGCAAACGCAACCGATAGTAATAACCAAGCGTGATTACGACATTGATAAAATTACTGGTGTAGAAAAGAAATATGTTTCTCCGCCAAAATCAGTGCTTACGCGCACTAAAAAAGAAGCAAAAGCCGTGAAAGAGGCACGCAGTACCTTTTCTCATCGAGAAGATTTTTTGTCGCCGCTTTATCGCCCTGCGACAGGACGTATTTCTGGCGTGTATGGTAGTCAGCGTTATTTCAATGGTACCCCTAAACGTCCACACTTTGGGTTAGATATTGCTAACAAAACCGGTACACCTGTATATGCACCCGTTTCAGGTAAAGTTGTATTTGCCAATAACGACTTATATTACTCAGGTGGTACGCTTATTCTTGACCATGGTTATGGCGTAACCACAACCTATATTCACCTTCATAAACTGCACGTTAAAGAAGGTCAGGAAGTCAAATTAGGCGATAAAATCGCTGAAATAGGCGCTACTGGCCGCGTTACTGGGCCTCATTTAGATTGGCGCTTAAACTGGGGTCAAGTTCGCCTAGATCCCGCACTATTAATGCAAGTTCAGCTTGCGAGTAAACAAAAGTAATCATGACAAATCAAGATATTATTGAACAACGTATTAAAGACTCAATTACCTCTGTAACTAAAACGGTATTTCCAGGTCGTACAAATCATCACAACACCTTATTTGGTGGTGATGCACTTGCATGGATGGACGAAGTGGCGTTTATTGCTGCAACACGTTTTTGTCGTAAGCCTTTAGTAACCATCTCTTCTGATCGCGTTGATTTTAAAGAGGCGATCCCTGCAGGCAGTTTTGCTGAGCTTGTAGCTAAAGTGGTACACGTAGGTAATACCAGTTTGAAAGTAGAGGTAGTTATTTACCTTGAAACTATGCACAAAGATGACAAGCATCAGGCTATTTCAGGTAGTTTTACATTTGTTGCTGTCGATGCCGAGCATAAGCCAACACCGGTTGTATGTGACAAAATGATAAATGGTTTCGAATAGCATCGAGCAAATTGGCTTTTTATACCTCAGTGTATTATTGTTGTTAGTGTAATTATTCTAATAAATCTAATAACACTGAGGTAATTATGAAAACGATTGAACAATGGTTTTCTTTGTATGGCGAAAGCCATCAAAACCCCACCAACATTAAAATCCACAAAGTCGCAGTGCCGCTTATTTACTTCTCTGTTGTAGCGCTAATTAGTGCAATACCAGGGCTAACGGGGCACGTTATTCTTGGTGCTATCACGCTGGCCGCATTACTCTTTTATTTTATTCTGAGCATTAAACTTGGTTTTGTAATGTTGATTTTTACTGGGCTGTGTATTTACGTTGCGAGCAGTATTTCAATTTATGTGATTGAAATTGCCATTGCGGTATTTGTTGTCGCTTGGATATTTCAGTTTGTGGGGCATAAAGTAGAAGGTAAAAAGCCATCATTTTTTGATGACTTGAGCTTTTTACTCATAGGGCCTGCTTGGGTATTTAATCCGATTTTTAGTTTTGACAAAAAGTAAAAGGCCAAATAAGGCCTTTTTTATAATACCATTGCAGCAATCCAGCCAAATATTAACAACGGAATGTTAAAGTGAATAAATGTTGGTATAACGGTATCTCTTATATGGTCGTGTTGATTATCGGCATTGAGACCAGATGTCGGACCTAGGGTTGAATCAGAAGCAGGGGAGCCAGCATCACCTAATGCACCTGCCGTGCCCACTAACGCAGCGGTGGCCATTGGCGAAAAGCCAAGTGTTATGGCAAGTGGTACAATAATCGTCGCCACGATTGGCACCGTGGAAAACGAACTGCCAATGCCCATAGTGATCAACAGGCCAATTATTAAAATAAGTGCTGCGGCAAGTGCTTTACTATCACCAATTGAACTCGAGATACTTTGCACAAGCGTTGATACTTCATTGGTTTGTTGAATAACAGAGGCAAAGCCTTGACCTGAGATCATAATAAACCCGATCATCGCCATCATTGCTGCACCTTTACTGAAAATATCAGACGACTCTTGCCATTTTACAATACCAAAAATAGTAAAAATAAGTACGCCGATTAAGCCACCTAGAATCATTGAGTTGGTAATGGTTTGCGCGTAAAGAGAAGTCACTACTGCAATAAAGCCAACAGCAATCACTTTGCTTTTGTTTTTAGGCAGTTTAATTTCGGAAGTTTGGTTTAACGCTTGATAAGTTCGCTCGTTGCGATAAGTAAAAAACACCGCGATTATCAAACCAATTAACATGCCAATAGCTGGAATAATCATCGCAAACGGTACACTGGAAGCGTCAATTTCTAGCGCATTTTTTCCAAGATTGGTGTGCACAATGTCATATAAAAATATTCCACCAAAGCCGTAAGGCAGCACCATATAGGCGGTTGCCAAACCAAAGGTCAACACGCATGCTATTGCGCGGCGATCGAGTTTTAAATGATCAAAAATAATAAGCAAAGGCGGTATCAAAATTGGAATAAACGCAATATGCACTGGAATTAAGTTTTGTGAACTGATTGATACAAGTAAGATTAAGCTCAATACGCTTGCTTTAATAAAAAGTTGTGAGTATTGAGTTTGTTCACCTTTTATCTGGTTAATTAATTTGTCTGCGACGATATCGGTTAAGCCTGATTTGGCAATAGCAACTGCGAACCCGCCAAGCATTGCATAACTTAGAGCGGTTTTTGCGCCACCTTGCAAACCATCATTAAATGCTTGCAGTGTTTGTTCAAGGCCAAGACCTGCGGTTAATCCTGTGGTAATCGCGGCGATTGTCATCGCTACGATCACATTAATACGCAGTAAACTTAAAATCAGCATTACACTAACGCCGAGTACGACTGAGTTCATAATTGTCTCTTATATTTTATGTTATTGACATTACGTTTAAGCATCTTAGTTTGTGCCTTTGTAAGCGTTTTTTCACCATAACGGTGGCGACTATAAAGGCTTAAGAAGCTCATTAAATCGGTTTTATTATTAGGGAAATGTTCGCATAATCGTGTTAAAAAATGTGCTACAGTTTCGCCATTTTCACGGGCGAGATTTTTGCCTTTCGCAAAATGCTCTAATGCAATTAAGTAAGCAGCAACTGGGTCGTCAATTTGCGTACGTAGTTGCCATAGTTTTATCACTAAAAAGCTTACCAAAAATAATCCAATTAACGACATCACAATCACTGCTATTTTGAGCGCACTGGTTTCCTTTATAAGCTCTTTTAATAACTTATTTTGTGCTTCGTTATCAAAACTCAGCACCCATGCTGTCCATTGATAATCCAATTGTTCGAGATAAAGCCTTAGTTCATTAAAAACAGCAATATCACTTAACGCGGTGAGGCCCACGCCAATATTATCTTCGAAGTCATCGCGTGTATTATCAAGTTGAGAGAGAGAACCGTATAGACGATCAGGTTCGACAAATGCAGTCGCATCAAATTTAACCCAACCTTTTGAAGGTAGCCAAACTTCCGTCCAAGCGTGTGCATCGTATTGATAAACTGATAAATATTTCGCGCTATTTGAAGCTTCACCACCTAAGTAACCCGATACTACCCGAGCAGGAATGCCCGCTGCTCGAAATATAAAGGCGCTGCTACTTGCGTAATGCCCACAAAAACCTTGTTTTTCCCCAAACATAAACTCATCAATTGAATTGTTACCAGTATAAATAGGTGGCTTTAACGTATAGCTAAATTGTTGTTGAGTGTAATAGCGTGATAGCAATTGAATAAACTGCTCGGTTGATGTTGATTGTGCTTTTAATTGAGCAGCTAACGCAATGGCTTGAGTATTGATATCTTGTGGTAATGTGAGATTTAACCGACGTTTGCTAGACGTTAAATCGTCAGCAAAGTCTATTTCGGTTATGTCATACGTAAATTTTTGGTTGTTAGGGTTAACTCGATATAAACCACCGTCAACTGTAGTGAAGATATTACCGGTGCTTGACGAACCTGCATACAAAGTGGGTAGCCAGTTTAATGATGTTTGTTCATGGTAGATTTTAATCTCGTGACCGGCTTTTTTAAGCGCGCTGTTGCGCAATTTTAAATCCGCTGAATCAACGATATTCCATGAACGACCATCAAACTCTTCATGTATCATAGTGCGCCAATAGTAAGGAGCAGCAATATTGTCAGGCACAACAGCGCGAAATGCGAGTTTGTCTGACTTAGTGAGATCAGAGATATTAAAAGGGTTTACCGATTCAGATAATCCAACTTGCGCGGTAGATAAACTAGGCATTCGCCAAAAGGCTGGCAATTTTGGTAAAAACAGGAAAAGTACACAGGTTATTGGCAAACTTAACAGTAATAGCTTAAAAGCACGTGCGCCGCTTTGTTTTATGATTTTTCGGTTGGTAAGTAAATACAGCGCGGTGATGTTGAGCAAAAATAAAAACAAAACCAAAAGTGTAACCGGCAGCGAGTGATAAAACAAAAACACACAGCTTGAAATGAAAAAGTTAACTAACACAATTGATTTGATTTGACGTGGCTTTTCAGCAATCAATAGTTTCAGACAATTGGCTTGCAATAACATGGCGATAAATAAATTTACAAGCTCACTGATGCCGATTGTTAAGAATAAGGTAAGCGTGCATACCAAAGCGAGTACATTACCAACGATAACAGTTGGTGCACTGGCTTTTGTGTAAGCAATTGCAAATACCCAAATAATTAAAAGTGCAACGGTAGCAACAAATAATACCGCAAGTTCATTAAATAATAAGGCGCTAACAATAGCGATGATCAGCGCAGATAAGCTTTTAACGCTTTGATGATTATACATTGCTTAATTCTTCCAAACATTTGGTCATATGCGGTGTACCCGAACCTAAATCTACTTTAGCGTGTGGTAACAATAGGCTATATCGTAAATTTTCATTTTCCGCATGGGTTACTAAATAGCTTAGATGTTGCAGTTTTTGCTCTAGGTTGCCGGGTACTGTTTGCAAGCTGAATTCGTATTCACTGGTACTGCCTGAAGAAAAGTCTTTAGTTGCAAGTACTTGGTTTTTTGCATAATGTTTCCACGATATGCGATTCACTTTGTCGCCATCAATATAAGGCCTAACTCCTTGATAGTTCTCACTAACCGTTGCTTGGTTAGATTGAGATTGGCTGTCTGATTCAATTTCAGCTTGGCTTACTTGGTGAAATGAAAACGACAGTGGAGTGGGGTATACATACGTTTTTTTATCGGGAACAAAGTAACTCCAAGTAGTTACAAGACCAAAAGGATAGCGAGAAAAAAACTTTAACCGTGGCAAACTATGCAGACCGCGATTAGCGATATTAATTTGTAATTCTAATTTTTGCGTAGTCTCTTCAATACTATCAATAAACTGGCTGCGAATATGCTCACCACTAACTTCTAAACTCGTGGTGCCATCTTTATTGACCAATTGAAAGTAGGCAAAGTACCCGGTGTGCTGATAACCCGCGACTGTGTGAGAAAGTGATACTTTAAGATTATACAGATTGATAAACGCAACGATAAAATTCACTAAAAGAAACGAAAACATTAAGTAACTAAACATAATTACTAAGTTGTTTTGGTAATTAATACCTAACACATAGACCAAAACGTTCGATATCAAATACGCCATGCCAAATTTACTCGGTAAAATATAAATATTTTTATGAGTAAGGGTAATAGACGTTTCGCTGTGCTTACGTTTTTTTAATTGATTGTTAAACCAAACATTTACGTGCGATTTTATTGACTGCACAAGACTTGTTTTAGTATCGGACATAACTTAAGGGTTGATTTTAACTTTATTTAATAAGTCATATGACAAACTATTTGAGGTATTACTGGTTAATCCAAGACGATGTTCCGCAACAAATGGAAATATAGCTTGTACATCATCTGGGATAACATAATCACGTTGGTGTATAAATGCCCACGCCTTAGCTGCGTTTGCTATCGCTATGGATGCTCGTGGCGATAATGCCATTGGGTAATCAGGGCTATCGCGTGTTTCATTTACTAAATCTAAAATATAATCAGCAACAACTGAAGAAAGTACGACCTCGCTAACGATTTGCTGCATCTCGACTAAAAGCTCTGGTGAAAGTAATGCATTAATTTTCTTTGCCGCGTTATTTATTTCACCAAGAAGAATAGATTTTTCTGAAGCTTTATCTGGATAACCTAAACCGATACGCATCAAAAATCGGTCTAACTGAGACTCTGGCAATGGAAAGGTGCCAGCTTGATGCATTGGGTTTTGTGTAGCTATCACAAAAAAAGGAGAAGGAAGTGTGTGACTTTTACCATCGATACTCACTTGTTGTTCTTCCATTGCTTCAAGCAAGGCACTTTGTGTTTTAGGGCCTGCGCGGTTTATTTCATCTGCCAACACAACTTGATTAAATAGTGGGCCTGCATGGAAATGAAAAGTTTGCTTATTTGGATCAAAGATGGTGCTGCCGGTAATATCCGACGGTAACAGATCGCTAGTAAACTGCACGCGTTGATAATTGAGACCAAGAACATTGGATAGCGCATGCGCCAAAGAAGTTTTACCCATACCTGGTAAGTCTTCAATTAATAAGTGACCCTTAGCGAGCAAACAACATATTGAGAGTTTAATTTGTTGTTGTTTACCTAAGATGACCGAATTTAGTTGTTGTATTATCTGGTCGAGTGTTTTGTTCATTATGCTAATGTTTAAATAAACTAATAATTCACAACAGCATATAACAAAGAAGTGGACGCAACAAATAGGAAAACAGTATCAAATACATTATTTAACATAATATATGTTATAGGAATCACTTTATTGAATAACTTCCCCTAGTTAACTTGAATTTATTACTTTCAATCATCTTAACATCGTAATAAATTTATCTTTGCTAGATTTTCAATTCGTCGTTGGTATTTTGGGTCTCATTGGCTTGTTTTAATTCCTTTTCTTGACGTCGTTCTTGGCCTTTTTGATATTCTTCAGCGATCATTTCTTCTAATGCTAAAACTTGTTTTTGGAAATTTTCTTGGCTAATGTCACCCGTTTCAAGCATGCTTTCAAGTTCGGCTATTTTTTCTTTCAGCTGTTTCACTTTTTCAAGATCGACGCCGAGTCGTTGCATTAAAATCGCTTCTTGAATTTTTTCTAAAAAACTCGCGTTGCGCTCTGATTCAAACATGCTTTTATTTTGATACTTTTGTGATGTTTCAGATGCAGTCTGACTTGGCATTTCTTTTGTCAATGCGTGGCTAAATGTTGCCGAATTTTCATCAGCTAGCGGCATTTCCTTGCCAGTTTTATTTTCATTAACGTTGTTGTTGTGGTTTGGTTGCTTAATCAGGTGTTCTGCATTGGTTGATGATGTGCTAAATAACAACATAATAATCCCTTAACCTTTATGTTGTTCGCTGTGCGAACAGTTAAATACGTATGTTAATTTACAAATATCAGGCCATGTTTTTACCGAATGCTCATCAATAGATAAGAATTTTATAATCCCATAGTTTACTTGTCACCAGTATTCACATGTTTACAGGAAGGTGCTTTAAGGAAAGAAAATAAATTTTACTTAAAACCACCCTATTTTTTAACGCTTTATCACACGTGCTTTTTTGCGCTTATTACTGAGTTGTGTTTATTGAAAGAATAAAAAAATCCGATGACTACACGCCATCGGATTTTAATGTAAAACAACGTTTTAATATTGCTATGAAGCTTTTTCAGATTGTGCCTTTTTACGCGCGGCTTTTTCAGCTTTACGTTTGATGATAGCTTCTTGTGCTTCCTTACCTATGTGGCCTTCTCCTCGTGCTTTTGCCAGCTCAATTTGTTTTTGACGCTCTGCAAAACGCTCACGTTGCTCGTCACTTACTGTATCGATACAATGATGACATGATAAGCCTTCTTGATAAGCTTCAAGTTGCTTTTCTTCTTCGGTAATAGGCATACGACACGCATGACACTGATCGTATGAGCCTTTATTTAAGTCGTGGTCTACCGCAACGCGATTATCAAATACAAAACACTCGCCTTTCCACATAGTGTCTTCTTTTGGAACTTCTTCTAAGTACTTAAGAATACCGCCTTCAAGGTGATAAACTTCTTCAAAGCCCTGCTCTTTCATATAAGCTGTTGATTTTTCACAGCGAATGCCACCGGTACAGAACATTGCTACTTTTTTATTTTTGCTTGGGTCGAGGTTTTTCTTAGCCCATTGGGGAAACTCGCGGAATGTTTTGGTTTTTGGATCAACGGCATTTTCAAAAGTACCAATTTCGATTTCGTAATCATTACGTGTATCAACTAGCACAACATCAGGGTCTGAAATAAGTGCATTCCAGTCTTTTGGTTTTACGTAAGTACCAACAACTTCTTTAGGGTCAATGCCTTGTACACCCATAGTAACGATTTCTTTCTTAAGTTTTACCTTGGTGCGGTAAAACGGACATTCGTCATCAAACGATTCTTTCGATACAATATTATCAAGTCCTGGTTGCTTATCTAACCACGCTAATAATGCATCGATACCCTCACGCTTTGCGGCAACCGTTCCGTTAATACCCTCTTCAGCTAACAATAATGTACCGCGCACATTATGTTGTTCCATAGTATTAAGTAAAGGTTGACGAATTTCTTTATAGTTAGGTAAAGAAACAAATTTATAAAGGGCACACACGACGTATTGTTGAGACATAATTTTCCTAATGTTTAGCTTTAAATACTAACCGGAGCGTAATTCCGGCGCCAAAATGGGTCGCTATTGTATCAGAAACTTTGTACTGTTCAATTCTACTGTCTATATTTTGCACACAAAACCATCGCTAATTAGCTATGTTTTTGTCTTTCATGTAAAATGCTCGCTTTATTTTATGCCACAAACACATTGAGTGGAGAGACACATTTGTCCTTTGAAGATTTAGGCGTTGATAAGCGAATTGCAAGTCAACTTTCACACATTGGTATTACTACGCCGACGGATATCCAGCAACAAGCAGTTCCTGTTGCCATTGCTGGACATGATTTACTTGCCCAATCAAAAACAGGTTCGGGCAAAACATTTGCATTTCTATTACCTGCAATTACACGCTTAAGTAAGCAAAAAGCGTTAAGTAAACGTGATCCGCGTGCGTTAATCATTACGCCGACACGTGAATTGGCGAATCAAGTGTATAAACAGTTAACCTTGATTATTGCAGGCACAGGATTAAAAGCGACAAAAATTGTTGGCGGTGATAATTATAACGACCAAGTTAAAGCGCTTTCTAAAGACCCACAATTTGTTGTTGCAACACCAGGTCGACTAGTTGACCACCTTGATGACCGTAATTTCTACTTAGAAGGTCTTGAATTATTGATTCTTGACGAAGCGGACCGTGTATTAGAGCTTGGTTTTAAAGAACAAATCGAAAAAATAAACACTGCGGCAAATCACCGTTTACGCCAAACTTTATTTTTCTCGGCTACATTAGAGCATGCCGAAGTAGATGCGCTTTCACGTAATTTACTTAAGAACCCAAAACGCGTAACCATTGATGCCAGTACACAAGAACACAACGACATTACGCAAAAGTTTTTCTTAGCGGATCACTTAGATCATAAGATTGCGCTATTAATCGCCACAACAAAAAGCGCTGAATCCGGCCAACAAATCGTGTTCACCGCAACCCGTGATGACACGATAAAGTTATCCGAAATCTTAGAGCAAGAAGGCTATAAAACGCTCGCGTTATCGGGCGATATGAATCAAAGCAAACGTAATTCTATTATGGATGCGTTTTCTCGTGGCCAAGCACAAATCTTAGTGACGACGGACGTTGCATCTCGTGGTCTAGATTTACTCAATGTATCACAAGTTATTAATTTCGATTTACCCAAGCAAGCTGAAGAATATGTGCATCGTATCGGTCGCACCGGACGCGCTGGCTTTAAAGGCAACGCATTGTCTTTAGTAAGTGCAAAAGATTGGCAGAGTTTTAAAGCAATTGAAAGTTACTTATCTAAGCGTATTGGCTTTTCAGAAATTGATGGCTTAGTAGGTAAATTTAAAGGGTTTAAAGAAAAAACACATCAACCAAAACAGAATGTTAAAGCAAAATCCGTCAATCAAAAAACAAGCAAACATAAAAAACCATTCAAAAAGCCAAATAAAGCCAAAATTGCGAAGGCTATTCCGGCACCGTTTGATGTTGATGGTGTTGCACCGTTAAAGCGTCGCCCAAAAAAGGATGAAGAATAATGACAATTCAACGTGGTAAAATGAATAGTTTAGTTGTTAACGAAATTGCGTATGAAGGTGCGTATTTAACAGATGACAGCGGTAATGGTGAAGTTTTTCTTAAAAAAGAAGAGATGCCCAATGGCTTAGCAGTAAAACAAGTGATTGAGGTATTTGTATTTGAGGAGCAAGGAAACTTAACCGCAACAACCAAAACCCCAATTGCACAATTAGGTGACTTTGCCCTACTCCAAGTCACATCAATTAATGCCATTGGTGCGTTCGTTGATATGGGCATTGGTAAAGAGTTATTGGTGCCTTACAACGAGCAACGCCCAAAATTTGAGTTATCACGTTCATACTTAGTACATCTTTATTTGGACAAAGCATCACAGCGTTTATGTGGTTCATCAAACCTAAACAAATTTGTTAAACAAGAAGCAACAGGCTTTAAAAAGTCTCAAGAAGTATCCATTATTGTTGCTGGTCGCACAGATCTAGGTTTTAAAGTGATTGTAAATAATGAATACTGGGGCATGGTGTTTACTGACCAAGTTTTTAAACCTCTGTTTATTGGTCAAAAGCTGCAAGCCTATGTTGCTAAATTACGTGAAGATGGCAAATTAGATATTCGTTTAAGTAAGCCTGGTATTGCAGGTTCAAATGAACTATCTGATGTAATTTACGATAAGTTAACACAGGAAAACGGTGTTATTCATTTAGGTGATAAGTCAGATCCAATCGCCATCAAAAAAGCATTTGGTTGCAGTAAAGCAAACTTTAAGCGTGCTATTGGGCATTTGTTTAAGGAAGGTAAGATTGATCTTGCCGCGACTAAGATTACGTTAGTTAAATAAAAAAGGCACATTGCGTGCCTTTTTCTATAAATGGTTTGTTGAATCTACGAGATCAGCAAATTGATTACTGTAAACACATTTCTGATAACGTTTGCCGTAATCTAATGCCTCATTACCGTCTTCAAACTCGATAGGCGCTAAACGGAAAATTTGCAGTTCGCATTCGTCTTTATATGTTTCAATTAAATTCAAGCACTCTTCCATTTTTGCTAAATTAGTTTCGTTTTTACCAATCGCTTGGCAACGAGCCTCAACTTGCGTATTTAATGAAAGCTTTAATTCAAATTGATTAATGGGCTGGTGATTAATGGTATCTAATATATCTATAAACGCATTTTGGCGTGTTTCGTTATCGTAATGTTGATAACCTAGATAGGCTGCAACAATAGCAGCAATTGCAAAAATAAAACGCATGAAGTACTACTCTTCTTATTCTTTTTAGCTTCAAACGGGAATGCACTAATGCCTTAATTTACATTAGTGCAACTACTTTAATGAGGTTAACTTAAAGTGTTATTTATTTCAATTAAAGTCGCTTGTGGATCAGGAGATTGGGTAATTGGGCGACCAATAACAAGGTAATCACTACCGGCATCAATTGCTTCTCGTGGTGTCATAACGCGTTTTTGATCGCCTTTATCAGAACCAGCAGGTCGAATACCTGGGGTGACTAACTTGAATTCACGACCCAAAGTTGACTTTAATACTGACGCTTCTTGAGCAGAACATACCACGCCATCAAGGCCTGCATCTTTTGCCAATTTCGCTAAAAACTGCACTTGTTCATTAGGCGTTTTATCAACACCTAAACGTTTTAGTTCAGCTTCGTCCATTGATGTTAGAATTGTTACTGCGATCAGCAATGGTGCGTCATCGCCATACTTTTCAAGCGCTTGTTTGGCTTTGCGCATCATTTCTGGGCCGCCACTGGCATGTACATTGACCATCCAAACGCCTAATTCCGCCGCTGCGGCAACTGCTTTTGCAACTGTATTTGGAATATCGTGAAATTTTAAATCTAGAAATACATCAAAGCCTAAATCAATTAACTTCTTCACAAATTGAGGGCCAAAATACGTAAACATTTCTTTGCCCACTTTTAAGCGGCAATCTTGTGGTGAAACGCGTTTTACAAAATCTAACGCGGCGCTTTCATCTGCGTAATCTAATGCAATTAATACTTTGGCATCGTGGTTCATTAATAAATCCTAACTCAAAAAAAGGAATAACATTTTATGTGTTTTGTTTAAAACCCGTCTACGCCACTCAATGGCACCAATGACTCAACATGTTTACAAGAAGGACAAAACCAATACATTTTTTTACTTGTAAAGCCACAGTGGTTACATTGATACAATGATTTTGTGGCGATGTAGTCTTGGACTAAATTATTTATTTCCGTTAACACTGTTTTAATGTCTTGGCTTTGTTCAGACATTAACATTAATAAGTAACTAAAGCCCCTAATATTGGGCTGCTTACGCAAAACTTGTGTAATATAGTTTCTCGCTTCATTAACCTTACCTTGGGCCATAAGACTTTTACAATAATGTATTTTTATAAGCACACTATCGCTTTTTAAATGCTTAGAAAGATGAGAGAAATAGTTATCTTGTAAGTTAAGCTTTTCGTAGCTTACTTCTAATCTATCTAAAAAAATTGGCGCGAATGCGACATTTTTATCGAGTAAACTACCCCAGTATTTAATCGCTTGAAGAAAATCACCATCGTTAAATGCTTTTGCGCCAAGCATGTACTTTGGTCTAACGAGATCTTGTGTCAGTTCTGTTACGACATCAAGAGGTTTTAAATCTTTGTCTTGAATCGCCTTTTCGCAATAAAAATTAGCGATTGTTTTCTTTAATTGGCTGGTGTTAAAGTCGGACTCGTGAGATTGAAATAGCGCAATGCCTTTATCCCAATCATGACTTTGTAAATACAATAGCATTAACTGACAAAGCGCGTTGTTATCATTTAATGAATGCAGATAAACAAGATTTTCTTCAGCGCGGTCAAGCAATCCTGCCATCATATAATCTTGCGCAAGTTCATAAAGAACATGTTTTTTTTGCTCTAATGAAAGTCCGTCATGTTTTAACAGTAATTCGTGTACTTTAATTGCGCGGTCTAACTCACCACGTCGACGGAATAAGGTTGCCAGAGTTAAATAATGTTCAACAGAATTTGCTGAAATTTCTAGTAAACCAATTAGGTGTTCTAAGCCTTGGTCTTCTTCACGGTCAAGTAAGAACTTTAAACCTTTACTATACTCATTAATAATTTCTTGGTTTTGTTGTTGGGCTTCATTATTTGCATTGTTTTTACCCATGATATAACCGTAAGCTGCCGCTACTGGTAACAACAAAAACAGCAATTCGATCATTAACTATCCATGACTTTGAGAAGTAAGCTTCTGATTTTGTCTTCTTAAACGACGGTTTTGCAGTTTAGCTTTTGACAATAGAATTGTACTGAGTGCTACACCTAAAAATAGGCCTAAAGCACAACAAATACTTATTATGAAAGCGAGAGGGATTTCTGCACTTGCTATTATAAAGTTAATTTTTACCAGATGAGGGTTTTGCGACCCCAATACAAATAAAACAAATAGCAAGCACAGGAGAAAAGTTACTTTGAGAATTTTGGTCAAAACAGCCTCAAATTATGCAATACTTGCATTCACGCGGTCGCGCAGTTCTTTTCCTGGCTTAAAGTGAGGTACGTATTTGCCCTGCAATTCTACTTTATCACCCGTTTTTGGGTTACGACCAACACGTGGTGCACGATAATGTAGAGAGAAACTGCCAAAACCACGGATTTCAATTCTATCTGAACTTGATAAAGAATCAGCCATAAGTTCTAACACTTCTTTTACTGCATTTTCTACATCTTTCGCTGGAATATTTGCGTGCTGTTCAGCAAGTTTTTCAATCAGTTCTGATTTTGTCATGTAAGTACCCTTTATAATTGTAATAGGAAGAGCAGCTATTAAGCTGCTCTTCCAAGTCGACTAATTAGTCTTTTTGAGCATTTTTGAAAGCTGCTGCCATAGCGTTTTCGAACTGTGGCTCTTCTTTCTTAAGCTTATCTAGCGCTTCTTTCTCTTCAGCTTCTGAAATTGCTTTGATTGAAAGGCTGATTGCGCGGTTCTTGCGATCAACACCAACAAACTTAGCTTCTACTTCGTCACCTACAGAAAGAACTGTTGAAGCGTCTTCAGTACGCTCAACTGCTACGTCAGCTACACGGATGTAACCTTCAACACCTTCGATAAGTTCAACTGTAGCGCCTTTAGCGTCAACTTCAGTTACTTTACCTTTAACAATAGCACCTTTTTTGTTTGCGTCCAGGTAGTTATTGAAAGGATCAGCTTCGATTTGCTTAACGCCTAGAGAGATACGCTCACGCTCTGGGTCAACTTGTAAAACGATAGCTGTGATTTCGTCGCCTTTCTTGAATTCACGTACAGCTTCTTCGCCAGGCGTGTTCCAAGAAATGTCTGAAAGGTGAACTAGACCGTCAATGCCGCCTTCTAGGCCGATGAAGATACCGAAGTCAGTGATTGACTTGATCTTACCAGTAACTTGGTCGCCTTTGTTTTGTAGACGAGCAAATTCTTGCCATGGGTTAGCTTTACATTGCTTAAGACCTAGAGAAATACGACGACGCTCTTCGTCGATTTCAAGAACCATAACTTCTACAGTGTCACCTAAGTTAACAACTTTTGAAGGGTGGATGTTCTTGTTAGTCCAATCCATTTCAGAAACGTGTACTAGACCTTCTACGCCTTCTTCGATTTCAACGAAACAACCGTAGTCAGTAAGGTTAGTTACACGACCAGAAAGCTTAGAACCTTCTGGGTAACGACCAGCGATAGCTGCCCATGGATCTTCGCCAAGCTGCTTAAGACCTAGAGAAACACGTGTTTTATCTTTGTCGAACTTAAGTACTTTAACTAAGATTTCGTCACCAACGTTAACGATTTCGCTTGGGTGCTTAACGCGTTTCCAAGCCATATCAGTGATGTGTAGAAGACCGTCAACACCACCTAAATCAACGAATGCACCGTAGTCAGTAAGGTTCTTGATGATACCTTTAACTTCTTGACCTTCAACAAGGTTTTGTAGAAGTTCTTCACGCTCTTGTGAGTTTTCTGACTCGATAACAGCACGACGAGAAACAACAACGTTGTTACGCTTCTGGTCAAGCTTGATAACTTTGAATTCTAACTCTTTACCTTCAAGGTGAGCTGTGTCGCGTACTGGGCGCACGTCAACTAGTGAACCTGGTAAGAATGCACGGATAGTGTCAACTTCAACAGTGAAACCACCTTTAACCTTACCATTGATGATACCAGTAACAGTTTCTTGCTCTTCACATGCTTTTTCAAGACGGATCCAAGCTTCGTGACGCTTAGCTTTCTCACGAGAAAGGATAGTTTCACCGAAACCATCTTCGATTGCATCTAGTGCAACATCTACTTCATCACCAACTGCTACTTCCAATTCACCAGCAGTGTTTTTGAATTGCTCAGCAGGGATTGCGCTTTCAGACTTAAGACCCGCGTCTACTAGTACGATGTTGTTTTCGATTGAAATAACAGTACCTTTAACGATTGAACCTTGTTCTGCTTCAAAACCCTTTAGGCTTTCTTCAAATAACTGTGCAAAATTTTCTGACATTATAAGTCTCTAAATAAAATATCCATTTGGCTATCCTGCCGCGTGGGGTTGTTGTAAAAATTAACTCTTCCTATGAGTTAACCAATTAAATTCTTTTCGATACACAAAGACACTACTTGCTCAAATGCTTGATTTGCATCGAGTTCGGTAGTGTCTATAACAATTGCATCTTCAGCAGGCACAAGCGGAGCAACTGGGCGATTCATATCGCGGTCGTCACGTGCTTTGATATCTGCAACTAGGCTGTCTATTTTAACATCAACACCACGTTGCTTCAACTCAAGAAAACGGCGATTTGCGCGCTCTTCTGCTGATGCTGTTAAATATACTTTTAGCACTGCATCAGGGAACACTACAGTGCCCATGTCGCGACCATCCGCAATTAAGCCTGATTCGCTTCTAAATGCACGCTGGCGGCGTAATAACGCTTCGCGAACACTCGGCAATGCGGCAATTTTAGATGCCATGCCACCAACCTCTTCAGTACGAATCGATTTGGTAACATCTTCACCTTCTAAAATAATTTTACCATTGCCGGTTTCATTATCTACCACAAATTGCACATCTAAATTAGCCGCTAACGGCAATAAAGCTTCTTCGTCTGTTGGCGCTATCATATGGTGGCTCGCTGCTAGCGCTAAAACACGATAAATCGCGCCACTATCTAATACGTCCCATCCAAGCTTATTTGCTAATAAACGGCAAACGGTTCCTTTACCTGAACCACTTGGTCCATCGACTGTAATTACTGGTTGACTACCCAACATTACAACCTCCCAAAATGTACAAAACTAAAATCGCCGCGCAGTATACGCGATAATTAAAAAATTATCGCTACTTTACGGCGAAAAATCTGTGATTTCTATTTTAGACGATTATTCCGACACACTTGCAAGTGTTTCAAAATAGGTAGGAAATGTTTTATAGGTACATTTAGGATCATTGATAATTACATCATGACCACCTACCGCCACCATTGAAAAGCACATGGCAATTCGGTGATCATCATAAGTGTCTATTTCAGCAAGTTGAATGTTATCAGTTGGGGTTACTTCAATAAAGTCATGCCCTTCTACCACCTCTGCACCGAGCTTTTTAAGCTCCGTTGCCATAGCATAAAGACGATCCGTCTCTTTTACTCGCCAGTTATAAATGTTGCGTATCGCTGTTTTACCTTTTGCAAAAAGCGCAACGGTTGCAAGTGTCATCGCTGCATCTGGGATTGCATTGGCGTCGATATCTACGCCCTTAAGCTCCCCCTTAGACACAACAAGATAATCGTCATGCCATTCGATTTTTGCACCCACCTGCTCCATCACTTTTGCAAAACCAATATCGCCTTGCACACTTGCTGCGCCAACACCATTAATACGAATTGTGCCGCCGTTAATCGCTGCGGCCGCAACAAAGTAAGACGCACTTGATGCGTCACCTTCAACCATAATGCGACCAGGCGATTGATACTGCTGGTTACCGGTCACTACAAATGATTGATAATCGTTATTTTCAACACGAACGCCAAATTTGGCCATTACGCCTAACGTAATATCAATATAAGGTTTTGAAACAAGCTCACCTTTTATCGTGATTTCTGTGTTGTTTTTAAAAAGCGGCGCCGCCATTAACAGCGCGGTTAAAAATTGGCTCGAAATACTACCGTCAATTTCTACTTTACCACCGGCCAGTTGATTACCCACGATTTTAAGTGGCGGATAATCTTTATTTTTTAAGTAGCTAATATCTGCATCTAATGCGTGAAGTGCATCAACAAGGTGACCAATTGGCCTTTCTTCCATGCGAGGTTCGCCGATTAGCTCATATTCCCCATTGGAAGTCGCTAAAACCGCGGTAAGTGGACGAAATGCGGTACCTGCATTACCTAAAAATAGTGGTTCAGTAGGTGTTTCAAAATTGCCGCCTTTACCATGAACTTGGGCAATTGTTTTATCTTCATTTAGCGATACCTCAACGCCCATAGCATTGAGCGCTTTAAGCATATGACGAATATCGTCGCTATCGAGAAGATTCTCTACTTGTGTTGTACCTTCGCATAGTGCTGCTAGTAATAGAATGCGGTTAGATAAACTCTTAGAGCCCGGTAACGTTACTTCGCCATTTACACGCTGAATCGCTTTTAAGTGCAACTGTTCCATTACTTATGCTCCTGTTCGAACTTATGCATGAAGTCTACTAATGCTTTTATGCCGTCAATTGGCATTGCATTGTAAATACTGGCACGCATACCACCTACCATACGGTGGCCTTCGAGGGCGAGTAACCCAGCTTGTTTCGACTCTGCTAAAAATGCTTTGTTCAGTGATTCGTCGTTAAGCCAAAATGGTACATTCATACGTGAACGGAAGTCACGCGCAACGGTATTTTTATAAAACTGGCTATTATCAATAAAGTCATAAAGTAATGACGCTTTTTCGATATTTTGTTGTTCTATTGCGGCAACGCCACCTTGTGCTTTTAGCCATTTAAAAACTTCCGCAGCTAAATACCAAGAATACGTTGGTGGCGTGTTATACATGCTCTCTTTTTTAGCTTCTAAGGCATAATCAAAAATGCTCGGCTTCTCAGTACCTTCACGTGAAAGCAGTGATTTTTTCACAATAACAATCGCAAGGCCTGATGGGCCGATATTTTTCTGTGCGCCCGCATAAATTAAATCAAACTGATTAACGTCAATTTCACGCGAAAGAATGTTTGAAGACATATCAGCGACGATTGGCGCACTGTGTTTTACCGTATCAAAAATTTCAATACCGTCGATTGTTTCATTTGGGCAATAATGAATGTATGACGCATCGCTCGGTAATGGCCAAAGGTCAGGCGTTAAACAATTAAACTCGCCGTTTTTATCATCGCGTACATTAATTTCAATAGCATCAGTAAACTTTTGTGCTTCGCTAAATGCACCATCAGACCAAATGCCACTATTGATGTAGACCGCTTGTTTGTTTGCAACATGAAGATTCTGCGGTACTGCAGCGAACTGACCGCGACCACCACCGTGCATAAATAATACAGCATAGTTATCAGGTATGTTCATTAACTCACGTAAATCACGTTCGCTTTGCTCAGCAAGCGCTATAAATTCGCTACTGCGATGACTTATTTCCATCACATTAACGCCAAGCCCTTGCCAGTTTAAAAACTCTTTTTGCGCTTTTTCTAATACTGCTCGGGGCAGACTAGCTGGCCCTGCACAAAAATTATATACACTCATTCCCAAAACCTCATTTGTACATAATTAGAAAACAAAAAAGCGGCTGTTAGCCGCTTTTAACATTGTTCATACTGTAACTGATTAAATATCAAATTACCGCATGATAAAGATGAATATTTTTTCTATTCAGCCGGTTGCTCTGAATTATTTTCATCTGTATTTGGTGTTTCATTACTTTCGCTTGAAACTGCTTCATCTTCACCTTCTTCAGAAAGGAATTGAGATTCTTCAATTTCATCGATACGCTGTAAACCAACAACTTGTTCGTCATCAGCTGTACGAATTAAAATAACACCTTGTGTATTACGACCAACGGTAGATACTTCATTAACACGGGTGCGTACTAATGTGCCTTTGTTAGAGATAATCATGATTTCATCATTATCTTCAACTTGCACCGCGCCAACTACTTTACCATTACGCTCAGATACTTTAATCGACACAACACCTTGTGTTGCGCGGCTCTTCGCTGGGTAATCTTCAAGTAGTGTACGTTTACCGTAGCCATTTTCAGTGATGGTCAATACCGGACCATCATTCTTAGGTACAATAAGTGACACAACTTTCACGTCATCTGGCATCTTAATACCGCGTACACCTGTCGCTGTGCGGCCCATTGGGCGTAACGCTAGTAATTCTTCACCTGTTTCTGGGTCAAGTTTCACTTCACCTGATTCTGAATCACGTTGCTTTTCGTTGAAGCGTACTACTTTACCGTGGTCAGTGAACAGCATGATGTCGTTTGTGCCGTCGGTGATATCTGCACCAATCAAGCTATCGCCTTCGTTTAGGTTGATTGCGATGATGCCCGAAGCACGCTGGCGACTATATGCCTTAAGTGGTGTTTTCTTAACTGTACCGTTCGCTGTGGCCATTAATACATACTTATCTTCTTCATACTCGCGTACTGGTAAGATAGTGGTAATACGCTCATCAGCTTCAAGTGGTAGTAAGTTAACAATTGGCTTGCCACGCGCCGCGCGACTCGCTAATGGTAACTGATACACTTTCAGCCAATATAAACGACCTGACGTAGAGAAACATAAAATAGTGTCGTGGGTGTTTGCAACTAATAGACGTTCAATAAAGTCTTCATCTTTCATCTTAGTTGCAGACTTACCTTTACCGCCACGACGCTGCGCTTCGTAATCAGAAAGCGGTTGATACTTAACATAACCTTCGTGTGACAGTGTTACCACAACGTCTTCTTCAGTGATTAAGTCTTCAAGACTAATATCGTGCGCAGCTGCAGTAATTTCAGTGCGACGCTCATCGCCGAAGTTTTCTTTAATTTCAACTAGCTCTTCACGAATAACTTCCATTAAACGCTCAGGAGTTGAAAGGATATAAAGTAGCTCAGCGATTAGATCTAATAGCTCTTTATATTCATTTAAGATTTTCTCGTGTTCTAAACCTGTTAGTTTATGTAAACGAAGGTCTAGAATTGCATTCGCTTGTGCTTCTGACAAGTTGTATTGACCATCGCGAATACCTAAATCTGGTGCAAGCCATTCAGGGCGAGCAACGTCGTCTTCACCTGCTTTTTCTAGCATGCCTTTAACGTTACCAAGTTCCCAGCTACGAGAAAGTAAGGCTACTTTTGCTTCTTCACGAGTTTGCGAACGACGAATAACCTCGATAATAGGATCGATATTCGCAAGCGCGATTGCTAAACCTTCAAGGGTATGTGCTCTGTCACGTGCTTTACGTAAGTCAAATACCGTACGGCGCGTTACTACTTCGCGACGGTGCGTAACAAACGCTTCAAGCATTTCTTTTAGGTTAAGTAGTTTAGGTTGACCATTATCTAGCGCAACCATGTTCATACCAAACACTGTTTGCATTTGTGTTTGTGCATACAGGTTGTTTAGAACAACTTCGCCTACTTCACCACGTTTAATTTCGATAACAATGCGCATACCGTCTTTATCAGACTCATCACGCAGTGCACTGATGCCCTCAATTTTCTTGTCTTTAACAAGTTCAGCAATCTTTTCAATTAAACGTGCTTTGTTAACTTGGTACGGGATTTCGTGAACAATAATTGTTTCTTTACCCGTTTTTTCGTTAACTTGAACTTCTGCTTTGGCGCGGATATAAACTTTACCACGGCCTGTTTTATACGCTTGCTCGATACCTTTTTTGCCGCTGATAATACCCGCTGTTGGGAAATCAGGGCCTGGGATATAATCGATAAGCTCTTCAATTTGTATTTCAGGGTTTTCAATAACCGCTAAACAGCCGTTAATTACCTCAGATAAATTGTGTGGCGGAATGTTAGTCGCCATACCTACCGCGATACCCGATGCACCGTTTACTAACAAGTTAGGAACTCGTGTTGGTAGTACCGCTGGGATTTTTTCCGTACCATCATAGTTATCAACGTAATCAACCGTTTCTTTTTCAAGATCCGCTAATAATTGATGGGCCATTTTAGCCATACGTACTTCGGTATAACGCATCGCAGCAGCGCTGTCGCCGTCTACCGAACCGAAGTTACCTTGACCATCAACTAATAAATAACGAAGTGAGAACGGCTGAGCCATACGTACAATCGTATCGTAAACCGCGCTATCACCATGTGGGTGATATTTACCGATTACGTCACCTACAACACGTGCAGACTTTTTATAAGGTTTGTTCCAATCATTATTGAGTTCATTCATTGCGAAAAGTACGCGGCGATGAACTGGTTTTAAACCATCTCGTACATCAGGAAGCGCACGTCCTACAATTACGCTCATGGCATAATCGAGGTATGAATTTTTTAATTCATCTTCAATATTGATTGGAAGGATTTCATTGGCGAGATCTGTCATCCGATTTCTCTTCCTTCAATCGTGTATTAATTCAGTTATTATTTTTATAACCAAAGCATGCTAACACAAAAAATCATTATTTACAGGTTGTAAGCGGTAGTCTTTTTATAAAAAATCCCTTTATAATGCCCTCAAATCACTCTGGATGCTTTTTATGACCGTTCAACAAAATGTAGATGCAAGTGAAATTGCAAAATTTGAAGCCATGGCCGACCGTTGGTGGGACCTTAATGGTGAATTTAAACCGCTACACGAAATAAACCCGCTTCGTTTAGACTTTATTAACTTATATAGCCAAGGCATTTTCTCAAAAAATGTATTAGATGTTGGCTGCGGTGGCGGTATATTAGCTGAAAGCATGGCTAAACTAGGCGCGCATGTGACGGGCATTGATATGGGTGAAGAGCCCTTAAATGTTGCTAAATTACATGCATTAGAAGTGGGCGTTTCCCTTAACTATGAAAAAGTGACCGCTGAAGCGTTTGCCGAGCAAAACCCTCAGCAATTTGATGTTGTTACGTGTATGGAAATGCTTGAGCATGTACCGGACCCTGAATCGGTAATCGCATCATTAGCAACATTGGTGAAGCCTGGTGGTCATGTGTTTATGTCAACGCTTAATAAAACACTTAAAGGGTATTTATTTGCCATTGTCGGTGCCGAGCACTTACTTAAGATTGTGCCAAAAGGCACACACGACCACGACAAATTCATCAAGCCTGCAACTTTGATTAATTGGGCTGAAAAATACGGCCTTAAAGCGCGCATTATGAAAGGGTTAAGTTACAATCCGCTTGGTCAAACGTATAGTTTAACCAACGATGTGTCAGTTAACTATATGATCCATTTCGAAAAGTTAGCATAAAATGTATCAAGCAGTATTGTTTGATTTAGATGGCACCTTAATCGACAGTGCGGATGATTTAGGTGCTGCGCTTAACTTTGTGTTGGCCAAACATAATAAACCGACGGTAAGTGCAGAAACATATCGTACGCAGGCCTCTAACGGTACGCTTGCATTACTCAAACTTGGTTTTGGTGATGAATGGCGACATTTCTCAAACGACGAACAAACACATTTAAAAGAAGCGTTTCTTACTTATTACGCGAACAATTTATGGTGTAAAAGCCGTTTTTACCAAGGTATTGTGCCACTAATTACGTTTTTAGATGAGCACGCAGTTCCTTGGTCGATTGTGACAAATAAACCAAAGCACTTAACTAACCCCCTTGTTGCGCAAATCACACAATTTGCAAACTGCAAAAATATTGTATCGGGTGACACACTTGAGCGGGCCAAGCCCTACCCTGATCCTTTGCTTTACAGCTGTGAATTAATGAAGGTTGATCCTAGGTGTTGCATCTATGTCGGTGACGATGAGCGCGATATCATTGCTGGCAAATCTGCGGGGATGAAAACAGCTTCGGCGCTTTGGGGATATTTAAATGGCAACCCTGTTTCAAGCTGGCAATCTGACTTTAGCTTTACCAACGCCTGCTCACTGCTTAACCATATATCTAGTTACTATGGTAAAAAATAACCACTAGATATAGTGGTTATTTTAATCTCGGACCCAAAAACAATACCTTGTGAATTTGCAACAAATAAATTTTAAATATTTTTTTTTATCGTATTTTTTTCGTTGTTTTTTCACATAGACTAAACACACTTTACTTAACAAGTTAGTGGATGCTAACAGACTAGTTAGTAAAAAATTGATCACAAATTATCTCGCTTTTCTAGGCCTTGAAAAAAGACGCATACCCCTCTATCTTGTGATCATCTGTGATGGCGACACCATATCTAGTAGCTAAGCGAAAAACGAGCACTAGTGGTAATTTCGCCTGAGCCGTGCGCTTAAATAATAGGACAAAAGTCCAGTTTAATATTTCGACATAATAAAAATTTTTTGCTCGTTTGAAGGAAATTGCAGGCATAACTATGAACCAAGAGCTTTCAGTCAGTAAACGTGACGGTCGCAAGGAACCGCTTGACCTAGACAAAATTCACCGCGTTATTGCATGGGCAGCAGAAGGCCTAAATAACGTATCTGTATCGCAAGTAGAACTAAAATCACACATTCAGTTTTACGACGGTATCCGTACAGAAGATATTCACGAAACCATTATCAAAGCTGCTGCTGATCTAATTTCGAAAGAAACACCAGATTATCAGTACCTTGCTGCGCGTTTGGCAATTTTCCATTTGCGTAAGAAAGCCTATGGTAAATTTGAGCCACCGAAACTATATGATCATATGGTTAAGATGGTTGAAATGAACAAGTATGATCCACATCTACTTGCCGACTATAGCCTGCAGGAAATCGAAGAGCTTGACGCATATATTGATCATTCTCGTGATCTTACCTTCAGCTATGCTGCCGTTAAGCAGTTAGAAGGTAAATACCTTGTGCAAAACCGTGTTACCGGTGAGATTTATGAAAGCGCGCAGTTCCTTTATATTTTAGTTGCAGCATGTTTATTCTCAAAATATCCGAAAGACACGCGTTTAGACTATGTAAAACGTTTTTATGACGCGACATCGACGTTTAAGATCTCATTACCAACGCCAATTATGGCGGGTGTGCGTACCCCTACACGTCAATTCAGTTCATGCGTACTGATTGAATGTGACGATAGTCTAGATTCAATTAATGCAACGTCATCGTCGATTGTAAAATACGTAAGCCAACGTGCTGGTATTGGTATTAATGCTGGTCGAATTCGCGCATTAGGTAGCCCAATTCGCAGCGGTGAAGCATTCCACACTGGCTGTATTCCTTTCTACAAGCACTTCCAAACGGCAGTTAAAAGCTGTTCACAAGGCGGTGTACGTGGTGGCGCGGCAACCCTATTCTACCCGTTATGGCACTTAGAAGTTGAAAACCTACTGGTGCTTAAAAACAACCGTGGTGTTGATGACAACCGTGTTCGTCACTTAGATTACGGCGTTCAGTTTAACAAAGTAATGTATTCGCGTTTAATTAAAGACGATTACATCACGCTGTTTAGCCCGTCAGATGTGCCTGGTCTTTACGATGCATTCTTTGAAGATCAAGATGAGTTCGAGCGCTTATACGTACAATACGAACAAGATGAATCAATTCGTAAAAAACGTATTAAAGCGATTGAATTATTCTCTATGTTTGCCCAAGAGCGTGCAAGCACAGGTCGTATTTACCTACAAAACGTAGACCACACAAATACACATAGCCCGTTTGATTCAAAAGTAGCACCAATTCGTCAGTCTAACTTGTGTTTAGAAATTGCGCTTCCTACTAAGCCGTTAAAACACGTAATGGACGAAGAAGGTGAAATTGCACTGTGTACGCTTTCTGCGTTCAACCTAGGTGCGATTAAATCACTTGATGAATTAGACGAATTAGCAGAACTTGCTGTACGTGCACTAGATAACTTACTAGATTATCAAGATTACCCTGTACCGGCTGCATATAACGCAACTATGGGTCGTCGTACGTTAGGTATTGGTGTAATTAACTACGCTTATTACCTTGCGAAAAACGGTGTTAAGTATTCAGACGGTTCAGCAAACGCGTTAACTCACCGTACATTTGAGGCAATTCAATATTACTTAATGAAAGCGTCAAATGAACTTGCTAAAGAAAAAGGCGCATGTCCTAAGTTTAACGAAACAACGTACGCAAAAGGCATTATGCCAATTGATACCTACAAGAAAGATCTTGATGCGGTATGTAATGAGCAATTGCACCTTGATTGGGATGGCCTACGTGACAGCATTGTTAAACACGGTATGCGTAACTCAACGTTATCTGCGTTAATGCCGTCAGAAACGTCATCGCAAATCTCTAACGCAACCAATGGTATTGAGCCACCGCGTGGACACATCAGTGTTAAAGCGAGTAAAGACGGTATCTTAAAGCAAGTAGTACCAGAGTACGAGCGCTTGCAAGATGCGTACGAGTTACTTTGGGATATTCCAAGCAACGATGGTTACTTGCAATTGGTGGGTATTATGCAGAAATTTATCGACCAAACCATTTCTGCTAACACAAATTATGATCCAAATAAGTTTGAAGGCGGTAAAGTTCCAATGAAGCTATTGCTTAAGGATTTACTAACTGCATACAAACTTGGTGTTAAAACACTTTACTACCACAACACCCGTGATGGTGCATCGGATTCTCAGGACGAGCTTAAGCCAGAGCCTGAAGATGATGGCTGTGCAGGCGGCGCGTGTAAGATCTAAATCCCAGCGGGCAAAGTATACACTCTTTGCCCGCTAGTTTGTTTTCTCTAGAGTTAATAATAATATGTCGTATTCAACATTTAGTCGCGAGCATAATGACCAACTAAAAGAACCAATGTTCTTTGGACAAACTGTTAATGTTTCGCGCTATGATCAACAAAAGCATCCTATTTTTGAAAAGCTAATTGAAAAGCAACTTTCGTTCTTCTGGCGTCCTGAAGAAGTTGACGTAAGCAAAGACCGCATCGACTTCGAGGGTTTACCAGAGCACGAAAAGCACATTTTCTTGAGTAACTTAAAATACCAAACACTACTTGATAGTGTACAAGGTCGTTCACCAAATGTTGCGTTACTCCCTATCGTATCAATTCCAGAACTTGAAACTTGGATTGAAACGTGGGCGTTCAGTGAAACAATTCACAGCCGTTCGTACACCCACATTATTCGCAATGTAACAAAACAGCCAGAACTGATTTTTGACGACATTGTTACCAATGAAAAAATTGCAGAGCGCGCAGAAGAAGTGACGCGTTACTATGATGAACTAATCAGCTTAACGACGATTTACAACGAATACGGTGAAGGCAAACACCAAATTAACGGTGAAGAAGTAAAGATCAATCTATTCGATCTTAAAAAGAAACTGTATCTTTGCATCATGTCAGTAAACATTTTAGAAGCAATCCGCTTCTATGTTAGTTTTGCTTGCTCGTTTGCGTTTGCAGAACGTGAATTGATGGAAGGTAATGCGAAAATCATCAAGCTTATCGCACGTGATGAAGCGCTTCACTTATCGGGCACACAGCACATTCTAAACATTATGCAAGAAGGTGATGACGACCCTGAAATGGCCATTGTTGCAGCGCAATGCCGCGAAGAATCGATTGCAATGTTCACCAAGGCAGCAGAGCAAGAAAAAGAATGGGCAGAATACTTATTCAAAGACGGCTCAATGATTGGCTTAAACAAAGACATTCTTTGCCAGTATGTTGAATACATTACAAATGTACGTATGGCAGCCGTTGGTTTACCAACTGTATTTGAAACCAGCTCAAACCCAATTCCTTGGATCAACGCGTGGTTAGTTTCAGATAACGTACAGGTAGCACCACAAGAAGCTGAAATTAGTTCTTACCTTGTCGGTCAAATTGATTCAGAAGTAAATGCTTCTGACTTTGGTGACTTTGATCTTTGATGAGCAAAGTTACTGTTGTAAATACTGATCAGAGTCTTGAATTCGACTCTGATCAGCCAAATCTACTCACCTTCTTAGAAAAAAATAAAATCCAAACACAATTTCACTGCCGTGAAGGGTTTTGCGGTGCCTGCCGCTGTAAGCTAGTCAGTGGCAAGGTCGACTACCAACAGGAACCATTGGCATTTGTTCGTAAAGGTGAGATTTTATTGTGTTGCGCCACGCCACTTGAAGATATCGAAATAGACATTCCAAAGTTTTAAAGCTGCCTACTCCTCTTTCTGTATTTCGCCGTAATAATTCCGTAATTAGAAACAATTAATATATGTAATGATATAACAATTTATTTATTTGTACGTGCGATGATGTTACAGTATCACATAACACGTATTTTTTTAATCTTACTGAAGTATTCGTTATGAAAAAATCTCTCATTAGCTTGGCAGTGCTAAGCGTAGTATTCCCTCTTAGCTCACACGCTGCACAGATTTCAGGACAATTAACTGATAATTCAGGCAAGCCAATTACTGGTGTTGCAGTGCATGTTCATGGTAAAGAAAAAACTGTTACAACCAACAGTGAAGGTCAATATCAAATTGAACTGGATGCTGATAGCCAGCTACATTTCAGTAAAGATGGTTTTCTAGACAAACGCATTAGCGTTAAAAACCAAGCGCAAACAATCAATTTTGTACTAGAAAAATCATCAATTGAAGCAATCACTGTATATGCTTCAGCGCTTCACAAAAGTAACCTTGAGATGGCCTCTCCTGTAGCAGTGCTTGCAGGAGACGAGCTCAAAGATAAATCATCTAATACACTCGGTGAAACCCTAAATAGACTACCGGGTGTTAGCCAAACATATTTTAGTTCTGTCGCGTCTTCACCTGTTATTCGAGGTTTAGATGGCCCACGTGTACGCGTTATGCAAAATGGTTTAGAAAGTAGTGATGCATCGCGCGTTGGCCCTGATCACGCAAACACCAACGAAACATTAAGCGCAGAACAAATTGAAGTACTGCGTGGACCAGCAACATTGCTGTATGGTTCAGGAGCAATTGGCGGTGTAGTGAATGTGGTCGATGGCCGTATTCCGACAACTAACTACGAGTCGTTAGAAGGTGCTGTTGAATATAAACACGATACCGTTAACGAAGGCAATACAGCAGCATTTGTACTAAATGGTGGTGATAATGGCTTTAATTTCCATCTCGATGGTTTAAAACGTAAAACTGAAGACACCGAAGTGCCAAAGTTTGAAGCGCATCACGAAGAGCACGAAGAAGAGCATGAAGGCGAAGACCACGCAGATGAGCATGACGAAGAAGTATTAGATTCAATTGAAAACAGTTTTATTGACACAACTGCATTCAATTTAGGCACAAGCTATGTGAACGAACACCTAGTTGTAGGGGTTTCTTATGGCAAGATTGAATCAGACTACGGTATTCCGGGCCACTCTCATGCACACCACGACCATGATCATGGACATGAACACGAAGAAGAAGACCATGGGCATGAAGATGAGCACGAAGAACATGGCGATGTATTCGCTCGATTAACTCAAGACCGTTATCAAGCGCGTTTTACATACAGCCTACATGATTCTATGATTGAGCGTTTTGATGTGAAACTTGGTTATACTGATTACCGCCACGCCGAAATCGAAGAAGGCATGGAAGGCACTGTATTTACCAACGAATCGAAAGAATTACGTGCAACTGCTGAACATAACCTATTAGGTTGGCACGGTGTCGTAGGTTACCACTACTATGATTCGGATTACGGTGCTGATGGTGCAGAAGCATTTACCCCACACAGCGATACAACACAGCATGCACTTTTCGTATTGGAAGAAAAAACGTTTGGCGATTTTCGCGTTGAGTTGGGTGGTCGTTTTGAAAATACAGAAATCGATGCACCAGAAATTCACCTTGGTCATGACGAACACGACCATGAAACGCATGGTGATGAAGATCATCACGGTGAAGAATACGCATACATTGGTGAATTCGATAGCGTAAGTTTATCTGCAGGCTCTATCTGGAATTTCAAAGAAGGTCATTCGGTAGCGCTTTCTCTTGGTCATTCAGAACGTGCGCCAAGTGCAGCTGAGCTACTATCAAATGGTCTGCATATTGCAACAAGCACATATGATCTTGGTCTAGGCTATGAAATTGAAGACGGTGAAATTCATTTTGAGCCTGAAAACATTGAAAGCGAAACATCAAATAATATCGACCTAACGCTACGTAAGTTCAATGGCGATTTTGGCTATACCATAAACGCTTTTTATAATCAGATTGATAACTTCTATTTCCAGCAAGATACAGGGTTGGTAATTGATGCACACCATGACGAAATGCTTTCTATGGACGAGTATTTATCGCATGGTCACGATGCAGATGAAGCAACACGTGTTTTCCAATATCAATATGCAGATGTTGATTTGTACGGTATTGAGTTTGATGTTCACTATCAAGTAAATAATCAACTGCTAGTAAAATTAATTGGTGATCATATTCGCAACGATGTTAAAGACTCATCGGAATATTTACCGCGTTTCCCGCAAAATAAATTAGGTTTTGAAGCTGAATATGACTGGCATGCATTGCAAGTAAACTTTGCTGCTACGCATTACTTTGAGCAAGACAAGTTAGGCGCACACGAAACTCACACCGACAGCTACACATTATTTGATGTATCTGCGAAGTATAATCTTGATGTGTTAAACACTGATTCGTTTGTATTTGCAAAAGTGCAAAATATTACAGACGAACTTGCTTTCAGCCATACTTCGTTTATTAAAGATATCGCACCATTACCAGGTCGTAACGTACAGTTAGGCCTACGCGTTTATTTCTAATACCCGAGAAAATACCAACAAAAAGGGCGTATTAACACGCCCTTTTTTATTGTCTACCTGTAGTAACATACCGAGAAATCATCAATATAAACGTCATCAAATGGCATGTTGCCATATCACAAAGGGTTATTGTTTAGCCTGTTAGCCGCTAAATCAATGATAGTTATCTGAAACATTCCTACAATCTGCTAAAATTCTATTAAATTTATAATAAAACCCTACCTGAGGCTTTTGTGAAAATAACAACACATCTTGTATCACTCGCAGCGCTTTGTCTTTCAACAACGGTTTCTGCAAAAACACATTTCTCTGACTTTAGTGTGAGTTACTTAAACGGTAATAACTATGAAGTAGGCGACAATAAAAAACAAATCGTAACGCTAGAACACTTTGCGGTTACAAGCTGGGGAGACAGCTTTACTTTTGTTGACCGTTTGGAGTCTGACAATGGTGATAAAGAAACCTACGGCGAATTTTCGCCACGCTTTAAAATCACCGACTTTGAAAACAATCCCGTTAAAGCACTTTACGTTGCCACTACAATTGAGTACGGCACGTTTTCATCCCATGATGGTTTTGGTTCAAGCTTAACAAACTACTTATACGGCGTAGGTGCTGGGTTTGATGTGCCCTACTTTGATTTTTTCAATGTAAACCTATACTACCGTAACAATGAGCATGGTGATAATAACTACCAAACAACCGTTACATGGGGTTTACCAATCGGACCGCTTTATTATGATGGTTTTATTGATTATGCAACAAGCAGAGACAACAGCGACGCACAGATGAATTTCACGTCGCAGCTAAAATATGATGTTGCCCCGCATTTAAATATCGATTCAAAATTATACCTAGGTATCGAATACGTTTATTGGCTTGATAAATTTGGTATACGTGGTGTTGACGAAAACAATGTTAATTTACTAGTTAAGTATCATTTTTAAACTAAAAAGCCCTGCATATTTGCAGGGCTTTTTATTATCACACGATAAACTTAAATGCTTACGCGCTTGTAATCACGATATTCAGGTAACCAGTAGTTCTTTTCAATTAGGCTCGCTAATTTTTCATCTGAAATCTCAAGCGCCACACCTTGTTCAATGGCTTTTTTCGCAACGTTAAACGCAATCTTTTTAGAAAGCGATTCAACTTTAGTTAGCGGCGGCAACAAGCTACCTTCGCCTGTATTTGCTCTTGGCGATTCTGCGGCAAGGGTTTCACTTGCCACCATTAACATTTCGTCGGTAATACGCTTGGCACCCACTGCAACTACACCTAGGCCAATGCCTGGGAAAATATAGCTATTGTTACATTGTGGAATAATGTGCTCTTTGCCATTAAAGGTAACTGGTTCAAATGGGCTACCCGTTGCCACTATTGCCTCACCGTTGGTCCACGCAATCACGTCTTCAGGCATCGCTTCAACTTGTTTGATTGGGTTACTTAACGGGAAGATAATCGGCTGCTGACTACCTTGGTGCATTGCCTTAATTACCTGCTCAGTAAATAGACCCGGTTGACCCGATACACCAATTAAAATATTTGGTTTTGCGCAGTTCATTACATCGAGCAAAGATGCATAATCGCCGCTGTAATTCCAATCGCTAATGGCGTCTTTTTTCTGTGTTAATACTTGTTGGAAGTCACGTAAATCACCCATACCTTCGGTTAATAAACCAAAACGGTCAACCATAAAGATTTGCGAACGCGCCTGCGCTTCACTAATACCTTCACTTACCATTTGCGCAATAATTTGCTCGGCAATCCCACAACCCGCAGAACCGGCGCCAACAAATACCACTTTTTGTGCAGATAGCGCTTCACCTTTAACACGACACGCAGCCAATAATGAACCTACGGTAACCGAAGCTGTGCCTTGAATATCATCGTTAAAGCTACAAATGCGGTCACGGTAACGTTGTAATAACGGCATTGCGTTTGGTTGTGCAAAGTCTTCAAACTGCAACATAACATTTGGCCAACGGCGTTTAACTGCGTTAATAAATAGCTCTAAAAACTCGTCGTATTGTTCTTGCGAAATACGCTTATGACGACGCCCCATATACATAGGATCATCCAGTAGCGCTTGGTTATTCGTACCCACATCAAGCATTACCGGTAATGTATACGCTGGGCTAATGCCGCCTACTGCGGTATAAAGTGATAATTTACCAATAGGAATACCCATACCACCAATACCTTGGTCACCTAAACCAAGAATACGCTCACCGTCAGTAACTACGATTACTTTTACTTTACCTTTGGTGGCGTTACGTAAAATATCATCGATACTATGGCGGTCTTCATACGAAATAAATAGACCGCGGTGTTTACGATAAATATCAGAAAAACGCTCACACGCCTCACCTACCGTTGGGGTATAAATAATCGGCATCATTTCTTCTAAGTGATCACGTACTAAACGGAAGAACAAGGTCTCGTTAGTGTCGTGAATGGCACGTAAGTAAATGTGCTTATTTAAGTTATTGGTGAAGCTTTTGTACTGCTGATAACAACGCTCAACTTGTTCTTCGATTGATTCAAAAATTGGCGGCAATAAACCCGCTAAGTTAAACTGTTCGCGTTCGCGCTGGCTAAAAGCACTGCCTTTATTTAATAGTGGTGTTTCAATTAGCGTCGGCCCAGCATAAGGGATGTACAAATAATTTTTATGTGTGTGTTCTGTCATTGTATTCTTGGTGGTGTGTTGTAATAGCTTTAATTATTAGACTAAAGTTTAAAAATGCAAAACTATAAGATAAATAACGAATAATTGAAAACATTATCTAAGTAGCAACACGTTAAAGCAATGATTCTTGCCTCAAATTAACCAAGTTTAACGTATTGCTATCAATCTATTTACTTTGCCGCAGGTTATTGTCCGAGTGCAATGCCCTCACGGCGCGGATCCGCAGCACCGATAAGTTTATTACCCTCAATCATTACCGCGTGAATACCCGAATTTAAATCGCGAATAACGACTTTGTGGCCGCGTGCTTCAAGCGCTGCTTTGTAACGTGTTACGTCACTGCCTTTTTCAAGTGTCGTTACGCGGTTACGGTTAGTAATGTTGGCAAGCTCTATCGCCTGTTGTGGCGTTAAACCAAAATCAAGTACGCCAACAAGTGCTTTGACTACATAATTGATAATGCGTGAACCACCCGGCGAACCGATAACCATTTTTAAACTACCGTCATGATTAAACACCATAACCGGCGACATAGAAGAACGCGGACGCTTATTTGGCTCAACACGATTTGCCACAGGTTTACCGTCAATCTTAGGATTAAAGGTAAAATCAGTAAGTTGGTTATTAAGCAGGTAACCATTCACCATTAACGCTGAGCCAAAACCCATTTCAATTGATGTTGTCATTGAAACCGCATTACCCGCGCTATCTACAATTGACACATGAGACGTTGATGGTTGCTCGTAATTAATCTGCGCGACAGACCAATCTTGTGAAAATTCGCCAGGTTGCGCCGTGCCCATGTCTTTTTCACCAATTAGTTTACTACGCTCTTGTAGATAATTTTTATCCAACATTTGCGCGACAGGTACGTCGATAAAGTCAGGATCAGCAATATAGTGATCACGATCCGCAAACGCTAGACGTGATGCCTGAGTAAACGCATGAATTGATTCAAGTTCCCACGATGTATTAAGTGGTGCTTTAGTGTTTTCAAGTAACGCCATAATTTGCAGTACCGTAATGCCACCGGAACTCGGCGGCGCCATAGAGCACACTTTATATGTTCTATACGGTGCACATACGGGCTTTCGCTCAACACTTTTATAATTGGCTAGATCTTGAAGGCTGATTTTGCCTGGCGCAATGGATGAATTTGTTACGGTTTCAACAAGTTGCTTTGCATTTTCACCTTGATAAAACGCGTCGATGCCGTTTTTAGCAATCGCTTTATATAAGTTCGCTAGCTTTACATTAGTTTTAACTGTGCCAGCCTTTAGCGCGGCGCCATTTGGCATAAAGTAATCTTTGGTGCCGTCAATTAATGCAACCCCAGGGTTTATTTGCAGACTGACCAGTTTTTCAAGTCGCGGTGATACCACAAAGCCTTCTTGCGCCAATTGTATCGCGTCAGTAAATAATGTATGCCATGGCAATTTACCATAACGACTGTGCGCTTTTTCTAGCGCAGCTAGCGCGCCAGGCACTCCCACTGAACGTCCACCTACAACCGCATTAATCCAGCGAATTGGTTTACCATTTTCATCTAAAAACAAAGATTCACTCGCATTCGCTGGCGCAGTTTCACGTCCATCAAAGCTAGTTAAATGACTATTAGCGTTATCGTAATGCATCAGAAACAACCCGCCGCCAATACCAGACGATTGAGGTTCTACTAATGTTAGTACTAATTGCACAGCAATTGCGGCATCAACGGCGCTTCCACCTTTAGCCAAAATTGCATGACCTGCTTTTACCGCATAGGGGTTAGCAGCCGCAACCATAAACTTATCAGCAACAACTTGTTGTTTTTTAGTAAAGCCGGTATTTGCTTCTGGTTCACCAACGATTGTGGCGCCAACATTGAATGAGAATAAGCTCGATGCGATAAGTATTTGTGAGAGTGTCTGTTTTAATGTTTTCATAATTAAGCAAATCTATTATTTGTGATAATCTTACAGACATTTGATATTGATTAACACAGATAGCGAATGTTAAATCTTCCAACCGATAAACGTTATATCACTGCCCCGCTTGTTCTGATTTTTGCCGCGATAATTATTTTTGCAACGCCGCTCAGTGAATTATTTGAATACAACCGAAGCCTATTTTCTCATGGTGAGTACTGGCGACTTGTTACTGCTCATTTTAGTCACTCAAATAGCTACCATTTAATGTTAAACCTAGCAGGCGTTGCGCTCATCTGGGCGTTACACGGTGAATATTATGATATTAAAAAATACGCATTGGCACTTCTGTTACTTGCGCTCTACACTGGCGGTGGGCTTTATATTTTTTATCCTGAAAATACACTTTATAATGGGTTAAGTGGTGTTTTACATGGTTTAATCATTGTTGGTGCGTTAATTGACTGCCAAAAAGGTATGAAAACGGGTTTTCTTTTGTTCATTGGTGTTTGGTTAAAAATCGCTTGGGAGCAATATGCTGGCGCAAGTGCGGAATTAGGACAACTAATTAACGCACGGGTGGCAACCGAAGCACACTTGATTGGTGCAATATCCGGTATTTTTGTTTATGCGAAATTAAATCGTCACGCACTTCGTGAAAATATCACCCAATAAAAAGGCCGCTATGCGGCCTTTTTAAATTATAAGTTTTGTTCAAACAACTTATAAATACGACGGTACTCATCTAACCACGAAGAAGGCTGTTTAAAACCATGTGGCTCAACCGGGTATATTGCCGTTTCGTAGTTTTCTTTTTCAAGTTCGATAAAACGCTGCACTAAGCGCACTACGTCTTGGAAAAATACATTGTCGTCAACCATTGGCGCATTAATTAACAATGGTTTTTCTAACCCTTCAGCGAAATAAATCGGTGAGCTGCGCTTATAGGCAATTGGATCTACATCTGGGTGGTTCAAAATGTTCGATGTATACGGATTATTGTAATATGCCCAATCCGATACAGGGCGAAGTGCGGCACCCGCTTGGAATAATTCTGGGCGAGTTAACAATGCCATAAAGGTCATAAAACCACCGTAAGAGCCACCATATGTACCGACGCGCTGGTCGTTAACATTCGCGTTTTCAGTCATCCATTTTACACCATCGGCTAAATCTTCAATTTCAGGCTTACCCATATGGCGGTAAATTGCGGTACGCCAATCGCGACCATAGCCTTTAGATGCACGGTAATCCATGTCCATCACCACATACCCCTGCTCTGCTAGGAATGAGTGGAACATAAATTCGCGGAAATAACCTGACCAACCTAAATGTGAATTTTGTAGATAACCTGCACCGTGATTAAAGATAACCGCTTTGCGTGCTTTACCTGTTTCACCTTCTTTGTAATCACGTGGATAATACACTTTTGCATAAATAGGCTGCTCAGTATGGCTTGACGGAACGGCTACAATTTTTGGCGCTACAAGTTGCGTATTTATAAACTTATCCGATACAGTATTGGTTAAACGCGTTACCGTATCACCATCAACAATAGTTACGTACAGTTCAGGCGGTAATGCTAATTTTGAGTGCGTTAACAATAGTTTTGATTCATCCGGACTAAGCTGGTAATCGGTCATGCCGTTTAAATCGGTTTGCGCAACGCTTTCACCCGTTGTTAGATCTAGCTTGTAGATTTCGTAAATGCCAGGGTGTTTTTTGTTTGCTTTATAAAAAATTGACTGGCTATTACGAGCTTGTGTTAGTTCTGATACTACAAACTGACCGCTTGTTAGCTGCTTTGCTTTACCCGTAAGCGCTTTTGTATAAATATGGCTGTAACCAGATTCCTCAGACAAATAATACAACGTATCGGGTTGTTGATTTAACCAACCAAAATTATTGTACGTATAGTTAACCCAAGCTTTATCATGTAAGCGATGTTGCGAAACCAGTTTGTTGCTTGCAAAGTCTACAGTTGCAATCCAGCGGTCTTTATTATCAAACGCTTCAAGCATCACAGCCACTTGTGAACCATCGCTATTCCACTGAATTGCATTTTGTGACCAACCCCAGTCCATCATTAAATTAATATGACGAGGTGCTTTTTCTGATTTGTATGTTTTACCTTGTGCTTTTGCGTTTTCGGCTTTTACACTTGCTAATGCGTCTTCATCAAACCCTGGTAATGTATCGAATGGTAGGCTTGTTTGAGTATTTTCAGTGAGGTCAATCATTACCAACTCTGAGCCAGACGGCTTGGTATCGGCAACACGACGTCTTACTTTTTCAGCAACAATTTCACCGTTTTGACCAATGTAGTTTGGCATAATATCGCCATCATCACGCCACGGTGAACTTTTAGTAACAACTGTAATGAGTTTGTCGCCCGCTGGTGATACGACTGCACTGACAATACGATTACCTTTACCAAGGTAATATGTATCGTTCATAACGCTTTCGTTTTGCGTTTTTAATGACTCGTTGTAGGCGTGTTTATCTTGTTTGTTCTTGTGGGTTAGTGCTACATAGTCAATGAGTTTATGTTGCTCTTTAGCAATATAACTTGTTGGCTCTTTTACGCCTTCTGGTTTATCAGCAACTTTAAGTGCTGCTATTTGTGAGCGCAGGCCCGTTTCTACATTAATTTTGTAAAAATTATTGTTAACTCGATATGCAAGTTCACCGCTAGTTAAAAACAAAAGCTGTGATGCATTATCATCACTCAAGGTCAGCTGCTTTAATTTACCTGTTGCTTGCTCAACAGCAAAAATATTGCCTTTAAAGGTATATGCTACCCACTTGTTATCTTGACTAAAGGTTAATTGTTTCGCACCGAGTGTGTGCAATTTATCCAGCGATACTAAATCACCATTGCCTTGCTTGCCCAACATACGAGTGTAGGTATCGCGTAATTCGTTACCCGCTTGTTTGCGTGCATAATTTACCGACTTAGAATCAAACGACCAAAATGCACGCTCAGGTTGACGACCTAACCAATCTGGGTGCGCCATTGCTTGTTTTAACGTAATGGTTTCTGGGCCTTGGTGAGTCGTAGTTTCAACTACTGGTGAAAATTCGTTAGCGCCTGCGATGGTAGATTGTTCAGTCGTTTTACAACCTGCCAAACTAATACACGCAGTTACAGCAAGAGCAATAATAGATTTATTATACATTGTGTGTTTTTTTGTAATTAAAATTACACTAATTTAACCAAACAATTGGCAATAATAAAACTGCGCTTATCGTTTAATTATGTGATTTTAGCGATTACATTTGTAACAAAAAAAGGCCAACAAGGTGTTGGCCGAATACTCTGCGCTAGCAATTTAGGTCGAAACGAAAAAGTAATTTCTCGTTTCAAAGTAATAGACCGTGCGATTCATTATTTAGTTCAAAATTTATTCAAAAAATTTATTTTAATTTCTCAAATCCGATAGTCATTGACTACCCTTTAACTATATCCAATTTGAATAGCCTGTTATGAGCAAGTTTAGATTACGTATTTATCGCGGACCTGATAAAACAAGTTTAGCTAAATGGCTTAAACAAGATGAACTTGAAAACTGGTCACGCTATCAACACTTTTATTGTGATGGAAACGAGTCAATTATTTCGCTTGATATCGGAAGTTTTTGGCAAACCATGATAAACAATAAACAAAGTCACCATGAGCAATACTTAGAAGGACACGAACGGTTATTGCAAGGTAAATACATTACCAACAACGCAGTGCCATTTTATGTTGAAGTAGATATTCAATCAGAATTAAATTAAATGGTTTTATCTTTTAGGTATAATTAAACGCATAAAAAACGGTTATACACACTAACGCGTACAACCGTTTTTTTAATGCACATGCTGTATAGTTAACTAAACAGTTTATTTAGACAGTTCAACGGCACGTGCTGCGACGCCTGGATAAGCATCTTCTGGTAAATAGTTCGCAAGCACTGCAAGCTTTTTACCTAGCTCAACATTGCTGCTCGCTACGACATTAATATGACCCATTTTACGACCTGCGCGAACTGCTTTGCCGTACCAATGACTGGTTACTCCAGCAACGGATAACACATCAGCAGGAATGCTCGGCTCACCAAGCACATTGATCATCGCACTTGGCCCAATAATTGCGGTATCACCTAATGGCAACCCAGCTACAGCGCGTAAGTGGTTTTCAAACTGACTACACAGCGTACCTTGCTGTGTCCAATGACCTGAGTTATGAACGCGAGGTGCAATTTCATTCACCATTAGTTGGCCATCAACATCGAAGAACTCAATTGCCAATACACCAACATAATCCATCGCTGCTGATAGTTTATTAAATGCCGCTAACGCCTGGCTTTGAATTTGCTCATCAATATCAGTAGCAACTGATAACGTAAGCACGCCATTAGTGTGTTCGTTTTCAGTGACAGGGTAAACCGCAGTATTACCCTGCTTATCACGTGCACCAATCACTGATACTTCACGCTTAAACGGGATCATTTTTTCGGCAATAATGGTGTGTGGGAAATCTATACTACCTGCTGCAATAAACTCAGCCATTTCTGACCAAATTTGATCTACATTAGAATCTGGTTTAATACGCCACTGCCCTTTACCATCGTAACCTGCTTGACAGGTTTTGATCACAAGTGGCAATCCTAAATCGATAATGGCACGGTCTAAGTGTTCACGCTCGGTGATAAGTAAATACGGTGCACAAGGTACATTCGCTTGATCTAATAGTGCTTTTTCGATGCTACGGTCGCCGCCAGCCTTAATGGCATCTTTACCTGGGTAAAATTTGCCACTTTGACAACATAACGCTAATACATCATCAGGAATATGCTCAAACTCTGCGGTGATCGCATCACATTCTGCAATAGCAGTAACTAAGTCTTGCTCATACACGGCGAGTGTTAGCGGGTGAACAACTTGCTCAGAACCAACATCATAGGCTTTGATATTTATATCAAGAGGCGCACCTGCCAAACTCATCATACGGGCAAGTTGGCCTGCGCCGAGAACTAAAATATTCATATTATTCTGCTGGGTTTGGATGTGCTAACACAGTATCAGTTTGGTTTTTTCTAAATTCGTCGATTTTCGCTAGCAATTCAGGCTGCTGACAACCCAGAATTTGCGCCGCTAATAATCCAGCGTTTGCAGCGCCCGGATCACCAATCGCAAGCGTACCTACCGCTACACCTTTTGGCATTTGGCAGATTGATAGAAGTGAATCAACACCATTAAGTGCTTTAGATTTAACCGGAACGCCCAGTACCGGTAAGCTGGTAAACGCAGCTGCCATGCCAGGTAAGTGTGCTGCACCGCCTGCACCTGCAATAATTACTTTAATACCGCGCTCAGCTGCTGTGCTGGCATAATCGGCTAATAACTGTGGCGTACGGTGTGCAGAAACAACCTTTGTTTCATATTCAACACCGAATTTATCTAGCATATCTGCAGCGTGTTGCATGGTAGGCCAATCTGATTTTGAACCCATAATAATGCCAACAGTCATAGTCACTCCTCATAGTTAGGCACTCAATTCACATTAATTGCACTTTTAGATTATTACCAAGCGCATTGTGAATGTTAAAAATTGTTTTCGCGATGTGGGATTGCGAGTTGCGAATTATCCAATAATCCCTTCATTTTCTCAATTAAAAACTGTGAATTCTCTAATCTGTAAGGTAAATTAAGCCAATTGTTTCACTAGTTAGAAAAACCAATGCCTGAATTTAAAGTGATACCACCAACGACAACTGTGTATTGTGAAAAGCGTGGTGAAGGCTGGACGCTCACAGGCATTACTGGCATTGACGAAAATGCTTCGGTAATGTTTGACGGAACGCGATATACCATTCCAGCAAAAGAAATTGTTGAAACCTTATTACCCAATCAACTAAAACGAGAACAACAAAAAGGCGCCTAATGGCGCCTTTTTCGTAGGTATTAAATCAGTACTTATTTTAATGCATTAATACGCGCATCAAGTGGTGGGTGTGAACTCATTAAGTCCATTAAACCTTTACCAGATGCAATACCAAATGCCATCATCGACCCTTCTAGTTGTGACGGATGATTAACTTTAAGGCGCTCAAGTGCCGCACGCATTTTGTGTGCACCAACAAGATCTGCAGCGCCTTTGTCAGCAGCAAACTCTCGTTGACGGCTAAAATACGCCACTACAAAGCTTGCTAAAATACCGAATAATACTTGGAAGATCATATCAAAGATAAAGTATGTCCAAGAACCACCCGACTCTTCTTCATCGCTATTTAAGAAGTTATCGACAATACCTGCAAGTACCTTTGAGATGGCAATTACAAATGTGTTTACAACGCCTTGAATAAGCGTAAGTGTAACCATGTCGCCATTGGCAATATGTGATACTTCATGGGCGAGAACGGCTTCTGCTTCGTCTTGACTCATGTTGTGTAATAAACCAGTACTTACTGCAACCAGTGAATTATTTTTACTTGGGCCTGTTGCAAACGCATTCATTTCAGGACTGTCGTAAATAGCTACCTCTGGCATTGCAATGTTGGCTTTTTTAGCTTGCTCTGCAACACGCTCAACTAACCACTTTTCTACGTCAGAACGCGGTTGCTCGATAACATGGGCACCGGTTGATTTCTTCGCCATCCATTTCGACATAAACAGCGAAATAAACGAGCCACCAAAACCAAACAACGTGGCAATTAATAAAATGCCACCTAAGCTTCGGTGTTCTATGCCTAGTACTGACATAATAACCGACAGCACAATACCTAACACCAGCATCACCGCTAGGTTAGTAATTAAAAACAATACAACTCTTTTCATTGTTACCTCAAAATGTGTTTTCTACCGCTTTATATAGTGTCTTTTGATTACGTTTCAAGATAAATTTACAAAATGACACACATATTATTTAAAACTAAACACACCATGAAATTTACATAAAGTTATTTAGAGGGTGTTGTTCTTTATGGTCTAAATTTTGTGCAAATCCAAACCGCTTTGGTCGCGGCGTCGCTTTGTAGATCTCGTGGGCTAAATCAACAAGCGACAACACGCACTCGTTTCAATTAGTTAAATTAAGCGCAGTGTTAAGTGCTTGATACACTTGAAGCTTTGGTTTGTCGTTTTTACAGTTAGGAGCAATGGCCAATAATGGGCAATCTAATCGTGCTTTTAGGGTTTGCAGATTTTCGTCTTGTTCTAACATGCCATCGTCAACATAATTGGCAATCCAACCAACGCATTTGACGCCGCTTTGTTTGATATGACTTAACGTCAATAATGCATGATTTAAACAGCCTAACTTTAGACCAACAACTAAAATCACCGGTAAATTTTGCTCAGAAACCCAATCTGACAGTAAGTCACTATCATTAATTGGCAATGCCCAACCGCCAGCACCTTCGATTATCAAATGGTCAAGCTCTTGTTGCTTAAGCACATCTAAATGGTTTGATAGTGCCGGTTTAGTTATCTCTACTCCGGCTTTTTTTGCTGCAATATGTGGCGCAATGGGTGGCTCGAAGCAAAACGGGTTAATCAATTTGTACGGCAGTGCTACATTGCCAGACTCCAACAATGTTAACGCGTCTTCATTGACGAGCTCACCAAACGCCTGCTCAGCCCCTGCGGCAATCGGCTTAAAACCGGTAACGGATCGTTTATGTTGTTTAATATATTTAATTAAAAGGCTCGATACATAGGTTTTACCTACTTCTGTATCTGTGCCAGTTATAAAAACTTGATTCATTTCTCTATCACTATATAAGCAACTTGGTAACTTACCGGAAATTGCCCCTGCTCTTTTGGATAATTAGCTAACAATGCACGGTATTTACGTTTACCCATCAATCCACTGCGCTGCTCGCTACTATTAACTTTATGATTTGCACCAATTTCTTTAATAGAGTTTAAGGCAAGCTTAGGGCTATCGTAAAATATTTTATGATGACAAAAGCTACTACTGATTAATTTAAACGGCGTATGTGCAACTGCATTGGCGATATCGTTTTGTGTTACAAAGCGATTTATGTGAGGTTCATTGTCGAGCACTGAGAAAGCATCTTTAATTTCTTGCAACGTGCCATCGGCCACAATACTAAAGTGTGCGCGACCACCTGGTTTTAAAACACGGTAAAAATGGGTTAAAAGTGCCGCTAAATCACTACTCCATTGCATTGCAAAATTACTAAATATCAGGTCAAAACAGTCGCCCTGAAACGGTAAGGTATCCATATCAGCGCAGATACTAGGTGTAACACCTTGTTGTAACATGCTTTCACTTAAATCCATGCTTACAAGATAATCGCAGCGTTTTTTCAGTTCAAACGAATTAACAAAGGGGCCACAGCCTAAATCAAGCGCGACCTTATACCTTGCACCCAATGATTTTAACAGTATATCGGCTGCTTGCTTTTGCACATGGGCATGACTTTGATAGCGCTCTGCCGCTTTAGAAAAATGAGACGCAGTAGCTTGCTTTTTGGTTAACGCAGACAACATCATAACAATTTTAACCCATCAACAAGCTGATTTATCAACTGTTCAATATCTGCTGCTTGGTGTGCAGCGGTAAGCGTTATTCTTAGCCGTGCTGTATTATGGGGGACCGTTGGAGGTCTAATTGCCGTAAGCCAAATACCATTTGATTTTAAATACTCACTCAGCGCTAAACAGCTTTCACTATCACCAAGCACCAGCGGTTGTATAGCGCTATTTGACGGCATGAGTGCAAGGTTATGATTACTTGCAAGGGTTTTAAAATACGCAATATTGTCGTTAAGGCGTGCCCGTTTTTCATCGGCACTATAAAGCCGTTCTAATCGCGAAAGCGTTGCCGATGCAAGCCAAGGCGACATTGCGGTTGAATAGGTATAATCGCGGTTAAATTGCAATAAATAGTTGGCCACATTTTGGCTACATAACACAGCTGCCCCGCTGCTTGCGCAAGCTTTGCCAAAAGTGATAATCAGTATTTCTGGTTTAATGTCATCACAGCTGCCTAAACCATGATTACCCATTACACCAAAACCATGTGCATCATCAATCATTAACCAGGCATTGTGTTGTTTCGCGATGTGTGCAAGTTCAGCAACTGGTGCACTATCACCATCCATTGAAAACACCCCTTCACTCACAATCAACTTATGCTGCGCTTTTGATTTTTCTAAGCGACGTGTTAAATGTTTTAAATCGTTATGATTAAAGCGAGTATTCGTTGCGTTTGCCGCGAGGCCCCCGTCAATCAAGCTGGCATGATTTAGTTTATCTTGAAATATTTCACTATTGGCTTCATTCATCAAACTTTTAAGCACACTAGCGTTAGCGCTAAAGCCTGAATTAAACAATAAACACGCTTGATAATTGAGCTTAGACTTGAGGTAATTTTCAAGTGCGATATGCGCACTTTGATAGCCAGTGACTAACGAGGAACTACTTGCACCTAAGGTATTTTCTACACCCGTAATTGGCTCGTCACCTAAACCAAGGTAGTCATTTGATGCGAAATTTAAATACTGTGTATTATTTCTAAGCAAAAAACGCGGACCAACACGCTCAAAGGCAATGCGCTGACGGTATAAAGACGCTTGCTGCCTAGCGGCAAGCGTCTTATTTAAATATTCGAACGCCATTTATGCAGGATAAAATAGTTCTGATGTTTCTTTATCAGCGATTGCTGATTCTAACGACGCTTGATATGCCTCATCGGAATAATCTTCAGCACTTTCAGGTGACATACCCAGCTTTTTAATTAGCATCATATCACTGTCTGCTTCTGGATTATCCGTAGTAAGTAATTTATCACCATAGAAAATTGAGTTAGCGCCAGCAAAGAAACACATTGATTGCATCTGCTCATTCATCGCCGTACGTCCTGCACTTAAGCGAACGTAACTTTTTGGCATCATAATGCGCGCAACCGCAATCGTACGAATAAACTCAAAATGATCTAAATCGTCCACATGTTCAAGTGGCGTGCCTTTTACTTTTACTAACATGTTAATTGGCACACTTTCTGGCTGCTTTGGTAAATTTGCAAGCTGCATTAATAAACCGTAACGGTCTTTTGCTTGTTCGCCCATACCAACAATGCCACCCGAGCATACTTTCATACCCGCGTCACGCACGTGGTCAAGGGTATCAAGTCTATCTTGGTAGGTTCGTGTAGTGATGATTTGTTGGTAATATTCAGGTGAGGTATCTAAGTTATGGTTGTAATAATCCAGTCCCGCATCACGCAGTGCATGTGCTTTATCGTTATCAAGCATACCCAGCGTCATACAGGTTTCAAGACCCAGTTCTTTCACCTCTTTCACCATTTTTGCAATGTACGGCATATCGCGATCTTTCGGATCAGACCAAGCGGCCCCCATACAAAAACGTGTAGCACCCTTATTTTTAGCAATACGCGCTTGTTCAACTACTTTCTCAACTTCCATCAAACGCTCGCGTTCTAGATCCGTTTTATAGTGGCCTGATTGAGGACAGTACTTACAATCTTCAGGACATGCGCCCGTTTTAATAGATAACAGCGTAGAGATTTGTACTTTGTTTGGATTAAAGTGTTGACGATGAACACTGGCAGCTTGAAACAGTAAATCGTTAAACGGCATATTAAATAATGCCTTTACTTCACTGAGTGTCCAGTTATTACGCACCTGAGCTTGTTCCATGGAATTCTCGTTTTTATTTGTTTCTCGAACTTAATTTCGCTAGTCTACGCAGCAACACCTCATTGTCAACCAAACGCAAGCTTTAAGGGTTTACATTTGAATACTAAAGAAACAATTGATTTGGATTTTGATAAAAATCATTTATGGCACCCCTACACGTCAATGATAAATCCTCTGCCGGTGTACCCAGTTACACATGCTGATGGCGTGCATATTCATTTGGAAACGGGTGAAAAATTAATTGATGGAATGGCCTCATGGTGGAGCGTTTTGCATGGCTACAATAACGTTGAACTTAACAACGCAATAAAGCAACAAGTTGATAAAATGAGTCATGTGATGTTTGGCGGTTTAACCCACCAACCTGCAGTTGACCTTGGCAAGAAACTACTCGACATTACACCACACTCGCTTACGCGTATCTTTTTAGCCGATTCAGGCTCCGTTGCTGTAGAAGTTGCCATTAAAATGGCAATGCAATATTGGCGCAGTAAAGGTAATACGCGTAAAAACAAACTTATGGCACTAAGTAAAGGTTATCACGGCGATACATTTGCGGCGATGAGTGTATGCGATCCGGTTAATAGCATGCATTCGTTGTACAAAGGTTTTTTACCTGAGCACTATTTTGTTCCTGCACCAAAAAGTAAGTTTGGTGACGCATTTCACCGTGCAGAGCGCGATATATTAGCGCAATACTTTGAAAAGCATCACTTGGATATTGCCGCCTTTATTTTAGAACCGATTGTACAAAATGCTGGCGGTATGAACTTTTATCACAGCGACTATTTAAAAGCGGTGCGCGAATTATGTGATGAGTACGACATACTGCTAATTTGTGATGAAATCGCTACGGGCTTTGGTCGTACAGGAAAAATGTTTGCCGTTGAACATGCCAATATTGAGCCTGATATTATGTGTATTGGTAAAGCAATGACCGGTGGTTATATGACGCTGTCGGCAACCTTAACAACGGATAAAGTGGCAATTGGTATTAGTGAAGGCGATGCAGGTGTGATGATGCATGGACCTACATTTATGGCAAACCCACTCGCGTGTGCGGTTGCCAATAAAAGCATTGAATTACTGCTTAAAACAGACTGGCAAAGTAACATTACGCGCATTGAACATTGTTTTAAAGCACACTTACAAAAGCTTGAAAATGTAGATTCTGTGGCAAATGTTCGTATTCTAGGGGCAATTGGTGTTGTCGAAATGAAGCAAGCGGTTGACGTTGCCAAAGTGCAAAAACAGCTCATTGAACAAGGCGTGTGGTTAAGGCCGTTTGGCAAACTGATTTATATGATGCCGCCTTACATAATGCAAGATGAGTCAATCATCAAAATGTGTAATGCGATTAAATCGATTTTGTAGGATTTAAGGCCTAATGGCTTACCATTCAAATAGGTAAGCCATTTTATTGATGGTTTTTAGCGGTACTTTATGAATGTTGCGCTGATAATAAAGGTGCTGCATCGCTTTATCTTTAATTTCACCCACAACCACTTCTTTAACTTGATAACCAAGCGCGTGCGCCGCTTCAGCATACGCAATAAATTCCCACTTTTTAATGTTGGTGTTATCCAAAATCACCAACGGAATTTGCTGGCTCAACGCACGTATAAAACGCGCTAAATTAAGGTTGTGGTATTCACTTAGCTTGGCTTTATCAAAACGATATTGACCATCACTGATAAAAAAATCGTCGGTTGAGCAAATTACAAATTGGCCTTCATCGCCATTTACCATTTCATCACACAAACTCTGAGCGTAATGACTTTTCCCTGCGCCTGGCAGACCCCTTAAAATAAACACTTGTTTCATCTAAACAAAATTACCAATAAACAAATAATACAAATAACTAATAAACTGATCTGATTAACCGCGATACTATCATCACTGCGGCGGTTGTAACGCTGACGCATGATGATTGAAATACTCGATATAATACCAGTTAAGATTAAAAAAAGAATCAGCAGGTTACGTGGCGTCATCAACCAATGATCACGATGCGATAAACCAAAATAACGGATAATGCCATATTCAAGCTCTGGTCTTGCGTAGTGAAACATAATCAGCGCAAGCAAAAAGAAAAACCACGCGATAATTGATAACGCATGTAATACGTTTTGCCTTACAGGTGATTTGCTGCGCCTTTCTTTTATCATACGCGTCAGTTATTCAATGAAATTTCACTATTTTTAAGCATATTACACATTATCGGGAAATTTGCTGTTTTTTTATTTTTCTTTCACAGGTAAGATAACAAACTTTCTTAGCGCATGCTAAGTAAGAACAACAAGAATTTATTTAGGCATTTTAATCATTGGAGTGAAAATGAGCCATATAGCTATCACAGACCTTTTGAAAGGCCGTGTAGAAGTAGGTGCAACCGTTACTATTAAAGGTTGGATCCGCACACGTCGCGATTCAAAAGCAGGAATCTCTTTTTTAGCCGTTCATGACGGTAGTTGTTTCGATCCTATTCAAGCTGTGGTACCGAATTCACTCAATAATTATGAAGAAGTGACCAAGCTTACCGCAGGCTGTTCAGTAACGGTTGTTGGTACAATCGTAGAATCACAAGGCCAAGGCCAATCGTTTGAGATTCAAGCGGAATCGGTAGAAGTAGTAGGTTGGGTAGAAAACCCAGATACATACCCTATGGCTGCAAAGCGTCACAGTATTGAATATTTACGTGAACACGCACATTTACGTCCTCGCACTAATATTATCGGTGCAGTAACGCGTGTTCGTAACTGCTTATCACAAGCAATTCACCGTTTTTACCATGAGCGTGGTTACGTTTGGATTTCTACACCTATTATCACAGCAAGTGACTGTGAAGGTGCGGGCGAAATGTTCCGCGTATCAACACTCGATATGCAAAACTTACCACGCACTGATAAAGGCGATGTAGATTACAGCGAAGACTTCTTTGGTAAAGAAGCATTTTTAACAGTATCTGGCCAGCTAAACGGCGAAACTTACTGTTCAGCAATGTCAAAAATCTACACTTTTGGCCCAACATTCCGTGCTGAAAACTCAAATACCTCTCGTCACTTAGCTGAATTCTGGATGGTTGAGCCTGAAGTAGCATTTGCAGATCTTAACGATATTGCCGCACTTGCAGAAGACATGCTGAAATACGTATTTAAAGCAGTACTTGAAGAGCGCCGTGATGACATGGAATTCTTTGCACAACGTGTTGAGAAAACCGCTATTTCACGTTTAGAAGACTTTGTTGAAAAAGATTTCGCACAAGTTGACTACACAGACGCTGTTGAAATTCTTAAAGGCTGTGGCAAGAAATTCGAATTCCCAGTTGAATGGGGTGTGGATTTACAATCAGAGCACGAGCGCTATCTTGCAGAAGAGCACTTTAATGCACCAGTAGTTATTAAAAACTACCCGAAAGACATTAAAGCCTTCTATATGCGTCAAAACGAAGACGGCAAAACAGTAGCGGCAATGGACGTTGTTGCACCTGGTATCGGTGAAATCATTGGCGGCTCACAACGTGAAGAACGTCTAGACGTACTTGATGCGCGTTTAGAAGAAATGGGCTTAGACAAAGAAGATTACTCTTGGTATCGCGATTTACGTAAGTACGGTACTGTTCCTCACTCAGGTTTCGGCCTGGGTTTTGAACGCCTTGTAGCTTACGTAACAGGTATGGGTAACGTACGTGACGTTATCGCCTTCCCGCGTACAAAAGGTTCAGCTACTTACTAAACGCGTATCGTTTAATTAAGTACACGTAATGAAAAACCGGCAAATGCCGGTTTTTTTGTTTTTGTCATTTTAGCCTAGGGTCTGTTGATTTTTGCTGTTCTATTTTTGTTCTGTTTGAGCGTGCTTTTATCGCGGCGCTCGATGTGTGGCCTAGTAATCTAAGCGAATATCGTGCAAAGCTTCCGCGTCCTGCTCACGCCCCTTACCTACATCCATATAGGCAACAATGAGAAAAATGCGCTCAAAAGAACCGTTCGGCAGCGCTTGATTGGCTTTTCGCTGGCTCACATAGAATAACTATGCCACGCAGCCTCCGCCTTGTATAAAACCCAATCAAACTGCTGCAAAAACGAACTTGAAAGGTCAACAGACCCTAGTAATCTGCTACATCAACAGGCTTATAAAGCACATGATAATCAATAATCTGCTCACGCAAGTTTTTACACGTATAGTGTTTTGTGGCGAATCAACCTAGGGTTAGAGAATTAAATTAAAAAGAACCATAAAAAAAGCCTTGCTAAAGAAGCAAGGCTTTTACAATTGGAATAAGCTTGTGTTGTTACAAAGATGCTTCTAATTCTGGAAGTACATCAAATAGATCAGCAACTAGACCATAATCGGCAACTTGGAAGATTGGTGCGTCGGGATCTTTGTTGATTGCAACAATCACTTTAGAGTCTTTCATACCTGCGAGATGCTGAATTGCACCGCTAATACCTACCGCGATATAAAGCTGCGGCGCAACAATTTTACCTGTCTGCCCTACTTGCATGTCGTTTGGTACAAAGCCGGCGTCAACAGCTGCACGCGATGCACCAATCGCTGCACCAAGTTTGTCTGCGATACCATTTAACAATGCAAAGTTTTCGCCATTTTGCATACCACGGCCACCTGAGATGATCACATCTGCTGCGGTAAGTTCTGGGCGTTCACTTTCTGTTTCTTGTTGTGAAACAAAACTGCTTAGCGCGTTCTCTTTAACTGCATCAAACGATGAAACAGCTACTGGCGCTTGCTCACCTGCTACATCAAACGCACTCGAACGTACCGTAACAATGTGTTTATCTTCACTACTTTGTACCGTAGCAATTGCATTACCAGCATAAATTGGACGCTTAAATGTATTTTCGTCAATCACTTCGATAATGTCAGAAATTTGCACTTTGTCTAACAGTGCAGCCACTCGCGGCATAAAGTTTTTGCCTGTTGTGGTTGCAGCTGCGAAAATATGTGAATAATCACCTGCTAAATCGACAACAAGATCTGCCATATTTTCTGCAAGTTGATGCTCTAATGCTGCATTATCGGCAACAATCACATTTGATACACCTTCAATTTTGCTTGCAGCTTCTGCTACTGCGGCTACATTAAAGCCTGCAACTAAAACTGTGATCGACTTACCGAGTTTTTGCGTGGCTGAAACTACTTTAGCTGTATCGTTTTTAAGCACGCCATGTTCGTGCTCTGCAATAATAAGTACTGACATTAGATCACCTTCGCTTCATTTTTTAGTTTTTCAACTAGCGTTGCTACGTCTGCGACAATTTCGCCTGCTTCACGCTTGCTTGGCTCTTCTACTTTTAAGGTTGTAATACGCGGCGTAACATCAACACCAAGATCCGCTGCGGTTAATACATCAAGCGGCTTGCGCTTAGCCTTCATAATATTAGGAAGCGTTGCATAACGAGGTTCATTCAAGCGAAGATCCGTAGTCACAACCGCTGGTAAGTTAACTACAATTGTTTGTAAACCACCATCAACTTCACGTGTCACATTAAGCTTATCGCCATCAACTACAACTTCTGAGGCAAATGTTGCTTGTGCACGGTTTGTTAGCGCGGCAAGCATCTGACCTGTTTGGTTGTTATCAGAATCAATCGCTTGTTTACCTAAAATGACTAACTCTGGGTTTTCTTGCTCTACAACTTTGGCAAGTAGCTTAGCTACATGCAGCGACTCCAAACGTTCGCTGGTGTCAATTTGGATTGCTTTGTCTGCACCGAGAGCAAGTGCTGTACGAAGCTGTTCTTGGCAAGCCTTATCGCCAATTGATACAACGACAACTTCAGTTGCATTGCCTGCTTCTTTAATGCGGATAGCTTCTTCCACCGCGATTTCACAAAATGGGTTAAGGGCCATTTTTACATTATTAAGATCAACATCACTATTGTCGGCTTTTACGCGCGCTTTTACGTTATAGTCGATCACTCGTTTGACCGGAACTAGGATTTTCATAACCTCTCCTTTAATGTTTACGTGTACGTAAACCTAGGTAAACTTATTTAACCGTTATTTGGTTTTAAGGCTACTTCCTGTTGACGTAAACGTCAACCTAAAATATGCTAAAGCCAATAACAGGTTATTTGGTTAACAAAGACCAGCTTAATTCAACAGGGGCAATATCATGGTACAACGTGAAACCATGGAGTTTGATGTAGTTATTGTAGGCGCTGGGCCTGCGGGCTTATCAAGCGCTATAAAACTGGCACAACTAGCACAAGAAAATGAACAAGAATTAATGATTTGTGTGGTTGAAAAAGGTTCAGAGGTCGGAGCTCATATCTTATCAGGCGCGGTATTTGAACCCCGTGCACTTAATGAATTACTACCAAATTGGCAAGAACTTGGCGCCCCACTTAATACTAAAGTGAGTCAAGATGACATTTATTGGTTCAATGATGAACGTAGTGCGAAAAAGCTACCTGCTTTTGCCACGCCAAAAACGTTCCATAATGACGACAACTACATCGTTTCCATGGGTAATGTATGTCGCTTTTTAGCACAACAAGCAGAAAACCTAGGTGTAGAAATCTTTCCAGGGTTTAGTGCGCATTCACTGATAATTGAAGATGATGCGGTAAAAGGCATAATCACAGGTGATATGGGCGTAAGTGAATCTGGCGAAGAAAAAGATGGCTTTATGCCAGGTATGGAACTTCGCGCTAAATACACTATTTTTGCTGAAGGTTGCCGCGGCCATTTAGGCAAAGAGCTGATCAGTACATTTAAACTAGATGAAGGTAAGTCACCACAACATTATGGTTTAGGGTTTAAAGAAATCTGGGAAATTCCGAGCGAACACCATAAACCCGGGCTTGTTGTACATGGTGCAGGCTGGCCACTTGATAAAGATACCGGCGGCGGCTCTTATATGTATCATGGCGATGACAATCAAGTGGTTGTTGGTTTAATCATTGATTTAAACTACAGCAATCCGCACCTGTCACCGTTTGATGAATTTCAGCGCATGAAACACCACCCAGTGTTTGCAGATACACTGAAACACGGTAAACGCATAGCTTATGGCGCACGGGCCATCGCAAAAGGTGGTTTAAACTCATTACCGAAAATGACGTTTCCAGGTGGTGTGTTAGTTGGCTGTAATGCTGGTACGCTTAATTTTGCCAAGATTAAAGGTAATCACACCGCAATGAAGTCAGGCATGCTGGCCGCGGAAAGTATCTTCACTGCGATACAGGAAAATAAAGCTAATACAGAGCTCGATGACTTTGCATCGCGTTTTGAGAATTCATGGCTTTATCAAGAATTAAACAGCAGCAAAAACTTTGGCCCAGCAATGCATAAGCTAGGTAAGTTTTTTGGCGGTATGTATAACACCATTGACCAAAACTTATTTAATGGCGGTTTACCATTTAGCTTTAAAGATGACACACCTGATCATGCCTGCCTTGAACCAGCTAGTCGCCATTCGGAAATTAACTATGCAAAACCCGATGGCACACTTAGTTTTGATAAACTAAGTTCAGTGTTTTTATCAAGCACAAACCATGAAGAAGATCAGCCATGTCACTTGAAACTGGCAGATAATACAATACCGCTTGGTAAAAACTTATCTGAGTACAATGAGCCTGCACAGCGCTATTGTCCAGCAGGCGTATATGAAATTAACGAAGTTGAAGGTCAACCAACGTTCGTTATTAATTCGCAAAACTGCATCCACTGTAAAACTTGCGATATTAAAGATCCGAGTCAAAACATTACTTGGGTCACACCTGAAGGTGCTGGCGGACCAAATTACCCGAATATGTAATTTCCAATTGTATTTGTCAAAGGCATGCTCTCCCACGTGAGCATGCCTTTTTTATTACTTGTTAAAACCTTAGTTATCGCTAATACTCAATAAACAACACACTGATTATCAAGTAATTATGGATAAAGACAGCGTTACATTTAGATTTTTGGCAGAACCTACCGACGTTAACTTTGGCGGTAAAGTACACGGTGGCATTGTTATGAAGTGGATTGACCAAGCGGGTTATGCTTGTGCAGCGCTGTGGAGTGGTCATTACTGTGTTACCGTATCAGTTGCGGCAATAAAATTCCATCGCCCTATTCTTGTTGGGCAACTTGTTGAAGTTGAAGCCAAAATAGCTAATACAGGTAAAACCAGTATGCAAATATTTATCGCTGTTCGCTGTGGCGATCCGAAATCTGGGCAGATGGTAGAATCGAATAATTGCATCATCAATTTTGTCGCTACGGATCAAGCTGGTTACCCTGTACCGGTTCCTGCCTTTGAAGCAAAAACCGCAAATGAAAAGCGTATTCAAAAATACGCGCAGAAGATGAAAGACATGTCACTGCAAGCGGAAAAAGTGTTCGAACAAGAAATGAAAGAAGAATAATTTTATTCAACACGTTTTATGGCAAAATAGGCGCTTTTACAGTGCCTATTTAAGTTTGTTAGTGTTATGAATGACTACCAATTAAGTCCAATTGCCTTTATCGAATCTCCCTATAAACAAAAATTTGCGATACCTCGCCAGCCTCGCCTTATTCCAGAAGCAAAAGCCAAGTGCAAATTTGTTGGTGAGTTTAATCGTGAAGAGTTTGTCCGTGGTATTGAAGACTTTAGCCATGTTTGGCTGATTTTTCGTTTTCATGAAACGGCCGATAAAGGCTGGTCGCCATTAGTTCGCCCACCTCGTTTAGGCGGCAACGATAAAAAAGGAGTGTTTGCAACCCGCGCCACCTTTAGACCAAATGGCATTGGTATGAGTGCGGTTAAACTCGAAGGTGTGCACTATGAACATGGTCAACTTTGGCTTGAGCTGTCAGGTATTGACTTACTAGATGGTACACCGATTCTTGATATCAAGCCCTACTTGCCCTATTCCGATAGCCTACCAAACGCAACTGCAGGGTTTGCAGATACGCGCCCAGAAACGCCATTAGTCATTGAGTTTGCAGATAAAGCCATTGCGTTTTGTGAGAATAACTCGGCACTTTACCCTGAGCTACAAAGCTTTATTGAGAAGGTATTAAAACAAGACCCACGACCGGCCTATAAAAAAACGAAAGCCGGGTTACAAGAATACGGCATGAGCTTGTTTGATTTAAATATTAAATGGCAAGTGATTGAAAGCGACGTTACCGTATTAGAAATTAGTAAAAATAGCGAAAAGCCAGCATAGTAAGGCTTTTGAATTTTTACATACACTGATAAACTTAGCGCCTTACCTTATAAAAATAGATTTAACATTTCGGAAAGCAAATGCGTACTAGTCAATATATTTTAGCGACGTTAAAAGAAACGCCATCTGATGCAGAAATTATCAGCCATCAGCTTATGTTACGCGCGGGAATGATCCGCAAACTAGCATCGGGTTTATACACTTGGTTACCAAGTGGTTTAAAAGTACTACGTAAAGTAGAAAACATTGTTCGTGAAGAAATGAACAAAGCCGGTGCGATTGAAATGTTAATGCCCATTATCCAGCCAGCCGACCTTTGGCAAGAGTCTGGTCGTTGGGAGCAATTTGGCCCAGAATTACTGCGTATTAATGACCGTCACAACCGTCCTTTTGCGTTAGGTCCTACACACGAAGAAGTTATTACTGAATTTGTTCGTAAAGAGATTAGCAGTTACAAACAACTGCCGGTAAATCTTTATCAAATCCAGACTAAAGTACGCGATGAAGTTCGCCCACGTTTTGGTGTAATGCGCGCGCGCGAATTCACCATGAAAGATGCCTATTCTTTCCATTTAAGTGAAGAATGCTTAAATGAAACGTATAAGAAAATGCACCAAGCATACTGTAATGTTTTTGAGCGTTTAGGGTTAGATTACCGCCCAGTAATTGCAGATACTGGTTCAATCGGTGGCTCAGTTTCGCATGAATTCCACGTACTTGCAGAATCTGGTGAAGATGCCATCGCATTTAGCTCAGAGTCAGACTACGCCGCGAATATTGAAAAAGCAGAAGCGGTAGCACCAAGTATCGAACGCCCTGCACCAGCAAAAGAGCTAAACCGTTTCGATACGCCTAATGCAAAAACAATTGAAGATCTAAAACAGCAGCATGGTGTTAAACCACACCGCGGCGTTAAGACGTTAATTGCCTACGGCGCGCCAAATGAGAACGAAGAACGTGGTCTAGTTGCACTCGTCGTACGTGGCGATCATGAACTTAATGAGCTTAAAGCTGAAAAGCTAACACTGGTTGATTCACCACTTGAGTTTGCAACGGAAGAAGACATCGTTAAAGCAACGGGTGCAAAGCCAGGTTCCCTTGGTCCGGTTGGTTTAAATATGCCAATTATTGTTGACCGTTCAGCGGCTGTAATGGCGGATTTTGTTGCGGGTGCGAATGAAGATGGTGTTCACTACAGTGGCATTAACTTTGACCGTGACGTTACCGACTACACAGTTGAAGATATTCGTAATGTTGTGGAAGGCGATCCTAGCCCATGTGGTAAAGGCGTATTAAATATCAAACGTGGTATTGAAGTTGGTCATATTTTCCAGCTTGGCACAAAGTACTCTGAGGCAATGAAAGCAGGCGTACTTGCTGAAAGCGGTAAAAACCAAATTATGACCATGGGTTGTTATGGTATCGGTGTTTCGCGCATCGTTGCTGCTGCAATCGAACAAAACCACGACCAATACGGTATTAAATGGCCGACTGCCCTTGCTCCGTTTGAGCTGGCAATCGTACCAATGAATATGCACAAGTCGCATCGTATTCCAGAGATTGCCGACAAGTTATACGCAGATCTTCAAGCTGCTGGTATTGATGTATTATTTGATGATCGTAAAGAACGCCCAGGCGTAATGTTTAACGATATGGAATTAGTTGGCGTACCGCATACGTTAGTGATCGGTGAGCGTAATCTAGATAACAATCAAATCGAATACAAAAATCGTATTACAGGTGAAAAAGAACTTATTGACCTAGATAACGCGATTGAAGCAATTATTAACCTAGTTAAATCATAATTGTAAGATCATAAAAAAGCGCTGTGTTATCACAGCGCTTTTTTTGTGTCTTTTAAAAAGGATAGGTATAACCCATATCCTTTTTTGAAATTAGGCTTTGTTTTCTTCTTTCGCCCAAGAATCACGTAAGCCAACAGTACGGTTAAATACTAACCCTTCTGCTTTACTATCTCGACAGAAATAGCCTGTACGTTCAAACTGGTAACCTACTTCAGCTTCTGCATTGGCAAGTGCTGGCTCAACAACCGCAGAAGTTAAACGTACTAAAGACTCTGAGTTCAATACTGTGACAAAGTCCTCTTCCGCTGCCGGGTTAGGCACAGTAAATAAACGGTCGTATAAACGTACTTCTGCTGGAACACCTTGGCTTGCACTTACCCAGTGAATAACGCCTTTTACTTTACGACCATCACTTGGATTTTTACCCAGTGTTTCATCGTCGTATGTACAGTAAATAGTAGTAATGTTGCCTGCTTCGTCTTGGTCAACACGTTCCGCCTTAATAACATACGCACCACGTAAACGCACTTCTTTACCCAGCACTAAACGTTTATATTTTTTGTTCGCCTCAAGACGGAAGTCTTCACGCTCAATAAATACTTCACGCGTGAAAGGTACGATACGCGTGCCCATTTCTTCGATATTTGGATGATTTTGAACAGTCAATTCTTCCACTTTATCTTCTGGGAAATTTTCGATTACGACTTTAATCGGATCAAGTACTGCCATTGCACGCGGTGCATTTTCGTTTAGGTCATCACGGATACATGCTTCTAACATGCCCATTTCTACCATATTATCTTGTTTTGTAACGCCAATACGCTTACAGAATTCGCGTACCGAAGCAGGTGTATAACCACGACGCTTTAAACCCGCAATTGTAGGCATACGCGGGTCATCCCAACCTTCTACGTGCTTTTCTTCAACTAATGCATTTAACTTACGCTTACTCATTAGTGTGTATTCAAGATTTAAACGAGAAAACTCAATTTGTTGCGGATGACATTCAAGTGAAATGTTATCTAACACCCAATCGTATAGACGGCGGTTATCTTGGAATTCAAGCGTACAAAGTGAGTGAGTAATACCCTCTAACGCATCTGAAATACAGTGTGTGAAATCGTACATTGGGTAGATGCACCACTTGTCACCTGTTTGGTGGTGATGTGCAAAACGAATACGATAAATAATTGGATCGCGTAGCACCATGAATGAGCTCGCCATATCAATTTTTGCACGTAGAACACATTCGCCTTCTTTAAACTCACCATTTTTCATTTTTTCGAAAAGCGCTAAGTTTTCTTCAACACTGGTATCACGGTAAGGGCTGTTTTTACCTGCTTCTGTTAAAGTACCACGGTATTCGCGCGCTTCATCTGGTGATAAGAAACAGACGTACGCTAAGCCTTTTTCAATTAGCTCTACCGCGTAGCCGTATAACTCGTCAAAGTAGTTTGACGAATAACAAATATCGCCATCCCAGTTAAAACCAAGCCATTTAACATCTTGTTGAATTGAGTTTACGTAATCGATGTCTTCTTTTTCTGGGTTCGTATCATCAAAACGTAAGTTACATAGGCCTTTATAGTCTTGTGCAATACCAAAGTTTAGGCAGATAGACTTTGCGTGACCAATATGTAAAAAACCATTCGGCTCTGGTGGAAAACGTGTATGTGTTGCTGCATGTTTTCCTGATGCTAAATCTTTATCAATTAAATTAGTGATAAAGTTTGTTGCTCGATTTTCTGCTTCCGCCATTGCGAAATTTTCCTATATTCATTAAATAAATTAACGGCCTAATTATTACAAATAAAAGGCTCAGCGACTAGCTCCAATCACTTTGCAAGGTTAAAAAAATAACGCTACATTAAGAATTACATATCATAAAAGTTGTTTAATTTGTGAAAATACTATTTGCATTGTTGTTTATTGTGAGCTGTTCAGTCACAGCTTCAAATTCTATTACCTTTGCGGTTGGTCATGACCATCTAAAAATGATAAAAGATTACCCTTTTTACGCAGCTTCTTGGGAAATACTAAATGTCGAACTTAATAATATAGGTTATGAAGTAAAAACCAATGTTTCCCCTTGGGCAAGAGCCAAAGAATCAGTAAAAAAAGGGAAAAGTGACGGGTTATTTTTGGCAGCAAATTTCAAAGGTAGAGAAAGTTGGGCATCTTTAAGCATTGCTATTGGCCAAGATCAGTTTGGCATATTTCAAAATCATCGCTCTGATCCACTTGCCCCCTTTGGCTCAGTGCGACTACTAAATAATTATAGTCAATTAACTTTTCTCGACCAAAATAAACAAATTAAAGTTACTACAGCACAAGAAGGCTTGCTGTTATTGAGTAATCAAAAATTACAAGGATTTGTCATGTCACGTAGTTATGGCGACTACTTATTACATAATGAATTACACACTTTAAATAAACGAATAGTGTTTAACGAAAAGAAGATTGAAACTTATACCGCACATATTGCGGTAGGCAAAACAAACCCAAAAAGAGATGTAATCCTTTCCATTGTGAATAAAGCAATCGGAAATGCCTTTAAGTCAGGCTCTTATAAAAAGATAATGCAAAAATACAGTGTCGAAGAGTATCAATTAGTGCCTTTCTAAACGAACTAAGAAAATTATCCAATAAAAAAGGCTGCAGATGCAGCCTTTTTTAAACGATAGGTAAATTACCAGCCAGTTTTCTCAGCTAGTGCTTTACCGATATCAGCTAGTGAACGAACAGTTTTAACGCCTGCTGCTTCTAGCGCTGCGAATTTCTCGTCAGCTGTACCTTTACCGCCAGCGATAATCGCACCAGCGTGACCCATACGCTTACCTGGAGGAGCAGTAACACCAGCGATGTAAGAAACTACAGGCTTAGTTACATTAGCTTTAATGTATTCAGCAGCTTCTTCTTCAGCTGTACCACCGATCTCACCAATCATTACGATCGCTTCAGTTTGTGGATCTTTTTCGAACATTTCAAGAACGTCGATGAAGTTAGTACCTGGGATTGGGTCACCACCGATACCAACACATGTTGATTGACCGAAACCAGCATCAGTTGTTTGCTTAACAGCTTCGTAAGTAAGTGTACCAGAACGTGATACGATACCTACTTTACCTGGCTTGTGGATGTGACCAGGCATAATACCAATTTTAGTTTCACCCGGAGTGATAACACCTGGGCAGTTTGGACCAATCATGCGAACGCCAGTTTCGTCAAGCTTAACTTTAACGTCAACCATGTCTAGCGTTGGAATACCTTCAGTGATACAAACGATTAGCTCGATACCTGCATCGATAGCTTCAAGGATTGCATCTTTACAGAAAGGTGCTGGAACGTAGATTACAGATGCAGTTGCACCAGTAGATTCTACCGCTTCACGTACTGTGTTAAATACAGGAAGACCTAGGTGAGTTTGACCACCTTTACCTGGAGAAACACCACCAACCATTTGTGTACCGTACTCAAGCGCTTGCTCTGAGTGGAAAGTACCTTGGCCGCCAGTGAAACCCTGACAGATTACTTTAGTATCTTTGTTAATTAATACAGACATTATTTGCCCTCCGCAGCAGCAACAACTTTCTCAGCAGCGTCAGTTAGTGACTCAGCTGCGATGATGTCAAGGCCAGAGTTAGCAAGAACGTCACGACCAAGATCAGCGTTAGTACCTTCTAAACGTACAACTACAGGTACATTTACACCAACTTCTTTAACTGCACCAATGATACCTTCTGCGATCATGTCACAACGTACGATACCACCGAAGATGTTAACTAGTACTGCTTTAACATTGTCATCAGATAAGATGATCTTGAATGCTTCAGCTACACGCTCTTTCGTCGCGCCGCCACCTACGTCTAGGAAGTTAGCTGGCTTGCCGCCGTGTAGGTTTACGATGTCCATCGTACCCATTGCAAGGCCAGCACCGTTAACCATACAACCAACGTTACCGTCTAGTGCTACGTAGTTCAGTTCCCACTGAGCTGCGTGTGCTTCACGCTCGTCTTCTTGTGACGGATCGTGCATTTCACGGATTTTAGGCTGACGGTATAAAGCATTACCATCTACACCGATTTTACCGTCTAGACAGTGAAGGTTACCTTCGTCAGTGATTACTAATGGGTTGATTTCTAATAGTGCGAAATCATGGTCGTTGAACATGTTAGCAAGACCCATGAAGATCTTAACAAACTGCTTCATTTGTGTAGGGTTTAAACCTAGTTTGAAGCCTAGTTCACGTGCCTGGTAAGCTTGAGGACCTACTAGTGGATCGATCTCAGCTTTGTGAATTAGTTCTGGTGTTTCTTCAGCAACTTGTTCGATTTCAACGCCACCTTCAGTAGATGCCATGAAAACAACTTTACGAGAAGCACGGTCTACTACAGCGCCAAGGTATAATTCGTTAGCGATATCTGTGCAGCTTTCAACAAGGATTTTAGCTACTGGCTGACCATTTTCGTCAGTTTGGTAAGTAACTAAGTTTTTACCTAACCAGTTTTGTGCAAATTCTTTGATTTCTTCTTTGCTGTCAGCAAGCTTTACACCGCCCGCTTTACCACGTCCACCTGCGTGAACCTGACATTTAACAACCCACTTGTCACCGCCAATTTTATCAGCAGCTTCTGCAGCTTCCTGAGGAGTGTCACATGCATAACCCTCAGAAACTGGTAAACCATAGTCGGCAAATAATTTCTTTGCCTGATACTCATGCAAATTCATGATGCTTTTCCAATTGTATTACGTAAAGGGTTGAACCGTTGTTCAACCATCCCAAATTGCGCACCTAGTATAGTCGCACCAATCAGGTATGAAAACCCCAGTACGACCAAAGGCGCAAAAAAAAAGCTGCGAATCACTCCACAGCTTATTTTTTAATCCAAATCTATTATACGTCTAATAATAAACGCGTTGGATCTTCTAGTAGTTCCTTAATTGTAACCAAGAAACCAACTGATTCTTTACCATCGATTTGACGGTGGTCATACGATAGTGCTAGATACATCATAGGTAAAATTTCAACTTTACCATTTACCGCCATTGGACGATCTTGGATTTTGTGCATACCAAGAATAGATGATTGCGGTAAGTTGATGATTGGCGTTGAAAGTAGTGAACCAAACACACCGCCGTTAGTAATCGTGAAGTTACCACCTGTCATGTCATCAACAGTAAGTTTACCGTCACGACCTTTAAGTGCTAGTTCACGAATACCTTTTTCAATCTCAGCAACTGACAGCTTGTCACAGTCACGAAGTACTGGAGTTACTAGACCGCGCGGCGTAGAAACTGCAATGCTGATATCGAAGTAGTTGTGATAAACAATGTCATCACCGTCGATAGACGCGTTTACTTCAGGGAAACGCTTAAGCGCTTCAGTAACTGCTTTCACATAGAAAGACATGAAACCTAAACGGATGCCGTGACGCTCTTCAAATACATCTTTGTATTGCTTACGAAGATCCATGATTGGTTTCATGTTTACTTCGTTAAACGTTGTAAGCATTGCTGTTGAATTCTTAGCTTCAAGAAGACGGTTTGCAATTGTCTTACGAAGACGTGTCATAGGAACACGCTTTTGCGTACGCTCACCAAGTGCAACAGCTGGTGCTGCGGCCGCAGGTGCTGCTGATTTAGCTGCTGGTGCTTTTAAGAACGCGTCTACGTCTTCTTTAGTGATACGACCGCCTTTACCAGAACCTTTGATTTGTGAAGCATCAAGGCCTTTTTCTGCAATTAAACGACGAACAGAAGGTGTTAATACGTCTGAATTTTCATCAGATGCTGCTGGTGCTTCAGCTGTTGCTGCAGGCGCTGCCGCCGCAGGTGCTGCACCTGCAACTAGTTTACCGATTACTTGTTCGCCAAGTACTGTGTCGCCTTCTGCGTGAATGTGATCACCCATTACACCATCTTCTGGCGCTACAACTTCAAGAACAACTTTGTCAGTTTCGATGTCTACTAGGTTTTGGTCACGGCTTACCGCTTCACCTGGTTGAACATGCCATGTTGCAATCGTAGCGTCTGCTACTGATTCTGGAAGTACAGGAACTTTAATATCCACTTCTTTACCTTCTGCTGCTGGCGCCGCTACTGGCGCTGCTGTTGTTTCTGCTGGCGCAGCTGCTGCATCTGCCGCACCTAATAGTGCAATCACTTGTTCACCAAGTACCGTTGCACCTTCCGTTTGAGAAATTTCTGTAATCACACCATCTTCCGGTGCAACTACTTCTAACACTACTTTATCTGTTTCAATATCAACAAGGTTTTGATCGCGGCTAACTGTATCACCAACGTTCACGTGCCAAGTTGCAACTGTTGCATCTGCAACAGATTCAGGAAGAACAGGAACCTTAATTTCGGTTGTCATCTCTTATTCCTTATTTTTTAATTGTTAGAGCGTCGGCGATCAACGCAGTTTGTTCTTTAGTATGGGTTGACATATAACCACATGCTGGCGAAGCTGATGCCTTACGACCTGCATAGCTTAAGTTAGCACCTTGTGGAATTGCTTCCCAGAAATGGTGTTGCGAGCAGTACCAAGCACCTTGGTTTTGCGGCTCTTCTTGACACCATACAAAATCTTTAACATGTTGGTAGCGCTGCATAATTGTTTCCATTTCCGCATGTGGGAATGGGTACAATTGCTCAACACGTACAATAGCAACATTGTTTAGCTCTTGTTCACGACGCTGTTGCAGTAGCTCGTAATAAACCTTACCACTACAGAACACAACACGCTCAACTTTGCTTGCATCAATATCATCGATTTCATCAATCATATTGTTGAATACACCCGTTGAAAGCTCTTCAAGGCTTGAAACAGCAAGTGGGTGACGCAGTAATGATTTAGGTGTCATAACAATCAATGGACGACGAAGTGGTCTAACTGATTGACGACGGATCATTGCGTAAACCTGAGCTGGCGTTGACGGCACACATACTTGCATATTGTGGTCAGCACATAGCTGTAAGAAGCGCTCTAAACGTGCAGAGCTGTGCTCTGGACCTTGGCCTTCATAGCCATGCGGTAGCAATATAGTTAAGCCACATAAACGGCCCCACTTTTGCTCACCAGAACTTAAGAATTGGTCAAATACAACCTGTGCGCCGTTGGCAAAGTCACCGAACTGCGCTTCCCAACATACAAGCGATGTTGGTTCTGCTGTTGCATAACCGTATTCAAACGCAAGTACCGCTTCTTCAGATAGTACCGAATCGTACACTTCAAACGCGCCTTGTTCAGGGCGAATATTTTGTAGCGGCAAATAGGTAGAAGCATCTGCTTGGTTGTGCACTACTGCATGGCGGTGGAAGAACGTACCACGACCAGAATCCTGACCGGTAATACGAATATCTGTACCTTCGTCTACTAGTGATGCATAAGCAAGTGTCTCAGCCATACCCCAGTCTAGCGGCTTTTCGCCCGCTGCCATCGCTTTACGATCATCGTAAATTTTCTTAACGCGAGACTGTGCTTTGTGGTTTTCAGGGTAATTAGCAACTGATTCACCCAATGCTTTCAGCTTATCAAGCGGCAGCGCTGGATCGTATGCAACGTCCCAATCGTGACCCACAAACTTAGACCAATCTGATGAGTGTTTTGTGTCTGGTTGAATTTCATCAACAACACACACACCGTTGTCTAAACCGTTACGGTAGTTATCAGCAAGCGCTTTTGCTTCATCAGCACTTAATACGCCTTGAGACACGAGCGTATCAGCGTAAATCTGACGCGGCACAGGGTGCTTTTTGATTTTCTGATACATTAACGGCTGAGTCGCATTTGGCTCATCCGCTTCGTTGTGACCATGACGACGGTAACATACTAAGTCAATTACTACGTCACGCTTAAACTTGTTTCGGAAATCAAGCGCAAGTTGCGTTACAAAAGCAACTGCTTCTGGGTCGTCTGAATTTACGTGGAAAATAGGTGCCTGCACCATTTTCGCGATATCAGTACAGTATTCAGTTGAGCGAACGTCTTCTTGTTTAGAAGTTGTAAAACCAACTTGGTTGTTTACAACGATACGAATCGAACCGCCAACACTGAATGCGCGTGTTTGTGATAGGTTGAATGTTTCTTGAACCACACCTTGGCCAGCAATTGCCGAGTCACCGTGAATAGTGATAGGTAGTGCTTTTGAGCCATTCGTACAGCCTAAACGGTCTAAACGTGCACGTACTGAACCCATTACCACCGGATTAACGATTTCTAAATGCGACGGGTTAAACGCAAGTGCCATGTGCACGTTGCCGCCCGTAGTTGCGAAATCAGATGAGTAACCCATGTGATATTTAACGTCACCAGAACCTGCTAATTCGCCATATTTACCAGCGAATTCATCAAACAGAACCTGAGGGTTTTTACCAAGTACGTTAACTAAAACGTTTAAACGACCACGGTGCGCCATACCAATAACGGCTTCTTCCTGACCACTTTCCCCTGCTCTGTGAATTAATTCTTTAAGCATAGGTACTAGCGCATCACCACCTTCTAGTGAGAAACGTTTTGCACCTGGGAATTTAGCACCTAGGTATTTTTCAAGACCATCAGCAGCCGTTAGGCCTTTTAAGATGCGTAACTTAGTTTCGTTGCTAAATTGAGGCTGGGCAAAGTTAGATTCTAAACGCTGTTGTAACCAACGTTTTTCTTCTGTAGACGTGATATGCATATATTCAGCGCCAATCGAACCACAGTAGGTTTTCTTAAGTGCTGCATATAAGTCTTTTAGTTTCATAGTGTCACTGCCTGAAGCAAATGACCCTACGTTGAATTCTTTATCTAGGTCAGAATCCGTTAAATCGTGGTGTTCAAGTGTTAAATCACGTACTTTTTCACGCTGCCACAAACCTAATGGGTCAAGGTTTGCATTTTGGTGACCACGGAAACGGTATGCATTAATTAATTGCAGAACCCTAACCTGTTTTGCATCAGATGCGCCACCTGCTGCAACGACTACTTCTTTATGCTTGTTTTTCGCAAGCTCGGCAAATTGTGCTCTTATGTCGGAATGTTTTACATCGACATCTACACCTTCTACTTTCGGTAGTGCATCAAACACTTCACGCCATTCGTCAGAAACTGAACTCGCGTCATCTAAGTACGCTTCATACAGTTCTTCTACGTATGCGACATTACCACCGTTAAAGTGAGAAGACTCTAGCCATGCCTTCATTACACCTTCGTGCATTTATAAGCCCTTTTTACTAGCGCAGAATACTAAGTTTTAGTTAAACGGCGATAACATAGTTATCGCCGCGGTGTTTTGTGTTACTGCCGTTTTATACCGAACGGTTTAGTAACATAGACTTAATGTGACCAATTGCCTTAGTTGGATTAAGGCCCTTAGGACACACGTTGACACAGTTCATGATACCGTGACAACGGAATACGCTGAATGCATCGTCTAAATCTGCTAAACGTTCTTCTGTCGCCGTATCGCGGCTATCAGCTAAGAAACGGTAAGCGTGTAGCAACCCAGCAGGACCAATGAACTTGTCAGGGTTCCACCAGAATGATGGGCATGAAGTTGAACAACATGCACATAAGATACACTCATATAAACCATCAAGCTTGTCACGTTCTTCAATTGATTGAAGACGCTCTTCACCGCCTGTTGGCTTATCGTTGATTAAGAATGGCTTAACTTTCTCGTATTGTGAATAGAATTGAGACATATCAATTACTAAATCACGAACAACTGGTAAGCCTGGTAATGGACGAATAACGATTTTACCCTTACCTAGTGCAGATAATGGAGTAATACACGCTAAACCGTTTTTACCATTCATGTTTACACCGTCAGAACCACATACACCTTCACGGCATGAACGACGGAAAGAAAGTGTTGGATCTTGCTCTTTTAATTGTAAAAGTGCATCCAATACCATCATATCGCGACCTTCTTCTACCTCAAGGGTATAGTCTTGCATACGCGGTGCGTTGTCTACATCTGGATTGTAACGATAGACAGAAAATTGTAATTGTGCCATTGACTTCGCTCCTAGTAAGTACGTGCTTTAGGTGGGAAGGCTTCACGTGTTTTAGGTGAGAAGTTCACCTCACGCTTAGACATTTCTTCCGTCACTGGGCTATAAACTGAGTGACATAACCAGTTTTCATCGTCACGCTCTGGGAAATCGAAGCGCGAATGTGCACCACGGCTTTCTGTACGGAAATTCGCAGCAACAGCTGTTGAGTACGCAGTTTCCATTAAGTTATCTAGCTCTAAACACTCAATACGTTGCGTGTTGAACTCAGATGACTTGTCGTCAAGACGTGCGTGCTGTAAGCGTTCACGAATTTCTTTAAGCTCTGTAAGACCTGTTGCCATTGCATCACCTTCACGGAATACCGAGAAGTTAAGCTGCATGCATTTTTGTAGGTCTTTCTTGATCTGTACTGGGTCTTCACCTTGGCCTGGTTTAGAAGTTTCCCAACGATTGAAACGAGCCATCGCTGCTTCTAGATCAGATTCAGATGCGTCTTTCGAAATTTCAGCATCTTTTAGGTATTGACCAAGGAAGTTACCCGCTGCACGACCAAATACAACAAGGTCAAGTAGTGAGTTACCACCTAAGCGGTTTGCACCGTGTACAGATACACATGCAATTTCACCTACTGCGAATAAACCTTCAACTAATTTCTCATTGCCTGCACCATCTACGTTAATAACTTGACCATTAACGTTAGTTGGTACACCACCCATCATGTAGTGACATGTTGGGATTACTGGAATTGGCTCTTTTGCAGGGTCAACGTGTGCGAATGTCTTAGAAAGGTCACAAACACCTGGAAGACGTAGGTTTAGCATCTCAGCACCTAAGTGATCTAACTTAAGTTTGATGTGCGTACCCCATGGGCCTTCACAACCGCGGCCTTCACGGATTTCTGTCATCATTGCACGAGCAACAACGTCACGACCCGCTAAGTCTTTAGCGTTTGGTGCGTAACGTTCCATGAAGCGTTCGCCGTCTTTATTTAGAAGATAACCACCTTCACCACGACAACCTTCTGTAACTAGTGTACCTGCACCTGCAATACCCGTTGGGTGGAACTGCCACATTTCCATGTCTTGCATTGAAATGCCAGCACGTGTTGCCATACCAACACCGTCACCTGTGTTAATGTGCGCGTTTGTTGTAGATGCGAAGATACGACCTGCACCGCCAGTTGCTAAAACAACCGCTTTAGATTTGAAGTAAACTACTTCGCCGCTTTCGATATCAATAGCAGTACAACCAACAACGTCACCCTTGTCGTTTTTAACAAGGTCTAATGCGTACCATTCAGAGAAAACATTTGTTTTGTTTTTAACGTTTTGTTGGTATAGGCAGTGAAGAAGCGCGTGACCAGTACGGTCAGCTGCTGCTGCAGTACGTGCAGCTTGTTCACCACCAAAGTTTTTCGATTGACCACCGAAAGGACGTTGGTAAACACGGCCATTTTCAAAACGTGAAAATGGTAAACCCATGTTTTCTAATTCTGTAATTGCTTCAGGACCTGTTTTGGTCATGTATTCAATCGCGTCTTGGTCACCGATGTAATCAGAACCTTTTACCGTATCGTACATGTGCCATTCCCAGTTATCTTCGTGGGAATTACCTAAAGCAACTGTGATACCACCTTGTGCAGACACCGTATGAGAACGGGTTGGGAATACTTTAGAAATAAGTGCACAAGTTTTACCTGATTCACTGATAGCCAGTGCAGCACGCATACCCGCACCACCGGCACCAATTACTACAGCGTCAAATTCTCTTGTTGAAATAGCCACTTACACACTCCAAAGAACAAAGAAACCAACAGCTACATATGCAAAAGCCATCAGGTTTAGGAAAAAGCCTAGGATTGCGCGCAATTTAGCGTTCTTAACATAGTCAGTTAGAACTTGCCACAAACCAATACGGGTATGAACCATCATGCAAACTAGCGCAGCTAAGGTATACACTTTTACTGCTAAGTTAGAAAATAATCCCTGCCACGCTTCAAACGTTACAGTTGGAGTAGTAAGAAAATACCCTAAGATAAACAGAGCATATGACGCTAATACAAGTGCTGTTGCACGTAATGATACAAAATCTTGTACACCGTCGCGTTTTAGAGATGCTTGATTAACTACCATATCCATACTCCTGCTAACACGGCTAATACAACCCATAGTGCCATTACAAACTTAGCACTTGCGTTACCTGAACCTAATTCTTCAAAACGACCCATATCCATTAGAAGGTGACGTACACCTGCAACTAAGTGATATAGAAGCGCGATTACCGCACCCCATGCAATGAATTTGGCAATGAACCCGGTAAACAGGCTCTTGACGAATTCAAAACCTTGAGGAGAAGAAAGTGATTCAGACCATGCCCAAATTACAAAAGATAAAGCGAAGAACAACGCCACACCAGAAATACGGTGCAGAATTGAAGCTTTAGCAGTTGCTGGCATCGAGATAGTAGATAAATCTAGATTTACAGGTCTTTGCTTTTTCACTGTTACTTGCCCATTGACTCTAAGGAGTCCAACAATTGTTGTTATAACCCACCAAAATATTGGTGGAACCATCAAAGCGAAATTTGCCACACAGCGATGACGAGTCGCAGTATGAAAAAACAGCATTCGCTCCAGACGAAAGGCATTCACGTTTTAGAATGCCTACCACAGTATATAAGACCATATGGCCTATTACAATTCTTGTTTAATAAGAGGTGCTTGCGAAGTAGCCATTGGTATAATATTTATTCGATCGAAGAATAGTTATCATCAATTGATGCATTTAAATTGACTTTCTTCCCTATTTATAAGTTAGAATAGATAGAATTTGCTTAACATCCGTATCAAAAATAACAAACTGGTTTGTTATATTTAAAGGAGATAATTAGATGGCAGACAAAAAAGCCACGGTCCATATTGATGGGCTAGATCCTATCGAACTTCCTATTTACTCTGGCACAGCTGGTCAGGACGTTATCGACGTTCGTACCCTAGGCAGCCATGGTTACTTCACGTTCGACCCGGGTTTCATGTCTACTGGTTCATGTGAATCAGCTATCACGTACATTGATGGCGCTAAAGGTGTTTTATTACACCGCGGCTACGCAATTGACGATTTAGCTGAACAATCAAACTATATCGAACTATGTTACTTACTATTAAATGGTGAGTTACCAAATGCCGAGCAGTTAGCTGGTTTTGAAAACGAAATCACAACTAACACTATGCTTCACGAAAAAATTGGTGCTTTCTTCCAAGGTTTCCGTGTAGATTCACACCCAATGGCAATGCTATGTGGTGTTGTTGGTGCACTTTCTTCTTTCTACCACAAAGATTTAGACATCACAGATCCAGCTCAACGTCATCGTAGTGCTGTTCGTCTAATTGCTAAGTTACCAACAATTGCGGCGATGTGTTACAAGTACAACATCGGTCAGCCGTTCGTATACCCACGCAACGATTTAAGCTATGCAGAAAACTTCTTACACATGATGTTCTCTGTACCTGCTGAAAAATATGAAGTAAGCCCTGTTCTTGCAAAAGCAATGGACCGCATCTTCATGCTTCACGCGGATCACGAACAAAACGCGTCAACATCGACTGTACGTTTAGCTGGTTCTTCAGGCGCTAACCCGTATGCATGTATCTCTGCTGGTATTGCATCACTTTGGGGCCCTGCGCACGGTGGTGCTAACGAAGCATGTCTAACAATGTTAGAAGAAATCGGTTCAGTAGACCGCATCGATGAATACGTTGCGAAAGCAAAAGATAAGAACGACCCATTCCGTCTAATGGGCTTTGGTCACCGTGTTTACAAGAACTTCGACCCACGTGCAACAGTAATGCGTGAAACGTGTCACGAAGTACTTAAAGAACTAAACATTGAAGATCCACTACTAGACGTAGCAATGCGTTTAGAGCAAATCGCACTAGAAGACCCATACTTCATCGAGAAGAAACTTTACCCTAACGTAGATTTCTACTCAGGTATCATTCTTAAAGCGATTGGTATTCCAACAAGCATGTTCACTGTAATCTTTGCAATGTCACGTACCGTTGGTTGGATCTCACACTGGGATGAGATGTTATCTCAACCTGGTCAGAAGATCGGTCGTCCTCGTCAGTTATACACTGGTGAAACAAAGCGTGATTATAAAGACGTAACGTCTCGTTAATCCTCTTTGAGTTTAAAAAAGCCGCTACTTGCGGCTTTTTTAATGTCTAAATCCCGTCAATAATTGCGAAAATTAGTGTATTTCATTAAAATCGCCGCTCGCATTCTCAGGTGGCACTATGTTAGATAATCAAAAAATCCGTTCTCATTTTCCATTTTTTAAACACACTGAATTAGTTTATTTAGATAATGGTGCAACTACACAAAAACCTCAGAACGTGATTGATGCAATTACCGACTTTTATACATACCACAATGCCAATGTGCATCGAGGCGTCAGTGAGTTTGCGTCAAACACTACCGCTTTATATGAGCAAGCGCGCACAAAATTAGCACACTATTGTCAGGTAAAAGCAGAACAAATTGTTTGGACCAAAGGCGCTACCGAAGCGATAAATCTGGTTGCCAGCTCGATTGATGCACATATCGAAAAAGATGATGTTATTATTATTTCGGCGCTTGAACACCACGCCAATATTGTGCCTTGGCAAACGCTGTGTAAACGCACAGGTGCAAAGCTTCACATTCTACCAGTCGATGCAAATGGCGTACTAAATTTAGATGTTAGTTTAGCCATGATTAACACACTAAAGCCAAAACTAATGGCGATTAGTCACGCATCAAATACCTTAGGTAATATTTTACCAATACAAGACTTGCTTGATGCCGCACATGCCATCAACGCCATTACTTTGGTTGATGGTGCACAAGCGATGCAACATTTAAGGCCAAATATTAGTGCGCTAAGCTGTGATTTTTATGTGCTTTCTGCACACAAGATGTTTGGACCAACAGGCGTTGGCGCATTAATCGCTAAACCACACAGCCTATCTTTACTATCAACTTACCAAACTGGCGGCGAAATGATAGAACGCGTTAGCTTTAATGAAACAAGCTTTCGCCACGGTAACGCCCGTTTCGAAGCAGGCACGCCGAACATCGCCGGCGTGATTGGTTTTGCCGCTGCACTTGATTTTATGGGCTCAAGCGAGATGGCAACGCAACTAGCTGTTGAAAAAGCGCTCTATCAATACACGCTAAACGCACTTAAACAGATTGATGGAATAAAAATTTACGGCGATTTAAACAATAATATCGGCACAATTAGTTTTAACTACAAAGATGAGCATAACCTAGACGTTGCGACCCTACTCGACCAAGCCGGCATTATTGTACGTTCAGGTAACCACTGTACTCAGCCATTGATAAATCTACTCGGTGTTGCGGGTACCATTCGTGTCAGTTTAAGTTGTTATAACAGCTTTGATGATATTGACCGCTTTATTGTTGCATTAAAACAAGCTATAGAATTACTAGATTAACTATGACAGAACAATATCAAAGATTAAAACAGCACTTTATCGCCAAAAAAGCATGGCAAGATAAGTACCGTGAAATTATGTTGCTTGGTAAACAGTTACCAAAATTACCAGCTGAACTCAAAGTTGGCCACGCAAAAGTGAATGGCTGCGAAAGCAATGTTTGGCTTTATGTCGACTTTGACGAAAGCGAAAAGCATATTGTCGTGACAGCAGACTCTGATACACGCATTGTGAAAGGACTCATTTACATTATTTCTACACTGGTTAACGGCTTAACTGTGGATGAAATTAAGCGCATAAATATTCAACATGAATTCAATGAATTGGGGCTTTTACAGCACTTAAGCCCAAGTCGTGGGAACGGTATTTTAGCGATTGCAGATGCGATCACACAATTTGCAATACAAAGTGATGATTAAAGCCTGCTCACAAGATTATATTGCATACAATTTTTATAACAAAGTTTTATAGGTAACAATCAAAGCAACTAACTTTGATTGTTACGCTCACATTTTTCTAAGTATTTTTTCACACTTTTTGCCGCTGCAAAAAACGCAAAACTACCTGTCACCATGGTTAACGAGCCGAAACCTGTTTGACAGTCCATATTCATATTGCCATCTGCACCGGCTTTCGCATGACACACACTGCCATCACTTGATGGGTACACCAATTGCTCTTCTGAATAAATACAATCCACACCAAATTTACGTTTTGGATTACTTGAAAAGTTGTATTGCTTACGCAGTAAATAGCGTACTTTCGCAAGCAAAGGATCTTGCTTGGTTTTAGCCACATCCCCTATTCTGATTTGGCTTGGGTCGATTTGTCCGCCCGCGCCGCCTATTGTGATAATCGGTAATTTGTTGCGCTTACAATGGGCAATAAGTGCCGCTTTAACTTTTACTTGATCAATACAATCAATAACATAATCAAATTTTTCAATATGTTCTCTGATATTCTCAAGTGTTAAAAAATCATCGATAACTGACACATTACAATCAGGATTTATCTCGTTAATTCGACTTGCCATGGCGTCAACTTTCGCCTCGCCAATAGTCGATGTCAACGCGTGGATTTGACGGTTAACGTTGGTAACGCAAATATCATCTAAATCAATTAAGGTAATGTTACCAAGTCCCGTACGCGCTAAACTTTCAGCGACCCAACTACCCACTCCACCTATGCCAACAACACAAAAATGGGCATTATTAAGTAGTTTTTGCTGTTCAATTCCGTAAAGACGCGCAATGCCGCCAAAACGATTTTGATAAGACTCTGTCATGTAATTTCTAACCTTAATTAAATTCGTGCCAAGGCGTGTGCCATTGTTCGATAAGCTTTTTTGTTTCACAGTGCTCAAATAAGCCACCGCATGGCTTAACACTAAAATGATATGGTGTATTACCAAACGTGAACTTAATGGCATATGCATGCAAATGACCACGTTCGCTATGCTCACCGCCATAGCGTTCATCGCCTAAAATCGGCACCGATAGGCTTTTAAGCACAACCCGCAGCTGATGCGTTTTACCAGTAATTGGTTGCAGCAAATAAAGACGTAAACTGGGCTCAATTAACTGCGATTGGAAACGCGTAATTGACGGGTTTTTCATGGGTTTCTGTAGTTTATAGCACCCTCGACGCGCTTTAACTAAGTCGCCTTTTACCCAACCCTGCTTTTTTGTTGGTTTACCTTGGGCAACGGCTAAATAGTATTTTTCCAGTTTGTTTTTATGCTTCTGACTAAACAAATCACCAAATTCTGCAGCCGCTTGTTTAGTTCTTGCAACAATAACTAAGCCCGATGTCATTTTATCTAAACGATGTACCGGATAGAGCTTTTCATTCACCTGCTTTTCAAACAGTACAAAAAAACCCTCTCCATCTTCGCTATGGAAGCTTACATCATGGGGTTTATTCACCACATAAAATTCATCGCATGCGAATACTATTGGATAACTCATCAACTTACTTGCTTAAAAAAGCATTCACCTTAGCGAGATCTTCAGGCGTATCAACTCCTGGCTGCGGCGATTCGATTGCCGTTTGTACTTTTATCTTTTTGCCATGATACAACACACGTAGCTGCTCTAATGATTCGATTTGCTCAAGCGGTGATACGTCGAGTGTAATATATTCTTTTATAAAACCCGCACGATACGCATAAATACCAATATGGCGTTGATAGAAATCGCCAATTTCAGAAATTTCATCTTTGCCTAAAAAGCGGTTTCGATCATAAGGAATCGTTGCACGCGAAAAATACAAAGCATTATTGTGATTATCAGCCACAACTTTTACCGCGTTAGGGTTAAGAGCTTCTTCAATATCATCGATTGCCACGCTTAACGTTGCCATTGGCGCTGAATCAGATGCTAACAAACTTGCTACTTGCGCGATGTTTTTCGGCGGAATTAACGGTTCATCACCTTGCACATTTACCACAATTGTGTCATCTGGTAAGTTAAGTTTTGTCACTACTTCAGCAAGGCGTTCTGTACCCGACTCATGATCTTCACGAGTCATTAAAACTTCACCATTAAAGCGTTTAACAGCTGCTTCTATCTCAATATGATCCGTTGCGACAATCACCCGTTTAGCACCTGATGCCAGCGCTTTTTCATATACGTGCTGTACCATTGGCTTGCCTTGTATATCAGCCAATGGTTTAGCCGGTAAACGGCTCGACGCATAGCGCGCTGGAATAATGACTACGAATTCCACTTTTCAACCTCTTCAAGTGATAATTCGCGTGCTTCTTCTTCAAGCAATACCGGAATATCATCTCTTACTGGGTAAGCCAGTTTTGCTTGAGTGCTAATAAGCTCTAAATTCTCGCGGTCAAATTTAAGATGACCTTTTGTTACAGGGCAAGCAATGATTTCGAGTAGTTTTGTGTCAAACGCCATGATTATGGATCCCTTTTTCAATTAATAACTGGTCGAGTTTGTCAACCAGTTGTTTAGTCGGTTTAGCGGTAACTTTTAAATAATACCAATTTGCTTTCGCGAATGACTGGCATTTTACCGCATCTTTTTCAGTCATTAAGATGGCACCGTCTAGTGCGTCAAAGTCACTTTCACTGTATGTGTGATGATCTTTAAAAATAGTATGCCCGTGCACCAGAATATTCTGCTCATTTACACTTTGCTCAAAGCGGCTGGGATTACCTATTGCACTCACTAAGTAAACTGGGCTGTCTAAATTGGAAACTTTTTGTCCATCAATTATGCCATATACACCATCTACCGCTAGCTGGTAACCGTTATCCACTGCTGTGCCATTAGTAATGGTTAAATCAACATGTTTTAGTCTACTTTTCGCTTCGCGAAGTGGACCGGCTGGCATAACAAAGCCATTACCAAAGCGACGCTTCCCATCAACAATGCAAAGCTCCATAGCACGCGCCATTTGGTAATGTTGCAATCCGTCATCAGCAATAATCACATCAGGGTTAATGTGCTTCTTTAAATAATCGATACTTAAATTTCGATTTGGGCACACTACAACAGGTTCACCTGTGCGAACGGCTATCAACTTAGGTTCATCACCACAAACTTCAGGTGATACCTTTTCTGTCACTAATAAAGGTTGGCTTTGAGTTTGACCACCATAACCACGTGAAATAACCGCAACCGATAAACCTTTTTGCTTCAAATAATCGACAAGAAACAAGGTAAATGGTGTTTTGCCTGTGCCACCTACCGCAATATTACCCACAACAATGACTTTCGGTTTATCAGTCGCCAATTGTAATTTTCGCTTGCGATTGAAGCGATATAGCGTAATTAGATAAAACAGCGCACTTAGCGGTAATAAAAGCCAAGTAATACCAAATTTTTGATACCAGCTTTTTTCAATCACATTCATTAGTCGTTAGCCTGCATTTTTTGCAATGCTAAATAGGCGCCTTGCTTTTCAATTAACTCAGCGTGCGAACCCGACTCGATTATTTGCCCTTTATCTAATACATAAATGACATCAGAATTTTCAATCGTTGATAAGCGGTGCGCAATAACAATTGACGTGCGCCCTTTCATTAAATCGTTTAACGCATGTTGAATTAATTTTTCTGACTCAGTATCGAGTGCTGACGTAGCTTCATCTAAAATTAAAATTGGCGCGTTTTTAAGCAATGCTCGTGCGATAGCAATGCGTTGACGTTGTCCGCCAGAAAGCATTACGCCATCTTCACCGACAATAGTTTGTAAACCTCCTGGTAAGTCTTTTACAAATTCCCAAACGTGCGATTGCTCAACAATTTTTTGCAGCTTTTCAGGGGTGATATCACCTTTAAAGCCGTAAGTGATATTGTTCTCGATAGTATCGTTGAATAACACTACTTGTTGCGACACGATAGCAAATTGTTCGCGTAACCAAGTTAAATCAAAGGTATTAACCGATAGCCCGTCGAGTTTGATATCGCCATTAGTGTAGGTATCGTAAAAACGTGGTAACAGGTTAGAGAGTGTTGATTTTCCTGAGCCTGAACGGCCAACTAAGGCTACCGATTGCCCAGGTTTAATATCCATGGTTAGTTCGTTTAAAATATTGCGCTCGGTATTTGGGTAGGCAAACGACAAGCTCTCGATTGTGATATGGCCCTGACATTTTTCCAGCGTTTTTGAGCCGGTGTCTTTTTCATTCTCCAAATCTAAGATATCAAAAATACTTTTTGCCGCAGCAATACCACGCTGCAATTCTACATTCACATTTGATAGCTGTTTTAACGGGCGTAGCATCATCATCATTGCAGTTAATAAGCTAACGAACGCGCCTGTAGAAATAGGCTCAACAAGTTTAAAGCCAATTGCGGCCAACACCATGGCGATGGCAGATGCAGCAATAATTTGAATACTGGCAACGCTCAGCGCTTTCGTCGCATCCATTTTTACGCGTTGTTGGCGATTACGGTTATTCACATCAGCAAAACGCTGCTGTTCAATCTCTTGACCACCAAATGAATGAATGACTTTATGCCCTTTTACCATTTGTTCTGACGCACGTGTTACGCCCCCCATGGCATCTTGAATACGTTTTGCAATAACACGAAAGCGTTTAGACACGATTGATACAATGCCTGCAACAATGGGCACGACTAAAATAAATAACAATGATAATTGCCAGCTGGCAATCAACATATTGATCACTAAGAAAATAACAAACGCCCCTTCTCGCACTATGGTGATCAAGGCTTTTGTTATCGCTGTTTGTACTTGTTCTGCATCAAAGGTAATTTTTGAAATTAATTCACCGGTTGAATGCTGATCGTGAAATGACACTGGTAAATGAAGTAACTTAGCAAACAATTCTTTGCGAATTGCCATCACCACGTGTGAGCCCACATTGGCTAAGCAGTAACTTGAAACGAAGTTAAACACACCGCGAAATAGCACCAATAAAATCACCACAACCGGTGCCCACTTCATCACCTCTTGATTTTTCGCCGTCAAACCTTGCTCAATAAACGGGTCCATTAAATAAACAAATAATCCGTCCATTGCGGCATAGCCTAACATACCAATAATGGCGAATGTGGCTGCGAGTTTATGCGGTTTGACGTAGGTTAATAAACGCTTGTAGTAATCAGATGAGGTTGTCATGGTGCTAACTTGAATTTATTTGCGCCTATTGTATAGCGCTATGATGCAAAACCCAAGAATTTCGCAGTGTTAATCAACGAGAAACCAGTAATTTTGCTGTTTTGCATAACTGAGAGTATATCCGCTTGATGTAACCACTATTTTGACTGCGCCGCGCGAGGTTGCCAGCTGCTTGGTGCCATATTCAGCATAACGCGTAACAACCGCTAAACTTGGTAATCGCCAACGATTATATGCATTCACCGAATGAACTACCCAACGTGGTTGCGTTTTATTAATAAAGCCTTCGGTTGATGAACTATTACTGCCATGGTGGGGCGAAATAAGCACATCGATATTCTGAATGCTCGGCTCTGATAACAACATATTCTCCCGCTCAGCTTCAATATCACCTGTTAATAACAGTTTAAATGTGCCACTTGTGATAAGTAGAACACAGGAACTGTTATTATCACTGTGTGCTGTATGAGGTGCTGCAAACGACTTAAACCTTACATTTTCTAACCAATTTGCATTTATATTACAGGCTTTTTCAAACCCACTTATCGTCGAAAAATAACCAGCATGTCGTAAATCGGTTAACCCACCACTGTGATCATTATCATCATGACTTATCACTGTTTTGATTAAGTTCAAACGGTTTATCGCTAAGGTGGGTAACACCAGATGATTAAAATAGCTGAAGTCTTGATATCGCGCGCCTAAATCATAGAGCACCGCTTCACCTTTTTTACTTATGATCACCGATAAGCCATGGCCCACATCCAATATACGTATTGTCAGGTTCGGCTCTTTATTAAGAGCATTGGCGTAATAAAATACTAGAATAGGTAATGTCAGCAACGCGCTGCGATAATAATAAAGCAGCAATAAAACAGCGGCGATTGTTAGCATTATTAACTGCCAACTAATTTGAGGCACATAATGCCATGTTATATGTTCACCAATACGCTCGATATACTTGATAAGTAATGTCAATAGCGCATCCAGCCAACGATACGGCGTTGAAAAAGAAAACGCATAATCAACTAACACCACGCAAAGCATTAATGGCATTACAAAGAACGAAAACAGCGGAATTGCTATAAGATTTACAAAAACACTCAATACACTGGTGCCGTTAAAAAACAACACAGTCAACGGCGCTATCGTAATGCTAATTACCAATTGAATAAATGCGAGTTGATACAGAGGACGGGTGATGCGCCGCTTATTTGCCAAATCAAGGGCAACCAGAATGCTGGCAACTGCAATAAATGAAAAATAAAACCCCGCACTTAACAACACAAATGGGTTAACTAATATAACCAGCAATAACGCGCACAATAATGCCCGCTTACTGGTATAACTGCGATTTACTAATAAGCATAAACATACTAATGCAATCATAATAAATGCACGTATTGCTGAGGTGGCATAATCAGCAGCGTGAAGATAAGTTGCGCACGCCGCTATGGCAATAAAATAAGGTGCAATTCTGAGTATGTTGTGAAATGCAAACTTGCTCACAAGTAATAGCGTTAGTTTCCCTAACCAAAATGAAAAGCCAAATACAATTGCCATATGCAGGCCAGAAACTGCAAATAAATGTGCAATTCCTAAATTTCGAACCGCGCTTTTAATATTTGCAGGCATTGCACTTGTATCACCAAATAATACGCCTCGATATAGCCAACTATAACGAGATAAACTTCCCAGATTAGTAATGTGCGACGGCGCAGCGCGTGTTAACACAGCAAAATCATCAGTTTTCGAAACGCTGCCTTTGTACTTTAATCCCACATAAAAATTATGTAAGCGCCTGTCAAACAATCCCTCATTTAACCTGGGTTTAATTGGTTTGAACTTGGCACGTATTGATATGGTGTCGCCTACTTTGGGGCTATACTGAGTATTGATTGCACGAGATATATAAACTTGTACTCGCATTAACGCATAAGGCTTTAAATTCGTATGGGCAATTTTTGTTGTTTTAACAATTAGACGGTCATTAAATTGATAGTTATCTATTTGTTCTATAACCCCGTGCAGTACTTGTTTTTGTTGTAACTCGTCGTAGCTTAGGTTGCTACTATAAACACAGTGATAATATAAAATGGGGTAACTAGCACCGACTAGTAGCGTGATTATCGAGTAAAATTTGGCGGTGTTTTTTGTTGTAATAGCGACGATGACTAGTACAACCAGTATAATTGTCGAAAAAAAGACTAGCGTATTGAAGAAAAATAGTGACAATATGCAGCCAACAACAAAGCACACTATGCTTTGCCAAAAAGGAAGATGTAAACCGCCATGCCAAAAAAGACGATCCAAAAGCTGTTACCTGATCATAATAAGATTAAGCAAAACAAAACGCTTAGTATTTTTGGCGATATGTTACACGATGCAAATTTATGGCATTTAAATCGACGCTCAGCGCGTGGTGCATTTGCAGTTGGGTTATTTTGGGCATTTATTCCAGTTCCTTTTCAAATGCTGCTAAGCGCAGCAATCGCGATTCCATTTCGCGTAAATCTCCCGCTATCTGTAGCATTGGTTTGGATCACCAACCCTTTAACTATGGCACCGATTTTTTATTTTAACTACCTTGTTGGCTATTTGGTGTTAGGGCAACAAAAACAAGATTTTACCTTCCAAGCAAGCTGGCAGTGGTTTGTTGACAGCTTATCAAGCATTGGTCCTGCGTTTATGGTAGGCAGTTTAGTGTGTGCAGCAGCAGCCTCTGCTATTGGTTATTTTGGTATTGATTATTTATGGCGTTATTCAGTACTAAAACAATGGAAAGCACGTAAACACAGAGGCTAACGCCATTTAACTTAGTATAAGAAAAGCATTAACTGCATATTCTCATTTAAGCACTAATGAAACTCCCGAGATTTCGCGGCTAATTTATCTAACTTATCAGTTAGGTCGATAAGTTTGCCTGCAATAATATGAATAACATCGCCTTCTCGTTCTAATACTCCTTTAACTTGTAAAATTTTCGCGCCAAGAAATGCTTTTTTCTGTGCGTGTGATGTGCCCTGCCACACGACCACATTGATATTTCCTGTCGCATCTTCAAGCGTGATAAACGTCACGCCAGCAGCAGTGCCCGGCGCTTGTTTTCCTGTCACAACGCCAATCACTGTCACTAATGATTTATGTGTTTTTCCTGTTAACTCATTTGCCTTACAAAACGATGGTAATACTCCCTCAGCTTCTAATAAGTCAATTGGGTGTAAACCAAGGGAAAACCCGGTTGATTGATAATCTTCAACGACATTATCTAATTCACTGGGTGCTTGATGAAACTGCACTGCTGGCCTTTGCTCTGTTGCCTGATTAGTGTTAAAGCCGTTAAAGAGTGGTAAATCACTTTCACTGTTCATGATCTGCCAACGTGTTGCAAAGCGGTTTCCTGCAAGCACAGATAACGCGTTGGCACTAGCAAGTTGCGCTAATAATCGAGCTTTAATGCCCTGTTTTTTAAGCTGCTCAACACTTTCGTAGCCTGTTTTAGGTCGCTGGTTGATAAGCTGTTCAATATCAGATGCAGTAACACCTTTAATAATACAAAAACCGATTTGTAATACACCTTCTTTAGTAATTGTATGTTGATAATGTGAGTGATTAACACATACCGGAGCAATTTCAATATTGTGTCGTTTTGCATCCTGCAGTAACTGCGACACACTATAAAAACCAAGAGGCATGCTATTTAGTAAGGACGTATAAAATTCGACAGGATAATAATGTTTAAGCCAAGCCGATACATATGCAAGCACGGCAAATGACGCCGAATGCGATTCAGGAAAACCATACTCCCCAAAGCCACATATTTGTTGGTAAAGACGTTCTGCAAACTGCATTTGGTAACCTCGAGACAACATGCCATTTATCAGTTTTTGCTTAAACTTTTGTAATTCCCCTGACTTTTTCCAACTGGCCATCGCACGTCTCAACTGATCGGCTTCACCACCAGTAAAGCCCGCGGCGACCATGGCTATTTTGATAACTTGCTCTTGAAAAATAGGCACGCCTAACGTACGTGCCAATACTTCTTTAACCTCATTTGAGGGATATGAAATGGCCTCAATGCCATTACGTCGTTTCAAAAACGGATGCACCATATCACCTTGAATAGGTCCAGGCCGCACTATGGCTATCTGGATTACTAAGTCGTAATAACTTGCCGGTTTTAGCCTCGGCAACATGCTCATTTGCGCTCGCGATTCGATTTGAAATACCCCAACCGTATCGGCTTTTTGGATCATCTGATAAACAGCTGCATCATCGCTTACCCGGGTAATATCAGCGATAGACAGCTGCCTTTGATGACGCATTTTAATTTCTTGAAAACATTTACGTATCGCATTGAGCATGCCCAAGGCTAAAATATCGACTTTTAATAAACCAAGGGTTTCTAAATCATCTTTATCCCATTGGATCACCGTGCGTTCTTTCATCGCGGCATTTTCAACAGCAACCAGTTCATATAACGGGCCTGATGAAATAACAAAGCCCCCAACATGTTGCGATAAATGCCTTGGAAATCCTAAAATTTGCTCCGTGAGCGATACAAAATGCTGGGCTTTATTTGATTGTGGATCTAACCCCAGCTGCTGTAACTGCGTTTGCCAGTGCGTTGTTTTATCTCGACGATTGATATTTTTAATAAAGTATTCAAGCTTGCTGCTTTCAATATCCAGTGCTTTACCAACCTCTCGAATGGCACTTTTAAAACGAAAACTCACCACAGTTGCGGCTAATGCGGTGCGTTCTCTACCATATTTTTGATAAATATATTGGATCACTTCCTCACGCCTTTGATGTTCAAAATCGACATCAATATCAGGCGGTTCATTTCGCTCTTTGCTAATAAAACGCTCAAACAATACGGCTATTTGTCGCGGATCAACTGCGGTAATTTCAAGGCAATAACATACTACTGAGTTAGCAGCAGATCCTCGGCCTTGGTACAAAATGCCATTATTTTTAGCAAACATAACAATGTCATGAATAGTTAAAAAATAAAATGGATAATCCAACTCTTCAATTAATGCGAGTTCTTTATCAATGGTCGCCTGTATATCCGCACTGATCCCTTCTGGAAAACGATGCGCAATGCCCTGTTTCACTAATTGCCTTAAATAAGCTGTTGCACTAACGCCTTTTGGCACTAATTCACTTGGGTACTCATACCTCAATTCATCAAGGTTGAAATGGCACCTGTTTGCAATAACCGTCGTTTGCGCTAGAGCATCAGGTGAGAATAAACGTGACAACTTTTGTTTTTCACGTAATGCATATTCTTCATTGGAAAGTAGTTGCTGCCCTAATTGAGCGACGGTTTTACGTGCTTTAATGGCACTTAATACGTGCTGTAACGGCAACCTATTGGCTTGATGCATCAGCACATGACCACATGCCACAGGCGTTATATCATATTGCGCCATCAAGCGTTGGCAGTGCTCCATATACTCTGACTCGTGCGCTAATAAAAAGCGTGTTAGTCCCAGCCATAAACGATCTTCATGGTGTTTTTTAAGCCAATTAGCCCAATGATGATCGATATTTTCGCCCTTTGGTAACCAAATAAAAAGACAGTGTTTGATTGACATTAAATCCCACCGAGTCAGCAGGTAATTACCTTTTTCACTGCGTCGCCGTGCATTGGTGATTATTCGACATAACTCTGCATAAGCTTTTCTTGTTGGACATAACAAAACAACTGTTAAACTATCTTCAAGCGTAAATAAGCTACCAACAATTAACTTAAGTGCCCGTTTGTGGTTTTTAATCTCTCGGTGTGCACGTACAACTCCAGCAACAGAGCATTCATCTGTAATCGCAATATGGGAGTAACCAAGGTTATCGGCAGTGGCAACCAGTTCTTCGGGATGTGATGCCCCATGTAAAAAAGAAAAATTTGATTGGCAAACTAATTCTGCATAATTCATTAGCTAAAAAACCCATGAATAAACCATTGTTTTTTTGGCGTACGAAAAACCCACAGCCACCGTCCACTCTCATCTCGTGCAATAAAATAATCACGAGCAACATTATTATTATCCCACCAACCCGTCACGATGCGTTCAGGGCCGTGCGATATTGTGATCGGCTGAGTGAGTTCTACAGGTGAGCGCAACATAAAGCTTGGCCGGATTAACTTCATTTGTGGCGCATTTGATAACGTGTTGAATGTATTCTCTTGACTGGCTATTTCTGGCCTTAGATCATTATAAACAGTTAAGGTTTTAACCTGCTCCTGCCCAAGTTTTGCCTGTAATATTGCAGTTAACATTGCAGTATCTAAGCCTGATTTATGCTGTGAAAACAAATCGCCTTCTTCACCTAAATTAGATACAAGGTAATCACTTTTTATAGTTAATGCGATAACTGGTGCTGGTAACTCGGTATTTTCTAAACGTAATAAAAAAAGCGTTAACCAGTGCTCAGCGCGATATTCAGCATGCGCTGACGATAGTTCAAATACCAAATTGGCTACTTCTCTAAAATGCAAAATAAGGGTCACTTGCTTTGCTAACTTACAAGTAGAGAGTAAAAAAGCTTGTTGTTGCTTTAATACAAGCAAAAGTGGTTTTTCAAGATGCTTAGTAAGCGATACTTCATAATGTAAGGTTAGTTGTTTTTCAAAATGCGTATCAGGTATGTAAAAAGTCACTCGATGCGGATATTGGCCTGTTAATTTACCTACATACATTACTAATTCACGTGAGTAGCGCTTAGCTAATTCATCAAGCGATACACTCAACAACTGCTTAAAGTGCGTAATCCCTACGCGGGTTAGCAAAGCAATTTCTTTTGTAGTGATATCAGCAAATTGTAATGACAATAACGCAAGCTGATTACGCGCATTTTGCTGGTTTGTAAAAATCACATTAGTACCCGCTTGTGCTAATGCTTTTGCCAACAACGGTGAAGATCCGCTTGCGAAATAATACTTAATCCCCAATGTTTTTAACTGTGTTTCAAGCACATGCCAATACTGATCACTGTTGTTATATAAGGACTGCATACCATCACACGCTATCAGTAAACCTTTTGGCGGCATAATACAAATATCTGCAGTGTAGTTATAAAGTACACTGGCTATGCGCTTAAGCTCTGCTACTTCCACTTCTTCTTGATAAGGGTAAACCGCAAGATCAGAAACTAATAAACTAGCTTGCCCTAACCCTTGCCCTTGCGTTAATCCTTTTTTTTTAGCCGCCGTTGAAAGTTGTACTAAATTACCTTGGTGATTGGCCAAGGCAATTACCTCGGTGCTCGACATTGCAAATTGCGTATCGAGTTGTAACTGTGGAAAGTAAAGATAAAGCCAATTTAACATTAACCAGCCTTATCAACCGGAAATGCAATAACATTGCTGATAGGCGAAGATGCAATGGTGCAATAAGGCCATGTCGTTTGCATATCAACAATAAAATAATCACTTGGCCAACCGCCTTTTCGACGGTTTATCTTTACTTTCAGTCCTTGTGGATGTGCTTGTAATGTTAAGCTTAAAGTAGCAGGCAAACTCGCTTGACTGGTTTTATAGCTATTTAAGTAAAACAAACGGTTTTTACCCGATTTACTTGCTTGCTGAAAGCGCTGGATATGGGAAATCGTTAAATCTTGCTGCGGCCAGTAAATAACATCGCTGCAACTGCCACTTTGTAAACATTGTTCTACTGCCCAAAGCGCATCTTTATGTTGCTCAGGATACAGTACTAACACTTGACTAATATCAACACCTAAATGATGCAAAGCAGCACTGTTAACTAACGCAGGCGGTGAAATAAACACAATAAAACGGCTTTGCCGCATTTTAAAACTGGGTGCAATCAATCGAAGTTCACCAATGCCGGGACTACTCAATAGTTCTATCACGCCATTAGTGGGCATGCCGCCAGCGAGCTTGTCATCTAAAACCGCAAAGCCCGTTTGATGCTTTTCTATCTGCTGCGTTTGAATACGATTGGATGCATACCAAAGCAGGTTGCGATGATGTAATTGCTTGATCAGTGAATTCATGAATACACCAAAGGATTATACTGTATTTATATACAGTATAATCCTTTGGTGTTGAGGATCAATGGATCCGCAATAAAAAAGGCCAACTGTTTCTGCAGTTGGCCTTCAATCATAATTTTATCAATATGTTATGAATATGAGTTTATAGCTTATCTTTTAATAAACCCATCAAAACATTAGGGTATAAAACACTTACTATTTAAAAAAGCGTCGTCTAATTGCTACAAGTGGCAATAATACTAGGCCTAATGCACCAAACGATGCACCTTGGCGTTCATATGTTTCTTGCGCTTTCTCAGGACACTTCTCAGCTACACCCTCAGCGTTATATTTCAGCTTCACTGAAACAACCACACTTTCTTGCTCTACTTTACCGTTAGCATCAACCACAACATTACCTTGAGCATCACGCTTATCTACGGTTTTTGTAGCTGTGCCATATACAGTACCATCATTTGAAATGCTGATTGCTTCCGCAACCACATATGGGAATGATGATTCACCATCGTTTGCAAAACACGGTAATAAGTCATTTAGATTAGTGAACGTGTCTTTATTAATATCGTAAATAAACGCTTCTTGACGACGGCTTGCTGATGAACTTGTTTCAACTTCGCCTTGACCAATAATCAGGCCATTATCATTTATGTCTGTCGCAACCACAGAGCTGCTTTTAAAAAAGTCTGTTGGGAAAGTTGTCTCGCCGGTTGCAACATTATGATAAAAGAACTTATTGCGCGCAGTGTTCTCAATATTTTTAGAGGCATAACCTGTAATAATATTACTGTTATTGATAGCTACTGCTCGACCACCAGAAAGGTAGTCGTATTCGTTAATAAACTCTACAACATTTCCATCTTTGTAATACACCGGATATTGTCTAATGCTGTCACCATCACGGTATCTTACAACAGAATAACCTACCGCAATTTCGTTTTCATTAACCGCTAATGCAGTACTACGCCACGCTCTCTTTTGCTCATCTTCATCAGGTACAATACCTAACCCAAGATCAACAGTTTCAATCACATTTAATGCATTATCTAAACGCCACATTGTTGCATGGCGGTTATAAAGAGGACGGCTTCCAGACGTGACATAACTTTCATGGCATACTTCAACAGGTACTTTTTCGCCATCACAACTTTCATCTAGAGACTCTTGTGAATCAGAAGCAATACTTACTGACGTTTCACCCACAACTAAATAACCATCACTTACCTGAACGATGTTATACGCACCAGAAATACCACCATAAGTTGCTTCTGTTGGCATTAAATCAACTCGTTCACCGGTATTGGCCATTACAAAACCACGACGTGTAAAATCACGAATATAATGTGTTTCCGATTCAGTTTCGCCGTCTTCAGTAAATTGAATCTTAGTATAAGGTGCAGAGCCCCAGCCAGCTTTAACACCATCTTCTGCAATTGATGTTAAAATGTTCTCAACTGAGCGTGTTAAACCACCATCATAATCAGGGTGTTCAACATCATAAATAACGCGTTCTTGCGTTGAATCATTATACTCAACGGCAATATTGAATTCGCTAACTCTGCCACCTGATATTTTTTGGTATAAGCTGCTTGCGTAATATTCACGTAAGAAATCTTGTAGGAATTGTTGCGCATCGCCATTAATATTGCCATTTTCGATATCGTCTAATGTGAAGGTGATTTCTTCATCACGATTTTCAAAAACACGTTCACGATTTCTGTAAGCTGTCGTCATAGCAGAGCTTTCAAAATCTAATTCCGCAATATCAATAACAATATTGAATACGCCTTGCGCCATACCAACGGCTTGACCCGCTTCGTTTGCATCGGTTACATACGCGTGTTTAGCGTAATCTAGATTGCCAAGCTCTTCTAAAACATATGGAGTAGCGCCTTGAACCTGTGGCGTGATTGCAGCAAAAACTGCCGCTGCAAGTAATTTATATTTCATTTTTATTCCTACTACTGATCCTGTAACTGTTCCAATTCTTCCCAGCGCATAAAAGCGGTTTCAAGCTTCGACTCTGCTTGCTGTAATTGGTTCAAGGTTTTCTGAGTTTGCTCGCTATCTTGCTTGAAAAAATCGGGGGAGTTAACAACTTCTTGAAGTTCTTCAACTTCTTGTTCAAGCGATTCTAATAAAGCGGGTAGATCTTCGAGTTCTCGTTTTAATTTGTATGATAACTTGCCTGCTTTTTTAGCTAAAGGCTTATCTGCGACTTTTTTGTCCTTTTCTGTGTCTTTTTGTTTTTGTTCAATTACTGTTTTTTCAGCAAGTGACTGCGCATAATTTTGGAAATCTTGGTATCCACCAACCACTTCCACTACTTTGCCATCACCTAAAAAGCCCCATACTGTACTACAGGTATTGTCGATAAATTCACGGTCGTGACTTACAACCAACACAGTACCTTGATAATTAGCGAGAATTTCTTCAAGTAATTCAAGTGTTTCAACATCTAGATCATTGGTCGGCTCATCGAGTACCAATACATTGCTTGGTTTAACAAATAATTTTGCCAGTAATAAGCGGTTTTTCTCTCCACCAGATAACGACTTAACAGGTGAACGCGCTCGTGCTGGTGGGAATAAAAAGTCTTGTAAATAACCAAGCACATGACGACTGCGGCCACCGATGTTCACCTCTTGTTTACCGTCAGCAACATTATCTTGCACGCTGGCTTCTTCGTCGAGTACCGAGCGATACTGATCAAAATAAGCAACTTCTAAATTAACACCTTGCTTTACTTTGCCTGATTCCAGCGCTAATTCGCCAAATAGAATTTTCAGTAACGTTGTCTTACCAACACCATTTGGCCCAACTAGCCCAATACGATCACCACGCATAACTAAGGTAGAGAAGTCTTTCACTATTGGCTTATTTGTAAAGCCTTGGCTAATGCCTTTAGCTTCAAATACTAACTTGCCAGAACGCTGAGCACTTTCTATGTTGAAATCGGCCTTACCTTGTTTTTCAACACGGGCTTTTCGTTCTACACGCAGTTGTTTAAGTGCACGAACACGACCTTCATTACGCGTACGGCGCGCTTTAATGCCCTGACGGATCCATGCTTCTTCTTCCGCGAGTTTTTTATCAAACAAGGCATTTTGGCTTTCTTCAACTTTTAATGCGTGCTCTTTTTGCTCTAGATATTTTTCATAATTACCCGGGTAAGAGACCAGCTTACCTCGGTCTAAATCAAGAATACGTGTTGCCATTGAACGAATAAATGCACGGTCGTGAGAAATAAATACGATCGCACCATTAAATTCTTTTAAGAATTTTTCCAGCCACTCAATGCTGGCAACATCCAAGTGGTTAGTTGGTTCATCCAGTAATAACAGATCTGGCTCACCTACCAATGCTTTCGCAAGCGCTACTTTTCTAAGCCAACCGCCCGACAGCGCGGTTAAATCACTGTTTGGATCGAGTTCTAACTGACTTAGCACTTGGTTTATTTGCGTTTCGAAACGCCAACCGTCGTTTGCCTCTAACTGAGACGATAAGCGCTCGAACTGTTTAAGTCTTTTGTCACTGTTATCTTGACTTAGCTTCGCGCTCACTTCGTGATATTCAATCAACAGTGTCGCAATGTGCGGTAAGCCATTGGCAACATAATCAAATACGGTGCCATTCGCACCTTTTGGTGGGTCTTGCTCAAGGCGTGCTACTTTTAATCCACTCAGACGGTTAATTTCACCATCATCCAGCTGAATTTGACTATCAAGCACTTTAAGCAAGCTTGATTTACCAGCGCCGTTACGACCTACAATACATACCCGCTCGCCATTTTCAATCAGCATTTCTGCATTATCAAGCAATGGGTGTGTGCCGAACGCTAACTGCGCTCCTGTAATTCTAATTAAATCCATGATTATTTATTTTTTAAAATGTCTTCAAGATCAAATGGCCAAAATAGTTTTGTGCCAGTGCTAAACTCAGCTACCGGAATCGTCGTCTGGTACTCAGCCATTAACGTTTCATCGTCAACAATGTCGACTAAATCTAGCTCTGTAGCTAAGCCGGCTTGCACAAATAATGCATGCGCTTGCTCACATAAGTGACAACCCTCTGTGTGATACAGCGTTATCTTAGGCATTGCGGATAAGCCACGCGTTGTGAATTTGCTTGTTGCGTTTAAAATCAGGCGAAAGTGTTTTATCGCTGATATTTTCTGCTATCAAGCCAAGGTCAAGTAAGCCTTCTTCGTTCATCGTAAAACCGCGCTTGTTATTTGAAAACAACAAGGTACCGTTTGGTGCCAAAATACGTTTTACCCAAGTAAACAACTTAATGTGATCACGCTGAACATCAAACTCTTTTTTCATGCGCTTTGAGTTTGAAAATGTCGGCGGGTCTAAAAAGATAAAATCAAACTGACCTGTTGCTTGCTCTAACCATGCAAGGCAATCCGCTTGTTCAAAATGATAACGCGGGCTGTTAAGGTTATTTAACGCAAAGTTTTCACGGCCCCATTTTAAGTAGGTATTACTCATATCAACACTGGTCACCGATTTTGCACCACCTACCGCTGCGTGCGTTGATGCGCTACAGGTATACGCAAACAAATTAAGTACACGTAAATCTTTGCAATTTTGCTGCATATAACGACGTGCTAAACGGTGATCTAAAAATAGTCCGGTATCTAAATAGTCGTGTAGATTAACTTTAAACTTCACACCGTATTCTTCTACCGTCATATTATTTTTTGACTTGTCGGTACGCTGTGCTTTTTGATACTGAGATGTGCCCTTTTGCTGCTTACGCTGTTTTACAACAATATTGCTTGGTGCAATATCAAGGGTTTGCGCAGATAAATAAATAATATCTTGTAAGCGCTTTTCTGCCGTTGCTTCATCAATGGTTTTTGGTGGCGCATATTCATAAATCACCAAGTACTCGTTATAAACATCAACGGCAACATTGTACTCTGGAATATCCGCATCGTATAAACGATAACAACTAACGCCTTCTTTTTTAAGCCATGATTTAAGACCTTGACGGTTTTTCTTAAGACGATTAGCAAACGCCATCGAGCCATCGTAGTTAAGTTTAGTTTGGCTTGATTGCTCAGTATTTTTCTCGTCTAAATCATAAAGATTAAGCACACAATCTAACGGGCCATTTTTCAGTTTGTACTGCTTTTTCTTGGCAAGTTTTAAGAGGGCTAATAAACTAGCATCGGTTGCAAATAGCGCCAAATGCCAAAATTTAAAATGCTTTTTAAACGCATCACCTAAGTGACGATACAAATTAACTAACTCTGCTTTTTCACCTAAACGCTCACCATACGGTAAGTTAGATAGCACCACCCCAGGGAGTTTTGCTACTGCAGTGAGTTTATTGGCATCTGCTTTTTTTAACTGAATAAACTTTGCAAAAGGTAAACTTTCAATATTATTTAGCGCTTTTTGTAATACGCGTTCATCAATATCATTACCAATTAAATACAGCTTTTGATCGGTTTGTTGGTCTTTAAGTTCTTGTTTTAGTTCTTTGAATTTTGCCGCGCGAAACCCCGGAAGTGATTCGAACGCAAAATGTTTGCGATATAAACCCGGTGCAATATTCCACGCCATCATCGCCGCTTCAATTAATAACGTTGCTGAACCACAACACGGGTCAAACAACGGGCGCGAGGTATCATTTAGCCAACCTGAACGACTTACTAACGCCGCCGCTAAGTGTTCTTTTATCGGCGCATCGCCTTGATGAGGACGATAACCACGTTTCGAAAGGCCTGGGCCTGAAAAGTCGATATATAAAGCACATTTTTCTTTATTTAAACGACCAACAATACGTACATTAGGTGACGTTTTAGAGATGCTAGGACGTTGTTGATGACTTGCAAAGAAAGAATCGACAATTGCATCTTTTACTACCAATGTTGAAAACTGAGTATTTTTCAGTTCACGGTTAGTCCCGCTAAAATCAATTGCAAACGTTTGCGTTGGCCCAAAGTACTCTTGCCAATCAAACCCTTTGGCAAGCGCGTATAAATCATCTTTGGTATTAACGGTATCCGATTCGGTCAGCAACATCATAACCCGTGTCGCATAGCGACTCGCTAAACACAGTGTTTGTGCTTGTTTATTGGATGCGTTAAAACGAATAGAACCAATACTCTGTTTAGTAATTTCAGCGCCAGTGGCTTGAATTTCAGTAGCGAGTAAATTTTCAACACCAATCGACGTTAGTGCAATAAAAGAAAGCGAATTGCTCAAAGCAAAAAACCCAGTTAAAAAATCTGGCTGAAGTATAACAGTTTTAAATTCGAGTAGCGATAAAGCCTAGGCGCGTTTTAGCTGTGATTGGTTGATTAAGATAGGATTTACACGATCGTTAAGCACTTTAATGGTTTCAAAACGACTTAATGCAAAATTATCGTCTAGTTGCATTTGATGCTCTAAACACATGCACACACTGGCATCATTACCGCATTCAATAATCAAAAACTGACCGCTTTGCTTCTGTGAATTAAGGGTAATAATCGCTTCGGTACTTGGGGTGTGGCCTTGATAAGGTTTGAAAAACCAACTTTTAGCAAGAACTGGCTTAAGGTGTAATTTGGCTGCTGTCGCATGTAATGCAATAACGGCTATTTCGCCTTCGCTCCAAATGCTAAAAGCTGAGAGATAATGACAGATCTGCTCATACAGGGCAGCATCTTCGAGGCTAAAGCAACTACCCTCGATTGCTGCTTGCGTAAGTTGACGCGTTTTATATGGCATAACAAGCTCTTCGCGTGTTGATTCGACATACAACACTAAACGGTTTCGCTCTTTACACGTTAGCCAACGCCAATCTTTCCCTGCTTGCAACATAATATCAAAAAATCCCCAAAACATGACATCTTGAGGATTATAGAGCTATGGTACTAAAAATAAACTATTTTTTAGAATATTTTCAATAGGATCATAATGTTAAATAACCGATCCTTATAAGGCGCTTATGATCTTTTTGATCATAGGTGGTCCTTGGTAAATAAAACCAGTGTACACTTGCACTAAATCAGCGCCAGCGGCGAATTTTTCTTTCGCAGATTCGGCCGAATCAATACCACCGACACCGATAATTGGCAACTCACCGTTAGTTAAGCGTTTAATTTCTTTAACTATTTCCGTAGATTTCTGACGAACTGGATGACCCGATAAGCCCCCTGCTTCATTCGCATGTTGCATGCCTTCTACTGCGCTGCGATCAAGCGTCGTGTTAGTTGCAATCACGCCGTCAATTTTATTATTGATCAATGATTCAGATACTTGCTGAACTTGAATTTGATCAAGATCCGGTGCAATTTTAACTAACATAGGTACTTGTTTACCGTGTTTTGCTGCTAAATCAAGCTGCTCATTCTTAAGTGAACCAAGTAAATCATCTAGCGCCTCACCATATTGTAAGTCACGTAGTCCTGGGGTATTAGGTGATGAAATATTCACCGTAATATAAGATGCACTGGTAAATACTTTACGCATACAGTGAATGTAGTCGTCTTTACCTTGCTCATTAGGCGTGTCTTTGTTCTTACCAATGTTAATGCCTAATATGCCTTTGTACTGCGCATTTTTTACGTTCTCTAGTAAGTAATCTACACCTTTATTATTAAAGCCCATACGGTTAATCACCGCATTAGCCTGAGGTAAACGGAAAATACGCGGTTTGTCGTTACCTGCCTGTGGGCGCGGTGTCACCGTACCTACTTCAATAAAGCCAAAGCCCATTTGTGAAAAGGCATCGATGCATTCGGCATTTTTATCAAGACCCGCAGCAAGACCAACTGGATTTGGCAATTCTAAACCTAAAAACGTGGTTGGTTTACTTGCAACCGATTGAGACCAGCACATCGATAACGGTGTATTGGCAAATCGCTTTAGGTTTGATAAAGCAAAGTCATGCGACCATTCAGCATCTTTACTAAACATAAAACGACGCGCTAAATCATAAAACATAATTGTGTTGACCTCTTAATAAAAAAATACCCCGGAAAATTCCGGGGTATTGTATCTAAATTTTTGTTATTGCGCAGTATCGCAATTGTGGCTTAGTAGCATTAATTCGCGTAATGCCACCGAGAATTTTGCAAAGTCGTGCGTTTGCGACGTTTTAAACTCAGCCAACATATGCTGCCAACGCTCAAGCAGTACTTGGTGCTCGTTCATCCAGCTTTCAATGATGGTATCAACATCACAACCCGCTGTTTCACAGTTATTAAGCACAACTTGTGAAAGAGAACGCTGCTGCCAATCAAGCTCTTCACGGTACGATGCACGTGCAAGTGCTTGCCAGTGGTTGGCAACCGGTTGCTTAGTAATTTGATCTAAGAACCAGTGTAGACCCATGCCCGCACCAAGCTTGAAGTAAGTTTCAGAAACTTGTGAAATTGGTTTACTTGATGCATCTGCTACTTGCGCTAAGTCCATCACTGAGAACAAGCTTGAAAGTTGTGCAATGCGCTTAGCCAGTGCACTTGGTACACCTTCTTTAGCCAATAAGTTAATTTCTGTATTCAGTTTTTCAGCTTCTTCGTCAACCATATACGACGTGATGTTTTCACTTAAGTCATTAAACGCAGGTGCAAAGAACTCGATTGTTTGTTCAATGTTGAGTGCTTTGTTGCGGTGACGTAAGAACCAACGTGTCGCGCGACGTACAGTACGGCGTAATTGATACAACATTTCTGTTTGTACAATTGACGGGATCTGGTTATCAAGTGCAGAGATATCTTGCCATGCATTACCCAATTCAAATACCGCTTTAGCCATTGAGTAACAAAGTACAATTTCGCTTACTGGTGCACCTGTCTCTTCGCTCATACGAACGATAAAGTTCAGACCCATATCATTAACGATTTGGTTTGCTAGTTTAGTTGCAATGATTTCACCACGCAGTGGGTGGTTATCCATCGCATTGTTGAAACGTTCGCGCAGCGGTGCTGGGAATGCATCAACTAACAAGCTTCTGTAATAAGGATTATCAGTGATTTCTTCGATTACAAGCTGCTCTTTAAGCACCATTTTAGCGTATGACACAAGTACAGAAAGTTCTGGACGCGTTAAGCCCTTACCTGCTGCTTGACGTTCTGCTAACTCTTCGTCAGAAGGTAAGAATTCAATATCACGGTTAAGTTTGCCATCTTTTTCAAGCGCGTGAATAAAGCGAATTTGCTCTTTAAGCGTTTGTGGGCCTTTTAACTGTGTTACAGAAATTGTGTGCGTTTGACGGTAACAGTCTTTTAATACCATCTCTGATACTTCATCCGTCATTGAATAAAGTAATTCGTCACGCTGTTTCTTAGTTAAATCACCTTCAGAAACCAGACCATTTAGTAAAATCTTAATGTTTACTTCGTTATCTGAACACGCAACACCACCCACGTTATCGATGAAGTCTGTGTTCATACGACCACCATTAGCAGTGAATTCGATACGACCTAATTGCGTTGCACCTAAGTTACCACCTTCACCGAAGATCTTCGCGTTAAGCTCTTCACCATTAACACGTAGCGCATCGTTTGCTCGGTCGCCCACATCAGCATGCGTTTCAGATTTCGCTTTGATGTAAGTACCAATACCACCGTTCCAAATTAGGTCTACCTGCATCATTAAGATTGCACGTAACAACTCATTTGGTGTCATTGTAACTTTCTTAGTACCTAGCATTTTCTTAATTTCAGGCGTCAGTGTAATTGACTTCGCACTACGTGAGAAAATACCACCGCCTTGAGAAATTAAGTCTTTGTTATAGTCTTCCCACGATGAACGTGGTAGTTCAAACATACGCTTGCGCTCTAGGTATGAAGACGCTGCATCTGGATTCGGGTCGATGAAGATATGCATGTGGTTAAATGCAGCTTGCAGACGAATATGCTTAGATAACAGCATACCGTTACCGAATACGTCACCTGCCATGTCACCAATGGCAACACAGGTAAAGTCAGTCGTCTGACAATCAATGCCAATTTCGCGGAAGTGACGTTTAACTGATTCCCACGCACCTTTAGCAGTAATACCCATGGCTTTGTGGTCATAACCAATTGAACCACCTGATGCGAATGCATCACCTAACCAGAAACCGTATTCTTCAGAAATGCCATTTGCAATATCTGAGAAAGTCGCGGTGCCTTTATCGGCTGCAACTACTAGGTATGGGTCGTCTTCGTCATGACGTACAACATCCACTGGCGGTACAATTTCACCGTGGTGAATGTTATCTGTGATATCTAATAAACCACGGATAAATAGTTTGTAACACTCTTGACCTTCTTTAAAGAAGGCTTCTCGATCAGTTGGCAGCTGTTTACAAACAAAACCACCTTTTGAACCTACAGGTACAATTACGGTGTTTTTAACTTGCTGCGCTTTAACAAGACCTAGTACTTCTGTACGGAAATCTTCACGGCGGTCTGACCAACGTAAACCACCACGAGCAACCTTGCCACCACGTAAGTGAACACCTTCAACACGCGGCGAGTAAACAAAAATCTCAAACGCAGGCAGTGGTAATGGCATTTCAGGAATTAGGCTTGGTTGAACCTTAAATGAAATGTAAGACTTGTTGATGCCGTCTTTATCTTTTTGATAGAAGTTAGTACGCAGTGTTGCACCAATCATATCAACGTAAAGTCGAATAATTCGGTCATCATCTAAGTTCGCAACATTATCAAGTTCAGCAATAATATCGTTAACGATTTTCTCATAGCCTTTTTCAGTAAACTTAGACTTAGGTGAGAACTTCTTATCGAATAATTTTACAAGTAACTGTGCAATATGTGGGTAGTTTTCAAATGTGCTTTCGATATAGCTTTGTGAGAACGTCACACCAATTTGACGCATGTATTTTGCGTAGGCACGAATGATCGACGCTTCGCGTCCTTTTAAGCTTGCCGCAAGAACAAGTTTGTTGAAACCATCATCTTCAAGCTTGTTGTTCCATACATTAAGCAATGCAAGTTGGAAACGCTCCGACACCTTCGAGAAATCGTCAAGGTCATCGTTGCTCATTAGCATGCTGAAATCCATAATCCAGTTTACTTGACCATCTTCGGTCTTCACTGAATACGGTGTTTCACCAATAACACGAAGACCAAAATTCTCAATAATTGGCATTACATCTGATAAGTGAATTGGTTCGTTTTTGTGATATAGACTTAAACGTACCTGATTTGTATTGGCACTTTCTTGTGGACGGTAAAACAGCATTGCAAGCTTGTTTTCGTCTGACAAGCTTTCTAGCTTTTCAATATCAACAACAGCAGCACTTGGCAGTACTTGTTCACGGTAAGCACTAGCAAAGGCTTTAGAATACTTACGAGCAAGTTCATTGCCGCGCGACTCGCCTGCACGCTCAAGTAATGCACTGTGAAGTTTATCTTCCCATGTACGGGCCGCTTCAATTAGGTTTCTTTCGATTTGTTTCACTGTATATTCAACATTTTGGTCGCAACCACGTACCGTATAATGCGTACGTGCTAGCATTGATTCTGAGAAGAAGGTGGTAAACTCAACTTTTTCGTTTGAGCCGAACGCATTCGCAAGAATGTTTTGCGTTTCACGACGCAATGCCGTGTTATAGCGCTCTCTTGGTACATAGACCATGCACGAGAAGAAACGACCATAAGTATCTTGGCGTACAAATACACGTGACATATCACGTTCTTGCATATGGTGAACGCCAAGAGCAACTTCTAATAATTCTTTTTCGCGTGCTTGTAATAACTCATCACGTGGGTACGTTTCTAAAATATTAAGTACCGCTTTGTATGCATGCGTGCCCGGCGCAAAGTCTGTCATATCAAGTACGCGCTTGATCTTACTTTTTAGTACCGGTACGTCTGCTGCACTGTTGTTATAGAAGCTTGAAGAGAACAAACCAATAAAGCGATCTTCACCAATTACATTGCCTTCGTCATCGAAACGTTTAATGCCGATGTAATCAATATAAGCTGGACGATGAACGCGTGAAAGTGAGTTTGTTTTGGTAAGGATAAGCAAGTTATCACTGTGTGCTTCTTTACGTGCAACTTCTGGTAAATCAGAAAGGCGACGAGATTTAGTCTCATCTGATAACTTCATCATGCCTAAGCTTGTATCAGCCACACCCGTTAACTGATAGTCACCTTTAATCGGTGATAAGTCGTATTGGCGATAACCCATAAGTGTGAAGTTATCTTTTGCTAACCAATCTAAGAACTCAACTGTTTCTTTAACTTCAGTTTTATTTTTAATGCCTTTACGTTTTGGCAGCACTTTGCTGATAGACACAAGTTTATCTTTAATCGCTAACCAGTCTTCAACGGCTACCGACACATCTGCCAACACTGACTCTAACTCTTTTTTAATAGATGCAATAACCGACTTATCAGACTGACGGTCGATTTCAATAAAGAACACGGTTTTGTTTGAGTCAGACTCTTGCTCTGTCTTCATACCAGACAATGCAGAGATTAAACCATCTTTGTCGCGCTTAATTTTTAACGGAGAGTGAAGTAATAAGTGTGAAACAATATTTTCACGCGCCAAAGCCATGCGAACAGAGTCCACTAAAAACGGCATGTCTTTTGCGATTATTTCTACGATTGTGTGAGAGGATTGCCAACCATTATTAGCGAGTTCTGGATTAAATACACGGATAAGCGCTGTATCATCAGTGTGTTTTTCCAAGCTATTCCATAAGCTAAGCGCTGCGCCATATAAGTCACTGTCATTACGGCTTGCTAAGTCTTCAGTCGACATATTACTGTAGAGTGTTTTAGCAAACTTTTCGACAAGCGACACATTTGTGGCTTTTACCTTACTACGGATCAAAGACGATACGTTTTCGAGTAAAACTGAGGTTTGGCCTTCTTGTTGAGTCATTATGTGTTCCTTATCTATACCTACCTGTGAACGGTAACTATTTGCAGTCTAACAAACTGCAATGGAGTCAGGTGAATTCTAACTCTTTTAGCATAGATATAAATAGCATTTTTTGTAGCAAACCAGTACATATTTCAACCAGTTGGCTTACTATTCACAAAATATAGATAGAAATGGCCATTTCTGGCCATTTCAGTACACATTTATTCAGAAGTTTTTTTGCGCCACAGTAGTGTACCTAGCGCTGGTAGGAGGAGTACAGCACCTAACATGTTGACCAAAAACATAAAGGTTAGCAGAATTCCCATGTCCATTTGGAACTTAAGTGCAGAAAATACCCAAGTGCTTACACCAACAGCTAAGGTAATTCCGGTAAACAGTACCGCACTACCACGCTCAATCAACGCACGGCGATATGCTTCTGTTAATGGTACGCCTTGGCGTAATAACCCACTCATTGACGACAGAATGTAAATACCATAGTCAACACCAATACCAACACCCAGTGCAATTACCGGTAATGTACTTACTGTTAAACCAATTTCTAGCGACACCATCAATGCTTGTGCAAGTGTTGACACCACATAAAGCGGTAACACTACCGCAATGGTGGCACGTAACGAACGGAAACTGATTAAGCAAAGTAAAATTACCGCACCGTAAACGTAAATCATCATCGGCAATTGCGCTTCGCTTACTGACTCGTTTGTCGCAGCCATAACGCCAACTGGACCTGACGCTAACTTAAATTTAAGTGTGTCTGTGCCCTCTTCTTGTGCGAATTGCTTAACCGCATCGACAACCTGATTAATCGTTTTCGCTTTATGGTCTTCAATAAAGGCAACAATTGGCATCACAGAGCAATCACTGTTCAATAAACCTGAGCTTGTTTCTACGCGGCTAGACGCTTGTACAAGTGACGCCGTGTTGCGCGGCAGAGTTTGCCATTTTAAATTACCTTCGTTGTAACCGGCGTTAACCTGCTGTGCGATACTGCTAAGAGAAACAGCAGATTGCACACCGTCAACGTTTTGTAACTTCCACTGAAAACGGTCAATTCGCTCCATGGTATCGTGGAAAGTACACGCTTCTGGCTCTGCCTCAACAATCACTTTTAAAATATCTACCGAGATCGAATATTTGTCGGTGATAAGGAAAGTATCTTGGTTATAACGGGCATCTTCATGAAGCGACGGCGCACCTGCATGTAAGTCACCAATTTGCATTTCGTTTGATTTGATAAAACCAAATACAAAAAGAGCAGCAGCAATAAATAAAATCGCCTTGCTCGCTTTTGGCTCAGTGGCTTTAACAAGCATTTCACGAATACCCGCAAACGCGTCGTGTGTCTCGCCATTACCATCATCAACACGCTTCATTTTGGTGTAATCAAGGTAAGAGGCAATCACTGGTAGTAATACAAGGTTGGTAAAGATAATTACTGCTACACCAAGGCTCGCTGTAATCGCAAGCTCACGAATAATACCAATGTCGATTGATAATAATGTGATAAAACCAACAGTGTCAGACAATAATGCAATACCACCAGGAACAAGCAATGCAGCAAAACTAGATTGCGCTGCAACCTTATTAGACAAGCCCTTCGCCACTTTCTGACCAATACTGTTGATCATCTGCACGCCATGACTTACACCGATAGCAAATACCAAAAATGGTACTAAAATTGACATTGGGTCAAGACCAAAGCCAACTAAATTTAATAAGCCAAGTTGCCAAATTACCGCAATAAGTGAGCACACAATTGGTAACACGGTTAGCTTCATACTCTTACAGAAAAGCCATACCATCACCGTAGTAATCAAAATCGCAATTAAGAAAAACAACACAACGTCTTTAGCGCCATCGGCAACATCACCTGCCATTTTAGCAAAACCGATAATGTGAATAGATACGTTATCGGTAGTAAATTTGTTGCGAATTTCCGATTCAAGCTTTTCAGCAAATACTAAGGTATCGAGTTTTTCTTGCGTCTTTGGATCCGTTTCCATTAACTGAGCTGTTACCATAGCGCACGAATAATCGTTCGCTACCATACGGCCAACAACTTTTGCTTTTTCAATGTTTGATTTAACAGTTGCAAGACCGCGCGCATCGGCTTTGAAATCTGCTGGAATAATTGGCCCACCGGCAAAGCCGTCTTCAACTACTTCAACAAAGCGCGCGCTCGGTGCAAATATCGAACTTACAAGCGGTCGATTAACACCCGGAATAAAGAATAACTGATCGTGCACATTTTTAAGCTGGGTAAAGAACTCTTCATTAAAAATGTCACCACGCGTATCACACACTGAAATTAAAATACCATTAGCACCGCCAAATTGCTTTTCGTGCTTAAGGTAGGTTTTCATGTACTCGTGGTTTAACGGAATATTCTTATTAAACGACGCATCGAGTTTAATTTGAGTAGCTTGGAAACCTAAAAATACAGTGGCCGCAATAAAGATAAACAATACTGCTAAGCGGTGTCTAAAAAGACTTGTTTCTATTTTTGTTAATAATGAATTCATAATTACTGCACGCTAAGTTTATGTATTCCCGCTTCTGATGCGACGATTAATTCATTATTATTCTTCGCACCCGCCAAAAGTGATTTGCCGTCTTTTGTAACAAATTTAACTAACTGGTTATCACTGTATGTAAACCACACACCACTATTTGCTAAAAGCACCGCTTTATTACCGACAATTTCAATATTATTTATTGATGCTGTGGTGTCAGTTTCTAATTGTGTCCACTCAACACCATCAGTGCTAGAAAACGCAGTACCGCGCAAGCCACCGACTAAGTATTGATTATCTAATTTATTGAATGAGAAAAATGAACCGGCATAGATTTCATCTAAGCGTTGCCATGTTTTACCCATATCGCTACTGGTTGCCATTAAACCTAGCTCACCCACTAGCCACAGTGTTTCGCCATCTAAAAATATTTTATTAAAATGCGGTAGAATCGCTTGGGTTTCTATTTTGTACCCTTCTGGATCGGATTCTTTTAAGTCATTCAGATACGCACGATCTTCTTCATACAACAGCGAATCATAAAATTCTTTTTGCCATGTTTTACCACCATCAGTTGTGCGATAACTTAAGCCATACGCGCCAATTGCTAATCCGTGGTTGGCATCAAAAAACAGAATATCAAGTAACGGCTTATCTAATTCGGGTAAAAACTGCTGAATTGTCCAATTTTTTCCGCCGTCTTTAGTATGCAAAATCGTTGCGTCGTGGCCTACCGCCCAACCAACATTGGCATTTATAAAATAAACACCCGTTAGCAAGCTTTGTACTGGAGAGTTTGCTTGTAGCCATTCTTGGTTGTCATTGCTATAAACAATGTTTCCCCACTTACCAACTGCCAAAGTTTGGCTGCCGACACGGGTAATATCGGTTAATAGATTTTTAGCCGCAAGTTTAGCTGGAATTGCCGCCTGTGGTGTAACTTGCGCAATTGCGCTAGTCGTCAATAGAGAGCCGATTAAAAATAGATATTTTTTCATATAGGTAGCGTTGTGAGAAAAACGGCCCTCGCGGGCCGTATTATTATTTAGCGTCGACCAGAGCGACGTAATGCGTTTGAAGTAAACTCGGTGTCTTTGAACATTTCTTGGAAGTCATACATCTTCTCTTCGTTATCTAAGCCAATTGCTAAGTAACGACGTGAGTTAAGATCGTGATAAACATCCAAAGTACTCCAATGAGTTGGTACTTCGTAGTAGTTCACACCATGCGCCATTGCTACACGGTATAACTGGTCGCGGTTATCATAAAGATCTGCAACATGAATTTGCCAGCTGTCTTCGTCGATAAAGAATACGCGCTTCTTATAAATATGACGCGTACCTTCTTTAAGATTCGCTTCTACTACCCAAACTCGGTGTTTTTCATAACGTACGTGTTCTGGGTTAATGTGACCAGGCTTCAAAATGTCATCATATTTCAGCTCATTGCTATGTAGCTTGTAACTGTTATATGGAATGTACATTTCTTTTTTGCCTAATAACTTCCAGTCGTAACGGTTTGGTGAACCGTTAAACATATCGAAGTCATCAGTTGTACGCAAGCTATCCGACGCCGTTCCCGGTGCATCATACGCAACGTTTGGTGCACGACGAACGCGGCGTTGACCTGTGTTATAAGTCCAAGCCTGACGTGGTGTTAATACTTGGTCCATTGTTTCGTGAACAAGCAGTGCCGTACCTGCTAAACGCGCAGGTTCAGTTACTTCTTGCTTAAACTTAAATAAGATATTCGACTTTTGCAGAGATTCAGGTGTTGCATCTTGCTCTGAATACTTAACCAATAGTTTTTCATCAAAGCCCACGATATTGTATGAACCGCTTGCCGTTGGAGCCGCTTGACCACCATAACGCTTAATCGAAAGACCACGGTAACGTAAAATATGGTTCCAAATGGCTTCTAGACCTGTTTCAGGAATTGGGAAAGGAATACCAATTGCAGTATTTTTAATACCATTACCTTCTTCAACAAGCTCTGCCGTTGTTGCATACTTTTTCGTTGCATCATAGATGAACTGTGGGTATGACGCACTACGACGCGTTTGGTATATATTCATTTTAAAGCTATCTGGATAAGCTTCAAACATCGCTACCTGACCAGGAGAAAGCATCTCTTTGTACTGTTCAACATTCGACTTATCGATAGTGAATAATACTTTATCGTCAGCAAATGGATCTGGGTGGTGATCACCTACTTTATAGTTGTCAGGTGCTTTTGTAATACCACCTTCCCATGATGGAATTGAGCCATCCGCATTACCCGCCTTTTCTGCACCAAGTGGTGTTAAATCTTGACCTAAACGAGCAACTTGTTCTGGTGAAATTTTAGCTAAAGCTTGTGAAGCGTTAAATACGCTACACAATGCTAGAGCCACTAGGGTAGGTTTTTTAATCATATTGTTACCCTTAAATAGAATACTTAATATTAAATGAAACATAATCGCGGTCTGCTAAGCCATTGGCTTTACCGCCACCCCAGAAACTATTGTAACCAAAGTCAAATGACCACTGGTTTTGATAGTTAAAATTAAGGGTAACAGCAGTAGACATGCGATCTTCAACAAATAAGAACATTGGATCCGGCGTTGTACCATTAACATCGTGTGAGAATACAACACGTGGTGAGAAGTTCACGCCAGCGAATAAGTTATTGTATTCACCTTTAGCAACTAGGCGATAACCCCATGATGTTGCTGATGCAAATTGATTAGTTTCAGGACCGTTAGATAATAACAAGTGAAGTGCTGTGTAATCATCAGCTGGACCTTGCATAATACCACTACGACCGGTACCTGGCGCATTCAACCGAAGTTCATCATACTCTGGCATATCAATAACGTGTACTCCACCTACTTCACCTAATACCGCCCAACTATCTGCACCTAAAGATGGGCCAAATAAGTGTGAAAAACTAAATTGAAGCTGCGCAGAGTCACGTAGAATATAACCTTGTGCAACTTCACTTGGTGACACAGTTTCTACTTGTGAGATACCTGCAAACATGTCCTGACGCACTGCATCTGGCACACCAGGGTTTGCCAACTGCTCGGCCATACCGGCATATAGCAATTCAACGTCATCAATTTGTAATGGCTCGTCTTTTCTATAAGTGAATTCACCAGCAAACGCTGTTTCACCAATGGCTGTGTTCCAGCTAAGTGCATACATTTGAATATCTTCTGGATATTCAAGCTGTGCTTCGGTAAAGCCTTTTAAATTAGTGATGTTGTCTGCATTAATGGTGTTTGTAGCGATATACGCTAAGTCGTGGCCAATTCCAGCAGCAGTAAAGTCTGACGCCTTACCTGAAATTAACGGTCTACGCTCATGGTAGTTTACGTAATAAAATCCAAACTCAGTTTCATTAAGCTCAGGTACAAACCAACCTAATTTCAAACCATACTGGCCTGAATCTTTTGGTTTTTTAAGTGCTTTGTCGCCATTGGCTTTAATCGCAACTTTAGTTGGATGTGCTAAATACATGCTAGCAAGTAGCGATTGCGCTTCAGCGCTTGATGGATCCATACCTTGCGCGGCAACAACTTGGCCCCATTGACCATACATGCTGTTTAGTGAGTTAGTTAAGTACGCTAAATCGATATCTGGGTTTGATGTAAAACCAAGCTGAACATTGTTAGCATTACCGTTTACCGCCGCAAAGTCATTAGTAGAGAAATAGGTTCCAGCTACAGGTAGACGTGTTTCGTGCCACTGATATTGATAAAACATTTCTGCTGAAAGGTTTTCTGTAATACCGAGTGAAGCCCACAACATGCCTACAGGAATAAAGGCTTCTTTAACTTCAGCACCAGGTGCTTTTAAACGATCCACGTCGACTGGGTTGATATTAATACCATGTGAAATTAAGGCACTTTCACCCCAGTTAATTACTTGCTGACCTAAACGAACTGACAATGGGTTGTAGCCATCATTCAAATCAAAGTCTGCATACACAAATGCATCAAGTAAACGAAGATCTTTACACACAAGCTCTTCCGACTCTTTATTTGCACATGGGTCAACGCCCTGTCCTGACGTCGGGTTTTTGTATGCTAAGTCTTTATCATTAAGAGCAAAATCATAGAAATACATAAAACGCGTAAAGAAACCAAAGTTGTCTTTGCGTATTTCTAATTCATGGGTACCTTTTAATAACTGTGAAAATGCTTCACCGCTATCGAAGTTAAGGTTACCGGCATCACCATTATTTGAGTAAATACCTGGCTCGGCCCAGATTTGATCTGATGTGTAGATTGGGTTAAGTGCTGGATGGTATCCAGTCCAATCAAAGCGAGGGTGATTAGATTTACCAATGTGAGTATCGAAATCACGGTCTTCTACACGGTAGCTAGTACCGTAAGAAAAAGTAGAGTCAAATTGTACTTCAAAACCACCAACTTCAAATGATGCAGCTGAAGCACTTTGGCTTGCAAGTGCCATACACGCGGCTGTAACACCTAAAGCCAGTTTATTTTTGACAAAAAGAGGACTTTTTATCATATATATTCCCCCTATGGCGGGCTGTTTTGTTATCAAGTTATTGTTTTTAGTATGCTTGTAACGATAGAAAGCAATTCATAAAATTACAAGTAAAACATGAGATATAGCGTAATCAATTAATTCGATTACATATTCGCTCTTGTTATTTGATATTCTACTTTCTAATCACATAGGTAAGACATCTTACCAGTTAAACAATCGAAATGAAAAGTGCTTAATGAAAAGAACTTGAAAAAGTTCAAACCCCACCGGCAAAATAACACATAAGCAATTAATTTTAATTAACTTTTTCTATTGAAATAAATTTATTTTCGGTGGTTAAATGGATGCGAAAACGCCCTTTTATGCCAATTGATGACATAAAAGGTCGTAATTTTTCTGCAGCGAAGCGAATTGTTTTACCACAATCACTTAGTACCTGAACGCTGGTGTAGTGGCCTTTATAATAGGCCATACACTCTTGATAGTTTAAATTAATTGAAAAGTAGTAGGTTTTACGCTCCATTTAACGCGTTACTCACCTTTTCAAACAAATCCGGGCTGAGGTCTGGTAAATCAGCAAGACGTTGTAATTGCGCTTTAACGTGCAATTGACGTTCATCGGTATGACGCTTAAAGCTTAACAGCGGCGTAATTAAACGTGCTGCATTTTGTGGATTAATTTTATCGAGTTTAATCAGTAAATCCGTCAGCAAACGGTACCCTTCACCATTTAGCGCATGGAATGATTGCGGGTTAAACATACAATAACTCATTAGCAATGCACGTACACGATTTGGGTTAGTAATATCAACTTCACCACTTTCAAACATAGCGCGGATTACATTTGTTGTATTGTCATCTTTCAATCGACCTTTCAGTGCAAGCCATTTATCCAATACCAATACATCGTGATGCCATTTATCTTTGAAGCGCTCGAGTAAACCTTCGTGGCTGGTTCGTTTATTTTCACATGCTGCTGACAGCGCGTTTAAGCTGTTTGTCATGTTATCGCTGGCAAATTGCGTCTCAAGCTCACTATCTACATCCTGCCAATCTGCCGCTGCAAGATAATCAAGTAAGCGACCTTTTAATGCACGCGTTGCAATACTCGTTGCATCTAACTCACCGTTTTCGTTTAGTGTTTGATAACGCGCTGCGATATCACTTAACAACGCGCTCGCTAAAAATGATTTTACTGCATGCAACTGATCAGTAATGGCATCTACAGGAATTGGATGATAATCACTTGCAACCGTATCAAAACTCGGCAGTGTTAAAAGCTCACTTAATAACGCAAGGTCTTTAACGTTTGAGGTAAGTAAATAGCGAAACAACGCCACTATTTCTTCATTAATTTGCGTGCCGTTATCGATGCCTGCTTTTAGCGCGTCAACCATTATACGCTGCATCGCATCCCACTTTGAAAAATCGCTGCGCGCATATTTAACAATCGTGATTAGCTCAGAAAGAGATTGTTCAAACTTCACTTTACATGGCGCTGAGAAATCTTCTAAAAAGACGACCGCAGTGTCTTTTGCAATATTTTCAAATATAAATTGCTGACGTGCATCTGTTAGGTTGATAACGCGGTCAACCTTATTGCCGTCAATAACTAAGGGTTGTGATTTACCTTCAGGTGAAATAAGTTCTAGTGCGATTGGAATATGCAATGGCGATTTTTCAATTTGATCTTGCGTGGCTGGTGTAAACTGCGACACAGTCAGCGTTAGTGTATTGTCAGCATCATTAAATTCTCGCTCTACCGCAAGCTCAGGTGTACCTGACTGACTATACCATTTCGAGAAAAGCGAAAGATCAATGTTAGATGCGTCTTGCATACTTTTTACAAAATCATCGCATGTCGCCGCTGTGCCATCATGGCGTTCAATATACAATTGCATGCCTTTTTGGAAGTTTTCTTCCCCCAAAATTGTATGCATCATACGGATCACTTCTGACCCCTTGTCATATACAGTAACGGTATAAAAGTTATTCATTTCGATAACTTTTTCAGGGCGGATCGGGTGTGCCATCGGACCTGCATCTTCACTAAACTGCGGTCCACGCATCACTTTTACTGCATCAATTCTATTTAATGCACGTGAGCCAATGTCTGAGCTAAATTCTTGGTCGCGAAATACCGTTAAACCTTCTTTTAACGATAATTGAAACCAATCCTGACACGTTACTCGGTTACCTGTCCAATTGTGAAAATATTCGTGACCCACAATGCTTTCAATGGTGTGATAATCTCGATCGGTCGCAGTAGCTTGGTTTGCCAATACACATTTTGAGTTAAATACATTTAACCCTTTGTTTTCCATTGCCCCCATATTGAAGAAGTCAACCGCAACAATCATGTATATATCAAGATCGTATTCAAGGTTAAAACGCTCTTCATCCCACTTCATTGCACGCTTTAACGAAGCCATCGCGTGATCAGCTTTATCAAGATTACCTTTATCAACAAATAGCTCGAGTTTTACATCGCGGCCAGAGCGTGTTTTAAAGTTATCATGTAATACATCAAAATCACCTGCCACTAATGCAAACAAATAGCTCGGTTTGTTGTAAGGGTCTTGCCAAGTGCTAAAGTGACGCCCATCAGCCAACTCGCCAGACTCAATTTTGTTACCATTAGACAATAAATGGGTAAACGCCTTATCTGCAATAACCTTTACTGTATATTTGGTTAATACGTCGGGACGGTCTTGAAAATAAGTGATCTTGCGAAACCCTTCAGCTTCACATTGTGTACAGTAAGCACCATCGGATAAATATAACCCTTCAAGTGACGTATTGTTTTGTGGGTCAATTTCAGTTTCGATATGTAGTTCAAACTCTGCTGGCAAGTTTTTCAGCGTCAAACCTAGCTCAGACATTTCATAATCGCTAAACGGTAAGCCATTTACGTTAATGCACAATAATGTTTGATTGACGCCATCTAGCCATAACTCATTATTCGCGCCGACACGCTGATACTGCGCTTTTTGTAATACACGGGTTTGCGTCGCTTTTAAGTCAAATTCTAAATACAGTGACGAAACCGTGTAATCCGGTGCTTTATAATCAGTTCTGAACTTAGCTTGGTTAGTTGATTTTTCTTGTGTTGTCATAACGTTTGCTCCACAAAATTATTCATCGCTTGTCTGTAAATGCTTTGGCGTAATTTTTAAAATTTTAATGCCTAAGTAGGCGTAAATAATTGCCAATAATGGATTAATTAAATTAAAGAATGCATACATCGCATAATCAAGCGGGTTAATGAGTAGTACGCTTTGCATATACGCACCACAGGTATTCCATGGGATAAGAGGGCTTGTGATAGTACCGCCGTCTTCTAATGTTCGTGACAAGTTAACGTTGGCAAGCCCGCGTTTTTCATACTCTTCTTTATACATGCGTCCAGGCATTACGATTGCCATATATTGATCTGCCGCGATTAGGTTAGTGCCAATACAGGTAGCAATGGTCGACGCAATCAATGAACCGGTACTTTTTGCGATTTTTAAAATGCTAGAAACGAAGACTTTTAGTAGGCCCACTCTTTCCATTACAGCACCAAACATTAACGCACAAATAATTAACCAAGTCGTATTAAGCATGCCTGACATACCGCCACCACTTAATAAGCTATCCATTTTCGCATCACCAGTTGTAATGCTAAAACCATCAAATAGCGCAGCCCATACCAATTTAAACGTACCAACAAAGTGAGATACACCAGACTCAATCTGCCCTGCAATTAAGTTTTGTTGAAAAATAATCGCCCAAACCGCGCCAAATAGCGCCCCAATGGCAACCGCCGGGAATGCGGGCATTTTTTTAATTGCTAATGTCAGTAACACAACTAAAGGCACTAACATCTCAATACCAATATTGAAATTCTGAAGTAGAATATTAGAAATCTCCTCTATGCGTCCTTCATTTGGTACGCCTTCAGCATTAAAACCCATTACTAAGAAGATAATCAGCGCGATAACAAAGCTCGGCACTGTAGTCCAAAGCATATGATGGATATGGTCAAATAAATTACTGCCAGCCACCGCCGGTGCTAAGTTTGTCGTTTCCGACAATGGGCTCAGTTTATCACCAAAGTAAGCACCCGAAATAACCGCGCCCGCAGTGACAACTTGATCAAGGCCAAGACCCGTTGATACGCCGAGCAAGGCAACACCGATTGTTGCAGCTGTTGTCCATGAGCTACCAATACTCAAGGCAACGATAGCGCACAATATGCAACTTGCGGCATAGAACCAATGCGGGTTTATCAGCTGCAAGCCAAAATAAATTAACGACGGTACTGTGCCCGACAGTAACCAAGTGCCTATTAATGCCCCTACCATAAGTAGAATTAATACGGCGCCAAGAGAAATGGTGATGCCTTTAATCATCGCCTCTTCTAGTTCGGCCCATTTAAAACCATTTTTAAGACCAATGATTACTGCTATTGCGGCTGAAAATAGTAACGCTATTTGGTTTGGGCCATACGACGAATCGTCGCTGTATAGATAAACGGATGTGCCAAGCAGTAGCACTAAAACGCTAATTGGAATTAACGCGTCTAAAAAGGTCGCTTGTTTTACTTGCTTCACAAAGATACCTCAAATTGTTGTCATTATTTATCAACTGACTTCTGAATAAGCACGAAGCGTTGAATTTTATTATTTTTAGTTTTACATAAAAAAGCGCCGACTTTGTGAAAATCGGCGCTTACTACATTAGTTATAAATTAATGTTTTGCGTAACGGCCATACTTAATAAAATCTGATGTTATATGAACCGCTTCTTCAAGTCCCGGGTCGATTTCATCAAGTACGTCTGGTGCATCGTCAAGTGATGCAATTGGATCAAGCCCTAGACGTTTTAACCTTTCATTCGCTCGAGCGAGTGATTTTTGCTTGTCTTCTTCACGTTGTTTCTCACGTTTCGCCTTAACAAGCGTCACTGATGCACGGTCTTTCTCTTTTTGATACAAGGCAATGTCATCATTGAGATAGATAAACTCAGGCTCGCCTGCAATACGCTCTTTATGCTTATCAGTCAAAAACGTAATCGCTGGCGTTAAATCGTCAAGTTTTGAATAATTCGCTTTACGAATGTGATCCCAAGGTAATGCATTGTCTTCTTGGCTTTCACCCCACTCAGCGGGATCAATTGGCGATGGGTATGTGATATCTGGGATCACGCCTTTATGCTGCGTACTGCCACCATTAATACGGTAGAACTTAGCAATTGTGTACTGTACGCTGCCAAGCGGATTTTCAAATAAATCAAATGCTTTTGTTAAGCTACGATGCTGTTGCACTGTACCTTTACCAAAGGTTTGCTCACCAATAATAACTGCGCGACCATAGTCTTGCATTGCCGCAGCAAAAATTTCTGACGCTGATGCGCTGTAACGGTCAACTAATACTGTTAACGGGCCGTCGTAATAGGTAACGCCGTCGCGATCTTTTTGTTTTTCAACTTTGCCGTTAATGTTGTGTATTTGAACAACTGGGCCTTTGTCGAAGAACAAACCAGATAATTGTGTCGCTTCGTATAACGAACCACCGCCATTACCACGTAGGTCGATAACAATACCGTCTACGTTTTGTTCTTGTAATTTAGCTAGCTCTTTTTTAACGTCTTTAGACAAGTTGTTATAAAAACCTGGGATCTCAATGACACCAATTTTTGTATCAAGTTCTGAGTAAACTGGTTCAAATACACTTGATTTAGCTGCTTTATCTTCAAGGCGAATTTTATCACGGATAATTTCCACTTCATGCGGCGTACCGTGCGAATCAGAGCCCTTTAGATACTGTAACCTTACTTTGGTGCCCTTCGGTCCTTTGATTAGATCAACTACGTCATCTAATCGCCAACCGATTACATCAACAAAACTTTCTTGACCTTGTGCAACAGCAATAATGCGATCATCAGATTTTAGTTTTTCGGTTTTAGATGCTGGACCACCTGGAACAAGTGAGCGGATCACAGTGTAATCTTCATCAACACCTAACACTGCACCAATACCTTCTAGTTCAAGCTGCATATCTTGCTTAAACTGTTCAGCACGGCGTGGCGATAGATAAGAAGTGTGTGCTTCGATGCTTCTTGCAAATGAGTTCATTGCAATCTGGTAAGCATCTTCGCTATTTGTTTGTGAAATACGTTTTAGCGTGTAACGGTAACGTTTTTTCAGAATTTCTTGGATTTCAGGCCATTCTTTGCCTGTAAGCTTTAAGCGAAGCGCGTCGTACTTGACGCGTTGGCGCCAGATTTCATGCAATTCCGCCATTGTGGTTGGAATTTTTGCATCTTCGCGATCAAAAAAGTAATTGTCTTCAACGTCAAATTTCATTTCTTTATCAAGTAAAGAAAGTGAATATTCAAAGCGTTCAAAACGACGACGCATATTCAAGTTAAAAATTTCAAACGCAAAAGACATATCGCCTTTAATTAATGCATTATCAATTTCATACTTGAAATGCTCGAATTTAGCCAAATCTGATTGCATGAACAAGCTTTTGTTACTATCAATCGACTCAATAAATCGGTCGTAGATTTGGCTCGATAAGTCATCGTCTAATCGAATAAGTTTGTAGTGCGAGCGAGTAAATAAATTGGTTATTCGCTTGGTTGCAGCAATATGCTGAATTTCCTGTTTTAACTCAGGTAAGTTTTCGATGCTAATATTATCGGCAGAAGCAAATAAATTTGCTGAAAATAGCGCTGCCGCCAGTGGAATAAGCCTAAACTTCTCACTCATACACTGTCTCCTTATACGATAAATAGACTCTCTGCTTTCGTTTTCACCTGCATGCCTGTTACAAGCACTACATGAATGTCTTCCTTGTTCACTTCGGTGATAGTACCTTTTACTAAAGCTTGGCCAAGTTTAACTTTTACCTCAGCATCCACTTTAATATCACCTGAAGGTAGCGCTTCTACTTTATTAGAACGACGCGCAGGTTTGTCTTTATTAGTGTTGCTAGAACTAAATTTAGTTCCTTTTGCAGCATTTTTATCAGCAAAATTGCCTTTCTTTTTGTAAGATTTCTTTTCACCAGCGTTACGCGGTGCAGGTTTCTTACGTTTAGCAAGTTTAGCACGGCTTTCTTCTAGTGCTTTATTTGCATGCTCAACGTGCTCTTGCTCAACTTTTTCTGCATCGTTACCATCAAGGTCAATACGGAACTCGTGTTTTGTAACAGATTCCAAATAACGCCAGTTAGACGTATATTTGCGAAGCGCTTGGCGAACCTGTGTTTTGCTTACGCGCTCATCGTTTTCGATGCGCTCAGCAATATCTTTAAAGATACCAACCTTCAACGGCTTGATGCCGTCTTTCTCTTTGAAGCAGGCTGGAAACTCTGTGAAAAGGTAATTTAATACCTCTTTGATGTCTTTTAGCTTGTTAGTAGAGTCCATGTGTTTAACCTTAAGTTTTAAATCTCTTCGTCTAAGTTGTTTTCCAATTGGTTTGTCACGTAATGTAACACCCAATCGATTAATTCTTCGTGTTCAGCTTCCAAAATTGCAGTATCACCGCGTAAATGTTGCCAAATACCTTCAATAATTTTGTCAATCGTATCTGCATCTGTTTCGTCAGGCAGTTGTTGCCATGCAACATGAATCAGTTCATTCAAGTTTTCCGCAACGGTTTCTTCTTGCCCTTCCCAATCACCTACCTGATCTATACCAAACAAATAATCTTGTACGCTAAGCCAGTCCTTCATATTAAAGATGCTCTGCCAATGACGCCATAATTCGCTCTAGGCCAGTTTGATCATCACTATCAAAACGACTTAGGCTTGGGCTATCAATATCAAGCACGCCAATATAATTGCCGTCTTTAATAAGTGGAATAACGATTTCTGAATTTGATGCGGCATCACATGCAATGTGCCCTTCAAAGTCGTGAACATTGTCAATGCGCTGTGTTTGTTTTTCGGCAAATGCTGTACCACATACGCCTTTACCAACAGGGATACGAACACACGCTGGATTACCTTGAAACGGTCCCAAAACTAATGTGTCGTTTTCCAGTAAATAAAACCCCACCCAGTTAATATCTTCAAGTGAAAGATTTAACAAAGCACTTACATTTGCAAGGTTCGCTATCAGGTTGGTTTCGTCTTCAATCAAAGCAACTACTTGGTTGTTCAGACTTTGATATAAGCTTTCTTTATTCATTACGTAGAAAAGTTAACAATTCAATATTCACAAAGCTTAAAGGTACTCTTTCATAACAACAAATGAAACCTTTTTAAGCTAAAAAAAGTGAATATCGCTAAATATTCACTTAATTGTTTACTAATTATTCGACTCTAAAATTTATTTTTGCTGTTTTAATGTAAAAATAAATATGCCTGCTGCGAGAGTTGCCATTAACGTATTTACAACAAATACTTGCCCTGACGCGACATTAAACATAAAACTAAATAACGCACCACCAAATATCGCTGCCATTATCATTGCGGAGTTATTTGATTTATTTCGCTTTTGCAAATACATGTAAACAGGTACAACACATATCGCCATGGTTAACCCTACTATATGTGCATTTGCAACCGCACTTAAAACAATCGACAAAAATAGTTTAGTTGTCGCGCCATCTAATGCTGCAACATAATAAATTCCGATTAAACAACCAATCAGAAAGGGAGAAAACAACGAGTAGGCAACACCCTTAAGTACAATTTTTTTATCCATAATCGCGCCAAATGCGTTAAATACACGATAAGCATGGCAAATAGATAAATAATTAACAGTAGACTTAAGTATATAGCTAGGAGTAAGTGGCGGAGAGATAGGGATTTGAACCCTAGATAGGCTATTAACCTATGCCGGTTTTCAAGACCGGTGCTTTCAACCACTCAGCCATCTCTCCGCATAAAAGAAAGTGGCGGAGAGATAGGGATTTGAACCCTAGATAGGCTATTAACCTATGCCGGTTTTCAAGACCGGTGCTTTCAACCACTCAGCCATCTCTCCGCAGCGGGGCGAATATTAGGGGATTCTATTTCACTTGTGAAGCTTTTTTTTCAATTTATTTGTCAACCGCGCAATAAACATGCAACCCGTACATTATGCAATCAAATTTTAAAATTAAATTGAACTAAACGCCCTACTTCACCGTTCTAATAAAGGAATAGAATTGCTACCTAACATGTTAATTGATATGCTGTTCGCAGTTCTGAAACCTAACAGGAATGCGTTTCAATTTAAGGAGTTATTTATGAGCTTTAATCACACGTACTCTTCGCCAAAATCGGCGCAGTCGGTACTTGAAACAAATAAAGTACTACGCAACACCTATATGCTTTTAGGTATGACATTGTTATTTAGTGCTGTTACAGCCGGCATTTCAATGGCAATGCAATTACCTTACTTAATGGGTCTTGTATTTAGTATCGGCGGTCTGATCACCTTATTTGTCGTTAATAAGAAAGCAGACAGTGCATCTGGCTTACCATGGGTATTTGTTTTTACAGGTCTTATGGGTGCGGCACTCGGTCCAATGTTAAATTACTATGCAGCAATGCCAAACGGCCCGATGCTTATTATGCAAGCGCTGGGTTCTACAGCACTGGTATTTTTTGGTTTATCAGCCTATGCAATGTCAACTAAGAAAGACTTCTCTTTCCTAGGTGGTTTTTTGTTCGTAGGTTTAATTGTTGTTGTACTAGTAAGCCTAGTAAACCTATTCGTAGGTAGCTCAATCGTATTTATGGCGATGAATGCTGCCATCGTATTTATTATGTCTGGTTTAATTTTGTTCAACACTAGCCGTATTATTAACGGCGGTGAAACAAATTATATCCGTGCAACTGTTAGCCTATACTTAAACGTATACAACTTATTTACGTCTATCCTGCATATACTTGGTGCAAATAATGACTAAACGTTAAAAGTTTAATAAAATAAGCCCCGTTCTTCGGGGCTTTTTTATGGGTAGATTTTGGCCAATATTATTATTAGTTATCATGCAAGTGTTACCGCACACGACAGTTTGCAACATTTGTTACGTTTCACTAAAAGCGCACTCGCGCTAGGACACACTGTATCTGGGATTTTTCTCTATCAAGATGCCGTGTTTCACGCCAGTAGTCATTTTTCACTGCCGTCAGATGAGTTACAAGTAACTGATATTTGGCAATCGCTGGCCGATTTAGGTATTAAGCTGACACTTTGCGTTACTGCAGCCGAAAAACGTGGGCTCGATATTACACGCTGTGAACCCTTTGAAGTTGCAGGTCTTGCCGAGTTTGCGATGGATGCTAGCAAAGCTGATAAATGGGTGCAGATTAAATGAAAAACTACCTAATAGTATGTAATGCTTCTCCTTTTAATGACGGTAGTCTCAAAGAAAGTCTTGATATGGCACTAATTTTTGCCGCTATTGATCAGCAAGTTAGTTTGCTTTTACAAGGTGATGCACTTTATGCCCTACTTCAAGGTCAATCAATTGAGTCACTCGAGATTAAAAATTATTTGAAAGCCTTTGGTACCCTGAGCCTTTACGATATTGAACACATTTATGTGTGCGAACACTCCATGAAGCAACGCGGATTAGATATTACTCGGTTTGCATACGACATCATTACGCTCGATACCTCAGAAAAACAGGCTTTACTTCAACAACAGCATCAGGTGGTAACAATATAATGCTGCATATATTTAATAAGCCCTTGTCGCATTATCAACAGCATCAACTTATTATTGCCCCCGATGATAAGCTCTTACTGTTATCCGACGCCTGCTACAGCGTTAATTGCTATATTGATGCATTTTGTCAAAACACCCTATACGCACTTGATGTTGATATGAAGGCACGCGCTGTCTCAAACGAAACGATCATTACAATTTCTGATCAACAGTGGGTTGAGCTCATTGTTGACAGCGAACAACATATTACTTGGTAATTAACATGAGCTATTGCATAAACGATAAAACTATCGATACTGATAAAGAGGGTTATCTGAAGGATTTTACCCAGTGGAGCGAAGCGCTCGCCCCTATCATTGCTGAGCAGGAAAACATCTCGCTCAGTGATAATCATTGGGAAGTTGTGTATTTTGTGCGAGATTTTTATCTTGAATTCAATACCAGTCCAGCAATACGTATGTTAGTAAAAGCCATGGCAAAAAAACTTGGTGAAGACAAAGGAAACAGCAAGTATTTATATAAATTGTTCCCTAAGGGACCGGCGAAACAAGCTACAAAAATTGCAGGGCTACCAAAACCAGCGCGCTGCATTTAACCTGGTCGGTTAATTTACAAAAATAAAAAAGCCAGCATTAACGCTGGCTTTTTTTTAATAAGCAAATGCTTATAGGATATCTAATAACTCAACATCGAAGATAAGTGTTGAGAAAGGTGCGATTGATGCACCAGCACCACGCTCGCCATAAGCTAGGTCGTGTGGTACGTATAAACGCCATTTTGAACCAACTGGCATCATTTGTAATGCTTCAGTCCAACCTTTGATAACACCGCCTACTGGGAACTCAGCTGGCTGGCCGCGATCGTAGCTGCTATCGAATACATCACCATTAATTAATGTACCGTGGTAATGAGTACGTACTGTTGATTCAGCTGTTGGCTTGTCACCTTCACCTGTTGTTAGTACTTCATACTGTAGACCTGATGCAGTTACCGTTACTTCAGCACGCTTAGCGTTTTCAGCAAGGAAAGATTCGCCTTCAGCTGCAAGTACTTTTGCTTCTTCTTCACGACGCTTTGTGATTTCAGCATTAATTTCTTCAAATGCTGCTTGAATAGCTGGGATCTCAACTTGGAAGTCAGCACCAGTGTAAGCATCTTTCATGCCTTCAAATACTGAGTTTAAGTTTAAACCTTCAAATGGGTTTGACTTAAGTTGCTCACCCATTTGTAGACCGATACCGTAGCTTGCTTTTTCAGCATTTGAATTAAATTTATCTGACATAATCTCTATACTTTATTTAAGTTATAAAAATGCCAGTCTAACATAGATAACACCCACTTGTTACCGCAATTACTGACTTTTACTGTGTAACAACTCTAACTTACTTTGTGCTAACAATGCCAAAATTGAAATCACGACATTAGCCAGTAACAAAGGCCAAATCAACGCCAATTGATAAGCAAATAGTGTCGGTAAAAGTGCCGATGCAAATCCAACTGTTAAAGAGAAAAGTAAACGCTGATGCGTTTTAAAGTACTTACGTGTGGTTTGTGCGACAAGCAAGTTAAATACAAATAAGCCCAATGCTGTTTGCCACTTGCTAACCAAGGCGTCCGCCCCAACTTGCAAATAATCGGTAAGCAACAAAATGCCTTGTTGCAGCACTACTGCATAAATAACCGCAAATGCTAACACCAGAAAAATCGACTTCGCTTTATTATTCATAATCAAACTCCAAAACGAAAAAAACCGCCTAAAGGCGGTTTTGGGAATGAGGTGGCGGAGAGATAGGGATTTGAACCCTAGATAGGCTATTAACCTATGCCGGTTTTCAAGACCGGTGCTTTCAACCACTCAGCCATCTCTCCGTTGTTGGGGCGCATAATAATGAGTTCGTATCACGTTGTAAAGTAAAAATTTAATATTTAGTAATATTCTTTTGGCTGACGCGCAATTAACGAACAAACTAAGCTAAAAATAACCGTTACCAGTGATAAAAGCCCCACTTTTATCGCAATATCTGCATTTTTTAGTAAGCTAACCGCTTCAAAATTAAAAAATAATACCGGTGTTATTGCAATCGAAAACACCACAAGCGAAATTTTCATCGCACGCCAAAACGAAAACCGTTTCAAATACGTCATATACCAAGTCAGTAGCGAAAAAACGCCAAGCTTAATAAAGACAATATGACTAAAATCATTTGTTTGCGTTGCTGTTATATACACAGCAATCGCTGAAACGACTCCCCACATAAGCCATATTGACCAACTTTCTTTTTCGCGCAAAAACAAGTTATTCATAACTGCGCCTTTTATTATTTTGATGGATTAAATTGGTTGTTAATACATCACCTTAACAAAAAACGAACAGTTTTTAAATAGCCCATTTTAGCTTTATGTCAAGAAATAAAAACTCACTAACGCAACGATTGACGCAACTAAAACATTGAGTGCAACGCCTTGTTTTGCCATATCTTTAATTGACACTTCGCCACTAGCAAAAACAATTGAATTAGGTGCCGTTGCAACCGGTAAACAAAATGCACACGAGCAGCTAATCACCACAGGGATCATTAATAGTTCAATTGGTAAATTAAGTGCAATGGCAGCACTTGCGATAATTGGCATCATAAGTGTCGCTGTTGCGGTGTTAGAGGTAATTTCAGTTAAGAACGAGACGCCTATCGCCAATGCAAACAAACTAAGTAGTACAGGTAACGTACCCAATGCCACAAAAAACTGACCGAGTAACTCACTTAATCCGCTTGAAACAAACGCTTTAGCAATACAAATACCACCGGCAAATAACAGCAGCATGCCCCATGGGATTTCTTTCGCGTCCTGCCATTCGAGAATACGACCCCCTTTGCCATTACTGGTTATTGCCATTGCAAGAACACCTAACAAGGCAACCGACGAATCCCCTACGGTATTAATATCAAGCATCTGTGACCAGCCGCCAAGTGGTTCTTTACGAAATACCCAAAGTAGCGCAACCAGTGCAAAAATCACTAACACGCGTTTTTCTGCAATGCTCCAACCATCGCACTTAGGCAGATGAATAGCCGACGATAAACGAATGCCACGGGCAAGCCATAGCGCCATTAATGGAATTGAAATCACAATAATCGGCACGGTTACTTTCATCCAGCGAATAAAACCGTATTCCTCGCCAGCAAACTCTTCATAAACCGACGCAAAAATCACATTTGGTGGCGTACCAATCAGTGTTCCTACCCCACCCAACGACGCCGAATATGCCAGCCCTAGCAATAAGGCGATTTTAAATCGATTATCATCGGTTGATGCGCAAATCGCGAGCACCACAGGGAGCAACGCAACGACTGTCGCGGTGTTTGAAATCCACATAGACAAAATGCTGCTAGTTGCCATAATGGCAAAAATAATGCGAAGTGCGCTGTCGCCACCAATGACTTTCAAAATGGCAAATGCAATGCGTCGATGAACGCCAGATTTTTCAATTCCCACCGCTAACATAAACGCGCCCATCAACAATACAATAACGTGTGAACCTAGCGATGATGCTGCTTGCTGGTGCGTTAATACGCCAACAAATGGAAACAAACCTATCGGTATGACCGACGTAAGCGGTATTGGTAGTGCCTCAGTCACCCAAAAATAGGCGGTAATAACGGTAATTGCTAAGGTAAAGGAAATGGTATCGGGTTGCAGCCATAAATATCGTGATGCTAAATAAGCAACCAGGCACAAAACAACCCCAATCAAAATATGTTTATTATTGTTATTCATATTATTTGTAGGTTAACTTTTTATCAGTTTTTGGCAATTTTGCCATCGTGCATCACGTTTCACATCATCCCAACTTGGATAACGCTTTTGATGAAACACCTTCATACGTGAACCGTGTTCTTGAAAATCTGCTACAGAAAGCCCATCAAGTACTTGGTAAAGTCCTTCTTTTTCATTGCACAGTAGTGCGTTATCGCACCCGGCTTGCAAGGCTTTTGTCACTCGGGTGACATAATCCCCCACTTGCACTGCGCCTTGCATTCCCATATCGTCAGATATCACAGGGCCGTTAAAACCAAGCTGCTGTCGTAACACCTTTTGCAACCAAAATGGCGAAAAACACGCTGGATTTTCATCAACTTCAGAGTAGATCACGTGCGCGGGCATCACTGCATCCGCAATGCCTAAATCAATTAACGCTTTAAACGGCAGTAAATCAAACTGACTTATCTCTCTAAAACTACGATCATCTTTCGGCATCGCAATGTGCGAATCTGGACCGACCGAGCCGTGACCCGGAAAATGCTTAATAACCGATTTCATACCTGCACTGTGTAAACCACCAATCAGCGCTTTCGCGCCATTGATTACATCCATGGGTTCAGACGAAAAAGCACGATTGCCAACCACTTGTGAAATACCATTCACGTCAACACAAGGGGCGTACGAGAAATCAATTTGACAGGCAAGCAACTCTGCAGCAAGTGTCCAGCCAATGTCATTTAAGCCGTTATTAGCAAACATAAATGCATCCGACATACTTGGCAATTCAGTAAACCCGTCACGAAAACGCTGTACACGACCGCCTTCATGATCAACTGAAATTAATAGTGCTGGATTGATGGTTTTAATGTGTTTTGTTAGCGCGCACAGTTGCTCGATATTTTCAAAGTTACGGGAAAACAAAATTACGCCGCCCACTAATGGGTGCGCTAATAGTTCAAGCTCTTCTTGAGATAATGTTTTATCATCAATGCCTGTGGTAATCGGTCCTAGCATGATGCTCCTACAAGCTTGTGAAAAAATCATTAACGTCGATATTTCGCGACTTTTTAAAATCGTTTACTTTGCTGCCAAGATACAAAAAGCCAACTAATTCATCTTCTGGAGCAAGATTAAGCGCTTGTTTTACATAGTCGTCTTGTGCATAAGTACCCGTGCGCCATACACCGGCAAGCCCTTGCGCAAATGCCGCTTGTTGCATAGCCATTACCGCACACCCTGCTGATTGTACCTGCTCGATTCTTGGCACCTTGTCATGAGGCTTATACTTAGCAATACAAATAATAATAAGCGGTGCACGCAAAGGCAGCTCTTTAGCACGCGCTAATACGGTGTCATCGGCGTTGTTGTTCAATGCGGCTTGATAATAGATTTCGCCAAGTTTCTCACGGGCATCACCTTCAACAAGAATAAACTGCCATGGCTTAAGCGCTGCATGATCTGGCGCGCGAAGCGCTGCTTGTTTAATAATATCCAACTGCTCTGTTGTTGGGCCTGGTGTAGTAAGTTTACTGTCTGATTGACGTTCTAATAAGAGTTCTAATGCGTTCATTAAGCTGACAAGTTAGTTTTTTGCCAAGCTTAACAAACTGCACTGAAAAGAAAAGAGTTTAACGCACCGATGGGCTAGCTATCTTGCTGGGTGTTTCGTAAAAACTTGCGCGCAAGCCAATAATCGAGGCTGACGTATCTGCCGCCGCCATTAAAAAATAAGCTCAACAACATCGCAAAATAAATAAAACCAAACTCAATACCGTTATTTAACACAACGGGTTTACCGGTTTCATACAAGTATTCTGTAAATCCATGTTCATCAAGGATCTCGCGCATCTTGTTCAATCGCTCTTGTGCTGCTTTGGAATTTTCTAAACTGGCCTTTGCACCAGGAATAGCTAGCCAATCCAATACTTTTGCGGCACTGGTTTCACTATTTGTTGGGGTAATTGAAAACCAACCATTGTGCCAATGCACCGTGGTAATCGCGACAACCATAGTAAACGCTAATGGAATCGCAACGGCGCGGGTAAATAAGCCAATTAGAATCAACCACCCACCCAAAAACTCTGTCCACCCAGCTAAAAATGCCAATAACCCCGGCATTGGTAAGCCTAATCCCCATTCGCTATTACCAAACCATGAAACAACGCTAGGTAACGCTGTAATGGCTTCGAAAAAACTAGCAGGGTTTTCGCTCATACCGAGCTTACTGTAACCTGCAATGATCATGACAGGTGCGAGAATTAAGCGGAACAGTAAAAATGGAATACCAGAGAAGATCTGGCTTTTTTGAATTAATGTTTGATAGTGATTAAGCAGTGTCATACCGACCTCTAATTTTTATAACTAAATTAAAGACCGGTAAAACACAGTTATTTATTCACTAAATTTTTCGAGCAACTTGCAGCGCTTCAAAAATTGCGCGTTTTGCATCGATTGCTGAGGCCAATTTTGCGCCACCGATCACATCAATTTTAGACGCATATTTTCCATTTTCGAGTTGTGATTCAAAGGTATTGGTATTAGACACTTGGCCAATACAGGTGATCACCGAATCACATGGAATAGTTTGTTGTTTACCATCTACCTCGATAACGAGACCGTCTTTATTCAATTCAACATAATTACAACCACTGATCTGCTGTACATTTTGTTGCTTCGCTACCGCACGGTGGATCCAACCTGTCGTTTTACCTAGGTCGCTACCAAAACGACCTGGACTGCGCTTTAACATAGTAATATTGTGTGGAATGTGATGTTGATGCCCTTCGACATTAATTGCCCATTGCTGCTTGAATTCGTCAACTGACTTATTCGCTTTTTCAGCTAAAAACGCAACCATATCAAAACCAATACCGCCGGCACCCAAAATAACGACATCTTTGCCAATTTCTACTTCGCCACGGATAACTTCATCATACGCAAGCAAGGTTCTGCCATCTTTTAACGCAAATGACGCTTCACGCGGGCGAACTCCGGTAGCAAATACCAGATTGTCGTATTGTTCGTACATGCTATCTTCAAACGCAGTTTCAAGCTGAACATTTACCTTTAACTTAGCTAGCTCTGATTTAAAGTAATCAAGGGTATAGTTAAAGTCTTCTTTACCCGGCACACGCATCGCTAAATTAAACTGACCACCCAAGTGCTTTGAGCGCTCAATTAACGTCACTTTGTGCCCTTTCTCAGCTAAATAGCAACTTGCCGCTAAGCCTGCTGGCCCACCACCGACAACCAGTACATTTTTAGCATTAGTTGTAGGTTCTAATGAATAATCTAGTTCAAAACCTGCGCGCGGATTGACAAGACATGTGGCGCGTTTACCTTTGAATACGTTATCTAAACACCCTTGGTTACACGCAATACACACATTAATGTTGTCGCTTTTGTTTTCAACGTATTTATTAAAGAAATCTGGGTCTGCCAGTAACGGTCTTGCCATTGAGATTAAATCGGCAGATTTATTAGTTAAGATTGAATTAGCAAGGTCTGGCGTATTGATACGGTTTACCGCAACACATGGAATAGATACATGCTGTTTTAGCATTTCGGTTGCTTCAACAAACGCACCTTGCGGTACCATACTGGCAATGGTTGGAACACGCGCTTCATGCCAGCCAATACCGGTGTTAAAAATATCAACACCCGCTTTTTCTAACACCTTTGCTTGTTCAATCACTTCATCTTGGGTTGAACCTTCTTCCACTAAATCCATTACCGAAATTCGGAATACAATAATAAACTTATCGCTTACTTCTCGGCGCACAGCTTCAACAATTTCTTTTGCAAGACGCATACGGTTTTCGTTTGAACCACCGTATTTATCGGTGCGTTTGTTGGTACGCGGAGCCATAAATTCATTAATTAAATAACCTTCTGACCCCATGATTTCAACGCCATCATAGCCTGCACGCTCTGCAAGTCGAGCCGATTTAGCAAATGACTTAACCGTGCTTTGAATATTGCTAAGCGACATTTCTTTTGGCTTATATGGGTTAATTGGCGCCTTAATTGCGCTTGGCGCTTGATTAAATGGGTGATAGGCATATCGTCCTGCATGAAGCAGTTGTAAGCAAATTTTACCACCGTGTTCGTGCACCGCTTTGGTTACTGGGCGATGCTTTAACACATCAAAAAACGTATTAAATGACGACGAGATTGGCGTTAATTTACCAACCAAGTTTGGGCTAAAGCCCCCTGTAATAATTAAACCAACACCGCCTTTTGCGCGTGCCTCATAAAACGCTTTTAAGCGCTTTATGTTCCAAACACCTTCTTCTAAACCGGTGTGCATTGAGCCCATTACAAGGCGATTTCGTAGTGAATTGTTTTTCAGTTTTAATTCTTGTTCTAACATACTTGCTACTTACTCTACTGGTCATACCTCAAGCACTTTAACTGGTTTAACCAGTTAACTCAAGCTTGTCCAAAGTGATCTCTTAACTTACTCACTAACTATAACGTTTTATCTAAACTTTTTAGCTAAACACTTAGTTACGTTTTTCATTTAAGTTTGCCTAAAAAGTAAGTTAAGATGGTAATAGATGATAAATCTATATATAGGATAGGATTTTGGTTAAAAAGGCATTTGTAGGCTTTTGGAATATTTTAAATTTTTCAAGACGCCTCGTATTAAACATTCTGTTCTTCTTTATTCTAATTGCACTGTTTGTATCAATTATGAGTTCAGAAGACGAAATTATTGTTGAACAAGACTCTGCGCTAGTACTGTCATTATCTGGCAATATTGTTGAAGAGAAAACATACATAGACCCTGTAGAAGCAGCACTTAATGACTCTATGGGTTCAAATGATGAGCCGCCTGAAGTATTGCTTGACGATATTTTGATGACGATTAAGTACGCAGCAAAAGATAAAAAAATAAAGCTGTTATTACTCGACCTACAAAAAATGCAGGGCGCGCATCTTAATAAATTAAAGGCTATTGCAGCGCAGCTTGATAAGTTCAAAGAAACTGGCAAAAAAGTATATGCATACGGCGACTATTACTCGCAAGCGCAGTATTACATTGCCAGTAAAGCCGATGAAATTTTAATGCACCCATATGGCGCTGTTGATATTTCAGGTTATGCAACTTACCCGCTTTATTTTAAAGAGGCGATTGATAAGCTGGAAATTTCACAGCATATTTTCCGCGTTGGTACGTTTAAGTCAGCTGTTGAGCCACTAATCCGCAGTAACATGTCAGAAGCTGCAAAAGAAGCAAACAAAGCATGGTTAGACGCGCTTTGGCTTGAATATAAAACAGACGTTGCAGCACACCGTGGTTTTGAAATAACAAACTTTGACGAAGATATGGAAACGTACAAAGAAAAGTTTGCCAAGGTTAATGGCCATTCAGGTCAATTCGCATTGCAATATAAGTGGGTAGACCAGTTAGTTAGCAAAGAGGCATTACGCCAAAAGCTAATTGCAGAAGTAGGCAGCAATGAATCAGGTAAGTCATTTAAACAGATTGCATTTAACAAATACTTAAAAACGTTAAAACCACCGTTCCCAATTGAAAACCCAATTACGGATAAAGTTGCTGTGGTTGTTGCAAAAGGAAACATTGTTGATGGCGAACGTAAAGCAGGTGAAATTGGTGGTGATTCAACAGCGAAACTACTGCGTCGCGCTCGCTTAAACGACAAAGTAAAAGCCGTTGTGCTACGTATTGATTCAGGTGGCGGTAGCATGTTCGCATCTGAAATTATTCGTGCAGAAGTGTTAGCGTTAAAAGACGCAGGTAAACCTGTTATTGCCTCAATGGGCTCTGTTGCTGCATCAGGCGGCTATTGGATTGCAGCAAACGCTAATGAAATTTGGGCGGCGCCAAGTACTATCACTGGTTCAATCGGTGTATTCGGTACTATGATGACATTTGAAAAGACCCTCGCTAAGTTAGGTGTTTATTCAGATGGTGTTGCAACAACCGATATGGCATCGTTTTCTATGCTGCGCCCACTTGAGCCAAAACTCGCTGACGTTATTCAAATGTCTGTAGAAAGCGCGTATGACCGCTTCTTAACGGTTGTATCTGAAGCGCGCGGCATGGATAAAGCCGAAGTTGATAAAGTAGCACAAGGTCGCGTGTGGATTGGTACAAAAGCAAAAGAGCTTGGCCTTGTAGATGCCCTTGGTAATAAACAAGATGCAATTAAACGTGCAGCTGAGCTTGCTAGCTTATCGATGTACGATGTTATCACTATTGAGCATCAACTAACTGAGCAAGAAATGCTAGTGCAAAAGATTTTTGGCGAATCTCAAGCGGCTGCATTTGTTACAGCGTACATTAGCAAAGACGATTACGCGCCAGTTAAAAACAGCATAATGCAAACAGCTCATGGTCTTAAACAGCAGGTATCAAGCTTAGAGCAGTTTAACGATCCAAATGGTGTTTACGCTAAGTGTTTAGTGTGTACAGTTAGCTACTAAACGCTACTTATACCCTAACTTTTACACTATAATAGCCCGGTACAACTACCGGGCTATTTTTATGAAACGAAAGAAAATATATATCGCCTACACAGGCGGTACCATAGGTATGAAGAAATCAAGCAAAGGCTATATTCCAGCTGAAGGATTTCTTACTCAAACTGTTAAAGCCAGTGCTGAATTTAATCGTGAAGAAATGCCATTATTTGATATTCACGAGTATTGCCCGTTAATAGATTCATCTGATATGAGCCCGATGCATTGGCAGCAAATCGCCGATGATATTAAAGCAAAATACGCAGATTACGACGGTTTTGTCGTACTACACGGTACCGATACCATGGCCTATACCGCATCTGCCCTCTCCTTTATGTTGGAAAATTTAACCAAACCGGTGATTGTTACTGGGTCGCAAATTCCACTATCGCAATTGCGCTCAGACGGTCAAGTTAACTTACTCAACGCAATGTATCTTGCGGCTAATTACCCTATCGGTGAAGTAAGTTTATATTTCAATAATCAACTTTACCGTGGTAACCGTGCAACTAAAATGCATGCGGATGGTTTTGCTGCCTTTGGTTCACCTAACATGTCGCCGCTTGCTAAGGTAGGCATTAATATTGAGTTAATTGCCGGCCAATTAAGCCCAAGTTTAAACAATAAACTGGACGTTACTAAAATTACGCCTCAGCAAATTGCCGTATTGCACTTGTATCCAGGCATTTCTGTCGACCTGATTAAAAGTATGATGACAGACTCTTTAAAAGCACTTGTACTATTGAGTTTTGGTGTAGGTAATGCACCTCAAAACCCTGAAATGCTTGAATTATTTAGTAGCGCAACACAAGCAGGGTTAGTAATTATCAACCTTACTCAATGTATTCAAGGCAGTGTTAATATGGGTGGTTATGCAACCGGTAACGCACTATTAAATGCGGGCGTAATTAGCGGTTACGATATGACGTTAGAAGCCTGTCTTACAAAACTACATTACTTACTTAGTCAAAACTTAGAAGTTGAAACGGTACGCCATTTAATGCAAGACAACCTAAAAGGTGAACTCACTCGCTAGAGTAGATGTGATATGCCAGTAAAAAAGCGCCCTACGGCGCTTTTTTGTTAACTAACTTGTAATTACTTTGCTTTAAAATCTAAACACACTGAGTTAATACAATAGCGCGTACCCGTAGGCGGCGGACTATCATTAAATACGTGACCAAGATGCGCATCACACTGCTTACAACGCACTTCAATGCGTTCCATGCCATGTGAGCTATCACGTAAGTAACGAATACTTTCTTTTTCACTGAAACTAAAAGCCGGCCAACCACAACCAGATTGAAATTTATCTTCCGATTTAAACAACAAAGCATTACAGCAAACACAGTAATAATCACCCGACTCAAAGAAGTCGTTATATTCTCCCGTAAATGGGTATTCAGTGCCCCCATCTACGCACACATGTTTTTGTGCATCGGTGAGGTGTGTTTGCCATTTTTTATCCATTATCGTACTTTTGCATCTATGTGAGTTAAGTCAGTTAAATGACAAGTTTCGCCTTCATGCGTTTTAATACCATGCTCACCAAAGTAATCGCGTTGTGCTTGTACTAAATGACCATTGCTTGGTGTTGTAAGCGTTGCATAGTAAGTTTGCGTAGCTGCGAGTACTGGGAACGCAAGGCCTGATCTTACTGCGTCAGCGGCAATGTTGCGAAGTGCGATCACTTCATCATTTAAACCATCAATAAAGCCGTTACCTTCTGCGATTTGATCTAAGTAATCTGCACGAATAATACAGCCTGCACGCCATGTTTGTAACGTTTTAGCTAAATCCACCTTCCACTGATGTGAGCGTGATGCACCTTTAATCAAGGCTAAACCTTGGCGGTAACATAAAAGGCTCGCTAAATGGAATGCTTTACGTAAATCTTCTAGATCAATGTCTACTTTCGCAGGTTGCTTTGCTGCGTAAGTCATTTCTAACGCTGCGTGGGTATCTTGCGTATTGGTTAAGTGACGAGCTTGAACCGCTGCGACTAACGACGGTACCGCAATACCTAATTCAAGGGCATTTTGCGCAGTCCAAAGGCCTGTGCCTTTTGCACCAACTTTATTATCGATTAAATCAACAATCGGTGTGTTATCGCTCGAATTAAGCTTTAATATATGGCTTGAAATTGACAGTAGGTAACTGTTTAGTTCACCTTCAGACCAAGTATCAAAAAGCGCTGCAATTTCATCATTTGATTTACCGCAGCCTAAACGCAGTAAATGATATACCTCAGCAATTAACTGCATTAACGCATATTCAATGCCGTTGTGAACCATTTTTACAAAATGACCTGATGCCGATTGACCAACACGAGCAAAGCACGATTCGCCATTATGGCTTGCCGCTACTTTTTCAAAGAAAGGAATAATGCGTTCCCAACCGCCTTCAGAGCCAGATGCCATCATAGCCGGACCATGACGCGCTCCTTCAGCACCACCCGAAATACCCATAGTGGCAAATTCAAACTTATTTTGATATTTCAGTTTACGGGCAATACCGTCTTTATAATTACTGTTACCGCAATCGACAATAATATCGTTAATATCAACGCCCGCTTCGATTAATTCTGAACACACTTTGTCTACCAACTCGCCTGCTGGTACTAAAAGTAAAATTGAACGCGGTGTTTCAAGACGACGAACCATATCGGATAAGTCGCTTACAATATGCAGTCGTTCGGCAAACCCTTCTTTTTTCGCTAAGCTCAGTAAATCTTCGCCTGCATCTGGGTTTTTGTCATAAGCGACGAGATTTAAACCTTTCTCAATTAAATTTAAGGCAAGGTTCTTACCCATAACGCCTAAGCCAACTAATGCGACTTGCATATAAAATCTCCTAACTGTTAGGTGTGAATTCATTGCTAATCTAAATTTTAGTCAGTGCGATGTTTACACTGTATTTTTAGATTAGTTAAGCGGTAATGGCGCGCATTATATGGCTTTTCGACCAGCATGCAATTTTATTATTAAAAAAATTATAGAATATAATTTCTTTGCTAGGCCTTAATTTTACTCGATTTGTTCAATTCTCTACCGAATATCAATCGTCTAACGACCGATTTCAGCGGACTTATGTCCTTTTTGAGGGCTATTAAGATAATTTAAAAGGCGTATAATAAAATTTACATAAATATTATTCATACTAAATCTAGTGTGCAATCAGTTGACGCCAACATGACACCGGTGTCATAATCTACTAACCACACAAAAAGCAAGTATATTAAGCTAGCCTCTTTAGCTTAGTTGTTGTGTAATACAAAGAATATATAGAAATAGCCAACGGGAGCTACTAAATGCCAAGACGTACCAAAATCGTTGCCACACTCGGTCCTGCTACAGATAGAGACGATAATTTAGAAAAAGTAATAAAAGCAGGTGCCAATGTAGTACGCCTAAACTTCTCTCATGGCGTCGCACAAGATCATAAAGATCGTGCAGCAAAAGTACGTGAAATTGCTAAAAAATTAGATACACACATCGCTATTCTTGCCGATTTACAAGGCCCTAAAATCCGCGTTTCAACGTTTAAAGAAGGTAAAGTTGACTTAGCAGTAGGCGCAAAGTTTATTCTTGATGCTGAAATGGAAAAAGGTCAAGGCGACATCGATGGTGTAGGTATTGATTATAAAGAGTTACCACAAGATGTGTCATCGGGTGACTTATTGCTATTAAATGATGGCTTAATTCAATTAACTGTTGATGAAGTTGTTGGTAAAAAAGTGCACACCACAGTAACTGTTGGTGGCGTGTTATCAAACAACAAAGGTATCAACCGTTTAGGTGGTGGTTTAACCGCACCAGCATTTACAGATAAAGACAAAGAAGATTTAATCACTGCAACTGAAATCGACGTTGACTACATTGCGGTTTCTTTCCCTCGTTCTGGCGATGATATGCGCTATGTACGTTCACTGGCAGAAGCTGCTGGTTCAAAAGCGCAACTACTTGCAAAAATCGAACGTGCAGAAGCCGTTGAAACGGAAGAAGCGATTGACGATATCGTATTAGCATCTGACGCCGTTATGGTTGCCCGTGGTGACTTAGGTGTTGAAATTGGCGATGCGGCACTTGTTGGTAAGCAAAAAGCAATTATCAGCCGTGCACGTACGCTAAACCGCACAGTTATCACTGCGACGCAGATGATGGAATCAATGATTGATAACCCAATGCCAACTCGTGCAGAAGTAATGGACGTTGCAAACGCCGTACTTGATGGCACTGATGCGGTAATGTTATCAGCAGAAACAGCAGCAGGTGACTACCCTGCTATCACAGTTGAGACTATGGCGCGTGTTTGTTTAGGTGCAGAGTCTCAGCCACAAACTGCTATTTCTAAGCACCGCTTAGATTCAATGTTTGAAAATACATCTGAAACAATCGCACTATCAGCAATGTACGCAGCAAACCACTTAGATTCTGTAAAAGCACTTGTTGCATTAACTGAATCGGGTAGCACGGCAAAATTAATGTCGCGTATTAGCTCTGGTTTACCAATTTACTCGCTATCTCGCCATAACCGCACTCTTGGTCAAACAGCACTTTATCGTGGTGTTTATCCGGTGTATTTCGATTCAACAGAATACGATTCAGGTTCATTGGTAAAACAAGCATTAGCGACATTAGTAAACAAAGGCTATTTACAATCTGGTGATAAAGTAATTTTGACCCATGGTGATGCGATGGAAACTGTTGGTGCAACAAATACACTTAAGTTAGTTACGGTAGATTAAGCCGAAGTTAATATAAAAAAACCAGTTCAAATGAACTGGTTTTTTTGTTTTTAACAATGAATAAATCGCTTATACCAATTCTGTTAAGTATGTGATCAAGAATAGCGCTGGATATATGAAATGGTAACAAGGCGGAATTTTTCTTATGTAGTTGTTCTACATTGATAAATTCTAACGCAGTTAACATGATATTTAGTCCGCTAGGATGATCAGCTACTCAAGTGAATTGGTATTATTTTGCGATATGTGGGATCACTTGTTTAATTGGCTGTGAAAACGTTAAACGCTTGTCTTCCCCTTCCACATCAAGCGATTCAATTGTACAGCGATTGTCCTTACACTTAATTTCATCGCCCGCGCCCATTGGTGCAGCTACTGTGTTATCAAACACTAAGGTGACACCTTTCACTTCTGGCATCATAAACGAGAACAACGTACGCATAAAAAAACCAGACAAACGGCCAATTAAATCATCAAACTCAGTTTGCAGCTTTGCCATTTGTTTTAACGACACGCTGTCACCGTAATCTTGGCTTGATTCCATCTGCAATTTTAACTGACATTGCTCACCCGCTTTTGGCTGTACCACGATAAGTGCTTTGTCTTTATCGAGCGTTTCGTCAAACGGTAACAGCAATTTGCTGGTTTTCGTATAATTAAGTGGATATTCATTGGTTTTAGTAATAATACTGCCGCTGTCAATCGTACAGGGATTGGCGTTTTGGTTAATTAAATAAAAACCAACATCTGCGCTTGCGTAATCCCCTTTCGACATCACTTTTAAACGGTCATAAAAGCCATCATACGAGACAACAAATTCAGACGCATTTGCCGTTAACGAAAGTGTTGATGCAAAAATGCCTGCCGCTACTAAAATCTTATTCACCGAAATACCTTTGATTCGTCATTAACATGTGATTTAGTTCATCAATATAGGCCTGACCGCGTTCTGAGTAGCTGCCAAGACCATTCAATAACTTCTCGGCTAGTATAATCTGCTCGTCGTAGCGATTGCTTTGCCTTAGATCACGAAGTTGTTGATATGCAGGGTGCGTATTAATGTTTCTGAAATAGGCGCGCACACTTTGCTCAAGTGTTTTAAATGCCGCAACTTCATGGCTACGCCCTTCATTACGCTTATTAGGTACCATGCCGCAGCCTTCTTTAAAACACCATAAGCCAAAGAAGTTTAAGCCAATACGTGCAAAACGCGAGGTTCCCCAGCCTGATTCGTTAGCTGCCTGTGTCAACACCATGGCACGTGGAATCATATCAACACGGCGTAATGCACGGGTTAAGTTTTCTTCGTTAACTGTGTCGTCGAGTTTATATTCAACAAGAATTTTCTTTAACGGTTTGATTTGTGCATCGGGAATGGCAAAGCCGAGTTCTAGCTCGGTTAAGGCTAAATCAATTTTTTCCCGTTGCTTTAGTATGCGTTTGTTTTCCGCGATTACATGTGGCTTCAACAAATCAAAAAATGCTTTTTTGCGCGCTTTCACATCACGAATTTTCGCAAAATCAGGCAATTTCACATTATGCAGCGGCTTTTCAACAACCACTTTTTTTACTTGTGTTGTTTTATCTTTAGATTCGGCTTGTTTGTCAGAGTCAGTGAGCCAAGGAGCGACCAACATGTAACCAAACAAACACACTATAATTAGTTTTAATAATAACTTCATATAAAATTTAAGTAGTTTAGAAATGTCTAAAAAAAGGAACAATTCTACACTAATGCATACTAGGACGTAAGCTTTTTAATCTTTGCCCTATCCCAATAAATACTGTGACCCACTAATGAACTAAGTGCTTTATTAAATAATTCGAAACTCGCAAACGGCGTCATTTTACCCGTTAAGCAGTACCAAGAATGTGAATAACAATTGCGTTTACTCACATGATAATCGTGATAAGCAAACACCTGACGAGCGACGTGTTCTTGGTCAAAATCAAATATGATTGGGTTAGCGAGCGTGTCTGTTGCAACAAAAATATGCTGACCACTACGGTCTTGTAAAAAGCGCTTGAAACTAATGGCACGCGATAACCCAGAACCATGTAGCTCTAACACAAGATCATCGTCAATTACTAAGCCTGTGTGGATAAACCCGTTGTATACTCCACAGCACACTATACTGCCAATTTCCGGTGTTATTTGAAATTCACTCGGTAGATGATCGCACGGATAGCGACCGACCGCACTACGTGCCTTTAAACCTAACTTACGTTGTTTATCTTGCTTTTCTATCTCACTTCGATAAAACGAATTTGCTAACACTGCAGCTGCTGAAACGCCAAGCAAAATTGGTAATGGCATAATCTCACTCCAAATATCACCCTAGCTTTAACTATGGCACAGCTTATACCTTAATAGTGTTTTAAGTTGTTGCAATTTATGTCTAAAATAACACTATGATAGAAGTAGATTAAACTGGATTTATGACTGAAGAATGGCTGGCTAGACGTTATCAAGAAAACAAACATCGTCCCGACGATAAACGTTCCCCGTATCAAAAAGACCGCTCTCGCATTATTCACGCAGCCGCTTTTAGGCGTTTACAAGCAAAAACCCAAATTATGGGCATTGGCGTAAATGACTTTTATCGCACCCGATTAACCCATTCACTCGAAGTAGCACAAATTGCCAGTGGTATTTTAGGTCAACTAAGAGCAAATCCGAGCAATGCATCATTTTCAGCATGCTTACCTTGTCGCAGTCTTATCGAAACGTTATCACTAGCACATGACATTGGTCACCCGCCTTTTGGTCACGGCGGTGAAACGGCTCTCAATTACATGATGCGTGCGCACGGTGGTTTTGAGGGCAACGCCCAAACACTTAGAATTGTGGCTAAACTAGAGCCTTACAGTAAAGGCTACGGTATGAACCTAACACGCCGCACTTTATTAGGTTTTATAAAATACCCACAGCTGATCAAATCGTTGTGGAAAATTCCACATGATGATGGCACAGATAAATTTATCAACTCTACTCGTTGGCTTCCCGCAAAAGGGCTTTATTGCGAAGAAAGCGCGGTGTTTGATTGGGTATTAGCACCGCTTTCAGATACAGACAAAACCATATTTACATCATTTGCTGAAAACGCCAATGGCATTGCTCGTACCCAATATAAATCACTCGATTGTGCAATTATGGAATTAGCTGATGATATTGCGTACGGAGTGCATGATTTAGAAGATGCGATTGCCACGGGCATGGTAAGTCAGCATCAATGGCATGAGTTTGTAGCTAATCATTTGAGTGAGTTAGAAGACGGTTGGCTTAAAACCAATTTACCACGAATTTCTGCCCAACTGTTCTCACGCGATGAAGCCGATTTAAAAGAAGTCATTGGTGAACTAGTTAATTTATTTATTACGCAGGCAAAAGTGAAAAAGCTTGGCGTATTTGACAGCCCGTTACTCGATCATTCGGTATATTTAGAAAAAGAGTTATTTATTTTACTTGAAGGGTTAAAACAATTTGTGTTTCGTAACGTAATTCGCCATCCAGAAATGCAGCAAATTGAATTTAAAGGACAAAAAATTATTTCCGATTTATTTGCCGCGTTTGCCAGCGATCCGCTAAGGTTGTTACCTCATACTCGTCAAACAATTTACCAAGCGGCACTCGAAAACGGCGAAACTGGCTACCGTCAACTTTGCGATTATATCTCATCAATGACCGATGAATACGCCATAAAGGTACATGGTCGCTTATTTACTACTGAGTATTAAGCTATTTTTGAGTCGTCGTAAAATACTGTACCATCGTCTTTTGATACATTACGGCTACAGTGACTTTCTTGTGTTTCAAGTAATTCACTAGGTCGTAAACTACGTTCTTTTAATGCTTCGCCACAATGGGGACATACATCAATTAAACATTCGCTACTAAGATGAAAACAGTTGGTGCACTCAAAGCAACTCACTTCCGTTTCACTTTGTGCTTGTTCACTTTTTTGACAATGGAACAATGCGTGTTCTGCCATATTTGACATTACGATCCTCCTTTTTGTTTGAACATAAAGAAAGCAACCCTGTTTGACAAGCTTATTTAATGAACAATTACTAAAACCAGTAAAAAGTGCTAATTAGTGCATTTTAATTGTCACACTAGCGCCATATTTATTAATCCATAAATGTGACGAAGCGCACTAACCTTTCCTCGTACTCAGGTGCGCTAGCATAAATGCATTATAGCCTGTCATTTGTTATCTAAATATGACTCACCACCCCATGATGCTGGGAGTGCTTGGCGTTTATATTCTTCGATGCGCTCAAGAAACAATCTACATAAAACCATTAACTCTGGTTCAGAATAAAGAGATTGATAGTAGGTGTGCGCTTTTTGCCAATCCCTATCACAATACGCAGAAAATGCTTGTTTTAATGCCTGTTGGTGCTTTGTGCTTTCAAAATAACAATAAATATTGATGGCCTGCGATTTACCTTTTAATACCACTTTGTCAATTAAGGTAAAATGGGATTTGTCGTTGAGTTGCTCATAAACAGCTTGTCCAATCAATAAATCACTGCCGTACAATCGATTGGCGCTTTCTAGGCGCGCCGCTTGGTTTACCGCATCGCCAATGCAGGTGTAATCGAATAAAATATCTGAGCCAAGATGACCAACGATGACTTCGCCATAATTTACACCTATACGCAGCTTAAGTTCAGGCAAACCCTGGCGTTGTAATTCTTCACTGAGTTTTACGCAAGTTGCATTCATTTCAATTGCCGCAGCAACCGCTTTTTCTACCGAGTTTTCACAGGCTACTGGAGCCCCCCAAAACGCCATTACCGCATCGCCTAAATATTTATCAAGCGTGCCCCCGTGTTTTACGATAATACGACTATGCGCTGTCAGCACCTGATGCAAAATATCCGCAACTTGTTCAGCCTGAGTTTGCTCTGCAAGCTTGGTAAACCCAGCTAAATCAGCGAATAAAATCGCTAAAAATTTACGCTCACCGCCAAGCTCTAACTTTGTAGGGTTGTCTTTAAGCTCATGCAATACCTGATCGGATACATAACGTGAAAACGCATTAGTAATAAACTGCTGCTGTCTGTGCTGTTTTTTAAAGCCAAGAACAAAGTAAAAGAAATAACTACTGATTGCTATCGCACACAAACTTACTACCGGCAGTGAAACACCATGATAAAACGCAAAAAGTGAAATAATCACAATGAAACCAAGTAACTTCGCCAAACCTAGCAGTGATTTTTTCAACGACGCTGCAGTAAATAGATAACTTGCAAACAATGCAACCAACAAAGCTAAAAATGCGGTTTGCAATACAGTTAACGTTGAAATGCTTAACCCGCTTTGTACATTAGCAATCGCGTTAGCATGCACCTCTACACCCGACATTGTATTGCCAGATAACCAAGTAAAAGGCGTACGATAGCGGTCAATGGCCGTGTCACCAAAACGCGTATTGGCAAGAATATCGATGCCTACTAATACAATTTTGTCTTTGAAAATATGATCGGGTAACAGATTTGCACTTGTAGCCTTGACGAAAGGTATCGTTACAAAGCTGTTTGTATCGCCAATAAAGTGAATTCGGGTATTATTCGTGGGGTTTTGTGCGCTAAACGCGTAACTTATACTGCTACTATGCGGTAAATGTCTTATCACACCATCAAGATTAGATGACAATTCAAAAGACTTAATTTTTGCACCCGCATCTCGATAATAATTTAATAAAGAATCGTCCTGCCCGCTTTGACTCTTCGCAAGATAAACAGGCAAGTTGCTAGCTGTTATACTGCTTGCCAAATTAGAAGCTTCTTCCTCATTTGCATTAGGTAAAGCATCTATAGGTAGATTTAATACAACCGCTTGTGCGCCTGCCTGATTTAACCGTTTTAGTAAATTAGTGTAATAACCTGCAGGCCAAGGCCAACTAGATTGGTAGTGCGCAAAACTTTGCTCGTCAATAGCAACAATAACAATATCGGTTTTATTGACGTTGGCGGGAATAATACTGGATTGTGCATCAAATGCCGTGTTTTCAAGTTGCTGCCAAGCATCACTTTGTGACAAAACGTACACACAACACACACTTATTAACGACGATAACAGGCTATACAACAACCACTTTTTGCTAACCTGATTAAACATACAAGTAATTAACCTTGAAATATGGCTTCACGCGTTGTGCTAGTCTATTTTACGCAAAGTTTGATTTACTGAACGTTTATTCGCCTTCCGCTTCTAACAACGTGACAGGTTCCATTAAACGTTCTGTGGTTTTTTCTAAACGTACCGCCAAGCCTTCTATTATACGTGCGGCAATACCCGCGTTATTCGCTAACATTTCTTCAAAGCGTTCGCGCTCGTATACTTGCAATACGGTATCTTCCGTTGCAATGGCACAACAACTACGCAATGAGTTTGTGATAATCGCCATCTCACCTAAAAACTCACCCTCGCCTAAGTAACTTAATACCACGGATTGTCCCATTTTTGACTTAACCAGCTTAATTTTACCTGAGCGGATCACATACATACGCTCTGCTTTGTCGCCTTGTTGAAACAAGGTTTGACCTTCTAATAGGGTTAATTCGCGGGTCATAGTATTCCTTACTTATAAATTGACTTTAGGCTAAATTATCGCGATTAATCAAGGTGATGTCTACGACTTAATGACTAATTAACCTGAGCTAGGGATAACAAACTGCTTTCCAGAAGGAATAAAACAAGATGGTTATTATATTTCAGATGCTTAGCTAGTTTCTCAACCCACATTCAGGTTAACTAAAATCTTTTAACATTAAAAAAGGAAGCGAATGCTTCCATTTCACAAGATTACAATCAACGGTTCTTTTAGAACTGTGCTGTTAAATTAATTTGATACATATCGTAATCAAAATCGCTATCTAAATTTGTACCATAGCTACCCGATAAAGCCCAGTTGGTATTAAAGTAATAACGTCCACCAACTTGAATATCATCTGATTTATTAACTGATGCAAATACTGATAAACCTTCATTGAAATAGTAATTTGAACCTAATAACCAATGATCGAAGTCACCTGCATCAATATCAAGGTTTACAGTTACGTAACGACCTTGGCCAAGCTCTGCATAATATTTGGTATCTAGGCTTAAGTAATCAAACTCATCGTCAACAGAGGCCGTAAAGCCAACATAATCCGTCGTGTTTAGGCTTAAATTATATTGTGCCGTTGCATAAAAGCTGCCGTCAGAACCTGAAACATCCGTATCACGATAATGAATACGTGCGATTAGATCGGGCGTAAATAAATAACCAAATGACGCTTCATAAGAATCAACATCGCTCCAATCTGAATCTGTGCGGCTGTAATTAGCACCCGCTACAAAATTGTTGAAGAAATATTCACCGCGTACGCCAATACTATCCACATACTCATTATCTCTATAAAACGCGCCAATGTTTGACTTGGTATTAATGTAAGAAAATTCATTGTATGGGCCAAGTGCTTTACGCGCATCAAAATAATATACAGAACCAATGCTTACAATTTCATCGTAGTCCGTATCTGCATATGACGCGTTTGAAATTGACTGGTATTCATTTGCACAAGCTGCAAACGACGTTAATGTAACTAAACTCGCTAATAATGTTTTTTTCATGCTACTTTCCTTGTGTAGTGATCTTCTCGACGATATGCATTATATAGAGTCTCAAATCAGGTACAACAACGACGCCATTTACATTAAGTCAATAATATCCATTTCTATTCATAGACTTAATGCTTTTTAATCAGATTTAACACCGGATTTACAATGGTGTTTATTTATTATCTTGCACTGTAGAGATCTCTTACACGACTTTAAGACAAAATACCCGCTTTTAGAACGAAAAAAGGAAGCCACAGCTCCCTTAAAAATTAATGATTTACAGCGTATTTACAAAGGTACGTGTAACACGCCTTCCATAATCACGCGTGCACTTCGGCTCATACTAGCAAACTCTGCTTGCCAGCCAGCGTCAGTTTCAGCTGTTTTTGCGCCGACTTTCATAGTGCCTGATGGATGACCAAAATTCACATCTGAAATATCACCGCCACCAGCAGCTAAATTAACTAATGTGCCTTTTGTCACCGCAGCACACGCAATCGCTACTGCTGCAGTGCCCATCATCGCATGGTGCAGTTTACCCATTGAAAGCGCACGCACATTTAAATCAATGTTTGCACTTTTAACCATATCACCGCTTGAACTTATGTAATCTTGTGAAGGCGATACAAACGCAATTTTTGGTGTGTGCTGGCGCGTTTTCGCTTCACTTGGATCACTAATTAGACCCATTTTAAGCGCTCCCGCGATTCTAAGCTTTTCAAAAAAAGCCAGCTTGTCACTATCACCATTGATGTCTTCTTGCAGCTCCACACCACTGTAGTTAATGTCATGACTATTAACAAAAATGGTGGGAATACCCGCGTTAATCATGGTTGCTGGAATATCCCCTAAGCCGTCAACCGTTAACGTATCAACCAAATTCCCGGTTGGGAACATGTTCTCGCCCACAGGGGATGGTGCAAGGAATTGCACTTTAATTTCGCTGCTTGTAAATGCGACGCCATCAAGTTTAAAGTCGCCAACCTCATTAACTTCCCCGTCTTTGATGGGTACTTGCACCACCAGCGTTTTTTCGATGTTTTTTTGCCAAATACGCACTTCAAGATCGCCGTTTTGCGGAATACGCGATGCATCTACAAAACCATTGTTAATGGCAAATGCGCCCACAGCAGCCGTTAAATTACCGCAGTTACCGCTCCAATCAACACTTGGTTTATCGATTGCAACTTGGCCAAATAAGTAATCAACGTCGTGGTCCGCTTTATCGCTTTTGGCGACAATTACCGTTTTACTGGTGCTGGACGTTGCACCGCCCATACCATCGATTTGCTTCTCGTAAGGATCAGGGCTGCCAATCACACGCATTAGTAACTTATCACGAAATTCGCCAGGCGCTTGTGCTTCAAGCGGTAAATCGCTTAGCTTAAAAAACACCCCTTTACTGGTACCGCCACGCATATAAGTTGCTGGAACTTTATATTTTGTTGTCATAGTGAGGTATAGCAGCGATTAACTCGCTGCTGTCTCCGCTAAAAAGTCTTGTGCAAAGCGTTGCAATACACCACCCGCACTGTAAATAGAGACTTCTTCCGCTGTATCTAAACGACAGGTAACCGGCACCTCTACCACTTCGCCATTTGCGCGATTGATAATCAGCGTTAAATCACATCCTGGCGCAGGCTCGCCTTTAACATCATAGGTTTCTGTGCCGTCAATTGACAGTGTTTTACGCGTTGTGCCAGCTTTAAATTCAAGCGGCATAACACCCATACCAATTAAGTTAGTACGGTGAATACGCTCAAAACCCTCTGCCACAATGGCTTCAACCCCTGCCAAGCGCACACCTTTTGCCGCCCAGTCACGAGATGAACCTTGGCCGTAATCAGCACCGGCAATAATAATTAGCGGTTGTTTACGCTCCATATAAGTTTCAATGGCTTCCCACATACGGGTCACTTTGCCTTCAGGCTCAATACGCGCAAGTGACCCTTGTTTTACTTCGCCATTCTCTAACACCATTTCATTAAACAGTTTAGGGTTGGCAAAAGTAGCTCGCTGCGCTGTTAAGTGATCGCCTCGGTGCGTTGCATACGAGTTAAAGTCTTCTTCTGGTAACCCCATTTTGGCAAGGTATTCCCCTGCGGCACTGCTTGCTTGGATGGCATTAGACGGTGATAAATGGTCAGTCGTAATGTTATCGCCAAGTACAGCAAGCGGACGCATGCCTGTCATAGTACGAGGTTTGGCAAGTGCACCTTCCCAATAGGGTGGACGGCGAATGTAGGTACTCATTTCACGCCAATCGTATAGTGGGTTATTGTCTTCGCCATAATCTACGGTTAAATCGAACATTGGCGTATAAACCGCATTAAATTGCTCTGGCTTAACGCTTTTGGCAATTACTGCATCAATTTCTTCATCGCTTGGCCAAATATCATTTAAGCGAATTTCTTTACCTTCAGCTGATACACCCAGTACATCGTTTTCAATATCAAAACGAATACTCCCTGCAATTGCGTAGGCAATAACCAGTGGTGGCGACGCTAAGAACGCTTGGTTTGCATGTGGGTGAATGCGGCCATCAAAGTTACGGTTACCTGAAAGTACCGCAGTAGTATATAAATCGCGCTCAATGATTTCTTGTTGAATAACAGGGTCTAGTGCGCCACTCATACCATTACACGAGGTACAGGCAAAACCCACAACACCAAAACCTAAGCTTTCAAGCTCTGGTAGTAAGTTTGCTTCTTCCAAGTAGCTTTTAACCACTTTAGAACCCGGCGCAAGCGAAGATTTAACCCAAGGCTTACGGGTTAAGCCGAGTTTATTTGCATTTCGCGCAATTAAACCTGCGGCAATCATATTGCGTGGGTTTGATGTATTGGTACAGCTAGTGATAGCTGCCACAATTACCGCACCATCTGGCATTTGTGTATCTGTATGCGAATAATCACCCAGTAAGTCAGTGTTTTTAAGTTCACTCGTTGCTACACGGCGATGCGGGTTAGAAGGCCCTGCGATATTACGGCCAACCGCACTTAAATCAAAGGTTAATACACGCTCGTATTTCGCCTCAGTCATTTCAGATGCCCAAAGGCCTGTGGTTTTTGCGTATTCTTCTACGAGTTTAATTTGACTGTCTTCACGGCCTGTTAGCTTTAAGTAATCAATGGTCTTTTCATCAATGTAGAACATGGCCGCAGTTGCGCCGTATTCTGGCGTCATATTTGAAATGGTTGCACGATCACCTAAATTTAAGTGCTGCGTACCTTCCCCGAAGAATTCAAGGTAAGTAGACACCACTTTTTCGTTACGTAAAAACTCAGTAATTGCTAACACAATATCAGTTGCTGTGATACCAGGCTTACGCTCACCGACAATTTCAACACCTACAATGTCAGGTAAACGCATATACGATGCGCGGCCTAACATTACACTTTCAGCTTCAAGGCCGCCGACACCAATGGCGATAACACCTAATGCATCTACATGCGGTGTATGGCTGTCTGTGCCCACTAAAGTATCTGGGAAGGCAACGCCATCGCGGGCTTGTACTACCGGCGACATCTTCTCAAGGTTGATTTGGTGCAAAATACCGTTACCCGGAGGGATAACATCAATATTTTTAAATGCCGTTTTAGTCCAATTAATAAAATGGAAGCGGTCTTCATTACGGCGATCTTCAATCGCACGGTTTTTTTCAAATGCGTCTTTATCGTAACCACCGTGCTCTACCGCAAGGGAGTGATCAACAATCAGCTGTGTTGGTACAACAGGGTTAACTAATGATGGGTCGCCGCCTTGCTCTGCGATGGCATCACGAAGGCCAGCTAAATCAACCAGTGCAGTTTGGCCTAAAATATCGTGACACACCACACGTGCTGGAAACCACGGAAAATCAAGGTCGCGCTTGCGCTCAATCAGTTGTTTTAACGAATCAGTTAGCATTGAAGGTTCGCAGCGGCGAACAAGGTTCTCAGCAAGCACTTTTGAAGTGTAAGGTAATTGTTGATAGCTCCCCGGTGAAATGGCATTCACCGCGGCTTCAACATTAAAATAATCTAGAACGGTATTGCCTAGCTTTTGACGGTATTGGGTATTCATATGGGCTCCACAACAAACTCGGAGTAAAGGCATGCTAGGCATGCCTTGATATAATGCGACATTAACGCGCTGAAATAGGTGGTACTTCGCGTGCTTCTGGGCCTGTGTAATCAGCACTTGGACGAATAATACGGTTATTAGCACGTTGTTCTTTCACGTGTGCTGTCCAGCCTGTTACACGGCTCATTACAAAGATTGGCGTGAATAACGCTGTTGGAATACCCATAAAGTGATATGCCGATGCATGGAAGAAATCAGCATTACAAAATAGCTTTTTCTCACGCCACATTACTTCTTCACAGCGCACAGACACTGGGTAAAGCACGTCATCGCCTACTTCTTTCGCAAGTAATTCAGACCACTTTTTGATGATCACATTGCGCGGGTCAGACTCGCGGTAAATTGCGTGGCCAAAGCCCATGATTTTTTCTTTACGCTCAAGCATGCCCATCAGTGCTTCTTCCGCTTGATCAGCACTTGTGAAGTTCTCAATCATTTCCATTGCGGCTTCGTTTGCACCACCGTGCAGTGGGCCACGTAATGAGCCAATTGCACCGGTTACACATGAATGCACATCAGACAGTGTTGATGCACATACGCGCGCTGTGAACGTAGATGCGTTAAATTCATGCTCTGCGTATAAAATTAGCGATACATTCATTACCTTAGCGAATAGCTCGCTTGGTGCTTTGTCGTGTAATAAATGTAAGAAGTGCGCGCCAATTGAATCGTCATTAGTTTCAACATCAACACGTACACCGTCGTGCGAGAAACGATACCAATAACAAATAATACTTGGGAATACCGCAACCATACGGTCGATATGGTCGTTCACATCGTTAAAGTCGGTTTCCATTTCAAGGTTGCCGAGCATTGAACAACCCGTACGCATTACATCCATTGGGTGCGCTGATTTCGGAATAGACTCTAGAACACTTTTAAGTGCCGCTGGTAAACCTCGAAGTGTTTTTAGTTTCGCTTTGTACTCATCAAGTTGTGATTGATTTGGTAATTCGCCACGGCTTAAAAGGTAAGATACTTCTTCAAATTCAACTTTATCTGCAAGTTCTGAAATATCATAACCACAATACGTTAAACCACTGCCTGATTTACCTACTGTACATAACGCTGTTTCACCAGCAACTTGACCACGTAATCCTGCTCCGCCTAATGCTTTATCTACCATTTTCCTGCCCCTTATTTATTATTCTGAAAAAGTTTATCAAGTGTGTTTTCAAACGAGTGGTAATCTAAAAAGTCATACAACTCAGCGCGGGTTTGCATTGAATCAATGGCGTTTGCTTGCGAGCCTTCACTTAAAATTGTGTTATATACATTAAGCGCCGCTTTATTCATTGCTCTAAACGCACTTAGCGGGTAAAGCACCATGCCAACACCCACTTCTTCTAATTGGGTTTTTGAATAAATTGGTGTTTGGCCAAATTCAGTAATATTGGCGAGAATTGGTACATTAAGCGCATCGCTAAATGCTTTATAGTCAGCAAGGTCGTGCACTGCTTCTGCAAAGATTGCATCGGCACCTGCTTCAATACACGCAGCAGCGCGGTCGATTGCGGCATTTAACCCTTCTTTTTGAAACGCATCGGTACGCGCCATAATGTAAAAATGCTCATCAGTTTTTGCATCAACCGCCGCTTTAATACGGTCAACCATTTCTTGCTGGCTTACGATTTCTTTATTTGGACGATGGCCACAACGCTTTTGCGCGACTTGATCTTCAATATGAAAACCCGCGGCACCTGCTTTTGTCATTTCTTTTACGGTACGCGCAATATTAAATGCACCGCCCCAGCCTGTATCGGCATCGACGAGTAGTGGTAAATCAGATGCGCTGGTAATACGGCGAATATCTTCAAGCACATTATCTAAGCTTGTCATGCCTAAATCGGGTAAACCGTAACTGGCGTTGGCAACCCCAGCGCCTGATAAGTAAATGGCTTTATGCCCTACCTTCTCTGCCATCATTGCAGTATAAGCATTGATAGTGCCGACCACTTGAAGCGGTTGGTTCTCTGCTAATGCTTGGCGAAACTTCAAACCTGCTGACATGTATGTCTCCTTTGAACGGTATTTTTATATTTGTACGCTAGCGTTACGCTAACTAAATTTGTTTACACTTTTATTGGCATCACGCATTACTGAAACTTACGTTCAATATTGTTACCTGATGCCGCGATATGTCTTTTCATTAATAATTCGGCTAGTTCGCCATCACGCGCTGCAATGGCATTAATAATAGCCAAATGCTCATCAAATGCTTTACTAACACGTGGGCCATTCATGCCCATTTGCACTCGGTACATTCGCACTAATTGGTATAATTCGTTGCACAATAGATTAATTAAGTGGCTGTTTTTACTGCCTTTAATAATGCGGTAGTGAAAATCTAAGTCACCTTCTTCTTGGTAGTAAGACTCCCCTTGGCGCACCCGTTGTGTCGACAAATGATCATCAAGTAAGGCTTTTACCTGATTGATTTCATCGTCTGTCATATTGGTTGCTGCTAAACGGCACGCTAGCCCCTCAAGGGCGCTACGTACTTGATAAATTTCATCTAACTTTTCTGGGGTAAGCGAAATTACACGGCAGCCCACATTGGCTTTGCGCTCGATTAAATGACAGCTTTCTAAACGATTAAGCGCCTCACGCAAGGTTGCGCGGCTAACTTGATGCTTTTTGGAGAGTTCTGGCTCAGAGATTTTTGAGCCTTGCGCTATTTCACCTTCCACAATGGCTTGACGAATGTCGACAAAAACTTTATCTGACGCTGTTTTTACTTCATTTTCCAATTTAAAACCTAACTATTGTCGACAATAACTAGGGGTAATATAGGAGTGATTGACGAAGAGATCAACAGATTGTCGACAATTTTAGCAATTAATTTTATTAAATTGGACTACAGAGGTGTTAATTGTCGACAATAGAGACCATGAAACACTCCGGTGAGCGTTTCGCTACTAACGTATAACGATCATTCACTAACCGTTATGCATTTAACGCTTAAGGTAAATCACTTCATTAAGCCGCTTGATTCAAAGATCCCTAGTAATTCATGTTCAACGCCGAAAAAAATGTAGGCCATCACTAAACACGCCACCTACACCTAAGTTCGTTCACATAACGCCTGTTAAGTATTAAAGGCCTTTTAAATTGTTGCACCGCAAATAGCGTTTCGTTCTTCTAAGTTCTTAACCAATCTGTGATTACACGCCTTTGCAAAATGATGTTTCGCATCTTCAGATTGCTTAAATTGGTTACCGATCACAGCAAATAACTGTAACGATTTACTTGCTAGGTTTGCCCAAAGTAACTCATAGGCAAACGATGTCATCATGCCTTCATCTAATGTGTATTTGTTGGCTTTAATATCGGTTAATAGCTTTTCAAAGGTGCCAGTGGTAATCGCTTGTGTTAATGCAAGCGCAACATCATTTTCACGGTTAGGTGCCTGCTCGCCATAAAGCACCTTGGCAATATCCCCTACTAGTTGGCGTTTCAATTGGTAACTCATACCATTATTGCTAAGTAGAATAACGCTGTGTTTATCATCTATAAGACGCAGCACCATGCTGCTGTAGCCTTTTATTTTGCCATCATACATATGGGCATTCACATTACGTGACTCTGTAATTGGCAATTTGCCTACTCGCCAACTGTAAGGTAGATCAGGGTTAAACAATTGGCGCTTGCTTTGTGCATTAACTAGTTCTGTGCCATAAAGCGCTAAATCAAATCGATATAAATCATCGGCGCTACTATAAATGGCGGCACCTGCACCAAATAATTTGTAGTTGTTGTCTGGTTCACGTTTATAGCCACCAGCATCTTGCCATTGGTGCGCTTTAATCACGCGATCACTTTGTGTATTGCCAGGGGCAACACCAGAATGCGTCATATTAAGTGGTGCTAAAATATTGTTTTTTAGACTCTGTGCAAATGATTGCCCTGTGACTTTTTCAATGATTTTACCTAACAGAAAGTATGCAGGGTTTGAATAATTGTGCTCTTCACCAGGCTCAGCGCTTAACGGCATATTTGCAATGACATCAACAAATGCCTGCTCAGTGGTTACTTTGTGAAAGTCACGATTAAACCAGTTATTGAAGGTAAAGTGATTAGGTATACCCGATGTATGATTCAATAAATGATGTAATGTGATTTGTCGGCCAATATCATTATCAAATTCAGTAAAGTAGTCGGCTAATGTACTTTCAAGCTTAAGTTTGCCTTGCTCTTTAAGTTTAAGCACTAACGTGGCTGTAATGGGTTTACAAAGCGATGCAATTTGAAACGAACTATTTACGCTAATTGGTGTGCGATTGTCATAATTAGCAAAGCCGTATGCCTGCTCAAATATTTTTTCACCTGATTGAGAAACCAGTAACACACCTTCAAATGCACCATGTGAAACGTAACTGTTAATTACGCTTTCGATAGCGCTTTTTGTTGTTTGTGTTGTGGGCTGTTCTTTAGCATAAAGGCTAAAAGATAAGACAAGCCCTATGGTCACAGACGCGATTTTTGCGGTTAACACAATTAAATTCCCTGTTTTTGCATAGCGTTAGATGGCATTTAGTATCTATTGCTTAATTACACTCAGCAAATAATAATTGTATAAAAATATTAATGAGTTATTAGTGCGTGTTGCCCTTTTCGCCCAAAATTTAAAGGCCAAAGTCGCTGGCTTTCTATCGCTAAGTAATAAGCTTATTGCAAAAAAATAGCCCAACTATTTAAGTGTTTGGGCTATCACAAATTGCTACGTTTTGTTATTTGTTGTATCCCGCGTTAAATATAAAAACACACCTAAAGATGCTAGTAAAAACGCGGTGCTAATAATAATGGCTACGGGGTAATACAAATTACCTGCAAGTTCAAGTTGACTGTACTTAATAACCATAATCAGCCCCTCTAATGAAAGCGCGATACTCACAGTACCAATAAAACGCGGAATTGTGCCACGCAAACTCTCAATGGCATTGTTACTTTCTTCGGCCACCGAGTATTCTTTATGGATCACTAAGGCTAGCTCAAACACTGCCAATGCAATAATGCCTGTATTAATGCCGTTTAAGAAGATTTGGGTAACGTCTTCACCTGCCAAAATGCCGCTTAATGTCGATTTTCCAAGTGAGTACAACAAAGCTAACGCCATGCCTAAAAATATAAACACAAAGATTTTAGCAATTACAAAACGGACTTTTTGAAACAGGTCATTACTCATAAACTCTCCAGCAACATTGATATAAATACCAATACATCTCAACATATCGCGTATTATTAAACAACAGGTTAGCTATGGCGCTTTGTTATTAAAAGTAATTTACAGCCCGTAATAAATGTGAGAATTGAAGTTAAAAAAAGATGTGAAAATATTGTGGTTAATGAATTCAAGCGTGCGACAAGAATATCAATCTAATTAGCTTGTTAGGTTGCTATTTGTGATGAAACTCAACAACTTTATCTTTTTGTGCGCTGTAATACAGAACACCATTTTTATATGACTCATCAACTACCATAGTGTTTTTACGATAAGTGGAAGTGTGCATAATATAAAAGTGGTATAAGCCAGTTTTAACATCCAGCCCATTTTCGGCGAGGTAATATTTGTTTAAGTTTTCTTTTTTATCTTTCAAATATTTTTTAGCCGCTTCAAATGCCTTACTTTCCAACTCTGTTTCTGGCTCAAATGACCAAAAAGCAATCATACCATCAGGAATTGGAACGATTACTGTTTCAGCCTTAACAGTAACTGACAATAAAATCAGAAGTATGATGACATGTCTCATTGGCAACCTAACGCCCCACTAAGGCTGAAAACAGTTTGCTAAATTTGTGAAGCGGAGCGAAACCGAGCAAACTGTTGGCAGTTCAGCACTTCAGTGGCTTGTTAGGCATCTACCAATACAAAGCCATTAGCTTGGGAAATCTTTTTATATTTTCTTCTTCATCATCAAAATCCCACTCTTCCCCCATAGAATCTTCGTTGTCAGGGACAGCACTTATCGAAATCTCTTTACCTGTTTTTTCTTCATACACTTCATCTGCGACATACCCATAAAGCTCATTTTCAATTTCGAGATCTTCACCAAGTTCGGCTAATGATTCAGGATTTTCAATTGCATTAGAATATACAACTCGTCCTTGTGAAATTAGCCCATACCTAAAATCGATAAAGCCATCATCAGAACATCCTCCACCTATGATATAAGCAGCACCCCATAGATTCCACGTGTAAGCTCTATCAAAAAAATAATCAAAATGAGTTTTAAACGAAACGATTTCTTCAGGAGTTAATTTTTCTAAATTAATTCTTAAGTTATCTTCCGGTTCTTCGGAGTCTTTTCCAAGCTCGATTATTTCCCAAAATTCATTTATATCCATATATTTTCCTTTGAATCGATTGAATGCCTAACAACGCCTCGGTAAGCGGCGCATAAATAGTAGGCTAAAATTAGCGAGGCACGAGCGCAAGCCTACTGTTTTGCGTCCACCCTTGACCGGTTTGTTAGGCATTTGTAATGACAAACTCGTGAAAGCCTTCTGTTTCAGGGGGCTCTACTTTATCAACAAGCGCCACATTTAATTTAGTAAACAAGTCACTCCAAAACTTTAATGCCAAGCTATCGTTAAAGTAGACAGCTACATGCCATTGATTAGTTTCAGCTTGCATCAAATGTTGAACGACAAATTTGGCGATGCCCTGCTTTCGATATTTAGGAAGAACAAATATATCGGCTAATTCAGGCATTTCCTTACCCATAATCTCGGTTGGTTCAACCGTAGCAAAGCCTGCAACCTGACCAGCAACAAAAAAAAGGTAAGCGACGCATTCTTCTTCACCGCGAATTATAGAAGCAAGATATTCTTCATCAATGTCAAAGCGACCGTCTGACCCCACATCTTCTAGGTCAAACGCACTCTGGTGATATTGGTAAAACTGCCACAACATACTTAGTGCAGCACTATCGGCAATTTCAGCTTTCCGTATTGTAATTTTCATTTGATGCCTAACGCCGCAAATAAACGGCTAAAAATAGTTGGCTAAAATTTGTGAGGTACGAACAAAGCCAACTGTTATTTGTCCGCACTTTTAATTTGCTTTGTTAGGTGTATATTACACTCTGTTTTTTAATACTAAGGGTGTAAACAGCATAGCTATTAAAACTATAAAAGCACCTACAAATCCAATGCTTTGAAGATAAGTAACACCAGAAAAGCATAAAATTATTGCTATAGCGCAAATGGCTATTTGAGAGAAACCTATAATGCGCCTTTTTCTAGCATTACCTTGACCACGAAAGACCCAAATCAAGGTGGTTGGTAAAGATACTAATAACAGAATAAGTAGTGGAAAAATTGCCCCTGCCCCTGCGTGTGTCACCTCAACCTCCTATACACCTAACGCCCGTGTAATGGGCTGGTTTGGAGCGCCAGCGGAAAACCAGTCCCGATTGACGCGTTTGTTAGCTGTATGTTTCTTCGCACTTTGCAAGAAACAACAAATTCGTCGCAGTTAAATGCAAAGTGTAACTTGCAAGGTGCTCTGGAACATTTGATATCTCAGAACCTTGACCGTGCCCACCTTCCTTATTCCTTACAGTAGGGATTCCGCTTTCCAGTAATATTCTTACTGACGAAAATTGATTCTGGAGATATTCAGGCACTAGATTATTAGATAAACAGCTATTTATTAGCTTTTTAGCTGTGTCATTTTGACCATAAGCCCATGAATGCTTTTCGTGTATGGCTTTCATTAGACTTTCAAAAGATTTGAGGCAGTCGTTAAGGCATTCTTTATATCGCTTATGCCTGTAATGCTCATGTGCGGAAAGGAATTCATCGTTTGAACCACGATACTCGTTAACAGAGCCTAAAAGCTGTAATACGGGCTTAACTGTCTCGGAGTGAATAAATTGCGAATCTACTCGAATCAGCTCTCCAGATTCAAATTGGTATCCAACTCCAGACTCTTTAAATCTTGAATTTAACTCATTAATAGCATCTTCCGGTTCTTGGCTTGAAGTTGTGTATTGTTTGTAGTTGTAATAGTTATCAGCAACATAGTTATTGATGATTCGGAAACAGATTTCAATGATATCCAAACATTTCCCGTAGTCATCACAACTCAAAAAGTAATCAAGAATAGCCTCATCATTACTTCTCGCGTGTTTTTTGAGAGAGAAAACGCCGTATTCTTTACATAAAGCTTTGTGTATAAATTCGTAAGCACCATGAGCTCTGTTTTCGTATTTATCTTGCCCGATGGTGTCTTGAATAATGTGCACTATTTGAACGCGCAAAGATTGCGGTATTTCCTCATAAACATATACGTCTGGGACTTCCCCCCGTATCTTTTTCTGTCTCTTTGAAAACAACTCAAAAATTGCCATATTCCTTCCTTATACAGCTAACGCCGGCCACAGCGGCCGGAGGTGATTGGCGACTTTTTTGCCCCGCACAAAAGGCGACAATTGCCGGAGGTCCGTTGCTGGCCCTTGTTAAATCTCGCCACACTGAAACTCCAAATACCTTTTTGCTTCGCCTTTAGCAACTTCATCAGCATATTCACTTTTAGAAGCTGATTCTAGGCTTATCAGCCATTCATGCTTTTCTTCATCGGGCAGACCATTGAGTATGCGGTTTACCATCCAAACAGTTAACCCTGTAGGTTTCCGACATAAAGACGACTTCAAATAATCGTGATAATCGTCTTCTTCTTCGATGAAATGAACCAATGGTCCCGGTGATCCAAGATCTTTATCATTAAACTTTTCGATGAAGCTGAATATCGCTGGAATTGCTTCCCTTTTATTAGGAAGCTCCTCAAGGCGATCAATGAAATCATAAAGCGCTTCCATATCAGCTTCATCATATTCGTCGAACCGGATGTTTTGTAATTCGATCTCGAAATCCATGAGTGACTACCTAAAGAGATTTAACAGTTTATTAAGAGGCGAGTTGCCTCTTTTTCTACCGCAACATCGCCTGTTTATCTTCAAGCCAGTTTATAACATTTGTTATAAACATTTACTAGTCATCAACTTAGCTGAATAACTCTTCATAGTTAACTGGTAAAAAGAGGCAAATTGCCTGTTAATTTGATTAAGGAGGAAAAACTGCAATACTGTATATAATTACAGTAAAATAAAAGTCAGTTCTTATGAAAACACGTTCTCCATTTTTAAATTTAGTCATTGAGGAAATGCATTCTAAAAGATATGCAAAACAAACAATCGAATCATATATTCATTGGATAGCTGCCTATATTAATTTTCACAATAAACGTCATCCAGCTTCAATGGGAGATACCGAAGTTGAAACGTTTTTAAACTACTTAACAGTACAACGAAATCTTGCAGCAAATACACAAGCACTTGCTCTAAATGCTATTGTCTTTATGTATCGGCACATTATTAAACAGTCGCTTTCGATAAAATTAAATTTTATTAAGAGTAATCGCCAACAAAAGCTTCCATCCATTTTAAGTCGTGAAGAAGTTCGCTTGTTACTTTCAAATTTAACTAAGCGGAATTATTTAGTTGCGAGTTTAATGTATGGCAGTGGCTTAAGAAGTAGAGAAGTGGTTAACTTGAGAATTCAGGACATTGATTTTGATTATCTCTGTGTGCGTATTTGGAACGGTAAAGGAAACAAGCACCGCATAGTCACACTTGCTAGAGAGCTTATTCCTTTATTAAGGAATCAGATAATTCAAGTCAATGAGTATTTAAAACGCGATTTAAACAACAAACTATTTGCAGGGGTATGGATGCCAACTGCCCTTGCTAAAAAATACCCTACAGCCAATAAGTCACTCGCGTGGCAGTTTTTGTTTCCCTCTTATAAGTTAAGTGCTAACCCAGAAACAGGCGAAATAAGACGTCATCATTTTGATGTAAGTTGTATTCGTAAAACAATAAAACAAGCTGCTAAACAATCTGGCTTTATAAAGCTTGTAACACCACACACATTACGGCACTCCTTCGCGACTCACCTACTGCAAAGTGGTGCAGATATTCGTACTGTTCAAGCACAATTGGGGCACAGTGATGTGCGCACCACACAAATTTATACGCATGTTTTACAACAAGGAGCGAACGGTGTGATTAGTCCCTTGTCGCATTTGTAAAAATTTAGCTTTGTAGCAACTAACCAAAAAACCAATAGCACACACCAATGGCTGTTAAAATTCCAGCGAAATCTGCAGCTAAACCACAACCCACCGCATGGCGAGTATGCTTAATGCCAACTGCACCAAAATACACAGCTAAAACATAAAAAGTGGTTTCGGTTGAACCTTGAATGGTGGATGCTAAACGCCCTGCGAATGAATCTGCACCATGGGTATTCATGGTTTCTAACATCATTGCCCGCGCGCCAGAGCCTGAAAGTGGCTTCATAAAAGCGGTTGGCATGGCATCTACAAATTGTGTATCACCGCCAAGCGTAATCACTACAGTACGCAGCCAATCCAATACATAATCAAGCGCCCCGCTCGCTCTAAATACGCCAATGGCACACAACATAGCTAATAAATATGGGATGAGAGAAATAGATAGCTCGAACCCTTGTTTGGCACCTGTAATAAAGCTGTCGTACACATCTATTTTTTTAATACTTGCCCAACATAAACACACAATAATAAACGCGAATATTAAAAAGTTACTGAAAATCGCGGAGTGCGTTTGCATTAGCTCTGTGGTGAGGTTCATAAAATACAAAATAAGTGCCATCACAATGGCTACTAACCCACCAAGGTATAGCAGCACAACAGTATTAAACAGTTTAATTCGTTGAATGGCGCACGTAACGAGCAAACCAACAAAGGTTGAAGCAAAGGTTGCTAATAAAATGGGAATAAACACATCGGTTGGGCTGGCCGCGCCTTGCTGTGCACGATACACAAATACCGCTATCGGAAATAGCGTTACTGAGCTGGTGTTTAATACTAAAAACAGTATTTGCGCATTGGTTGCGGTATCAGGCGTTTTGTTAAGTGATTGCAGATCATGCATGGCTTTAATGCCCATTGGCGTTGCTGCATTATCAAGGCCCAGTAAATTAGCGCTTAAATTCATGGTAATTGAGCCAAACGCTGGGTGTCCTTTTGGCACGCCGGGCATTAAGCGGGTAAATAGTGGCGATAAGCCTTTGGCAAGCACATCTACCATGCCGCCGCGCTCGGCAATTTTCATTACCCCTAACCAAAAACACAGCGCGCCAATTAAGCCTATAGCAATTTCAACGGATACTTTGGCCATGCTAAATAGAGCTTGCACCAACCTTTCAAATACTAAGCCGTCACCGCCTATCCACGTAGCTAATGCAGACACAAACGCGATAATGAAAAATGAAAGCCAAATTTTGTTAAGCATAATCAGATTATTATTATTTTGAATGCTGCTTAGTGTGCCACATTTCCTGTATTATTGTCGCAATTCCCCTTACATGGCAGATAAAAAGTGCATTCTAATATTTATATTCCACAAACGTTTATTGATGATGTTGAAAGCTATATTCCAAATCACCTCTCAATAGATGATTACCTCGCCTCATGTAAGAAGCCACTTAGAACGGCCGTTCGCGTAAATACCAAAAAAATGTCAGTTGACAGTTTTAAACAGTACGCGCAACAAAACGACTGGCAAATAACGCAAGTGCCATGGTGTGAAAATGGCTTTTGGCTAGAACGCCCTGAAAACCAACAATCACTTTCACTGGGTAATACCGATATTCACTTATCTGGTTGTATTTACGTGCAAGAAGCCAGCTCAATGATGCCTGTTACCGCCCTGTTAGATGGTAACGACTTAAGTGATAGCTGTGTGCTTGATATGGCAGCAGCTCCCGGCAGTAAATCAACTCAAATTGCCGAAGCCCTTTCAAGCGACGGTGTATTAGTTGCCAATGAGTATTCGAGTTCGCGTATTAAGTCATTAAGTGCCAATATGCAGCGTTTAGGTATTAGCAACTGTGCCCTTTCGCATTTTGACGCCAGTATTTTTGGTCAGTATATGGAACAGAGCTTTGACCATATTCTGCTTGATGCACCATGCTCAGGCGAAGGCACTATTCGTAAAGACGAGAATGCATTAAAAAATTGGTCTATTGAATCTAATATTGAAATTGCCGATGTACAAAAATGCCTAATAGAAAGTGCGTTTTATGCGTTAAAAACCGGTGGCACGCTAGTTTATTCAACCTGCACCTTAACGCCACTTGAAAACCAAGCGGTATGCCAATATTTACTCACCACATTTGCCGACCATATTGAGGTAGTGCCGCTAACTCACCTATTTGAAAATGTGAAAGACTCGGCAACCGATGAGGGTTACTTACATATTTGGCCGCAAATTTACGATACCGAAGGTTTTTTTGTTGCCAAGTTTGTTAAAAAATCCCATGTGCCACAGCCTGAGCCTAAAGTTAAAAAAGGCGCTTTTCCATTTACTGCTGCCGATAAAAAAACAACCGAGCAATTTAACCAAATAATCAAAAAGCAATTTGGTATGAAACCGCTTGCAGGCGAGCTTTGGCAACGCGAGCAAGAGCTTTGGTTGTTCCCTAGCAATATAGACTCGGTAATAGACAAAATTAAATACAGTCGCATTGGAATTTTGCTTGGTAAGGTGCATAAAAATGGCATTCGATTACAGCATGAATTTGCAACTTGCTTTGGCGCTGAAGGCCTTAAAAACACCCATAAACTGTCAGTTTCAGAGGCTTGTGACTACTTTCAAGGAAAAGATATTAAATTAGCACAAGTTACTAGCGCGAAAGACGAGGTATTACTTTTGTTAAACGATACTTGCGTTGGCTTAGGTAAATGGCAAAAGAACAAAATCAAAAATGGCTTACCACGTGAGTTAGTTCGGGATAGTCGGTTGATAACTTGGGAATAACTCAATGAAAACTTGTTAACAATTTTTTAAACAATTTATAACCAATTGTTTTTTGTGAGTTTATTTTTTGAGCAAAAATTTCCTTTTTTTGATTAATTTAACTACAATTATTAATACTTTTTCACTTCTCCCTATGAAATGATCAAGTTTGTAAGTTAGCGCACGGCTCATTAAATGAGCCATTCCCCTAAGCCCAGGACAATGTGGATTGGTCCTGGGCGATTTTTATTGGGCGTTTGTAAAAGCGCAACAAACTTGGCTTAAGCCCCGTATTTTGCAACTTTTCAGCGGTATTGAAGGTTAAAATCGGGGCTTAATTTAACTTTTCTCTTTTAGATCAAATTCTGTAATGTTTCCATCACCGTGTAATAGCTGGTAGTGGGTCAGTCGTTCGTTGTCTAAACACACCAAACTAATTGCCGAATCACTCACTAAATGCTTTGTTGATTGTTTATGGCGGTGTTTATGCACCTTCATTTGCCAACGTTTGGTAAAGAAATTAAGCGGGCTACTTGGATGGTACAAAATGCTATCTAAGGTGTTTAATTTGCTGAGCAAAGATTTAGGAAATTCATTTTTAATGCCGCTGGCAGTCAATTGCCAAATACGGTTATCACGATTTGAAAAACGGCTTTGCACCGAAAAACAAAACGAATAATGCACATCACCTGACAAAATAAGCGTTTCAATTGGCGTATCTGCGCGTTTGAATATTTGCATTAATTTTCGCGCCGCCCCTTCGTGGGCCATCCAGTTTTCCACATCAACTAATAATGGTTGACCACAAAAGTTAAAAATCGCTTGAATCGCTTCAATTGATTTAACACCAAACACCGGCGCTGGTGAGATTAAAATAACCTCCTCAAGTCCTGTCATATTATCGTCAAGCTCGACCAATTGTTCCCAATCTAATAAACCTGACGGTTCGTTAAAATCGGTTTCATTACGCCAGCGGTGTGTTCGGGTGTCGAGCGCAATAATTTTAGGTTGAGTATCAAGGGTGTAATGCCATCTATCAAATGCCAATATTTGATTATCAAATTGCTTTAAATGACGATACTGGGTGGTTATTTGCTCATCTAGTGCATTTAACAGCGCCTTGGTATATTCGCCGCCATCGTTACCCACGCCTTGGAATACTAAATAACTTATCAGGCCGTTAGCAATAATGCGTTTACTTATCGGATTTGAATAAACTGCCTGCTCCCATCCTGCCGTTAAATTCCAATCATCGGTGACATCGTGATCGTCAAACATGGTGATATGAGAAATATTAGCAAATAGCCTTTCAACTTCGGGCAAACCATCAACAAAGTCGATTAAGTTTTGTTTTTCTTGTAAAAATGTATTGCTGTGTTTTTGATTATTCGATTCGAATGTTAAATCATCTAACCCAACTAACTGCCAACACGCTGCACTCGTTGTTAATAAATAAAGCGCAAAAAATTCTTCAAGATGCACCAAGTGGTTATGCGATTTTAAACTGGTAAAGTGTTCTAAATCTTGGCGCAACCAATAGCCAAACTCTAGTTTAGAGCGCTCATGCCATTTGGTTATCGGTAAAATGGTATCGCGTGTATAAAGCGTATGTTTAGCATCAGCCTGAAGTTCGTCAATCAGGTTAGGCTCTTTAAACAGCTTTAGCTGGTGGATTAACTGTTCAATCGCTAATAACATAGGGCCCGCAACATCATCGGCGTATATCTGATCGCCCGACATCACCAGTAAACTTGGTTCTGGCTCACTATTTTTGCGTTTACTTACCAAAAAATGGCTTGCGGTTATAAGCGCGTCTTTTGATTCATGATGAGGGTTACGACACGAGCCATGCAAAATGCTACTAAGCTGTTTAGCAATAACAAAGCTGCACGATGATTGGCCATCAAGATAAAACGCCGACAAGTCAACGGGCGCATTGTTGTATTCTAATTGATACGAAATTAGCGTATCAACCACAAACCCTTTAGTCGATGTGCTATTTAAAAAGTAAAAGTGGCAAAAACAGTGTTCGCCAAGTGCTAAAATTTGTTGGGTTTGTTCAAATTCGCCAAGCGCCTGTGCATTCACTTTAAACGGCGCTTGCTGGGAACTTACAATAAATAACGTGACCTGTCTCGGTTCTGCTCGCCGGATCATAGGTCCTGTTAACAGAATAGGCAGTGTCACGCAGTTATCCTGTTTACTTGGCTAGTTTAAAGAGGTCGTAAAAGTTATCTGTCGTTGCCTTTGCAAGCTCTTTAAACGATAACTTTTTAAGATCCGCAATAAAGTACGCAACATCTTCAACATATGCAGGTTGATTAGTTTTACCACGATGCGGTACTGGCGCTAAATAAGGCGAGTCCGTTTCAATTAACAAACGGTCAAGCGGAATTTTTTCTACCACTTCGCGCAGCGCTGCGGCGTTTCTAAAGGTTACAATGCCCGAAATAGAAATATAAAAACCTAGATCTAGCGCTTGCTTTGCCATTTCCCAATCTTCAGTAAAGCAATGCAATACGCCACCGCAGTTTTGTGCGTTGTGGGCGCGCATAATATCAAGGGTATCTTGCTTTGCATCGCGGGTATGAATGATTAACGGCTTGTTTAATTCATTGGCAACATCAATATGCCCTGCAAATGAATCTTGTTGTACTTGGTGCGTGTCTTTACTGTAGTAGTAATCAAGACCTGTTTCACCAATCGCCACTACTTTGTCGTGCGTTGCAAGCTCAACTAAACGTGCTTTATCAAGTACGTCTTTTTGGTCTAGCGGGTGTACACCACAACTAACTGACACATCGGGATACGCTTTAACCTTTTCCAACATACTTGGAAATTGATCTAAGGTTACCGACACACATAAAAAGTGCTCTACACTTTTAGCGCGGGCGTTTTCTAATACTTGGTCAAGAGAAAGACCAAGCTCATCAAAATTAAGTCTGTCTAAATGACAGTGAGAATCTACAATCACAAAAAATCCATAAACTACATGGTATAAGTGGGATCGCTAGAGTTTAACATACCGCCTAGCATTTTTTCGATTTTATCGCGCACTTGGCTCTTATCATCGATAAAGCTCACACCAACACCCGGAGGGTTTGAGTTTTGGCTACCTTGTGGTGTGATCCACACGACTTCACCGGTAATAACATCTTCTTCAAGTGCATCTGGCAAGCTAATGCGCAATGCTAATGGTTGAGACATTTCAAATTGCATATTGGTGCGTACAAATAAGCCACCTGTTTTTAAATAAGGCATGTAGCTCTTGTACAATTCACGTGTATCTTCAAAATCGACTAGTAATTCTTGCAAAATAATGTCCTATTTATAAATAACTTAATTGTTTTAACAGCTGGTTTAACTGCAACGATAAATTAAGTCCTTTAACTTCTTTAAACTTATGCGCAAAACTGAGCAATGCTTGATTTTTTTCTTGATAGCGTTTTACATCAAGCGTATTACTGAGTAGCTCAGTTTGCAATTTTTGTGCGCAAAATTGCGCAAATATATCTATATAATCAGTGTTTTGGTTAAAAAGTTCAAGCAATTGCTTATGACATGATTGTAACGTTTGCTGCTGAGATAACTGATACAAAGATTCAACGGCACTTAGTTGCCCGTCTTCTTGCCATTGCTTTAAACATAACGGCCTATGTAAAAACGCATTAACCCAAGGTTGTGTGGCATCAATGCCTAAATCACCAATAAACTGTTTTGCTTGATTGGCGTCTACCGTTAACGTAATTTTGAAACAACGGCTTAAAATTGTTGCTGGTAGTGGCGTATTGGGATCACTTAGCAGTACCAAATAGCGATTAGCGTTGGGCTCTTCTAAGGTTTTTAACAGTGCATTACTTGCTGATAAGGTTAAAGCATGGGCATCTTTCACAATAACCACTTTATTGCCTTGGAAGCTTGCTGTACTAACAAAAAAATCGCTGATCGCACGCACTTGTTCAACGCTAATGCTATCTTTTTCAGCACTGACCAACATAAAATCTGGGTTTGTTTGGCTTTTATTTAAGGTACATGCTTTACAAACCCCACATGCTTGCGTGCCGTTAGACATACACAATAAATCTAACGCCAGCTGATATGCTAAATCGAAACTACCAACGCCCTCTTTTCCAAGTAGCAATAGGCCATGATGCAACTGCCCCGTAGCGCCTAATTGCTGAAGCTGTTGGTAATTATGTTGAAGCCAGCTTGGGATCACGCATTCGCTCCGTCAATAAACTGCTTAAGTGCTTTTTCAATGTGCTTGTGAACAGTTTCCATTGGTAAGCTGGCATCAATAGTAACAATTGAACTATCGTTTTTTGCGGCGTTTAAATACACTTCGCGAGTACGTTCAAAAAAGCTTAATTGTTCAAGTTCAATACGGTCTAGCTCACCACGATTGGCAGCGCGCGCTAATCCAATCTTTGGATCGATATCAAGGTATAAGGTTAAATCAGGCTTAAGCTCGCCCAACACAATATCCGCGAACGCTTCAAGTTTGTGTTTATCGATTTCACGGCCACCACCTTGGTATGCTTGCGATGATAAATCGTGTCTATCGCCTAATACCCAGTCGCCGCGATTAAGCGCAGGATTGATAACATTTTCAACCAATTGCGAACGTGCTGCGTACATTAACAGTAATTCAGTTGCATCACTTACTTTCTCTTCGTGCGTTGCTTTCACTAAACTGCGCAGCGATTCAGCAAGCGGTGTACCACCGGGTTCCCGGGTATTAACAAATTTAACCTGCGCGTCATGTAATACGCGCTGACACACTGCAATTGCAGACGATTTACCAGCCCCTTCTAGGCCTTCAATAACAACAAATTTACCGTTCATTTTTTTAAAATATATTTCCTAACTGCTGCATTATGCTCAGCTAATGTTTTAGAGAAATGGTGTTTACCATCTCCTGATGCAACAAAATAATAAAAATCAGAGTATCGTGGATTTAAAGTCGCGTAAATAGCCTGCTCTGATGGCATGGCAATGGGTGTTGGCGGCAATCCATTAATACGATACGTATTATAATCGGTGTAACGTTTTAAATGCTCTTTTTTAATATCACCTTGATATTCATCCCCTAAACCGTAAATCACGGTCGGATCGGTTTGTAAGCGCATGCCCTTATGAAGACGATTTACAAATACCGAGGCAATTAAATCACGCTCTGCATTGTGGCCTGATTCTTTCTCAATGATCGATGCCAGAATAAGTGCATCGTATTTTGATTTAAGTGGTACTGAGGTATCACGGGTTTGCCATGCGATATCTAAGGTATTAGCCATTTTTTCATAGGCGCGATTTAAAATATCTAACTGGCTATCGCCAGCAGAATAATGATACGTATCTGGGTAAAACCACCCTTCAGGATTAGTTTGATTAATGCCCCACATGCTGAGTGTAGTTCGCAACGATTGCTCTGACACCAATTCTAAATACGGTGCGTCTTTAAAACTGGCTAATACCTGTTTAAAGGTTGAACCTTCGACAATAGTAAACGCAAATTGATGATCGCGCCCTTTATTCATCTTTGAAATTAACGATAGAAAAGACTGCGACTCAATTAAGTACATGCCTTGTTTTAATTCCACTAACTGAGGGTTTATTTTGGCGTATACCTTGAGCCAAAAGCAGTCGTTTATCCAACCATTTGCTTTAAATGTGCGGCACATTGCGTTAACGCCCGTACCTGCCTTTACTTGATAAAGTGTTGGTTCAGAAATGCTAATTTGTGTCGCTTGTAACTGCTTAAGCTGAATACCCACAAAGGCAACCGCTGCAATTAAGGTCGTAAATAAAAACGCAAACGCTCGTATCATAATGCTTGCTCGTTTAAAAATTGAAGTGCGTTTTCAAGGCTGTAGTAATGTGTATCAAGGCGTGTAATTGGTACGATTCCCATTAAGCTATTACAACAAAATAAGTTATCTGCGTTGTAGCAGTCGCTTAGAGACACAGTATCAAATTTAATATCGATATGCTTCGCTAAATGCGCTAAATAAACACCAAACACACCCGATTTGTCGAGTTTTGGGGTAATTAACTGGCCATTTTTTACGAGCAAAATATTTGCAACCGTGGTTTCAATGACTTCATGGTTACAGTTAAGCAAAAGCCCCTCGCTAACACCTTTTTGTTGTAATTCTTGCTTTGCTAACACCTGCTCCAAACGGTTAAGGGTTTTTAACCCTGCAAGTAAAGGATTAACTGCCAATTGCGTTGATAAGGTATCGAGGGTGATACCCTGTTGTTTGAGCGTTAAATAATTCTCGGGAAAATCAGCAGTGTAAATATAAACCTGCGGCGCTTGCACGGTAGGCAGTTGATAACCACGACCACCCTGACCACGACTGACAATGACTTTGATAACGGCCAGAGAATGGCCGCTTGCAAGCGCATTTATTTGGTTTTCAATGGCTGATAAATCAACATTATCAAAATACAAACGCGTCACACAGCGCGCTAGCCGTGCTAAATGCAGTTCTAACAAACACGGTTTGCCATTTTCTACTTTAATGGTAGTGAAAAAGCCATCGCCATATTGCAATGCTCGGTCGTTAGAGGCGACAGTTTGAGTTTGGCTATTATTTATTATTGTTATATCCATACACACAAAAAAGCCTAGGAAATCCTAGGCTTTTATTCGCAATTCGATTTCTGCTAACGATTATATCTTCTTAAATAATAAAGAGCCATTAGTTCCACCGAAGCCAAATGAATTACACAGCGCGTAATCCAATTTCGCATCGCGTGCAGTGTGCGCAACGTAATCTAAATCACAACCTTCACTTGGATTATCAAGGTTGATTGTTGGTGTTACTTTTTGGTCACGCAGCGATAAAATCGTTACGATTGACTCAACAGAACCTGCGGCACCAAGTAAGTGACCCATCATTGATTTAGTCGAGCTTACTAGTACATCACTTGCTGCGGCGCCGTAAATAGACTTAACCGCGTTGGTTTCAGCAATATCACCTGCCGGCGTTGATGTACCGTGTGCGTTGATGTAACCTACTTGCTCGGCATTTATGCCTGCGTCATTTAGTGCGTTTTTCATCGCTAACGCGGCGCCTGCACCGTCTTCTGGTGGAGACGTCATGTGATACGCATCGCCACTCATACCAAAGCCTACAAGCTCAGCATAAATTTTTGCGCCACGCGCTTTTGCGTGTTCGTATTCTTCTAGTACGATTACACCTGCACCGTCTGCAAGTACGAAACCGTCACGGTCTTTATCCCACGGACGTGATGCCGCTTGTGGATCATCGTTGCGTGTTGAAAGCGCGCGTGCTGAGCTAAAACCGCCCATACCGATTGGTGTTGATGCTTTTTCTGCACCACCTGCAACCATTGCATCTGCATCACCGTAGGCGATCATACGTGCTGCATGACCAATATTGTGAAGACCTGTCGTACATGCCGTAACAATCGAAATATTTGGACCTTTTAGGCCGTGCATAATCGATAAATGACCTGAAATCATATTGATAATGGTTGAAGGCACGTAAAACGGTGATAATTTGCGAGGGCCACTGTTAAGTAATTTAACATGGTTTTCTTCGATAAGTGTTAGACCACCAATACCTGAACCCACAGCGACACCAATGCGCTCAGCATTTTCTTCAGTTACTTCTAAACCTGAATCTTTAAATGCTTGTACACCAGCAGCAATACCGTATTGAATGAATAAATCCATTTTTTTGGTATCTTTTTTCGCCATATAAAGTGTTGGGTCAAAATCTTTTACAAGACCCGCGAATTTAGTACCAAAATCAGACGTATCAAAATGGTCGATTAAACCAATGCCACTTTGACCCGCTAATAAACCTTGCCATGTTGAATCAACATCATTACCTAGTGGGGTTAACATACCTAGGCCAGTAACCACTACTCGACGTTTAGCCACAGTCATCTCCAAAATATATTAGGTGCAGATAATACAAAAGCCCTAATGAGGGCTTTTGAAAAACTAAAGGCAGCTGGAATGCTGCCTTTAATGTCTATGCTTTAATTACTCAGCGTGAGCAGTAACGTAATCGATAGCTGCTTGAACTGTAGTGATCTTCTCAGCTTCTTCGTCTGGGATCTCAGTGTCAAACTCTTCTTCTAGAGCCATTACTAGTTCTACAGTGTCTAGTGAATCAGCGCCTAAATCATCAACAAATGATGCTTCTGCTTTTACTTCTTCTTCTTGAACACCTAGTTGCTCTACGATGATTTTTTGAACACGTTCTTGGATGTTGCTCATTCTTGTTTCCTTAATTAAAAAACGCTTTTGCGTTATTTTTCAGATTGCGGCGTAGTTTACGCTGCAAAATTTTATGATTCAAGATTCATTTCGATTTTTATTATCTGGTCGAACCTCATAAATCTAAAACTAACCTTTTATCGCCTACTTTCACCGCAATTTCAACCCTAAACTTCACTATTTCGCCGAAATTACGATTACGTGACGACTTAGATCATGTACATACCGCCGTTTACATGTAATGTTTCGCCGGTTACGTACGCAGCCGCGTCAGATGCTAAATAAGCCACTGCTGCTGCAATTTCGTTCGGTTGACCTAAACGGTTCGCAGGCACGTTAGCAAGCGTTGCTGCTTTTTGGTCATCTGTTAGCTCGTCAGTCATATCTGTTTGGATAAAACCAGGCGCTACTACGTTAACTGTAATGCCACGAGAAGCCACTTCACGCGCCATAGATTTAGAAAAACCGATTACGCCCGCTTTTGCTGCTGCATAGTTAGCTTGACCTGCATTACCCATAGTGCCAACCACTGAACCAATATTGATAATACGGCCATTTTTCTTTTTCATCATTGGACGCAATACCGCTTTTGATAAACGGAAGATTGACGATAAGTTAGTGTCGATAATGTCATCCCACTCGCTGTCTTTCATACGCATAAGTAGGTTGTCACGAGTAATACCCGCATTATTTACTAATACATCAATATCGCCTAAGTCAGCTTTTACAGCCGCTAATGTCGCTTCAATTGACTCAGCGTCTGTTACGTTAAGTGCATAACCTTTGCCGTTTTCACCTAAGTAATCACTGATTTTACCCGCACCACTTTCGCTTGTTGCAGTGCCTGCAACTTTAGCACCTAGCGATACCAGTGTTTCAGCAATTGATTTACCAATACCACGGCTTGCACCGGTTACTAGTACTACTTTGCCTTCTAAAGAGAATAAGTTACTCATAAAATTTTCCGTAAATTATGCGTCTAAAACGCTAGAAAGAGTGTTTAAATCGTTAACTGCAGCGCAACTTACCGATTTATCAATACGTTTTGCAAGACCCGTTAATACTTTACCTGGACCAAACTCATAAGTCGTTGTTAAGCCATCTTGCGCTAATTTTTGTACTGTTTCAGTCCAACGAACTGGGCTGTAAAGTTGACGTACTAATGCATCTTTAATTGCTTCGCTTGCAGTTTCAGTAGCCACGTCAACATTATTAATCACCGAGATTTCAGGAGTATTAAATGTAATCGCTTCTAAATCAGCCGCTAATTTATCAGCTGCTGGCTTCATTAATGCACAGTGTGACGGCACGCTTACAGCTAGCGGCAATGCACGCTTTGCACCTGCTTCTTTACACAGTTCCCCTGCACGCTCTACTGCTGCTTTTTGGCCTGCAATAACAACTTGACCAGGTGAGTTAAAGTTTACTGGCGATACTACTTCGCCTTGCGCTGCATCTTCACAAGCTTTTGCAATTGCATCATCAGCTAGACCAATAATTGCGTACATTGCGCCAGTACCCGCTGGTACTGCTTCTTGCATATAAAGGCCACGTTTTTCAACAAGCTTTACTGCTTCTGAAAGTGAAATAACGCCAGCACAAACTAATGCTGAGTATTCACCTAAGCTGTGACCAGCCATTGCACTTGGCTTTTCGCCACCTGCTTCAATAAAGTGACGATAAATAGCCACACTTGAGGTTAATAACGCAGGTTGAGTACGGTGCGTTTCATTTAATGATTCTGCTGGACCATTTAGCACAAGTGCTGCTAAATCGTAACCAAGTGCGTCACTTGCCTCGGCAAAGGTTGCTTTAACAACATCTGATTCTGCAAGTAGTTCAGCCAGCATGCCCACAGTTTGTGAACCTTGGCCTGGAAATAAAATCGCTGTGTTATTTGACATAGTTTCTTCTTCTATAACAAAACAAAACCAGCATTTGCTGGTTATAAAATTCTTTTGGTGGTGAAAGTGCCGCTATTTATTGCACGGTGAACAAAGTGGATCATTTTCCTCATTGTCCAACGCGAGTTGTTGCCCTTTCAGCGCAGCAAATCGTGCTGCTATTTTCTCAGGAAGTTGCTTTTCAACCTCCCGCACGGCTTCATTTATCGCCGCCAAAAATGCCGGCGATTTTGCATTACCGTGACTTTTAACCACAATACCGCGTAATCCTACCAAACTTGCACCGTTATACTGGTCGGGGTTCATCTTTTTATAGAGTTTTTTTAGCACTGGAAACATTAAAAGTGCTGCGGCGCGGTAAAAAATGCTTTTTTTGAGGGTTTTATTCAGTTTATGAATGATCATTTTGGCAATTCCCTCACAGGTTTTCAATGCAATATTGCCAACAAAACCATCACATACAATAACATCGGCCTTGCCTTTAAAAATGTCGGTGCCTTCACAATAACCGATGTAGTTAAGTGCATTTGATTGTTCAAACAGTTCTGACGCGCGTTTGATATCTTCATGCCCTTTAATATCTTCTGCGCCGATATTAAGTAACCCTACAGTCGGGTTTTCAATGCCTTGCGATTGTTCGGCAACCACACTGCCCATTACGGCAAAGTCAAACAATGTTTCTGGATCCGCAGTAACATTAGCCCCTAAATCCAATAAATAAACTGGTTTAGGTTTTTCAGTTGGAACCGAACTGATTAATGCTGGTCGACTAATACCCGGCAGCATTTTCAAGATGCAATAAGCCATTGCAAACAGTGCACCAGTATTACCGGCAGACACACATGCTTGTGCTTCTCCTGATTTAACTAAATCAAGGGCTTTTCGCATGGAGGAATCTTTTTTACAGCGTAACGCTGTGGATGGTTTATCGTCGTTATTAACGACTTCGCTACAATGTTTAATCTGTAATCGAGGGTGTTGCAAAGCGTCGAGCTTTTCAAGCTCTGTGCGAATGAGGGTTTCGTTACCGCATAATATCAGGGTGATATTATCGTGCGAATTTACAGCTTCAATTGCTGCAGGCAACGAAGAACGGGGGCCGTAATCGCCCCCCATTATATCTAACGCTATGGTTAGATTAGACATCAAAATAGCTCTATTAAGAAACTACTTTTTCGCCTTTGTAGTAACCGTCTGCAGTTACGTGGTGACGACGGTGCGTTTCACCTGATACTGGATCAACTGTTAGAGTTGGACCATTGATCGCATCGTGTGAACGACGCATACCACGCTTAGAGCGAGACTTCTTGCTTTTTTGTACAGCCATTGCCTTATCTCCTAAGAATCTTTCTTAAGTTGTTTCAAAATTTCAAATGGATTTGGTTTGTCATCTTCTGCTTCTATTTCACCAAAGCTCAAAGGCTTTTCTGAAAATCTGCAATGAGACTCTTCATGCATCGGTACTATTGGGATGGCTAACATTAATTCATCTTCAACAAGTTGATGTAAATTAATTTCACCTTCCTCATCCATCTCTACCACATCATAACATGACGGTAGATGCTCAGATGACTTACCTATACCTATTGGCGAATAAGCAAAGTCTAGTTCCAAATCCAACCCTAACTCTTCATTACAGCGCTGACAAATAGTTGTAATGTTGGCGTTGGCATGGCCTTCAACAACACTAATTCCCTGTTCGTCTTTTCTGAAATGAATTTTAACTTCGACCTCACCCTCGTTCCGTACAACTACATCGAGTAATCGAGGAAGTTGCTCGAACAACACAATACCGTCATAAGTGACCTGTTTTTGTGCGGTTCGTATAGGATCAAGCGTGATCGGAATCTTCACCTTTTGCATAGGGGCTGCATCATATAGATTGTTAGACTTAGAGTCAAAATAAAATTCAACTTTCCTTTGCATTTAGCGCAATTGAATCCTATTCTGCGCAAAAAGTAAGTATTCGATGAAAATTATCATGAAAACTCCGTTTATTTTAGCGTCAAGTTCGCCGTTTCGAAAATCAATTTTAGAAAAAATTTTACCGGTATTTGAGAGCTTTTCACCTAATATTGATGAATCGCCAAAAGCCAATGAAAGTGTGATCGAATTGGTTGAGCGATTAGCGCTTGAAAAAGCCAAAACAGCGCTTCAATTTTATCAACAAGGTGTGGTGATTGGTTCTGATCAAGTTGCCGTATTTGAAACGCCAAATAACAAAGTGCAAATACTCGGAAAACCACATACGCGCGATAACGCAATTAAGCAACTTTCTTTATTTTCAGGTAATAAAGTGCGTTTTATCACGTCACTTGCCGTGTTTGATATTGCAACTAATAACACCTTAGTAACTCACGACACCACCGATGTGTACTTTAAAACATTGCGCCAAGCTCAAATTGAACAATACATAGATAAAGAACAGCCACTGAATTGCGCGGGCAGCTTTAAATCGGAGGGGTTAGGTATTGTGTTGTTTGATAAGATCTCAGGTGAGGATCCCAATTCCCTTGTGGGTCTGCCGTTAATCAAGCTAACCAACCTGCTTGCACAAATTGGTATTGACCCACTGGATTTAAAATAAGTCGACTAGCTGCTCGAACTGATCGATGATCGCGACTGGCGCATAAGGCTCTAATTGAGAAACCGGATGTGCGCCAAAGCTAACACCAATAGAGGCTACCTTGGCATTTTGAGCCATTGCCAAGTCCATGCTGGTATCGCCTATCATCACGGCCTTATTAGCAGCTATATTAAGTTCGCTACAAATTTCTAAAATCATTTCTGGTGATGGTTTAGAGGCGCACTCACACGCGGTACGTGTCGCTTTAAAAAATGAACTTAGCTGAGTTTCGTGCATTAAACGATCAAGCCCCTTGCGACTTTTGCCCGTCGCTACAGCCAATGTATAACCTTTGTTTTTTAATGCTGTTAAACATTCAAAAACATGGGGAAACAACGTCGATGGCGTATCGTCTTCTGACACATACACCTCTTTATATGATTGCGCTAACTCAAACGTTGCACTTGGTTCATTAAAAAGCTTCTCAATTGCCACCTCTAAACTAAGACCAATAATTTGACGAATAGCATCATCACTTGGCCTTGTTAACTGGTGACGATCTGCAACAAGCTTTACCGTATTCACAATTTTTGGCACGGTATCCATAATGGTACCGTCCCAATCAAAAATGATAAGTTCTTTCGCTGTCATCTATGCTTCTTCACGTAGTGTTTTGATGCAGTTCTTTAACTGATTATCCAATGGCGCTTCAACACGCATCGACTCTTCTGTTTTAGGGTGAATAAAGGTAAGGTCATGTGCGTGTAAAAATAGGCGATTTAAGCCTTTTTTCTTCATTTCGCTATCAAACTCAGCAACACCATATTTATCATCGCAGGCAATTGGGTGACCTTTACATTGCGTATGTACACGAATTTGATGGGTTCTACCCGTTACTGGTGATGCTTGCACTAACGTCGCAAATTGACCAAAACGCTCTAAAACACGAAAACGTGTTTGGCTCGGCTTACCTTCTGCCTCGTCTACGCGCACTACTCGCTCACCCGACTGCAAGGTATTTTTACGAAGTGGCTCAGTAACATTCTTGATTTTGCTTGCCCAGCTACCTGTAACCAGCGCCCAGTAATTCTTTTCCATGGTTTTTTCACGCAGTTGTTCATGCAACCCACGTAATACCGAACGTTTTTTAGAAACGAGTAAACAGCCTGACGTATCGCGGTCTAGTCGATGAACCAGTTCAAGATTACGTTCATCTGGACGAATGCTACGCAGCGCTTCGATTAAGCCATAACTTAAGCCACTGCCACCATGAACAGCCATACCTGATGGCTTATTTAGAACCATAAGGTATTTATCTTCAAATAAAATTGCGTCTTCAAGCTTTGCAATTTTATCTAAGTTTTTAGGTACAAACTCTTGCTTCTCAGCCACTTTAACTGGCGGAATACGTACCACATCACCCGCTTGAAGCTTATAAACTGGCTTAATGCGTTTTTTATTTACGCGCACTTCGCCTTTACGCAAAATTCGGTAAATTGCACTTTTTGGCACCCCTTTTAAAGCGGTAATTAAAAAGTTATCAATTCGTTGCCCATGGTTGCCTTCATCGATGTCAACAAATTGGACCTGATTTTTTTGCTGTTCTGACATTGCCTAATCACTGATTTGAGTAATAATTTAGTTGCGAAGCGTCCATATTTAATGGGATAATCGCGCTTGAAATTGACCTTTTGTGAGCAAAATTCACGCTCCACGTGTCAATTTGGTGTTTTATTAGCCAAAGCTAACGATGAAACACGCTTTAAGACGCAGATCATACAGGTCTATGACAGCTTTCTAAAGCTTTTAACGATCTTAAAGCGCATGTAGCGGCCCCCTGAACCAATGAGTGTACTAGATTGTAATTCAGAAAAGCCCCATCTAACTCAGCTAATAAACGTATTTTAAAAGATAAAATACGAGATTTACGACCAAACGTCGTTCAGAATAAAATTAAATGAATTTTTGTGCTGGGTAAGAAACAAATACCGAGCACCTGCCTAGAATGGCAATTTAACAGAAAATCGGAGTTATACTCCCCCCAGACAGCCCAGTCGTGAGACTGCACAAACTTGTGGGTGTCTGAACAACACTGGTTGTTAATCTCTTACTACTATTACAGAGTTTAACAATATGAAACGTATGCTGATCAATGCAACGCAACAAGAAGAAATGCGCGTTGCACTGGTTGATGGACAGCGCTTATATGATCTAGATATCGAAAGCCCTGGCCATGAACAAAAAAAAGCAAATATCTATAAGGGTAAAATTACCCGCGTAGAACCATCTCTAGAAGCTGCTTTTGTCGACTACGGCGCTGAGCGTCACGGTTTCCTCCCTCTTAAAGAAATTGCCCGCAGTTACTTCCCAGAAGGTTACACTTTCAACGGTCGCCCAAACATCAAAGATGTTGTAAAAGAAGGCCAAGAAGTAATTGTACAAGTTGATAAAGAAGAGCGCGGCCAAAAAGGTGCAGCACTGACTACCTTTATTAGCGTTGCAGGTAGCTACCTAGTATTAATGCCAAACAACCCACGTGCTGGCGGTATTTCTCGTCGTATCGAAGGTGATGAGCGTACAGAGCTAAAAGAAGCACTGTCTCGTTTAGAATTACCAAAAGGCATGGGCTTAATTGTACGTACTGCCGGCGTTGGTAAATCTTTCGAAGAACTTGAATACGATTTACGTGCCCTGCTTGTTCATTGGGATGCTATCAAAAAAGCGTCAGAAAGCGGCCCGGCACCATTTTTAATCCACCAAGAAAGCAATGTAATTTTCCGCGCTATTCGTGATTATTTGCGTCGTGATATTGGCGAGATTTTAATTGATAAGCAGCGCGTATTCGATGAAGCAAAAGCACATATCGAACGTTTTCGCCCAGACTTCATTAACCGTGTAAAACTTTACACAGGTGATGCGCCACTGTTTACCCATTATCAGATTGAAAGCCAAATTGAATCTGCATTCCAACGTGAAGTACGTTTACCGTCAGGTGGCTCAATCGTTATTGACCCAACTGAAGCGTTAACATCAATTGATATCAACTCGTCTAAAGCAACAAAAGGCGGCGATATTGAAGAAACGGCACTAAACACTAACTTAGAAGCAGCAGATGAAATTGCGCGCCAACTTCGCTTACGTGATTTAGGTGGCCTAGTTGTTATCGACTTTATTGATATGACACCGCCGCGCCACCAACGCGCTGTTGAAAACAAATTAAAAGAAGCAGTTAAACCAGACCGCGCACGTGTACAAATTGGCAAAATTTCACGTTTCGGTTTACTTGAAATGTCGCGTCAGCGTCTTCGTCCATCACTGGGTGAAGCAAGCCAAGGCACCTGCCCTCGTTGTAACGGCCAAGGTACTGTACGCTCAAACGAGTCACTTGCATTATCGATTCTTCGTCTACTAGAAGAAGAAGCGATTAAAGACAATACGTCACAAGTAAATGCACAAGTACCTGTACCAGTAGCAACTTACTTACTAAACGAAAAACGCAAGAGCGTGCGCCGTATTGAAAAACGCCACGGCTGTCATGTAGTGATTATTCCAAATCCACATTTGGAAACACCACACTACGAAGTATTGCGTTTAAAGAAAGATGAAACGATTGAAACGGTAAGCTTTGACCAAGTTCAAGCACCTGAAGTAAAAACGGATGCCATTGTTCACGCTGAAAAAGCGGTTAAAGAGCAACCAGTACTCCAAGGTGTTGTTGTACCAAGCGAACCTGCGCCAGTTAAAAAAGAAGTAAAAGAAGGCTTATTCACTAAGATCGCTAAGTGGTTTGGTAGCCTGTTTGCTTCTGAAGAACCAGAAAAGCCGGTACAAAAACGCGGTGGTCGTCGTAATAACCAACGTGGTAACGACAATCGACGTCGCAATCAGCGCAAACCGAACAACCGTAATAAGCAAGCTGCTGGTGAGCAAAAAGAGCAACGCGAACAGCGCGATGAAAAACGTAACTCAAAAGAGAACAACAATCGTCGCCGCCGTAACAACCGCTCAAACGCTAACAAGGTTGAGAAAGAACAAAAGCCTGTTGAGGTGGAAGCAAATCAACAACAGCCGGTTAAAGTAAAAGAGCGTCGTCAACGTCGCAATATGCGTAAAAAAGTGCGTATTGAGAAAACCAATGAAGCGTTAGAGACAAATACAGAAACGCAAGCGCCTGTAGTTGAAAATACAGCTCCGGTTGAAAAGCAAAAGCCACAGCGTTCTAAGCCTGTAAAAGCGAAAAAGCCAGCAAAAGTGACTGAAGAAGTAGAAAACGCTGATCTTGTAGCGGCTTCAGAATCAAACGCTGACGCGCCGGTTGCAGAGCAAAAAACACAAGAAGTTGCCGAGCAACAGGTTGTTGCTAACGACGTAGCCAATGAACCTGTAGAACAAGTTAGTGAGCCAAAAGCCGCGACTGAAAGCGCTGAATCACAAAACGACGACGAAAAAGAGACACGTACTCGCTCTCGCCGTTCGCCGCGCCATTTACGTGCAGCCGGTCAGCGTCGTAAAAAGCCAAGCGAAACTAAGTCTGATATTGAACTTGAGACAACGGAGTCACCAGGCTTTGTACCAGTTGCTGATCAAGCAATGGCAGAAGTGGAAGTTGACTCAGTCGCAACTCCTGAAGTGCAAGAGACTAAAACCGAAGCTGTTGAAGCACCGATTGTTAAAACAAAGGTCGCAGAAAATGCTGCAGCTGAGGTTGTCGTTGAACCAACTAAAGTTGAAGAAGCACCAAAAGTTGAAAAAACGCAGCCTGAAGTTAAAGCTGAAGTAGTTGAAGACGCTAACGGTGAAAACCTTGACGCTGCCGTTCCAGCTGCTGAAGACGTTGTTGAAACGCAACAAGCAGAAACGACAACAGTTGAAACACCAAGTGTTGCAGCGGTTGCTGCTCAAACTGAAACAAACACAGCACCTGCGACAAACGGCGTAGCTTATCGCCATGCAAGTGCGCCAATGACAAAAGCGTCTGGTGGCGCAATGACTGAAGGTTTTGAAATGCCATCAGCAATGCCACACAGTGAACGCCAAGTACCAAGTGCAAGCAGTATGCAACCGGGTAGCATTAACCCAGTTGGTAAAGCAAGCGCACCAATGGCAAAAACAGTTTAATCTTAAGTTGTAACTAAAAGAGCCGCATTATGCGGCTCTTTTTTTGTCTGAAATTTAGAGCGAATTGAAATAGTAACTCTTCAGCTAGCATTAATTGTTGCAGCTAATATTTGTTCTTGTAGTTTCTATGAATAGGTTTGGACTTCTCCTGACAGGCCGCCATGAGCGAATAGCAGCCGTTGAATAATCTATCCATTTATTAATGATTATATCCCCCTTAATATTATTAACAGGCAATTTGCCTGTTTTTTACAACTGATAAAATGTCAATTTTCAAATAACTATCTGACTAGTAACAACTAATTATTAGTGTTATAAATTGCTTCAGTATGTAAACAGGCGATGTTGCGGTAGAAAAAGAGGCAACTTGCCTCTTAATAAACTGTTATATGCTCAGGAGGAGCAATGAGATTACTTCTAATTTTATCGTTCTTTTCATCTCTTGCATTTGCACAAGACAAATCAAAAGTTGAACAGTTAATTGAAGCTACAAACGAAAATTGCAAAGCTTCAGTAAAAGAAATAGATAATGCACGTATAACTGATTTTAGAGCACATGTTTTAAGACTTACTGTAGATGATATTTTTTACAAACTATCCCTTCGGGAAAGGTTAATTCGAGAGGGTGCAATTGAGTCTCAAAAATATTTAGACGATGATTTATTTTCACGTATTTATTACAACGTAGAAAAAATGGCTAATAATCCCGAATATTCTCAAAACTTAAAATTTATCAGAGAGCAACTAGATACTCAGCCTTTAGAATTAGAAAAAGGTTTAAGTGAAAAGTTAAATAGTAAATTTATTAGCGTAGGTTTATGAGCATATAACAAGCCAATTAAACCGTGGACGCAAAACAGTAGGCTTGCGCTCCTCCGTCGCTTATTTTAGCCTACTATTTTTCGCCGTTTATTTAGGCGTTACGAATGGCAGTTGTTGGCACAAATCGGCTATTCACTGCCAGATTTGATTCAGCTCTGTAAATCAAATCTGGCAGATCGAGTTAAAACTTATTCACGTTAGTTTTCTTCAAAGAAACGCTCTAATTGGTCTTTCAAGTTAGGTGGAGTTCCTTTAATGGTTAAGGTGTCGCTGTACTTATCATATAAAACACGTTCACCTAAATGCTTGCGCTCAAAACTCACACTTACACCACTGCCTTGACCAGAAAATTTCACCATAGACGTTACCGTCTTTTTATCAACTGGGAATGACTCTTCTAAATCGTAGGCTTGCTCTTTATAAAAGCTATCAAAGCTTACTTCATCATCTTTACTTATGGTGCTTGATAACTGTGATACGTCAGCATCGCTGCCAGTAGCAACACAGTCTGAGCAATAATCAAAAACTTGCTTGCGTAAGTCATCTTTTTCGGTTTTATCAAATTGTCTATCCGATAAATAGTCTTCAACCGCCGATAACATAGCTTGCGATTGTTGGCGCGCATCAATCCCCTCTTCACAGCCTAGAAAGTCTAAGAAGAAATCGGCAACTTTACGCCCTGCACGCCCTTTAATAAATGAAATATAACGGTTGTCTTCAAGCGCTGTTGCCATACCGTTAAGATCGATACGTGCCGCTAACTGCATTTTCGCGATATCTAAATGACGCGACGAAGTAAGGTCGAGCTCTTGGTTAATCGAGTAATGCTCTTTTACATTTACCAATGCAATCATCACATAGTCGTCGGCAACAAAACGGTAGTGACAAAAAATAAGGTAACCCGTTTCATTAAACGCGTATTTGTTTAATTCTTCTTTTAAAACCTCGGCAGCCTGTTCAGTTAAATGATAAAAATGCATTTCACCTTGACGATAACTTTGAATACTCGAACTTACCACGCCGTTTTTCTCTGGACTAAAACCGCAAAAGCCTTTTCCTGGCTTACCGTTGTAGGCATGGTGTAACTGATCGATAAACACATTAACCTTATCGTTGACTGGCATTTCATCATTACGAAGATGAATTTCAACTGTTTCGTCTTTTTTGTCGACATAGTGAACGACGAGTCTTTCTACTTGCACTGTCATCTTTGTTTTTCGCGCCTCAAATGTTAAAATATGAGTAATTTTATAAAATTAGAACTTAATTGATGCCTATCTTATCAAAATATTCAGACCAGCAAGTAGAAAATCTTGTTGATGACCTTTTAAAAACCCTTGTAGCCCACAAAGCGCCATTAGATTTAAGCCTAATGAGTCTTGGCAATACACTTTCACATATCATTAATGAAAAAGTGCCAGCAGCACAACGACAAGCCCTAATAGATAATTTTACACAAGCATTAAAAGACTCTGTAAAGTAACGCTATGAATTTGTCATCACAACAAGCGTTTTCGTCTAAAGCGGCAAAACTGTTGAGCTGGGGCCACTGGTTCACCTTTGCAAATATTTTATTTGCATTGATTGTGAGTAGCCTCTATTTAATTTCAGATCCAATGCCGATGACGTTTAGCGGCAAAGTATTCTTGTTGTTAAACTGGCTAGGTCACATTAGCTTTTTGACATTTTTATGCTTTGTGCTGACAATTTTTCCGCTCAGTCTTATTTTTCCATACCCGCGGCATATTCGGGGCATGGCTGCAGTAATTGCAACCTTTACCATGTCGCTTCTGGCATTAGACGCCTATGTTTATTTTCAACTTGGCTATCATTTGTCGCCGCAGGTATTTGAACAGATTGTGTCCTTGATCAGTGACACAATTTCTACTAATCCTAGCCTTTCGCTATTTATTGCGGGCGGCATTATTTTTGTCATTTTGTTTTTTGAACTCGTTGCCAGTAACTTTACGTGGCGACACCTCACAGAATTAAGACAAAAACCGTTTCGTCGTTATATCTCTCCGGTATTTATTGTTGCCTTTGTCGCCAGTCACCTGCTTCATATTTGGGCTGATGCGAATGTTAAGCTAGATATCACCAAGCAAGATAACGTTTTACCGCTTTCTTACCCAACCACAGCGAAAAGTTTATTAGCACGTTACCAACTTGTCGATTTAGACGAATACAAAGAAGCGCAAAATGTTAGCTTTGCCAATGAAAAAGTAACTTATGTTGCGCCAAACCAGCCGCTAACCTGTAATACAAATTCAGCTTCTGCAGAAATATTAGTGTTTGATAACCAGGCATTATTAAATCAGTATTTAAGCGACAAAGCGCTTGATACCACAGATAACTTTTATCAGCCAGCAAATAAGCGTGAATCACTTTTCAACCTGGTTTATGGCTTGCCAAGTTACTATCAAAAAGTGATTCGTGCACAGGGGATTTTACCAGCATGGAGCAATAGCGTTAATGCATCGTTTATTAATCTTCCGCGCTTAGCAGAAGATGAAAACGCCAGCTTAACGGTTCACTATGTGAAAACACAAGACGAGCTTGCAACCATTAAAAATAGCGTTGTAGATTTTGCATTTTCTCTGGCAAATAGCGAAGAAGATGCGTGGTCAAAATCAACTCTTTATACAGCTGAGCACATTACACCTGCAGGCATTATTACACCACAAGATGTGATTACAACCGTGCTTGCCAACACGTTTGATTGCCAAAACGTGCAAAATACGACGTTAGGTAACAACCTGTATAATGGTAGCGACACAGGTGTGAATATTAGTGGCAATACCTTACTTATCTATAAAAAAGATAAACTAACCTTACTTACGTCTGACGGTAAACATGAAACAGTATCAGCACAGCAAGGATTCGCGATTGATAGTCACCTTGAAGTGCCATTTTTAGTGCAAAGCCTGAAGAAATTAAAGCAATTTGAGCAATAGCTATTCTCTTTCTATAATCTAGTGACGAGACAGGATGTCACTAGATTATGAGGGAATCGCAATGAAGCTACTCACCACCCTACTCTTTATTCCATTCACATGTTCAGCGCTGGATTACTATAAATGCACAACACAAAACGGCATTACTTTTAGTCAATTTCCATGTGAATCGAAACATCAACAACAAACACTGACATTGAAAGCGGTTAACACCAGCTCTAAGCCATTCGCAAAAAAAGACACTATCGATCGCTACACCCAAAAACAACATGTACTGAAAATTAAATCCGACATAAAAGGGGTTGAGCATAAAATAAGTGCTCTGAAACAGGCGCGATTAAATGAGCTGGCACAATTAAAAACACAGCTCAATAAGCACATGTCAAAAGAAGACAAAACAGCCTTAAAAAGAGAGGTAAAAGCCAAACGCAAGCAAATCAAGGAAGAGTACAGGGATTTGATCGACTTGCAACAAGACGAATTAAAAAGGCTAAAGAAAAAGCTCAGCAACAGTCGAAAATAACGATCATTTTCTAACGTTTTTTAACTTGCGTACTATTTAACTAATATGTGAATAAACGAAGTCTAAATAGCTAAGTACTAACACCGCTCTGCTTCTGGTTAACTACAGTGGAATGGCAATAAAAAAAGCCACTTATGTGGCTTTTTAAAACGGGCTTTTCTCAATTTTTAGAGTTAAAAGTCCATTATATAAACGCTGGTTTAATGCGTGCTAACAGCGCTAACGACTCACTGTCGATTTCACCTTTACTAAGCCACTGCTTTAACAGGGTTTCATTATCTAACGCTGCACCATTCACTTTTTCTTGAAGCAATGTTACTTGTTCACTCAGTCGTACCGCATCATCAGATTCTGGAGAGCCCATTTCGTTTAACAATTCAATACGAATCGTAATTTGCTGGCGCGTTAACTCGCTAGGTACTTTTTGTTGCCAAGACGGAGGAACAATACCTTGTTCAAGTTGTTCAAACAGTGAAATTAACTTTTCTTTATCTTTACTGTTTTTGAGTACTTCTTGCTTTGCAGCATACTCTGTCAACGTACTGCTTACCTCATTTGATAACTGAGATTTCAGTAAATAAGCCTGCTTCAGTTCATCACGTAAATTCGCTAGCGCTGAAATTGCATTTGTTAGCGACTCTACATTATCTAACTCAACGTCTTGTGTAATGCGCGTGAACTCGCTTTGCAGTGAAACGAGTTTCTCGTCTTGCTGCTCTCGCTTGGCTTGGCGCTCACTGTCGCGCAATGAAAACGCACGATCATTAACTGCTCTAAACTCATTCCACAGCTGGTTTTCAAGCTTTTTACCGGCAAAACCGATATCTTTCCAACGTTGTTGCAATGACTTTAATTGCTCAATCACGTTTTCAATATTATCGTCTGTTAAACAGGCTTCAGCCTCTTTTACGAGTTTCGCTTTTGTATCTGCATTAACCGCATACGCCGCTTTAATAAACGCAAATATTTGGTTATCAATCGGTTTTAGCTCTGCAAGCAGCTGTTTATAATTTTTGTTATCGACTTCGCCTGCATTGCGCCAATTTTGCTTAAGCTGCTTATACTGCTTTTCTACCTCTTTTAGTGTTAGCGTACTTACGCTATCTGCTAACGCTTGATATTGCACAATCAGGTTTTTACGTGTCACAACATTTTGTTCGCGAGCGGCTTCAAGTGCAGCATAGTGCTCTCGACACGGCGTAAACGCGATTTCTAACTGTTGATTAAAAGTTTCATCTAGCGTTTTTTCTTCATCCGTTGCAATGTAGCCAAGTTCGTTCCAACGTTTACGTGCTACCTTAATCCATTGGCTTAACTCGGCAATATCTACATCATTTTGTGCAATTTTCTGCTTAACTTCTTCAATTAACTCATGGCGTTTCGGCAAACTAATTTCACGTTGCCACTCGTTTACCTTCGTTAATTCTTGATCAACAAGTTGATATTCTGCTTCAAGCTTTTGTTGTGATGACTTAGGTAGCTTTTCAATATTTTCTTGTACACCTTTAAAAATACCAAAACACACCTTGTAGCGACCAGCGTCAATTAAACGCTTGATATCTTTAAGCTGTTTCGTTACATCCTGTTGTAGCGATTTAACCTCTTTAAGCAGGTCTTGATGCGAGGCTTTCCAGTGCTTATCCATTTCGCGCATTTGCTTTTGATAGTTTTGCAATAACGGTTTTGGTAACTGTTTTAGCATATCTGACGTGGTGCTATACCACTGAGACTTAGCTTCTTGCGCTTCATCAAGCCCTTGTAAGTCACTTGCAACAATTAATGCTTTACCTAAATTAACTTGCTCAGCAATCGCAGGCAATGACTCAATAACATCTTTTATTTCAGCACATTGTGCTTTTAAACGCTGAGTGAACTTAGTAAAGTCACTGTCGCTTTGTGATAAGCTATCTAGCTCTGCTTGATGCGCATTCATTGCTGATAATGACGTTTCAAGTGCTGATACATTATCAGCTGTAGGTTCAAGCAATAGCGCATCTAGCGCATTTTCACCGCATTCTTTCAAGCTTACGCTTGTTTGCTTTACTGACTTAATTTTATCTTGTCTTAACTTAGCCGCTTGCTCTTCATCAAACTTGGCTTTTAAACCAACTAAATGCTTTTGTGCTTTTGCCGTAATATCTTGGTATTTAGCAACCACACTTTGCTTATCGTCTAAGTAATCTAATTCAAGCTGCTGCCACTGGGCTTCAAGTTGTTTGTATTCGGTATCGCACTTTACAAAATCAAACTTATCGCGCAATGCGTTTAGCTTAGCCAATACTAATGTACTCGCCTTATTCACCTCGATTGGTTTAAGCGCTTCGCGTTTACGCGTTTCTTCTTGTTGTTTTAGTTGTTCAGCAAGTGCTGGTTTTGCATGCTTTAACAATGCTTTATCTAATTGATATTGTTGCATAACTGGAACTAACTCCAGTTGTTGCGAATCGCTGGCGTGAGCAAAGAAATCTGTGATTAACGGCTTTTTACCGATGCGCTTTAGTAACGAAACTTGCACATTAAAATCGTTTACTAGTGGCAGTAACGCTTCTAATTGTTGGGTTTTATCACAACGTTTTACCAGTAACTCAAGTTCATCGTTAGTTGGCTTTTTTTGTTCAAGCTGATTAAAAATTTCTTTTTCAGCTGCACTAACAACTGGCTGGCTGTTTTCTTGTTTATATGTTTGCCACCATAAACTAATGTCATTAATGCGTTTTAATGCTGCAATCTTAACCTTGTCGTCGTCATCATTATTAGCTAACTGGTTTAAGATTGTATTATCTTTTACTTTATTGGCATCAAGTTGGCTAATTGCTAATAAACGATCTGATGCTTTTTTACTTTTCCATTTCGGCGTGAATAAACTACTAAATATCATCTTGCGCGAACCTTGCGATCTCATTTTTAGGACTGAATTCTTTCTTTAATTCTGCTTTTGACTTTTGCACCATCTGGCCATCTTCACCAATCGTGAATTGTTCATTGGTTTTAGCTACTTTTGCTTGGTACAACATCACTAGCTGAACAGTTTGCTCTCGTTGCTCATCAGACAGTGGCGTGCCATCTGGCCACTTTCCGGTTGCAGCGCCGTACTCAAGGCGTTCGAAAATTTCTGGTGTTAAGGTGTTAACTAAGTGTTCAATGTTCATGCTAAGACTTTTTCAATAAAATGATGCGAATACGGTTAATAAGGTACCAGATAAAACCCACGGCAATGGCGCCATAGGTTGTCATTTGTTCAATGCTATCTGCAGCGGGCTCTCGTGAGTAAAGGTACAAAAAGCCGCCTAAGAAAATAATCAATGCAACAAATGACTGATTGAGCAGCGCTTGCTTACGCTTAACGTAACGACGACTGGCGAGCCTGGCTCTTTCATGATCATCAAGCCCTGCTACAGCAGTATCACAATGTGGACATACTTTATGTTTATCGGAAATCGGTTTGCTACACGCTGGACAACTTATCCTCGCCATTTACTGCTCCATTAAACTAATAAAAAAGGCGCCTTAAGGCGCCTTCTATTTTACTCTTTTTCTTGGCTGTTGTCTTTTTTAAACTTCACCCAATAGTCATCTACTGACTGTTTCATTTCTTTACGCAGCAACATAATGCCGAATAAGTTAGGTAAGGTCATTACAACAATGGCAACTGCCGCCAATTTCCACACTAAAGTGGTGTCTGCAAATGATGCCCAGAAAAACGCTGCGACATAAAATACGCGATAAGGCATTACTGAACGAGTTCCTAGTAAATAGGTCATTGCGCGGTCACCATAGTAAGACCATGCAATTGCCGTAGAGAACGCAAATAGTAATAAACCGATCGATACAATGTATTGACCGTTTTCACCAAAGTAGCCACGCTGGAATGCAAGCGTTGTTAGCTCTGCTGAGTGTACAAGCGACTTACCCTTAACAACGATGCTTTTATCAACAATTTTACCTTTTTTGATAACAATTGTACCAGTATGCAAGTGGTCGCCATCAAGTAAGAAACGAATTTTCTCACCCACTGAGCGATTGTGTAACACTGTAAAGTTTTGATTTACAGCCTTACCTTCAACAACATTTAGCGTACCATTAAACGGCTTAACGCTTGACTCACCGCCATTTAAATACGCGTAAAGTTCGTTGCGCTGCGCATCAACACGCTCATGATATGTACCATCGATGAATTCCATGCTGGTACGTTCAAAACGTGTATCAAATTTTTCTGTCCACGCGCCTGATGATAAAATTACAAGACCCGTTAACGTACAAATAATAATTGTATCGATAAACGGTTCAAGAATTGACACCATACCTTCAGATACTGGCTCATCCGCCTTCGCTGAAGCGTGGGCAATTGGCGCAGAACCTTGACCTGCTTCGTTTGAGAATAAACCACGGTTTACACCACGGTTAAACGCATAGGCAAATGACGCACCAATAAAGCCGCCTGCTGCTGCAGAACCCGTAAAGGCATTAGTAAATACCGAGGCAAATGCAGGGCCGATATTTTCGATGTTATAAAAAATTACGCCAAACGCACCAATGATATAAACGGCTGCCATAAATGGCACAACGCGTGAAGTAATTGCCGCAATACGTTTAATACCACCTAAAATAACCAGTGCTAATAAAATTGCTAAAACGCCACCCGTTAGCATAGGTTCAAGACCAAAGCTTGCTTCCATACCTTGGGCGATATTATTGATTTGTGGCAGTGAACCTGTGCCAAATGAGCTAATTACGGTTGCGATTGCAAACAGTACCGCAAGCCATTTCATATTTAAGCGACGGTCCATGTAGTACATTGGGCCACCGGCCATAGTGCCGTCTTCTGTTTTAACACGGTATTTATGAGATAACGTTACCTCAACAAATTTGGTTGTCATACCGAAAAACGCAGTCATCCACATCCAGAAAAGCGCCGCTGGACCACCAATTGATATTGCCAGTGCAACACCACCAATGTTACCCGTACCCACGGTACCTGAAAGTGCTGTTGCTAACGCTTGGAAGTGCGTTGTATCACCTTCGTGTTCTTTTTTATCGTATTTACCACTTACAATTTTCCAGGCGTGTTTAAAATACAACACCTGTGGAAATTTTAAGTAAATGGTAAAAAATAGACCAACCCCTAGTAGCACGTAAGGAAACCAAAAGGCACTCCCTAACATACCATCTAGCATATCTAAAAAATTGCCAAATGCTTCCACAACTTGTTCCTCTTGTTATTATTTTTTTGGGCAGCAATACCAATTCTGTTAAGTATGTGATCAGAAGTAGCGCTGGAGAAATGAAATGATAACAAGGCGGAATTTTTCTTATGTAGTTGTTCTACATTGATAAATTCAAACGCAGTTAACATAATATTTAACCCGCTAAAATGATCAGCTATTTAAGTGAATTGGTATAAGCACCCCTATTTTTATTATCGTAGTTTATCTACCACACTTACGATTGCCGCAAGTGTGTCTTGTCCAAATGAATACGAACGGCGATCTGACCAACCGTAATCAACATCTGGTAAATTATTATTATCTTTAAATGGCATTTCAATTGTGTAAGACAAACAATTGAATTCTTGGCCCACCCAGCTAGAACCTACAGTTAAATTTGCCTGACCTGGTTCATCTTTTGGATAACCGTGTTCATCTTGAAATTCTGGTGTAGTAACAAACATCGCCGCTTTAAAGCAATCTTCTAGGTCTTTTAAGCGCGCATCGTAACGTGGAATGCCTTCACTGCCCGCAAAGAAGTTAAACGGAATCGCTTCATCGCCGTGTACATCAAGACACATATCAACACCGGTAGCGAACATTTTTTCGCGTACAAAATACACTTCTGGGCTCTTTTCGATTGATGGTGTTTGCCATTCACGGTTTAGGTTAACGCCCGCCGCATTAGTACGAAGGTGACCACGTACACTGCCGTCTGGGTTCATATTTGGCACAATATAGAAAACCGCTTTATTTAATAGTGCAGCGGCGTGTGCGTCTTCGTCATCCAATAATTTGTGAAGCACACCTTCAATAAACCACTCTGCCATGGTTTCACCAGGGTGCTGACGGGCGATCATCCAAATTGTTTTCTTATCGTCAGCAGGTTCGCCGATTTGTAATACACTAATATCGCGGCCATCAAGTGTTTCACCTAATGTTTCGATAGTACAGCTTTCGTGTGATTGCGCCCAAGAAAGTAAGTCTTGGTGACGCTCATAACTGTATGGAGCAAAGTATGCGAAATATACTTGTTCGCACTCTGGTGTAAACTCGATAACTAATTGGTTATTTTCAAACTTAGTTGGTACTCGGAACCATGTTTGACGGTCATACGATGCAACTGCTTGGTAATCAACCCACCCTTCTGGGTACGCTGATTTATCTAAATCAACAATCGTCAAACGATGTAATAAATCAATTTGTGATTCTAATTTAAAGTGAAACCACTGGAAAAATTCAGACTGGTTGTCATTTTTAATTTTTAATTGAATATCTTCACGGTTTTCAAGGCTAAGTACCTCAATATTACCGCTATCGAATTGGCTTGTAATTCTCATAAACTGTGTTCCCTAACGCACAATAGCTTTAAGCCTATCAAAATAACGAGTGGGCTGAAACAATATGCGAGTAATTGAATAAAAAAGCCGGCACAATGGCCGGCTTTTAGATAAAAAATTAGATTAACGAGGTAAGCTTGGGTGTGTTACTTCAGCCATATCTTGCATACAGCGAACAACCTGACAGCTATAACCAAACTCGTTATCGTACCAAACGTAAAGTACTACGCGATCACCATCAACAATCGTTGCTTGTGAATCAACAACACCTGCATAACGGCTACCAACTAAGTCAGTTGATACGATTTCAGTAGATGCAGTGTAATCGATTTGATCACGTAAATCTGAGTAAAGAGCCGTTTCACGTAAGAATTCGTTTAACTCTTCAACTGATGTTGCAGTTTCAAGGTTAAGGTTAAGAATTGCCATTGACACATTTGGTGTCGGTACGCGAATAGCGTTACCTGTAAGCTTACCTTCAAGCTCTGGTAATGCTTTAGATACTGCTTTTGCAGCACCCGTTGACGTGATAACCATGTTAAGTGCCGCAGCACGGCCACGGCGCTCAGCGCTGTGATAGTTATCAATTAAGTTCTGGTCATTCGTGTACGAGTGAACTGTTTCAACGTGACCGTTCTTAATACCGAACTTGTCATTTAATGCTTTTAGCGTTGGCGTAATCGCATTTGTTGTACAGCTTGCTGCTGAGATAATTGTATCTTCAGACAGGATATCTTTGTTATTTACGCCGTAAACAACGTTTTTGATATTGCCTTTAGCTGGTGCTGTAAGAAGTACTTTTGACGCACCTTTTGCCGCTAAATGCTGACCAAGGCCATCTTCGTCTTTCCAGATACCGGTGTTATCCACTACAAGTGCGTTTTCAATGCCGTATTGCGTGTAATCTACTTCGCTTGGCGAGTTAGCGTAGATAACTTGAATGTAGCTACCGTTTGCTTTAATTGCATTACGCTCATTATCAACAGTGATTGAACCGTTGAAAGGACCATGAATTGAATCGCGGCGTAATAAGCTTGCACGCTTTTCAAGGTCGCCTTTTTTACCGCCACGTACAACAATTGCACGTAAACGTAAATCTGTGTGAGGACCACTTTTCTCGATTAGAAGACGTGCTAATAAACGACCGATACGACCAAAACCGTAAAGGACTACGTCGCGCGGTTCAATTTTGTCTTCTTTATTGTGGATTTCAGCTAGTTCTGCTGCTAGGTACTCTTCGATTGAACGACCTTCACCCGCATTTTTATAGATATAAGCATAAGCTAGTTTACCTAAATCGATACGTGCTGAAGTCAGTTCCATTTTGTCGATAGCTTCTAAAAACGGGAAGCTTTCGCGAAGACGTAGTTTGCTGTCTTCAAATTGTGCAACAGTTTTGTGTGCTTTAATAACGTCAATTGTGCTTGCATTAATTAGTGGACGACCGTAGATGGCAATCTCGATGCCACGGTTACGGTAAAGCTTACCAATAATTGGTTGCATGCTTTCAGCGAAGTCTTGGCGTTCCTGCCAGCTATTCAGATAATCTTGCTCGTGAGATGAGGTCATTTTGTCTACCTAAACGTAAAATTTTGAACGGATAGCCTAAAGCGTTAATTGTGAGAAGTGCTTTAGACGCGTGCATTCTAATTGAAAAACATTGTTTTTTCCACCATTTCAATATCAGACTTTTGCCGTGTACCGATAATCCCCTTGAGCGAAAACAAATTTATGCGAATTATGACCAATGCACTATTACATTTAAGCAAAGGATTCGCTAAGCTTAGAACATCCTATTGTAGTTATGTCATTAAATTGTGTTAAAAAAACTATCTGCACTTTGTTTGCTTTCTCTTCTCGTTGGCTGCGACAATGCCAAAAGTATTCGTGAAATTTGTGACGAAAATAGCCAGTTTTGCGCCGATCTTAATACCGACAGCCATTGTAATACCGAGCGTGCCGACGTTATTTTAGGGCGTTATGCAGAATCCAAAACGCCTGATGATGCAACTAAATACAAACTACTCAGCGCATTTCACGATTATGCGAAATGTGTTGAGTTAGCAGCTAGCATTGAACACATTAAACTAAAAGAAAAAACAACGTCGCGCGTAAATGGTCACCTCACTGCACTAAAAGAGATAAACCGTTTATCGAAAGAGACACGAAATTCACAATATCCACACCTGCTATTCTATCACTGGTCACGAAATGGTGATGAAGGCGCTATTCAATCACTGATTGCAATGGATGAAAAACGTGAGTTAGAAACATCTGAATTCCAATACAAATTAGCAACTTACTACACTAAGTTTGATAGCGATTTGGCAATAGATAAGCTTTACCATGCGCTTGAGTTAAACCCTGCTGGCAACGAAGCCAAGCCAGAAATCTACACTGCACTGACAAATATGTTTTATCAAATGGAAGAGCATAAGCTTTCTTATATTTGGGCATTAGTAGCAAAAGAAGCCGGCGTGCAAAATATTGACTTAGCACCGCTTGAATATGAGCTTACCAATCAAGGTAAATCATTAAGTGAGCTCGCAAATCTTGCGGCAGATACCCTATCGCGTATTGAAGACGGTAATTTCACGTCGCCACGATAAGGTTTTTACATCAAGTAAAATTCGATTGCTTGTAGGGTCTGTTGACCTTTGCTGTTCTATTTTTGTTCTTTTTGAGCGTGCTTTTATCGTGGCGCTCGATGTGTGGCCTAGTAATCTAAGCAAATATCGAGCAACAATGAGAAAAGTGCGCTCAAAAGAACCATTTGGCAGCGCTTGATTGGCTTTTCTACTGTGTTATCGGCTGACTCACATAGAATAACTATGCCACGCAGCCTCTGCCTTGTATAAAACCCAATCAAACTGCTGCAAAAACGAACTTAAAAGGTCAACAGACCCTAGTAAAGAGCAAATAAAAAAGCCTGCATTAAGCAGGCTTTTTCGAATTGGCTTCATACATACGCTTGGTTAGTCTTTACTGGTACCAACTTCTACGCGTGTCTTCAGTTTTTGACCTGGGCGGAATGTAACAACTCTGCGTGCAGAAATTGGAATATCTTCACCCGTTTTAGGGTTGCGCCCCGGACGCTCTTTCTTATCTCTAAGATCAAAATTACCAAAGCCAGAAAGCTTAATTTGCTCGCCTGCTTCTAGTGCAGTACGAATCTCTTCAAAAAAGCTTTCGACAAGGTCTTTAGCGTCTTTTTTGTTAATACCCAGTTTTACAAATAGGTGTTCAGCTATGTCGGCTTTTGTAAGCGCCATAATCTAGTCCCTCAACGATGCGTTAAATTGTTCAGCCAATTCGGCCACCACTAAGTCTACAATTGAGTTGATGTCTTTCTCTTCAAGGGTTCGCTCTGAATTTTGCAGTGTTAATGCAATCGCTAAACTCTTGTGATCAGCCTCAACTCCTTTGCCCTTATACACGTCGAATAAGTTTAGGTCAACTAGTTGATTTCCGCCAACTTTTTTAATTGACTCTAAAATATCACCAGCATTTACCGAATCTTTAACAACAATCGCAATATCGCGTCGGTTAGATGGGAACTTAGAAACCTCAACCGCTTCAGGTAATACACGGTTTTCTAAACCTAACAACTCGATTTCAAAGGCAAAAACTTGATTGTTAATTCCTAGTTTAGACTGTATTTCTGGGTGAATACAGCCTAAGTAACCAATTTTTTTACCATTTCTTATAATCGAAGCTGATTGACCTGGGTGTAAACCTTCATTTTGCTCAGCAACAAACGAAATATTCGCCATATCACCAGTTAGGTTTAATAGTGCCTCAACGTCGCCTTTTACATCAAAAAAGTCGACTGGTGTTGATGCGATACCCCAATGTTCGTTATGCGTGTTACCGTAAATCACACCACCAATAATTTGCGTTTGCTCAACACCATTTTCAGCGGCATCGTTTTTAACAAACTTTAAGCCTGATTCAAATAGGCGGATACGTGATTGCTGACGGTTTTGGTTATATACCACAGAGCCTAATAAGCCTGGTAATAAGCTTACGCGCATTGCCGACATTTCAATTGAAATTGGGTGCGGTAATACCAGCGCATCAGCACTTGGGTGTAGCAAGCTTTGTACTTTAGGGTCAACAAAACTGTAGGTGATTGCCTCTTGGTAACCACGGCTTACTAATTCATTGCGAAAACGCTTAAGCGGCAGCACGGCTTCTTGGTGATCTGTCATCGCCAATTTCGCTGTTGGTGCTACATTTGGAATATTGTTGTAACCAAATACACGTGCTACTTCTTCAATTAAGTCTTCTTCAATTGAAATATCAAAACGGTAACTTGGTACATCAGCTTGCCATGTGTCATTTTCAAAGCTAACTGTTAGACCTAAACGAGTAAGAATATTTGTTACCGTTGCATCATCAATATGATAACCAATTACACGGTCTAAACGTGCGCGACGCAATGTCACTGATTTAGCTTTTGGTAGGTGCGCTTGTGATACAGCTTCAACTACAGGGCCGGCTTCACCGCCAACAATATCAAGTAATAGTTGGGTTGCACGCTCCATTGCGTCATGCTGAAGTTTGTAATCAACACCGCGTTCATAACGGTGCGATGCATCCGTATGTAAACCGTAGCTACGCGCTTGTCCTGCAATTGCCAACGGGCTGAAGAAAGCACTTTCTAATAAGATATCGTGTGTTGTTTCGGTAACACCTGATTTCTCACCACCAAAGATACCAGCCATCGCAAGTGCTTTTTGGTCATCAGCAATTAACAGCGTGTTCTCTTTTAGCTTTGCCGTATTGCCGTCAAGTAATACAAGCTCTTCACCTGGATTTGCGTTACGTACTTTAATACCGCCTTCAATTGCGTTTAAGTCAAACGCGTGCATTGGGTGACCAAGTTCGAGTAATACGTAGTTTGTTACATCAACAACAGGATCAATTGAACGAATACCGCTACGACGTAATTTCTCAACCATCCAAAGTGGTGATTCAGCATTTAGGTTAATGCCCTTAATTACACGACCTAAATAACGAGGACATGACTCAGGATTAACTAATTCAATGTCAATTTTGTCATCAATTGTCGGTGTAACCGGCGTAATTTCAACGTTAGTAACGTCAAGGCTGTTTAATACGCCAACTTCGCGTGCAAGACCTTTAATACCAAGACAGTCACTGCGGTTTGCCGTTAAATCAACGTCAATAGTCACATCATCTAAGCCGAAGTATTCGCGAATATCTGTGCCAATTACTGCGTCTTCAGGTAACTCTAAAATGCCGTCTGAACTTTCAGCCATACCTAACTCTTCGAACGCACATAACATGCCGTGAGAAGGTTGACCGCGTAATTTTGCTTTCTTAATTTTAAAATCGCCCGGTAATACCGCGCCAACTTTAGCAACCGCTACTTTTAAACCTTGGCGACAGTTTGCAGCACCACAAACGATATCAAGTAGTTCGTCTTCGCCAACATCGACTTTAGTTACGCGTAATTTGTCTGCATCTGGGTGTTGGCCACATTCAACCACTTGACCAATAACAACGCCTGTAAAATCACCGGCAACGGCGTCTAAACCATCCACTTCAAGGCCTGCCATCGACAGCTGCTCAGAAAGTGCATCAGTATCAATTGCTGGGTTTACCCATTCTCTTAGCCACTTTTCACTAAATTTCATTGTTACTTCACTCTTACTTGAATTGGTTTAGGAATTTTAAGTCGTTTTCGAAAAATGCACGTAAGTCATTTACGCCGTAACGCAACATGGTTAAGCGCTCAACGCCCATACCAAATGCGAAACCTGTGTATTCTTCAGGATCGATGCCAACAGAGCGAAGTACATTAGGGTGAACCATGCCACAGCCTAATACTTCTAACCATTTACCGTTTTTACCTTTCACGTCCACTTCTGCTGATGGCTCAGTGAATGGGAAGTACGAAGGACGGAAACGGATTTCCATATCTTCTTCAAAAAAGTTACGTAAGAAATCGTGCAAAATCCCTTTAAGCTCTGTGAAGCTTACGTTTTTATCAACCATCAAGCCTTCTACCTGATGGAACATTGGCGTATGCGTTTGGTCGTAATCATTACGGTATACACGACCCGGTGAAATGATACGCAGTGGTGGTTGCTCTGCTTCCATAGTACGGATTTGTACACCACTTGTTTGCGTACGCAATACCAGCTTTGGATTAAAATAGAAGGTATCGTGATCAGCACGTGCTGGGTGATGCTCAGGAATATTCAACGCGTCAAAGTTATGGAAATCGTCTTCCACTTCCGGACCAGATTTAACAGCAAAACCTAGCTCACCAAAAAAGCTTTCAATTCGTTCGATAGTACGTGTTACAGGATGTAGGCCCGTAGTCGGTTGAGTACGACCCGGTAGCGTCACATCAATAGTTTCTTTTGCTAGCTTCTCTGCTAATGCTTTTTCTTGTAGCGCTTCGCGCTTCGCATTGATTTTTTCTTGAACTTGCTGCTTTGCCTGGTTAATTACCTGACCTGCAGTTTTACGTTCTTCTGGGTCCATTTTACCTAGGCTTTTTAATAGGCTAGTAATTTCGCCTTTTTTACCTAAGTAATTTACGCGCACATCTTCTAAATGAGCGATTTCACTGGCTTTCTCAACAGCTTCAAGGGCTTCAGCCAAGATTGCTTCTAAATTCATAAGGGCTTTTCACTCGTTTTTGCCAACCAGCTCAATATTACATTGAGTTAGCTTGATTTCTCGTAACGTTTAACTATCGATTAACGTAACATTTTTTAATAAAAATTAGCCCATTATGATACCCGAAAAACAATTGTTTTTACTAGAGCGATAATGGTTAAAAAGGCACGTTATTGTTAATTTTAGGTGGTTTTTTTAGGCTTATTTCGATTGCACTAATTTAGTGGTCGTATATTGCGATAAAAAACAATTTAGAACTAAGCGGAAGATTTAATAGATAGCGGGTTTATATTTTGATTTTCAACACAGTCTTTGCTGCGTTTCGCTCGCACGATACCTGTGTAATAAATTAAGTAAGCATGAGCACGATTTTTCAAAACATGCTCATGCTTTAAAGATCCAAAATAGACTTAATAAACGGAATGGTAAGCTTGCGCTGTTCAACAATTGAAGCATGATCAAGCTTATCTAAAATATCCAGTAACGCACGCATATCACGACTAACGCGCGACAATAAAAAACGTGTTGCTTCTTCAGTAAGTGTTAGGCCACGCATTTTCGCACGTTTTACTAACGCTTCGGCTTTATCATCATCACTCATAGAGCGGATTTGAAAAGTGGTACCCCAGTTGAGTCGCGATTCGAGATCTGGCAATGCAATATTAAGCATATTAGGCAGTAAATCCCCTGCTACTACTAACATTTTTCCTTCACTATTGAAGCGATTGAAAAAATTAAATAGCGCTTTTTCCCACAGTGGGTCGCCCGCTACTTGCTGAATATCATCAATGCAAATTACATCGAGCTTTTCTAAGTCGTCAAGTACGTGTGGGTCAAGCCAAGCGAGATCTTTACAAGATAACAAAAAACACGATAAGCCGAGCTCCTGTGCGCGAATACACGTTGCATACAGTAAATGTGATTTACCTGAGTCAGAAAAACCACACAAGTACACATAATTAAATGGCATTGTTTGAAGTTGTGTTAACCCCACTTCTAGTTGTTTAACAACATGGGAATTTTCACCGCCAAAGAAGCTCATAAATGTTTCGTCGTCCGGCAATGTTACCGGCAACGCCATTTGTTGATATTCACTCATTACTGGCTTAGCCATTGATACTCAAGTTGTTGTGTACTTTGATGACTAAATGGATCAAAAATAATCTCAAATTGTGAATCCAATTGTAGCGCTTTTTTCAAGCTATCTACGTGCGCATTAAGATATAGTACTAAATCCACACGTTCCCCTTGACGGAAACTTATATCTAATTCATCAACTTGGGTAAGCGTACGTAAGCGAGTTTTTAATGCCTCAAGCTGTTTAATGCCTTTTACACCAAAAAAGCGCACTGACACACTGCTGGTAACCTCAGTTTCACTAAGTGATGCATACTGCTTGGCGATTTGCGTTGAAATACTACTAACAAGCTCTCCGATAATCGTGAGTTTGTCACCCTTAAGCTGGTGTAATTGGAATGTGCCTTGGTTGGTAAACTGCCAATCCAAATGCCATACATTCTCGCGTTGATACAGCCTTGCCGACACAATTACTTCGGGTTCGTAACGACGCGACGCATTTAAAATTTGCTGCGGAAAGTTAGCCCACACATCTGTAACCGTTAAATTCATGCGATCTTCAAGATCAAGTAACGGCATAACAATCGGTAAGCCCGCATTATTACTATTGGTATCGAGTAAGTGAAAAATTTGTGGGTAGTCTTCTTTGGTGACTAATGAGCGTTGCACGTCTTCTTCAATTGCAAGCCAAATTAACGTCAGCGGTCGGCGGTTACCCCAAATCGGGATTTCCATCTCATTAAGTACGCCGTCGATTAATTGTGGCTGATAACGAATGTTTAAATACGTTTGGTATAAAGACTCTTCATACTCGTATTTGAGTACAAAGCGAGACAGGTTTTTAAACGCATCACCAATTGCTGGGTGTGATTTATCAATACTGCGACCGGATACTTTTTCAAGCACACCAATAAAACCAACACGGTTTGCTCGGCGTTGTTGCGCTTGAGATTTATCATCAACTACCGCTTTATATTGATAAAGGTCGGTCACTTCAACGGCTAGAATAGCCTTACTGAAAACCAGTAATAAAGTAAAAATCAGTGCGTTTTTCAAAGTGTTAAACTTGTATTCCATCGTGAGTCTGATCCTAAAACATCAGATGATGCAAAGCAAAGTAAATTTAGCTAAAAATATGCTTAGAATTATAAGGAATTAAATTTGATATAAAGTGGTGCCCGGGGCCGGACTTGAACCGGCACGTCATTACTGACGAGGGATTTTAAATCCCTTGTGTCTACCAATTCCACCACCCGGGCATCGGGCTGCTTTCGCATGTGGAGAGTATTATCTTTCGATAATGGAGGCGGAACCCGGAGTCGAACCGAGGTAGACGGATTTGCAATCCGCTGCATGGCCACTCTGCCATTCCGCCAATGTCTTCATAATGAAGCTGGATAAATAATTGCTTCGAACTATTAAAGTTAGTAGTTCTGGCTTGGTGATACCAAGTTGTTAATTATTTTTTCTAAAAATTGGAGCGAGTAACGAGGTTCGAACTCGTGACCTCGACCTTGGCAAGGTCGCGCTCTACCAGCTGAGCTATACTCGCATTCCATTTCAACCGTTTTTTAGCTTAGTAACCAAACGTTACTTCGAGCAGTTGCACTATACTCGCTGCCAATGGCTTTTTGTGAGGCTTAACTCAAATAAGTGGTGCCCGGGGCCGGACTTGAACCGGCACGCTATTACTAGCGAGGGATTTTAAATCCCTTGTGTCTACCAATTCCACCACCCGGGCATCGGGTTTCTACGTTGCAGCAAAAACCAATTTGGAGCGAGTAACGAGGTTCGAACTCGTGACCTCGACCTTGGCAAGGTCGCGCTCTACCAGCTGAGCTATACTCGCATCAAATTGATTCTAAAATCAATGGTGCCCGGGGCCGGACTTGAACCGGCACGTCATTACTGACGAGGGATTTTAAATCCCTTGTGTCTACCAATTCCACCACCCGGGCATCGGGCTGCTTTCGCATGTGGAGTGTTGAAAATGGAGGCGGAACCCGGAGTCGAACCGAGGTAGACGGATTTGCAATCCGCTGCATGGCCACTCTGCCATTCCGCCGACTTCTTTAAGAAGTTGGAGCGAGTAACGAGGTTCGAACTCGTGACCTCGACCTTGGCAAGGTCGCGCTCTACCAGCTGAGCTATACTCGCGTTCCATAAACCGTTTTTTAACTTAGCACTAACACGACTTTGTCGCATTCTTGCTTCGAGCAGCTTAGCTATACTCGCACTTCCAATTGGGTAGTTAGTTAACCACTCCCCTCTCAACACCGACGCATTCTACATAGATTATTAAACGCGTCAACATAAAAATGTCGGAAATAAGTTGTTTGATTATTTTTTATCTAAAATGATTTAAAAACACTCGTTTATGCACTTATTTCAATGCACAAACACCAATTTAATTGTTTGATTGAGACAACGCGCCCCAGCCAGCAACCAAATATTGCACCATCGAAATAAAGGTTAAGATAGTCGCAATATAAAATAATACAAATGATAAGGTGATCATTTGGCTATCGTACTGCCAAATCAAACCAATAATCGCCAACATTTGTGCTGCGGTTTTAATTTTACCTAATTGCGATACCGCCACATTGGCGCGCTCACCCACTTCCGCCATCCATTCACGCAATGCCGATACGATAATTTCTCGACCAATAATAATAATGGTCGGAATCGTAATATAGAGCGATTGGTAATGTTGGGTTAATGCAATAAGTGCAACTGACACCATTACTTTATCAGCAACAGGGTCAAGGAACGCACCAAATGGTGTTGATTGTTCAAGTTTTCTTGCTAGATAGCCATCTAACATATCGGTGACTGAGGCAAGCCAAAAAATAAACGCGGCCCAGAAAAAAGACCACTTAGCTGGAATAAAAAAGAAAACAATAAAAATCGGAATTAAGATCAGGCGAAAAGCTGTAAGTGTATTTGGAATGTTCCACATATTGGTATTTTATTTATTTGTCATCATTTAGATGATGATAGATTCGTTCTGCGATGCTACGACTAATGCCCGGCACTCGCTCCAATTCAGAAATAGTAGCGCTTTTTACCCCTTGAATGCCACCTAAATATTTTAATACGGCTTGACGTTTTTTCGCGCCAACCCCTGAAATCTCTTCAAGCACAGATGTATTGCGCTGCTTTTGACGTTTATTACGGTGCCCTGCAATAGCAAAGCGGTGACTTTCGTCACGAATATGTTGAATTAAATGTAACGCTGGCGCATCCGATGATAAATTCACCGTGCGCCTGCCGCCATCAATTAATAGCGTCTCTAAACCCGGTTTTCGTGATGTGCCTTTGGCAACACCTATTAATAGCGGTAATTTGGTGTGTGGCCAATCAGCAAAATAATGTTCAGCTTGTGATAACTGCCCTTTACCACCGTCAATAAAAATAATGTCGGGAATTTTACTTTCGTCAGTCAGTTTGTTGTAGCGCTTTCTAAGTGCAAATGCCATAGCAGCATAATCATCACCCGGTGTAATACCTTCAACATTAAAGCGGCGATATTCTTTATTGGCTGGACCTTGGTCGTCAAATACCACACACGACGCAACTGTGTTTTCGCCCATGGTATGACTAATATCAAAACACTCCATACGATTAATGGTTTCTAGACTTAGCGCTTCTTTTAATTGAGCATAACGTTTCGCAATGGAGTCTTTTGCACTTTGTTTTACTTCTAAGGCATTTGCTGCATTTTTATTAGCAAGTGCCAAATAGTCTGCCTTTTCACCACGCAGCGCTAATACAAATGCAATTTTCTTACTGCAAATTGCCGATAACCCTTCTGCTAACGTATCACTGCCAGCAAATGCAAACGGCACAACTAATTGTTTTGGAATTCGTCCGGTATTGGATAATTGCACATAATATTGTGCACAAAACGATTCTAAGACTTCGTCATTGCTACTGTCTTTTGGCGTTTTTGGAAAATACGTTTTGGATCCCAAAATCTTATGGTCGCGGATCATCAATACATGTACTGCCACCAAACCGTTTTTAGCCGAGAAACCAATTACATCGAGCTCTGCAACATTGCCCGATACTGCTTGTTGTTCTTGCATTTTGCGCAGCAATAAAATTTGGTCACGCAATTGCGCTGCTTTTTCAAACTCAAGCGAGATACTCGCCGCTTCCATTTTTTCAACCAATGTTGCGATTACTTCTGACGAGCGCCCCGCCAGAAACTTTTTCACCATATCTACTTCTTGTTGGTAATCCGTGTCGGAAATTTTACCTACACATGGCGCTGAACAACGCTTTAACTGATATTGTAAACACGGGCGACTGCGTGCGCGGTAGTACGCATCTTCACATTGACGCACTGGAAATATCTTTTGCATTAAGCGCAAACTTTCAGACACGGCTCCGGCACTTGGATAAGGACCAAAATACTCGCCTTTAATTTTTCTGGCGCCACGGTGAAATGCTAAACGCGGATGAGTATGATTGGTTACTAAAATGTAAGGATAGGATTTGTCGTCGCGCAACAAAATGTTGTAACGCGGCATGTATTTTTTTATTAAATTATTTTCAAGCAGTAGTGCTTCGGTTTCGGTATTCGTCAGTGTAACTTCAACACCGCAAATATTCGCCACTAACGCTCGGGTTTTGTTTTCGGGAATGTTATCGCGAAAATAGCTTGAAAGACGCTTTTTTAAATTTTTTGCTTTACCAACGTATATAACTTGCCCTTTGGCGTCTAACATTCGATAAACGCCGGGCTCATTTGATACGGTTTTTAGAAAGGCTTTTGCGTTAAACGCCGACATCGTGTTATTCGGCGTCAATCTCAATCATTTTATGGCGGATAGCAAGGTGTGTTAATTCTACGTCGCCACCCACATTAAGCTTTTCAAACATACGGTAACGATATGAATTGACCGTTTTTGAGCTTAAGTTAAGCTGATCTGCAATAGTTTGTACTTTCTCACCTTTAGTGATCATCAGCATAATCTGTAATTCGCGGTCTGATAGGCTTGCAAACGGGTTTTCATCATTGCGTCCGCTAAACTGCGCTAGTGCGATCTGCTGCGCAATTTCTGGCGCAATATAACGCTGCCCTGTTTTCACAGCGCGAATAGCATTAACCACTTCTTCAGGACCTGCACTTTTGGTTAAGTAACCGTGTGCACCTATTTGCATTACTTTGCTCGGGAATGGGTCTTCACATTGCATGGTCAATACAATGACCTTTACATCTGGGCAGAATCGACAGATCTTTTTAGTTGCTTCTAACCCACCAATACCTGGCATATTCATATCCATGAGTACGATATCTGGGTTATTTTGACGGCAAAACTGAACCGCCTCTTCGCCAGTTTTCGCTTCACCAACCACTTTAAAGCCACGTACGTCATCAAGTATACGCTTTATACCTGTGCGAACGAGTTCATGGTCATCAACTAACAATACGTTAATCAAGGAGTTACCTCACGGTTATCAATGTAAGACAGATTTAAGAGGCCTAACCATAGCACATTAGTTATCAAAGTCGAACAACTTAAATTGGATTTCCATGGCTATTTTGACCGATTGTTCACTAACTCACCGATTTATAAAAACTTCATCATTTACAATCTATTACATTACGAAATTTTAACGTTCTAACAGCAATTTAATGACGATAACAACACATCGATTGTTGTTAACTTTGAAATATTACACTCACTGTAATATTTCTTTCATATTTCTTTGTTTTAATCCGCGTCGTCACAAAAATGACATGTAAATGTCACATAACACGACCAACAAGGTCGTCGAAAACAAGAGAAATGAAATGAGTCAAAATACGTCAAATCCAATAAACGGCCAACAAAGTGTTACGGCCAAGTTTTTAAACTGGGCTGCTATCGCATTTTTAGTTTATTTGGTTTTAGTTGCAGTTAGTACCGTAAGTGGCGGTTTTAAACTAGCTTCAGGTGGCAGTGAAGGTGCGAAAGAAATTTTTGCATTCGCAACCAACCCATTTGTTGCATTATTGCTCGGTGCACTCGCAACTGCGTTAGTACAATCATCTTCAACCGTTACCTCGGTTATTGTTGGCCTAGTAGCTGGCGGATTACCTATTAATATTGCAATTCCAATGATCATGGGTGCGAACATTGGTACAACTATTACAAACACCTTAGTATCAATTGGTCATATACGTTCAAAAGAAGAATTTAAACGCGCATTCGAAGCGTCAACAGTACACGACTTCTTTAACTTAATTGCTGTTGCGATTTTCCTACCGCTTGAATTAGCGTTCGGCATTTTACAAAAACTATCTCAAAGCCTTGCGCATTTATTTGTCGGCGACGCTGACCTATCACTTAAAAGTTATAACTTTATCAAACCACTTGTTAAGCCTGCGGTAGGCGTAATTAAAGATGGTCTTGCATTTTTCGATGGCAAAACCCTTGGTATTGCTATGGTAATTGTGGGTATCGCACTGATTCTATTTGCAGTAACAACTCTTGGTAAACTATTGCAAAAAGCGCTTGTTGGCACAGCCAAAGAAATGCTACACCGCGCGATTGGTAAAGGCCCTGTTGCAGGTATTACATCGGGTGCTGTGGTTACGGTTATGGTGCAATCATCGTCAACAACAACAAGCTTAATGATCCCGCTTGCGGGTAGTGGTGTGTTCTCGACTAAACAAATTTACCCGTTTACGCTAGGTGCGAACATTGGTACCACCATTACTGCGCTGCTTGCTGCAACATCAATTACAGGCGCAGCTGCCGAAGTGGCACTAACAATCGCCCTTGTTCATGTAATGTTTAACGTATTTGCTGTTGCGCTTATTTACGGTACACCATTCCTACGTGAATTACCGCTTCGTGCTGCAAGTAAGCTGGCTGAAGTAGGTTCAAATAATAAGTCTTTAGCGTTAGGTTATGTGCTAGGTGCCTTTTTTGTTGTGCCTGGAGTAATGATGTTAGTATCGCGCTAAAAACTCACTACCTTGTAAAAATAACGATAAAGTGGTTACTTTATCGTTATTTTTTGTTGCTTAACCTTATCTAAATTGCTCGAAAAACTGCAACACTCTAAAATACTGCAAAACAATAAAAACTCGTGCAATTAAAATGAAATACCCGCTAGCACTGTGTGCTGCCCTACTCTCTACCTCTGTAATAGCAAAAACCGACACCACACTTGAGATCCCATTTTTATCAGATTCAGTCGTTATTGATGGCAATATAAATGAAAGTGTGTGGCAGCAAGCAAAACGCATCGAAATCAACAATATCACTTGGCCCTATGAAAATATGCCAGCCAAGGAGCAAGCCTACGCACTTGTTTATGAAGATGGTGAATCACTCAATGTCGCTTATGTGGTAAGTGATTCAAACCCAAATGCAATTCGTGCGTTTTATCGCGACCGTGATAAAAACTGGAGCGATGACTTAGTGGGTTTGAAAATTGACTCATACAATAACGAAAAGCTGGCGTATCAGTTTTTTATTAATCCGCTTGGCGTGCAAATGGACTCCATTGAAAACGTGCTAACAGGCCAAGAAAGCGATGCGTGGGATGGTATTTGGCACAGCTCGGGGCAATTAACAGAAACGGGTTATGTTGTTGAGATTTCAATTCCGTTTCGCATATTAAATTTCGAACAGGGTAATAACAGCAAAAAAATGGCGATGGAGTTTGTTCGCTTTTTACCACGAAATGAACGCCTGCGTATTTCATCAATAAAAATCGACCACGCTAACAGCTGTTGGGTTTGTCAAATGCAAACCGTGTCAGGTTTTGAACAAGCCGAACAAGGCAATAACCTAACGCTAGTGCCAACCATTGTTGCTGGCCGCAGCGAAAACCGCGATGTCAGTGTTGTACCCATTGAAGATTGGCAAGCAGATAACACCTTAGAACCGGGATTAGACCTAAAATGGGGGATCACGCCAGAAGTTACGCTTACTGCGACCATTAATCCTGACTTTTCACAAGTCGAAGCCGATGTTGCACAGCTCGGTATCAACAACAGTTTCACTTTGTTTTTTCCAGAAAAGCGTGCCTTTTTCTTAGAGAATACCGACTATTTTTCAACACCTTGGAACCTTATTTATACCCGCAATGTGGCAGAACCTGACGCAGGTGTAAAACTTACAGGAAGCGTTGGCTCGCATACCTTTGGTAGCTTTATCGCTAACGATAACCAAAGTAATGTGATTATCCCTGGTAACCTAGGCTCGACTATTGTCTCGTTAGAAAGTAAAAGTAACAATGTTGCGGCACGTTATCGCTATGACTTTACCAACGACTTCTCTATAGCCGCAACGACAACCGCACGAAGCGCTGATGACTATTACAACTATGTGTCGTCACTTGATAGCAAATACCGTTTAACTGAAAACGATACCTTTATCGCACAACTTGCGATGTCGCGAACAAAGTATTCCGATGAATTTAGAGACAGCATTTGCGACGCCGATAACCTTTCAACGTGCAAACAACAAGCGCGCACACAATGTGAAAATGAGCAAGATTGCGAAATAAGCGAACAATATTTACGTGTCAGTGCTGAAGAAGCAATTGATGATATTGCCTATAAACTTAGTTATGAGCACAACGAAAAGTATTGGAGTCTATTTGCACGCTACGACAACCTTGGTGAAGATTTCCGCGGCGATTTAGGTTTTATGAACCAAGTTGATTTTAATAAGTTTGTGAGCGGTGGTCGTTATCGTTGGTACGGTGAGCAAGGTGTTAATTGGTATAATCGCATCGAATTTTACAGTGACTGGGATATTAGCCATAACGCCAATGGCGAACTGCTAGAAAAAGAAGTTCAAGCAGACTTATCATTTAACGGCCCATTGCAAAGTTACGGTAAAATTGAATTGCTCCAGCGCGACCGCGTCGGTCTTCGCCATAATAAAGCGCGGTTAGATATAGATGGTAACACTACGCTGTTTAATGAAAACCTCGTTGGCGTGTATTTAGAATTTAAACCAATCTCAGGCATGTTTGCCTCACTTTACGCTAATACAGGTAATCATATCGACTTAGCAAACAATCGTTTAGGCGATAAAACCCGTATTCGCCCTATACTAAATATGAACTTAAACCGCCATATAGAATTGCGCTTGCGTCATACATATGAAGCGATGGACGTGGACGGTGCTGATCTATTCACTGCAAACTTAACCGACGCGCGATTAAGTTATCAGTTTAACAATCGAAGCTTTGTACGATTAGCCGTAATTTATCGTGATATTGAGCGCAATCCAAATAATTACATTGATGATGTAACGGCGCACTACAAAGGGTTTTCAACTCAACTGCTCTACTCTTATAAAGTGAATCCGCAAACGGTATTTTTTGCTGGCTATTCCGATAACGGTTATCAAGATGATGACTTATCAAAAATAGAGAAGACAGACCGTTCAGTATTTATGAAAATGTCATACGCTTGGATGCTATAAGTTAAAGACGTTTATGGGAAGCTAAGGCTTCCCTTTTTATTTCTGATATTTCGTTTTTTTGCGTCTAATTTCACGTTCTGTACCAATAACACTGCTAATTTAGCCATAAACGCCTATTTCAGGCAGTTTGGCTATATATTATAGCCAAACTTTCCTTTCGTTTTTGCAACTAGTCAGTATGCTTAGCGTAAATGAATCCGAACATTTAGGGATACACATAATGAGTAACATTTTTGAAGATAATTCACTGAGCATTGGTAATACGCCACTAGTTAAACTTAACCGTGTAACGTCAGGTAACGTATACGCGAAAATTGAAGCGCGCAACCCAAGTTTCAGCGTTAAGTGCCGTATTGGTGCATCAATGATTTGGGAAGCTGAAAAGTCAGGTGAATTAACCAAAGACAAAGAGTTAATCGAACCGACTTCAGGTAACACAGGTATTGCACTTGCGTTTGTTGCTGCATCACGTGGTTATAAGCTAACGCTAACGATGCCAAACACAATGAGCCTTGAGCGTCGTAAGCTATTAAAAGCGTTAGGTGCAAACCTAGTATTAACTGAAGGCGCTAAAGGCATGAAAGGTGCGATTGAAAAAGCACAAGAAATTCAGCAAAGCGAACCTGAAAAGTACATTTTACTACAGCAATTCGAAAACCCAGCAAACCCTAAAATTCACTTCGAAACGACGGGCCCTGAGATTTTCGACGCAACTAATGGCGATATAGATTTCTTCGTAGCCGGTGTTGGTACAGGTGGTACTATCACAGGTACTAGCCGTTTCTTAAAATTAGAAAAAGGCCTAGACGTTAAATCAATCGCAGTTGAGCCAGTTGATTCACCAGTGATCAGTCAAAAAATTGCAGGCGAAGAATTAAAGCCAGGTCCTCACAAAATCCAAGGTATTGGTGCAGGTTTCATCCCAGGTAACTTAGACGTTGAAATGATTGACGGTGTTGAGCAAGTTTCAAATGACGACGCTATTTCAATGGCGCACCGCCTAATGAAAGAAGAAGGTATTCTTGCGGGTATTTCTTCTGGTGCCGCGGTTGTTGCAGCAAAACGTATCGCTGAACTGCCAGAAAACAAAGATAAGAAAATTGTTGTTATTCTACCAAGCTCTGCAGAGCGTTACCTAACTAGCCCACTGTTTGCTGAAGAGTTTACAGATCAAGAGTTAGTGCAATAATTTACCGCTTTAAAAGTGCGAAGCACCGCTTCGCACTTTACATCCTATCAAAATCATTCCACACTTAGCCTAAATAAAAATAACGACAATTAGGCATATGTTACGTAACATTCTTCTTTCATCTTTGTTTATATTGCTTGCTGCGTGTGGTGAAACTTCACCTGAAATAAAAGCAGATAACGACTCACCTGAATATAAAGCATCTGAATTTTTCTACGCAGTATTGCTTGAAGACGACATCAATAAAGCAGTCAATGCATCGGTGCCAAAATATGGCCGTATTATCAAGTCATACGGCTCAACAAAGCAATTTGCACGCAATGTACTAAATATGCGTTTTGACGAAGTGGAAATTGAAATCGACCACGGCAGCCGCAGTGTTCGTAAACGTTTTGGCGACTCAGCCGTGTTAAACGTTATTTTACACGGTAAACATAACGGTAACCGTATCGCCGATATGCGCCAGATTAAACTTGTTAAAGTAAAAGGCACTTGGTATATCGAAAAAGTCCTCGACGACCCTTACGCGCGCTAATACTTTGCTTATTAAACCGCTCAGCGCAATCTGTGCATTGCAAAGAGCGGTTTAATTTAACCTTAATTAATCAAACGATTCAAACTCATCAACTTTTATTACCGCTTGACGCAGCGTTTCATATTCTGTGAGTTGCGCTAATTCTTCTTGATTAAACTCATCACTCAATGTGTTTATCGCATTTAGTCTGTCAAACTTAATATCAAAACGCGCATGTTTAATGGCTTTTTCAAAACGCGATATTAACGTTTTTTGCTCCGACAAAATCACTAATAAGCGCTCCATATTATCAATATCACTACCCGCTTTGATATGACACAAGTTGCATAATCGCTCACGCATTACTGCATTGTTACTTAAACTATTAACCACTTGATTTAATGTCTCATCACTTGGTTTGTGATACGGGTTTCCCCACGGGAAAACCGCGAAACGAATCACACCGCCAAATGAAATATTGACAAAAAACGCGTCAAAGGCTTGGCCTATTTCATACAAACAATGGTCGATAGCGTAATTAACAAAAGGTAAGTCGGAGACTTGCCTACCGTCGTCTTCATAGCGTTTTAACACGCTGCTGGCTAAATAAAGCTGACTTAAAATATCACCTAAACGTGCTGATGTTGCTTCTTTACGCTTCAATGCCCCGCCCAAACGTAACATTGCGTAATCGGCGCAAAACGCAAATGACGCACTGAGCTTTGTCAGCGTTTGATAGTAATGCGCAACAGGCCCTGCGCTTGCTTTAGGCACAAACCAATTTGCGGTTAAACCATGGAAAAAGCTGAAGCCAAAATTACCTAAGGTATGCACGATATGTTTGCAAAGATACTCATCAAATTGATGTAAGCCACTTTGTTCGTCATCCATTGCCACCGCTTCCATTTCATTCAAAATAAATGGATGACAGCGCGTTGCACCTTGACCAAAAATCATTAAACAACGGGTTAAAATATTTGCCCCTTCAACCGTAATAGATACTGGCGTGCCTTTGTAGGCACTCGCTAAACTATTACTTGGACCATTTTGCACCGCTTTACCCGCTTGAATATCAAAACCATGATTTACGATATCACGGCCAATTTCAGTAAGGTGGTATTTAGTAATGGCAGTGATCACCGCAGGGCTTAAATTAAGATCGAGTGCCGTTGTTGTCATACGTCGTGTCGATTCGGTAAGGTAACTCATCGCAGCAATGTGCGCTAAACTTTCGCCTACGCCTTCAAACTGTGCGATTGGCAAACCAAATTGCTTACGTATTAATGCATACGCACTAGTTGTGCGCGTGGTTAAGTGAGCTGTTGCAGTCGCAAGTGCAGGCAACGAAATACCTCGCCCCGCACTCAAACATTCAACCAACATGCGCCAGCCTTTACCAATGTAATCTTCACCGCCAATTAGCGCATCAAGTGGCACAAAGACATCTTCCCCTTCGGTTGGGCCATTCATAAATGCCATGCCCATCGGGTCGTGACGTTTACCCGTAGTGACCCCTTTTGTTTTTGCCGGAATAAGTGCACAGCAAATGCCTAAATCTTCTTGTTCGCCCAATAATCCATCTGGGTCATATAATTTAAATGCTAAGCCAATAACCGATGCAATAGGCGCGAGAGTGATATAACGCTTACGCCAATTAAGCTTGATGCCCAGTGTCATTTTGTTTTTATAGCGTTTTTTACACACCACACCGTAGTCTTGAATTGCCCCAGCGTCAGAACCTGCATCTAAGGCAGTCAAAGCAAAACACGGGACTTCATCGCCATTTGCCAGTTTAGGTAGCCAAAAATCTTGTTGCTCTTTCGTACCATAATGAGCAAGTAATTCCGCCGGACCTAAACTGTTTGGCACCATCACCGTGACCGCGGCTGATAAACTCGAACATGCAATTTTACTGACAATGGTTGAATTAGCATACGCGGAAAAACCGTGACCACCGTGACTTTTCGGTACGATTAAGGCAAAGAAGCCCTCTTCTTTTAAGTACTTCCACACCGCTTTCGGTAAATCGCGTTCAGTCACAATTTGGTGATCGTCCAACATATCCAATAATGTGGATACTTGATTATCAATAAAACTCTGCTCTTCTGTGCTCAGTTTGGGGTTGGGGTACTCGCGAAATGTTTGCCAATTTGGTCTGCCAGAAAACAGTTCGCCATCCCACCAAATATCCCCCGCTTCCATTGCTTGGCGCTCTGTATCTGACAGAGGCGGCAAAGCCTTTTTGAAATAGTTAAAAACAGGTTTTGTTACAAATCTTAAGCGATTGGCACGAATGCCAAAAATCGCGGCAATAACAAAAACAATTATTATAAAAATCAACATTGTAAAAACTATCCCTTGAATTTATTTAACGCTTACCCAAGTATGACTTAATCCCTGAAAAAGTCTAACTGGCATTTACCCAAAAACCACGACTTGCTAATATGCGTTGTTGGCTTTAGGCCATTACTTTAAGGGAAACAATAATGACATCATTTAAACTCTCACTACCCGCATTACTCGTCGCATCAGCGGTCGCGATTACTGGCTGTAATGCAACTAGCAAACAGCAAGAAACACAATCGGCACAACAAGTAACAGCACAAGACGCAAAAGCGTTTTTAGCAAATACTGAAACAGAATTAATGGCGCTTTATAACGAAGTTAGCCGTGCTGAGTGGATTTACGCAAACTTTATTACGCACGATACGTCAGGCCTATCTGCTGCAGCAAACGAAAAGATGACTGCTGCTGTAGTTCGTTTAGCAAATGAAGCGTCTAAATTTGATAAGTTAGACCTAGACGAAGATAGCCGCCGTAAACTAGATAAACTGAAGCTTGCACTCACCCTGCCTGCTCCACAAGATCCAGCTAAAACTGCTGAGCTTTCGAAAATCGTTGCTGAACTTGGCGGTCTTTACGGTAAAGGTAAATACTGTAAAGAAGACGATAAGTGCTTAAGCCTTGGCGATATGACTGCAACCATGGCAACAAGCCGTGATTACGACGAACTACTTGATATTTGGACTGGTTGGCGCGAAGTTGCTAAACCAATGCGTCCTCTTTACGAGCAACAGGTTGAGTTAACAAACCAAGGCGCAAACGAGCTTGGCTACGCAGATACTGGCGCTATGTGGCGCAGTAAATATGATATGCCTGCCGATGACTTTGCCAAAGAGTTAGACCGTATTTGGGGTCAAGTTAAACCGCTATATAATTCACTACACTGTCACGTTCGCGCAAAACTGGGCGAAAAGTACGGTGAAGACAAAGTACCACAAGATAAGCCAATTCCAGCACACTTGCTTGGTAACATGTGGGCACAAACGTGGGGTAATATCTACGATGTAGTTGCACCTGCGAACGCCGATCCGGGTTATGATGTAACTGAATTGCTTGCTAAGCACAACTACGACGAACTAAAAATGGTGCGTGGTGCTGAGAAATTCTTTACGTCAATGGGCTTTGCACCATTACCTGAGACATTCTACGAGCGTTCACTGTTTACTAAACCACAAGATCGCGACGTGCAATGTCACGCTTCAGCTTGGAACTTAGATAGCAAAGACGATTTACGTATTAAGATGTGTATCCAACGTACTGGTGAAGAATTCTCAGTAATTCACCACGAACTGGGCCACAACTTCTACCAACGCGCTTACAACACGCAACCAATTTACTACCAAGAAAGTGCTAACGATGGCTTCCACGAAGCAATTGGCGACACTATCGCCCTTTCTGTAACACCTGGTTACTTAAAAGAAATCGGTTTACTTGATGAAGTACCGGATGAATCAAAAGATATCGGTCTTCTAATGAAAATGGCAATGGATAAAATTGCATTTATTCCATTTGGCCTACTTGTTGACCAATGGCGCTGGAAAGTATTCTCTGGTGAAGTAACACCTGAGAACTACAACCAAGCGTGGTGGGAACTGCGTGAAAAGTATCAAGGTGTTGCGGCTCCTGTAGCTCGTACTGAAGAACACTTTGATCCAGGTGCGAAATACCATGTACCAGGTAACACACCTTATACACGTTATTTCTTAGCGCATATTCTACAATTTGAATTCCACCGCGCATTATGTGAAATCGCAGGCAGCAAAGAGTCTATTCACCGTTGTAGTGTTTATAACTCAAAAGAAGCTGGTGAGCGTTTAGATGCGATGCTGAAAATGGGTTCTAGTCGCCCATGGCAAGAAGCGCTTGCAAGCGTAACAGGTAAACCAGAAATGGATGCAACAGCAATTCTTGATTACTTTGCACCATTACAAAAATACCTAGACGAGCAAAACAAAGGCCGCCAGTGCGGTTGGTAAGCTAATACCAATTCTGTTAAGTATGTGATCAGGGATAGCGCTGGATAAATGAAATGGTAACAAGGCGGAATTTTTCTTATGTAGTTGTTCTACATTGACAAATTTTACGCAGTTAGCATGATAGTTAGCCCGCTAGGATGATCTGCTATTTAAGTGAATTGGTATAACTTAGCTTAAACAAAAAAACCGCTGAAATTCAGCGGTTTTTTTATTGTTTAAATACGTTTAAAACTGGCCGTACACTGCAAAAACAAGTGCTTCATCAATATCTTGATAGCCAATTGAAAAGGCAAAATTAGCATCGGTATAATATTTCGCTTTTACTTCAAACTTGCCATCATTTACACCCAGGCCTGCAGAGATTGCTTGGTTTAAATAATAAGTACCAAATACACGGGTAACTATGTCATTTCCTGTTTCAGTAACAGACGCATCAACGGCTAAATGCTGCGCACTGTTTAGCGCCATAAAATAGCGAGACGCCAACTCCCAGCTATCTAGGTCTACCTCAGTATCAAAACTAAACGCAAGATAATCAATACGGTTGATTTGATGGTTGTATTCAGCACGCGCAAATACTTCGCCGTCTTGACCATCGGCATCGCTATAGCGTGCACTGACTTTAAAATCATCGTTAATCAGATAGCCGGCGCCAGCGCTAAAGGCATCAAAGTCGCCCTGTTTGGCAACGTCTGCGGTGATAAATACATTATTTGGTAAAAAATACTCGCCACCAATATTGTAGAAGTTATCATCGTAAAAGTTATTAATTGAGCCGTACAGGTTAGTATCGGTATTTAGATAGCCAAACTCATCTAACACACCAATCATTGCTTGCGGTTTAAAAAAGTAATGGGTGCTAAACGCAAAACCATCGTAGTTATCGGCATTAACATAATTAAATTCGTTAAACGACTGATAACTCGCGGCATTTACACCTGTCGCCGCCATTAATAAACCTGATAAAAGAAATTTCTTCATATAAAACTTGCCACTATCCTAATGTGTATTGACTTAAAATTTTGTAAACCTGATCGATATCGTCTCCCGCCTTAAACTCTTTTGTTAGCGGATTTGGCTCAGAGCCTAACCAGATTTTTAATTCAGCATCGAGGTCAAATGTACCTGCTGACTCTTTGCTAAATTTAGTTATTTTGCTGTAAGGAATTGAAAGTACTTCGGCTTTATTACCGCGTACACCTTGGCGATCAACCAAAATTAAGCGTTTATTGGTAAACACTAAAACGTCACGAATAACTTTATACGCCTTTTCAACTTGCTCACCGTCAATCAGCGCTGAATCAATAAAACGCTCAACTTCCTCGCTGTCTACTTCACTTGCATTACCCAATAAGCCTGATAAAAGTCCCATTGTTGTCTCCTTAGCTGTTATATCGGAAAAAGATACTGTTCAGCATCTTGCCAATTTTTGCATTGTTTTACACCGGGTACATATTCAATTAAATAATTTAAGTTACCCGTGTGGCGTAACAATGTCAGTGTCATTAAACTGTTTAGTAACGTTCGTTTATCGTCAACTTGATAAAGGTAGCTTTCTAAAAATTGCTGAAAAACCTTAGTTTTACCTTTTGCTACAAGTAAACCAACTGTCGTGACTTCAAATAGTGGCTCGTTGCACACTAACGCATCACCAAAGTCAATCACACCACAAAGTGAAATGCCGTCATCACCGCGTTTAACTAATAAATTACCCGGGTGCAAATCACTGTGTACTAAATACAGATTAGTGGTGTCTGGTGCGGTATAAGGTGTATGTGCAATATAGGGAATAAAATCCGCTAAAAAATCTGCACGCAAGCCTTGGCGCTTTCTCCTGGCGTAGCTATTGTGGTATTGCTCATCAATAAATTTTTGCCAATCTTTGTACAGTACGCTTGTTTTTTGCATAGGAATACTGTGCATTTGTAGGCAAAAACGTCCTAATTGCGCGGCTATTGACTGTTGTTCATCGTCTGTTAGTTCATTGTAAATATCTGACAGTAGTTGCCCTTCAAGCCCTTTTGTAATTAAGTAACCCCAGTTATTGAGCTCACCGTGCGCAATCAATTTAGGTGTTGCAATCGGTAGTGCTGCCGCGTCGCATAAATCGAGCGCTTCTTTTTCATGGTGATACTGAAATAGCCAATTTGGCGCAATAAATTTAATGTAAAAGGCTTGATTACTGGCACTGTGCAATAAAAATGTGGGATTTTCGCCTGAGCTAACGCGCTCTACTACACTAAGCGCTAAATCATTATTTTCACATATTTGCTCAATCAGCGGTTGCCAATGTGTTTCATTGGTAAAATCGCAAATAGCGCAAGCATATTCATAGCTTGGCGCTTGAGGCAGCGCCATGGCATCAAAATCTTTAATCAAATAACTGGTTTTCAAGCGTTTTTCCGTTGTAAATTTGTTGGTATGCAATCTGCTTTTGATGCAAGTGTTGCAGCAATTGAATATCAAAGTCAGTAACACTGGCATCATATTCAATTAAGTACTCGCGTGATTGCGTTGTTTTTATTTGTATTAGCCCATTGAGCCCTGAAATTATCTTATCAAAATCATCACTATGTTGTTTTAATCGCAAGGTCAAATAAGCATGGTTTTGCGTATCAATATCACCTGAATATTGTTTCAAACTGCCGGCTTCAAACACAAATACACGCTGGCACAGGCGCTCAAGCTCTGCCAAATCGTGTGAGCTCAAAATAAACGTAATCTCAGAGCTCAAACTCGCAATTAGTTCCCTTATCTCTTTCGCATGAATTGGGTCGAGCCCTGCCGTGGCTTCATCGAGTAATACAAATGAAGGGTTGCCTATCAGCGCTTGGGCAATACAGGCGCGTTTTCGCATACCGTGTGATAATTCTTGTGGCTTTTTTGTTTTGTGTTCAATTAACCCTACTTGCGATAACACACGTGTCACTTCACTAAGCGCAGGCGCTTTTGCAAAACCTTGTAATTTAGCAAAAAAAGCAAGTTGTTTTTCAATACTAAAGCGCGGATCAAGCTGTGCATCTTGCGGTAATACCGCCAGTTTACCAAACTGCGCTGCATGAGGAATTGTGTCGCCGTCAAACAGTACTTCACCACTACTTGGTGAAATAAAGCCCGAGATTAAACTAAATAGCGTGGTTTTACCCGCACCATTAGGGCCAATAATCGCAACAGGCTCGCCACTTTCAATGGTCATTGAAACGTTCGTTAATACCTGATTGCTAGCAAAGTGTTTGCTTACATTTTTAAGTTCAATCATGGTTACACCCCTTGCTTCTTAAATAATGTAAACGTCAGCGCACCGTAGATGAGCGTTTGTGCAAGTGGCAGCAAATATTGTTCAGACACGCTCGCGCTTAACGCTAAGGTGTCAAACAAGCTAGCGTTAGGCAGCAAGTAACCTAAAAATGAAAAGCCCTGCCAAATATACTCAGCCAATAAGCCTATAATAATGCTGCCTAATGTAAGCAACAGTAAACAATGAACAATGGCTTGTTTAGATGATGTTGAATAAACATTTAACAGCAGCATAAAGGCAATCATCGGTAACACAACAAACATTAAATCAACCAATATTTGGCTGCTTAAATGCAGTGACCCTGAAAGTTGACCCGCATCATTCCAAACAATCAACATAATGCTTGCCAATAAGGCAATACCTATAAACGCGGCAACTACCACTACTTGACCAAGAAAACGGCCAAGCAATAAATCTTCACGTTTTGCGCGCAAAAGTAAAAATCGAATCGTGCCGCGCGCTTTATCACTGCATAACTGATCGGCTGCCGAAAACATGGCAAAAAATGGAAAAGTCAGCACTGCGACTAACCAAAATACGATTAATTCAGGAACCGCCCACGTAGATAAGTTTTCAAGACCTACTTCGCCAAGTAATTGCTCCATAAAGCGTTCAAACTGGGGATCTTTAAAAAACGCAGCGCCTTTCGCTACCACGTTGGTCAAAATAAGCGACCAAATCGCAAGGTAGCTAATAATGGCAACTAGCCCTCTTTTTGAAAATAGAAACCGTGAAAATTCAAATTGCGCAAATGCAATTACACGATGAAAGCTAGTTGAACCCATACAAATCCTTTATTTACTTTAATTGTGCTTGAAAACGTTCAAGTCCTTCGGCAAGGTCCAGTTTAAGATCATCTACGTCTTCAAGTCCAACATGAATGCGCACCAACGGCCCTGAAAAATCGTAGTTTGTTACCGTACGAATGCGATTAAAACTGGTTGTGACGGTAATTAAGCTTTCAAAACCACCCCACGAATAACCCATTTTAAAATGTTGCATACCATCTAAAAGTGCAGTAATCGCAGCTTGATTACCCTCTTTTAGTACAAAACTAAAAAGGCCTGTGCTGCCGCTAAAATCACGTTTAAATACATCTGAGCCTGGGCATGTGTCGAGCATTGGGTGACGTACATGATCAACTAACGGATGTTGAGCCAACCAATTGGCAATTTCTAATGCTGCTTGTTCGTGTTGCTTTAGGCGTACCGGCAATGTACGTAAACCTCGCATGGCAAGGTAAGCATCATCTGCTGATGTGCATTGCCCCATTAGGTAGGCATTTTCACGTAACTGCTCCCAACATGCCTCGTTTGCAATTGCTACGCCCATCATCACATCTGAGTGACCAACAATGTATTTAGTCGCCGCTTGAATTGACACATCAACACCGTGGGTTAGTGGCTTAAAGAAATAGCCATTACCATAGGTATTATCAATAAATACCAGCAAATCATGTTGTTTCGCAATTTTTGTCAGTAAAGGTACGTCTTGCACTTCCATGGTAATCGAACCCGGCGCTTCTAAAAAAAGCAATACAGTGTTGTCTTGAATCAAATCGGCAATGCTTTCACCAATAAGTGGGTCATAATAAGTTGTGCTCACACCCATATTTGCGAGAATTTTTTCACAAAAATCACGTGTCGGTTCATACGCGGTATCGACCATCAAAATATGATCGCCCGTTTTTACAAACGATAAAATGGCGTTACTAACCGCTGCCGCGCCACTTGGAAACAAGGCACAGCCTGCACCTTGCTCAAGTTCAGTAATTGCGTCTTGTAAAGCAAAGTGGGTATGCGTACCACGGCGACCATAAAACAGCGCTTGCTTACCACGCTTTGCGGTGTTTTCTTTCATCTGCGCTACTGAGTCAAAAACAATGGTAGATGCGCGTTGTACAACCGGATTAACCACCCCTTGGGTGTATTTTAACTTGCGACCTGCGTGAATAATTTGGGTATTTGCTTTCATAAATCGATTCTACTCTTGGTTCTGTTACAAACATTAAATAGACTTTTAGACGTCTAATCAAATCTAATTTGTTATGAGTTAATCCAATGCTCTAACAGGAAGCGACTAATCGAGCTATAACGCGGCTTTTTAAAACTTGATGAGTCATCGCCCCACTCACCAAATTTCGCTAATTCATCTCGGCTAAACCACTTAGCGTCTTCCAGTTCATCTTCACCAATATCAATTGTTGTACTGCTTGCCGTTGCAATAAAGCCAATCATCACTGAACTTGGGAACGGCCAAGGTTGCGATGCGATGTATTCGACCTCAGACACATCAATGCCCGACTCTTCCTTTACTTCACGAATAACCGCTTCTTCGAGCGTTTCACCCGCATCCACAAATCCGGCAAGTGCTGAATAGTTACCTGCAGGCCACGATGCTTGGCGTCCAAGCAAGCAGCGCTCAACACCATCGTCAAATACTTTCCGAACAATCATAATAACCGCCGGATCATGACGAGGAAACGTAATGTGACCACACTTTTTATTATCACATCGACGGGAATATCCCCCTTCATACGAGGCATTTTGGCTGCCGCAGCGCCCACAAAATACGTGTGTTTTGTGCCAATGTAATAAGGTTTTTGCATAGCCTGCAATCGCTACACTAGCAGCAGGGAAACTGGCGAGTTGGCTGCGAAATGGCAGAGTTTGATAACAACTTAATTCATCAAGCGCTAATTCTTGCTGGGTTATTTCGATAGCAAAGTACGGGGTATTATTCTCAAGTCCTAAAAATAGGTGCGGCGCACGCCCTAAAATTGTTGTGACTTGCTTTACACTTAACCACAATAAATCATCAAGGTGGCTAGTCGATAACATCATATCTTGATAAAAAAGCAGTACTTTGGCGTTGTCGCTATTAAGTTGTTGCGTGATAAATTCAGGTTTACTGCGTTCGCGCGAGCAACGCGCCAATGGCATTTGACTAAAAGGCAGATTTTGCATAGCTAATTTGTTGAATTTAATATGCTTACATTTAAACATAAAAAAAGCGCCAATGGCGCTTTTTAAAACAAAAATGATGTTACAAAATGATCAGTGCTTTAGCTCAGCTAAATATTGTTGTAACTTTTGATTTTCGCCTTCAATGTGCTTGTATAGTTCAGCGTTTACAAGTTTACTTGCCGCTGCTTCGTCAATAACAATCACTGCATCTTGATGGAATTGTAGCGCAGACGCTGGGCATACTGCAGAAACCGCACCTTCGCACATATCACGCACTGCATCAGCTTTATTTTCGCCAGTTGCGAGCAATACCACTTTTTTCGCTTCTAAAATCGTACCAATACCCATGGTAATTGATAAGTGTGGCTGAAATTCACCTTCTGCAAAAAAACGGGCGTTATCTTCTACCGTTTCTTTGGTAAGCGTTTTTACACGCGTTCGCGATGCAAGGCTCGATGATGGCTCGTTGAAACCGATATGACCGTTACGACCAATACCTAATAATTGAACATCTACACCGCCGCTTTGTGAGATCTTGTTCTCGTACATTTTACACGCGGTGATCGGGTTTTGTGCATCGCCCGGCGGAACAAACGTGTTACTTTTGTCGATATCAACGTGATTAAATAACTGCTCGTTCATAAAATAACGGTAGCTTTGAGGGTGGTCGCCGTCTAAACCTAAGTATTCGTCTAAGTTGAAGCTTGTTACTTGCTTAAAGCTTACTTTATTTGCTTGATTCGCTTTGATCAGTTCTTGATAAAGCGCTACAGGTGTCGAACCCGTTGCTAATCCTAATACAGAATCTTGTTTTCTATTAATTTGATCGATAAAAATCTGAGCACCGTATTCGGCCACTGCAGCTGCATCTTTTAAAATAACTATTTGCATAGGAAAGGCTCTAGTAAGGGGTTAAATAAAAATGGGATCTATGGATATCTGTCCGTGCAAGTATAGATAATCCATAGATCACAAAACCTAATCGGGATACAACGATATTAGGTTTCACCATTATGACAACGCTGTCATTATTGCGTCTATTTACATATTTGTAAAGTAAAAGTGAATAAAAAAGCGTTATAAAATATAAAGAAAATAAAAAAGCAGGCGGTGCCTGCTTTTTAAAATAGTAAGCGTTAAACGCTGATTAAAATCTTGCGTTTATATAGCCAATGCAGCACTAACAATTGCACGCCAAGTAAGGCAAACACACCTATTAAAGGCTGCCAAGGTGCCGGTACCGCAGCAATAAACCCACCAAATACACTGCGTGAAATGTATTCCCAGTTCACTAGGCTTGATGCGAGGTAAATCACAATTGAGTTAGCGCCAATAATTACGAATAGATATGCAGCACGTTGTTGATTAAGTAAATCAACTACAGCATAAAACACCGCCAGTAAAATAAAGCTCCAACCCACCGTTACCATAACAAATGACGACGTCCATAGGTCTTTATTAACTGGAAATACCATATTCCACAGCCAACCAACAGCAAGTGCAACTAAACCTGCAGCAAATAAAATACCTGCAGTTTTCCATTCGCCACGCTCTTGTGCTTGTTTAATATAGCGGCCCGCAATAACACCAAATAACGCGTTAGCAATAGCAGGAATACTCGACAAAATACCCTCTGGATCCATTGGCTTGTTTTGATAAGTAATGCCTGGTAGTAAGTTTGTGTCGAACCATGCGTTCCAAGAACCCGCACCGCCCGCAGATAAATCACCCGCAACACCACCTGGAACAGGTATGAAACAAAGCCAAACCCAATAACCAATCAATATCCCAGCAAGGGTAAACATTTGTGTTCTAAAGCTGGTATGCCATACCAGCATCGCCGCGACAAACCACGCGACAGCAATACGCCCAAGTACACTTGCGTAACGTACTTCTTCTGGGTTAAGTGGTACCCCAGTGCCCCAGCCATGGTTGTAAAGTACACCAAAAAAGCACAGTAATAATAAACGCTTAAACGCTTTTATATAAATAGGTTTACGGTCAACAAAAGGTAAATGGTCGATACGTTTAGGTGACAAACCCATCGCAACGCCAGATAAAAAGATAAATAAAGGGAAAATTAGATCGTAAAAGGTAAAACCGTGCCATTGACTATGTAATGTTTGCGCCTCTGCAACTTTCCATCCAGCCCAGCCAGTTAAAACAAACAAGGCGGCAAAAATTTTCTCACCGCCTAAAATCCAAAACATGTCAAAGCCACGCAGTGCATCAAGTGATGCTAATCGTTTCTTCGTTTTCTTATTTGTATCGCTCACGACAACCTCGTTTTTATACTTGTAATACCAATGCTGTTACGTGTGCTCTCAGCTCTAGCGCTTAAAAATAATATGCCAAGTAAGTAGAATTTCTCTTATGTAGACATGTTACATAAATAAATTCGAACGCAATAGCAATAAATTTAGCTCGCCAAAGTGATTAACGCGTTAAGCGAATTGGTACAATAATACCGAGTGAAACAATCCGTTGGTATCACTTAAGTCTAATTACGTGTGTACTTCCCCTAAAAATACACGCTGTTTTTTTACTTTCTTTTAGATAAAAAAAAGCCCCGCTTGTTACTTCAAAGCAGGGTTTTTGCCCAGGAATCAATTATCGCTTTGCACCAGCAACATAGGTTTCTCGTGCATAAAATTCATTGTCCATCACCACAAAGTCAGCATCTGCGCCAACCACTAATCGCCCTTTTCTATTACCTAAACCTAGGTACTGTGCTGGGTAAAGTGATGCCATTCTCAGTGCTTCAGCATAACTAACATCAAGAGTATTAATGGTATTGCGCACCGCACCTGCCATGTCTAACACGCTGCCTGCTAATTCACCTGTGGTTGAATTTAATCTATCGCCAGTGCGGATCACTTTACGACCATCAAAGAAGTCAAACTCCATATCGTTAGTACCCACAGGTGGCATCGCATCTGTTACTAGCATAATTTTGCCACGGGTTTTGCTATCGATAGCAAATTTTGCAGATACTGGGTGAACATGATGACCGTCAACAATTAAGCCGCACCATGCGTTGGTGTCAGTTAATGCTGCCCCAACTACACCTGGTTCACGAGAAGTGAACGCACTCATCGCGTTATATAAATGGGTAAAACCGTCAGCACCGGCTTCAAGTGCGGCTAATACCGTTGGATAATCAGCATTAGTGTGACCAATAGATACTTTCACACCCGCTGCAACAAGGCGTTTAATGTCGCTGGCAGACACATTTTCTGGCGCTAAGGTAACTACCTTGATGCCTAAATCTTGGCGTTCAAATACTGCAAATTCCGCTTCAGTAATTGGGCGAATAAATTTTTCGCTATGCGTGCCCTTTTTCGGCATTGATAAATGCGGGCCTTCAAAATGCACGCCCACAATACCCGGCACTTGATCTTTAATTGCCTGAGCTGTGGCGTCAGCTGCTCGTTCCATTACTTCAACACTGTCTGTGATAAGGGTTGGTAATAATGCAGTTGTACCAAATTGGCCATGCGCTTTTGCAATCGCATCGACGCAATTTACACTTTGCTCGGCGTTAAAAAATGCACCACCACCGCCATTGACTTGTACATCGATAAAGCCCGGAACAACGGTGCCTTCAAGTACAATCGCATTTTCAGTTTGACCTTGCTCAAACGCTGTGATCACGCCATCTTCAACACTAAACGTCACATTTTGAACAAACTGTTCACCGCTAAATAAGCGTGTCGCAAAATACTTCGTAGCTGACATAATTACCCTTTAATTGAGTTTTGCGCAAAATAAACGGCGCCCATTTCTGGCGGCTGCATTGCAGGTTTAACATTTGCCACCACGTCTTTATCTAACCATTCTTGCAATGGCTCGGCTAATCCGCCAATCATTGATAAACGCGGTGGGTTATTTTGTAATAGCTTATTGGCTAAATCACTGATGTAACGTGCGCCATCTTTTACGATTGCAAGCGCAACCTCATCCCCTTTCTTTGCTTCTACAAGTACTGGACGCGCTAATTGCGCATAGCTGCTTGATGGTTTGCCCGCCATTGCTTCGGCGATGCCCATTGCATCTGTTACTTTAAAATGCGCTAACAGTATATCGGCAAGTGATGTTTTTGGTCCAAGACCATCTAAGCTTAATAATGCTGATTTTACCGCTTCTAAGCCAAGCCATGCACCGCTCCCTTTGTCGCCTTGTGCAAAGCCATGTCCGCCTAATATCGTGCTTTGACCATTCACAAATGAAAAACCACACGAGCCAGTTCCGGTAATAATCACTGCCCCATCCTGCCCTTCGTGCGCTCCAATACACGCAGTGTGGAGATCAGTTGTCAGAAACATCTTTTTAAATGGATGGTGCCAATCTTGAATTTGTTGATATAAACCAGGCAGATTGACGCCAGCAAGACCAAGACCTGCAACCACATCGTTTACTTTATCGAGGTTTAAGCCTGCGTCTTGAATTGCTAACTGAGTTGAAACCATAATGGATTCAAGCGTGCGGTCTAGGCCATGTAACGGGTTAGCAGGACCGCCTAAGCCCGTGCCCAATACCCCATTTTGGCTCGAAAATACGGTTGCACGACACTTTGTACCGCCACCGTCTATTCCAATAAAGATTTGCTCTTTATTTGCACTACTTGCAACCATTAAACAACCTCAATTCTTATAATTTTTCCGTAAAAGCACTAAGCACAATTATTTGTTAATTGTGTTTACTATCCACTTTTACGCATTTCCTCAACCCAAGTGTTGATTTAATGTTACACAAATAATGACAGCGTTGTCATTAAATTTTTATAGTTTTTGCTTATCATTAATTATTATCAACATAACCATATGTTTTATTTAATATTTAATTTAGGCTTATACGACTAATAGTGAACCGACTTTCGCACTTAACAACGATCAAATGATTACTTTTAGTCGTCTAGATTGTATTCAACAAAAACGCCTATCGTATACTTTTAACTACAATCGTTATCTTGGCAGACTAGAGCGTGTTGAGCTTTTCTGTCTATTTCTGCAGCAGGTTCAACCCAATGGCAGATACCAACTACTCTTGTAATCCATGGTTAACGCTGCCATTTCAGATTCGCGCTTTATGCCTAATATGTCAAATTAATAAGCCAAACACTACAATTTCCGGCGTGTAAAAATCAATTGTCATATTTTAGTCTTACAGAGCGCCTATCTCTTTGGCAAATCACAAAGTTACAAACTAAGCTTAAGATAAACAAAGCCAAAAGAGACCGTGCCATGAATTCAATTAAAGTAAAAGATTACATGACGCATCGCGCCGTATCCTTTTCAGTTCATATGACTGTTAGCGAAGCGTCTGAGCGACTGTTAATCTCACATCAAACTGGCGGACCAGTGCTTGATGAACACAAACATGTGGTTGGGTTTTTATCTGAGCAAGATTGCCTTGAGCGTATGCTCGAAGACACCTATCAAAATGAAAGCCATTATAAAGTGGTTGATATTATGCGTACTGATGTACTGGCGATAGATGAAGAACACTCAGTGCTTGATTTAGCACAGACCATGTTAACAAATAAACCCAAAATCTATCCCGTGGTGGATAGTAGCAAACGCTTGGTTGGGGTGATCACTCGCAGCGATGTGCTTCGTGCAATCGATCAGCACCATCATGCAATTTATGAACAAGGCCACAGACGTTTTGTCTAAAAGCGCTGTCAAAATTTTCAGCGAAACAAATTATCGCGCAGTCATTAAAAATGTATTGCGCTTTAAAATTAATAAATAATCGCTAAACAATACAAAAATAACGGAAGAATACATCCAATTTACTAAGGTTTTTTAATACGAAATAAGAGTTACAAGGAGAAACTCATGGCGCATATATTAGCAGTGGATGACCAACAAACTATTCGCTCAATGATCCAAGCAATACTAACCGGTGCCGGTTATGACGTAGTAACCGCAGTTGATGGTGTTGATGCAATGGACAAACTGCGAGCACAACAGTTTGATATGGTGATCACTGATATTAATATGCCCAATATGACAGGTTTGAGCTTAATCCCAAAAATTAGGCGACTACCTGAACATCAATATGTGCCAATTCTTATGCTAACCACCGAATCGAGCGGTTATAAAAAAGAAAAAGCCAAAAATAGCGGCGCCAGTGGCTGGCTTACAAAACCATTTGACCCCACGCGTTTACTTACCGCAGTAGAAAAACTGCTTAAAAAGTAAACTTTTTCAATTCATAGTGTATACAAAATACAAATTTCCTGTTACAACTACACTAACTTGGTTAAACGCAGCAACTTAGGCAGGTACAACCAGTTTAAGATAAATACAATTACAATTTGCTGTTGTTAAATTACTGAGTGTAAATTTTCGGTCACTTTTTATAAGTTTTGTATAACTTAACGTGACGCTAACGCAATCACCAATGACAACAGGAATGCAAAATATGGGAAACTCAACAGGCAGCTTATGCCCGCCCGCTAACCGCCAACAACCGGTTAATAACAAACACGCTAGTAAGCCGTTTCAACCGACTCAAGATGAAAAGTGTTTTGAACGCGGTTATAACTAAATAAAAAGCCCGCGGTTGCGGGCTTTTCTTTGCTTATTCAACACAATATGCTTTTGTGTTCGCTCAGGTTATTTAACACCCAATTCTCTTAAACGTTCGTTTAAGTACTCATCGGCTGTGTAACGCTCTGAAAGCACGACATCTGGACGAGGGTGTAAGAAAAGCGGCAATGAAATACGTGATTTGTCTGACGCTTTACCTGTTGGGTTAATTACGCGGTGAATTGTTGATGGGAAATAACCACCCGACGCTTCTTGCAACATATCACCAATATTAATGATTAAGTTACCAAAGTCGCACGGCACGTCTAACCAACCGCCATCTTTGTCTTGTACTTGTAAACCTGGCTCATTTGCAGCCGGTAACACAGTTAGCAAGTTAATATCACCGTGTGCCGCAGCGCGAATAGCACCTGGTTCTTCATCACCTGTCATCGGCGGGTAATGTAACACACGTAATAATGTTTGCTCGGAATTTGAAATCATGTCTTTCAAATCAATTGAGAATTTTGCTTTCACATCTGCTGGTGCGTATTCTTGTACCCAACTAAGTAATGTCGATGCAAACTCGTTTGCTAAACGATAGTACTCACGGATCTCAGCTTCTAGCTGCGCAGGTACTCGTCCTTTTGGATAAACGTGATAATATTCCTTGATATCTTTTTTAGTGAAGCCTTTCGCTACCTCAGACACCTCTGGCGGAAAATAACCATCTTGCGTTTCTTTACTGAATAAAAAATCGTGTTTTTCATTCGAATTAAAGAATGCCTGCCAATTTTTATAAATAGATTCGACTAATTCTTGCGAAATTGGGTGGTTTTTTAATACACCGAAGCCAGTATTTCGTAACGACTCAACAAACTGCTCAGCCGCGTTTTCAGCGGTATAATCAACCGTAGGTAATTGCATAAAATTCACCAAAATAAAAAAGTGAAGAGCCGTTATGGCTCATACACTTATCAAATAATTTCAAGGGATGTGTTTGCACCACACATTCTTACTAAAGTGATTATAGATTATAAGGACGAATGTCCGCACACATGTTTTGAGTAATCATCCATTGATTTATGTCAATTTACAATGATGACTTAATTACAGCGACTCATTAACAGCAAGTGTGATTAGCAATGTTTCACCTGACAATCTAATTAAACTTGCCATAACGTTTAGCACTTTGCGCTGCTTGTTGCCAAAGCGCAGTGTGTTTCAAATCTCGTAGTAAATAATAACTATCTAACTCGCTGATATTTGCTATCTCTTTCGCTATTGAGTACGGATAACGACCATTCTCTAGCTGTTTAAGATCGACGCCGTATTGATGCAATAACCAAATAATTGAAGCCCCCGATTCGTAAAACATGTTAAACGCAAAAAACTGCTCCTTATCACTTTTTGAGCTGATTTGCGTAATACCATGCTGCTCTTGATCAAGCTTTAGCGGATCAAACATCGTAAATGCTTTATCTTCATGAGATTCAATAACTTCGCGCGACATCATAGTATCAACAAATAAAGCACTACCCTCGTACAGCTCTTGTCCAAGGGCATGTTTATAAATCCATCCAGTTGTCTCACTACCATTGCGTGACGCATCAATGCGTAACATTTCGTCTACTAATACCGTGTATTTCTTGATTAACGTTAACGTTTGTTCACTGGTAAGCGTTTTGTTTGGTAAGTCTGAAAAAAGCGCCAACATCACCACTTTTAACGTCAGCATTTGCTCGTCCAGTGGATATTTATCAAATAAATCGAAATCAAGTTGCTGATAACCTTCAGGCTGTTTAAACGCCTCGTGTTGATAATTATGAAACGCTTCATGGTATGCCAGTGCAATACTGGCCGTTGTGAGCTGATCTTCAATATTTACTGAGCGCTCATCGTAGCTTTGTAAGTAATAGTTATGATTTTTTATTTTATAAGTAAAGTCAAAAAGACCATTACCTTCGAGGAGTTTGTCATGAGCGGTAACACTCATATCATTCAACTGTTTAACGTCAATACCATAATCATTATCTAATGCAACAGCATCTTGGATAGTTTCTTTTGCATTGACAATATAGGCATTTTTAACTTGCTTATTCTCAGCATGAATTAAGTACATCCCCACTTTATCAAATTGATAACCTTGCCATGGTGATTGATGCTGCCCTGCATTTTTAATTTGATGAAAAAACGTCTCATCAATTTTACTTGCCGTCCCTGAAGTAGTTGGCGGCTTATCGCCATTATTACTACTTTCATTGTTACAACCAGCGATAGTTGCCAGCATACATGTTACCAACCCAAACTTTTTCATCTATCCTTCCTTTTCTTCAAGAAAAACATAATGATATGCAGCTCGACGTGCAAGGTTAAGTAAGTAACTGTGGGAAAATGTGACCTAGTTGTGATTCAGTGTTTTTATGCTTTTACATTTAACTAAAACCTCACATAAGAAGCGTGATAGATTTAAAATTTACTTTGTTACAACAAAGGACATTAGCGCTGTTAAATGCTATGATTACGCTAAATAAATATCTTTGAAAAGTCTAAAATTACTTTGTGATAAGCCACCTTTTTTAAAGGTGCATTCTTCGCGCTATATTGAGACATTGTGTCAATTCACACACTTTTCAAATCAAATGAAATACGCTTTTTATGAATAACCAAGACCAACCCACAATTTACTGGCACGATTATGAAACTTGGGGAGCAACCCCACAAAAAGATAGGCCAAGCCAATTTGCGGGTATTCGAACCGATTTTGATCTTAATATCATTGGTGAACCACTGGTCATTTACTGTAAACCACAGGCCGATTATTTGCCCCACCCTATGGCGGCGCTAGTGACAGGTATTACACCACAGCACGCAATGAAACACGGCCTATGTGAGGCAGAGTTTATTAACAAGATTCATGTGGAATTTGCCAAAGAGCAAACCTGTGTTGCAGGCTACAACAGCATTCGTTTTGATGATGAAGTATCGCGTTATACTTTTTATCGTAATTTTTACGACCCATACGCAAGAGAATGGCAAAACGGAAATAGCCGCTGGGACATTATTGACTTAGTGCGAGCAACCTATGCACTAAGACCCGAAGGCATTAACTGGCCCGAAAAAGAAGATGGTACGCCAAGCTTTAAACTCGAAGATTTAACCGCAGCAAACGGTATTGACCACAGCAACGCCCACGATGCATTAAGCGATGTAACTGCTACCATTGCGCTAGCAAAACTCATCAAAGACAAACAGCCAAAAATGTACCACTACTATTTTAATTTGCGCTTTAAAAAAGCTGCGCAGGATTTAGTAGATGTATTTAATATGACGCCACTGGTACATGTGTCTTCAAAAATACCAGCAAGCCAAGGATGCACAACCTGGATTGCACCAATGGCGTTTCATCACCAAAATAAAAATGCGGTTATCTGTTTTAATTTAGCACTTGACCCAACGCCTTTAATTGAATTAAGTGTTGAAGAAATTCGAGAGCGTCTTTATACAAAACGTGAAAACCTCACAGATGAGCAACTTCCTATTGGGTTAAAGCAAGTCCACGTTAATAAATGCCCATTTATCGCCCCGGCAAAAACCCTGTTACCAGAAAACGCAGAGCGTTTAGGCATAGATAGAGAAGCGTGTTTGGCAAACCTTAAGTTGCTGCGCGCCCACCCAGAATTACGTGAAAAAGTAGTTGAAGTATTTAACGACGATAGTCATTTAACCCCTATCACAAATCCGGACTACGCACTTTACCAGGGTTTTGCATCAAGTGGCGACAAATCGAAATTTGATATTATCCGCACCACAGAGCCAAGCCAACTCGCCGGTTTGCAACTGGAATTTGACGATGCAAAATACAACGAATTACTGTTTCGCTATCGCGCCCGCAACTGGCCAGAAAGCTTAAGTCACCAAGAGCTTGAAAAGTGGCGAAAATACTGCCAAGGCAAACTCATGCATGGCGAAGATAACCCGTCAATTGATGCCAATGAGTTTATGTTAAGCCTAGAGAATTTAGCGCACGAACATGAAAGCGATGAGAAAAAAATGGCAATATTAAAAGCCTTGTACCATTACGCTCAAAGCTTGTAGCAAAACAAATGGCTAAGCGTATTTCATGCAGCTTATACGACTACTTTGAAATTGTGTGTATGCGCAATAGCGAAGTAGTTGTATCGCTAAAAAATAAACAACAATTCAGTGGCATCGCAAAAGCTCTTATTCATGAAAATGGCACTGAATTTCTCTCTCTTATGCAAAGCGACCAAACCCTAGTAAACATTAATCTCACCGATGTCGCCATCTTGAGTGCCTGCAATAACGCCATAGAACACCATAACTTCAGTGTTTCATTAATATAGTCGCTACTTTCATGCTATTTTTTTGGTTTCGATCACGCCTTTAACTTGCTAATAAAAACAACCGTTAGCTGCTTGAAAAATAGACAACTTGTTCTAAATTTAATATGCCTGCATATCGTTTATCAACAAGGAAGTGCGCATGTTAGACAACCTTTCTTTCAAAAAAGCCATTATCGCAATATCCGTTGTTTCATGTTTGTTTATTTTTTTACTCATAGGTTTTTCTATCCAGGAAGATATAGACAACATAGACAGTGCAAAAGGCGATCAATTACTGCTTGAATTGGCTCTGAAAGCCGACAACGTTGCGCATAACTTCGCAGTAGAAAGAGGCCTGTCAGCGGGCTTTATTGCCGGTGGCGCAGCAAGTCAATTTACGAAAGTAACAGCGCAACGCAAAAAAGCCGACAACGCATTGCAAGCGCTAAAAAATGCCGATATGAACACCCTCTCTGGTGAAGCAATACTGTTGAGAACACGGCTTGAAAACTACATTGCTAACCGCACAGCTATTCGCCAACAAGTAGATAACCGAAACGGTAAAGAGGCCTTTAATTTTTACTCAGAAGTTAATTTAATGGCCCTTGATTTAGTAAAAGCCATTACTGTTTCAATTGATGATTCACAAACTCGCGCGCAGTTTATGCAGGTTTACTTTTATTCACACCTAAAAGAGCATTTAGGGCAAGTAAGGGGAAAACTCAACGGAATTTTATCGGCAAAAAAATTCAATTCAACACAAGCACAAGAGGTATCAAGTTACATCGCCAATATTCGACGTTTTAAATTGCTGCTGTCGGATAGCTCAGAGCAATCGCGTTTTTTCAAAGATCCCAGTATTGCCAAATATAACGACTATATTAATAACACCATTAATGATGTCTTTTTAAATCAAAAACCAACAAGTTCATGGCCAGAAGCAAGCGCATGGTTTGCCACAACGACCCAATATATTAATCAAATTAAACAACGCGCTACTGAATTTACCACTGAGATAAATACGCAAAAGCATGCAACGATTAACGGCTATTACCAAGGTTTAACTGGCAAACTTGTGGCATTATTAGTGATTGCCAGTGTCATCGTATGGGCAAATATTCGCGTAATAAAAGGCCTTACTTCAAAAATAAACCATATTAAAGAAACCTTATCGTATGTGTCGGATTCTGGCGATTTAACCATTCGATTAAACGATCAATCTCATGACGAACTCGGTTCCATTAGTCGAGATATTGATAAGTTGCTCAATTCACAAAAGGATTTGGTTGGTCACTTGTCGAACGCTCTGCATATTATGAGTGGCAGCATTGACAAAATATCTGATGTCAGTCGCCATGTTATTGATCAAATTGTTAAAAACGATGGTGCACTGCAGAATATCGCCAGCTCAACCGAGCAGCTTTTTCAAACCACGCTAGGTATTAAAAATGAGATGAACGAGTCGATGGATAGCACCTCGCAGCTTGACGATGTGTCAAAGCATACCCGCTCCATCACCGAGCAATCTAAAGGCTCGCTCGATACCCTAATCGAGTTAAATGAAAACGCATTTAACTCCACCGAGAGCTTGCACCATAAAAGTCAATCAATCGTATCGATATTAGAAAGTATTAATAGTATTGCTGAGCAAACCAACTTATTAGCGCTTAATGCCGCAATTGAAGCAGCCCGCGCCGGTGAACAAGGTCGAGGCTTTGCGGTCGTTGCCGACGAAGTCAGACAACTTGCTATTCGCTCTAAAGATGCCACAAGCGAAATCAGTGGTGTGTTGGAACTGGTGAAAAATGACGCAGAAGAATTAAAAAGTTTAATGGAAAATATACACGAGTCGAGCAAGTTCACCTCAACTAACAGTAACTCATCACTTGAAAATATAAACACACTTTATAATCAAATCAGTAATATTCAGGCGCGCTTAAAATCAGTATCGGTGTCAACTGAAGAGCAATCGGAAGCGGCATCTCATATTACCCAACAAGTGAGTGTTATCAGTGAAGAGTCTAATTCCATTACCAGCGATATGGAGCAATTAAATGAATTGATTAAAGGGCTTACACAATCAAATCAACAACTAAAAAGCTCAATCACTCACTATAAAACAGCCTAGGCTGCGAGTTAACAGAAAACGCCACTATTTTTGTAACAAATAGCAGCGTTTAATATGCGACTAGCTGTTGCCTTTGCTTGCTTCTAAACGCGCTAATAAGCTAGATGTATCGTAGCGACCACCACCCAAGTTTTGTACTTCACTGTAAAACTGGTCAACAATTGCTGTGACTGGTAGCTGCGAGCCATTTTTACGTGCTTCATCTAGCGCAATCCCTAAATCTTTACGCATCCAATCAACGGCAAAACCAAACTCATACTCGCCCTTAAGCATGGTTTTATGACGATTTTCCATTTGCCATGAGCCTGCAGCGCCTTTAGCAATGGTCTCAACCACTTTTTCGCCATCAAGCCCTGCATTCATCGCAAAGTGCATACCTTCTGCAAGCCCTTGTACTAAACCTGCGATGCAAATTTGATTAACCATTTTACAAAGTTGGCCTGAACCAACCGGCCCCAGTAATTGGCTAAACTGTGAAAATGCCGCCATAACCGGTTGCGCTTTTGCAAATACCGTGTCATCACCGCCACACATTATGGTTAATACACCATTTTCTGCGCCAGCTTGTCCGCCTGAAACAGGCGCATCTATAAAATCATTGCCTTGCGCTTTTGCAAGTTCGGCTAGCTCTTTTGCGACTTCAGCCGATGTTGTTGTGTGATCAACAATAATTGCACCTGGTTTTAATCCAGCAAGTATGCCATTTTCACCTTTCACCACCTGTCGTAAGTCATCGTCGTTGCCAACACAAATAAACACAAAGTCTGCGTTTTCAGACGCTGCTTTTGGTGTTTCGGCAAAGCTACCCAAATATTCATTAGCCCACTTTTGCGCTTTTGCTGTGGTGCGGTTATAAACACAGGTTTCATAGCCCGCATTTTTAAGATGACCCGCCATCGGATAACCCATTACACCCAAACCAATAAACGCAACTTTTAATGACATAACTTACTCACTTTTAATCTTTACAAAACTGCGATTGAGTATAATCATTTAACACATTGAATTATAGGCCTACATTTCGCCAAGGATATCTATATGACTACAGCACCATTTCGCATCGCGTTTTTTAGCGCGCAAAAGTACGATATCAGCGCATTTGACAGCCAATTGCCAAACGATGTAACAGCTGAATATTTTACGCAGCCACTTAACGAAATCTCAGTAAAACTTGCCGAAGGGTTTGATGCGGTATGTTGCTTTGTTAATGATACGCTCAATGAAACAGTGATTAACGCCTTAAACGAAATTGGCATAAAACTCGTTGCCCTGCGCTGCGCAGGTTTTAATAACGTGGATATTCCAGCCGCAAATCATTGCAAAATGGTCGTAGTACGGGTGCCTGCGTACAGCCCTGAAGCGGTTGCTGAGCATTGCTTAGCACTTATTCTTACGCTTTCTCGTAAAACTCATAAAGCCTATAACCGCGTTAAAGAAAACAACTTTGATTTAAATGGCTTACTTGGTTTTAATCTGCATAACAAAACGGTTGGTGTGATTGGCCTTGGTAAAATTGGCAGCGCTTTTGTTAAAATTTTAAATGGATTTGATGCAAACGTGATCTATTTTGATCCATTTGCCGAAAGTGATATTGCAACTCCCGTTAGCCTAGAAACCCTATACCAACAATCAGATATTATTGCCCTGCACTGCCCACTTACCAACGACACTTTGCATATCATCAATGAACAGGCACTTGAGCAAATGAAACCAGGCGTAATGCTTGTAAACACAAGTCGTGGCGCGTTGATTGATACTGCTGCGTGTATTCGCGCACTTAAATCGCGTAAATTAGGTTATTTAGCACTTGATGTATATGAGCAAGAGTCAGAACTATTTTTTAAAGATATGAGCTGTGAAATTATCGATGACGATGTATTTCAGCGTCTACTCACCTTTCCCAATGTGCTGATAACTGGCCACCAAGGCTTTTTCACACAAGAAGCAATGAGCGAAATTGTGGCGACTACTCTCGAGAATATTTCGGCGTTTCGTTTGCAGCAACCACTTGAGAATCAAGTAAGTTAAATCGTGTTAATAAACACGCAAAGTAATGGGTAATAGCAGTACACATAATTACAGTTTTAAATACTATTACCCGTTATAATTGCGTGCTTATAATGCCAATTACATTCATTAAGTGGTTACAGTTCACGGTCGAATAACGCTACCATTAATAAAACATTTGGCTCGCGGCAATGGTCGTTTAATTAATAAAGCTTTGTGTGATTTTTCAATCGCCTTTCACACATAAAAAGCACAATGTTAAGTTATACACTATGTAACAACATACGTGCTTTCATCCCGAACACGTCAAATTAAAAGGTAAATTTTTATATGATTGACTTTGCAGCAACTTTTATTTTGTTTTTTGCGGTTATCGACCCCATTGGCACAGTACCTGTATTTATTGCTGTGACACGCGGTTTCGACGCCAAAGCAAAACGCAAAATTGCTATGCTTTCCGGACTAGTTTCCGCTCTGATCCTGCTATTTTTTGTAATTGCCGGAGAGTACATTTTAAGCGCCATGGCAATACCCTTATCAGCGTTTCAAATCGCTGGCGGCATTGTGCTGTTCTTATTTGCGCTTTCAATGATTTTTGGTGAAAGTAAACCTGAAGAAGAAGTACGCTTGGTAAAGCAGTATCATGAAACTGCCATATTCCCGTTAGCCGTGCCCTCTATTGCAGGGCCTGGTGCTATGCTTGCGGCAGTACTTGCAACCGAAAATGCCCGCGTTGATTTGTGGCAGCAAGCGCAAGTTGCTGGTGTAATGATAGCTGTAGTGTTTTTAGCATTTTTATTAATGCTAATGGCAGGCAAAATTCAAAAACTTATTGGTAATGCAGGCGCCATCGTTATTAGTAAAGTAATGGGTTTAATTTTAACCGCGGTTGCAATCACAAACGTACTCACCGGTTTTAAAAGCTATTTTAACTTATAAAAAAAGCGCGTTTAAAACGCGCTTTTTTGTACCAATAACCTATTACTTAAATGCCACGTTAGCAAACACCGCTAACATTAAGATTGGGCAAATAAAGCGAATATAATTTGCTAGCACTTTATAACCAAGTTTGTTTGATTCGTGCAGTTTGTTACCGCGCTTCCAAAGCCACCCCACAACCACAAAGTAGAATAACCCCATTAATGGTAATTGATATTGGGTAAATACGGTGATCACTAAGCCAAACAACCATTCAAAGTTAAGGATAATCACACTTGAACAAATACCCACAATAACCGTTACCAGCCAAGTTGCTGGTTTTCTATCAAAACCATGGTTTTCTACTAAAAACGATACTGGAATTTCTGTCGATGAAATTGTTGACGTTAACGATGCAATCGACATTAATACAAAAAAGACAAACGCCACCACTAAACCAAAGGCACCTAAGGTAGCAAACAGCTGAGGTAACACAGCGAAAATTAACTGCCCTTCACCAATCAACTTGCCACCTTGCATAATCTCAACACCCTGAGCTTGTGCCACATAAAGTGCAGGAATAATCAGTAAGCCCGCTAAAAACGCAACGCTGGTATCAAGCATGGCAACTGAAATCGACATTTTTGCTACGTTTGCATCACGTTTTAGATACGAGCCGTAAATCATCATGCAACCAACACCTAGCGATAGCGAGAAAAACGCTTGCCCCATTGCTGCAATAATTAAATCTGGATCAGTGACTTTATTAAAATCAGGCACTAAATAAGCATTAAATCCATCGCTTGCGCCATCTAACGTCGCAATATAGGCAATTAACGTAAGTAGTAATACCAATAAAACCGGCATTAATCGGCGCGACCATACCTCAATACCCGACTTAACCCCTTTTAAAATAATACTGGCGGTTAATATCAGCATCAACGGCGTAAAAATAAAGTTGCGCAATATTGAATCTGATTTTAGGAAGTTTGCAATGTCGGTAAGGCCAAAGAATGTGGCGATTGGTTCAAGTGCAAATGCCAGCATCCAGCCAGCAACAATGCTATAAAAGCTGAGCATCACAATGGCGCCGCCAAGGCCAATATAACCTGCTGCCGCGCCCATTTTCTTGCTGGTAGATTGGCACGCTTCAGCCAATGCCTTTACGGGGTTCGCTTGTGCACTATGGCCAATATAGAGTTCAGTAAAAAGCGCAGGTAACGCCAGTAAAAAAATTACAATAAAGTAAACCAACAAAAATGCACCACCACCGTGGTTTGCCGCTTGTGTTGGGAAGCCCCAAATATTACCTAAGCCAACCGCGGCGCCTGCCGCCGCTAATACAAAACCTAAGCGACTTTGAAAGCCATCTCTAATTTGTGCCATATTGAACTCTTATTTTTATTATCTACACCACGACTTACGTAACCAAGCAAGATATACTGCAGCAAATTGTAAAACTGCGCTTGGCTAAAAGACTAATCTATCGGGTATGGAAACGATTAACAACAAAAAACCACCAATCACAGGCATCTCGCCTGAGCGCGCGCATTTTAGCGTGCTAAGCCCTAAGTCACCAATTAATTTAGTTATAGCCAATAGCCAAGCCCTTAATTTCGACCAAATAAACATCACAAGTTTATTATCTGCGCATGAAATTAGCATTTTAGAAAGGCGCAAGTTAGAAAGCGCTAAACGCGAATACTTAGCCTCGCGTTATTTAATTAAGCAATTAGCGCAACAGTTCTTTGCGTATGAAGCAGCTGAACTCACCACCTTTTTTGATGAACACACTGCACGTTTGGTAATTAAATATCAAAACAACACCCTGCCACTTTCACTGGTGATAAGTCATTCCAAAGGCTGGGTTGCGGTATATTTAGCACATGAGCCAGAGCGTATGGGCATCGACCTTGAGTTTATGTCGCAAAAGCGCCCTTTTTTAAAATTAGCCAAACACTTTTATCATCAAGATGAAGTTAGAGAAATTGAAGCAGCAAACCCTATGTCCGATACTTTTTTTCGTATTTGGACATTAAAAGAGGCCCTTGCTAAAGCTGTTGCCATGCCAATTGCCCAGCTGCTTTCGCCTAATGTATATCACGGTTATGCAAAACATAATTTAGCAGCCTATAGCTGCCAAATTAATGGGTTTGATTTTAGTATGGCAACGCCAATCACTGTTAAACAGCCACCAGCGCTTGTTGAAGTTTCCCTTAACCCCGATTTAACAGGCTTCGAGCAAACGGCTATGAATCGCTTGCACCACGTTATCTGATTCAGTTTGCTCAACTAAGAAACACAGGTTGTGCTTACTTGCACCATGGCAAATTAAACGAATATTAAAATCACTGAGTACACCCATTAAATTAATTTCGCCGTGACGTAATTGAATTTCAGAGCCGATTAATGCCACCAGGGTTAAATTATTCTCAACCGTTACATGACAAAACTCGCTTAACTCATCAAGACAAGCTTGATCAAGCTCCGGGCGTGATGCATTTGGCGCATTATCGAGCGTTAACGCAACACTGATTTCAGAGGTAGTCACTAAATCTACCGAAATATTGTATTTCGCTAAAATAGTGAAAACGCGTGCTAAAAAGCCGCTAGCAAGTAGCATTTCAGGGCTTTTTACCGTTAATAAAATTTGGTTTTTACGCTGAGTTACCGCGCGAATGCCCGCTTGTTCTGATTTTTCTTTCTCAATCCAGGTACCACCTTGCTCTGGTGCTTTACTTGAACCAACAAATACACTAATGCCACTGCGACTTGCTGGTAAAATAGTGGCTGGGTGTAACACTTTGGCACCAAAGGTTGCCATTTCTGCCGCCTCATCAAAGCTCAGCTTTGCAATCGGTGCCGCTTTGACACATAAACGAGGATCTGTACTAAAAATACCCACTACGTCTGTCCAAATGTAAACAGCTTTTGCGTCAACCGCTTCAGCCAATAATGCTGCACTGTAATCAGAACCGCCACGGCCAAGCGTGGTTGTGTCACCTTGGCTATTTGCACCAATAAAACCTTGGGTAACAACAATGTTTTCGCTTAATAACGGCAATAAATTTGCTTGTGCTAATTCACGAGTGCGTTCAACATTCGGTTCTGCTTTACCAAAGTGTGAATTGGTCGCTAGCACTTCACGTACGTCAAAACGAAGCGATTGTGCACCTAAGCTGCGTAAAACTTGGGTAAATAGATACGATGATAAACGCTCACCAAAACTTAATAGCTCGTCGCTTGCTTTGTCATCAAATTCGTTTTGTAATGCAAAGGTTTTAAACGCTTCAAGTGTTGCTAAAAAACCTTCGGTAATGTCGTCATCTAATGTAAGTTTTTCAGTAATTTTGTGCTGAATAGCTACCACGGCGTCAATATGTTCTTGGCGCGCAGCGTCCGTTAAATCGTCATTTGCAAGGCTTACTAAATGATTGGTAACACCAGAGCTTGCACTTACGGCAACTAAACGGGTGCTTGGGTTTGATATAACAATTTCGGCGCAGCACACCATAGCGTCATAGTCTGCGACGCTGGTACCACCAAATTTTGCTACATTAATACTCGAATTAGACACGGTCTCTCCTTTAAATCTTAATAAGGAGAACTTGGCAAGGAACGTGATTGATTACATCAGGATAGTCTCTGCCAGAAGCTCTCCACCTGTTACAGGTGACAGTCCCGAAGATTCAACTTCTAGAACCGAAGCAAGCTGGCCACAAATCCAGATCACTCCTCGGCAGTTAACCCCCTGATAGACCGTCGTCGGGAATGCGCCCTCGAATCTACTACCTGGTTAATGCACCTCTTCTGTGTTTGAATACTTAATAAGCACACAAACAAATGCCTTCTAAAAAGAAGGCTTTTGAAATTTACCGTTTAGCCGTCTAGCTGTCAATCACTAATTAAGAAATAAACAACCAACTAAATATGATGATGAATAACCAATGGTGTAGGCAATCATCAAATACATAAACATGCGAAGGTAACTTACAAAGGTCAGTTCCTTAATTTTGCTCATCGCAATAATGCCCGCAGCTGAACCGATAATCAGCATTGAGCCGCCTACACCGGTTGCATAGGTAAAGGTTAACCACTGACGTGTATCCATTACAATATCTGCTTTTAGTAGTGCTGCGGTAAGCGGTACGTTATCTACGGCCGCTGACAAAATACCCATAAAGTAGTTTGCATATTCAGGTGCAAGTACTTCATAAAGGTGGGTAAATTGATTCAACACACCAATCTCTTTCATCGCACCTACAAGTAGTAACACACCTACAAAGAATAATAAGGTGTCGTACTCAATTTCACGTACGTAATCGATAATCTTTTTATTCACGTCTTTTTTGCGCATTAAGAATTGCGCAACTAAGAACATTAGCGATAAACCAAATAAGAAGGTTAATAATGGCGGAATGTGATACCACACACTAAACATCAGTGTCGCTACGATGGTCGAAACAAAAATACAGGCAATGGTGATATCGGTTTTTTCAATGCGGCGCAGTTCGACTTTTTCAAAAGTAATAGTGCCTTTCATGCCCATACTTAGCATCGCCGCTAAAATAAATACCGATAACGCTGCAGGAGCCACAAGCAACAATAAGTTAGCAATGGTGACTTTATCAGCAAGGAAAATCATTAAAGTAGTTACATCACCGGTGATAAGCGATACCCCACCCGAGTTAACCGCAAATATAATAAGCGTGGCATACTTAATGAGTTTTTTGGCATCAAGCTTTAACGACATCACAACCGCCAGCGATATCAGCGTTGCCGTGATGTTGTCAGAAATCGACGAGAAGAAAAATGCAAACGCACCGATTAAATACATTAAATTGCGTTCGCTCATTTCATTAGGCAATACCCTATGCACCAAGCTTTGAATAAACCCTTTGGAGTTTAAATAAGCAACAAAGGTCATCGCTGCCATCAAAAACAACCACAAGGTCGCAATTTCTAAAATATTATGATCGAGTTCTTTTTGAACAGATTCTGGGCTTTGCCCATGTAAAGGGGAAATAAAGAGAATAATCCAGCACAAAGTTCCAAAAAATAGCGTTGTTTTGGCTTTGTTTACGTGGATAATATCCTCTATAACAATCAGCACGAATGCGATTATTATCAGCGCGAGAATAACACCTGACACCATCTTGTTATTTTAACCTGTAGAGTTGAGTTAAAAATTTGAACGAACACCCAACCTGCAGTCGATACGAAGCCTGTTGAGCGGCGCGAAGTGTAGCACTGAAGATTACCTAAAACCACTACGGTTTTAGTCTAATTACACATTTTTTTTATAAAAAATTTACTTTTTGGATAGATATCAAGTTAACGTGGATAAATATGATCCCACCTAAAAGAATTCTAGCAACCTTGGTAGACAATTGGTCACTGATTGAAGCCCTAATTAAACGCTTTGATTTTGGCGATTTTAGCTTCCAAGATGCCCAAAGCTTGTTAAAAAAGTTAGAACCAAAACTCTCTTCCGAGGCGGTATTTAAGCAAATTAACAAGTTGATCCAGTTAGAGATCATCATACCTTTAGCTAAATCGTCACAGCTCGAAATTAACCGTGCTATTGCCGATTTCTCGCAGTTTTTATTGCAAGAAGAAAGCCTTGGCCTCGTTGGCGAGATTCACGTACTCGTTGACGATTTGGCGCGCTTAAACCAACGTTTATCTAACGCTGGCTTTAACGACGATGAAATGGAAATTAAACGAAACGCCCGCATTATGGATGAGCGCGTGCGTAAAATTGTTAAATTATTCCAACATAATCAAAACGCTATTTTTAACCTTGTTGAACAAGCTAAATCTAACGACTCTAATTTAACGCTGGCAAAACGCTATAAAGCAGTCATTGACGCATTTGATGAATACATTGAACCAATGCTAAATATGGTCGATATTGGCGGCGAATTTAAGCTCTGTTTTGAGCAAATTGAAGCCTCACTGAGTGACTTGATTATTCACTTCACCACCCTCGGCAAATTTAAACACGAAAAGCGCCAGCTAGAGCAATTGCGCAGCCGTATTTTAGATATGTACCTTATTGGTCAGCAGTCTCTTACCAAAAGTGCCGATGTATTATTGCCGCTACGTGAAGAACTGCGCCGCAATACGCAGCTAACCAAGCAAACCTCAGAGGTACTTGCGCTTATTCGTAAACAAGGGGTGGATAAAATCCTTGGCGAATTTATGCCATATTTCAGCTCAGAGGCGCAACGATTATCGCTTGGTTCTAACAACCAAATCACTGCGTATATGGCCGAGCTTGCTGAATTTGAGCACGACGAATACGAATTACCGGATATGAGTGCGGTAAATCAATACATTGCACCTAATATTCCTGATTACAATCACGTAAAACAACGCTTTACGCAAGCTAAACGCAGCAAAAAAGCGTCTATTATGGATTTCTTAACGACCACCTATGATGAACTAGAAACTGACGAGTTATTATACCTTTATCAAAAACTAGCAAGCGATCACACGCTCGCTATTTCACACGGCGAGCAAGTAACCATTCAAAGTGGCAATAAACAGCTTACGCTCAAGCCGTATCTCGCAAGTGCAGTTTCATCGGATTAATTTTTATGTCTCAAATCGATTTATCATTGCTTTCAGAGCTTAAAGCAATCAACAAAAAACTGGTGTCTGGCTACCATATTTGCGAGCAAGACAGCCAACTATTTCAACAACTTGATCAAGAGTTTGATGCCTATGAAGCGCTTTTTGCTGCTCTTGGCCAAACCCTTGTTCACGATGCCCGCGGGTTTTATTACCTGCAAGTGGATGAGGGCACCCCGAATATGGGTAAAATCTCGCGCTCATTTGCCCTTACCATTTACGTGTTGATTGAGCACTATGCCAACCTCGGTAAAGATCCACTAGTTGCCCTATTCGATACAGATATCGACCTTGAACTGATGATGACCTTAGCGCAGAACAACAAGCACTTGTTTGATCAGCTAGAGATCTTTTCGGGGAGCGATATGCGCCGCGATGTATTTTTACGTATGGTCAGGCTTGGCGTTGCCCGCGAAACTGAACTGGGTTTTCGTATTCTTGCCTCAGCACACCGCTATTTAGATGCCCTAAACGACATTAGCAATTTTCAAAGTCATATGGATGAGGAGCAAGTGTAATGACTGAATTATATGGATTAACTAAACTTGCCCTCTTAAATACCGCAGGTTATGCAAAATGCGTGATCCCGCTCAATAAAAGTAGCTCTATTTGTGCGCCTAATAACACAGGTAAAAGCTCAGTTATCAACGCATTACAGTTTCCACTGATTAACGATTTGCGTTTAACCGAATGGGACGGACACGACCTTGACGAAACCCGTAAATTCTATTTTGCATCTGATCAATCGTATATTCTACTAGAAGCAGAGCTTCCCCATGGCCCAGTAGTTATTGGTGTAGCTGGTCTTGGTAAAGTAGCAGGGTATGGTTACCAGTATTTTTGCTACCACGGTAAATTAGATTTAGCCGACTACACGCAAAACAAACGCATTTTGAAATACACTCAGCTATTTAAAGAGTTAGGTGAAAAAGGTTACGCTCCGTATGAGCTTAAAGCACAAGAGCTAAATGCCTTGCTAACTGGCGGCGCAACCCCATTTGATAGCGTGCTTAACCTTAAAATGATCCCGCTTAATCATGCCCATGACGCACCTATTTATAAAGAGATCTTCCGCCGAATTCTTAACTTACATAAGCTTGGTGCGCAAGATGTAAAACGCTTTATGTTAAAAGTGTTTGAGCGTCATATGTCAAATGCCAAGGTGGACTTTTACGATGTGTGGCAACGCGCCTTTGAAAAAGTAAATCGTGCAAAAATAGAATTAAAAGCGCTTGAGCAAAACGGCGAAGCCATCACTGCGCTTGAAAGCATGTTAGAGCATCAAAGTGCACTAAAAGGTAAACTTGCGGCCTTTGCGCCAAAAATTGATAAAGCCTTAATTGATTACAGCGACTTTAACGACAACAAACTGATTGAAATCACCGAACAGCTTGAAGGCATTGAAAGCGAGAAAATCGAGTTTGAACAGCGTCAAAGCCTGTATGTAGGTCAACTACGTGAGATTGAGCGTAAACGCACCCAACTTGATGCTTGGTTTAGTGAATTTTCAACCCTTAAAAATGAATTTGAGCTAGTTAACGAAGCACAGTTAAAAGCCGAGCTTTCACAAGTAAAAAAAGAATACGATGCGCTCTCGCATACCCTTGCCAGCGCCGAAGGGCAATCACTTGTTACCCTAGATTTCCGCATTAAAGATGCCACCAAGCAAATTAAAAGCTTAAAACAGCAGCTTAAAAACCTTGAGTACAACTTGTTCACTCGCATGCGCGAAGACTTATCACTGAAAGAAGTGGAAGATATTTCGTGCCTACTTAATCACGATATTATGACCATGGCAACGTCTGGTAAAAACGACATCACCATTCATGATGAAACGGCATTTAGTGAACTGCTTGATTTAATTTCCCGCTCAATAGAAGGTAATGTAGCCAAATTGCCGGGCATTGATATTCCATTAAAGGGCTTAACCGCGCTTAAAATGCAATCGGGCGATGATAAAGAAACCATTAAGGCACAAATTAATGCGTTTGAAACATCGTTGAAAGAATTACTGGCACAAAAAGAAGTTGCTGTTGATTTAGAAGGCAAAAAGCAAGAAAAAGAAACCCTTTACCAAACAGTCATGGCGCACGAAGCCGCGCTTAGCCAGTATGCTAAATACACCACTATGCTTGCCTCAATTGAAGCGCAAGAATTATTACTGTCACAGCTTGAAAGCGAGCAAGATGAGGTAGAAGGGTTACTCAGTGAAGTGCAAAACGCCGTTGCCACCATTGCCGACAGACGCTCAATTATTAAAGCTAACCGCGATATGCTGGCGCGCCAAAGTGCCCGTTTAGCGCAAGTGAAATCAGAACGTATTGACCATACTCTTGATTTTTACTCAGGTAAGTCAACGCCCTACCCAATTGATATCACCATTGATTTTGATAACTTGGCCGATTTAATTCATGGCTTTAACAAAGACTGTCATGAGCTTAGAAATTTTGCGGTTAACGTATCAAACACCTACCTGCATATTTACAACGCAGGCCTGACAAAATTTGATGGCGAAACCGACGAATACGTAAAGTATCAAAAAGTGATTAATGCATATCATAACCTTGATAACGAGCAACAAGCGGTAGAACGCCAAGCGCGCGTGGCATTGACCGAAGTAGCTGCCACCATTAAAGGGCTGCGCGAAGATTTAGATCGTCTACGCCGTGAAATGAACAGCTTTAATAGCGGCATTAGCCAGCACCGTATTTCAAACTTAAAGAGCTTTAAAATCGAAGTACTGCCGCGCAAACAGCTTATTGAAAGTATTGATACCATTATCGCTACCTCAAATAAGCTCGATAACGGCGACACGCTCGATTTACTTAGTCAACAAGTGTTTGACGAAAAAGAGATTAATCGCGCAAAAGATCATTTAATTGAGCTTGCCACCGGCAATGGCGGTTTAACCTTAAGTGATTTATTTGATATTCGCTTTGTCGTGGTCAACCGCGCAGGCGAGCAAGATACCTTTGATAAAATCGATTCTGCTGGTTCAAACGGTACCCGTATCACCATTAAGCTACTGTGCGGCATGTTATTTATTCGCTACTTATTAGCAGATAAAGAACAAAGCAAATACCGTATTCCTATCTACATTGATGAAGCGGCTGATATCGACCCGCAAAACCAGCAAGCGATTATTGAAACCGCGTACAGTTTTGGTTTCGTGCCGCTATTTGCCTCAGTTAAACCGCAGGTCAGCTGTGAATACATCGTGCCTATTCGCACGGTAAGCGATGGTAAACAAAACTGGGTAGATGAAAACGACTGGATTGCAGTAAGCGATACTGAAAGTGATTTAGTAGCAAGCTAATTCATCACAGCGCAAATTAATTAAAAGCGGCACAAAATAAGTGCCGCTTTTTGTTATAAACTGTTGAGTTATTCGCAGTTCTTGCGTATTTTGGACACAATTTTGTTGTAAAACCGTTAATTATGTTTAATACACTTCTGCCTTTTATTTTTATTTCGGCATACAGTCATATTTACTTTGATAGCTTAAAAAAAGATGCACTCTGTTATATTTTTAAGCCGTTAACCACCATTTTGATCATTTGCCTTGCGTATATGCAAACTAACACCTTTACCCCTGTTCACTATTGGGTATTTGGCGGATTAGTCTTTTCACTTATTGGCGACATTTTTTTAATGTTGAAAAAAGACTACTTTTTGCAAGGGCTTATCGCGTTTTTTATCGCTCATGTAGCCTATGTGATTGCCTTTACCGACACTACAGGCTTTGAGTTTAATGGTTGGCTGCTGCTCTTTTTATTAACCTATGCGGGCATACTCATTGCCGTTTTAAATAAACATTTAGGAAAGTTCCGTATTCCGGTTTACGCCTATGCAACGGCACTGACGTTAATGGTGCTTACAAGCTACAACTTCTTCCAGCTATCGTGGCACTACATGAGCCTTTACGCCTTTGTTGGTGCGCTGTTTTTTATGGTGTCGGACTCAATTTTGGCGTATCGCCGTTTTGTTAAAGAATATGCGTGGAGCCAACCTGCTATTTTAGCGACCTACTACATTGCGCAAAGTATGATTGCGCTTAGCTTAACCAATTAGCCTTGAATGGGTTTTTAGAATAAAGAGTATTAACAAGGACTGTTTTAAATGAACGCCGTATTTTGCTTCGATGGCACCTGCAACGAACCCAGTGATGTGGATGATGTATTTTACAACAGCAGCATCAGCAATATTTTAAAAACCCATATTTTTTGCGGTGGTGATTTAATCAATACAAGCCACGCCTTTGAGCAGCAAAAAAGTTTTTATTACGCAGGCATAGGTACTTACGGCAATTGGTTAAGCCAAGTATTCAATACCATGTTTGCACCTGAATACGCTGATTTAGAAAGTATTTACAAGCAAGCCTACAATGACTACCTCACCCTTAGAGGTGATGACCAGATTTTTATTTTTGGTTTTAGCCGCGGCGCCGCAATTGCAAGGCGCTTTGCCAGCAAACTCACTGAGCAAGGTCGAAAAATCACTTTTTTAGGGGTATACGACACGGTTGCGTCTATTGGCATGCCTGATTTAAGCGCACACACTCAGCCTGCAAGCGATGTGGTTTTTGAAAACAACAGTGTAAGCCCGCTAATTCAACAGGCAGTGCATTTAGTTGCTATAGATGAACGCCGAATTGCGTTTCAACCCCTACTGATGGCACCGGGTGCTAATGTAAAAGAAGTGTGGTTTGCAGGTGTGCATGCAGATATTGGCGGCGGCTTTTGGCACGATGGTCTTGCCGATATTTGCCTAAGCTATATGCTTGAAGAGGCAAAGCGCTTTGGTTTACAAGTGCTTGAACTTCATCAAGTCGATTACTCAAAACTTAGTGAGAACGAGGTATCCATCGGCTCTGACGATATCGCCATCTTCCCGCAAATTGATGCCCCACTTCACCAGAAAGCCCGCACTGGTTTTATGTCATCAAAAACCTTAAATCCAAGGCAAGTGCGCGTTGATTGTATGGAAGACTGTATGCCGCTGGTACATTACAGCGTGGTTGAACGCTTTGTTAACATTGCCGATTACCGCCCAATCGCCCTTCGCAATAAACCATTTCAGTTGCTATTACCTAGTGGTGAACGCAGTGGAATGATTTTTGGGATAGAGGGAATGAGGGAATATTCAGTTTTATAGTTTAAGAATATAGCAAAGCTTGCTTCCATGCGGGTATCTTGCGCCATCCATGGCGCCCTCGTTCATTCTTTTTAAACGGCCAAAAAGAACGAACCAAGAAAAAGCCGACCCAAAATCAAACAAATTCTTCAAAGAAAAATTGAAATGAACGCAGACAGCATACAATCGATTTCCCTATCTCAGGTATGCTTTTGCCAGCATCCTTGCTGGCAATTGCTCATCAATTATTCTTTTCAGGTTTGATTAAGGGGAAAGGGAGTGAACTTTAATGTCAATTGCTACTGGATTCTAAGAGCCCGAACCTAACGCTAAAAACGCCGAGCTAAGCGGCGCAGCTTTGCTGCGTCCTTGCTTGAGCGCCTAGTTATGAGTTTTCTATTCATCATATCCGTCATTGTGAGTAATTATAATGTCTGAGTAAAACTGCTTTTCGCTTAAACTACCAGCATTAACAGCTTCTAGAAAATCACTTAGCGGCATACCATGAGATTTGTACTCTTTAGTAATTGGGCCAATAAGGATCATGTTGTTGTATTGATCTAATTCGTCATCGTCTGCGCCGTAAGTAACATATTTTACTGAAGTTCCAGCCATTGCTTTTAATAGTGAAAGAATGTGTTCTTTCTGAAACCCTCGTCCGAACATTATGGCAGGAGCAGTCCACTCCGCAGCTAAACTTTGTGCAAACTCACCTGAGAGAGGGATGTCTAATTTAGCGAGGTTGTTTTTTATACGAATATGGTCGGCGAGGTTTGGGTTAATCAAAACCTGATAAGAAGACCAGTCTATTTCGAGTTTTTCGGCTATATCTTTCGCCTCGCCTTCTTTTTTTGAAGTCACGGCCTGAGGAATCTTTAATTTGCTTTTCGGATCTCCTGACTTGCTAAGAAGATAATCATGATAATAGGAGTCTTCTTGCATCTCGGGTCGAAACTTAGTCTGTAAAAGGAAAATAGCAAATAGAAATACTGGAACATTAATTACAGATGCAACAACTAATAATCCTCGCCCCCAAATTGGTTCATCAAGGGAAATCGCTGTAGTTAAAAAGCTTCCATTTACAAGTATTAGACCAACTAACCAAGCCCCGAGAAGTTGGATTGGCTTGTTGATTTTACTTGGGTCAATTCTATTTTTACTATCCATGCCTAATACTCATAACAGCTTATTAGTGCTCATTTCGATTTAAGGAAGTTATCCACAGCCTAAAACTTGCATACTAATAAGTAATTTTATTTAATATTTTCAGTAGATTATCAGTAGTTTTTGCCCTAGCAATTTATAATTGAGTTTAGATAATCGAGCCGATTAAAATTTTACATTACGTGCCATATTAGTGTTGCTGGTTGTGTACATACTTATTGACGTCAGTTTGGCCAATGACCACTGTTCGCTCATTTGCGACTTTGAAGGCTACTGCTTATCCCCTTTCTCTTATATCAAACCCGTGAATCGAATTTTGAGCTGATAACGCGAAGCTTTCCTTCTTAAACTTTGTGATACGAGCTAAGTTTATTCTGACAGCACGGCAATTCTGTCTAAATCTCGACTTGGAAAATCAGGATCGACATATACATACATTCGGCTTATTCTTTTTCCTTCGAACTCAAAGACACTACAAAAACGGCCAATCGATATTTTATTGTCAGGCCAAGCAGTTCCATCACTCATCACACCACCTTCCTGCCCTTCAACAATGACTTTATTTCCTGCCGTTGTTATTTCAAACCCGTCAATATCGTGCCAAATACTCGTTAACGAGCTTCCAATGCGATTGCCAAACTCTACTAGTGCATTTTTACCTTTAGCCTGCCCAAATTTAGGAAAGAAAAAGTCCACATCCTCCGAAAATAAGTCGAGATAACTAACGTCTCCTCCATCTACTTTCTCGAAATACATAATTACTAGCTCGACTAAATCATTTTTTTCCATATTTATTAATTCATCCATAATAACGTTGTGTATAACAAATTACCGAAGGCAGTACTCTACTTTTATCGTAACTTCGGCTATTTGTATTCTGAAGCAATTTATATCATTAACAATTAGTCGTTACTAGTCATATGTTTAATTGATATTTATGAGCTTTGAAATCAGGTCTGCATTTAGCACGAAAACTTTCAAAGCATCTAACTCTTCCTAACTCAGATGTGAGCGATTGCCTCCCCTTAATCAAACCTGAAAACGGATTTTAAATGAGTAATGCGAGACAGGGAGCGTAGCAGTCGAGCAAGCCATACTGATGCATGGGTGAATAGCGTCTAGAGACGAACGAAGTTCGGCTAGCTATGAACGCGAGAAAAGGACTTCGAGCTGGAAAGCGTACAGGGACGTTTAGCGCGCCGATTCATGGCGTTTATGTTCACATTTAAAAGACGTTTGAAGATTAAGTTTGATTTTGGGGGCGCCGAGGGATTCCAAAGGGAGACCGGCGATAGCCTCCCTTTGACTGCTGTCGCCAGCGCGACAAATATACGGCAAATAGAACTCAGTTGCTGAGAGAAAAATCTCATTCCTCATTTCAGCGTTCATTAAAATGATTTGAAACCAATTCACGCAGCATTCTAATTGTCCTAACAGGCAAAAGTTAATTAAATTAGTTAATACAAGAGAATACTTCTTCAGCGCGACAACTCCCCTTTCCATTTTCACAAAAGTCACTTGCAAACTCACATTCAAATACCAATACACCTGAAGACGAAAACCTCAACTTCCCCCTTGGAAATCCCCTCTCAATCCTCTAGTATTACTGCCTAACTGTGTAAAAAAGTATTTCAATGAAATCATTCCCTTCGCTTTATTTCACAAACTTATTTTTGATTGGTGGGACGGGTTTACTCACCACTTACCTAGCGCTTTATTTAGGCCAGCATAATGTCTCCACATTCTGGATTGGTTTACTCACTTCTTTTTATTATTTAGGTTTGTTACTAGGTTCTAAGTTGGGTTACCACTTAATTAAATCGGTTGGTCATATTCGTACTTTTGTGGCAAATACTGCTGCGGTGACGGCTTGTGTTGCAGCGCATGCGCTCAGTGATAATATTTACCTCTGGTTGGCACTTCGCTTAATTGTTGGTCTTAGCATGATGTGTAATTACATGGTGTTAGAAAGCTGGCTTAATGAGCAAGCAGCGCCCGAATCCCGAGGCCGGGTATTTTCGTTTTATATGATCACTTCATACCTAGGTATGGTGCTTGGTCAATTAGCGCTATCGCGTTTTCCAGAGCTCGGTTATGCCCCACTCTTTTTAGTCTGTATGGCGTTGTCGCTTGGTATTATTCCAATTTCTATTACTCGGCGTATTCACCCTAAACCGCTCAAACCAATTCAAGTGAGTTTATTTGGCTATTTTAAAAAAGTACCACAGTCGCTTACGGCAGTGCATTTTGCAGGCATTATTAATGGTAGTTTTTATGGTTTGGCACCTACGTTTGCAAGCCTTTCGGGCTTTAGCGCCCAAGAAATTGCATTATTTATGTCTATCACCATTTTTGCAGGTTTATTGGCGCAGTGGCCGATGGGTGTTATTTCCGACAAAATACGCCGCAGTATTTTAATTCGCAGTAACGCGGTTGCCATTGGTGTGGTGAGTTTGGCCTTATTTTTATTGCCACTTACTCAGTATGTCGCTTATGCCCTAACTTTTGCCTTTGGCTTATTTGCATTTACGCTCTACCCGCTTTCATCAGCGCTAGCAAACTCGCGTGTAGAAGATGAAGATCGTGTAGGTGTATCGTCTGCCTTGTTGATTATGTTTGGCGCAGGCGCCGCGATTGGTTCGGCCGTGAATGCGCAAATTATGGCGTTTTTTGGTCACCAAGCTTTGTATGGTTCAACTGCGGTGCTCACTGTGGTGATGTTTGCACTGCTAAGCTTTATTAACTCTAAGCAAAAAGCGGAACAACCCGAGCCAAGCGATTATGTGGTGGGTACATCCGATGTAACCGCATCACCACTGGCTGCAACTATGGATCCGCGTATTGAAGAAACCACAGCGCACGAACAATTGCTGGTAGTAGATGAGGAAAACACTCACTCTCAAGAAGATTTAGACGATGAAGAGTTTGATGACCAAGAGTTTACTAAGCAGCAACACCCAGATTTAGATGTAAGTTCAGAGCAAACCCTAAAAGCAAATGAAGATAATAAAAATCAAGCTTCAAGCTAACTTATTTAAATAACAAAAAAGCCCGCATTTAGCGGGCTTCTTACTTTTGGAAAAATGTATTACTTCACTTTCCACGTAATTTCATCGCCTGCGCGAATTGGCACAACAACGTCATCGCCTAGTGGGTATGACTCTGGTACTTGCCACGTGTCTTTTTCAAGTGTGACTGTGTCGGTATTGCGTGGTAAACCGTAGAAATCTGGGCCATTAAAGCTCGCAAACGCTTCTAACTTATCAAGTGCGCCTGCTTCTTCAAATGCTTCTGCGTATAGCTCAAGTGCAGCGTGCGCAGTGTAAGAACCAGCACAACCACATGACGCTTCTTTTTTATCTTTTAGGTGCGGCGCTGAATCTGTGCCTAAGAAGAATTTTTTGCTGCCGCTTGTTGCCGCTTTAATTAACGCTTCTTGGTGAATATTGCGCTTTAAAATTGGTAAACAGTAATAATGTGGACGAATGCCACCTGCTAGCATGTGGTTACGGTTATACAGTAAGTGATGCGCCGTAATGGTTGCTGCAACATTGTCGCCTGCTGCCGCGACAAATTCTGCCGCATCTTTTGTGGTAATGTGCTCTAGTACAATTTTCAGATTTGGGAAATCATCCACAATTTTGCACAGAATATTTTCAATAAATACTTTTTCGCGGTCAAAAATATCAATGCTTGAATCAGTTACTTCACCGTGAATTAGTAACAGCATACCTACTTCAGCCATGGCTTCAAATACCGGGTACATGCCTTCAATTGAAGTTACGCCTGAATCTGAGTTAGTGGTTGCGCCTGCTGGGTATAATTTAGCAGCAACAATTTTACCGCTCGCTTTCGCTTTTTTAATTTCTTCTGGCGTTGTTTTATCTGTTAGATATAACACCATTAGCGGTTCAAAGTTGCTGTTATTGTGCGCTTGAATTCGCTCGTAGTAGCTAAGGGCAGAATCAGTACAGGTTGCTGGTGGTACAAGGTTAGGCATAATAATCGCGCGACCCATGTAACGGCTTACGTCACGTACGGTGTCTTTTAACTGGTCGCCATCACGTAAGTGAATGTGCCAATCGTCTGGGCGAGTAATGGTTAATTTAGCAGTTGTGTCTGTCATGATCCTACCTTTTATTGACGGTGAGCGGACGAACGTCCGATTGTGCTGATCTTATTGACTTGTGATGCCGCTGTAAAGCGCTAGCGTAGAGGTTTATCGATAATAATTGTATACAATATCCCTTTTTGATAAGTTAGCGCACACATTAATAAAAATAGAGACCAAAAATGAAACTAACACGCGCTACTTCTCTGTTATTAACAGGGTTACTTGCTTCAGGTTGTGCATCGACAAGCAACGAGCCAACAGCCACGCTTTTACAAAGCCCTATCACAATTAACACACAAGCTTATTGGCAATTAGGTTTAACCAACAGTGACTTTGATGCCCTAGTTACCAATTTAAACGCTGGCGCCGACATTAATGAAACCCTTTATGCCCTGCGCGGTTTTAGCTATTTTGGCAATACGAAGAATTTAACAGCTGAGCAATTAACCGCACTAGACAGCGCGTTGTTTGCCCGTATGCAAACCATCTCTAAAGACGACTATCGCGCCATCGAAAACTACGCGGTAACACTTTACCGTTATTACTACTTTGATGATTTAAAAGATAAATTAGCTAAACACTTACCTTTATTACCAAACCTAGCGCTTAGCGATGCAAGCCCGCTTGCAGCGCAATATGCTAAGTGGGAACAACTTCGTGCTATTGGCTTTTTAGCATTTGAAGCACGCAGTGAAGATGAGATTAAACAAGCGGTACTTGCACAAACTAAGTGGCAGCAAGAATTACTCGACTTGCTTCAAACCGACAACAGCTGGCAGCAAGCGCACGCGGCTTGGGCGCTTGGTTACCTTCATTATATCTTAGATGATGAAGCAGCTGAAAAAGCACTTGATGAAAAAGTGTGGGCGGCACTTGAGCAAAACCCAAACACAAATAAAGAGTTTATCTTTTCACAGCGTTATTTAGTTAATAGCTTCCGTGGTAAATCAGCTTGTGATGAGGAGTTTAAAGGCCGCTGCAGCGAAATTACACTTGATGATGCCCTGCCAATTAACCACAAATGTTCAGATTCGCTGTTTATTCGCGCACAAACTTTGACTACCGAGCAACTTAATATCAGTTGCGAGCGTTTAATTTCGCAAGAATCACATTTCCACGACGTATACGCTACTAAGCGCCAGCCTGTGCCTAACGACTTTAATGAAGCGCTGCGCGTTGTAATTTTTGATAACTACACAGGCTACAACCAACACGGCCAAATGATCTTTGATATCAGCACCGACAATGGCGGTATGTACATTGAAGGTAAGCCGAGCAAGCCCGGTAACCAAGCTACTTTTTATTCTTTTAAAGCTTTTTGGAAAGAAGGTTTTTCGGTTTGGAACCTAAACCACGAATACGTGCACTACTTAGATGGCCGTTTTAATAAATACGATGGTTTTGGCCACTTTCCAAGCCACTTAGTATGGTGGAGCGAAGGTGGTGCTGAATTAATTGCACAGGGTAAAAGCAATGACCGCGTGAATAAGTTGCTGCACGAAACAGAGCAAGCAAAATGGCCTACTTTGCGTGAAGTCTTTGACACTACCTACCAAGATGGTTCAAAACGTGTTTATCAGTGGTCGTATTTAGCGCACCGTTATTTATCAGAAAATGCCATAGATGATTATCGTCAGTTAGCGCACTTTTTACGTACTGACTACTTTGATGGCTACAGTGAACTGCTTGACAGTTTAGTGGCTAAACACAGCGATAAGTTCGCACACTATTTAGCAAGCTATAAGCAAACTAATCCACACCAAGACGCGGCGCAGAAAGAAAAGCCAAATAGACTATATCGTTATTTATATCGCGATTATTTAATGCCTAAAACGCTTAAAATTAACGCCGAGCATAATCATATTTTATAAAGGCAAAACAAACTTTTATTGAGCAAAAGTGCTTGCTGAGTTACATTTGTGTTAATTTCTAATAACACACGGCTAGCAAGCGCTTTTATGCAGTATTCATCGGGCGACAATGTAGACGCAATTACCACCAGAGCTAATCAGTTAAGTATTATTAACGAGTTTGCCTCGTCGCTCATTCGTATTGTTGATCTCGACGAGCTCTACGACTACGTAACGCATCAAGTAGTTAAACGCCTCGGTTTTGATGAGTGCTCCATTTTTATCGCCGATTTAGAAAAGCAAATACTCAACCAAGTTTCGTCCATTCATAAACACAATGATATTGAAAACGAACAGCTCGCAATTTCGATTTCAGAAGGTATTTGCGGCCATGTGTTTGAAACCGGCTGCGCCGAAATTATTAGCGACGTATCACAAGACAAGCGTTACTTAGATATTAGCGGCAACGTGCTTTCGGAAATATGTGTACCACTAGTTTACGACGGCCAAGTGCTTGGCGTAATTGATTGCGAACACCCTGAGAAAGACTACTACACTGCCGATCATTTAAGTATTTTAACAACCGTTGCGTCAATGCTTAGCGCTAAAATTGACCAGTGCAAAACGGTTGCCAATCTTACCGATACTATTAATCAGCTTAACTACGCACAGCTGCTTGAAAAAGGCATGTTGCAAATTGCTAACTTAAGTTCAGATTCGCAGACCATGGATAGTTTTTATACTGGCCTGCACGACATTGTTAAAACCTTACTGCCCGCCGAAAATCTGTTTATTGGCTATTACAATAAACAAACCCGAGGCTTAGAAATTCCTTACATTATTGAGCATGGCGTAGAGCGTATTACGTTAAAACGCTTTAGCAATGCGCAAATACAAAAAACCGCATCGGTTTATGCCATCAATAAGCAACAAGCCGTGCTAATCAATGGCGATGAATACCAACGCCATATTGATAACGGTGACTTTGATTTAATTGGTGCACAGCCTAATTCTTGGCTTGGTGTACCGTTTGAATTAAACGACGAGCTATCGGGCATTATTGTAGTGCAGAGTTACAACCACAGCGTTAGCTACACCGAGCACGACAAAGACTTATTAACTTATATTAGCCAACAAATTCGCCTTGTGATTAATCGCGTTTTTGCCGAGCAAGCATTGCAGCACAAAGTAATGCATGACGAACTTACAGGCATTGCCAACCGCGCATTGTTAATTGACCATTTAACCCTTGCGATTAACGCACTTGGCCGCAGTAACAACCCTAAAATTCATGCCCTGCTCTATTTAGACTTTGATCGTTTTAAAATGATTAACGATACTTTAGGCCATCAAGTCGGGGATAAATTTTTAGTTAAGATCTGCAACATTATTGGTCAATGTATTCGCGAAACCGATACCTTTGCACGCTTAGGTGGCGACGAGTTTGCTATTTTACTGTGTGATATTTTTGGCGCTGAAGACGTTACACCTGTAATTGAGCGCATAAAGCTCGCGCTGAAAGATCCTATTTTAATTGATGACCATTTACTGCAAGCATCGACCAGCATTGGTGTTGCCTTTGCCAACAAAGACACCGACGAAGCCTATAAAATTTTACAACGCGCCGATGCGGCAATGTATCAAGCAAAATCACTTGGTCGTGGCAAAGTACAGTTTTTTAACGACACCATGCGACAAAAACTAAAAGGCGCAGCACTGTTAGAAAGCGATATTCAAAGTGGTATGAACAAACATGAGTTTGCGCTTTTCTATCAGCCTATTTTTACCATTCAAACGGGCGAAATCATTGGTTTTGAAGCGTTAGTGCGTTGGCATCACCCCGAGCGTGGGTTTATTTCACCTGCTGATTTTATTCCACTAGCAGAAGAAACCGGACAAATCCTCGCCCTTGATTTACATATTTTAGAACTTGCGGCAAAACAATTACGCCTTTGGCACGGCACATTACCTGAAGACTTTAAAGTGACCGTAAATGTGTCATCTAAGCATTTCTCAACGTTAGAGTTTGCTGATTTTATTCAGCGCCTTTACTTTGAGTACAAACTACCGTTAGGCAGTTTATGCATTGAAATTACTGAATCGGGGCTAATTGAAAATCTTTCCCTTGCGACAGAAATAATTGAAAAGCTGAAAACCTGCGGCGTAAAACTGTGTTTAGATGACTTTGGTACGGGTTATTCGGCGCTCGGTTATTTGCATCAATTACCTATTCATATTTTAAAAATTGATAAAAGCTTTATTGATAATCTTAACTGCGGCGAAAACCACCCATTGGTTGATGCTATTTTAACGCTTGCCAGCGCCCTTGAATTTGACGTGGTAGCTGAAGGAATTGAAACTCAAACTCAGCTCGATGTGCTGAAACAAACTAAATGCCAATATGGCCAAGGCTTTTTGGTAGCAAAACCTATGCCTGCAAAACAAGCTTTTACCTTTTTAACCACAGGAAAACTGAGTTAATCCAAACTCAGTTTTCCTACATATCACACGTGACTTAAGCGAGTTCTTGTCTGAGCTCTTTTGCTGCGGTTACCATGTTTTTAAGTGCTGCTTGGGTTTCTTGCCAGCCACGGGTTTTTAAACCGCAATCTGGATTTATCCAAAGGCGCTCCACCGGCACTTTCTTCGCTGCCTCTTTCATCAACTGTTTAATCCAGGTTACCTCTGGAATATTCGGGCTGTGAATATCGTAAACGCCAGGTCCTATCTCATTTGGATAATCAAAATCTTCAAATGCGTTAAGCAATTCCATATTTGAACGCGACGTTTCAATGGTAATTACGTCTGCATCCATATCGGCAATCGCCGCGATAATATCGTTAAATTCGGCATAACACATATGGGTATGAATTTGCGTGCTGTCGCTTACGCCAGATGCCGATACACGAAACGCATACGCCGCCCAGTTTAAATAGTCTTGCCACTTTGATGCTTTTAAAGGCAACCCTTCACGAAATGCAGGTTCATCAATTTGAATAATGTTTATGCCCGCTTTTTCTAAATCAACCACTTCGTCGCGCAGCGCCAGCGCTATTTGATTGGCAATGATTGGTTTTGCTAGATCATCGCGGATAAATGACCAAAACAAAATCGTTACAGGGCCTGTTAACATGCCTTTCATCTGTTTGTTAGTGAGTGATTGTGCATATTCGGTCCAGTTAACCGTCATCGGGTGTTTACGGCTAATATCGCCCCAAATAATCGGTGGTTTAACACAGCGTGAGCCATACGATTGCACCCAGCCAAATTGTGTAAAGGCAAAGCCTTCGAGCAATTCACCAAAATACTCCACCATATCGTTACGCTCTGCTTCGCCGTGAACTAGCACATCGAGGTCAACAGCTTCTTGCTGTGCTACGGCATAAGAAATCTCATTTTGCATTTGAGCCGTGTAATCGGCTTCGCTAATATTCCCGGCTTTAAAATCGCGACGCGCCTTACGGATAGCCGTTGTTTGCGGGAAAGAGCCAATAGTAGTCGTTGGTAAAATAGGTAAACCAAGCGCTTGCTTTTGAACCAACTGACGTTTAGCAAAAGGGCTCGTACGCTCACCATCTTGCTTGGTTAGGCTATCAAGGCGTAACTTCACTGCGGCATCGTTTACACGAAGCGATTTAGCACGCGCTTTCACTGGCGCTGAATAATCAATGAGCGAAGTTATATCCCCCGACAGCAAGGCCTGTTTCAATAACGATAATTCGTGCCCTTTTTGTTTTGCAAATGCAAGCCAGGATTTAATTTCACCATCAAGCGTTGTTTCTAAGGCTAAATCAACAGGCGTATGCAACAACGAACACGAAGGCGCTAACCAAACATGCTCACGTGATGAAACCACCGATTGTATTTGGTTGAAAACCGCTTCGAGATCCGTTTTCCAAATATTACGGCCGTTGATAACACCTAAAGACAATACTTTATCTTTAGCTATGCGCTCGTTAATGTTATCTATATCTTGCGCTTCGGCAACCAAATCAAAATGCACGCCGTCTACTGGGTACGCTGCAATATCATCTAGGTAATTTTCTACTGAACCAAAATACGTTGCCAGCAGCAGCTTTACACCTTGTCCTTGCAGTTTATTAAAACTGGCTGTGAGCGCATATAGGTATTCTGGTGTTAGTTCTAACGCTAAAATAGGCTCATCTATTTGCACCCATTCAACACCTAAATCAGCTAATTTACTCAATACATGTTGATACGCTGTCAGTAGACGTGGCAGCAGGGCCAACTTATCAAATTCGCCGACAGTTTTTGCCAAATGCAAATAAGTTACCGGACCAACCAACATAGGTTTCACCTGATGACCGAGCGCTTGCGCTTCTTTTACCTGATCAAACAGCTCTGTAAAGCTAATTTCAAATGTTTGATTTTCAGTCAGTTCAGGTACGATGTAGTGATAGTTGGTATTAAACCACTTGGTCATTTCACTTGCAGCGCATGCACAACCAGACGGTGCTCTGCCGCGCCCAATGCGAAATAAGGTGTCTAAATCTACCGTTTGTGTTTCATTTTGGTGACGCCTTGGTACCACGCCGAACAGCAAAGAGGTACTAAGTACATGGTCGTACCATGCAAAATCCCCTACAGGCAACAACTCAACACCTTGGCTTTGCTGTAATTGCCAATTGTCTTTGCGAATTGCTTGTCCTTGCTCTTGCAATTCTTTGAGTGAACTCTCATTTCGCCAATAGGCCTCAACCGCCTTTTTAAGTTCGCGCTTTTTCCCGATACGGGGAAAACCTAAGTTGTGAATTGTAATTGCCATCTTGGTATCCTTTTTATTTAAGACGTTTAGATGGCTAAATATTAGTGGTAAATTTAATTCAACAAAATCGCAAGTTTTTCCAATTTAACTTGAAATAAATTAATACAAAATAGAAAATCAAATTTTTCCATATAAGCCAAACACCAATTGACAGCGTTATCATAATTTATACATATATATAAAATAGAAATTTATTATTAAAATGACGGCGATATGTACAAATCAACATTGAAACATGAAAAATAAACAGCTAGTATCAAATCTCTCTCACGGTCGTTCAAGTTTAATATGAGTATTCCTAAAGATGATTGATGTAAAACACCTTAAAACCATCGCAACCCTTAAAGAGACAGGGTCTTTGGTTAATACCGCACGAGAGCTTTTTTTAACGCAATCTGCTTTATCTCACCAAATCAAAGATTTAGAAAACAAACTCGATTGCCAGTTGTTTGAGCGTAAAACACACCCCGTACGTTTTACCCCACAAGGTATGTTGTTGTTAGAGCTTGCTAATGACGTACTGCCAAAAGTGGAAGCAACCAAATGCAGATTAAAAGAGAGCTTAAACCAACCTATCTCGCAATTGCGTTTAAGCGTTGAATGCCATGCGTGTTTTCATTGGTTATTGCCAACAATTAAAGAATTTAACAACTTTTGGCCGGATATTAAGGTGGATTACGAGCGAGGTTTTAGCTACGACGCCATTCCGGAGCTGTTAAACGATGAGTTGGATTTAGTACTTACTTCGGATATTCGTGAAACAGAGCGCCTTGAGTTCGCACATTTATTTGATTTTAAGTTAAAGCTAATTGTCAGCCCAGATCATCCGCTAGCTAAAAAAGCGTATGTAACCGCGCTTGATTTAAAAGACGAAACGATTATTTCGTATCCGATCCCACGCGAAAGACAAGATATTTTTAAGCACTTTATTCAAAATGCGCGTTTCGATGGCACCTTAAAAACTGTCGATCAAGGCTTGCTTATTTTTCAGCTTGTAAGCGCCGGTATGGGTGTTGCCGCTTTACCAGATTGGTTAGTAACCCCTTATGAAAGCCAAGGATTAATTAAGTCAATCCCACTAGGTGCGCTTGGTTTATCACGCCCGATGTATTTAGCGATGAAAAAAACCATGAGCGACAATCCAGTTTATCGTCACTTTTTAAATACCTGTAAACAAAAAAAGGGTTAGCAAATGCTAACCCTTTTAACTATTTAACTACAAATTAGCTTTCTAGTTCTTCATTAATTTGCTCTTCGCCACTTAATAACATTGCAAGCCAGCGCCCTTCTTCACTGTTTTCAAGGGCAATTTTCACAACCATGGTAAGCGGTACAGACAGCAACATGCCAACCGTGCCAAGTAACCAGCCCCAAAACAATAATGATAAAAACACGACAAGTGGTGATAAGCCTAAACCTTTACCCATAAAGCGTGGCTCAATCATATTGCCCATTACGGTGTTAATTGCCATGTAACCAATGCCAATTAAACCTGCAACGCCAGGCCCTTGCAGTACAACAGCAAGTAATACCGCCGGAATTGCCGCAATGATAGAACCAATATTAGGAATATAATTTAAGAAAAACGCCAAGACGCCCCACAAAATAAAATAGTCGATGCCAAATGCCCAAAGCATTACCGTAACCAAAACACCGGTCGCTAAACTAACCAGTGTTTTGATAGCGAGATACGAATTAACCGAGTCTAAAAATAGGTCGATTTGTTTTTGCTTCATATCGGGATCATCAAGGGCTAAATGCACTTTTTTACCAATGTAAGGCGCTTCAACAAGCATAAATACGACGGTTAAAATAATTAAAAACAAGTCAGCCATTACGCCACCAACGCCCGCGAGTGTATTCGCCGCAAGATCGATAAGTTTGCCGGGATCTAAAAACGACATAATGCGATCTTTATCGATCAAAATATTATACTCAGCCAACATGGTTAATAAGCCTGAGAACTCGGTTTGTAATTGCTCTTTATACACGGGAACATTTTGCGAAAAGCCATTAACCGATTGACCAACAAGCCCTGCCAGACTGACCACAATTAACATAATTAGTAAAATAACCAGTGTAATTGCTGCGCCTTTTGGTACGCGATAACGTCCCATTAAATTAATCAACGGACTACAAATAATGGCAATAAATACGGAGAGTAAAAACGGAACGACAATTGCGCTTGCTAATTTCAAGCCGGCTAAAACAACGATTAAGGCCGCAAAAATCAATAAACTTTTACTGGCACCAGTAAAATTGGGCTGAACCATAGCTATCCTTAGTTCGTATTATCACTTTGTTCTAATTAGCGCTATGCTACATTATAAGCGTGGCAAATAGGAAGCTATTTGATTTATCTATGAATATTTTAATCACTGGGGCCACAGGCCTAATTGGCTCACACTTGTGTAAGCACTTAGCAAACCATCATAAGTTAATGGTGCTTACCCGCAAAAAAGAAAAAGCGTTTACCATTTTGGGACACCATGTAAATGCGTTTGAAACCCTAGAGGATATTGACTTTAACCAGCTTGATATTGTGATTAATCTTGCCGGCGAACCGATAGCCGATAAACGCTGGAGCAAAGCGCAAAAACAAAAAATTGAATCTAGCCGCTGGCACATTACTGAACAAATCACCGACAAAATTAACGCAGCAGATAACCCACCACATACTTTTATCTCGGGCAGTGCGATAGGCTATTACGGCAGGCAAACCGAGTCGGTTGATGAACAGCATAACCAACCTTTTAATGAATACAGTCACTACCTTTGTAAACAGTGGGAAACGCTTGCCAAAAAAGCGCAATCGGATAAAACTCGCGTATGTATTTTGCGCACCGGTGTGGTGCTGGCAAAACACGGTGGCGCACTGAAAAAAATGGTACCACCATTTCAGTTTTGCCTAGGCGGCCCTATTGCAGATGGTACACAGCAAATGTCGTGGATCCACATTAACGACATGGTAAACATTATTCTGTTTTTAATCGAAAACAAATCGCTAAACGGTGTGTTTAACGCAACGGCGCCTAATCCGGTTTCGAATAATCAATTCTCCGAAAGTTTGAGTGAAACGTTAGAAAAGCCTAACTTTTTTAGAATGCCTGAATTTGTATTGCGATTAATGTTTGGTGAGATGGCTGATTTACTAGTATTTGGTCAAGCGGTTAAGCCAAAAGCGCTGCAAGACGCAGATTTTAAATTTCATTTTCCACATTTAAAACCTGCCCTTGAAAATATATTAGGTGGGCGATAACGCCCACTTTTTTATAGCGCCCTAACAAGGCCTTGGGTGTTTTTTCGCAGCGTTTTTGCCACTAAACTATAGCCAAGCACAGCTACAAATAAGGCACCAACTACAGGCCCGTAAAGCCACATTGTTGGGTGCAAATTACCAATTTGCTCAAACATACGGTACTGCACAACGAGTAATGCAATATCGCTAAACAGTGCTGCAGAAATGCCCGCAAATAAACCCAGCAATACAAATTCGTAAAGCACCGCATTTTTAATAAGCTTGGCTTTAGCACCAAGGGTTCGCAATATCACCACTTCTTGCATGCGGTCGTGCAAACTTGCCTGCACTTGCGACACCAATACTAACGCACCGCAAATCACCACAATAATCAGTACAAAACTAATGGCCGTTGCAACTTGGTCGATAGTTGAGCGCACCTGCTTTATCATTGAATCTACATCAATAATGCTCACACTAGGGTGATTGCGCACCAGTTGCTGCAACGCACGTTTAGATTCGGTCGGTGTGCTAATGGCAGAAATATACGTTGCCGGAAATTGTGACAGCACTTTAGGACTTAAAATAATAAAGAAGTTGGGCTGCATGGTAGACCAGTTCACCTCACGCAGGCTGGTAATTTTGGCACTAAAACGCTGTGAGCCAATTAAAAACTCAAGCTCATCGCCAATTTTCACACCTAACCGCTCAGCCATAGATTGCTCCATGGAAAGCTCGTTGGCATCTGGGTTTAACCACTCACCTTCAACAATTTCATTGTGTTTCGGCAAGGTATCACGCCATGTTAAGTTAAGCTCACGACCAACACCCGAACGCGCTTCTTCATCGCGTTTTTCGTTTTCTTGTGCCGATACAGAACGCGCTACTTGCTCACCGTTAATACTATTTACGCGACCGCGCACCACAGCATAAAAATCGGTTTGCTGAATGTTGTTTTCGGCTAAAAAATCGGCGATATCACTGCGTTCATATTCGCTAATATTTACCAAAAAGCCATTTGGCGCGTTTTCAGGTAGTTGCGATTGCCAATCGGCAATTAAATCGTTCTTCATTACTACTAAAAATAAAATGAGCTTGATTGCAAGTGCAAAGCTAATTACTTGCACCGCATTAGCGTTTGCGCGTTTTTGTAGTGACGCAATTGCCAAAGACCAGCTATTACTTGGCTTTAATCCCAGTTTACGTGACGAGGTAAACAGTAATCGGCTTAAACCAAATAACATACCCGCTAAAAGCGCACATGACACAAACATAATACCCGCAATCACGACACTGCGACTAAATAAACACATCAAGCCAAACACGGTAAGTGTTGCAAGTAACAGGTGCAGTTTTGATACTTTAAGGGAATCCCCTAAATTACGGCGCAGCACCCGCATTGGTGGAATATCAAATAAGTCCATTAACGGTTTAAGCGAGAACATAACGGCACAGATCAAACCGGTAAAGGTAGCTAGTCCAAGCGGCCAAAGTGATGCTGGCGGCAGGGCTTTACCCATTTTTTCACTCAGCACATCGATTGCGATAACTTGTAAAATAAAACCTAGCAACAAACCAATAATGACCGAAAAAACAGTCACTAACAGTAAATGTACAATGTAGATATTACGAATAGTCGTGCGCGAACCGCCCAGTGTTTTCATCATTGCAACGGGGTCGTACTGACGCTCACAGTAGCGCCTTGCAGACACGGCAATTGCTACCGCCGCAAGCATAATGCCGAGCAAGCCTGCCAGTAATAAAAATCTCTCAGCGCGGTTTACAGAATCAGATACTGGACCTTGACGATCTTTTACGCCATACCAACGCTGGTTTTCAAGTAATTGCGGTTTGAGCCAAGCGTAATAATCATTAAGTTGCTGCTCGGTGCCGGCATATAAATAACGATAAGAAACGCGGCTACCTGGTTGGATCACTTGTGTTTTTTCAACATCGGCGATATTCATAAGTACCCGACGCGAACTTGAAAAAATCGCAAATGGTGCATCAGGCTCTTCAGCAAGAATTTTTTCTGCAATGAAATTGGCTTCACCAATTTCAACCACGTCCCCTACTTCAATATTTAAGCTGTAAAAAACCGTATCGGACAACCATATATTGCCAGGCGCTGGGTGCGCCTCGGTAACATACTCGGGCCCTTCAAAACTGTCTTTAAGTTTTAATTGGCCTTTTAGTGGGTAGCCTTCGTCGGTTGCCTTAATGTACGCTATTTGCATTTCATCATTGGCAAACAGCATGCTATCAAAACCATACCAAGTGGCCGTTTGCAGGCCGTCATCAATCGCTTTTGTGAGGAATTCTTGTGGCAGCTTGTGGTTACTTTGCAAGCCACGGTCTGCGGCTATAAACTCGCTACTTTTTTGATTGATAGAAAGACCGATGCGATCAGTGATTGAAGACAATGTCATTACCGTCATGACAGCGAGCGCAATCGCCAATAAAATAATATTGAGTTCGCCTCGTTTTAATTCTTGGCGAAATAATTTAAACGCTAATTTAGCCCACATCAGCCTGTACTCCGATACGGTCATCGATTAATTGGCCTGCATCAATATGAAGGGTGCGTTGGCACTTTTCAGCAAGGTGTTCGTCGTGCGTAACCAATACTAAGGTTGTGCCGGCGACTTTATTTAAATCAAATAAAAGTTCTTCAATGATGCGGCCATTTTTGCTATCAAGATTAGCCGATGGTTCATCTGCGAATAGCACCTTAGGTTCGCCAATATATGCGCGCGCAATCGCAACGCGTTGCTGCTCTCCACCCGATAGTTGTGAAGGAAAATGATGTAAACGGTGTGAAAGCCCAACTTTTTCAAGCAGTTCTTTGGCTTTTTCTTCAGCGTTTGTTTCACCTGCAAGCTCCGCAGGTAGCATTACGTTTTCAAGCGCCGTTAGGCTTTGCACCAACATAAACGATTGGAAAATAAAACCGACACTCTTAGCACGTACCGCTGCACGCTGCTCTTCATCTAAACTATGTAATGGCTCGCCATCTAAAAATATTTCACCTTGGGTGACGCTATCAAGGCCCGCAAGTAGCGCAAGCAAGGTAGATTTACCTGAGCCCGATGCTCCGACAATCGCAATTGACTCGCCTGGCTTGACATTAAAACTGATGCCAGAGAGGATAGTTAGGTCGCCATCAAGTGTTGCGACAGTTTTTTCAAGGTCTTTGACCTGAATCACATTCATTTGCGAAAGCTTATTCATAGGACTCTCAATGTTGTTACGTAGTTTATTCGTTATCTTACTTGTTATTAGTTACACGGCAATCGCCAACACCGATCACACTGATGGTAAAAGCGACAAAAATCAAGTAACTAAATTACTTATCTTAGGTGACAGCTTAAGCGCAGGCTATGGTCTAAAACAAGAACAAGCGTGGCCTCAGTTGTTACAAAATGCGTACAACCAAGAAAAATCCCCTATCACATTGATAAATGCAAGTATTAGCGGTGAAACCAGTGGTGGTGTATTGCAACGTCTTCCCGCTTTATTAGATGAACATTCGCCAAACTGGGTATTAGTAGAAATAGGCGGTAACGACGGTTTACGCGGCTACCCGGTGAAATTACTCAAGAATAACTTACGCCAAATTATTGATAAAAGCTTAGCTGCGAACGCAAACGTCATTTTAATGGAAGTAGCTATTACTCCTAATCTCGGTAAGCGCTACGCAACACTGTTTCAAAACGCCTATAAGCAGGTCGCAAGTGAAAAATCTGTACCAACCATTCCATTTTTTATTGAATCGGTGGTGACCAAGCCTGAGCTTATGCTACCCGATGGCATTCACCCTAATGCAAAAGCACAACCTTTATTAGTAGAGATAATGAAACAACATTTTGCAGATTTAATTTTAAATAATTAACGATTAGTAATAATTGGCTTATATTTGCAATAACGTTAACTGACAAAATACAACAATCGAATTTAACTAAGCTGTTGAGTAAAAGAATATTGATTTAAATGAGTTATCAGGCTTGTTTTTAAATACTCTTGTTTGTTGATTGATTAAATTAATGAGTCTTGATAGTGAGCCGCGATAAAATATCTCTCTTTGTTTAGACGAAGAACACATGTATTCGATGTATAAGGTAAAACAATAACAATCGTACGTGACCAGTTATATTCAAAATATAACAGCTAACACTTTCATTAAATCGTATATTTATCACGCAGTTAAACCTAGACTAGTTGCTTTTACATAAATCCGAGAATACACTAGCAACTATGTCGGCATATAGCGCAGCTTGGTAGCGCACTGTCATGGGGTGTCAGGGGTCGCAGGTTCAAATCCTGCTATGCCGACCATTCTTTTCTCACCCTAATCAGATACTTCGAACTTTTAAATAAGTAAGTAAGAATTATAAAATTAAGCAAATTTAAATTTAATCAAACAGCTTTAACTCTAATCCCCACAAAACTACATAAACCGTTTGTTTAAAATCAACAATCCTTGACTATTTAGCCCACTGCTTTAAGTTATTTATGCTATCGAGGTTGATTATTTAAAGGACTAAACCATGCCGGGTGCATTTGCACACATTACAGCGGTTAATTTCGCTACCGAAAATAAATCGCTACACCAATTAGACATACCCAAAAAAGCCAAATTAATTTTAAGTAAAAACAAAAAATATCTGGAATTAGGCTGTGTTTCACCAGATTACCCTTATTTGGTGGTGGGTTTAGATAAAGAGCTACAAAATAAATGGGCTGATCTTATGCATTACGAGCGCACAGGAGACGTCATTAAAGCCGCTATTGCCTATTGCAAAACTCTGGAAGGAAGCGCGCAAGAAAAATCATTTGCTTGGCTGTGTGGCTATATGGCTCACGTTGCCGCAGACATTACTATTCACCCTGTCGTTGAATTAAAGGTGGGGCCGTACGAGCAAAACCAAAAAGCACATAGAGTTTGTGAAATGAATCAAGATGCCTTTATTTGGCAACGGCTTAATCTTGGCGAAATTGGTTATGCTGATCGGGTCGAGCTCAATATTGGCTCATGCACTAATGCAAATAACGAATTGGATGACGATATAAAGCAAATTTGGCGTTTTTGTTTAGAGCAAATTCACCCTGAATATACAAAAAATGTAGAACCTGATTTTGATGCATGGCAGTCAGGCTTTCAGCTTGTAGTTAATAATGCTGAAGAGAGCCACCGGCTTTTTCCTTGGGCACGACATGTAGGTGTTGACCATGGTCTAACCTATCCAATGTTTGAAGAAGTCGATTTAGATTTCATTTCCCAACTTGAAACGCCTCACGGCAAAATGCATTACAACGATGTGTTTGATTTAGCTATTGAAAATATCAAATACTATATTAGTATTGTCGCCAACAGTGTATTTGAAGATATGCCTTGCGACGCTATTTGTAATTGGAATTTAGATACCGGTAAAGACGAAACTAATAAGTTAACTGCATGGGAGCACTAGTATGAAACACCTTATTGTAATTATGGGTATGCTCTTTTGCATAGCATGTGCCAACAAGCCAAATGAGTATGAGCCTGAAAAAATGGCGGACCTAGCGTCACAATTAAAAGACATTGCAGCAGCACTAGACGGCACATTGAAGTTTAGCGACACACATTACACTGAAGGACAGCAGTTGCTACAAGACGCAATTGATAATGATGCCAATCGGTTAGCGCCGTTTAACCAATTCCAGCTTCACGTTATTATTGATGAAACCAACGCAGCCTTGCTGCTTTGTGATAACAACACCTTACTAATTGAAGATGCTGGCTGTACGGCGCAATCAGATGTGCAACACTGGCGCCAGCCTAACAATGAATGCAAAGCAACGTTAGCGCTAAGCCAAGTATGCAACTAAAGATACTAGATAAAAAACGCAGCCAATTGGCTGCGTTTTTTTATTTTGATAATTAGTTTTTGGCTTTCGCTTTAGATTTTGGTTTTGCTTTCGCCTTTGATTCTTCTACCCACTTGCCATCAACGAATTGTGCCGTCCAACCAGTTGCTTTACCCTCAACTTCAGACATTACATATTGTGATTTAGCTTTGCGGCTATAGCGGATAATCGCGTCATTACCATCTGGATCTTTCTCTGGCGCGTCTGCTAAGTAATAAAACTTAGGTGAAATACGATCGCGAAAACGTTTTAACTCAGACACTTTAGGCGCTCGCGTTTCACGTGATTTCGGGAACGTTGACGCAGCCATAAAGATACCTGATGCGCCGTCACGTAGCACAAAGTATGCTTCCGACTTTTCACACGGTAACTCAGGTAGGTGTACCGGATCTTCTTTCGGAGGCGCAGCTTCACCATTTTTAAGCAGTTTACGGGTATTTTTACATTCCTCGTTAGTACAACCAAAGTATTTGCCAAAACGACCCGACTTTAATTGCATTTCAGACTGACACTTGTCGCATTCGATAACAGGGCCGTCGTACCCTTTAATTTTAAAGCTACCGCTTTCAATTAAATAGCCATCACAGTCTGGGTTATTACCACACACATGCAATTTTCGCGTTTCGTCAATGAGGTAAGAATCCATCGCTGTTTCGCATTTAGGACAGCGTTTCATCTGACGAAGCACTTCTGTTTCTTCGTCTTCCACATCTGCGGCCACCGCTTCTTCACCCGGTACCAAATTCATCGTTTGCGTACAACGTTCTTTAGGTGGCAATGCGTAACCTGTACACCCTAAGAACACACCTGTTGAGGCGGTGCGAATGCCCATATTGCGACTACATGTAGGACACGACAAATCGATTTCAACCACTTGGTTGGTACGCATGCCACCTTCATTTTCATCTGAACTGGCTTTATCTAAATTTGCTGAGAACTCTTGGTAGAACTTATCAAGAACCTGTGTCCACTCACGCTCGCCTTCTGCGATATCATCTAAACGCTCTTCCATTTTCGCGGTGAAATCAAAATTCATTAAATCGCTAAAGCTTTCAACCAAGCGCTCATTAACAATTTCACCCATTTTTTCTGCAAAAAAGCGACGATTTTCTACACGCACATAACCACGATCTTGAATCGTAGAAATAATTGATGCATACGTAGATGGACGACCAATACCACGTTTTTCAAGCTCACGTACCAAGCTCGCTTCACTAAAGCGTGCAGGAGGCTTGGTAAAGTGTTGTTTAGGATCCAGTTCAACAAGTTTTAATACATCACCCGTTTTAACCTCAGGCAATGCTTGTTCTTCTTGATTTTTCTTTTTAACTGACGGCTGAACACGTGTCCAACCATCAAACTTCAGTACTCGACCCTTAGCTTTTAATTCATAGCCATTAGCGGCAAGGGTAATTGTTGTTAAGTCATACTCTGCTGGTGTCATTTGGCATGCCACAAACTGACGCCAAATCAGCTCGTACAGTTTCTTCGCGTCAGCCTCGACACCGTCTAAATGGCCCGACAAAATAGCAACATTAGATGGACGAATTGCTTCGTGCGCCTCTTGCGCACCATCTTTTGACGAATAACGAATTGGCGATGCAGGTAAATATTTATCACCAAACTCATTTTCGATATAGCCTCTACAAGCCTCTACAGCGTCATTTGATAAATTTGTAGAGTCAGTACGCATGTACGTAATAAAACCAGCCTCATAGAGCCTCTGAGCGAGCATCATGGTCTTTTTAACACCATAACCTAAGCGCGTACTCGCTGCCTGCTGCATTGTTGAAGTAATAAATGGCGCTGATGGTTTGCTTTTGCTTGGTTTTTGTTCGGTTGCTGCAACCTTATATTCCGCAGCTTTTAATTTGGCAACGGCTTCATCTGCATCTGATTTATTCTTAGGTTCAAACGCCTTGCCTAAATATTTTGCTACCGCAAAACGAATTTGATCTTCATGAGATTTCAGCTCTGCGTGAATATCCCAAAATTCTTCCGGAATGAATGCTTTAATTTCACGTTCACGTTCAACTAATAAACGCACTGCTACCGATTGTACTCGACCTGCTGACAAACCGCGTGCTACTTTCGCCCAAAGTAACGGCGACACCATAAAGCCAACAACACGATCGAGAAAACGACGCGCTTGCTGCGCGTTAACCATGTCGGTATTTAATTGGCCTGGCTCAGCAAAGGCATTCTGAATCGCGTTTTTAGTGATTTCATTAAATACAACGCGTTTATACTTTGACTCATCGCCACCAATGACCTGCTCAAGGTGCCAAGCAATTGCTTCCCCTTCTCTATCCAAATCGGTTGCGAGATAAACGTAGTCAGCGTCTTTTGCGAGTTTTTGTAATTCAGCAACAACTTTTTCTTTACCAGGAAGCACTTCATAATGTGGTTGCCACCCTTTATTAGGGTCAATACCCATACGCGCAACTAAATTCGCATAATCTTTTTCTTTGCGATATTTAGCTTTTTCTTCTGGTGACATTTTGCGTACTTCAGCTGGCGATTTAGTAGCGGCTTTGTTCGCTTTCCCAGATGTTGGCAGATCACGAATGTGGCCAACACTGGATTTTACGACGAAATCCTTGCCCAAATATTTATTAATTGTTTTCGCCTTGGCTGGTGACTCAACAATAACTAACGACTTACCCATATTTGCCTATTTTTATTTACGCAATGCGATTTAATTTGTTAACCCATTTAGGGCGCTATTATTAAAGGTATATCGACAAAGTGCCAGCCTGACAAGCATATTTTTAAAAAACTCGCTATTTTTATATGTGTTAGCGTTAAAAATACACGGCTTGATTAAAATTTGAGTAGATTGAACTGGTAGATTTCTGAAGGGAAAATAGATTTAGTGTATAAAAAAAGCGCCGTTAAGGCGCTTTTTTTTATCTCAAGGATTACCCTTCATCTATAACTAACAAAGAAATTTTCTTTATCGTTGACTTTGGTGTTATAAATTCGAAATAAAATTCGCCTGTTACTTTCTTGTTAGGTTCTCCTTCACGACCAATAATATGGCTTGAATAAGCTGCCCATGTCGTATTTGAGCTGGGAATATCATAGCCACCATCATCCGTCTCACCATTGCTAGCGGTATATGTTACTTTAGTACCCGCTGGTAGTGGATTGTTAAATATGTCGCTATAGTAAAAATTAAAAGGCACATATGACAAACCAACGTCAATTGGTGTATCAACATCACCGACACATATACCGTTTTCAACTACCGCATTAGGCTGGTCACACGCTGCTGGCGTGTTCACATCGTCATCATCATTAATATGAATAAAATAACGAGAGATATCAACTGAGTGTACATCACAGAAATCTTGGGTTTCTGATTCTTCGAGTGCTAGTAAAACTCTAGCATTAGTTGTTCTGTCCATAAACTCCCATGAACCGTTAGCTGGTGGTTCAAGAACTAAATTATCACAATTTCCTGGGATTAAACCTTCAGTACCCAAAACCGGATGAACAAATTTGGCAGATTTACTAATCGTGTAACGACCGAATGCTTCGCTACCCGACATTACAATTTCAATATTTCGACGCAAATCTACTAAACTTTTCGAACAATCTCCATTAGCTTCAGCTTGTTCAGAACACACTAAACCATTAAATTTGCCATCGGCAAGTGAGTACTCACCATCTCCATTGAGATCAACAAACTCTTCGAATTCACCGCCATTAGTGTTTCCTGGTATACAATTAGTGCCAGTGCTACAGTCTACATCACCGTTAAAGACCCCATTTTCATTACTATCTAAGAAAGCTTCTGGAAGGTCAAAAGGTGCATAAAATTCACCACTATCAAACATCCCATTTGCATTCCGGTCAATGTAACTTTCTTCACCTGATGTAGTCGCTAAAATTGTAGCCCGCCCACCAAGTGGTACGCCATTTGAGTTATCGTTTGCATTTAGAAGACCAAACCTACAAGGAGCAGGAAGACCAAACCAAGGGTTACAATTAACTTCATTTGTTACAGGGTTTACACCACTGATAGAGTTTCCCCATTTACTTTCTGTAAATGGTTTTGGATCTTGACTTCTCCATTGAACAGTACAAACACCATCTATCGTTTCACAACGCAATAAGTCACTAAATTGCTCACCATCTATGAGGCCAATAGCACCACCTTCTGCACGCAAATAAACAGGAGTTCCATCAGGAACGAAATTACCAAAGTGGTCAGCCATGAAAATAGTTACATTGGCTGTTACGTTGTCATACTGTAAACCTTCAACATTATAATTGTCAGATGCAACAGTAAAACTATCATTGTCTGGTAAACCTGATGTAATTGTTAATAAATCTGACACACTAGTAATTTGTGAGTCTAACTGAACAAGATTAAGTTGCCCTTCAGGACAGTCTTCCGCTTTTGGTGTTGTTTTACACTGATCAAAAAACTCTTTCCAGCACGTAACGTCGTTAAATGGATAGTCTGACGGTATTTGCTCATCTGGTATGTAACACGCGTGAACGCGCACCGCCATAGGTATTTTGCCAGATGTTACAGTAACTTCTGAAATACCTTGGCTATTTGTATTAATTGAATGCCGATTTAGCGAAACGCCACCGTTGTTAGAACTCAATTTAAAATCAATACGGCTATTAGCAACAGGTTGTTTTAACTCATCGATCAACTTAAATTGAATGTTACTTGATTCAGTCCTATTTTTTCCGCCAGTACCCTTCAAAGCAATTACTGTCTCAGAGGAATCTATGAATTCGATTGACGCCACTTCAGAAGCTGAAAGTGGTAACAGTGTAGAAATAGATTTACCATTTATAAATGCTGTCACTGTATCTGTTGGATTGCCCTCACAACCAAGAGAGCGATATGTGGCAGACGCAATACCACCAATGCTTGTGGCTTTGGTATCAAGTTCGGCACTGCCGGCCTGTTTACACGCTGAGCTAAATTCAACATCCAAAGGAATTAAAAGTAGCTGACCATCAGCATCTCTCAATTCAACCGTAATAACTGTTGTCGCACCCGATGCTAAGGTTTGATACTCTCCCGACCCATCGTTTTTAAGGTGTAACCCATTATTTATGCTTAAAGAAAACTCAGCTACGCCGACACTAAACGCTTTACTCGTTGATACATTACGGACAGTTGCTGTTAATTCACCAGTATCATTTTTGGTACCTGGCTCAAGAGTTAATAAAGCAATACCATTAGCGTCTGTTACGGCTTTTCCAGACTCTGGTGATAGTTTACCTACTGTAGTGCTAACAGTTGCCAATACATCTGCAAAACCATCGCCTGTTTTAGCATTTACAGCGGAAACAAACACAGTACCAATCTGATCTGAAGAAATATCTCTATTTACGACTGTACAACCTGTGATTGGATCTGTTGGGTCTAAACGGTTGTTATCACGATCAGCATCCCACCCGTCATTACAACCCACCAGTATTTTAACATCTACTATTGTTTCTGCAGTTTCGACCGATGCATCATCACCAGACGAGAAAAAGCCTGTGCTCTTGGTTATAGTTGTACCATCGATTTGTGCTATTACTTTACCCGCACCTTTAAAGTTACCAGAACCAAGTGCGACAGTTGCAATACCATTATCATCTAAAAGTTGAGTTCCAGTATCTGATAAGACTGTTCCCGTATGCTCTGTACTAAAAATCACAAGACCATCCGTGATTGGTAAACCATCACTTTTAACAACCGCACGAACAATTCCCTGATTATCTTTGCTTAAAGGATTTGCTTCTGTGAACTTATTACCATTTTTATCCAAAACGGTCAGTTCTAATGTTACAGCACCACTCACACCGCCATCTGATTCGTCACCAGCACTCGTAAAAGTTAGCGAAACTTGTAACGGGTCGGTATCTGTCGGGGCAAAAGTCGCCGTCACTTTACCAGAACCAACTACTGAGCCTGCACGCAATGTAATTTCGGCGACACCCTCGGAATTTGTTTGTGCGGTACCTATTTCAGGATCCAATTTACCGACAGTATCACCATTAAAGTCTGAAAGAATAAATGAAACCAGTTGATTTGCATACGCTTTACCGTTTTTAGTTAAAGTAGCTTTTAACAAACCAGGTTGAGCAGCAGATACTTGAGAAATACCATTCCCACCATCTGTTGAGTGAAGAGTAACTTTAAGTTCGTAGCTATTCGCTGAACCACCACCATCTGGTGACTCTAAGCTACCACCACCGCCACATGCTGTTAGCATAAAACTGCACAGCAGAGCGAAGAGTAATCGGATCGAAGGCATGACTTCTCCCTTGCATTAAAATTATAATTAGAGTTATTCAGTCTATATTAAACTAATAATCCAACAAAAATCATAGCATTTTTAAAAAAACTTACCGTATTTCCTTTAAATTTTTATGTTCACTGGTAGGCTATGCAGAAAATCACAATAAATATACATACTAAATTATGACATCCACTATTTCACAACCTAAAGGTTTGGGGTTAACAGGCAAGATCCTCATCGGTATGGTTTTAGGTATTATCACCGGCTTTTTGTTCAAAGCGCTAATGGGCGAATCAGGTGATTTCACTCTAACTGCGGGTGAGTTTACGTTTTCGTTTAAAGGCTTTTTTGTTGACGGTATTTTTCATATTGGCGGTCAAATATTCGTTAATAGTTTAAAGATGTTAGTCGTACCTTTAGTATTTATCTCGCTTGTGTGTGGCACGTGTAGCTTAAGCGACCCTAAAAAATTAGGTCGCTTAGGTGGCAAATCAATTGGCTTGTACCTTCTTACAACTGCCATTGCGATTACCATTGCAATGACTCTAGCACTTGTAATAAACCCCGGTGAAGGCATTAATATGCCAAGTTCATCTACGTTTGATGCGAAGCAAGCGCCGACACTTGTTGATGTTATTATAAACATGTTCCCAACCAACCCGATTAACGCAATGTCTAGCGGAAATATGCTACAAGTTATTGTGTTTGCACTGTTATTTGGTATTGCAATGGCACTTAGCGGTGACGCGGGCAAACGTTTGACGGCAGTGTTTGAAGATCTAAATACAATTATTTTAAAACTAGTCACTATTTTAATGAATATTGCACCTTACGGTGTGTTCTTTTTAATGGCGAAGCTATTTAGCTATATTGAAGGCGACTTAATCGTTAAGCTTATCTTTTACTTCGGTACTGTTTTACTTGCGCTATTTATTCATGCACTAATTGTATACCCAATGCTATTTAAAACATTTACAGGGTTAAACCCACAAATATTCCTAAATAAAGTAAAAGAGTTGTCTATTTTTGCGTTTAGTACTTCAAACTCAAGCGCAACCATGCCAGTAACACTAGAAACAGCCACTAAAAAACTAGGTGCCGATAACAAAGTTGCTTCTTTCACGGTACCATTAGGTGCAACCATTAACATGGACGGCACCGCAATTATGCAAGGTGTTGCCACTGTATTCATCGCACAGGTATTTACTGTTGATTTAGGCTTTACCGATTACTTAATGGTTATCCTAACTGCAACACTTGCCTCTGTTGGCACAGCGGGCGTTCCAGGTGTTGGATTGATTATGCTTGCGATGGTTCTTAATCAAGTGGGCTTACCTGTTGAAGGTATAGCCATTATTATAGGTGTAGATCGCCTGTTAGATATGACTCGCACCGCTGTTAACGTAACAGGAGATTGTATGGTTACGTGTGTTGTTGCTAAGTCTGAAGGCGAATTTGATGATGCGGTATTTAACGATACCAATGCCGGTAAAGAATTTGAAAATATACGCTAACGCTGAGTGTTTATTAAAAAGCCGCTAATTTTAGCGGCTTTTTTTGTCGCAAGAGGTTAATTATTAATGATAAAGCTCTTTGCTTTTTGATAATAATTTGGCAATCACATTATCAATAATTCCTGTCACGCCTAACCCGAGTTTATCTGATAAGCCTTTTTTGGTTTTATAGGTTATCTCAAGCAACTCGAATTGCTCATTTAACGCTAGCAATAAATCGTCACTTGTCTGGATCTCATCAACTAATCCTAACTTGTGTGCATCTGTACCAAACCAAGTTTCACCTGTCGCCACTTTTTCTACATTTAGGTGTGGCCTAGCAGATTGGACATGTTCGCGAAACAATTCATGAATTTGCTCTAGCTCTTGCTTAAACTTTTCACGGCCAATGTCATTATTTTCACCGAACATTGTTAACGTGCGTTTAAACTCACCGGCAGTGATTTGCTCGAACTCTACGTGATTTTTCTTTAGCAATTTGTTGAAATTTGGTAACTGCGCAATAACACCTATGCTGCCAACCATAGCAAACGGGGCACAAACAAATTTATCTGATACGCAGGCCATCATATAACCACCACTTGCTGCAATTTTGTCTACACTAACAATAAGTTCAAGCTTTGCCTGTTTAAGGCGTGCTAATTGCGATGCTGCCAGCCCATAACCATGCACTACGCCACCACCGCTTTCAAGCTTAAGGACCACTTTATCGCTTGGCTTTGCGACCTGAATAATCGCCGTCACTTCATTTCGCAGTGACTCGACTTCCTTCGCATCAACGCCGCCCTTAAAAGACAGTACAAATACTTTATTTAGGTTTTCGTTAGCAATGTCTTTAGATGCTTTTTTTTCGCTCTTCTCAAAATCTTTAAAGGCATTTTTATCAAGCGTTACGCTTAATAGCGCTTTCTTTTGTTGGTCTAACTTTTCGCTTAAGCTTTCAATCGCTAATTCACCTTTACTTGCTTTAGGTTTACTTGAGGCCCCCACAATCAACACAACAATAATGGCAAACGCAACTACAAATGTGACTGTTTTTGCGAGAAATAATCCATATTCGTATAAAAATTCCAAACTTAAACTCCGTAATTAATTTTTTGCGTACTCTAATTAAAATCGAGGCAAAAAAAAAGCCGCACTAACGAGTGCGGCTTGATATTGTGTTTAATATTATTCAGTTACAACAGCTGTATTTGTAACTTGTAGCATTAAGCCTCTGCTCGCTAAGAACGACGCAATCTGGCTTTGCATTTCAGCATTAGCAGCTGCAGCATCCGAAGGTGCTACGCCGTATGCTGGTGCAGGTGTTAAAACCGAACCATGGTGGCCTTTGGTAAATTTAACTAAATAGCTCGCCGGTACTTCAGATACCTGTGAAGTTGCGACAGGTGTCAGCCCCATAAATAAACCCGATGGAACAGTACCCGATACTGGACTTACAGTTGAGTAAGGTGGGATTACAGTATCAGCCGGGTTACCCATCCCGTCACCAACTACTACATTCTGGTAGATAGCTGTGCCTTGAGAAGCCACCTTACTAGCTAACGAGTTAGAATCAGCCGCATCGACAGCTGTTTGAATAGCAAATGCAAATTGACTAATCGTGCCTGAAATATTGGCTAACTTTTCAGTCTCCTCAGCCTGAGCAAGCATAGTTGTATATGCAACAAATGCGCAACCCGCATATTCGCTTTGCGACCCAGCAAACTCTGCGCATACTTGCATACCTTCTTCAGATTGCATAAACGCAATAAACTCAGCTGACTCAGCAGTTCCTGCTGAAGCTAATACTGAACCTTTTATTACGTTACCAAAAGCGTTTGATTCAAGTAAAAAGCCAGCTAAACCACCGCCACCACTTGCAAGTGCCGCTGTGTTTACCTTGAATAGCGGGTCAATAAGAGCTGCTGTTTCTGGGCCTACTAAAGGAGCAACTGACTCATTTGCAGCAGCTAAGAAACCTGGCGCAACCACAGCACCAAGAGAGTGACCAACAAAGCTTACGTCTGTCGGGTTTATGCCTTGTAGGTTTGTCGCCGCTAATGATAAGCGTAAACCGAGTAAGTCAGCCATTGATTGACGTAAATTATCACGCGCCACTAAACTTGATGATAAATTCATGTAATGAAGCACGTTGCCATCATCGCCAGATGCAATGAAATCGAAATTACCATCACCGTCAACGTCAATTCCGCGTTCACCATGAATCGGATGGTCGATGGCAACTGTAACGAACCCTTGTAATGTAAGTGCTGCTGTTATAGCTAACATGCTCTCTTTTGTACTTGTGATACCGTGTTGCAGCATTACAACTGGCCACCCTGTTGCTGGCATTGCAATCGCCGGCATACCAAGTTGCGCCCTTACCGCATTTAAAATAGTTAGGTCATCAGCAGGCGTAGTAACTTGGACTGGCACATTCGCATAGCTATGTGGCATTGGTAGCGGGTTGTATTTAGTGAGGTGACGCTGTTCATCTAGCCCCAAATCACGCAGTAAACCACCGGTTGCATTAAAGCACAGTGCATCTTTCTCATTTATTGGCTCCGCTGGAACAGAACCGCCCTGAGCAACATAACCTGCAATCGTCGCCGCGCCGTCACATAGACCTTTCCAGTAAGTGCTATTTAAAGCACTATCGTCTTGTCCTTCAGGTGTTTTAAGGTAGTGAGGTAATACTACAGAACCACGCTCGTACTTGATTTGATCAAAAACGGGCGAAGGCGGCTGTGCGCCTTGAGAGCGAAATAATACATCACCTACAGTCATACCAGTAGATGGGCCCATCATAAGTTGTGGCATATTTTGTTGTGTAGCTGCACTCATCGCATACACATTTTTAACCATACTCATAACTGAACCAGCTGATTGAATGCTCATTGCGCCAGTATAAATAATATCGTCTTTGGTTAACGAGCCCGATTGCACTACCACGTTCTCGTAACTGTTAATAACCGCTTGAAGCGCTTTTTGCTCGTCAGTTACCAATGGTAATGAATTAATGTCGAGTTTAACTAAACCGTAAGTTTCTGAAGGCTCAAATGACTCGCCTCGAGTATCGCGCAAAGAGTTAGTAACTACATTAATGTAAGCTGACCCCTGATTTAACGGCTTAAGTGGAACAATTGCAATGTTATTGCCGTTTGCTTGCGCAATAAAGTCAACACCAAACGTCAACTCTTTTAAATATTTACAGGCAAGACCAGCTTGGATCTGTGCACATTCAGCGTCAGTAATACTTGCACCCATTACAACTTCAAACAAACGCACTGAATCTGCATTTACGGTACTAGCGTCTAGAATCAAAGTTGCAGGTACATCTAATGCAATTTGATATGGTGACTGTGTTGACCAACCATCAAGAGCGCCTAACGCCGTTTGAGGGTCAGCATAATTAACTTCTTCAGCGACTTCGCCTGGCATGTTGAGCGTACCATCAGTAGTACCTAAAAACAGTAAATCATTTGGTACTGATATCACACCGTTTGAGGGATCAAATGCGACGGAAGCTGTGACCTTAGGCACAACTATTTCTGACTCATTTTTAACATCTTCTAAGCTTTCACCACAGCCGTATAACGCTGTAGCAATCGCCATTGTGAGTAGCACTTTTTTCATTTTATTGCTCCAAACCCGATCTTTTTTATTGTGTGTATTTGATATTAAACATCAAAAATTAATTTGTCGGTGGTTATTATTAAGACATTAGACCAGTTAAAGTTAACTTAAACAAAGCAATTTCTCCACCTAAATTTAAATAAATCACAAAACTATTTTACTTGACTATGGTATGATGGCGAAAAATTTTGAACACCTAAACTAATATGCATGATTATCAAGCAAGTAATGACGCGCTTAACAACAAAGTCATTCTCGTAACAGGTGCCGGTGATGGCATCGGTAAAGTTGCCGCAATTGAATTTGCAAAACACGGCGCAACGGTAATTTTATTAGGTAAAACAGTTGCAAAACTTGAAGCCGTATACGATGAGATTATCGCATTAGGTGCGCCCCAACCTGCAATTGTACCGCTCGACATGAAAGGCGCAACGAAACAACACTATCGTGACTTAGCAGCCACAATTGAAAATGAATTTGGCCGCCTTGACGGACTATTAAATAACGCTTCTATTATTGGTTCATTAGGCCCACTGGAGCATTTCTGCGTATCAACATTCGAAAACATTATGAAAGTGAACGTTACCGCACAAGCTGTGTTAACTAAGTCGCTTTTTCCACTGTTAAGAAAGTCTGATAACGCATCAATAATATTTACATCAAGTGGCGTTGGCCGCGAAGGAAGAGAATTCTGGGGTGCTTACGCAATTTCGAAGTTTGCCACAGAAGGCATGATGCAAACGTGGTCTAAGGAAGTTAGCAAAACGAATATTCGTATCAACTGCATCAACCCAGGTGCAACACGCACAGCAATGCGTGCAATTGCGTTCCCTGGTGAAGATAAAGACAAGTTAAAAACACCAGCCGATTTAATGCCAACATACCTGTACTTAATGTCGGATGATTCAATTGGTGTAAATGGCCAATCGATTGACGCGCAACCTAAAGTATAAGTTGCAAAACACATAAAAAAATAGCGCAGTAATCTGCGCTATTTTTTTGCCTTTAAGCTTTGACTGTCTCGTGTTGATTCGACATTGACCACGCATTTAGTAACGCTCTCACGAGCGACGCTAACGGTATTGCAAAGAAAACGCCCCAAAAACCCCACAAGCCGCCAAAAAACAATACCGCAACAATGATATAAACTGGGTGTAAGTCTACCGCTTCTGAAAACAGCAGTGGCACCAATAAGTTTCCATCTAACGCCTGAATAACACCATAAGCAATGATCACATACCAAAACTCACTGCCCACACCAAATTGAAATAACGCCACAAGCGCTACAGGGATTGTTACCAGCGCCGCACCTACAAACGGAATAAGCACCGAGAAACCAACTAACGTGCCAAGTAACGCCGCATAGCGTAAGTCTAATATTGTAAAAGTAATAAACGTGGTTGAACCAACAATTAAAATTTCAAAAATTTTGCCACGTATATAGTTCATAATTTGCTGGTTCATTTCCTGCCAAACCTGACTTATTAGTTTTCTCTCTTTTGGAATAAACTTTTCAAAACCCGCGAGTAGCAAATGTTTATCTTTCAGCATAAAAAACACTAAAAGAGGCACAAGAATCAAATAAACTAACCAAGCCACCACATCTTTTAATGAATTAAGTGACGTAGATAGCACCGTTTGACCAATCGTCACTGCATGCCCTTCCACAGACGACAATATCGATTTAACTTGCTCAGGGTTAACCAATTCAGGATAATTACTCGGAAGCGTCATTAAATACCCTTTTCCCTGCTCTAACATGGAAGGCAAATCTTGCACAAAATTTGATAATTGGTGCCATAACACCGGTATAATACCAACCACAATAGATACAACTACACCACTGAATATCAACATCACCAAAGTGCTAGAAATAACGCGAGACACGCCCGTATGCATTAGTTTTTGTACCGGCCAATCTAATAGATATGCGATAACTAAAGCCACCATAACCGGAATAATATACGTACCAAAAAAATAAAATGCCGCAGCTAAACCCAGCGTCAGCATTAATAATGTAATTGAATTTGGATCTGAAAACTTGCGCGAGTACCATTGTTTAAAAATATGTAACACTAATTCGCTTCCTCAATGGGGTTAGTTACAGTTAATACATTAGATTGCCATGTATAGGTTCGCTGTTGGTTGTCAAGATAGCGAAATACATCGTTAAGCTGTGCATCTTGAGCAAACTTAAACACCACATAATTGGCCGTATTGTTTTGTTTTAATAGATATTTAAATTGAACAAATAATTGAGGACATTTCAGCCCTGTTAAATCTTTCATACAGAATAAAAAACATGTCTTTTACGCAATTAACGTTATCACAAAACGCACCATGAAACAGCTTGATAAAGCAGTTACCGCTCAGTAATTTACAAAGCGCAAGCATGTTTTTGATGATTATGCTAAATTCACAGTATACAAGCCGAATTTGATCATATTAGCTTTCTGTTTATGACAAAACAAAATAAAAAAAACGAACTACCGAAAAACCCCACGTTAAAAGACATTAACTGGTTTAAAAAACAGTTAAATTGGGGTGAACTACCGCCTTTTTATCATTTGGTGGCAGCTTCTGTAGGTGAAGCTGAAGGTGTATTTAGTCATGGCTTTGATAACGCGATTAAGCGTATTACCGATAAACGCAACTGGAACTTAGCACTCCTTGGTGGCGAAGAACTCGAAAACGGTGAAATTAAATGCGATAACCCACCAAGACTTGCCCTTTACCAAGTATTTACGGAACGTGGTTTTGAACTTTTTGCCTTTCCTTATGCCAAAGACAAAGAAATCGACCAATACGTAAAAGAAAATAAATTGATGGAATTTAAAGTATGGGATCCCCATGCAATGCGCAATGTGCTGCGAATTAATCAGCTCCATAAGTACATCCAGTTTTATTTTCAACGCGGTGATGAAGCAGACAAAGCGTTAATTTTGCATTCACATAAAATAGTGCATAAAACCATTGAATTTTTAAAGAGCGAACTAAACGTTATAAAAGTATCGGGTGTGTCGATTAAAGAATACTACCAAAAAGCAGAACGCACAGCCGACGCTTGTGAGGATGAACTTGCACTCGCTCATTTAATGGCAAATGAAATGCTACAAAAAAAGGAATAACATGCCAAAACCCAGCCTTTTAAAAAAGCTAACGTGCTTTTGTTTCGCACTATCGCTTCCTGTTGTGGCTCAAAGTAATTTTAAGTTACCCGATCTCGGCACCTCTGCAGTACAAGTATTATCTATCGAAAAAGAACGCGCCATTGGCGATATTATGATGATGCAAGTGCGTGGCACCTCACGTGTAATGCAAGACCCCGCACTTGATGAATACCTTACCAATATTGGCAATCGTCTTGTTGCTCATGCTGATGACATTCGCTTCCCGTTTGAGTTTTTCTGGATTAATAGCACAGATATAAATGCGTTTGCCTTTTACGGCGGTCATGTTGGCGTGCATACGGGCCTAATTATGAACGCCGATAACGAAAGCCAGCTGGCGTCAGTACTTGGACACGAAATCGCTCACGTAACACAACGTCACTTAGCAAGGCGTTTACAACAAGCCAAAGACAATCAAGGACTCACCATCGCAGGGATGATAGCCGGCATTTTAACAACCATGATTGCCCCCGACGCAGGTATGGCTATTTTGGCTGCAAGCCAAACACAAGCGCAACTAAGTCAGTTAACGCACAGCCGAGGTGCAGAACAAGAAGCTGACCGCATTGGCATGCAAACACTAAATAGCGCCGGATTTGATCCCAGAGAATCAAGCGAATTTTTAGCAAAACTTGCCGATCAAATGCGTCATATGCCCAAACCACCGGCATTCTTACTGACTCACCCATTACCCGATTCTCGTGTTTCAGATGTGCGTATGCGCGCACTGCAATACCCTGAACGCTTTATCGATTCGTCGTTAGATTTCTCGTTAGCAAAAGCACGCGTAATTGCACGCTACGGGCAAGAAAGCGCGAAAGCAGAACAAGAATTTCGTAAACATTTACGCATTAATCGTTTTGCACTTACCACAGCAGCAGAGTATGGCCTTGCCTTAACACTGATAGACCAAGAGAAATATGATGAGGCAAACGACCTGCTCACTGATTTAGAGAAAAAAGTACCGGGCAGCTTATTTATTCTTGATTCAAAAACCGATTTATTGCTCGGTCAGAAAAAATACGACGAAGCACTCGCCATGCTAAAAAAAGAGTACCAACGCCAACCTAATAATCAGGTGGTCACGCTCAATTATGCCAATGCGGCTATAACAGCAGGCAAACTCGATTTGGCACACCAATTACTTAAGTACTTTTTGCTCGAAAAACCAGGACATGTATTAGGTAAAGAACTGCTAGCACAAACATATAAAGAGCAAGATGACAAAGCGTCTTACCATGAATTAAGAGCCAGCATTTACACTGATTATGGCGCCTATGCTCAAGCTTCAAACGAAGTACAAAAAGCATTGAATCATGTGGATACGGAAGATGACATTAAGCAGCAACGCTTAAAAGCGCGATTAAAAGAATATCGCCTAATGCAAAAAGAGCTCGCGAAACTTTAATTTCATCTGTAAGCACATTACAATCACGCAAAAAATAGATTTGAGAATCCTATGACTGTTAAAATTTTTCACAATCCTCGCTGTTCAAAATCACGTGAAACCCTTGCATTGCTTGAAGAAAATGCCGTTTCTCCTGAGATTGTTGAATATTTAAAAGACGTTCCAAGCGCGCAGGATATTAAACAACTTTTATCCCTATTAAATTTTGATTCTGCGCGTCAATTAATGCGCACTAAAGAAACAATTTACAAAGAGCTTAATCTAAAAGATGAAACAAGCGAAGACGCATTAATTGATGCAATGGTTGCTAACCCTAAATTAATTGAGCGCCCAATCGTTATCAATAATGGCAAAGCAGCAATTGGCCGTCCACCTGAAAGCGTGCTTGCAATTATCTAATGTCTTATTTATTAGTGCTGTATCATTCTCGTACCGATTCAGTAAAAAATATGGCGTACGAGATCAGCGACGCAGCACAACACGCCGGCATCGACGTAAAAATTCGCTGTTTCAGCGATGATTCTGACGACCTAGTTGTGACCATTGACGATTTAAAAAATTGTGCGGGCCTTGCCTTTGGTAGTCCAACACGGTTTGGCATGATGGCCTCACCAGCAAAACAGTTTTGGGAAACTACTAGTGATTTATGGTTAGCCGGTCAATTGATTGATAAGCCCGCTGCTGTATTTACGTCATCAAGCAGTCAACATGGCGGTAATGAATCAACATTACTGTCAATGGCATTGCCTCTGTTGCATCACGGCATGCTGTTATGCGGCGTACCCTACGATGTACCAGCGTTATCAGCCACACAAACTGGTGGCACCCCGTACGGTGCAAGCCATGTATCTGGGCTTACAAATTCAAGTAATTTAAGTCAGGACGAAATCGCCATTTGCCAAAGTGTTGGCAATCGACTCGCTAAACTAATTAAGCAATTACAATGAGTAAAATAGAGAAACAAGCAATTACAAAGCGCTATCAAAAAATTGCGCTATTCGGTTACATTGGGTTATTAATTTTAATGCCAACCTGGTTACTCTGGTTATCACCACGTGAAGGTTACAGCACAGGGTTCGTTATTGGCCTTTACATTGTGCCTTTATTACTACCACTAAAAGGTATTATTCAAGATAAACCTTACACGTATGCTTGGGCTAACTTTATTGTCATTATCTATTTTTTGCATGGCTTTACCTCCTTATGGGTGACGCAAAATGAGATGATTTTTGTTTTGCTTGAGCTGCTTTTTGCCAGTTGTATGTTTATTGGTTGTACATACTACGCTCGCTATCGTGGCCAAGAGTTAGGGCTTAAAATTAGAAAGCTAAAAGAAGAGCTTGCTGAAGAAAAAGCAGCCTTTGAAGATAAAGAATAAAAAAAGCGGCAAATATGCCGCTTTTTTTCAATCTCTCACTAACAATTACTTATCTAATGTTTCAAGCAGTGAGTTAAACCAAGGTGCCGCCACCGGCAAAGGATCAAAGTGTTCGCTCGCATCGACCTTTAACAGATCTATCACTTCATTTCCTTGCAACTCAATGAGTAACTCTCTAAATTTTCTGCCAGCACCACAGTAAGTTTCGCCATAACTACTGTCTCCCATTGCAATCACAGCAAATGGCTTATTAGAAATTAACGGAAACTCCGATTTAAGGGCCAAATACAAAGATTCAAGCTCAAAAGGAATATCCCCCTGCCCAGTTGTTGATGTAACTACCAAAATCACATCACTTGAAACAAAGTCAGCGATACTGCCTGGGTTATAGAGTTCAAATCCATGACCTTTTGACTGTGCAATTGACTCTAGTTGTTCGGCAAGGGCTTCTGCCCCCCCGTAAACGGTACCAATAAAACACCTAATATTTGCCATTTTCTCTCCTAGTGTTAGTGCCCTAATCCAACTTCATTAATGTGTAATGCCCCACATCTTTAACCTCGCAGATGAGGTAGTTAACTTACTCCCAAATTAATAACGCTGGCACCAAAATCAGTTTAGGCAATCAGGTGTTATTTTAGCAACCGATAATCTTTTTCTTCACCTGGCCAGCCTAAGCGCTTAAATAGTTCAAGCTCCGGCTCGCCTATCGAGGCCTCAATATGAATTGTCTGCTTACTAAAGGGATGCTCAAAAGTGAGTTCTTTAGCAAATAGCATCAAGCGATTTAAACCAAACTCTTGCTGGAAAAAATGATTCTGCTTGTTATCACCATAATTTGCATCATTCAAAATAGGATGATTAATATGGTTTAAATGGCGCCTAATTTGGTGCTTACGGCCAGTTTTTGGTAAACACTCTACCAGTGAATAACGCACCGTTGGAAACTTACCAAGTGGTTTATTGATCACAGCTTGGTGTAAACACTTAAAGTCAGTTTGTGCTTCTTGCGCTGGTTTTTCTTTATCGGCAAACTTATCGGCAATCTTATCGTGTTTATATTTGAGTGCATGATCCACATGTAACGACTCTGGCGCAAACCCACGTGTTAGGGCTAAGTACCGCTTGCTGATCTTATGCTCTGAAAAGAGTGAACTTGCGGTACGCGCTACATCACTACTTAAACCAAATAACAACACACCAGAAGTAGGCCTGTCTAACCGATGAAGCGGAAACACATGTTGATCAATTTGGTCGCGTAGCATCTGCATCGCAAAATGAGTTTCACGTTTATCTAAAAAAGAGCGATGCACTAATAAACCCGACGGTTTATCAATCGCAATAAAGTGTTCATCACGATATAAAATCGGTAATTCACCAAACATTAATTAAGCGCCTTATCTAATTTTTTAATCACATCAATCACTTTTGGATAATCGCCTAACATTTGCTCTGCCATCGGCGTGATATTGGCACCTTTTGGCAACGGTTGATTTGCGGCAACGAGTTGCTTCATTTTGATAATAAATACAAATTGTAACCATTGTTCAAACCGCATTGTGTCATAACAAAATGGCGCAGTAGATGCGAATGCTGCAGTATTTGGTGGTGTGTTTGACCACAGTTGATGTACTTTTAACGTGTCACTTAATTCGTCGAGCAGTTGAATGATCATATCGGTGTTATATTACTTAGCTATTCACGTATTTTATCAAAACTTCGCTGCTTTTCATTGTATAATGAGCAAAATGCTCGAATGGATTATTATTAATGCAACACACTATCTCAAGCCTTGGCGAACTTCTTGATAATGCAGGCACAACATGGCGCGTTTTTGACATGGGTCGCCGCATTCAAAAAATTGATAAGCAAACATTTTCGCAAATAGAAAATAATCAAATCCCCTATCCATTTCCATTGCAACAACATGCGTTTTTAGCGATTCAATTTTGGAATAGCCACGAGACAGAAACGCCCTACATTTGGTTTTTGAAAATGCCGCTCGACGAACAAAGTAAACTGGTTCAAGCAAGCCGCAATCATTTTGCATCTATGGTACTCGAGGCACTTGGAAATCAACTTACGGGTAATGATGAAGCGCAAAGCCAGCTCGATAATAACCCGTATGTATTTACACCAAACGCAAATAAACTCGCGGCGTTTAATGCCATTATTAAAAAAGAACTAAAACAAAGCGCATCAACCTACTATGAACATGTAGAACTTTATTTTAGCGGTAAGCTTGGTTTTAATGAATGGCAGCAACTTGGCTTGCAAGGCATCGCTGATTTTGCAATGCGCTTAACAGATACCAATCAAAACAACTTAATAAAAGCATTAGATCAGTTACCACAGCCCGTTGTTAATTCATTGGCTGCAACCCTTGAACACAGTGCAATTTCGGTTGCTTTAACTGAAGCGTTGTACGTTCAGTTTGAAAACGCCGTTAAACAACAAAACAGTGAAAATATCATTAACTACTTACGCATGATGTCGAATACTTCTGCCACTGGTATTTTAGAACGTGCTGTCGCAATATTAGTAACGACACCAACCTTGCTTAACCTTGATACTGTGTTAACGCTCACAGGACGCTGCTGGCATGTGCTCGAAAATCATGTTGTCGCTCTTATGGATTACCTTGCATCAGAGCACGACCAAGATGTTTTTGGTGGCATTTTTGCTGATCTTGTTGCAATTCCAAGTTTACGCCCTCATATGTTAGCAATGATCCGAATGCAAAATAGAAGCGAAGCCCTTTCGCGTGCAATTGGAAAACTATTTCAACAATAATTATTAGGTAACGTTATGGCGTCAATTTGGCTTATTCTGGCGGTTGCTACACTGATCTACTTATTTTGGCTTGACCGACAAGCTGCTGAAAGTGCAAGAGAATATGCCAATCGCCATAGCGAAAAACTGAATGTACAGTTTCTTAGTATTGCGTGTACCAAAAAACGTATCGGTATTTTAAAAAATGGAAAACCAGGGCTTAAATCAACTTTTGTTTGGGAGTTTTCGAGTAATGGCGAAGACAGTTACAATGGCGTCGTTAATTTAGAAAATGACAAAGTAATTAGTGTTGATGTGCCGCCACATAAAATAAACTAATTTTTAGTACGTCAGAAAAAGCTAAGGCGCAACATAATGCCGCGCCTCAAATTCGAAAAAACATCCATTTTTCCTTGGTTATCCATCACCATTTATGCTTTCGCACATCCATTTCTCATCCATTGAAGGAAACCAATCCATGCTTCCCTGGCTATCCTTGTCCCAATTCCTACCCTCATCCTGAGGTGTCCTCTTTGCTCCTAGCCTTTCCCTGTATTTTGGTTTTTCCTAAACCATCCTTTAAACGCTCCTGCGTTTATCCCTTTTGCATCTTTGCAAAACACTAACTCATTTAGTGCACCGCCATCCCTGCATCCTTGTCCTTTGTTCCCTTGATACGCCCTGTATCTATGCCTAAATTCCATTCCTTGGCATAAAACATACTTCCTGTATGTTTGCTTCCTTGTTGATGTTAATAATAGTGAGAATTTGTGACTAATGTAATGAGGTAAATTGATTCTAAATTTATTAATCTTTTATACATATTATAATTTTTCTTGTATTACATAGAGTTAAATGAAAATAAGTGCTATTTACAGCACTTAAAGCATCACAAACTCACATCATTGTGAGATATTTCCTACACACTATTTGTCAGAAAGCGACTTAGCCCTTTTGCTTAACAAACAGTTTTCCAGACACTTTGGTAAATGTAAGTTCAGTTTCACCTTGGTAACCTTCACTTATAAATAAATCGTGAAAACGTTCCCGTGTAATGAACACCGCACTTGCTTGCGCCCCATCAGATTTAACAACGTCATCAATTGCCCTTAATAAGTAGCGGCCGATACCTTGGTGTTGCACATGAGGATCGACTGCAAATAAGCTAATAAAGCAGCAATCAGTGAAGCTTGCGACGGCTTGGTGGATTGCTTTTTCTTTTTCGATAAGCTGATTGGTAGATAATACTCCGGTGTTGAGCATTAATTTTAAGCGCCAGTGCCATACTCTGTCCGCAGCTAAAGCATCATTGGCTTTTTGCACACAGCTAACCGCGAGCAAATTGTCACCGGCAAATACGCCGATAATATGCTGATGGCTTTGCCAAAAGCTAGCTAGCTCTTCACGTATTAATAAGCGGAGTTTTTTCTCGTAAGCACCTTTATTTGCTTTATCGTATCCCAAGATTTGCTGAAATAACTCATCATCGTGATACGCTTGATACAATACACTTGCTGCGATTTTGCAGTCTTCTGCGGTTAAATAGCTGGCTTTTAATTCGGTATCTAACGCTGGGGTTGCTAATGTTTCAGCGGCCATAATATCTTCCTTTATTATTATTGTTCACACTTCAAGTTAGCACATTATTTGAGCTATTCTATAGTTATAGCGTTAAAACAACCTTCTTTAGCAAACATAGGAGCAATATTATGGAATCAGGTTCGCATGCAATGAATGATCTGTTTTCACAACTTGGGCTCGATTCGACAGATGAAGCGATTGAAAAATTTATCGCTACCCATAAAATTTCACCAAGCCTAATACTTGCCGATGCGCCATTTTGGAGCCAAAGCCAAGCGAGCTTTATTAAAGAATCAATCGAGCAAGACGCTGATTGGTGTGAAATTATCGATCAACTCGATAGCCTGCTCCGTTAGATTACAGTAAAATTGCCCAATGGTTTTAAAAGGGCACATTTATGCAAGATATCGTCATCGCAACTATCAGTAAGCTGTTAGCTGCCAACAAGCAACCCAACGTTGCACTCGTAAAAGCAAATTTACCTCAACCGGTGCCAATGCCTATCATTATTGATGTGCTTGCACGTTATAAACAAAGCCCAAGCGATTTTGAACGTCAAACACTAAAGCAAGTGCAACAGCCAGAACAAACCTCAAGTGCGTCGCAAACGCAACTCGATCGTATCGAAGCTAAGCTCGATAAATTGTTATCCCTGCTAGAAAATAAATAATCCCATGTACATTGTCGACCTTACCTTTGATTGCTATCAAGACACCACACTCGATGCGGCTGAACAAGCCATAGTGCGTTTAGTTAATGCACTGCGCTTTAATGGCCAAATTATCGGGGAAGAATTTCCAACAACGCTAAAAGATGGCTTTTTTATTACCCGTGTTATGTGCCCAGAAGAAGACGCACTGCATCCATTAAATCACAGTCCATTTGTAAAATTTAGCTTAGAGAAACTCAATGAAGCTGGCTTATTACAGCCAAAAGTAAAAGTAATTGGGCAAGATATTCATTCCAATGGCTCTGACGCTTGCTCATCACCATCGAGCTATATTTTATATACTACCTATTTGCATACCTGTAGCCCGCTATACTGTGGTGACGACTTTATGCCCGTACCACTCTATAAAGTGCCTGCTGTTGCCAATGGTGACTTTAAAGCCCTGCTAAAGTGGCAAGAAGATTGGCAAGCCTGCGACCAAATTCAAATCAATGGTGCAACACGCTGTGAATTTGCAGCAATTAAAGAATTAGCCGATATTGATAGTGACCTTTTTAGACGCGGGATGGATTTATCAAAGCGCATTCGCTTCCTTACGAAAAAACCGGTGTATTACTATTTATACCGAGTGGGCGGGTTATCAAAAGAGCAAGAGTTGTCGCGTAAATGCCCAAAATGTGACGGTGATTGGCGCTTAGAGGAGCCATGGTTTGGCTTGTTCGATTTTCGCTGTGATACCTGTGAGCTGGTATCTAATATTTCATGGGACTTTCAGTAATTTCAATAAAGCAATAAGGCGCAAAGCGCGCCTTATGATAGTAATTACATTAATTACCGCTTTTTCTTCGACAAAAACGATTCTGCAACAGAGCGAAAATTTTGACTGTTGCTGTCACGGCAATTTTTCAACGTAGGTGATGGTGCTTTGGCTCGCAAGCACGACCACATAGTTAATCACCTTGATATTAAACGTTATTGTGCGTAGTAGAGACCAGAGCAGTCAGCTAAAAATGCTTCCATTGAGTCTGCTAATTTATGATGTGGTTCTTTGCCAAGGTATTCAAGCCAGATACTTGCATCCTCTAATTTCATTACAAGTAGCAAATCATCTTCTTCACAGGTTGCAAAAAATACCGTATCAGCCTGTTTTAATCGGCGCTTCATAAGCACATGGCCGGTTATATTTTGCTGCAACCGATCAAAGTCTTGTTCGCTCCAAGCTTGCAACAAACAAAGATTATGTTCTTGATAGCTGGCAAATAAATTATCGCTGTAAAAGCTGCCAAAATAGGCCTGAAGTGCCGCTGGAAATTGTGTTTCAAGGGCTTTTTCTAACGCCTGCATATTGCCGTTTTGCGCCACTTGCTGCCAAGCAACCGAATCATTTTCGACACTATTTGGTATTTCACATGGACTTGGCCAATCGCTATCGTGAAACACGCGTGGTGCCTGCCCTGTTTTTTGCTGTGCTAATTGCGTAATTTCCGTGTACACGCGTTGTAAGTTTTCGCTAATTGACATACTGCCTTTGCCCAATTTATTCGTTACAATAGTTAATTATTTTACCGATTTTAATCTGATTATGTCACATTACCAAGACGCGCCTGAATTAAAAGGTGCATTACTCGGACAACAAACCGAATATAAAGACAGTTACGATGCATCGTTACTGTTTCCCATTGCACGAAAACTTAATCGCGACGATTTAAATATCGATGAAAGTGCATTGCCATTTAAAGGCGAAGATACATGGACAGGCTATGAGCTTTCTTGGTTAAATCAAAAAGGTAAGCCAGTCGTTGCAGTTGCTGAGTTCATTTTCCCAGCCACCAGCAGCCATATTATTGAATCAAAGTCATTTAAACTGTATTTAAACAGCTTTAACCAAACTAAATTTGATTCTATGGCGCAGGTTCAGCAAATTCTAACCAGCGATTTATCTAAATCGGCAAATTGCGATGTGGTTGTAAAACTTTTCAATGCCGACGATTTCGATTGCTTAATGCCAACCCCGTTTACTGGCACGTGTTTAGATGACTTAGATATTGAAGTAAGTGAATACGATCTCAATACCGAGCTACTCAAAGCTGATGCGAGCAATGAGATTGTGACTGAGACACTGTATAGCCATTTATTAAAGTCTAACTGCTTGATCACATCACAGCCAGATTGGGCATCGGTGGTGATCCGCTACACCGGCAAAAAAATATGCCATGAGAGTTTACTCAAGTACCTTATTTCATTTAGAAATCATAACGAATTTCACGAACAATGTGTCGAGCGCTTGTTTTGCGATATTCAGAATAAGTTTTCTATGACGCAACTTGAAGTATTTGCACGCTATACACGTCGTGGTGGTTTAGATATCAACCCGTATCGCTCTACCGATTTTGCGACAACACAATTTAAGTTAAAAAGTAACCGCCAATAAGCAGTTACTTAAACTATCTTTATTTTTCTGTGGTTTTTACGCGCTTAGGCACATTTAAGCCACAGACATCGATGTAATTTGCTTGGTGGTGAAACCAAGGTTCCGGGCGATTGCGTCGTGATTCAATATACTGCTTAAAACTATCACTGTTGGTTTTCATCACTTCAATATTATGCGCTGGCGAATCGCTTAAATCTGCTGCCACAACAAAATTGCGAATTGGATTAAAGCTAACATCTTCAATAGTCGTTTTTGGTTTTCTATCTAGTCGTTGAATATGCTCAATACCCGTTACAACGCGCCCAAACGATGTGATATTTAAATCTAAATAACGGTGATTGCCCAAAATCACGTAAAATTCTGTACCACCACTATCAAGCTCGTTGCCTCTTGCCATGGCAAAATTACCAATACAGTGGGTTTGCCATGTTTGGGTGCTCGCCGCATTTTGCGCCACAGCAAAACCATTTAAAAAGCCGGTTTTATCAGCATAACCATCTTGTACATCCACTAGCTGAATCGCGATTGGCTTTTGTGTTGTTTTTACAAATTCCGCGGTGATGGATTTGCTGGCTGTTTTCGGCTGTTTCTTTTCGGAAATATCACCACCTTGCGCAACAAAGCCCTCTACAAAACGATAAATATTTAAGTCTTTATAAAACCCTTCTCGTACTAACTTTTTAAAGTTAGCAACGTGATTAGGAGCAAGCAACGGGTTTAGCTCAATTACTACATCGCCAGTGTTTAGCGATAGTATTAACGTGTTTTCTAAATCGAGCGCACGCCATTCATTTTGGCTTGATTGTGCTATCACTTTGGCAGGTGATAATGGCTTATCATTGCTTTGGCTTGCTGTGCTGGTAACAGCCAACGCGCCTACAACCAGCGATATTAGGGTTTTTCTTATCATTATTAGTCCCAATCAAATTTATATAAAATATCGAGCGAATCATTTAGGCCACTAATCGCTTCAATATACAGTTTTGGTAGTAATTGATAACGCACTGCAACTTCGCTCATCGAATCAAATATGCCAATACTGTATCGCACTTGAATGCCGGGCGCGACATAACCTGAAATCTCTACTTTGGTTTCTTCACCACTGCCGCGTGATGATAACGACACATCTTCAATACCGATTGCTTCACCGATTTTTGTAATACTGCCCTCACCACGCGCAAGACCGCGCGATAATAAAAGCTGGGTTAACATGCCATCACTCGATGAATTAGAATCGCTAAGCGGACGCCCTGACAATAAATAAGACAGCGCCATAGCTTGATCCATTTTGGGATCTGAAAATACTTCAAGGCGTGGTTGTTCAACACCACCGGTGAGTTTTATGCCAGCAATAACACCGTCTTCAGTAAGGTCAGGATTACGAATAGCTCTTACATTCAGTAGCGGTTTATCAACCGCACCATTAAAGGCGATTTGCCCTTTTTCGATTTGTAGCTCCTGCCCTAACCCGCGATAGTAACCTTCTAATAACGCCACTTCACCCGTTGCAATCAGCGGCGTATCGCCTACTTGTTTAAATAGCACATCGCCCTTTAACTTTGAACGTAAACCAAACGAATCAATACGCACATTGTCATCAATGACAACTGAAAGGTCGATACCGTAGCGAATTGGTAACGGTTTCTTTGTTTGTTTAGCAGCATCGACAATAACTTCATCATCGGAAACACTTACAGCACCTTCAGGTAGTTCTTTTACTTTAATGCGGCCATCAACGACACGGACTTGCCCTGAGACATTGGCGAATTGCTGTTCATAGGTCATATTAATATTTGGTGATATTGCAAACCACAAATTCGGCTCAAGGGCGATTTTAAAACCATTGCCTTTAATATTAGCACTCACACTCGGTTCGCCTTGCCAATTTGCTTGGCCATCAAGCGCTAAGCTGCCTTTATTGCTATCAAATAATTCGCCGTTGAGATTAGCACTGTGATCATTAAAGTTTATAGCCATATTGCCTTGTTCAATGCTCAATGGCGTCCATGGCGCGAGAAACGCAAGCCCTTGCAAAGCTAGTTTTCCGTTTACTTGTGGCGAAAACGCGCTACCTGATAAAGTAACATCGGCATTAAGTTCACCGTCGAGCTTATCAATTTGCTGGCTAAAGCCGGTTAAATTACTAAAATCGAGCGCTTGTAATTGTATTTTGCCGGTTAACGCACGTTTTCCGGTCACATCAGTAATATCGATATCACTAATAATGTTGCCGAGCACGGACGATGCTAAGTTTGCGTCTAGCATTACGTTTTTTTGATCCGCCTTAGCGTTCAAATAAAACTGTTCGATTGGCACTTGCGTTTTAATAAAGCTTTCGTTGATTGCAAAATTAACATCGCTGGATTTGATCTCACTATTTAAACTCAATAATTTGCCATGTTGCCAGCGTGCATCTAAATGGCCGACTAATTGGCCTGCAGGCGCTATGGTTTTAGGAAGCGCTAACGTTAATACAGAAAGATCAAAGTGCTTTAATGCTAACGATAATTCACCTTGCTCGGCCGATGCCGTTAATGGTTTTAAACAAAAGGCTGTATTAGTGCCTTGCCAGCAATGTTCGCTAACATTAACTTGCCCAGAGTTTACGTGATAACTGAAATCTATCGCTTGCTGATTGGTTAAATTGATTTTTTGATTTTTAAGCGCCAGCTTATTTACGCTACCAGCATATTGGTTGTTGATTAAACCACCGTTAATTTGTGATTTTGCATTTACTGTTTCAGATTCTAACGATAGCTTAGCCAGATGTTGCTTTAAGTCGCCCTCTATCGAAACAGAAACCGCATGAATTGGCTGATCATCAAGTGAGATCCCTTTGGCATCAAATGCAATCTTACTTAAATAATTTTTTGCAACATCAACATGGCCTTCACTGCTTAGCGCATCAATTCGGTACTCTTCAAATGCCAACTGTTTTAAATTTGCTTGCCAGCGCGCTTTTGGTTTTTCGAGTTCGCCAGTAATTTTAAACTCAGCGTTTCCGTGTCCTGACAGCCTTGGGTCAAGCGTATCGGGGTTTACTAAATTCAGGTTACCTGAAATATCCCACTCTTTTGTTATTTCACCGTGTAACGTTAATTGATTTTTGTCACTGGTAATCTGTAACTTAGATATTGACGCTTTTAGGCGATCATCAACTTTCATCGCAACAATCGCATCGATAGGCGCATTGTTTATTTGACCGGCAACGGCAAATTCCGGAATATCGAGTTGCCACTTGTTACCATTTGCGTGTACCGCCAAGTCACCTTTTAGCGCTAAATTAGAAGCAACCGAAGGCAAAAATTCCTCAGTGCTAATATTCTCAGATAATACTGAAATAGAGGCATCAACGCCTTGTTGCCAATTGACCTTACCTGCGAGTGTTAATGTACTCTTTTCACTTTCGATACCCAAGCGTTCAATATTGAGTTCAGAGAAGTTACCTTTGCCCTCACCATCAATCGCAAGCTTTGGCATATCTGTAACACTTAGCTTTGTGTTCAAACTATAGTCAAAAGCGGTCAAATCGCCTTTTGCACTAACGCTTGCGTCATCTACGGCGATTGTTTTATCGTCTTGTACTAGCTCTAAGTGCTTTGATAAAACGTTCAGTTCAAACGGTAATTGCTCATTCAGCAGCGATGCACTGCCATTAAGTGATGCACTGTATAAGCCCGTTAATTCACTGCTTATTGTTAATGCACTTAAATCACCTTCAAGATTCGCCTTAATAGCGTGTTTTGGGTGTTCAACGGTTGCGGTTAAGCTTATTGGGTTATGGTTTGCTAGTGACAACGCGCCGTTCAGTGCCGCACTGATGTCCTGATAATCAAGGCTTAAGTGAATAACATTTAAATCACTTGCTTGCTGCTTTGCCTGCAACGATACATTGCGGATCACTTGCGATACGTCTGCTTGCGCTAGTTCGAATTGCGATACACGTAGCGCGTTTATTTGCCAATCAAGTGGGGTTTCAAAATGCAGTGGCGATATTTTTGGCATCGTTATTGGCGATGTTGTTTTTGTAGCACTGGTTTCTTTATTTTGTGCAGGCAACGCTAACTTAATCTTATTTACTGCTAAGCGTTCAACGGTCAGTTCACTCTTTTGCGCATTAAGTTGGGTAAAAAACTCAGTGACATCAAGCGCCAACTCGCCTTGGGTAAAACGAAATGATTTTATTGAAAATGTTTTTACCGCTAGCGACATTGGCAGCTCTATTTTGCCAAGTGGCGATTGCGTATCAGGCTCTTGGGTATTTTTACTTGCTGCTAACTCAACCGCAACAGATTGCGCGTTAAACTGCTTCACACATATTGCCGCACAACTATAAAAACGCACATCAAGCTGCGCATTAACTAACGTAAGCGCTAACTGTTCATTTTTATAATTAACGCTAAACTGACCGCCGCGTAACAAAGGATCGTCTTTCATGGAAATAGAAAGATTTGGCACCAGTTTGTTTGCACCATAGACTATCAGTTGATTACCAACACCACTGAATACCAGCGCGACTAATCCAATAAGCAGTACTAACAAAGACCAAAATAGATTACGAAACACGCGTAAAACCGTTTTCGTAAGCGGGGTTTTAGTTACCGTTTCACTCATATTTCTGGCCCTATGGTAATACTAAAGCGACCTGTACGCGTGTCATCAGTAACAGCAAAGGCATAATCAATTCGTACCGGGCCAATTGGCGTTAACCATCGCAAACCAAGGCCTGTACCTACCTGAATTTTATCTTCGAAATCGTTGGTTGCAGTACCAGCGTCAATAAATAACGCGGCCCGCCAATTCGGTAAAAAGCGATAGTTATATTCGGCACTGGTAGTCGCTAAGTACTGCCCACCAACAACTTGATCATTAATTTTTGGTGCCACCGACTCGTAACGATAACCGCGAATGCTTTTATCACCACCAGCAAAAAAGCGCATCGAAATTGGTACATCATTAATATCGTCGGTGATTATGGCGCCTATATTAATGCGGCCAAATAACATATGACGCTCAGCAAAGGTGGTAAGACGTTGACCTAATAGCTGCACTTTTACTAAGTCTGTATCGGATGCGAGGCTTTCACTGGCAAACTCGGTAGAAATTAACAACTGCTCACCCCAATATGGCGTAGTTCCACCTAACGTACGTTTTCTTGCGTAACTAATGCCCGGTAGTACCATATTGCTGTGATAATGCGTGCTGTCTATTTCATAATTTTCGATTTCATACTTTAAAAACGCAGTACGGATCCAATTACTCTCTGTCAGCCATTGTCGTTGTGCTTGCACAGTTGCTTTTCGAGATAGTTTATTATCGTCATAAATATAACCCGCGCCAAAACGCCAAACATCATTATTCGGATCGTTCACCGGAATGGTATAGCTAATACGTGCTTGTGGGTCTACTTGACTGGCTTCAATATTGGTTTCAAGGTAATGGCCATTTTCGCTGATCCATGGTTTAGTCCATTTAAACCGTAACTTTAAACCGTTATCGTCGGTGCTTACACCACCACCGACCTCGAAACTGTTCTCAGGTTTATGCAGCAGTTGTACGATAACCGAGATCTCACCATTTTCACGATTAATAATATCGGGATATACACGCACACTTTTAAAGTAAGGCATGTTTGACAGTTGAATATTAAAATCAGTTACCGTGTTGTTATCATATGGATTGCCAACAACCATTGGATTTAAACGGTGCACCAACTCGTACGCTTTTATTTCTTTATCTAGTACAACAGGGCCAAATTTATAGCGAATTCCCGAATCCACATGTAATCGAATAACCGCGCTGTAAGTACCACGGCGTACTTCAATGGCATGCTTTAACCACTTTGTGTCAAAATAGCCATATTCGAAAAGCACTGAGCTGATCTGGCTTTTTGCTTTTTCATACGCGCTATGATTAAGCGCCTGACCAACCGCCAAGTTAAGTTTTGCAATCTGTTCGTTAATTTCTTTTTGCTTTGCAGCGTCACCAAAAATCTGAATATCGAGCTGGCTAATCTGTGTCACCGTTTTTGCATCGACATTAACAACGAGGTGTACTTGCCCGCCGTCATCTTGTGCTTTAACGTCAATGGTGGGTAAGTAATAACCGAACGGTTTTAACGCATTTTGCGTAAGCGTTTTGGCTTTTTTAATGATGCTTGGAGAAAATGACTGTTGTTTGAGTTCATTTAAATATAACTCGACGTTGCGTTTTAACCCGTCGTTGTCTGTTTTTACAGTTATGCTCGAAACAATTGGCGATGCCAATACTGAGCAAGAGAACAAACATAACACTGTAAAAATAAGAATGCTGCGGAACAATTTATACTCAATTAATTTTAATCATGAATTCGGAGGCGATTGATTCTTTAAACGCGTATCAGCCTTTAGTTATTGAAGCTCACGTAAATTACACGGCGAAACATCAAACTCCGCGATAGAAACACGCTCAACGAGCACAAAAATAGAACGTTAAAAATCAACCGTACCTATTCTAACCTGCCAAAATGTGCGAATAAACAAAAACATTCACGATTACATATTTACCCCGTTTCACGCACGCAGTAAACTTAGCGCTATAAATTATTACGTGAGTACCTTGATGGATTTTCCAACAGACGACAATGGGCAAATTTTGGCCGAGATGCACCAAGAAGGTGTCGATTTAACCAAGACACACACGCTAGACTTTTTTATTCTTTTTGAAAAAGTCAGTGATGCAGACAAGTTTGCCAAAGTTATTAGCGAGGACGATCTTGCACCTAATACCAAACAACAAAAATGCCCAGATACGGGTGTGTTTGAAGTTTTAGTGAGTGTAGAAATGGTACCGGACCATCAGCTTATTACTGATTTAGAGAACTATCTAGAATCGGTTGCTAATCCGCTTAATGGCTACGGCGACGGTTGGGGTATTTTAGCTGAGTAAGCTAATAGCGTTAGTAAGTATGTTAACTTGCTAACGCTAAGCCAGCAGAATTACGCCACATTAATGGTGTTTCGCCCTGCTTCTTTTGAACGATATAGTGCTTTATCGGCGTCTTCAATCCACTGTTCGTATTTTGTATATTTACCATCAAACTGCGCAATACCTATGCTTATAGTAAGCGTGATTTCCGACTCTTCGTAATGGATCACCGCATCTTCTATGGTTTTACGCAAGCGTTCGGCAAATACTTTAGCGCCATCTAAGTCGGTATCAACTAACGTAACAGCAAATTCTTCACCGCCATAACGCCCTGCTACATCTGACTCGCGCAGCACTTTTTTCAACGTTTGTGATACAAAACACAGCGCTGCATCGCCACCTTGGTGACCAAATAAATCATTGATCTTTTTAAAGTGATCGATGTCGAACATTAACAAGCTACTTTTTGCCTGACTGCGTTGCTGACGCTTAAATTCTTTTGAAAAGCTTTCTTCCCAAAAACCCCGGTTATAAAGGTTCGTTAACCTATCAACTCGGCTTAACTCTTCTAGTTTTGCATTCGCTTGTTCAAGCTCTAGTTTGTTAACCGCCTCATCAGTCACGTCGTAAATAATCACGCACAAGTGAGAGACTTCGCCTGTGGTGTTCGTCAGCGGAATAAGAGTGCCATTTTGGTACATGTAATCTGCTTTACCGGTGATTGGTCGGTAATTTTTAAACTTAAAAATATACGGGTGTTGTTCCCAAATGGTGAAAGAACGGGTTTTTAACACAAATACCGATTCGGCTTTTGAACGAAACCATGTTTCATCGATGCCTGGGAAAGCATCGAATACGTCTTTACCTTTTACTGCACTGGGTAACAAACCAGAATGAGCTTCCATAAAGCCATTCCAAACACAAATATTGTATTTTCTGTCTAACACCACCAAACCGACGTCTATGGTGTTAAACATATCCATCATCCAGTGAATTTCATTGAGTTCAAAGTCTACGCTCATAGTGTTAGTCTTCTAATAAGTATTGTGTTTTAAACTTGAGTGTTTTTAGTGAGTCTTCAGTAAATAACAGCATTAGATCACAGTTTACGTTGTGATTTTCAATGCCGTAACTGATCTCAATTGCTAACGTACGCTGCCAACGATCTTGGTTAGTACTGACTAAATCGGCTACGTTACAATGCTGCCCCATTACCACAGGATGCCCTTGTGAAAAGTGCATATCAAGCTGCTTAGCAAGCCCCGTTAATACTGCGCCAATGAGAATATTCCCCACATCCATTAACAGCTCTAGCTCTACTTTTTGATTCAGTTCACCTTCGTAATTCATTAAAGATGCGATTTCAACAAAACTTGAATCATTGAGTAGCAATAATGCTTCACCCGATACGCCACCGCCTATAAAGCCCTGACATACTCCAGATGTGGATGCATTGGTATCAATTGATTGCAGCGCCATTGAAAGCTCATTGACTTCCAATACATTAACGTTGGGAATAGGTAGTTCAACAAAGACGTTAAGCAAACGTGCTAGTAAGTTACCCGCTTGCCCCATCGCTACGTTAGTGATCTCTTGATAGATATCTCGCAGTTCAGGATCGAGTTGCTCGCCAAGAGAGTGCTGCAAGCGCTCGCGCATGGCTTTATCTTTAATGCCATGCTTTTCAATAATCTCTTCTAGCTTAGCGCCATCACACGGCTTAGTTATAAAATCAATCGCCCCCAGTGCCATCACTCGTTCATGGGCCGTTGGCTGAATATCACCAGACACCACCACCACCAGCACGTGCAAATTCTCTGCTTTAATTGCTTGCAGCACTTCGTAGCCATCCATTTGTGGCATATTGAGATCGAGGAACAGAATTTCAGGTTGAATCGCTTTTATTTGCTCTAAACAATGAAGACCATTTTCAGCGTATTCAATTTGTATGTCCCAATCATCTGGTAGCGAACGAGCGAGCTGTCGCCGCGCCAAACGAGAGTCATCACATATTAAAACTGGGGTTGCCATACTATCACTCTTATTTTTTGTCTTTATAAGTTTAGAGCAGGAAGTAGGTTTTAACTAGCACTGCATGAAATCTAAGACTATTGTGCTAAAAATTGTAACAAATTACAAAAGTTTCGTTCACAAAGTTGCATATTTCACCAAATTGTTAAGTTTTGTATCGCGTGTCGAAAACCATTATTAGATAACTATTATTATCACTTTATCGGTGTCTTACACGTGTGCTAAATTAACATTACTTATAGCAGAAACTGTGTTTTTATTATGTTAAAAAATTTAATGACGTTAACGGGTTTAATTAGCGCATCTCTTTTGTCTTTAAACCTAGCGGCAGCGCAATATCAATTACCTCTGAATCAAACTGATTCTGGTAAAATTTCAGCCAACAGTAAAATGCTTACCTTGCGTGGTAATGCGGTTGAGCTAGGACAACAAGCGCCCGATTTCAAAGCGGCAAACAATAAATTTGCACCTGTCTCTTTAAGCGACTTTGAAGGAAAAGCGGTAATGATTAGCACAGTGCCAAGCCTAGACACTGGCGTATGTAGCTTACAAACAAAACACTTCAATGATAAGTTTGCAGCGAATTACAGTGACGTGGTGATGCTTACTATCAGTATGGATTTACCATTTGCACAAAGCCGTTTTTGTAAGGCCGAAAACATTACCCAAATGCATACTTTATCAGACGCGGTATGGCGTGAGTTTGCCCAAAATTATGGCTTGCTAATACAAGATATGGGGTTATTAGCGCGCGGTGTGATCATCTTAAATAAAGACCACAAGATTGTTTATAAGCAGTTAGTGACTAATTTAGCAAAAGAACCTGATTATGTCTCAGTAGAGTCAGCTCTTAAGAAGTTATAATTAACGTTCAGATATAAAAAAACCGCCGAGATGGCGGTTTTTTTATTTATTGGGTATTAGCCCAGTAAATCTGCAAGTTGTGCACTGACTGCTTCAACTGCTTGTGTACCATCTAATTTGTGGTACTGTGTGTTACCTGCGTCTGCTTCAGCACGGTAGTAATCAACTAATGGCTTAGTTTGTTCGTGGTAAATTGCTAAGCGTTTACGTACTGTTTCTTCTACGTCGTCATCACGAATAATTAAGTCTTCGCCTGTTACGTCGTCTTTACCCTCTGTTTTAGGTGGGTTGTAAACAACGTGATAAACACGACCAGAACCTGGGTGTACACGACGGCCGCCCATACGTTCAACAATGATTTCATCTGCAACGTCAAACTCAATACAGTGATCAACTGTAATGCCGTTTTCTTTCATTGCATCTGCTTGAGGAATTGTGCGTGGGAAACCATCTAATAGGAAACCGTTTTCACAGTCAGCTTTAGCAACACGCTCTTTTACTAGGCCAATGATAATTTCATCAGAAACAAGCTGGCCTGCATCCATTACTTTTTTAGCTTCAAGACCAAGTGGTGTACCCTCTTTAATCGCAGCGCGTAACATATCGCCTGTCGAAATTTGTGGGATACCGTACTTATCCATTAAAAATTGTGCTTGCGTACCTTTACCTGCACCTGGCGCTCCTAAAAGAATAATGCGCATGACTTTTCCTCAAGATGTTTTTTAATTGGGGGAATTCTTTCACAGTGGCAGTTGATTCTCAATAGTGATTAGCCAAAAGTTTAACCTTTGTTTAACCAAGTAACTGCAAAGCCATTATTTCGCGTATTTTTGCTTAAGGGCTGACGAGCTTTGTTTAGGGTCTGTTGACCTTTCAAGTTCGTTTTTGCAGCAGTTTGATTGGGTTTTATACAAGGCGGAGGCTGCGTGGCATAGTTATTCTATGTGAGCCAGCCGATAACACAGTAGAAAAGCCAAGCAAGCGCTGCCGAACGGTTCTTTTGAGCGCACTTTTCTCATTGTTGCCTATATGGATGTAGGTAAGGGGCGTGAGCAGGACGCGGAAGCTTTGCTCGATATTCGCTTAGATTACTAGGCCACACACCGAGCGCCGCGATAAAAGCACGCTTAAAAAGAACAAAAATAGAACAGCAAAGGTCAACAGGCCCTAATAATCAAGCTAAAAATATAAAGGAGCTCAAGCCAAAGCGAAATAAATAGCGCCGTGTTATGCCAAAGTCTCAGGCCAAACACTTGCTTTTACAATATGCTGCTTTAAGCTGGTTTAAATAATAATCAATTATAAGGAACACCTATGCAATCTGTCGTTATTGTATTGCTCGGCATTATCGGCATGCTGTTTGGCTGGTTTGTCTATTCTAAGTTTATTGCAAGTCGCATTTTCCAAATGGATGACAAGTACATTACCCCAGCTCATCAAATTAATGATGGCGTTGACTTTGTACCAACCAAAAAAGTGGTACTTTGGGGTCACCACTTTACCTCTGTTGCTGGCGCTGCACCGATTGTTGGTCCTGCCATTGCGGTTTATTGGGGCTGGGTACCCGCTGTTATTTGGGTAGTACTCGGAACTATTTTCTTTGCCGGTGTTCACGATATGGGCGCACTTTGGGCGAGCAGTCGCCACAAAGGTAAATCAATTGGCGCACTATCAGAAGAAGTTATCGGTAAACGCACCCGCGCTTTATTTATGATAGTGGTATTTTTAGTGCTGTTAATGGTTAACGCGGTATTTGGCGTGGTGATTGCCAACTCATTTGTTAGCCAACCAACTGCAGTATTGCCAGCCTGGGCTGCGATTGTGTTTGCCTTAATTATTGGTCAGTTAATTCGCCGCAACTTTAACTTAGTGTTTTTGTGTTTGTTGGGAGTAGTCGCGCTTTACTTAACCGTGTATGCAGGTAGCGAAATGCCATTGGCACTGCCAAAAGAAATGTTCGGGTTAAGTGACAAAGCTAACTGGATAATCATTCTATTTATATATGCCGCTGTCGCATCATTATTACCTGTGTGGGTGCTGCTACAACCTCGTGACTTTATTAATGGTGTTCAATTATTGGTGGGGTTAGTGTTACTTTACGGCGCCGTATTTATGTTTATGCCTGACATTACCGCACCTGCTTTTAATAGCGAAGTTGCAGAGTCTACGCCCAGTATTATCCCACTATTATTCGTTACGATTGCCTGTGGTGCGGTATCTGGTTTCCACGGTATTGTATCGAGCGGCACCAGTTCAAAACAATTAGATAAAGATACCGATGCACGGTTCGTTGGTTATTTAGGTGCTGTTGGTGAAGGTTCGCTTGCCCTTATTACCATTGTTGCTGTCAGTGGTGTAACACTCGCAATGAGCCCGCAGGAGTGGCACGAAGTATATAGCCATCTCGGTGCTGGCAGTGTTGGCGCATTTATTCAAGGTGGCTCAAACCTAATCTTCCAAGGTTGGGGCATTCCATCTGAACTTGCGTCGACCTTACTTGCTGTAATGGTTGTATTGTTTGCTGGAACAACAATGGATTCAGGTGTTCGCTTACAACGCTATATTATTCAAGAATGGGGCGAGATATATCAGATCAGCGCATTTAGAAATGGCATTATTGCTACACTGATTGCTGTTGCGTGTTGTTTATTATTAGCGTTTGGTGCAGGCGGTTCGTCTGGTTCGGGCGGCATGATCATTTGGCCATTATTCGGCTCAACTAACCAAATCCTTGCCAGTTTAACACTGTTAGTTATTTCTGTGATGTTAATAAAGATGGGGCGACCTGCTCGTTACACATTAGTGCCCATGCTATTTGTGCTAGTGATGGCATTTTTCGCCGGCATACTTAAACTGCAAGAATACTACAATGCGGGTAATTGGTTATTAGTTACCTTAGATATTATTGTGTTAGTCGTTTGTGTTTTAGTAATGCTCGAAGCGTGGACAGTTATCAAAGCGCAAAAGCAGCAATTAGCGCCAACGACCGAAGAAAATGACTAATTTAACGACTTAACACTTACAATAAAAAAGGGCGCTTAGCGCCCTTTTCTTTTAACCAGATTGATTACTTGCTTAAATCTAACATTAGTTTGTTTAAGCGAGAAACAAAGCCTGCTGGGTCTTTTAAGCTACCGCGCTCTGCTAGTAATGCTTGGTCAAGCAGTACATCAGCCCATTGTGCAAAGTTGTCTTCATCTTGCACATCATTTAAGTGCTTAACAAGTTGATGCTCTGGGTTTAACTCAAACACTGGCTTAGTTTCAGGTGCTTGTTGACCAATTTGCTCCATTAGCTTTTGCATTTGCGAGCTCATGTCGTGTTCATCGGCAACCACACAGGCTGGCGAGTCTGTTAAACGGTGAGTAAAGCGCACTTCTTTTACTTTATCACCCAGCGCTGTTTTAACACGCTCAATTAAGCCTTCGACTTCTTTTTCAGACGCTTCTTGCTCTTTCTTGCTCTCTTCGTCATCCAGATCACCAAGGTCTAAATCACCACGAGTAATTGATGCAAGCTGTTTACCGTCAAATTCCGTCAGATGACTCATCATCCATTCATCAACACGGTCTGAAAGCAGTAACACTTCAATGCCTTTCTTACGGAAGATCTCAAGGTGTGGAGAGCTTTTCGCTGCTTGGAAGCTATCAGCCACAACATAATAAATCTTATCTTGACCTTCTTTCATGCGTGCAATGTATTGTTCAAGCGATACATTTTGTGTCTCAAGATCAGAGTCAGTCGACGCAAAACGAAGTAGCTTAGCAATGGCTTCTTTGTTTGCCATATCTTCAGCCGGACCTTCTTTAATCACTTGGCCAAACTCATTCCAGAATGTTTGGTATTCTTCTGGTTTGTTTTTACCCATGCGATCAAGCATCTTAAGCACACGCGATGTACAGCCTTTACGAATTGCTTGCGTCACTTTGTTGTCTTGTAAAATTTCGCGCGACACATTAAGTGGAAGGTCATTTGAATCTAGTAAGCCTTTAACAAAACGTAAGTAGTTAGGCATAAACTGCTCAGCATCATCCATAATGAATACGCGTTGCACATACAGTTTTAAACCGTGTTGACGTTCGCGATTCCACATATCAAATGGCGCTTTTTTAGGAATATAAAGCAGGCTTGTGTATTCTGTTTTACCTTCAACTTTATTGTGAGCCCATGTTAGTGGCTCTTCCCAATCGTGACCAACGTGCTTATAGAATTCTTTGTATTCTTCATCAGAAATTTCTGATTTATCACGAGTCCAAAGCGCTGTTGCTTTGTTAATTGCCTGCCACTCACCTGGCGTTGCTGGAATTTTCTCGCCATCAGGACCTTCTGACTCTTCCGTTGGCGCTTGATACATTTCCACTGGAATTGATACGTGATCTGAGTATTTAGTTACGATTGAACGTAAACGGAACTCTTCTAAAAATTCTTTTTCATCGTCACGTAAGTGCAGAATAATTTCAGTACCACGCTCGGCTTTTTCAATATCCGCTAGCGTGTATTCACCTTCACCTTGTGAATGCCATTCAGTTGCTTGCGCTTCACCCGCTTTACGAGTGCGCACAGTCACACTATCAGCAACGATAAACGCTGAGTAAAATCCCACACCAAACTGACCAATCAGTTGTGAATCACGTGCTTGATCGCCCGTTAAGTTTTGGAAAAATTCAGCCGTGCCTGATTTTGCGATAGTACCAAGTGAACTAATCACTTCTTCGCGACTCATACCAATACCGTTATCTGAGATAGTTACGGTGTTTGCATCTTTGTCAGCGCTAATACGAACGCGTAACTCGCCATTACCTTCGTAAAGGTCGTTATTCTCTAATGCGAGAAAGCGCAGTTTATCTGCTGCGTCGGATGCGTTTGAAACAAGTTCACGTAGAAAAATCTCTTTATTTGAATAAAGAGAGTGGATCATAAGCTGTAGAAGTTGCTTTACTTCGGTTTGAAAACCAAATGTTTCTTTTTGGGCAGACATTGAAAACTCCGTCAAAATCTTAGGTTTTTGCTATGTTGCAATTGGATATAGGGTTGAGTTTCGAGATTTCAAGAGTAAACGTTAAAATCCGAAATAGTTGCCGAAATTAAGCGCAATCAGACTTACACTTGTTTTAAATATTCCCCGTAAACGATACAATCACCGACCAAGCTGTATTGAGTTAATAACAACAATGACAATCGCCATTCGTACTCTGATTTTTATACTAATTATTTGTTGCACAGCCTTCGTTTATTCAGCGATTCATAATCGTGACGTGCATTTAAGCCACTTTGATTTTCTGACAAGCCATCAGATTTTATCGGTAAAAGAAAAGCCTGAAGTTAAACATTGGTATTTTACAGCTTACCCAAACAACAATTACCACTATGGACTTTCGAACAATGAAGTAATCGAAGGTAAATCAAGCTTGTTTATCGTTAATAAGCTTCCCAGCAAAGATGGCGCTGCCTCAATCAGACAAACTATTCAGGCTGCAAGTTTTAAAAATCAAAAAATCGAATTATCGGGTTATGTCAAAGCGAGCAACCTTGATGGAGAAATTACGTTGCAGTTGGATATGCTTGATCACGATGACAATATTGTTCGCCGCGCTGATGCCAAGTTTATTGGCACTAATACAGAGCTTGATTGGCAACGCTTTTCAATTGTCGCTCAGGTCCCTGCTGATTCATCTGCGCTATCTTACGCTGGCATACTCCGTGGCTCTGGGCAAGTGTGGTTTGATAAGTTTGAACTTAAACTCGCGCCAAATGAAGCGAAAGACAACAGTTATGCCTATGGGTACACAATGCCAAAGGAGGAAGCGCCCAGCCCTGCTCGCACTAGATACCTGAATATCGTTGGTTACAACACCCAACCCTTTGGTACCTTAACCAAAGGAGCACAACCTATAAACCACTCAACATGGGAAATAAGTGATGAACTAGATGGTGAATACCAAATTAGTAACGACACGGGTACATTGCTGCTCGAGAGCATAGTGGATGAACCTAATTTTGGTGTAGTGCTAAAGCGCTTTGACTTTAACGCAGCAAACGCTATTAAAGAAAACATTACTGGTATTCGGTTTCGTGCACAAATAAAACACCAGTTTGTAAAGTCGATAGCCAGTATTTGGATGCGCATTGAAGATAAACACACCAACGCATTGGCGTTTGATAATTTACGTTACACCAGTGGCGGAGGCACTCGCGACTGGCAAGATATCGAAGTAACACTGCCCATTACAGAAAATGCTGCAATTGTGTCGTTTGGTGCGCTTTTGATAAGTCGCGGTAAACTTTGGTTACGTAACCCCCATATCGAGTACGTACATGAACCGGTGCAGCGCAATACGCAGTTATTGGCAAAGCCGAGTAATCTTGGCTTTGAGTAATTGGCTCATTTAGTAACTTAGTGTATGTTATAGCAAAATTGGAAAACTCAAACTCCTTATGAAATTAACATCAGGCGTAAGCCAACTTGTTGAAGCCTTGCGCTGCTTGCCTGGCATCGGCCCAAAATCAGCGCAACGTATTGCATTTCACCTGTTAGAACATGATCGCGATGGCGGTCGTCAATTAGGTCAAAGTTTAACGTTTGCAATGGAAAACGTCGGCCATTGTAAAACTTGTCGAACTTTTTGCGAAACCGATCAATGTGATATTTGCTTAAGTACAAAACGCCAAGATTCCGGTCTGTTATGTGTCGTTGAATCACCAACGGATATTCTAGCGATTGAGCAAACGGGGCAATTTCAAGGCCGTTATTTCGTTTTAATGGGTCACTTATCGCCACTTGACGGCATCGGACCAATGGAACTTGGTCTGGATGTGTTTGAGCAACAATTAAAGTCGGGCACCATTGAAGAAGTTATCTTAGCGACAAACCCAACGGTAGAAGGTGAGACAACGGCGCATTATATTGCCGATATGTGTGCTAAAAATAACATTAGTGCATCACGTATTGCCCATGGCGTGCCGGTTGGTGGTGAACTTGATTTAGTAGACGGTATGACACTCTCCCATGCGTTTTCAGGCAGAAAGAAAGTCAATTAGCCTTAACAAAATAAACACAAAACAGCCCGCAATGCGGGCTTTTTTGTTTTAACTTTGGCGTAAAATTTTTAGTTTAGTAACTTAGATTCAATACGTTGCGCTGCAACATAACAAATCAGTTTAACAATAGCACCGTAGTAAAACGTCAAAATTGATACAGCAAATGCAGGGCCAATTACACTGCTAAACTCTTGTGCACTAATATTTGATGCCATCGCCACCCAACCAATCAAGGTCGTAATGCCGCCACACCACAAAGCAGAATTTCCTAGTACCGAAAAAACACGCTTTGATTGCACGAGTTCTCTCTCACTAAAGCTTCTTTCATCACTTACCACGCAACCAAATGCAAAGGTAAATTCTTGCCAAGACGTAGCAGCAATAGCAAAAAAGATAGCTGGAGGAAACACCAACATTGCTGATGGCACATCAATAAACGCGGTTACATCCGCACCCATAACCATGCCAAATACCATCATCGACATAAACACAATTAGACTTAAAATAAACATGATTAACCCTCTTTGAGTTGTTGGCATAAAACGGTAGGCTAGATTAAACGTCTGCTGCCAATACCAATATTGAATTGCAATCGGCGCGAGGCCTTGTTGTTGTTTTAAATAATACGTTTCTTCTAAATCGCCAATTACCGCATCGCGTATTGACGCAGGTAAGCTCCAGCTCAGCAGTTTATTTGCTAGCACCATTTCGTGTTTGTTTTTAAGCGGAGATGAACTATGCATAATGTGCTAACTTACTTAACTGCACACCTTGCCATAAGGTATCAAGTGCATTTTTAGCACGATTAAGCGCCTGCTTTCCTTGACCGGTTACAGCATAAAACTTCTTTGCTCTACCACCTCGTTCAGCAATTGCTTCCCCTTGCGAGCTTGTTAACAAACCTTTTTTTTCAAGGCGTTCCAAAGTGGTATACAAGGCCCCTACACTCACATCGCGATCAATTGCTTCAACTAGCATGTCGCGAATAGACACCCCGTATGCATTGTCATTGAGTTTTAAAATGGCAAGCATCACCATTTGTTCAAACTCACCTAGAAACTTCTCTTTCATTGCTATTTAAATATATTATTTTTATCACAATGTAGAATAAATAATATAACCCGTCCAATTAATTCTACAATGTAGTATTAATATACGAATAAAGCGTGAGATAAGATAACGCATATTAAACGTAGTTTGTGCACCAAATTAACCCGAGTTGAGGTTAAATAGAATTTACAGATTCAATGATTTATAGAAAGGTGGACGCAAGTAATAAAGCCAAGCGTGGTTTTAACAGCCTGGCTTCGCTTGATGTATATTTTGTTATTTTTGACTTAGTATATTTTGCAACTCAACAATTTGCGTTGGCGTTAAGTCGGCCGTGTTCAAAAGGTGTTTTAACGCATGAAAAGGTCCATCCGATTCATCGCCTTCAAATTTAAACTTAAATACTTGAGCCTGCTTTTCACCGTCACTCAAAACAAATACATTGCTACCGCTTTGTGACGACCAAGCTTCATCAGCATGGATTTCGATATGCTTTTCAATATCGCCCTCACCACTTTTAAATGCAAATACCTTCAATCCTTGATCATGTTCAACCTCAAGGTTACGTAATAACTCTCGCACCTTTTCTTGTTTTTCAGATGGTAAACCCGCAACTGCATCTTCAATTTGCTGCTCACTCGGCTTGCCATCGAACTGTATCTTAATAGGCGTTGTTGCCCCATCACTTATCAGTTCAATATCGGTTTTGTATTCAATAACTTTTACTTTTTTCTCTGTATCACCCGCCATCGCTGTAGTACATGCAAGTGCTAATGCCGCTAATAGTAAAAAACGTGTTTTTTTTAGTAACATGGTTAATTCCTTGTTTAATTGATTTTGTTGTTAACTCTGTTTGTTACTAAGGAATTTTCATGCCAAAAGTATAATCATTTGATTTAAAATGGTTTTTGCTATTTTTTAATCATTTTAACGAAATTGAGTTTGCCTATATGCGGGTCGCATTTCCTGATATCAGGAATTGTAGTATGAAAACTGTGAGCACTTTTTTAATACTGAATTACATTTGAGTAGTAACTATATAACTTTCAATGTGTTGTATAGTTATTCTTAATTTAGGCATTAGCTGATAATCTGGTACAAAGTTTGAATTAAGATATGGCCACGTGTTATTTACATTCGATAAAAAAGGAAAGCCCTCTTTGAGTATCAGAAAACTGTTAATTATCACCTTAGTTGTGTTGTTTGCCAGCGTCGCATTAATTCAAACGGCACTCACTATGTATTTTAAGCAACAAATCGAAAGTGAAATCTTAAGTAAAAGTGAAGTATTAACAGAAAAAATATTAGCCTCGACCAAAGATAAGGTTCGTAAAAAGCTAATTGAAATTGCCCCAAAAAGTGGGGATAACAGCGATATGAAATTTGAATTTCATATCGCTGCAGAATCAGATAGCGATGCTCATGCAGCATCTAACGCGCACGAAAACAGTACTACTGTTGTAAAACGCCATGTGGTAATCGATAAAGATAACGAACGCAGTATTGAAATTATTAGTCAGAATGCAGAGCAGATTGAAGCGGTGTTTATGGCGGTAGACGACTTAGACAATATGCAAGTACATCGTCAAATTAGTACCGAATACCTTACCGACAGCGCGAGTTTTGAACGCTTTACGCAGTCAATTCTTTGGAGTATTGCTATTTCCTCTGCCCTTGCATTGCTACTGGCGCTTTGGCTTACCAACAAAATCACGCGGCCAATTAATCAGCTAGTGCAAGCGATGAATGAGTTAGATAACGATAAACTCGGTATTCAAATTCCTGCAAAAGGTGTAACCGAACTTAAGCGTTGTGCACAGCAGTTTAATTCAATGAGCAGCAAACTGGCCGAATTCGCCAAAGTACAGCATCAAATAGAACAGAAAAAACACCTAGCGCAGCTTGGTGAATTAAGTCGGGGTATTGCCCATGCACTTCGTAACCCAGTTCACACCCTAAACTTAACCATAGACCAATATTTTAAAGCACCCGAAACAGAGCGTACTAAGCTAGAACAAATTGCGCATACTAAAATCGAGCATATTGATAAAAATATTAATGCACTTCTAACCCTCTCCAAAGATAAAGTCGACAGAAGCACTGAGGTACCGCTTGCTGCCGTACTAACGGATATAAAGCTCGAACTATTATCAGAAAATACACCCATTAACATCAATTGCGATAACAGTATTAAACTCGTTGGCCTCGAAACCGAAGTACGCAGTATTTTACATACGCTTATTGTCAATGGTATTGAATCAGGCGGCGAAAACAACGTTATTGATATTGATGTAAATACACATGAAAAAACGGTAAACGTTGAGATTAATGACAAAGGTAAAGGTGTAAATTCAGCTATTCAAGCGCAATTATTCCAACCGCATGTAAGCGACAAGCCAGATGGTGCCGGCATCGGCCTTTACCTCGCTAAACAGATTATCAATTTGTATTACGCGGGCGATATTCAACTTATTAACACCAGTCAAAATGGTAGTCACTTTCGCGCAATGTTTAAAAGAGAAGTTTAATGGATAACGTACATATTCTATTGGTTGAGGACGATACTGCTCAAAATGAGTTAATCGCTGCAATGTTAAGTGCTGAGGGGTTTACCGTTACAGCGACATTTAGCGTGGAAGAAGCTATTGTGGCGCTTAAAGCTGATAATCGCATTAGCTTAATTTTTAGTGATTGGAAACTAGGCCAATTAAGCGGGCTTGAATTATTAGAGTTTACGCGAAAAAACAACTTCCCTGTGGGTATTGTTATTGCCACAGCTTACGGCTCAATTGATCATGCTGCACTTGCCATTGAAAAAGGCGCGGATGACTATTTAGCAAAGCCATTTCAGCGCCAAGAGCTATTACTGGCACTCGCCAAAGCAAATAAAGCCAATCAGTTACGTTTAACCAACCAAACGCTTAATAGTCAACTGAGCCAACAAGATAGCATGGTCGATTTGATTGGCAGTGCCCCATGTATGCAAAAGGTATTTCAACGTATTGAAAAAGTGGCTTCCACTAACGCAACCGTTTTAATTAGTGGTGAAAGCGGAACCGGAAAAGAGCTTGCAGCGCGTGCACTTCATAAAATTTCACCGCGCAAAAGTAGCCCATTTATTGCGATTAACTGTGGCGCAATTCCTGAATCCATTGCCGAAGCTGAATTATTTGGCGCCAAAAAAGGGGCTTTTACTGGAGCTAATCAAGATAAGCTCGGAAAATTTGCCGCGGCCGACGGTGGTACTTTATTTTTAGATGAAGTAGCGGAGCTTAGCCCGCAGTTACAAACTAAACTACTGCGCTTTTTACAAGAGGGGGTGATCACCCCGTTAGGCTGTCACCAAGAAGTAGCGCTTGATGTACGTGTGATTGCAGCAAGCCATAAACAATTATTAGCACAAGTTGAAGAAGGCCTATTTCGCGAAGACTTGTATTATCGCTTAAACGTTGTGCCTATTCATATGCCAGCACTGCGTGAGCGAAGTGAAGACATCGGCAAGCTTATTCATTACTTTAAAGACAAATTTAGCCAACAGTATGGTGGAGATATTGAGCCATTAAGTGCGCACACGTTAAAACAGCTATTAAGCTACCCGTGGCCTGGTAATGTTAGGCAGCTGTCAAATTGCATTGAGCGTTACGCGCTACTTGGCGATGAGGACGAACTATTAGAGAGCCTTACACACGAAAACGGGCAACTCCAGCAAGGCGGTCAATATATTTTGCCTAGTGAGGGAATAGATTGGCATCAGTTTGAACGCGATATTTTATTGCAATCGCTTAAACGCTGTGAAAATAATAAAACTGCAGCCGCAAAATTATTAGGGCTAAGTTACAAAGCCTTTTTATATCGACTCGAAAAACACCAAATTTGACCGTTTATCATTAAATTTCACATTGTGTATGTTTTTGCATTAAGCTAAAGCCACATTTACTCGAAGGTTAGGAGCGACAATGAGTGGCACAACGATGATTGTGATGATCGTATTTGTCTCAGTAGGTTTTGGCGTATTGGCAGATATGTACAACAAGCACATTAAATTTAAAGAGAAGACGTTAAAACACAATCAAGCAAATGATGCACAAACAGAAGATTTAAAACAACAAATCACCAAGCTAACTGAACGTGTTCAAGTACTCGAAAAAATTGTAACGGACGATGGCTACCAAGTAGCGAAAGAAATCAATAAGTTATAAAAAAAGCGCTAAGTATTTTACTTAGCGCTTTTTTTGTTTTGCATCGGCTACTTATTTTACGCTAGACGATAAACCAGCGCTTTTAAATTTGCGCCATCTGGCTCTTCAAAACTCGGAGCCGCTGGTAGTCTTTCAACAAAGCTCAGTCGCCCTTCGGTGGCGTCACTTATCATCTCGATAAACAGGTTTTCTGAGACATCAGGGCTGTTAGCACATAACAATAGCTGCGTATTGCTGTGGCATAAATCCGGCAAACGGCGTAAAATTTTTTGATAATCTTTGGTTAGTACGAAACTGCCTTTTTGAAAACTCGGCGGATCAACCACAATTAAATCAAATGGCGCGGCCTTTTTTAATTTACCAAATGACTTCAAAATATCGTGAGGTAAATAACTAATATTTTCCGCCACCTTATTTAATCGATGATTATCAGCCCCCGTACGCAACACTGATTTATTCATATCCATATTAATAACTTGTTGAGCGCCACCTAATTTAGCGACAACCGAAAACGCACAGGTATATGAAAATAAGTTAAGTACTTTTGCATCGTGACTATTATTTTTAACAAACGCCCTGCCCTCACGCATATCAGGAAAAATACCCGTATTTTGCGTTTTGGTTAGTTGTACCCAATATTTGGCGCCAAGTTCAGCAACTTCGAATCGGTCTTGCACCTCACCAAACGGTACAGACACTTGCGTATCACGTCCGGCACGATACTGAAACACAAGCCCTTTTGCGTTAAATCCAGCAGCTTGCTGCGCTTGCCAAACGGCTTCTGTTAGAGCGTTTTGCGTTGTTTCATCAATTATGTTGTAGCACGCAAGAAATAAATACGGCGGGTACCAATCTAAATTGATGAAATTAGTTTCACCTTGGCTATCACCGCGGCCATGGTAAACACGGCACACTTCATCGTTAAACGGTGCGCCTTTGGCAATAGCGCTTAGTAAATTGGTTAAATCGATATTAGGCATTTATTAATTCTTGATGTAATTGTTGAATTTGATCGCGTACGCTTGCTGCCTTTTCAAATTCAAGGTCTCGGGCAAACGCCAACATTTCAGATTCAAGCTGTTTGATTTTCTTGTTAATTTCATCGGCTGATAAAATTTCAGCGGTCGCTTTACTGACCGTTCTCTTACTTGCTTTCGGCGCATCATCAACTTGTTCACCCACGTCCATAATGTCGGTGATTTTCTTATTCAGGGCTTGTGGCGTAATGCCGTTATCTAAGTTGTATTGGTGCTGAATACTGCGTCTACGTTCGGTTTCGTCAATTGCCCGCTTCATCGAATCTGTTATGCGATCCGCATATAGAATTGCGCGGCCGTTAATATGACGGGCAGCACGACCAATGGTCTGAATAAGCGACCGGGTTGAACGCAAGAAACCTTCCTTGTCAGCATCTAAAATCGCCACCAAAGACACTTCTGGCATATCTAACCCTTCACGAAGCAAGTTAATTCCGACCAGCACATCAAATACACCCGCACGTAAGTCACGAATAATTTCAACACGTTCAACGGTATCTATATCAGAGTGAAGGTAACGCACTTTTACATCGTGATCATTTAAATAATCGGATAAATCCTCAGCCATGCGTTTGGTTAATGTGGTAACTAATACACGCTCGTTTAGCTCAACACGCTTATAAATTTCAGATAATAAATCATCCACTTGCGTTCCGACTGGGCGAATTTCAAGTTCCGGATCTAATAGGCCTGTTGGACGAATAACTTGCTCGGCTACTTCGTTATTGGAGCGTTCTAATTCATAATCGCCAGGCGTTGCCGACACATAAATCGTTTGCGGCGAAATCGCTTCGAATTCTTCAAACTTTAACGGACGATTATCAAGTGCCGATGGTAAACGAAAGCCATATTCCACAAGGTTTTCTTTACGACTGCGATCGCCACGATACATTGCGCCTACTTGCGATACAGTTACGTGTGATTCATCAATAATCATTAACGCTTCATCAGGCAAGTAATCAAGCAATGTCGGTGGTGGCTCGCCAGGTGCCCGGCCCGATAAATAACGCGAGTAGTTTTCAATGCCCGAGCAATATCCCAGCTCGCTCATCATTTCAATATCATATTGGGTACGCTGTGCAACGCGCTGCTCTTCAACTAAACGGTTATTATCAAGTAACTGTTTACGACGAATTTTCAACTCTTCTTTAATGTTGTCTATTGCCGCTAAAATCTTTTCACGCGGCGTTACATAGTGGGTTTTCGGGTAAATTGTGGCGCGAATAATATGCCGTTCCACCGCGCCTGTAAGTGGATCAAAAATGCTTAAGCGGTCCACTTCATCGTCAAACATTTCAACGCGAATAGCCATGGTTTCAGATTCAGCAGGAAAAATATCTATTACTTCGCCGCGCACACGATAGGTACCACGTTGAAAATCAATGTCATTGCGGGTGTATTGCAGTTCAGCAAGTCGGCGCAGTAAGTCACGCTGATCTATGGTGTCACCTTGCTTTATCAGTAACATCATCTTTAAATAAGAGTCAGGATCGCCCAAACCGTAAATTGCCGAAACTGAAGCAACAATAATAACGTCTTGTCGCTCAAGCAACGCTTTGGTTGCAGATAAACGCATTTGTTCGATGTGGTCGTTTATTGAAGCATCTTTCTCAATAAAGGTATCACTTGCAACTACATACGCTTCTGGCTGGTAATAGTCGTAGTAAGAAACAAAGTACTCCACGGCATTTTCAGGAAAGAACTCTTTCATCTCACCGTATAGCTGAGCTGCTAGGGTTTTGTTATGCGCCAAAATAATGGTCGGGCGATTTAGCTCTGCAATAACATTCGCCATGGTAAAGGTTTTACCTGTACCGGTAGCACCCAGTAAGGTTTGGTGGGCCAATCCTGCTTCGAGTCCATCAACTAGTTGCGCGATGGCAGTGGGTTGATCGCCATTGGGTTTAAAGGGCGATACCAATTTGAAATCTGAAACATTTTCTTTACTCATATTTCCCTCTAAACAGTGTGTGGCACAATACTATTATGGCATTTGGTTAACTGCTTTTTAAACCATGTGTATGAAACGCATGCTGTGAATAAGTTACCCACTAACGCACCAATAAATAGCCCTTGTAAGTCGCCGATTAAACTACCGACATAGGCAAATGGCAAATAAAACACAAATAAGCGTACAATACTAAGTACCAGCGCGTGCATTGGCTTGTGTAATGCGTTTAATGATGAATTAGTTAAAATTATAATACCCTGCAAACCGTAGCCTAACGGTAAAATGTAGATAAACAGTTTTATCACATCGATAACACTTTGCTCTTCAGCAAATATATGGCTTATCACACCACTTAACGCGATAAGCACTAGGTAAATAACGAACTGCCATATAAGTACAAACTTCAGGCTCGCCATATAAGCTGCCTCAACACGGTCGTAACGATTTGCACCGAAATTTTGGCTAATAAAAGGTGGTAGTGTCATAGAAAGTGCTAACACCACAATACTGGCGATTGATTCGATACGACTTCCCACACCAAATGCCGCCACCGCATGCGCGCCATAGCTTGCGACAATCGCAGTCATAATTGCCATTGCTATCGGCGTTAGCATATTTGCACTGGCTGCTGGTACGCCAATTTTTAGCATTTTTACCGTTGCAGTCATAAAGCTTTGCTGACACTTTTCCCAAGCCACAAGTTTGCGTTTAATAATCAGTAGATAAAGAATAAAGGCAACACCAAATGACCAGGCAATAACACTCGCAATCGCAGCACCTTTAATGCCCATGGCAGGCACTGGTCCAAAGCCAAAAATTAAAATAGGGTCCAAGATTGCGTTTATCACCCCCGCCCCGCCCATAATAATGCTGGGTGTTTTAGTATCGCCGCTAGCACGCAAAACGGCGTTACCAATCATTGGGGTAATAAGTAGCGCGCTGCCGATAAACCAAACCGTCATATAATCACGAATATAAACCAGCAGTTCTGGTGTCGCGCCAAGTAATGTAAAAATCGGTGTGATCAGTAAATAGCCAATAAATGACGTCACCACAACTAACAATGCAGACACGATTAATGCGACTGCACCATCGAAACGCGCTTCAGCGTGATTATTTGCACCAAGTGCTTTAGCAATTATTGCCGATGTGGCGATACTGAGGCCTATTGCAAGGCTGATAACCGTAAATGTAACCGGAAAGGTAAAACTAATTGCAGCAAGTTGTTCTGTGCCCAACATACTGACAAAAAAAGTATCGACAATATTAAACAACATTAAGGTGATCATGCCGAAAATCATTGGCACGGTCATTTTAACAAGTGTTTTTTCAATCGGCGCTTCGAGAAGCGATGCGGCGCTATTTGCTGATTGCGATTTAGACTGTTGCATGAGGACCCTTATATAAGCACCGCAACATTCTAATGAAATGAGCGCGTTGATACCATCGCAAATTAACTTTTTACAAACCCGCCCAACCAATGTAAACAAAAAGTAAACCAAAAGAATTCTATATTTACATTTGATTTATATAAATACACTGATATTCCGATAGATACTCAGTTAGTAACAGCTAACAACCACTGCTCCGACTAGTTTTTACACAACAACTTGCGCAATAAACATACCGAGATTACATTTCGAACAATTTTCAACCAAAAACCATCAAATAAATTAAATCATTGAATTTATTAGCAAATATTTTTTATTTGAAAACTATTGCATTTCTCTTACAACCGATAAATAAAGGGCTTGGTTATGTTCTCAAAGATTCATAAACAGAGTTATCCACAGATTTAGTGGATAACTAAATGTAGCCCTTTATTAATCAGCGATTACAAAAATAAATATGTCATAGAGTGCGCTAATATCAGTATCAAAAAAATTGCCAAGAAAAATATTGATACTTTTTCACTAGTGATTAATTCATTAATCGTTAGGTAAATCAAAATACTTATTATTAGAACCAATTGCGCGTTTTATTTGCTCTTTGCTCTTAGCTCTTAAATAAGTATAAGGCGATTTACAACCGAGTATGTCTTTTTATTAGTGTCGGATAAGCGAAAACGATACTTTTTAAGTTCCCAATCTCCTTATAGTTAAACTAGGCATAGCGTATTGTTTTTTAGCATTACACGTTTTCACTAATTTAATTGTTCTGGGCTTAATTCTAATTATGATGAGTATTTGTGCCTTTTAGCTTCTTTATACACTCGAGTTTGAGATGTATCGCCACCGTTTTGCATTAGCCTGTCAGTTCAGTGAAGCAAATAAATCACAAAGTATTCGTAAATGCTCGCTTTAACATTTTATCTAAAAACACAGTTATAAGCCTGTATCCTATTGAGAATTAGACATTGTGAGTTTGACTCAGTAATCAATAGCTTTTAGATATCCACCAATAATCGCTGATTATTTAAAAGTGTTAAAAGTAAAAACCAAGTTCAGTGTTTATATCATCCGTAAGCACAATTTTAAGGTAATAAAATGAATGGCAAGGTAGCGAGTGTCTAATTTTTGACTTTAGATACTTCATTTTAATATGTAATTTCCATCATTTTTAAAACACTAATGAACAAATAACACACGAAAGCAGTTAAAAAACTAGCAAGTTGCACAACAAATATGCATTCAAACCACTTTTTTAACTTTCTTAATTAATAGTTGTTGACACTTCCCCATGCTGTCATTAATATTTCGCCCCGTTGAGAACAACGCCATTCCCCCTTAGCTCAGTTGGTTAGAGCGACGGACTGTTAATCCGCAGGTCCCCCGTTCGAGTCGGGGAGGGGGAGCCAAGTTCTTAGCATTTAACGATTCCCCCTTAGCTCAGTTGGTTAGAGCGACGGACTGTTAATCCGCAGGTCCCCCGTTCGAGTCGGGGAGGGGGAGCCAATCGTTAATCTACTTTAAGTATGCTTGTTCCCCCTTAGCTCAGTTGGTTAGAGCGACGGACTGTTAATCCGCAGGTCCCCCGTTCGAGTCGGGGAGGGGGAGCCAAAGCACACTGCCTATTGTTGTTCCCCCTTAGCTCAGTTGGTTAGAGCGACGGACTGTTAATCCGCAGGTCCCCCGTTCGAGTCGGGGAGGGGGAGCCAATTCTTACCTTTCTATATTACATTTTATTACCTTTATTAGACTTTTCTTAGAATATAACTTACCATTTCATAAGTGATTTTTTGTATTAGTGACAGAGTTTTGGTCTTGCATAGCTGACAAGTATGCCGATCTATTGTTGTCCCCTATTTCATTTAATACAATCTACCAATTAATACAGCGTGAGATAAGAAAAACCATGGCAGGATTAACTCGCTTTATTACAATCCAAGTATTTTTTTGCTTGCTAGCAACAGCACTTACTGGATATATGCTTAATTCAGCGTTGCATCAATATGCAAACTCGCAACAATTAAAAGTGCAAAGAGCAATCGATCTTGAACTCGCTCAAATAACGACTGAGCAAGATATCGAAGCATTCGCAAAGAATATAAAGTTACAGTACAACCTTGATAAATTAGTCATTAAAGACAAAGAAAATGAAACTATTTTCAGCAATCAAGGCAACTTAAACTACCTGCCCTTTTTAGTAAAACACCTACAAAATTACAAACCGTTTATTCGCTCTCAACATGGCGCGGGAAGCGATTTAGGTCTTAAAATCGAGTTTACGCTACGCCTACAGCAAACCGCTGAAATCGTACAAAATGCGTTTTTGATTTTATTTTTGATCATTTTAGTGCTCACCCTTGTGCCTTTTATCACGTTAAAGCTGACATTAATGCAAGCGTCAAATCGTATGGGCGATGCCATTTCAAATATGGTCGATAAGTACATTGAAAATGACAGTAAAGATGGCAAACTCGACTCATCTCTTGCTGATAACGCAGTGAGCAATATTTTTCCGAGCATTGTTCGCTTAAATGGCTTTTTAAAGCGCAAGCAAAAAGACATTGAATCCTCTGCCCTTGATATTAAACGTGAAGCCTACAAAGACACTGTGACAGGGCTAGGCAACCGTAATTTATTTATAGAGCACTACGAACACCAAATTGAAAACGCCGATAAACCGTGTTTCGGTACCCTTGCCGTTATACGCTGTACTGAATTGAACTTAATAAACCAAACGCGCGGTTATCAGCAAGGCGATGAATACATTAAAGATGTGTCAGATCTCATCACCCAAGCTATTGGCACTTACTCTGGCAGCACCAGTTATCGCTTAAATAGTTCAGACTTCGCAGTACTGTTAATCAACGTACCAATTAAAGAAGCAGAAAAACTTGGCGAAGTACTGCAAAGTAAATTCACTGAATTTCAACAACACGTTGAACTTACCAGTGTCGCAAATACCGGTATTGTGTCTTTTGAAACAGGCAAGCCACTTAGCCCACTATTGGCGCAAGTAGATACTGCTCTTAGCCTTGCACAAAGTAAAACCACAAATGGCTACCATATTCAAAAAGAAAGCGACATAATTGATAATGTTTCAGCAAGTTTTGGTAATCAAAATTGGCGTCAAGTGATTGATGATGTATTAAACAACAATCGCATTCAGTTAATGATCCAAACCATTATGCCAACCAGTCGTAGTGCTAAGGCCTACTCTGAGATATTCGCGCGTTTTAAAACGTCTGACGAACACATTTTGCCAACCTCTTCGTTCTTAGCAATGAGTGAAAAGCTCAATCAACACGCACATGTAGACCGTCTTGTTATCGAAGAAGCAATTAATGCAATTAAAACGCGTAACCTGAACGACCAGTTTTTCGGTGTAAACGTATCGGCTAAAAGCGCTCACGACGAGCAGTTTTCGATTTGGCTTGAACGTCGCTTACTAAAAGATAATGCCATTGCCGCTAAATTAATTTTTGAAGTGAGTGAATTCGGTTTACAACAAAACGTAAAAGCATCAAAACGCTTTATTGATATGATCCACCGTGTAGGTGCGCGTATTACCGTTGAACGTTTTGGTGTTGGCTTAACCTCATTTAAGTTTTTCCGCGATTTAAAACCTGATTTTATTAAAATGGATGCAACCTACACGCGCGGCTTAGAAGAAGATAAAAACAACCAGTACTTTATGCGTTTAATGGTTGATTTGGCTCACCGCATTGGCGTTACTGTACTTGCCGAAGGAGTCGAAAGCCAAGAAGAAAAACACATTATTGAACAACTGTGTTTAGATGGTGCACAAGGCTATTACATCGAAAAGCCCAAAGAGATTTAATTTACACCATTTAAAAAGGGGCTTTATCGCCCCTTTTTAACGCCACAATTACCTTTTGTTTAAATTTCACACTAAACTCCCCCACACTACTTTAACAATTGAAACTGAATGAGATTTGTTTAGCGGAATAAGTTGAGCTTTAATCCGAAAATTTGGATAATAAGCGTCAAATGTAGCGCATATAAGATTTCAATGACCGAATACCTACTGTTACTCATTGCCACAGTATTAGTAAACAACTTTGTTTTGGTACAGTTCTTAGGCCTGTGCCCGTTTATGGGTGTGTCTGGCAAGCTGGATACCGCAATTGGTATGTCTCTTGCGACTACTTTTGTACTCACGTTGGCATCAGTCACCAGTTACCTCGTAAATCAATATATTCTTATACCGCTCGAGCTCACTTTTCTGCGCACTATGAGCTTTATTTTAGTAATCGCAGTTGTTGTGCAATTTACCGAAATGGTGGTACGTAAAACCAGCCCGACATTGTATCGCTTACTGGGTATATTTTTACCGTTAATCACCACCAACTGTGCGGTACTTGGCGTAGCGCTATTAAACACCCGTGAGCAACACTCATTTTTACAATCGGCAATTTACGGCTTTGGCGCCGCAGTCGGTTTTTCATTGGTACTTGTTTTATTTGCGGCAATGCGCGAGCGATTAGCGGCAGCAGACGTACCAGCCCCATTTAAAGGCGCGTCTATCGCCATGATCACAGCTGGTTTAATGTCGTTGGCATTTCTTGGCTTCACCGGACTGGTAAAACTGTAAATGACTTTATTCTACGCCCTACTCGCCTTAGGCGGTTTAGCGCTGTTATTTGGCGCAATTCTTGGCTTTGCCGCAATTCGCTATAAAATTGACGGCAACCCTATCGTCGAACAAATCGATGAAATATTACCGCAAACGCAATGCGGTCAGTGTGGCTACCCTGGCTGTCGCCCTTATGCAGAAGCCATTGCTAATGGTGACGACGTTAACAAGTGCCCACCGGGAGGCGAAGCAACGGTACAAAAGCTCGCGGATTTAATGGGAGTTGAAGCCAAACCGCTTGCTGGCGGCGAAGAAAAAGAACCGATTAAAACAGTTGCCTACATTCGAGAAGATGAATGTATTGGCTGTACTAAATGCATTCAAGCATGTCCTGTTGATGCCATTGTCGGCGCAACACGCCAAATGCACACGGTATTAATTGACGAATGTACAGGGTGCGATCTGTGCGTTGAACCTTGTCCGGTAGACTGCATCGACATGGTGCCAGTTAAAACCACAAGTAAAAACTGGAAATGGGACTTACAAGCCATTCCAGTAACAAATATCGATTAGAGGTTGTTGGTGGAATCTATTTTAGAACAAATTGAACGTGGTAAGCTTTGGTCGATTCCGGGCGGTGTACACCCTGCCCCGAATAAAGCGAGTTCAACACAACAACCAATTAAGCGCTTACCGTTACCTGAAAGTTTAACTATTCCGCTTAAGCAACACATTGGCGATAACGGGCGTTTGCTCGTTAAAACGGGTGATCGTGTATTAAAAGGTCAAGCCTTAACCGAACCTGCAGGCCACTGGAGCGTGCCTGTACATGCACCAACCTCTGGTACTATCAGCGAAATCGCGATGAAGCCAACCACACACCCAAGTGCATTGCCTGAGCCGAGTGTAGTATTACTGCCAGATGGTGAAGACACATGGTGTGAACTATCTCCATGGCCTGACTTTTATGCCAAATCTGACCAAGAGATTGTAACCCGTATTCACAGTGCCGGTATCAGCGGTATGGGCGGTGCGGGTTTTCCTGCATATGTTAAAGCCCAGCCTAAAAATGAAATAGAATTTCTAATCATTAACGGTGTTGAATGCGAGCCATATATCAGCGCCGATGACATGCTGATGCGTGAGCATGCTAGCGAGTTAATTAAAGGCATTGAGGTATTACGCAAACTTTATCAGCCAACCAAAATTTTAATTGGTATTGAAGACGATAAGCCTGAAGCGATCGCTGCACTGAAAAAAGCCTGTGAAAATGACCACTATACTCAAGTATGCCCGGTGCCAACTAAATACCCATCGGGCGGTGAAAAGCAACTTATTCAACTGTTAACGTCAAAACATGTACCACAAGGTGGGATCCCATCTGATATTGGTATGGTGGTTCATAATGTCGGTACTATTTTCGCTATTTATCAGGCCATATACGAAGGCAAACCGCTTATTGAGCGTGTTGTAACGGTAACAGGTGAAACCATTTCAACACCCGGTAATGTTTGGAGTTTACTCGGTACACCAATCAAGTTCTTGCTCGAACAAAGCGGCTTTCAGCCACAGCAGTGGCAACGTGTAATTATGGGCGGTCCAATGATGGGCTTTACCTTACCGAGCGTACGCCTTCCAATAATAAAAACCAGTAACTGCGTGCTCGCGCCAAGTGAACATGAAATGCCGATGCCCGGTGAAGAAAAAGCCTGTATTCGCTGCAGTGCGTGCGCCGACGCCTGCCCTGCTACACTACTACCACAGCAGCTACAATGGTTTGCCAAAAGTAAAGAATACGACAAGTTAGAAGAACATAACTTATTTGACTGTATTGAATGCGGTGCGTGTGCCTATGTGTGCCCAAGTGAAATTCCACTGGTGCAATATTACCGTGTTGCCAAGGCAGAAATTCGTCAAGAGCGCGAAGATAAGGTTAAAGCAGAACGTGCAAAAGAGCGTTTTGAAGCACGTAATGAACGTTTGAAGCGCGAACAAGAAGAACGCCAAAACCGACACAAACGCGCGGCAACACGAACGAACGATGACGCTAAGTCGAAAGTTGAAGAAGCCTCGAAACGAGTTTCATCAAATGATAAAAGTGCAGCTGTTCAAGCAGCTTTAGCGCGCGCTAAAGCAAAACGTTCAGATAATGGTGAGCCAGATAATTCTGAAATGGCAAAGCTGCGTGAAGAACGAAAAGCACAAGCTCGCGCATATAAAGAAGAAAAACCAGCAGCGACAAGTAATGACAGTAAGAAAGATGCCGTTGCAGCTGCAATAGCACGTGCAAAAGCGAAAAAAGCCGAGCAAACAAACGAGCAAGATGTAAAAGATAATACGAGCGACCCGCGTAAAGCAGCCGTCGCCGCAGCAATAGCTCGCGCCAAAGCTAAAAAAGAAGTGAAAGGTTCCGATGACGATGCCAATAATAGCGCTACTAATGAAACGGACACATCGAGCGATAACGATCCACGTAAAGCCGCTGTTGCCGCTGCTATTGCTCGTGCAAAGGCTAAAAAGGCTGCACAGCAGGCTGAAGAACCATCAACTGAAACGCTTGATGAAACCAAGGCTCAAGACGCAAGCGAAAGCACCAGTGATGATCCACGTAAAGCAGCAGTCGCCGCTGCTATCGCTCGTGCAAAAGCCAAAAAGGCAGCAAAGCAGGCTGAAGAATCATCAACTGAAGCGCTAAATGAAACCAAAGCTCAAGACGCAGACGAAAGCACCGATGATGATCCGCGTAAAGCCGCTGTTGCCGCAGCTATCGCTCGTGCAAAAGCCAAGAAGGCTGCAAAGCAGGCTGAAGAATCATCAGCAAAAGCGCTAGATGAAACGGAAACCCAAGACGCAGACGAAAGCGCCAGTGATGATTCACGTAAAGCAGCTGTTGCCGCTGCTATTGCTCGTGCAAAAGCTAAAAAAGCTGCAAAGCAAACTGAAGAATCATCAGTAAAAGAGCTAGATGAAACGGAAATTCAAGACGCAGACGAAAGCGCCGATGATGATCCACGTAAAGCCGCAGTCGCTGCCGCTATTGCTCGTGCAAAAGCCAAAAAAGCAGCCAAGCAAGCGGCTGAGCAAAACGACTTGCCACAATCGAACGATAACGATGTGGAGCAACAAGATAACCTAGCTGCAGTTGAGACAACTGAGAAACCAAAACTCGATGCTGAAGCGAAGAAAAAGGCAGCGATAGCCGCTGCAATCGCAAAGGCTAAAGCCAAAAAAGCGCAACAAGATAAAGGATCGGAATAACGTGCAATTATCCTTAAGCAGCTCGCCACACAAACACAGCCATAAGTCGCTCGGTGCACTTATGCTCAAAGTTGCCTTTGCAGCAAGCCTAGGCATTGCCTGTCAGGCTTACTTTTTTGGTTTTGGTGTAATTATTCAATTATTGCTGGCAATTATCACTGCGATTGCGGCCGAAGCTTTTGTGCTAAAACTACGTAAGCGCAATATAAAATCCGCGTTAAGCGATTATAGCGCGGTACTTACTGCCGTGTTACTTGCTATCAGTATACCGCCGCTTGCGCCTTGGTGGGTGATTGTTATTGGTACCGCGTTTGCCATTATTTTTGTTAAACAACTGTATGGCGGCCTTGGTTTTAATTTATTTAACCCTGCGATGGCAGGCTATGTGCTGTTGTTAATTTCGTTTCCGGTACAAATGACAACATGGTCACCTCCCATTGAACTTGCATTTAATCAACATACCCTGTTAGATGAAATTAGCGTTATCTTTACTGGCATAACCCAAAGCGGACTCACAACAGAGCAGTTAAGACTCGGCGTAGATGGCGTGTCTATGGCAACCCCACTCGATACGCTAAAAATTAGTCTTAGCAAAGGGCTCACCACCTCAGAAAGTTTGCAAAACCCAATTTTTGGCGAACTTGCTGGAATCGGTTGGCAATGGGTTAATCTAGCATACCTATTAGGCGGCATTTATTTATTAAAAGCGCGCGTTATTAACTGGCATATTCCAGTAAGCTTTATAGCTAGCCTTGCTATTTGTGCCAGCATTGGTGTGATGTTTCACCCAGGTGTTAGTACCGGTCCTGTGCTTCATTTATTTAGTGGCGCAACCATGTTAGCTGCATTTTTTATTGCCACCGACCCGGTGTCTGCATCAACAACGAATAAAGGCCGTTTAATTTACGGTGCCTTAATTGGCCTGTTGGTTTACCTTATTCGTACTTATGGTGGATACCCTGACGCTGTTGCGTTCTCTGTATTGTTACTCAATATGGCGGTGCCTTTAATTGACTTCTACACGCAGCCAAAAGTGTATGGCGCTAAGGAGCAATAATGTTATCTAAATCAATTTCTAAAAACGCACTAATTTTAGGCGCGTTTGCAATTGCCAGCACTGCGGTAGTAACCCTTACTTACATCGCAACTAAGCCTGCGATTGAACACAATAAACAGCAAAAACTAATGACAACATTAGGCCAAGTTATTAGTGAAAGTGACTACGACAACACACTTTATTTAGATTGTGCGCAGATTAAAGAAGATTATTTAAATCACGCGAGTGTTACCAAAGTTTATCGCGCTAAAAGTGGTGATAAGCCCGTCGCAGTGGTTCTACAATCAACTGCACCAGATGGTTACAGCGGTAATATTGAAATTCTTTCTGCCATTTATATTGATGGCACAATAGCTGGTGTACGCGTTATTGAACACAAGGAAACGCCAGGGCTTGGTGATAAAGTAGAAATTCGTCGCTCAGACTGGATAACCAGTTTTGATGGCAAACGCCCTACTTCAATTAAAGATACGTCATGGGCAGTAAAAAAAGATGGTGGTCAATTTGACGCATTTACAGGTGCAACAATCACGCCTCGCGCCGTGATTAATGCCGTTAAACGTGCAAGTCTTTATACCCAAAATCAGCATCAAGCGCTGTTTAATCAAGATAATTTATGCGGAGTAAATAATGACTGAACAACTGCGCGATATAATTAACCAAGGACTGTGGAAAAATAACCCAGCATTGGTACAACTGCTTGGTTTATGCCCATTATTGGCAGTATCGGCGACCGTAACCAATGCGCTTGGTTTAGGATTAGCCACCTTGTTTGTATTGTTAGGGTCAAACGTCACCGTAGCAATAGTACGTGAATGGGTGCCAAAAGAAATTCGCATTCCAGTATTTGTGATGATCATCGCCGCATTTGTGACAATGATCGAGTTATTAATGAATGCCTTTAGTCACGAGCTGTACTTATCACTGGGTATTTTCATTCCATTAATCGTTACCAACTGCGCCATTATTGGTCGTGCGGAAGCATTTGCCTCTAAAAATTCAGTGCCACTTGCAGCATTTGATGGTTTGATGATGGGACTGGGTTTTCTTGCTGTGTTAATGCTATTGGGCGCGATGCGTGAATTATTAGGACAAGGTACTTTATTTGATGGTGCACATTTACTGCTGGGTGATTGGGCAAAAGTGTTACGCATTGAAATAATGCAAACCGAAACAAAGTTTTTACTTGCGATTCTATCACCAGGTGCTTTCTTAGGCATGGGCTTGCTTATTGCGTTAAAAAATTACATTGACGCTAAACAGCAATCACAACAAGACGAACCAATTACTGAAAAAGCGCCACGCGCACGTGTAACAAGCCTGGACTAAGCACATGAATAAAACAAAACGCCGCGAAATATTAGAGCGTTTACGCGCCGACAACCCAGAGCCTAAATCGGAATTAGAATACTCAAATCCGTTTGAATTATTGGTTGCGGTTACGTTATCAGCACAGGCAACGGACGTTGGCGTAAATAAAGCAACACGTAAGCTATTTCCCGTAGCCAATACGCCAGAAGCCATTGTGGCACTTGGTGTTGAAGGCCTCAAAGAATACATAAAAACCATTGGCCTTTATAACTCAAAAGCTAACAATGTTTATAAACTTAGCCAAATATTAATTGAAAAGCATAACAGCCAAGTACCTGAAAGTTTAGAGGCGTTAGTTGCCCTACCCGGTGTTGGCCGCAAAACTGCAAATGTTGTTTTAAACTGTGCTTTTGGTTGGCCAACAATTGCAGTCGACACCCATATTTTCCGCGTATCAAACCGTACTAAATTCGCCATGGGTAAAGACGTTGATGCAGTAGAAGCAAAACTTGAAAAAGTGGTACCAAAAGAATTTAAAGTAGACGTACACCACTGGCTTATTTTACATGGCCGATACGTATGTGTTGCGCGAAAACCCAAATGCGGCAGCTGTTTAATTGAAGATTTATGTGAATTTAAAGAGAAGATTGATTTGTAGTTCACAGATATTTAATAAAGTAAAAAGGGCATTTTAAATGCCCTTTTTTGCGAGTATTTCACGTAAACAAAGTGATTAAGCACTTACAACTAGGTTGGTGCTCTCAACTTCATTTAATACCACAGTAGCTGCGCGCTTAAAGAAGTTAAAATCTGTTGCCGTACATGAAGTATACGCGCCCATCATAGTTGAGATAATAAGGTCGCCATTTTCCAGTTTAGGTAACATAATTTCTTCGCGGATCACATCAATGCTGTCGCATGTTGGACCTGCAAGTACCGACATAAAACGCTCACCAGTTGTTTGCGCTGAATCAATTTGATACTTAGCTTCGTCAAACATTAAACCGCTAAACGAGCCATATAAACCGTCATCCAAGTAATACCAAGTTTTGCCGCCACGCACTGCTTGCCCCATCACTGATGCAATATTAGTTACTGCCGTTGCCACAATAAAACGCCCTGGTTCAGCAATCACGCGTACTGTTTCAGGTAACTTCGCCAATGCATCACGAATAGGTGCACAAAAATCAGCAATATTTGGCACTTCTGGTGTGTATTTCACAGGGAAACCACCACCAATATCAAGTGTACTCAGTGCAGGTAAACCCGCATCAATTACCGCCAACATAATGTGATGGCATTTGGTAATCGCATCTGCGTATTTCACACCACTTTTGGTTTGTGAGCCAACATGGAACGATAGCCCTTTAATGCGAATACCTAAATCAAATGCATGTTGAATTAGTGTTATAGCATCTTCAGGTAAGCAACCGAATTTTTTCGATAAGTCAGCTAATACCTCAGGGTTTGGAAAGCTAACGCGTACCAATAACTCAACCTGATCTTTGTATTTTTCAAACTTATCAATTTCGTTGATGTTATCAACCACAAACACATTGCAGCCATACGCAAGTGCATGTGAAATATCAATATCACGCTTAATTGGGTGCGTTTGAATTGTACGCTCACTCGGTACACCGACCGATTGTACAAGGTCGACTTCACCGTTTGTTGCTAAATCAAAATACGCACCTTCAGCAAGCAACGTAGTTACAACAGCTGGGTGTGGTAATGGCTTTAGCGCATAGTGCAAATCAACATTCGGTAATGCGGCCTGTAACGCACGATATTGTGTTCTGATCAGATCACAATCTAGCACCATAAGCGGTGAACCAAATTGAGCAACTAATTGTTCAGCTTGTGGTTTTTCAATTACTAAACCGTGACAAGCATCAACATTGGTAATAGGGGCCATTACAGGTGTTAAAGACATAGCGATTCTCCGAGCAGTGTCAATAAAACTAAACTAATCAAATAAACTCATTATGAGTTCGAGCGAGTTAAACATACTTAAACATTCAAGTTCACTCTTGGATAGTTGCTCTATCGCCTTGCTGCAATAAATTGCAATGTACTCGGATTGGCTATCAACAAGAAGCGTGCGAATAATAAATCAGATTTTTTTAGATGCAATCTTTTTTTATTAAAATTTAATAAAAATATTTAAAATAAAATTAAAGCTATAAATATCAATTAACTATGGCGTTTTATAAAAAGTAATAATCAAGCGTAATGCTTAACTTGTAATGTGAGCAAGCAAGAAAATGCCGAAAACAACAAAATACAAGCGTTGCGCGATTTTATTATGAATAATCCGAAAGCAGCCAAATAAACTAGCCTCAACTAGGCGCTAGCAATTTATTTAAAGGCTTTGTCCGCAAAGCCTTTAAAAATAATGTACTGAGCCCAATAATCTATAACAGTAAATTACTGTTTTACGCTTAGCGATAAGCAACAATTTTGTTAAGCGTAAAAATATAAAACCTGTTTATAGGGGCACATATGCGTTTGTTACACACCATGATCCGTGTTGCGGATTTAGATAAGTCTGTTGAGTTTTATACCAAAGTACTCGGTATGAAAGAGCTACGACGTTCTGAAAATACTGAATACCGTTATACGTTGGCATTTGTTGGTTATGGCGACGAAAAAGACAATGCGGTTATTGAGCTAACCTACAACTGGGATACCGACAGCTACGACCACGGTAATGCATTTGGTCACTTAGCCATTGAATATGATGACATTTACGCTGCGTGCGAAGAAATCAAAGCGCTAGGTGGTGTTGTATCGCGCGAGCCAGGCCCAGTAAAAGGCGGCACAACCGAAATTGCGTTTGTCAAAGACCCAGATGGTTACTCTATTGAGCTAATACAAAATAAATTTAAGTAGTAGCCAATTGGCTATCGGTTAGCTCATGATAATCACTGAGCTAACCAAACCAACAGGTATAGTCTTTTATTACACCACCACTACGCCTAAGTAGTTTAGCAATGACGCTTGCTGCCATGGGTTAATTTTAACACCCGTTAAATTTACTCGACGGGGATCTAATCCGTCTAGATCGATATCGGTCAGATCGCAGCCCGTTAACTTAAATTGTCGCCAACTTTCCGGTGAAAATTCACCGCCACTTAGGTCCGAGCCAGACAAAGACGCATCTTGTAAATTAGCGCCAATCCAGCGGTTATTATTGAGCTTACATTTTTCAATGCATTGATTATCGAAATTCGCATACGATAAATTGCAGTTAGTCATTTCAACACTGCAAAAATAGTTTCGGTATGAGATTTGATTTGCAAAACTCGTTCTGAAAAAGTCCGCGCCTTTGAGATCACACTGATTAAACTTAGCACCAAAACAATTTGCACCAATAAACGAGCAAAGAGACAACTGACAACTAATAAACTGAACATCTTGCAATTTGGCATATGAAAAATCACACCCTATTTCATCGCCTTGCTCTATAAATACACACTCAATAAATTGCGTATCTTGCAGTTGTGTTCGTGAAAAGTTGCAGCGCAAAAAATGACATTGATTAAACACACTATGAGTTAAATCTTGTTGAGAGAAATCTTTTTCAATATAAGTCTGCTGTTCAAACATGCCGTTACCCGTTAATTTAGTTAGCGGCAGATTAACATTAGAGAAAGATTATTCAATAAAAATAACTCTTTAAAATACAAAAATTTAAAATCGCTCAAATCTGGGTTTTAAGACACCTAATTAACAACTGGAAGCGAGAAAATAATTCAAGCCAAGAAACCGAGCTGAAAAATAATTTATGCGCTTAAACGCGATTCTAGCGTTGATTTAAAAAATTAATTAACGGTTGGCTTTATTTAATTATTAACAACCAGTAAGTACTTGTTGATACACAGGCGGCGTGCTGGCTGATGCGGCTTGGGTATAACGAAAATAGCAATTATCATCGCTTATTTGCGTATCCCCATCAAAATCCCAACCAATATAGGTAAATCTAATACCTTGATATTGGATCTGCAGATCGTCGGATAAGTTAATGCGCTTCTCAATATCTGTGTTATCCAAGTAGCCCCACATAAGTCGCGTCTCAAACGAGCCATTATTATCAAGATCAACATCGAAAAGATCAGGTCGACCAGGGACGGCTTGTGTTGAGTAGCTTTTCATTAGAGATTTGTAGTGAACAAGATCATTGGCTTGTTCAACACTTACTTGAATTTGATTGATCACTTCACTGCGCGCATCGCTCGATAGTCCCATGAACCTTGGAATAGCAGTAACAGCTAATACACCGAGTATGACAATGACAATAATCAATTCTATAAGCGTAAATCCACGTGATTTCATAACAGCGTTAAATCAATAAGAACTGGGACGTTTATAATATAGCAATTATCTGGTAATTCGAAATTAAATGAGGTGATTGCTTGATTTAGGTTCTGAGAGTTTCAGAAGAATAGATTCAGAATAAGTGGCGTCCCCTAGGGGATTCGAACCCCTGTTACCGCCGTGAAAGGGCGGTGTCCTAGGCCTCTAGACGAAGGGGACGCAGTATCTTAAAGATAATGTGTCACTAGGACTGGTTATTTTCACTCTTACCATACGAGCTTTAATGACTCACCCCACTCTTTTAAAACTAAGCTTAAAAATAAGTGGCGTCCCCTAGGGGATTCGAACCCCTGTTACCGCCGTGAAAGGGCGGTGTCCTAGGCCTCTAGACGAAGGGGACAACATGGTGTTGTCACTAGGACTGGTTATTTATACTCTTACCATGCGAGCTTTTAATGACTCACCCCACTCTTTTAAAAATAAGCTTAAAAATAAGTGGCGTCCCCTAGGGGATTCGAACCCCTGTTACCGCCGTGAAAGGGCGGTGTCCTAGGCCTCTAGACGAAGGGGACAACATGGTGTTGTCACTAGGACTGGTTATTTTCACTCTTACCATACGAGCTTTAATGACTCACCCCACTCTTTTAAAACTAAGCTTAAAAGTAAGTGGCGTCCCCTAGGGGATTCGAACCCCTGTTACCGCCGTGAAAGGGCGGTGTCCTAGGCCTCTAGACGAAGGGGACAACATGGTGTTGTCACTAGGACTGGTTATTTATACTCAAACCATAAGAGTTATTGGTGGAGCTATGCGGGATCGAACCGCAGACCTCCTCGCTGCCAGCGAGGCGCTCTCCCAGCTGAGCTATAGCCCCAAACTGCATCCTCAAGAGATAACTCGTGTATCGCTGAAGACGGGGCGCATTTTATGGAGCTAGCAAAACAAAGTCAACATTTTTTTAAGCATAGTGCATTGTTCGCACCATTTTTAATCAAGATGAACACTTGTTCACCAAGATTGTGATTTTTCGACCTGTTTCAACAGCCTAGCTATCAATATTTATACAAATAATTGACGCTAATATAGTCGCATCAAGGAAGATTTAACTGCGATATCCTGATAAAACCAAAATTTCCCTTGTTTTTCTACACCTGCCAATATCGCATTTTCATCTACCAATATTGTTTCAAATTCTGCTGTGCGTGGGTTTATGCGAATTACCATGTAGCCTTCTGCTTTTTTAATACTGGCAAACAAATCTTCACCATCACTCAAAAGATCATCCACCGTATTATCAGGAATCGTTAACAGTGTATTGATTTGCCCTTTTTTATTTCGTTGCTTAATGGTGTTGTTATTTTCAACAAAATAAATATTGCCATTATCATCACCTGTTACACAACTCGCTTGCTCATTACCTAGCTGGGTAACTTCAAACGAATCTAATGACAGTGTACTTGGGTACGTTTTGCCATTAATCAACTGGTGAACCAATAGTGTATTTTGTTGCGGTAAAAATTGCCTAATAAATACTGAATGCGAAAGCGATTGTGTTTGTTTTACCGAGTTACCATTATTAATAACTAACTGCTTGCCCAACGAGTAGATAAATGCGTTATCAGACAACCAAGTAAAACCGTTTAAATGCTGCCCTTTATTCAGCTCGGCTAGGACCGTTAATTCATTATTGCGAGATCGATACAGCGCCTGCTCACCAGAGAAGTCAGATGAAAAAAGTATATCCCCACTGCTATTTGCTATTGGCATTAAATTCGCACCAGCCAAATCAATTCTTTTAAACGTAGTAGGGTTTTCGTTAACTGATTTAAGCACAAGCACTACATTTAAATGTGTGTGTTCAATTAAGATTGCGTCACCGTGTTTATCAAACTGCGCTTGGGTAATCGTTTTGTTCGTTGCATATGGCAATACTTCAGTTTTGCCACGTTCAACATCCAAAAGCATAAGTTGGGTATTCTTGGCTAGTAATAGTTGTAAGCCACTTGCATGCCAATCAAGTGATGTGTAATTACCCACATCTTGAAAAATACGCTCTTTGTTTTTGCTTTCTATATTGATAATTGAAACCGCTTTGCGCATTTGCCCTTCATCAGTCAGTACCGCAACCTTTTCTAGATCTTGCGAGACTGAAAAACTAATCACACCTTTCGCATTTTCAAATGCCGAAAATGCGTGCAACTTAGCGGCTTTATCATCAAATACGGTTATTTGATTCAAATGAGCAATATAAATGCGCTGCCCAACACTTTTAGGCGCCACATTCATTAAATACTCAACACTAAATAACTGGTTTGCTTGTCCCAAATGATTTAACACAAAAACATCAGTACCTTGATGATTGTTGCGCGTTGTAAATGCAGGTTGACCTTTAAACCAAAATGTATGGGTTATTTTTTGCGGCGTGTTAAAAATTTCACTTTCATTCACGCCACTTTTTAACCATAACGCCGATCCTAAGTCGCCCTCTTTAACAAATAGCATTTCATTGGCATTTCTATTTTGTGAAAACGCAAACGCATTCTGTTGTTTGTGTGTCAGTGGTGATAATGATGTGAAGTGCATGGGTACTAAATGTTGCTTTTTATATACATGAGCGACAACCCCCACAACAAAAAACACTAAAACACTTATCGCCAAAAGAAATAGTTTTATCCGATTCCCACTAAATTTTGCGGCCTCTTCTTTTAAGCAATAGCCTTTTTTAGGATAGGTAACTAAATAGTTCGCAGTTGCCGCTTGTTCATTAAGGGCTTTGCGAATAAGTGCAATCGCTCTTTGTATCAAGCTAGCGTTAAAAACTCGCCCCGGCCATACCTGGTTAAAAATATCCTCGCTACTTATTACTTTACCTTGGTTATGATAAAGCAACTCAAGCACTGCCATTACTTTAGGTTCGAGCTCACTTATTCCATTTGTTGTAACAACCTCACAGCGAGAAAAATCAAACTGAAAGGTTTGGTAACTATACTGCTGAGAATCGTGCATAATACGGTGCTGCCCTGACCTAAGTAAAACTTAAGCTATTCTAAAGGCCTGAATCCTTGTGTTTTTTTGTTCAACTGACAAAGTTGTTCGACTTTAACACACAAGGACAATCCAATGAAAACTGCACTTTATTGTTTCCTATTGCTTTTAAGCATAAGCACTTTTGCAGAAGTGAATAGCGAATCTTTCACCTCAAAGGCACTAAATACACAGGTTACTTTTAAGGTAAGTGTTCCCACATCATATGGCACACGCCTGAACCAGTCCTACCCAGTAATTTACGTATTGCATGGGCAATGGGATTTTACGCTTGTTCAATCCATCAGCGATACATTAAAAAATGAAATACCCGAGTTTATTATTGTGCAAGTCATTGGCAAAGGTGAGCAATTGCAACCTAATGACACTAACATAAATGAAAATGCACGCTTATTTAGGCAACACTTCACGTCTGAGCTTATTCCGTATATAAAGAACAATTACCGCACCGCAGATTATTCAATATTAATTGGTCATTCAAATGCGGGGCGCTTTGCGATGAAACAGTTTTTAACAAAAAGCCCATTGTTTAACGATTACTTTATCTTTAGCCCTTCACTTGATGATGGTTATATTGTTTCACTTGCTCAATCGGTAACAGAATTAAAAGCGCACCTGTTTTTGAGCATTGCAAATGAAGGTGAACATATGCAACAACCATTTAATTCGTTGGTTACTATGTTAGAAAAACATCCATCTCTATCGCTCACAAATGAAAAGTATGCTCAATATAGTCACCAATCAAGTAAGGTAATTGCACTAGTTAACGCATTTCAAACACGCTTTTCACACTGGCAAGCCAATTATGAAACAAAAATTGCTGGATTAGCGCCGTTACTCGCACACTATAGTGCGCTGCAAAAGGAGTTCGGCTTTCAAGTATTACCCAGCAAAGATGACCTTATTCGCTTGCTCGCCTATTTCGCAATAAATAATAATGACCAAGAAGTCACCAAAATCTATGATTACTTAATTGCCCATTACTCAACTGCTGCAGAATCAATAACAGAAATCGAGCAATATCTTGAAAAAGAAGGCTACCAAAGCGCAGCTAAACTAATAAATTCATCGCGGTTGCAATAAAAACTCTCTTTTTTGTCGACTGCCAATACAATTTCAAGTGTTAGGCGCACAAAAAACAGCCCAAAAACGAAATTTAAGCGTTAACACTTGCTCTAAAAGCACTCAAGGCGTTTGACATTTATCCAAGTTGTTCATTTTAAGGCCACTTAACACATTTTTGTGAAAACAAGTATTGACTATAGTTGAACTAAATCTATAATAGCGCCCCACAACAACGCAGCAATGTGTTGTGATTCTAAAGCGGGTCGTTAGCTCAGTTGGGAGAGCATCGCCCTTACAAGGCGAGGGTCACTGGTTCAAGTCCAGTACGACCCACCACTTTAGAAATGACTATTTGGGGTCGTTAGCTCAGTTGGGAGAGCATCGCCCTTACAAGGCGAGGGTCACTGGTTCAAGTCCAGTACGACCCACCATTTAGTCAAAGTTTTGCATGGGTCGTTAGCTCAGTTGGGAGAGCATCGCCCTTACAAGGCGAGGGTCACTGGTTCAAGTCCAGTACGACCCACCATTGCAAAACACGTTAATTTAGCGGGTCGTTAGCTCAGTTGGGAGAGCATCGCCCTTACAAGGCGAGGGTCACTGGTTCAAGTCCAGTACGACCCACCATTGCAAAACACGTTAATTTAGCGGGTCGTTAGCTCAGTTGGGAGAGCATCGCCCTTACAAGGCGAGGGTCACTGGTTCAAGTCCAGTACGACCCACCACTAAATTAAAATCTATAATGGGTCGTTAGCTCAGTTGGGAGAGCATCGCCCTTACAAGGCGAGGGTCACTGGTTCAAGTCCAGTACGACCCACCATTATAGAATATCAATATGGGTCGTTAGCTCAGTTGGGAGAGCATCGCCCTTACAAGGCGAGGGTCACTGGTTCAAGTCCAGTACGACCCACCATATTGAACCTACCTCTTATTAAAAAATCCTTTAAAATCAAAACTTATTCACTATTTCAGCGTTAATTTATTGCTACTATTGCCACTGTTTTATATAGTTTAACTATGACCGCGCAGATAGAAATGCGATGAAAAATAAACGCTTATACGAATCCAGTATCTTACTTATAGACGATCAACCATTGGCATTAAGCTATATGAAACAATCGCTTGAAAGCTTAGGCTTTAGTGATATCTCAATTGCTGAAAATGCAAAAATGGCGTTGGGTCTTTGCCAAGAGCATACCTTTAATTTGGTTTTATGCTCATTTAACCTTGGTAAACTCAAAGACGGCTACCAACTATACGAAGAACTAAAAACCAAGCGTTTAATTAAAAACATTTGTGGCTTCATTTTTATTAGTGCAGAAACCGACACTAGCCTAGTACACAGTGTGATTGAGCTTCAACCCGATGACTTTTTAGCAAAGCCTTTTTCATTGAAAGTATTTGGTGAGCGCATTATTAAGCTATTAAAGCGCAAACAGGCATTGGCGCAAATTTACGATTTTATTGATGTTGGCAATGACTCAAAAGCGCTACGCTACGTTAATGAAATGCTGGCAGACAGTAGTAAAAATCACCTATCCCCTATTCTTTTAAAGTTGCGTGGTGAACTATTACTGCGTTTAAAACGCACCGCAGAAGCCATCGACTTCTTTAAATCTGTGCTGAATATTCAAAAATTTACGTGGGCACGTGTTGGTTTAGTTGAAGCCTACATTCAAAACAGTGAGTTTACCCAGGCCAAAAATATTTTAGAGGTTATGCTAACCAAGCCAGAAACCCGCTTAGTAGGTTATCATTTACTGGGTAAGTTAGAGCTGTTTTTAGAGAACTATCAACAGGCGCAACATTATTTGTCGCTGGCCTCTAAGCTAGCGCCGCGCAATATTGAACGCCAAGAAGATCTGATTATTTTAAGCAAATACAATCACGATCATGAAAAGCATTTCCGCGTTAATAAAGAGCTTGTGAAATACGCTAAGCACTCAATGCACGATAAGCCTGACATATACCTTAATTTGGCCCGCGCAGGTATTGATTACGCCCTCACGCTCGACCAAGCCGATATCGTAAATCGCCTCACCCGACAAAGTAACGAGTGTTTATCTGAATTACGCAAACAGTTCCCCGACAGCAAAGCACAAGAACAAATAGATGTGATCAATGCGCGTATTCACTATTTAAAAGATGAACGCTCAAAAGCCATTGCGCTTGTTGAACAACTTGAAGACCAGCCTATCATCCGCTCAGTAGATGATACCCTCGATAAAGCCAAAGCGTTTCATGAGTTAGGCATGCACCACAAAGCGAATCAATTGTTTGCCAAGTTAACCGAGCATTGTGGCAAATACCAAAGCGATAACGCACCTCTAAACGCCTATCTAAAACAAGAGCAACAAGAACGTGATGAAATTCGCCATTCACCAAAAGAATTAAACAATAATGCAGTACATAGCTACGAAAAAGGCAAATACGAAGAAGCGCTTAATTACTTTACTCAAGCGTTTCGCATTATGCCAAAAAACGCCAACATCGCATTAAACTTGTTACAGGTGATGTTAGATACGAAACACCCTGGTAGCCAAAGTCTTAATAAAGCTATGATTTCTCGCTGTATGGACACCATAAACAACGCCAAACTCGACGCGGAGCAACAGGCTAGGCTCGATAAATTAAAACCGATGATAAACAGCGTTATTTAACTACACTTAGCACTTCTAATTTATTTTTAAGTTTCACATTATTGACAAACTCAGTATCAATCTCTACATTTGTAGATGAGAAAACTACAAATGTAGAGATTGAAAATGAAATTATCTGACTCAGAGTCACAAGTTCTCCAAATTTTTTGGCAAAATGGAGTAAATTCAGCACCTCAAATTCATAAAGTAATTGAAAAAATACGACCTGTCTCTTATTCAACAGTCAAGACACTCATTGACCGTTTAGAACAAAAAGGAGCGCTAAGACGCACTAGCAAGGAAGGAAGAACTGTTTTTTATACAGCGGTTGCTGAACCAAAAGTAACGAAAAAGCCTATTGTAAAGTCACTTATCGACCGTATTTTTGGTGGTAAGCCGTCTGAATTAGCAGCGCACATAGTTGAACAAGAAACATTAAATAAGCAAGAAATTGAATATTTGGAAAGCATTTTAGCCAAACGTAAAAAGGAACTTAATGATGATTAATTATATATTGATTAATCTACTGTTCTCTATTTCAACTTTACTGATACATCGATATTGTAACTTATCAGCAAAAGTCGCGGTTCCGCTTCTGTTTGCTGTGTTAATTTCATGGTGTATACCCTATGATTTGCTAGTTAATTGGATTAGTAATTTAAATGCCAACAACTCATTTATGATACTAAGTACTCAAACTAGTAAAACAATAGCCAGCGCTAATAGTTATATATACGATCACAGCCTATCTCTGAGTGATTATCTTTATTTCTTGTTAGTTATTGGCGCACTAACAGCAGCCTATAAAGCATTAAAGTTTATTCTTTGGAGTAATTCTATTCGTTCAATATGTGTAAAAGATGAAGTACTTTCTGAAAATTTTAGACACCCTATTTATCGCACTGCACAACAGAATCCAGGCTTACTAGTAGGGTTTTTAAATCCCATCATATTAATTGATAAAGATTTAAATGAACGTGATTTACTTTCGGTCACTATCAATCATGAGTTAACTCATATTGCATACCGTGACCATATTCTTGTTTTCACTAGTGGCTTAATTTCTTATTTATTTTTCTGGAACCCACTTGTTAGAAAATTAGTTCAACAGACGAAGCTCACGATTGAACAACGCTGTGATGAAAAAACAGCATTGAAGTTAGGCACTAATGAATACTTGATGGGTTTAGCACAACTTATTAAGCACTATCAAAAGCCTGAATCTTTTGCTTTCAACACAACTTTATTTAATTCAAAAAACCAAGGGATCATTCGATTAATCTATTTAAAGGAGAATAAAATGTTAACTAAACTACAAAGATCAATCATCGCGATAATAACGTTAATAAGCAGCATGATTACATCAACTCTAGTACTTGCTCAAGTTGCTCAAACAGGAAATGTTCAGTTGCCAAGACAAGGCGTTGCTTTAAAAATTAAAACAACTTTTCAAGCTGAGGAAGATAGTATTTTTACACAAGCAACAGATGTGCTATCAGATTTTGATAAACAAGTTTCACTTGATGTAAATGATGAATTGAATACAAGCTTTAAATATACAATTACAGATTTAAAACAAACCGCATTAATTGATTTTTACATGTCTATAAATGGAGAAGTTGTTGCAACACCAAAACTTGAAGTTTTATTTGGAAACACCGCTGAGATGAGAATAGATAATCTAATTTCTCTTGAGGTCACACCATCAAGAGCCATGATAAATAAGCCGTCAGTTAGTCAACTTGATCTTTCAATACCCTTACAAACACCTTAATAGTATTAAATCACGAGAAATAGTAGGCTAAATTTAGTCCTACTATTTCGCTTCGTTCTTTGTTTCTGGCTCAGGCCATTCATTAAAATATACACTTAAATAACGACTTTTAAGTAGGTATAGCCCTGCCCAACTGAGCAATACCAATTGCACGGCCAAACCTATTGAGAAAGTATAATATTGGCTTTTTGCCTGCAACAATGACCAGCTTAAGTCCATCACCACATTGGCCAGTAACAACCAGCGCGCATATCGCCAAATAGACTTAGGCCACTGCATTGCATTTGGACGCCTAAATAAATAACGAAAAGTCACCAAAATACTTATAGCAGCTATTGCAAGGGCAACAAAAAACTGTTGTTTTTGTGGGTAGAAAATCGCCATCAAATTTAAATCTTCACGTCGCGATGCTGCTGCAAATAACCACAAAATATAGGGCCTTAGTAGTAGCACCAGCACTAAGATAAAACCTAAAGGCGCACGAAAAAAGCCGTTTTTATCCCAATATTCAGGTCCAAACCGGCTCATACTTGGTTTTTTCTTTATTTGCAAAACGTGAGACCGTAAACCAAATACGTGTTGAGTTGCTTGTTAAGTGCCCAAATAACTAACTTTTGTCTTAGTAATATAAGCTCGTAAACACCAGCTTTCTTTACCGAACATAAATATCGGGTTTATAAAGCCAGCAATATATTAACCGTCACTTGGTATAATCGAACATCGACTCATTGAAAAGATTCTAAGTTACAATATTTTTTTGAAATTGGGTTTCGTACCATCAAGGTTTTCAATTCGAGTAATAATGATTTATTTACCAATAATTTGCCCATAATTAAACAATAGTAGCCTCGCAAAATTAGAGTCATGGATAACCCATGAATGCGATACTTATAAGGTAAACACTAGAATCTGTAAACGCTTCCGTTCCGAAATACCTAAACAGACGCATCGCAGCTCCCATATGAATTACCGCGTCGGGAAAGGAGCTTTATGGGCTATTCAACTAGTTGTTTTTTCTACAATTTTATATTAAGTGTTATCTTTAAGGCCCTTTGGTGGTAGTTCATTTTCACGCTTAACTATAATGCCATCTATTTCTTTGGCTCTGTAGAGGGTAGCGTAACGTTCAATTGATTTTGCAGACTCATAAAGCTTTTCTAAGGTGTATTTATTGAGGTTTATCTTAGATTCCATGTGCAGAGTACTACTTGGCATTTAACGCTTATTATCGAGAATCCCGGATATGTAACTTTCAGACATCACTAAAATTTTGATAAAAACAACAACAAACAATTGATTAATATTAATAAAAAATTTAAAGGCGTTGATGTATACATTTCTAGAAAGAAAGCGAGACCTCAGTTACGACCTATTAAATACTAAAGAGCTTTAAAAATCTAACAATTAATCAATAAGTTGAATTTTATGGGCAAGGTTAAGCAAGAATTAATAAATCTTTTTAATTAGAAGTAAAATCATATTTTGATTAGTTAGCTATTTTATCTTTGCAAATGCGCATACTTTTAAGATATTCAATAAAATTAAAGAACAACCTATATATACATTTTATAAATAATGAGTGTGAACGGGCTTATTCCTCGATGGTTATTTAAATTCAGTGGCAAAATTACTTTAAGAGCTTTAAATATAAGTCGATTCAACTTGAAAATTTGGGTCAATACCCCTTTGTCCATTAATTCCTCTAATTGCTAAAATGAACTTTTGAACTAAAACGATACTTCTAACCCAAACGGTAGGCTATTTTAAAAGTGAAAAATAAAACTGCTTGTAGAGTTTTAGGTTTTATCGTCTGCTTTAATGGGATACCAAAACACGTACATAAAAAGGCATTGCTCGCAACAATTAGTAGTCTTATTGATATGACTTCCGCAAGCAAACCCAGAGTAGAAAAAGTGCAAATAGGGTTCAATTTTTTGCTTAAAGGGTTCTATCAGTAATGCAATTACACTAATTACACTATATTGAATAATAAAAAGTAGAAGAGCCTTAATAAGGCTCTTCTAATATTAACCACAATCAATAAAATTTGATAAATACCATCAAATCCAATCACCTAAGACCTTTATCGTTAATAGTCCAATTGAATGTGTGGATCAACACCTCTCTACTCCTATAGCTTTCAAGAGAGAAAAATTGATTTGCATCTAGTCGAACACCAACCCTTAAGTTTAACTGGGACCATTCCTTTAGTAATTTATCGTAATTTTCCTGTGAGAACGTGTCATTAGAAAGCATAAGCCACATATCTTGAACATTGCTCACATCCCATTTAGAAATATCGCCATTAAAGTGGCTCTCGTGAAACATCCATTTCATCGAAGTCACTTTACCCACATTCCATCTATTAATGTCACCATTAAAATGACTATATCGAAACATTTTTGACATATCCGTCACATTACTGACATCCCACAAAGATATGTCACCATTAAACTGACTAGACATAAAAATTTCAGCCATTACTGTGACATTACTCACATTCCATAGCGATATATCTCCATTAAAGCTCGAAAACGAAAACATACCAATCATATTAGTAACATTACTCACATTCCATTCAGAAATATCACCATTGAAAGGTGTTTTATAGAACATATAGCCCATATCTGTTGAATTTTTCACATTCCATTGAGAAATGTCACCATTAAATGGAGTTTCAAAAAACATACCAGCCATGTTGGTTACATTACTTACGTCCCATTTGGAAATATCACCATTAAATGGGGTTCTAGAGAAAATATTTCTCATATTTGTGACGTTACCCACATCCCATTGGGAAATATCACTATTAAATAAACTGTTCTCAAACAACCCTTCCAAATTTGAAACATTACTCACATCCCATTTGGAAATATCACCAGCGAATGAGCTGTCATAAAACATTTTTTCCATACTTTTTACATTACTAATATCCCACTGCGAAATATCGCCATTAAATGAACTTTTGTAAAACATATAGCCTAAGGAATCAACTTGACTTAGATCGGGTAGACTAGGGGTTATTTGAGTAAGGTTAGGTGTGTATGCAAACGAGTACAGCATACTTTGCCATTCAGTTTCCCCCCATTGGACCACAGACGTTAATCTATGCTCAGCCACCGGATTAGCATTAGTGGGTTTGCGAGAGAAATGAGGGAACTTCCCATGTATAGAAATTATATATTCACCAGGTTCTTCATATGTATGAGTTATTGTATTCATTACATTTTCATTAACTGTTCCATCACCCCAGTCCACTGTATAATTATAGTCATAATCAGTATTGGCATATAAAGTGATATCTAAGCCATGATCGTAAGTAATTTCCCAACGCGTTTTAAATGGTTTAGGCTTTCTAACTATAACGGTGCGTTGCACTTGGGATGTGTTGTTCGCTTCATCTATACCAGTATAAGTAATGATGTACTCACCCACTTTACTTACGTCCACCTCACCTGTAATAGTAACAATCACTTCATCAGTCACGTTGTCTGTAGCAGTTGCGCCCAGCTCTTTATATTCCCCTCGATTAACGATAATTTCGATTATTGATTCACCGTTTAAGACAAGATTTGGAGGTGTTAGATCTACAACTTGAACAGTTCGAGTAATGCTAGCTATATTATTCGATTTGTCACTCGCACTGTAAGTAACGATATACTCGCCAACTTTACTGGTGTTTACGCTGCCTGATATTATGACATTTACATCACTGTCAACGTTATCTTTTGCTACAGCTCCATGTTCTTCGTATTCCCTCTCTAATTCTATAGTGAGAGTTGCTTCACCATTTAAAACAATATTAGGCGGAGTTGTGTCAATAACGTGAACAATTCGTTTTACGCTTTTAGCTGTATTATTTTGTCTATCTTTTGCACTGTAAGTTAGGACATACTCTCCAAGCTTACTTGTATCAACAATGCCGAATATTGTTACGCTTATATCCTCGTCAATATTGTCCGATGCCGTAACACCTAGTTCTTGGTATTCATTCTCAAATTCTACATACAGGATTGATTCACCGTTTAGGATGATACTGGGTGGTGTTGTGTCAACAACCTCAACAATTCGCGAAATACTTGATTTATTATTAGCTTCATCTCTTGCGCTGTAAGTTATGGTGTATTCTCCAACTTTCTTAGTGTCTACGGTACCAGATATCTCAACATAAACATCACCATCAACACCATCGGTTGCTGTTGCTCCTTGCTCATGATAATCAGCTCCCCCTTCAATTGTGATGTGTGCTTCACCATTTAGGCTAATAAGCGGAGGAACTATATCTTTGTCAGCTTCAGGGACTTCGCCCGACCCTCCACCGCATCCTCCTAATACAATGAATGCCAAAGCCAACAATCTTGTTTTTATACTCATGTTTTCCCTTAAATAATACTTGCACATTTAGCACTTGCTAATTCTATTAGATGCCTTCGGTTATTGTTCTAAATAGGCAGCTGATATTGAAATGCTAAATCTACCATTTCAATCGTAAAGAGTTAATAGCTCCTTTAAATTCACGATTTTGATTCCAAAAAAGTTCAATTTTTGATAGTCAAGTAAAGGATAACGACGGGCAAAGTTTTGTATTTAGCATACTGCTAAAAACCCATCAACCTCCCTATTTATATCAAAACAGCGTCTAGAAAACATTCTAACAACTTTTGAAAATCACAAAAGAATCTGTTCTAACCCTACTATTTACTTTTAAAAAAGCGAAAAATAAAGCGTGCTGAAAAACACAAACAGCATGATTAATACAGCGCTATGAATAGTCGTCACTTTTATCTTCGTCGAGTTCTGGCTCAGGCCACTCGTTAAAATATACACTTAAATAACGACTTTTAAGTAGGTATAGCCCTGCCCAACTGAGTAATACCAATTGCACGGCCAAGCCTATTGAAAAGCTATAATATTGGCTTTTTGCCTGCAACAATGACCAGGTTAAATCCATCACCACATTAGCAAGTAACAACCAGCGCGCATACCGCCAAATAGACTTAGGCCATTGCATTGCATTTGGGCGCCTAAATAAATAACAAAAAGTCACCAAAATACTTATGGCAGCGATAGCAAGGGCAACAAAAAACTGTTGTTTTTGCGGGTAGAAAATCGCCATCAAGTTTAAATCTTCACGTCGCGATGCTGCTGCAAATAACCACAAAATATAGGGTCTTAGCAGTAGCACCAGCACCAAGATAAAACCTAATGGGGCACGAAAAAAGCCGTTTTTATCCCAATATTCAGGTCCAAACCGGCTCATACTTGATTTTTCCTATCAGCCAGCACACCAAGAACAACAAAAAGTGAAAAGACTAAAAGTGGCAAAAAGCCTCGCTCGATTTGTTGAAACAATCGCACTAAATAAGGGCTTACAAAAACAATTAAGCTACCAACCCCTATGCCCGTAACAAGAATAAAAACCAAAGTCCGCGCAAAGAAGTTACGCTGACCGATTAAACGTTTTACTGCCTTGTTAAGACTCGCACCATATATCGCGGTTAAGCAAATTAAGGCAATTAATACAATCTGGCTTAGATAAGGTGAAAGCCAAGTCGCAACTTGGCTATTTAATGATGAAAAAAAGCTCACAACTTCTGACATTGGTTACTCGTACTTCGCAAAAAGGACTAGCATGTCATCTTCCGTCAACACATCAACACCTAAGTCTTGTGCTTTAGTGAGCTTAGAGCCTGCTTTTTCACCAGCGACTAAAGCGTGTGTTTTAGCGGAGACACTGCCCGACACTTTTGCACCGAGTGCTTGAAGTTTAGCTTTTGCTTCGCTGCGCCCCATTTGATTTAGTGTACCTGTTAGCACATAAGTTAAACCATCCAACGGCATTTCATCTTGTGACTTTTCTTCGATATCTGGCCACTGCAAGCCAGCAGCGATTAATGCGTCAATCACCTCTTGGTTATGTTCTTCTTTAAAGAAGTAATAAACGTGCTTAGCAACAATCTCACCTACGTCAGAAACGTCCTGTAAGCCCTCTATTGAGGCGTTTTGTAATGCATCAAGGGTTTTGTAATGATTCGCTAAATTTTGCGCTGTCGCCTCACCTACTTCACGAATACCCAGTGAATATAAAAACTTAGCAAGTGTGGTTTGCTTGGCTTTTTCAAGTGCCGCAACTAAATTCTCGGCCGACTTTGGTCCCATACGCTCAAGCGACTCAATATGGCCTTGGCTTAAACTAAATAAGTCAGCTGGAGTTTGGATCAGTTTACGATCAACTAACTGCTCCACTACTTTATCACCTAAACCATCTACATCGAGCGCTTTACGTGAAGCAAAGTGCTTAATCGCCTCTTTGCGCTGCGCTTCACACACCAAGCCACCGCTACAACGGGCAACCGCTTCGCCATCAATACGTTCAACGTGCGATTCACATACAGGACACGCTATCGGAAATACAATTTCTTTACTATTTTCTGGGCGGCGATCAAGCACGACACTTGCGACTTGCGGGATCACATCTCCTGCGCGGCGAATAATCACAGTATCACCAATGTGTACGCCTAGGCGTTCAATTTCATCGGCATTATGTAAGGTGGCGTTAGATACTGTTACACCGCCAACATAAACTGGCTCCAAGCGTGCAACCGGCGTAATTGCGCCGGTGCGGCCTACTTGAAACTCAACATCTAATAAGGTGGTTAATTCTTCCTGTGCAGGAAACTTACAAGCTATTGCCCAACGCGGTGCGCGGGCGACAAAACCTAAAGTTTGCTGAATCGCTTTATCGTTAACTTTGATTACTACGCCGTCAATTTCGTAGCCTAGCGCGGCACGACGAGCAAGAATATCTGAATAATAGGCAAAGGCGTCTTTGGCATTGTCTGCAGTGCGAATCTCAGGGCATACTGGTAAGCCCCACTCTTTTAGCTGCATTAATTGCTCATAATGGGTTGCTGCCAGCTCAAACCCTTCAACTACGCCTGTGCTGTAGGCGTAAAGCATCAGTGGGCGAGATGCAGTAATTTTAGGGTCTAATTGACGTAAACTACCTGCAGCTGCATTACGCGGGTTAGCAAAGGTTTTATCCCCTTTTTCTTGTTGCGTTTGGTTAAGTTTGGCAAACCCTTTATCGTCAATAAACACTTCTCCGCGTACTTCTAAACGCGCTGGAATTGAATCACCACGCAAACGTAGCGGCACGTTGCGAATAGTTTTTACATTTTCGGTAATGTTCTCACCTACCTGACCATCACCACGCGTTGCAGCGCGCACTAATACACCGTTTTCATACAAGATAGACACGGCTAAACCATCGAGCTTTGGCTCACAGCAAAACGCTAAATCACTAGCATCTTTTAGTCTGTCTTTCATACGTTTATCAAATGCGTAAAACTCACTTTCATCAAACGCATTATCAAGCGACAACATCGGTACTTCGTGGTTTACTTTTTCAAATGCAGCAAGCGCCATACCGCCGACTTTCTGACTTGGCGAATCTGCTGATTTAAGCGCTGGATTTGCCTCTTCTAACGCAATCAGCTCACGCATTAAACGGTCATACTCAGCGTCCGGTACCGTCGGATTATCTAGCACATAGTATTGATAATTGTAATTTTCAATTTGTGCTTTAAGTTGGTTTATTTGTTCAGCCGCGCTCACGGAGACTTCCTCTATATTCGTTAAAAAAGCCACCGCAAGGGTGGCTTTTGTTTAAATCTGGTTGTGACGTTACAGTTCGTCAAATTCTCTGATTTTTTCAACATATTGCCTAACAGTGGCAACATCCAGCTCTTCGCGGTTATGGTCGAGAACTGTCGCGCTAAACTCATCGGCAATTTTCTTAGCCGCGCTGTGAAGCATATTAAACGACGGTAAACTGTCACCTGCACAAGGCAGTGTCATAAACAAGCTTACGCCTTCAGTTTGAAGTTGTTCCATATTATCAATATCGAACGTGCCTGGGTTAAACATATTTGCTAAACGAAATAGCACTGGGCCCTGGCCTGATGCATCTTCATGACGATTAAAGAAGCCATCCTCTGAATACTTAAAACCTAATGTAAGTAATAACGGCAGTAGCGAAGAGCCTTGCATCGGCAAACCTTCTTCGGTTTGAATATGAATGATGATGTAGTCTTGAACTGCTGTCTTACCTTCAGGCGCTTGTTCTGGCTCGTCACTAACTTGTGTGCTTCGCTCATCGTCATCAATGCTAATCGATAAATCGCCTAGTTCTGGTTCATCGTTCACATTTAATTTTGCGCTCATTTGTGGTTCAACCACAGATGTTTTTTCACTTTCAGGTGCTGCTTCTTTTTTGTCTGGAGCGGCACTTGGTTCTTGAACAAGTGTGCGGCTGTCATTTTTACGGATTGACCAAAGGCCATGAAGCAGTACGCCGCCAATTACTAACGCACCACCAATAATTAACACCCACCTTAGTTCGTCACTCATTCAAGTACCCTTAAATTTATATTTTTTTCCGATTTTCAAAATTATTAAGCAAGCGGCACTTAATTTCAACCGCTTATCTTATGCAAAGTGCACAGATAAGACTAGTTGCTGATAATTTATACCGAAAGCTAAGCGGATTCTGACATTTCTAACGCTTTTTCAATATCCACCGCAACCACACGTGAAACACCTGGCTCAGCCATGGTGACACCGGTTAAGCGCGCGGCCATTTCCATGGCGATTTTATTGTGACTAATATACACAAATTGCACGTCTTGTGACATTTCTTCCACTAAACGACAAAAACGCCCAACGTTGGCATCATCGAGCGGCGCATCCACCTCATCTAACATACAAAATGGCGCGGGATTTAACTGGAAAATAGAAAAAACCAACGACAACGCCGTCAGTGCTTTTTCACCACCACTGAGTAAATGAATCGTCGCATTTTTCTTACCCGGAGGGCGTGCCATGATTGCCACCCCCGTTTCAAGTAAATCGTCTGATGTCAGCTCTAAATACGCTGAACCACCACCAAATACTTTTGGAAACAAGTTCTGCAAGCCATTGTTCACTTGGTCAAATGTGGCTTTAAAGCGCTGTTTGGTTTCTCGGTCTATTTTAACGATTGCCGTTTCTAATGTATCAAGCGCGCTGATTAAATCATCGTATTGTTGGTCAAGGTAATTTTTACGCTCAAATGCTTTATCAAACTCTTCTATCGCCGCTAGGTTAATTGCACCTAATCCAGCAATATCGCTCGAGACTTTGTTCAATTGGCTTTGTAAACTATTAAGTTTGGCATCTTCAGGAAGCGTTGCAATCACGTCTTTTAACTGTGTGTTTAATTCTGCAAGCGGTGACAGTGCCGCTTCCGATTTCAGCTGAAACCCTTGTTGTTCAAGTATAATGTTTTGTTTTTGTTGTTTCAGGTTGTCGAGCTTTAGCTGCTCAGTACCTATGCCCGACTCGGCTTGCTTTAATTTCTCTTTCGCATCATCTAGATTGCGCTGCTTTTGCGATTTTTGCTCGATAAGCGTTTCAAGCATTAGGTGCTGTTCCGCAATCGCCTCGTCAAGTTCAACCAGCGGCAGTTGAATGTCTTCAAGTGTAAACTTTGCTTCTTCAAGTTGCTCGTTAAGCTCACTAAAGCGTGATGAAAACTGGCCTAATTTGGACTCACATAAGGCTGCTTGGTTTTTTACACTCTCTAAATGTAATTGTTGTTTATGGTGCTGATTTTTCTCATTTTCATAGGCATTTTGAAGCTGCCTAGTAACCAGTTTGGCATTATGATAATCCGCTTCTAAGGATTCTTGCTGCTGTTTTAAATCACTGAGGCGTGTTTCGGCTTTAGTTAATTGCGCAGTCAACGGCGCTTGTTCGTTGCCTACAGCGTCAAGTTGAGTAATCAGTGCCGCTAGCTCATTTTGTGTTTCGTCACATTGCTTCGCAATAGCCGCTAAACGTTCGCTAGCAAAATTATGTTCTGCTTGTTTTTGTGTGAGCGATTGCATTAATGATGATAACGCGTGTTGCTTTTGTGTTGAAACAACACGCAACTCATCAACCTTTTTTTGCTCTGCAGTAAGCGCTTTTTGCGCACTTTCGAGTTCGCTTTGTGCAGCGGGTATCGCTTTCTCTATGTCTTTTAATAACTGGTGTTTTACGATGTGTGAACTTTCACTGTCAAACTCACAGGGAATACACCAGTTAGCGCCGCGTAAATCGCCGCGCTGATCCACCGCAAATAAAAATGGCCCTGACCAAAAATCATCTTCTAACGTATCGATATTTTCAACAGCAGCAATCGCATTAAAGTATTGTGGGATGGGCCCTGTAGTGATTTTCTCAGCCAATGACCCATTTGCGCAATGGTGTGTTTGCGGCCAAATACTGGGGGTTTTGCATTCGCCATCGAACTGCGCGCTAACATGCGCATGGCTTAAATTAAACAAACTTGCTTCAACTGCCACTTGCCAAGATTTATCGACACTAAGCTTAGAGACAAGCGTTGGTGAGCCTGACTGGCTCTGTGTATTTTCACCTACAACCGTTAAAAGCGCCGCTTGTTTTGCCGCTAAATCATTACAGGTTTGCTCGCTTTTCCTCGCTGCTGTATGTTTTTGAGCAAGCACATCTTGCGCTTGTTGGAGCTGAATATTTGCGCTTTCACATTCAGCTTCGGCTTGTTGTACGAGGGTTTTTGCTTGTGTTAAATCAATAGCTTCCAGTTGCTGAACAAGTGTTTCACGCTCTGATTTCAGTTGGCTTTGGCGCTGCTGGCAAGCGCTTTGTTGCTCTGACAGTTGCGCGTATTTAACATTTAATGCAGACAGTGCTTTTTGCTGCTCAGTTTGCGCTTTTATAATCGTTTGGTTTTCCAACAAGGATGCTTGATAAGCGCTATAACAGGTTTCTTGCTGTACTTTTTGTTCTTCGTATTTGTGTAAGCTGATTTCTAACTGTTCTGCGGTACTTTCAAGCGCTTCGTTTGAAAACGCAACTTGTTCGCTAATGTCATCAAACTGTTGCTTTGTTTGCTGCTGCTCTTGCTGGATTTGCTGATACTGTGTTTGTAACTGCGCAATGCGTTGGCTGAGCTGTGTTTTTTGGCTTTGCTTATGCACTTTATCTTGTTCGTCACGCGCCAACTTGTTGCGCAACTGATATTCTTGGTGCTGCGCATCATTCACCATGTCATTAGCTTGTTCGATTGCCAATTTTAATGCCGAAATCACATCATCATGACCGCTGTGCGCTTCGCTAAGAAATGCGATTTGCTCATTAATTTGCGCCAGTTTTTCTTCGCTTTCGAGTAGTTTTTGTTGCAGTGCTTGCCATTTAAGCACGCATATTTGCGCTTTTAAGGTACGTTCTTTGGCTTTAGCCGTGGTGTAAGTGCGCGCTTTTTCTGCCTGCTCTGTTAGCACATTGAGTTGATTTTCAAGTTCGGTGCGTAAATCAAGCAAACGCTCTAGATTGTCGCGCGTGCTGTTTAAGCGCGTTTGTGTTTCGCGTCGTCTTTCTTTGTATTTTGAAACGCCAGCCGCTTCCTCGAGGAAAATCCGTAAATCCTGTGGCTTACTTTCAATTAAACGCGAGATCATGCCCTGTTCGATAATCGCATAACTGCGTGGGCCAAGTCCGGTGCCTAGGAAAATATCTGTGATATCACGTTTACGGCATTTCTCACCATTTAAATAGTATTGTGATACGCCTTCACGGGTAACTAAGCGTTTAATCGCTATTTGGTTACGTGACGCAAGCGTGCCCGGTAAACGTCCTTCAGTATTATCAAATAATAATTCAACAGACGCTTGTGAAACTGGTTTGCGCTCTGTTGAGCCATTAAAAATGACGTCTGTCATGGCGTCGCCGCGCAGGTTTTTAGCCGAGCTTTCACCTAGTACCCAGCGCACAGCATCGATGACGTTTGATTTACCACAGCCATTTGGACCAACAACACAGGTCATTTGATCGGGAAATGGAATTTTACTTGGCTCTACAAACGATTTGAAACCCGCGAGCTTAATTGAGGCTAGACGCATTTTATTCTTATTTGATTGTCTAAATAGTAAGAAAATTAAAGGCCAACTTTATCAGATTTACCCTAAATGAAACAACTTGTAACGCTTAACAACAAAATCTGGTTTAAAGGGAGTCTACGGCTTATTATAATCGTTATGGTGAGTTGTTGTTTTATTGGAGTTTTCCATGCAATTAGGAAAAGGGTTCGAATACTTTTTATCGGGCTTTAGTTTAATCAGCCAAAAAGGGTTAAAACGCTTTGTGCTGATCCCATTACTAATTAACTTGGTGCTATTTGGTAGCTCGTTGTTTTTTATTATTGGTTGGATTGAACAAGGCGTTAACTACGTCAATGGCTACCTGCCTGACTTTTTATCTTGGTTAGAATTTATTATATGGCCTAGTGCATTGTTGCTGGTGTTGTTTATCTACTCCATGGTGTTTACGGTTATCACTAACTTTATCGCTGCACCATTTAACGGCTTATTAAGTGAAAAGGTCGAGCTGTATTTAACAGGGCAACGCGTTAACGACGATGGGTTAGCTGATTTACTAAAAGACGTACCACGTATGCTTGGCCGTGAATTGGCAAAACTGATGTACTACTTACCAAAAGCTTTGTTATTTTTAATTTTACTGTTGTTTATTCCGGTGTTTGGTCAAGTGATGTGGTTTTTATTTAGCGCGTGGATGTTTGCCGTACAATACATTGATTACCCGTTTGATAATCACAAAATCCCGTTTGCTGAAGCGCGTCAGCACTTAAAGCAAAAACAGGGCTTAAGTTACGGTTTTGGCAGTGCTGTATTAATTTTTAGTATGGTGCCAATCGTTAACTTAATTGTAATGCCGGTAGCCGTATGTGGTGCAACGCGTTTGTTTGTTGAAAACTATCGCATCAATTACCGCGCTTAGCATATAGCGCTCACTAAAAAGGCTGCAATTGCAGCCTTTTTTGATTTAAGTACCCATAGCGATTAACTATAAACGTTTTGCGGTACTTTTAAGATTTGAATATGTACTGTGATTTCTTCACGGTCATGGTACAGCTGCTTTGCTTGCAGTTCATACTTGATGTTGTACTTAGTCAATTCTTCATGAATTAAGTTTAAACACTGATAAACCGCGTCAAAACGTTTTTTCATAGGCAGCTTTAAGTTAAAGATTTGCTCTTTTACAAAGCCGTTTACCGCCCAATCAATCATTAAATTAGCGACCTTAATTGGTTTTTCAACCATATCGCATACTAGCCAATCAATATTGCGTTTGTCCGGACGGAATTTAAAGCCATCTTCACGCTTATGTTTAACTTGGCCTGTTTCCATTAATGAATCAGCCATAGGGCCGTTATCAATTGCTTGTACCATCATGCCACGGCGCACTAACTGATACGTCCATCCACCTGGGCACGCACCTAAATCAACACCACGCATACCCGGTTGCAAACGTGACTCATGCTCGTCTTTTGGTACAAAAACATGAAACGCTTCATCAAGTTTCAGCGTCGAGCGGCTTGGCGCATCTTTTGGCATACGCAGACGCGGAATACCCATATAAAATGGAGAATTGTTGTAGCTGTAAGAAAAACCAACGTATGCAGCGCTATTTGATAAAAACATTACGTGTAAAACAGGACGGTTTTTCACTTCATTAGCAAGTAAGGTTTCTTGCGCCACTAACGATTTACGTAGTGGAACGGATAGCTTTTTACAAAACTTTTGCAGCTCTTTTCCGTCATTGGTGTCTGGTGTTTCTACCCGTAGCTCACCACACAATGGAAACTCGCTAACCGCCTCGCTAATAGCTGAAACGCGGTCTTCAATCGGCATTTTATCAACCAGTTGCCCAACAAACCATTGACGTGCAAAAACCATTTCTTTAAATGGCAACTTACGCACAACGACTTCGGCTTCTAACGGGTCGTAGCAGTTAAAGGTGATATAACCGCTGTTATCTTTTGCTTTTACAAATCCACCAATTTCACGCAGTGCTGCATGGTGGCTTATTTCGGCGGCACAATCGTTTTCAAAACCCGGACGACAATAAATTACAATCGCAGACATTTTTCTCACTTACTTAACTTGAGCTGGTTTATGGTTAATAACCGAAACGGTAAACAGTAACCAACTCACAATAAAACACACGCCACCAAGTGGCGTTATTGGGCCAAAAATCTTTATACCCGTTGTTGCCAACAAGTATAGACTGCCACTAAAAAACACAATGCCTACAATGGCAAAAATACTGGCCCACTTTAATTTGTACCCGCTGTTTCCCAGTAATCCAAACAAGATTAACGCTAAACCGTGAATAAACTGATAATCAACACCGGTTTGAAACACCGCTATCATTGCTGGGCTGATTATTGATTTTAATCCATGTGCTGCAAACGCACCTAACATCACGGCGAGGGCACAAAAAATGCCACCTGCTGCTAAGCTAAACCTGTTCATAGTTGTTTTGCGATAAACTGAGATGCAATTTCGGCTGCTGTTTGCCAATTTTGCAGTTGGGTTAAACCACTCGCTTTTCGTGGTACTAATGAATGATCCCCATCAGGGATCCAAAAAGTGTGCACATTATCGCATACTGGATAACTTTCTACCTCATCTTTTTTACCAAAGGTATCACGCTCACCTTGAATTATTGCAAGTGGCGCGTTGAGATCAGGAAAATGTTCGATTCGAAGCTTTTCTGGCTTGCCAGGTGGATGAAATGGGTAACCAAAAGCAACAACGCCCTTGACGCTTTGTTCACACGCCAACATTGATGCCATTCGTCCGCCCATTGATTTACCGCCAATAAATAAAGGTAAGTTAGCATCAACCTCTGAAAGTATGCTTTCAAAATAGGCTAATAGTTTTGGTGCTCGTTGAGGCGGGCGTTTTTTGCCCTCTAATTTGGCTTGCTGCATATACTCAAAATCAAATAAGCCAACTGTGACGCCTAATTTCGCTAAATTGTTGGCCATGGTGACCATAAACTCTGAATCCATGCCTGCACCAGCACCGTGCGCCAAAATCAATTGCGCAATGGGTTTATCTGCATTTACCCAATTAATCATTAAAACCTGCCTCAATCTGTTCTTTTTCTACCATGCTGAGCATCCACTCTTTAAATGCCACGATTTTACCTAATTCAGACTGCGATTCTCTCAGCACTAAATAAAAGGCATTTTTACTTTCTAAGTGATGGCTAAATGGCACTATTAATCGCCCAGAATCGATTTCTGGCTTGGCTAAAACACTGTTTACCAGTGCTATACCTTGCCCATGCACCGCGGCTTGCAATACCATTGAAGAGTGACTAAAAATAGGCCCCTGATTTACCCGCGAATTAGCAACGCCCAACGTTTTGAACCAACTTTTCCAAGGTTTACGTGTCATATCATGCAGCAATGTATGGTGCTGTAAGTCGTTTGGCTCTGCCAGCGGCTTGGGCCCGTTTAACAATAACGGACTGCATAAGGGCACTAAGTATTCGGTATGAAGTTTGTGACTTTGTACGCCACTCCAATGACCGCGACCATAATAAATCGCCACATCAACATCATCAGTTAACGAGTTTTCGTCTAAATCTTGCGCTTTAATACGAATATCAATCTCCGGATGCAACTCGTTAAACGCTTGCAAGCGTGGTACCAACCATTGAATTGCAAAACTCGGGGTTAAACTTACTGCTACCGAACCTTTTGCACCGCGTGCTAATAACTTTTCTGTTGCATCAACCAATTGGGTGAATATTTCTTTAATATCGAGAAAATACGCCTGCCCTTCTTCTGTTAGTAACAGTGAACGATTTCGCCTTAAAAATAGTTTTAAGCCTAAGTGTTCTTCTAAGGTTTTAATTTGATGACTAACAGCGGCTTGTGTAACAAACAGCTCGTCTGCTGCTTTGGTAAAGCTTAAATTACGGGCGGCTGCTTCAAACGCTTTGAGTGAGTTTAGCGGGGGCAATCTTCTCGACATGACAACCTGATGACGTATTCATTAGTTTTTTTTATCTGAATGCATTATAAATCATCGTTTTTAAAAGGCAAACAACTTGGTTATTATTTACTCCGAGAGGAAAAACTGCCAACCAAATTATAGTTTTCCCCCTTAATCATTTAAGTAGCATTTTAGAACTTAGATATTTATGCAACCCAGATGCATAAATTGAGTTTGTTTAATTTAGGCAAACTTAGTGATTTTTAGCAGCATAAAATAAGCGTTACACTGCGAATAACCTGCTGCTGAAACTCAAACAATTAAAACGTGGGTTATTCACGTTTAATCTGCCCAATAAAAAAGACGCATATTGCGTCTTTTTTAATGCCTTTTATGCAAAGGTGTTCGAGCGTGTTGACCTTTATGGTTTAAATTCTGTTCATATCCAAACCGTTTTGATCGCGGCGTCGCTTTGCAGGCCTAGTTGGCTAAACCAAAAAGTGACAACAAAGAGCATAACCCGCTAATCTTCTTCGATGTTTTCTACACCTTTAGTGCCTTTGTGAGCTTTTAATTTGTGATGAATTGCCGTTTTAATTAGCATATAGCCACTGATTGGTGCCGTGATCAGTAAAAAGATCGATATCAAAATTTCTTTCGCGCTTGGCTCATTAACGATTGCACTAAAATAAACAATAGAAGCAATCAGCACACCCGCCATGCCTAACGTAGTTGCCTTAGTTGGACCATGTAAACGCATAAAGAAGTCCGGCATACGGTTCATACCAATTGAACCGATTAGAATAAACACGCCGCCTAACAACAACAGTAGTGAAACAATAATCTCTGCCATAATAATTACTCTATAATATCGCCGCGTAAAAGAAACTTACAAATTGCCACCGTACTGACAAACCCGAGCATGGCAATCAACAATGCTGCTTCAAAATAAAGCTCTGACGCCACTTTAATTCCGTACAATACAATAAGCGCAATACTGTTTATATACATGGTATCAAGCGCTAAGATGCGATCTGGCACAGATGGTCCGAGAATTAGGCGCCATAAATTAAGTAACAGTGATACGCCAATCATTGCCGATACAATTAGTATAACGGTGCTTAACATTGAAAAATCTCCTTAAGCGGTGCTTCATAACGGCTTTTAATCGTCGCAATTAGTTCTGCTTCGTCATCTAAGTCAAGAACATGAATAAGCAAATAACGCTGCGTCACTTCTTCGCCCTCGTCTAACGACTCAGGAAACGGATACACCTCTGCACTCACAGTACCCGGTGTTAAGGAAACTGTGCTCGCTAGTATGGTGATTGGCATTTCATGAGTTAAATCAAGCGGTACTTTTACAAACGCCGGACGCAATTTTTTAATTGGCCCTAAAATCAGAAACGCTACTTGCACATTGGCGGTAACAATATCGTATAACACCAATAAAAAGTGCTTAAACGCAAGCCACTTTCGCATAATCAGCGGCTGAGGCTCACGAAAGCGTAGCGTTGCAAGTGGGATCACTGTAGCTAGAATAGCTCCTAACACGATATGCCCGAGCGAATAGCTGTTATTTAGCAGTAACCAGACGAAAAACAATAAAATGCTTCGAAATGGTGTTGGAAAAAGACTAAAGCGAGCTTCAAAACGCATCTTACTTGCCTCCTAATACAGCTTGTTGCAAGCCAAGGGTATCAAATACTTGTGTTGCGGCAAGCGTGGTAATTTCGCTGATCGGTCCTGCGAAAATACTTAATAGTGGCGAACAAAGCAACAAGCTGATTACGCCCACTAACTGACAACTCGTTGCCTTTGTCTCTGACGGCTCTTGCCCGTTATGACGCCAAAACAGCTGCGAACCTGCGCGTGTAAGCGTTACCAATACAAGTAAAGATACAACCAAATAAACTGCCCAGAACCAAGCTGCTTTATCAACGTTGAGGGCTTCTTGTAATAACCAAACTTTACCAATAAACCCTGAGAACGGAGGCATACCAACCACAGCAAGCACAAACACAATAAAGCTGGTACCCAATAAAATAGGTTGCCCAATTGGTTTGGCTGGCACAAGACGTACACCTACTTTGCCTCGCTGTTTACCAATCACATCTGCTAGTAAAAATAAGCCCGCTGTCACCAATGTTGAATGCACTAAATAATACAGCGCTGCCGCAATTGCGCCTGGCGTATTAAATGCCACAGCAGCGATTAACGTCCCTATCGATACAATAACAAGATTTGCCACAATCATACGAAGATCTTTACTGGCAAGTACGCCCAACATACCGATAACTAATGTGATAATTGCTGCAGGCCATAACCACACTTGTGCGATATGGGTGCTTGTATCATTTGGGTCAACAAAAATTGTTGGGTAAACACGAATAATCGCGTAAATACCAACTTTGGTCATAATCGCAAATAACGCGGCAACCACTGGCAGTGCCGATGCATAAGTTGCCGGCAGCCAAAATTGCAATGGGATCACTGCTGCTTTAAGTGCAAACACGATAAGTAACAGCATGCCACCGATATTTAATAGTGCTCGGTCATCGCCCGATAACTGCGCCGCTTTTGCCGCCATGTCTGCAATATTTAAGGTACCTAACACGCCGTATAAAATACCGAGTGCAACCAAGAACACACTTGAGCCTACCAAGTTTAAAACCACGTAATGCAACGCAGATTGCGTTTTGTGTTTATCAGAGCTGTGCATCAATAATGCATACGATGAAATCAGTAAGACTTCAAAGAATACAAAGAGGTTAAATAAGTCGCCCGTTAAAAATGCACCGTTCACACCTAACAATAAGAAATGTAATAGTGGGTGGAAGAAGCTACCGGCTTCATCATCACCACACAGTGAATAAAGTACACAAATCAGCGCAAGAAAAGATGTCAGTGTCACTAACAGTGATGACATTACGTCGGCTACTAATACAATGCCAAAAGGTGCCTGCCAATTACCGATAGCATAAACAAATATTTCACCAGACAGCGCATTGTTTAGCATATAGCCGCTTACTACAAGAGTAAGCAATGCCATGATGCTTGAAACAATGCGTCGCGCTTGTAAGTTTTTCCCCGATGGTGGTAGTAATAATAAAATACCAGCCAACATCGGCACTAAAACGGGCAAAGATACAAAATGTGGCACGTATACTACTCCTTGCCTTTAATCTTCGGGAAACGCGCATGTACATGGTCATGCCCTAAATCTGCGCGTGCACGTATGGCAAGAATCACCACAAATGCCGTCATCGCAAAGCCAATTACAATGGCCGTTAGTACCAGCGCTTGTGGCAGAGGATCAGCATATTGTGCTGATTCACCTAATACTGCAGCCTTGTTACTGTGAATTCGACCTGATGCAAAAAGAAACAGGTTAACCCCGTACGACATCATAGTAAGCCCTAACACCACTGGAAAGGTTCTGCCACGTAAAATTAAAAATACACCGCAGGCAAATAACACCCCAACGCATGTTGCATAGAGTACTTCCATTATTTTGCCTCCTTCGGTTGGCTAGCTAATGTGAGTTTACCTAGGCTTGCTAGAATCATTAAGGTTGCACCCACTACCGTTAAATAAACACCTAAATCAAATGCAATCGCACTTGCTAGTTCAATTTTACCGATAAACGGAATATCAAAGTATTCGAACCAAGACGTCAGGAATGGTCTGTCGAAGAACCAGCTACCGATACCCGTTACAAAAGCAATCGCAATACCGAATGCAATAATCTTACGGTAATTAATATCCAGTCGCTCATAGATCCAATCTGAACCACGTGCAATGTATTGTAAAATCATGGCTATCGCGGTAATCAAGCCAGCGATAAAACCACCACCTGGTAAGTTATGACCGCGCAAGAAAATATACACACTTACCATAAGTGCTAATGGCAATAATGCTTGAGAAATACTGGCAAGTAGCATTGGGTAACGCTCAATAGCCCACGGACGCCCTTCACCATCACTTGCTGGCATAAAGAGCGGTAAGTTAAGTAACAATTTGTAGATACCCAACGCCGCAATACCTAATACGGTAATTTCGCCTAAGGTATCAAAACCACGGAAATCAACCAGAATCACGTTTACAACGTTAGTACCACCGCCACCAGTTTTCGCGTTTTCAACGAAGAACTGTGAAATTGAATTAAGCGGACGAGTCATAATTGCATAACAGATAGAACCAATAATCACACCTACCGCCGATGCAATACCCACATCACGAACAAGACGCAGCGACGTTGACTCTTTTGGTGTGCGATGTGGCAAGAAAAACAGTGCCAACATCAGCAGTACAATTGTCACTACTTCTACTGTTAACTGCGTCAGTGCTAAATCAGGCGCAGAAAAACGTGTAAACGCTACCGATACCATTAAACCTACAATCGAAATCATTAATAACGATGTCATACGTGAACGGTGGCAAATTACAGTCGCAACTGCACCAACAATAAGTAAGCCTGCGCCAATCACATTATGCGGATCGATTGGTTGCGGCGTTTGGTCACCTGCCAGTTCCAACATATCAAACAGTGGAATACCTGCAAACACCAAAACAGTCACCAACAACCAAGCAATGTAACGCTGTAGTGAACCTGTTTCCATGCGGTACATTATCTTTTCAGACACTGTCGCAATGCTATCTAACGCATTTAAAAACGCTGATTTAGGGTCCACATCGGGTAATGACGCGTTAAATTGGAATAAATACTTGCGCTGCCAGTAAATTAATAAACCAATGGTTACGGCAAGAAAACTCATAAGCAGTGGTAAATTCAAACCATGCCAAATTGCTAAGCTGTATTGTGGCAAACTACCATCGCCAATCACCGCTAGCGATGCACTCGCCAGAAGCGAATCAACAACAAAATTCGGGAACATACCAACGATAATACACAGTGCCACAAGTACTTCTACCGGCACGCGCATATAGCGTGGCGGTTCATGAATTTCTTTGCTGATACCAACTGGCTCACCGTTAAAGAATACATCGTGAATAAAGCGCATTGAATACGCCACCGAGAACGCACCTGCTAGGGTTGCGAGTACCGGAATAAGCCAAGACATTGAGCCAAGCACGTGCTGATGTAAGGTTTCAGCAAAGAACATCTCTTTTGATAAGAAACCATTTAGCAGCGGCACACCTGCCATTGAAGCGGCTGCAACCATAGCAAGCGTTGCGGTATACGGTAAATACTTCCATAAGCCATTAAGCTTACGCATATCGCGAGAGCCGGTTTCATGGTCAATAATACCGGTTGCCATAAACAGTGACGCTTTAAATGTCGCGTGGTTAATAATATGAAAAATCGCAGCAACTGCTGCCATTTCAGTATCTAAACCGAGTAATAAGGTAATTAAACCTAAGTGCGAAATCGTTGAATACGCCAATAAACCTTTTAAGTCATGTTTAAATAACGCAACGTAAGCACCGACAATTAAGGTTGCCAGACCGGTCAAAGTGACAATAGCAAACCACAGCTCAGTACCTGATAGCGCTGGATAAAAACGCGCAAGTAAAAAGATACCTGCTTTTACCATAGTCGCCGAGTGTAAATACGCACTTACCGGAGTCGGTGCGGCCATCGCATGTGGCAACCAAAAGTGGAATGGGAACTGAGCCGACTTGGTAAAGGCGCCTAGAAGAATCAAAATTAATGTAACAGGATAAAGCGCGTGTTCTTTAATTATGTGGCCGTTATTTAAAATATCATCAAGATTGTAACTGCCAACAATGTTACCGACTAAAATCAGACCTGCAAGCAAGGCTAAACCACCGCCGCCGGTAATGGTAAGTGCCATGCGCGCGCCTTGACGTGCTTCGGATGTATGCCACCAATAGCTGATTAATAAAAATGAGCTAATACTGGTAAGCTCCCAGAACACCCACATTTGAATGACGTTGTTAGACAACACAATGCCAAGCATTGCTGTCATAAACAGCATTAAAAAAGTATAGAAACGCGCCATATTGTCTTTACTACTGAGGTAGTAGCGCGCATACAAAATAATTAGCAAACCTATGCCTAAAATCATTAGGCAGAAAAGAAGCGCTAATCCATCAAGTCGAAAACTGAGATTAATTCCAAGCAGCGGGATCCATTGCACACTTTCTCTTAGCACATTGCCATCAAGCACAGCTGATGTGTGATAAAGAACAATGGCAAGCGCTACAACCGGAAATATTGCAATTGATAATGCAGCGTAGGTACGCGAAAGTTTATTCGTCGTCGCTGCAAATAAGCTGCCTAATAGGGATAACACAGGTATCCACATTAATGACATAGTTTTATCCTTTGGCTTTTCCCTATTTTTACAACAAGGTTAAAGCGTGAGTTATGCTAGCAAGTAAGTTGCGTAGCCGCGCGTGATTGCGCTATGCATACATTTTTATATTTATACGTTAAAAACGCCTGTCATGTCTAGATTAAGCGTATGTAATTGAACACAAAACAAGCCATTTCGCAGTTTTAATAAATATAGTGTAAATACTAAATAAAGACTATTGAAAAAGGATGTAAATCTTTTAACTACAAGCTGTTAAATTCGCTCATAGCCTGTTTTAGCCAAGTTTCATATAAATTGGGTAGTGGCAGATCAAGCAGCTCTAGATTTGAGGTTGATTTAACCGGCTTGTACGCCCGCCCCTCTGCCTGATTACAGGTGTTGGTCAAATACCAAGTGTGCCCGTCAACCTTCAGCGTGCGGGTAACTTCTTTTTTCTTTGGCACAACAATTAAGTTTTTAGCGATGCGAGTTGGTTTTGTCACATTGCACAGTCGCTTTGCCAGTTGTTTTTTAAGTGGATACTCATCAATAAAACCGTACAAGTGCATTAGTTCATGCAGTAATACACGCTCTGATTGTTGAGAACGCATAAAAACATAATTACCCGACGCGTTAGCAATACCCATTTCGCTAAAAAATGCGATTTTATCGTGCGAAAGCTGTGAAAACGCTTTTTTATCAAGTATTTCGCAGCGTATGCGCCTTCCGGCTGCACCACTACATCGTAATTTAGAACGATCAAAGTAAACAGGCTGACTTAAACACACGGGCAGCGAAAACGCTTTTTCAAAACGCTGCTTTAGCTGAGTGACCTGGTTGTAAGCCTTAAAATCAGTTACCGCTAGCATTATCTTTTGCGTGCATTGCTCGTTTTTATAAATCGGCACTAATTGATGCGCTGTTGCCGCAAGCGGTAAACCAAGTGCCATTGCAACGCGAGTCTGTTGTTTGTGTGTTAGCGGCCAAGGGAAATCATGCAGCGCTTGCCACTGCTTTGCTTCTTCATAATGGGCAGCTAACTGTTCTCTTGCAATCAGTGAGCCCTGCTTTGCCGCGCTGATTAACGTGGATTGGTACAAATGTTGGTTATTTGAAAACTCATTGGCAAGCAGCGCCATCGCATCGGCGTTTTGATTATTGGCATAGACACGTAAATGGGCGATTGAATGGTGATAAGTTTGCACATTTGGCAATATTGCGCGCTCTGCCAAAGTTGCATAATACGGGTTTGGAAAAGCAGAAAACGCCTGTAACAGGCGTTTTTCGTTATAACAGTAACTTGAAGTAAGAAAGCTACTTAAAAAGAGGACAGTTAACCACTTCACTGTATTTCGTCAGGTGTTTGCTCGTCACTGTATAGTAAACGTAGCTCTAAGCGAGCATATTTATATTCAACAAATTCATACACGTTAGTTGCCATTGCCAAATTAAAATAATCTTCTGCTTTAAGCGGCTTATTATCAGCTACGGCATCTTTTGCCAGGTAGAAATACGCTTCACATAAACGCTCTAAGTACTCACGGTGGCTGGTTAAGTCTTTTTGCACATTAAGTAATAAATCGCGCTCGCTTAGCTCACCTAAAAAGTATTGTACAAGCTGATACGACCAACGTGATTTATCGAGTTTTTCAGCATGTTGCTGTAACTCGGTTAGCGCGCGCGTTGCATCTACTTCTCGCGTTGCTAAATAAACCCATACAGCACGATATGAATCGCTATCGTCAGCATTTAAGAATTTTTTTAAGTCGCGCTCTGCTAAATCAGGACGCGATCCGTAATAAAGTGCAATACCACGGTTTAAATAAGCATACTGATGTTCTGGTAATAGCTCGATTACCGCATCAAAGCTTTCATAGGCTTGTTCATACTGCATCGCTAAGGTGTAGTAAATTCCAGTAAAATTATACACTTCAGCAAAATCAGGCTTTAGCTTTAACGCATAGTTAAAATCAAGGCGAGCGAGTGTTGATAAACCAACGCTATCGTATAGTGCACCGCGTTTATGGTGTAGTGCGGCACGTTGCTCGGTGGTAATTTCAGGACTATTTAGCGCTTGATTAATACGTGCAATTTCCAACTCTTTACGGAAGTCGTGTTGTAATGGACCCGCAAAAGGCACATTAACAACCGGGTGGTCGCCCTGTTCAACATCATTTGTCGCCTGACAGCCGACTAGGCTCGCGCCTATCGCTAAAGTTGCAAGAAGCCGTTTCAATTTATTCACTAAAATCTATCCTTAAAATTAACTGCTCTGCTATTAGAGCATAAAAAAAGGGGCTATTCAGCCCCTTTTTTATCGCTAAGTCTTATTTAGTCGACTTATTCTTCTGATGCTTTTTCTTCAGCGTTTGCTTCAGCTGGTGCGTCGTCTTTCTTAAGCGCTTCTTTGATGCTTAGACGTACACGGCCTTGGCGGTCAACTTCAAGTACTTTAACTTGTACTTCGTCGCCTACTTTTAGGTGATCAGCTACGTTGTTTACACGCTCTTCACTGATTTGTGAAATGTGGACTAGGCCATCTTTACCTGGTAGTACGTTAACAAATGCACCGAAGTCTACGATACGAACAACTTTACCAGAGTAGATAGTACCTACTTCTAATTCAGCAGTTAATTGCTCAACACGTGCGATTGCAGCGCGTGCGCTTTCGCCGTTAGTTGCAGCAATTTTAACTGTACCGTCATCTTCGATTTCGATTGTTGTACCCGTTTCTTCAGTAAGTGCACGGATTGTTGCGCCACCTTTACCGATAACATCAGCAATTTTCTTAGGTGGAATGTTAACAACATAGATACGCGGTGCAAACTCAGAAAGCTCTTCGCTTGGCTTGTCGATTGCTTGGTCCATTACTGAAAGAATGTGCATACGAGCCGCTTTTGCTTGGTTAAGCGCGATTTGCATGATTTCTTTGTTGATACCTTCAATCTTGATATCCATTTGAAGTGCAGTTACACCTTCTGATGAACCTGCTACTTTAAAGTCCATATCACCTAAGTGATCTTCATCACCTAAGATGTCAGAAAGAACAACGAAGTCGTCGCCTTCTTTCACTAGACCCATTGCTATACCAGCAACAGACGCTTTAGTTGGTACACCTGCATTCATAAGCGCAAGTGAAGTACCACACACTGATGCCATTGAAGAAGAACCATTTGATTCAGTGATTTCTGAAACCACACGAACTGAGTACGGGAACTCTTCAAGGCTTGGCATTACTGCAGCAATACCACGCTTCGCTAGGTTACCGTGACCGATTTCACGACGCTTAGGTGAACCTACAAAACCAGTTTCACCAACACAGTATGGAGGGAAGTTATAGTGAAGCATGAAACGATCAGTCTTAGTACCTGTTAGGTCGTCGATCATCTGAGCATCACGTTCTGTACCAAGTGTTGCAGTTACAAGTGCTTGCGTTTCACCACGAGTGAAGATAGCTGAACCGTGAGTACGTGGAAGTACACCCGTCATTACGTCTAGTGCACGAACCATGTCTGGTTCACGACCGTCGATACGCTTTTCGCCAGCAATGATGCGGCCACGTACGATTTTCTTCTCTAGAGAACCGAATAATTTACCTACTTCTTGCTCGTCTAGTGATTCGTCTTCTGCTAGTTCTGCTGTTAGTTTTTCAACAACTTCAGCTTTTGCAGCAGAAATGGCTTCTTTACGTGCTACTTTGTCAGTGATTAAGTAAGCTGCGCCTACTTTCTCTTCTGCAATCGCTGCAATCTTGTCAGCAAGTGTTACGTTCTTCTCTGGAGCAGTCCAATCCCATGCTGGCTTACCCGCTTCAGCTTGGAATTCATTGATTGCTTTAATCGCTGCTTGTGATTGCTCGTGGCCGTATACAACCGCACCAAGCATCACGTCTTCAGAAAGCACTTCAGCTTCTGATTCAACCATAAGTACTGCGTTTTCAGTACCTGCAACAACTAGGTCTAGTTTACTTTCAACTAGCTCAGTTGCTGATGGGTTAAGTACATACTGGTCATTGATATAACCAACGCGCGCTGCACCAAGTGGACCATTAAATGGAATACCAGAAATAGCAAGTGCCGCAGAAGTACCGATTAACGTTACGATGTCAGGCTTGATTTCTGGGTCAATTGAAACAACTGTTGCAATTACTTGTACTTCGTTTACGAAACCGTCTGGGAAAAGTGGACGGATTGGACGGTCGATTAGACGTGCTGTAAGTGTTTCGCCATCGCTTGGACGACCTTCACGCTTAAGGAAACCACCTGGGATACGACCAGCAGCGTACATACGCTCTTGGTAGTTAACTGTGAGTGGGAAGAAATCTTGACCAGGTGCCGCTTCGCGCTTACCTACTACTGATACAAGTACTGCTGTATCACCGATGCTCGCGATAACTGCTGCATCTGCTTGACGAGCAACTGCGCCCGTCTCTAAAGTCACTTCATGTTGACCAAACTGAAATTTTTTAATAATTGGTTGCATTAAAAAATCCTTTATTTTGTATAGCTATTTGAATAACACCAATTACAGTAGTTAATCGTATTTGACGATAAATTAAGCGAGCAAAATCGATTAACTACTACAATTGGCATCAGTTTATTAAGTGAATGATTTAGCGTTGTTTAGCACCAAGCATTTCACTTGTGCGCTAGTATACTGCATAGCGCGAAAGATGGTAGTGTCGCAGCGTAAAAAAGCAGCCTATGTCATGTTTTTTTATGCCAAATGGCAAGGTGTTAATCTTATATATTGTTAAATTTCAGACACAAAAAAAGCAGCCGAAGCTGCTTTTTTTTGGCATCAAAGTGATTAGCGACGTAGGCCAAGCTCTTTGATTAGCGCTGAATAACGCCGGGCGTCTTTACGCTTTAGGGTGTCAAGAAGCGGGTTTATGAAAGTACGTTGACTTACAAGCACTACTCTTACTTCTTTGAATGAAGCTTTATTTTAAAACGTATAAACGCGAATTTCAGACACAAAAAAAGCAGCCGAGGCTGCTTTTTTGGCATCAAAGTGATTAGCGACGTAGGCCAAGCTCTTTGATTAGCGCTGAATAACGCTCAACGTCTTTACGCTTTAGGTAGTCAAGAAGGTTACGACGTTGACTTACTTTGCGAAGAAGACCACGACGTGAGTGGAAATCGTGCTTGTGATCAGCGAAGTGACCTTGAAGCTTGTTGATATCGAAAGTTAAAAGTGCAACTTGTACTTCTGGTGAACCAGTATCGCCTTCAGCACGTGCAAATTTAGCAACGATTTCAGCTTTTTCTTGAATGCTTAGCATTGTTAGACTCCAAAATTTAGTGAGTTAATTGAATTTACTTTAGCCGATCACTAATTCAGCCAAAGCGTTTAAGCTGGCGTATTCTACCAGCATTTAAAATTACTACAAGTAGCAGTAAATACTTTATTGCTAAGCGTTAGATAATCCACGCTTAGATTTAAGTTGGCCGTCACTATTGCGCTCACCAATGCCCATAAAGCGGTTATCGCTTTGACGGATAACTTTAAACTCACCGTCGGGTAGGTTTGGCATAGTTGCCGCCTGACCATGACTAAACGCTTTCGCCTGCCCATCGGTTACCAACACTTCTGTCATACCATATAATGCGGTATCCATTGGCAATAATAATGGATCAAGCTTTTCGCTCGGTGTGATGTCGTTTGCTTTTGCGTCATCAAGAATCGCTTGTAATTCGTCAAGCGTCATCATTTGTTCAGCCGGATAATGACCCACTGCACTGCGATGCAGCATAATAACGTGTGCGCCACAGCCTAGCTTTTCACCTAAATCGTCAACAATAGTGCGAATGTAAGTGCCTTTACTCACATGCGCGGTCATTTGAATTTCGTTATTGTCAAAATCAACTTCGTCTAGGGTTAAACTAAACACATTGATTTTACGGCACTTACGTGGCACTTCGATGCCTTGTCTTGCATAGTAATATAAAGGTTTGCCTTCATATTTCAGCGCCGAGTACATCGATGGGTATTGGTCCGATTCGCCTTCAAATGATTTCACTGCATCAACTAACTGCTGCTTAGTGATATTAACTGGCTTAGTTTCAACAATTTCGCCATCTGAATCTGAGGTGTCAGTGCGTTCGCCCAACTTAGCACGCACCACATAGGTTTTATCAGTATCTAACAAAAACTGCGAAAACTTGGTCGCTTCACCAAAACAAATTGGCAACATGCCTGTTGCCAGTGGATCAAGTGCACCGGTATGTCCTGCTTTTTGCGCAAAGTAAATGCCCTTAGCAATTTGCAGTGCTTTACTTGATGAGATGCCAGTTGGTTTGTTTAACAGTAAAATGCCGTCAATTGCACGACCTTTTTGCCTACGCCCCATTAGTCTTCTTGACCTTCTTGTGGCTCATCGCCACGCTTTTCGTTGTCGTCGCGAATTACTTGATCAACTAAATTCGAAATGCGCATACCTTCTAATAATGAAGTATCCATTACGAACTTAATTTCAGGCACAATACGTGCGCGAATACGTTTACCAAGTAATGAACGTACAAAGCCCTGTGCTTCGCCTAAAATTTTCATGATCAGTTTTGACTTTTCTTCGTCGTGATCATTAAGCGTTGTAACAAACACTTTGGCGTACGATAAATCACGTGATACTTCTACTGCGCTCACAGTGATCATACCAAGACGTGGATCTTTAATTTCACGTTGTAAAATAAGTGCCACTTCTTTTTGGATCTGTTGACCCACTCTATCTGTACGAGAAAATTCTCTCATAAACTTTTCTTATTCCTCTTAAATACTATTTGAGAAAATAGCATAAAGGGGGCATAAAGCCCCCAAAGAATTATCTAATTATTGAAGTGAAAGTTACAGGCTACGCTGAACTTCAACAACTTCAAATACTTCGATTTGGTCACCAACTTTAACGTCGTTGTAGTTCTTAACACCGATACCACATTCCATACCGTTACGAACTTCTTGAACGTCGTCTTTAAAGCGGCGTAGTGATTCAAGTTCACCTTCGTAGATAACAACGTTATCACGTAGAACACGAATTGGGTTATTGCGCTTAACAAGACCTTCAGTAACCATACAACCAGCGATTGCACCAATTTTCGGTGACTTAAACACGTCACGTACTTCTGCAAGACCAATGATCTCTTGCTTGAATTCTGGTGCAAGCATACCTGACATTGCTTGCTTAACTTCATCGATAAGGTCGTAGATTACGCTGTAGTAACGTAAGTCTAGGTTTTCGCTATCGATTACTTTACGTGCTGATACGTCGGCACGCACGTTAAAGCCAACAACGATTGCATTTGACGCTGCTGCAAGTGTTGCATCAGTTTCAGTGATACCGCCAACACCAGTACCAACAATCTTAACTTTAACTTCATCTGTAGAAAGCTTAACAAGTGCATCAGAGATTGCTTCTACTGAACCTTGTACGTCTGCTTTAAGTACTACGTTCACTTCAGACACATCACCTTCGGTCATGTTAGAGAACATGTTCTCAAGCTTCGCTTTCTGCTGACGTGCAAGTTTCACATCACGGAATTTACCTTGACGATAAAGTGCAACTTCACGTGCTTTACGCTCGTCTTTAACAACTGTTGCTTCATCACCAGCCGCAGGCACACCTGAAAGACCTAGAATCTCAACAGGGATTGACGGGCCCGCTTCTTTAATTTCTTTACCATCTTCGTCGCGCATCGCACGAACACGGCCGTACTCTAGACCACACAGTACGATATCGCCTTGCTTAAGCGTACCTGATTGAACAAGTACAGAAGCAACAGGACCGCGACCTTTATCTAGACGTGATTCGATAACCACACCAGATGCCATGCCTTCATGAACAGCTGTTAGTTCAAGTAGCTCTGACTGCATTAGAATTGCTTCTAATAAATCATCAACACCAGTACCTACTTTCGCAGAGATATGAACAAACTGTACGTCACCACCCCAATCTTCAGGGATTACGTCGTGCTGTGAAAGCTCGTTCTTAACGCGATCTGGATCTGCGCCTTCTTTATCGATTTTGTTCACTGCAACAATCAGTGGTACTTCAGCTGCTTTCGCGTGCTGTACTGCTTCGATTGTTTGTGGCATTACGCCATCGTCTGCTGCAACTACAAGTACTACGATATCCGTTGCTTTCGCACCACGTGCACGCATTGAGGTAAACGCTGCGTGACCCGGAGTATCTAGGAAAGTGATCATGCCGTTGTCTGTTTCAACGTGGTATGCACCAATGTGCTGCGTAATACCACCGGCTTCACCGTCTACTACGTTCTTAGAACGGATGTAGTCAAGTGTTGATGTTTTACCATGGTCAACGTGACCCATAACAGTAACAACTGGTGCACGTGGCGCTTGCTCACCGTCTGCACCACGATCTGAAAGTACTTTCTCTTCCAGCTCGTTTTCTTTAACCAATACAACTTTGTGACCCATTTCTTCAGCAACAAGTGATGCTGTTTCTTGGTCTAGTACTTGGTTAATTGTTACCATTTCGCCCATTTTCATCATGGTCTTGATAACTTCAGTACCTTTAACCGCCATACGAGAAGCAAGTTCAGCTACTGTGATTGTTTCGCTGATGCGAACGTCACGCGTTACTTCTTGAGTTGGTTTTTGGAAACCGTGTTGCAGTGACTGAGGCGCTTTAAGCTTGCCCTTTTTACCTGCTTTACCTTTACCGCGTGGTGCAGGTGCATCTTCTTTTTTCTTTTTCTTCTTGCCTGAACGACGGGCTGACTGTTCTTCTTTCATGTCAGACTCGTCTTCAGCAAGACGCGCTGCTTCAGATGAAGTGCTGTGGTAATCCGCCGTTTCTTCACGACGTTTACGCTCTTCTTCTTCCGCTTTCCAACGCGCTTCGTTTTCTTCAGCTAAACGCTTCGCTTCTTCTTCAGCACGCTTTGCTTCTTCTTCAACTTTACGCTTAGCCGCTTCTTCAGCTTCGCGTTGAAGACGTTCTTCTTCCGCTTTTTCTTCAGCGGTCATCTTAGGTGCTTCAGGTGCCTTTGCTTTTGGCTCAGCATTTGCTTTTGCTTTACGTTCAGCTTCTTCTTTTGCTTTGCGTTCTGCTTCTTGCTTCGCTTTCAATTCAGCCTCTTGCTTTGCTTTTAACTCTGCTTCTTGCTGTGCTTGTTGCTCAGCTTCGATACGTGCCTGCTCTGCTGCTTGCTCAGCCGCCTGCTCTTCTAGTGCACTTTTCTTAACATAAGTGCGCTTTTTACGTACTTCTACTTGCACTGACTTTGCTTTGCCTGAGCCACTTGGCACACTTAATGTGCTTTTGCTCTTACGCTGTAACGTCATGCGCGTTGGTGCACTTGTACCTTCACCACCATGTGCGCGGCTTAAATGATCAAGTAACTGCGCTTTTTCATCTTCAGTAACTTGATCTGACGGAGATTTCTCAATTCCAGCGTCTTTGAACTGTTGCACTAGTTTATCAACAGTTGTACCTATGTCGCTGGCGAGTTTATCAATACTTACTTCTGCCATTATTTACTTTACCTCCGTCAATAATTATTCGTCGCCAAACCAGCAAATATTACGTGCAGCCATGATTAGCTCACCCGCTTGTTCTTCGCTTAGTTCAGTAATGTCTACAAGTTCGTCCACACCTTGCTCTGCAAGATCTTCAAGGGTAACTACACCTTTGCTCGCCATTACGAATGCGAGGTGACGATCTAGACCTTCTAGGCCTAATAAGTCTGCTGCAGGCTCTGCGCCCTCTAGAGACTCTTCTGTTTTAAGTGCTTGCGTAGTTAACGCAGCCTTTGCGCGCTCGCGAAGCTCTTCTACTGTTGCTTCATCTAAGCCTTGAATTTCAAGGAATTCAGCTACAGGTACATAAGCTACTTCTTCAAGTGAAGAGAAGCCTTCTTGAATTAAGAACTCTGCAAAATCGTCGTCGATATCCAGACCTTCAGTGAATAAAGAAACCAGCTTATCTGACTCTTCTTCATTCTTCTTCTGCATATCTTCCACTGTCATTACGTTTAGTTCCCAGCCAGTTAATTGACTTGCTAAACGTACGTTTTGACCATTACGGCCAATCGCTTGCGCTAGATTATCGGCTTCTACTGCGATATCCATTGAACGCGAATCTTCATCAACAACAATCGACGCTACCTCGGCAGGTGCCATTGCGTTAATTACGTATTGCGCTGGGTTATCATCATAAAGCACGATATCAATACGTTCGTTTGATAGCTCAGTTGATACGGCTTGTACACGTGCACCACGCATACCTACACACGCACCTACTGGATCAATACGCTTGTCGTTTGACTTAACCGCAATCTTGGCACGTGATCCTGGATCACGCGCTGCAGATTTAATTTCAATCATCTCTTCGCCAATTTCTGGCACTTCGATGCGGAAAAGTTCAATTAGCATGTCAGGCTTAGAACGCGTTACAAATAATTGTGCGCCGCGCGCTTCTGGCTTAACTGCATAAAGTAAACCACGTACACGGTCGCCCGGACGGTGGTTTTCACGTGGTAACATATCATCACGGTAAATAACCGCTTCTGCATTGTTACCTAAATCAAGTACGATTGCGTCACGCGTTGCTTTTTTAACAACACCGGTGATCATCTCACCTTCTTGATCTTTGTACGCTTCAACAACCAATGCGCGCTCAGCTTCACGTACTTTCTGCACGATTACTTGCTTCGCAGTTTGTGTTGTAATACGGTCAAACTTAACTGATTCAATTTGTTCTTCAACAAAATCGCCAAGCTGGATTTCAGGTTCATCAACCTGCGCAGCTTCAAACGTAATCTCGCGGAAAGGATGCTCTAAACTACCGTCTTCTTGTGGCTCTACCACCATCCAACGACGGAACGTATCGTATTCACCTGTTTTTTGGTCGATACTTACACGTACGTCAATATCACCTTCGTGCTTTTTCTTTGTCGCTGTCGCTAGTGCGAACTCTAGTGCTTCAAAAATTTTATCTCGTGGTACTGCTTTTTCATTCGAAACAGCTTCTGCCACCAAAAGTATTTCTTTTGCCATCTTCTTGCCTCGCTTGCCCTATTCCTTTCGCACGATTAAAACTTAGCGATGATGTTCGCTTTTTCAACATTCGATAGCATGATCATACAATCCGTACCGTCGATGTTAAGCGTAATCATATCGCCATTAACCTGGGTTAAGTCGCCTTTAAAATTGCGGCGACCGTCTTGTGGAAGCTTAGTGCGTAAACGCACTTCTTCACCTGTGGCTTTAACAAAGTGTTCTGGTTTAAATAATGGTCTGTCAATGCCTGGCGAAGATACTTCCAAGTTAAATTCATTCGTTATCGGATCTTCAACGTCTAAGATAGCGCTAATTTGCCTGCTGACATCGGCACAGTTATCTACATTTACGCCGTTTTCATGATCGATATACACGCGCAGCGTCGAATTGCGGCCCGCTTGCGCCAACTCTAAGCCCAATAATTCAAAGCCCATATCTTCAATGGTAGGCTCAAACATCGCTATTAAATCTTGTTCGAGTTTAGTCACAACATCTCTCCGTACAAACAAAAAAAGGGCATATGCCCCAACTTCTAGCGTTTCAGATACAACAACGCCCCGAACCAAGCGGGGCGTCACATCAAAAACTAATCTGTGTGGCCGTTGGCCAAGCTTGGTGCGGGTCGAAAACCAAATTAGGCAAATACTCTTTGCCTAAACGCAAAACGCGCATTAAGTAATGCGCGCAAGTTACAAAAGTAACAGGTAGTTGGTTGCGGGAGCCGGATTTGAACCGACGACCTTCGGGTTATGAGCCCGACGAGCTACCAGGCTGCTCCATCCCGCGCCAATGACTACTTAGTTAGTCACGCAGTGCACGACTAAAAATATGGTGAGGATTATAAGCTTCCATAAGTCAATAAGCAACCTCTTATCAAGCTTTTATTGTTGCGATAATGTTAAATAAAAAACAATTAAAAAAATCATTAAATTCACAAAAAGCCATAAACGCCGTGCTACACTCGCGCTCCCCTGAAAAAGAACCATACGTTGCCACCGCCGCCTATTTGCCAAAAGCCAATGCTTTTGCAGCGGTATAAGTGCGTTGCGTATGCCGAGACAACTTTTTAAGGGAAACCATAATGATAAAAAAAGCACTTTTTTCAGCCATCGCATTGAGCTTTGCCACGACAACACTTGCCGATACCTGTGAGGGCTTTGGCCCGCAAACACCGCGCGATATTGATAACCTAGTTGGCGAGAATAAAGTAGTTTTCAGCAAAGCACCGGCCAAAGAACAGCTTAACTTATGTAATATCCACTTCCATAAAAATGCCGAACACAAAGCGAAAGATTTTTCTTTATTTGCAGGTGACGGTAAATATGGCGGTTACCAATGTAATATCTCTGAGTCACTTAGTGCCGCTGAATTAAAAGCGCCAAAAGGTAAAATTTGTAAAGGCTTAAAACCGGGGGACACCATTGAAGTGCATTGGGTACACACCTCATGTGATGTTAAACCGGGTAAAGGTTTAGGTTCATGCTTAAGTGAAAAATGTGCAAATCCAGACCTACGCGTAGAAACTCAAGTATTTACCTTAGTAAATGATGACGATGCACTGGATTTTAACGACTTAAGCTACGACGGCAATGTCGTAAACGGTTATCACCAAGCTAAACATATTCCAAATAACACGGGTGCGCCAGTTGAGTTTTTAGGTTCAACTACAGGCCCAAGCTTTAGCGAAAAATCATGTTCACCACTTCAAGTTACATGGAATGTACGTCCACAGTGTGCAAAGCTAAACATCAATACTATTGGTAAATGGTGTGAAGCGAACGTTTTTAAAGAAGATCACGCGCATGGCGTGCGTCAGTTAGTAACCAACCCAACGTTATTAGCGCCAATTAACTAAGTTTTCGTTTCACGCTAACATAGCTTGTTACATTTGTTTTATGAAGGGTAATTTAATTACCCTTTTTTCTGCTTGACTTCATTCCCATTCCAAACGAATCTATAACTTCTTAAACGAATACTTACATTGAAAATAAATGACACTCTTTAACTCGCATCTAGTATGGAATACATGGCAGGCCAACACGGTCAATGCCCTGCTACGTCGTACTTAACGCGGTTAAATGATTTAACCGCAGGTAAAAGCGGTTAGTCACTCCCTCTCACTTCTTTTATCTGCCAAATTTAGGAACGCTATTATGCCTGTTAAGGTATCGTATTTTTTTGTCGTGCTAATTTGGTCAACCACGCCGCTTGGCATTGTATGGAGCAGTGATTCTATTCCGCCAACCATGTCGGTATTTTTGCGCATGTTAATCGCCCTAGTGCTTGGCGCATTTGTAATGGCGATTGCGAATATTCGCTTACCTTGGCATGGCAGAGCGATAAAGTTATACGCCTATTCAGCGCTTGGCATTTATGGCGGCATGATGCTCAGTTACTTTGCAGCGCAGTCCGTGCCTTCTGGCGTTATTTCACTGGTTTTTGGCCTTGCACCAATTTTATCGGGCTTGCTAGCACAGCGTATTTTAAATGAAGCCAAATTTAGCAAAGTAAAAGTGATTGCCTTAATGCTCTCGGTGTGCGGTTTAGCGCTAGTGTGTAAAGATCAACTCGCTGGCGGTTCGGTGTTTGATGTGGGTCTTTTGTGTGTACTCGCTGCGGTGTGTTTCTTTAGCTTAAGCGGTGTGATGGTTAAAACCGTAAAGCTGGCTATTCATCCAATGGCAACCACCTTTGGCGCACTCATTATTGCAACGCCTCTATTTTTTATCACTTGGTTACTGGTGGATGGTACCTTTGCGCCGAGCGGTTGGAGTCATCGAGCCATCGCCTCAATTTTATATTTAGGTGTATTTGGTTCGCTACTTGGCTTTTTGGCGTATTTTCATGTGTTACAAAAGTTAGAAGCCAGCACGGTTGCCTTGATCACACTGATTACACCAGGGTTTGCCATTGCATTGGGTACACTGTTAAACAATGAACCTCTGTCACCCTCACTAATTATTGGCGCGGTGATTATTGTCACTGGTCTTGGTTTATTTCAATTTGGCGATAAACTACTTAAAAGCAAAAAAAGAAGTGCATTGCGATATGACTAATACTTTATATATCACTGGAGCAGGTGTAAGTAGTGCCAGTGGTATACCGACCTTTCGTGGCGAAGACGGTTTTTGGACCATTGGCAGCAATAATTACACGCCACAAGAGATGGCAACCCGTGCCATGTATCAACATAATCCGGCGGAGTTTTTGGCTTGGTATTACACGCGTTTTGTAACTTACCGCAACCACGGCCCCAACAAGGCACACTATTGGCTAGCCGACAAAAACCTCATTACACAAAATATAGATGGCCTTGATGGCAAAGCGGGCAATCAACATTACATTTCAATTCATGGCCGTATTGATCACGTTACGCTTTATCATGAACAAGGGCCGGTTGTTGAACGTTTTAACGCGCCATGGCAGGACGTTGACGAGCAAAACCTTAAAACATCATTGCTCGATATTTTTAAGATTTCAAAACACGGGCCAGAGCTCAATGTGTCACTAAAACCTTATGTTTTACTGTTTGATGAATTTTATACCGATTTGTACCAAATCACTGAGGCGCAAAACCGCATGTATAACGCCGATAAAATGGTATTCATCGGCACATCGTTTAGTGTCAACATTACACAAATGGCGCTCGAAGTGGCACGTCAAAATGCTATTCCAATTGAGATAGTTGACCCCAATCCGGCTCATGTATTACACAGCGATGTCACTTACCACCAAATGACGGCGCTAGAATACATTGAAAAAATAGGCTAGCGGTTTCGCGCTACTGCGCTCTTCACCAATTCAAATGGCACGGTATCGTATACCGCATACCCTGCCATTTTTGACGCTTTTACTTTTGTGAACACAGGTTGTGTTAAGCCTGTTAAAAATCGCGCGGCTAGCGTATCGCTTAATTCAAACCCTTGCCCATTTAATGCAATATCTAATGGTGTTAAATAACCATTGATTTGATTTTCTATGAGCTGTTTTTGCGTATCAATATATTGCAACTTAGCAACTTGCCCACGGCACACACTGCAATGACCACACTGCTGTGGCGCACCTTGATCATCAAAATAGCGCGCCAAATTGTAACTTAAACACGTGTCTAGCTGAAAATAGCGCAACATGGTGTTGATACGCGCCACTTCGCTTTTTTCATTACTCGCAAAATAATCTGTTAGCTGACTAAGCAGCTCATTATTATCTAATAAGCTAGAATTAACGGCATAAACATCTACAAGCTGTTTGCTTTCAAGCTCAATATCGCCCTGCTCGTGTAAATACTCAAGTGCCGACAATACTCGCGAACGGTCAAGCCCAGATTGCATGGCAAACTCACTAACATCGATACTGCCCCACTTTTTCTTAAAGTCAGTTGCATCAAATAACTGGTTTAAAAATGCTTGTCGCTCGGGATTAAATTTAGCTAAGACGCTTGCTTTATCCGATTTGAAAAAATAGCGATACTCAGCAAAATAACTGTACTTGCCGGTTAATAAACCTAACAGCTCACATTGTACGAGTACCGTTTTTAACGTTAACTGGCGAATGTTTGTTGTCTGTGACAGTGAATAAATTTGGCACTGCCATAAATTATCTTGGCTTTGCTCGCGTATGTCGTTAAAAAACCGCTGCAAACTCGTTGCTTCAGGCGTATCACCGTAGACAAAGTTTTCAAGCGTAGTTACATCATCGAGATTACCCAATACAAAGCAATTAGATGGGTTGCCATCACGCCCCGCTCGGCCAATTTCTTGCGAATAGTTTTCGATTGATTTCGGTAAATCATAATGCACCACAAAGCGAATATCGCTTTTATCAATACCCATGCCAAAGGCGATGGTTGCAACAACCACTTGATTGTCGCTTTGCATAAATTGATTTTGAATCATTTGACGTTGCTCAGCGCCAAGACCAGCATGATACGCGACTGCATTAATTCCCTGATCAGCAAGTATGGTTGCGACAGATTCTGCAGTTTGCTGCAACGTCACATACACAATGCCACAACCCTGTTGTGACTTTACAACATCAACTAGTTGCTGTGTTTTTTGCCCCGCAACCGCTGGGATCACCGATAAATCGAGATTATGACGATAAAAACCCGTTTGCACTATATGCTGTTGCTGGATTTGAAATTTAGCCGCCATATCCTGTTTAACTTTTTTTGTTGCGGTCGCCGTTAACAGTAATACCAGCGGAATATTCAGCTCTTCACGGTACTGCGGCAATTTTAGATAATCAGGCCTAAAGTTGTGACCCCATTCCGAAATACAGTGGGCTTCATCAACCACCAGCATAGAAATCGCAACCGAGTTAATAAACTGCCTAAACCGTTCGTTTTTAAAGCGCTCTACCGACACCATAAGAATTTTTATTTCGCCTTGCCTTACACGATTAACCACATCAAAGTAACTATCTTTATCAAGGCTCGAATCTAAACTCGCGGCTGCAATGCCTTTGCTATTAAGAAAATCCACCTGATCTTTCATCAGTGCGAGCAAGGGTGACACCACTAAGGTTAAATGCGGTAACAACAGCGCGGTAAGTTGGTAACACAAAGACTTACCTGAGCCGGTAGGAAATACAGCAAGGCTTGAATGGCCTGCTAAAAGCTGCGAAATGGTTTGTCCTTGTCCTTCACGAAAAACATCAAAGTTAAAATGGTGTTTTAGCGCTTGCTGTAACTGTGTTTGATTCATTTGGGCTCACTGAAAAATAATAATAGGCTGGCAACTACAAGTTTATCGCAAAATCATGTTGCGAAAGGTAAAACTTTACTACAATCGCGCTCTTTGAGCTAATACAAGCAATTTACAATGACCTATTCAGAGATAGAACAACAAACCATTGCCATCGTTGATAAGCAACTTGATGCCTACAATAACCGCGATATTGATGCGTTTGCTGCAACCTACCACGATGACGTAGAAATTCATGCATTTCCTGGCGGATTGCAGTATCAGGGCAAAGACGAATTAATCAAACGGTATGGTGCTAAGTTTGCGTCGCTAGTGTATTTAAATGCTACATCGTTAAACCGTATTGTAAATGACAATTTTCTGGTCGATAAAGAGCGTGCCTGTAGCGCATCACAAGACCCAAATATTATTGATACCGATGTCGTGGTGATTGCGAGCTACCAAATTGAAGACGGTTTAATTAAACGCGTATCCTTTATGCGTGACTAAAACCTTTAAAAACTAACAAAAGGGTCAACTGTGAAACGACTATTTATGGTGTGTTTAGGCGGTAAAGTAAGCGGCTGCAATATCGAAATGCATGATATTCGTTTTGTCGTAGGTGAAACCATAGAGCAAACGTTTAATGCGCTGAAACAGCAATGGTGTGGCGATAAAGCCAAGGTGCATATGGACAGTTACTGTGAAATAAAACACATTGACGGCTTTGAAATTTCGCTCTCAGAGCACCCAGAGCCAAGTCAACACACCCTGTTTTTTGTTAATTTAGGTGCGTATTACCCTGATCACATTATGGAGCAACACAGTTTTGAATTAATCGTGGCGCAATCACCCGAACAAGCAAAACAAATCGCGCTTTCGCGTGTGCCGAACAATTTATCGAAACCACATAAAGACCGTTTAATGGCGGTGGATGATTTATTATCTGTGAACTTAATTGATGGTTTTTATATCAAATTAAGCTATTCAGGCAAGCGCCAAGCAATCAAACCAGATTGGTTTGGTTATCACCCACTATAACTACGACTATTTTCGTAAAATTCAACTACTATTGCATTTAGGGCAAAAATTAACAAATCTAAATCACACTTTTGATCTCATGGTTTTGTATTAATTTCATAAAAACCAGACAAATGTCCTGTCATGAAAATTCTAAGCTATTGAAATATAGCTATTAACATCCATTTACATAGCTAACCTAGGTGGCAGACAAGCAATCACCTTGCTTATAACCATTTACTATTAACTTATAGCTTTTTAGTAATTTATTAGTTTTTGTTTCACATTAAATTAACAATAGATCCTCATTTGGGTCCAAAATGGCAACATCACAATAATTCTAGGGAATACTATGAATAATAATAAATTATTAAAAAAGAGCTTATTAGCCACGCTAGTACCGCTCGCAATCAGCGCTAACGCAAATACATTAAGCGAACCTTCACAACTTGCTGAAGTACAAGCTAAATTAGTGGGTCAAGCTCAGCTTTCGACACAATTCATTATTAAATACAAAACGCAAACCGCTGCAGAATTTGCACATACTGCAGATACGCAATCTTTTGCACCGCGCGCTTCAGCACAATCGTTTGTATCAAACTTCAAATCGAAGCTTAAAAAGCAATCTCGCTACGTACGACCTATGGCTATGCAAGGCCTTCACGTAGTTAAAGTAGACGGCAAGCTATCTGCACAAGAAACACAGCAATATATGCAAGACATGATTGCATCTGGTGATATTGAATACATTGAAATCGACCAAATGTTACAACCATTTGCTACGCCTAATGATCCGCAATATTCAGATCAGTGGCACTACTATGAAGCAAACGGTGGCCTTAACTTACCGAGCGCATGGGATAAAGCAACAGGTGCTGGCGTAACTGTTGCGGTACTTGATACAGGTTACCGTCCACACGCAGATTTAAATGCAAACCTATTACCTGGTTACGATATGATTTCAAATACTTTCGTAGCAAACGATGGCGGCGGTCGTGATAACGATGCACGCGATCCAGGTGATGCAACTACAACGGGTGAATGTGGTACAGATAGCTCAGGTCAACCAGTACCACGCTCAGATCAAAGTTCAAGCTGGCACGGTACTCACGTAGCAGGTACGGTTGCAGCAGTGGCGAATAACGGCGAAGGTGTTGCAGGTGTAGCATACGACGCGAAAGTTGTGCCAGTGCGTGTACTTGGTAAATGTGGTGGTTTAACGTCAGATATCGCTGACGGTATTATTTGGGCATCTGGTGGCTCAGTTTCTGGCACCACAGCGAATGCTAACCCTGCATCTGTTATTAATATGAGCTTAGGTGGTTCAGGTGCGTGTAGCGCGACCACACAAGCAGCAATTAACACTGCCCGTGCAAATGGCGCAGTAGTTGTAATTGCAGCAGGTAACGATAACGATAACTCTGCAAACTACAACCCAGGTAACTGTTCAGGCGTTGTAAACGTCGCTTCAGTTGGCCGTAACGGTGGCCGTGCATACTATTCAAACTATGGTGCAAATATTGATGTTGCAGCACCAGGTGGCGCACAGAGCTTTGCAAACGATCCTGAAGGCGTTCTTTCAACTTACAACTCAGGTTCAACAGGCCCAGGTAGCGACAGTTATGCATACTCGCAAGGTACATCAATGGCAGCGCCACATGTTGCCGGTGTTGCTGCGTTAATCAAACAAGCAAAACCATCTGCTACACCTGATGAAATTGAACAAATCCTAAAATCAACAACGCGTTCATTCCCTGCTACATGTAACAACTGTGGTACCGGTATTGTTGATGCACTTGCTGCTGTAAATGCGGCGTCTGGCGACACTACTACACCACCAACAGGCGATAACGTGTTAGAAGATAAGGTTGCTAAAACTGGTCTTTCTGGCGCTAAAAACGCACAGTCGTTCTTCACCATGGAAGTACCATCTGGCGCAACTAACGTAACTTTCACGTTAGCAGGTGGCTCGGGTGATGCAGACCTTTATGTGCGTGCTGGCAGCAAGCCAACGACCTCAAGCTATGAGTGCCGTTCATGGAACTCAGGTAACGGTGAAACTTGTTCTATTGATAACCCAACAGCAGGTACTTATCACGTAATGCTAAATGCATACGAAGCCTTCTCTGGTGCGTCACTAACAGGCAATATCACATCATCAACAACAGGAGGCACGAATGGTGGCGGCGGTTCAGTTGATAACGTATCAGCAAGTCGTGGCGCTTGGAGCCGTTACACAATTGACGTACCAGCAGGTATGTCAACGTTCACAGTAACGCTTTCAGGTGGTACAGGTGATGCAGATCTTTATATTCGCAACGGTAGCCAGCCAAGCACGTCATCATACGACTGTCGTTCATGGAACGATGGCAACACAGAAACCTGTACTATTAACAACCCAGGTGCAGGTACATGGCACATTGGCGCATATGGATACAGAGCATACTCTGGCGTAACCGTAGACGCACAATACAGACCTTAGAAAACTCTCTGAAGACAACAAAAGGCCGCACATGCGGCCTTTTTTATTAAGTGTAGAACTAGATTTTTAAAAACGACTTCATACGATTTTTTAATGTATAAAGCCATCGTAAATTTACGCTTCGCATCCCTTAACTGAATGAGCTTAAGGGTCTGCTAATTTGCTAAAAATAAGTTCGCAATAAACGTAACTAATTAGAATCTGTGGTTGATTTAAGCAGATGAAAGTGCTTAAACGTATGTATCCATCTGCTTCTTAGCCCGAACCAAATATGCTAATAAGATTCACGGCAAACGAGCCTAATTAAACATCTGATACATTGCTATTGTGGCATATCAAAAAGTGATTATTGTTCAGAATACACCCTACTTTATATTAATTTTGTTATACCAACCCAGTGCTTTAACTTACGATATACCGTTTCCTTCTCAATCGGTTTTGTCATGTAGTCATCCATACCAGCTGCCAAACATTTCTGCTCATCACCTTGCATTGCATTAGCAGTCATCGCAATTATGGGAATGTTTGCTGCACTTTTCCCTGCCTCGCCCGATTTAATCTTAGATGTGGTCTCATAACCGTCCATTTCTGGCATTTGGCAGTCCATAATAATTGCCGCATAGTCGCTTGGTTTATCCATCGCTTTAAGTGCTGCTAACGCATCGTGACCGTTTGAGGCAACATCGGCAGTGACTCCTAAGTTTTTCAAAACACTCAACGCGACCATCTGATTTACTGGATTATCTTCAACTAACAATACATGTACGTCATTAAAAATTGTGGTGTCTGTATCATTTAAACTAGTCGGCTGCTCACTTGCATCATCAGTGTGTTCAGATGATTTTTGCAACGTACTTTTAATTACTTTAATCAGGCCTTTTGGTGTTACGGGTTTTGCTAAAATCGCGCTAATATTACCCGCTTCACACGTATCATTATCGAATTGTTTATTAATTGGCGCCATTATAACTAGCTGTGTTTTATTAGTTTGCGTTAAGCGCGTTAATTGCTGTTGTAATAAGTCATTTTCATACAACTTTGCATCCATTAATACCAAGTCGATAGTTGCTAAATCACTACTTAAATGTGCCATTACCTGCTCAGCAGAATTGGCAACGATTGCGTTTGCTGACTCGCCCTCTAAAAGCTGTTTTATCACTTGGCAATTAGTGTCATTAGCGTCAGCAATCAACATCGTTAAAAACGCAAATAGTGGGCCATCGTTTACCTTTGTTGGCTGCGCGATGTTTTTCACTAAACAGGTGACATTAAAACAACTGCCCTCGCCTAATTTGCTGGTAACCGTTACATCCCCTTGCAGTAGATTACACAGTTTTCGTGTAATACTTAGGCCAAGCCCAGTGCCGCCGTATTTTCGTGTGGTCGATGCATCACCTTGACTAAATGCATCAAATAGCGAGGTTACTTTATCTTTGGCAATGCCGATGCCGGTATCTTGAATTTCGCAGTTTAACTGGCTGAACCCTATTTTTTCAGAGTCACAAAGCTCTGCACGGATCACAATTTGACCCGACTCGGTAAACTTAACAGCATTACTTAAAATATTGGTGAGTATTTGACGAATTCGCCCAGGATCGGAATTCACATGACTGACCGAAATGGCATTGATATCTAAAATAACCTCAACATCTTTTAACTGTGCATCAAGGGCCACAGATTCTGCGAGTTTTTCAAGTAAGTTACGTAGATCAAAATCAATGTATTCAAGTTCAATGCGATCTGCTTCTATTTTTGAAAAATCCAGAATATCGTTAATCAGCGTCAGTAACGACTTTGCACTTGAACTGGCAATGCTCACGCGGTGTGCTTGTTCATCCGAAAGCCTGCTGTCTTTTAACAGTTGCAGCATACCAATCACGCCATTCATTGGTGTGCGGATTTCATGACTCATATTGGCTAAAAATTCAGACTTTAACTTAGTTGCGGTTTCTGCTTTTTGTAAGGCAAGTTTGAGTTCTTTGGCTTGTTGCTCAAGCGACGCCGTTTTTTCAGCAACTTGCTCTTCTAATGCCACTACAAATTGCTTTTGTCGAGTTATCTCGCTTTGTTGTAAGCGAGTGCGCAGATATATCATTAAAAAAATCAATGCCCCGGCAAATAAAGTGTAAAGCGTATAAGCCCACCAGCTTTTAAAAGGCGAAGGCGCCACATTTAAATCGATTGAAAGCAGTTCATTACTCCATTTGCCTGCACTGTTAGTTGCTTTAACTTGCAAGGTGTAGCTGCCGCCATCCAGATTAGTAAATGACGCAATATTATTGTTACCTAACTCTATCCAGTTGTTATCGTACCCCTCAAGGCGATAGGCATACTGATTTTTGCTAGGCGCAGTAAAATCTAACACCGAAAACTCAAATGAAATAAAGTAATCTTGATACGACAGGTCGATTTCTTTCACATAAGCATACGGTTTATCGAGCTTTTTCTGCTCGCCCATTTTGCTAAACCCAGTCAGTACCACATTAGGTGATTTAACTTCGTTTTCTTCAAGATCAGTATTAAAGTATTCAACCCCACGTTGGCTACTCGTAAATAAGGTGTTGTTGGCAGCCACAACTAAACTATTTGCGTAATAATTTGCGCCTAAAATCCCTTCACTGCCATCATAGTTAACAACTTCATCGGTACTTGGGTTTAAGGTAGAAATACCCTTGTTAGTGGTGAGCCATAAGTTGCCGTTTTGATCATCTACCACAGCGCGAATTAACGATGTAGCGAGGCCATTTAACACGCTGTAATGCTTAAAGGTTTGGCTATTGGGTTGATATAAGTTGAGACCTTTTTGCGTTGCTATCCAAATCGCACCATTTTTGGCTTGGTAAATATCTTGTACGATACTACCCAATAAGGTTTGCTCATCGGCTTCATCCATTTTGTAAACGCGAAAACGCTGTTTATCAGCCAACCACAGGTTTACGCCATTGCCGGTGCCAACCCACATGTTGTTGTCGTTATCGCGCATTATTTTTAGCACTTCAGGGTGCGATAAGCCGTTGTTTTCGTCTAAATGTGTAAAGGTTTTATGCGTTGTGTTGTATACGTATACACCATTTTTGTATGTACCAATCCATAAGTTGCCTTGTTCATCGAGCGCTAACGCCCGTAACTCTCTAAATTCTTGGTAATTTTCAGCGGTTTTAGGGTAGCGGATGATTTCAATTTGCCCAGTTGCCAAATTGTATTTAGCAAGCCCTTGATCTTGTGCAACCCAAAGTAAATTGGTGCCTTGTTTTAATATAATGGGTTTTTCTACAGCGCCACTATTCGCCAAACCGTTTTCTTTAGTGAAAAGCGGGCCCGAAATAGGTTCTAAGCTTTTCGCCCGTACTTGCCATTTAAACAAGGCGGAAGAGGAAGCAGCAATAAGCACATCGCCGTTTTCATCAACTGTTATGCCATTTGGCGCACTTAGTTGCGAGCTATTAATCGATTTAAATTTACGCTGTGGTGTCAGTTTAAAAATGCCGTGCACTTCATTTGTGATCCAAATAACACCAAAAGAATCCTCAAAAATAATGCGAAAACCATTGTTGTAACCTAAATCTAGCCGTTCAATTTGCTCAATGTCGTTGGCATAGCGATAAATGCCCGTTGCTGTAACAAACCAAACAAATCCGTCTTGGTCTTCAATCATCGAATTTACTTGACCAAGTGCTTGCTGATCTACATTTAAAATAGCGGTGAAGCTACCGCTATTTGGCTCAAACAAAAACGGACCTTGTTGCGTGGCGACATAAAATGTTCCGCTTTTGGTAATTAACATACTTCTAATTTCGTTGGCCCCAGTTGGGGTTTTATTATTTGGGTTTGGAAAGAAGTGCTTAAACTGCCGAGTGTTTTTGTTAAATAGATTTAAGCCATAGCTGGTCGCTACCCACAGAAAATTATCGTCTTTGTCTGCAATATCCCAAATACGGTTGTGAGATAAGCTTGGCTCTGAGTCACCGGTTTTTGTAATGTGTTCAAATTGACCATTGCCAAGATATTTATTTAGTCCACCATCGTAGCTGCCAAGCCAAATAATGCCCGTTTGGTCATGTAATAATGATTGAATGCGATTAGAAGATACCGAGCTTTCTTGCGATGCACTGTGTAGGAAGTTTTCAAATCGTCCAATTTTAGGGTCGTAAAGATTAGCGCCGCCGCCCCACGTGCCAATCCAAATCCTGCCGTCGTTATCAAGCATTAAATTGCCCGCGTCATTATGTGATAAGCCGTTTTCATTCATTTTATTAAATTCAAACAATACAACCTTGCGACCATCAAATCGCATCACCCCATTTTCAGCGGTACCAAACCATAAAAACCCTTGATTATCTTGAACAATTGAATAAATTTCGGAAGAAACAAAACCATCTTCAGTGCCCAGTTTTTTAATCGCATACTCGTTGATCAGCGACGACGATTGCCCATTAGCCAACGCATTACTCGCAGTAAATGCAAATAATGTCATTGCAAGCCAGATTACAAATAACGATATTTTTGGGGTCATGTCACTTTCAAAAGACTTTTAGTTATTAACACAATAATAGACGTTAAATATTAAGACCTGTTGATTTTTGACGAGATTTTCATGAACAATTAACTTTTATTCAGAAAAGGTAACCCCTGCTCTTTTATATTGATTGGGCATTGCGATTGCACAAAGAGCTGCACTATTACCAATACAGCAAAGTACAAGTACAAAAAAAGGCAGCGGAAGCTGCCTTTTGAACTAGAATGAAAACTTATTTCGCCCACACATCGGCAACGCCCGGCTCTTCGCCTTTAGTCCACCATTTTGCTGTGTAAGTGTTGTTATTGTGGGTCACCTTGTCACCTGTGTTGTAAACAAGGTCAGCACGCCATGCGCGAACTTGGCCATCGTTTGGAATAACTTCTTCCCACGGGCCGCCAAGATCTGGACGGTCGCCTTGTGTCCACCACTTCGCTTTGTACTCAACACCATTGTAAAGCACAGTATCGCCACCTGTGTAAATTGCATCGGCATTCCACGTTGTGCTGCCACCGCCATCTACATTAGTTACTGTTACTGTGAAGCTTTCTGTTACAGCATCAGTACCGTCTGATACCGTTACTGATACGCTCAAGTTTGTATCTGCTGCAACTTCGCCTGCTGTAAGCGTCACACTTGCGCCGCTGCCAGAAAGTGTTAAGCCCGCAGGTACATTCCAGCTATAGCTTAGTGTATCGCCATCAGCATCTGATGCAGTTACGCTGACAGAAGCTGATTTATCTTCTTCCACACTAACATTAGCAATTGGTGATACTACTGGCGGTTCGTTAATCACTACCGAATCTGATACCACGCGAATAATCGCCGATTTAGTTACAGTGTCTGTGCCGTCTGATACAGCAACGGTTACTGTGTAATCAGTATCTTGCGTTACCGTTGGCGCAGTAATTGATACCGTATCTGTGTTTACACCTGAAAGCGTTAACGCTGCATCGCCTGTCCAGCTGTATGTTAATGGGTCGTTATCGCGATCACTGGCAGTTGCTGAAAGTACAACACTTTCACCTGATTTAACCGTAGTTACACCCGGTACTGATACCACAGGTTTAGTGTTACCACCTACAACGCCTAGGCCTTCGTGCATTGCATTTAAAATATCGCCGTTGTCTGCATCAATTTCCCATGCAAATAGACCGGCAAGGCCTAAGTTGCGAACATACTGACCCTTCGCTTTTACTGAGCGCGGGCTATCGTATGTGATTAATTTGCCGTTTGATTTATTCCAAACATAGGCACCTTCAGCCACTTCATCATAGCCAACCTCAAAACCGTTAATACCAGTTTCTGCCGCGCCAATCATATGGGCTTTAATGCCTTTGTAATCAATTACGCCTGCTTCCCACACACCTTGCGCAGTAGTGCCGGTAAGTTTACCGTTACCCGGTGCTGTCATTGGGTTTACGCCGTCTGTTGTATTTGCAGGGTATACACCTTCCCAACCACGACCATACATCGCCGTACCTAATACAATTTTCGCCGGATCTAAACCTTGTTGTAGCAACAATTGAATACCGTTATTTGTGGTGTACGCAGGGCCTTTACGCGGCTCGCCTTTATCATCAAGACCAGTACCATTACACTCATCTGTGCTCATATGGCTACCACAGTAAAGCGCTGTTTGGTGACCGGTAACATTGTTCCAACCGCCGTAGAAGTCATAGGTCATGGCGAAGATGTAATCCATATATTGCGCTGCTTGCGGATAGTTTACGTCTTCAATTTTGTCATAACCCATGCCAATAGCAGAGGTAAGTTGGTACGGTTTACCAATTTCCGCTTCTAATTCATCTAGCATAGCGCGTAGTTCACGCATTAGATCAATATAAGCTTGACCGTCTTTTGCTGGGTCACCAAGATTTGGATTTGGACCGCCGCCACCTGGGAATTCCCAGTCAATATCGACACCATCGTAGAATTTCCAAGTTTTTAAGAAGTCTTTCATCGACGCCACAAATACATCGCGATTCGCTTTTTCAGTAAAGCCATGGAATGGGTCTGACAGTGTCCAACCACCTACCGATGGTAAGATTTTTAAATCAGGGTAACGCTGCTTAAGCGCCATTAACTGCGAGTAAGTACCACGAATTGGGTCTTTTGCATCTACGCCCGGCAGTGACTTTTGAATCGCTGCCCACGGGTCGTGAATCACTACTTCATAATCTTGTGAGTCGCCACACGCTTTTTGTAATGCGCGCCAGCTGTTACCGTTTTCAATTTCTTTCAATGACTCGTTCGCGCCACAAATTGGAATAAAACCGTACAAGATATGCGTTAAGTTTTGGCCCGGCACTTTTGTTACATCAAAGTCACGGCCATAAATGCCCCACTCAACAAAATAAGCACCTACAACGGTGTCTGGCGAGGTGCCGTAGTTACCGTTATTTGGATCTACATTCATTGGTAATGGATCAAGGTGACCACCGTCTGTATCAGCGATTACAATTGGTTTTGGCGCACTTGCCGCACATACTGTGCCTTGGCAAAGCTCAACCGTTAACTGATGACGGCCCGATTGCGTGTATGGAAAGGTAATTGTGCCCGACTTAGTGCCAGCAGCAAGCGTACCTTCGTTTACTACTACACCGTCAAATTTTACTTTGTAGCTATCGCCACCTTCACCGCTCCACGCATTCCATTTGATAGCAATATCAACCACATCTTTACGTGTAACTAATGACTTATACGAACCTTGACCGTCAATATTTACATCAACAAATGAATATTTTTGGTCTTCCCAACTTAAGCTAGGTGCAGAAGGCGCTGCAATTACATGCCCAGAGCAAAGTGCAACTGCCACTGCTAGAGATAATTTTTTAATCATAATGTTTCTCTTTAAATTTTAAAAACCCGCAACGTCGCAAACCAAGCCGCCGTTGCGGCAAGGGGTAACTAAAGTAGCTAAAGCAAACTTATTGCTCGCTTTAGCCGATTAAATTAAAGGGTTTGCCACACTGAGGCAGTACCAGGCTCTTCTCCTTTGGTCCACCAGCGTGCTTGGTATTTTTGCGAGTTATGGCTAACAATATCGCCCGCCGAATACGCTTTTGAGCTTAACCACGCATCGTCAGTTGACTGTGAAAGCGATTGCCACGCATCGCTGCTATTTGGTTTTTCGCCTTGCACCCACCATTTGGCTTTATAAACCGTACCTAAGTAGCTAACTTTATCGCCGGCGTTGTAAGCTTTGCTGGCATTCCACGCAGGTACATCAGGGTTCGTTGCGGTATCGTTAACCGTTACCGTAAAGCTTGTTGGTGTGCTTAACTTGCCATCAGATACTGACACCTGAATCGTGAAGTTAGCGTTCGCTGAAACCTCAGGTGCATTAAGAGTAAGGTTTGGTCCGTCTACACTGTAGGTGAACTCATTAGGCACAGTGAATTGGTAACTAAGCGGGTCGTTTTCATCATCGAAAGCATGCACGTGCACCAATGTTTGTGAACCTTCATCCATTACCACATCTGCCACAGGGTTAACATTCGGTGCGGTATTTTCTGATGCAGCAATCACCGACAGCGCAAAACTGTGATCACTAGAAGTTGCATATACCTGATTTGACGCCAAATTAGCCTCGTCAAACACGATATCGCCACTGGCGTTTTTAACACCAATTTGCAATTCAGATGCGTAATCTAAATTAAGCTTAGCTGCAAGTTCACTTTGCCAAGTTGCTTGATTACTAGCGTTTACCGCGAACAACTGATTAACCACTTCAAGACCCGTTGCGTCAAACAAACGCACTTGAACTGTGTCGCCAGCATTTGCGTTTTGACCTTGACGTACAAAATAACCGAGCGGGAACCAGTCAACCGGTGTGACTGTGTCGCGCTCAATAATAATATCGCTACAGTTATAAAAGCCTTCACCCACCACATCAACGCGCTGCCAGCGGCTATAAAGCACCGCTTCACCGGCGCGCTCTGCAGGAATGGCTACGCTCATTTCATAGTAACGCTTACCATCTAGGTCTTTTACAAACTCAATATTGTCGTGGCTTTGAATAAGCTCAATATTTTTCCAAGTCAGTGTATCGGTTGCAGGGTTAAAACCCGGCTTGGTTAAATAAAACTGCCAAAAGCTTGGGTTGTGCGGTGTGGTTGCGCGATAACGCACTTGAATTTCACCATTAGCGTTTGGCGTAACCACAGTTTTTTGCCAATGCGCTGACGGTAAATTCATACCGCGCTTTTCGTGACTACCCGCAGCGCACAAAGTACCGTCGGGCACATTTGCTTCAACCGCAGCTTGATTTAAGTAATCGGGCGTATTAACTGCAAACTCATGTTCTTGAATAAACTGCACATGGCCCGATTCTAAAAATGCGGCGCGACATGCCAAGTTTGGAATATTGCTGCCGTCTTCTGGCCACCAATACCCGCCTTGCGCTTGGCAAAATGCTTGTCGTGCTTTAGGACTATCCATGTAACCATGTGCGCTGGCATTAAACGGCACTGCAATACATGCTAATAGCACTGAACCAGAGAGCACACTGATGTTAAATTTGGTATTCATAATCTTCTCCAAACAGTGAGGCGCACGGCCTCACATAGGTTGCGTTATAAAGTACACACACTATCCCAATCGGCAGATGTGCCAGGCTCAGTTGATGTCCACCACTTCGCTTTGTAAACCGCAGTAGATGCGCCATCAACCATTAAGTCACCGCCTGCAGCGTGTGACGGGTTGCCTGCCCAATCTGTTTGTGGAAAGTTTGGATAAACTGGAATATCAGCTACTGCAACACCTTCACATGTGTCGGTGTTGCCGCCGCCATCATTGCCACCACCGTTACCGGCTGTTGCATCTGGTAGATGTGGGTATTCAAATTTAGCGGCGTATTGCTTACCGTCTTTTTCAAATACAAGGTTTACTGGGCCAGTAATTGGCATGTAATACATTACTTGCGCATTAATGGTTTCGCCCGGCGCGAACGACTTAGCAGCGCCGCCCCACTCGTTAACAAAGGTAATTGAGAAACGGTGGAACTCGTTTTCAAAGCCACCAATGTTGTTACCCGCTGCGTTTGAACGATTTACGTCAACTGCCATGCCGAGTTTTTCTTGCGCATTCCAGTTTGATTTGAAAATTGCTGACGTAGCCACTGGTACATCAAACGATACTTTTGCACCGCTCAAATCAATGTTTGAGTTGTTAGTAAAGCTAAAGGTTGGCGCAATTGGGTAGTTGTCGTCACCAATTGGGAAGTCTTTCACTTCAAAGCTTACGTCTACAGCTTCTGCTGGTACTTGGTGTGTTTTTTCACCTTTGTTGATGTCGTACTTAGAACCCGCTTGTGCAAACTTATTGTAAGCAAGCGAGGTCATAGTAGAACCCATAAAGTACTCTTTCTTCGCGCTGTCGTAGTCAAAGTCGCCTGCCAGCTCCCAGAACATAATACCGCCAAGGCCTTTGTTGATTACGTAATCAAGCTTAGTGCCCATTGATTCTTCATCTTCAATCGACAAGAACACGTTTTTATCAGCATTCCAAAGCCAAGGCGCTACTGCCACAGAATCATAATGACGAGTGTAAGTGCCCACTAGCTTATCAGTTGGATCATTAGCTGGATCTAAGCCGTAAGCTGCAAGGTAACTTGGTAAAATGCCGTTTTGTAGGTTTTTAACATGCCATAATGGGTTACTACCTGCTGGCATTTCATTACCGTTTTCGTCAAGGTCATGCCACATGTTGTCGATACCAACTGCGCCGTTACCACATTTGTTTTTCTCACCTACACCAGTACCTTTGGCACAATCAGCTTGGTTAGGTAACGCAGCACGCCCCCACAAACCGTTTTCGCCACCCGATACATCTTTAAAGCCACGGGTATAGTAAGGCACACCAATGTTAATGCGGCCTGCACTTAAACCACCGCGGAAATACGTCACTGCCCAGTCGGTATTTAAATAGCCAATGCCTTCAAACTCTTTGGTGCCATACACATTCCACTGCGCAAGCTCTGAGTCTAGCCCTGTATCGTAAAGCGCTGCGTTGTGACCAACGTGATCGTTCCAAGCACCGTGCAAGTCGTAAGACATAATGTTTACGTAATCTAGGTACTTAGTTGTTTGGAAGGTTTCCATACCGCGTAATAAGTAACCTGATGACGGCGATGCGATGGTAAGCATGTAGTGTTTACCAGCTAATTCACCCGCTTTATCAAGCTCTTCACGTAGGGTTTTCATTAACACTTGGTAAGAGGCATTTAGCCCTGCTCGGCGTGCATTTGAAATTGGGAAATCATCAGGGTGACCCGAATCATTCATTGATGATGGGTATTCGTAATCAATATCAACCCCATCGAAACCGTACGTTTCAATAAACTCAACCGCACTTTTTGCAAACGCATTAATGCCCGCAGTGTTTACTGAGCCATCAGCATTGGTTGTCATAGTGTAGAAACCACCGCTTGCAACACGGTTACCGTTTGCGTCAAAGTAACCACCCGTTTCTGCCCAACCACCTACAGAGATCAGTGTTTTAACGTCTGGATGGAGTTTTTTATATTTATTCAGTAAGTTGAAATGACCTTTGTACGGCAGTGTTGGGTCCATTTCAGCACCTGCTACACCTGGCCATTCCATATTGGTAGCAGGGTTACCCGCCGCACTTGGATCGCCAATTGAAACCTTGTTATTGGCATCAACATGGGCAAACGCGTAGTTAATATGGGTGATTTTATCCCAAGGAATATCATCTACTAGGTAAGACGGTTGGCCATTGGCACCGTTGCGCCAACTGGTGAAATAACCAATGACACGACGTGGGTGATCGGCACCCATATCTTCACGACCATCGGCATCGTAAATAGTACAATACGGCGTATTTACACCCGGTGTTTGGTACAAACCTTCCGGCTTACAGGCATCGCGGTCACCCGGTTGTGTAGTGCCATCAACAATACGGAAACCCAATGTTTGCGCATCAGATGTTGCGCCTTTATCGTCGGTTGCAACAAGACTAAATTGCGTATTACCTGCGCTTGTTGCGGTAAAATTAAAACTGCCTGTTGCTCCAGAAATTTGCGCTATAGACGCGCCATCTTGAAACAATTCAAGACTTGTTACTGTGCCATCTTGATCGCTACCGCTCAAATTTAAGACAACGCTGTCATTTAAGTTCAAGGTATTTGAACTCGCATTACTAGTAAGGCTTGCCGTTGGTGCATAATTATCTGGCACTACTTCAGCCACAGTAACACTATTTGCAGGGGATGTTGTTTCAGCACCTTTATCATCGGTAGCGCGTACCGAAATTTGATGCTGCCCTGTCACTGCAAGCCAAGTTGTTGAATATGGCGCAGAGCTTAATGTTGCAATCGCCAAACCATCAACCAGTACCTCTAGTTTCACAACGGTGCCGTCAGAATCTGATGCTTGCGCCTCAATGACAACGCTGTCACCTTCGGTAAAAGAACTACCGCTCATAGGTGATAAAACCTCTGCGATAGGTGATTCGTTTACTTGACCGTCACTACACGCACCTAAGTTTTTCCACTCTTGATATTGCCCTGAATGGGTTACCGGATCGGCTTGTGTCCACCACTTCGCCTCATAAGCAATATTGGCTTTTTGCACTTGCTGCCCGCCGGTGTAAGCCACACCTGATTGCCATTCGGCAATGTTTGTACAGTCCACTGCTGCATGGGCTGCCCACCCAGTTACAGCTAACGACAATACGCTCATTTTAAATAAACGCTTGCCTACTAATTTGTTACTCATACTTCCCCCTAATGGAATTTAGCTAACGTCTTTCGACTATTTATAACTAACACATGATTAACAATTAGTGAAATTGGAGCAATAACACTACTCCGAGAAAACAAAAACAAGATTAAACAAATTAAAACAACAGGTTAAATAAAAACAAACACCTTATTACTAGGAAAAATAAACTAGGACACAATCATTAGGAACCCCTATTAGGTACATTTGTAAAATATAAGTAAACTTAAGTTATACCCCCTCAAGAGCCGCTACTGCTTGCTTATAACCAAACTAATTTAAGCTATGCCTTTATGTTCTAGCGCATTTACGAATTTTCACAATTAAGTAAACGTTTTGACTAATACCTGTAATAAAAGTAGGGACAAATTGCACAAAAATGATGCATTCTATGCAAGTTAAGTATTTTAAAAGGTGAGATTTTTACTATTTTTGAAAGTCAGCTGCTTAATTTTCAACGACACAAAATGAAATAGTTACTCGAGATATGGGTTAGGTAAAACGAATTGACTAAGATGTTGCAGTGCAAATTTCTAAATATCGCATTGCTTTGCCTTTACTTCGCTAATGTGCTGCTTAAAATCTTCACGTGTCGTAACCGAAATCACTTTAGCGAGTCGTGTGTTAAATTCTTCAAGCTGGCTATCGGTAAATTTAACATGGGTAAAGCCAGATAAAAATGCTTCCAGCTCACTAACATAACGTACATTCGGTGGAAATTTTGTTTTAAAACTCGCTTTATCATGAAACAGCACTAAGGATTCAACGCCATCAACAACGCCAAGTAATCGGCTGACTGCTAAGCAATGTTTATAATTTTGCCTAAGCGGGTTCATAAATTGGGTTTTACGCCCTGTTAAAGTCTGCGTCCATTTCGCTTGGTGCTGACTACCGAATATATAACCACTGTAATTTTTGCTCTCAATTACAAACACGCCAACTGGTGAAACAATTAAATGATCAATTTCAGTAAGCTCATCATTATCGTTCGTTAGCAGCACACTTGTATAATGACTCACATTACTCGCCGCAGATAACACTTTGTTGTTAATAACCTTTTTAATTAAATTATTTACAACAACCTCTCCTTGCTGGCCACTTGAGTTGCCTGCATCATTAGCAACAATTTCGGCTATGGTATTTTTTAGTACAGAGCAAGATTTATCTGAAACGTTTGCAGTAGTTTTAGGGTTAATGTCTTCAGCTTTTCTTACAGGCAGGTTACTTACAACGGGTTCAATACGACCTGTTACTTTTTTAAGTAGTGATTTAGCAGCGCGTTTGGCAAATAGTACAATGATTGCTTTGAGAAAAGCTAAAACAAACATAATGACTAACACCCACACACCTATCTTAAGCACTAAGCTCTGCATAGTGTTGGCGGGAACTGATGTTTTAGCTTGATGTGGTTTCGTTACAACGGCTTGATTTGATGGCTCCGTCAAGTTTTGAGAGTGTAACTTTTTAGTTGTATAAATTGGCGTAACCTTTTCGGAACTTTTGGTGCTACTTGTTTGATCACCCTTAGATGATTTGACGGGGTTAATACAGTGTCTGTCAACAGAGCGTTTTGCCGTTTTGTAACGCTGAGATTGCTTATTAAAGCTAAACTCTTTAACTTGATTTTGTAATAAAATACACGTTCCGTCGCTGTACTGTACTGCAGCAAATACGGATAAATTAGTAACTAATAAAAGCAAGCATAAAATTCGTAATATCACTGTAAAATCCATTTTTCATTATTTTGTTGTAACTGTTATCGATAATCAGTTCGAGCACTATTTATTGCCGGCATCAGTCCATGCCAAAAATGTCCCTTACTACTGGCAACCGTATCATAAGCCCAATCAGAAACAGCAAGAGACTTCGCTGCATCACAATAAAAGTAACTCTCTAATGCTTTGGTAATCTCTTTTTCATGAATCACGAGGTTTTGATTAATCCACTCATCTTTAAACTTTGGTGCGGCAAGTAAATCACGCTTTGCGTTATTACATTTTCCATGGGCTAACACAAAGTTGTGTCCTAGATCGTGCGCATAGCGGGCAAAAGGTATAAAATGGTCAACTTGTTTGCTATTACCAAGTGGCTTATTACAGTAAAAACAGTTGCCCTTTTGTATTTCAAAAAGAACTGGCACAGCCTTGGCTAAATTTTGGCGATCACAACCAAATAAAAAATCATACAACTGGCTTTGCGCACCAATAATATGTTGATTTTGCTTTATACTTTGAATTTTTAACAACCATGCATTTCTGGCAAGATGAACCACTAAATCATAAAAACGCCTAAAGCAATGCGCAATTCCAGGGTTGAGTGTAATAAACGTTTTGCCTTTCACATGCGGATATAAAAAGCATTCATCCACTTTCGATAGTTTTTGTAACCGCCATAAAGGGCCCTCTTTTAAAGTTTGCAGCGTGGCTTTTTGTATAGAGTGCCAATATTGACTTTGTTTTAATGCATTTAGCGTACGAATATTTTTAGATTGGCAATAGTTTAGTTCGCTGATCACCTTAGATTGCTTACCCGCGTTTTGCAGCAATAAATCATTCGTTCCAGTTGTGCCTGCAAAGGGCGTGGCATGGTGCCAATACAGTTCTATAAACTTATCAACTAAGCTATCAAACTTGATACAAAGGCTCGCTCGTTCATCGTCTAGCGGATATTCAACTGCACAATCCGCTAATGCGTGTAATAACGCATACTTGTATGTTGCACTAAAGTCGCCCTCAACAAGAAGGCGTTGTATGTAGTTAATAAAGCCTAACTGTAATTGCAGGTTTGACGTCTGGTAGTTAGTAGTATTTGCAGTAGGACTATTCACACTGCACCTTTGATTATTAATGCATTCAACCAAGTGGTACTTTGTGTCGTTGAGCGCCTGTCTTTGCTGTTCCAGATTGATGAAATTGTCAGGCTAGGAATGTCTTTTACTATTTTGCTTAATATTGTTTCGTTAAGGTCGGTGAATCGTCTGCCATTTTCTTCTCTTTGTACAATTGATGGTTCGCCATATTTGAACGAGATATACAACACACCGCTTGATTTAAGCGCAACTGCCAAACGTGAAAATACGCTGTTTAATTCGTCAAAAGGAACATGTAATAAACTCGCACAACACCAAATTGCGTCATAACAATCTACTTCATCAATTTCTTGAAACGTTTTATGCAGCACTGGAATGCCAGTATGTTCTGTAGCGAGTAATGCCAACTTTTCACTCGCATCCATTGCGGTCACTTGGAAGCCCAATGATTTAAATACTTTGCTATCGCGACCACTACCGCAGCCAGCATCTAGAATATGCCCATGAGTGATTACTTTACTTAGAAATTTGTCATAAACAGGCTGCATATCAACATCTACGGTTGATAGGAAATATTCAGTTGCATGTGTGTTGTAGTATTGAGAATTGACGTCTGTCATTGATGGGCTCAAATGCTTACCGCTCCATGGTTACAATAGTCAAAAATGTAACAAAAACCCTTGATGAAAAACAAGTTTTTATTTAAGTAACTCTTTAATTTAATTGTATGTTTTCATTATGGAAACGCGTTTTCGCTAATTTATTACTATCTCCCAAATGATCAGGATTGATTGGAATTTAGGTATTACGTGTTATTACCAAGAATATAAAAGTAGATATATGGAGAGCGGTACTACTCGTATGAAAGGAAGTGAGGTAGTAAAAGCCTCTTTGCTGAGGCTTTTAGGCTAAGTTTTTGTTTAGTGTTTGTTCTCCGCCAATATGGTTTCAATATAATTGCTCAGCTCGCCTTTAAACTCAGCACGTTGAATAGCGTATTCTATGTTAGCTTTAATAAAGCCCAGTTTATTGCCGCAATCGTGGGTTTTACCCACCAGCTGGTACGCCTCTAACCCTGTTTGGTCTAATAGCGTATAAAGCGCATCGGTTAGCTGAATTTCATCGCCTGCACCCGGTGGGGTTTTGGCTAAAATTGGCCAAATGCTCTCAGAAAGTACATAACGGCCCGTAATGGCAAGGTTTGAAGGCGCTTCTTCGCGTGGTGGTTTTTCTACCATGCCGATAATTTTTGCAGTTTCGCCCGCACACAGAGTTTGGTTGTCTAAATCAACCACGCCATAGTTTTGCACCTGTGCCATATCTACTGGGTTTACCATTATTTGGTTAACACCTGTTTCGTTGTAGTTGCTTACCATTTTTGCGAGGTTTTCTACGCCTAAGTCTGAGTGGTATTTATCAATAATGACATCGGGCAAAATGACCGCAAATGGCTCTTCGCCAATTACCGAACGCGCACATAAAATGGCATGTCCTAGCCCTTTTGCCTCAGCTTGGCGCACTGAAATCATGGTAATGCCTTTGGGGTTAATGCTTTTAACTTCTTGTAAGAGCGAGCGCTTAACACGCGACTCTAGCTGCGCTTCTAGCTCAAAACTGGTATCAAAGTGGTTTTCGATAGAGTTTTTACTGGCATGAGTAACTAACACAATTTCCTTAATGCCAGCGGCAGCCGCTTCTTCTACCACATATTGAATAAGTGGTTTATCTACCAGTGTAAGCATTTCTTTTGGGATGGCTTTGGTTGCTGGCAGCATGCGTGTGCCAAGGCCTGCAACGGGGATCACCGCTTTGGTTACTTTTTTCATTGTTATTCTCCCGTGTTTTTATTGGTCAGCCAAATGGTTTGATATGGCAACAGCGCAAACTCGCTGTTTAAATCGGTAATGTGTTGGCCTGTAATTAAGTCGTGCCACTGCTCGGTTTCAATTAAGTTAAGCTCGTTTAAACGCAGTGAAAGTGGTTTGTTTGTAATATTCGCCACACAAAAAATACTTTGACTGCGATTCACGCATTGTCGCCATACACCAAACAGTTCTGGCCCGAGTTGCAACACAAATTGGGTGGCATTGGGGTGAAAAGCATTTTGCTGCTTTCTAATAGCAATTAATTTTTTTAAGCCTGCAAGCACCTTACTGTGATGACTATAAGGATTGGCAAGTTGCTCATTTAACAATTCGCTTTGCCAGCGGTGGCGGTTAATTGCACGGTTATGATGGGTGTTATTGTATTTTTCATAGTCGTTTTCGGTGCCAAGCAAACTGTGAATATAAATACCGGGAATGCCTTCTAAGCTCATCATAATGCTGTGCGCGCAAATAAAACGCTGGTACTGATGTTTATCTGGGCCATCAAGCGTACCTTTCAGCGCATCATACAAGGCAATATTCATTTCGTAAGGTTTTTGGCTGCCATCTTCCCCAGTTCGCCACGAAATAAGCCCACCAAAATTTTGCATGGTATTAACCATGGTTCCAATTTCACTCTCGCTCAGTAAACCCTCTGCTGGCCTTAAGCCAATGCCATCGTGCGATGCAATAAAGTTAAAATAACAGGTGCCGTTTTGCGCGGGCGGCATGCGCATTAACCAGTGTTTTAGCGCTTGGCAATCGCCGGAGATTAAGCTGTAAATTAGTAACGGCGGCAGCGAAAAGTTATAAATGGCATGGGCCTCATTAGCATTACCAAAATACGCTAAATTTTGAATATTAGGAATGTTGGTTTCGGTAATTATTATGGCGTTTTCATTGGCGCATTCAATCAGCGTGCGTAATAGCCTTACAACCTCATGAGTTTGCGGCAAGTTAATGCAACTTGTGCCTATTTCTTTCCATAAAAAGGCGATGGCATCTAAGCGAAATATCAACACGCCTGCATCAAGGTATTGCTTAATAATACCCACAAAAGCAATAAGCACCTCTGGGTTTGAAAAGTCTAAATCGACTTGATCATGACTAAAAGTGCACCACACAAACTGCTCGCCTTGTTTGGTGGTTACTGGTTTTAATAAGGGCGATGTGCGCGGCCTAACCACTTTATCAAGCGGGTCGCTTGGCGATGCAGTAAAAAAGTAATTGTGACCTGTGCCTTCGCCTTTTATAAAGTTTTCAAACCAAATGGAACGCGCTGAGCAGTGGTTAATCACTAAATCGGCCATCAACTTGTAGCTGTTGCTTATGGCACTAATATCTCGCCAATCACCCAGTGATTCATTCACGCTGGAATAATCCAGCACTGAAAAACCATCGTCTGAGCTGTACGGGAAAAACGGCAAAATATGCACGCCACTTAGCTCATTACTTAAATGGCTATCAATAAACTGTTTTAAGGTTACCAGCGGTTTTTCACTGTCGCTTACTATGCTGTCACCATAGGTGATCATCACAATATCCGATTCATTCCAGCGATTTAAAAATGGCGTTGGCGCCTGCGCGTTTTCACTTAACGCCATTTGGGTTAAAAGCTTATCGGCGATGGCATCCACTGAGTCATTTAGTGTGACCCCTTCATAAATTACTTGCAGTTGCTTAAGCAGTTTTTCTTTTAATGGATAGGTCATCAGCTTACCTTTTTGCGCAGTTTTGCTGAAAATTCGAGGTAATCTTCTTCTACCGCCTCTTCTAAGCGAGAAAGTACATCGGGCATGGCGCTAATTACGCGGTTCCACGATGGAATAAACGGCGTTTCCATGGGTTTTTCTAAAAATGATTGCCCTGCCGCCATAATGTTTTTAGCAAACATTTCTACCGATTTTTCTTCGGTATGAATATCCACTTGCAGGCCATTAATAATCGCATCGTTTTTATAGGTTTCGATGTAATCGAGCGCAATGCGGTAATAAGTAGCTTTTATGGTGCGCATGGTTTCTGTGTTTAGGGTGTAGCCTTGAGTTGCAAGCTTTCGAAAAAATGCTTTGGTTATGTCTATCGACATTTTAGACAAGCCACCTTCGCTATTATGCAGTGATAAGTCTTGATGCTTGTGGTCGTACACGTTGGCAATATCCACTTGGCATAAACGGTTTGATGCATAGTTGCGCTGCATTTCTGACAGTACGCCAATCTCTAACCCCCAGTCGCTAGGAATGCGAATATCGTTTAGCACATCTTGCCTAAATGAAAACTCACCCGAGAGCGAATAACGGTAGCTATCCATATAATCTAGGTAGTCGTTATGACCCATCACGCGTTTAAGCGCCTTTAAAAGCGGCGTAACAAGCAAACGCGCTACGCGACCATTGAGTTTGCCATCGGAATATCGGGCGTAATACCCTTTGCAAAACTCGTAGTTAAATTGTGGGTGCGCCACAGGGTAAATTAAGCGGGCAAGTAAGCTGCGATCGTAGGTTAAAATATCGCAATCATGCAGTGCGATAGATTCGGCCTCTTTGGTGGCAAGCGCATACCCCATGCAATACCACACATTGCGGCCTTTACCCATTTCGGTTGGTGCCACACCAAGTGCTTGTAATTCAGCGTCGAGCTGTTTTAATCGTGGGCCATCATTCCATAAAATTTGATGCGGTTGCCCTAAGTATTTAAAAAACTCAATGGCTTTACAAAATTCATCTTCGGTGGCTCTGTCTAGGCCAATAATCACCTGCGATAAATATGGCACTTCACTTAAATGCTCAACAATTTTAGGTAGCGCTTCGCCTTCAAGTTCGCTGTAAAGTGAAGGTAAAATTAGCCCCATTGGCCGGGTTTTTGAAAACTCAACAAGTTCGCTTTCTAACTCTTCCACGCCTCGATTTGTTAAGTTGTGCAGAGTGGTTACAATGCCATTTTGGTAAAAATCAGCCATAGTGTTTCTCCTTTAGAGGGTGGTTAGGTATCGATTTGATGCGTTCAATATGATGGTTATCAAGCTCGCTAATTAGTTGCATCATCACCTCGTGCCAGCCAGTTGGCCCAGGCATAGTTGAGCGCATAACGCCTTTTGAACGCTCAAGTGTAATAAACGGGTGAGTCATTGATTTGATTTGTACTGCAATATCGGCTTGCTCTAACATGGCGCTGTCGTTTTCGCTATCGCCGAGTGCCACACTAAGCCAATCTCCCGGCAATTCGTGCTTGATTAGGTTAAACAACCAATTCAATGCAACGCCTTTACTTTCGTCGCCACACACATGCAAAAAGCGCCCACCTTCAATAATGGTTGCGCCATTTTCACGCATACGTTTTATAAATGCCTTTTTCTGGCAAGCATCACCTAACCAATGAAGCGGCTCTGAGTAGTGACGTAATTTGGCTTTTTCGGCGTCTTTTTCACTTAGGCCTGTAAGCTCTGCTAATTCGCTATTAGTCATTTGCGCAAAGCCTTTGTATAGATGGGCAAAATCATTGGCGTATTGTTTTAGTTGGTTTAACCAAAAGCTGCGCGGCTGGCCAAACTCTTTTATGTAAAACTCGCCGAATTCAATTAAGCCAACAGGATCAATTAAATATTCTTTCAACCACTTTTTGGGTAAAAATACGGCTGCGCCATTTTCCACAATAAACGGCGTTCCTAGCCCTAACTGGGTGCGAATGGCGATAATTTCTTTAAAGGTTTTACTGGTACACGGAATAATTGGAAAGCCCAGTTCGTAGCATAAAAAAACACTCACTTTTGCAGGCTGAAACTCGTAGCTGTAATGATCTAATAACGTGCCGTCGAGGTCAGTAAATATCGCTAATTTTTCAGGAAAGCATAACTGTTTAAAACGCCCTGTTACGTTAACAATTTTGCGTGTTTCATTTAGGTGTAAGGTGATGTCGGTGGTTTGGCTAAAATCAACTAAACCAACTCGGGTAAGCCTTTCAAAAAACAGCACAAAGCGCTCTATTTCTTGTTCGCTCATTATTTTATTGGCTAGTAGTTTGTCTTGTTGCAAGCGCAGCTTGGCTTCTTGCTCTTTGCGCCACTGTGCGACCACATCAAAACTAGGTGCTTTTAGCATAATCCAGCGGTCTACCCGCTCGAACACATTTTGGTAAGCACCCTTCAGCTGGTTATTTACGTATTCACGCCATGTGCCGTTTGGGTCCTCTATTGCTTCAAGCTGGTTTATAGGTGCTTTTAAAGCGTCTTGTGGCTCTGCGTTAAGCCCTACGCACCACCCCTCTAGAATAATCACATCGGGTGCTGATGTTACTTTGGTCCATTTATCTGATGGAAACGGATTGTCTGTGGCTTTATTAAAACGGCGAATAAACAAAGGGCGTTTTAGAGTTTTACGCGTAAGCGCTGCTAAGTCGTGATCAAGCTGATCAATTTTGTGGGTACCCGGTACACCGCGTGTACCAAGTAAAGGGTGAATATGTGTGGCGAGTTCTTCGCGCTCAGACGCAGATAAGTAATAATCATCCAGCGAAATCGACACCACATTTAAACCAAAGTACATGCGTAAATATTGATTTAAAAAGTCCGTTAGCGTGCTTTTGCCCGAACCTTGGCAACCATTTATACCAATCACCAATGGCTGTTTTGTTCTATTTTGGTGCAGTGCGATTTGTTCTGCGATTGGCGCGTACCAAGTTTTTATTGTTTTTTTAACTTCCTGAGAAAGCGCATGTTTTTCTAAAAATTTAGTCAGGAACTTGGTAGAGAGTGCTTGCACCATATTAATGCATCCTTAAAACGTTTTAATAAACTATCTAATAATATGTCAAGGAATGTGCCAAAACATATCACCTGCAGTTTGGCTTAAATAATATAAAGGCTTTCGTAATTGAAATTCCGAACTACTGGAGAAGCGCTTTTTAGCGTTATTTTTACGGTTTATGTGTTCCATAACACAAACAAAGTGTTAAAAAGTAAGGTATTTGGTTAATCTTTTAAATCACTTAATACTTGGTATTTAATGTAAAAATAAAATTCAGATAATAAAAACAACAGGCTGAAAATGAAGAATGTAATCGTAGCTGGCGTCGGTATGACACAGTTTTGTAAACCTGGCCAACAAGAGCCGTATCGCGTAATGGCTGCAAACGCTATTAGATTGGCACTTACTGACGCTGGCGTTAATGTAAGCCAAATCGAGCAAGGATATGCAGCTTATATTTATGGCGATAGCACCTGTGGGCAACATGCGTTTTATGACGTTGCCCAAACCGGTATTCCTATCATTAATGTTAATAATAATTGCTCAAGTGGTTCAACAGCGCTCTATGCTGCAAGGCAAGCTATATTGTCTGGTGAGGTTGAGTGTGTTGTGGCTTTTGGCTTTGAGGAAATGCAACCAGGTGCGCTGGGTTCACATTGGTCTGACAGGGAAAACCCGTTTGATAGAGCTAATGCGGTGTATGATAAATTTGGTATTGCAAAAGCACCTATTGCTCTTCGTGCATTTGGTGCAGCGGGTAAGCATTATATGGAAAAATATAATGTCACTAGCGAGCTTTATGCAAAAGTGGCCGTAAAATCACGAAGTCATGCCATACATAACCCTTATTCATTGTTTTCAACACCACTTAGCGTAGAAAGTGTGCTTAACGACAAAATTATTTTTGATGATTACATGACGCGCACTATGGTGTGCCCGCCTACCTGTGGGGCTGCAGCTGCTATTCTGTGTAGTGATGCTTTCGCTAAAAAGCATAATATTAAACATGGGGTGAAAATTATTGGCCAAGCCATGGCAACCGACACTGAAGAGTCATGGCAAGATCCTATTCTTTCGGTTGGCGCTGATATGACTAAACGCGCTGCCAATAAATCCTTTAACCTAGCGGGTGTTTCACCTCAAGATGTTGATGTAATTGAATTACATGATTGCTTTACCACCAATGAAGTAATTAATTATGAAGCGCTTGGATTATGTGAAGAAGGCGAAGCAATAAAGCTGATTTCAGACGGCGACAATACTTACGGAGGTAAGTTTGTGATTGGGCCATCTGGGGGATTGATGTCAAAAGGCCACCCCATTGGTGCAACTGGCATAGCGCAATGTGTTGAATTAAGCTGGCATTTACGAGGCCAAGCAGGAAAAAGGCAAGTTGAAGGCGCAAGGCTTGCGTTACAGCATAATGTGGGGTTAGGTGGCGCTGTGGTAGTTACCCTGTATCAAAAGTAGTTTTGAATTCTGATACATATAAAAATAGCGCCAAAAGGCGCTATTTTTAAAACATAAAATGCTTTCTAACTTAGAACGGCATTTTGAAGCCTGGAGGCATTTGCATACCGCCAGTTACTGTAGCCATTTTCTCAGCTGAGCCTTCTTCTACGCGACGTACTGCATCGTTAATTGCTGCTGCAACTAGATCTTCGATCATTTCTTTGTCATCTTCCATTAATGACTCATCAATGTCGATGCGACGAACATTGTGGCTACCTAGCATAGTTACTTTAACAAGGCCTGCGCCTGCTTCGCCAACTACTTCCATATTTTTAATTTCTTCTTGGGCTTTTTGCATGCGCTCTTGCATTTGCTGCGCTTGCTTCATCATGTTACCCATTCCGCCTTTAAACATAATTTTTCTCTCTTTTAATGCATGGCAGCGAGGCTACCAACAGAATTATAATGCCTTTATTGTACCTTCATCTAGCTCTGCGTCAAAGTGTGTCATGAGCTGAGTGATAATTGGGTCGTTTTTAATGGTGTGCACCGCTTGTTGATGACGAAATGCATCAATCTTTTGCTGAATTTTAAACGGTGTTTGTTCTACCACATCGTTAAAATTAATAATTAATTCAACGTGCGTATTTAGTAAATTTGACAGTGCTTGTTGCAACTGTTCACGCAGCATGGGTGAGTCGAGGTGTCGCTGTTCACTGTCAACCAGTAAGCTCACTTCAGCCCCATTTTGCTGATAAATACTGTGCAGAGCAAATTGACGTACGCGACCACCGAGTCCCATAGTTTCAATTTTATTTGCCCAATCGTCTTGCTGATGAGCGAAACGCTCTTGTGAAATTGGGCTTTCAAAGCCTTCGATAACTTGCGGCTCTGGGGCAGGTGCTTCCTCTTGCTTTGGCTCTGGCGTTAATTGTTCAATTAACTCAGGTGCCACATGCTGAGTTTCTCCGCGGTATTTTTCAAGTGGGCTTTGTTTTGGTTTTGCACCATTTTCGCCCCTTTGCTGGGGCTCAGTCTTTTTTATCGATGTTTCGCTACCATCTGGTTGAATAAGTGAACCAGAACCAGATACATTGCGTCGCGCTAAAATTTTAGCAATGGCTTCGGCTTCGTTATTAAAATTTTGCTCAAAGCTTGGCTGAGACGATTCTTCTACTGGTGGCTGTTCATTTACCACCTGCTCAGGCATTTGCTGTGGCTCTGGTGCACTATCGAACTGTTGCTGTTGCTGTTGCTGTTGCTGTTGCTGTTGCTGTTGCTGTTGCTGTTGCTGTGACTCAAACATTTCAGGCGCTTGCGATTGTGACGTCAACTGCTCAGCTTGTGCAAGTACGTCATCCATTTGCTGATTTACTTGCTGCTCTAATTGTTCTTGAGATGGTTGCTCTTGCGAATGTTGTTCCTGAGATTGCACTGGTGCTATTTGCTGTTGCGGCGCAGGAGCTTCTGTTGCAGGAGCAAGCGGTGCTGGTTTTTCAACTACAGGTTGTACAGGCTCAGGTTGTGGCTGCGTTACCTGTTTATTATCGAGTGCTTCTTTTTGTTTTTTTAATTGTTCTTTTAGCGAAACACGCGCGCTTGGCGTTGCTTGTTGAGCTTGTGGCTGTGTTTGCGCTGATTGGTTTTGCTGCGCCTGCATTTGTGCAGGTTCAAACGCCAGTAACTTTAACATCACCATTTCAAAGCCAAGTTGCTCGGTTGGCGCAAGCATTAAATCTTTTTTACCGTTTAACAGTAACTGGTAATACACCTGTATTTCACGGGTATCTGCTTCATTTGCCAGTTCACTAATAAAATCAGCATATTGGTCGCTCAGTTGTGCAGCACTTGGCACCAACTTAGACACGAGTATTAAATGACATAGCTTAATTAAGTCATCAAGTACCGCACCATAGTTGCCATTTTGTAAGCCCAATTTCGCGCTTAACTCTAATAAGCTATCACCATCGCTGGCCATGGCCGCAATCAATAAACTTTGTGCCCAAGTAATATCCATTAAACCAAGCATTTGTTTGGTTGCTTGATGGCTAATATTACCGTTAGTTTGAGCGATGGCTTGGTCAGTTAAACTCAGTGCATCGCGCATACTGCCTTTGGCACTTTGTGCCAATTGCTTAAGCGCTTCTGGTTCAAAACCCAGTTGCTCTTGCTGCAAAATATGCGTTAGTTGTGTTTCAATTTCATTTTCTGACAATGCGGCCAAATTAAATTGCAAACAACGCGATAAAATAGTGACGGGTAATTTTTGCGGATCGGTCGTAGCTAGTAAAAATTTAACGTGCTCTGGTGGCTCTTCTAGTGTTTTTAATAGCGCATTAAAGCTATGTTTAGAGAGCATGTGCACTTCATCGATAAGGTACACTTTATAACGGCCACGCGTAGGCGCGTATTGCACGTTATCGAGAATTTCGCGCGTATCTTCTACTTTGGTACGCGACGCTGCATCGATTTCAATTAGGTCGATAAAACGGCCCTGCTCGATATCAACACAGGCATTACAGCTGCCACAAGGCTGACTTGTAATGCCTGATTCGCAGTTTAAGCTTTTTGCAAAAATTCTGGCAATAGTGGTTTTACCTACACCACGTGTACCGGTAAATAAGTAAGCATGGTGCAAACGGTTTTGATCAAGCGCGTTTACTAATGCTTGTTTAACGTGTTGCTGCCCAACTAACTGATGAAAGTTTTGTGGACGCCACTTTCTTGCCAGAACTTGATAGCTCATTTACTCGCCTTCAAACTCAACTAATTTAAGTATGTTTAAACCTAGGCCGTCTAGGCGCGCTTCACCGCCAAGTTCTGGCAATGAAATAACAAATGCTGCGTCGGTTGCGTTACCACCGAGTTTTTCAACCAATTTAACGGTTGCTTCGATAGTGCCGCCAGTTGCTAATAAGTCGTCTACTAGCAATACTTTATCGCCCGCTTTAATCGCATCTTTATGAATTTCAAGGGTGTCTTCACCGTATTCAAGTTGATACGACTGCGATACCGTTTCGCGTGGCAATTTGCCTGGCTTACGCACAGGGACAAATGGAATGCCTAATTCAAGTGCAAGCGGTGCCCCAAAAATGAAGCCGCGAGATTCAGTACCAATAATTACATCAAATTCTTGGTTTTTGTATTTTTCTACCAGTGCTTTTTGCACGGTTTGGAACGCTTTAGGCTCAGCTAATAAGCTAGTAATATCGCGGAACATAATGCCTGGTTTTGGATAATCTGGCACAGTCGCAATGCTGTTTTTTACTAGTTCTAGGTCTGAAACTGACAAAGTCATGGTTTTCCCCAATATTTTAATTACAGGTCATTATACAAAGTTTGAAACAAAAAACCTCCGCTTCGCATAATTAATCGAGCCCTTTCGATTATCTATTGCACAACAGGGTATTGCAGAAACAACAAAGGCCGATAAATCGGCCTAAAATCACAAAATATGTGGAAGGTATGGTATTAAGCGCTTAGTAGCGTCGCCCAACCTAGAATTGCATTTAAACAACCAATGCCTGCAAATACAACTAGGAAACCAATAAAGTATTTTGCATTGAACGGGTCTTTAAAATCACCTTTGTGCGCCATCATTACCTCTACATCTTAAGCACGAAAAATCGCCGCATATAATAGTAGAAGTTGATCTAGATCAAAAGTGTTATTTTGTGACCAATACTGCTTTTTGCGCTAAATCGTTAAGTGTAGTGATTAAACCTGTTTCTAGCGTAGCTGGATCAAACTGGGGTAACAGTTGCTGCATTGTGTCGCGTATTGCACTAAATTTTATGCCTGGCGTTGACTCAATTAATTGTACTAAGTGCGCGGTTATCGCATTAATGGCGACGAACTGAATATCATCATCACAGTCGCGATAAATAACCAAATGATTACCTTCTTCAAGTGTTGATAGCTCGGAATTCTCGCTTGATGCGAATTGTACGGGGTAAGCATAACTTACACGCCACGCAAGCGATGAAAAATAAAGTGGTTGCGTTTGGATATCGGAAACAGCCTTTTCATTGGGATCTTGATCGGCGATTGAAAGTGCCAATTCAACCCACTCGTAGTGCGCAAGTTCCAGCATGTATTCTGGGTCGGCCGCTGTACGCGTATATTCATTTGATACAAACGCCAAAAACTCTTCAGAAATTTGCAAAAAGTAAGGTGATTTACAATCATGTTGGCTAAAAAACTTACGTACTAATACCAGCCAATCTTGTTCGCTATAAAGCGACTGAAGTACCGGAAACGCAGAACTGACAAAGCCTTCAACATTGTTAAAGAAAAGCTCTCGGTAAATTGCTAAGCGACGATCTTCAATATCGGGGAACTGGTGATTTTCAGGATCGCGAATATGCTGCATAAAGGCATTTTGGGTAGCTTGAAAACTCATTAAGCTGTTTCTCGCTTAATATTCTCTGCCTGAATTGCGGCAATGGTGTCAACTTCACCTAATAATTCGGGCATCGCCGGAATGTTAAAATCACGCTCTAACAAGGTCGGGAACACGCCATGAATTTGATATGCCTCGCGTAACAATTGCCAAACAGGATCTATTACATCTGCGCCATGGGTATCAACAATTAAATCATCCGCTTCATTATAATGCCCGGCGATATGGCCGTAGCTAATGCGTTTGGTAGGAAGCCCTTTTAAAAATTCGCTGGCACTGTAACCATGATTGACGGCGTTAACATAAATATTATTTACATCGAGTAATAACTCGCAGTTGGCTTCTTCTAAAACCAAGTTAGTGAAGTCTAACTCAGACATTTGCTGTCCAGGCGCTGCGTAATACGATACGTTTTCCATCGCGATAGGCATTTCAAGAATATCTTGCACCGTGCGAATGCGCTCTGCGACATAACGGGCTGCTTCTTCACTAAATGGAATTGGCATGAGATCATACATATGCCCTGTACCCGAGCAATAACTTAAATGTTCGCTGTAGGCTTTAATATTATGTTGTTTAAAGAACACTTTAAGATCTTTAACAAAATCAATATCAAGTGGCTCAGGTGAACCGATTGAAAGGGATAACCCGTGGCACACAAAATTATGTTGTTCGGTTAATTGCTTAAACTTTTTGCCTAATGCGCCACCTAAGATCAACCAATTTTCAGGCGCAACTTCTAAAAAATCGATTTGTTTTGGGTAGTCTTCGATTAATGGATCAAGCATTTCACGTCGTAGACCAAGCCCTACCATTCCAAAATTGTGTTTATTCACCGCCCCTCCAAACATATTTATTCTTTAATTAACTAAAAGGCCAGCTAAGCTGGCCTTTTGACTAGTTAGCCTGAAATAGGGTTAACTAATTACTTGTGGCCGCCGCACTTGCCTTCGCCACACTTACCTTCTTTTTTAGCTTTTTTGTCGCCGCCACATTTACCTTCGCCGCACTTACCTTCTTTTTTAGCTTTTTTGTCGCCGCCGCATTTACCTTCGCCGCACTTGCCTTCTTTTTTAGCTTTGTGGTCGCCACCGCATTTACCTTCGCCGCACTTGCCTTCTTTTTTAGCTTTTTTGTCGCCGCCGCATTTACCCTCGCCACACTTGCCTTCTTTTTTAGCTTTGTGGTCGCCGCCGCATTTGCCTTCGCCGCACTTACCTTCTTTTTTAGCTTTTTTGTCGCCGCCGCATTTACCTTCGCCACACTTGCCTTCTTTTTCAGCTTTTTTGTCGCCGCCACATTTACCTTCACCACATTTGCCTTCGCCAGCATCAAGCATATAGCCAGATTGCATTGCGGTAACTTGGAAAGGGTTAGCGTTTGCCGCTATAGAAACTAGGCTTGATGCACCAATCACTGCTGCACCTACTGTTAAAGCTACTGAATTTTTATTAAGTGTTTTCATAGTTGTCTCGTTTTACGTTTACTTGATTGTTTAAAATGACCTAGCTTTTAAAAATATTCTTTCAAATAAATTAAAATTTTTTGATCAATTCGTTTTGTAAATCTCATTATGGTACAGCTAACCCATTGAGCAATATCAGTTTAGCCTTGTAATAAAAAAAATAATAGTGTTTCGCTCATAAGCTCGTTAAAATCGCCGCCGAGATAGCTATTACACGGGTTACAATGAAACTGATTTTGGCACCGATGGAAGGTGTTGTTGACTTCCATATGCGACAATTACTCACCGATATTGGTGGATTTGACCTGTGTGTTACTGAATTTATCCGTGTTGTTGATGCATTATTACCTGCTCGTGTATTTCATCGATACTGCCCTGAGTTAAACAATCAGGGAAAAACCCAATCTGGCACCCCTGTGCGCATTCAATTACTGGGACAACACGCAAATGTGCTTGCAGAAAATGCACAGCGTGCAGTTGAACTTGGTTCTCACGGTGTTGATTTGAATTTTGGCTGTCCTGCAAAAACCGTCAATAAAAGTAAAGGCGGCGCAATACTACTCAAAGAGCCAGAGCAAATTTATCAAATTGTAAAAGCTGTGCGAGATGCGGTGCCTGTGGATGATGAGGTATCAGCTAAGGTTCGCCTTGGTTTTGATGACTGTTCTCAAAGCCAAGAAATTTTTGATGCTGTTTGCAGTGCCGGCGCCTCAAGTATCGCGATTCATGCAAGAACAAAACGTGACGGCTACCGCCCTCCTGCGTATTGGGAAAAAATAAAACCACTCAAAACTACCTCTGATATCAATGTCGTTGCCAACGGTGAGGTGTGGAATTTTGACCATTATAGATTGTGCCAACAACGCAGTGGCTGTGATGATGTGATGCTAGGTCGTGGTGTGTTGGCAAAGCCCGATCTGGCAGCTGAAATTGTCAGCAAGCGCAATGGCGAACATTACACTGCATTATCGTGGAAGCAAATACTACATCATATAATTGACTCATCAATGCATTGTGATGGCGGTAACAGTGAACGTTACTTCGCCAGTCGCACAAAACAGTGGCTTGGCTATTTAAAACTGCAATACACCGATGCAAACCTCTTTTTTGAAGAAATAAAACGACTTAAATCGAGTCAAGAAGTGCTCGATAAAATTTTACAGGCGAGTAACAAAGTTACTACTTGTTGATTCATATCATATCGCGCGTTTATCAAGTCCCTATAATTCAATATTGCACCCTTAGGTGCTAGGAATAAAAAGGGGAATGAGAATGACCGTGTCACTTGAGTTATTCAAACGTAGGCTTGAAGTAGAATTGGAAGCGTTACGCAAAGAGGTAATTGAACATTATGGACAAGTTCAGCCCGCAATTGTTAATGACTTACATGCTATTAACTATAGCGATTGGCCAGACTTTCTGGAACAGCACTTTCTATTAAATCATGAACCTAAACTGAGTCGATTAATTCAGTTGGAGGCGGCAATTGCACAATTTGAAATTGGCCAATATGGCTATTGTGCAGACTGTGAAGAGCCTATTGAATTAGAGTTACTCGATAACGACCCAGCAACACAACGCTGTAAAGCATGTTCCCATTAGGCGTTAGCCTAATGGGATATTTACCATCGCAAGCGCTGGCTCTTGTAATATTTTTGCTAGTACACGATTAGCGCGTTCTTCATCAATCTCTAACTGCTTGGTTAGCACAGTAAGTGCATGCTCACTACTCCATGCCTGCGCATGAATACCGAAATCAACTTCTGCAATTACCGCTTGTTCTTTACCAAAAGGCACAACTGCAAATTCAGCGCGGCGATCACTGTATTTTGTACGCCAGTCTAAACCTGAGTTATTAGCGCATTTTGCGCTTGTAAAACAAATCATAAATTGTGGTTCGCTGTTTACACTTTGCTTAATTATTAACAGACGATTTAACACATCCGCAGGTTTTTGAGCCGCATTGGTAAAATAATTTAAACGTGCTTGATACCAATCTTTACCATTAGGTAACGCCCCAATACCAGGGCTTCTACGTGGTGAGTAATCTTTTAAATAGCTTTCAAATTCAGCCAATGCGGCTTTTGTTGCTGGGAATGGTTCTAGCTGTTGTTCCGCGCTAGCTAGTTCGCGTAACAGCGCGTTTAGCTCAAAGCGACTGAGACGAACTTTGTCTTGATAGGCATTGCTCATTTTTTGCTGACTAAAGGCGATAAAGCCTGCGAGGTCGTCACCTTCAACATGAGACGCGCTCTGTAAATAATTTAATATCGGATTGGCATTGTACGGCCAAGGAAAGAAACGTTCGGTAAAGCGCTGCTCTATCGCCAGCAACTGGGCTTCTGGGTGAGGTTTTTCGGATGCTCGCAATAATTGTTTAAATAGACTATCTCTTTGCGTTAAATAACGGTCGCTCATAGGCCACAAAACGTCGTTAGGTTCGCTCTGTGACGGGTAAAGCAACGTATTAAGCTGCTTTAAAGACGTTACTAACTCGGCCTCTGAGCGGCTGTTTGAGGCATCATCGCAGCCAAATAATAAAAAAGCGAAACAAATTGGTAGTAATAATTGCGTAAATTTAATCAATTTAATCTAACCTTAAAAGAGATGGTAATCTGGAGAGCGCTTATGATTTTTTCTTTTCAAAACGCCTCATTTCGCGATACGGAAACTGGATTATACAACCAAGCATACTTTATGGAAATTTTTAACCGCGAATGGCATAGGTTAATACGTGATAACGATAGTTTGTCTATTCTATTATTTAATCCACATATCAGAACCACTTCTGAGACTGAAAAAGCAAAACTAATTCAAGTAGGTAATATTCTGACCGAGCAAACTCTACGCAGCACCGATATTACGTGTCGCTTTAACGAGCATTGCTTTGCAATGGGGTTATTTGGACTCGATACCGAAGGTACTAAAGTGATTGTTTCCCGCATTCAAAACGCGTTATTGGAGCAAGAGAAGTTGGGCTTATTGCACTGTAACTTAAGCATTGGCGCCGTGAACGTGAAGCCAGAGCTTACTATTGAACCTGGTGCAATTTTTGAAAAGACAATTACCGCTCTTCATTATGCAGAGCAAAGTGGTATTAATGCGTATCAACTAGAAACATATACCATTCACTAGCATTTGAAACGGCTTCATGAAAGGAAAATCGGCGCTGTTTTGTAGTGAGTAGAGTTAGCGCTGCGTGCCGTGTTGTAGCGAACAAGTGGCATATTGATGTCGATATTCGACAAAAACCACTACAGCAGGTGCATTTTATGTGACGAGCTTGTGAATTAATCTGATTGCGCGATTCAACATTTAATTGCCGAAAATAGACGATAAATTTTAGGCATTAAAAAAGCCCCTATTGGGGCTTTTTGTGCGCGTTCAGCTATTAAATTTTAACGCCCTTACGGATCGCTTTGTCTTTAATATACTGAGACCAGCTCTTAGCAAATTTCTTCGTTTGCGGATAATCTATCGCTTTACGAACATTTTGATAAGCCAGCTTATACTTTTCTTGCTGAAGGTATGCTTCTGCAAGGTCTAAGTGGATCTGACCTTTCTTTTTATTGCCAAGCTCAAGTGCTTTGCTAAGGTTTTTAACCGCTAGTGCATAGTCTTCGCTCGTTACGAACATTGAGCCTGCTTTACGATATAACTCAGAGTCATTATCGAAATCAGCTGCTTCAATGTAGAACTTAGCTGCTTTGTTATAATGCTTAGCATTATGGAAATATGCACCTAGTGTCGAAACCGTAGATTTGTCTTTCTTAACTTTCTTTGCTTTTACCGCTTTTTCAAGTGTAACACCTGCTTGGTAAGGCATTTCGTTAAGTGAATACAAACTTGCTAGGAATTTAAAATGGTTTGCTGTTTCTAGCGCACCATTACGCTCTGCAACCTTCGCAGCTGCCAGACCTTTTTTATAGTCTTCTTGCTGCATGTAGAACGATGCTAAACGTGTCCAAAGTTTATATTCATTTGGCCAAATCTTAACTTGCTCTTCACTTGTCTTAACCGCGTTATTGAACTGCTTAAGCTCAACATAAGCACCAACTTTTAGGTCGTAAGCACTTTTTATTGGCTCTTTTTTAGATAGCTCAATTGCACGGTCTGCCGGAGCAATGATATTCTTATACTCTTTGGTTTCGTAGTAAATTGATGCAATCGCTAAATACACTTTTGCGTCTTCTTCACCCGTAAAATCCATCCAAGCGTAGTAAGAATCACGAGCATCTTTATACTGTTTTTCTTGACGCTGTAAGTCTGCAATAAGCTTCATTACAGTTGCTTGGTCTTTAAAGTTAAGAACATCTGGCTTAGCTGCCGCTTTAGCAAGACGAATTGCGTCGTCAAACTTTTCAAGCTGGTAGCTCATTTGCGCCATGTAGTAGTTAACTTGTGCTCTATCAAACTCATCTGAAGGCTCAATTTCCTTCATCATTTGAAGCGCACCAGCTACATCGCCCTCGATTCCCTTTTCCTGGTCGCCGTTGTATACATCAAATGCTTTTACAACTTTTTTACCAGTACGTTCACCCATCACCTTGGTTTTGCGTTTCTTGCGTTCTTCAATCTTCGCAGGATCTGCTTTCGCCAAAGTTGGTGCAGAATAAACTGCACCACCAAGTGAAATTAATAAGGCAAGCGCGGTCACTTTAGATAAAGTTTTCATACTGCCTCCTAACCTTGGTCAAGTTTGAAATCAAGTTGAACTTCAATGCCTGCTTGACGTTGTGGTTTACCATCAACAATCTTAGGCTTGTATTTCCATTTACGTAAAGCACGTTTTGCTTCACGGTCGAAAATACGTTTCGGTTCAGCGTTAATTACTTCAATATCAGTTACACCACCTACTTCATCGATTGTAAAGCGAAGTTGTACCCAACCTTCTTTACCATCACGCGCAGCTTGTGGCGGATATTTAGGCTCAATTCGAACGATTGGTGTAGCATCACCATCTCGGCCAAATGCGCCTGGGCCATCTAGACCACCTGCCGTACCACCAACATCAATTGATGGCATATTAAACTGTAATCCTGAGTTGTTATTACTCGAATTATCAGGTTGTGGCGGCTGCGGTTTAGGCGGCTGCTTAGGTGGCGGCGGAGGCGGAGGCGGTACACGCTTCCTCTCCTGCACCTTTGATTCAGGCGGATTCGTCATAATTTCGACTACAATCTGCTCTTGGTCATTAGCGGCGCGTTTATCGCCGCCAGAAATCAAGAACGCCATGAAATAAAATAAGCCGAAAGTAACTGCCCCACCTGCAATCAGTGAAAACAGAAAACGAATCATTACTTTTCTCCAGCGATTGAAATCTTCAGGTAGTCACCAGTAGCCTTGATCTGGTCCATAACTTTCATAACCACACCGTGCTTCGCTTCTTTATCCGCTTGGATAATCACGACTTCAGTAGGTTGTTCAGCTAATAGACGCTCGATGTTCGCAGATACACGTTCTACATCTACTTGGCGCTTATCCATCCAAACTTCACCGTTACCACGAATTGCAATAAAGATATTTGCATTTTTCTTCTTGGTAGCTTGTGCTGCTTTTGGTTTGTTAACTTCAATACCGGCTTCTTTAACGAATGACGTTGTTACGATAAAGAAGATAAGCATGATGAAAACGATGTCTAGCATCGGTGTCATATCTACCGCTGCGTCATCTTCTTCACGAATACGTTTATTACGTGCCATATTCAAATCTCTCTCTAGTGATGCGGCAAGCTATCGATAAGTTTATTCTTAGCCATCTTCGCTTTCGCTTCTAGACGTGTGCTAAAGAATACACCTGATAGTGCTGCAACCATTCCAGCCATTGTTGGGATCGTCGCCATTGAAATACCTGATGCCATTAAGCGTGCGTTACCAGTACCTTGGGTAGCCATGGTTTCGAAAACCGCGATCATACCCGTTACAGTACCTAATAAGCCGATAAGTGGACATACAGCTACTAATGTTTTGATCAACAACATACGCTCATCTAATTTCTCAGACGCTTCAGAAATCCATGCTTCACGGATTCTGTGTGCATACCAAGACGTAGTGTCCTGGCGGGCGTCCCAGTTAGCGATGATTCCCTTTTTCATTTTAGGAAACACGCTGGTCAGGAACCAATAGCGCTCAATCATTAATACCCACATAAGAAAGAGTGCTATTGCGACCACATATAGTACCTGGCCGCCTGTAGCCACAAAATCCCTGACAGATTCCCAGATCTCCATCAGGACTAGCATTAGGCTTTCTCCTTCTCCGCGTGAGCAGCAATAATACCAGCGCTTTGCTCATCTAGGATGTGTAGTACAGACTTAGAACGGCTTGCAACGATAGCGTGAACTAGGATTAGCGGTAGTGCCGCAATTAGACCTAGAGCAGTAGTTACTAGTGCCATTGAGATTGAACCAGCCATGATCTTCGGATCACCTGTACCGAATAACGTGATTTGCTGGAATGTTTCGATCATACCTACAACAGTACCTAATAGACCCATTAGAGGTGCGATAGCTGCGAAGATCTTGATGATGTTAACACCAGCTTCGATGCGTGGCGTTTCACGTAGAATCGCTTCATCAAGCTTAAGCTCAAGGTTTTCAACATCTTCTGACTTGTTGTCTTGGTAAACTTTAAGAATACGACCAAGCGGGTTGTTTTCGTTTGGTGTGTTAAGATTCTTAAGCTGTGAACGGATCTTACCAGTAGTTAGTGTAAGGTCAGCAAGACGAATAATCGCGATGATGAAACCAATAACTAGTAGTACTGCGATTAGGTAACCAACTGTACCACCTTGGTGGAAACGCTCTTCGTGAGTCGCTTTCTGCGTGTTTAGACGTAGAATTGAACCACGGGTGATATCTGTATAGAAACCAGTGTAAGAACCAGCTGGAGTAGCACGTAGCGCTTCAGCAGAAGACAATACGTAACCATCAGGCTGACGGCCTAGCGGCTGGATTTGCTTAGTTTCTGGGTGGTAAATTAAGTAACCTTGATCAGAGATAAGGTTGAAGTTACCAATACGTGTAACTTTTGCGTTAACTTCTGAACCGTCTAACTGAGCAACTGTAGTTTCGAAAGATGATACTTTCGCAGACTCAGTCATTTCAGTTTGAAGACCAATCCAAAGCTCTTCTAGTTCGCGAGTAGTTGGTAGTTCTTTAGCAGCAGCTAGAGAACGAAGAACTTCTTCACGTCCTGGCTTTTCAGCAGAAACTAGTGACGCTTCGATTGAACCGATTGTTTCAGATGCAGCACGACGTACAACACCGAACATTTCACCAAGCGTACCTTTCGCAGTTTCTAGTTCTGCTTCTTTAGACGCTAGTGTCGCTTCGTTTTGTGCGTATTGCTTCTTAAGACGATCACCGCGAGCTTCTTCAGCCGCTAGTTCACGTTGAGCTTTCTTTAATAACGCTTGCTTGTCAGCACGAGCTGATAAGAACTCTTGCTCACGTTGCTTGTTAATTTTGCCAGACGAGATACGGTCTTGCTTAACTTGCTCAAGGATTTTATCTAGAGCAGCTGTATCTGCGTGTGCATTTAGCGCAGCACCTGCAGAAACAGAAAGAACAGTAGCAACTGCTAAACCTTTAAATAGTTTCTTCATCGTGATTACTCCGCGCCAAAGATTGGAAGGCTAACAATATCGTAAGCTTTTTGCTTACGCGCCATACGAATAAGATCAGTAATAGGGCTGATGTATTCGTCACCTAGCTTGTCCCACTGCTTCGTAGAGTTGTTCCAAACCCAAGCATTCTTAAGGTCTAGAGACTGAGCTACGTAAGCGATACGACCAACACGACCGAAGTCTACAGTGATATCACGACCATCTAGGTTGATAGCACCTTGAGTAGCAGTTACAACAGTGCTGTAATCTTTCTCTGTAAGGTAAGCTTCAAGAACCTGACGGTACTTTTCAGAAGTCGTTACTGATGAGTTAGTCATTAACTCACGTAACTTTTCAACACGGTCTAAACGCTTTTCAGTGTCAAAAGGAACGTCCGCTTTGATGAATTGCTCAAGCGTATCGATCATGCGATACATCAAAGGCACAACGTTACGTTTAGTTGTATCGATTTCTTTGATTTGTTTATTTAATGATTCGATACCAGCATTTTGGTCTGCAACCAAACGTGCTAGGTGATCATTATAAACTTTTAGGATCTCAGTTTGGTTAATCGTAGTGTCATACTCCGCTTTCAGTTCAACTGTTTGCTCGAATACGTTATCGATTTTGTTCTGAGACTTTTGTGCAGCCTTAATAGTCTGACCTTCAACATTGTGAATGTCTTTCAAAGGATCTGCCATCACATTGCTGCTTGTAAGTGCAACCGCGCCAACCAACGCTGAAGCTACAAGACTTTTTCTGATTTTAACAGACATAGTTCCCAACCAATTAAGTAATGTTACTTTTTTAGAATTTAAACTGATTAAAACTCAATCATGAATGGTGCACATAAAAAATGCACCAACTCACCAATAATGCTAAATGCATAGAAGAGTGTCAACAGCCAAACTTAGTAAAATACTGCTCTAAGATAAACAAATGCTTTAATGCAACAATTTAATAAACAAACTGTTTACATTCGAGCTTTTGTTAATCGCGCTATACCGTCCAAGAAAGAGAGTTTATAGCCATATCAGATTGGCTTTAGTAAAAAATTATTAACAATTAACGCAATTAATTTTTTTTTCAAAAAAAACGTCTAGGTAGAAAGTTATTGAAAGGTTTTTAGGCTGAATTGATAAAGATATTCTGTTTTTAAATGACTAAATATGCATTTGGGTACGCATAAGTATATAAAGAAGCATAAAAGTCATGCTTCTTTATATAAGCTTACTTTAATAGACTCGACAAAACGATTATAAATTCATTCAATATGACTGTGTTCGAAGACGACAAACCAAGCTAGTATTTCGCCAGACTCATTCAGAACTTCACTTTGTTCGGTACCGGTCAATCCATTTAACTTCGCGTATTCAATAAGTGAAGATAATTTATCTGATGTTAAAGCCGCATCTACCAACTCAGACAAACGATTCTCTAATGTTTCGATCTGTGTCTTAAGATATTCGATAAATTGCTTTTTAACATGACAGTCTGAAATGACGCCAATTTTCATAAACTGAGATACATATTCAGGTAAGCTCGTATCCTTTACAGCCATTTCATCATATTCAAATAATTCTTTTAATAAGTAATTTAATTGATGTCGGTGATGCTCAGCATCTCCATTTAGTTTTAATAGCCTAAGTGATTCTTTGCTCGTTATATCAAAAGAGCATTCAACGAGGTTAATGAAATGTCCCATACAGGCTCTAAACGCCTCTGACCTCACTAACGTAAGCGTTCTTTCATTTCGCTGAATTATTACAGAATTAGAATGATGCATCATTAAGCCGATCTTACCATTAGCACTTAGACGCTTTTTAGATGCAATTATCGACTCACTTATATCAGAATATTCGATACCGAATTGAGAAATAATTAGCTCATAATTGTCATCCAATTTGTCTACATCTTCAGCTTTAAATAACTCTCTAAATAAAATATTGTTTTTAAACTTGTGTGCTATATCAATCGCATGGTTATTAATTTTAGCAAAATCAATCGCTGTTATACTGCCACTTATCTTATTAACGGATGCAAAATCATCCACTAAAATCGCTAACCCGCCATTTCCTGTTGCAATATCAAGGCATTTAAATCCGTCATTTAGAGTTGAAAATAAAGGGAACCATTGATCTTTTAACACCCCCGTATAAGTTTTTTTATAACTTTCACCAAATGACGTTAAATGACCTTGCTTCCAATATTCGCTCCAATGTGAAGTCATCAAAAAAACTCCTTTATAATTTATATATATTAGCTAAATCAATTCCATACAAATAAAAAAAGCCTGCAATTGCAGGCTTTAATACATCTTAAATCTTATTAGAATTTGTAGCGGAAACCTACAAAGTATAAACGACCAACGATGCTATATAAGTTTGAATCGTAACCTAAGTCACTATCTAAAACAGGATCTTCATCTGTTACATTATTAACACCAGCAGTAATGTCTAAATTCCAAGGTGTTGCATATGTATAGTTTAAGTCAACGATATTGTAATCGTCTAACTCGCCAACTGCAGTGAAGATGGTACCTGTTTCGTCTGTTTCAGTTTCTTCAGCCTGAGATGCAATATGGTTAAGATTCACATTAAGAGTGTGATCTTCGAATAACCATGTAGCACCTAGTGAGATACGACGCTCAGGAAGACCATTACGACCGATCTTGTTAACCTTAGGTAAACCAATGATATCTGGCTCTTCATAAGACAGAACTTCTGACCAAGCAAAGTTAGTCTTAATTTCACCTGCACCACCTAAATCGAATAATGCATTTGCTTTGAAATCAAAACCATCTGTCGAGAAACCAGGAATATTTGCCATAGGTGCCGTAACAAGAAGTGAACGCGCCGTTGGGTTACCACCACGATCTACAGCTGCACCTTCATAACCTGGCGCGTTATCATTTGGATCTTCTGGATCACCTAGTAAGCCAATGTTTTCTAAATCAAATACGTCTTGAGTTGATAAAGAAGAAACTTGGTTAGTGATGTCAATATTGTAGTAATCGAATGAAACGTCAACATTGTCCGTTACATTATATACAATACCAAAGTTAACACTTTCAGACTCTTCAGGTTTAAGGTTTTCAGTACCAATAAAGTAAGTCGTGTGCTGTTGCGAACGACAGTCTGAACGGTTAGTTCCTGCTGCTGAACAAAGTACCACGTCTTTCGCACTACTTGCCGATTCTTGAGGTGCTTTATATAAGTCTTCAAGTGTTGGAGCGCGGAAACCTTGACCCCATGATGCGCGTACAACAAGAGATTCAAACGGTTGGTAACGAAGTGAAGCCTTAGGCACAAACGATGAACCAACATCGCTAAAGTCATCATAACGACCTGCGAAGTTAAATTCTAAGCTATCAAGTACTGGTACTACTAATTCAGCAAATACTGCGTACTCTTCACGGTCACCTGATGCAGAACCACCTGCTGTACCAATGATGTTCTTAGCCTCATTTTGTGCTTCCGCTTGGTCATAATATGTTGTTTCTTTGTAGTTTGCGCCAACATAAAGAGCTACTGAACCAGCACCCAAGTCAGCTAGTTCATTGAACGTCATACCACCACTGATTTCGCGAAGTGTACTACCTGAGCGACGGTTACTGTTAGCAGCTAAGTCAGCAAGTTGCGCTGTATACTTCGACTGATCTGGGTCACGAGGATCCCAACCATCACGAATTGCTTGCTCAACGCTTGGGCGGTGAACGTAACCTTGGCCCCACTCGTTCATGTCATAACGGTTATAGTGAGCATCTACGTGCCAATCAAATAGATCTGTAAGACCTTCTAAAGAAGCGGCCCAATCTTGCATGTTACTTACTTGCCAAGTATCACGTGATGCGCCAACATTGTTGAAACGGTAGTAACCACGGTCACCTTCGTTAACTGCTGTTAGACCATTTTCAGCTGGCATGTCCATAGGGAATGTGAACCAACCTGCTGCAGGAGCGTAACGACCAAAGCTTTCGTTACGAGCATGTAGAGAACGGAAGTTAAAAGTTGTGTTATCACTTACTTCATAGTCGTAATCTACGAATACTGAATCACGTTTCGTTGAAGCAGCATCTGCTGATACCGCTGTATAATCGAAATGACAGCCGTCGTCTGCTGGATAATCTGGCGCATCATTGTGATAACTGAATAAGTCACCGTATTGTGAACAGTCTTGACCACTAATCATCGGGTTGAATTCAAACGTAGTCATATCTAAGATATTACGGCCGTACCAGCTTAAACCAGTAGTACCACCGTAAGTGCCTGAACCATCGTCCGTAGAAGACGTAAACCAACGGTCGCGTGCGAAAATGATATCGCGTTCGTCGTGTTCATAGCTGAAAACAATGCTTGATTTGTCATTTGAAAGACCAGTGATGATTGAGAATGAAGACTCATCACCACCACCGTCACGGCTTGGGCTACCAGCTCGAGCTTGAACTTGAACACCTTCAAAGTCGTCACGAAGAATGATGTTTACAACACCTGCAATAGCATCTGAACCATAAACCGCAGACGCACCATCACTCATAACTTCGATTCTTTCAACCGCAGCGAAAGGAATTGTATTTAAGTCAGCTGCACCACCACCCATTACAGGTGAACCTGGCATTTTCTTACCGTTGATAAGTACCAATGTACGGCTTGAGCCTAAACCACGTAAGTTTACAGTAGCTTGGCTTTGTGCAGTATTACCAGATGAAGGTTGGATTGAACCAAAAGAGTTAAACGTAGATCTGTTTAACACGTCAGAAACGCTTAATTGACCTGAATTGTCTAAAGACGCTCTGTCAATTACAACTACAGGGTTCGCACCTTCCATATCAGTACGCTTGATACGAGAACCTGTTACTTCGATACGTTCAACAGCTTCAGCTGCTTGTTCTTCAGCGGCATTAGCGTTTGCTGCAAACACAGCAGTGCTAGCACCACCGAAAGCGATCGCTAAACGAACCGCCTTCGCTAGTTTATTATTTAACATTTAGATTTCTCCCTGGACCACATTTGTGGATTTACTTTTATTCACAATCTAACAAATTGTTGATTGATTTTTTTGAGTCGAAACTCATTTATCCGAGGGCAATAATAATCATAAGGGCAAACACCGGTCAACATGTGTTTATAAAGTTTTAACATTTAAGACTTAGATGTTTCAGTTAGATCACATTTATACACACTTAGAAATACACCGCTTTTAGGTACACGAAAAATATAAAACCCTGATTTAAAACAAAAAAAAACCTGAAGCCTCGTAAGCTTTAATTGTAATCAAAAAATTACATTTTTTTTGAACTTTTTAGAAAAGGCTTTGTTGCTCATTAACTAACTGCTCAAAATTTAACATTAACGCCTTTTCAAGCGCCTCTACAATTGGCTTTAGTTGCTTATCTAAGTAATGTTGATAATCGATTCGATTTACGTCTGACACATCGCCTTCGGCTAAGTAAACGGGGCCGTCAAGTGTTACAAGATAATTCACCCAGTCGCCTCGTTTGATGAAAAAATCGGGGTGTTTTAGCTGGTAATCTAACACTGCTCTAACATGAGGTGGGATATTACGGCGATACATTTCAAGCTCTTGCCCCAAGCGCTTGCGATATACAAGTTTGTGATCAAAAGCGCCAGATTTAAGGGCACTAACCTGTTGTGTGATGTATTCATCGACAGCTTGATTGCTAAATAGTCTTTGGTACAACTCGGTCTGAAACTCTTTCGCTAGGCGAGTCCAATCGCCACGTGCCGCTTCAAGACCTTTAAATATTAGCTCTCCAGCTTGGTTAATACCGGCATAACGCTTCTTCGACCCGGTTGTTTCACCGCGCAATGTCGGCATAAAGAACGGCTGATAATGAGTTTCAAACTCAATTTCTAGTGCACTGTCTAAACCTTTTTCGCTCAATTCAGCCTGCCAGTAGCTATTTATTTTGTTAACTAATTGCTTACCTATGTCGTTACATGTTGCTTTACAGGCTTCTCCGTCTATCGAGACAAAGGTTGAATCCGTATCACCATAGATCACTTGGTAACCAGCTTGTTCTATTAACTGCTTGGTTTTTTTCATAATTTCATGACCACGCATGGTAATCGAACTTGACAACCGCGGGTCATAAAACCGGCATCCAGTAGAACCCAATACGCCATAAAAACTGTTCATAATAATTTTTATGGCGTAAGACATAGTTTCATCTTTGGCTTTTTTTGCCGCTTCTCTTGCTTGCCATAGCTGACTGATAAGCGAAGGAATAAAATGTTCAGTGCGTGAAAACTGAGCGCCGTTAAACCCCTCGATCGCATCATCTTCCATTAACCCTTCAACTAACCCCATGGGATCAATCTTAAAAGTGCGAATAATTGATGGGTAAAGACTTTTATAATCGAGGACCAAGACATTCTGATAAAGCCCTGGAAGTGAGTCCATTACATAGCCACCTGGGCTTTCAAATTGTACTGGGGAGTCACCTAAATTAGGGGCGATATACCCAGCACGATGTAAATGCGGCAAATATAAATTGGTAAACGCCGCAACGGAACCACCTAGGCGGTTTAAATCAAGCCCTGTGAGTTTGGACCTTGCAATTGCAAAATCGATTAGCGATTTGTTCTGAAAAATATCCCATACCAGCTTACAGTCTTGCAGATTGTATTTGGCTAACGCTAGTTTTTCGTGTTTAAACTGGCGTTCGATTTCTGCAAGCGTATCGCCGCCTTGGATCAGCTTTTCTTCACCGAGTAATTCGTAGCTTACTTGCCCTAAACGAAAGCTAGAAAAATGGTAGCTTGCGTTTTTCAGCATATCGATACCATCGAGTACCATACGGCCGGGTAAATTAAGTTTATTGATTTTTGATTGCGTCACTCGAAGCTGACTTGCAAACCGTCCAAGCGACAACGTTACACCCAGTGCTTCTGCTCGCTTAGCTAACATCGAAAAGTCAAAATCAATAACATTCCAACCTATAAACACATCTGGGTCTAATTCTTGTGTAATGGCAACGAAGCGTTTGAGTAAGGCGGTTTCATCAGCAACCCACTCCAACCACTCATGACTTTCACCTTGCCCTATCATTACCACTTTTTGGTAATTCGCATTATAAAAGCCTATCGAATAGAGCACCCCTAACCCACTGCACTCTATATCGAGTGAGACACAAGTCAATTCGTGCGCGGCTAAACTCGCTTGTTCACTTTTAGCAAGTTTTGCTTGATACAAACAATGCACACCCTGGCTAAACTTATATTGCCCTTTTGCCCATGCTTGCCCTTGAATAAAACGCTCCATTAAATAGCGCTCGGCGTGGCGAATATCCTGTTCATACAGGATCACACCGGCTTCATTTGCTGTTTCTTTTGCAGCAAAAAAAGCTTTCAAGCTAGTGAAATAAAATCCGCTAACGTTACTTTGATTAAAATGTTTTAGCGGCAGCGACTTTTGCTCAAAAGCAATCCCCTCTCGATTAAGCGCATCGGCAAACCATTTGGCATCTTCTGATAAACAAAATACCACTGCCTGTTCGCCTGTAACTTCCACGCGTACAGGGCCTTCTTTAGACTTTAACCAAAACACTAAAATCAGCTTACCGTCACGGTCAAACTGTTGCTTGGTTAAAATTAACCCAGAAAAAGTACGCTCAATTACCATTACAACTATTATTAAACTTGATTATCGCGACAGTCTAACAAAAGAAAAAATGCCTGTATTGCATTGTTATTAATTACAAGCACCTTTAAAATCGCGAAAACGCCTTTTCTCGGACCTAACATGCTGGCTGACTCCCTAAAAAAAACCATTCGCACTATTCATACTAATATTGCAGCCAAATTACCTGATTACCGTTCACGTCCGAGTCAAAATTACTTAGTGGCAGAAATCGCTAAAACCTTAGCGGGAAATTACCACCGCACAGAGCGCATTGCAGTAATAGAAGCAGGCACAGGTACAGGCAAATCGTTAGCATATTGTATCGGTGCTATTCCTTACGCAAAGCAGCACAAAAAGAGTCTGATCATTTCAACCGCCACAGTTGCGTTACAAGAGCAACTAATCAATAAAGAGCTGCCATTTTTTGCAAAGAACTCTGGTATTGAAATTAGCTTTGAGCTTGCAAAGGGACGTCAGCGTTATGTTTGCGCTGAGCGTTTATACAACGCGCTTGTTGAAGACCCATCGCAGCTTAATTTTTTAGCGACCACCGATGCGCCACTGAATGAAAAAGAGCAAGATAGTTTAAAACAACTGCAAGCCGCCTATAAGAAAGGCACATGGCAAGGCGATAGAGATACTTGGCCGAAAGTCATCTCCGACAATGTATGGCGTTTAATTCAAAGTGACAAACACTCATGCCAGCGTCAATTAGCTAGCCATGCGCACTGTCCGTTTCATAGCGCTCGCGATCGTTTAGCAAAAGCTGATGTGATTATTGTAAACCACTCATTATTACTCGCTGATCTAGAACTAGGTGGTGGGGTTATTTTACCTGAACCTGCAGACAGTATTTACGTAATCGATGAAGCACATCATTTGCCGCAAGTAGCACGCGACTTTTCATCCGCGTCAAGTACTTTAGTAGCTACTTTAGAGTGGTTGGATAAGCTAGCGAAATTTAACCAAAAAATGGCTAATGCGATTAGCTCAACACGGGCAACGGGTCTCAACTTTAAACTGGCAGACGCGATCAACGACAGTGCAAAAGACTTAAAAAATGTGAAAACATTTTTTGCCGATAATTACTTTGAATTTAACGAAGATAATGTGCACCGCTTTGAGCAAGGGCAGTTACCAAAAGGTATCAGCAATTGGGTGAAAGATTTAAAGCAATCATCAAACAACATGCTTAAGTTTCTTACCAAAATGCACGACGCGCTTACCTTAGATTTGTCTGATGGCGACGTGAGCAAAAAAGTCGCCGAGCCACTGCTATCTGAAAGTGGGCATTACTTAACGCGCCTAGATGGCTTCGCTAAGTTATGGGGAAACTTGTCCATCGAACAATCAAATCCTCCCCATGCACGCTGGCTTAAGCAACTTGAATACAAAAATCACGTTGATTACCTGTTAGCAGACTGCCCTATTCAAGTCGGCTATTATTTACACGATAAGCTATGGCAAGAATGTGCAGGTGCGGTGCTTTGCTCCGCAACCTTATCGGCACTAGGTTCATTTGACCACTTTGCTTTTGAAGCGGGCTTGAAACCTATCGAAGGGGTTAAGTACATCAAAGCGCAATCGCCTTTTGATTATAAAGAAAATGCTGTGCTGACTATTCCTAACATCAGCAAAGAGCCAAATCATAAAGAATTCAGCGACGAGTTAATTAAAACTCTGCCCAATTACATTAAAAAAGATCAAGCAAACTTGGTGTTATTTGCCTCTTATTGGCAAATGAATCAAGTGGCAGAGGGTCTCAGAAAAAAAGGCTTCAGTTTATTGCTGCAAGGAGAGGCCTCTCGCGATGCGTTACTTACGCTTCATCGCGACAAAGTTAAAAATGGAAAAGGGTCAATTTTGTTTGGCACTCAAAGTTTTTCAGAAGGGTTAGACCTACCAGGTGATTTACTGACAAACTTAATCATCACCAAAATCCCATTTGCAGTGCCCACCTCGCCGATAGAGCAAGCACAAAGTGAATATATCGAAACGAAAGGTGGTAATCCATTTTTGTCTATCACCGTACCCGAAGCGGCAAAGAAATTAGTACAAAGCTGTGGTAGACTGCTTCGTAAAGAATCTGATAGTGGTGAAATAACCATTTTAGACAGACGCTTAGTTACCAAGCGCTACGGTAAAGCCATGTTAGATTCGCTGCCCCCGTTCAAACGAAAAATCGAGTATTAATGATAGAACTAGCTTTAGAGCCAACAACTTGGCTTGTGCTTTGCTCCGCAGCATTGGCCGCAGGGTTTATAGACGCTGTTGCCGGTGGCGGCGGTATGTTAACCGTGCCTGCCCTTTTAACCGCTGGCCTGCCACCGCATTTAGCACTCGGCACCAACAAGTTAGCCGCTAGCTTTGGGTCATTTACAGCAAGTTTCACGTATTACAAAAAAAAGCTTTTTAACCCTCGTTTTTGGCTGGTATCAGCCTGTGCGACTGCCCTAGGTGCAATCTTTGGTACATTAATTGTTGATTTTCTTACCCAAGAGTTTCTTAACGTGTTGCTTCCTGTGGTGATTATTGTGGTGGCAATATATAGCTTATTTAATAAAAGCCAATTCGCAGAAAATATGCAGCTGCCAAGTCAAAACTCACAGCTAAAAGTAAAGCAAAGCTGGCAAGGGCTTATTCTTGGCTTTTACGATGGTGTTGCAGGGCCTGGTGCGGGCACATTTTGGACCGCTTCAAACAGCTTTTTGTATAAAATGGGTATATTGCTTAATTGCGGTTTAGCACGCTCGATGAACTTCATTAGTAATGTAGTATCGCTGGCAACCTTTATAGCCCTTGGCCATGTGCATTTTATGTTAGGTTTAACCATGGGCGCATTTATCATGCTCGGTGCATGGATAGGCGCACATTCGGCAATTAAATTCGGCAGCAAGTTAATTAAACCTGTGTTCAATACCGTTGTCATTGTGTTAGCCATAAAATTGATTTTAGATGTCTATGCTTAAAACAAGTGCACAAGTCGAAACGCTTAAAAACCAAGTTGAGCGCTTAAAAGTTAGCTGCCAACAATTTGACCAGCAAAATTTATTTAAAAATGAACGCTTTGTAAAAAACCAACACGGTTTATTTGAACACCACCTATTTCGTACTAAAAGCGTAAAGTTAAGCGATTACTTAAATGAAGTATTTGAAAATATCGACGCACTTCCCTCAAGCGAACGAAGACATGCCCAGCGTTTTGCCCTTGAGTCAATTTCACAGCAAATTGACGCTATTATCACTGCATTAAAAGCCACCAGCGTTTGGCAAAAAGAACAACAAATTAAGCCAGTTACTCGCTATAAAAAAGTAGTTAAAAAAATCATTCAATCATCACAAGAGTTGTATCGTGAACTATCTCAGAATCATGAGTTTGAGCGTCGCTTACAAGAAATGATTGAACTTAGACAAAACGAAAAAATAAACTGCAGTGCTGAGCGCGCCAAAGAGTTAAATAACGAAATCCTTGTGCTACATGGTAGGTTGGGCCGTTGCCGTAAGGCCATTACGGCCGTCGAGGAAAAAATTCAACTAGCGGAGAAATCAAACCGATAATGACGATACCGATTTTCTATCATCCTAGTTACTCATCTTTATCACTGCCCGACAACCATCGCTTTCCAATTGAAAAATACCAATTGCTCTACCAGTTTATTAAGCAAGAATTGGCTGAGCAATTTCGCTTTATCACGCCCGAAAAAGCAAGTTTAGATGATATTAGCAAAGTACACTGCCCTATTTTTGTACAGCAGTTTGTAACAGGCACTCTTGAGCCAAAAGCGATACGTAAAATGGGATTTCCGTGGTCGCCACAACTTGTTGAACGCACGCTTTATTCAATTGGCGCATCAATTCAAGGAGCAAAGCTTGCGCTTGAAACACACATCGCGAGTCAAATAAGCGGCGGCTATCACCATAGCTTCCCCAACTTTGGTAGTGGCTTTTGCATTTTTAATGATTTGGTAATTGCCGCGCGCCATTTACTTGATAACAACCTAGTAAGCAAAGTTGTTATTCTCGACCTTGATGTACACCAAGGTGATGGTTCAGCGGTGTGCGCACAAGCGATGGACGATATCATCACAATTTCATTGCACTGTGAGCAAAACTTCCCAGCCAAAAAGCAACATTCAGATTACGATTTTACGCTCAATAAACACGCTAATGACCAAGAATACCAAACCATGTTACAGCAATGCTTGCTTACATTGCTTGTAGAGCAACCTGATATCGTGCTCTACAATGCCGGAGCCGATATTTATAGCGGCGACGAGCTAGGCTATTTCAACGTCAGTTTAGCGGGCCTAAAACAGCGCGAACAAAGCGTGATCTCGTTTTGTGCATCTCATGATCTCCCTCTTTTTACGGCGTCAGGTGGCGGTTACCAGCGAAATGTTGACAACCTAGTAAATGTTCATAAACAACTTTATTTAAGCATGACAAATGGATAGACGATTCCTAAGATATAAGCAATACTAAGAACAGTCACATTAAGTAATCTTAAGGAATAGCATGAAATTACATGACGATATTCATAATTATTACGAAAAATTATTAATCGACGAAATTGAAAAGCAAAAAATTGAAGCTAAGTATGACAACGACACATTGGCTGATTTTTGTTGTACTGCATTGAATCAATTGCCATCACGATACATTCGCTTTGAAGTGGATATGGCGTTTTATTCATCGCAAAGTGAACGCTTAGAAATGGAACAGCGCGTAAGAGACGCGATTGAGTTTGCAACCGCTGCCGTTGCAAAACGTGGTAACAGTGATGACTGAAAGTAATACCCTAGCAAACGCGCCTAAACACGTTCAATTAGCGGTAGATTTAATAATGCTGCTAGAACAACATGAACTTGATGCTAAAACCGTACTGCAAGCGCTTGAAATTGTACAAAAAGACTTTAAGCAAAAATGCCAAGAGCAAACGACTTAACCCGTATTTTGGTTAACTAGTGCGGAGCTAAAAACTCAGCAGTTACAAAGCGTGTGACGTCTTGATGAAAATCACTATAATAATATTTAAGATGAGCACGCAATAACGCCCCGTCTTGATTTAATGCATCAATTTGCTTATTCACTTTTTCAATAAACTGCCTTGTTTCCGGGTTATTTACACACATTAAACGACCTAAAACATAAGGTTCAATGCCTGCCACCGTGTAACTTACCGTTGATTCTTGCCACTGCCTCGCACTCATTTCAAGTGGATAAAAAAGCGCGTATTCACCGCGTTTTTCACTAAACATATCCAGTATACCTTGCACATGAGATGCACCGCGTCGCACAATCTTGTTTTGCTCAGGCAATTTGGTAATTTGCTGATCTAATTTATCGCCGTATGAAATCTGGTCTGACACAATTAAGCGTCTTTGTGGATACTGCACAAACAATTCAGCCAAACTAATCGGCTCGTTAATACCTTGCGATGATAAATCTGAGAGCTGATAGAGCCGTCTGCCCAAAAACAAATTAATGGGTTTACTAAAGATAAATTGCTGAGCGCGCTGATGCGTTTTGATTTTATTCGTAATGCAAATCGATTGGCCTTTTGCCATAAACTTTAACGAACGCTTAAGTGGCACAAACTCAAAATGTAATTTATGCGTTTGCTGTGTTAAGGCTAAGATATTTGTTTCAGACGATAAGCTGCGCATGTCACTTTGTTTAAAGCTTGCTAAGTCATGTGCATTATCAGTGTGCAATATTATTTTTGCTGTGGCTGGCAAACACCAACAAATAAAAACAAAAATGCTAAATTTAGTGAACGGGAATTTCAAAGGTAACCTGCTGGGGAAGTAATATTTAACGTGCTTATTGCTGTTTATCTAAACCAGTCATAAAAATTTAACAAAATTTTATAAAAGAAGCCATTGATTAGAGACACGCTGCATAATTTGGGGACAAACAACAGATTTTAGTTATTGTAACCTAGGTCAGTTTATATTTTGTTTAGCTTATGCTTTTGATACAAATAACAGCCTAAGTTATAAATCACCTTGATTAAAGAAGATTAAAGGTGATTTAACACCTTCAGTGACTATCTATTTATTTTACATGAGGTAAAAATACGTTTACCACTAATCCCGTTTTGCCACCTGAACGATTATGCAAACTGAGCTGACCATGATGAGCTTCGGCAATTTCACGACACAGCGCCAAACCTAAACCACTGCCGCTGGCTTTCGTTGAGTAAAATGGAATTAATGCACTTGCCATAACTGCTTCGCTCATGCCGGGGCCCGCATCGATCACGCTGATAACGGTGCCACTTTGTTTATTTTCAATACTAACCGCAATATCTTGCGGTTTCGAACCGGATTCATGAGCGTTTTTGAGTAAGTTAATCAACAATTGTTCAAGTTGAATATGATCAGCAAAACATCGGTGCTTTGGCACGTGCCCATCAAGATTAAAAGCATATTGCTGCTGCACATTACTCAGCATACTTTGCCAATCAAGCAACTCCAATTTTGGCAATGGTAGTTTGGCAAACTTACCATACCCCTGCACAAACTCATTCAGGTGACTGATCCGCTCCTGCAATGTTGAGAACACACGTCCTAATCGCGGCTCATCCACATTTTGCGCTAACAACTTGCCACTGTGTAACATCGATGACATTGGCCCTAACGAGTTATTTAATTCATGGCTAATAATACGTATCACTTTCTTCCATACCACTACTTCTTGACGACTCAATTCGCGCGTAAGCTGTTTAAAAATATACAAGCGGTGTTGGTGATTGTTTAATAGAAACTGACCTGTAGAAAGATGCCATGTTTCACTGTCATCTTTTTCGTGCTGTAAGTGGAACAAACCATCTCTGCCTGCTTCCATTGCTTGTTTTATTTGTTCATTAGCGGCCTTGTAGAGTTCTTCACGCTGTAAGCCCTCAAGTTTGTGTTCACTATTAAATAATCGATTAGCACTGTGGTTGCTAAACACCACATAATCATTGCTATCAATCAGCACCAAGGCTTGAGGAGAAGATTGCAGTACTTTGTCCAACATTAATTCTCGCTGATAAATCCACTGTTTTTCTTGGCGTAAATGGTCTGCTGTTTGATTGTAAATGTGGCAAAGGCGGCCCAATTCATCTGGCGCATCGTAAGCTAGTAGGCTAGAAAATTCACCATCTTTGAAATTTAACAATCCGGTTTCAAGGGCTTGAATCCCTGAGCTGACCGATTGCGTGAGTAAGCCGCTAATAAACCATGCCGCGCATAAAGTAATTAATATAATCACGACACTTTGTTTCAGCGAGACATCCAGTACCAGTAATAACGGGATCAGCACCAGAATAAGGCTTATTACAACCGCCAACTGCGATTTGGTTTGGGTACGATAATGAGCAAAAAAAGTTTTCATAATCTGTTATCAATACTCAATATCAAATTTTTGCAAACGACGATAAAGCGCTTGGCGAGATAAGCCAAAATGACGAGCCACCTTTGCAATAACACCGTGATATTCGCGCATCGCCGCTTCGATTTCTATTTTATTTGGCTCGTGACTAAGCGCGGTTTTTACCTCGTTCGTTGCTGTCGCCAAGCCAAAATCCGCTAATGCTAATTGACCACTTGGCTTTAGTACTGCAGCGCGTTTACAGGCATTTTCAAGCTCGCGTACATTGCCCGGCCAAGGGTAATTTACCAGCGCTTGTTCAGTTGCTAATCCACACTCTCGGTTTGGTAAAAAGTGTTTAACGAGCGGCATAATATCGTCTTTTCGCTCAGCCAACGGCGGCAGGCGTAACTCAATTACATTGAGGCGATAATAGAGATCTTCTCTAAAACGCCCTGCTTTAATATCGTGTTGTAAATCAGCATTGGTTGCCGAAATAACCCTTACTTTAACCTGCTTTGTTTGTACTGAACCCAAACGTTCAAACTCGCCGGTTTGCAGCACGCGTAATAGCTTCATTTGACCTGAAGGTGGTAAATTACCAATTTCATCCAAAAATAAAGTACCACCATCGGCTGCCTCAAAACGTCCAATACGCTGTTTATTAGCGCCAGTGTAGGCACCCGCTTCCGCGCCAAATAGTTCGGCTTCAATTAACTCTCCGGGTAATGCGCCTGCATTCACTTTAATAAATGGCTGATGGGCTAAATTTGAGTTAAGTTGAATAATTTCAGCGATGCGCTCTTTACCACTGCCATTAGGGCCTGTGATCAACACAGACACATCTGACTTAGCTAATTGCAGTGCCATATCTACCACCCGTTCCATTGCCGTGCTTGCATAGATCAGCCCTGCTAAATTCGCTTGTTGATGTGGTAAGTGACGTTCATCGTGCTGCCGCACTAATACTGCATTATCTTGCTGCGCTTTGCCTAACGCGACTAAATTTGCAATGGTGGTAAGTAATTTGTTGTCATCCCATGGTTTGGCAATGTAATCAGCCGCGCCTGCTTTAACTAACTCGATTGCGGTTTCAAGTTCAGTCCAGGCTGTAATGAGAATGATCGGTAGGTTTGCATTTAATTGGCGTAGCGTATAGAAAAGGCTAATACCCTCTTCTCCAGAAGTGGTATCAGCGGCAAAGTTCATGTCTTGAATCGCCAGCGCGATACGTTGATAACGTACCGTTTGCTCTGCCTCAAACGGCGTTTTGGCCGTTACAACATCATAGCCATGAATTTCCAAAAGCAGTGATAATGCATCAAGAACGGCTGGGTTATCATCAATGATTAGAATTTTATCCATTTGTTTTTCTTTTATTTATTCGTGCTACACCGGCGGTTCTGAGTGTAGCACGAAGACATTGCAAATGGTTAAATCGTTCGTGTCGCAATACTTGGGGCAATATTGGCCGCGCGCTTAGCTGGGCCGATTACGGCAAACAAGCTCATTACAAATACGCCTAACGCGGTAATTGCGACATACTCATATGATAGTGCTGGTACCGAGTATTGGGTCATTAATTGTTGGCCCAATACGACTGCGCCACACACACCTAACACTAAGCCAGCCAAGCAAATAATGCTATTTTCGACAACAAAAAACTTAACAATTGCGGATTTTCGCGCGCCCAACGCACGTCGTGTACCAATTTGCTTTGTACGCTTATTAATATTAAACAAGGTTAAACCAAAGATACCTAGCGCGGTCACTAATACCAGTACACTGATTAGAATCACCAACATACGCATCATTAATAAATCTTCCGCTACATAATTCGCTTTTTTCTTATCTAACCCTTTTAAGTCTTGAATAACGCGTTTGCCGTAGCTTTGATGCATAACGCTTTCAATTTGCTTCATGACTTCAGCACGTTGACCCGGTTCAGTGCGTACCAAAAATTGCTGTAACTTATGAGGGTATAGCAATGGCAAAATTACTGATTTATCTTTGCGTTCTTCTAGCTTTAACCATGGGCCTTTCATCATGCCGATAATGCCAACCACTTTTAGCGGTTGGTCGCCCATATAAATGATTTTACCTAGCCCGTCGCCATCGGGGAAAAGCTCATCCATCAATGCTTTTGTCGCTAATGCTACATTCGGGTGTTTGCTAAAATCTCGATTTATAACGACTTCGTCTTGGGTAAAATTGCGCCCTGCGATAAGCTCTACACCCAATGTATCTAACCCATGCTCATCGGTCTCGAAATAACTGGCGGTATCTGTTTTCGCTTTATCAGGCGCAGGCTTTAAACGAAATGTCGTTGAAGAACCGCCACCAGTTAAAGGTACGGCGTTAATATGTACGGCATTTACAACACCTGGCATTTGACGCAACGTCGCTTCATCAAGTTCAACCTGCTGGATTAAATCCACATCGGTACCAAACATCATCACATTAAATTTAAACATATTGTCTTCTTGGTAGCCGGTGGGTTGATTTAAATATTCGATACGGTCGTTAATAATAAACGCGGCATTACTGACGATTGCAGTGGTAATTGCAATTTGAATAAGCAATAACACGGCTCCCACTTTGGAGCGTAATAGCGCATTAAAAATAGGCTTAATTTCTAACATAATACAGTCCTTATTGGGTTTTCAAATACGTAGATGGATTAGTTTTGCACACCAGCCACGCGGGATATAATGCCGCTATTATGCACGCAGCAATCGCGATAACCGGCGCGGTTAGCAACATAATAAGGTCCATATTGGCAAGGCTGTCGTAATAACTATAACTTTGGCGAATTCCCAAAAGGCCAAGTTGTGCAATTAAAATCCCTACTACGCCGCCAAATAAACCAAGCATCGCCACCTCAACAATATGCTGATAAAACACCTGACGTTTGCTTGCTCCTAGCGCGCGCCTAACACCAACTTCAGGTGCACGACGTAAAAACTTAGCGAGCAGTAGCCCTAAAATATTGGCAATACACACCGCCAAAAACATAAAGCTCAGTGCGACCATTATTTTGTTGTCTTCGTTCACAACTTCCCAGTAAGCAATCCACTCATTTACATCTCTTAGTTTGTACTGGGCATCTTTACGGTTAAAGCGCCCTTGAGTTTGCTGCTGTGCAATATAGTTTGCCAAATATTCACTGTACGCTTGCTTTTCAGCAGCGTTATTAAGCTGCACCCAAAACTGTAACCATACCTTTTCTGAATTTAATTTATCTGAGAACGTTTTTACAACTTCGTACTTCCAACCATTGGTATTACCCCAGGTATTAATTTCATTCGCTTTGATTAACGAAAACGGAATAAAGATTTGTTCGGGGTCGTTAAATGAACCATTATTTAAATCATAATATTTAACGTGTAACTGCCAATCTTTAATCACACCGACAACGCGCATACTGAGATCATCAAGATAAAGTGTTTGGCCGACACTGTTGTCGCTGCCAAATAGCTTTTTACTCAAGCTTTGAGATATCACCACCACAGGTGCAGCACTTTCTTCTTGCTCAATACTCCATACACCGCCATGAATAAACGATAAATTAAACATTTCAAATGCATCACGCGAAAAAACGCGGGTAGTTTCAAAAAACGGTTTAACCTTATCTGAGTTTAAGTGTACCGAAAACCCCGTTTTCATCATGGCTGCGCGTTTGTACGGTAAATCTGCATTGAGCAGATTAGTTGTATCTTTATAGGTCAACTGATAAGGCAAATCATCTGATGAGAACCATGTTTCAACCTCATCCATAGTTTGCAATTGAACAGCAAACAACTTTTTACTTTTATTTGGAATTGGGTCCATCGACATCATGTGATACACAGATAGACTCGTCATAGTGACACCTATGCCAATAGCAATTGCCAGCACCATTAAAAAGCTGACAAGCGGCGTTCGCTTAAAGCTCCGCCAGCTTAAATCAATATAATGACTCAACATGGTTATGCTCCTACAGCCACATTAGGGTTACCTTGATACAAGGTAAAATCGGCAAGCTGACCGTCAACAACTTGAATATTGCGTGGTGCACGACGTGCAAGCTCTGCATCATGAGTAACCATAATAATGGTTGCGCCATCACGATTAATTTGCTCAAGTAATTCCATTACTTGGCGTGCCATTAAACTGTCTAAGTTACCTGTTGGTTCATCAGCAAGTAAAAAACGAGGCTCACCGGCAAGGGCACGCGCGATTGCGACCCGCTGTTGTTGTCCACCAGAAAGTTGCTGCGGTAAATGCTTGGCGCGACTTGCAAGCCCCACTTGCTCTAAACATTGTTCAATACGGCGTTTTCGCTCTGCTGCTTTAATACCACGGTAGCGCAACGGCACTTCGATGTTTTCATATAAATTAAGGTCTGGAATTAAATTAAATCCTTGGAAAATAAACCCAATTTTTTGATTGCGCAGATCTGCACGTTGATTGTCATTTAACTTACCGACATCAATACCATCTAACAAATACTCGCCGCTGGTAAATGGCTCTAGCATGCCGGCGATATTTAAAAAAGTCGTTTTGCCTGAACCCGATGGCCCTGTAACGGCAATAAATTCCCCTTCTTCAACACTTAAATTAAAATCACGAAGTGCATGAGTTTGTACCATTTCTGTTTGATACACCTTGCTTATATTATTCATTTTTAACATTTTTTTGCCTTCTTTCCTGTTGATTAGCGTAGCAATAGCGCATCCGCGTTTTTGAATGTGTCGTAGTTTGAGATAATTATTTCGTCGCCAACGTCTAACCCAGCTAACACCTCTACATGATTAATACTGGTAACGCCCGTGGTAATTTCGATTTTTTGTGCAAGGTCGCCGTTAATCTTATATGCAACATAGCCCCCTGCATTTAAAAACCCACCGCGTCTTACCATTAAAATATCACTTCGGTTTTCAAGTAAAATGCGCCCTGACAATCGCTGATTTTGACGAATATTACTGATATCGCTGGTTTCAAAACGCACTCGAGTGGTCACTTCACGGTTATTCACTTCTGGCGAAATTGCCGAGAGTTGCCCTGTGATTTGCTCTGAACCAATTTTTAATTCAACCGTCATGCCTATGCCTAAGTCATTCGCGTAGCTTTCTGGCACTTGCAGCTCAGCTTCAAAGGCCGATAAATCGACCAGCGTTAACAAGGCTTGATTTTTTACCACCATCGCCTTTGGCTGTACCAATAAATTACCAACAATGCCCGATACACTTGCTTTTATTGCTAAATTTCCCACTTTACGCTGCAACTCATCAACCACCAGCTGCTGCCTTGCTACTTGGCTTTTTGATGATTGAAGTTCGAATGACAAGGTATCTTTTGCCAACTCAACTTCTTGTTGTGCATGCTTATAAGTAAGCTTGGCTTTTGCTAAATCATCAACCGCTTTTTCTAAATCGATTTGGCTGATCAAACGCTTTTCAATTGAAAGTTGAGCACGGCGATTTTCGCGCTCTGCTGCATTCAGCTCTACTTGGGCTAAATCAAGTGTTTTAGTAAGTGCTAAGGCGTGACGTCTGGCCGCCAGTTCACTTCGTGCAAGTTCGCCTTTGAGCCTAGCCAATTCTGACTCTTGTTGTTTTAAGCTATTGTTAAGTTCCGGGCTTTCAACCTCAGCAATCACTTGGCCTTTTTCAACTGTGTCGCCTGCTTTTACATTCAATGAGACAAAGCCTTGTTCAGGGCTATACGCTTTTGGTGCATTCGCCGCTACAATTTTACCGGTTGCAGCAACATCACGAACAAGGTTACCACGCTCTACTTTTGCTAACTGCAGCTGCGCTTTATTTATCGACATACTGGCGTTATCGCTGTTAAACATGGCAAACCCCGTCCATGTAACAACAGATAGCATTAACGTAATCGCTAAAGCCGGTTTTAATCGTTTTGGCTTTTGTTTGATTACTTGATCTTGGCCACTGGTATCTTTAATCATATTTTTCCCTAAAATCGTGTGTGTTGTTCAAATACGCTGATAAACAATGAAGCCAATAACATAAACGCTGGCACAATAAAGAAAGCGGACATTACTACCATTGTTCTATTCCTAAACGATAAACTGATTAACTTAATACCAGTTGCATGCCAAATTTTAATTTACAACAATTTCAGTAAGTTAACTTTTAATATGCAAAAATCAGATTGTCCGCGGACAGAAAAAGTGTCCGCTGCGGACACTTTTAAAGTGTCATCAATTAACCGAATAAAAACTAATAGTTAGATGGAACAGAAGGAAACAAGCAAAAACAAAAAATAAGAAAGAGAAAAAAGACGTATTCGACGCACAACAATCAAAACAAGTGTATTGCGTTGCTATGTGTTAAGTAAATACAAGGTGTAACGATTTAACAATGACGGTTAAGTAAAGGGGAAAAATAAGAAAATATAACTAACAATCAATGAGAAAGTAAAAACTTAAAAGAAAAACACTGGGAAGTAAAAGATGTTGTTTGAAGTATAAGTTGGCATAGGCATATTTAATTTCATTGAGCTACAACGGCACAACTGAAGTGTAAGTTGACATAATATTGAAGCTTATAATGGCATAAGGTCAGTAAATACTAAAAAGTTCATAACTGGTTTAAACATCTTTTTTACAGCCTGTGGTCAAAATGGAATCGAAAGAAAGTACTTGAGTGAATAAATTGTACTAGCCCAGACGAGTCTGTGACTAAATCTGTGCAAGTTCCTATCAACCAATCCTTTGAGGATTTAAGATAGGTAGTTATGAACAAGAAAGAATTTGAAGCGTTTGCTAAGCAAGCTGCTAAATCAACTAAAACAGAAGCTGACTTAACAGACTTCCGAAAAATGTTATCTAAGGTGTACTAGCTCAGACTTAATCTGTCAGAATTGATTTTTAGGCTTTGATCAAATCTCACAAGCTCAGCGCGCGCCGAGCTTTTTGTTATACATTTTTTCTATGGCGAACCTATACGATTAGGTACTGTTCACCATCTTTATTTAACTTATATTTAGCCAATTGACCGACTTTACCATTTTGAGTTTGGACGATATCGTTACTCACACCTAATTCACCATACTCTGTCTTGTATCCATTCCCATCAAGAGTACTTCCGTTTGGAAGCACAATTTTTGCGGGTGACTCACTTGACTGCGGCCCAGTGGCTTTTTCTTGAGTACTTTCACCAAAGTACTCTCCTACCTTAGCGAATACAGCCCCAGCTCCCTGAACTGTTTTCTTGACTGCTACAGGCTTTGATTGACTATTCACTCCAAAAAGTGTGGGTTGATTGTTGTAAACTGCGAACCCATATATACTCTTAATTGAATTCCATGGTTTGGGTTGTCCTATCTGATAGGTTGAGTAACTAGCCATTAAATTTTGCAACGCAATAATTTGTTGTTGCTGAATCCATTGATATCGTTGCATCTGATAACGAATTAGTTGCCGTCTCCATTCTGCCATAGCTTTTTGATAGGCTAACAACTCACTGTAATAAGCCATTTTTTGGTAACTGGCGTTATAATAATAGTTCTGCGCGTAAGCTGACGGGATAATACTAAAATCTTTTCTCGGAAGGATAACTTTCAAATCACCTTCAATTGAAGGAAGAACAAGCTCTACTCCACCATTGAAAATATCAAAAAGCAGTGAGAAACTGGTACACGACAAACCTAGAGCCGCGCTATTTTTTAAAAACTTTCTACGATTCATATTTACATCCCCCCTATTTATACTTCTTAATTGAAATAAATTGACTTCCACTTTCAACAAGCAGACCATACTCTTTACCTGTGAGGAAGTACCTTGCTATGTTAAACTCACCTTGCAAATTATCATCAAACTGCAAATAGAACTCATCGCTTTTACTAACATGCTTAAACCCTTCGCCTGATGGCAGCTCAAAAACTTCATCGTTAAGCGCGTATTTAAGAATTACTGGTGTTTGGTTGTATATTAGAATTTCTTTTCCAATTTTTACTTCTATTGGTTTGACGTTTTCAATTTCTTTTGGAATTTCCACTTTTTTTGCTGGCGGCGTTTTACTTAGTTTTACTAAACCTTCCTTTTGGGCTTTCTCAAGCTCTTTTTGTAACTGCTCGGCTGCTACTTGAGACAAGACTGCTGTATTCCCTGAAAAGATCGCGCCCGCCCTCGCTAAGTCTTTTTTTAGCTCACCAGTTTTAAATGAAACATCTCCAGCCTGTATATATAGAGTATCTTTCTTCAGATCCAAATCTAGAATCTTTTTACCATTTTCAGTTATAGAAACTCTTTTTGGATCAATTTTAAGCGGCCGCTCCCCTTTTATAGTTGGGATTACTTCGTTTTTGAACCAATCTCCGAGTCCCGCATATGCGGATAGAGAGTAGCTAAAAAGCAATACCAATATTACGAGTTTTTTCATTTTTGATATCTCCTTTTTCAGTGAGGTTTCCTTCATTGCGATTTGTATAACAGTTTAAAATCGACCCGTTGGGGTGTTTTCTCAAATATAGTGGCACCTGATTGCAAATTGGAAATAAAGTCAGTTCTGAAAAAATATATTTCTAATGACCGCGCACGCCCTGAGCTATTCATCAGCAGTGTAAAGCTGCTACAATTAAAGATACACTTGGTTATATTTAATGTTTAACCGTATAGGTAGGCTTTTAAGGAGCCTTTCCAACTTGCTTCTAGACCACTTCAGCTCTCCACCAATTGTAATAATTGAATATGAGTGATCGGGTTTTCTCTTTAGAAAATTACTAAGTATTGTGTATCCAAGAGTGAGTTTGTGCTTTATAACTTGATACACTTCTACTATTTTTTCATTTGCTAACCATATAGTTAGGGCTGAAAGTGTGGCATAAACCACATGTAACATTTTGAATTCCATTTTAATCTCCAACATCCTTTCGAATAAAAGTATTGAACAGATTAAGCAAAATTCAAGTTAATCTGTAACTAAAGCTCAGAAAACGTTTTTTTACAAATTTATTCCCAAGGCTTTGGGCTCTTTTAATTCGTTCATTGCGTTTATATTCCCTAACGGATCTTCTCCCAAAAAACTAAACATCTTTAATTTTGAAAATGAATTGATTATTGGGTTGCTAAAGCCAAACAGTTACGGCATAAAAGTAATGAGCTTGAATAAATAAAGCGTATAAGGAAAAGTTAAAACGCATCACTGAAAAGCGAGATATCCTAAAATTGGCCACCGCTTTTTTTGAAAGTCAGTCGGCTAACATCTTAAAGTTACTCCCAACGCATAGTATTTCAATGTCATCGTTGGTTTTTTGCGTTTAATCGGGTATGGTAAGGTTTCCAGCAGAGTTGCTGTCACCTTAATGCAGCATTTACTGTCCCGTTAATGCCCCCTGTGACTAGACATCATATCTGACAGATTTTGTTAGGACTCATATACCTCAACTCTAATACACTTTCCTTTTATACAGACCCGAAATGGCGTTCGCTTAACTACCCTTATTAATTGATTTTGGGTCCAATTTAACTTCTCACAAGTTGTTTTAATTGACTCCATGTTTTCGGGCGTACTTTTAAGGTAATTGTAAAGCTTTGCGTATTCTTGGTTAGCTTTTAATTGCTTAACTTGGGTATTTGATTGGCGAGGTTTGATTAAAGTCCAAAGCGTCATACCAGATATTGTCGCTGCTATTAACTCGGCGATTTTGAATTCCATGATGTTCTCCAACGTCCTGTTGATAAAAGTATCGACAAAATTGCATGGAATTCAAATATTATCTTGTTATCAGCGTTTCTCGCAGGCAACTTCTACAAAGCTATTTCCGAGGCCCTGAGACTTCTTTATACGCTCGTTGCGCTCACACTCCCATGCATCGACTGGATCTAAATCAGACCATTCCATCATCATTTTCACAGTTTCTTCTGGTAGCAAAACCTTATGCTCTTTCATCATATGTAGGTAAACGCGCCCAATATTACCTTTCACATTATCTGCAGGTTCTGCTGTATCAGCTTCAAAATCAACCTCAAAATCGCACTGTCCATATGCTCGTTTCTCACCCTCGATATTCGCAAAACGAAAGTTGGAACGGTCTCCGTTTAATTCTCCCACAGCAGGTACAAGATTGTTCATATCATCATGAGCACGCTTAAATTCAGGCACTAGATGATAAGCACACTCTCTTGTCTTATAATTCTTGTTTTTACATATTTGGTAGTTTTTATAGTTTTTCCACTGGTCTAGATGACCACCAATGATATTTGCAGGCATGATGTGCTCCCACTCTATACGTGACACACGTTTATTTTCTTTTCCTTTTTTGGTGATGGGGTTTCGTGGCTCATACCCACACGCTTTCGGGTCTATTTTGGTTTCAGTGATGTTGCCATCACTGTCAACATCCTTTATATCATCGAATACAAAGTCACATTGACAGTAGAATGTTGTCGAGCGGTCAAAATAAACCTCTTTTTCAGCTTTTGTTTTAGCATTTCGAAAGCTTGTTGGGTAATCAGCATAAGCGTTACTACATACTAAAAGCAGCAATGTCGTCAGCATTTTTTTCATGTCTAAATCGCTTTTTCTGTGTAGGACTAATTTTAAAATTCATTATACAAAAACAATAAGTTGAGTCTATGGGAGACAATTTAATAGACGCAGCACCTTCGATATCTAAGCTGTATCAGCATTGTATTACTGGTATGTCAGACCAACGTGTTGTGTATCGTGGCGACAATAAATCCCGTCGCATTTTCCAAGAAGAAGTTTGTTTTTCACTGGCGATTTTGAGCGTATGACTACCAAATCGGTTATTTATTTCATCTAAACACTTCATAAGCTCTGGCTTATCTTGAGATTGATTAAACAAGTCTGCTTGATGATGCATTCCGTCTTCAAGTTCTATGGCACCAATGCCACATTTATAAAAACGGACACCAGGTTTATATATCGACACTATGACGTTTTTTACAGCGTTAGCGAAAACAGTAGCATCACTTGATGCGACCGGAAACTCATGGATAAATGCACGTTTATAGTAATTATTTTCATGTGGTGAGCTATGCGCAAAAATCACTAACCGCTTTGCTAAAGAACCTTGTTTTCTGAGCTTGCGGGACACAATAGAGCAATGTGCTGTTAACGCTGATTTGAGTGAATGTATGTCAGTAATACGCTCTCCAAATGAACGTGTAGAGTACACTTCTTTTTTCTTTTGCTTTACCTCATCCCAAGATAAACAGGCGGTGCCATTTAACTCATTTATGGTTCTTTCCAATACAACACTAAATTGTTTACGCATTATCTTCGCGGGTTGATTAGCTAAATCGAGTGCGGTGTGAATGCCCATTATCTTCAGCTTTTTACTGATACGTCTACCTACTCCCCAGACATCTCCAACATCCATCATGCCAAGAATATGTTTGCGTGATGCTTCATTATCAATCACTGCAACCCCATCAAAGCCAGGCAGTTTTTTTGCGGCATGATTTGCTGCTTTTGACAATGTAGCAGTTGGACCAAAACCAACACCAACAGGTATCTTAGTTTTACGCCACACACTTCGCCTTATTTCATGGCCATATGCATGCCAATCCTTAACAATGCGATTAAAACCTTCAAAATGTAAAAAAGACTCATCAATAGAATAGATATATTGATTATCACTATATCGATTTATCTCAGTCATCATGCGCGCACTCAAATCTGCATAGAGTTCATAATTAGAAGAGCGCACGACCACATTATGCTTTTTAAGGAAATTCTTTAACTTGAAGTAAGGTTCAAACTTAGGGATTTTTAACTTTCTAGCAATCGGGCAAACTGCGCAAATACAGCCGTCGTTGTTGGTCAACACAACAACTGGCTTATTCCTAATCGAAGGGTCAAACACCTTCTCTGCACTTGCATAGAAAGCAACAGCATCCACTAACGCAAACATGAAAACACCTCTTTGCTTTTGCGGTGTAAACGTACTGAGCGGCTAACAATGCCTTCTAACTGAAATGTATCTAATTCTTTAATAACAACGGGGGGGTGATACTGAGACGCGGAAACGAGTAGCCCACGCTCTTTATCGAGGATTTTACACGTAAAGCCACCATTGTAATTGGCAACAATAATATCACCGTGACGCACCTCCAAAGCTCTATCAACAATTAATAAATCACCACTAAAAATTCCAACCCCAACCATTGAGTCTCCCGATGCAATACCAATAAAAGTTGCGGTTGGATGTTCAACAAGTAGCTCATCTAGAGACAACCCGAGCTCTTGATACTCTGCTGCGGGTGATTCAAAGCCAGTGATACCGGCTTCGGCTTTAATAGGAATAACGTTCATTACTACTACAAATTAAACTGTATATTTATACAGTTTAATTTATTTTTTAAATTTTAAAAGTCACTTGTAATCAGAGGGTGTAAAGTTTCTTTACACGTGAAACTTCATTCACTTTCATTCAAGAAAAAATTTTAGTTAGTTCAAATGGCAAAAGAGCAAGGGGGTACGCAGAACTAAACTAGAAGAAAACACTAATATCCTCGATATCAATTAAAAAGGCAGGTTCAGCGGCGCTGAATTTCAGGTTAAATTGATATATTGAAACTATTGTAGAACTGACGTGCTCTTTTAGCTTAGGCCAACTAATGACAACATAAAAAATAATTATCTCCTTCAACCTAGAAAGTGAAATATGTGTTGCTAACTCAATGAGCCCCAGCAAACACTGGGGCTGTTTAATTGGCTTCTACCTTTTCGGCAGTAATATGTCATACGATGTGATTGTTCACTTCCCGACCTAATTTCAGCTACCTATGCGGCAGGTCACATAAACTCGTTTAACGATAACCTTCACTTTTGATTTACAGCTGCCTATGCGGCAGGTCACGTGCAACTGTCAAACCCGCTTTTTCCGATGGTATTTACAGCTGCCTATGCGGCAGGTCACTATTAAATTTAGCCTAAAACGATATAAATTCCATACGGTTACCTTAATTTTTAACAAATGACCTTTGTTTTACCGGCTGCTCGTAACTCTTTGATATACAGCACTCAAAAGCTACCGATATTTAAAAAGCTAGCAGTGGAACACTACCTTTGTATTCTTCATTTGTCGCAAAACCATAACTATTAAAAGTATTTTGTATTGAATTTGCTAGCTCTAACCTTAAGTGCAGTACAAAGTCATTTTGGTTCCTTTTGCTGGCAATGGGGATTTTATGAAATGTGCTAATTTCTATATCGCTGGACACGTACTGTGGGGTGTACTCCTCACCGCGCGCCTCGGCTCTGCGTTTTGCACGTTCCATTCGGCGGCGCTTTTCACCCATAAACAACTTACCTAGGCTTTGATCGCGAATGATTCGGACTTCTGTCGCATCAGCTGGTACAGGTTTGATAACTGAGATTTCAAACAGCTTGTCGTGGGCCATCATTTCAAAGTAGTTTTGCTGGCTTAGGTTTTTAAGTGCTGTTTTATCTTCACTCACAAAAGCTATCTGATTGCCTAAGTGTTTATCCGTCCATTTGGGGAAGCTGACACCAATGTGGTTGCAGCTTAGTTTGTTCATAAAACCGTGCAATATGCCAATGCAACGGCCCGCTAGTAGAGTTACATCACAGTTTTCTGGTAGGTAAGTAATGGTAAAATAAGCTCGGCTCATTCTTTGGTCCTTTGGAATAACCCACCTTTGATTAAAACTGCTGCTATATAGTGAATATGACTTGCCTGCTCTTGGTTTTTTAAACCGTTTTGCTCCATTTCTTTTACATATAGCGCAATTTTTTTTAGCAGTGAATAAAAGTCTAATCGTTTGCTTGGCGCGCGTCTGGCTATCACGTTTTTGTAATCTGCGCCGTATTCGTGAATTCTTAAGCGCTTGTTTGCGCCTTCATCATACCAGTCATCAATCATTTGAATGGCAGCGCCCACCTTTTGAGAATGAAAGCAGGCTGCGTCTTTACCCGCTACTTGTGTATACGCATAAGTTCTTGCTATGGCGCCGTTTTCTGCGAATGATTGGCTTGGATAAATTTCCTGCCCAAAGTAGGTATCGATCTTGGCAGTTACTTCTAAAAAGCAAAAGCTATATGGGTCTTCTAGCCCTGTCTGGATAACGTCTGTGAGTGTATGTAACGAATCTTCAGCTTCGCGCCATTTGCCCTCCCAGCGTAAACGGTTGGCTTTGCTGATGCTGATAGGTTTAAACCCTTCGCCAATTATCTCTAAATCTACATTGGGTGACGTTTTGTTTCGCCATAGCCACTCGCAGATAAGAATATTTTTGGCATAACGCTTTGCCAAATCCCTGAAGCCACCATGCTGCTTGTAGGTGTTCATAAAACGTGTGAGCCAATAACTTACTTTTGGTTCACTACATACGTTAGGTTCTAGACTGTTTGCTTCTACTCTGAGTGAAAACCGGCAATAGACTTGTTGCACTGTGGGTGGCACATAGCAAAGCTCTATGGTGTGCGGATTACCAAAGGCCAAGTCTTGCGGTGCTAGCTCTTTAGGAGTGGCTTCATTTTTGTAAGCTTCGACAAACCCTGACTTTTGACCTCGGATCTTTTGCCGTTCAATTTGTAGTGGTTCAAAATCGCTTTCTGGTGTTTTATAAAAGAACACCGCCTTACCTGGCGAGAGTGAGCGGGTGTATGTGAGCTGGCGTGGGAGTTTCATTAGTCGTACTCAAACTTTGACTTTTTCATAAGCATAGATGCTTTTTTGCAATGCATGGTCCAAAACCCATGATTAAAAAAATGCCGAGCACCAGATAGCCGAGCCGTGACCGCATCTACACATTCAAGCAACCCAATAACAGGCTCAACATAGCAATGTAACTGGGTGATTGAGCCTTGCCTTGGTTTTGGTTCTTCAAGGGCTAAGTAACCCAGTGCAGCTGGCCGCATAGTGGGTCGCAGCGTTAATTGCTCAGCCAATTCCTCAAAACTGCTCACTTCAACTGATGTTGGATATAGCCAAGAACCACCTTTAGGCAACGAGCGAATACGCTCAAATAATGCTAATGGTTTTGCATAAACTTGGCACCAATCAACTTGAACATATAACGATGGCGGGTGGAGCGTGCCACCCGCATAGCGCGATGGAAATGCAGCTTTCAGCAGGTTTTCAGACAAGTCGTTAGCAACAGCTTGATTTTTGGTTTGCACTCTAAATACTAAATCAAAACATATATCGCACTTAGGTATTTGCATAATTGCCGAGCGCAGCGGCTCACGCTTTTGACCGTCTTTTTTGAGTTTATTGGGCTCTGGCAACTGCTTGTGATTGTGCAATTGGTACGAGCGAATATACACAGCCACACCAATCACATGTACGCCACTGCCTACCAGCTTTTGCAGCTTACGTTGAAATTGATGCCCCAAACCTTCAAGCGCGGTGATTGACGGCATACCCATTATGTAAGGGTTCGGCATTGCCTCGGCATTGTAGACGCGCAAATTCTGACAATGCACGTACTTAATATGCTCCGCCTCAAGCTCGCCCTCTTGGTTATTTTGATGCGATAGCACATAACTAAGTTGCGCTTTTAAGATAGGCATTAGTTTTGGGTGATAAGCATAGCGCTTTAAGTATTTAAGCCCATTCATTTGCTTGTTGAGCTCTTGGCTTAAAGTAAGCTCTAATTGCTTGTATTCTTTGGTAGCTAAAAGCTTTACTAGCTCAGAGTCTGAGTCATTTATCGTTTCGCTTTGCACCAATTTTATGAGCTTTTCTAACCATCCATAAAGTGCTGTTCGTAACACCTTAATTGCAGCAACACGTGCTAAACGCTTTTGCCTAAGCGTATTAAACGGCTTTGACTTTGATAGCACCAGCAAAGCCTCACTCAATGTTTTGCTATTTAATAACGACACATTAAAAAGCCGTTGCTCGTCTTGGCTGTAGTAGTTGTTAACGGTTGTCGCACTGTAAGTTTTAACAAAGTACTTAAGCACGTTAACTCTGCCTCCCAGTGCGCTTGGCAGCTCTCCAACATTTACAGGTCGATTGTGTTCAATGATCCCGCGTTTAAGCAAACCGCTGCGCGTTGCCGTTTGCATCACAGCCAAAACGGCGTGGCTCACAACGGGCGATACACTCAAGTAATCATGCTCTATTGGAATAAGCAACTGAGGGGTGTAATTGCTAATTTGCTCAGGCAAGTCTTCATTGGGGAGCTGCGCGGCTATTTGCTCACACACTGTTATAACATCCTTTTTTAGTAACCCAAGCTCACTAAACTGTTCTACCCAAAAGCCCTCTTGCTTTGCAAGCAGCTGTGCCAAACACACATATTCACCACGCCAAATAAAGCCTCTTAAAAACAACTTAGCATGATTAATTTTAGCGCTATCGTGCGACCAGCCAAATTGCGCAGGGTACCTACTACTACTGACAACCCTATGCCCATCATCAACTACTTGCGCCAATAACCTTTGGTGACTAACTCGAATATCAGGGTATTTTAAATTATGAGTGTGATACCATTTCACTTCATCAATACAAGTTTTAAGGTGTTGCTCATCACGCAGCACGGCCTTCGCGGCACTCATACTTGTTAAGTCTTTTATGTCTTTACGTTTGTAAGTGAGGTTAATTAAAACTACCAACGCTTGAAACTCACTCCCTGTAGTATCAATATATTCAGAGTATGGTGCAAATGCAACTCGTAACGTTTGAGTAAGCTCTTTGATTGGGGTATTTTGAAGTAGTGTGTTCAGTTCCATTGATCACCATGGTGGTACAAATTGTTGTGGCTTGTTAGATATGCTCGGTGCAAAAGACTGTTGTAGTTCAATAACCTGTCTTAGGTAAAATAAATTATCGCTCGGCTTTAAAAACGTATTCTTTTTAGGTGGCTGAACAGCTGCTAAAAAACCCTCTTCGTATAACCTAAATACTTGCTCGGTATTTGTGCCAAGAATTACGGCGGCATCGAGCATAGAGATTAATAGGTCACTTAAGTTTGGGTGTTTTTTCTTTGGGTTTTGCTCAACGAGCTTGGTTAAGAATGCAATGATGGCCAACTGCACCGTATTGTAACCTTGCGAACCAGCACAAGCGAGCTTGCTGTCCTTAAGTAAACTACCAAATACATCATTAAACGGCGTGTGGTTAAAAGGCCTAAGCTGTTTTATTTTTGCAAGTTCAGCGATATTACTTAGTTCATCCTGAAACCCACTGAGCCCGTTAGAAAAGTAGCTTACAAACAGTTCGCTAAACTCATCGTCATCAAAGCTTATAGATTGCCACTGACTAAACCAAGCCATAAGCCCAACAAGTTTTGCGTCAGCAGTACTAGTCAGGGCACTTGCCAGCTTCAAGTCTGCTTGACTCGCCTTTGGTCCTTGCTTGATTGCAGCACCACACTCACACTCTAAAAACGCCTCAGACACTCTGTAGTCAATTTCAGTGTTGCATTGTCTACATATTTTAGTTAACTGCCGATTATGCTTATGACAGGCTTTATAGACTTTTAAATGCCAAAGATAAGGTACGTACACTTCTTGCTTTAAACATTCGGTGCAAACAGGAATGTTAGACTTGCGAAGCAACTGACGAGGCACCAATAACCCACTACGAGCAACAGCCGTGATAACACCAAACTGTGTATTACTGCGAAGCCAACATAAGTTAAGCAGCTCAGACGCTTCAACCCCTGCTAACTGCGCAACCAACCGCAGCGCCCGCACCCGAAAGTTACTCGACTGCGATGCCTTATAAACATCAACCGATTGCAACTCGTTTGAAAAAGCCCCTTCCAGCTCGTGATCTTGCGTTACCAGCCAATCCCACAAAATATCAGCCATATCTGCAAAGCCTAGGTAGCCATTATCTTGTGACAAACGAAGCAAATAGCTTTCAATAGTTTCATCAGGGTATGGAGTTGCTTGAGAAAGGAATTGCATTTCAAACCTAAACTAAGAAATCCTTAGTTTAGGTATAGTTTGTTTTTATAACTTCGTCAAATTCATTTACCTTTTAAATGAGCGCTTTGCTTTTAGAAAAAATAGACAAGCATTTATATTTCAAAACCAGAGATGAATCAAAACCATCTCTCAATATAGGCTTAGCCATTCTTCGGTAAATTTAATGGCTTTTCTTAGTTTAAGTCTTAGCTGGAATGATAATGATATTCTAGTAAACTGTTCACAGGGTAACGAGCATAATATGTTTTGAGTTTTTATGCTTCTTCGAAATAGTGACCTACACGGATTGGGCAAACTCATGTTCAACACTATCTCCCATCCAAGAAGCTCCATTTAGCTTATTCCGAGAGGCGACTCTCTTTAATTATTGCTTCTTTCACTTGAAGAGAGAAGGATCTACCTACTTTGCTTGTGGTAAAGTCAAAGCTAAGAGTGACTTCAGTGGATTATTTCAACTCCATAATTCCCTGCAGCAATCTCAACGTGGAAATCCGAGCTTCTCTTTTGGTCATATTAAATGGCAATTGTGCCTTATTAAAGCTAGAAGTTGATTTAAAAGCTCACGAAGAATCCTTTGTTCACACTGCTATGAAGTTCATCACGACAGACCTAATTAATCAGAGATATCCTTCGCTATTTTAATAATTTGATCTCTCGCATCTTCACTCATATTGCTCCAACTACGTATTAGTTCGGCCAGCCTATTTTCTTCACAATAAAAATAAGCGACAGGCACACTCAACTCGTCAGCAATACGCTTCATTGTTGTGAAGTCTGGTGCATGCTTGCCTTTTTCATACTGGTTCATTCTTGCACTAGCCGTATTGGGCTCCATACCTAAAGCAATGCCTAGCTGCTGTTGTGTGTAACCAGCTGCTTTGCGAGCCTCTTTTAGACGTGAAGGCGTTGGTGATTCCATAAGTACCTTAGCTACTAATTTCAATAGCTAAGATTCTCTTAGTATAACGCTCGTTTTCATACTAAGGAATACTTAGTTTTATCAAATATGTTTCAATATCTATTCTTTGTTGTATTTTTCATTGAAATGCATTGGCATAAGGAGTGAAAAATGCTCGTATACGAACTCGACGAAAATCAAAACGGACAAAAATTTATATAAAAACAATTGCAAGGTGGTCAAAGAAATAATTAAGTTAGAAGCTTTTGAATCATATTTAGTCTAATGAGTTGAAAAACTTGTAAGGAACTAAAGGCAAATAAACAAAAATTGGGGCTAGAAAATTCCCTTTCTTGATATTGTGAATGACATTCAACACCAACTAAAAACAGAGAACATTAACACTAGCAAACATCTGGCAATCAAAGCGCAACATCACGATGTTGAAAAAACAAGGTAGGCTAGACCGAATTGAGATGGCAGAAAGTAATTACAACCAATCTAAATCAGGCTATTCACATGGGTAAGAGCTATCTAGTGTGAAAAGGATGGCTACCTAGAAACCTTAACATGTCAGCCCCGAAGAGGCGTTACTGCGAGATACAAAAGCCAGTTAAATTCGCATGGCCAAAAGCCGCCACTTTGGTGTTTTGGCTAATTGCACTTATTAATGTTTGATAAAATAGCCGAATTAATTAAACACATAGAAATGGAGTGCTCAATAAACCCCTTCTCTATTTTCGAGGAGCTTACATGCAAACTCCCATCAACAGATTCATATTACAAATTTCGAGAGTAAGCTTCTTCCTTTGGTATCATTGAGAAAATTAAAAACTTATTTGACCCTGTGTAAATTACCCTCACCTCTCTGTTCGTATTCATCAAAAGAGGCGCTATTTGCTGTGACTGAGTAGAAACTAATCGAATGTAAAATCTGAGAATTTACGTCCACCTTAAGAAATAAGTCAAACAAGATGGTCACCTTATCTTCAACGTCTAAATCTTAATGGTTATTGGCTTTAAATTGCAATAACTAAAAACTCTTTCGTAACTGTTAAACCGAAGTACACTTAAAGACCTCACAATAGTAATTGATTTCTATACCTGCTGCTTCAGTTGCTCAATTTTGTTTAAGATATAGAATGAATCAGAAACCGTATCATTATATTTTTGACTTTCGAACTGTTCTAATACCCCTAAATATTCCAGAATGTTACGCTCACTAATTGCAACACCAAAGCTTTCTCTGGCTAGATTTAGTTCAATCAATGCCTGCATCTTTGACGAAAATAATTTGAATCTATCATTTTGCCGTGTCCAACCGAGCGTCTTATCAACAAGAGGAGGTAAAATACATAAAGGTACAAACACAACGATCCCTAGCGCAACTGTATGTACTTCTTTATAAATAAGGGTTGAGACACTATAAATGATAGCTATCATCAACACATTAAAAACAAGTTTATTTAATAAACGCCATATTTTATCCATCCCCTTATATTTTAGACCTACAAATACAAAATGAACTAAGACAACTGCACATAACGTGCAAAGTGTATCTGAGGTTATATAAACAGAAAATGGTAGACTCGGTACCAACGAGTTTGCAACTTGGGTACCTATGTCTTTTACAAATCCCAAAGCAAATATCGTTAAATAAAAAATTAAAACCGGAATTGTGAAAAGCGGTATTCGGCGTATCACATACCGCTGCCAATAACTTGCTTGTTGCTTTGATTCAAACTCGCCCTTTTTGACTTGTATCTGAATGTTCAATTCATCAAATGTTGAAATGGGTGTATTTTCTTGATCACTCATTAAAGTTTACTCTTGTTAAATGGGTTCAAAAACAGGTAGGTGACTGCGATGAAATTGTTCTAATCCAAATTGGCGAATAGACTCTAACCAACGCTCCGCAACTGTACTCCCAATGCCCTGCTGTACTGCTGCTTCCCACAATAACATATACTCAGTACGAAGAGTTGTCGGCATTATCCCAGGATCATCTGTATTTACCAACACTTTAACCGGTCCTTTCCGCAAACCGAATCGGTTGAAGGCATTCCCATTGATGAGAACGGATTCATCGGGTGGACTCCAACGAAAAATTGGATGCTCTTTGTGACTTTTTAGCCTAGCAATATAAACGTTTGAGGTGGGGTTCGTTTCGATAATGATGCCCTGACTATCATATTGTGTAAGAAGATAATCTTGGATTGCAACCATAAACTCTAGTTCAGCTGGAGTATCAATATCCTCGATAATTTTTTTGTTTTGGTTGCGCTCTAATTGACCACAAGAAGATGAAAGACCAATATTGTTCTGAGCTTCCCACTCATTAGCTACACGAACAATAACCATAGCATCAGCCTCGTCACTGAGTAGGCTTGAATGACGACTTTTATAAATAATCGATGCAAGGTTTTCGTCGTCACAAAGTCTCGCCCAATCAGGCAGAGCAACCACCTCCATTGCAGACATAGGGTTGTTGCCATGAAGATTTTTCAATCTGAAATAACAGTTTCTCCTTAACAACCAAGCACGATATAGAATATCTGGAGTTAACTTATCCGTTTGAGAGTCAAAAAGAGGAGCCTCGGACTGCGCCTCAACCTCATCATGAAACTTGGGCTGTTTTAACCAGCTGACTTTATTATAAAAACGAGCTATACGCCTTTCGAGCAATGGGATAACTTGTTGAGCTAGCGGAAGTTGGGTACTTAAGACCGTTGCGTAGTGCCACATCCAAACTAAATTATCCAAATGTTCATCAGCATAAAGAACCATTTCTCCCTGTCGTTTTGCCCATTTGGCAGGCTCAATACCAAGCGCTAAAGCATGACCAAGTCTATCACCACCACGCATATCACAAAAACGAACTGTTTCATCTATGTGTCGCATTCCCGACAGGGGATGCGCGTAATCTTCACCCGCATGAATGCTAAAATGAAAGTCCTTGCTCGCTGTTTCAGTCGCACTTTTTGAATGTAACCCTGATCTCAACCAACGTAACATTGGTGCAAAAGACTCAATTTTGAGTGCATTTTCATCACCTGCAACATCTAAACCTCTAAACCACCTGTTTGGTTGAAAATGAAAGTTTGGATTTAACTTGCCTCCCAGAAAGGTAGACTCACTCCAACCAGATTGAGAGTTTAACTTACGAAGTAATTTAGCTGCTTTTTTCCAATTATCTTTTAAATCAGCTTTAGGCCTTTTTCCTATTCCAGCTGATTGTGAACGGGAAAAGTGACCACAATAGTGCCAACGCTCTAAACAATCAATATAACGAAGAGCACCTTCATTTAAAACAATTTCATGCTCCCCAAAAATATACGGTGCTTTAGGTAGTATAACATTTGAAGAAGAAAGGAGTGCGTGAGAAAAATTTTCTATACTTTTATTTGTGAATGAGAAAAGTCCAGATTTAATCTCTGCAATATCGTCTTTGCCAGCAAAAATCCTACGAATATTATCTTGGTAAGGTTGGCCAATTTTGCGTAAATAGCTTCCATTATAAGTTTCTACAAAACGTGAAAGTCCCTGTCCATCCATAATTAAACGACGTCTGAGTGCGTTCATAGTTTGCCAGAAGCAAAGTATTGCGACACGAGTCGATGGGCACGTACTGGAATTTTTGTAAATAAAACTTAAAAACACGTGCAGCCATAACCAGCAATTTGCTTGTCGTTGACAAATCGCCTGAGCGAATTCGGACAGTAACCATTGAATATTTAATTGTTTAATATTGTGTGGCAATTTTGCTAATAATTCCCAATCATTGCTCGTCCGAAATGACTCATCACGTATCTGTAGCCAATGACTGAAAGAATTAGTCGGAACATTATCTTGTTGCTTATCTGGATTAAAATTAGCCGCCTTTGCAAAGTTAATAATATCTGCAAATAGAGTTCTAGCTCTAGTTAACAACTTGTCTGTCTGAACGTCGCTTAGTAATTCACTAGATAAAGCCGAACTTTTGGTTTTAAGAGGCTTTGATTGGAACAAAATCTCACTAAAAATAAGGCTTTCTGTAGTAACTCCCCAAACATGAACGTGTCCTTCGGCAAATGGCTTCGCCGAATTTGCAGGAGGAGCAAAGAAAGGTAATTGAGCATTAATTATTCTTCTAATATCGTGGATTTGAGGTATTGGGTTTTGTTGTAACCAATCAGCGAGTTGCCAGCCAGCTAGTAACGAAGGGTCAAGTTCTGCGGCAAGTCGCACATAAGCTTGAGTTTTAGATTCTCTAAATTGCAGGTAGTCTCCATTCCGTATCAGTAACGAATCAGCTAATTCATCCAGCCATGGCAAATAAGAGGTAACAAATAGGCCAGCATTACACTGCTGACCCATTAGTGCTCGGATGTCATTTAGTCTAAACTCTCGAGGGTAACGTGTATCCACACTCGAAGTAAGCAATTGATAGCATTCATTTTGAAGCAATTGCCACATGTCACCAAATGTATCGTCTTGTGGTGAGCGCAAAAATTGCCACAGGAGTTTCGCTACCTGTTCATCACTGTAAAAACAACCTGCTGCATGCTCACTTAACTGACGATATAACATCAGTCACTACCTTTATCGAAAAATAGTTTATTGCCTGCTTTTTCAAATGCATTCCATGCTTTTTCATTATAATCTTTTTTCAATATCTTCAGATGCTGCAAAAAGGTCTGACTTGTCCAAGTATTCTTTTTCATTGCTTTCGAAATTGCGTTCTGCGTAAGTTTTGTATAAGGGTCGATTTTAAGAACCTCACATATATATTCTTTGTGGGGTTCAATTGGCTTTATGATTTTTTCGGTTTGTTTAAGCTTTTGATGTACATCAGTTGTACCGTTATCATTAGATTGCCACTTAACTTTAGAAACATCATTCAACCATTTTCTAAATGGGTGCCCTGCAAGTGCTTGAGTTACTGTTCTTGTGAATAAACCATAATTTTTACGCGCCTCTAACTCCTCATCCGAAGCATTTAGTCTGTCTGAAAATGGTAAAATATTTTGAGAAAAATGTTCATTGTGAGATTCAAAATTTCTTGAAGTATTAATGTTCGTGTTCGCTACAATAGTAGGAAGACCAAATAATTCTCCTTTTTCGAAAGAACCAAAGGCTGACCAAGTACCATAAAATGCTTTCGCTGCAATATCTAAAGCATAATCAACGCTTTTCATACCTGTGCTGTAATAATCATCATTGGCGACTTGGCTAAAGACCTTATTGAACACCTTGTAAACCAACCAAGGAGAAAGATTAAGCTTATCTATTTCATATTCTTTGCGCCATGTAACAACTTCTTCCAGTAACTCTTGCCAACAAAGGTCAATTTGTTCATAAACCACTGAAGGAATATCATTTATGGTTTCTCTAGCAGCGTACTCTAACGAAATACCTTGCTTTTTTTGCTCCTCACCAAATTTTAAAGTTTTTGTTGGAGCAATATCGCTAGTTGAATAGAAAGGAGCTCTTTGCCTAATACTATCAAACTGATTTGAATCAGGGTCAGAAACCAAGCTTGCAATTATAACTTCAAAAACGCGACCTATGTTGAGCATCATTGAGCGTTTATTGTTTGTATAATAATTACGATGGCACAGTGCTGAAATGAAGAAAATTGCTTTGTTCTTTTGTTGTTCGGTTGCTTCTATCACATTATTAATTGACATCCAATATTGCCAGTTCAAAGCAGAGTTTACTCCAACTTCTGGGACAGGATAAGGCACCGCAGTTTTTTGGCTTTTTATCTCGTCAACCCAGCTTACAGGTAAACGACCGGTTAAATGGGTATCCCATTCTGCAAGATCATTTTGCAATTCACTCGTTTTAAATTGAATTGAGTGAGTCAAAGGTTGAAACAACGGTGTCGCAAATAAAGAACTATGGCTGTAGGTACCTTCTCCATTATTTAACCAGCTTTGCTTTGCTTTAAGTGTAAGATTAATTGCACATGCTCTTGTTTCATGCTGAAAATATGAGACAAGGCTATCAACCCAAATACGAGTTAATTTTGACGAATCAGTCTCTAAATTACTTGGGGTCGGATCAGGAGATATCTTCTGTTTTTCGTCAAACGCTTTATATGCAGGTTTGTAGTCTCGAGAGCTTTGCTGATGAATTTTCTGGTATTCTATTTGAAACGCTTCAATAGCATCTATTGATACACTAGGCATTTGCCATAAACGTTGAACTTTAATTGGCTCAATATCTTCCCTAATTTCATTTGGTAGAGTAGTAATTAAACTACCACAGTGAGCTATAAACTGCGTTAAAGCCCTCACTGAAGGTATCGGTAATGTTAACCGGCTATTTTCCAATCCATTTACAGGGCCTGCTAAAAAGATCTCTAACCAAGCAATAAAATTCCTTAAAGGTATACCACTTACAGTACCCAGTTTTATTCCAGAATTACTCCAGTAGCTTTCTACTTCGGGCATGCTTAGACGGCGTGGCAATGGCAAAATTTTACGTTGATATTCGTTTGCTAAGTCTTGCGCAATATTAAAGGCCTGCAACTTCTGATACGCAGAGTCCTTCATCAAACGGCCATGAAAATCACGCCAACAAACCTCATCATAGAGTTTTCGGTCTCCACTGACGATTGGCAATACACATGGAGCCACCAAATAGCGGCGTATAATCTCTAGGTTTTCAAAAGCGAGGTTTAATGAAGTGTCAACATCATCTATCGGTAGAACCAATAACTGCTTATTTAAAAGCCTCAAAGTACTTTTAAAAAAATCAGTTACACAATTAACTAAATGCTTATTACCATATAGGGAACGGATCTTATCCATACCTCGTAAATCTTTTTGGTCATCCACAGACTCTAAAGCACTAGCTAGCTTTTCCAATGTGTGGGAAAAACTAACATCATTATTTACATTGCCGGATTGTGCCTTTTTTATATCCTCGTCATGGAGAACTGCAGCAACAATAACATGTAAAAACAATGATTCACCATCTTCAAGTAAAGTAGGATCAATAGGTTCCAATATATGAACATCATTGAGTAGCTCAGGTTTTGTACTTTCAATGTAACTTTTTAAATTCACCAAAATTGAGGTTTTGCCCGAGCCCCGCTCCCCGTCAATAGAAATCGCTTTGTGACTGCGCTCTGATTTATTGTAGTTATTGTCTACGGACTTCGCTGCATCCCTAGCACTAGCGATGAGTTTAACTAATTCATTATAAATAAGTTTAGGTAAAATCGTTTCGGGTATAATTTGCTCCGCAGACTCTGATTGGTCCAGCGGAATATATGTAGTCATAGCAAAATCCTTGTATCAACTGTGAAATCAAATAGTTATTTAGTTCAATGATATATTTGCTAACAATATAACAAACACGTTAAATTACAAAGCATTATCTATTCCACCATTAATTGAAACAAAGAGAGAAGATTAAAGTGCAACCTTTAATAATATGATATAAAGTTAGGAATTATTTAGGCCTTAGAATTAGTCGTCAGATTTGTATTTTACTTTTTCAGCAACTGTACAAGAGGCACTTTATTACAAAATTGGGTATCTATAAATGGATCTTCATCTTGAGGTCCGTCAGGTTTAAACGTTGAATACTGTTCCACCTCACAACCTTGAATTTCATTAACATTCATCTCAAACACATTATCGAGCTCTGGCCGCCAAGCTTTAAATGCAGAACTTAGACAATGCTTGTTCAGCGTTACCGCATCAGTGATAAGTGCTTCAGTAAGTGCTGAGTCTAAAAAGTTTTTCAGCTTTCTAAGGCAACCATTTGAAATTGCAAAAAGCGATAATGCAATATCCAAATTCTCAAAACGGGGCTTGTCTGAAAATGGCAGCCGATTTGCAAACCCTTTAAGAACACGAATAAAAAGTTGAAGCTCTTCTTTTTTTGAGATTCTAAAATAAGGAATAAAGCGCCGAATAAAAATACGTGATGACCACTGAGGCTCATCGGCTATTTGCTCTATCCAAGGCATACCGACTAATACAATGGAGATCCCTGCTTTCTCATTGATGTATTTAAACTGGTTAGCTATATCTCGACGCTTTTTTCCTAGATTGTTTTCAACAAGCTCTTGAAATTCATCAATAATTATTAACTCCGTACCTGAGCGCTTTAATTGCTCAACTAAGCTTTCAGCCAACGCTATTTCATTGCCATTTTTAAGTCGTTTGCTAGATTTAGCCCCAAACTGCCCAAGGTCGTGTAGCAACTGCTTTAGGGTGGATTCAATTGATGGGTTACTCGGTATTCGGCTAAGCAGTACAGGTACTTTGCGCTGACCATCAGCAAAGTGAGGAGGATTGTTATCGTAGTAATGTTTAATCAATGCTGATTTACCACAGCCAGTATCACCACTTAGCATCATGCATGGCTTTTCACCTGCAAGGTCGTAATGCAAACGCAGTTTGTCGAAATCGTTTATGATGGTCTTTGGTATGGTGTATTCAATAAACACCGCTTTAAATTGATTGAGTTTTGCCTTTTTGGCCTGAGTCAACATAACTAAAACGCCTCAAGATCTGAGACAAAATCATCCCAGTTCTCAACGTCTTTTTTAACCTTAGTGTCAGCGGGGCTTGGTTCAGTTTTCTTTGCCTCAGGTATTGTAACAATCGATTTGACTTGAGTATTGTCGATCCCCTGCGCCCTGGCCATTGCTTTGGTGCCAGTGACTTTGGTTTTTGACACTACGTTTTTAAGCTGTCGCGCCTCTTCTTTCACTCGTTCATCAATAAATCGCCGTGCCTTGGCAAGCCCCAATAGATCTACTTTGCCCTGAATGTAGTCTCGGTGAAATTTAAGGTGTATTTTATGCCTGACCAGAGACAACCCCATTGTGTAGCCGTCTAAGTCAATGCTTGGCACTTTAATATAGTTCTCTAGCGCATTTAAGTAGACGTATACATACGATAGGTCATCTGGGTTTATTTTAACCTTAACCTTTATGCTCTTTTTGGCGCAATATCGTTTACGATATACAGAGAGTTCGTCACTGTCATAGTTAATATGTAGATTCTTAATACCGCCTTTACGCAATGTTTTCTCTTTCGCCATGCACATAACAACATCAAGTTTGTCTGTATCTTGCTGTGTAAGCTGAGCAGGAGGCAGTACAGCAAACCCTTTGTTCCAGTCTTCACAGGGTATATATCTAAATCTGGCATCAGCGGATTGATGATAAACATCAACAATCCACTTATGGAACAACATGGTAAAGGTGCCAAAACGCAATATGGCATCTTTTTTCGGGTTATAATCGTGCCTTGCGAGCATGTTTGAGAATGTTTTACCGGGGAATGGCGAAAGCATCATTTCGTTAATGGTTTTAAAAAACTGCTCAACAAAGGGCTTTAGCCAAGGTTTGCCAACAGGGTTATAACTAATATTTATTCCAACTTCTTCACACGCAAGTTCTAATGACTGGCACCAAAATTCGGCACCATTATCAACTACTAAAGTTTCTATCTTCCCACAGCATGGCCATTCATTTACGACTTCAGGATAGGTACTTTTAAGATAGATTTTAGGCTTCATCGCATGAGTAATTGCTCTACGTACAGCATCATAACCAGGGCTCTGAAAACCAAGGTAAAAGCCAACAACACAATGGCTATAAACATCGATAAGCAAAGTTAAAGTTGGTCTTCCCAGTGGCACATCAAGTTCATCGTCGAGAAGAATAAGATCTAGTGGTGTATGATCTATTTCAACACGCTCAAGCACTCTAGTGGGCCTTTTATGGCTCATCACTTTATTGTATTCAATATCGGCTAAGCGTTTACCATAACGTTCAAGCATCACTTCATACTGAGGTAGATTATCAATGCGGTTTTTAAACGCTTTATAGGTGAGTGGTTTTAGTGGCTCACCTAGAACCTTTTCATTTTCTAAAACGATTTGGTCGCAATAAAAACGGTGTGCAGATGCAACATTCGGGATCTCTTTCGTCAGGTAACGAGTAAGGGCAAGTTCAAAGAATTTGTCTGTATCGCTGCGTGCTTGGCGGTTGCCCTTACGATGGTGCTTTGGGATCAATGCATGAATGTCTTCTTCGGCTTTAATATAGTCAGCGTACCAACCAGCAACCGTGCGCCACTTTGGTTTTTCTTGTCCTTCAAATTCAGGCATTTCAGCAAGTAATGGCGCTAAATTTTTTTGTGTCCAACCTCCAATTAAACGCTGTTTAAGCCACTTAACATATTTAAGTCGAGCAAGTGTAGCTTCCTGCACTTCCTTAGATAGTGACTCTAAATCACGAGGTTGAGGATTAGACTCTTCTGTATTAGCAGTTTTAGCTAACTTTTGCGGTGCTTCCTCAAAGCTAAACTCGTCTTCAAACTCCATCAGCCCAAATCACCGACTCTAAAGTAAGTTCTGTGTTTAAGTCTGAATTAACACTGCCTAGAGACAATAAACGATATACAGAGGCAAGTATCTCACCGATGGAAGCCTTTAGAGTCTTCACCAAATTTTGAATAGTGAGTTTTCGCCATTGGTTGAGTAGCTGAATGATAGAAAGCTGAAGCTCGGTTAAAGACTGAAATCCTGAATAACGATGAAGCAATTTTAAGTTGTCTAAGGTAGGATAAACACGAATTTGTTTGTCGGTGACTAATATCAGTTCAATGCCTATTTGTTCTTTGGCAACTAACTGTTTTTGCGCAAAACGTGCTCTAAATTCAGAGTTCGCAATTTTACTGAAAGGTTTCACTTCAATATATTTTTGCGGTTTCTCATGATGCGTTAGCAAAAAATCCGGCGTGTAACGGCAAATTCTGCCGTCAAACTCATATTCAAAGCCTAACGGTTGTGCTTCAAAGCTTTTTATTTCGCGTGAGTATTCAAAGTGAAAGCATGCATCGAATTCTAAAGATGACTCAACTAAGCAAGTAGCTTTATTCTTTTGACTTGCAAACTTATAGAGATTCTTAACTCTGGAATGCTTTAGTTTACGCCTTATCATAATCATCACCAATGATGTGACATTATATAATAATTAGACTATGCAGGATTATTCTTCAAATTTTATGCAGGGTTTTGATACAAATTTGTAGACTTACACTTCAAACATCAAAAGAGAGAAGTTGGGTGGCAATCTTACCAGCCACATCCCGGCACATAAGTCACACGCTGTGGCTGCTCCCTTCCGGGCCTGACCAGATTCACGCGCTATTATTGCGGGAGGACCAATAAGATCACCATAATAACTCAGTTAAACAAAGGGTTTTGCTCAACTGCGCGCAGGGATTATCACTATTTTGCTGATGAAGTTCAAGCAAAACTTTGTGCATGCTAATCAACTGCGCAACAATTAACCTTAAAGCTGTTTTAACAAACGCGATAACTTGGTTTTCACCTGCGCCATATTATCAGGACCTAAACGCAGTAGCTGTTTTTGTGCATCAGATAAGGCTTCATACTCAGGTACCGCATATTTATATGTTACAGACTGACTTGTAAGCGGCGTATCTAGTGGAACAGCTGGAGTATCAAGTAAATGCTGAATCGCCAGTGCAAGGCGCTGTTCAAATTCATAATCCGATAAACCAATCTCATCATAAGCATCTTGGATCAGCGGCTTATACTCATCAATTAATGCGATAATTTGTTTTTCCGAAAGCTTAGTAAACAAGCTGACATACGGATCGTAGCGCTCAAAACTCTCTGGATTTACGGTAATAATGGCACCGTCGTTTACGCTAAACGCTTGTTTTGGCGCAACAAACATTTGGTGCTTTTTAGCAAGCTTACCGTCCGCTAAGTTTTCGATGTAAACCACCGCACGGCGAATTAAATCGTCACTAACAACAAGTTTTAACATGCTCACTGATACAACATCTGCTAGCGACTCTCGTACAACTGAATCGCTATCATCGAGCGAAGGCAACACACGTGTCACTTCTGGCGTTACTGGCTCTTCAACTTCAGGCTCTTTAGTTACAACCACTTGCTCAACAACTGGTTCAATTACAGGATCATTGGTCACAACTTGTGTTTCTTGCTCTGTCTCTACAGGCTCAGTGGGTTGTGGCAATTCAATTACTTGCCGTTCACCCGGCTCTACTGGTTTGTCGCCTTTCATTAATTGCATGGCTGCTACCGCAATCACGATTGCTACCAGAGAGAGTCCGACAATGTAAGGTAATTTATTTTGAGAATTCGTTGTCATATTTTTCACTGTTCAAATATTTATTTTAGATCTAAAGTGCTCTAAATTAACAATAAAGGGAGAATACAAAGTATCTGATGAATAGTAGCGGGAATAGTTCAAAACATAAAACAAAAATTGCATTACTACTTACTGGTGGTGGCGCACGAGCGGCTTATCAAGTAGGCGTTTTAAAAGCGATTGCGAAAAACCTGCCGCGTAATCAAGTAACACCATTTGCCATCATAAATGGTACATCTGCGGGCGCAATTAATGCAACGGCGCTCGGTTGTTACGCTTCGTGCTATCAGCTAGCCGTTAAAAAGTTAGAACATGTGTGGAAAAATTTTCGCACCGAGCAGGTTTATCACACCAACTTTTCATCGGTATTTGGTCATATTTTTATTAATATGTTACGTAGTTTTCAGTCGGATTATGAAAACCACCCACCCGCAAGCTTGCTCAATAACCAACCACTACGAGAATTATTGCGCTCAGTACTCGATTTAAAACGCATCGACAATAATATTCGCAACGACTATTTAGAAGCACTATCGATTACCGCTTCGAGTTATTCGAGCGGTGATTCCGTCGCCTTTTTCCAAGCTAAGCATGCCAACTCTTGGCGCAGAGCTAAACGGCGTGGTGAAAAAACCACAATTAATATTGAACATTTAATGGCATCCAGTGCCATTCCTATGGTTTTCCCGAGCACCAAAATTCGTCAAGGCTACTTTGGCGATGGTTCGGTACACCAACATGCTCCGCTGAGCCCTGCAATTCATTTAGGCGCGGAAAAAGTCTTTGTAATTGGTGTTGAGCAACCTATCGATAATAAATATTTTGGTTTTCAGCCACACTACCCCGGTATTTCAACGATTGCCGGCCATTTGCTCGATACCATTTTCTCCGACACCTTACGTGCAGACATTGAACGGCTAGAACGTATTAACCGAACGTTGTCCCTTATTCCTGCGCGCGATAAACATAAAGAACTTAAGCGCATCGCGCACTTTGTGATAAACCCCTCGCAAAACTTTAATGCCATTGCAACGCAGTACTACGACACTATGCCAGTGTCAATAAAAATGCTACTGCGCAGTATTGGTGTGAAAAAGCATTCAGAATCGTCACTGGTGAGTTATTTACTCTTTGAAAAGGAATACACCCAGCATTTGATTGATATTGGCTACCAAGATGGTTTGGCACAATTAGATGAAATAATGGCGTTTTTAGAGTTCACCAATATGCAGTAAGTTTACTATAAACGGGCTAGCGCCCTTCTAGTATAAAACGCTCAGCACGTTCAACACGGCGCGGTTTGCCGCGCACAATTAAAATATCCTGCGCTTTTAATACAGTATCACTTGGCGGAAAACTTAATTCATTACCATCACGGCGAAGTCCGGTTACATCGACTCGTCGTTTAGTTAAGTTTAAATCACCTAAAGATAATCCTCGTGCATAGGCATCTTCGGTAATCGCGATTGCATGCAAAAATTCAAGATGATCAGATGAATCGGGTGTCAATGGCGTACTATCACCTGGGAAATAACCATGCAGTAAGCCATAGCGATTGCTACGCTCTGCTTGCACACGCCTTAAAATACGACGCATCGGCACCCCGGTTAAAAACAGTACATGTGATACCAACATAAGGCTGGCCTCTAGCTTTTCCGGCACCACTTCTGTAACGCCTTTATCTTTAAGCTCAGATAAATACCTATCATCGCGCATGCGCACTAAAATTTTAACCTTAGGCGCAAGCTGCTTAATACTGTTAATAATTGCAAATGCGCTATCTTTATCGGCGAAGGTTATAATCACTAGGCGGCTTTTTGCAATATTGGCACCTTTTAGCACCTCTTTTTGCTTTGCCTGACCAAAATAGATATTTTCTCCAGCGGCCTGCGCCTCTTTAACGCGCACTGTGTCACTATCTATCGCAACAAACGGAATTGCTTCCGTTTTTAAAAAACGCGCGATAATTTGCCCTACACGACCATATCCGCAAATCACAACATGTTGACTAAACTCGTCGAACTGGGCATCGCTGTTGTCATAACTTTGACTATTTTTTGTCAGCAAATTAGGGGCAACTTTATTGAGAATTTTATACGACAGCAAAGCGCCGTTATCCACCAAATAAGGCGTTATCGCCATGCTTAATACACCAACCGACAACAGCAAGGATGCATTCGCCGAATTTAACAAAGCGTATTTTAATGCGAGTGATATTAAGACAAAGCTAAATTCACCCATTTGGCATAACATAAGTGCACTTGCCAACGCATTTTCATGATTCTCACCCGCCACTTTCGTCACAAAATACGTAATCGCTACTTTCAGTGTCAGCAAGCTAAATAACCCAAGTGCAATCCACTGCAAGTTAGCCACAACAAACGCCATATCAAGCTGCATGCCAATGGTAATAAAGAATAACCCCATTAAAATATCTCTAAATGGGCGGATATCGGCTTCGAGTTGATGCTTATATTCACTTTCACCTAACATCATGCCTGCAAGAAAAGCACCTAGTGCCATTGATAAGCCAAAAGCAGAGGTTATCGCTGCCGCAATAAGTGCAACCAAGATGGTGGTCAACACAAATAACTCATCACTGCGTGTTTGCGCTATTTCACTGAAAATTCTCGGTAGAACCCATTTGCCAACGGCCATCAATAGCGCAATAACCACACCGCCTTTTGCCAACGCCGTTAAAATGGTGGTCCATAACGACTCTGAGCCATTTGCCAAAAGCGGTAGCGCGATTAATAAAGGCACTACCGCGATATCTTGAAATAGCAAAACGCCAATTGCCAGCTGCCCTGGTCTTGAGCGCAATAATGGCGAGCCACTGACTTGTTTAACCACAATAGCAGTTGACGACAAGGCAACTAAACTACCAATGCTAAACGCCGCTATCATTGAAATTCCAAATAACCACAATAGCACCATAACCACTAAGGTAGTTATTACGACTTGCATTACGCCAACGCCAAAAACAATGTGGCGCATAGCCAGTAAACGAGGAATTGAAAACTCTAACCCTAAACTAAACAGCAAAAAAACGATGCCAAGTTCGGCAATAAAGTGCATTTGTTCACTTTGTTCAAGCCACGCAAAGCCGTCTTTACCGGCAAGGATGCCCACCGCTAAATAAGCTAAAATGGGTGGCAGATTAAAGCGTTTAAACAGCCAGATCAGAACCACAGCGGCAATCAATATATAGAAGTAAACACCAAACGTATGCTGCAAACACCACCTCTGCCATCGTAATATGCGTTATGTCGAAAAAATGACGAATTCATTAGAAGCGAGTCTCTCTAATCAATTAAATATAGCAAGTGTCTGTTTTTCTGCCACTTAATAAAAATGGCTTAGATTTTGCTTAAATATCCATGTACTTAATATTTTGCGGTAGTATGAGGGTAGTTAAGTGGAAAACGTACATGTTTTAACGCGTCAAACAGACAGCAACGGCGATTATTTGCCGTATGGCCAGATCTATTCTGAACAGAACGACATAAGCCATACCCATGCGTTAGTAACGCAACTTCAAAAAACACTTGAGCTTACAAAATTATTAAACATCTTTTCGGTTGAAGCGTCACGCGTAGTGCAATTTTCAGGCCTACAATTTCATAGTACCGAAGGGGTAATTGAAATGACTGGCAGTAAAATAGAAGGTGAAAACCACGCCTTTGATCTGATGGCAGATGGCGAACGTCTTGGCCAGCTTATTTACTTTTGCCAAAATCTACCACAATACGCAAAGCAGAAATTAGCAAGATTACATACCGCACTTGTCTACCCTCTGCGCAATGCACTATTGTTTTCACGCGTGAAAAAACTGGCTACCAAAGATGCATTAACCGGGCTAAATAACCGCAGCATGTTTGACGATTGCCTATACCGCAAACTTGAGCGAAGCCGCCGTCATCACCGCAGCTTTGGCTTAATGTTGTTAGATTTAGATAACTTTAAGCAAGTAAACGACCAACATGGGCATCAAGTGGGCGATCAAGTATTGATTGATTTTGCCAATATTCTGACAGACTGCGTAAGAGGCACAGACACCGTATTTAGGTTTGGTGGTGATGAATTTGCCATTTTAATTGATGATGATAACTTTGACGTAAGTCATATCTTAGCTAATCGCATTAAAAAACGCGTGCACAGTCACCAACTACTGAAAACCCATTCTGTAACCACCAGTATTGGTTTTTCATTAAGTAAGGCAAAAGATATTCCTAACAGTATTTTTGAACGTGCCGATAGAGCGCTTTATGCAGCAAAACAAGACGGACGGGATTGTTGCAAAACAAACTAAGGCGTAGCCAGAAAGAAAAAAGGAAGCATTAGCTTCCTTTTTTTAGACGATAACCGGTAAGCAGCGAACACAAACCAACAAAAAAAGCCCCGAGCACATTAGCTATTTCCAAAAAGCTGGTGACTGGTGTCACGATAATACAAATAAGTGGACACATTACCGCTAACAAAAAAAAACTTCCGCCTTTTCCTAACCAATAGCACAGCAGCAATGCAGCAGTAATCGCGCCAAAAATAGCGCCATAGAGCACCACAGTAAGATTAAACGAAAAAATAAGGCTCACCGCTAACACCACTGCAAATACAATTAAGCCGATATAAGCTTGCCCGATAAGTGAAAAACCAACTGCTTGACTAGTTTTCATTTGTTTCCTTTTGTTGCCAACATAGCCCATTTTCGGCGTATGCATGTTTTGATATGCCCAAGCCAATTACTTGAACAAGTTGATTATTATAGTAAATTCCTGCAACCAATGGGCGTTGCCAAGGTGGTATACCAGCCTCTTTCAGCCATGTACTAACCGATTTAGTACAGTTTCGGTGTTGCAAGGTAAACTTTTCAGCGCCAATATCAAAACGCAGATTAACATGTTCATCCATAAATGGCGCGCGTGCACCTTGCGCTCTTTTTTCTACACTAAACTCTTGGCTCTCAATAGTCACTGAGCTTAGCCCAATGTTATCTTGATTTTCAGGCACCGCCTGAGGTAACACGATAAATAAAGCATCTTGGTAGCGCTTAATCGCAAAACCACAACATTCAATACTCACTTGCGCATCTAATTTTGCATTAAATGCTTGCTGGTAAACTTGGTCTAGCACCTTTTGAGATGGCAAAACTAGCTTATTTTGCTGTAGCCAATAACGTATTAAATTATCAATGCGCGCGCGAGAAAAACCAATCACCTCATTGAGCAGAAAACGCTGATGAAAAATACACTTTTTCGCGTCTTCGGCAATGTATTCATCCAGCAATTGTTGTTGCGATTGCAGCAAATTCACTACACGAGCGACGGTATTGCTAAAGCCCTTAAAGCGTTTATTAAGTTCAGGAAGGATTTTATTGCGTAAAAAATTTCGGTCAAAGCGATCGTCGTGATTTGATTCATCATTGATATGCGAAAGTTGCTGAGCCTTTGCATACTCAACAATGTCTTTACGCATAATACCTAATAATGGACGAAATACAGGTAACCCATTTTCAATGTGAGTGCGCTGCTTCATCGCACCTAAACCCAACAGCCCTGCTCCGCGTTTTAAACGAATAAAAAACGTTTCCACTTGGTCGTCAAGGTGCTGTCCAAGTAATAATTCTGAATCGCTATGCAAGTGCGCTTTTAGTGCGTTGTAACGTGCCGTGCGCGCCACCGCCTCTAAGCTTTCACGACTGGCTTTTTTCACGCTTACTCGGTACGCCTTAAACGGGATTTGCCATTTTTGACATAAATCGGCACAAAACGCCTGCCACATATCGGCATTATCACTTAAGCCATGGTTGATATGCACAGCGTCGATTTCAATGTGCGTGAATTCGCGAAAACGCTTCGCTAAATGTAATAATACAACCGAGTCAACACCGCCAGAAAGCGCAACAGTAAAGCGCGTTTTTTCGGTGTTGTTAAGCTCATATTTAAAAGTGGAATAAATATCTTTCATAAACAAAAAAAGCCGCAAAATGCGGCTTTTTCCAAAGTCTTTTAATTAGCAGTAACCAAAAGACATTAAACGCTCGTAGCGCTGCTCTAACATTTCTTCTAATGATAAAGCTTTCAAATCACCTAAGTCACGTTTAATTTGTGCTTTAAGCGATTTCGCCATTGCATCGTAGTTACGGTGCGCACCGCCTAGAGGCTCTTCAACAATCGAGTTGATCAGATCTAAGCTCTTAACACGATCAGCGCTTACACCCATAGCTTCTGCTGCAAGCGGCGCTTTTTCTGCACTTTTCCAAAGAATTGATGCACACCCTTCCGGTGAAATTACTGAGTATGTGCTGTACTGAAGCATATTAACACGGTCACCCACGCCAATTGCTAATGCACCACCTGAACCACCTTCACCAATTACCGTACAGATCACGGGCACTTTTAGGCCTGCCATCACTTTAAGGTTTTTAGCGATTGCTTCACTTTGACCACGTTCTTCAGCACCAACACCCGGGTATGCTCCTGGTGTGTCGATAAACGTGATGATTGGCATATTAAAACGCTCTGCCATTTCCATTAAACGTAACGCTTTACGGTAGCCTTCTGGTTTTGGCATACCAAAGTTACGCTTAATTTTCTCTGCTGTATCGCGACCTTTTTGTTGACCGATAACCATTACTGGTTCGCCATCTAAACGCGCAACACCGCCTACAATAGCCGGGTCGTTAGCAAATGCGCGGTCGCCTGCTAATTCGTCGAACTCGGTAAAAATACGCTCGATATAGTCTTTGGTATACGGACGTAACGGGTGACGCGCAAGCTGTGAAACCTGCCATGGACCTAGATCAGAGAAAATTTTATTGGTCAGCTCTACGCTCTTATCTTTAAGGCGTGAAACTTCTTCTTCTAGACTCAGATCCAGTTCACCACCGCGACCTACGTTTTTAAGTTCTTCAATTTTTGCTTCCAACTCTGCAATTGGAAGTTCAAAATCAAGATAATTGAGACTCATGCTCTAAACTACCTAATTAAATTCTAGTTCAATATTCTGTGCTACTAAGCGTGAGAGGTTAGCAAGTAACTCGTCACTGGGTGTAACACACCACTGTGTTCCTAATGAAAGCTCAGTTGTTGCATCTGGGCGTTCATATTGAATTCTTATTGGGCAAGTACCAAATTTATACGGGGTGATGGTATGCTCTAATCGAGACAAGAAGTTATCACTCACTTCCTGCATTTTCACCGTCATTTTTATGTTTTTAACCCGCTTTTCACGAACAGATTCAATACTTGCAACTTCGCGAGCGGTCATTGTAATACCACCTGAGAAGTTATCAAAGCTGACCACACCAGATATCACCAAGATATTGTTCATTTGCAGCAGTTCTTGGTAAGTTTCGAACTGTTCAGGAAATAAACGAATATCAATTCGGGCACTTTTATCATCCAGTGTCAGTAGTCCCCAACGCTTTCCTTTTTTATTAATTAAGGTACGCGCATTAATCACTAAACCTGCCGCTGTAGACGTTACATCACGTTCCGTCGGTTGTAAATCGACAAGTCGACCCGACACATAGTTTTTAAGCTCACTACGGTATTGATTAATTGGGTGACCGGTCAAGTAAAGTCCCAGTGTTTCGCGTTCACCTTCCAACCATTCGTTATCGGTAAATTTAGGCGCTTGCACAAATGCTGCGGCAACTTCCTCTGGCTCCGTTGCCAATAAACCAAATAAATCGCTTTGGCCTAGTGCTTCAGCTTTATTGTGTTGATCGGCCGATTTAAGCGCATCAGGTAAGCTGGCAATTAAAATAGAGCGTGCACTTTGTGTTTGCTCTGGACCCAATTTATCCATCGCGCCGGACATAATCAGTTTTTCAATCACACGTTTATTTAAACGCTTAATATCGACGCGCGCACAGAAATCAAATAAATCTTTAAATGGACCGCCCGCTTCTCGCGCTTCTAAAATTGCGTCTACTGGCCCTTCGCCTACACCTTTAATTGCTCCAATACCGTAAACAATTTCGCCTTGATTATTTACCGTAAACTTATATAAACCAGAGTTCACATCAGGCGGTAATAATGTGAGTTTCATATTCTCACATTCATCAACAAGGGTAACAATCTTATCGGTGTTATCCATATCGGCTGACATAACTGCCGCCATAAACTCTGCTGGATAATGGGTTTTCATCCACAGCGTTTGATAAGATACTAGCGCGTATGCTGCCGAGTGCGATTTGTTAAAGCCGTAACCTGCGAATTTTTCTACAAGGTCGAAGATCTTCATCGCAAGTTCGCCGTCTACGCCATTTTGCTTTGCGCCATCCTCAAAGGTTGAACGCTGCTTGGCCATTTCTTCCGGCTTTTTCTTACCCATAGCACGACGCAGTAAGTCAGCGCCACCAAGGCTATACCCTGCTAGTACCTGAGCAATCTGCATTACCTGTTCTTGGTAAAGAATAATGCCATAGGTTGGCTCTAAGATAGGCTGCAAGCTTTCGTGCTGATATTGCGCATCTGGGTAAGATACTTCTTCTCGTCCGTGCTTACGGTCGATAAAGTTATCTACCATGCCCGATTGCAATGGACCTGGACGGAAAAGTGCAACCAGTGCGATCATGTCTTCAAAGCAGTCGGGCTTTAAGCGACGGATAAGGTCTTTCATGCCGCGTGATTCAAGCTGGAATACTGCGGTTGTTTCGGCGCGCAGTAATAATTCAAAACTCGGTGGATCATCAAGCGGAATAGCGGCGATATCGATATGTTCTTTTTGCTCACGCGTTAAGCGCTCATTGGCCATATCGATAGCCCATTGTAAGATGGTTAAGGTGCGTAACCCTAAGAAGTCGAACTTAACAAGACCTGCTGTTTCTACATCGTTTTTATCAAACTGCGTAACCGGGAATTTACCCTCGTCATCACAATAAAGTGCAGCAAAATCAGTAATGGTTGTCGGTGAAATAACAACACCACCGGCGTGTTTACCGGCATTACGTGTACAGCCTTCTAAAATTCGGCACATATCGATAAGTTCTTTTACTTCATCGTCTGTGTCGTAGGCCTCTGGCAAGCGCGGTTCAACGTCAAAGGCTTTTGCCAGTGTCATGCCCGGATCGCCCGGTACTAATTTTGAAATACGGTCAACAAAACCATAAGGGTGACCTAGTACACGGCCTACATCGCGTATTACAGCTTTTGCCGCCATCGTACCAAAAGTAATGATCTGCGATACCGCATCACGGCCATAGAGTTTAGCAACGTGGTCGATTACTTCATCGCGTCGGTCCATACAGAAATCGACGTCGAAATCGGGCATGGATACACGTTCTGGGTTTAAGAAACGCTCGAAAAGTAAGTCAAATTGCAGTGGATCAAGATCGGTGATCTTTAGCGCATAAGCAACTAATGAACCTGCACCTGAACCACGGCCTGGACCCACCGGAATAATGTTATCTTTACTCCACTGGATGAATTCCATTACGATTAAGAAGTAACCAGGGAAACCCATTTGGTTAATTACGTCAAGTTCAATTCTTAAGCGGTCATCATATTCGACGCGTTTGACTTTGCGATCTTCTTCATCGGGGAATAAGAACTGTAAACGTTCTTCCAGACCATCTTCTGATACTTTTACTAAGAAGTCTTCAATCGACAAAGAACCCGTTGGGTAATCTGGTAAGAAGTAAGTGCCAAGTTGAATGGTAACATTACAACGTTTGGCAATTTCTACCGAGTTTTCCAGTGCTTCTGGAATATCCGAGAACAACTCACACATTTGTTCTTCGGTTTTTAAATATTGCTGCTCTGAAAAACGTTTAGGACGGCGTTTATCATCAAGGGTAAAACCATCGTGAATAGCAACACGAATTTCATGGGCTTCAAAGTCTTCTTTATTGAGAAACACGACTTCGTTGGTGGCAACAACCGGCAAACCTGAGTATTGAGCATAAGCCACCGCACTATGCAAATAATCTTCTTCTTGCTCGCGTTCAGTGCGCGTTAGCTCAATATAGTAATGATCTTTAAAGTGTTCTAAATAAAAGTTACCAATGGATTTGGTTAAGTCATTATTGCCTTTTAATAAGGCTTTACCTAAATCACCGTCTTTGGCACCTGAAAGTAAAATAAGGCCTTCTTTATGCTCAATAAGCCACTCTTTATCAACCATAGGTCGTTGCATAAGGTGACCGCGTTGATAGGCTTTGGAAATAAGCAGTGTAAGGTTCTTATAGCCCGCATTATTTTTAGCAAGTACGACCAAACGACAAGGCTCATCGGGAAATTCAGGACTGTGTAACCACAGATCAGCGCCAACAATGGGTTTAATACCAGCACCATGCGCAGCACCGTAAAAGCGCACTAAACCGCACAAGTTCATTTGATCAGTAATGGCAAATGCAGGCATATTCAGCTCTGCAATTTTACCGACGATAGGCTTAGTTTTTGCTAAGCCGTCCACCATTGAATAATCACTGTGAACACGTAAGTGTATAAATTTAGGGTCTTGCATTATCTGCCTAACTTGATTGACCAAGCATTAATTAGCAATTGTTGGTCTGTTCTATTATTGTTTTTACGGGCTTAAAGCTTTGTCTATGATGCGGCGTAACACCGTGAAGTGCAAGTGCTTCTAAATGCGCCTTGGTTGGGTAACCTTTATGGCCGGCAAAGCCATAATTTGGGTACTCAGTATCGAGAGCTTTCATTTCGTTATCACGGGTCACTTTGGCAAGGATTGATGCCGCGCTAATTTCGGCAACTAAGCTATCACCTTTCACAACGGCTTGTGCAGGTACAGTGATATCGGGTAAACGATTGCCATCAATAAAGACAAACTCGGCAGGAATATTAAGCCCTTCCACCGCGCGCTTCATGGCAAGCATGGTAGCATGCAAAATATTAAGCTCGTCAATTTCTGCTACGCTGGCGCGGGCAATATTAAAGCACAGCGCCTTTTCAATAATTTCTTCGTAAAGTGCCAAGCGCTTTTTTTCGGTTAGCTTTTTTGAATCGGCAAGACCCACGATTGGCTTTGATGGATCTAAAATAACCGCAGCCGTGACCACATCGCCCACGAGCGGACCACGCCCTACTTCATCAACACCTGCAATAAGTTGCGTATTTGGACGAATAATCTCAGTCATGTTTGTTCTCTATTACGTTACTTACAGCCAGCGCCGCTTGTTTACTGGCATCGAGCCTTAATGACTTATGCATTTCATAAAACGTTTGTTTTAATGCTGTTTGATCTTCTTCTAGCAATGGTTTTAAAGTTGCTGCCAAGTTTTCAGGGGTTAAATCATTTTGTAATAATTCAGGCACTAGTTGCTTGCCCGCTAATAAATTAGGCAGTGAAAAGTGCTCAATGTTAAATTTAAATAAGCGTGTCACTAAGTGATATGTCAGGGCTTTTAGCTTGTAGCCAACCACCATTGGGCGTTTAAGTAACATGCATTCAAGTGCTGCCGTACCCGAAGCTAAGAGCACCGCATCAGCGGCGGTCATCACTTCACGCGACTTGCCATCAACAAGGGTAAATATATCTACCGCATTGTGCTTGGTTGCGCCAGTTAAAAACTCTTCTTTACGTTTTTCATTAACTAAAGGCACCAGTACTTTCAACTCGGGTATCTCTGCTTTAAGTAATAACACCGCTTGAATATAGGGTTCACTTAATAAAGTAACTTCAGAGCCTCGACTACCTGGCAAAACAGCTAACACTTTATCTGTAGCTGATAAATCAAACAGCGTTCTACTGGCAATTTGTTCATCTTCGAGCGGTAACTCATCCGCCAACGTATGGCCGACAAACGCACATGGAATATTGTGTTTATCGTAAAACGCTTTTTCAAATGGTAATAATGCAAGCACTAAATTAGTGGCTTCTGCCACTTTAAAAACACGTTTTTCACGCCATGCCCATACCGATGGGCTAACATAATGCACGGTTTTAATACCAGCAGCCTTTAACGGCTTTTCAACGCGTAAGTTAAAATCGGGTGCATCAATGCCAATAAAAATATCAGGCGGGTTGTCGATAAAACGCTGTACAATTTGCTTTTTAATGCTGAGTAGACGAAATAACTTAGGCAGGACTTCAAAAACGCCCATTACGGCGAGTTCTTCCATTTGAAAATGGGTTTTAAACCCTTCAGCCAGCATACGCGGACCGCCAATGCCCTCAAATGTGGCATTTGGGTAATGCTGTTTTAGTGCTTTAATTAAACCTGCACCTAAAATATCGCCGGAGTGTTCCCCGGCGATAAGTGCAATTCGAAGTGGCTCATCCGAGATCATTAACGAATTAACCCTCGACTTGAGTTTCTAGCAAAATCAATCATGTTTTGCACTGCTTTGAACTGCTCGGCTTCTTTTTCCATTTCAACAAGTGCCGCATCCAGTTTATTACCTTTACGATATAACTGCTTGTATGCGCGACGTAATGCCATGATTTCGTCTGACTCAAAGCCACGACGTTTTAGACCTTCAGTGTTGATTGCCACAGGACGTGCTGGTGTGCCGATAGTTGTTACAAACGGTGGTACATCTTGGTTAACACCAGAGTACATGCCAATAAACGCATGTGAACCGATATGACAAAACTGATGAATACCTGAGTTGCCCGCCAAAATTACCCAGTCGCCAATATGTACGTGACCAGCCGCACTTGCGTTATTAGCGAAAATACAGTTATTGCCTATCACGCAGTCATGGGCAACGTGTGTATACGCCATAAATAGGTTATTTGAGCCAATCTTGGTGATGCCTTCATCCTGAATGGTACCACGGTGGATTGTGGCACATTCGCGGATCACGTTGTTGTCACCAATAATCAGCTTGGTTGGTTCATCCTTGTACTTTTTGTCTTGGCACGCTTCACCCACTGAAGCGAACTGGAAAATATGATTGCCAGAACCAATTGTTGACGGCCCTTTTATCACTACGTGTGATTCGATGATACAATCATCACCAATCACCACGTCGTTACCGATGTAGCTGTAAGGACCAACTTTTACGTTGTTGCCAAGTTGAGCGCCAGGCTCAATAATTGCAGTAGGATGGATCACTTATTATAACTCTCTTCTTGCACACATTAACTCAGCTGAACACACTACTTTGCCGTCAACTCTCGCTTCACCATAGAACTTCCACATGTTGCGGCGTTCTTTTAAGAATTCAACGTGTAAGTGCATTGTGTCACCTGGTAACACAGGTTGTTTAAAGCGTGCGTTATCAATGGCTGCAAATAAATATAGCTCATTGTCGCCACGGTTTTCAGTTGTTTTAAAACCTAATAGACCTGTTGCTTGTGCTAATGCTTCTAAAATCATTACGCCAGGGAAAATTGGCTGCTCAGGGAAGTGGCCTGTGAAAATTGGCTCATTTGCTGTGACATTTTTAATCGCGTGAAGCGTTTTGCCCGGCTCAAAGTCAACGACCTTATCAACCAATAACATTGGGTAACGATGCGGTAATAGCTTTAGGATTTCTTGAATATCAAAGCTGTTTAGTTGTTCTGCCAAAATGTGTTTCCTTAACCTAACTAATCTCTTCGCGCCCGTATTTATACTGCGCGATAATTTAGTACGTGACGAAGACTACTCGTCACGCTCCGGCAATGATTTTTCCACTGCCTTTAATCGCTTATTAATTGCTGAAAGCTGTCGTAACTGTGCCATATTACGACGCCAGTCTTTATTCTCACTGTGCGGTACACCCGAAGAATAGACACCCGGTTTATCAATGCCACTAATTACCATTGACATACCCGTTAAAACAACACCATCGGCAATTTCAATATGTCCTGCGATACCTGACAAGCCACCAATTTGGCAGTACTTGCCAATGGTTGTACTGCCCGCAATTACCGTACATCCTGCAATCGCGGTACCTTCTTTAACCACGACATTATGCGCGATTTGTACTTGGTTATCGATAATCACGTTGCGCTCGATGATAGTATCATCAATGGCGCCACGATCGATGGTTGTACTTGCGCCAACTTCAACATTATCGCCAATAACAACAGTACCAAGCTGCGGGATTTTCACCCACTGACCTTTTTCATTGGCGTAGCCAAATCCATCGGCACCGATTACGGTATTAGCATGAACTAAACACGAATTACCAATTTCAACTTGATGATAAATCGTTACATTAGCCCAAATTTTCGTATTGGTCCCTATTTTAGCACCCTTACCAATAAAGCTACCAGCACCAATTGAACTGCCGGCAGCGATTTCAACACCTTCTTCAATTACCACATTGGCACCAATCGATACCGTTTTATCAAGCTTTACCGTTGGGTCAATGATTGCCGAAGGGTGAACATTAGTTGCTGGTTTAGGCGTGGTGTCCATCGCTTGCGCTAACAACGCGTAGGCTAAGTACGGATTCGCAACAATAATTTTATTACCAGTAAAGTAATCTGCATCTTGCGGTGACAAAATCACCGCACCTGCTTGGGTACTGGCAAGTTTGCTGCGGTACTTTTTGTTAGCGAGAAAACCAATCTCGTTGCCGGTCGCATTTTCTAGGGTTGCTATACGAGAAATGCTGAGCGAGTCGTCACCGACCAGCTCAGCATTTAAAATCTCAGCGATTTGCTGTAATTTCATAAGCTTTATTATTTAGCCTTTGCTACACGCTCTGCTACTTTAGAGGTGATGTTATCCACTGATTTTTCGTTGAAGTAAAGAAGTGAACCCGCTGGTTTTACTTCGTCGTACTTACCTGCTTTACCTTCTGCAGCGATAGCATCAAAGATCACAGTCTCTAGCTTTTTAGTTTCCTGTGCTTGACGCATTTGCATTTCTTGCTGAAGTGGCTGACCTTGCTCTTGCAATGCTTTTTGTAGCTCTTGAATTTTCTTTTGGCTTGCTTCTTTTTGCGCTTTGCTCATTGTCGCGTTTTCACGCTGATATTTTTCAACTTCAAAACGAATATCGCCTTGTAGTTTTTCAAGTGCTTGTCTGCGCTCGCGGAACTCTTCTTCTAACGTTGCTTTAATCGCAGACGCCTGCGGAGAACCACTAAATACTTGCTGTACATTTACAACAGCAACTTTGTGAGCGAATGAACTTGCAGAAGCACCCATTAGAAAAGTAGCTAACAAAGTCATGGCGGTTGTTTTAATCATTTTATTCACGAATTTATTCCTTTTAGAATGTGTTACTAATGTTGAAGCTGATGCCTTTAGTCTTATCATCATCTTCTTTTTTCAGTGGGTAGGCAAAACTAATTACCATAGGGCCCATAGGCGAAATCCACTGGATAGATAAACCTGCTGACGAACGGAAGCGACTTGGATCTGAATAATCTTCAAGTATCGCTCGCTCATCCGGCGTTAAGTTAGAGTAGCGGTCTACATCGAACTCTGTATCCCAAACATTCGCCGCATCAATAAATAAGCTGGTACGCACCGAACTGCTGTTTTCGTCATCAAGAAACGGCGTAGGTACAATCATTTCAAGGCCAGCAACGGCTTTTACGTTACCACCGATACGACCCGCTGTTCGAATTGTATCAAATTGAGGATCACTACCAATTGGCCCTTGAGTACCATCAGGGTTTGGTGTGCCCGGTAACCAATTAGGAGATACTACAATCGCTTGTGGCAAGATTGTATTACGCTCAAAGCCACGTAAATCCATTTCAGAAATACGGAAGAATTCCTGTACTGGTAAAATCTGATCGTAACCATTGGTAGTACCGTAACCATTACCGTAACCAAATCCAGCTTTCGCTGAAAATGCCCACTTGTGGTTAGTGCTTAGTGGCCAGTAGAAACGCGAATCATAGTTGATCTTAAAGTAGTTAAGATCTGAATTAGGCGTCGTTGCTTTAAACGTTAAGCTTTGTTTAGAACCTGCCGTTGGGAACATACCACGGTTAAGCGTTACACGTGACCAACCAGCACTTAATTCAAGCTTTAAGAATTCAAAACCTGCATCTGGGTTTTCTGGATCTAAGAACGTCTCACGCATAATACGCGTTTGTTCATATTCTGAAAGTTCAGATAAGAATTCTTTAGAAACCGTCGCACCAAAGTTAAGTCGGTTGTTGGCATTTACCGGAATACCGATATTTGAACCAATACCATAACGTTTACTCTTATAGTTGATTAGACTGTATTTACTTGCATCAAAGTTGGAGAAGAAAATTGAGTTACCTAAACTAATACCGTCTTTCGTAAAATACGGGTCGGTATGTGACAAGCTTACGTTTTGAGAACCTTTAGCAGTACTTACGTTAAAGGCAACTTGGTCACCCGTACCTAAGAAGTTCGACTCACTTACACCAATATTAAATTGCAGCTTATTGTATGAACCATACGCAAGACCTGCGTTAAAGCTACCAGCTGATTGCTCTTTAACGGTAAAATCAACATCTACTTGGTCATCTTTACCCGGTACCGGCGATACATCAAACTCAACGTTTTCCATATACATTAAGCGCTGTACTTGTAATTTAGAGCGCTCAAGTGTGTTATTTGATAGCCACGCACCTTCTAACTGGGTAATTTCACGACGAATTACTTCATCCGACGTAATTTCATTACCACCGATGTTAATACGACGCACATAAATACGCTTACCAGGGTCAACAGATAAAGTTAATTTTACTTCTTTATTTTCTTCGTCAATATCAGGAATAGTGCGTACTTCAGCATTGGCATAACCAAAACGTGCAAGGTAGTTTTTGATAAACTCTTCCGATGCAGTAACCACAGAGCCGTTGTATAGTTTGCCCGTTTTAAGTGGAATAACCGCACGAATTAACTCTTCACGGCCAAGCAAGTCACCCATAAAATCGAATTCTTTAACAGTAAACTGCTCACCTTCAGTAACGTTTACTGTGACGTATACTGATTCTTTATCTGGGCTTACTGACACTTGCGTTGAATCAATATTGAATTTCAAATAACCGCGGTCTAGGTAGTAGCTACGTACTTTCTCTAAGTCACCTTGTACCGTTTGCTTTTGGTATCTGTCATTTGACATAAACATATACCAAGGCAAGTCTTGACGCGATTCAGCCAATGCGAGAAGTTCTTCGTCAGAAAATAACTCGTTACCAACGATGTTAATTTGACGAATTGACGCAGCATCGCCTTCTTTGAATTCAAGCTTTAGCTTTACACGATTACGTGGCAAGCGTGATACTGATACGTCAATCGCCGCGTTGTATTTACCAATACCGTGGAAAAATTCAACAAGACCTTTTTCAAGGCCATCTACAACAACCATATCAAGCGGTTCACCTTTACGGATCCCCTGTTGCTCAAGACTGTCGTTAAGTTGCTCATCTTTAATATCTTTGTTGCCTTCGAACTCGATGATGCTGATAGTTGGTCTTTCGGTTACTTGAAAGATAACCGCATCACCATCACGTACCACCTTGATGTTGTCAAAGTGGCCTGAGCCGTAAAGCGCTTTGATTGTTTTTGAAATTGTGTAACTGTCGAGGTTATCACCAATGTTAATTGGAATATGCGTTAATGCTGCACCTAGTGCAACACGCTGCAATCCTTCAACTCTTAAATCTTCTACAATAAAGGAGTCTTGTTGGCCGAGAGCAGTAAAACTCGCTCCCAATAAACTTATTACAGCCAATTGTTTTCTTATAGCCATGTTATTATTTGATTTCCTTTATAACCGCGTAAAATCGTTAAACAGCGCAAGGCAAGTTAACAATATAAGGATTAGCGCACCAATCCTAAAACCTAATTCTTGTGTCTTTTCAGAGACTGGCTTTTTTCGGATAAGTTCAATGATGTAATACATTAAATGACCGCCATCTAAAATTGGTAGCGGCAACAAATTGAAAAAACCAATACTTACACTAACAAATACTAAGAACTCCAATAACGGCATAATGCCACTACTGGTGCTGGCTCCAGCGCCAATTGCCACTCCCACTGGACCACTTAGATTCGCAACAGAGACTTGTCCTGTTATCAAATTAACTACTGTTGCAAAACTGACATTGATTAGTTGAATTGTTTTATCAACACCCAGAACAATGGCATCAAATACGCCGTATTGTTGTGTTGAAATCATCCACGATGGCCAATTTTCAACAAAGGGTATCACACCTAAGTAGCCTTGATTAAGCCCTTGCTCACTTTTTTTGCTACCTGGAGTAACCTCAATATTTAGCTTGTCATTACCGCGGCTTATAGTAAGCAATAATGGCGTATTTGGCGAGCGCTGAATTCGCGTGACAAATGCTTGCCACGATGGCATTGCTTCACCATTAACTAAATGAATTTCATCATCTACCTGAAGCCCACCAAATTCAGCTGGGCTGCCTTTTTGCACATGACCAAGGCGCATGGTCTCTGCAGGTCTGAACGGTTTAATACCGATATCAACAATGGGGTTGCCGTCGTCTTTTAACTGCCAATTAGATAAATCGAGATACGTTTGTTGATAGCCTATATTATCGTCTTTAACACTAACGCGTACTTGCTGCTCGCCAATATTTTCCATCAAAACCAATAAGGTTTCACGCCAGCCATATACGTCTTTGTCGTTTATCGCGGTAATCTGTTGTCCTGCTTGCAACCTTGCTTGCTCTGCTAAGCTGCCAGGCACCACCTCGCCAATAACAGGCAGAAGTGAGCGCACACCAACCATAAACATAATGGCAGATACAATAATGGCGAAAATAAAATTCGCCATTGGTCCTGCCGCAACCACCGCAATGCGTTGGTAAACTGATTTGTTATTGAACGCTAAATGACGTTCATCGCTCGCAACCTCTTCAACACGTTCATCGAGCATTTTCACGTAACCACCCAGTGGGATCGCCGCGACAACGTATTCGGTGCCGAGTTTGTCGTGCCATTTAAACAAAGGTTTGCCAAAACCAATTGAAAAACGCAGCACTTTAACACCACAGCGCCTTGCTACCCAAAAGTGACCATATTCATGAACGACAACAATAATGCCAATGACTAATATAAACGACAGTAAGTTCCACAAAAATTCCATTAACAACTCCCTGCAATCATATTCGTTGCATAATGACGCGCTTCGCTATCAAGCTGCAAAATAATATCTAGGTCATTAATTTTTAGCTGTTTATGACTCTTTGCGATTTTATCGAGTACCTGAGCATTGATTTTATAAATGTCTAAAAAGCTGATTTTCTTTGCCAGAAATGCGGCCACAGACACTTCATTCGCAGCATTGATTGTGGTGGTTGCGTACTGCCCTTCTGAACAAGCATCTATTGCAAGCTTTAAATTTGGGTAACGCTCAAAGTCTGGTGCGTTAAAACTAAAATCAAGCATATTAGTGAAATCCAGTGGTTCAACACCCGCCTCAATGCGCTTTGGAAACGCTAAAGCGTGTGCGATTGGCGTACGCATATCAGGATTGCCCATTTGTGCCAATACCGAACCATCGGTGTATTGCACCATTGAGTGGATAATACTTTGTGGATGGATAATTACTTGAATATCACTTGGCTCAGCGTTAAATAGCCACTTTGCTTCAATAAACTCTAAGCCCTTATTCATCATGGTGGCTGAATCAACTGATATTTTCTGACCCATATCCCAATTTGGATGGGCGACAGCTTCATCAACTGAAACATTGGCAAAGGTGCTTAAGTCGCGCGTTCTAAATGGGCCGCCTGAGCCCGTTAACAAAATTTTGCTGACACCATGCTGCTTTAAATTTGCGCTGTAACAATGCTCTTGCACACCTGCTGGCATCGCCTGAAAAATCGCATTGTGTTCACTATCAATCGGCAATAACATCGCGCCTGATTGCTTCACTGCATCAATAAAAAGCTCGCCTGACATGACAAGTGACTCTTTATTTGCCAGTAACACGCGCTTACCGGCTTTAATCGCTGCAAGTGTTGGCAATAAACCCGCGGCGCCAACAATAGCAGCCATTACCGCATCAACGTTATCGTCACTGGCCACATCAGCTGCCGCTTGTTGGCCACACAGCACCTTGGTTGAAATTCCCAAGCGCGTAATTTCAGCCTCAAGTTGTTTTGCAGCATCAGGGCATTGCATTACAGCGTATTGTGGTAAAAACTGCGTGCATTGCTTTGCCATTAAGCGCCAATTTCGACCAGCGACCAGCGCAAACACCTGATAAGCGTCTACGTTTCTTGCAATGACATCTAAGGTGCTAGTGCCAATCGAACCTGTAGAGCCAAGAACGGTAATACGTTGCATTACGCCACCAAGGTCCACGCATAAAATGCAGCGAAAAGCGGTGCCGCAGCAGTCAAACTATCTATCCGGTCTAAAATACCGCCGTGGCCAGGTAAACATGAGCCGCTGTCTTTCAAACCAACTTCCCGCTTAAACATGCTCTCTAATAAGTCACCTACTGCTGAGAACAAGGCGACAACAGCGGCCATTGCAGCGTAAATAAACCATTTATCGCTTGGTACCTTAGTAAAATAGCAAAATGCTAAAACAAAAATCGCAGAACAAATTAGACCGCCAACTAGCCCCTCGATGGTTTTATTTGGGCTAACTAATGGCATTAATTTATGTTTGCCAAGATTTTTACCTGAGAAGTAAGCACCAATATCAGCACTCCACACAATACCCAGTACAACCATAATCAGAATTGAACCTTGTGTCGCGTTTGTTGCATATTCGCTGCTGCGAAGCACATTAAGCGCTAGCCACATAGGTAACAAGGTGAGTAAACCTGCAATTGCGCGCATCATTAAGCCAGCGTGCCATGCTTTTGCGGTTCTAGGATAAGTCCATACCAGTGCGCAGGCAACAAGCCACCAGGCAACAGCAAGCGTAAATACGTAATTAGCCGAGCCAACAAGTTGGCCATTTTGCCATAAGCTTTCAATCGGCCAGTACATGTTCGCAATAAATAGAATAACTGCCATGCCAGCAACATAGCTGATGCGAGATGCGAATTTTTTAAGCCCCATAAATGCCGACCACTCCCACGCAGAGAGTAATACAATCAATCCGGCAATTAAGCTAAACAATTCAAGTGGTGTAAAAAAAACTAGTGCAAGTGCAGCTGGCGCTAGCACTAAAGAAGTCAGTATGCGTTTTATTAACAAATCAAATTACCCTATAAAAATCACGATTGAGCGAGTAGTTCTTTTATTTGTTCGCCAGTACAACCAAAGCGACGCTCTCGTGAAACATAACACGCAATTGCATCTGCAAATGCCTGTTCATTAAAATCTGGCCAAAGTGTATCAGTAAAATAAAGTTCAGCGTAAGCAGCTTGCCATAATAAAAAGTTGCTTATGCGTAAGTCGCCTCCTGTGCGAATTAACAAATCAAGTGGCGCTTGTTCTTGCATACTAATGTACTGTGACAGTTTAGTTTCATCAATATCATCAGCAGCTATTTCGCCATTCTCAACCTGTTTTGCCAGTTGTTTCGCAGCGTTTGCTATGTCCCATTGTCCGCCATAGTTAGCTGCGATATTAAGTGTTAAGCCGGTGTTATCCATGGTCATTTGCTCTGCTTTTGCTACACTTTTTTGTAGCTTCTCAGAGAAACGACTAATATCACCAATTACTTTCAACTTGACGTTATTTTTATCGAGTTTTTTTACTTCGTTGGTCAACACAAACATGAAAAGCTCCATTAAGGTGCTGACTTCTTGTTCCGGACGTCGCCAGTTTTCACTGCTAAATGCAAAAAGCGTTAATGATTCGATATTTAGTTGGCGACAAAATTTTACCGCATTACGCACCGATTCGACGCCCTTTTTATGACCAAACACACGAGGCTTACCCTTAGCTTGTGCCCAACGCCCATTGCCATCCATAATAATAGCAACATGACGCGGTAAGCTTTGTTGGGTAATAGCATCCTTAGTGATTGTCATTAAGTGTCGTTTCCTAAAGTAAAAAGCGCCGTCTAGTATACCCTAGACAGCGCTTTAAAACTAATAATTTAGTTGTTCAATGATTGAGCGCAAAAGCGTTCAAAAATTGATTTAGATTTCCATTAATTCCGCTTCTTTAGCAGCTAAAATAGCATCCATTTCTTTGATGTATTTATCTGTTAGCTTCTGAACTTCGTCATCACTTTGACGCGCTTCATCTTCTGAAATTTCTTTGTCTTTAAGTAGTGCTTTAACGTCTGAGTTAGCATCACGGCGAATGTTACGAACTGCAACACGACCACCTTCAACTTCACCACGCACGATCTTAATAAGATCTTTACGACGCTCTTCTGTAAGCGGTGGTAATGGTACGCGAATAACTGTACCTGCAGACATAGGGTTTAAACCTAAATCTGACGCCATAATTGCTTTTTCAACTGCTTGCGTAAGTGTTTTGTCAAACACAGTAATCGCAAGTGTACGGTTATCTTCAATTGTTACGTTACCCACTTGGTTAAGTGGTGTATCAGCACCGTAGTAAGATACTTGAATACCGTCTAAAAGGCTTGGATGTGCGCGGCCTGTGCGAATTTTTGATAATTGTGAGCCAAGCGCGTCAACACTTTTTTGCATACGTTCTGCAGCATGCTGTTGGATTTCTTTAATCACGTTAATCTTCCTAACTAATAGCTTATTCTGCTGATTTATGTGTAATCAGCGTACCTTCATCTTCACCAAGGATAACACGTTTTAACGCGCCTGGTTTATTCATGTTAAATACACTGATTGGCATATTGTGGTCACGAGCTAGGGTAAATGCCGCTAGGTCCATCACCTTTAATTCTTTTTCAATTACTTCGTTGTAAGTTAATGTTGGGTAAAGCGTTGCTTCAGGGTTTTTCACCGGATCATCGCTGTATACGCCGTCAACTTTAGTCGCTTTTAAAACGGTATCTGCTTCAATTTCAATACCGCGTAAACACGCAGCAGAGTCGGTAGTGAAGAATGGGTTACCGGTACCCGCAGAGAAAATAACAACACGACCGGTTTTTAGTAAGCTAATTGCTTCAGCCCAGTTATACGCGTCACATACACCGTTAAGTGGAATCGCTGACATTAAACGTGCATTTACATAGGCACGGTGCAGTGCATCACGCATTGCAAGGCCATTCATCACGGTTGCAAGCATGCCCATGTGGTCACCAACAACACGGTTCATACCGTTTTCAGCAAGTGTACCGCCACGTAGGAAGTTACCACCACCGATTACCACACCTACCTCAACGCCTAACTCTACAAGTTCTTTAATTTCTTGTGCCATACGGTCAAGAATTGATGGGTCGATACCAAAGCCTTCTTGGCCCATTAAAGCTTCACCGCTTAATTTAAGTAAAACTCGTCTAAAAACTGGCTTACGATTTGTGTTCATAGTAATCCTGGCTGAAAAAGTTGCAAAAAATAACCGCGCTAATGATAGCGCGGTTATTCTAAATAATTTTATCTCTTAGCGCAAAAGCAAAAGCCATTTTGCTAAGTGAAAAAAGTCGATTACTCGCCTTTAGCTGCTGCGATTTGTGCAGCTACTTCAGCAGCGAAGTCTTCTTCTTTCTTCTCGATACCTTCACCTACTTCTAGGCGAGTGAAACCAGAGATAGTCGCGCCTTTCTCTTTAAGGAATTCGCCAACTGTTTTCTTAGGTTCCATGATAAATGCTTGACCAGTAAGAGAGATCTCACCAGTGAACTTCTTCATACGACCAACAACCATCTTCTCAGCGATTTCTGCTGGCTTACCTTCGTTCATTGCGATTTCAACTTGAACCGCTTTCTCTTTCTCTACAACCTCAGCAGGTACATCTTCTGGGTTAAGGAAATCAGGCTTAGAAGCAGCAACGTGCATAGCAACGTGCTTAAGTGTTTCTTCGTCAGCTTCACCAGTAACAACAACACCGATACGGTCGCCGTGACGGTATGCAGACGCTTTGTCACCATCGATGTACTCAACGCGACGAACGTTGATGTTTTCACCGATTTTAGCAACTAGTGCAACACGTGTTTCTTCGAATTGAGCTTTTAGCGTTTCAATGTCAGTTTTTGATTCAGCAGCAGCGTCAAGAACAGTGTTAGCAAAACCTAAGAAGTTTTCGTCTTTAGCAACGAAGTCAGTTTGACAGTTAACTTCTAGAAGTGCAGTGAAACCAGCACCTTGCTTGATAAGGATTGTACCTTCTGCAGCGATGTTACCCGCTTTTTTAGCAGCTTTAGCAGCACCGCTCTTACGCATGTTCTCGATCGCTAGATCGATGTCACCGTTAGTTTCAGTTAGTGCTTTTTTACAATCCATCATGCCAGCGCCAGTGCGCTCGCGTAATTCTTTAACTAGGGCAGCAGTTACAGCCATTAGTATGTCCTCAAATCCAAAATCTATTTAAAATAAGCGGGAGCAAGCTCCCCCTAATCATCAGAATACCAAGCTTTCTATGATCGTTTCATGAAAGCTTGGTAAGCGCTATTACTCAGCTTCTACGAAGTCGTCTTTTTCAGCTTGAACAGCGATGTTGCTTTCACGGCCTTCAACAGCCACGTCAGCTACAGCGTTAGTGTAAAGCTGGATAGCACGGATAGCATCGTCGTTACCAGGGATGATGAAATCAACACCATCTGGGTTTGAGTTAGTATCAACAACAGATACTACTGGGATGCCTAGGTTGTTTGCTTCTTTAATAGCAATGTGCTCGTGATCAGCGTCGATAACGAAGATAGCGTCTGGAAGACCGCCCATGTTCTTGATACCGCCAAGGCTCTTTTCAAGCTTTTCCATTTCACGAGTAAGCATTAACGCTTCTTTCTTAGTTAATTTTTCGAAAGTACCGTCTTGGCTTTGAGTTTCAAGGTCTTTAAGACGCTTGATTGACTGACGAACTGTTTTCCAGTTAGTTAGCATACCACCTAACCAACGGTGGTTTACGTAGAACTGGTCAGAACGTAGTGCAGCTTCTTTAACTGCTTCGCTTGCAGCGCGCTTAGTACCAACGAAAAGGATTTTACCTTTGTTTGATGCTACGCCTTTAAGGAAAGACATTGCTTCGTTGAATAAAGGTACAGTTTTCTCTAGGTTGATGATATGTACGCGGTTACGTGCACCGAAGATGAACGGCTTCATCTTAGGGTTCCAGTAACGTGCTTGGTGACCGAAGTGTACGCCAGCTTGTAGCATATCGCGCATAGAAACGTTTGCCATTTTAATATTCCTCTGTAATTTTGGGTTAGGCCTCCACATATCCCATAGCACCAACAGTTCGCATTTTGCTCACTGCACCCAAGTGTATGTGCCGATATGTGTGTGTGTTAAAAATTAAAGTTTATGTGTATTCACTACAATCAACTCAAAAATCCCGAGGAAATTTAAATTTTAATTGTAAAAATACGGCGCGCTTTATACCATATTAACAAACAGAACTCAAATTTTATGAGTAATTTTCAGTCAAACAACTTAGCTTAAAAGTGTCGTGTTTGACCATAATTAAAGAATTTTGGAGCCTAAATGAGTGCAGTGATTAAAACCCCAGCTGAAATCGAAAAAATGCGAGTTGCAGGACGCTTAGCAGCTGAAGTGTTAGAAATGATTGAGCCTCACGTTAAGGTTGGCGTGACCACAGAAGAGTTAAATCAGATTTGCCACGATTACATTGTAAACGAGCAAGATGCGATCCCAGCTCCTTTGAATTACCACGGTTTTCCAAAGTCAATTTGTACCTCAGTAAACCACGTAATTTGTCACGGTATTCCAAATGATAAAGCGCTAAAGGATGGCGACATTATCAATATTGATATTACGGTAATTAAAGATGGTTACCACGGTGATACTTCTAAAATGTTTTACGTTGGTCAACCATCAATTCAAGCAAAGCGTTTATGTGAAATTACCCAAAAAAGCTTATACCTCGCTATCGAAATGGTAAAACCAGGTGTTCGCTTAGGTGACATCGGTGCCGCAATTCAAAAATATGCTGAAGGTTTTAATTACTCAATTGTACGTGAATACTGTGGTCATGGTATTGGCGCTGAGTTCCACGAAGAGCCACAAGTAATGCACTACGGCAAACCGGGCACAGGTGAAGTACTGCAAGAAGGGATGTGCTTTACCATTGAACCTATGGTAAACGTTGGTAAACGCCAATGTAAGCTGCTAAAAGATGAGTGGACTGTGGTAACAAAAGACCGTTCACTGTCGGCACAATGGGAACACACGCTCCTTGTGACTCAAAACGGAGTTGAAATTCTTACGCTACGATCAGATGATGAGCTTCCGAGAGTGATCGAACACAGCGAATAAGAAGGCCATCAATGGCAATAACAAAAAAATTTACCCAGTTGCTCGCAAAATGCGAGCAACTTGATGACTACAAACACCTTCTAGAACAGTTCTACCTTTGGCTCGAAGAACAATTTTCACATCAGCCTGTCGAGCGCTTAGTGAAAGCCCGCGCACAGCTAATCGACGCGATTTTAAGCCAGCTTTATGATCACTATCAATTACGCGAACACGGCGATTTAATTGCCATTGGCGGTTATGGCCGCGGCGAACTGCACCCTTTTTCAGATATCGATTTTTTATTGCTGGTCAATAAAGAACCCAACAAAGAAACGCAAGAAACTATCGCTCAATTTGTCACTTTTTTATGGGATCTGCGCCTCGATATCGGTCATAGCGTTCGCACTATCAAACAAACCATAGAACAGAAAAAAAGCGATGTTAACTTTGCTACCAGCTTGCTTGAATCTCGCTTGGTATGTGGTGATCCTGATAATTTTTCTCATTTACAAAAAAAGTTAGTAGAAACGTCAGCGTGGAAATCGGATACCTTTTTTATCGCTAAGCGCGATGAACAGGAAATAAGGCATAAAAAATGTCACGGCACGGCGTATAACCTAGAGCCCAATTTAAAAGAAAACCCGGGCGGATTACGCGACGTACAAACCATTATTTGGGTCGCAAAAAAGCATTTTCGCTCACAAACGCTCGAAGAACTAGTAGAACACGGTTACTTAACGTTTGAAGAGCATCAAGAGTTACTTGAGTGCATTGTTAACCTGTGGAACATTCGCTTTGCACTGCACCTAGCGGCTGGGCGCATGGAAAACCGGTTACTCTTTGATCATCAACCAGTAGCGGCAAAACTGCTCGGGTTTGGCGACGATGGGCGTGCAGCCGTTGAACGTATGATGAAGCGATTATTTCGCATTATGGGGCGTGTGCGTGAACTTAACCAAATGCTGTTATCCTACTTCGAACAAAGCATTTTAACAGGCCATGTAAACTATAAAGTAACCAGTATTGACGCCGATTTTGAACAAATTGGCCATCAAATTCGAGTAAAAGATCCGCAAGTATTTTTTCACCGTGAAAAAATTATTGAGCTGTTTTGGCACATTGCAGATAACCCTCAAATAACCCATATTTACCCAAGTACAATTCGTTTACTGCGCCAGGTAAGACGTCGTTTGTTAGGCGACCTACAAGATTATTCGCTGTGTCGCACTATGCTGCTTAAGCTTATTTCCCATCCTAATGGTATGGGGCGTGCCTTTACGTTAATGCATAAACACGGCATTTTATCGGCGTATTTACCAAATTGGCGTAATATCGTTGGGCAAATGCAGTTCGATTTATTCCATGCCTATACGGTAGATGAACACACCCATCGTTTAATTCAAAATTTGTATCATTATTTCCAGCCAGAGTGCGCCAATACGTTTCCGCTGTGTCGTGAAATTGTGGTACGCATGGAAAAGCCAGAGCTATTATATTTAGCGGGTATTTTCCACGATATTGCCAAAGGCCGAGGTGGTGATCACTCCGAGCTTGGTGCGGTAGATGCCAGAGAGTTTGCCAAATTACACGGCTTAACAACCTTTGAGGGTAAGTTTATTGCATGGCTTGTGGAAAACCATTTGCTTATGTCGGTAACTGCACAGCGCAAAGATATTAACGACCCAGATGTAATTGCTGAATTTGCAGCACGAGTTAAAAATGAAAAGCAACTCGATTACCTTTATTGCTTAACGCTTGCTGATATTCGCGCCACCAACGATAACTTGTGGAATGATTGGAAAAGCACACTGCTGCGCGATCTTTATACCCACACACAACGCGCGCTGCGCCGCGGTCTTGAAAACCCAATGGATTTACGTGACCAAATTCGCGATAAAAAAGCACAAGCAAAACAACGTTTACTTAATTTAGGTTTTGCAGAAGGTCAAATTGATGCATTGTGGCTGCGTTTTAAGCCCGATTATTTCACGCGTTTTTCAACGCAAATGATTGCATGGCAATGCGAGCATATCTTGGCGTCAAAAGATCCTAGTAAAGGATTGGTGCTGCTTTCTGGTCAGCCTATTAATGGCGGTAGCCAAGTATTTGTTTACTGTCCAGACCAAGCCAATTTAGTTGCGCGTTTGGTAGCGGTGTTGGGCGCTAAAAAAGCCAACATATTACACGCGCAAATAATGAATACCAAAGACGGCTATGCGGTTGATAATTTTGTTATTTTAGAACAAAACGGTGAACCGGTAACGAGCCAAAGTCGCGCTAGCTCTATTAAGAAGTCAATTCAGCAAGTTATTGACGAACCAAATAAGAAAGTTCGAGTCAAAAAGAACCGTAAAAAGCGCTTTAAAGGCTTTAATATTAAGCCCCGAGTTATTGTGTCACCACATGGGCGTAAAGACCGTACCCTTGTAGAAATTCAAGTGGTTGACATTCCAGGCTTATTAACCAAAATAACCGATGTATTTTCAAGTTTAGCGTTACATATACACGCCGCGCGCATTACGACCATAGGCGAACGTGCTGAAGATTTTTTTGTGGTATCTAACGCTGACTATAACGCATTAAATGAACAAGAATGTGGCGATTTGAAAAACCGCCTTCTTGAAAAATTCAATTCCGAAAACGATTAAAGGCACACTATGGAACAATTGAAATTAACCATCGAGCAAGCATGGGAAAATCGCGATAATATTTCACCAGCATCAGTTTCTGATGAGGTTTTCAACGCTATTAACGAGTCCCTCGCTTTGTTAGATTCAGGTAAAGCACGTGTGGCTGAAAAAATCTCAGGTGAATGGGTTGTACACCAATGGCTTAAAAAAGCGGTGTTATTATCATTTAGAATTCGTGACAACGCACCAATGAGCGATGGTGTAAACCAGTTTTACGACAAAGTACCGCTTAAATTCACTGACTACACGCCTGAGCAATTTAAGCAAGAAGGCATGCGCGTAGTACCAAACGCGGTGGCTCGTCAGGGCAGCTTCGTAGGCAAAAATGTAGTGTTAATGCCTTCTTATGTGAACATTGGCGCTTACGTTGATGAAGGCACAATGGTTGATACATGGGCAACCGTAGGTTCATGTGCACAAATCGGTAAAAACGTACACTTATCAGGTGGTGTTGGCATTGGTGGTGTACTAGAGCCACTACAAGCAAACCCTACTATTATTGAAGATAACTGCTTTATTGGCGCGCGTTCTGAAATTGTAGAAGGCGTAGTGGTAGAAGAAGGCGCAGTAATTTCAATGGGCGTGTACATTAGCCAAAGCACACGTATTTATGACCGTGAAACAGGCGAAACTCATTATGGCCGCGTACCGGCTGGCGCCGTAGTTGTACCTGGCTCACTACCATCAAAAGACGGCTCACACAGCTTATACGCTGCAATTATCGTGAAAAAAGTTGACCAGCAAACACGTGAAAAAGTAGGTATTAATGCCCTACTTCGCTCAGTAAGCGAATAATGCGTTAAACGCATACTAAAAACACAAAAAAGAGCGCTAATTAGCGCTCTTTTTTTATTGTTTAGAAGCAATTAGTCTTCTAGCAGTGCATCTGTTTTAGCGGCACAAATAAAGTCATTTTTATGAAGACCTTTAATTGAGTGGCTCCACCAAGTTACTGTTACTTTGCCCCACTCAGTTAAGATACCAGGGTGGTGACCTTCATCTTCCGCCATTGCACCTAACTTGTTGGTGAATTCCAATGCGAGTTTAAAGTTCTTGAACTTAAATACACGCTCTAATTGCATAATGCCGTCAACCACAATTGGTGTCCAATCAGGAATTTGCTTAACTAATACGGCTAGCTCTTCATCTGAAACTTTTGGTGCGTCAGCACGACACGCTTCACATTTTTGAGCACTTAATTCAGACATAATAAACCCTTTTCTAACTTGCTTTCTTTTGTTTAGGTGGAAATAGTGGCTCGTGGAGCCCTAGCTCTTTTGCTTTTTCTACAAGCGACATAATATCGAGCTGTGAAATATCAAATAAATCTTCAATTGCATTAATGGTGTAATACAAAGGTTGCATAATGTCGATACGGTACGGCGTGCGTAACACATCGAGTGGTTCAAGCGGCTTGATTTGTGGCACATCTGAATACACATACTGGGTTTCGCCTGGGCTTGATAAAATACCACCGCCATAAATGCGTAGACCATCTTTAGTTTGCATTAAACCAAACTCAACGGTAAACCAATATAAACGCGCTAAATATACGCGGTCTTTTTTCTCAGCAGCTAAGCCAAGCTGACCATATTTATGTGTAAACTCTGCAAATGCGGGATGCGTTAACATAGCGCAGTGACCAAAGATCTCGTGAAAGATATCTGGCTCTTGCAAATAATCAAACTCTTCACGTGAGCGAATAAAGGTCGCTACCGGGAATTTTTTATTTGCCAGCAAACGGAAAAACTCATCAAAATCAATCAATGCAGGAACTGGCGCGCATTCCCAACCGGTCGATTCGCGCAGCACTTTACTCACTTCTTCTAATTGTGGAATACGGTCAAGCGGCAGGTTTAGCTTATCTAAGCCATGCATATACTCATCACACGCTTTATTTTTTATACATTCTAATTGACGTGCGATCAGTTCTGACCAAATTTGATTTTCTTCATCAGACCAATTGATAAACCCATTATCATCTGGCTGTTTAGAAATATAACTACTACTTTTGCCCATAAATTTCATCTCTTAATCAGCAAGTGACGTACTTGCTTAAGCACAACATTCAAACGCAAAACGGTGACATTACACGCTGAATTTAGATGTTCTAGATGTTATGACAAAGTTACTCAAAAGGTAATGACTGCGGCAATTTTGGTACTTACCATAAAGCCACAAAATGTAAACTTAAAATTACATACAAGTAAACATTTAAAACCAACCTTATAGATAAAGAGCTTTAAATCATCAACAATGTAAAAATAACATTACATCACATCACTTTTACAAGGAGGTAAATGTTAACAGAAGCCGTATTTATTTTTTACTAGTTACTTCGAAACAAAAAAAAGAGGCTAAACGCCTCTTCAACTTAGCCAAATAGAGAACATTAAATTTGCGCTAATGCTTGTGCTAAATCGTCAATAATATCGTCAGCTTCTTCAAGGCCAACAGAAATACGCACTAACCCATCTGAGATCCCTGCTGCTAAGCGTTCTTCAGGTGTATAAGGAGAGTGTGTCATCGATGCGGGATGTTGGATCAGCGTTTCAGCATCACCTAAGCTTACTGCTAACGTGCACAATTTAGTTGCGTTAATAAATTGCGCGCCCATTTCAAGTGTGCCTTTTAGCTCAAACGCAATTACACCACCGGCCGCTTTCATTTGCGTGCCAATAAACTTGTTACCGGGATGAGATTTTAGGCCAGGGTAATATACTTGTTCGATTTTTTCGTGCTGTGCTAAAAATTCAGCGACTTTTTGTGCGTTGTTACAGTGTCTTTCCATACGAACGCTGAGTGTTTTCATACCGCGAATAATTAACCACGCATCGTGCGGACTAATGGTTGCACCAATATCTTTTAACACAGTGAGCTTAATGGTTTCGATATGCTCTTTACTACCGCACACTAAACCTGCAACCACATCGCCATGACCATTTAAGTATTTAGTTGCGCTGTGCAGCACAATATCGATTCCAAAGTGCTTTGGTTTTTGCAGTAACGGCGTCATAAAGGTGTTATCGATTACCGAAATTAAATTATGGCGCTTGGCAAAATCACCAATAAACGCTAGATCAATAACCACAAGGTTAGGGTTAATTGGCGTTTCAGCAAAGATCATTTTAGTATTTGGTTTAAGTGCGTTTTCAACTGCGTTATGGTCTTCCATATCAACAAATGTCACTTCAATACCAAACTTAGGTAACATATGAGAAAACAAAGCAAAGGTGCAGCCATACACCGCTTTTGAGGCAATCAAGTGATCACCTTGCGCTAAAAAGCTCAGAACAGATGCTGATACAGCGCCCATGCCTGTAGCCGTGGCAGCGCCATCTTCCATTTCTTCTAATGCCGCGATTTTAAGTTCTAGCTCTCGGGTCGTTGGATTGCCAAGGCGAGAATAAATATAGCCTGCTTCATCGCCCGCAAAACGCGCAGCGCCTTGCGCTGCGTTATCAAAAACAAAGGTAGAAGATTGGTAAATAGGCGTGCTAAGAGGACCATGGGCGTGATCGTGTTGCTTTCCGCCATGGATACATAAACTGTTATCCGAAAGTTGTGATTTCATACTACTTGCTTAAATTGTTGTCATAATTATTAACTACATAATTAATGCACAACTGAAAAAACAACAAGCACGCTAGATTGTTAGACGGCTAAAATTGTATACAAAAGGCTGAAAATGCGTAAAGTTTATTTTCCACTCTGTCCGTTGTCTTTGCTTTTTACACTGTCTATGGCGAGTTTAACGCATGATGTTAACAAGTTTTTCTTATTTGGTAAGCCTGGTAGTGGACGACTTAATTCCATTGCTTTGTAACCGACACGTGCCGTAAAGATACTCACACTCACACCTTGCGCGGCGCGTGCAGATAACTTGCCAGCGAGTTCAGCGCTTAATGCGGTTGTAGCAAAATCGCTGATAAGCTCAGCACTGCCTGCAAACAGCATTTGCTTTAATGTCATACGATACAACTTTATGCGACTGACATACCCTAACGGCAAACCATACACTTGGGTAATATCTTCAATCATTTTTGTGCTACGCCATAGCACCACCGCCATATCGACTAATGCGATAGGCGATATCGCCACCATCACGCCTGAGGTAGAAGCGTATTTTTTAATAATATTCTGTGCTTTTTCATCCTGCTCGACCAAAACGGTATTAGCATACAGCGACATCACCTCTTGATCTGTGTGATGGGCATCGAGCTTCGAGAGCATTTGCGCTAACTTATCATTACTAAGGTGACCGTTGATTTTAGTTAGAAATCTTTCCGCTTCGCCAATTTGCACAGATTGCATTAATCTAGCGGCATCATGCTGCTGAATTTTTGTATTTTTTAATTTTCGTAATAAACGGAATTCACGAAAAGCGACTTTACCAACTAAAGCCAGAGCCGTTGACACCGCCACGCCGTACACGGCGGCTAAAAACGGTGACGTGCTAATCGCCTCAATAATCGTAAAGGTGACTTCAGACAACACTAACGTCACCAGCGATAAAACAAAAATACGCGCCAGCCAGTTGGGCTTAGGAGGCTTTGTTAACGAATCTAATTCAGTTTCAAGTGGCGTTTCAGCCATTTCTAGTTCGCTGTGTGATTGGGCAACAACTTTACCTTGCTGCAATTGCTCACTTTGCTTTAATAATGAATCCAATTGGCTATCGTTTTGCGGCTCGCATTCTTTGATAACTCGGCCTTGCTGCAACTCACTCATAGCACCTTATCTCCAATTAAATACTCTATTACATGGTCTAACCTGACATGCTCAAGCTGATGCTGCGCGTTTAACATCGGGTAAAAGCTTGGAAAGTTAAAGCCATTTTTTGGCCACTGTTCCGGTGAAAGCAAACGCATTGGTGGTTGCGCTGGCAAATACGTTAGCAACTGCTCACTTTCGATTGATTTACCATAAATACAATTAAGTATTTCTCCGCTTTCCTTAACTTGTACCTGCTTGGTTGCTTTCACTGAACTCATCGCCATGGTTTCTACCATGACACCTTGGTAATTCAATTCATTTTGCGCATCAAGCACTAAATTGTTAAGTAATAACGCTAAGTCTTTATGATGCTCAACACTCAAATGGTCAACTTTATTTGCAGCAAACAAAATTTTATCGATCTTGGGTGAAAATAAGCGGCTTAAAAAGTTATTTTTGCCATAGTCAAAATGCTTTAATAGCGACTTAAGTACATCACTTTGCTCTACCAGTGCATCGCGTCCTTTATCTAGCGCACCTAATAAATCAACTAAAATAATTTGCCTGTCAAAGCCGCCAAAAAAGTTACTGTAAAAGGTCTTAACAACGTCTTTTTTATATTGCTCATAACGTGTTTTAAGGGTTGCTAAATAACTGTTTTCAGGAGCGCTTAACAGTGTTTGTTCATCAATCTCAGGGATTGGGAAAAAATGAGTAATTGGTGCGTCTTCCAACTCACCAGGCATAATTAAACGGCCAGGCTGTAACTGCGTTAATTGACACTGATTTTTAAATATCAGCAATAAGTCTCGATATTCATGTGCAAACTGTTTAAGTTGGTCGAAGTCGACTTCTTGGGCCCAATCAAATTGCGATAATTTATTGATAAACGTTTCACTATGAGCTGCTCGCGGCTGCTCTTTAAGCAATGCAAACTGACGGTTATTCCATGCCAAAAACGACTCATCAAGCATAGGTAAATCAAGTAACCATTCGCCAGGATAGTCAAAAACATCGATTGTTAGGGTGCTAACATCGGTTAGATGGGCGCGTAAACCACTATTCGGCTTATATTTAATGTTTAAACGTAAGGTGTTTAATCGGTTGGTTGATGCCGGCCATTTACCCAATTGCAACTGATTTAACGCGTTACCATAGTCAAAGCTAGCAACGCTTAAATCATCTTGGCCTACGAGTTTGCCCGCAATAAAACGCTCTTGCTGTTGTAATGAAAAAAATGGCAGCTTGCTTTTGGGTTGCGTTAAATGATGAATAAACGATGTAATAAAAGCGGTTTTACCACTTTTACTCAGTCCTGTTACGGCAAGTTTTACATGTTGATCTAAACCGCGTTTTACTAGTTTTTGTGCTTTGGCACGCAGTTTTTGTAACTTTTCCGATTGGTTGATAACTTTCTCCTTAACAAACAAAACGGATAAGTTTGCCAATGGTGAGACTTATCCGTTTAGGTACGTTGCCTTATCGCTACAGTTTGTTGATTTCACGGCTTACAGTAAACTCCGGTGAAGTAACATACTTTTCCATCGCTTGTAAGCGGCCATCAATGCGATCAAACTGTTCTTTTAAGTCGTGAAGCGCGCGACGTGGTGGTTCACCTGCTTGCCACACTTTTGACTTAACTTCGATCGGTTTTTCAGTATTAACCGTTTCTGTTTTACTTTGATTAGGTAAAGTTTCTGGCTTTACCTCCAAAATAAACCAGCATGCAATGTAAGCAACAATAAAGAATGGGCCACCGAGCAAGAGTACTGCTGAAATAAAAATAATTCTTACCAGCCATAGCTCCATATTAAAGTAGTCGCTTAACCCTGCACAAACACCAGCTACTTTGCCACGTTTTGGGTCACGATATAATTCGCCTCTACGTCTACTCATACCTTAGCCCTCCACTCAGGCGCCTCCGCATCTAAAATAGACTCTAGCGTTTTCACGCGGTCGGCCATTTTTTCTGCTTTGTTTGCCAGTTCAATTAGCTGACGATGTTCATGTTCACTTAAACCTTGGCTCACTTGCTTTTTGCTGCGGTAATGTAAAATTAGCCATAATGGTGCAACAAAAATCATAAACAAGATTGTTGGAACTGCTATTGCTTCAAACCCACTCATAGTGCCCTCCTGCTCTCCCAAGCTTTAATTATTACTTATCTTTTTTAGCCATGCTTTTCTTAAGAGCTGCTAGTTCATCATCGATTTTCTCTTCATCTTGAAGACTGGCGATTTCATCAGACAATGTTTTCTTACCCATTTCATACGATTCAATTTGCGACTCAAGGCCATCAATTTTGTTCTCGTAATGTTCAAAACGACTTAGTGCATCTTCCACTTTAGATGAATCAAGCGCTTTCTTAACACCTAAACGCGACTCAGCAGAACGTTGACGAAGAATAATTGCTTTTTGACGTGCTTTTGCATCAGCTAGTTTGTCTTGCAATGCTGCAACTTCTTGCTGCAATTTTTCAATGTGCTCTTCAACTTGCGCAAGCTCATGCGCTACTGCGGTTGCCGCTTCGGTTGATTTTTTCTTTTCAACAAGTGCTGAACGCGCTAGATCTTCGCGCTCTTTGCTTAGTGCTAACTCAGCTTTTGCTTGCCAATCAGCAGCTTCCTGCTCAAGTTTTTCAACACGACGTACTAGTTCTTTCTTTTCGGCAATGGTTTTTGCCGAGGTAGAACGCACTTCTACAAGCGTGTCTTCCATTTCTTGAATAATCAGGCGAACCATTTTTTCTGGATCTTCTGCTTTATCTAACAAAGCATTGATATTTGAATTCACAATATCTGCAAAGCGTGAAAAAATTCCCATAATACTTTCCTCAATTTTAAAATTTATGACTGACCGCTTTTACTGTATCAAGATGCTTGCCAACTTTTAAATAAACCTAAAACACTGATTTTAAAATGAAATATTTTGAAATACAAAATACTTTAAACACATCCGGAATTAAAATACACTAGATGTTAGTAAATTTGACTAAGAGTTAGCAAAAATGAGTCGCACTAATCAACAGGACAATCTTTTAGGTCAGTCTAACAGCTTTTTAGAAGTATTAGAGCATGTATCGCAAGTAGCACAGCTTAATAAGCCCGTACTCATAATTGGCGAGCGCGGAACAGGTAAAGAACTGATTGCTGCACGTTTACATTTCCTCTCAAGCCGTTGGGACCAAAATTATGTAAAACTTAATTGTGCGGCACTAAACGAAAACCTGCTAGAAAGTGAATTATTCGGACATGAGTCGGGCGCATTTACCGGCGCAAGCAAACGCCATGAAGGGCGTTTTGAGCGAGCTGATGGTGGCACACTGTTTTTAGATGAATTAGCTAATACCTCAGGCCTTATTCAAGAAAAACTATTACGTGTCATTGAGTATGGTGAGTTTGAGCGTGTTGGCGGTAAATCCACTGTACGCGTTAATACGCGTTTAGTTTGCGCAACCAATGAGGATTTACCCAGTCTTGCTGAGCAAGGCGAGTTTCGCAGCGACTTACTCGACCGCTTGGCTTTTGATGTGATTACACTGCCGCCTTTAAGAGAGCGTAAAGAAGATATTTTGCTACTAGCTGAAAACTTTGCAATTAATATGGCGCGAGATCTTGAATGGGAGTTATTCAGCGGTTTTACACGAAAAGCACAAGAAACGTTACTTGATTACCACTGGCCAGGCAATATTCGTGAACTTAAAAATGCGGTTGAACGAAGTGTTTATCGCGCCGCCAACCCACATGTACCAGTACATGAAATTATACTCGACCCATTTATTAGCCCATTTAGACCAAAACAAAAAGTTAAAACAAACGACCGTGTCAGCGTCGCTCCAATTGAGCCAACTAATGCTGTTGCGCCACCAGTTGTGGAGGAGCCAGTAACCAGCAAGCCAGAATTTAACTTTCCATGTGACTTAAAAACATTATCAAATCAGTACGAAATTGATTTAATTAATGACGCATTGAAGTATTGCCAATATAATCAAAGAAAAACGGCCGATAGCTTAGGGTTAACCTACCATCAGCTGCGAGGCTACTTAAAAAAATACAATTTATTAGATGCCAATGCGCGAACGTTGTAACACAACAACACAAACGGATAAAAAAAGAAGTAACTTGCCAAAATTACTCGAATTACTTCGTACTAACTGCTCAAAGGTGTCGGCTATTTTCGCATGCACCTTGCTTGCTGCGTGCACCTTTGAAGAGCAAAAGACCATTAATGGCTTAGTGTACTGCTCGGAAGCAAACCCGGTGGCATTTAATCCACAGTTGACCACCACAGGGTCAACCATCGACATTATCTCTCATCAACTCTATAACCGTTTGTTATCAATCGACCCAACCAGTGGTGAATTTATACCAGAATTAGCAACCAGTTGGTCATTGCAAGATGGTGGCAAAAAAGTGGTGTTTAATTTGCGCCAAGATGTGGCGTTTCATCAAACCGATTACTTTACACCAAGCCGCTCACTTAACGCAGACGATGTGGTGTTTACATTTACCCGCTTATTTGATGTTTATAACCCTTACCATTTTGTCGGCGGTGGTAATTATCCGTATTTCCAAAGTATTGGTTTAGATCAGTCTTTTCGCTCAGTGACTAAAACAGGCGAGTACCAAGTTACATTTGAGTTGTTTAGCCCAGATAGCAGCTTTTTATCCAACATGGCCACCGATTTTGCCATTGTGCTATCAAAAGAATATGCCGATATGCTAAGTAAAAATGAGTCTTTGGAAGATATCGACCGCTTACCTATAGGCACAGGCCCTTATAAATATAAACGTTTTAAACGAGATGCTTTTGTGCGCTTTTATCGCAATGAAGATTACTGGAAAAGTGATGTGGCGATTGAGCAATTGGTTTTTGATATTACATCAGACTCCAACACCCGCATCGCTAAGGCACTTACTGGCGAGTGTGATATTGCTGCTCACCCAAGTAGCGCACACATCGAAGTTTTAAATAACCGTGAAGACATTGCCGTTGAAAAGCTGGCAAATTTAAATGTGGGCTATTTAGCCTTTAATACGCAAAAAGCACCATTTGATAAAGTTGAAGTACGCCGCGCAATTTCTCACGCCATCGACAAACAGAAAATACTGCAAGCGGTCTATTTTAATAACGCAGATATGGCACAATCTATTTTGCCGCCAGAATCTTGGGCCTACCAAGCCCAACCAAACTACCCTAGCTATAACTTAGAGCTAGCAAAATCATTACTTGAAACCGCAGGTTATAAAGATGGCTTCACCATGGATCTGTGGGCGATGCCTGTAAGCCGTATTTATAATCCTAACGCCCGAAAAATGGCCGAGCTTATTCAAAGCGAATTAAAGCAAATTGGCATAAAAGTGAATATTATTGAGTACGAGTGGAACACGTTCCTTGAGCGATTAACCCTGCATCAACACGATTCGGTTTTAATTGGCTGGGCAGCTGACTCGCCAGAACCCGATAACTTTTTAAACCCAATTTTAAGCTGTGCATCAGTATTTAGCGGTAAGAACCCTTCTAATTGGTGTAACGCTGAGTTTGATTTACTGCTAACAAAAGCCCACGACACAGAAGATATTGAGGCGAGAAAAGAAATTTACTTTGCTGCGCAACAAATGGTTGCTCAGGAATTACCTTTACTGCCAATTGCCCATGGACTGCGCCTTCAAGCTAAATCAACACACATCACAGGTGTTGAAGTACCGCCATTTGGTGGTATTTCGCTCGCTAATGCGAGGAAAGCACAATGATGTTACGTGACTACCTTGCGAGAAGGCTAACGCTATTCTTCTTTATGCTGCTGTTATTAAGCGCATTTACGTTTTCATTGGCGTATTTGTTTCCAGGTGAAGCGATTTCCAATTTAAGTGGTGTGCAAACACCCACACCAATGGAACGCGATGCGCTGAGCCAAAAATATGCCCTAGATAAAAGTTATATTGCGCAGTATGGCAAGTTTATTTCTAATATTTTTCATGGTGATTGGGGTACGTCTTTTTCATCCGGACAGCCGGTTTTTGAGCATATTAAAGAGCTTTTCCCAGCAACGATAGAGCTTGCATTTTATGCCCTTATTGTGTCGATTATTATTGGTGTTCCGGCGGGAATTTTGTCGGCGGCGTATCACAAACGACTACCCGACTACACGATCAATTCATTTGCACTGATAGGTATTTCGACCCCGATATTCTGGCTGGCGCTTATTTTAATCATGGTGTTTTGCTTACAGCTAGGTTGGCTGCCAATGAGTGGCCGTGTCGGCTTACTGTATGAAATTCCTGATACAACTGGGTTTATTTTGATTGATATTGCTCTTAGCGATATCGATTATAAACAACAGGCATTTATTGATGCATTTAAACACTTAACGCTACCAACTTTAGTGCTCGCAACTTATCCAACCAGCGTACTCACGCGCTTTACCAAAGACTCTACGCTCACTGTATTAGATAAACCGTATATTAAAACTGCACGCGCTAAAGGGTTGACTCGATATGAAATTATCACCCGCCATGCGCTGAAAAATGCCCTACTACCAATTATTAAACAAATTGGTTTGCAGTTTAGTACACTGATTACGCTTGCGATGATCACTGAGGTTATTTTCTCATGGCCAGGCGTTGGGCAATGGCTGATTAATAGTATTTATCAGCGCGATTACCCAGCAATTTCAGGTGGCTTGTTAACCGTATCGTTATTTGTGATTATCGCGAATATTGCGGCAGACATTTTACACAACCTATTAGACCCAGTTTCGAGAAATCAAAGTCATGGCAAAGTTTAAGTTATTTACCGAAGACTCAAACAAGTCGCCATTACGCCATTTGTGGCGTAACTTTAAGTCGAATCACCTTGCATTATTGGGCCTTTGGGTGTTTTTGTTTTTAACGGTACTTGCCATGTTTGCGCCGCTTATTGCACCTTATGGTATCAACGAGCAGCATAATAATTCGCTTATTTTACCGCCATCTTGGGATGATCAAGGTAGCGTAAACTTTTTACTTGGAACCGATGGCCTCGGGCGTGATTTGCTTTCACGCTTAATGAACGGTGCCACTATGACCTTTGGTCTTGCCATCATCACGGCATTATTAACAACTCTTTTTGGTGTCATTTTAGGCATTTTAGCAGCACTTACTAAAGGCTGGCGTTCTTCGGTTTTAAATCACCTACTTGATGTAACGCTGGCGATCCCAAGTTTACTGTTGGCAATTATTATTGTGGCAATTCTTGGTCCTGGCTTAATGAACACAGTGTGGGCAATTATTCTGTCACTGTTACCGCAATACATTCACTCAATCCGAAATATTGTTAGCCAAGAAATAAGCAAAGATTATGTGATAGCTCACCGCCTTGACGGTGCGAGTAAATGGCGTATTTTATTAAAAGGTATTTTGCCTAATATCTACGAGCAAATTGTATTAATTTTTACCATGTCGTTATCGACTGCCATACTGGATATCGCAGCACTTGGCTTTTTGCAATTAGGCGCTCAACCGCCTACTGCTGAATGGGGCGCAATTTTGGCAGAAAACTTAAGTTTAATTTATCTTGCCCCATGGACAGTAGCCCTGCCCGGCTTCTTGCTATTTATTACTATTTTATCTACTAACCTAGTTGGTGATGGTTTGCGCCAAGCACTGCAAAAACGTAAGGCCAGCTAAATGCAATTGCTTGATATTCGTAACTTAACGATAGAGTTAGATACCGGCGAAACGGTGATCCGCGCGGTGGACCGCGTTAGCATTAGCTTAAAAGAAGGTGAAGTGCATGCCCTTGTTGGTGAATCTGGCTCGGGCAAAAGTTTAATCGCCAAAGCATTAATGGGCGTATTAAATGCGCGCTGGCGTATCACAGCCGACCGCATGCATTGGCGTGGCATTGATTTAATGCGACTAAGTGGTGAAAAACGTCGCCAGTTAATCGGCAATGAAATCGCGATGATCTACCAAGAACCTAGTAGTTGCCTTGATCCCACAGCGAAAATCTACGATCAGCTGATTGAAAGTATTCCGCGCGATAAAATTAACGGTCATTTTTTTCAAAAGCGCTTATTGTTAAAAAAACGCGCAAAGGCATTACTACACAAAGTCGGCATTAAAGAGCATGAACACGTATTTGACAGCTATCCCCATGAACTTTCTGAAGGTATTTGTCAAAAAGTGATGATTGCAATGGCAATTGCACGCTCACCAAAATTACTGATTGCCGATGAGCCGACAACAGCGCTTGAGAGCACAACACGTGCACAAATTTTTCGTTTGCTACGCAGTTTAAATCAGCTCAAAAGCATGTCTATTTTGATGATCAGTCACGAATTATCTGAGCTAAGTGATTGGACTCATGGCTTACACGTTTTATATTGTGGGCAAATGGTAGAAGCTGGACGTACTAAAACATTATTTACCAAGCCAAAACACCCTTACACACAAGCGTTACTTAAAAGTTTGCCTGAATATAACCAAAGCTTAGCTCATAAAGCACCGCTGTACGCGCTCAAAGGCACAATCCCGACCTTGCAGCACCTTCCTATAGGTTGCCGACTTGGACCACGCTGTCCGCAAGCTCAGCGAGAATGTGTGGCAACACCTCCGGTGTCAGATAGCCATGGTCACACCTATGCCTGTCACTTTCCGCTTAATCAAGACAAGGAAAAGTGCTAATGGAACCTATTCTTAAGGTACAAGCACTGCACAAACACTTTAATGTGCGCGCAGGGCTTTTTAGAAGTAAGCAGTTTAATGCGGTCTCTGATGTATCGTTTTGCTTAGGCAAAGGTGAAACCCTCGCCATCATTGGTGAAACAGGTTCAGGTAAAAGTACATTAGGCAAAATTTTAGCGGGCGCTGAAACCGCAAGCTCAGGACAAATTCTACTAGATGGCCAAATCATTGAAGATGGCGGAAAACGTGTAGAAAACAGTAAAGATATTCGCCTAATTTTCCAAGATCCCATGAAAAGCTTAAACCCAAGTAATACCATTGGTAGCATCTTGGGCGAAATTTTAGTGCTAAATACCGACTTAGATAAACAGCAGCGCAGAGAACGCATTAACCAAACGCTTTTGAACGTAGGTTTACTTGCCGAACACCGCAATTACTACGCGCATATGTTCTCTGGCGGCCAAATTCAGCGTGTCGCGCTTGCTCGGGCAATTATTCTCGACCCTAAAATCTTAGTGTTAGATGAAGCACTGTCCTCACTCGACCCGTCAGTACGGGCGCAAACGGTAAACCTTTTGTTGCGATTACAACGCGAAACAGGGTTAAGCTATATTCTTATCACTAACCACTTAAGCTTAGTAAAGCATATGAGTGACAGCTTGTTACTGCTTCATAAAGGCAAGGTGGTTGAGTATGGCGAAACACATCAAGTCTTTGCCAAGCCACAAACTAAGTTGGCTGAACGCATGCTCGCTAACTAAGCAACGCTCAAAGTAACTAAAGAAGCATTAATTAAAGACATAAAAAAAGCGCCCTTAGGCGCTTTTTTAATTGCGAAACATTATAAGTTTGGCTCTTGCGTTTCAACTGCTGCTGTTTTCACTTCAGCATCGTCTTTTAACGCTTCGATAAAGCTCTCATAGTGTTTATTCATTTGCTGGCGTGCAATGCCATCACGTAGTTGGTCGTTAATTTCTGCCGCTGGCGCGTCATACACTTTATTTAACACAACTAAGCTAACATCACCGTTACCAAGCGTCACTAACTCAGCACTTTGCGCATCACTTGGTGTTGGCATTTTAAATGCTGCTTGAACTACTTCATACGATGGTGCAAACGACTGGCGCGTTACCGCTTCAGTCGCAACCACTTCAGAATTTGCTTGTGTTGCGATTTCGCTAAGTGCAGTACCTGCTTGTAGGCTTGCGAATAGCTCTTGTGCTTTAGATTTTGCAAGTTCGCTCGCTTTTTGGTTCTCAAGTGTTAGCTGAATACCCGCAGTTACTTCTTCAAGTGGTTTTACCGCTGCCGCTTTATGCTCTTTTGCACGAATAAACACAATGTGTTCATCAGCAATTTCAATCAGCTCAGAGTTAACACCATCTTCTAAAATCTCTACCGAAAATGCTGTATTTAACACATTAGGGTTGTTAAGTGGCGCTGGTGCGTTATTACGAGAGAATAACTCAGTGCTCTTAACTTCAACACCTGCAACTTCTGCTGCATCTGCTAAGCTATCTGCAACTTCAAATGCAAGATCTGCAACACGTGTTTGTACTTCATAAAATTGATTTAAACGTTTATCAAGTTCTAACTGCGCTTTGATATCTGCAGATACTTCAGCAAGTTCTTTTACTTGCTCTGGCTCGTAATCTGTTAGTTTAATGATGTGGTAACCGAATTCTGTTTTTACGATTTCAGAAATATCGCCTACGCTTTCAAGCGCGAACGCTGCTGTTTCAAACTCAGGGTCCATCATATCGCGGTCGATCCAATCAAGATCACCACCTAGCTCTGCACTAACTAAATCATCTGACTTTTCTTCAGCTAGCTTTGCAAAATCAGCACCGTTTTGTAACTCAGCTAAAATTTCTTCCGCTTTTGCTTGAGCAGCTGCATCGTCTTCTAAGTTCTCAACAAGAATATGTGCCACACGACGACGCTCAGGCTCCATGTATAGTGCCTTGTTTTCTTCGTAATTAGCTGCTACTTCAGCGTCTGTTACCGCCTCTTCAAGTGGTAGCTCTGAACCTTTTAACTCAATGTACTCTAATGCCACCATTTCAGGAGCCATAAACTGGTTTTGATTAAGCTGATAGTATTCTTTAATTTCGTCTTCTGAAACCGCTACGTCTGATTTGAAGTTTGCAGCGCTTAACGTCACAGTTTCAATATCACGTAATTGGTTTTGTAGTTTTACCGCGCTCTCAAGCTCATTATCTAACGTGAAGTCAGTTGCAATTAACGCTGTCGCTAATTGGTTTAGCGTCATTTCTTTACGTAAGTAATCACGGAAACCATCTGGCTGATAGTTCATTTGGCGAATTACTTGAAGGTAGCGATCATTATTAAACTGACCAGCAACTTGAAATGCTGGAATATTGCGGATTTCTTTTTTGATTGCTTCGTCGCTTACACGCAGGCCTAGTTCTTGTGCAAGTTGCATTTGTAGTTCTTGTTGTACTAGGCGTTGCATTACGTTTTCACGCATACGTGCAACATATGCAGGGTCTGACGCGATTTGTGAAAAATATTCACCAAATTGCTGCTCTAGACGACTGCGTTCATTCTCGTAAGCACGAGCAAAGCTCATCTGGCTAATTTCCTTGCCATTGACAGTTGCAACAGGCGTTTCCGTAGGTTGACCTAAATAACTACCAATACCGGCAAGAGCAAATGATAAAATCACTAAGGTTAAAATGACTTTTGCCGTAGCACCTTGTGAGCCTTCTCTAATTCTCTCTAGCATTGTTTTTCTCTTTTATTCTGTTTCAGTGTCAATTTCAGACTGAAATTACAGGACGCTATATATGTAAAAAGCGCATCTTAGCAGATGCGCCTTTTTACTTGAAGATTAAAATTGCTGTTTCAAAGGTTATTTTGAAATTGGCAAGTTTAGCCTTCTACAGTCAATTAGTTTACTGCGTCTTTTAGCGCTTTACCCGCTTTAAAAGATGGAATATTTGCAGCAGCAATCTCAATTGATTCACCAGTTTGTGGGTTACGACCTGTACGAGCAGCACGCTCACGTACTGAGAAAGTACCAAAACCTACTAATGCAACAGAATCACCGTCTTTTAGTGCACCTGTTACTGATTCGATAAATGAATCTAACGCACGGCCTGCCGCTGCTTTAGAAATATCTGCATCTGTTGCGATTTGATCAACTAGTTGAGACTTGTTCACTATATCATCCCCTTCCATTGTTATTATTTAATCGTGGTATAAGACCACACAAAGGCTAAGTTAATGCACCAAAATAATGCGTTAAATTAACAATAAAAATTCGCGCTAATCACCGTATTTAAAGGGCTAGCAAAATTACAGTGCCTAAATTAGCACAGACATTTTATTTGAAAAGCCCTTTTCGACGGTTTTTGATGAATTTTTTTAATTTTTTGCCGTTTCGATTGAAAAACTAGCAATTGGCTCGGCTAAAGCGAGTTCAAGTACCTCTTCAATTCGCTTAACAGGGTGGATAGAAAGCCCTTCCATTACGTTTTCTGGGATCTCTTTTAAGTCGCGCTCATTCTCTTTTGGAATAATCACGGTCTTAATGCCACCACGGTGTGCCGCCAACAGCTTTTCTTTTAAGCCGCCAATTGGCAATACTTCACCGCGTAAGGTGATTTCACCTGTCATCGCCACTTCTGAGCGCACTGGATTGCCCGTTAAGCTCGATACAAGTCCTGTCACCATTGCAATACCCGCACTTGGGCCATCTTTTGGTGTCGCACCTTCTGGTACGTGAACGTGAATATCGCGTTTTTCGTAGAAATCTTCATTAATGCGCAGCGCTTCTGCACGGCTACGTACTACTGTCATTGCCGCTTGAATCGACTCTTGCATTACATCGCCAAGTGAACCTGTGTAGTTAAGCTTACCTTTACCCGCCATTGACGCACATTCGATAGTCAGCAAATCACCGCCTACTTCAGTCCACGCGAGACCGGTTACCTGGCCAACTTTATTGCTATCTTCCGCTTTGCCGTAATCATGACGCTTAACGCCGAGATAGTCTTCAAGGTTGTCTTCATTGATTACGACTTGTTTCAGCGACTTATCAAGTAAGATGCTCTTAACTGCCTTACGACACAGCTTTGAAATTTCGCGCTCTAAGCTACGCACACCCGCTTCACGGGTGTAGTAACGAATAATGCCGATAATTGCGCTATCTTCAATTGATATTTCAGACTCTTTTAATCCATTGCGCTTTATTTGCTTTGGAATTAAATGACGAATCGAGATATTCAGCTTTTCATCTTCGGTGTAACCAGAAAGACGAATAACTTCCATACGATCCAGTAGTGGACCTGGAATATTGAAGCTGTTTGACGTTGCCACAAACATAACATCGCTTAAATCGTAGTCAACTTCTAAGTAATGGTCGTTAAAGCTCGTATTTTGTTCAGGATCAAGTACTTCTAATAATGCTGATGACGGATCACCACGCATATCAGATGACATCTTATCAATTTCATCTAATAGGAATAACGGGTTTTTAACGCCTACTTTCGACATATTCTGTACGATTTTACCCGGCATAGAGCCAATATAAGTACGGCGGTGACCGCGAATTTCAGCTTCGTCACGCACGCCACCGAGTGCCATACGCACGTACTTACGGCCTGTTGAGCGAGCAATTGATTGGCCTAGTGACGTTTTACCAACACCAGGAGGACCTACTAGACATAAAATTGGGCCTTTTAGCTTATTGGTGCGGTGTTGAACTGCAAGATACTCAATAATGCGTTCTTTCACTTTATCAAGGCCATAGTGATCGGCATCTAAAATCTCTTCTGCTTTTGCAAGATCTTTTTTCACCTTAGAGCGTTTTTTCCAAGGTACACCGATCATAGTATCGATATAAGTGCGTACCACTGTCGCCTCAGCAGACATTGGTGACATCATCTTCAGCTTATTTAGCTCAGACTTGGTCTTTTCTTCTGCTTCTGCCGGCATTGCCGCTTCTTCAATTTTTTTGGTTAAGCCTTCAAACTCATCAGGTACATCATCCATGTCACCTAATTCTTTTTGAATCGCTTTCATCTGCTCATTGAGGTAATACTCACGCTGGCTTTTTTCCATTTGCTTTTTAACGCGTGAACGAATCTTCTTCTCAACTTGCAATAAGTCAATTTCGCCTTCCATCAACGCCATTAAAAACTCTAAACGCTCTTTTACATCTGCATATTCGAGCGCTTTTTGCTTTTCAGAAACTTTAAGCGGCATATGTGCAGCCATGGTATCAGCTAGGCGCGCTGTTTCTTCAATGCCTTGCACTGAGCTCAATACTTCTGGCGCAATCTTTTTGTTTAGCTTAACGTAGCCTTCAAACTGGCTTACAGCGCTGCGCATAAATACATCTTGCTCAGCTTCTGGGATTTCAGTTGATTCTAAAAACTCAGCTGTCGCAACAAAAAACTCATCAGTGCTTACAAATTCTTTTACTACAGCACGTTGCGTACCTTCAACAAGTACTTTTACTGTACCGTCCGGCAGTTTTAATAACTGTAAAATAGTGGCAACTGTGCCTACTTCATAAATATCTGACGCTTCTGGCTCATCAATATTTGAGTCTTTTTGTGCAACAAGCAACACTTGCTTATCGTTATCCATTGCGGCTTCTAAGCATTTTATTGACTTTTCACGGCCAACAAAGAGCGGAATAACCATGTGTGGATACACAACTACATCGCGTAGTGCGAGAACTGGAATTTCAATCGTATCGGTACGTTCAAGGGTCATACTTGTTCCTTGCGTAAAACTGGTAACTTTAGCTTTTTTAAACTGTATTCAGTTTAGTCAGCAAATTATAAATTTTTAGATTATTTGTGAATATGGGGATAGTTAATCAAGAGATCAATGCTTTTATAAAAAAAGGAGCCATTTGGCCCCTTTTTCGTTCAATAATCAAACAACTATTCTGATACTGCTTTATCAGGCGTTGCATTCTCGTAAATCAGAATTGGGTCTGACTCACCCTTGATTACTGTTTCATCGATTACGACTTTTGATACTTCATCCATTGATGGTAACTCGTACATAGTATCAAGCAGTACACCTTCAACAATTGAACGTAGGCCACGTGCACCTGTTTTGCGCTCCATTGCTTTATGCGCAATCGCTTTAAGTGCATCTTCGCGGAATTCTAGCTCAACGTTTTCCATTTCAAACAATGAACCATATTGCTTGGTTAATGCGTTTTTCGGCTCACTTAAGATTTGCACAAGTGCAGCCTCGTCAAGCTCGCCTAATGTTGCAACAACAGGTAGACGACCAATGAACTCAGGAATAAGACCATATTTAACCAAGTCTTCTGGTTCAACGTCTTGGAACGCTTCCGTAAGTGAACGTTTTGAGTCGCTTGATTTTACATCGACACCAAAGCCAATACCGGTATTTTTGCTTCCACGCGCTTCAATCACTTTATCTAGGCCTGCAAATGCGCCGCCACAGATAAATAAGATTTTAGAAGTATCTACTTGTAGAAACTCTTGCTGTGGATGCTTACGGCCACCTTGTGGTGGAACTGACGCAACCGTACCTTCAATTAGCTTAAGTAATGCTTGCTGCACACCTTCACCCGATACATCACGGGTAATCGATGGGTTGTCTGCTTTACGTGAAATTTTGTCAATTTCATCAATATAAACAATACCACGCTGCGCTTTTTCAACATCGTAATCGCATTTCTGTAGCAGCTTTTGAATGATGTTTTCGACATCTTCACCCACGTAACCTGCTTCAGTTAACGTAGTTGCATCTGCCATCGTAAATGGTACATCAAGTAGCTTAGCCATGGTTTCAGCAAGCAATGTTTTACCACTACCTGTTGGACCGATAAGCAAAATATTACTTTTACCTAGCTCTACAGGGTTTTTGCCAGTTAAATGACGTAAACGTTTGTAGTGATTGTATACTGCAACCGAAAGTACTTTCTTCGCATGCTCTTGACCAATTACATAGTCATCTAAGTTACTGCGAATTTCTTTTGGTGTTGGTAAGCGATCTTGGCTAGCTTGTGCTGGCGCAATATCTTTTATTTCTTCACGAATAATGTCATTACACAGTTCAACACACTCATCACAGATATACACTGATGGCCCTGCGATAAGTTTACGAACTTCGTGCTGGCTTTTACCACAAAATGAGCAGTAGAGTAATTTTCCGCTCTTATCGCCGTCACTCCGATTTTCAGACATTAAGCTACCTCTTAATATTCTTCCCGACCTTTTTATTTTACCTAAATAAAAGGCGTTTGTTTACAACGAGCTTCTTTACCATTATGGCAAAGGTTTATTAGCAACGCTAAATTAATCTCGCTGTGAAAGTATGCCGTCAACTAAACCGTAGTCAACTGCTTGCTGAGCACTCATAAAGTTGTCACGATCTGTATCGTTCGATACAACTTCTAACGGCTGTCCAGTGTGCTCGGCCATTAATCTATTTAGTTTATCTTTGATTGATAAAATTTCTTTAGCATGAATTTCAAAATCAGATGCCTGACCTTGGAAGCCACCCAGTGGTTGGTGAATCATCACACGAGAATTTGGTAAACAGAAACGTTTGCCTTTAGTACCACCAGATAACAAAAATGCGCCCATGCTTGCCGCTTGACCAATACATACCGTACTGATATTTGGCTTGATAAACTTCATGGTGTCGTAAATTGCCATACCCGCGGTAACCGAGCCACCTGGCGAGTTAATATAAATAAAAATGTCTTTTTCAGGGTTTTCTGATTCTAAAAACAATAATTGAGCCACAATTAAGTTAGCCATATTGTCTTCAACTTGACCTGTTAGAAAGATAACACGTTCTTTTAATAATCGCGAATAGATGTCGTATGAGCGCTCACCTTTAGCAGTTTGCTCAACTACCATAGGCACTAATGCATTTAAAGGATCGACTGGGTTATTTAACATTATTAATACTTTCCTTTTGTGCTAACAAAGTCCAAACGTAATTTTGTTAACATATGACGCTGAAACTATGCGGAATTAACATTCCAACTGATTATCAGATTACCGGCAATAAAAATGGCCCGGTACGAACTGCAAATTTTGCAGAGATACACGAGCCATTTAATCGTTAGCTAACGTTTAAGTCAATGACTTATTGCGCAGCTTGTGGATTCATGATGTCGTCAAAGCCTTTTGCTACTTCTGAAACAGTTGCTTTTGCAAGTACTGAATCAATTGCAGCTTCTTCAAGCGCTACATTACGCATCTGTTGCATAAGTTGCTCGTTTGACTTGTAGTACTCAACAACTTCAGTCGGATCTTCGTATGCTGAAGCCATAGTAGCGATAAGCTCTTCAACTTTAGCGTCGTCTGCTTTGATCTCGTTTGACTTGATTACTTCACCTAAAAGTAGGCCAGTCTTTACGCGAGTCGCTGCTTGCTCTTGGAATAGCTCAGCTGGAAGCTCAGGCATGTTTTTAGCGTCGCCGCCAAAACGTTGTGCAGCTTGCTGACGAAGTACGTCGATTTCTTGACCGATAAGTGCTTTAGGCGCTTCGATTTCGTTAGTTTCAAGAAGACCTTTAATTACCTGATCTTTAACCTGTGCTTTAACAGCTTGGTCAAGTTCACGGCTCATGTTTTTCTTCACTTCTTCTTTAAGTGCGTCTAAACCGCCTTCTGCAACACCGAATGTTACTGCGAATTCATCTGTAAGTTCAGGAAGTTCTTGAACTTCAACTTTGTTTACAGTGATAGTGAACTGAGCAGGCTTACCTTTAAGGTTTTCTGCGTGGTATTCTTCAGGGAAAGTTACGTCAACAACAACTTCTTCGCCCGCTTTCTTACCAACGATGCCGTCTTCGAAACCTGGGATCATACGACCTTGGCCAAGTTCTAGTGGGAAGTTTTCAGCTTTACCGCCTTCAAACTCTTCACCGTCGATAGTACCTACGAAATCGATTGTTACACGGCTTTCTGCTGCAGCTGCTTCTTCAGTTTCAACCCAAGTAGCGTGTTGCTTACGAAGTGTTACAAGCATGTTTTCAAGATCTGCGTCAGTTACTTCTGCAACTGGCTTCTCTACTGAGATTTTTTCTAAATCTTTGATTTCAACTTCTGGGTAAACTTCAAAAGTTGCAGAGAATTCTAGGTCTTTACCAGCTTCAAGCGTTTTTGGCTCGAATGAAGGCGCGCCAGCTGGGTTCAGTTTCTCAGCGATTACCGCATCAATGTACTGACGTTGCATAAGGTCACCAGCAACTTCTTGACGTACTGCTGCACCGTAACGCTTATTGATGATAGACACAGGAACCTTGCCTGGACGGAAACCATCGATACGCTGTGTTTTTGAAAGTTGTTGTAAGCGTTTTTTAACTTCTGTATCAATGTTCTCAGCTGGAACAGTGATTGTAATGCGGCGCTCTAGGCCTTGAGTAGTCTCAACAGAAACTTGCATGTTTTACCTCAATCTTTTAAATATGGCGTTTTTTACGCCTTCCTTTACCCAGTGACATGTGCAAAAAAGAGTGTGTATCGCTTTATTGCTCACTGTGGAATAACCCTAATACCAATCTGATAATCAAACCGTCAAATTTGCTTATCAGATTGGTATGAAGCGTTTCAAGTTAAACTTTAGACGCGGCATTATAACGCAATAATTGAGATAGTCGAGCATCCTAGTGAAATTAATGAAAATGGATAAAAACACGGATAATTTCGATGAATTTTGAAGCAGAATGAAAGATTTTTGAGGGAGATAAAGTGGTCGGCGTTGCAGGATTTGAACCTGCGACCCCTTGGACCCAAACCAAGTGCGCTACCAAGCTGCGCTAAACGCCGACTATAAGATGTGTGTACTGTAAAAATGGTCGGCGTTGCAGGATTTGAACCTGCGACCCCTTGGACCCAAACCAAGTGCGCTACCAAGCTGCGCTAAACGCCGAAACAGTACTAAAGTAAGATGGGGCGACTGACGAGACTTGAACTCGCGACAACCGGAATCACAATCCAGGGCTCTACCAACTGAGCTACAGCCGCCACTACTTTATGCAGTGTGTTGTTTACTTTTATAAAATGGCGCACCCGGAAGGATTCGAACCTTCGACCGACGGCTTAGAAGGCCGTTGCTCTATCCGGCTGAGCTACGGGCGCATTTCGAACCACACCTTACGTGCAGAAACCCTTTATAAAAAAGTGGTCGGCGTTGCAGGATTTGAACCTGCGACCCCTTGGACCCAAACCAAGTGCGCTACCAAGCTGCGCTAAACGCCGACTGTTTTGAACATTCATGTGAGTGCTCGTAAACAACGGGGTGCATAATAGTGATTTGACCTTGCCCCGTCAAACCTTTTTTTTGAAAAAACTGTTCAACTGGTTAAATTTAACCCTAAGTGTTCACATTTTGTTAAAAGCATGACTTTAACGCATAAAAGATAATCAAACATATCGGACATTTGTCCGCTAACACCTGTTGGCTATTGTTTAAATTCATGAGAAAATGCGCCCCACTCCACACTTTAGTATCTTATATGTAGGTTTTTTAATGTCAGCAAACATCATTGACGGCAAAGCAATTGCAAAACAAGTTAGAACATCTGTTGCAGAACGTGTAGCAGAACGTAAAGCACAAGGACTACGCGCCCCCGGCCTAGCGGTTGTGTTAGTAGGTCAAGATCCTGCTAGTCAAGTTTATGTTGGCTCAAAACGTAAAGCATGTGAAGAAGTGGGTTTTGTGTCTAAGTCGTTCGATTTACCTGGTGATGCAACACAACAGCAACTACTCGATTTAGTAGAACAGCTAAACAATGACTCAGAAGTTGACGGTATCTTAGTACAGCTACCGTTACCTGAAGGTTTAGATGCAGAGCAAATCTTAGAAAGAATTACACCACATAAAGATGTTGATGGCTTCCACCCTTATAACGTAGGTCGACTAGCACAACGTATGCCTGCGCTTCGTCCATGTACGCCTAAAGGTATTATCACATTGCTTGATTCAACTGGCGTTAAATACAAAGGTATGGACGCAGTGGTTGTTGGTGCATCTAATATTGTAGGTCGCCCAATGGCGTTAGAACTGTTACTTGCTGGTTGTACAACAACCGTTTGTCATAAATTTACTAAAAACCTTGAAGAGCACGTTCGCCGTGCTGACTTAGTCGTTGTGGCTGTAGGTAAAGCTGAATTTATTCCTGGTGAGTGGATTAAAAAAGGCGCAATTGTTATTGATGTAGGTATTAACCGTTTAGAGTCAGGTCAACTAGTGGGTGATGTGGCATATGATGTTGCAGCTGAAAACGCAAGCTTTATTACCCCTGTACCAGGTGGTGTTGGCCCAATGACAGTGGCGAGCTTAATTGCTAACACGCTTGAAGCATGTGAGACATATCACAGCTAGAGTTTAGAGTTCAAATCCCAATAAAAAAGGTTGCCGCGGCAACCTTTTTTATTGTTCAAACTTAAAAATTTAAGCTTTACGCCACGTTGTTTTGCCTGCGCTATCCTCTAGCACAACCCCCAAAGCGGTTAGCTTATCACGCGCTTCATCTGCTAGTGCCCAGTTTTTGTCAGCACGTGCTTGATTACGCTGTAAAATCAGCGCTTCAATTTCTGCTACTTCATCATCGGCTTGTTCACCTTGCAAAAAGCTTTCAGGATCTTGCTGTGCGATGCCTAGAATTTCACCTAGTGTTTTAAGAATAAATGCAAGTTGACCAGCTTGGTTCGCATCTTCATCTTTTAAACGGTTAATTTCTTTTGCCAGTTCAAAAATAACAGGCAATGCTTCAGGCGTATTGAAATCATCATTCATCGCAGTGTTGAAGCGTGCTACATAGTCATTTTCAAGTGATGTTTCGACCACCTCAACACCACGAAGTGCGGTATAGATACGCTCCATTGCTGCACGCGCTTGTTCTAAATTCTCGGTTGAGTAATTTAGCTGGCTACGATAATGACCGTTAATTAAGAAAAAGCGTACCGATTCACGATCATACTCTTTCAATACATCACGCAAAGTAAAGAAGTTGCCTAACGACTTAGACATTTTTTCTTTATTTACTTGTACCATGCCAGTGTGGATCCACGTATTCACATACTTTTCACCGGTAGCGCAGCATGACTGGGCAATTTCATTCTCATGGTGAGGGAATTGTAAATCTGACCCACCACCGTGAATATCAAAATGCGCGCCTAAATGCTTGTTGCTCATTGCTGAACACTCAATATGCCAACCTGGGCGGCCTTCACCCCACGGGCTTGACCATGATGGTTCGTCTACTTTGGCTTTTTTCCAAAGAACAAAATCAAGTGGATCGTCTTTGCCTTCAGCAACGTCTACGCGCGCGCCTGCTTGCAACATATCTAAATCTTGTTGCGACAGTGAACCGTACTGCTCAAAGGTTGATACATCGAAAAGCACATCACCGTTGCTTGCTACATAGGCATGCTTTTTATCAATCAAGCGTTCAATCATCTCAATGATTTCATCCATATGACCGGTTACTGTTGGCTCGATATCAGCTGGCAACATATTCAGCGCATCAAAATCTTCGTGCATCGCTTTGGTCATACGTACGGTTAGCGCATCAATTGCTTCGCCATTTTCGTTTGCACGTTTAATAATTTTATCATCAACGTCTGTGATATTACGTACATAAGTAACATCAAAGCCACTGTGGCGAAGAAAACGATTCATCACATCAAACGACACATACGTGCGTGCATGACCAACGTGACAGTAATCATAAATGGTGATACCACACACATACATGCCTACTTTGCCAGCTACAAGTGGTTTAAAGGCTTCTTTTTGTCGTGTAAGTGTGTTGTAAATCTGCAACATTTATAATTTCCTCTATGTTTGCGCATACTAAAGCGGCATTTTAACATGGTTGTGGTTAACGGATAAATCTTTCTTTGTTCTATTACCAGATATTTTATAAAATAGCCTGACACTTATTAAAAACTAACAGTTGGAATAAACATGGTTACTATTAAAACCAATTTTGGCGACATCAAAATCGCTTTAAATGCAGAAAAAGCACCGAAAACAGTAGAAAACTTTATTAACTATGTAAAATCGGGTTTTTACGACGGTACTATCTTCCACCGTGTTATTGACGGCTTTATGGTTCAAGGTGGTGGTTTCACTGCTGACATGGAACAAAAAGACGTACAAGCACCAATTGAAAACGAAGCAAATAACGGCCTAGAAAATAAAGTAGGCACGATTGCAATGGCACGTACGCCAGATCCACACTCAGCAACAGCACAGTTTTTCATTAATGTGAACAACAATGACTTCTTAAACTTCACTAGCGAAACATCGCAAGGTTGGGGTTACTGTGTATTTGGCGAGATTGTTGAAGGCATGGACATCGTAGAGAAAATCAAAGCAGTACCAACAGGTAGTTATGGTTTCCACCAAGACGTTCCACTTGATTCAGTTGTGATTGAAAGCGCAACTATCGACGCTTAATAAGCATATTTGCCTCGGGTAACTGGGGCAAATTCTTATCTATTATGAATAAAACCTACTTTATTGCAGATCTGCACTTAAGCGACGACACCTCCTTGATCAATCAAGGCTTTTTTAACTTTATAGATAACTTAAAGCAGAACGCAAAATCAGTAGATGCCCTGTATATTTTGGGTGACTTTTTTGAAGCCTGGATTGGCGATGACAATCATACAGCACTCAATCAAAAAGTTGCCAATGAATTAAACGAATTGAGTCAGGCAGGGGTAAAACTCTATTTTACCCATGGTAATCGCGACTTTTTAATTAAAAAGCGCTACGCCAAAGCCTGCAATATGACGCTCCTGCCAGAGCAAACAATCATTAATTTATACGGCACGCCAACGCTAGTTTGTCATGGCGATGAGCTCTGCACCGACGATATCGAATACCAAAAATTCCGTAAAAAGAGTCGCTCTTGGTGGTGGCAAACATTAATGCTTAACTTACCGCTCAGTTTTCGCCAAAAAAAAGCGGCTAAGATTCGTGCTCACAGCAAACAATCAAAAAAAATGAAGTCGCAGGCCATTATGGATGTTAACGAGCAAGCTGTAAGTGACACCTTTACTAAATTTAACGTCAGCCAGATGATCCACGGCCACACTCACCGCCCTAATGTGCATAAGTATGATAATAAAACGCGCTATGTACTTGGCGATTGGTATACTGATTTATGGTATATCGAGGCATCACAACAAGGCATTAAACTAATTAGTGAGCCTATATAAAATGTAACACAATCAAAAAGAGCGCTAACTGCGCTCTTTTGGTTTTCCACTGTGAAATTTAAAATCATCATCCGGTGATGAAATAAGCTCGGCTTCTATTTCACCGAAGAACTTTACGCGATCGGAAATATCTTCTCCGGCAACTTGCTCTGCAAGGGCCAGATAATCTTCATAATGACGCGCTTCTGAGCGAAGCAATGAAATATAGAACTTACACAATTCATCATCTAAGTGTGGTGCGAGCTTGGCAAAACGCTCACAAGAACGTGCTTCAATGTAAGCGCCACAAATCAGTTTATCTACCAAAATTGCAGGCTCGTGAGTACGTACATGGGTCATCATGCCTTTAGCGTAACGGCTTGCCGTAATATTTTCATAATCAATACCACGAGCAACCATGATCTCTAATACTTGGTAAAAATGATGAAGCTCTTCTTTAATTAGCAATACCATTTTATCAATTAAGTCTTGGCCAAAATTAGAGTCACTCTTTGGCACAATTTCTTTACTTAATTTGTAATGTTCAGCCAAGGATTCAAGCGAACCTTCTTTTTTATAGACAAACTTCTCATAAGGCTGAAACCATTCAAGTAAGGCTTCGCCACTTTTTTTGTCTGCGGCATATTTACGAATTAACCACATAGCCGTTTGCCCAGCTTTTAATTCACAAATTAAATGATCGAGTAATAAAACAGGTAAGTTTTCTGCTTTTTTGGCTTCAGTGATCCATTCATCGGGAGTTTCACACTGTAAAAACTGATAAATGGGCGCTAATAGTTCCTGATATTTCGCTAGACTCATATCTATGTTAGACAAAAATGAATAATAATTAATTTTATCATAACAACTTAAACTAAGTCTTGATTCTTCTTGCACCGCCTTTGCTTAGATTGATCTTTATCAGATTTCAAAAGCAACCCTAAATTATATTTCTTGACATTTTATTAACAATAACCAATAAGTAGTAGTGAGCTTGTTTAAAAAAACAACAAACGCTAAGTGATGAATTTGAAGTCAAAAACCACATTAGCCAATCCGTTTAGGGTAATACAAGGAACACAATATGATATTAAATCATCTTTGGGGCTTATATGCTCACCCAAAAGAAGAATGGCAAACAATTGATGCTCGCCACGAAAGCTTTGGGTACAGCATGTCACACATTTTACTGATTGCTTTAGTACCAAGCATTATGGGGTATTTTTCATCGGTTTACTTAGGCTGGAGTGTTGGCGTAGGCGACCGGATTTTCTTAACTGAATCAAGTGCAATGCTACTTGCGATATCAATGTACTTCGCCCTTATTGCCGGCGTATTTACACTTGCCTACCTAGCGCATTGGATGGCCATCACGTTCGGTGCAGAGCCAAGTTATACGCAAACACTTGAGCTTGCAGCTTACACTTCAACACCTATTTTCATGTCGGCGCTTGCTGCGGTATATCCAGAGCTTTGGTTTATCGTGATTGTGGGTTGTGGCGCGGTCGCTTACTCAGTGTACTTACTGTATACCGGCGTGCCTATTTTAATGCACATTCCTGAAGAGCGAGGTTTTATTTACGCAAGTTCAGTAGTGACCTGCGGTTTAGTGTTACTGGTGATAATTCTTGCGGCAACCGCAATTATGTGGACATCGGGTTTTGGACCTATGTTTACATCAGGCTAAAATCAATTAATTCCTATTTCCAGCAAACTATATAGTTAATAAAAACAAAAAGGAGCTTTAAGCTCCTTTTTTATCGATTAACTTCTTAGAAATTATTCACTCGCATCTTGGTTATGAAGCTCTAAACCCGATGACATCGCTGATTCGCGACCAGATTTAGCCGCATCATTACGCAGTGCATCGATACGATTTAAGTAAGCTTGATCAATATCACCAGTTACATAGTTACCATCGAAAACAGATGTTTCGAAGTTGCTGATTTCAGGGTTTTCTTTACTTACAGCACTAATAAGATCAGGCAATGATTGATAAATTAGGCCATCTGCACCAATGCTTGCATTGATATCTTCAACTTCGCGGCCATGTGCAATTAGCTCTTGCGCTGATGGCATATCAACACCATATACGTTCGGGAAACGAATTTCCGGTGCTGCTGATGCAAAATAAACATTCTTAGCACCTGCTTCGCGCGCCATTTCAACAATCTGTGCCGATGTTGTACCACGTACAATTGAGTCATCTACAAGTAATACGTTTTTGCCTTTAAACTCTTGTGCGATGGCATTTAGCTTACGGCGAACCGATTTTTTACGTAGTTCTTGACCAGGCATAATGAAAGTACGGCCAATGTAACGGTTTTTAACGAAGCCCTGACGATACGGAAGGTCAAGTACGTTTGCCATTTCTAACGCGATATCACACGAAGTTTCAGGAATTGGAATAACAACATCAATTTCTTTGTCAGCCCATTCGCGTTTTACTTTTTCACCTAGTTTAGTACCCATGTTTACACGTGCAGCGTAAACCGAGATTTTATCGATTGTCGAATCTGGACGTGCGAAGTATACAAATTCAAAAATACATGGGCTGTATGCAGCATTTTGTGCACAGTGTTGCGAATGTAGCTGGCCGTCTTTTGATACAAAAATGGCTTCGCCTGGCGCAACATCACGAATAAATTCAAAACCACACGCATCAAGTGCAACACTTTCTGATGCAAACATGTACTCAACACCTTGCTCAGTTTCGCGTTTACCAAATACCAGTGGGCGAATACCGTTAGCATCACGAAATGCAATCATGCCGTGGCCGATAATCATCGCAATTGACGCGTAACCACCAACAACTTTGCTATTTACCGTTGTTACCGCAGTGAATACGTCTTCAGGCGATAGCTCAAGTTTATTCGGTTTGGCAAGTTCATGGGCTAAGATATTCAGTAATACTTCTGAATCTGATGTGGTGTTAACGTGGCGCTTTGCTGTTTTAAATAAATCTTCTTTCAACGCTTCTGCATTGGTTAAGTTGCCATTGTGCGCAAGCGCAATACCAAATGGCGAGTTTACATAAAACGGTTGTGCTTCAGCTGAGCTTGAAGAACCAGCCGTTGGGTAACGAACATGACCAATACCCATATCGCCTTGTAAACGCTTCATATGGCGTGTGTGAAATACATCTTTCACTAGGCCATTGTCTTTACGTAAGCTAAAGGTGTTATTGTCAATGGTAATAATACCCGCCGCATCCTGACCACGGTGCTGTAAAACGGTTAAACCGTCATAAAGAGTTTGATTTACCGGGGTAGTTCCGACGATACCAACGATACCACACATGAGAAAAATCCTCGCCTGATAAGGGGTTATTGAGTTAAGAAGCTTGAATTATCTTCGAGGTATTCAAAAAACCATTCGATAATAAAGCTAAACTCTGGAATTAAACTTGAACTACTCCACCAGTCTTTACTTGGGGCACTGGTGAAAGCATCGAGAAAAAATAATAGTGCACTAATTATGAGCACGCCACGCAATGCGCCAAACACTAAACCAATAATTCGGTCTGTACCTGATAAACCTGTGCGCTGAACGAGTTCTCCAAGTACATAATTCACTAAACTGCCAACAATCAAGGTAGAGAAAAACAAGATTGCGATTGCAGCGCCATTACGTACTAGGGGTTCGGAGATAGTGTCAGCAAGGAAGACGGCGAGATGTTCATAAAACATGCTTGAGATAAAAAAGGCAGCGATCCAAACAGCAAGCGACATTGCTTCTTTAACAAAGCCGCGCATCAAACTTACTAAGGATGAAAGTCCGATGATACCCAAAATGGTGTAATCTACCCAGATCATATTAACCTGCCCTTTTATGTTTCGCGCGCATTTTATATAAGCTTACGCCTAATTGCCAGCTCAATTTGTGATTTCAAATTGTGTCACTCGGCCATTCAGCTTGGTTAATTTTTTCAATTGGGGTAATTGTGATTCTAATTTTTGCTTATCTAACTCAGGCCCTACAAACACTTTTGTTAGTGTGCCTGATGGGGTTTTAATCGGTTTTGTAAACGCGGTAAAGCCCGCACCTTTAAGCTTCGCAAGTAACGATTCAACGTTCGCTTTATGAGAAAAACTACCTAATTGAATCACCCAAGCGAAATCCTCAAGATTGCTTTTTTCAGGTCGTTTAACCGCAACTTTCGGTTCAACTTTAGTATCGTTCACCGTTGGTGTTTCACCTAAATCAACCGTTGCGACTTTCTTTTCTTCCGTAAACTCGGCTTCATTTTGCGCTTTTTCAACTAAATCACTATTGAATGGCGAATTTTCGCCTTCATCGATTGCGGCTTCTTCAATCACGGGCGTACTTGGCAATGACTCACGTGCAAGCACTTGATCGGGTTCTGGATCTAAATCGATAGCTCTAAACTCTGGGCGTTCAGGTATATCTTTAAACGTTTCGCGTTTTTGTACTTTTTCGCCATCTAATATATTAGGAATAAATACAATCGCCGCTGTTACAACAATAACCGTACCCACTAAGCGATTGATAAATTGACTATTCACCTTTACTCCTTATTTTGCCAAAACGCGATTGCATCAGCCACAGTGTAGAATGAGCCAAATACAATTAGCAACTGATCTTCAGTCATATTTGCTAAAACCGTTTGCAAGCCGCTTGCGACACTGTCATGAATTGTTGCGTTTGGCGTGTCCACTTCACTGTGTAATTGCAGTAATAAATTATCGGCTTTATCGCCTCTAAAGCACGTTAGATTGGCTAAATGCCATTGATCAATATTTGACTTAACCGCATTAAACACCGCTTTTTGGTCTTTGTCTTGCAGCATTCCGGTAAGTGCAATAATCGTTTTGCCTTGTGCTTGAAATGTCGCCAATTTCGATGCTAAGTATCGTGCCGATTCAGGATTGTGTGCAACATCCGCATACACCAGCGGCTGTTCGCTCAAGCATTGAAAACGTCCTTCAACCGTAAGGTTAGCCAATACATCACAAATGGTGTCTTCATTTGGCAGCAAACCTAGTGTGTAAAGCGTTGTAATCGCCGTTGCCACATTTTGCGCTGGAATATTCGGTACCGGTAAAGACAAGGTTAAATCGCCATTTTGGTACGTTAGCAAATCAGTTGTCAGTGCAAACGAATAGTTTTGCTGTGCCGCAGTTACCTCTGTGCCCAGCTCTTCTGCATATTGCCAAATAGAGCTTGGGATAGCCAAATCACCAACAATCGCAGGGGCATTAGCTCTGAAAATACCTGCTTTTTCGCGACCAACCAACTCTCGAGTATCACCTAAGTATTCTTTGTGGTCTAAATCGATAGTTGTAATAACAGAAGCGATGGGCTCAACAATGTTAGTGGCATCCAATCGACCACCTAAACCTACCTCTAATAAGATGTAGTCAGGCTTTTTCTGTTTAAATACTTCAAGTGCCGCCAGTGTGCCAAATTCAAAATAAGTCAGACTAATTTCACCACGCCCCTGCTCTAGCGCATGAAACGCTGCAACATGATCTTGGTCTGGTAATTCCGACCCATTAATACGTACACGTTCGTTATAACGAATTAAATGGGGTGACGCATAAGTGCCAACTGAATAACCTTGAGATAGTAATAAGGCTTCTAAACAACGTGCGGTTGTGCCTTTACCATTGGTACCTGCGATTAAAATAACATTAGGAAGTGCGGTATAACCGAGCTTTTCACCGACCTGGCGAACGCGCGTTAAACCCATATCAATGTTTGAAGGATGAATACTTTCTAAATAACAAAGCCAATCATCTAGACTCGATGATTGGCTTGGTACAACATGTATCATAGTGCAATAAGTTGCTAAATCAGTTTAGATTATGCAATTCTATGCTCTTGTTCAGTTGACGGCAAGTGCATATATTTCGCAACTAGGCGTGCAATGGTGTCACGCATTTCACGACGGTCAACAATCATATCAATTGCGCCGTGCTCTAAAAGGAATTCAGAGCGCTGAAAACCTTCTGGTAACGTTTCACGTACTGTTTGCTCAATTACACGCGGACCAGCAAAACCAATTAGCGCTTTCGGCTCAGCAATATTAATATCACCTAGCATTGCTAATGACGCAGAAACACCACCCATAGTTGGGTCAGTAAGTACTGAAATAAACGGCAAGCCTTGCTCGCTCATTTTATCCAGTGCAGCACTGGTTTTTGCCATTTGCATTAGTGACATAAGTGCTTCTTGCATACGTGCACCACCTGATGCAGAGAAACAAATTAGAGGCATTTTATGCTCTAAGCATTTGTTAACTGCTTCAACAAAGCGCGCACCAACAACCGATGCCATTGAACCACCCATAAATGAGAATTCAAATGCCACAGCTGCAACAGGTACACCTTTTAAGCGGCCAGTCATCGCAACAAGTGCGTCTTTTTCGCCACTTACTTTTTGTGCGCTTGAAATACGGTCTGAGTATTTCTTTGAGTCTTTAAATTTTAAAACATCTTTTGGCTCAAACTCTTGGCCAAGCTCTAGACGCTCACCATCATCTAAAAACTGCTCAAGACGTTTACGTGCGCCAATACGCATATGATGATCACATTTAGGGCAAACATGTTGTTGTTTTTCTAGTTCTGCCTTGTAAACGATCGTGTCACAATCACCACATTTAGCCCAAACACCTTCAGGAATTTCTTTACGACCCGTAGACTTGGTTGTTTTTGGTAAGATTTTTTCTAACCAGCTCATTTAAATCTCTCTCACTGCTATATCTGCTTTGAACTACACAGAAAATTTTTGCAATTAAAACACTAATCGTGCGACTAAGGTATAAAAAACTGGTCTAATATGTCGCTAAATTGTGTTAATTAATCGGTTTTTTATAAGCTATTTGGTAAAAATAGCGGCCCTGGATCCGATTTAGGTATTTCAAAATGTTCAGGATAATCCACTTCCACTAAATATAACCCACCAGGCTTTGCCGTTGCAGATGCCTGGGTGCGATCTTTAAGCGCTAATACTTGTTGCATCCACTCTGGTGGGTACTTGCCTTGGCCAATATCAATTAAACATCCGGCAATATTTCGTACCATGTGGTGAACAAACGCGTTGGCTTTAATATCAATCACAATAAAGTCGTTATAACGTTCAACATTTAGATGCATAATGTTTCGAAATGGCGTTTTTGATTGACAATGCACAGCGCGCACCGATGTAAAGTCTTGCTCGCCCAACAAATAAGGCGCAGCTAACTGCATTTGTTTTACATCAAGTGGGTGGTGATAATGACTAAGACCCGAACGTAAAATGCCTGGTCGATAAGTACTGTTATATATAATGTAGCGATAGCGTCTTGCTGTTGCGCTATAACGCGCATGAAAGTCTTCACTTACTTGTTTTGCCCAGCGAATTGCAATGGCATCCGGTAAGTTGGCATTCACACCGAGCGTAAACGCCACCATGGCTCTATCAGCGGTGGTGTCAAAATGCACTACCTGCCCTGTTCCATGTACACCAGCATCGGTTCTACCCGCACAAGTCACTTCTATTTTTTCGTTACAGATCTTTGAAAGCGCGTTTTCGAGCTCTTCTTGTACACTGTTTACGTGTTGTTGGCGCTGCCAACCACTGTACTGAGAACCATCATATTCTACGCCTAGAGCGACTCGCATGAACACTATTCCATGAATTTGAAAAACCCTAATTATACCGAGAGCTTGTCTTGATACCAAGTATAAAAAAGCCCGCTATGCGGGCTTTTTCAAATTAAACTTAAGACAGTTGCTGTTTTAATGCAAGTGCTTCGTCTTGTACTTCAGGCGGGCCGTCTTTGATCACTTCGTCAATAACTTTCAGCGCACTTTCTGAATCGTTAATTTCAAGGTATGCGCGGGCAAGGTCTAGTTTTGCAGAAAAACCTTGGTTCTCGGTATCTACATCTAGTGAGTCTTCCCCTGCCAGTAAATCCTCAAAATCACCTAAACCAACGTCCATATCTACATTTTGATAAGGCTCATTATCGGCGTCTAAATCATCACTTTCGTCAAGCAGATCATCAATATCTAAATAATCTGATTCGGCAGTATCAATCTCTTCTACTTCAAACGGTTCCGCTTCTGACTTTTCATCAAGTAAAGAATCAAAATCTAATTCAAAATCTTTCTGAGATTCACTAGAAATAGGCTCAGGCTCTGCTAATTCATTCAACAAGCTGTCAAAGTCAGTACTCTCTAGCTCATCGATTAGCATATCATTGCTATTGTCTAAGTCACTACCTAACAAATCATCATCAAGTAAGTCGTCATTTTCTGATTCTGTCGCTGATAGATCTTCTGTTGTAATAACTTCATCATTGATTGCTTGCGCTTGTTCTATTTCTGGTAACGGTTGCTCGTTATCAAACACTGGCGCATCCAGCTCTTCAAGCGCTTCATCCAGTTCAAGTTCTGGGTATTCATCAAGTGTTTGACTTGGTGTATCGGCGCGTAATTGCTCGTCACTCTCAAATTGCTCAGACAGACGCTCATCTTCAGCGCCAAGATCGACATCAATTGCTAATGGATCATCACCAAAATCAACATTTTCTTCAGATAAAATGCTGTCGTCGATGCCAATATCAAGCGTGTCATTAAGATCGTTCTCTAATTCATCGTCATTTAACGATTCACCATCAGGAAAAGCCATATCTTCAAGCAATTGCTCTGGCTCAAGCGTATCCGTTGCCTCATCACTTTCTACTGATTCATTCTGCTCAGCTATTTCAAGTGGCTCATCAAGCGCATCTAATAATGCATCGTCACCATCAAGTGCATCGAGTAACGCTTCATCTGCTGTTTGCACGTCAGATGCAGATTCATCAAGCATCGATAAATCATGCTCGACCGTTTGCTCAGTTAAATTATCGAAGTTGTTAGCATCAATATCCGTTAAATCAGACTCAAATGCGTCAATATCTTCTGAAGCTGTTATTTGTGGCTCAATTGCGTCAAGTTCATCGAACTCGTCTAGCGCCTCTTCATTAGATACAGGTAAATCATCTAACGACTCTTCTACTGGCTCGTCTAATTCTTCAGAGATGATTTCGTCTTCAAGGGCGGCTGCTTCACCGTTTACATCATCAACATCAATTTCAGCGATATCTGCATCATTAGACGCTTCATCAGATTCAAGCGCTTCTGGCTCAATCACATCAAGTTCATCTAATTCATCTAGCGCACCTTCACTTGATGCAAGTGTGTCATCCAACGAGTCTTCGAGGGAGTTATCTAACGACTCTTCGAGTGAATCATATAGTGATTCTTCTAGTGACTCGTCTAACTCTTCAGAGATTATTTCGTCTTCAAGAGCAACTGCTTCATCGTTGACTTCATCAACATCAATTTCAGCGATATCAGCTTCACTAGACGCTTCATCAGATTCAAGCGCTTCTGGCTCAATCGCATCAAGTTCATCTAATTGCTCTAGCGTCTCTTCATTTGATGCAAATGAATCATCTAGTGACTCTTCGACTGACTCATCTAATTCTTCAGAGATTATTTCGTCTTCAAGGGCGACAGCTTCATCGTTTACATCATCAACATCAATTTCAGCGATATCAGCTTCACTAGACGCTTCATCAGATTCAAGCGCTTCTGGCGCAATTGCATCAAGCTCATCTAGCGCCTCTTCATTAGATACAGGTGAATCATCTAACGACTCTTCTACTGACTCATCTAATTCTTCAGAGGTTATTTCGTCTTCAAGGGCAGCTTCAACATTAATGTCGTCAACATCAATTTCATCGATATCGGCATTACTAGACGCTTCATCAAGTTCAAACGCTTCTAATTCTTCCGCTTCTGACGCAATCGTATCAAGTTCATCTAATTCATCTAGCGCATCTTCACTTGATGCAAGTGTGTCATCCAACGAGTCTTCGAGTGAATCATCTAGTGATTCTTCTACTGGCTCGTCTAACGCTTCAGAGCTGATTTCATCTTCAAGGGAAGCTGCTTCAACGTTTACATCATCAACATCAATTTCAGTATCATTTGACTCTGTCGCATCTAATTCAGACTCTGATTCTACACTTTGTTCAATTAGCTCATCGATGTCATCAAGTGCCGATCCGTTATCACTTTCAGCTGTCTGCTCTAATAAGGCATCAATATCATCATCTGACTCAGTAGCTTCTGTCGACTGCGCAGCTTCATCTAACAATGCGTCAATATCATCAACATCGCTTGTCTCAACTTCCGCTGCTTGTTCCTCTAATGTGTCAACAGAAATATCATCTGAATCGAGCGAATCTTCAAGTTCATTTTCTGATGTGTCTGTATTTGCAATAGCTTCTGCAGCGGCTTGTTGCGCAGCTAGACGTTCTGCGTCTGAGTTAGCCTCTTCGATTAATGCATCAAGATTGGTTAGGTCAGTATCATCAGCCTCAACCTCATTGATCATCGCATCAATATCATCCATATCTAATTGGATTTCAGGTTCTTTCTCTTCTTCGCTTTCAGTTACTTCAGACTCTAGTTCATCATTACTTAGCTCATCCATAATAGCATCGACATCAGCTACATCAGGCTCTTCCTGACTGAGCGGCTCTTGCTCTTCTGGAATATCTAGTTCAATTTCACTATCGCTTTCTGCTATTTCGTCAATCGCCACATCATCGCTATCAGCGCCTGTGTCAAAATCTTGCGCTAGAATCGCATCAATATCGTCAGCATCTGCTAATTCGTCGTCTGCGCTATCATTATTTAAATCTGGCACGAGGTCATCTGAATCACTTTCATCTAGCAAATCATCATCAAGTGCATCACCTAGTAGACCGTCAAGCTCATCTTGATCTAGCAGCGAGTTAGTTTCTTCGAGCGCAGGCTCTTCATCTTCGTAGAGCAAGTCTTCAGGTTCGCCCAATGTATCGTCTAGATCATCATCAAGTGCAACAACATCATCGTCTAGTGCATCGTCAAAGCTTTGATCAAGCACATCATCAAATGGGTCGTCTAATCCTTGGTCTAAACCTGAACTTAAATCATCGTCTACTGTGTTATCTGCCAGAACGTCATCTAACCCATCGCTTAAATCATCATCTAACGTATCGTTTACGATAGGGTCTGGTACCTTTGACATTGGTGTATCAAAAATAGGTTCTTCAGGTTCAACTTTATTTGCACGCGATTTAAACCAATAAATTGCGCCGCCAACAATTAAAAACCCAGGAATAAGTGCAAGCACGACTAACAGCAGTGGGTTATTTGTCAAATTTTGTAAACTAAATGATTCTGCCTCAGCCTTGGCCTTGGCTTCTTGTTCTGCAAGAATGCGATGCTGGTCAGCAAGTAGCGCTTTTAATTCGTCTAGTGTTTGTCTATCGCTGTCTAATTGACCGCGAATATGCTCAAGTTCAGTTGATAAGCTGGTAACTTGCTTTTTCAGGTTTTCATTTTCGTTAAGAATTGCCTCAACGTTATCAACCGATGATTTAAATTCGTCTTTAAGCTGCTCTAACTTCTCATTTTGTGCTTCTTTTGCCTGCTTAATTTCGTCACTTAGTTCTTTTTTAGCAACGATTACATCTTCTTTTTTCGCCTGCTCTGCTTGCTTTGCAACAACGTCGATTTCGGTTTGAGTAAGTTCGCCTTTAACCTTTTTATCCCAAAGTTTGTCATCTAGCTCTGAACGCTCTTGGGCAAAGCCTGCATTAATGCTTCGGATCTCGCGCATTGATGGCATTGCTAAATAAGCGCCAGGGCGCAAGTGATTAATATTATTATCGAGGAAAGAATTGGGGTTTTTCTGATAAATCGCTTGCATTACCTGATAAATCGTAACCGAGTTATCAGGTCTTAATTTAGTTGCGATACGCCATAGCGTGTCTGAATCGCGAATTGGTCCATAACGTTTCCCCTGTTCACCGATATCTACGTTTTTCGGTCCGCGGATGCGAGTGCTGTCGGCAAAAAGGTCGAATGATAGGGTCGATGCACCTAGCAACACTGCCGAAAATAAAATTATCGCTTTTGAAGAAAAGAAGCTGCGCATGGGTTTCCTTTAATATTAACTCTGAGAAGTTTATATGTTCTTGAACACGGTGCTCGAACATCAAACTTATGCAAAGTTTGCACCATTTTTATAGTTTCCTAGCTGTAACATCTTAAAATAGTGCGACTCTTTTTATAATTTTCAGCGTAAAACTATAAACCAGAAAACACTGAATATCCATTAATTAGCATTAGTAAAGTAACTGGCGGGATTACATTATCTCAGTATTTGAACATGCCGCTTTAAACTGAAACTCAATAAGTTACGAATAATGCCAAACAATTACGGTGGTATAATTGTTTGGCATCAAAGAAATGACAATTATAGGTATTGTTCGATTAACAACTCTGCGATTTGTACACTATTTGTTGCCGCACCTTTACGTGTGTTATCAGATACAACCCACAAATTTAATCCATGTGGATGGCTAATATCTTGACGTACACGGCCAACATATACCGCGTCATTGCCGCTCGCATCTGTCACCGGTGTTGGGTAGTCTTGCTCGTCTTCGATATATTCTACGCCTGGCGCATCGTTTAACAACTGCTTCACATGTTCAACATCTACCGGCATACGCGTTTCTAAGTGAATCGCTTCTGCATGACCATAAAATACAGGTACGCGCACAGCCGTTGGGTTAACCATTACACTGCTATCGCCGAATATTTTCTGCGTTTCCCACACCATTTTCATCTCTTCACGGGTGTAGCCATTATCTTCAAACGAATCAATTTGTGGGATCACATTAAACGCGATTTGCTTAGGAAATACGTCGTTTTCAAGTGGACGCGCATTCATTAGGTTTGCTGTTTGTTTTGCTAACTCATCAACCGCTTTTTTACCACCACCTGAAACAGACTGATAAGTAGTTACGTTAATACGATCAATACCATAGGCATCATAAATCGGCTTTAGTGCCACCATCATTTGAATAGTTGAACAGTTCGGGTTAGCAATAATATTGCGATTTCTAAAGTCACTCAGTGCTTCAGGGTTAACCTCAGGCACAACTAACGGCACATCGTAGTCGTAACGAAAATGTGAGGTATTGTCGATAACCACACACCCTGCTTCTGCTGCAATTGGCGCATATTTTTCCGAAACGCTGCCACCCGCTGAGAACAGGGCAATATGGGCATTAGCAAAATCGAAGGTCTCAACATCAATCACTTCAATGTCTTCGCCTGCAAACTTAATATCTTCGCCTGCACTGCGCTCTGATGCCAATAAATACAGCGTATCAATTGGAAACTTACGCTCTTCTAGTGTTTCGATAATTTGACGGCCTACTAGGCCCGTTGCACCTAAAACGGCAACATTGAATTTTTGTGACATGTTATTCCTCAATCACGTTAAAGCCCAGTTGGCTTAAACGTTTTGCATTTGCAGTTGAACTGCATTTTACCGTTAAAGTGCTAAATTCGCGACGTCCCGGATAGTTTTTTCTTAAACTATCGAATCCTTCACTATTTAAGCCGTTTTTTAATAAGCCATAATCGCGGCGCGCATCATACACGCTATGCACTAACTGACAAATATTTGCATCGCTAAACGTTGTGCCTAAATGTACCGCCATAAACTCAGGTTGAGGGAGAAAATCTGCCATTTTGTGCGTTGTTGGTTTACCGAGTTGCTGACAAACTGCTTGATACAACATATCCGTTCCACCAGCTTTACCCTCAAGGCTGTGACCGGCAATATGCACTGAGCCAATACGTGTGTATGGCAGTAAGGCTTGTTCAATATTCGGCTCATTCTCCCAGACATCCAACACTAACGATAATCCACCGCCCGCTTGCATAAAGTTGAGCAATGCGGAGTTATCAATGACATCACCGCGACATGAGTTCACCACAATCGCATTTGATTTTAACTTGGCTAAATTGCCTTGGTTAAGTAAATGTTTTGTTTTATGAATGCCTTCTTTTACTAATGGCACATGAAAGCTCAAGATATCAGCTTTCTCAATCACTGTATCAAGTGACACACCTTCGCTTAGCTCGCCGGCAGCTTGCTTTGGCGGATCGCACAAAAGTAACTTACAGCCCAAAGCTTCAAGTTTAACCGCAAGGCGGCTACCAATATTGCCTACCCCAATAATACCGACCGTTTTATCACGTAAGCTAAAATCATCTTCTTGCGCAAGCGCGAGTAGGCTTGATATGACATACTCGGCCACAGCCGTTGCATTGCAACCCGGTGCGCTGGAAAACGCGATACCTTTTTGCTGTAACAGCGTTTGATCAACGTGATCAGTGCCTATAGTTGCAGTGCCAACAAATTTCAGTTTGTTTGCATGCGCTAATAAATTGGCATCAACTTTGGTAATTGAACGTACCAATAGAATATCAGTATCAATAAGTTGTTGGGGATCTAGCTCACGACCGGCAAATCGAGTGATTTCACCGAATTCTGAAAAAAACTCTTCGACCAAAGGCATATTTTGGTCTGCAAGAATGCGCATACTTGTCCTATTAAGGCAAACGGGTGATACGCTATTTTAACGGGAATAAAAAAGCCACTCAATCACTTAAGTGGCTTTTCTTAGATTCATTTAGCGATAACTAAAACGTTCGCTAATTAACCCTTGTATTTTTGCATTACAAGCGTTGCGTTTGTGCCGCCAAAACCGAAGCTGTTTGACATCACAGTGTTAAGCTCGGTTTCACGCGCTTCTTTTACGATATCTAAACCTTCAGCTTGCTCATCTAATTCATCGATGTTGATAGATGGTGCAACAAAGTTATTTTGTAGCATTAGAATTGAGTAAATCGCTTCGTGTACACCAGCGGCGCCCAGAGCGTGACCTGTCATTGCTTTTGTCGCACTGATTGCAGGTGATTTACCACCAAACACTTCTTGAATTGCGCCAAGCTCTTTTACATCACCTACCGGTGTTGATGTACCGTGCGTGTTTAGGTAATCCACTTCACCTTCAACCGTGGCAAGCGCCTGTTGCATACAACGAACTGCTCCTTCACCTGATGGTGCAACCATGTCGTAACCGTCTGACGTTGCGCCGTAACCTACGATTTCACCGTAGATTTTCGCACCACGCGCAAGCGCGTGCTCTAATTCTTCAACAACAACGATACCGCCACCGCCAGAAATAACAAAACCATCACGATTTGCGTCATAAGTACGTGAAGCAAGCTCAGGAGTTTCATTATACTTCGTTGATAATGCACCCATCGCGTCAAATTCCATTGCTAATGTCCAGTGAAGTTCTTCACCGCCACCAGCAAAAATAACATCTTGTTTGCCTAACTGGATTTGCTCAACCGCGTTACCAATACAGTGTGCTGACGTTGCACATGCTGAACTGATTGAGTAGTTAACACCTTTAATTTTAAACGGTGTTGCTAAACATGCTGACGTAGTTGATGCCATAGTACGCGGTACCATGTATGGACCTACGCGCTTAACACCTTTTTCACGAAGAATATCAGCAGCTTCAACTTGATACTTAGATGAACCACCACCTGAACCTACAATAATGCCCGTACGCGGGTTAGAAACTTGCTCTTCATTTAGGCCAGCATCTTCAATTGCTTGTTGCATTGAGATATATGAATACGCTGCTGCGTCACCCATAAAACGGAATGCTTTACGATCAACATGCTCTTTCGGGTCAAGATCAATGCTACCGCTCACATTTGAACGTAATTTTAAATCTGCAAACTCTTGATTGAATGTGATGCCTGAACGGCCTGCTTTTAATGATTCAAGTACTTCTTCTTGATTATTACCGATACTTGAAACAATACCGATACCCGTAATTACGGCTCTTTTCATGGATAAACCTTTTCTACAAAGATAATTGTGCTCTATTCTACGTGTTATTTACAAAAAACTGGTCTAATCTCAGCGTACACGTGTTTCGAATTTACAGTATTTTAACTTTAACTGCTAAATAAATAAGACTTAATTGTTCTAAATCAAGTTTAACCGCCCCCCTATATCTCGTACAATAGCGCTACGTTAAGTTTGTTTTAAATAATTATGATCCGCCACGCAAAAATTGAGTTTAATGAATCAGGCACACCGGTCGCACAAGACTTCGATGATGTGTATTTTTCGAACGATAACGGCTTGTTAGAGTCAGATTATGTGTTTTTTCAACAAAACAATATTGCTTCGCGTTGGCAACATCATCCTAGAAGGCACTTTGTTATTGCTGAAACGGGGTTTGGTACAGGGCTAAATTTTTTAAACACCTGGCAGCGGTTTAACCAAGATAGCGACAAATCAGTTGAACAACTGCATTTTATTAGCTTTGAAAAATTCCCGCTTGAACAATCAGCGCTGCAACAAGCGCTTGCTGCTTGGCCAGAGTTAACAAGCTTAAGTGAGCAACTTGTCGCAAGTTATCCAACTGCCATTGCAGGCTGTCATCGTTTAGAGTTTGATCAAGGTCGCGTTATATTGGATTTGTGGTTTGGCGATATTCAAGACACCCTGCCACAGCTTTGTTACGGTGAAAACGGCATTGTCGATGCCTGGTACCTTGATGGTTTTGCCCCCAGTAAAAACCCTGATATGTGGCAACAGTCGTTATTTGATGGCATGGCCAACCTGGGGCGTAGCGACTGTACCTTTGCCACTTTTACCGCCGCCGGCTTTGTACGCCGAGGCCTTGCCGATGCGGGCTTTAGCGTAAAAAAAGTAAAAGGTTACGGCCGTAAACGTGAAATGGTGGTTGGCACATTAGAAAAAGCAAATCAAAGCAGTACACAACCAGCCTATTTTGAGCGTAGCACGCAATCACTTGAAAAAGTTGCAATTATTGGCGGCGGCATTGCCACTGCAACCTTAGCTTACAGCTTTGCAAAACGGGGCATAGCTTGCGATATTTTTTGTAAAGATGATGCACTCGCAAAAGGTGCGTCGCATAATCACCAAGGCGCTGTTTACCCAAATCTACAAGCTGATTTTAATGCCATAAGCGAGTTTTTTGCTCATAGCTTTTATTATGCTAAACGTGTTTATCAGCAAATACATGATGATGGCTATCACTATCCACACGATTGGTGCGGTGTACTATTACATGGCATCAGCGACAGTAAAGTAGAGATTCAACAACGTCTTATAGAAAAAAGCGCGTGGCCAAGTTCTTTAATTCGCGGTGTATCAGCACAACAAGCAAACGATATTGCCGGTTTTGAGGCTAACTTTTCTGGCTTATTTATTAGTGAAGCTGGCTGGGTAAAACCACCGGCATTAGTAAACGCTATTTTCGCTGCGAGTAATAGTTATACATCACATAATATCGTTTTTAACACCGAAATTAGCGATATTGTAAAAACACAAAATGGCTATCAACTTATTGATTCAAACAATCAAAGTGTTGGAGAGTTTAGCCAAGTGTTCATCACCTGCGGTGAGTTAACTACCCGTTTTTCACAAACCCAAGTACTGCCATTTAGCCCTGTACGTGGTCAAGTTACCCGCGTTATGGCAAACGGCTTATCGCAAAAACTAAAAACCGTGCTGTGTCATAAAGGGTATTTCACTCCCCAGTTAGATAACACTCACTGTATGGGCGCAACGTTCGAAAAACATAGTATGAGTCGAGAGATTAGTAGTAGCGACAACTTAATTAATTTAAATCAATTGCGCTCGTTTTATCCCGAGCAGTTGGGGATCACCGAAGAATCAATACTCGATGCTAAAGCCGCTATTCGCTGCACAACTCCAGATCATCAACCAATCGTTGGTGAAGTTCCCGATGAAGACACATTGTTAAACAACTTTGCGCCACTGAGAAACGGCAAACATTACGACTTTGCAACTAATGCTAACCCAAATAACGGTTTATTTGTGTTTTCCGGCTTAGGTGCGCGCGGGCTATGTACAGCGCCACTCGCTGCGGAGATGTTAGTAGCGGCACTTTGTGACGAACCATTGCCTGTGCCAACCCATATCAGTGAAATGCTACATCCTAATCGCTTTATTGTGCGCGATTTAAAACGCAACAAGCGATAAAAAAACGATAAAAAAAGCCGCATAGTTTGCACTATGCGGCTTTTTTGAGAGTTAATTTCGGGAAATTAACGACAACCTGGCGTATTAAAGTCGACAACAATCGACGCACCACTTGCAGTACCTGAGACTTTTACATAACCCCAATACTCGCTTTGGTTGGTGATGTAAATACACTCACCATTACCCACATTTTGTGATGATGCATCTACACTACCAGCACTTGGCCAACCGCCATTACGATATTCTAGATTAATGTCACCAGAACCATTTGACGTAGTAATAGCTACACTTGTTGCACCACTTACATCCGCAATGCTTAACCAAATTGGTTCTTGTTCCGCAAGACACATTACATCGCCATCGTATAAACGACCGCCACCACTTGGGCCCTCTGTTGCACATGCATTTGGTACATTAAAACCACCGCCACTTTGTACTGTGTAGTTAGCTTTTAGTTGTGTATCAAAATTAGCATAGCCGTAAACCATTACGTGATAAGTGCCTGCTTGTGGCTGTGCGATAGTACAACGCTCACTATTACCGCCAACATATGGACGACAGTCATAGCTTTCCATTGTTGGTGCATCACCAAACTTCACATATAAGTCACCATCACCCGAACCACCATTTAAAGTAATTTCTAAATCACTGGCGTTTGCAGGTACGTTTACAACAAAGCGTTTCTCATCGCCGGTGTTACCCGTTACCTGCTGCGCTACGCCGTTTTGTAGCTCATTACCAACTGGTGGCTGTGTACCTGTCACTGTTGCTGTAGTTGACACGCTAGCACTTGCACCTTCTGAATCAGTCACAGTAAGTGTTACTGCATAGTCTGCCGCGGTTGCGTAACTGTGGCTTGGGTTAGCTTCTGAACTTGTTGTGCCATCGCCAAAGTCCCAGCTGTATGACGCGATACTTGATTCTTCATCATAAGAGCCATTGCTCGTAAACGAAATTAACTCGCCCACTTCGCCACTGTATGGACCATTAATTACCGCCACAGGTGCTTTATTTTGTGGTGGGTTTGTATCACCGTTAGCAAGTGCTTGTGTCCACTGCGTAAACTCAGCATCATAGTTTGTTGCCCAAGTATTGATACGTGATTTATACCCTGCCCAATCACCTGAACGTGTTGACGCTAACATTTGGTTTAGTTCATCGCGATGATTTTCGAACATAAAGCGAACTGCCAAGTAACCCCAACGGTAAATACGATCTTGGTCAAAACCATCGTATGTTGTTTCAAATACCGTACCTAAGCTGTAAGTCGAACCATCTTTAATGGTATCAATTGCCGCAGGGTTATCGTTTTCGTTTGCAATGTACTCTGCAACACCTTCGCTCCACCACACAATTGCTTCTGTTGGTGCGTTAAAGCCGCCGTACAAATCAAAACGACCATCAAGATAATGTACATACTCGTGCTCTAAGTTCCATACAAAGTGGTCGGCATTCGCATAGCTTGCTTCATACGCAACAAAGTTTGGAATGTTACCCGGTGTTGATGGGTTACCTTCTAAGTACATACCACCGTTATTAGTGTTAATACCAAAAATAACACCCGCATATTTACCGTAGTCGTCACTTGAGTCAAAAATATTCACTTGTAGCTGGCTGTTCACGTCGTCAGCAACCGGTGTGTTATTGGTTTGCAATTGACCGTGGAAATACGTTTCTTCATAACCCATTTTGCTACACGCAGCTTGATGCTGCGCGCTAGTCATATTTTGTGAACGAATTTTAATCGTGCTACTACAGGTATACGTTTGTGATAACACTTGGGATTCAAGTTGCTCTTCAAATCCACAAATATTATAAGTATCACAGCTGCCGTGGTAACCCGCTGTATCTGCCGCACCTAACCATACCGAATCGCCATACCCATACATTTGGTAATCAGTGAAAATACGATTTAACGCTGCATCAACAGCTGTTTGAATAGTACCTGGGTATTGTTTTAATCGACCTAATTCACGTGCTGCATTTGCAATCATAAATTCAGCATCAGAGTCGATCATATACGTGCTTGTTGTAAACTTTGCAAGTGCACTTACCAAATCATTCGCTGAACCCACTTTATTTTTAAATTCAGTATTCCATTGCCCACGGAATAAAATTGTAAATACGCCGTTTACCGCACTACGCATATTCCACTTGCCTGCGTAACTTGCATTCCAACGGTTTAGCCATTCAACAACCACTGGTAAATACACATCTTGCTGCTCAGAGCTATCCATTGTGATAAGTACTTCTGAAAGTGTCTTACCGTGCGCATCATTGTCATCATAAAAATGGCTATTATTTACAAATGCATCAATGGCATTCTTAACAGCTGGTTTTACCCAAGACGCAAACGTTACTTGGTCGTTGTAAAACTCCACATAATAACCGGCACGCAGATACAAAAATAATGCCTCGATATCGTTATCACCACCGCCTTGATAGCTATCAGCAAGGTTTTTAACGTGATTCGCTACTGCGTACATATTATTTGAATCGTACGCCGCAACTTGAATGTTACTCGCTGCACCAAATAGTTCATTAACACAAGTTGTACCCTGCGATTTAATTTCGCTAATTAGCTGGGTTGAGTTGCTCGTTGCTAAAGCGTTCACATCACACGTTGCCGCAACTGCTTGCTGCATACTTTGTGATTTAAGCGTATGAACGTGTTTATGTGCGTGATCGAAAGTGTGCGTTGATTGTTGAGTGGTTACCGCAGTAGGCGCGTTGTCCATGCGCTTAGACTCAACACCATGATGGTGAACCTTAGGTTGATTTTGTGAAATAGGCGCGCTGGCTGCAAACGCACTTTGACCATAACTTAATGTGGCAAGCACTAACGCCAATTTTGTAAGTTTCATTGTTTATTTCCAATTGTTGTTGTCATAATTTTTCGATAAAACCAGTATCGAGTTTCGTTGCTGAACGACATATTGAACCGGTAAAACATGGATTCAATATACTGTATACAATATATTAACTTTTGTTCTAAATATAGGGGCAAACTAACAGTTTTTTTGATAATGCATATTTTTCAATTGGTTATATTGTAAAAATGCGAAAATTGTATTAGAAAATCACGCTATATTTGCAATAGTTACTTTGAGATGAAGTGTTGGCAGGTTTAATTGCACTAAAAACAACAGTTATTCAGGCTTACATTGCCCTAGCGCAAAGCGACAAAACAAATAAGCGCTAAACTTAATATTAAGTTCACTAATAAGTTAATAGTTATGACAAAAACAATTGCAGAGTTAATGACGTGTGACGTGCTATCAATTGAACTAGACAATACGATGGCTGATGTTCACCAAATGATGAAAGATCATAATATTCGCCATATTCCTGTTTTAGAGAATGGCCTTTTTTACGGTATGGTGACACAAAAAAGTGTGCTTGCTAAAACCATGTATTTACTAGACAAATACGGCGTAAATGCGTTAAATAGAAGGGAAAAGCAAGTACCTGTTTCAGAGCTAGTGGATAAAGACGTGGTTTTTGCCAACGCGACAATGCCATTGACCGAGGCGGCACGCTTTTTCTTAAACAATCGGCACGGATGTTTGCCTGTCGTAGACGACAACAACCAGTTGCAAGGAATAGTTACCTCATCCGATTTCGTTAGACTATCCTTAACACTATTAGAAAGTAAACCCACAAATGGGTGATCAGGAGTGATAAAATGAAGAAGTTATGTTGCAGTATCGCACTGGGCGTTTTAATGAGCTTTAGCTTTGCGGCGCAAGCAAATATTGACGACGTACCCCTTCCGAACGATTTTCAAGTACGTATGGCACTTGAAGACGATTACCCTATGATCATCTCCGGTTTTGTAAAACAAGACTTAGATTCTGTAATGGCGTTTTATCGCAATACCTTAGGTGAGCCAGAAACCATCACAGAAGACATTGGCCGCTATACATATTTTTATACGGTTTCGGGTAAACGCGTTAAGATTGGTTTTTACCAGCAAGAAAGTTGGTGTGAAGTAAGTATTATGATGACGAAATAACTTCGTCATCATAATTTAGAAACCGTCTTAACAGACTTATCTGCTAAAGACCGCTAAACCTTTTCTATTTGAATAACTACCCGACGGTTTTTGCCACGGCCAATAATGGTGTTATTGGTTGCAACATGGCGTTTTTCGCCAAACCCTTGCGTAACAATTTTCTCTGCTGCTATGCCCTTTTCAGTCATGTAGCTTTTAATTGCATCGGCACGCTTTTCAGAAAGTTGTTGGTTAATATAACGACCACCGTATGAATCGGTATAGGCATTAATTACCACCGAATCAATATTAGGATCGTTCTCCAAATATAACCCTATTTTCTCTAAACGCTTTTTCGAATCGCGCGTTAACTCGCTGCTATTCGACTCATATCGCATCACTGTATACGCAATATCATCAAAGCTAAATGGCAATAGCGCATCGCGACACTCTAAAAAGCTTAAGTAATTACGACGAAAATTAACCGACGACAATTCAACTTTGATCTTGTCTTGGCTGTTATGCCAATCCTGATAATAAAACGTAGGGACATTACCTTTTTCAAGTTCGGTTAGCAGTAACCAAGATGCTTTTGAATCTAGCTCTGTGTCAAACTGCTTCAACAAATTAGCATCAAATAAGCTACGCGCAGGATTACCCGCTTTCCAAATAGGTGGCACTGACAGCACATCAGCAACATCGTACCCTTCTGGCTTAATAAGCATATCTAAGGTGAAATGCAGCGGTTTATCTTTACTCGCAGTCGCTAAAAACCGCGCCTTACCAAAGCGCGGAATATTATGTTCTAACTGACAACTTAAACGTGATGCTTCAGGGGTATTCCAAATTGCATTGCTTTCAGCTGCGCCGTAACTACGTAGCGCCGCATTGGCAGAAAACACAGCACCCATCGACAGACCAACGAACAAACACTGTACTTGCTTTTTTACTCGCACTGAGGTCTCCTAAATCTGATAAACGCTTGGTTAAATTAAAACACCGCTGCAACAAGCAACACCCTATTAAAATTTAAGCAATAAATATACCTAAATCAAACGTCCTTTCGTAATATTTTACTGGTCAGCAACAACCTAATTTTGACATAATACGCGGCCTTAATAAGCACTGAAAGTAAGTATATGTCTCAAGCTGAAGCACCAACAACTTTATTTGCCAAGCGTTTTCGCGGTTTCTTTCCTGTAGTTATCGACGTCGAGACCGCAGGCTTTAATAATAAAACCGATGCATTGTTAGAAATTGCTGTCAGCCTACTAAAAATGGACGATTCAGGCGAACTAAGTATCGACAAAACAGTGCATTTTCACGTAGAACCGTTTGAGGGTGCCAATATTGAGCAATCAGCTATCGAATTTAATGGCATTGACCCATTTTCGCCCTTGCGTGGCGCGGTAAAAGAAGACGAAGCAATAAAAGAAATCTGTAAAGCTGTGCGCAAAGCACAAAAAGCAGCAGGTTGTCAGCGCAGTGTTGTAGTAGCGCATAATGCGGCCTTTGATCACGGCTTCTTAAATGCCGCAATTGAGCGCAATAATATTAAGCGCACACCGTTTCACCCATTTGTGAGTTTTGATACAACCACCCTGGCTGGCTTAGCAGTTGGTCAAACAGTGCTTGCAAAAGCATGTCGCGCCGCAGGCATTGAATTCGATAACAGCCAAGCCCACAGTGCTCTGTACGACACCGAGCGCACCGCCGAGCTTTATTGTTACATCGTAAATAAATGGCAAGCCTTAGGTGGCTGGCCAATGCCAAACGATTCTGAGCAATTAGGTGAGTAACGGCGGGGTTTATTACCACCGTTACTTTTGATACATGGATTTATGCACTAAGCAGCTTTTGGCTGCGCGTGTTAAATGACACGTTTAGTGCTTTGATTGCGCTGAAATAATGCTTTTCAGCGCGTCATGTGCTTTCTCATTGTTAAATAAGATGTCTTGTATCGCGTGTTTTAGCGAGTCTGATAATTCGGCTCTTTCGATATACACATACACATCTTCTACCGAATAACTTTGCCCTTCGTTTACATTCATAATTTCAAGCCAAAGCTCAAAACCATTTTTATTCAACGCGTTAACTAACACTTCAAAAAATACCCGACCACATGGATAATTTGCACCAATTGATGGCGTTGACTCCAGATGTGAAAGCGCAGTTTGTTTAACCCCTTCTAAACACTCTTTTTGTTGCTGCTGTAAAAAGTACTCAAAATGCGATTGTGGCATTAAGCCTGAATGCACCATTGCGCGATAGGCAAAAAAGTCAGCTGAGCCCTCGTACAGCCAAATCGGTGTACCATCTGATGGTTGCCAAAAATGTGCATTCCAAAGGTGTAACGCTTCATGTGCTAGGGTTAAATAAATTGTTCGTTGGTATTTACTAGAGTGCTGGACTGCATCTTGCCCTGATATCTCAAACATAATTTGATTTGATAGTGCGCTACCCAAAAAGCCAATGTATGGCGCATTGCTATTAGCGTTAATCAAGAATATAACGTCGCGGTTTAAAGGGGAATTAAACTGTTGGCTAAAATAACCCATAAATTTAGCGCTGTTTTGCTCAAGCTGCACTTTAAACTCATTTGGCAAATTTGGCTCAATAACGAAAGAAACACCATGATTAGAGGCATTTGACGGTGAAGTTAGACTAACAAACTGCGCTAAATTCAACGACGATATGTTATTAATGGTGAGCGTTCGCTGATTTTGCTCATTTTTCATCTTTGCTGTTATATTAAATGTCACACTTAGCGCATCGCGTGTTATTAATTCATCCGCTACTTTCAATGAATGTGGCACAAAATAGTCAGCATAAAACGCGCCGTTGTTAGAAAAGTTAATAAACGGCGCATTAAATCTAAGGTCACTCACATCAAAACCATCGGAAACTTCAAGCATTAAAATGTCATTAGGATTAGTTAGCTGAATTGTGCTGTGATCTTTAACCACCGCTTTGCCTTTAAGCGCAAAATGATTAGTCAGGAAATGAGGTGGTAAGTGTGAAAAATCTAACGTTTGAGTAAATTTAGGCAATTGATAACTTACTTGCCACACGTTGCTACCAATCCGTTTTTCAACATTAATCGACAGCGCTATTTTACTCTGTGCAACCGCATTCATTGCGATACACATCAAACATATTATTATTGTTTTACTGATACTCATTGAAAACCTCCATTATTTCAATCAGCTGCATTGTATAGCGCTAGGCAATATTAACAAGTAAGCAATCCCTGCCAACTCACTTTCAAATCAACATTCGTTTAAATTTAAAGCGATTAAACCATTTAAATACAGTTAATTGTGCTTTGCCCTTGTTTAACATAAAAACTAAGCGTTATAATCGTGCCAACTGAGTATGATTCAGATGAAACAAATTCAGGGGCTGATTAGGATTCGACGGGATTCATGAAGCCTAAGGTGCATGTCGAGGTGCGGCTGGCCTCGTAAAAAAGCCGTATTTAAAGTAATCGCAAACGACGATTCTTACGCTCTAGCGGCTTAATTCCCGCTAGCACTTCACTCAAGTATGCTTGTGGACTGAGATTCGAAGTGTCACCCTACACAAGATCGCTACGGAAACCCTGGCCGGGGTTGAAGGGCTAAATTGAAGCGGCCTCGCCTTTACTTATCGTGTTCGTCCGAGATTTAAAGGTTAACCAAAAGACGATACTAAACATGTAGGACCGAAGGTCGACGCTTTTCGGACGGGGGTTCAAATCCCCCCAGCTCCACCAATAGCACAGACAAAGCCGCTTTTTAGCGGCTTTTCTTTATCTGAAATTAATTATAAATCAATAGATTAAACACGGAATGTTATGGTTACTAACAAACTTCTTGCTGTTGAGAGCATTAGGGGTATTGCCTGCCTAATTGTTGTATTTTCGCACCTTTCTTTGACATTTTTTCCAATATTACACTCCGGAAATACTGACTTTCAGTTATACCCCTTTCAAAGCTATTTATACGATTTACCATTTGGATTTTTATATTCTGGGTTATCCGCTGTCTTTGTATTTTTCGTGCTCAGTGGTTTCATTCTTACAAAAGTATTAACTGATAACTATTCAGATACAAGATTAAAAAAAGCATGCTTAAAAAGATATCCAAGGCTTATGCTGCCTGCTTTGCTATCATGCGTGTTGGCATACTTGGTAATTTCTTCATTTGAAATGAATCATCCAAGTTTAACTGATTGGATTAATACTTTCGGTAACTTTGACGGTTCACTATTAGGTGCTTTTTATAATGGTGCTATAGATGTGTTTTTCTTATCAGGTAAAAGCCTATACAACCCTGTTTTATGGACTATGAAAATTGAACTAATCGGTTCTTTCCTAGTGTTTCTGCTTATATACCTTTTCAATAGATTCAATAAGTCATATTTCTCAATTTTACTATTGTTTGTTATATTAATTTTGACAGTCACTAAGATGCTCAACCCATTATTAGGGCTGGGGCTGGCAGGATTTATAATTGGCTTTATCTTCTGTATCCACGGCAGGATTATCAATTTCAAATATTCAATACTGCTTCTAGTCACAGGTTTATATCTTGCGGGAGCTCATAACGGTAGTTCTTCCTATTTTATATTCACACAAATTATTGGCGGAAAAACTTATAACCTATGTAACTTTATTTCAGGTATTTTAATCGTTTACGCTATTTTATTTAATAATGAGCTAAATAATTTCTTTTCTGGCAAAGTTGGCGTTTTTCTTGGAAAAATTTCGTTTTCTATATACCTAATTCATTTACCTATTTTGTATGTTCTTGGCGTATATTTTTTCTCATACATTTACGCTGTATCAGAAAACTATACCCTAGCATCAATTTTAGCTTCAATTGTAACAATTACAGTTTCAATTATATTAGCCATCCCATTTCATAAATTTGTTGATAAAAAAGCTATGACGTTTAGTAATTGGATTGTCAATAGAAACAGCAATTTAAATAAAAGTTCATTTAAAGCTAGCAAACAATCTATGTAACACCAAATGTACCACCAACGAAATAAAAATAAGAAATAGTCATTTAATAACAAAAGCTTAAGGTGTTAGTTAAGATAACCCCAGTACCCAATATAAAAAGCCTGTGCATTGCACAGGCTTTTTTGTTTTTTATGGCTTTTTAAACACAAGTCTGATTTCCGTAATATATTGGCAATATCATTTGGCTTTAGCGATGCTAAGTAAATGTTATTACGCCCATACACAAACTAGCAATATATAAAGTTTGATTATTATTTATTTGTATAACAAACACTTTTGCAGGCATTTATCTCTGTGGTAGCATTTTTGTTCCCATAATAAAAACTTAATTATTTACTGTTCAAAGCAAGAAAAAGGATATTTGTATGCCGATAGATAGCGAAGCGGCGCCACTTGCCGGCCACCCTTTGATAGGAATTGAGGTTGAAGGCGTTGGTAGTGTTTCATCTCGATGGAACAATGAAGATATTATTCAAGCAGCCAATTTTCATGATGTATTTAAGCGTACACCCTTGGTACGCTCCCGAAGTTTTGCAAACTTCAGAGGTGTATATATTACACCTGAAGATTCTGATAATTTTGGCAAATCAAGTCCTGCTGAACTTGTTTCTAAACCTCACCGTATTAATGATCTGAATTTGTTGCGATTACGCAACTCAGTGTGGAAAGCATTAGGACCTCGAGGGGTTAGAACAGGACAAAACACCTTTAATTACGGGGGTAACCGCACCACAGAAAATCGCTGGGGTAAATTTCGCCCCAGCAGTATTGGTGGTAGCCTACAAACCACTGTGGGTGTTGGTGTGCACCGCTTGCTAAGTAACAATGCTAATCGCCGAGAAAACTGTATAAAAATGCTCGTAGGAGATAGAAGAAAGCAGCGAATAGTTATCGCGATTGCAGAAGCCGCAGTTACCGCTCAACAGGAATTATTTGCAGCAGGTGCAGCGCTTTGGCACCACCGCAATATTCCTCAAATACAAATTGAAGGTTTGCGTTTATCACTATTTCTAGCATTCATAAATGTTGCGCTCACTCAATCAAACAGATTGGGTGGCGGCGGAAGTGGCTGGGCAAAAGATGCTTTGGGTGCAAACTTTAAGGGCTTTTCTTCTTTTATAGGAACGGGCACAAATAACAGTAATGGTATTTTAAAATTAGGTGCTCGAGCCATGACTTATAACGACTCTGATTTGCTCGCTAGAATCAGAGCTGTGCGAGGTAACGGCACAATCACACAAGCAATTAACGATCATGTAAATAACACAAATAACCAATTGTTATCGTTAATTGGGCAAAAAGGCTTGTCAATTCAAACAGCAGTAGAACAATGGAATGCCATTCCTAATATTACTCATAATGGACACCTTTACACTGTGGTTGAATGCCGTGAAAAAACTTCAAAGGTAAATATAAATATGTGCACTTTCCTTAACGCTGAAAAGAAAGATGTTCTGGAAACGAGTCGCTCTGGATTAAGCCACGCAAGAACATTCAGAACGTCTATTCGTAATCACTTAGGTCACCCTTAAATACTAAGTTGTGGTTTATCTGGTACGTACAATAGATAAACCGCTCCTCCCCCTTTCAATACCACCTAGTTAACACGTTAGCGCGTTTAGTCTCAACTAACCAGATTCGGGTTTTTCTTTTTTTCATCCGCTAATCTTGGCTTAAAACTCCCACCGCAATTCGGGCATACGTTTTAAAGTACCTTTTCTACACATGTTTTACAAAACGTGCACTCATAACGGCATATCATTGCATCGGTTGATGTTGGCAAAAGCGTTTTGTTACAACACTCGCAGTTTGGTTTAAGTTTTAACATTATTGCTCCTTATGTTGGTTAATTAACTTAAGCACTTCGAGCAATACGGTATCTTTACCGTTTTGATAGTCTTGCCAAGTTGGTGTTATTTGATTATCGGGATAGATGGCATCTGTTGGCTCTTTTGCAAAGGCGTAATAGCGCTTTGATAAACCCAGCTTTCGTTTTGAGTTAGGTAAAGTAAAACGATAACTTTCTGCATAATGATTTGGGTCGCCCCCAGTTGGCGTGCCAACAATTTTTGCGTTTAAAATCTGCTGATATTGCACCGTATTACTCATGGCCGCTGAAAATGTTTGGCCATCGGTGAGTACATAAACTCCGTGTTGCCAATCAAATTGGTCAAGGGGTAATAAGCAAGATGAAAATGCAAGTCCCGTATAAAAATTACCTCCACCGTTTCCTCTAAAATCAATCACTAAATACCGCGATTGCGCACTTTTGAGCTCTGTTTGTAACGCCGTGCAATTATCAACAACCTGTTCAAATTTGGGGTATGATTTAAACGCAAAATAGGCGATGTTCTTTTTGTTAAAATAACTTAATCTAATGCCCGGCATCGCAATATCTGTATTTTGCAACTGTGGCGTTGTTTGCGAAAAAGCTGAACTTAATTGGCCAAACTCCCCCATTGAAACAGGCAGTATCTCTTTTTCAATCACTTGGCCATCGTGCCAGAACTCAAACTTTGTAGGCTCTCCCTCTTTTACAATATTTAATCCCAGCAACAACTTATGCAGCGTTAGGTAATATTCAAAACTCGTTTTTGCACTAAATTGGTTATCCACACCAGGTAATAACGGTGAAACAATGTTAAATAGTTCGCTCACGCTTTTACCATTTATTGCTTTTAACTCTGTGCCTCGTAGCGATCGATAAGCGTTTGTTGTATCTACTACGCGCAATGTGCCTTCAAAAAATTTATAGCGAAGCGGAAAATGCTGATGCGGCCCAGACATCATAAAGTAGTTACTATGACCATCCCCCAAAGCACCGGTTATTGCCATAAGGCGTGCTTCTAATTCTACTTCACTGAGGTTCGCTAAATCATTTTTTAAGTCTCTAAGTCGCTTATTAAATTCAGTTTCTGGCAAGGTATGAAATGGATTGATATGCTTTGTTTTAACTTCATTTTGATAAAAGTCGATATCTTCTAACCACAGTTTTTGCTGCTTTGTTGTTAAATTGGCTGCGTTTAAATTAAACGATACAACAACCAGCATCGCTATAATCAATCGTGCTCTCATTGCCCTTCTCCTAGCAGCACTTCATCTTGAATGAACATGCTTTTGGTAATTGATGAAGAATGACGTGTACCATTTAAATAATGGGAAGGAGAAACACCAAACTGTTTGGTAAAGGCGCGGCGAAAACTATCGTAATTATTAAAACCCAGCTTGCTTGAGATTAGTTGTAAATTGCTGTTTTCTTTAGATAACAAATCCCGTGCATGGTTGAGTTTTAGAGTACGAAAGTAGTGGCTCGGCGTGCAGTTAAGGTGCAATTTAAACAACCGCGTAAGCTGTCTTTCACTTAAACTGCAATACTCTGCCATGCGCGAAACTGAAATTGCATTATTAAGCTGTGTTGCTAGCCAGTCGATAAGTGGCGAAAGTTTTAAACTGTCACCCGATTGCAGCGCAAGCACATCGGAATATTGCTGCTGTGATCCTGCACGCTGTAAATATACAACCAAATCTTTCGCGACTTTTGCCGCCATACTGTTGCCGTAATCTTCACGAATAATCGCAAGGGCAAGATCCACACCCGATAACACGCCAGCTGATGACCAAATAGTGTGGTCGCGAATAAAGAGTGGCTCTGGTGTTACAATTTTATTGGGATGATGTTTGGCTAAACTAGCTGCATGACGCCAATGGGTTGTCAGCGTTAACGCTTTTTCTTGAAAGAGTTGGGCCAAAATAAAAGCGCCCGTGCAAATGCTAAATACGCGCTTTGCTTTTAACGCTATTTTTTTAAGCGCTACAAGTTCAATGTGACTAAGCGCAAGTGTACGCATGCCTGTACCACCACAAATAATCAAATCATCCAGTTCAAAGTCATCTTCTAGCGTAAAATCAACGCTCACTTTTTGATGATATGCCGTTTGTACGTCCTCACCATTTATGCCCAATAACTTACAACCGTAAGCGCCGCGTTTAAAACTATTGGTTTCCATAAACGCTTCAAGCGGGCCAAATAAGTCGAGCGCCTGAAATCCATTTGCAATAAAGTAAACTTGTTTAATCGTCATGTGTGTTCCTCCACGCGCTCATCATACCCTGCTTAAAATGTCATTTAATACATTAAAACGACATAATCAGACATTTGAGTATTTAATTTAGAGGCTAAAACATGTAAAAAAAAGCCTGTGCGATACACAGGCTTTTTGTTGCTTTTAAAATTTAAGCACAGGCTTAAAAGAAATAAATCGCGATATCGACAGCAATTAAAATAATAATCACCCACTCTAAAAACGCAGAATGCTTGTGGTTTTGCTCGGTACTCAACATATCAACTAAGTTGTGAATGGTGTCGAGCTTCTTTTGCAAAATATGTATACGTGGCAATAAATCTAAATATTTGCTGAGCTGCTGATAAACCCCTTCTAAATTTGGGTTATCCCAAAAGAACTCGGGCGTATCGAGCAAATTAAAGTGCAAATTAATATCGGTGCTGGTTTTAAACAAGGTACCACGTAACTTTGCTAATTCTTTTCGGGTTAAAGGCACCTTGCCAGTTTGCGCAAGCTGCTGAGATAAATATGCATTTTCGCTAATTACCGCTTGAGCTTGCTCTTCAAAAAACTCAAGCTTCGCCGACTGCGCTAGCGCATGACTAAGCGCCAACTTAGTCATATCATCTGAGTTTTCTAAAAATAGGCAGTCATTTTTAATATAAAACTCACTGCTTTCGCCTTCACAGTATATGTAATGATCAATACTTGGGCGTTTAAGAGGTGCAATAATTACATCATCTAACTGTTGTATTAATTGCTCAAGCTCTAAAGGTGTAAAATCCCAACACACCAAAACCGCATAATCAAATAACCAAGCTTGTTTTGTTTCAAGCCTAATACCATAGGCATCGCGAATTTTGATTACATTTGACTGTGCTAAAAAATTTTCATCCACTTTGAGTGTATCAAGCGAATGTCCTAAAAAGCTTATCGTTAGCCGATGTTCGTTGTGCGCTAGTTCACGCATGTAGTCGCTCCGAGTAAAACCAGTTAACCGCAATTCTTGGTCACCAATTTGCTTTTGGTTTATAGCCTGTAACTCGTTAAAAATAAATTATTTTAATGCGCTTTTTCACAACATAATAATTGTCGATACGACAAAAATTTTGTGTTGGACTTCACCCCCCTATTACCTTTAAATGCGCGCACTTTTTGGTCTTATGACCGATTTATTTTTTAAGGGTAGAAATGAAAGAAACCACTGCAATTGAACATGTTCGTGCAAGCTACAATGTACCGCATTGGAGCCAAGGTTATTATGGCATTAATGATCAAGGCGAAATTACTGTGTCACCAAATATGGCGAAGCCAACGCATGCAGTAAGTTTGTCTAAAATTGCCGAACAAATTCAACAGCAAGGGTTATCGTTACCAGCGCTTGTGCGATTTCCGCAAATTTTACACCACCGCGTACATAGCTTATGCAATGCGTTTAACGCGGCTATTGAAAGCTATGATTACAACAACAACTACTTACTAGTTTATCCAATTAAAGTAAACCAACAACGCGAAGTGGTGGAAGAAATTTTAGCAAGCCAAGCGAGCCAATCGGTAAAGCAATTAGGTTTAGAAGCTGGCAGTAAAGCAGAGCTACTTGCAGTGCTTGCGATGGCACAAAAAGTCAGCTCTGTGATTGTATGTAACGGTTATAAAGACCGTGAATACATTCGCTTAGCACTTATCGGCGAAAAGCTTGGTCACAAAGTTAATATTGTGCTTGAGAAACGTTCTGAACTTGAAATGGTGCTTGAAGAAGCACACAAACTTGGCGTAAGCCCACGCTTAGGTGTGCGCGTACGTTTAGCATCGCAAGGTAAAGGCAAGTGGCAAGCAAGCGGTGGTGAAAAATCAAAGTTTGGTTTATCTGCATCACAAGTATTAAGCGTATTAGCTGAACTTAAATCGCACAAAATGGAAAGCGCACTACAACTCGTTCACTTTCACTTAGGTTCACAAATGGCGAACATTCGCGATGTGCGCACAGGTGTCAGTGAAGCAGCACGTTTTTACTGTGAATTGCGCCGTTTAGGTGCAAATTTAGCCTGTATGGATGTAGGTGGTGGTTTAGCTATTGATTACGACGGCACGCGCAGTCAATCGAGCAATTCTATGAATTACTCGCTTGCTGAATATGCAAATAACATCGTCTACACCATTGGTGACATGTGTAAACAATATGAGCAGCCGATGCCGATGATTATTTCAGAGTCAGGCCGCGCCTTAACAGCGCATCACGCGGTACTTATTACCAATGTGATTGGCACTGAATCGTATCAGGTTGAAGAATTGCCAGCGCTTGAGAGCGATGCACCACTACTTTTACAAAACATGTGGCGTTCGTGGTTACAACTTAATAACCGTGTTGATGACAGAGCGTTAATTGAGATTTATCACGATTGTATAAGTGATTTAGCGGAAGTACATAGTCAGTTTGCAATGGGGCTTTTAAGTCTAGAGCAACGCGCATGGGCAGAGCAAATTACACTGCGTATTAACTACGAGCTACAGCAGTTGATGGATGGCAAAAACCGTTTTCATCGGCCAATTATGGACGAGTTAAACGAGCGATTAGCGGATAAATTTTTTGTGAATTTTTCGCTGTTTCAATCGCTACCTGATGCATGGGGCATTGATCAAGTGTTTCCAGTGTTACCGCTTTCTGGTTTAGAAACCATGCCAGACCGCCGTGCAGTGCTACTCGATATTACTTGTGACTCAGATGGCACAATCGACCAGTACGTAGATGGACAAGGTATTGAAACCACCTTGCCAGTGCCAAATTGGCAGGCCGATTCACCTTACTTGTTAGGCTTCTTTTTAGTAGGTGCTTATCAAGAAATTTTAGGTGATATGCACAACCTATTTGGTGACACTCATAGTGTGGTTGTCAATGTGAATGAACAAGGCAACAGCGAAATTATTGAAATTAACGAAGGCGACAGCGTTGAAGATATGCTGCGTTATGTGCACTTAGATGCAGAAGAATTCAGACACGCATTTGCTCAATTAGCGAATAGTAAATTAGCTGAGCACGAGCGCAGCGCAGTTCTTGCTGAGCTAGATGCGGGTTTAAAAGGCTACACCTACTTGGAAGATATTTAACCTATGGTTAAGGTTTTTGAAAAACACAACGGCATGCTTTTTGGCAACGGCGCAACTTTTATGCGCCAGCCATTAGTTAACGACCCAACATCAAGTGATGCTGATGTGGTTGTACTTGGCTTGCCATTTGATATGGCAACTTCTGGTCGCTCTGGTGCCCGCATGGGCCCAGATGCGATGCGCCGCGCATCAGTTAACCTTGCATGGGAAGAAACCCGTTACCCTTGGCCATTTACACTAAACGACCATTGTACTGTGATTGATGCGGGCGACTTGGTGTTTGCGCCTGGCGATAGCGAAGGTTTTACACAACAAGTAGAAGATGCAGCCACACAACTTTTAGAACAAGGTAAAAGCCTTTTAAGTTTTGGTGGCGATCACTTTGTTACTTTGCCGCTGTTGCGCGCCCATGCAAAACGTTTTGGCAAAATGGCGTTAGTTCACTTTGATGCGCACACAGATACCTATGCTAATGGCAGTCAGTATGATCATGGCACTATGTTTTACCATGCGCCAAACGAGGGACTCATCGACAAAAACAGTTCGGTGCAAGTGGGTATTCGCACTAATTACACCCAAGCTGAGCATGGCTTTAAAGTGATTGATGGCGCTGAAAGTAATGCACTATCGGCACACACGATTGCCGAGATGATTAAACATTCAGTGGATGAGTTACCTGTGTATTTAACCTTTGATATTGACGCACTTGACCCAGCATTTGCACCAGGTACGGGCACACCAGTATGTGGTGGCTTAACCACCGACAAAGCGCTCAATATTCTTCGCGAATTAAAAGGGCTGAATATTGTAGGAATGGATGTGGTAGAAGTGGCTCCCGCTTACGATAACAGCGAAATTACCGCACTTGCAGGCGCCACCATTGCGCTCGAAATGCTGCATTTGTGGACGTATAAACATAAGCTTGGCAATTAACCTCGTTTATATTTTGGCACCCAACAAAAAGCCTGTGTTTTCACAGGCTTTTTTTTGTTAATACGAATGATCCACATTCATAGTAAAAACGTTTTATTCACATGTTAAAGAGTAATGACTAGGTTCTATCATGTTTAGTTTCTTAAAACCTAACCCAATAAAAAAAATGAAGAAAGATTATTTTAGTTTACTAGAAAAAGCGATGCACGCTCAGCGAAGCGGTGATATAAAAACATACTCTATGTTAACGGCCAACGCTGAGGCTCTTTGGCTAAAAATCGAAGCGCTAGAAAATAAAAACTAGTTTATACATAGTCAAAAAGGTTAAAGCGTCGCTAATCCACTTCGCCTTCATTAAATGTACTTTTTTGTTTGCTTCGTAAAAACGTATTATCGCTTACCAGTGCATCGATTTTTACTTGATATTGTTTGTTAATTGCGGCCATTTCTTGTGCCAGCGATTGCTGCAGTTTGGCGCCCGCAATATTGCTTTTGGCTTGCCCAGATTGATTTTTTAACGCTGCTAATTCGTCACTCATTTCACGCTGTAAACGCTTTATTTGCGCATTATTATTCGCTATTTTTCGCTCTACCGCGCGCTGTTCAACATAACTGCCAATGCGATTTAATTCTTGCTCGTGTGAGTTACCGCTAAAACCGCTACTTTGACTACTGTTATTAAGCTTATTTAGCTCTTTTTGCAAACGTTCCAAATTACCTTGCTCTAACTCAATAGACGATTTGTAACGTTCTGTAATGGCATTCATTTCAAGTGCTAACGCTTCTGAACGAGTGGCACCGTAAAGGTTATTTGCGGTACGCACTGTCATGTTTTTAACCTCGTTTATCTCGGCATCCATGTCTTTTTGTAGCTTTTTAATACGCGCTTTCACTTTATCTATCTCGCGCTTTAACTGGCGTGATTTAACGTAGTTATCGGTTGAATCGGTACTTTGCTTCACACCCGATTGCGGGCGCTTTTTGATTACTTGTGGACTGACTTCGATTTTCTCGTATTTATCACTGCATGGGGTATCGCTAAACGTCAGTACACCATCAATTTCGCACTTATAAATTGCACTATAAGACGCAAAACTACTCAACAAACAAACAGATAAAAGGGGAAATTTAAGATTAAACATAACAGTCCTTATTTAACGTAGCCTGTCTAGATTACACCAATCTAGACAGGTTTTGGACTGTTTATTTTGCGCGGTATTATTTTAGTGCGTTGGTTATATGTAACGCGTGTTGTTGTAGTTCATGGCCTAACTCGGTTAGATAGCCACCATCTACTTGATCAATAATGCCACGGTCAAATAAACGTTTTGCCGAGGCCTGCATACTTTCTGGCGCATCATGATGAATTTTAAGACCTTGCATCGCACTCGCTGTAGGAAATTTCAAAAGTAATTCTAAATCGGTGATTTGTTCTGTCGCTAGGCTCATTGTGTTTCCTTTTTTATTATTGGTTCCGTTACACAGTATAGATAAGCTTTTTAAAATTGCTTGATCTTGCTCATGTAAAACACTGAATTTTCAATAATACTTTGTTTACACAGTATTTTGCTTAAGCTTTGTACTGAAAACGCGCAAGCTGCATTTCATTCAAACGACTTAGTGTACGCCTAAATGCAAACGCCAAAATGCCTTGCGTATATAGTTCATCTAAAGGCACATCGGCATTAATGTAAAGTGGAATTGAACGGTCATAGCACTCATCAACTAACGCGATAAAGCGGCGCACGCCATCGTCTTTTCGCGACAGCATTGGCAATTCACGATCGCCAGCAGCAACGCGCACCGCACCATCTTCCGTGCCCCGCGCTATTTGCTTAGTAACCGACTGACATGAAAGTTGCGGTACCTTGTCTAAAAATATGACCTTAAACGAATCACATAAAGCAATAAAATCTACTGCCGCTAATGGTTGCTCGCATAACGCACTGTAATCACACAAAAGCAATTGCTCGCTGCGCTTATGTATTGGAATTTGCAGGTGACCTAACTCAAACGGTGTGGTTATCATTTGCTGCTGGTCCAGTGCTAAAAACGTATTGGTAAAACTCGTTTCTAATGCGCTTGCTTGATTGACCCAATAGCGACAAAATTGTTCACCTGGGTGTAAGCGATGATCTTGTCCACCATCAACACTTAACACTTGCATATGTTGTTTTAACGCATTAATGGCAGGAAGCAGCCTTTCACGATTAAAACCATTTTCGTAAAGCGCATTAGGGTGCTGATTAGAGGTGACAACCAGCACTAAACCTTGGTCAAAAAACGCCTGTACCAAACCACTTAATAAAATTGCATCGCCAATATCGCTAACAAAAAACTCATCAAAACACAGTACATCAACTTCACTTGCCAGTTCACTTGCAAGCACATTAAGCGGGTTTTCACGACCGGTTAATTGAAATAAGCGTTGATGTACCCAGCGCATAAAGTGATGAAAATGCTGACGCTTTGCAGGCACGGTTAACGCGTTGAAAAAGCTGTCCATCAACCAGGTTTTACCACGGCCTACAGGGCCGTATAAATAAACGCCTGTTACGGCTTTTCGCTTATTTTCCAAAGCTAAATAACAATCTTGCAGCGCAGCGACAGCAACCGCTTGCGCCGCATCATGTTTAAAACCATTAGCTAACGCGTTATTGTATGTATCGAGAGGTCCGATGGCTGTTTGAGAGATAGACATAAGTGCAAAGATTTGGCGCATTATGCGCCAAACTAGGAGACGTTATTGCAGTGCTTTTTCAGCAAACAAGTGCTTTATTGGTTTAGCGGCATCAACCACATTTAAACCAATGCCACGGATCAGCTTTTTAACTGGGTTGCTGCCTTCAAACAGCTCTTTTAAACCTTGCATCATTGCAATATGCGTTTGTGCATCGGCTTTTCGTGCCATTTCGTATTGACGCAATAGTTTGCCACTGGCAAATACACTACTTTGTTCATCTGCAACTAACTGTAGTAATTTTGCTACATCTTTTAAGCCCAAATTCATGCCAAGGCCAGCTAGCGGGTGAATGGTATGCGCCGCATCCCCCATTAAAATCACGCGATTTTCGACCCACTTTCTTGCATAGCGCATTTTAAGTGGGAAACTCAGTCGTTGGCTATTTACACGACATAAACCTAGTTCACTATCAAATGCAGCAGTAAGTGCTTTATTAAATTCGCCCTCTTCCATTGCCAATAGTTGTTTGGCATGTTCCGGCGAAGTAGACCACACAATTGAGTGGGTATTTTGCTCAGGTAATGGCAAGAATGCGAGCGGGCCTGTAGGTAAAAACACTTGGCGCGCTGTATTTACGTGTGGAACTTGGCTTTTAACGGTTGCCACTATTGCGTGATGGTCATAATCCCAAAACGTAATTGGCATTTTAAATTGGCTGCGAATTGCTGAATTTGCGCCATCGCACGCAATTAATAGCTCTGCCATAACCGGCTCACCAGAAGCAAGGGTAACCAATACTTGTTCATCGGTTTGATGAATGCTGCTATACGGTGTTTCGAACAAAATTTCTAAATTGTCGTTTTTTTCACATTGAGCAATCAGCGCCTGACGGATCACTTCGTTTTCGACAATATGACCAAGCTCAGATAAATCGAGTTCGTTACTGGCAAAGTGAATGCGACCAATTGAATCTTTATCACGTACATCCATATTGGTGTAAGCAGCTAAGCGCTGGGCTTGAATGCCCTGCCAGATCCCTAGTTTTTCAAAAAGTGCTTGGCTTGCTTTACTAATCGCGCTGACTCGTAAAGCAAACTCCTCGCTATCTACCTGAGCTGGCTTGCCTGCATCAATCAATAACACCTTTTTACCAAGATTAGCTAAGCCTAGCGCTACGCTTAACCCAATGCAGCCACCACCAACAACAATTGCTTGAACCTGTTTCACTAACCTACATTCCCCATCAGTTGTTTTGCTAGTGGCGCTTTTACACGTTTACACTTGGCCATAGCGGTTAAAACAAGACTGCGCGTTAATGCAAACGCACGGTTATCATTAGAAAATCCTCTAACGAGAGCATCAGTTAACCACAACACAGTGTCAACATCTTGATTTCGCTCAACTTGGTATCGATTAAGCAAACTTACATCGCCAATATCTTGTTTTGCTGCAAGTGCGTCAGTCACGAGCTTTTCAAGTAATATCACATCGCGCAAACCAAGGTTAAAGCCTTGACCGGCAATAGGGTGAACAAGATGAGCAGCATTGCCTAAAATCGCAACACGATGATGCATTAAACGCTCCGGCTTACCCACTTTAAGAGGATACGCTGCACGCATACCCACTTTGGTGAAAAGTCCCGCTCGATAGCCAAATGATGTCTGTAATTGTGCTATAAATTCGTCGTCTGGCAGTGCTAATAAAGTCTCTTGCTGTTCAGGTTTAACACACCACACCAATGAAAAACGATTTTTCGTCATTGGTAATAGTGCCATTGGGCCTGTTTCTGTAAAACGTTCAAATGCTTTATTGTGGTGACCGTCTGCCACCTCAATATTGGCGATCAGTGCCACTTGATCATAATCAAGGGTTTCGGTTTGAATGTGCAATGGCGCCAATGTTTTAGAATGCGCGCCATCTGCCACCAGCATCAATTTGGCGGTAATCTCAGCGCCTGATTCAAGCGTGAGGTCAACTCTGCTCACGTGCTGTTGGTAAGTACTCACCTTATCTGGGCAGTACAATTCTATACCTTGTGATGCCATCTTTTTATGTAATTGTTGGCCCCATGGTCTTACCTCAACCACATAACCAAGCGCTGGTACTTGATATTCTGCGCTCGATATTTGGGTTTTACCAAAATGGCCGCGATCAGATACTAATACATCGTTTATTGCCGCAGTAAAGTCATTATTGGCATCTAACAAATTAAGTGCCGATAAATATTTAAATGACTCACTTGCCAATGCAATACTGCGGTCGTCAAAGCTTGGTTGACTTTCATCAGTTGCAACAAACGCTTCTATCACGGCGATAGTTAACTTTGGGTTGCGCAACTTTAAGCTAAGGGCTGCGCACGCACCAGTTAAACCACCGCCTACAATTACAATATCGAACATAGCTTTATACCTGAGATTACTGAGCCATTATTGCTTCAATTTCGTCAATTTCTTTTGGCACACTTGCAGTAAGATTTTGATGACCTTGTTCTGTAACGACCACATCATCTTCAATGCGAATACCAATACCGCGGTACTTCTCTGGTGCGTCGCTATCGTTAGCAATATATAACCCCGGTTCAATCGTCAGTACCATGCCTGGCGCAAATGGACGGTCTTGATCGTCTAATTTATATTCACCAACATCGTGTACATCTAACCCTAACCAATGGCCTAAGCCATGCATGTAGTAATCTTTGTATTTTTCGTTTGCAATCAGGCTGTCGATATCGCCGTTTAAAATACCTAAATCAACTAATCCTTGCGTTAAAATACGCACCACAACATCAGCAGTTTGTTTTAGGGTATTGCCTGGTTTTACCATTTCAAGTGCCGCTAGCTGCGCTTTTAAGACTAAGTCATATACTTCACGCTGCGCGTCACTATACTTGCCATTTACTGGGAAGGTACGGGTAATATCTGCTGCATAGCCATTTAGCTCACAACCAGAATCAATCAGCACTAAATCGCCATCATTGAGTACATCGCTGTTTTCGGTGTAGTGTAAAATATTAGCGTTATCGCCGCCGCCAACAATAGTGCCATACGCTGGGTGGCGCGCACCATTCATTGCATAATGGTGATGAAGTTCAGCTTCTAATTGATATTCGGTCGCTCCGGCTTTAGCAAATTGCATTGCACGAATATGGCCTTGTGCACTGATTTCCCCTGCTTTAGCCATAATTGCAAGCTCAGCATCTGATTTAAACAGACGCATTTCATGCAAAGTGCTGCGAATATCACTAATCACCGTTGGTGCTTTCCAGCCACGCTTTGGCGCACCGCGTAATGTGCTTAACAGCGACCATACTTTGTCATCGAATTCTTTGTAAGTGCCTTGTGCGTAATAAAGTGTTTGTTTACCAGACACTAAATCAATCAAGCTGTCGTCAAGTTCTGCTAATGTGAATGCATTATCAAAACCGTAGTCTTGTTTTGCTTTTTCAGCACCGATACGACGGCCACACCAAATCTCTGCTAATTTATCTTTCTCGCGACAAAATAAGTGCGACTCTGCCGTTTCGCCTTTTACCAGTACGAGCACTGCGTCAGGCTCTGGAAATTGCGTTAAATAGAAAAAATCACTGTCTTGGCGAAACGCAAATTCAGTATCACGACTACGGGTTATTTCAACAGCGGCAGGAATAATCGCAACTGAGTTATCTGCCATTGCATCAAGTAATTTACTGCGACGCGCATTTACTTCTTCAACTGAAATTGAAAGTGGGTGTGTCATATTACTTCCTACGGCTTAGTGAATGGTGGTGTTAACCGCGGCGTTTTGCTGTTCAATTTTACCGAGTTCAGCAAAACATAAATGCACCGAAATACGCACATATTCAACTACTTCGTGAAACGCTTGTTTATCTTCTTCGCTTTCATCAAAGGTTGTATCCATTTGGTTAATCTCGGTAAAGTCGTGAATAACTTCTTTTACCTCTGCGGATAACTTGCCGTAGTCTTTTTGTTTTAAGCCAAAACCCAGTAGAAAACCTGACACCCATGATACTAAAGCGTTTGCTCTGTCATGTAGCGATTCATCTTCGTCTGGCAGGTACAACTCAAATTGCAGTTCTCGATTGTCTAGCGTGCTGCGAATTTGGCTATAAAAGCCCACTAATAACTTTTTCAGATCGCCAGAAAATGCAATGCCGTCATTAAACACATCGCTTAAAATTGTTAGGTATTCTTTATCTTCAATATCAATGCCGCAAGCAAGTAAGCCGGTAATAACGCCGTGTACTTCGCTTGGCATAATAAACAGTTCATTTTGTTCGAGAGTAACTTGAGTTGCTTGATAATCTTGTGACATAACGCGCTATTTGAGTTGCTGTAGTTCAATGATAATGCTAACACTGACGCCCTATTCACGCCATTGTTTTAGACAACAGTGTTGAAAACACACACAATTTGAATACTTTTGCTGCACTTGATCAAACAATCTTAGATTAGCACTAGTTATCTCGGCAATATTTCTTATAATAAAGGTGTTCCCTCGAGTGTTGGAGAAAGGTTACGTCCCTGAGCCGATAAACTTTTCTTAGGAACCCAGTTCAGATTGCTATTGCGCAAGCTCGGCATGTACCGAGAAGCCTACGGTAACTAACTGCGCTCCGCCTTGAGCCTTAGGGTTCAAGGGCTGACACCTGATACCGCACTTTTGGGAACACCTTCCTTGCTTTATGATTTCCCTTTCTACCTTAAGCTAACTTTTTGATTCATAGCTTAAAAAACCAACTTTTTGGTTATACCTCTGTTATTGCACAAATGTTAGAGTTAAAACTCAACTTAAATGCAAAATTAACAACAATAACAATGAAAAACATCAGTGCAATCTTTCTTGCTGTTGCATCTCTTACATTATCGGGCTGTGGTGGTGGCGATAGCAGCGAAGAGAATACGCAAATAGTACTCAACACTCCTCCTACATTAACTGGCGAGCCAGACAATGCCTTTGTTGGCAAAATGTTCGAGTTTAAACCAACTGTTACAGATAAAGACAACGACCTTGTTTCAATAAGTGCGAACAATTTGCCCAGTTGGTTGACGCTTTCTAATAACATACTCACAGGCACACCAACCGTGACGGATTTAGGAAGTACTACATTCGAATTGATTGCATCGGATGGCAAAGGCTCATCAACTTATACATACAGCCTTCAAGTCATTGACTCGCAAGAAACCAATACAGCGCCTGTTGTGTCAGGTCAGATCCCAAGTGCTTATGCTGGTAAAGCATTTAGTTTTACTCCTACCATTTACGATAAAGAAAACGACGTTCTTACCTTTACAATTGAAAATGCACCAACTTGGGCTGAGTTTGACCTGCAAACAGCTAGGTTAAGCGGCACGCCTAATTTGCAGGATGTTGGCACTCATCGAAATGTAGTACTCAATGTGCATGATGGTGTTAACCAAGTCGCTTTTAGTTTTGATATTAAAGTACAAAGCAACACAGGCTTGAATACGCCACCAAGTATCAAAGTCAGTGACCAAACAGCCATTGTTGATAGCGCGTTTTCTTATACGCCTATTATCAGCGATGCGCAAAATGATACGCTCGCTATGGCAATCAACAATGCACCGAGTTGGCTCAGCTTTGACAATGTTACCGGCGAAATAACAGGTACACCCGAAATAAGTGACTTAGGTGTCTATAAAGATATAAAAATCACAATTTCTGACGGTGAATACAGCGTGAGTGGTATGTTTGATATCACAGTATCAGATAATAGCGAGCCTAATACAGCGCCTGAAATTTCAGGCACGCCGCCAAACGCATATGAAAACAAAGCATATACATTTGTACTTTCTGTTACCGATAAAGAAAATGATACACTCTCATTTAAGGTTAATAACCTTCCAACATGGCTTTCGTTTGATGAGTCAAACACCACTTTTAGTGGCACCCCATCAGGCGACAATGTTGGACAACACAATAACATCAACCTAACTGTAAGTGACGGCAAGCTACAAAGCAAACTAACCTTTTCGATTACTGTATTAGCGACCGAACCTACTAATACTGCACCGGTGATTTCGGGCACACCGACTACTGCACAAGCTAATTATCCTTACTCGTTTATTCCAACCGCAAGTGATGCTGATGGTGACACTTTACGCTTTAGTGTAAGTAATCTACCAAGTTGGGCTGCGTTTAATACTATAACAGGTGAAATCTACGGAACGCCGCATGAACAAAGCGTTGGTACCTATAACGATATTGCAATTACCGTTAATGACGGCAAAGATACTGCAAGTTTGACGGTGAGCATTACCGTGGATGCTGCACCAATTACCAATAACCCACCTGAAATTTCAGGTACACCTACGAATGCACAAGCTAACTCTGCTTACTCGTTTATTCCAACCGCAAGTGATGCTGATGGTGACACTTTACGCTTTAGTGTAAGTAATCTGCCAAGTTGGGCTGCGTTTAATACATTAACGGGTGAAATCTACGGAACGCCGCATGAACAAAATGTTGGTACCTATAACGATATTGTAATTACAGTTAATGACGGCAAAGATACTGCAAGTTTGACCGTGAGCATTACCGTGGATGCTGCGCCAATTACCAATAACCCACCGGAAATTTCGGGCACACCAACTACTGCACAAGCTAACTATCCTTACTCATTTATTCCAACCGCAAGTGATGCCGATGGTGACACTTTACGCTTTAGTGTAAGTAATCTGCCAAGTTGGGCTGCGTTTAATACTATTACGGGTGAGATATACGGAACGCCGCATGAACAAAGCGTTGGTACCTATAACGATATTGCAATTACCGTTAATGACGGCAAAGATACTGCAAGTTTGGCGGTGAGCATTACCGTGGATGCTGCACCAATTACCAATAACCCACCTGAAATTTCAGGCTCGCCTTCGAATGCGGTAGTAAACACTGCTTACGAATTTATTCCAACGGTGAAAGATAGCGATGGGGATAGTCTTAACTTTAGTGTGAAAAACTTACCAAATTGGCTAAGTTTTGATAATAAAACGGGTCGCCTATTTGGTACGCCAACTAAGGATAACGTGGCAACGTATTCTAATATTGCAATTAGCGTATCTGACGGTAAGGCCGAAGCTACACTCACTATTGAGATAACCGTTGAAGCAATTAACAATCTGCCTGTACTGCTCACTACAACAGCTAAAACACGAGCGGCTGAGCCATTTAGCCTAGCGCTAAACGTTAAAGACGATGATAACGATACAATCACTATTACCCCGGTTAATTTACCAACTTGGCTTTCGTTTAATCAAAATACTAAGACGCTTACGGGCAGTGCGAATGGTGACAGTGTTGGCTCACAGCAGTTAACGTTTAGCTTATCTGACGGTAAAGAAAGTAATACTCAATCACTCACTTTAGAAGTTGAAAAGAGCTGGCTGACAATTGCCATTGAAACCGGTAATGCCTTAGTTGTTAAGGAAAGTGATACCATCTTAAATGCTGCGATTAACGAGTTATCGTCACATAAGGCGCGTTTTAACTCGATTAAATCACAATTGTTTAAACAAAATGCGCAAGGTGGCGTGCTAACCGCGATTGATTGGGACCCAACGCATGACGCTGCGATTTTACAAGGCCAATACCCGTTTAACGATACTGTGCTTTACACCACCAACTCAAATCAATCTGGCGGGCCAGATAGAATATTGCCTATCGCCATTGCCGGCAGTAAAACTGAAAACACAGGCAGATACCTCGCATATGGTGGCAACCCATTTAGAAACACGGTAAACGATCAAATGCTAACCTTTATGACCAATGCATTTGATTGGCTTACACAAACATCCACAACCACTAAAAACCAATTTAATGTGGTGCTAACTCAGCTTGATGAAAGCTACTGGTTTAGAGACCGCAGTTTAACGCGCGCGTGGCTTGATAATAACTACAGTAATGTTTCTTACAACCTAGCAGGTGATTGCGATGGCACTAAACTGGCTCAGTGTATTGCCGCTAAGCCCGATGTAGTTATTATTTCTCGTATGGTGCGTGATGGTGATGACAAACAAGCCGTTTTAGATGCGGTTAGCTCGGCACTTGAACAAGATATCCCTGTAATATACATCCAGTATGATGGTGGTATAGGCGATCATGGCCGTAAGTTATTACAACTGCTAAATATTAGCCATCAAAATGATAACTATTGGTGGAAGCTTTACTTGGACGACTTTAATCCAAGTACAGTATTTAATACCTTGCCAAGCGATATGGTAGCAATAAATACCCTGCTAAATAATTTTAAAGCGGGTAACTTTAATGTCGATTTATCAAATTGTGAAACGCGCAGCTGCCCTACAGAATCAAATACTCAGAGCGAATTTTTTGCCGGTGCCGATGCCGTCAAAGCAATGTTTAACAGGTTTGATAGTGAAAAACGTAATATTTTTACAAGTGCTGACTATCGTTTAAATAAACTGCTGATTTTGCTGGCTGATCATTATCGTCAAACGGTTAGTTTCCCGATGGATAAAATCGCGACGGACACTACCTCATTTTTTAAATCTTTGTATGCCGATTACGCGGTTTACAATGTACGAGATATCAACCCTATTCAGCCAGATATGGGTAACTTTAGTCGCTCTGATTTCAGTCACATTACCCCAGAGCATGCTTCAGTTACGCTAACGGCAAAACCGTACTTTCGCTCTGCTGGGGTGTACGCTATTCCTGGGCAAAGCTTTACCGTGACACGTACCGACAACCAAGATGTATCAACCCATGTATTTATTAATACGCTGCGTACCGGCGCAACGCATATATTTAATGAAAATAAATACAACCGACCTTATCTACTGCAAACACAAAAAATTGAAGTAAAACCCAACGAATCAGTTACCCTTACTTCAAGTTATGGTGGGCCAATTCAAATCGCATTTAATAAAAAAGATATGGATGTGAGCTTTAGCTTTACCCACATTGGTCGTCACCCGCACTGGCGCAATAAAGCTGACGACGCCATTTTTGCAGAGCGTATGGCAAGCGGCGATTATGACTGGGCAGAAATTGCAACCCCCGGCTTTGAAGTGCATTCAAAACTGACTAAATTAGAAGCATCGCTAGCTGGTAGCATTTGGCCTGTGGCATCTGACTTTGCCAATGCAACATCTCGCTATACTCATAACTTAGTGCATGTGCTTGCAGGCTTTAAAGGACCTGGCATTGATGTTGAACCAGAAATACACGACTTTGTAACCGCTCGTGGTTTAGATGTTGATACCATTGATATTGTTAAGCATATGAATGCCGACCAACCCACTTGTGGCTGGGGTTGTAGTGGCAACCCATATGATGCAGGCTGGAACTTTAGCCCAACGGGTCATGGTGACTTACACGAACTTGGCCATGGTATCGAACGTGGTAGCATGCGTTTTGAAGGCTATGGCGGTCACTCCAATACAAACTTTTATTCGTACTTTAGTAAATCAGTTTACGAAGATGAAACAGGTGAGTCTGCAAGCTGCCAAAGCCTACCGTTTAAAGAGCTATTTAATACGCTGCAGCAAAGTAAACTTGATGCCGACCCTGTCGCTTATATGCAAGCTAACTTAACGAAAAGCTGGTCTGAACATCATGCTATTTACATGCAGCTTATGATGGCCGCACAAGCACAAAACACGCTAAATAACGGCTGGTTTGTTTACCCACGTCTGCATATTTGGGAACGAGAATTTTATCGAGCTGATGATTCAGATAGCGCGTGGGAAAGTAAAAAAGTAGGCTTGGGCTTTGCCAATTACACCCGAGCGGAAGTTGCCAGTATTGCGCGCAACGATTGGCTGTATATTTCATTGAGCCACATTACGCAGCTTGATTTAACCAAGTGGTTTACCATGTACGGATTCACCGTATCAGATAAAGCGCAAACACAGGTAAAATCGAACGGTTTTAACGAACTAGCTGAAGTATTTTACACAAGTGACGGCACAGGTTATTGCTCGAATTTAAATCAACCTGAATTACCGGTTGATGGCACACAAACATGGCCTCATAACTAACCACTCCACCCTTTTACAGCAGCAACAACAAAAAAAGCCCAGTTATTAAACTGGGCTTTCGCTAACTAACTCCAGGGAAATTAAGAGAGTTAATAATTAGGTTGATGTTAGAAACGCTGTGTGTAGTTCAACGTAAATACACGACCACGCACATCATAAAGCGATAACACAGGTTCACGCGGTGAACTGGTTTCGCGTGGCGTATCTTCATCAAGTACATTTAACGCAGCAATTGACACAGTTGCATCCCACGGCGCGTTGTAGGTATACGTTAAGTTGTGACCAGTAAACGAATCCAGCTCATTGGTAACTTGCTTTTCACCGTTATCATCAACATACGCATTTTCTTGTGCAGAAATGTAGTATGAGTATAGGTTTACAGCGTGATCGCCAAGTGACCAAGTGATGTTAGCGTTGATTCGATCTTGTGGACGGTAAACATCACCAAGTTCGTCTTCACCAAGCTCTACACCACCTTCTTCATTAATAAAGCTGGTTTTATACGCCACCATGTGCGACCAATTTAGGTCAAAATCAAGTTCACCTGCAGCTTCAAAGTCAAACTTACCTGTCAGTGTCATATCAAGGCCAGCACTTTCGCGTAAACCAGCGTTTGCTAATGGGCTGATAATTTCAGAAACATTGTCACCACGGTAAAGAATATCAACACCCGGTAAACGCGCTGAAATTGGTACGTTTTGACCTTCAGTTTCCCAAATTTGAATTTGCATAATTTGCAGTAATTCGTGGTCAATCGTATCTACACGGCCTTCTACATCAAGCGTCCAGTAATCGGCTGAAAGTGACCAACCGTCTGAGAACTGCCAAACTACACCCAAGTTCGTGTTATCTGATTCTTCTGGCTCTAAGTCTGGGTTACCACCTGAACTTGCCCAGTAAGATGTACGATATTCACAATCACCAATACTAATGCCATCTTGATAACAGCCAATAAAATCAACTTCGTTTTCAGCATAACCGCGCACTACATCGCTGTATAAATCGGTTAATAATGGTGCTTGGAAACCACTACCTATTGAAGCGCGAAGTAATAGACTATCGATTGGACGGTAGCTAATATTAGCTTGTGGATTAAATGTGCCACCAAAGTCGCTGTAATCGTCATAACGAGCGGCTAGTTTCACTTCCATGCCTTCAATAACAGGAATAGCCACCTCAGTAAATGCTGCAGAAACAGTACGTGAACCAACACCACCACTACCGCCGTTACCGCCACTTACGTTGCCCGCTTCAGCCTGACCATCGATTTTGCTGTAGTAAGTTTCACGAGTATGTGATGCACCAACATAAGTTGACAATGCACCTGCCGGTAATTCTACGATATCAAATTGTAAACCACCGCGAACGGCTGTTTGTGTTGCACGGCGGAACTTATCAAAGTTTGCTGATACTGATGCTGGTGGACGAGATTCAGGGTCACGCGGATCCCAACCTTGCCATACACCGTCGTCATCAAAACCACCTACTGAACCTGAAAGCTGTGGCGTACTTGTGTAATTTGTGCCCCAAGTAAATGCATCGTAACGTGCATAGTTCGCACTTAGGTCCCAGTAAACATCACCAAAGTTACCGTCAAAACCAACTGCTAAATCAAGCGAGTTGTCATTGTGATCTGCAGTACGGTCGCCAGCTGAATTCATACGGTAGCCGAACCAACCGCCCGCTTCCACCGGCGTTAAGTTAAGTGTTGTACCATCTGATGTGGTAATTGTGCGTGCTGGCAATGCGTCATCTACTGGGAACCATGCAGGGTCGCCAGCCGAAACATCGACTGTATTTTGGTTCATCCACATACCGCGAACAAACATGCTTGTATCTTCAGTTAATGAATAAGTGAAGTTAGCCATTACAGAGTCACGACGCGTTTCTGGTAAAACTTGCGCCGCTTGCGTCCAGTCGTAACCACAAATTGAGTAGCTTTCATCAGATAAACGCGTTAATGGACCAATAAATGTGCCAGAGCCTTGACCGTTATATACATCACAGTTATTTTCTTGGTTTAGTGATTGCGTTACCCAACCATTGCTCCATTGCTCTAATGCGCGACCTGTTGGACTAATACCATGCCAGTTATCAAGATAACGTGGGTCTAACCCTTCTTCTTTAAGTTGCGCTTTCGCATAAGGTAAGTCAGCGTATAGAACTTGTTCTTCTTTATAGTGCTCCCAAGCAAATACAAACGATGTTTTATCTGACGAACCACCAGCTGTAAACGTATAACGCTGCGAATCGCCGCTATCGATTGTATCTGGCGTTTCAAGTTTTGCTGAAAACTCAGCGCCTTCATAATCGCGTTTTAAAATTACGTTGATTACACCCGCTACGGCATCTGAACCGTACACCGCCGACGCACCATCAGTTAGAATATCAATGCGCTGAATTGCCGCAGTTGGGATCATATTTAAGTTTGCAGAGCCGCCCGTAACTGGTGATTTAGTCAGTCTAACGCCATCGATTAAAACCAAAGTTTGACGGGGATCGGCACCACGCAGTGCAACTTGCGCTTGCGAGCTCCACCCATTGTTTGATGCGCCACCAAATGAGCCAAAACTGTTTAGTGTTGAGTTACGTAAAACATCACTTACTGTTGAAAAGCCCGATAATTCCATATCGGCCGCAGTAATTGAAATAACCGGTGACGCCCCTTCCATATCAACGCGTTTAATACGCGAACCAGTAATTGCAATACGTTCTACTTGTTCTGCTGCTGCATCTTCTTCAGCAGCCATAAGTGCTGGTGCACCAAGCAGAAGTGAAGAAATCGTGAAAGGTAGTAATGCCTTTTTAAAGCCCGTTTGAGAACCCCATTTATTTGTTTTCATTATTTTACTCGCCATTTATAAAAATAATTTACGTACGTGTTACTGATGTGAGAGTTCGTAACACGCGTTAATTTATATAAAATATATTGTATACTTTCTACATAAATTAATACTTTTTTACACTTTTGTATACAAAATATTAATAAGAGGTTTATTGATTTGACTGCAATAGTATTTTTAATACTTATTTATCAGTAAGATAGAAAAATGCATGTGACTAAATGTAATCACGAAAAAGTTTTGATAAAAAGAATAAAAAAGGAGCCGAAGCTCCTTTTTATAAATGACGTTTTTGATTAGCGAACCTATTGCCTTAGGAACATCAACAGATTTAGTGCCAACCAAATATGCGCAAAGTTCTCAAATATAGCCATTCGAATGCGATAAATTTAAGTACACTCAGTACGCTATATTTAGGTCACTAGAGTAACTCGCGACTTAAGCTGTTTGCTGATTTGTCTCGGTTAGTTTTGCATATCCCGTCTTTAACTTCTCAACAATTAAGTAATTTACTGGCACCAGAATTAGCGTAATTAACGTGGCAAAAATTATACCGAAGCCAAGTGATACGGCCATTGGAATTAAAAACTGCGCTTGAGTTTGCTGTTCAAACAATAACGGCATTAAGCCACAGAACGTGGTAATACTTGTAAGCATTACTGGTCTAAAGCGGGATACTCCTGCAGTTAACACGGCTTCCATAAGATCATGGCCATCATTTCGTCGTTTATTAATATAATCAACCAATACCAAGGAGTCGTTAACCACTACGCCAATTAACGCAAGCATACCGAGTAAACTCATAATGGTTAGTTCCATTGCCATTATCCAATGACCTAGCACCGCGCCAATCATGCCAAAAGGAATTACACTCATAACAATAAGCGGTTGAATATACGATTTAAAAGGTATCGCTAACAGCGCGTAAATGACAAAAAATACGAAAATCAGCGCCCATCCGAGGGAGCTAAACGACTCGCGCTGCTCTTTTGCTTCACCTTCCAGTGAATGACGCACACCAGGATACTTTGCAACTAAGCCATCTAAAAAGTCTTTTAGCTCTGCCTGCAACACGGTCATATTCGTATTGGCTTTTTCAATATCCGCGGTGATATTTACCGTACGGAAACGGTCAATACGATAAATACTCGATGGGCTTTTACCCGGAGTTAATGTTGCCACATGATTTAACGGTACTTGACCACCACTTGGCGTATCAATCAGCAATGCATTTAATGTAGTAAGTGAACTGCGCTCACTCAGTGGTAAACGCACCATGACGCGCACATCGTCTCTACCACGTTGAATACGCTGCACCTGAACACCGAAAAATGCATTTCGTACATGACGTGTTAGATCCGTACGGGTTAAACCCAGCGCCTTACCCTGTGCAGTAAGCTCCAATTGTAACTCTTGCTTACCATCACTTAAGCTATCTGCGATGTCAAAAACGGTAGGGTACGTTGCCAAATGCTTTTTAACTTGGTCGGCCACTTCCTGCAAAGTAGTCAGAGACATGCCCGTTAGTTGCACATCAATTGGATCGCTTGAACGACCAATTTCAGCTCTAAATGTTAGCGTTTCAGCACCTGGAATTTGCCCTATTAAACCGCGCCACTCGGATACCAATTCGCGCGAGCCAATATCAAGGGCGCGAGATTCTGGTGGCGTTATTTCAAAACGCACGCCACCGGTGTTTGTTGCACCACCACGCCCGCCCGTGGTAGCTAGTACATTTATAATAACACTCTCTCCGGTATCGGGATCGCGATACTTTTCTCGCAATACCTCTGCTTTATCAGCCATTAAGTCAATGTATTTTGCCGTCACGTTAAAAGGCGTACCTGTTGGTAAAGTGAGGTTTGCACGTACGGTTTCACTCGGAATTCGTGGAAAGAAAATAAACTTAGTCCAACCGCTCATAATCAATGACAAGATAATAAAAAATATCGCCACAAATAAAGATAATGTGATGCCTTTATTACTCACTGCTTTATTTAGAAGAGGACGGTAGTATTTGAAAATTTTGCGTTCAAAGCCATCAGCAAAGTTCTGTTGAAACTGACTAAATTTGCTTACCTGCCCTTTTTCCTTACGCAACTTTAAGTACTTAAGGTGAGCCGGTAATACAAATTTAGATTCCACCAACGACATGAGCAGAACTGGGATCACAACAACCGGAATTTGTGCAAATAAAGCGCCACGAGCCCCATCAATAAATGCGAGTGGTAAAAACGCCGCTACTGTGGTTAAGATGCCAAACGTTACTGGCGTTGCAACTTCTTGCGTGCCTTTTATGGCCGCTTCCTCTCCTGACTCAGAGCCATTTAAGTGGGTATAAACGTTTTCTCCGGTAACAATGGCATCATCAACAACAATACCTAACACTAAGATAAAGCCAAACAGACTCATAATATTGAGTGTGATACCAAAAAGTGGCATGGCTAAAAACGCGCCCATAAATGACACAGGAATACCGATAAATACCCAAAACGCAATCGCGGGACGTAAAAATAAAGTCAATAAAGCAAGCACTAAAATGCCGCCTTGTAATGCATTTGAGGTTAATGTTGAAATACGATTTTTGACGATAACAGAGTCATCATCCCAGTAACTTAGCTCGTACCCTGCGGGTAATTTGCCTTGCTGACTTTGAATATACTCTTTTACTTTATCAGCCACATCAATCGCACTTTGGTCGCCAATGCGGTACACCTCAATAAACGCAGCTTGTTTACCATTAAAACGCGTGCGAACAGGTGATTCTTCAAAGCCATCTTGAATATTAGCCACATCAGATAAACGGATCAGTGAGCCATCTGGCAAGCTCTTTACAATAATACTTGCAAATTCATCTTTGTAATACGCTTGGCCTTTTGAGCGCAGTAAAATATCACCACCACTTGAGCGTAAATTACCCGCCGAAATATCGGCACTTGAACGGTCAATCGCATTGCTAATATCTGCAATGCTCCCCCCACTTGAGCGTAAATTCCCCGCCGAAATATCGGCACTTGAACGGTCAATCGCATTGCTAATATCTGCAATGCTTAATTGATATTGACGCAGTTTATCTTGGCTTATTTCGACCGCAATTTCATAGTTACGAACACCGTCAAGCTCAAGCTGAGTTACGCCCGGAATACGCAATAAATCATCGCGAACCTGCTCTGCAAATTCACGGGTTTCTTTCTCTGAATAATTGCCTGAAACAGTCACGTTAATCACATCGCGTTTGCGCTGGGCAAGTGATACTACGGGTTTTTCGGCATCACTTGGAAAGGTATTTATTGCATCTACGCGACTTTTTATGTCGGCCAGCATATCGCGAGGGTCGTAACCAGTGTCGACTTCGATTGTGACTGACGCCGAACCTTCAGAGGAGCGACTGCGGATTTCTTTAATGCCTTCCAAATCCTGCACTGCTTCTTCTATGCGAATAGTGATACCTTGCTCTACATCTTCCGGTGTTGCCCCGCGCAATGACATGCTGACGCTAATGCGGTCGGTTTCAAACGACGGGAACACTTCAAGCGGTAATTGTGTTGTTAGCGAAAACAGGCCACCGATTAAAATGCTGATCATCAACAAGTTTGCGGCAACATGATTGCGTGTAAACCAGGCGATCATAGTGCTTTCTCCTGTTCACGCATGGCTTTACGTTCAGCTTTTAATTGCTCTACGGTAATTCCGCGCTGTTTTGCAATTTCTTTTAACTTAGTTACGCGTTGCTCTGAGTCGCGTTTTTTTGCTGGCGTTTCACCAATAACAGCAACACGTGTACCACTACTTACTTGACCAAGCGGTGTTACTACCAAGCGCTCATTCGCCATTAAACCGGTCGCGACCAAACTCTCACTTTCGCCCTGCCAAGCAAGAGAGATATCTTTTCTTAGTAATTGATTTTCTTTATCCAACACATAAACGTAGCTACCTTGATAAATCGCGTTATTTGGAATGACCAAGGCGTTTGGAATTTCACGACCTTTAATAGTAGCACTAACATATTGGCCAATTTTCACTGGATTTTGTCCCGATACCGGCGTTGAGTAAGGGTCTTCAATTTGAGCAACTACATAAAGCTGTTGTGACGCATCATTAATTGCCCCTTCCGTTCTCACTAAGGTGCCTTGCCATGTTTGCTCGCCAATTAAATCTGAATTAAACGTAACAAGACTATTTTGATTTGTTTTTTCACCACTTTGATACACTTCTGGCAAATTTATAAAGGCTAAATCTTTATTATTAATCGGTAATCGAATTTCAACTTTATCGGTGGCAAAAATCTCGGCAAGTTGGGCATTGTTTGACACCACCTGACCAATATCAACATGCTTTTTAAGTACACGCCCAGAAAATGGCGCGACAATTTTTGTGCGCTCAAGTGCAAGCTGTGCTTTTTCAAGTTTTGCTTGCGCCGACAATACGTTAGCCTGCTGAGCGGCTAATTGCGGTTTACGTAACACTAAATCACTGGGAGCATCGCCACTTCCTAAACGCTGCCAATCAGCCAGTGCTTGTTTTCCTCTCGCCTGCTCTTCAACTAACGCTTGCTTTGCCGATAATAAACTGGCCTCTGCAATTTTTACTTCAGCAAGATAGTCGCGCTCATCAATGCTGAGTAACATTTGACCCTTTTCGAAAAAACCACCATCGCGCAAGCTATCACTGATAAAGCTGATTTCGCCTGACACTTGTGCCACTAAAATGCTTTGCGTGCGCGGTTTTACAATTCCATAGCTTGCTACCTGTACTCGGTAAGAACGCGGTTCAATAGTCTTTGCATCTACAATAAGTTGCGCTTGTTTAGCGCCACCAAAACGTTTTGCTGTGGGTGGATTTTTAAAAATAACACTGACGATAATGCCCGCCACAATCAAAATTAAAACTGGTATTACAAAACGTGGGAATCGTGTTTTATTAATTGGCATTAGCGTTTTCCTTTAATTCTGCGACGTTAAAATCGCCACCGAGTGCAACATGTAAGTCAACACGGTTTGCTATCAGTAAATTTTTTATCGTTATTAAGCTACTTTGTGCGTCAAAAGAACGCTTCTGCGCATCAAGTACCGTGGTATAACTCACCAAACCTTTTAAGTACTGTTCAAATGATAAGGTTTCAGCAAGCTTAGCGTTATTAGCAGCGAGTAAGGTTGATTCGTATCTTTGCTGCAAATTGCGCTCAGCTGAAATGCCATTTTCAACACTTTGGAATGCTGAATAGAGACTATCTAAATAGCTAAGTTCTTGTTTATTTAATTCAAGCAATGCTTTTTCTTCGTTAGCTTTTAAGCGGCCCGCATTAAATAATGGTGCTGTAAGTGACCCCGCCAACGACCACGCAACATTACCACCAGCCAGCAAATCACTGATATCACTGCTATCTGGCCCAACACTGCCGGTGAGCTTTAAACTAGGAAAACGCTGTTTATGGGCATAGGCAAGCGCCGCATCTTTTGCCAGCAAACTGTACCAACTTGCAATAAGTGACGGTTTTCGTGTGATTAACTCTGACGGCATACCAAGTGGAATATCTGATGTTAATAACGGCAGCTCAGCAGTCACCGAAAGTAAACCCGATGGGTAGTCACCTAGCAGCAACTCTAAATCCCTAATGCGCTCCACTTGCGTATTTTGCTGCGCAACTAAACGAGATTTTTCATTGTTAAGTTCGTTACGTGTTAAGTACACATCCAGTGCGTCATTGAGTCCTTGGCGGTATCCCGACTCTATTATCTCTAAATTTTGTTGTGCAAGCACAAGTCGTTCGTTTAGAAGTGCAACTTGATTATTCGCCTCAATTACGCCAAACCAAGCTTTAACGACAGCGGCAACTAATGCTTGTTTTTGCGATAAGTATTCGGCCTCTAATGCCATCACATTTAAATTAGCATTTCGCTCTTTTACCGATAGTTTTCCCCAAACATCTAATTCATAAGATAAATTTAGGTCTAACCCATTACCATTGGAGTAGCTGTCTGTGGTTGGATTATAGCGGCGATTACTTACAAGCGATAAATCAAATGTTGGCCATAAATCACTACCAGTCACGATGAGTTGTTGTTTCGAAACGGCAATATCTAACGCCTTTTGCTGCAAACTGCGGTTATTCGCAAGTGCTTTTTCAACCAACTCGAACGCTTGCGTATTTTGCAATTCGTTCAACCAATTATCTTTCACAGCCAAGTATTGGCTTTGCGCCTGCCATGCTTCGGGGGTATTTATGTCAGCTCGATAATCTGACGTTATTTTATTTGTTGTATTACAGCCAGCTAATGCTATCAGTAAACCTACAACGAGATTTACTTTGAAAAGCGGCTTCAACCTGTTGCCCATGGTGTCTTCTCACTAGAGAATAAATATCTTCAATATCATAGTTTAATAATTGTCTAAGAAGTGTCTCAATAAACTTTACATAGACTTACATTCATTGCTAATACAGAAACACCTGCCAATAAGATCATTATGGCTTGCCGTCAAAACTTAATCGAGTACGTGACAAGTAAATGGACGATTGAATTAGTCGCCAATAGATAAAAGAGCTTAAAGTTATTTTGAAACAGTTACTTATAAAGGTATAAGTTAAAAAAATAAATAAAGGAACTTAGAATAAGTGGTGCCCAGCAATTGAGGCGGACAAAATTGTCAGGAACAATTTTGAAAATGCGCAGCATGGCTTGGAAAATACAGGGAGGTATTTTCTCATCGAACTCATACCAATTTTATTAACTACTTTGTCATTCTAGCGAGTTAAACGCCTCATTAACTGCGTTAAAAAATTCTTATGTAGAACAACTACATGTTAAATTTTTCGCCTTGTTTATGAACCGTTTCTCTGTCGCAATAAGTGACCTATCAATTAATGCAATTGGTATAATAAGATTTAGCAAAACACTAAATTTCAGACATAAAAAAACCCCGACCTAAAGGTCAGGGTTTCAAAATAAGTGGTGCCCAGAGGCGGAATCGAACCACCGACACGAGGATTTTCAATCCTCTGCTCTACCGACTGAGCTATCTGGGCTTAGCTATTTTAGTACTGCTAAAGTACACTCTTGCGAGTAAAGAAATGGTGCCTGCTGCCGGAGTCGAACTGGCGACCTACTGATTACAAGTCAGTTGCTCTACCAACTGAGCTAAGCAGGCACACTAAAACTGGTCATCTTTAAAAGATGGTGCCCAGAGGCGGAATCGAACCACCGACACGAGGATTTTCAATCCTCTGCTCTACCGACTGAGCTATCTGGGCGCTTTAATGCATTAGCTATTTTAGTACTGCTAAAGTACACTCTTGCGAGTAAATAAATGGTGCCTGCTGCCGGAGTCGAACTGGCGACCTACTGATTACAAGTCAGTTGCTCTACCAACTGAGCTAAGCAGGCACACTAAAACTGGTCATCTTTAAAAGATGGTGCCCAGAGGCGGAATCGAACCACCGACACGAGGATTTTCAATCCTCTGCTCTACCGACTGAGCTATCTGGGCGTTTTAACTCGGTAAACTAGAAAACCTAAAAAGGATTCTCAATGCTATTCCAAATTGCTCTACCGACTGAGCTACTTGGGCATTACGTAAAACTAATTTTACTAAACATTTGAGCGCTACTCGCATCTTGCTTTTGCGTTCTGCCTGTCTGGGCGTGCGGCGTATTAAACGGGTTTTACCGCTTCAAGTCAACACTTTTTTCAACATTCACTTTCGTTTGCACACTTATCCGCCAAATTGAACACAAACAAAGCACTACAAATGATTTCACTTTGCTAAATTCGTATGTAATAGTAAGATTTATCGGTATTTTGTACTAGTAATTGGGTCAAAAACATAATTTTTTGGCCTTGTACAAATAAAGCAACAATAATATCCAAAGAAGCCCCTATAACTGGAGTAAGGTTTTAAAATGCTTACTAACAAGTTTTTATCGCTAAAAGCTATTCATACAATTAATGCCATTGTTTTTATAATTTTCGCCGCATCGTTATATATGGCAATAAACAGCTTTTCCAAAATACAAACTAACGAACCACAACTCCCCAGCTACACCAAACTCGATATTCAAACCATTGCAGATAAAGTTGATAGACCATTGGTTGATGCCATCACCCGATTTGGTTTTAATAATGCGATTCAAATTCTTCATTCTTTAAAATCCGTAGATAAAGGAATTGATTACTACCTTTACAACTTAAAACGTGACGAGTTACAGCTAATCAGTAAAACTGGTGGTAACTTTTCAAACCCTGAAAACAAAACCGCCGCAATCGAAACAGATAGCGCCATTACCGTAAGCCAACAATTAACCCTTGCAGGAAAGAACCATGGCTTACTTGTTATCGAATACAAAAAACCATCACAAATCATAAATACCGTTACTTCGCCAACCGCAGCATACCTTTGGACAGCATTAGCTATTTTAAGCGGCATTTTTTGTTTTACCTTTTTACCAACCGCACTTTCGCGAAAAATCATTTCGAATACAGAAAAGCTAGATAAAGAAATTAGCGTCATTACTGAAAAAGGTGATTATCAACTTCGCGTCGATACAAATATCGGGTTAGGTCTTGCCCCCACAGCTGAGCGCGTTAATTTGCTACTTGATGCGGTAAACAAGAGCGAGCAATTACATATTAAGGCTGAAAACGATTTACAAGACTTACAATCTAGCCTTGAGCATCAGGTGGTTGCGCGCACCCAAGAACTAGAAAAAGCAATTAAAGTTGCTGAGCGTGCAAGCGAAGCTAAAACAACGTTCCTTGCAACCATGAGCCACGAAATACGTACACCAATGAATGGTGTCATTGGCACCATTGATTTATTACGCAATACAACCTTAACAGGCTCTCAGCATAGGCTAAGTAGCATTATTCGTGAATCTGCTTTTTCGCTGTTAGGAATTTTGGACGACATTTTAGACTTTTCAAAAATTGAAGCAGGCAAACTAACGGTTGAAAACAAACCATTTAGCGTTGTTAATGTTGTTGAAGAAGTTGCAAAAGTAATGAGTTCAATCGCACACAAGAGTGATTTAGAACTTTCGTTATTTATCGACCCTGAAATCCCAGAATCTGTGCTTGGTGATGCCGTGCGCGTGCGCCAAGTAATATATAACCTGTGTTCTAACGCAATTAAATTCACCCAAACCAATAGTGATATGCAAGGGCAAGTGTCTATTGAAGCCAAACTTGCCTCAAATAGCCATGATTTCGATACTATCGATTTTATTATTAGCGATAACGGTAAAGGCATGGATAAAACGCAACTTGCGCGTATTTTCCAACCCTTTAGCCAAGCTGAAGAAAGCATTACTCGTGAATATGGCGGTACAGGCTTGGGCCTTTCAATTTGTAAAAGCTTAACGGAATTAATGTACGGCACCATTCGCGTTAGTTCTGAGCTTGGTCTTGGCAGTGAATTTATTGTGAGTATTCCTTTCACCAAAGATTCAGAAGCGAAAAAAGGTAACCGCGGACGTTTACAAAAGCGTCAAATTGCACTCTTTAGTCCAACAGACATTAATAAGCAGCGCTTACAATCTTACCTAAGCTATTTAGGGGCACAGGTAACACCGTTCAATCAAATATCTGATGAGCTTGCCGAATGGCAAACTAAACAGGGTCTGATCTGGGTGCTTGATGGCACACATGACATGGATGAAGCAAATAAGCTGCTACGTAAAATTGCCTACAACTTAGAAGAGCATAAACAGCAAGCAATTGTTTTAGGTCGCTTAACCGAAGCCAAGCTAAATTTAAACAATCTATTCTACCTTTCGGCCATGCCACTGTGTAAAACAGCCTTTTTTAATTCATTGTTAATTGCTGCTGGATTGCAGTCTCCTAAAGTTATTAATACTAAAAAACAAATTAGCCCGTTAACAAATCACCAAAGCAAAGGGCATTGCCAAGTATTATTAGTTGAAGATAATTTAATGAACCAACAAGTAATTTGCGACCAGCTTAACTTACTTGGTTACAGTGTAGATATTGCTTCGAATGGTGAAGAAGGTTTTGACATGTGGAAAAACGGCCAGTACGAGTTTGTATTAACCGATTTACATATGCCTAAAATGTCTGGTTATGATTTAGCGCGTAAAATTAGACAAGAGTCTCCGTATCGTAAAGACCTAAAAACTGCGACTACCATAGTTGCAGTTACTGCTAATGCCCTAAAAGGTGAGCGAGAAAAGTGCATTGAAGGCGGCATGAACGACTACATCACTAAACCAGTTGAGCTAAATGTACTTGAAGAGCTAATGGATAAATGGCTTCCGCAGGGACAAGCACAAACCACCGCTACACCTATTTTAATCGAAAAGTTAATCAGTTATGTTGGAAATGATGTACAGCAGCATCAACATTATTTAGATATGTTTGCTAAACACGGGCAAGATCTCGCGTTTGATATTTCACGTGCGTTAAAACAAGAAGATGTAGAGCAAGCAGGCAAGCTCGCACATCAATTAAAATCAACAGCACAAACCATTGGTGCCGTGAGCGTTGCCAATGCAGCACAAGCGATTGAAACTCTTGTTAATCAAGAAAGAGACATTGCTAGCGTAACCTTAACGCATTACGCTGATGAGCTTGAGCGCAGCTTCTTTGAAGCCAATGAGTTTATACATGACTATTTGAAAAATAGCCTGAATAACTAGGGTCTGTTGATCTTTGCTGTTCTATTTTTGTTCTCTCTGAGCGTACTTTTATCGCGGCGCTCGATGTGTGGCCTAGTAATCTAAGCGAATATCGAGCAAAGCTTCCGCGTCCTGCTCACGCCCCTTACCTACATCCATGTAGGCAACAATGAGAAAAGTGCGCTCAAAAGAACCGTTCGGCAGCGCTTGATTGGCTTTTCTACTGTGTTATCGGCTGGCTCACATAGAATAACTATGCAACGCAGCCTCTGCCTTGTAGAAAACCCAATCAAACTGCTGCAAAAACGAACTTGAAAGGTCAACAGACCCTAATAGCAGCGAACAAAAATCAAAAAGGCGCCAATTGGCGCCTTTTTATTCTTCTACCGGTTTGTAACCTTCAATTTCAACATCTTTATTTTCAAACAAGAAGCCAACCATTTGCTCCTCTAAAAACCCGCGATGTTCTGGGTCCATCATATTTAGATGTTTTTCATTAATTAGCATAGTTTGCTTGTGTTGCCACTGAGCCCATGCTTCTTTGCTAATGTTATTAAAGATGCGTTCACCCACATCACCTGGGTAAAGTTGAAAATCTAAACCATCTGCTTCTTTTTGTAGCTTTTGACAAAAAACGGTACGTGCCATAATCAATCTCACTGTAAACTTTGTTTTCAGTTTACCCTTTTCTGGTTAAAGTTTTAATTATTTTCTTTGTAGGCGTAGCAAGCCCCACTTCTTGTGGCTGCGTTAAGTTATACGCCAAAACCTCTTTTTCAGCGACATTCAATGGCAGCTTAGTAACGTCAATCACAACAGGTGTAATCATTAAATTAAAATGACTAAACACATGTTTAAACTCATCTAGATATGTTTTTTCACCTGCCAACCCATTGCTTAACAGCCAATTTTCTAATTCATTTTCGTTAGCAAATTCAAAAAAGCCAAATAACCCACCCCAAATACCCGATGATGGACGCTTTTCCATTAGCACTTGATTATTTACTCTAACAATTGCCATCAAGCATGACTTTGTTGGATTGTTTTTTTTCGGTTTAGGATTTGGGAATTCTTTTACGCGTTCGGCATTATGTGCGCCACATTTATCAACTAATGGACAAGGATCGCAATCAAACTTGGTACGAGAGCAAAGGCTCGCTCCCAAGTCCATCATGGCTTGATTAAATTCTACCACATTTCCTTTTGGCGTCACTTGATCTGAAAGCTGCCACAATAAAGTTTCTACTTTCTTTTCACCATACCAACCTGACACCATAAAAAAGCGCGCCAATACACGCTTAACATTACCATCTAAAATCGGATGATGTTGGCCAAGAGATAGTGACAAAATAGCGCCCGCGGTAGAACGCCCAATGCCTGGCAATGCAATCACTTCATCAATGTCTTCTGGAAAGTGCCCGTTGTACTTCTCAACAATAATCTTTGCAGCTTTATGCAAGTTACGAGCACGTGCGTAATACCCTAAACCAGTCCAATGATGTAGCACTTGATCTTCGTCTGCTTGCGCTAAATCTTGCACAGTAGGAAAACTTGCCATAAAGCGTTCGAAATATGGAATAACCGTAATCACTTGGGTTTGTTGCAACATAATTTCCGACACCCACACTTTATATGGTGTTTTGCCGAGTTGCCATGGCAGCGTCTTTCGACCATATAAGTGATACCATTCAACCACTTGGTTAGAAAACCACTCTCTTTCTTTCTTTTCTATTTTCACGCACGACCCTAAATAGATTTCATCAAAATCGTCGCCAGTCTATAAAGGCAAACTGAAAATTCAAGGAATTGTTGCTATTTCTTATAAAAAAGGCGTTCGGTTACTTGAGCTAAAAGCAAGTTGCGGGGATAATACGCCACCAAATTTTCAACGTCGGTGAGATATGAGCGATACATCTAAAACTGCTTTAGAGCAAGCAGAACAAGAAGGTAAATACATTCGTAAAGTTCGCAGCTTTGTAAAACGCGAAGGTCGTTTAACCAAAGGGCAAGCAAAAGCACTTGAAGATAACTGGGCGACTATGGGATTAAACCACCAAGACGGCCTGCTTGATTTCACCAAAGTGTTTGGCAACGACAACCCAGTTGTACTTGAGATTGGCTTTGGTATGGGTAAGTCTTTAGTTGAAATGGCAAAGAATGCGCCAGATACAAACTTTATCGGTATTGAAGTTCACCGCCCAGGTGTAGGTGCATGTTTAATGGATGCAAGCGAAGCCGGCGTAACAAACCTACGTGTTTATGAGCACGATGCAGTTGAAGTACTTTCCGACTGCATTGCCGATGGTTCACTCGCTAAGTTACAGTTATTTTTCCCTGATCCATGGCATAAAAAGCGCCACCACAAGCGTCGTATTGTACAACCTGAATTCGTTGAAAACCTGCGTAGCAAACTTAAAATCGGTGGTGTTTTCCACATGGCAACTGACTGGGAAAACTACGCTGAGCACATGTTAGAAGTGATGACTGCGGCTGAAAAGTTCCAAAACCAATCAGAAACTAACGATTACGTACCGCGTCCGGACGACCGTCCATTGACTAAATTCGAACAGCGCGGCCACCGTTTAGGTCATGGTGTTTGGGACTTAATGTTCGAAAGAAAGGTATAACACTATGCTATCAGCTGCCAGCCAAGTATTAATTCGCAATCAAGAATACTTAGAAGCCGAATCTATTTTATTAGTAAACCATTTAAACGATGGCTTTGCTGAGCAGCTGTGCGACCTGTACCCGAACGCATCTGTCACCGGGTTTACCAGCATATTAACCAACAGAACCCAATTTCAAAACGATAATTTTGAACAAGTAATTGCAGCTAGCTTGCCTAAAAAGCTATTCGACTTGGTGGTTTTTTACTATCCGAAAGCAAAAGCTGAAGCGCAAATGTTGCTTGATAACATTCGTGCTATCAGTACAGAGTCAACACGCTTATTGGTAGTTGGTGAAAACAAAGGTGGCGTTAAGTCTGTTGTAAAACAACTTAAAGCAGATGCGCAATTTTTCCGTAAAGTCGACTCGGCTCGTCATTGCAGTTTGTTTCAGTTCACTGGTTTAACCGTTAATCCTGATTTCCAACTAGCCAGCTACGCGAAACAGTTTGAAATCAATGTTGCGGGAACACCGCTTAGCTTAGTAACTTTACCAGGCGTATTTAGCCACGGCGAACTTGATAAAGGGACTGAGTTGCTGCTTGAAACAGTTAAGCTAAACAATCCTAAAACGCTGCTGGACTTTGCAACCGGCTGTGGTGTTATCTCTACGTTTTTAGCCAAGCACTATGCTGAGTGTAAGATTGTTGCATCAGACGTAAGTGCGCTTGCATTGGCAGCTGCAGAGCTGACCTTTGCCAAAAATGGGGTAAGTGCCGAATTAAAGCTGGCAGATGGTATTTCATCAATAAATTCAAAATTTGACTATATTGTCTCTAATCCGCCATTTCATACTGGCCTTTCAACTAACTACGACATCACCCAACTGTTTATCGCGGATGCAAAAAAGCGCTTAAATAAACGCGGTGAATTGCTCATTGTTGCTAACAGCTTTTTACCCTATGCCGATGCATTGCGTGATGAGTTTGGTGACTTCAGCAAACTAAAAGACAACAAAAAATTCACGATTTATTCAGCAATTGCCTGATTATTAGCATAGATTAACTGCCTTTTCGGCACCGAAATCAAATACTCTTTTACGTTGCCAAGCGTTTTTGGCAACAAGCCTTTATTTGTCGCACATAAGGTAAGTTTGCGACTTTTCACAATATAAAACGCGTTTTGCTTAGCGAGTCTTGCAAAGGCATACGCATCGTTTGTATTACTTACATAAAAAGCAAAAGTTAATTCGCGATAGCACATATTCTCTGAGCCGCCCCAAAGAGTTTGAAACTGAATTCCTCGCTTTCTAAGTAGCGCAGCAACAAAGGCCGCCAGTTTGCGATTTTGCATGGCAGAGCAGGTTTTTCCGTGCGCATTCCAAACACTCAAAACGACTAAAACACGGTTAGTCCGCGAGTCGTGCGAAAACTGACTAAATCTTGCTGTTTGATATATTTGCCACAATGCCAAACTGTTATTTTCCATAACCTTATTGATTATCCACCAAATTAACGTCTAAACTTGCAATAGCGCTAATTTATATTCTTACGTATTTAATAAATTTGCTTAACGTGATGGCGCTCAGTAATATGAAATTAACCCTGAAAACTTAATGCCATATGCAAAATAATCATAAAACAATAACAATTAGAAAGGCGTTAAGCCGTGCGGTGATTGTCATCACCTCTTTAAGCATATTGCTTTCGGTTATCGTAAGTACAGTATTAGACGTCTCTAATCAGAAAAAGAATCTGATTGAAGAGCTAAATACGATTGCCGGCATTATCTCTTTTAATGCTTATGTGCCCGTAGTATTTCTCGATCAAGACGAAATGCAAAAGCAGTTAAAAGCCTATGAAAAGATTGATTACATTAAAAACATTCACATTTATCAAGTGGATGAGTTTAGTGGTGCAATCTCACTTTTTGCAACCTACAACACTGGTGAAAACCCTCCTATAGCCTCGAAAGTCAAAAAGCTCACTAACCGAGTAAGCTCAAATATCGATGGCGATAATATTGAAGTAATTTATCCAATTAGAACCGATGACAACGATAATGTAATTAGTGCTAACCCTAAAATTGACGGTTATGTGTATATACTGGGAACCGATGCGCCGATTCAACAAGCACTAAAAAATAGAATTTCAGTGGATGTAGTTGTCGGCGTTGTTATTTTACTTTCTGTATTGCTGATAACGCTCACCTTTCAGCGCCGTTTTTCACGTCCGATTGAAGCACTCAGTACAGTGGTTAAAGATGTCTCAAAAAACAAAAATTACGATGTCATTGTACCTACTGCCAAAATTACTGAGCTTGATATGCTGGCTAAGAGTATCAATACCTTATTTGCCAGAACGTTAGCGCAATTAGAGCGTCAGAAAAAAGATGAGCAAGAAATAAGACAGCTCAACCAAAACCTTGAACAGAAAGTTAACCAGCGTACAGAGGCCTTAAAAGAGGCCAATCAAGAACTGCTCAGCACGCTTGAGCGAATGCATCAGTACCAAACAAAAATTGTCGAAAACGAAAAAATGGCATCGCTTGGGCAAATGGTTGCGGGCGTTGCACACGAGGTAAATACCCCGCTTGGATTGGGTATTACTGGCTCTACTTTGCTAAAAGACAAGCTTGAAGAGCTTAGAGTTAATTTCGAAAATAAAACCCTTACCTCATCTCATATGAGTCGCTTTATTGAAGATGGTGTTGAAAACTTAGATTTGATTTATCGTAATTTAAATCGCGCTGCTGAACTGGTTTCAAGCTTTAAGCAACTTGCTGTTACCCATGAAACGCAAGAAGATAAATTGATCCACCTTCACGATTTTATTAATCAGGTCATTACTACACTTAGCGGTGAATTAACCAAATTCCCACACCAAGTGAGTATTGAAGGTGATACAGACCTTGAAATTTGGACAAAACCGCCAATTATTCAGCAAATTATTGAAAATCTGATTAGCAATAGTTTAATCCATGCATTTGGCCCCGAGCAGCAAGGTAATATTGTCATCACTGTATCGGCAAACGAACATGCTACGATAATTGACTACCAAGACGATGGAAATGGTGTGCCAATTAGTATTCGCAACCGTATTTTCGACCCGTTTGTTACAACACGCCGTGGCGAAGGTGGCAGTGGCCTTGGTTTGCATTTAGTATATAACTTGGTAACCCAAGCCCTTGATGGCAGCATTAAACTCGATACCGAAGCACAAACAGGTGCGCATTTCATAATTGAATTACCAATCAAACAAGGAGCTCAGTAATGCGTTTGCTACTGCTTGTTGTTATTGGATTATTCAGCTCATTTGTATCGGCAAAAACCGCGGAGCAATTGCGAGCTGCCTATTTAATGCAGTTCCCTTCTTTTGTTCGCTACACAGAGCCAAATCATAAACCTTATGAAATAACTTTTTGTTTTGCCGAACAGTTGGGCCCAATTGGTGAATTGATCAATGCGCAACAAAAAGTACTACGTCAAAGACTTAACTTTTCCTTGCAGGTTGTTGATACATTAAATTCAGATAAACTAAAACAGTGCTCGTATTTGTACTTATCAAAAGACGTCAAAAATACCGGAAGCTATTTGGATAAAGTCACTAGCCACACAATTACAATAGGTGAACAAAAGTCAGCGTTAAGCGCAGGCGCCCTTATGGCATTAGTACAGGAACAGAATAAAATACGGATACACATCAACCAAACTAAATTGGACGAAAACATTATTAGTTTCAATGCGCGCTTATTAGCATTAGCAAAAGTAGCCTCCTACTAAATTACCTGAGTCTATGATAACAAGGCATGTTGTAGCTATTGGCGCGTTCAACGGCGCGTTAAGCTCGTCAAGCACGTGTTAACGTCAAACTATAAGCGATAAATCAACACAAAAACGCAGTATTTGAATTCTGTTCAACGCGCTTGTTAAAGCAAACACTATACTAATGTCTATATTTGAGTGCGATGCAATGCTTGATTATGTCATGCCCAAAAGCGTGCATAATTTATCAAGCGATACGCTAATAATCCGCATCATAAACCTTAACTTCGACAAATTATTGTAAAATCCTCCCTAAGGTCATAAATGTACCCTTTCACTAGTCGTGAAAACTTGTTTACTAATGTGTTAGCCCCTATAATCCTAAAATGTAAGTAGTTACTGAAAATAATTTTAATTTACCTATAAGGGTTAAATAAGAATGCAAACGCCTGTGATTTTAATCGTCGAAGATGAAGACGTAACTAGGTTAAATCTTGTCAGCTTGTTTGAAGCTGAAGGCTACAAAGTGCTAGAAGCCATTGACGGTGAAGAAATGCACGAGCGTATTTCACAAAATGATGATATTAACTTGGTGATCATGGACATCAATCTGCCAGGGAAAAACGGCTTAATCTTAGCACGCGAAATTCGTCAGCAACGTAATATTGGTCTTATCTTTTTAACTGGTCGTGACAACGACGTAGATCGTATTCTTGGTCTAGAAATTGGTGCAGACGATTACATAACTAAACCATTCAATCCACGCGAGTTGACAATTCGTGCACGTAACCTTTTAACGCGCACTAACTCAAATGGCGACGAAATCGAAAGCAATAGTTCTGGCCTTCTTACCTTTAATGGCTGGGAACTAGATGAAAATAGCCGTTGTTTAACTTCACCAACAGGTGATGTTAAGCGCTTACCTAAAGGTGAATATCGCGCATTACGTTTAATGCTTGACGCTCCTGGTCGTATCTTTAGCCGTGAGCAGCTAATTAAGCACATGACAGGTCGTGAATTACGCGCTAATGACAGAACAGTAGATGTAACGATTCGTCGTATTCGTAAGCATTTCGAAAGCGAAGCAAACACACCAGAGCTTATCAGCACAATTCACGGTGAAGGCTACCGCTTTATTGGTAAGATTGATTAATTAGTTAATCAGCTAAATCCAATACTTGATGAAGGGCTTTAAGCCCTTTTTCTATATCTGAAACTAACTCAATCAACCACTGTGCTAATTGGCTATCCTCAGCAGTTTCAGCATTATCTTCCATTCGCTTTGCGAGCTGTTGCACTACTTTTAAAGCCACTGAGCCTGCCGCACCTTTTAGTTTATGGGCAACTGACTTGTATTCACTGTACTGCTTATGCTCAAGGGCTTGTTCCAGCTCTTTTAAGTAATTTGGCCATAGCTTTTCAAACAACTGCACACCACGTAAGAAAGACTGAGCGCCCATAGACTCAACAAAATCTTCTAATGTTTCAATATCCAGTAATTCACTATCCTGTGTTGCAATCAGCGTAGACTTTTTATCGTGACTCTTATCTTCTACTTCAACCTCTTTGGTTGAATGAGGGAATAACTCTGCAAGTACTCCATCAAGCTTTCGCGTATTAATCGGCTTAGCCAATGACCCTTGCATAGTAACACCTGCTAAATCTTCCTCAGCGCGGCGCACGTTTGCAGTTAATGCAACTAATGGTAAATGGTCAAACTCTTCACGTGAACGTACAATTCGCGCCACTTGGTCGCCATTAATGTCGGGCAACTGCATATCGAGCAGCACTAAATCTAAATCATCTTCGGTTTCAATAAACGAAAGCGCATCTTCACCTGTTTCCGCCCAAATCACATCGTGACCACGCTGCTCTAGCAAGTTAATTGCGATATCTGCGTTAAGCGGCACATCTTCTACTAATAATATATTTAGTGGACGCCCATCATAAACTTGTTGCACTGGCTGCTCGGTTAATACCAATGGAATTTCAATATTAAAGGTACTGCCCTTTCCCACATTACTAGCAACGTGAATATCGCCTTCCATAGCCAAAATAAGTGCACGTGACACGGCTAAGCCAATTCCAGAGCCAAGTGCATTGCCCCCTGATAAATCAGGTACTTTATAGTATAAATCGAAGATTCGGCTTAATTCGTCCTTGGCGATACCAATACCTGTGTCGCTCACACTAATTTCGAGATAAGACGTCTGACCGCGATAGACGCGTTTACAATCGAGAGTGACGGTTCCTTGCTGCGTAAACTTCACCGCATTATTAATAAGATTCCACAATACCTGGCGTAAACGGGTCGGGTCAATTTCCACATGTACATCAAACACGCCGTCTTGGTGTACTTTAAATTCAAGATCTTTCTGTTGCGCGATTAAGCCGCCAAAATTAAAGATGTCATTGAGAAAATCAGCAAGATTGACGCTCTCACATGCAATGTCTAATTGCTCTCGGTCCACCTTATCGAGGTCGATTATGTCGTTGAATATATTGCCAAGGGTTTCCGCACTCGAAAACACTGTGTTACACCAGCTGCGCTGATCATCGTTTAACTCGGTATCAAGTAACATACGAGTTAAACCGACAATACCGTTAAGCGGTGTACGTAACTCGTGGCTCAGGGTTGCAATAAATTTACCCTTGTCTTTATATGCAGTTTCGAGATCTTGCTCTGCGCGCTTACGCGATGTGATATCTCGACCAAAACCCAGTAGGCCAATGTATTCATTATTTGGATTAAAGAACGGTACTTTACGCATTTCAAACCAGCGTAGTTCTTTATTAACTTGGCAACTTACATCTAGCGTGACAGAAACATGGTTTTGCTGAACTTCGTTATCGGTATTAAGTACCGATGGTGTTAACCCTTTGCCAAAAATATCATCCGCGCGACGTCCAATAAGTTGTTCTGACGACAACCCCATCACCTCTTCAAACATTCTATTGCAACCAGCAAAGCGGCCTGAATTATCGCGGTAATAAAATAAGTCGGGAGATGAATCCACAATTGAGCGTAACAGTACTTCTTGCTCATCAAGCTCTTGTTGTGTACGTTTACGTTCAGCAATTTCCCGGCGCAACTCTTCAATCGCTCGGCGCTTTGCTTGGAATGCCAATTTTCTGTCGTCAATTTCATTATTTAAACGACGAATGTTTTCTTTTAGGCTTTGGTTAAGTAATTTTTCTTGTTTGGTAGCACTTTCAATATAGTGATTGGAGGCGCTCAATTGATGGTTAATATCAAAAATAGAAATGATAAATAATGGCGCTAGAATTGCGGCAAATACCAACATGCCCACAACTTCTAACCAAGGCACTTCGCCTAACGAGATATAGTAATAAGTGCAGGCTACCGCTAACGCAATCAGTTGAATTAAAACAAAAATGACCGCCCCAGCTTTACCTGTGCCAAGGCGGTCAATTAATCGGTTAAGGGCGATTACCCAAAAGCTTGAAAGTGAGCTATTCATAATATGTAACTATAGTTCAAGTTATAGCTCACCACGTAAAGTTATAGGTTTGGTGAAACCGTCAGCTTATTTGCAACTTGCGAAAGCGAACATACTCTAAACTCGCCGCCACGTACTTTAGCTACGCCTAAGCGTGCCAATGCTGAACTGCTTTGTGCAATTGATAAACTAACGTCTTGTTCATTAATTCGGTCGTTGCCAAGTGCCTGCTTAGCACCTGTTTGACACATCATTTCGTTCAACTTAAAGAAGTTGTTACGTGATAGCGCTTGTGCTGAAGTTACTTGTGGCTGAGACCCATTTAACTGAGTTGCATACTTCCAACTCGGGAACTCCACTGAAACCCCACCGCTGCGCATTGCAATATGATCACCATGTGTGAAGTAGTGACTTGTAAACTCGCGTACACCACCTTCATTATTTTCTCTGTTTACTTCAAACAACCACATACCGCCAGAGCCAATCACTTCTAGCTCAAGGTTATTGTCTTGATTGGTAACAACGACAGCTGTTTTATCATCTAAACCAAATATACGCTGATTATCACTGAATAGCGCCGCATGTAGGCCGCGTAATTGTTTACCACGTTTCGATACTTGAGTATCAACAATACCAAACGGTAGTAATGGTAGAATTGGTGATTCAACAACTGTAAAGTCACGTTCGCTTTCAAGTGCAATACAATCAGCACCTAAGCTACAAGCGTCATGGCCAGATGCGAAAGACATAGGCACAATCGTATTAATTTCATTAACAGCGCCCGCCAAAATGCTAAGTGGTTTTCTAGCATTAGTGATCGCATTTACACTGCCGCCTTCAACCGCAACTAACACTTCATTTTTATTAAACATATCAATGATTTTTGTAAGCGATTCACTTGGAGCACCGGTTGGCGTGTAAAACGCGTGGTAACTTAATAATGGGCTACCATCAGCAATATAAATCGCATCCATTCGCTTGATGGTGTCAATTAATGGCGACGACTTTTTACATTCACTAACTTGCTGACGATATAAATCTGGGTAAAGTACTTCACGGCGAAAGCTCGCTAAACGCTTTATTTGGAATTCTTCTAGACTATCGCAAGACGACTTTTCATATTCTTTTGCCGTAATAGCCGTTTGCATTGCTGCATCAATTGGCAACCAAGTTGCTTCAAAACCAATTTGCTCAAACAATCCTAGGTAATAGTCAACGCGTGCATATGGGTCGCGATCTGTGCCTGTTACTACAGCAATACGCGGTTTGCGCTTAGGACCTGAAATTTCAACACTTAAATCAAATAACTTTTGGTAAGCAAGTGTTGCCTCTAAATTTGTGCTTTGCGCCCAGTTAACTTCGGTTTTTTTGCGTTTTGAGCGACTTTCAGCTTGCTTTTGCTCTAACAAATCGAACAGATTACGCTTTTCAAATTCGTATAGACTTTGCCAAATATCACGACCTGAAACCGTTTCTGTGCCAACTTCAATTGACACACCACGCAGCGCTCTTACAAACTGGCGCTCCGTTAATGTTTTGCTTTCAAATTTAGGTTTTACCGCTTTTAGAATATCAGCAACTTGTTTCTTTAATTCTTCTTGTTCAGTCCACGCATACTCAGAAACCCGTAACAGTGCTTCATCGGTAATATCAAAAATGGCTTTTTGTTTTACATCATCGGAAAACGATTCTTTTCCCTCTTTAGTACAGAAACGTTGATTTTCACTGGAACAAACCTTAAGGTCGTCTGAGAGCATAAGTAATGTGTTAGCCGAAACAGCCGCCACAGGAGTGAACGCAACAAAAGAAGTTGCGATTATTGAACTAACAAAAGTTTGTACGTTCTTACTAAACGTGTTTTTATTTGTCATTTTAAACAAGCAAAGTCGAGCGAAGCGCATAAGTAACACCATTTATTGTTATTTTATTGCGTCAATCTAGATACCGAACAGAGCGAGTCGGCAAACCCCAAATTCGAATGAGCACAACGGAATTTCGAATTTTACCCAGTATCTGCGCGAGTAACAAGTAGTTGCGCTGTTAAGCCAACAAAATTCCCATAAAACCCAATCGATGTAGTAATAAAGTTTTGGCACTTTTATTGCTTAATTCATTATGAAAAAGTTTGCGTCAAAGTTTTGATTTGGAGTATCTATGGAACTTGTTTCGTTATTAATTCTAGTGTTAGTGGTTATGGCGGCGTTTGTTGCGTCAAAATTTACCCACTCGGGAAATCCTTACCCGTTTACACAAAAAAAATCGTTATTTACTCAGGTAGAAACGGCGTTTTTAAATTTGCTGGAAAAAGCGATTGGCTCTGACTACAAAATTGTAAGTCGCGTTAGGTTGGTTGATATTTTAGATTTTCAACCGGGCACCGATGACAAATCACGTCGCAGTGCACTTGCTAAAGCGCAAAATAAACAGCTTGATTACGTATTATTGGATAAAGAAAGCTTGAAGATTGTTGCAGCAATCGACTTAGTCAATAATGCTAGTAAAAATGGTCACAAGGCGAAAAAAGACTGGTTTGTAAATGGCGCGTTAGAATCTGCCGGTGTACCGCTTATTCGCATAAAAGTAAAAACGGGTTACAAGCCACAAGAAGTAAGACAGGCCATATTATTTAAATTGGGTAAACAAGTAACCAATTCTAAACCACCTATTCGAAAAGCAACCAGTAAACCTACGGCAGTGTTGTCTCCGTCACAGGTTAAGTCGCAGTCAACGGCTCTGGCACAAGTTTAATTTTTTAGAGCGGGTTGTTCTTTACCCGCTAACAACCCGCACATTGCGGGTTTTATTTTGTCTGTGAATTTATTAGTAACCTAGCTATAATTCCGCCATATTTTATTTATTCCCTATTAATAGGCGTAACCATTATGAAAATCGGTATTATTGGCGCAATGGAGCCAGAAGTAGCTATTTTAAAAGCTGCGATTGAAAACACTAAAATTACGGAGCGCGGTAGCTTCACGTTTTACCAAGGTCAACTTGCTGAGCAAAACGTCATTTTAGTTCAATCTGGTATTGGTAAAGTGGCTTCGGCACTCGCTACTACGCTAATGATTGAGTTGTTCGCACCAGATTGCATTATCAACACTGGTTCTGCAGGTGGTTTTGAGCAAAGCCTGAACGTTGGCGATGTGGTTATTTCAAGTGAAGTGCGTCATCACGATGTTGATGTTACTGCTTTTGGTTATGAAATGGGTCAAGTACCACAAATGCCACCAGCGTTTATTGCGCATAAAACACTTGTAGAAAGTGCTGAAAAAGCGATTGCTGAAATGTCGAAAGGCATTAAAACAATGGTTGGCCAAATTTGTACCGGTGATTCATTTATGTGTGATCCTGTGCGCATTGACAAAACACGCGAACAATTTCCAAATATGTTAGCGGTTGAAATGGAAGGTGCAGCAATTGCACAAGTATGTCATCAGCTAAATACACCATTTGTAGTGATTCGCTCGCTGTCAGATATTGCTGGTAAAGAATCACCAGAATCATTCGAGTCTTATTTAGTGAAAGCATCAGAAAACTCATCAGAGATGGTGATTGCACTGTTAAAAAATCTAAAGCAGGTCTCTCTGTAAGTGGCATTTGAGCTGCCCTTTTTTTCAACCAGCGCATGGCAAACAATATTGCTTGCGCTGGTTAGCTCAGTGTTAGTTATCCCCTCGCAATATCACCCTACACCGTTTTTTCGCCTACTGATAAGCAAAATGGCTGGGCGTATTTATGATGCAAACGCATCGAATGTGTACGCATCCTTTTCTTCATTATTATTAAGCTGTTTAATTGTAGGCTGCATCGCAATCTTGGCGATTGGCATCACAAGCTTTGCGCAATATCCCGTTGCGTTTGAGTTGTTAATCTTATTATTACTGATTAACAATCCTTACACTAACGCTAAATTAAAACGCGCAGCATGGCTATTAACACAACAACAAAAGCCCGTGGTACGCGATATTTTAAGCCAGTTTTTACGTCGTGATAGTAACAACTTATCAGAGTCTGGATTAATAAAAGCAATCATTGAACACCAAAGTTTAAGCTATTTTCGCCACTTTTTTTTGCCGCTTGTTCTTTATTACTGCTTGGGTTTTAACGCGGCACTTATTTATTGCCTATTTTTACATTGTGCCAATGTTTTTTCTAAAACTGCGCCACCAGATAGCCAGTTCAGTAACGCAACCAACGCCGTTATTTATTACTTAGAATTTTTACCGCTTAGGCTTTTTTGCTTGCCTTTACTGCTTAAACCTAAAACCCGAGGTTTTCGTTACTTAGCGCTATTTGTAGATAATGGTTATCAGAAAAACTCGTGTTTTTTGCTTGCTTGTCTTAGTGGATATCTTGACGTACAACTTGGTGGCCCTGCTTTTTACTCTGGTAAGCGCTACAGCAAAACACGCATCGGACCTAAAACACTGCCACAGCAAAAAGCAATTAAACAAGCGAAAAACGCACTGATGTTTGCCAGTGCATTTTGGCTTTGCCTTATTCTTTTCTTGGAAATTATTTATGCCGCGACTAACCATCTCTAAGCTTATATTTGTTTTAACTTTATTGTTAAGCTTACCGCTTTCAGCGACGCCTAAACGCATTGCATCACTTGCCCCCCATTTAACTGAATGGACATACTCGCTAGGATTAGGTGAAAATATTGTCGCCGTAAGCAGTTACAGTGATTTTCCTGAAGATGCCAAAAAGCACCCAGAAATTGCCGATGCTAATGGTATTAACCTAGCCAAGTTAGTTGAGTTAAACCCTGAACTTGTGCTGGTTTGGCGCTCTAACGCTAAACTTGGCCAAATTGAGAAAATGAAAAAGCTGGGTTTAAATGTGTTTATTTCCAACCCACATACTTTAGAAGATATAGAAAACGAAGTGCTTGCGCTCGGCGAAACATTAAACGCCAAAAATAAAGCTATTGACTACACATCACAATTTAAACGTGAGATTAGCGAGTTAAAAACGCGCTATCAAAAAGAAAAGCCTGCCACTGCATTTTTTCAACTTTGGCATACACCGATTATGACAGCCAATAAACATACTTTAGTTAATCAAATTTTTGACATCTGCGGCCTTAGCAATGTATTTGCCGACAGCTCGGTTAATTACCCAACCGTTAATAAAGAGCAGGTCATGTTAAAACAGCCAGAATTTATTGTGATTTCAGAGATGGATGAAGACAACACACAAGCAAAGATTTGGCGTGATATGAATTCGATTCCAGCGGTTAAAAAAGGTCAAATAATAAAACTCAACCCAGATCACTTACACCGCTACACCAATCGAGTGCTTATTGCCGCAAATGAGTTATGCGAAAAGGTCAGCGCCTTTCAAAACTAACTAACCCCCTCAATTTCGAGTAATCGCTTTTTCGCGGCTAAACCACCGGCGTAACCCGTTAGCTTGCCATTGCTGCCAATAATACGGTGGCATGGCACAATAATCGAAATTGCGTTAGCACCATTGGCATTCGCAACTGCTCGCACGGCACTTGGCATATTAAGCTTTGTTGCCAATTCACCGTAGCTTTGCGTTTGACCATATCCAATTGCTTGTAACCCCTGCCAAACTAACTTTTGAAAGTGAGTACCCACCAGCTTTAAAGGAATTGAAAACTGATTTAAATCACCTGCAAAGTAAGCTTCTAGTTGATTTATAGCCTGCTGGTTAAAATCACTGTTTGCACAAACAAACTCTGCGCTTAATCCTTTCGCTAAACGACTATCAACAGTGCTGCGGGCTTTTCGCTCTTGCCAGTCACACAAACATAATTGCTCATCAATCGAGCCTATTAGTAATTTGCCTACAGGGCTTAAATATTCGGTCGTTAATATTTTAGACATATAAAAAAGCCCACTTTCGTGGGCTCTCATTAATTAACAGTTACTTTTGCGAACTTACGTTTACCAACTTGGTAAACTTCCGTTGTGCCAGCTTCAATCAACATTTTGCTGTCTGAAACTTTTTCTTTCGCGTTAATCTTTACCGCACCTTGCTTGATCATGCGAATTGCTTCAGATGTACTTGCCACTAGACCTACTTCTTTTAGTAAGCTTGCAATGGTTAATTCGCCATCTGCAGTGATCGTTACTTCTGGAATATCATCCGGCAGCGCATTCTTTTGGAAACGTTTAATGAAATCTTGGTGCGCACCTTCAGCAGCTTCTTCTGAATGGAAGCGTGCAATCATCTCTTTCGCGAATTCAATTTTGATATCACGTGGATTTGTGCCATTTGCTACCTTTTCTTTCAGTGCATCAATTTCTTCAATGCTTAATGCGCTAAGTAGCTCGTAGTAACGCCACATTAGATCATCTGAAATCGACATTACTTTACCAAACATATCATTTGGCTCATCAGTAATACCAATATAGTTACCTAATGACTTAGACATCTTTTGAACGCCGTCAGTACCTTCAAGTAAAGGCATCATTAATACGGTTTGTGGTTTTTGACCTTCGTCTTTTTGTAGCTCACGACCCATTAGCAAGTTAAAACGCTGATCGGTGCCACCGAGTTCAACATCTGCTTCTAATGCAACTGAATCCCAACCTTGTACCAATGGGTACAGGAACTCGTGAATAGCAATTGACTGACCGCCTGCATAACGCTTTTTGAAATCGTCACGCTCTAACATACGCGCAACCGTTTGACGCGCAGCTAGTTTGATCATACCTGCTGCACCTAGGTTCTCCATCCACTGTGAGTTGAATGCAACCGTAGTTTTCGCAGGGTCTAAAATTTTAAATACTTGCTCTTTGTATGTTTCAGCATTAGCAAGTACATCGTCACGAGTAAGTGGCTTACGCGTTACATTTTTACCTGTAGGGTCACCAATCATGCCTGTGAAATCACCAATCAAAAAGATAACTTCGTGACCTAAGTCTTGGAAAGTTTTCATTTTATTGATTAACACAGTATGACCTAAGTGAAGATCCGGTGCCGTTGGATCGAAGCCTGCTTTAATTTTTAATTTTTTACCTGACTTTAATTTTTCAACTAACTCATCTTCAATCAGGATCTCTTCAGCGCCACGCTTTATTTCTGCTAACGCTGCTTGGATATCAGCCATGTATTTCTCCATTCGAAAAAGCACGTTGCCGCACTTTTGCAAAAAATTCATTTTTAAGATAACAATTTCTTGATTCTACCCTATATTTTGGTCACTTTAAATGCACAAAACACTGGCGCTACAGGTGATATAAGGTTATTCTGATTTTATTCACTTTTATTTAATTAATGTAGCAAAAGGCACATTATGGTTTTGCAAGTACAAAAACTACCGAAAAAACATAAATTGTTGCTCGCTGGGGTAGTTACATTTATTTCCGCATTGGTGCTGCTACCCTCTGAGAAGGCGAGCGCATCAAGGCATACAAATCATGATGCGCTAGAAATCGGCAAGCGTTATGAATTAGCAATTGAAGTAGAAAAGTTAGAACAAGAAGCTGTTTCCGCCAAAGCAGAAGAGGTGTTGCCAGAAGTAACACTTAATTTTAAAGAATTCAAAGTTAAAAAAGGCGATAACCTAGCTAAAATATTTAAACGCGCAGGTTTTTCGGCTTCCACACTTCATAAAATAGTTAATGCCAACAAACTCAATAAACAGTTAACTAAAATTCACCCTGGTGACTCACTATTTTTCGCAGCTAACGAAAACAACGAATTAATTCAGTTAAACTATCAAATTAGCCGTACAGAAACTTTGGTCGTTAAACTTAATGACGATCAAACCATTAGCTCTAGCCTAGACAAAAAAGCAATTGAAAAACGTACTGATTACGCGTCGGGCACGATTGATTCGAGTTTTTGGAACGCAGGTCTTAGCGCTGGTCTAAATGAAAAACAAATTATTAGCTTTGCCAATATTTTTGGTTGGGATATCGACTTTGCCAACGATCTTCGTAAAGGCGATGCTTTCACTCTGATCTATGAAAACCACTACGTTGATGGTGAGTTTATTGGTACCGGTAAAATTCTTGCTGCTGAATTCGTTAACCAAGGCGAAAGCTATGCCGCGGTGCGTCATACCGATGATAATTTCTATACCCCTGAAGGCCGTAGCTTACGTAAAGCATTTTTACGAGCTCCTGTTAACTTTAGATATATAAGCTCGAACTTCAACCCACGTCGCAAGCACCCTGTTACAGGCCGTGTTAAAGCGCATCGCGGTATCGATTACGCAGCGAAAACTGGCACACCAGTGGTTGCTGCGGGTAACGGTACTGTGATTAAAGCGGGTTACAATAAATATAATGGTAACTATGTATTTATTCGTCATGGTCAACAATATGTGACTAAGTACTTACACCTGCATAAACGCAAGGTAAAACGCGGCGAAAAAGTTAAACAAGGTGAACTAATTGGTACTGTTGGGGCAACCGGTCGCGTTACTGGCGCTCACTTACATTATGAGTTTTTAGTTAACGGTGTACACCGTAATCCACGAACAGTTAAGTTACCAAAGGCACAATCACTGCCTAAATCTGAACTTGCTAATTTCAGGCCATACGCGCAAGAGATGCTTGTAAGTTTACAGAAAAACAGAGAGTTACAACTCGCATTAGCAAAATAGAATAATAAGGCACCTAACGGTGCCTTATTCGTTCTAACAGAGCAAAAATCTTCTGCCTATACTTAATGCAGGAGGTAGTTATGTTGTTATTTGTGCTTATTAAACGCTTAATGCTGATCACCTTTTGCTCTTTATTGTTAACGTGTACGCCTGTGCCCCATTCACAGTTTCGCGTACTAAATACCGCTCCCGAACAGCAATCTAATCGCATAAATGTCACTAATCACCTTCGCACAACCCCGCGCCCGGCTGATAATACTCAATACCCCATTGCGCTCGGTGATGTTGGTCCGATAAAGCCTCTTTACGCCGGTAACAATCGTTATCCATTCTCATGTGATACTGTTCGCTCAGGGCTTGGACAGCCCTTAGTCGATAATCAACAAGCGCTCGGCACTGCGGTTTTCAGAGAAAATTCAGACGGCAGCTTAAGCAACACCGTAATTGGCTACAGCAAAGACTGTTTAGTGCCCTCAACATTGCGCTACTTTGTAGTGAATTTAAACGGCGAAAGTGAAGAAATTACCGATTCTTCATCCCTTGATAAACACCAATTCGATAGCAATCAGCAACTCATCAGGTTAGAGCAAGGCACGATAAATCGGCATATTTATACCATTGCAATGCCAATCAAAAAAACGGAATTTAACACTTGGCGAACAAGCTCTCTTTGGAACAAAAAACTTATTTATCAATTTGCTGGCGGTGTTGGTATTGGCTTTCGCCAAGGCAAAGTAAATCCCAAAAAACTATTACAGCGGCGCTTTAGCCAACTACATAACGGCTATGCAGTGATCACCTCAAGCGCCAACAAAACCAGCTACACTTATAATATGCTGCTTGCCGAAGACACTGCATGGCGGGTAAAAAAACAATTTGAAGCACTTTATGGCAAACCCATTTACACCGTTGGCATTGGTGGCTCGGGTGGCGGTTTGGCACAGTACTTAATTGCACAAAATAGCCCTGGTTTAATTGATGCAGCCATACCGCTCTATTCCTACCCAGATATGGTGTCACAAACGATTTATGCCCTTGATTGCGACTTATTCAATACCTATTACCACTTTAAAAGTGATTTAGCTAACTGGGATAACAGTGACAAAAAACGTGCAATTGAAGGTTTAAACAATGCCGAGATTGAACATAAATCTTGGTTTTATACGCCAATAAATCAATTTCTCACAGGTAAGGCGTTTTATCGCCCTAAAATATATAGCGAGTGTGTACATGGCTACTTTGGGCTAAGCAGCCTTGTTAATAATCCCGCACAAGGCTTTCTAAAGCCTTTATTTAGCCAAACGGTTAATCACCAAACTAACTGGAGTTATTGGCAAGATTTGGCCTTAATAACACAAGCACCTAATGCTGCAACAAGTGCACCCGCTCTTTGGGATAACCAAGGGGTTCAATATGGCTTAAATGGCCTTAAACAAGGCAGTTTATCAGCGACTGAGTTTTTGCATTTAAATTATCATATTGGTGGGTGGAAAGCACAAACAGAGCAGCGCCCTGAACAACTACTGTTTTTTCCATTTGTAAAAACCCCTATTTGGCTTACACAGTGGAGCCGGCACAATATCTATGTTGCAGGAAAAAAACCAGCCAAGCGTACGGTGGCGAACCTAGCTGCTGTAAGACAAGCTTATCGCTATGGTCAAGTGTATTTGGGATTTAACAGCATACCTACAATCGATATTCATCACTACCTCGAAGATCAGCTTGATATGCACCATATCTCTACGTCATTTGCCACGCGACTTAGAATCTTAAAACAACAAGGGCATCTCAAAAACCACCGTATTTGGATTGCTGATAAGCACTACACACCACTCAATGAAGCTTTTTCTGTTATTGATAAATGGTTGAGTACTCAGCAAGCACCTGATGATGCAAGCGATCGCTGTTTTAATAAGTCGGGTGGGATAATCGCGCAAGGTGAAAATGTCTGGCACGGAAACTGGAATAATCAGCCAGCAGGTGCATGTACAAAACATTTTCCCATTTATACTAATTCACGAATTCAAGCCGGCGGGCCATTTTCTGGCAGTATTTTTAAATGTCAGCGTATTGCTGTAGAAAAAGCGGTAGCAAACGGAGTGTATGCGCCCATCGATATGACGCCCTACCTTGCTGAACTAAAGCGCACTTTTCCCGATGGTGTGTGTGATTACGATAAACCTGATTTAGGTAATCCGTTTAACGTACTAAATGATAAATCAGACTTACCACCATTGAAATCATCACAAGTGGCCAAATCCAACGGGCGATCTTAGCCGTTTGCTGATCTGAGAAGCGTACACCTGATTTCTCAATTAGGGGAATAATCACGATTAACGCCACGAAAAGCGCAATCAACAAAATAAAAACATTCATTAAAACAGTCCAATGTATTAGCGCGTGTTGACCTTTACGGTCTAGCTTTATGAGTGATTGTACCGAGAAAAGTGAAGATAAAAAAGCGGCCGAATTAACGGCCGCAAAATGAGCTGGTTGAGCTCTACGATGAAACTTATCCCACCATGGCAAGTAATATACCGGCAGCAACTGCACTGCCTAATACGCCTGCCACATTTGGACCCATTGCATGCATTAGTAAAAAGTTATGTGGGTTTGCTTCTAAACCAACTTTGTTAACAACACGTGCAGCCATTGGTACTGCAGATACGCCCGCCGCACCAACTAATGGATTGATAGGTGTTTTACTAAATTTATTCATTGCCTTTGCCATCAGAACACCTGAACCCGTACCAATACCAAACGCCACCGCGCCAAGTGCTAAGATACCTAAGGTTTCAACTGTTAAAAACTGATCAGCCGCAAGTTTTGAACCAACAGCCAAGCCAAGGAATATGGTTGTAATATTAATCAGCTCGTTTTGCGCGGTTTTACTCAAACGATCCACCACACCTGACTCACGCATTAAATTACCTAAGCAGAACATACCCACAAGTGGTGCAGCTGCTGGCAAGAACATGGCAATAAGCACTAGCACTAATAATGGAAATATCACTTTTTCCGCTTTGCTAACGTGGCGTAACTGTGGCATTTCAATATTGCGTTCTTCTTCTGTGGTAAACAACTTCATAATTGGCGGCTGAATAATCGGCACTAACGCCATATAAGAATACGCAGCAACAGCAATTGCACCCAATAGATCAGGGGCAAGTTTAGACGCTAAGAAGATAGCCGTTGGACCATCTGCACCACCAATAATGGCAATTGCCGATGCATCTTGTAGCGTAAATTCAAAACCTGGAATGTAGTTTAAGAAAATCGCGCCAAATAAGGTGGCAAAAATTCCAAATTGTGCCGCTGCACCTAACAGCAACATTTTAGGGTTAGCAATCAATGCACTAAAGTCAGTAAGCGCGCCTACTCCCATAAAAATAAGCAGCGGGAACACCCCTGAATCAATACCAATTTTATACACGTAGTACAGCAATCCACCGGCTTCTGATAACCCAGCTAGTGGAATGTTGGTTAAGATTGCCCCAAAACCAATAGGCACTAATAACAATGGCTCAAAGTTGCGCACAATTGCAAGGTACAGTAACAGTGCGCCAACCAGCATCATAATCAGCTGAGGAAGTTCTAAGTTGGCAATACCTGTGGCTTGCCATAAGGTTATTAAGTTTTCCATTACAACTCCCCAACCTTTACGCTAGCGACAATAAAGGTTCGCCAGTTGCAACTGAATCCCCTTCAGATACAAATATTTCTGCGATAGTGCCATCTTTAGCTGCACGAACTTCAGTTTCCATTTTCATCGCTTCCATAATGATCACAACGTCGCCTTTCGCCACTTGTTGACCAGGTTTGGCATTCACTTTAAAAATATTGCCAGACAGCGGAGAATTTAGCGTTTCGGCAGCATCAACAGAGGTTGATTGCGGTAATACATCTGTGTGTTGACTCGATGCACTTGGTGCTGGCTGAATATTGGTAAGTTCGCCGCTTGGGGCAACACTTACTGCATACACTTTGCCATCAACACTGATGCTGTAATGCTCTGTTTTGCCACTTGGTTTTGGCGCGGGTACCTGCTCAGTAGGCAGTGGCTCATTACTTGGTGCTGGCTCAAACGCCTCAGGATTATTTCTGTTTTTAAGATATTTCAAACCTATTTGCGGGAATAATGCATACGTTAATACATCATCAATCACATCATCGGCTAAATCTAATTTATCTTTTTGTGCAATTTCATCAAGCTCTTGCTCTAATTTACTGAGTTCTGGTTCAATTTGATCTGCAGGACGACACGTGATTGGCTCTGCACCATCAAGTACACGCTCTTGCAATTCTTTATTTACGGGCGCAGGGGTAGAACCGTATTCGCCTTTAAGCACACCAGCGGTCTCTTTGGTGATTGACTTGTAACGTTCACCGGTTAAAACATTTAACACTGCTTGGGTACCAACAATTTGCGATGTAGGTGTAACAAGCGGTAAAAAGCCTAGATCTTCACGCACTTTAGGAATTTCCAACAATACATCGTCTAATTTATCGTCAGCGCCTTGTTCTTTAAGCTGATTTTCCATATTTGTTAACATGCCACCTGGCACTTGCGCTAACAAAATACGGCCATCAACGCCTTTTAGACTGCCTTCGAACTTAGCGTATTTCTTACGTACGTCTCTAAAGTACGCAGCAATTTCTTCCAGTAAGTTCATATCAAGGCCGGTTGCACGGTCAGTATTCTCTACGATTGATACAATCGTTTCAGTAGCGCTGTGACCATAGGTCATACTCATACTTGAGATTGCTGTATCAAGCATATCAATACCAGCATCAATCGCCTTTTGATACGTTGCGGTGCTTAGTCCGGTAGTTGCGTGACATTGCATTGCGATTGGTACAGCAACGGTCTCTTTTAAACCGGTAATTAATTTTTCTGCATCGTACGGATTAAGCAGACCCGCCATATCTTTAATACAAATAGAGTGAACGCCTAAATCTTCCAATTGTTTTGCTTGATCAAGCCACATTTGCAGATTGTGCACAGGGCTAACTGTGTATGAGATTGTACCTTGTGCATGTGCCCCTACTTTTACCGCCGACTTAATAGCAGTTTCTAAATTACGCACATCATTCATTGCATCAAAAATACGAAAAACGTCGACACCGTTTTTATGTGCTCGTTCAACAAAACGTTCTACCACGTCATCAGCATAATGACGGTAACCTAATAAGTTTTGACCACGAAGCAACATTTGCTGTTTGGTATTCGGCATTGCCGCTTTTAACGCACGAATGCGGTGCCAAGGATCTTCACCTAAATAACGAATACATGCGTCAAACGTCGCCCCGCCCCACGATTCCATTGACCAATAACCTACTTTATCTAGCTTTTCAGCAATTGGTAACATATCTTCTAAGCGTAAACGGGTCGCGAGTAATGACTGGTGTGCATCGCGCAGTACTAATTCTGTTAATTTTAGTTGTGACATGATTTGGCCCCTTCTTATTATTGCTTTTCGCGGTATTGCTTAACTGCCGCGGCAATCGCAGCTACGTGGCTTGTTGGTACTTGATTCCCAGATAATTTAACTGGGTTTGGCGTTACCTCAGGCGTTTGAAAATTCGCAAGTACTTTAGACATTGCTTTGATGGTAAAGATCAGTATCGTCAAAAAGACAAATACCACCACCATACCTGTTAACATTAAAATAGCCGCCTCTAACAGCAATCCTGATACGTCCATTCCCCACCTCAATCAAGAATTTTTAGTTAAATATTTTTAATAACTATTCAAAATTGGTAATCAATATTGATCACTTAAACCTAGTTGTCAATTGGTAAAACCAATTCACAACACTATACATTATTAAACACTCCATTAACAATAGGCTAAAAAGATGACAAACATGAGCTTATTTCATGACTTATTTTGCCCCATGATTAGTCATGCTTAACTAGCTAGGCAATAAAAATTAAACACCTAGCGTTATAATCAAATCAATCTATTCGGAATGAGTTATTCTAGAAATAACACATGAAATTGGTAAGACCAATTTTTATGTTCTAACTTATACTATTCGATAAGAATGGTTATTCAAATTCAAAGTACACTTTACGTTAACGTAAAGTAACAATGAAAAGCGTTTGAAAATAGGCAATTTAGCCAGATACGTTTGTGGCTGAACTGAGATTTGAGATTTGAGATTTGAGAAAGAGAATAACTAAATTTCACATATCGGCAACTGCTCCAGATTGATAATTGTTTCCTAAAGCAAATGGTCGACGCGGGACTTATTTAACTAAAAGAGTGAACCTCCGACCGCCTGGTTCGTAGCATGGTATTCTATCCAGCTGAGCCTAACTAAGCCGTCGAAGTATGTATTTGCGTTTAAATAGGACTCTGATGTTTTGCGTCTAGCAAATTTTAGGCACAAAAAAACCGACTCTCGTCGGTTGATGTCACTTCAGAAGAAGTGGCGGACGCGGGAGGATTCGAACCTCCGACCGCCTGGTTCGTAGCCAGGTACTCTATCCAGCTGAGCTACGCGTCCGCAGTATGCTTAATTTTTACATCTCACTCTGATGTTTGTTTCTATTAAATCATAGAGACAAAAAAACCGACGTTTGTCGGTTGATGTCACCTCAAAAGAAGTGGCGGACGCGGGAGGATTCGAACCTCCGACCGCCTGGTTCGTAGCCAGGTACTCTATCCAGCTGAGCTACGCGTCCGCAATATTTCTAATTTTACATCTTAGCCGATGACTATTTATTTAACCACTTTAGTAAAGTGGCGGACGCGGGAGGATTCGAACCTCCGACCGCCTGGTTCGTAGCCAGGTACTCTATCCAGCTGAGCTACGCGTCCGTGATATTTCTAACTTTACATCTTAGCCGATGACTATTTATTTAACCACTTTAGTAAAGTGGCGGACGCGGGAGGATTCGAACCTCCGACCGCCTGGTTCGTAGCCAGGTACTCTATCCAGCTGAGCTACGCGTCCTAAATTTTTAGTTTTTACATCTTACTCTGATGTACACGAACTTTGTTCGTAGCCAACTTAACTTAGATAAACTATCCAATTGTTCTACGAGCTCGTACAAGACATGGCGGAGAAGGAGGGATTCGAACCCTCGATAGGGCTACAAACCCTATACTCCCTTAGCAGGGGAGCGCCTTCGGCCACTCGGCCACCTCTCCGTCTTGTGGGTGCGTATATTAAAGCCTATTGAAAATAAGTCAAACAATTTTAGTCATATTTTTTCTGTTCGTTCACAGAATATGCAGTTTGCTTATTTTTGTAGCTAAGGCGGCTATAATATACAAGTTTTTGTATTAAGTAGCAGCCGAAACTGCTACTTAAATTTGCCTATTTTACACTTTCAATCCAGCTATCTAGTTTAGCTTCCAAAATCGGCATTGGCAGTGCACCATCGATTAGAATTTGTGTATGGAACGCTTTAATATCAAATTTATCACCAAGCGCTGCTTTTGCTTTTTCACGAAGCTCGCGGATTTTAAATTCACCCAACTTATATGATAGCGCTTGACCAGGCCAACCGATATAACGCTCAACTTCTGAAATAATGTCACTTTCAGCCATAGATGAATTTGCTTTCATGTATTCAATACCCTGCTCACGAGTCCAACCTTTGGCATGGAAACCGGTATCTAATACCAGACGCATCGCACGTAATTGCTCATCAACTAAACGTCCGTACCACATGTAGGGGTCAGTAAATAAGCCTAGCTCTTTACCTAAGCTTTCTGCGTACAGTGCCCAGCCTTCAGCAAACACGGTGTAGCCACCAAATTTTCTAAAGCGTGGTAAACCTTCCACTTCTTGTTGTAGTGCAATTTGGAAATGGTGGCCAGGCGCTGCCTCGTGAATAGAGAGCGTTTCAAGTAAAAACTTAGGCTGCGCTTTTAGGTTATGTGTATTGATGTAAAACACACCCGGTCTTGAGCCATCTGGTGCTGGGGCTTGGTAAGAAGCACCCGCAGCAGACGCCGCTCTAAATGCTTCTACTGGTTTAACTACGTAATCTGCCTTAGGCGCGATATCGAAGAGTTTTGGCAACTGAGCATCAATCTTAACTTTTACATCTTCATACGCTTTTACAAGGTCTTCAGGCTTATCATAGTAGAATTCATCGCTATCACGTAAATGAACAAAAAATGCGGCTAAATCACCTTCAAAGCCAACGGCTTCTTTTACGCCTTTCATTTCATTTAAAATGCGCTCTACTTCACTCAAACCTATTTCGTGAATTTCGTCGGCATTTAAATCAAGCGTGGTGTGTTGCTTAATTAAGAACTCGTACCAAGCTTTACCATTTGGTAAATTTGCATAGCCTACTTTCTCGTTTGCAGCTGGAATGTATTCTTGCTCTAAGAATTTAGCCATTTTTGCGTATGCTGGCACCAGCGTGTTCAGAATAAGCGCTTGATAGTCTTCTTCGATTTGCGCTTTATCTTTTGCAGAAATACTGTCTGGCATTTCAGCCACAGGCATCCAAAAAACACTTTGCGTATGATCCGTTACAACGTGCGCTTGGAATTGTGGTAGTAGTTTTTTGGCTAGTACTTGCGGCAAAGTCACATTTTGCTTCATACCTTCGCGCATATTTGCTTCAACACTTTCAAGCCAAGTTACAAAACCATTTGCACGGCCAATAAAATCGTCAAACTGGGCTTTAGTAGAAAACGGTTGCGCACTTTTGCCCGAGCCAAGGCTTGCAAAGGTATTATGCTGACCCGCCATTTGATCAATGGGAATTAAGTAACTAGGAAATTGCTCCGCTTCATGTGATAGTGCTAAGTCACGCTCGAAAATTTGATAACTTAGTAGGTCTTGCCCTGTTAGTTTTGATGCGTCAATTTCAGCAAGTTTAGCTTGATACTTTTTAGTAAATGCAGTGGCTTTTGCTCTATTCTCTTCATTAATTGCCGGGCTCCACTGATTATTGTACTGAGACTCACCGACATAAGTACCTGATACAGGTGAAAATGCTAACGCTTCATCAAAGTAAGTTTCTACCAGTTGATTTAGTTTTTGATTTTCTGAGACTTGAGCTGATTGCTCTGCTGCCGCTTGTTCGGCTGATGTTTTTTGTGTAGTTGTTTGCGTATCCATACAGCCTGTTAGTGCAAGGCCTACAGCAAACGCGAGAGAAGTTTGTTTGATCATAGCGTTCTGTCTGATTGTTAAAATTGTATACATCATATCAGCCCACAAGGCTCTGACAATACAATAAAAACAAAAAAAGCCAGCATAAAATGCTGGCTCTTAAAATTCTGCTTTAAACTATTCGTTGCCTGGTTCAGCACCTGCTTTCTCAGCTTGAATACGCATATAAATTTCTTCACGATGTACTGAAACATCTTTTGGTGCATTAACACCGATACGTACTTGATTTCCTTTTACGCCAAGTACAGTAACTGTAACTTCATCCCCAATCATTAGGGTTTCACCTACGCGACGAGTCAAAATTAGCATTCTTTGCTCCTAAATATCCAAAGTTTAAAGATTCCGTATCAATTCCATTTTACATGAATATTATTCAAAAAGTTAGAAACTTTTACTGGTCTAAAGAAAAAGCACTATGTAAAGCTCTAACTCCCAATTCTAGGTACTTCTCATCTACTAAAACTGAGACTTTTATCTCTGACGTTGAAATAAGTTGAACGTTAATATTTTCATTCGCTAATGCGCGAAATAGCCTTCCTGCTACCCCAGCATTAGATTTCATTCCTATGCCAACTATAGAAATCTTAGCAACAGTTTCATTAACTGTAACTGAATCCGCATTAAGAGTTGTAAGATTTTGTTTAATTAACTTTTCTGCCAACTGCGAATCGACTGCATGTACAGTTAAAGCATAGCCGACTTTATCGCCTGTGCAGGAAAAATTACTGATCATGTCAATTTCTATATTATTATCAGAGAATACTTCTAATAATTCAGCGAGTTGTTCAGGCGTATTATCCAAATTATGCACTTTAATTAGTACTTCATCTTTACTAAACGCGATGCCTGAAACTACTTTAGAATTCATAGGGTTTTCCTCATAACTAATCAGTGTTCCGTGATCCGGCTCAAATGTTGAAAGCACACGTAAAGGTAGGTTATGCCTACCAGCAGCTTCCACTGAACGAATTTGCAGTACTTTTGCACCTAAGCTAGCAAGCTCCAGCATTTCTTCGAAGGTAACATAATCCATTCGTTTTGCTTTTGGCTCAACTCGTGGGTCGGTTGTATAAACACCATTTACATCAGTATAAATTTGGCATTCATCCGCGTTAATTGCTGCTGCTACTTCTACCGCTGTTGTATCTGTGCCTCCGCGGCCAAGCGTGGTGATATTTCCTTCAATGTCACGCCCTTGAAATCCCGCAAGGATCACAATGCGACCTTGCTCAAGCTCTTGATTCAAACGCTTTGGCGGGATCATCTGAATACGCGCTTTACCAAATAGATTATCCGTCATAATACCTGCTTGATCAGCAAGTAAGCTAATCGCAGAATGACCACGTTTGATAATCGCCATGGCAAGAAGCGCCACTGAAACTTGTTCACCAGTAGTTAGCAGTACATCGAGTTCGCGAGAACTTGGACTGGAGTCAATTTGATTTGCGAGGTTAATTAAGCGGTTGGTTTCGCCGGACATTGCCGACACAACTACGACAATTTGATGCCCTTGCTGTTTAGAACGTACAACAAGGTCAGCGACAGCTTCAATACGCTCTATAGAACCAACTGAAGTGCCGCCAAATTTTTTAACTAATAACGCCAAGTTTAAGCGCGCTCACTCACCCAAGCGTTTACACTTTCAAGTGCCGAGCTTAAGTTTTCAGGTTGTGAACCGCCTGCTTGTGCCATATCTGGACGACCGCCACCTTTACCGCCAACTTGCGATGCCATGTGGTTTACAAGCTCACCCGCTTTGAACTGGCCCGTTAAGTCTTTTGTTACACCCGCAATTAGGCTTACTTTGTCGCCATTTGCAACACCTAACGCGATAATGCCAGAACCGAGTTTGTTCTTAAGATCATCAACCATGCCACGTAGCGCTTTAGACTCAGTGCCCTCAACGTTAGCAACGAGTAACTTAACACCATTAACGTCTACAACCGCATCAAGTAATGACGCGCCCGCAGCACTTGCAAGCTTATCGTTAAGCTGTGCAATTTCTTTTTCAAGGCCTTTCGCACGCTCAACTAGCGCAGACACTTTGTCTAGCACATTGTTGCCATCGCCTTTCACTAACGCAGCGATTGCAGACAGGGTTTCTGCTTGTTTGTTAATATATGCAACGGCACCTTCACCCGTAACGGCTTCAATACGACGAACACCAGCTGCAATACCACCTTCCGACACAATCTTGAATAAACCGATGTCGCCGGTGCGCTTAACGTGCGTACCACCACATAGCTCAATTGAGAAATCACCAATGCTCACTACGCGTACTTCATCGTCGTATTTTTCACCGAATAATGCCATTGCGCCTTTTTCTTTCGCAGCGTCAATTGCCATTAATTCGGTATTTAGATCGATGTTTTTACGGATCTCCAGGTTCACCATATCTTCAATGCGTTGTAACTCTTCTTTTGTTACTGCTTCAAAGTGTGAAAAGTCAAAACGTAAACGCTCAGGGTCATTTAATGAACCTTTTTGTGTAACATGGTCACCAAGTACAACACGAAGCGCTTCGTGTAATAAGTGCGTTGCTGTGTGGTTTTTCTTGGTGTTATCACGACGCGATGCATCAACTTGCGCATCTACGCGGTCATTGATACCAATGCGGCCAACTACTTTACCCTTGTGCGCAAATGCATTACCAAGCTTAGTCGTGTCTTCAACAATAAATTCGCCATTAGCAACTTTTAAAATACCTGTGTCGCCAACTTGACCACCACTTTCAGCATAGAAAGGTGTGCGGTCAAGTACAACAATACCTTGTTGACCATCTTCTAATACAGATACGGCATCCGCATCGCTAAATAGCTCAACCACAGTACCTGTATACTGCTCGCTATCGTAGCCTTTAAATTCAGTGGTTTTCTCTGACTTTAATTGGTCGTTGTAATCAGCGCCAAATTTACCCGCTTGTTGCGCTTGTTTACGTTGCACTTCCATTGCTTCTTGGAAGCCACGCTCATCAATTGTCATAAAGCGTTCACGCGCAACGTCAGCGGTTAAATCAGCTGGGAAACCATAAGTATCGTAAAGCTTAAATACAAGATCACCTGGGATCACGTCGCCTTTAAGATCTTTTAAGCTTTCTTCTAGAATTGCTAGACCACGGTCAAGGGTTTTACCGAATTGCTCTTCTTCAATACGCAGTACTTTTTCGATAATCGCTTGTTGCTTGATTAGCTCTGGGTACGCTTCACCCATTTCAGTTGCAAGTGCCGCAACTAACTTATGGAAGAAGGTTTCAGTTGCACCTAATTTATTACCGTGACGCACTGCACGACGAACAATACGACGTAATACATAACCACGACCTTCGTTTGACGGCATCACACCATCGGCAATTAAAAACGCACACGAACGAATATGGTCTGCAATAACGCGTAATGATTTATCTTCTAAATCTTGCGCATTAGTAACCGCAGCCGCAGCTTTAATTAAATTTTGGAAAATATCGATTTCGTAGTTTGAGTGAACGCCCTGCATAATCGCAGAGATACGCTCAAGGCCCATACCTGTATCAACAGATTGGCTCGGTAAAGGTTCCATTGTACCGTCAGCATGACGGTTGTATTGCATAAATACTAGGTTCCAGATTTCGATAAAACGGTCACCGTCTTCTTCTGGACTGCCCGGAGGACCACCCCAAATTTCTTCACCGTGATCGTAGAAAATTTCAGAACATGGACCACACGGGCCTGTATCACCCATCGACCAGAAGTTATCAGCCGTATCGATGCGAATAATCTTGTCTTCAGCAAGTCCCATCTCTTTGTGCCAGATATCAAACGCTTCATCATCAGTGTGATAAACCGTTACTAACAGCTTGTCTTTTGGTAACTTGATTACATCCGTTAAGAACTGCCATGCAAACTTAATTGCATCTTGCTTAAAGTAGTTACCAAAGCTGAAGTTACCCAGCATTTCAAAGAAGGTGTGGTGACGTGCAGTATAACCTACGTTCTCTAAATCATTGTGCTTACCACCGGCACGTACACAGCGCTGTGAACTCGTTGCACGGTTGTATGGACGGCGCTCACCGCCTAGAAATACATCTTTAAACTGCACCATACCGGCATTGGTAAATAGTAAAGTAGGATCGTTACCTGGTACCAATGAACTTGATGGCACCACTTGGTGTTGTTCTGATGCGAAATAATTTAGAAACGCGTTGCGGATTTCCGCGGTCGTCATATGCTGCATGCTACCTCTCATTCGTTTGACGGACTTGTTTGCATTGCAAATTCAATTTGTTCATGATTAAAACCTCGATAACTCATATAGCGAATGCGCTTCGCTTTTTCTTTAAAATCGAGGGAACTACTTGTATAAGCGAATTTCTTATTATATGCGGATTGGGCCTGCAGATACCAGTCTATTTCTAATTCTTCGACAATAGTTTGTACTAGGCCTGCATTAACCCCTTTTTGATACGCTTCATTTTTAATACGCATCAATCCTAAACCTTTATTTATCTGGCGTCGTACAAAGCTTTCAGCGTAACGTACGTCATCAATAAAGCCATACTCTTCACACCATGCAATTAGCTCTTCAATAAACCCCGTATCTTCACAACGGCTAGTTAATTTTTTGGCGATTTGTGCTTTGGAATACTCTTGTCGAGACAATAACCAAAGCACATAATTTTTTAATTTTGCTTGTTCTTTTTCGGTCATTAAGCATCAAATCTATCGTGATTATCGCTCGGCGTGTCATCACTGTTTTGCGGTGTTGTTTGCTCAACCATGGCTGACATAAACATCGCTTGAAAAGACACAAAAAATCCAGCGTAAAGAATAGGTAAAATGAATAACAGTGGAATAAACGACAGAAACGCTGCAAACAAGATAAGCCCTGTTGAAATTGCACCAAATACACCCAGTGCTGCCATATTGTGCCAAAACACTAATAGACTGGCTTTAATACACTCTAAAATGCTATTGTTTTTAGAAAAGTAAACCAAAGGTATAGTGAAAGCAAAACACATGGTATAGAGCGAATAAGCCGCAACTAAAACAATAATATTAGATATTTGAATGCTATCAATCACCTGCTGTGCGTGCAGTTGCACTAAATCAACATTCTGTGATTCTACTGCCTGCAAATATGCGTTAATTGGTTCACTCAGGCCTTGGAATAAGGTAGTAGTTAAAAGGGCTAATATAAAGCCACCAAACAGATGATATAAACCTAAGCGAAATAGCATTAAACGGCGCCCTGCTTCGCTAAATACATCAAACAGATCGGTAAACGCAATTTGCTTACCTTGCTGACGATTGAGCATGGCACGATAAAAGCCTGCAGTAAAAAATGGCATTGCAAGCGCGGCTGGCAATTGAAAAATAGGCGCCACCAAAGCAATTAACGACAATACACCAATAAACAAGTGCATTAAAATAAAGGTGCCCGGCTGAGCTTTGAATAGCTCCCACCCTGCCTTAAACCAATTTAGGCCTGCTTTCGCCTTAAAAATACGTATTTCTACTGCCATTTTATTTTCTTATAAATGAAAACGCTCCATAAAATGGAGCGTTAATAAATCAACACGATATGCCTATGCTACTTTTTTACTTGCGTTAAATCCAGCATATGTGAACCACGTGAAACTTTTGCAGCCAAATAGGCTTCGTTTCCATCTTTTACGTGCGCAGAAGTGCCTACTTGCTCTGCAACTTCAATACCCGCTTCTGTCAATTCTTTGATCTTGCGTGGATTGTTCGTCATCAATTTTACTTTATCTACACCCAATGCAGTGAGCATTAAGGCCGCATCTCTAAATTCACGTAAATCGTCGGCAAACCCTAAGTGATTATTCGCTTCATAGGTGTTCATACCTTGCGACTGTAGCACGTATGCATCAATTTTATTGTATAAACCAATACCACGACCTTCTTGGCGAAGGTATAAAATAATTCCGCCTTGCTGGTGCATAGTATGAATGCACTCTTCAAGTTGTTCGCCACAATCACAACGTGATGAATGAAACACATCACCGGTTAAACACTCTGAGTGCATACGCACTAACGGGTTGTGTTCTTTATCCGCATTGTTAAAAATTAAAGCAACATGCTCTTCACCATCTAGCAAACCATGAAATGAGACGATTTCTGCAGGGATGTTACTTTCTTTGCCAACTTTGAGCTGGACTCTTGCTCTTACTTCAGCCACGACATTTCCAACGAATAGTTTGTAATATTGTAACACTAGGCATTTAGCCGCACTAGCGTGTACGTTTATATTTGTGCATTTTTCACATTTTCAACTGTGGAAGTTCAAACACAAAAAGGCCTTTACTTATTTTAGCAAAGACCGAAACAGCCCCTAATATAAGTAATAGACCGTCAGTTGGTTCACTTTCTTGTAAGAAAAACATAAATAGGTAGGCAGATAACATAAAACGCATTGCTCTTTACACTATTTATAAAGAGCAACACGCTAGATTTTACAAAGGCTTAAGTTTGAAACTTAATGCGTTAGAATGGTAAGAAATTAAACGAATAATTAAGTTTAGTTTCAGACACCAACTCAGAGCCAAAATTGATCATACGAATACGATTTACCAGTTTTCGTTCTAGTTCCGCATCGTTCAAGTCACTAGATAAGATTTGGCAATCCTTAACTTGGCCATTTCCAGCAACCACAATCTCAACCGTTACCTTACCCTGTAAACTTGGGTTTTTACGTAAAGCACGGCGATAAAGGGTGTAAAAGGCCCCTTGGTTTTTATCAAGTACTGCACGAATGGCTTCGACTTTACGCTGCTCTAACGCTTCTTCACTAATGCTTTCACTGGCGGTTACATCACTTTGATAACCCCCTGTTTCAGCCACAACTTCATCTCCTAACGCCACCAGCGATTTGTCGGCGAGCGCTTGCACATTCGCTTTTGCTTGCTGTTCATCGGCAATATTAAGTGGTTGTGTGGCATTCGCTTTTACGCTTACGTCTTCACTTTTAACCGTTTTACGCTTTGCTTGAGCGTTAGTCACAGGTTGCGTTGATGGCGTCAATTTAAAATCATCACGTAGCGCGGCTAAATCATCCGCTAATGCAACAAGCCCTGCACGGCTGGCTTCTTCCTTCGCTTTTTCAAGCGCCCGTTTGGTCGGCGTTTTAGGTTTAACCTCAGCCTTTACCTCTGGCTTTACTTCTTTCACCGGCTCGGGCTTTTGCTCGATGGGCTTAATTTCAGGCTTTGGTTTTTCAGGCTTAGGCTCAACTTTAACGCGCTCAATCACCCGAGTTAAACTAGGCGGTATTTTGGCTTTCTGTGCTTTAGTTAACTCAGGTAGTTCGGTAATTTTAACAATCACCGCAAACACTAATGTGCAAACCAAAAAGCCGTACGTTAAGCGGGTAAATAAGCGATTGTCTGAGTTGTTATAAAGCTCAAAATGGGTATTCACTGTGGCGCTTGTCATAATTGTTCACCACCGCCTTTTTCTGCGACTTGCTCTACTGCCAAAGATAAATCACCAAACCCTGCTTGCTGGCAGGTTTGCATAATCTTCTTTAAACGGTGATAGGCAATTTTGCCATCAGCCATAATGGTTAGCGGGCGCATATTATCAACCGCTTCGATTGATTCTGCATGTACTTTAAGCGCATTTTCAAGTGGCGAAAATACTTCTTCGCTGGCGTTATCTAAATCATTTAAGTCAGCAATCAATTGCCCTTGCAAGATAAGCGCTTTGTTACTCACCATCAGTACCAAAGTTTCTTGTGCGAGCGCTTGTTTTGACGCTTTAGGTAAATCAATATTTTTATTTGCATCAAGCACTTGTACCGTCGATGAATTAACGATTAAGAAAAATACTAAAATCGTAAAAATATCCATCAGAGAGACTAGGCTCAACTTAGCTTGCTGATTTGCTCTGCGATGATGGCGCTCCATACGAAGTGCTCTTACTGATTTTTTCATAACGCCTCCACCAACGCATCACCTAAGGCGATATCTGGAAACAACTCAGCATCAACCACCGACGCCACAACAACGGCTTGATAACTACGAACCGTTTCCATCGTTGTAATCAAGGTTTGGTAATCAACGTCTTCGGCAATTAACAAAGTGATGTCTTTTTTATCCACCCCTTTTTCAAGCAATAGATTTTTTACGTCTTTAAGCGCGAGCTGAACTTGATCAAATGGATACGTTTCATCTTGCTTGGCAAACTGTTTAAGCGGTGCACCTGCTGGGTAGTAAATTGTGATAGCATCATTAGTTACTTCAAGTTGCAGTTCTTTTTCTTTGAGCTGCTCAGCACTTTGATTTGCTAATAATGGTGGCAATTTTAACTGCATCACGGTGATGTGCGAAAACACCATCATCATCAGCAACACAGGCACAAGCACAATCATCAAACTCATAAATGACGTAATATCCAGCTCAGCATCTTGCCTATTTGGCAACTTGCGGCGAAACATAGTCGTCCCCTTAATCTGTTTGACGTGTTTTTTGCGAAACGAGATTGTGCTTGGTTAATAAATTAAGACACTTTACGCCCGCCATTTCCAAGCCATCAATAATTTCGGTTGTTTTTGTTTGTAATACTGAGTGACAAAGTAGCAGCGGAATTGCAGCAATTAGACCAAACGCTGTAGTGTTCATTGCAACCGAGATACTTGCCGAAAGCAATGACGCCTTTTCTGCAGGGTCAGCATCAGCAACCGCCGAAAAGGCCGCAATCAAGCCGATAATCGTGCCTAATAAACCTAGCAAGGTAGCAATATTGGCAAGCGTAGCTAAATAAGCCGTGCGCTTTTCAAGGCGCGGCATTAATTCAAGTACTTGCTCTTCCATCGCATATTCAATTTCTTCACGGCGCTGCGTATGTTCAATACGCTCAAGGCCTGAACTTATAATTTTTGCCACGCCTGCATTACTCTTTTGATTAAGCACTTGCTTATAATCGCCTTTCGCTAACTGAGGCATAAGCTGCTTAAAGGCTTTTTGATTGGCTAACTTAGCACCCGTCAGCACAAAAAAGCGCTCTAGGGCAATCGCCAGTCCAATCGCTAACACGATTGCAATCGGTAACATAAAGCTACCACCATCTTGAAAAAATCTGACAACAGTATCGAAACTTTCCATTTTAAACTCCAAATGTAACCGTTAATTATTGGTTATTGTTTTTATTTTGCGATGTATGAAACGCAATCTGACGCTGTAACTTTGCTGGGTCGATTGCGGTAATTTTATGACGCGGCCTAATCGTTAATTTTGGCTTGGGTAGTGTCACTCGTGACAAGTCTTGCCACGGCAAAATTGACATAAACTTCGGCTCTTCTTGTGAGCCCGATATAGTTGTTTGTAATTCAATTTTTTTGCTTTGAGTGGATTGCTCTTTTGGTGTTTCTTTTGCCACCGAATGCACAGTAAAGAAGAGCAATAAAACACTTAAGTATCTAGCCATTTTCGTTTGCTCCGCGTTGTTTAAGTTGGTGCTCTAAATCCACAAGCCATGTCGCAACTTGGCGATAGCTTTGAGACTCCTCAGGAACAAGCATTAAGTAAGTGTTATACACCGCTACTGCTTGCTCCTTTTGATCTAAGTAAAGGTCTAGCAAAATGCCTTTATTGATATAACTTGCTGCAAATCCCGGCCAACTTGCGATTGCCGAATCATAAAGCGCAAGCGCCTCGCTAAATTCGCCCTTTTCGCGCTTCAATAACGCCAGTTCATTTGCCGCGTAGTAGTTGTATTTGTTAGCGTTTACCGCCGCCTCTAAATATTCTAAATACAAGGTGCTTTGCTCTGCTTGTTTTGCCAAGTACGCTAATTGCAAATACGCGCCAGACAGATTTGGGTATTGCAAGGTAAGGTTCGTGAAATGCTGCTTCGCTAGCGCTAATTTACCCTCTTTTTTGTAGGTAAGCGCTTTTTCGAACGCGGCTTTTGCATCATCCGATGCGCTTGTTTGCAGGTAATAGTTAGGCGCTTGCAGTAACTTTTCTTTCTCGCTTAAGGGTACCTGCACTTCGTTTGTTTCGGCAGTTTGTTCTGCTTGTTTGATAGTTTCAGGGGCTGTTTGACACGCTGCTAACGAAAACAGCAAGACCAACAAGCCACAGCGCTTAGTAGAACAAAGCTTAATAAATTGCATGATTTTCTCCGGGCTCAACTTCCTTTTTAGCAAAGCGCGCGGGCATTAGCTTTGCTAACGCGGTGAGCGTTTTTTTGATCCATTCGTCATAAAGACCTGAATGCAGTAATTGATTATTGCGTGCGTACAGTTCTATTGCCTGATCTTCAAAGGGTATCGCTTGCTCTTCAAGTAACAACTCGTACTGTTCTAACGCAAGATCTTTAAGCTGCTTTGGCCTTTCTGACGACATAATATCTTGCGCCATCAGGTGGTAGATTTGTGCAATCTTAAAATTCGCCTGCGTGGAGTACTGGCCAAGTGCGTAATCTGCCAACTGTTGATAACGCTCAAGCGCCACAGTCATATGTTTACGCTTGCGCGCTAAACTTGTTTTTAGCGGTACGGTTAATTTACTTTTTTGGTAAACATAAAACGCATCGTTAGCAAAGACCTCGGTTGCTTTAGCGGCCTCGGTTTTAGCCCAAGTGAGTTCACTCTCGGGGGCAACTTTATAAGCGGCGATAATTTTGTTTAACCAAAAGCGACGTTCACTGGCTTTATTTTGTTTTTGATAAATATTTGCCAGTTCCACTTTTGCCTGCAGGTTTTGTGCGAATGGTGTTGGGTAACTGTGAGCGTATGTACGAAACTGCAGACGCGCATTTTCAATATCGCCCATATTGCGATAATGCTCAGCACTTTGATAGAGCGAAATACGACGCGTATTTTCATCACTGTGGCTAGTTGCAAGATAAGCGTACTGCGCAGCCAGCTTATCGCCTTGTTGTGTATTTTTATAAATCGCTATTTTTTGCGTTTGCAGCGACTCAATATTTTTTGACGTTGGATAACGTATAATAAAATCGTCGACCCACTTGCTCGCTTGGCTAAATAACTGCAACGATATGAGGTATTGCGTTAAATTGTATTGTACTTGCTCACGGTACAATGTGGATGGCAACAAGGTTAACAGCGCAATGTATTTATCTGCTGCGAGCTGCACATTGGTCGCCGCCACAGCTTCAGCCTGCTTAATCATACTTTGCGCTAGATTTTCGCGCACTAAAGATGCTTGCTCTGATGACTTTGCTAACAACTGCTTGTAAGCACTCTCGGCGCTTGCATAATCTTGTAAATTGTAATGGCTGTGTGCCGCTAGCAGCTGCGCTTGATACATTTCAGAATCAGATAAACTAAACTGTTCAACGTGCGCAAACTTTGTTAGCAAAACATCATACATTTGACGTTCAAATAATAAATTAAACGCTTGTAATACAACAGTACTTGCCGATTTGTGCGTGCTGAACAAAGTTGCAAACTTAAGCCAGTTATCAACGACTTCAACTACAAATTCGTGTTGTCTTGCGTCACCGCGTTGTGATCTTTGTTTATTAGCAAGCTGTGTTTTGTAAATTGATACAACTGCAAACCCTGCATCACTTTGGTATTTGTTCGGCTCGGCTGAATAGGCAATTGTTTGGTACTCAGATAACGCTTTTTGCCATTGCTGACTTTGATACAAACTCTCAGCTAACAAGTAATGGCTGTCGATATCGCCTTGTTGCTTTAGTTGTAAGGTGTCGAGATAACGCTGATAACCTATAGCGGCTGCGCTAAACGCAGTAATCGCGTTTTCATTTTGCTTAGCAAGTTGTTGCCCTTGATAATAACTGCGATCTGCGTATTTCTTTTCAAGAGTCTTTAAGGCAAGATAATGTGCATCTGTTGGTTCCGTCGCTAAGTAGGTGCTGCCAACACCAAATTCGCGAATAAATTGCTGCTCATAATCCGTTAGTAATAATTTAAAGTTCGCTTTTTTAAACACCGACATTTGCGCCAAGGCAAAATCTACTTTGTGGTTTGGCTCTGGCGATGTGGTAATAAAGCTCTGATAGGTTTTGGCCGCATCAAGATAGCGTTTTTGCTCGATATAGTAATTTGCCAGCGAGTCAAAATTCATAAAGCTAAACGCTTGCCAACCATACTGCTGATAATGAGAAACCGGATCTTGTTCAAAATCACTATATGAGAAAATCACACTCATAATACGCAATGTATCCGCTACTAAATAACGGTCGCTATTATTAAGCTGTTCGATATTTATTACCGTCTTACCATCTTGCTCAAGGGCAAGACTAAGTACTTGCGTAAAGCTATTAAGCGATGCTTGATAGTTAAACAATTTAAAATCTGACCATGCCAGCATATAGCGCGATGTACTGACAAGTGGCGAGTCGGGATAACTTTCAACCAGCGTTAGATAACGATTTTTCGCTTGCTCATACTGCTTTTGGTTAAACATGTATTCGCCTTGGCGGAAAATCAGCTCTTCATTATGGGCAAAGTCAGGATAGTCGCGAATTAGTTCGCTCGTCACATCAAATGCCGCTTGCTGATCCCCTTTTAAGAAATACGCTTTGGCTAATTGATAAAGTACCTCATCTCGCCCATCTAGTGCTTCAGAGTTTGCCAACAACGCCAAATACTGATTAACCGTATTATCAAAGTAACCAGAATCTTGTGTTACACCTTGTTCTTGCGCGAGTTGCTGTTGTTCTAAGCTTAACTGGGCTAAGCGACTATTCGCTTGTTGTCGTGCACTTGCTTTAGGTGCAAGCGCGACAATTTCTTGATATGCAGCAGCAAGTTGCTCAGGTGTAGGTGCAGCTTCTGTAACCGTGGTTTGTGGTAACTCTGTCGCTAAGTCGAGTTCTCCCAAAGTGTTACGTTTAGCCGGTTCTGGCTGCGTTAAAAAGCACGCAGTCAAACTCAATGACAATACACTCACAGTTAAGCGCTTCATAATGCGTCACCTTTGCTACTATCTACCTGCATTGCCAGTGCTTCAAGCGCGATACTACGCATCACTTTTAACTTAAATTGGTCATCGGCTAAAAACTGTGATGATGCCTTTAAGTCGTCCAACAGTAGCTGTTGAATTTCAGCGACTTGCTTATTAATCAGGGTATTTACACTTTGTTGGTTTAATGCCAATTGTTGCTGCGTTTTTGCCAACCGTTCATTAAGGGCATTAAAATCCCGTTGCGATTCAATTAACGCTTGGCTGTTATTATATTGCGACTGTGCTTTATCTAGCATAAGTTGCGCTTGTGCAAGTTGCTGCTTATGCGCTTGGTAGCGCTCGTCAAATTGATAATCTTGCTGCCATACTAAAATACCTTTTAAGCGTTCTAAACGCGCTTGTTGCGATGCGATATTGCGAGACGATTTGAGTGAGTCAATTTTATGTTGGGCTGATAAAATACGCTTTTGCGCTTGCAGTTCTGTTTTATTTAATAAGCCACTGCGAGTATTTTTAGCCTTATTTAATGATGCTTGTAACACTTGCAACTGCTGCTGTTGCTGGCGCAAATCAGATAAGTAGTTTGGTAAATTAGTAGCTTGGATAATGCGATTTTGACGGGCTGCCTTTTCTTGCAATAACGCAGCATAATTAGTGAGCTGACGCTGTTGCACATTAAATTGCGAAGCTAATTCTGTTAACTCAAAAAGTGCATGGCGTTTTGCATCAAAATCATCGCTTAACAATCCAACATGAAGTATATCCATGTAACCTTTAAGCGCAGTGTCATTTTGTAATGTATCACGCAGCCATGCCGTATTATTGACCTGTTTATTCACCGCATCTAAGCGCGTATTAAAGGCGACAAATTGCTGCTCTGCGGCATCTATTGCATCAACAGCGAGTGCAAAACGTTCAGTACTAACAAACACATGTGCTTTAGCGGTTAATGCCTGGTGCTTCGCAAACACATCTCCGCTTGTTGATTCAATAATAACATTCAGAGCCGCCAAGGCTTTGGCGTATTGCTGCTGCATTAATAAGCTCGCAGCTAATCCGTATAACGCTTCGTTAAACCAAAGCGACTGCTGTGATACTTGCGAAAATGCCTGTTCGGCATGCGTTGCTTGGTCATTTTCTAAAGCGGCATAACCTAAAGCGAGAAAGCTTCTATCAAGTAATGCATGCTGTTCTTGGTCTAATTCTGGCAATGTTAATAATGCCAGCGCCGCATCTTGATTGCTTGGTGAACCAACTAGTATGTTATGGGCAAGGTAGTGATGTGATTGCCTTCCAACGGGCAGCTGCGATAACGCAGTATTTGCCTGTGCAGGATTACTAAGAGCTAAGCCAAGTCGCCCTTGTAAATAGTAAAAGGTGTTATGCCACGCTATGTCTTTTGTCGGAGGCGTAATTTCTGATAGCGTTTGCTGTGCAAGCTTCGCGTCGTTATTTGCAAAATAAACCCGCGCTAATTGCAATTTAGCGTAATTCAATAAGTCTTGGTCTTGCTCACTCAGTAATGCGTTAAAGTCACGTGCTGCCGTCATATGCAAACCATATGAAAATGCAGCGCCGGCTTTTACAACTTGAGCATCAACACCTGGGTGGTCAATGCCTCCTTTCGCATCTGCAATAGCAAATTCGGTGAGTGCTTGCTGGTAGTTTTGCTGGTAAAGCTGATACAAAGCAACACCATACTTCTCGTCACTTACAGCTGCTTGTTGCGTGGAGTTGGGTTCAGCATTCGCTTTGACCGCTAGCGCGAGCAATGTGGTAACAACCAAGGTTCTCATGACTTACTCAATTTCTCGAATAGTGAAATCTGCTTGTTCTTTCGCGCTGTTTGCGCTGATCACCAGCTCAATTGCTTTTGCCTCATCATCTTTATTAAAGGTTAATGTAGCTGCACGTTTAATATCACGACCTTGCGGCCCTTTACCAATAACATAAGCAGTAAGTTGGTGCTCACCTTGTTTTACATTACCTTGGTACAAACGATGTACCCCACCTTTAGCAAGCGCGTTAACTTGCTTTTCGGTATATAGATAATGAGTCGCTAGCTCGTCATCAACCATGAGTTTAATTGAGTCAATGGTGAACAGTTCACTAGCATCCATCGCGACATAGAATGCAATTTGCGTCGCCGGTGGATAAAGTAAATCTTCTTCTAAAATAAATAGGTCTCGATTGAGCGCAATTGCTTGCTGTTTTAAGTTTTCAATTTGCTCGCTAAGTGGCTTATTATCAACGCTGTACACATTAAGGCTAAGCACAGTACACAACATAATTAAGGTGTTTTTTAGCATGGTTTTCATTGTTACTTTTCCCTAGTACCAAAGCGACACATAAGCTCTTAGCACATTTGCTGAGAAACTATAAAAATCTTCTTGCCCCGGATTATCCGTTTGTAGCACGTTTCTAAAATCGTCATAGTCAAAACGAATATGATCCCACGCAAAGTTTACGCTGGCACTTTTTATCAAGCTGGAACGATCAAAAGTATGTAAATAACGTGCTTTGAGCCCAATGGTTAAATCATTAAAAGAACTCATTTCTTTATCACGTGCCATAAAATTAAACTGATCTTTTCTATCAAACATATCTCGATAAAAGTCGGCTTTGCTTTGCGTGTAATGGCGCACATGAAAATCAATTAACCAATTATCATATAACGCCTGACTGTAACCGAGCTTATAGTTACTGGCAGCTATGCCCCAAGTATCACTAAAATAACGAACTTCACCGTATAGTGCGGCGTTGATTGGCAAAAAATAGCGGGTTCTGAGCGCTGCAGCATTGCTGGTGCGCGTTTCAGGGTAAATCTCGGTAGCGTAGCTGTAGCCAAGTGCAGCGGTGTCATCACGATAGCGGTAAGAGCGGTACGGGTTATTTAAATAGCCCTGTTCGGTAATCGCCTCAATATTGAAATCAAAGGTCCAGTTTTTGCTCGCCACTTGCGACCAAGACAATGCATAGTTGGCGCGCTTCACTTCTTCACTAAAAAGCGCATTGCCGTTTTGCATCACAATATCGTCGCCTTGGGCATAGCTCAAACTAAGCACCGATAAATCACCAAAAAAGCTCTGACTAACAGCCAGTTTGTAGCTTTTTGCGTCGTAATCATTTTCTTGCGATTGGCTGTAACCAAGTGAGAACAACGTTTTTTCATTTAGAAAATCGACGCCTACAGACTGCTCGTCACGTTCTTCTTTATAAGGGCTGGCCGTTGCCAATACGTCAATTGATGCCGAACTTACCGAGTCCACATAATAATTAGCCGAAACCGATACCGCTTTGGAAACTTTTTTACGAATTAAAATCGACGGACCGTCAATGCTCATGCCGCCACCATCATAACTGTGGTACATCGCATCAACACGATCTTCCGGTAATACCGCCGCGCAAATACTTAAACTCACGAACATAAAGCTCGCAACAAGGTATTTAAATAGATTAGTTACAGCCACAGCCACCACCTGATGTGCCTTCTGCACCCTTTGCGCCTTCCCGTGCTTGATAAACATGGTGAATGTAACCCGATTCAACTGCATCAAGCTGCCACTGCATAACAGGTTGTGCAAGGTTTTCACGCTCATACGGTTTTACCCACGGCTCAAAGCCATCTGTTGCAGCACAGCCGGTTAGCAATAAAGTAAAACAAATCGCAATTAATTTATTCACGGATCAATGCCTTAACCATTTTCTTATAGAGTTTTTCATCGCCAGCCTGATAGCCATAATGGACATAGCGTAAGTTGCTATTGCGGTCAATCACAACCGTTGTTGGCATGGCTTCTACATCGTAAAGCTTACTAACGGTATTTTGCTCATCAAGCAAAATTGGAAAAGACACGTTAAGCTCATTAATAAACTCTTTTGCCTTTTGGTTTTGCTGTTCCACATTAACGCCAAGCACGGTAAAGCCTAAATCGCTGTATTTAGCGTGTAACTCGTCAAGTAATGGCATTTCTTTACGGCACGGTCCGCACCAGCTCGCCCAAAAGTTAATCAGTACAACCTGACCACTTAGCTCTTTTAAGCGCACGTTATCACCGCTTAACGCCTTTAATGTAAAGTCGGGCGCACTTTTATTGAGCTCTGCCGATGTTGCATTGCCCACAAACATGCTGGTTAGAAATAATGTGATGATGATTATTATTTTTTTCATTAAACAAATACCTTAGAAATAAACGCTTAAGCCAAGCGTAAATGCGAGGTTATGCACAGTTTCAGGATCACCTAAAATGTCACTTTCAAATACGTAGTCGGTCATATCGATTTGCACCGTGACAAAATCGTTCAGCAACATGCGGTAACCCGCACCAACAGATACCGTAAAACGGTCGTCACCACCAAATTCGGTGGTGCCTGCGCCTAACGTAAAATAGTAAGCACTATTAAGCGTGAGGTTCTGTGACACAAAGGTTTCGCCCTTAAGGTTATAACCGATACCTAAATCCAGTAACTGATAATCGCGCTCTTCATCTGTCAATAATTTTGCGCCACCGCTAAGCTTTTCGTAGCTTGTTTCTCCGGCGGTTGCTGTGCCGTATTTAAAATAGCTAAAAAAGTCTTCATTGATGTGATACGCCAACTTTGCACCCGCCAGCGAAGTCGATGAAAAGTCAGCAATTGAGATAACGCCACCATAAACACCAAATTCAAAATCATCGCTATCTATCTGCGCTTCTTCTATATCGGTACGTGCTATTTGCGGGTCAACAACTGGGCTTACTTGTTGCTCATTATTTGCGTTACTTGGCGCTGAAAAAGTCAATGCTAAGGTTGCTAACGCAGTTAGAAAAATACCGTGATACCTAATTTCCACAACTCTAAATCCTCTGTAACATCACGCTCGGTAAGTGCGCTAAAACGTTTGTATTCTGCTTTAAAGACAAAACGACTGGTAATATATGTGTTTAAGCCCACAGTGGCGCTTAATAAGTCTGACTGTCTGGTTTCATCGCCACCACCAATAATCGGTGTTTTTGGCGTTGTCCAAACCTGACCTGCACCGATACCTAAATAAGGTGAAAAGCGCCAATGGGGAAATGGGTGATGGAAAACCGATAAATCAACTAGCTGATTTTTTGCCACTGAACCAAGTGCATAGCTGTACTCTAATTGACTCGATAAATGACGCGTAAAACGCCAACTCGCATTAACTGACTGGCTATTTACACCTTCCAACTGGCCAAGACCAATACCAAAGCTAAATGTCTGGTTTTCAAATGCATCAAGCGTTGCGTCTGTCACTAAAAAAGGTTTACCGTCTAATGTTAAGGTTTCAACCAATTCTTGTTGTTTTGCCCAGCCTTGTTGCCCATTTTCTAGGGAAATTAAATACCAAGATGTATGGCGCTTAATAACCGTAATGGTTTCGTTTTTTTCTGCGACATAAATAATCGGGTAACCGCGCCCTGCGCCGCTGTGAATATTTAAAAACGGTTCTTTTACTGCTAGTTTTAGTGATTGCGCAGCCGTTTCAAAACTAAACAGTAATGCCAATAGTAAGAGCCACTTCGTCATTACTCTTCCTCACTGTAAAATGGGCTGTTGGCGTATTGCGCACCGATATCGAGCCACTGCCAAAGCAGCGACTTTTCCGCCTCTGATAAATAGTTTGCATGGCTGCCTGCTGTGGCGAACAACGTATTAAAGCGCGTATTTGCAGCGGCGCCAGCCACACTCAATGCAGGGCGAATAGTGACTGTAACCTGCTCAATAATCGGGTTACCGTCTTCATCTAAAATTAAATTACCGTCTTCATCGACTAAATAAACTGGATTACCATTTTCATCGAGCCTGTCGACTAATTTATCAATCAAAATACCGTCAACCAATTCTTGTTCGTTGTCGTTAAAAAACAGTTCACGGTAGGCTATCGCGTGCTGGTTATTCTCATTTGAAGGCGACAAGCTTAAATCTAACTGTGCTGCAGGGATTTGCGCATCGCCATTTTCATCGCTTGTAATATGGCAATTTAAACAGCGGAAATTTGCCACTTCATCGCCATTTGCATCGAGTTGAGGTCGTGATAATGCAAATAGTGGCGCAATATGCTCGGGAAAATGAATCGATAAGCGGCATAGATTTGTCCAATTTTGTGCACACGCATCAGTAAGTGGTGATGCCGTTTCAAGGCTTACCAAGCTACCTGTTAAATCAGCCTCTGCGGCAATACCTTCACGCCAAACATCTGGGAAAATTGGCTCGGGGCTCAGCGTAGGTAAGCCAACAACACGGGCAAAACTTTGCGCCATAGTTTCACCAATTTGTGCGTTAATATCACCAAAACTCCCAACCCAGCTGGTAGAAGCTGCGCCTAAATTAACACTGTTTTGCTGTGCAACCTTACCATGTGGCAATTCATTGGTACTTTGGTGGCACCCATTACAAGTGCGCGTTTCGCCGGCTTTAAGTTGCAGCCAACTCTCGTGACGACCACTAATACGCTGCCCATCACGATTTAATAATTCAAGGGAAAACGGCACATCGGCTGGCACTTTGACATGCACTGAGCCATCAGGAGCAACTGGCGCGTAACCCAAAATATCACGCATTGATTGACCACTACTTCGACCAAACAGCGCGGTAGAAAAGTTATATTCATTTCTATCTGGAATAGACACTGGCTTTATTACACGTACCGCATAAACGCGTTCAGCATTGACGCTTGGATCTGAAATGGTTGTAATATTTGGGTTTGCAGTATCTTCGCCGGAAAAATCGTACACACTGCGAATATGAATACTGCCCATTTGTTCGTTTTGCAAACTTAAATCCGACGAGTATTCAGTCTCAAGTGGGGCGTTTTTCGATTCAAGTACCACTACCTCCTCGATTAATTTATTTTGTTCAGCTAACACTACGGGTTTTTGTGTTTTAGTGGTTTCATCGTAAATCCACAAGCCAAATAAATCAGGGGCGGCTTGCGTGTTTTCATCATTTAACAGAGCCTCAGTGCAGGGAATTACATTATCGGTATTATTTGGGTCGATAACCTGACACTGACTCCACACCACAAGGCTGCGTTGGGATTCATCAAAAATAGGGGTAAACCAGTGATACTTTCCGGTAAGTGCCAGTTCACCTTCTGGCGGACTTAATGCGAATAATGACGAGCTAAATGCGGACTGCTGAGTTTCATTACCATCATGAAAACGTCCATTATCCATAAATTGTTCGCTATCGAGATAGTAGAAATCTGTGCTTGGTAATTCACTGTCACCATCTCGCAAACCAATCACCAGTTTGCCATTAGGTGCTTGCTGTAGACTTGCTATTGCCAAGTCATTTGGGTAATCAGAATGGGCGCCAAATACCAGCTCCAACTGCTTACCATCTGAGTCTATTTGATAAATATGTAAGCCACGATTGCGGCCTCGATGTTCGTACCTTACAAACGCAATTTTACCATTTTGTAATACCTGAGGATAAAGGTCGTGACCTTGGCTATACGATATTTGTTTAATATCACTACCATCTTGCTCCATGACATGCAGTGTAAGTGCTTTTTCACGAAAGTTGTCGCTTAGTGCCTGATATTGCGGTTTGCCTTCATCAAGCAGGCGGGCTTTGTTGCCTTGCTGTCGGTTAGAGCTAAATAAAATACGACCATCTGGCAGGAAAACGGGGAATAAGTCATCGCCTTCTTCTGCAATCAATTCATCGCTAATTAGTTTTGTCGCCTTGTCGCTTACTACGTCATAAAGCCAAATATTCCACTTCGGCTGCATATCATCAGAGGCATCTTCAAGCTCTGGCGCACGTAAACTAAACACTAATTTATTGCCATCTGCTGATGCCGACACGTGCTTAATATCAATAGGCTGTTCGAACAATGTGCTAGAAATATTTACTAACGGCGCATCAACACCCGCAAGTTTTTTAAAATAAAGCGCAGCTCCGGGGTTAAAAAGTGTTGGATCAGCTAACGAAAAACTAACAGCTTCACTGCTATCACGAATAACAAATGCAAGGGGAACTTCTTCGGCGATTGGATCTTGTACTTGTGGTTGCTGCTCAACAACGTCACTGCCGCATCCTGTTAGCAATAACAGTACAAATAATTTTAGCAGCTTACTCACTTCCCAATCCCTATAAAAACAAAACCCTAAAGCGCCACTAAACAAACCATTATTTAGTATTATTTTAGAATGAAAATTTAGCAATATAATATTATTGCACGCAAAGATATTTTTACAATAACTTTTCTTTACCGTTTATGCATTAACAATGTTAACATGCGTACCTCTATCAAGGTCAACTAGCAAAATGGATATGCAATTATCACACAATACATCTTCTCCCCATTTATTTAGTAAAACGCTAGTACTGATCTTAGCGATGAGCGCAAGTTCGGCATTTGCTGGTGTTGAAGAGCAAGCCAATCGTATACATACCCGGTTAACAGGCGTATCACCGAGTGCTACGGTGCTTGAAAATATGGTCAGTTTACTTGAAGCCGGTAAAGGCGATGACGCCGCTAAGCTTGCTATGGAGAACGACGCGTTTTACCGCGTGACTTTAAAAGATTGGGTGACACCTTGGACCAATCGTGACTTTGATGTACACCAGCCGCTTAACGACTACACTGCCACCATTATGGGCGTGGTAAGGGATGACTTAGACTTTCGCACTATCTTATTTGACGACATTATTTATACGGCCGCCGCAAGTGCAAATTTGCCGAATTATTCAATCAGTAATAACGACCATTACGCTGCACTTGACCAAAGCGCACTTAATTTAAAAGACACGCTGACGCGGCAAACACAATCAAGCGTGACTAATTTACCCATTGAAGCGACGAGCGGCGTAATTACTTCGCGTGCTGCCAGTAAAGCATTTTTTATTGCTGGCACAAACCGAGCAATGTTTCGCTATACCTTTATCAATCATATGTGTACCGACCTAGACGCACTTAAAGATACCAGCATTGCAACTAACCGTATTCGCCAAGATGTCAGCCGCAGTCCTGGTGGCGATAGCCGCATTTTTATGAACTCGTGTAGCGGTTGCCATTCAGGTATGGACCCAATGGCGCAAGCCTATGCTTATTATAATTTCGAGTACGATCGCGATAACGATCTTACTGGCGAGAATGGTCAATTGAGTTACCAAGCCAATACCGTGCAAGGTAAATACCATATCAATAGCGAAACATTTAAGTTTGGCTTTATTACTGAATCCGATAAATGGGACAACTATTGGCGACAAGGGTTAAACCGCCGTTTAGGTTGGGATGAACAACTTTCAGGAAGCGGTAATGGCGCAAAAAGCTTAGGTAAAGAAATCGCCTACAGTGAACAATTTGCCAGTTGCCAAGTAAGTAAAGTGTTTGAAAAAGTGTGTTTACGCAAAGTACAAAATCAACAAGATGCAACCACACTCGCAACAATTACCGATACCTTTAAAAACTCAGGCTACAAACTAAAAACCGTGTTTGCTGCAACTGCCAACTATTGCAAAGGAGATTAACATGCGCATTTTTTTATCGCTTTTGCTAATGGCATTACTGAGTGGCTGTGGCTCAGATTCTGAAGTAAAAGAACAACCAAAACCCCCGATTGATGATTCGGGAGAATTTGTTTACTCAGGCCCTGCCGCAGAAACCGCAGACATACAACAGTTTAAAATAGCTGTTTGGGATAACCTTGTTGGTAATGATAAATGTGGTGCGTGCCATAATGAACAAGGTCAATCCCCGCAATTTGCAAGACGCGACGATATAAACCTTGCCTATGGCGCAATTAATGGGTTCATCAATTTAACCTCACCAAAAGACTCATTGTTAGTAACAAAAGTGGCGGGCGGTCATAACTGTTGGCAACAAAGCGATAGCGTGTGCGCCGATATCCTTACGACTTGGATAAGCGAATGGGCGCAAACAGATAACACTGCGACCACCATCGACTTTGACGACCCAATTCTTAAAGTCCCCGGTAGCAGTAAAAGCTTTCCTGCATCAAGTGCATTATTTTCCACGTATGTTCACCCGATTTTGCAACAAAACTGTGCAAACTGTCATAGTAGCAGTGCGTCATTTCCTGTAGCGCCCTACTTTGCTGAACCCAATGCAGACGCTGCTTATCAAGTTGCACAAGCAAAAATAGATTTAAACCAACCTGAATTATCACGTTTTGTACTGCGTTTAGGCAGCGAATTTCATAACTGCTGGTCCGATTGCGAAAGCGATGCAGCCCTTATGCAAGAAGCCATTACGCAAATGGCCGATGCAATTCCAACGAACCAAGTTGATGATGCATTAGTGCTCAGCAAAGCATTAAAACTCACCGAAGGCATTGTTGCTAACAATGGTAACCGTTTTGAGCAACACATTATTGCAAAGTGGGAATTTAAATCAGGCCAAGGGTTTACTGCCTACGACACCAGTGGCGTTGAGCCAGCTGCTAACTTAACCATTAATGGCGATGTCTCTTGGGTTGGTGGTTGGGGCATTAAGCTCAATGGAGGCCGCGCGCAAGCATCAACTAGCGCGAGCGCGAAACTACACAAAATGCTTACAGCCACAGGTGAATTTAGCCTTGAAGCATGGCTTGTGCCTGACAACGTGACACAAGAAGGCCCTGCACGGATTATTAGTTATTCAGGAGGTGACGATCGTCGTAACTTTACACTCGGCCAAACACTTTATAACTACAACTTTTTATTACGTGATAACACCACCAGCAGTAATGGCGATCCAATGTTATCAACGCCTAATAATGATGAAGTACTGCAAGCTACCTTACAGCATGTGGTACTGACCTTTGATCCGGTCAATGGCAAACGCATTTACGTTAATGGCAACTTGATATCGCAACAAGAAGATAATCAAGGCGTACTGTCTAATTGGGATGCAAGCTTTGCCCTTGTGGTTGGCAGTGAGACCAGCAGTAATTTTAAATGGCGTGGTCAAGTACGCATGATGGCCCTTCACAATCGCGCGATTACACCTGAACAAATTGCTCAAAACTACGATGTAGGTGTCGGTGAAAAGTTCTTTTTATTATTCTCTGTAAGCGAGCTCATAGATTTACCGCGCAGTTACATTATTGCAGAAGTGAGTCAATTCGATAGTTATAGCTACTTGTTTAAAGAACCATTTTTCTTGTCACTTGATAGCAATGTATCACCGCAAGCCATTGCACTTGAAGGCATACGCATTGGTATTAATGGCAAAGAAAGCCCATTAGGGCAAAGCTTTGCCAACCTTAAAACAACCCTAGGCAGTAATTATTCAAGCCAAACTGGGCAGCCGCTTTCACGCTTGGGCAGTTTAATTCCCTTAGAACAAGGCCCCAATAACGATGAGTTCTTTTTGTCGTTTGATGTACTGGGTGAACACCAATTTGTCAGAGTGCCAGGTGAATTACCGCCTTTCCCAATTGAATTTCCAGCAGAGCTCAGCAGCGATATCGGCATAAAAGCATTTTCTGAAATTAACTTTTCAATGGCCCAAATGACGGGGATAAGTACCAAACTTGCTGAAATAGCGCAAACCTATGAACAGTTAAAACAACAGTTACCTACCGTAAATACACTTGATGGTTTTGTTGCAGCTAACCAAATGGCGATTTCACAATTAGCTATTAAGTACTGTAGCGCGTTTATCGAAGATCCGGCTCTGCGTTCAAACGCATTTGCTGATTTCGACTTTAATACAACACCCGATGTGGCATTTACGCCTGAGCGCACTTTGCAATTTAGCTCTGGATTATCACATTATTTGCTTGGCCAAGAACTCGCATCAGCGCCGCAATACGACAGCATGCAACAAGAATTAAACGCACTTATTCAGCGCTTAAATCGCTGCCCTCAAGACTGTGATGCTGCGCGTACTTTAATTATCGCTAAAGCCAGCTGCTCGGCAATCGTTGGCAGCGCAGCAACAATAATTAAGTAATGGAAATGTTATGAAAAAACAAAATCATATTCTCAACCCAGATACACCATTACTGCACCAAGATCACAGTAAACCAATCAGCCGTCGCGATTTTATCGCGCAGGGGTTTGCCGCAGGATTAGGCACGTTTTTTAGTGGTTCATTGTTTAGTTTATTCTCAAGCCCACTACAAGCACAAAGTACACTTTCCAGTGATTTAGAAGCGCTAAAGCAAAGTTGTGGTATTGCCACCTCTGGCGCTGGAAAAATTCCCTTTATTTGCTTTGATTTGGCCGGAGGCGCAAACATCGCTGGCTCAAATGTACTGGTTGGTGGACCCAACGGGCAAATGGATTTTTTATCGACTGAAGGTTACAGCAAACTCGGTTTACCGGGCGATATGATCCCACCAATCGCCAATGCGCAAACTGGGTTAAGCGATTTTGTTAATAGTGAACTGGGATTGGCATTTCATTCAGACAGTCAATTTTTACAAGGCATACTTGAAAAAGTATCCGTGACTAATCGCGCCAATATTAATGGTGCGGTGATCCCAGCACGCTCTGAAAATGATACCGGCACTAACCCGCATAACCCAATGTTTGGCATAAACCGTGTTGGCGCCGATGGCTCACTGCTGAGTTTAGTCGGTTCTCGTAACTCCGACTCCGGAGCAAACTCTATGTCGCCCGATAGTTTATTTGATTCGGCCAAACGCCCTACCAAAATAGATAGGCCCAGTGATGTTACAGGCCTTGTCGATACCGGTGATTTAGTTGGTTTACTTGACCAAAGTGATGCCGTTGCGGTGATGGAGTCCATTCAACGCATTAGTGATATGAAGCTAAACAGCGTCAGTACTCAAATAAGCCGTGATGATGTTCTGAAAGACTTGGTACGCTGCGGTTACGTTAAAACCGCAGATATTACTGACCGTTTTGGTAACCCAGACAACTTGAATCCGATGACAGATCCATTGATCACCGGTGACAATGCTATTTTTACTGCCGAAGAACTTAACCAAGATGGCGAGTTTAGAAAAACAGCTTCGATTATGAAATTAGTGCTTAACGGTTACGCCGGCGCAGGTACTATCACTATGGGTGGTTTTGATTACCACACTGGCGATAGAGCGACCGGTGAAATTCGCGATTTACGTGCAGGGCGTTGTATGGGTGCATGCTTAGAATATGCCGCAAGACTTGGCGTGCCACTAATGATGTATGTGTACAGTGATGGCTCTGTTGCCAGTAACGGTATGATAGATGATTCAGAATTTGGCCGCGGTAAAGGTGTTTGGACAGGCGACAACTCATCAACTTCAGCGTCGTTCTTCTTGGTCTATAACCCGCAAGGCACGCCACAGTTGTTAGGTGCAACACCAGAGCAACAAGCTAAGCGCCAACAAATTGGTTATATGCGTCGCGATGCGTCAGTAGAAACGGCATCGGGACCTGCAGCCAACAATGTTAACTTACTGGTTGAAACTGTTATTCTCAATTACATGGCACTACATGGTGAGCAAGGCAATTTTGCTAATTTATTCCCGATGCATGGCTTAGGTAACGCCAGATTAATGGACAGCTTAATTGCGTTTGAGCCGATTGCGTAATCACAAATGCACTCGGCGACGCCTCTTTAATGTGCTAACAAACCATTTGAAAAGTGCAGCTTGCGGTCTTTATCAATAATCAACGCCTCAAAGCTTGGCATTGAATTTATCAATGCCAAACCATCCTTTACACCCAGCACAAAAACGCTGGTCGACAGCGCGTCTGTCATCACACCTTGTTGACCGATAATCGATACACTTTGAACTTTAGCAGCTGAATGGCCAGTTTTTGGATCAATAATATGATGGTGACGTACGCCATCTTGAATAAAGTAACGTTCGTAATCGCCCGAGGTAGAAATTGCTTCATTTTCCATCGGTAATTGAATGGCGTGTTTGCCTTTTTTACGCGGATCTTGAATGGCGAGTAACCACGGCCTGTCTCCGTGTTTGCCAAGTGCTTTGGTATCTCCACCCGCACTTACCAACGCCGAATCGATGCCCTGACTCTTTAAAATTGTAATGGCATTATCAACAGCGTAGCCTTTTGCAATACCACCTAAATCAATTTTCATGCCCTGCTGCTTAAAATGTACTGTTTGATTTTTGTCGTTTAGCTCAACTTGACGATAATCGATTAAGGCTTGGTTGGTGTCTCGCACCTGATTACTAGGTGAAATACGCTCGCGATAATTATATAAAAAGCCGACACTGGCAAAGGTAATATCGAATGCACCCTTGGTTTGTGCTGAAATTAGTTGGGCTTGTTTGATTAATAGATATAACTCATTACTGATTTTAACTGGTTGGATTGCCGCATTTTTATTCACACGGTAAAGCTCACTGCTATTTATGTAGGGGCTCATTAGCTGATTAATTCGTTCCATTTCATCAAAAACGGCCTTAATGGCGGCTTCACCATGGCTTTTATCATGATGCCAAAGTGTTATTTTGACTGATGTGCCCATAATTGCTTTTTCATCGGATTGCCATTCAGCGTAACAAAAAAGTGGGAAAATCAGTAATATGAGCAGTAACTTTCGCAAAACCAAGCCTAAAATTTATAATTGAACAAATTAGCGTTCTATTATGCTCAAATATTTGATAATGATAAACGTAATTCCTTTGATTTAGCTCTAACATGAGAAATAAAGACCAAGTATAATGGCGCCACTCGTTGATTAAGGTGCTTATAATGATCGAAATTGATAGTAAGGTTCTTACTGATCTAGAATCTGGCTTTACGATTCCCCCAAAACCTGAATTACTGCAATTACTGCAAACTGAATTAAATAGTGATTCGCCAGAACTTAACAATATTGCCAATATTGTGGCTGGTGATGTAGCCATTGCCGCTATGGTATTAAAGGTTATTAACTCCCCTTATTACGGCCTTGCCAGAACAATAACCGACATTAAACAAGCGGTTATGTTTCTAGGTTTAGAAGGCATAACTAATTTAGTAACAGGCTTTTTACTTGAAAAAGCGTTTGATCAAGACAAATGCTGCATTCGACTAGAACGTTTTTGGGATACCGCAAGCGAAATCGCAGCTATCTCAACCTTGATTGGTAAAAAACTTAAAGCAATAGTGCCAACTGAAAATTTGCATATGGTGGGGTTATTTCACGATGCCGGCATTCCTGCGATGGCGATGAACTACGCTAATTATGTTGATGTACTGGAAGAGTCTAACCGCAATTACCATCTATCTCTTGTTGCACGTGAAGAAGCAGCGTACCGCACAAATCATGCGGTAATCGGTTACTTTTTGGCTACCAGTTGGAACCTTCCAAAAAATATTTGCCAACTTATATTACGTCATCATGACGATGCGTATTTAGACACACCTACTTTTAGCCAAGACCAACTCACCTACGCAACGCTGAAAATGGCTGAAGACATAGTACACGTAAATCGTCGCTTTGTGCATTCACCTGATTGGCCTGATATGCAAGAGAAAGTGTTAACCGTGCTCGACCTTGATGAAGAAGATTACCAAGATATAAAAGAAGATGCGGAAGAGCTTTTTCATAGCTTAGCCTAAGTTATTTATTCATATTCCTCAATCCAAGCCATTTGAATTGCTTCTAATATTCGCTCTCCACAATGGCTTGGGTCGTCATCGAAATCTTCTAACGCAAGCACCCAATCACGTAAGTCGGTAAACCTAATTTCACGTGGGTCAACGCTGGGGTGTTCATCAAGTAGCGCCAGCGCAATGTGCTGGGAGTCAATCCATTTTAATTGCATTGTGTTTGCCTCATAAAAAAGGAGGCATACGCCTCCTTTTTAATTTAGTAGAAAGATTGTTTAACGCACAATCTTCATTTCATCTAGTAAATTCTGCGCGTTATCAACCTTATCCATAACCCAAAGCATATAACGTGAATCTACATGGATTGAACGATTTAAGTTTGCATCGTAATCCCAGTCACCAATGATACTTTCGTAAACACCGTCAAACAGTAAACCAACAAGTTCTGCGTTACCGTTAAGCGTTGGTGAGCCTGAGTTACCACCAGTTGTATCAACATTTGACAAGAAGTTTACTGGTACTGTGTTCATACCACCTGTGTAATCACCGTAATGCTTTTGCTTGATTAAGTCGTTTTGCTTTTTCGGTGAGTTAAATGGTTCAACATCGGTATTTTTCGCAAGCAGACCTTCAAGTGAAGTAAACGGTGTTGCAACTAATCCGTCTTGCGGTGAGTAACCACCCACTGTACCGTAAGTTACACGTAATGTGCTGTTTGCATCTGCGTATACAGGCTTATCAAGTGATTTGTTGTACGCAATAATCGCTTCCATTAATGCTGGGCGAGCCGCCTGCATTTTACCTACAAGCTCTTTATCTTGATCTTCAATTGACTTCATTACACTGAAAATCGCTTTTGCGTATTTCACAAATGGGTCGTTACTTTGATCAAGCTGCGCAAGGTCTAAGTCCAGCATCCATAAACGGGCTTTTTCATCAGCTAGTTTAGAATTTGCATACATGTCATCTAACATGGCTGAATGCTTAGCTTTATTAAAGCCATTTTCTAGTGCCAAAGCGCTATCTACCTCAGTGATACGCTCATTTGCTGGTAATGCAGCATATAGCTCTAAGAAGTGAAGTAGAATTGCTTTATCAACTGGCTCGGCATAACGACGGCTCATGCTCTTAAGACGCGCTTCGATACGCGGTAAGTCACGCTCTTGATAACCACTTTCGCGCTCTGCGTCTGGCTTTTGCTTTTCCACAGCTAAACGATACAACATACGTGCTGTTGAAATCATTTGTGAGCGGTGAACATAGCCTAACATACGGTCGCGTTGGTTGTGCTTTTGCGACTCTGCAACAAGCGCTTCTAAATCAGCTAATACGTTACCGTATTTTGCTTTGCGCTCGCTATCGCTGTTGATCCACGCTTGTAAATCTTGTTCAAATTGTTGCTTACGCGTATACATAGAACCTTTTTTGAAGCTCTCAATCATTGAGCCATAGTTCTTGATGTAGTTATTGTAGCCAGCAATCGTGCTTTCGTATGCGATACGCTCTTGCGAACCTTCAGGTGCATTTTCTTCGATTAGCTCAACGTATTTAGAGTTATGCTTGCGCGCAAGTGGGTATGCCGTGTTAAAAACATAATCCACTTCAGGTGATACGCGGTAACGGTTAGTACGGCCTGGGTAGCCAGTCACCATCACAAAGTCACCTTCTTGCACGCCTTTAGCGCTCACGCTTAAAAATGAGTTAGATTCAAACGGTACGTTATCTTTTGAAAACTCGGCAGGTTTGCCATCTTTACCAACATACGCACGGTAGAATGCAAAATCACCTGTGTGACGCGGCCACATCCAGTTATCGATATCACCGCCGTATTTACCCACACCCATTGCTGGCGTGTAAGCTAAACGCACGTCTTTAATTTCAAGCGATTTAATTAGGTAATACTCTAATCCACCGTGGAACGTATAAACATTACAACGGTAGCCTTTGTCTTCTTCACATTCAGCAACAAGTGCTTTACGGTTTGCATCAATGGCTTCGTAGCGCGCTTTGCCAGTAAGTGTTTCAGTGCCTTTTTTCACGTTAGCCGTTACATCCGTCACTTCTTCAGTAACATACACACGTGAACCTGGCGCTGCAGGTAAATCTTCCGATGGTTTTTTTGCTAAAAAGCCATTTTCTAAAATGTTGTTATCAGTAGTTGAATTGTACTGAATAGAACCATAAGCACAGTGGTGGTTAGTAACTACCAAACCTTTTGGCGATACAAATGATGCTGTACAACCGCCTAAGCTGATTACGGCATTCATTGGGAATTCGGTAAGCTTTGAGATTGACTTAGCGTCAATTGCTAAACCTTTTGATTTAAGAATATCTTCTAATTCAGGTAATTGATGTGGTTGCCACATACCTTCGTCGGCAAATGCTGAGCCTGCAAAACTAAATGCAAGTGCAGCTGCGATCGCTTTAATGCGCATTTGTGCGTTTCCTTTTTATCAGTATTTTTTGTAATAATGTTACATTATCACTATGTCTTAAAGTCACTTCGCGAGTCAATATTTTGCGATGCAATCTTCACGAATTTTGTAACGGTAAGTAAATGATTACGTACAAATAAAAAAGCCGCGATAGACGCGGCTTTTATTAAGTTTAAAGATTAAAGGCTTTCGATTTTAGCCTTTTGCTCTAGTAACTTGGCTTTCGCTTCACTGTATTCAGCAAGCTTTTCTTTCTCTTTAGCAAGTACTGCTTCCGGGGCATTATTAACAAACTTTTCGTTTGCTAACTTTCGCTCTACTTGCTCTAGGCCTTTTTGTGCTTTTTCAAGCTGCTTGCTAATACGTGCAAGTTCAGCTTCAACATCGATAAGACCCGCCATTGGAATAAGCACTTCTAAGCCACCGACTAACGCGGTAGCAGACGCTGGCGCTTCGTCAGTCTCAGCTAATACAGTTGTAGATTCTAATTTAGCTAGTGATGCTAAGAACTTTGCGTTTTCTTCAAGGCGACGCTTATCTTCATCACTTGCGTTTTTAAGCAGTACGTCTAGAGGCTTATTAGGGCTAATGTCCATTTCACCACGGATGTTACGAATCGCAACGATAAACTGCTTAACCCACTCAAGATCCGCCATCGCTGATTCATCTACCTGCGATTCATCAAACTGAGGGAATGCCTGTAGCATAATGGTATCGGCGTTAATGTTTGCAAGAGGTGCAACACGTTGCCAGATTGTTTCAGTGATATATGGCGTTAATGGGTGCATTAAGCGCAGTAAGCCTTCAAGCACCGTTACTAGCGTGTTACGTGTGCCGCGTTGTTCTGCTTCATTACCTTTAAACAATACCGGCTTCGTTAGCTCAAGATACCAGTCACAGAATTGGTTCCAAGTGAACTCGTAAATGGTGCTTGCTGCTAAGTCAAAACGGTAGTTATCTAAATGATCAGTGAATGTTTTAACCGTGTTTTGGAATTGACCTAAGATCCAACGATCTGCAAGTGACTGCGTCATCTCGCCGCCATTAAAACCACAGTCTTTTTCTTCTGTGTGCATTAATACGTAGCGGCTCGCATTCCAAAGCTTGTTACAGAAGTTACGGTAACCTTCTAGACGGTTCATATCCCAGTTGATATCACGCCCTGTTGATGCCATTGCAGCAAGAGTAAAGCGCAGTGCATCAGTACCGTGTGCCTCAATGCCTTTTTCAAACGTTTTACGGGTGTTTTTCTCAATTTTTGCCGCCAGTTGTGGCTGCATCATGTTACCGGTACGCTTTTCTACTAAACTTTCAAGGTCGATGCCATCAATCATATCGATTGGGTCAAGTACGTTACCTTTTGACTTAGACATCTTATCGCCGTTTTCATCGCGGATAAGGCCGGTTACGTAAACCGTTTTAAATGGCACTTGTGGTTTGCCATCTTCATCTTTGATGAAGTGCATGGTCATCATGATCATACGTGCAACCCAGAAGAAGATAATATCAAAACCCGTTACCAGCACATCTGATGGGTGGAATACTTTTAAGTCTTCAGTTTGTGCAGGCCAACCTTGCGTAGAGAAGGTCCAAAGAGCCGATGAGAACCAAGTATCAAGTACGTCTTCATCTTGTGTAAGTGCAACATCCGCAGCGATGTTATTCTCGCTACGTACTTCTTCTTCGCTGCGACCAACATATACGTTACCCTCAGCATCGTACCATGCTGGAATACGGTGTCCCCACCAAAGCTGACGCGAAATACACCAATCTTGAATGTCGTTCATCCACGCGTTGTACATGTTTTCGTATTGCGCTGGTACAAACTTAATGTCGCCGTTAGCAACTGCTTGTTTTGCAGGCTCTGCCAGTGGTGCAACACGCACATACCATTGGTCTGTAAGAAGTGGCTCAATAACCACACCTGAACGGTCACCGTATGGTACTGTTAAGCTGTGATCTTCAATTTTCTCTAGTAAACCAAGCTCTTCAAACTCAGCCACAATCGCTTTACGCGCATCAAAGCGGTCAAGACCGTGGAAACGCTCTGGAATTGGTGCGTCGATTTCTTGCGGCTTGCCATCAAATGTATAACCTTCACCCGCAGTTAATACCGCAGCGTCTTTGTTAAACACATTGATCATCGGTAGTTGCTGACGCTTACCTACTTCGTTATCGTTAAAGTCGTGCGCAGGAGTAATTTTTACACAGCCTGTGCCTTTTTCCATATCGGCGTGTTCATCGGCAACAATTGGAATGCGACGATTTACAATTGGTAGAATTACTTCTTTACCAATCAAGTCTTGATAGCGCTCGTCATTTGGGTTTACTGCAACACCCGTGTCACCTAACATGGTTTCAGGACGCGTTGTCGCAACTACGATGTAGTCTTTACCATCTTGCGTTGTTAGGCCATCAGCCAGTGGATAACGCAGGTTCCACATATGACCTTGCTTGTCTTTGTTTTCAACTTCTAAATCTGAAATTGCCGTGTGTAACTTTGGATCCCAGTTTACAAGACGCTTACCACGGTAAATTAAATCTTCTTTGTGAAGACGAACAAATACTTCTTTAACCGCTTCTGAAAGACCTTCGTCCATCGTAAAGCGTTCGCGATCCCAATCTACAGACGCGCCTAGTCGACGTAACTGCTTGGTAATAGTACCGCCAGATTCATTTTTCCACTGCCAAATACGGTCGATGAAGTTATCACGGCCAAGCTCGTGACGTGTTTTACCTTCTTCAGCTGCAAGCTTACGCTCTACAACCATTTGCGTTGCGATACCTGCGTGGTCAGTACCAACCTGCCAAAGGGTGTTATTGCCCTGCATACGCTTAAAACGTGTCAGCGTATCCATGATGGTATCTTGGAAGGCGTGGCCCATGTGCAAGCTACCTGTGACATTTGGCGGTGGGATCATAATTGAATACGCGTCACCTTTACCTGACGGTTTAAAGTAGCCTTTCTCTTCCCAGCCTTGATATAACGACTGTTCAATATCTTGTGGATTATAGGTTTTATCCATTGCACAGAACCTTAATACTAAATCTCTATCTCTTGTGTCGACAAATGCGCCCCTAGTTGACGCATTACTTTGTAGCGTTCACGCGCTACGCCTTTTAATTGTTCATCAGCAGGTACAAAATCATATACCTCTGAAAAGCGACGAATAAAATCGGGCACCGTTTTGGCCAGATTTATTATCACTTTGCGATTTGCCACTGGCGCTGACTCGCCAATTTCAACAGGTGATCCTGCTTGTGGTCCCTCGCCTTGCAGATTGTGTGGAACAAAGCTATCTACTTCGAATTGCCACAGGTGCTCATCTATTACATGTGCATCCTCTTGATTATCTACAAGAATAAATACTTTTTTTCCCTGTCGGTAACAATCTGCAGCTAGCCTTGCCGCTAGATCAAAATGAGCCGGAATGGAATTTACCGGCTCATTTAGTTGTTTTAGAACGTAAAATACTGCGTTCATTAAACTGCCTCTAGAATCACTTTAGGCATCTTGCTCCATATTAACATCAGCACGATTTAATAGATACTGAGTTAACATTGCAACTGGGCGACCTGTTGCACCTTTATTTTTGCCACTGCGCCATGCAGTACCAGCAACGTCAAGGTGAGCCCAATTGTACTTTTTAGTGAAGCGCGATAAGAAACATGCCGCAGTAATTGTACCGGCTGCACGTCCGCCTAAGTTAGTGAAATCGGCAAACGGGCTTTCTAGCTGTTCTTGATACTCATCCCAAAGCGGTAATTGCCATGCTCGGTCACCACTTAGCTCTGACGCTTTTAATAAGTCATGTGCCAGTGGATTATGGTTTGCTAGTAAACCTGATGTTTGGTGACCAAGTGCGATAATACATGCACCTGTTAACGTCGCTACGTCAATTACGGTATCAGGGTCAAATGCTTCAACATAGGTTAATGCATCACATAATACTAAGCGGCCTTCAGCATCGGTATTTAATACTTCCACTGTTTGACCAGACATAGTTGTTAAAATATCACCTGGGCGGTATGCATTGCTGCTTGGCATGTTCTCACAGCCTGCGAGCACTGCAATCACGTTAATTGGTAATTGCATTTCAACAATCGCACGCATCGTACCAAGTACCCCTGCAGCACCACCCATATCGTATTTCATTTCGTCCATGGCTTCGCCTGGCTTAATTGAAATACCACCTGAGTCAAAAGTTAGGCCTTTGCCCACTAACACGATTGGTGCTTTGTCTTCTGGCGCGCCTGTGTAGTGAATAACCGACATAATCGATTCATTCGCGCTACCACGGCCTACTGCTAGGTATGAGTGCATACCTAACTCTTCCATTTCTTTTTCACCAACAAGGTTAACTTTTACGTTGTCGTAATTTGCTTCAAGTTCTTTTGCTTGCTCACCAAGGTACGCTGGGTTACAGATATTTGGTGGCATGTTTGCAACGTCTTTACACAGTTTTTGGCCGTGTGAAATTGCAAGGCCGTGTTCAATCGCTGTTTCACCAATAGTTAATTCGCGGCGCGTTGGTACGTTGAAAACGATTTTACGAAGCGGTCTACGCGCTTCACTCTTTTTGCTCTTTAACTGATCGAAAACATATAGGCTGTCTTGTGTTGTTTCTACCGCTTGACGTACTTTCCAGTAGGTATCGCGACCTTTAACATGCAATTCAGTTAAGAAACATACTGCTTCCATTGAGCCCGTATCGTTTAACGTACTAATGGTTTTTGAAATAATTTGCTTATATTGCTTATCATCAAGCTCACGTTCTTTACCACAACCAACTAATAGCACGCGCTCACTTAACACGTTTGGTACATGGTGTAATAGCAACATTTGCCCAGGCTTACCTTCTAAATCGCCGCGGCGTAGCAAATTAGAAATATAACCATCGCTAATACGATCGAGTTGCTCGCCAATTGGTGATAAACGACGAGGTTCATAAACACCCACAACAATACATGCACTGCGTTGTTTTTCTGGGCTGCCACTTTTAACGCTAAATTCCATAGCGACTCCTGAGTGATTTTGACTATAAATTAAACCAAAACAAACTTAATTTTTAAATTTAAGTCCTAATGGCATATATTTAAGTTGTAAAAATACAAAGTTTACTTAAAATTTCAGACTATTCCAGTAAAAAGACAAGTTTTGTAGAGGTCGCGGTGTTAATCTTTCGCTATTTATCGACAGAAGTATTCAAATCACAGCTCGCTGTATTCCTCACCTTGATGACTATTTTCGTCAGCCAGAAATTTGTCTCGATTTTAGCTGACGCTGCAGAGGGCTCTATTCCCGGCCAATTGGTGTTGCAAATGGTGCTATTAAAGCTGCCACAATTGGCATCTTTAATTTTACCGTTAAGTATTTTCCTTGGCATTATTTTGGCCTACAGTCGCATTTATGCCGACAGCGAAATGACAGTATTAAAGGCATGCGGTGTAAGCGAATGGTACGTAGTTCGCTTAACACTCGTGTCATCTACTGTGTTGGCAGTGCTGGCAGGCTTTTTAACGCTGACCCTTGCACCATGGGCAAACGAGCACGAGTATCAGCTAAAAGAAAAGATTGAAGCTGATGCAGGCCTCGCTGCGCTTCGCTCAGGACGCTTTCAACAAACCGATAACGAAAAAGCCGTGGTGTTTATTCACGATATTAAGCAAAATGGTACTGAACTAGACCGTGTTTTTTATGCGCAAATAGATAGCGATAAAAATGGTCCTACATCGGAAGTGGTATACGCCGAAAAAGGCAAAGTACAAGAAGACAGAAATACCGGCGAACAAAAATTAGTGCTCAGTGATGGTAAGCGTTATGAAAACCCTGCTGGCAGTAAGCAACTTCAGCTTACAGAATTCACTAACTACGAAGTGCAAATTCAAGATCAAGCAATCGAGCAAAAACGCCGTAAATTAGAAGCCTTGCCATCGATGCAATTATTAGAGCAAGGGACAACCGAGGCGATTGCACAATTTCAATGGCGATTAGCGGTGCCATTATCAATCCCACTCTTAACCCTAATTGCTGTGCCGCTATCGGTAGTTAATCCAAGACAAGGAAAGTTCGCCAAGTTAGTACCTGCGATTTCCCTTTATTTGGGTTACTTTGTGCTGTTGAATGCAGGCACGTTTTTAGTACAAGAAGGTAAAGTCCCGACATCTATTGGCCTTTGGTGGATTCACCTAAGCGCTCTGTTTATAGGTGCCTTTTTAATTCTTCGTGATAGGCCTTTAGGCTCCACCATTCGAGCTTGGTTTAGTAAGAAGGAGGCCGTAGCATGAGAATTTTAGATGGCTATTTAGGTCGCAGTTTATTGCAAACCACAGGCTTTACCCTACTCGTATTAGTAGGCATTGGTACACTGATTAAGTTTATAGAGCAACTAAGATCGGTTGGCCGCGGTACATACGATATCGTAGATGCTGTTTTATACACCTTGTACAGCATGCCCTACGACATCGTTGTATTCTTTCCTATGGCTGCATTAATTGGTGGCCTGCTTGGGCTGGGTGCACTTGCTTCAAACAGCGAGCTTGTTGTTATGCAAGCAGCCGGTTTATCACGTTTTCAAATTATTCGTTCAGTGATGAAAACTGCACTGATCTTAGCAGTTGTTATGATGGCAATCGCTGAATGGGTTGTACCTGAAGCGCAAAAAACGGCTAAGCAGCTTCGTACAATGGAAATATCCGGCGGGAGCATATTTAACGCACAAAAAGGCGTTTGGGCTAAAGATGGCAATACTTTTATCAATATCAATAATGTCGATGAGTCGGGTCGCTTAGATGGTTTAACCATGTACCAATTTAATGAGCGACTGGAACTGCAAACAATCAAACGTGCAGAAAAAGCGATTCCGGAACAAAACGGTTGGCAGCTTTATAAAGTGCAACATTTAGCAATTGATGCAAATAGTACAGATACATCTATATCAGAAAACTATTTCTATGAGTCAAAACTTACTCCGGAAAAGCTTGGTGTAGTATCTGTTAAACCCGAAACACTGTCTTTCACAGGCTTGTATTCTTACCTCTCATACCTAAAAGAGAATGACCAAGATACCAGCACCTATGACCTAGCGTTTTGGCGTAAAGTAATGCAACCGCTTACTATCGCTGTGATGTTATTAGTGGCACTGTCATTTATATTTGGCCCACTAAGAAGTGTAACAATGGGCGCACGAATTATTATGGGCGTAGTGACAGGTATTATATTTCATTTAACAGACCGTATTTTTGGCCCGTTTGTATTAGTGTATGAATTACATCCGTCAATTGGCGCAATAATGCCTAGTTTGATCTTTATCGCAATTGCAACTTTCTTACTAAAAAGGCGCCAATAATAGCGCCTTTGACTTTCTGAACTATGTCTCCAGAGCTCGTAAAATATTAATCGAGCTCGCGATACACCTTTTTATTTTCTTCTTTCGACAGCGTAATAACTTCCGTCTTAGCAAGATAATCTTGTAGTGAACGTTTGTTCTTAAAATCAATCAGTACTATTAAATTTCCTAGCCCTAATAACGCCGTAATCGCCCTGATAAGCGCTTGTGGCTTACTAATAGGTTTACCGTCTAAGTTTCTCACTTTTAATCGCCATGCACGCATACCGATCGTCTGGCCGCCCTTAGTCCAAAAGTAAACATAAAAGAAGCAAGCCACACACACTAAATAAAACTGATTAATAAAGTTCCATGGTTGGGTTGTTACAAAGTGAGAGATGTCTGCATCTTCACTTTTACTGATTAACCCCAATGAAAGAAGCAGCTCAAGAGCACCAAGGAAGATAATCTGCGCCAACATGATAATCGCGATTGTCGCTAACGCATCGTATACCAATGATGCTAGACGACGCATAAAACCAGTTCGTTGTTCGATATTTGACATAAAAGTAGTAAAACCTCAAATCTATGGGATGCGTTATTCTAACCTAGAGTTAAGATCACACGCTAATTAAAGTTAAAACAAGCTAATTTCAGGCACAAAAAAACCGACTTACGTCGGCTAATTTTATTTAATGCTATGTAGCATTAAATGGTACCAGTGGGCGGACTCGAACCGCCACGCATTGCTGCGGGGGATTTTGAATCCCCTATGTCTACCAATTCCATCACACTGGCACAAATTACAATACAAAGGCTACGCTTTATAAAGTAATTGCATTATACAAACTAATAGTACCACAGCAAGTAGTTTTTTATGTTTACGACTCAACTGGTTAGGAAATAAACTCAAATCCTAATTAACACTCTTGCAGAGTGGACTTATTACTTGAAAGAAAACTATATATCGATGATAAATCAAAGCGATTAGTTTACGAGTAGGTTATTTATGTAGGGATATATAAATCGTTAGTTAAAGACTTTAGATTTCATAATAAATCACTGTTGTTTCGCAGTTACGACTACTTGTTAGCAATGGTAAATAGATAGTAACTTCTGATAAGTAATATCCAAAAGCCAGCCTTAAAGTTTCAACGACAGATAATAACCAAATAAAGATGGTAGCCCTTTTCTGTACTGACTTTAGACGCAAAAAGCCCGCTCGATGAGCGGGCTTTGATATATATGGGTATTCGAATATCGATAAGCTTCATGGATGAAGGGCTTTTATCGATCTTACTTACTTAATTAGTAGCGTTGGAGATGTGCAAGTGCCCACAGCGGTGAAGAGGCACATGTGTGACGATGGACCGAAACGGAGTTTCGCAGCCTAAGGAAGTGAGCGCAAGGATGCGCGATGGGGCCCAGCTTCATGGATGAATTAAAGCTTTGCAAATTCATTAAACGCTAAAATTCAAAAAGCCCGCACATTTAGCGGGCTTTTCATTTAGTTATTAGCGTTGGAGGTGTTCAAGTGCCTACAGCGGTGAAGAGGCACATGGGCGTTTGCCCTGTTTTTTTGAGTCATAAATGCAAAAAAGCCTCAACATAATGTTGAGGCTTTCTTTTAAATAGGGGCTTGGCGATGTTCTACTTTCACATGAGCGAACCCACACTATCATCGACGCTGTTTCGTTTCACTTCTGAGTTCGGCATGGGGTCAGGTGGTTCCAAAACGCTATGTTCACCAAGCAAATTCGGTAATTTGCTTTTTATTATTTATTTTAGGCTTTAAAAAACCCGTTGCATTTAAGCAACGGGTTTCTTTAATTAGGAGCTTGGCGATGTTCTACTTTCACATGGGCGAACCCACACTATCATCGACGCTGTTTCGTTTCACTTCTGAGTTCGGCATGGGGTCAGGTGGTTCCAAAACGCTATAGTCACCAAGCAAATCTGGTTGACTTAAGAGCTTGTCTTAAATCTAAATCTGGAAAACTGTCTTTTTATCTCAATTCGTAAAGTTATCTACTTTAGTTCTTTGCTCTTTCGAGCTATTCAACTTCTGCGGGTCTAAACCACTTTGGCGTTGTATGGTTAAGCCTCACGGGTAATTAGTACAGGTTAGCTTAATGGCTCACACCACTTCCACATCCTGCCTATCAACGTTATAGTCTTCAACGGCCCTTCAGTTAACTCAAGTTAAAGTGAGAACTCATCTCGAGGCTCGCTTCCCGCTTAGATGCTTTCAGCGGTTATCGATTCCGAACGTAGCTACCGGGCAATGCAATTGGCATCACAACCCGAACACCAGCGGTTCGTCCACTCCGGTCCTCTCGTACTAGGAGCAGCCCCTCTCAATTCTCAAACGCCCACGGCAGATAGGGACCGAACTGTCTCACGACGTTCTAAACCCAGCTCGCGTACCACTTTAAATGGCGAACAGCCATACCCTTGGGACCGACTTCAGCCCCAGGATGTGATGAGCCGACATCGAGGTGCCAAACACCGCCGTCGATATGAACTCTTGGGCGGTATCAGCCTGTTATCCCCGGAGTACCTTTTATCCGTTGAGCGATGGCCCTTCCATTCAGAACCACCGGATCACTATGACCTACTTTCGTACCTGCTCGACGTGTCTGTCTCGCAGTTAAGCTTGCTTCTACCATTACACTAACCGTACGATGTCCGACCGTACTTAGCAAACCTTCGTGCTCCTCCGTTACTCTTTGGGAGGAGACCGCCCCAGTCAAACTACCCACCAGCACTGTCCACAACCCCGATTCAGGGGCCTATGTTAGAACATCAACACTACAAGGGTGGTATTTCAAGGACGGCTCCACACAATCTAGCGACTGTGCTTCAAAGCCTCCCACCTATCCTACACATGTAGGGTCAATGTTCAGTGCCAAGCTGTAGTAAAGGTTCACGGGGTCTTTCCGTCTAGCCGCGGGTACACAGCATCTTCACTGCGATTTCAATTTCACTGAGTCTCGGGTGGAGACAGCGTGGCCATGGTTACACCATTCGTGCAGGTCGGAACTTACCCGACAAGGAATTTCGCTACCTTAGGACCGTTATAGTTACGGCCGCCGTTTACCGGGGCTTCGATCAAGAGCTTCGCCGAAGCTAACCCCATCAATTAACCTTCCGGCACCGGGCAGGTGTCACACCCTATACGTCTTCTTTCGAATTTGCAGAGTGCTGTGTTTTTAATAAACAGTCCCAGCCACCTAGTCACTGCGACTCCCGTCCGCTTAGAGAGCAAGTCTCATCACAGATAGGAGCGTACCTTCTCCCGAAGTTACGGTACAATTTTGCCTAGTTCCTTCACCCGAGTTCTCTCAAGCGCCTTAGTATTCTCTACCTGACCACCTGTGTCGGTTTGGGGTACGATTCGAAATAATCTGAAGCTTAGAGGCTTTTCCTGGAAGTATGGCATCAACAACTTCCACACCGTAGTGTGTCGTCTCGTATCTCAGCCTTAGAAACCCGGATTTGCCTAAGTTTCCAGCCTACATACTTTCACATGGACAACCAACGCCATGCTTGTTTAGCCTGCTCCGTCCCCCCATCGCAATTATTCCAAGTACGGGAATATTAACCCGTTTCCCATCGACTACGCCTTTCGGCCTCGCCTTAGGGGTCGACTCACCCTACCCTGATTAGCATGGGATAGGAACCCTTGGTCTTCCGGCGAGCGGGTTTTTCACCCGCTTTATCGTTACTCATGTCAGCATTCGCACTTCTGATACCTCCAGCATACCTCCCGGTACACCTTCAACAGCTTACAGAACGCTCCCCTACCCCGCGAATAAATTCGCAGCCGCAGCTTCGGTGGTATGTTTAGCCCCGTTACATCTTCCGCGCAGACCGACTCGACCAGTGAGCTATTACGCTTTCTTTAAAGGATGGCTGCTTCTAAGCCAACCTCCTGGCTGTCTGGGCCTTTCCACATCGTTTCCCACTTAACATACACTTTGGGACCTTAGCTGGCGGTCTGGGTTGTTTCCCTCTCCACGACGGACGTTAGCACCCGCCGTGTGTCTCCCGGATATTACTTATTGGTATTCGGAGTTTGCAAAGGGTTGGTAAGTCGGGATGACCCCCTAGCCTTAACAGTGCTCTACCCCCAATAGTATTCGTCCGAGGCTCTACCTAAATAGATTTCGGGGAGAACCAGCTATCTCCCGGTTTGATTAGCCTTTCACTCCTAGCCACAGGTCATCCGCTAGCTTTTCAACGATAGTCGGTTCGGTCCTCCAGTCAGTGTTACCTGACCTTCAACCTGCCCATGGCTAGATCACCGGGTTTCGGGTCTATACCCAGCAACTAAACGCGCAGTTAACGCTCGCTTTCACTACGGCTCCCCTAAATGGTTAACCTCGCTACTGAATATAAGTCGCTGACCCATTATACAAAAGGTACGCAGTCACAGAACGAATCTGCTCCTACTGCTTGTACGTATACGGTTTCAGGTTCTATTTCACTCCCCTCACAGGGGTTCTTTTCGCCTTTCCCTCACGGTACTGGTTCACTATCGGTCAGTTGGGAGTATTTAGCCTTGGAGGATGGTCCCCCCATATTCAGTCAAAGTTTCACGTGCTCCGACCTACTCGATTTCACTGTAAATAAGTTTTCGTGTACGGGACTATCACCCTGTATCGTCAAACTTTCCAGAATGTTCCACTAACTACATTACAGCTTAAGGGCTAATCCGATTTCGCTCGCCGCTACTTTCGGAATCTCGGTTGATTTCTTTTCCTCGGGGTACTTAGATGTTTCAGTTCTCCCGGTTCGCCTCACTTACCTATGTATTCAGTAAGTGATACCACAAAGTGGTGGGTTTCCCCATTCGGAAATCCTAGTCTCAAGCGCTTTTTACTAGCTTGACTAGGCTTATCGCAAGTTAATACGTCCTTCATCGCCTCCAACTGCCAAGGCATCCACCGTATACGCTTAGTCACTTAACCATACAACCCAAAATGGTTTGTATCGTCAAAGACAGTTTTTAACTCCGCCAGAAGTTAAATATTGAATACTAAAGTAGATACCAACAACACTTTCTTTTTTAAAGAGTATGTTGCGGCATATTTTCTTTACTTTATTTTGAGAACTCTAAATTAAATATTGCACTTACTAAGTAAGTACTTAATTTAAAGTTTGTCAGCTTTCCAAATTTTTAAAGAGCAAATTAACTAAGCTATTGCTTAGCTAACAATCATCTGTGTGGACACTTCGAACAAAAAGTTCTAAATCGTATAAGGAGGTGATCCAGCCCCAGGTTCCCCTAGGGCTACCTTGTTACGACTTCACCCCAGTCATGAATCACTCCGTGGTAAGCGCCCTCCCTAAGGTTAAGCTACCTACTTCTGGAGCAACCCACTCCCATGGTGTGACGGGCGGTGTGTACAAGGCCCGGGAACGTATTCACCGCGACATTCTGATTCGCGATTACTAGCGATTCCGACTTCATGGAGTCGAGTTGCAGACTCCAATCCGGACTACGACGCACTTTAAGTGATTCGCTTACTCTCGCGAGTTCGCAGCACTCTGTATGCGCCATTGTAGCACGTGTGTAGCCCTACACGTAAGGGCCATGATGACTTGACGTCGTCCCCACCTTCCTCCGGTTTATCACCGGCAGTCTCCTTAGAGTTCCCGACCGAATCGCTGGCAACTAAGGATAGGGGTTGCGCTCGTTGCGGGACTTAACCCAACATCTCACAACACGAGCTGACGACAGCCATGCAGCACCTGTCTCAGAGTTCCCGAAGGCACCAAACTATCTCTAGTAAGTTCTCTGGATGTCAAGTGTAGGTAAGGTTCTTCGCGTTGCATCGAATTAAACCACATGCTCCACCGCTTGTGCGGGCCCCCGTCAATTCATTTGAGTTTTAACCTTGCGGCCGTACTCCCCAGGCGGTCTACTTAATGCGTTAGCTTTGGAAGACAGTTCCGAAAAACCGAACTCCTAGTAGACATCGTTTACGGCGTGGACTACCGGGGTATCTAATCCCGTTTGCTCCCCACGCTTTCGTACATGAGCGTCAGTGTTGACCCAGGTGGCTGCCTTCGCCATCGGTATTCCTTCAGATCTCTACGCATTTCACCGCTACACCTGAAATTCTACCACCCTCTATCACACTCTAGTTTGCCAGTTCGAAATGCAGTTCCCAGGTTGAGCCCGGGGCTTTCACATCTCGCTTAACAAACCGCCTGCGTACGCTTTACGCCCAGTAATTCCGATTAACGCTCGCACCCTCCGTATTACCGCGGCTGCTGGCACGGAGTTAGCCGGTGCTTCTTCTGTTGCTAACGTCACAGCTAGCAGGTATTAACTACTAACCTTTCCTCACAACTGAAAGTGCTTTACAACCCGAAGGCCTTCTTCACACACGCGGCATGGCTGCATCAGGCTTGCGCCCATTGTGCAATATTCCCCACTGCTGCCTCCCGTAGGAGTCTGGACCGTGTCTCAGTTCCAGTGTGGCTGATCATCCTCTCAAACCAGCTAGGGATCGTCGCCTTGGTGAGCCATTACCTCACCAACTAGCTAATCCCACTTGGGCCAATCTAAAGGCGAGAGCCGAAGCCCCCTTTGGTCCGTAGACATTATGCGGTATTAGCCATCGTTTCCAATGGTTGTCCCCCACCCAAAGGCATGTTCCCAAGCATTACTCACCCGTCCGCCGCTCGTCATCTTCTAGCAAGCTAGAAATGTTACCGCTCGACTTGCATGTGTTAGGCCTGCCGCCAGCGTTCAATCTGAGCCATGATCAAACTCTTCAATTAAAAGTGTTTTTGGAACATACGTTCCGACTCAATGAATTCTGATTTTGATATCATAAAGATATCGAATTGACTGTGCTGATACTTTCGTATCAATTGGTCACTCAGTTCAATTAAGCCTAAATTTTGTTACGCTTTAAAAGCGTATGTTAGAACTTAATCTGTACGAGTGCCCACACAGATGATTGCTTAAATTTTTAAAGAACAGTGCAAACAACCTTGTGTTTGCCGCGACGCTTCGTCGCTGTTAGGGCTGCGTATGTTACGCTTTCCTAATTTTTTGTCAACACTTAATTTTGATTATTTTCTTTTTATTTTAAGAAAGTTTCAAAACTCAGTTTTACTTGACTCAACCAACTCGTGATTCGCTGCTATGCTGCGTCGTTCCCCGTGTTGGTGGAGGCGCATTATAGAGTGATTTGATTTGGGCGCAACCCTTTTTTTGAGTTTTTTGTAAAAAATAGCGATTTAATTCTAAATTTAACATTAAGGCTACAAAACCGAACGTTAAACGTACGATTTTGAGCATTTGAACTCAAAAAGAGGAATTTAAGTATCGATCAATGTTTCAGGATTGCAAATTTATATGTCAGATTTTTTAAAACAATATGAAATAAAAAAGGAGCCTTGTGGCTCCTTCTCCTTTATATGGTGTGTATTAGTATAGAATACTGTATAGCTTGCGACGATATTTCCCTGCTAACTCATCACCATCTGGCAATGTCGCAATCACATCTAAAAACATCTTACGTGCATCACCAAACGCTAAATCCTTTTGCAGTACACTAAACAAGGTTTCTAGCGCTTCTTCTTTGCGACCAACCTGATCGTATTGCACTGCTAGTTTTACTTTTGCGTCAAAGTTAGTTTCGTCTTTTTCAATTTCAGCTTCTAACTGTTTTATCTCTGGCGAATCCTTAGCTTCTTGCGCTAACTCAACTTTAGCCTTTAAGTTATTAAAGTAGGCATCTTGATCAACCATTGGAATAGTCGACAACAACGCCTCAGCATCATCTACTTTTTGTATGTTTAAGCAGATATCTGCAAGAATAAGCTTAACTTTACTGTTTTGTGCATTTATGTCATAAGCTTGTTTTGCTTTTGTATAGGCGTCAGAGTAATTACCTTGGCTCAGCAATTGTTGTGCTTGAGTAACAAGTAAATCTTCAGCATTAGGTAAATGCTTTTCAAATGCAGCATCTAACATCTCTTGCGTTTGCGGACCTGGCAACATGTCTACAGGTGCGCCGCCTTTTAAAAGTAAAATGGCTGGGATGCCCTGAAGACCAATTTGTTGTGCAAGTTGAGATGCCAACGCTTGTTCAACATCGCAATTTAACTTGGCTAACAGTAAGTGCTCAGCGTATTGCGCTGCTTTTGCTTCAAGCAATGGCGTCATAGTAGCGCATTCAGGCGCTTGCTGAGTATGAAAATAAAGAGCAATAAGTGTTTCAGGTGCTGTTTCTGAGATAACTTGCTGAAAGCTTTCAGCTGTTAATTCAATAATATTCGACATATAAAATTAATTATTAACTTCAATTAGTTTCAATATGGAGGCAATATAACTAAAAAACAATGCTTAGAAAGAGAATAACAAATGAAATATGCATTCCTATCAGCACTGCTTATAAGTAATAGCGCATTTGCTGCCAGTCAATTTACCCCAAACACAAACCAGCAAAACGCCTTAAACGAATTGTATAAACACCTCCATCAAAACCCTGAACTGTCATACCAAGAAAAAGCTACGTCTCAGCGACTTGCCAAAGAGTTAACGCAATTGGGCTTTAGTGTTACTGAAAATGTTGGTGGCTTTGGCGTCGTTGGTATTTATAAAAATGGTAACGGACCAACAGTTATGCTGCGAGCAGATACTGATGGCTTACCTATTATTGAAGAAACAAATAAAGATTACGCATCAAAAGTAACAGTCATTGATAAAAGCGGTAATAAAGTAGGTGTAATGCATGGTTGTGGTCATGATATTCATATGACGAGTTTTATTGGTACAGCTCAGCAGCTAATTGAACACAAAAGTGATTGGCAAGGTACCTTGATGATGGTTGCGCAACCTGCTGAAGAAGTTGGTGGCGGCGCAAAAGCCATGTTAAAAGAAGGTTTGTATACTAAATTTGCTAAACCGGACTATGTTGTAGGACTTCATGTAAGTGCCTCAGCGCCTGCAGGTAAAATCGCAATTGCTCCAGGGTATGCATTGGCAAATGTGGATTCGGTTGATGTGATTATAAAAGGTCGCGGCGGTCATGGCGCTTACCCGCACACGACTATCGACCCCGTGGTACTTGCCTCACGCACGGTACTTGCATTGCAAACCATCGCAAGTCGCGAAGTATCGCCACTCGAGCCAAACGTGATTACGGTCGGTTCTATTCATGGTGGTTCAAAACACAATATTATTTCGAACCAAGTGAAACTACAGCTTACTTTACGTTCGTATAACCCCGACGTGCGCAATCAACAAATTGCGGCAATTAAACGTATTACTAAGGGGATTGCACTAAGTGCTGGTCTTTCAGAAAACGAACACCCTGAAGTAATAGTACACGAGTCGGAAAGTATTCCTTCTACTTATAATAACCCAGAGCTTGCGACACGTATTACCGCCAGTATTAAAAAAGCAATTGGTGAAGACAATACATTAAAAGCGGAACCAGTAATGGCCGGTGAAGATTTCGGCCTGTTTGGTCGCACCGATGAAAATGTGCCTATTACCATTTTTTGGCTTGGTGGTGTAAACCCAACAGAGTATGAAAGCGCAATTAAAAATGGCACTAAGCTACCCTCGCTTCATTCAAGTAAATTTGCGCCAGATTACCCACTGACAATTAAAACAGGCGTAACGGCTATGAGCCAAGCCGCTGTTGATCTATTTAATAAAAACTAAAGGAACCTACTATGAAATACATCGCATTTGTTGCATCACTACTATTTAGTGTTACTTGTTTTGCTAATACGCCAGTTATTACGCAGCAGCAACTTCTTGAAAACCAAATGTCGGCTAATGCTTACACCATAATAGATGTGCGCTCAAAAGAAGAATTTAACGATGGACATGTAAAAGGCGCACTTAATATTCCGCATAATCAAATTGAAGAAAACATGTCGGTATTAGAGGAACTAAAAGATCACACGCTCGTTGTGTATTGTCGCTCAGGTCGTCGCGCGGGTATATTTGAAGAAGCGTTATCTAAGAAAGGCTTTAAGTTAAAGCATTTAGAAGGTGACTACCTCGCGTGGAGTGAAAAACAATTACCGTTAATTAAAAAGTAATTTCTCTGGGCTTTTTTAGCTAAGCATTTAAAACAAAAAACCAGCCACATCAGGCTGGTTTTTTATATTCATTTAGCACTTATTCTTCAATTAACAGTGCTTTAATTTCTTCTTTTGCACCAAGAATGTGTTGCTTAAGTAGCTGACAGGCATTGCTCGTGTCACCGGCACGGCAATAATCGATTAACTGCTTATGCTCACCACCTGCTTTTTTGATACCACCAGCAAGTAATAAGTGCATACGAATATAGCGGTCAGAGTTTTTATTTAAAATATTTACCACTTCTAGCGTCTGTGGGCGCTCAGCTGCTTGATACAAATAGGTATGAAAACTGGTATTCAAATCTGCCCATAAGTTGGCACTGTCTTCATGGGTAAGCGCTTCATCTAACTTAGATAATAATTCTTCAGCATGATCAAAGTCAGTTGCATTCATATTTGGAATAGAGCGAGCAAGGAGATCAGCTTCTAACATTGCTCTTAATTCAAAAAGCTCATCAACATGTGCGGCATCAAGTTCAGTTACTACCGCGCCTTTGTGCGCTTGGAACTTTACTAAGCCTTCTGCTTCAAGTTGTAATAGGGCTTCACGTACAGGAATACGGCTTACATCCAACTCTTCCGCAAGCGCTGCTTGGCGTAACGGTTGACCGGATTTTACTTCGCCTTTTAAGATTTTTTCACGAATTGCATCCACTACAAATTCAGTACGTGTTTTATATGCTAGCCCCATTTTATCTCTTTGTATTTTGTATAAACTTGGCAATAGTTTATACAAATTATAAAAAAAGGCCAGCATAGCTGGCCTTTTACCTTAGAACGGGAACACACAATTATTTCATGCGAACTCTAGGGTCCGTTAATCTTTGCTGTTCTATTTTTGTTTTTCTGAGCGTGTTTCTACCGCGGCGCTCGATGTGTAGCCTAGTCGCCTAAGCAAATATCGGGCAAAGCTTCCGCGTCCTGCTCTCGCCCCTTACCTACATCCATGTAGGCAACAATGATAAAAGCGCGCTCAAAAAAACCTTCCGGCAGTGCTTGATTGGCTTTTCTGCTTTGTTATCGGCTGACTCGCATAGAATAACTATGCAACGCAGCCTCTTCCTTGCATAAAACCCAATCAAGCTACTGCAAAAACGAACTTGAAAGATCAACAGATCCTAAAATGCATTTTGTATACATAGAGGACGCAAGAATCGTTCTATTGCTTGGCTGCCGACAGATGTGCTACGTACATCCGTTGAACTAGGGAATGGACCACCGTGCATCATTGCATCACACACTTCCACTCCCGTTGGCATTTGATTGTATATTAAACGGCCAACAACATAACTTAGCGACTCGGTAATATCAGTATGTTGCTGTACTAATGCTTCGCTACCATGAATTGTTGCTGTTAATTGACCTTCGAGTTCTTCAATCAATGCTACTAATTCATCATTCGATGAATAAGTTACCATTAACGCTGCTGGGCCAAATACTTCTTCATGCAATGCTTTATTGTTTCTGAACTCAGTCGCTGTAGTGGCAAATACTTGCGTGCTACAACGAAGTGCTTCAGATTGACCACTTGCAACAAGCGTCGCATTGCTTGCAAAGTTTTCACATCCTGATTGATACGCTTTTAAAATAGCAGGTGTTAACATGGCTTGCGGTGCAGACACTTCCACTTCTTTTGCTACAGCTTGCTTAAAGCTTTCAGCTTCTTCTTCAGCAATTAACCACAAACCAGGGTTAGTACAGAATTGACCTGCCCCCATATTTAGCGATGCAATAAATGTTGCTGCTAGTTTATCTTCTTGACCTTTAACAAAACCTGGAAGCAGTACTTGCGGATTTGTTGAACCAAGCTCACCATAAAATGGAATTTGCTGCTTGCGTTGTTTAATGCTGTCTTGCAGTGCCATACCTACACCAAACGAGCCAGTAAAACCAACCGCTTGGATTTTTGGATTTTTAACCAGTTCGTGGCTTACATCATAACTTTTTGAGTGTAATAACTGATAAACACCTTTTGGCATATCACATTTAGTAATTGCCGCTTCAATCGCGCTAACCACAATTTCGCTGGTACCTGGGTGTGCTGAATGAGATTTATAAACCACAGGACACCCAGCCGCTAATGCCGAGGCTGTATCACCACCTGCCGCGCTGAACGCAAGTGGAAAGTTACTTGCACCAAATACCGCAACCGGACCAATCGCAATTTTTGCCATTTTTAATGTTGGACGCGGTAAAGGCTGACGCTCAGGTAATGCTGCATCTTCAGCGATAAACTCAACGTCTTTTTCTAAATTTGCTGCAAATAAACGTAGCTGCCCAACAGTACGACCTAGCTCACCTTTAATACGCATTTCAGGTAAACCGGTTTCAAGAGGAGTACGTGCAACAAGTTCATCTTCTTTGCTTGCTAGTTCATCTGCAATCGCATTTAAAAACGCAGCGCGCTGGGCTTTAGTGGTTTTACGATAAACCTTAAATGCAGCGTCTGCCACATCACATGCTTGTGCTAGCTGATCAAGGCTACAGTTTTTAAATGCAGGCTCAAGCGGTGTATGGTCAAATGCGTTAATTGCGTTAAATGAACCTTCACCTTGTGAAGTCCATTCGTTATTAATAAAACTTAATCCTGTAAACATTTACTTTCCCCTTTATACAAGTTGAAAACCATTAACATAGGGATCATCATCATCCACTAGTATTTGGTTGTATCCGGTAATTTTTGCCCATCCTTGAATCGATGGTTTTATGGCAGTAATGCCGCCAACTTCGGTTACTGACTCAATAGTGCCAACAAACTGACTGCCAATAATGCTTTCATGTACGAACTTTTCGCCTGGCTTTAATAAACCTTTCGCATGCAGTTGCGCCATACGTGCCGATGTACCTGTACCACACGGACTGCGATCAATCGCCTTATCGCCATAAAACACCGCGTTGGCTACGGTAGAACCTTCAGTTTTTGGTGCGCCGGTCCATAACACATGCGATAGTCCTGTTACTTTACTATCTTCTGGGTGAATACATTCCGCGGCACGCCCTGCAATTTCGCGTACCAATGGACTGAATTTTAAAATATCCCCAGGTGACCATTTATCAATACCAGGGAAATTTTCTTGCGGCTCAACAATGGCGTAAAAGTTACCGCCATAGGCGATATCGAGTTTGATTTTGCCAAGCTCTGGCACGTCAATTTCAATATCACGGTGTGCTAAATAAGCCGCAACATTATAAATTTTGACCCAATCAACTTTGTTGTTAGTCATCTGATATTCAACATTGATCTGCCCGGCTGGCACATCAATCGTCAATTTACCCTGCTCTTTGGGTTGAATAAGCCCCGCTTCCAAACCCGCTGTAATCGTACCGATCGTGCCATGTCCGCACATAGGTAAGCAGCCAGAAGTCTCAATAAACAAAATGGACGCATCGGCATTATCTGAACATGGAGGATACAAAAACGCGCCCGACATCATGTCGTGACCACGAGGCTCAAACATCAAAGACTGGCGGATCCAGTCGAATTCGCGCATAAAGTGCATACGCTTTTCACCCATGGTATTGCCATCAAGCACAGGGTGTCCCGAGGTTACCAGTCGCACTGGATTGCCACAGGTATGGGCATCAATACAAAAATAGGTCCCTTTCTTCACTTGCTGCTCTCCTATCTATTGTTACTTCTTATAATGCGAAATAGGCGTGCACCTTGATGCACACCTTGGCTAAGGGGAAAGCCTAATTGTTATACTTCGTACGCTAAAACCATATCTGAATGTGTCATTGCGTTTTTGCATTGTGTTGTGAAAAACGACTACACATATTGCCAATTTAGTTTCATTTGTTTTTACTTCGAAAAGTGATACTGTACATTGTATACCGATTAAGTTAATGTATATTGTATACAATGTAAAGCACTATTTTAATCTAATGGAAAACACCTCTCGATCGGTTAATCAAAATGTCGCTGTAATTGGCGCAGGCGTAATTGGAATTGCAACCGCAATTCAGCTGCAACAATGTGGTTATCAAGTCACATTACTCGATAAACAAGGTATTAGCGAAGGCTGTTCAAAAGGTAATGCGGGGCACTTTGCGACAGAGCAAATATTCCCACTGGCACAAGCCTCTTTATTGCCGCAATTGCCAAAAATGCTGCTCAACCCGAAAGGCGCACTGCGTATTAGCCCGAGTTATTTATTTAAAGCATTACCGTGGTTTATGCGGTTTTTAGCAAATATGCGTCCGCGCATTTTCAAGCAAAACAAAGAAGCGTTAAAAAAACTAAACTGCGCGGCAATAAATGCATGGCAGCGGCTTACTCAAGCAAGTAATAGCGAAGGACTATTCCATTTAAATGGCAGCTTACTCACCTTTGAGTCAGACTCGCGAAAAAATGCGCTCACAACACTAGAACACTATAAAAATGAGGGTGTTAATGTCACCCTACTTGAACGCAATGAGCTTGATGAGTTACAACCGGGCTTGCATCAAAATATAACGCATGCTTTATATTTTACTGATGTAGGGCACACTTGTAGCCCATATCAATTAAATCTCGCGCTATTTGAGCATGCAAAATCGTTAGGCGTTAGCTTTAAACAAGTTGAAGTCACATCGCTATTTACTACCGATTCAGCTGTAACCATAAATACCAACCACGATGACCTTGTATTTGATGCACTCGTAATGTGTACCGGTGCTCACAGCAAATCACTGTGTAAACAACTTGGTTATAACGTGCCACTTGATACAGAGCGCGGTTATCATTACATGGTAAGTAGTGAGAACATGCCCACTATGCCGGTTGTTTCATTTGAGAAAAAGTTTATTTTAACCCCAATGCAAGAAGGGCTTCGCCTGGCTGGTACAGTGGAATTTGCAGGCCTAAGCAAAGCACCAACTTATCGTCGTGCGGATATGTTAAAGAAGCTTGGCGAATCTATTTGGCCAAATATGGTAGACGACCACCCTGAGCAAGATAAAAAGTGGATGGGCTTTCGCCCTACGCTACCCGACTCACTGCCTGTGATGGGGCGCGCACCTAAACACAACAATGTATTTTTTAACTTGGGCCACCAGCACCTAGGTCTAACGCTAGCGGCAATTTGTGCCGAGCTTATCGCTTGTGATGTGCAAGGAGTTAAACCCTTAATTGATTTAACCCCTTATTCAATCGCTCGTTTTAATTAACAGGCAACACCACTTTTGCAACGCAACCACGTTCAGGGTGGTTGCTAAGTGAAATCACTCCGTTATGCGCTGATACAATTTGGCGACACAGCGCAAGGCCAGTACCTGTGCCTTGCTTTTTAGTGGTGTATAAAGGTACAAAAAGGTTATCAGGGTTACTAATTCCTGCGCCTAAATCTCTGATTTCAATCACTACTTGTTGCTTATCTTGCTTATCTTGCTTAAGTGAAACATCTATTGTTTGCTGTGGTGCTGCTTCATGGGCATTTTTTAATAAATTAATTAAACACTGTTCTAATTGAGCGGCATCCACTTCAACAATACAGTTGTCCGCTAACTGTAAATTACAGGAATAACCAAGTAACTCTGAGCTGCTGGAGATTATTTTTCCTAAATCATGCTGTTTTTTCTGTGGCTCAGGCAAAGTAGCAAGTTGACGATAACCTTGAATAAACGATTTTAAGCGTGTTGCACGTTCGCCAATAATGGTTAAACCACCTTGAATATCTTCTTTGTCTTCGCCGTCAATCGGCAAGCTCGATGATATTTTATTTATCGTGTCGGTTAAGCTAATAATGGGTGACAGCGAATTATTAATTTCATGACTTAACACACGCACTAAGTCTTTCCATGCTTTTTGCTCTTGATGGCTCAGTACTGTTTCTAAATCCGATAAAATAAATAAGTTATGCTGCTTACCGGTTTCTCGAAAATTATCACGATACAAATGCAAGCGTGACGATGCTTGTTTATTCGCAACCATCACTAATTGATTATTTGGCGCATCAATAAGATCAACTAAGTTTAAATCCGCAAGTGTATGGTTAATCAACTTGGATTCAGATTTTTCAAAAAAGCGCTCTGCCGCAGGGTTTGCCAAGGTAATTTTTTGATTTTCATCACAGGCAAAAATAATCACACCAATTTGTTTAATCAGTTTTGCTAGCAACAGTTGACTTTCTTTGTATTCAAAGCGAGTGGTTGATAAGTTATCTGCAAGTCGGTTAATCTGCTGAACTAAATCGCCGAGCGCCGATGACTCAGCAGCGCCCTTAGCTCGCAAGGTGTAATCACCTACATTTAACGCTTCAACTAAATTTGCTAACGACAAGAACTGCTCGTTTAATTTATCAAACAAGTAATAAAGATTTACCAGCACCACTAAAATCAGCAACACGCTCACCAACGCTTGCAAATAGATGCTGAAGTCCGCCTGCCAAATCATCACCAGTGCAATAAAATTGCCCGGAAGCGCTGCCCACAACACCGAACGTTGTAACTGATTGAAAAAGTTTTTCACTATTAAATACCAAACTTATCGAGTCGACGATAAAACGCACTGCGACTTAAGCCAAGTGATTTTGCCGTATCTAATGCGTTGCCTTGGTATTCCATTAAACGCTGTTCAATCACCGTTTTTTCAATGTCATCCATGGTACCTTGGTACTTAGTGGGTGTTTGCTCAAGAGTCTCTGGGGTTTGAGCTACACTTGGCGTTAGCATTAGATGCTCTGGGCTGATTTCGCTTACGGCAAGTAAGGTCGCGCGTTCTAAGGTGTGAGATAGCTCGCGTACATTGCCCGGCCAATCGTATGCCATTAATGCATCACACGCAGCTGGCGATAAACTTGGCGCTGGTTTATTAAAACGTTTGGCCGCTTTAGCAATAAAGTTATTTGCCATTGGCAAGATGTCGTCTTTGCGCTCAGCTAAACTTGGTAAACGCACTACAAACGTGTTTAACCGATAAAGTAAATCTTGGCGAAACGTAGCATCTTCTACCATTGCATCTAAATTGGCATTGGTTGCCGAAATTAGGCGAATATTAGCAGTTTGAGTTTTACTTGAACCAACTTTTTCAAATTGGTGTTCTTCTAATAAGCGCAGTAACTTTGCTTGCTGTGGCAGTGGAATATTACCAATTTCGTCCATAAACAAGGTGCCCTTTTCGGCAAGTTCAACGCGGCCAATACGATTCTCCTTGGCATCGGTAAAAGCGCCTTTTACATGGCCAAATAGTTCAGACTCAAATAAGCTTTCGCTGATTGCGCCCATATTTACCGAAACAAAGCGTTCGTTATTACGGCTGCTCAACGTATGAATATGCTGCGCAAGTAAACTTTTACCGGTGCCATTTGGCCCGGTGATCAGCACATTGATATCAGCTTTGGCAATTTGCGCTAGTTGTGCAAGCAGGGCTTTCATCGGTGCAGATTCAACAATCAACTCACCTTCACTTTGTGCTAGTTCGTTTTTTAAGTTTTGGTTTTCTTGGTTAAGCACTTGGTTTTGCAGTTTTTGCTCGCGCAATTTAAGCTGATTGGTGATGACTGTTAATAAGCGTTCGTTTTCCCACGGCTTTTCGACAAAATCGCCCGCTCCGGCTTTCATTACCTCAACGGCGATTTCAACACTTGCCCATCCAGTCATACACACGATTGCTAAGCTTTCATCAAGAGCTGCGAGCTGTTCGGTAAGATTAATACCTTCCTGACCAGAGGTAGTATCAGCGTGATAATTTAAATCGATTAAAGCGAGATCAATGTCGTTTTGTTTAACAAAGAAAAGCGCTTCTGCTGGTGAACTTGCTGTAGTGACTTTAAACCCTTCGCTTTTTAAAAATAGGCGAAGTGCGGCAACAATACTGGGATCGTCATCAGCAATTAAAATATGAGACACAATTTATCCTTTACTGCGTTAATTCGTGTTTGCTTATAAGAGAACAAAGGCACTAAGTGTAATGCCCGATAGTGGTTTTAGGGTAAAAGTTAACTTTCGTTAAATCAATAAATAATACCAATCCTTATAAATAATTAGGATTGAAAAAAGCCAGTGCAAGCACTGGCTTTTTAAGTTTTATCTATTCGTGCCTAAGTGCACTTGATGGTTCCATATTAAGTGTGTTACGAACTGGTAGCACAACCGCAAGAATAATTACTAAGCTGATTAATACTGGTACACCAATATAAACAAGCAGTGAGCCCTCGGCCATACTGCCTTGCTCTAGCATTTTTACTAACAGCACACCAGCTGGAATACCTAAAATTAAGCCAGCCACTAGCTGTTTTGTCGCTTGCATTAGGTAATGGTTATACACATTACTGTTATCTGCGCCAAGCGCTCGGCGAACACCGATTTCTTGTGTTTTTTGCACAATCGAGTTAGCCATAACGCCATAAATACCACTAAATGCAATTACCATTGACGAGATAGCGAATAAGATAAAGATATTAGCAATAAAGTTCATACCCGATAAACGACTGTCGATACCCGCTTGAATGTCAGTGATGCTGTAAGGTGCAACATCGGCATCTAACTCAACCGCAGCTTTAGTTAATAAGCTTACAGGATTATGCATTGCAGTTGCTGTAGGCGCATTTTTAATTACCGCTTTCATATGTAAGCGAGGGAATTGCTCGTAAGCCAAAAACATCGATGCTTTATCACTATTATGATCAAATGGTTGGCCGAATATGACATTGTTAGTAACGCCAACAATAGTCACTACCGCATTATCCATTTCCATTAATTTAATACGCTTGCCAATTGGGTTTTCACCCGCTAAGTGTTTTTCAGCGAAGTTTTTAGTAACAACTGCATTTAGACTGGTTCCTGCTGAATCAGTGTTATTGAATAAGCGCCCTTCCAATAATGTCATCTCCATTGCTGAAAAGTAGTTATTCATAACAATGTTCACATTAGAACCTGGGTAACTTGGGTTGTTGCCGTAATCGACACCCTCAACCGAGATATTTTGGAATATGCCCCATGTATGCGGTAATGACTGACTAAACGTAACACTTTCAATCGCTGGATTTGCTGTTAGCTTTTCTTCAAGTGTTTGATAATACTGTTTTGCTCTTTCAATGTTTTCTTTTCCATAGCGTTCACTTGGCAGTGCAATACGCGCTGCAACGCGGTTATCAATTGCAACACCATAATCAGCATCATTCATCTTACTCACTAAGTTAAGCATCGCCGCTGAAAGCATAATAAGTGCACACGATAAAGTTACTTCTAAACCAACAATTACCTTGCTAAGTAGACCTGCCGTTTTGCTTTGCGCGCCACGCGTACCATCACGCAGCACTGCGTTGATATCGGTTTTAGTTGCACGCCATGCCGGTAAGCCACCTGTAATTAGTATGGTGCTTAATACCGTTACCACAGTAATAATTAAGCTTGCTTGCGTAAGCCCTGCTTGCCACCAAAACGGGGGCTCAATTGGCAGCGAATTTAAAAAGTAGTCAAACGTTAAATCTAACCCGTAGCCTGCAATTAATACTGCTAAGCAGCCAGATAACACACTAATAATTAAGCTTTCACACATTAATTGGCGAATAAGTACTGAGCGTGGTGCACCCAACGCTGTACGAATGGCACTTTCTTTATTGCGTTCAATCGCGCGAGATAACAACAAGTTACCTACGTTTACACACGCAAGAACTAAAATAAACAACACCGCTAACGCCATAGCAAGTACCAGCGCATCACCGCCTTTACCAATTTTTTCCAGTTGGAAAGTCCAAACAAAACCAATTTTTGTTGAGTTTAGCTCTGGATACTGGCGAGCAAACTCCGCAAAAATGGTCTCCATTTCGCGATTTGCCTGCTGTTCAGACACCCCTTCTTTTAACAAGCCGTAAACTGCTACGTAATTAGAATCTTCTCGCGCAATACCTTGGCTTTCAACTTTAAACGGCATATACATTTGTGCAAAATCTGGAAAGCGATAACCAGGCGCTGTAACCCCTACTACTGTATGGTTTTTGCCATCGATACGTATTTTTTGACCGACAATTGTTGGGTCAGACGCAAACATTTCACGCCATACAAAATCACCTAACACTACTACACGCTCATTGCTGGTAGAGTCTGCTTTTGTTAATAAACGACCAAGCGCTGGTTTTGCTTCCGACACTTTAAAGAATTCTTCACTGACAAAGTGTGATGAATAGCGAATAGCACGGTCGCTTGTTGAAACGGTTACAGTGTAAGTATCGTAAGCATCTAAAAACTCAAAGCTGGTTTGTTGATTAACAATATCGAGGTACTCTTGGTAACGCACCGACGTACCATCGTACGCTACACCGTTTACTACCGTGGTAACCTTACGTAAACGCTCGCCATCTTCAAGTGGGATAGTGCCGCTTAACGTATTGAAAATAAAACTGAACATATAAATACATAAGCTTAAACCAATGGTCATAACAAAAGTGGTTAGCGCTGCAAAACGTGGATTTTTAAGCATTCCACGCACAGCATATAAGATATCGTCTAACATAGTATTTCTCCTTATGCTACTGCAACTTGCGCTTGCGTATCACCAACAATACGACCATCAAATACTTCAACAATGCGCTCAGCACGTTTTGCACCACGGGGGTCGTGAGTAACCATACAAATGGTGGTGCCCTCTGCATGTAGCTTGTCCAGTAACGCCATCACTAGCTCGGCATTTTTAGAATCAAGGTTACCGGTTGGTTCGTCCGCTAGAATAATTGAAGGGTTACCAACAATAGCTCGCGCTACTGCAACACGTTGCTGCTGACCACCAGAAAGTTGCGCTGGGTAATGCTTTGCTCTGTGGCTCATATCAACTCTTTCTAGCGCTGCCATTGCCATTTGCTTACGCTCGGCTTTAGTTAAGTCTTTGCGGTAAGTCAGTGGCAAAGTAACGTTTTCTTCTACCGTTAAATCACTAATCAGGTTAAACGACTGAAATACAAAACCGATTTCTTTGTTACGAATATATGCGCGCTGCTTGTGATCAAGCCCTGCAACCTGATGACCATTTAATTCAAAGCTGCCACCCGAGCAGGTATCCAGTAAACCTAAAATTGATAGCAAGGTTGATTTACCACAACCTGAAGGGCCTGAAATTGATACGTACTCGCCTTGTTTAATATCTAAATTAATCTCGCTTAGGGCGTGAGTTTCAACTTCATCGGTAGCAAATACTTTTTTTAGGTTTGTTAGTTTAATTAATGTATTCATATGATTATTCCTTCAAAATTCGTTATTAATGTGGTTTTGGATTAGTTCAGCGCAACACGTGCATGACGTGAAAATTCGCTTTGCTCAGAGATGACCACCTGATCACCCACGGCTAATCCAGTTACAATTTCAATTTCGGTACTTGATGCTTTACCGTAGGTCACCGCCACTTTTTCAGCGTAACGGCCATTTTCAACCAGTTTAAAAGCACTTAGGGTGCGCTCAGCTTGCGAAAAGGCTGGGCGACGAACATATAAGGTGTTACTTTTTTTAGCGACTATAATGTCGCCATCAACAGAAAGATCGGGGCGCGCTTCTTGCGGTAATGGTGTTTCAAGCTCAACATCCACTTGCACAGTACCTTCTACAACTGCAGGGTCGATTCGTTTAACTTTACCCATTATGGTGTTAAAGCGGGTATCAATCGCGACACTTTGCCCAAGCGCGATAGCGGACGCTTTAAGCTCGGGGATTTTTAATTCGGCAATTAAATCATCTTGCTTAGCAAATTTAGCTACATTACTACCAAGTGATACACGCTGACCTAACTCAAGCGGCATTGCCTGTAAAATCCCGGAAACTGGCGCCACTACTTTTAGTGATGCAAGTTGAAATTCGGCACGCTCAATGGTTTTGTTGAGCTTTTCCAGACGCGCTTGCTGCGCGGTAAGGTTTGCTTTTAAGTTTTCGCCAAGTTGCATTTCACGGCGTTTATCAATCGCAAGGGTTTCTTTTAGTTGTGACACAGTCAGTTTTGAGCTTTCGTAATCAAGACGAGACACCGTTGCATTGCCTTTTTGAATTAACTGCTCTTCTGCTTGCAAACGCATATTGGCTTTATCGTAGGCCATTTTGGTTTGTAGCAAACTTGCTTGCATATCAAGTAATTTAGTTTGTTGGCTTACTTTTAGTGCAGCTAGCTCAGCTTCAAGCGCTGTGCGTTCCCACTGTAGTTCTTCCACTTTTTGCTTTAATTCAGGATTAGCAAGCTCCACAATTAAGTCACCTTGATTAACCGCTGCACCTGGCTTCATAAGAATTTTTTCTACTTTACCTTCAACATTACTGGCTACCCAGCGCACATCGCGCGGTGCTAACACACCATGGCCCGACACTTTAATTGTAAATTCGCCTGCTTTAACTTCTGCTGTTAGTAAGTTAGAACGCTTAACCGTTGCACTTGCAAAATCCACTTGAGCAACGCCATAGACGGCACCTGCGAAAAGCGCTGCTGCCACAGAAAATACTGCAGCTTTCTTTTTGTAAAACGGTGTTTTTTTAGTTTTGATAATGTCCATTTTAAATGCCTAATCATGTTTGCATTGGTAATAGACTTATATCAAAGAGCGTGCCAAACAATAAAAACAAATAATAACAATAGGTTATTATAAAATCGCAATTTTAAGGCTTCTATCACATCCCACTTTTGGGATGACGTTTAAAAAGCCACATCCCAAAATTGGGATGTGGCTTTTTGCTTAGCTGGTTGTTTTTGCTTTACATTTGTATCGGCGCTTAAACGGCTTTTGTTTGGGCGGGGGTAAATTACTAAATCCAGTGACGGGTGTTTTGCTCGCCAACGCAATATGACCTTGTAGCTCATTGAGTAATGGCGTCATAAAGCTGCTGTAACTACCGTGCTTTTCAGCAATATGAGTCAGCTGCGACTCCCAAAGCGCGGTCATATCGGGCTTTGTTAGTTTTTCAGGTAATACATTGATTAAGGCTTTGCCAGTTTCGGTGGCTAATATGTGTTTACCTTGGCGCTGTAAAAAACCGCGTTTAAATAGTAATTCAATAATGCCCGCACGGGTGGCCTCGGTGCCTAAGCCGTCGGTGTCGCGCAGAATTTTTTTAATTTCAGCATCATCCACGTAGCGCGCAATTCCGGTCATGGCACTTAACAAAGAGGCATCATTAAAATGCTGTGGCGGCTCAGTTTGTTTTTCAACTAAGCGCCCTTGTTGGCAGGTAAATGATTGCCCTTTTGAAAGCGCGGGTAAAGTTACTTCGTCTTTTAATTCGCTTTTACCCATCAGCACTTTAAAGCCTAGCTGGCTTTCGCGTTTTGCAGTCGCTTTAAACTTACCGCCGGCAATTTCTACCAACACGGTTGTGTCGTGATAAATATAATCAGGGTAAAACAGTGCTAAATATTGGCGGCAAATAAGGCCGTAAATTTTTTCTTCTTCAAAACCTAAACTCGCGCTTTTAAGCTTTTTAGTGGTGGGGATAATCGCGTGGTGCGCTTCCACTTTTTTATCATTCCAGCATTTATGCTTGCGTGACGTATCGGCGTTAGCAATTAATTCTCTAGTTTGCCCTTTGTTATTTTCTATCGCGCTAAGCACTTGTGGTGCTTCAAAAAAGTGCTCATTGGGTAAATAGCGATTATCTGAACGTGGGTACGTAATCAGCTTGTGCTTTTCATACAAGCTTTGGCAAATATCCAACACTTTTTTAGCGGGCATTTTAAATAGCTTTGCCGCATCGATCTGCAGTGCCGATAAATTATAAGGTAATGGCGGCGCTTGCTTTTTGGTTTTTTCCTCAACAGATAACACCTGCCCTTGTTGCCCCGTAATGCGGCTTATAACATTTTCACAGAGGCCTTTATGCAACACACGGCCATCTTCATCTTGATATGGCAAGCACGCCTCGCTCGGCAGCCATTTAGCTTGAAATTGCTCGCTTTGTTCTGTGATATTCTCAGCAATAACTTCAAAAAATGGGCGGCTGACAAAGTTTTCGATTTCTAAATCGCGACGTACTACTAAACCTAAAATAGGCGTTTGCACCCGGCCAACCGAGAGCACTCCGGTATAGCCGCCTTGTTTACCTTTAATGGTATAAGCACGAGTTAAATTCATGCCAATTAACCAATCGGCACGAGAGCGCGCCAACGCAGAGACAGACAGCGGTATAAAATCACGATTTGATTTTAAATTAGCAAGCGCTTTTTTAACGGCGTTTAAGTTAAGGTCGCTAATCAGCAAGCGCTCGGTATTATCAAGTTTTGTTTTTGATACTTTCGCTTCACTAATTACTTCATCCACCAGCAATTGTCCTTCACGGTCAGGGTCACCTGCATGCACAAGTTGGCTAGCTTGTTTTATGAGCTTTTTTAGCAAGGTGAGTTGTTTGCGGGTTTTGGCTTTGGCTTTTAATTGCCATGTGTCAGGCGCTATGGGTAAGTCGCCCAAGTTCCATTTTTTATAGCGTTCATGGTATTCGTCGGGTTCTGCAAGTTCGAGCAAATGGCCAATACACCACGACACCACATCACCATTACCCACAATAATATGGCTATCCATTTTTTTATGAGGCTTTGGCAGTGCATCGGCAATAGCACGCCCTAATGATGGTTTTTCTGCGATATAAAGTTTCAAATCAAAACAAACAACTGTATATAATTACAGTTAACTATATCGTATTATGAAGTAAATGCTAATAAAGAATTATGCAGGTTGCGATTTTACAAAGAATTTATTTTTTAAATAAACAAAAATCGGCATCCAACAAAGTGCAACAATCGCAGTTTCAAACACAGGGTATATAAATTGATAGGGTGCCAATGAGAAGTCAAAGCTATTAAAGCCCATATCCATTGCACGAAATGCATTTACGCAGATAATTGGAATACAAAAAAGTTGGCCAAGTACTGATTGACGCCAAGAGACTTTATCTTTTAAACCTAAATAAGCAATACAGCCCATCCATGCTAAATCATGGAGCAGCCAAATAAAATAGCGATAAAGGTTTTCAGAATCCCATTCAATTAAATAAGGAAAGTAAAAATTGGCGAGTAGAAAAAAGAATGTGGTGGTGCCAGCAAAAATCGCTCCTTGTCGTTGCTTTAAAACAACAAGAAGTAAAAAAGAAATAACAACAAGTAAGGTTTGATAGCTGCTTAAAATTATAAGCAGCTCTTTAATAGGCATTAGCGAATGCTATTTTTTATTTTCATCATCAGTACCGCCGCCGCCGCCACCGGTACCTGGCATATAAGAAAATTTATCTACTGTTTTCATAATTATCTCCTTGTAGTTGTTTTGCCTTAAGGCACCTTTCAAATTACTGAAATTACTAAAAAACACAAGTACTTTTTCATGAAAAATTATTTCATGTTATGACAAAGAGGTGTTTGCCTATAAAACAAACACCTCTTTGTTCAGTCTCTATGCAAGTAATTGTTTACTTTGCGATGCTTGCAGTGCCTTCAACGCTTAGTTGCTTTGATTTATCGAGTGACCAAATACTCTCTTGGTCACCAAAGTAAGCGCGTTTTTCAAGACGTTGATATGCTTTAAAGTAAACAAATGCCGTTATTAATGCGCATACTTCGAGCGTTATTTGCGACAATCCAGTTGCCGGCCATAAACCCAATGTGGGGATCACTAATGCAATAATCGACGTTAGCGGCACCCAAAGGCAGGCAATAATGCTCAATTTAATCAATACCATTGCGGCGCTCGTTGCACCTTTGTAAAAACTAAAACACAGCGCACCAATAAAGCAGCTGTAGTAAACCCACATATACGCCACATTAATGTTAATGCTGCCAATGCTCAACCATTTGGTGGCCGCAAAACAGCTTATTACACCAAGTAATGACCCCAAACACACACCAACAGTTAGGTTTGCCATAAAGCAAACCGACTTTGTTTGCCCACCTTGCTTTTGGCGACGTTTTTCAAGCCATAACAAGTTGCCTGTGTAAAACAACAACGCACCCGCTAAGCCCATAATAAAGTAAAGCCAGCGTCCAAAATTGCCACCATAGCTGCCAAAATGCAGAGCAAAGAACGTACTTACGGCACTGCCCCAAACACCTTGATCGCCGTTTGCGACACTGCTGGTTTGTATTTCAAGTGTATACGGGTGCATAAAAATAAAATCGTTATTTGGTCCTCGCATAACTTGATTTTCATTAACCAAAGAAACAGCCGCATTGGCGCGTGTACCGCTTAAACCCGACAAGCGAATTTCACTCACAGAATAACCGGGGGCATATGCCTTAGCCTTATTTATGTAATCTGATAAAGTCGGTAATTCAGCCAAGGAATATTCCACCTTGCTTGGAGGATCAGATGGAAACATAGGCTTATCGCCATATACTTTTGAAAGTCCCGCATACAAAAAATCGTGAAACGCAAACACCACCACAGTGAATGCAATAATGATATGAAAAGGTAAACTCGCGATGCCGACTAAATTATGGGTGTCTAGCCAAAAGCGGCTCGCGCCTTTTTTTGTGCGCAGTGCGAAAAAGCTTTTAGTTAATGTAGGCAATAAAAAAATCACCCCAGACACTAAGGCAACAAAATATAAAAATGCAGCGAAACCCATTATAAACTCACCAAGGATATGGTGCCCTGCTACATCGCCTAAAATACCGCCAGTTCTATGGAGCATATCAACCAGTGCCGAAAGCTCATTTACATTAGCATCTTGTGTGATTATCTCGCCATTTTGATCAACACTGGCATTAACCACTTTGTCATCAAGCCGTAAACCGCGGCCTTGACCTTGGCTATACCATTGAAATGGCGAATGAGCCTCATCAAAACGTATAGTAAGTTCTTTTTGTGCTTGCTCGTGCTGCGCTAAAAGCTTTGGAAGTGCCGACTCAATTTTTGAAAACTCGACTTGTTCAAGCTTTACACTTGGTGGTGTGCCCCAATCATCAATGGCCATTCGAAACATAGTAATGCTGCCAGCAAAAAAACCAATAAATAAAAACAGCCCTGCAATAATGCCCGTCCATGTATGAACGTTTTGATAAACCCTTAAAATATAACTTCTTACTTTCATAGCGTACTCCTTAGCAATACCCAAACGCTATAAATAAACACATTCGCTAGGCCTAGTTTAAGCCAAGCTACTTTGCCACTTTTGAATAAGTACACAAAGGCAATAACACACAACCAAATTGGCGTAATTAACCACATATTAAATTGCACACGCCACAATGCGCGCTCGTTTGATAAGCTTGTTGTCAGATTATCAGGGCCAAACCATGCAAAAAGTGCTACCAGCCCATAACTTAAGAAAAGCCCCAATATCACGCCCGCCAGTGTTTTTGACCACCAGTCAGGCTGAATCTTATTTTGCTGCCGACTAAGTTGTTCACTCACGTTTTATTCCCCTTTAAAAATAACGCCATCAATGGCAAAGCAATCACACACAGCATAATCACCATCAGGCCAATAAATAGCGAGGCACTAACAGCGTATTTAGCTGCCATTAGCACAAAAGCAAATAGCAACATAAGGTAGGCGATTGGACGCAATTTTTTTGCAAGCGGTTTAACACGTAGTAGCTGATGTTTATTTGATAAATACAACAAGCCAACTGCAAACAACATGATTGTTGCAGGCAACACAATAAAATAACTCATTAAACGCCCCATTAAACTAGTCTAAAAATTAAGTAAATTTAAATTGATGTGATAATTATTTGCATTTAGAATTCAATCCGTATTCATAATACTATTAATATCTTACAAAGGAAATCCCACAAATGCCTACAGCAAAGTCAATTGCTAGTTTTAAACTTAGTACCCTTAAGTTAGTTATTTCAGCAAGTTTATATTCCGGCTTCACCATTGCAGAAGATGAGCAAGAATTAGAATCAATCGAAAAAATCATTGTGATTGGTGAAAAAGCCGACCGCACCTTAAAAGACACTGCATCTAGTGTGTCTGTTATTACCGAAGAAACGCTGCGTTCAATACAAAACATTACGGTCAGTCAGGCGGTATCTGAAATTCCAAATGTGGTTACATTAACTGGTGCAGTGCCTGATATTCGAGGTGTATCTGGTAACGGCTCAGCAAGTGGCTTTAATGGCGTAACTGGCGGGGCTCGTGCTCGCGTTTCAACATTAATTGACGGCGTTGCCGAGCCCTTTATGGCTGATTTAACGGGTGATAGTGGTATTTGGGACGTTGAACAAATTGAAGTATTTCGTGGTCCGCAGTCTACCAGTAATGGCCGTAACAGCTTAGGTGGCTTAATTTACATTAAAACCAAAGATCCTAGCTACGATTGGGAAGGTGCAGCACGGGTTGGCTATCGCAACCAAGATCAATATGTTGATACGTCAGTTATGGCTTCCGGTCCATTAATCGACGAACAGCTTGCGTTTCGTTTTACAGGCCAGTTACTGAGCGGTGAATCGTACGATAACAGCGTAATTTATGAAGACCACGATCCAACATTTGATTTAGACGAACTTAAAACAACACGGCTAAAAGCAAAATTACTGTGGGAACCATCAGCATTAGATGATTTTTCAGCATTGTTAACCATTTCAGATAACAGTGAAAAAGGCGATACCGGCCGTAAATATTTTAAAGCTGCTAATCCTTGGGATTATATTCCTACAGGTCAACGTTATATGGATACAGACAGCACAACAGTAAGCGCTAAGTTTGACTATAAAGCATCAAATAATATTGCATTTGATCTATTAATTGCGGGCATGGATTATCAATGGGGCTTTGAGACTTATGATTCAAAAGTTGAAGACCGTCAAATACTTACAACCGAAGAACAAAACCTTACTATCGACGGCAAGATGCGCTTTGGGTTAAACAATGATGCGCTTTATGGTTTTGTTGGACTAGCCTATTTTGAGCGTGAACAAGATTATGAGAGTGTTGGCGGGTCAGAATATCATGGCCATGATGAAAGTGACTCTAAAGCCATTTATGGTGAAGTGAGCTATATTTTTGCTGATGACTTTACTCTGATTGCAGGCGGTCGTGTGGAAAAAGAATCACAGTATCGCGATTATTTTGGGAAAAAGCTATCGGTACTTGACCAAGACAACACCATTACTCTGCCAAAACTGGTACTGCAATACGCCATTTCAGATGCGACAACAGCAACAGTGAGCGCACGTAAAGGCTATAACTCAGCGGGCGGTGCACTCGATTGGTTTGCGGGTGAATACTATTATTATGATTCTGAATCGGTTAATACCTTTGAAACAGGTATTCGCTCTAGCCTAAATAATGGCAATATTAACGTAAGCGCTAACCTTTTCTACAATGACTATTCAGATTACCAAGCAACTAATTTACAGCGCCGTATTTCAAATATCGACTCGGTCGTTACATACGGTTTAGAAACCGAAATAAGCGCGATGGTAACGCAAGATCTTCGCTTAAACGCAGGCCTTGGCTTAATGAACTCAGAAATAAAAGATGATAGTCCAGGATACGAAAGCATTAATGGTAACGAACTCAGTTCAGCACCCGGTATTACAGCCAACTTAGGCGCAAGTTACTGGTTTACCGATGCCTTATCTGCCAAAGCATCCATTTCATTTGTTGATGATTATTACGGTGAAACATCAAATACAGAGGAACGTATCGCAGGCGATTACACGGTAGCACGTGTCTCGCTTAACTACGAGCTTGAAAACTGGATCATCAATGCGTTTATCAATAACTTAACTGATGAAAAAGCGGTTACGGTTTACCAACCAGTTCAACCCGGTGGCCGTTTACCCGATGGTTATGCCGCGGTTGTTGACCCGCGTACATTTGGTGGCTCAATCACGTATCGCTTCTAATAAAAATAACCATAAAAAACCCCGCAGTTGCGGGGTTTTTTTATTGAAAACGTTGACCTTTGTGGTCTAATTGGACTGCAAATCAATTGGTGTCGATTCTTTAGCCTTACCTTGCATAATCGATATTTCAACCCGACGGTTGCGGCGACGCGACTCTTCATCAACATTCGGCTCTAATGGTCTGGTATCTGCTCGACCAATTACCACCATGCGACCTTTGTCAAACGACGGTACTTTTTGCATTTCCGTTGCTACCGCAACAGCGCGCTTAGCAGAAAGGTCCCAATTATTAGTGTAAAGTTCGTTGCTCACTTGAAAATCATCGGTATGACCCGATACCGTAATTTCGCCGGGCACATCATTTAGTAATGCCGCTATTTCTTGAATAATTGGCTTAAACTGTGGTTGTAAAAATGCACTACCCGATGGAAACGAGCCATTTTCCCGAATACGGATCACAATTTGCTGACCGAGCGATTCTAATTCAATTGCGCCATCAATAATTTGTTGCTCCAGCTGCTGCGCGATTTTTTTAAGTAGCTCGTTGGTTTTTTCTTGCTGCGCTTCGCTGGCGGTTTGTTTAGAGGTACTTGCCGATTCGCCACCTCTGCGATTACCGCGTTGCTCTTGTCTGCCACCTGCACTGTCCTCTTCACCAGCTTGAAATTCAAGCATTTGCTGAGTCATCTCGACAGTTTGCTGCTGAATTGTTTCTATCGGCGTTGGGTCGGGCTTACCTGGACGAAACTCCATAGCAATTACGCTAGTACCTTTTGGAATATCTTTAACTTCAATCTTATTTTGTACACCAAATGCAAACTTCATCGAGCCTGCAATCTGCTTAAACTTCAGTACATCCATTTCTGAGAAAGCTAATAACAATACAAAGAAGCACATTAATAGCGACATTAAATCAGCAAAGGTGCCCATCCACGCCGGTAATCCGGGAGGCGGGCATTTACACTCTTCTGCTTCGTCCGACATCGTCTACCCCTCAGTATCCACTTGGCGTTTAGACTCTGCTAAATAGTTTTTCAAAATACCTTCGATCACTTTTGGATTTTGGCCATCTTGAATACCTAAAATAGCGTCTAAAATTAAGCGCTGATTGAGTTGCTCTTCGTCTTTGCGGTTTTCTAATTTAGCTTGAATTGGAATGGCAATTACGTTCGCAAGGAATGCACCATAAAGTGTTGTAAGTAAGGCAACCGCCATCGCAGGACCGATGGCTTTGGGGTCATCCATGTTCGATAACATGGCTACCAGGCCAATCAAGGTACCAATCATGCCCATCGCAGGCGCAACATCACCCAGTGCTTTAAATAATCCAGCACCAGCTTCATGACGTGTTGTGGTTAAACTTATATCTTTTTGCAATGTGGCACGCACTACATCAGCGTCATGGCCATCCACAAGCATATCAATGCCTTTACGCATAAAAGGGTTAGGGATATCAGCTTCTTCTAGTGCTAAAAAGCCGCCTTTACGGGCTGCATCTGCCAGCTCTACTGATTTTTCAATAAGTTCTTCAGGCGCTTCAATTTTAAACATAAAGGCCTTACCGGCGACTTTACCTATGCCAAAAAATTGCCCCATAGTGTAGTTAGAGAGTACAACAAATAATGAACCACAAAATACAATGAGTACTGAGGGCACATCGACAAACATGCCAATATCACCACCCATGACCATTGCCATCACAATGAAACCGATTGCACCGACAATGCCTATAACCGTTGCTAAATCCACTTTGACTCCCAGTTGTAATACTTATAAACCAAGTTTGGGTTTTAAATTTGAGGCTCAATATGCTTGCGTGAAGACAAGATACCGTAACTATTATAATAATTTACTTTTATTTATCGGCAAGCGCTAGCAAAGTATTAGTAATTTATTTTGCACACATCAACTTAGCTTTCAATAAAAACAGTGACATGATATCAGCCCCAGACAGAATCACCTTAATACTGCTAGCAATAAAGTTTAGCTGCATTTATGACAAATTTATGCGCGCTAACCCAACCTTTAACAAATTAATTTAGCTCAAATAGGAGTAAAACAAAGCGTTAAAGCACATTCGTTAGGATATTTAGCAAGTTAAATTGAATTAGCGCGGCAATAACCATAAAATTAGCCAATTCTTTTTTACTTTGCGTGGCAGGTAACTTATGGCGAGCAAAAAGCCTGAAAATTTAAGCTTCGAAGAAGCCATTTCAGAACTTTCAACAATTGTAACTGAAATGGAACACGGTGATTTGCCTCTCGAAACAGCGTTAAAGCAATTTGAGCGTGGTATTGCCCTCGCCTCGGCTTCATCACAAAAGCTTGAGCAAGCACAACAAAAAGTGCAAATCTTGATGGGGCAAAATGACAATGCCCAACTTGTGGATTTTAACCAATAGGCGTTCAATTGAATTCTGTCGACTCTATAATCTCTGCGTATTTGCCGCGCATTGAAGAAAATTTGAGTGCGCTGATCCCAGCGTCACATCACACGGATGAAAAACTCGTAGCCGCATGTCGCTACAGTTTATTAAATGGTGGAAAACGTTTACGACCGATTTTGGTTTACCTAACAGGTGAATTATTTAACGCCGACAACGCCGATCTAGACCGAATTGCATGTGCAATTGAGTGTATTCATAGCTATTCGTTAGTGCACGATGACCTGCCGGCGATGGATGATGATGAACTGCGCCGCGGCAGACCGACATGTCACATAGCTTACGATGAAGCGACTGCAATTTTAGTAGGCGATGCACTACAGTGTTTAGCATTTGAAACCATTACTGAATCTCAATTCAATTGCACTACTGTTAACAACCAGCTAAAAATCGTGAACACCCTCGCCAATGCGTCTGGGTTATTGGGTATGTGTGGCGGACAAGCACTTGATATTGCGGCAACTGATTCGGTAATTACCCTAACTCAACTTGAGCAAGTACATAAATTAAAAACCGGTGCACTGCTAAAATCGGCAATAAAGATGGGCGCTCTTGCCGGTAATGCCAACGAATTAGAAATTGCGGCACTAGCACGCTATGCTGAAGCAATTGGCCTTGCATTCCAAGTTCAAGACGACATTCTTGATGTTGAAGGTGATACGCACACCTTAGGTAAACCACAAGGGTCAGACATCGAAGCCAACAAAGCAACCTACCCTGCTTTACTAGGCATTGAAGGCGCGAAAGAGAAAGCGCAAAATCTTGTGAACCAAGCAATTGACGCTTTGTCTGAAATAGATGCCGATACAGGTCGACTCAAAGCGATTGCAGAATATATAATTGCTAGAGATCACTGATCCCTAGTGCGCCAAATAAGCGATAACAATAAATTGGCGACTCATTTTTAGGATAGAATTTAAAACATCATGACATTTGATAGTAGCAAGTATCCATTATTAAGCTTAGCGAATACGCCAGAGCAACTGCGTGAAATACCGCAGCAAAACTTGGCTGAGCTAAGCGATGAACTGAGAGAGTACTTACTTAACTCGGTATCACAAAGTAGTGGGCACCTCGCCTCAGGTCTTGGCACCGTTGAGCTAACTGTGGCGTTGCATTACGTATATAACACACCATTTGACCGTTTGATATGGGATGTTGGCCATCAGGCATATCCACATAAAATTTTAACAGGTCGCCGTGAGCAAATGCATACCATTCGCCAAAAAGATGGTTTGCACCCATTCCCTTTCCGTGAAGAAAGTGAATACGATACCTTTAGCGTAGGTCATTCAAGTACCTCAATTTCTGCGGCACTTGGTATGGCGCTGGCGTCTGAAAAAGAAGGCCAAGACCGTAAAGTTGTTGCCGTTATTGGTGATGGTGCGATTACTGCGGGTATGGCATTTGAGGCAATGAACCACGCCGGTGACTTAAATCCCGATATGCTGGTTATTCTGAACGACAACGAAATGTCGATTTCAGAAAACGTAGGCGCGCTCAACAACCACTTTGCACGTATTCTGTCAGGTAGCTTTTATACCAACATTCGTGAAGGCGGTAAAAAGCTACTGTCAGGCATGCCACCGGTAAAAGAGCTGGCAAGTCGTATGGAAGAACACCTTAAAGGTATGGTGATCCCAGGTACGTTTTTCGAAGAATTAGGCTTTAACTACATTGGGCCAATTGATGGCCATGATGTTGGCATGCTAACCGACACCTTACGTAATATGCGTAACTTAAAGGGTCCGCAATTACTTCACGTACGCACGCAAAAAGGTAAAGGTTATAAACCAGCAGAAGCTGATCCTATTGGCTACCACGGCGTACCAAAGTTTGACCCAAGCGAAACCAGCTTGCCAAAGTCAAAACCGAGCGCACCTACTTTCTCAAAAGTATTCGGCGATTGGCTATGCGATATGGCCGCAAAAGACCCGAAACTTATGGCAATTACGCCTGCGATGCGTGAAGGTTCAGGCATGGTGCGCTTTTCAAAAGAGTTCCCAAGCCAATATTATGATGCGGCAATTGCCGAACAACACGCGGTAACCTTAGGTGCAGGCTTAGCCTGTGAAGGGCTTACCCCAGTTGTGGCGATTTACTCAAGCTTTTTGCAACGTGGTTACGATCAACTTATCCACGATGTAGCATTACAAAACCTACCAGTAATGTTTGCCATTGACCGTGCAGGCGTGGTGGGTGCAGACGGTGAAACTCACCAAGGTGCATACGATTTAAGCTACATGCGCTGTATTCCAAATATGGTGATCATGGCACCAAGTGATTTAGACGAATGTCGTCAAATGCTTTACACCGGCCATCTTCATCAAGGACCAAGCGCGGTACGTTACCCTCGTGGCAGCGCAGGCGAAATTATGCCAAATGATGCGATGAGCGCACTTGAGATTGGTAAAGCTAAGGTTATTCGTGAAGGTAAGGACACAGCAATTTTAAGCTTTGGTACCTTGCTTGACGAAGCAAAGCAAGTGGCTGCAGCGCTTAACGCGACGCTACTTGATATGCGTTTTGTTAAGCCACTTGACGAAACGGCAATTAAACAGCTTGCAGCTTCTCACAGCACCTTAGTTACCCTTGAAGATAACGCGCTTATGGGCGGTGCAGGCTCTGCTGTGAACGAATTTGTAATGGCAGAAAAGTTAAGCATTCCAGTACTTAACTTAGGCTTACCTGATGTGTTTATTAAACACGGTACGCAGCAAGAGATCCATCAAGAGCTCGGCCTTGACGCTGACGGTATTCAAAAGAGTATCGAAACGTACTTAGCCAAATAGCGCATGCCTTAAGAATTCAGGTTTCAGCAACTTACTGAAATCTGAATTCTAAATCTTTACACTTAACTTTTTTATATCTCGGAAATATGCAGTTTAGCTTGCTCAGAATCTAATAACGATTCTAACTGCTGAGCAACACGTTCACTGTCTTCAAATTCAAACGCATCGATATTATCTGAAAAGCTAAAGTAAGCCACACTGCCCGGTTTTTTCGCCTTTGCTTTTTGCAGTGCAATATCAGCAATTTTAATAGATGTTTCCCAGCTAATAATTTGTCCGCCAAGTAACGGTAGTGGGTAAAATGCCCAACCAACCGAGCCTGTTAGTTTTGTTTTACGGCCATCAGGCATAACAAAATTTTGCCCAGCAAGCTGATGACTAATACTGCGCGCAAACTGATGTACGGCGCTCTTTTGCATATCCCTTAATAAAATCAAGAACTCATCGCCACTCCAACGTACCACATAGTCGGCACCTTGTACCTGCTCTGTCAGCAAGGACGCAATTTGCTGTAAACAGTTATCGCCAGCAAACGAACCAAACACATCGTTAACGCGGCTAAACTTGTCTAAGTTCAAAATCAGCAGTGCCATACATTTACCCTGAATTTCAAGGCTTTCGCGGTTACTTTGGAAATGCTCGATGTCTTTCGGTAGTTGATCAAATAAGAAGCGACGGCTGCGAAGGCCTGTAAGCTCATCTGAGTGACTTACCAGTTTGAGCCTGTCGTTAGCTTTATTAAGTTGCTCGTTCGCAGAGATAAGCGCTTGAGTACGCGTTTCAACTAAGCGTTCTAACTCTTCTTGTTTTCGCCTTTCTTGATTGCGATAGAACAAAAACACAATATACAGGGCAAGAATAAACGACATCACAACGATTAAACGAAACACCACAGTTTCATCGAAGGCTTTTGGAATAATCAAGGTTTGTGAAATCGTATCGGCACTACTCCACTCTTGTCCGCGTCGTTTTGCTTGCAGTTCAAAAATAAACTGTCCAGCTGGTAAGTTTGCATAGTTTGCTTCACGGCTATTATTTGCTTCACGCCATACCCCATCAAGGCCAACAAGGCGGTAGCGAAAATCAATTTCAGAAGCGGTTTGGAAGTTAATTGCAGTATAACCCAGTGTTAAATTTCGCTCCTCTGTTTGCAGAGTAAGGGTATCGACCTCAGGTACTGAATAGGTATTTTTCTCGCCCCCGTTATCGGCCGTGACCGTTTCAATAATCGGGCGAATATCACTTTCACTAAACAACCGAATATTGGTTGGAATTTCAACTAAACCAGATTTACTTGGATACCATAAGCTCGAACCGATACGGGCAATTGCACCAAGCGCATTACCCGAGCAACACTGGCTGGTTTTGCCATCAAGCTGTTTGTTGTAAGGCGAGATAACCTGTTCAACTTCAAGCGATTGAATGCCTTCTTCAAACTGTTTAAGCGGCAAGCGATAGACACCTTTGCTAGTGCTCACCCACAAATAATTCAGGACTTGATCAAAATGCAAACTTAAAATAGGTCCGTAAGGCAAGCCATTAGATACATCTAACTGACGCCAAACGCCTTTTTCACTGCGATAAAATAAGCCATTATTTTGCGTTGCAACAAACAGCCTATTTTCAACGGGAAGAATAAAACTAATATTTGATTCAGCTAATGCGCTGCCCATGGCTAAACGCTCGATACCACGCTCACTGAAAAAATAAGCGCCGCGCGAAGTGCCTAAGTAACCTTTGCCATTTTGCTCATCGATAAAGGTAATGTATTTACTATCAAGAAACGAGTTATAAACAAACGAGCGTAAACCGTTAAACGCCAAACGATATAAACCACGATCTGTGGCTAACCAAACGCCGCCTTGCTCTGCACTTTCTATAGCAAACACGGCTGTTGCACGTAAGGTTGCGGCATCAAGTTTAAGTAATTCTTTACCATCGTAAACAAAGGCCCCACGGTTGGTTGCGATAAATAAACGCGAGCCCTGAAAATGTAAATCATGAACGGTCAAACCACCGAGTTTTGCCGCCGCGATTTCTACGTTAAATAAACCGCTTTCATCTAAATAACCAATACCATTTTTGGTGGCTAGCCATAAACGCTGATCTTCTCCATATTTTAGCGTAGTAACCGATTGATTTAAGCCTTTACTATCGCGATGACGCTTTACTTGGCTAGGGCGCGCTTGCCACAATCCTTCTGTTAAACTTGCAAGCCAAATAATGTCGTCTTGCCCTCTGAAAATATCTGAAAACCAAACCGTTTGTTCAAGGTCTGATTGCTCAATCCACTGCCAAATACCACTGCTATCGCGATACAATAATCGCCCTTTAGTCGAAACCCACAATGAACCATCTGAATCGTACATAAATTTATATACTGTGGCGTTATTGGCATAAGGTAATGAAAAAGGTCTCAACTCTTGGTCAATATCGAGAAAGTAAGCGCCAACTTCAGAGGCAATAAATAAGTCCCCTTCCAGCCACGCTAAGTCGTATAATACCGATTGTGCTAAGCGCTGCGGCAATGAAATACGTTCGGTAATTTCAAAGCGGATTTTACCGGTAGTTTCATTCGCTAAACTTTGTAAATGCAGTAAAAAACGATCGTTAATCAACCAAATACCGTCAGGCGACAGTGCCATTTTGCGCACTTCACCAATCAGTTTCACTAAGGCATTTCGTTTATTGCTAAAGTTATTATTAGTGTCATTTACGCCAAGCAGCTGAGAAATGGTATTGAGTTTTTGGTTGGAGTAAAGGTAAAGACTGTTCGATGCAATCCAGATACGGCCGTTGTTGTCTTGTGCGATATCACGTACTGGGCCGTTTAAACTAAAGCGCTCTGATGTCAGCTCACTTGGGCTAAATTTTACTAGCCCGTTATCGGTGCCGATCCATAAAAAACCGTCGTTATCGATAAGCAAACTGTTAATTGCATTGCTTGGCAAAAAATCACTGTTATTGACATTAAAATTAGTAAAGCGATTACCGTCGAAACGACTCAAGCCAAACTGGGAGCCAATCCACAAGTAACCTTGTTGGTCTTGTACAATGTTTTTAAGTGATTGTGATGCAAGCCCGTGCTGAATATGCCATTGTTTTACCACATAGTCATCAAGCGAAGCGTATGTCGGTTTGAGTGTACTAAGTAATACAACTGTAAATAACAATATTAAGCGAAACAGCACGGTTTATCTCATTATTAAATTAGCCCGTAATAAACAACTAGCTGTAAACATATAAGTGAAAATATCCCTGCCAGAATATCGTCAACCATAATGCCAAAGCCACCTTTTACATGTTTATCGAGCAGTGTGATCGGCCAAGGTTTAACAATATCGAAAAAGCGGAATAAGATAAAGCCAACCAGTAAGGTTTGCCACGAAATCGCTGCGCCAATCATGGTGATATAAAAACCCGCCACTTCATCCCAAACAATGGCAGGGTGATCATGTACGCCAGCATCGCGGCTTGCAACGTCACAAAACCAAATACCAATAGCGCAAATTGCAATCGCAACAACCAACTGTAGCCACAGCGGCGCCATCATGGTAAGGAAAATAAACGGAATTGCCGCTAAGGTACCAAAGGTGCCAGGTGCTTTAGGCGCCAGCCCTAAACCAAAACCCAGCGCACAGAAATGTGTAAATTTTTTTAAGTTAAATTGTGCCACGCACACTCCGATTATTCTGCATTAAAGTGCTCAAAGCCACATTGCGTTAATGTTAACGGTTTACCTTCAAGCGTCAATTCAACCTTACCAACATTATTATTGATTTGACCGATACACGACAAAGCAACGCCATACTGTTTGAGCGTCATTTCAACTGTGGTACGACGTTCTTCCGGTAACGTGAATAGCAGCTGATATTCATCACCATAGGTTAAGGCATAATTAAGCGCTGACTCTAATGGCAATACGTCTTTTATTGTTGCCGCCAGTGGGATATTTTCAGCAAACAATTTTGCGCCAACGCCCGACATCTGACAAATATGGCCGAGATCGGCAATTAAGCCATCCGAAATATCAATACAACTGGTTGCTTTGCCACGTAACATTTGCCCTGCTGCAACTTGCGGTGTGGGGTAATCAAACGCTTTATTGGCATTGGCAAACTGCTGCTCAGTAAGCGATACTTTGCCATACTTGCTATCAATTGCGAGCCCTGCATCACCTAAAGACCCCGTAACAAACACCCAATCACCATTTTTTGCACCACCGCGTGTTAACGCACAGCCATTTGGCACAAAACCTTTGGCACAAATACTAATGGTTAATGGACCTTGTGTAGTGTCACCACCGACAATTTGCACATTATAGTACTCAGCAATTTCATGCATTCCTTGGGTAAACTGCTCAAGCCATCTTGTCTCGGCGTTTGGCAGCGTAAGCGCCACAGAAATCCACGCTGGCTCTGCGCCCATTGCAGCTAAATCACTTAAGTTTACGGCAAGTGCTCTGTAACCGAGTGCTTTTGGGTCAATATCTTTAAAAAAGTGAACACCTTCAACAAGGGTGTCTGTGGTCACGGCTAATTGACAGTTTTCAGGAACGTTTATCAGTGCTGCATCATCACCAATGCTCAATGAGACATCTTTACGTGCGACACCGCGGCCTTTGAAAAAGTGAGAGATTAATTCAAATTCTTGCATGCACAAAAAAGCCGGCCTAAAGCCGGCTCTCCAATTATTTCTTTCTAAGCTGATTCTGGGTCTTATCTAGCACCCCATTCACAAACTTATGGCTATCTTCAGCAGCAAATAGTTTTGCCAGCTCAATACCTTCATTGATAGCAACTTTATAAGGTACGTCTTCGCGGAACTTAAGTTCATAACAAGACAGACGCAAAATCGCTTTCTCGATTAAATCGATTTCTTCAAAAGGACGATCTAAATGCGGCGTAACAGCTTCATCTAGTGCCTTATGATTGACTGCAACACCACGTGCTAAGTCTTTAAAATAATCCACATCAATTTTGCTTACATCGTTTTCAACAAGCATTTGTTGTTCGATATCTGCAACCGGATTACCGCTTACTTGCCATGAATAAATTGCTTGTAACGCCAGTTTACGAGCTTTACGTCTAGCTGCTGGTTTCATTAAGTACCCTTAAATTTGTTCTAACAGGTTAACCATTTCTAGCGCACCTAAAGCAGCTTCGCCACCTTTGTTGCCCATTTTGGTGCCCGCACGCTCAATTGCTTGCTCGATGTTTTCAGTTGTTAAAACACCAAACGCTACAGGAATATCGTAGTCTAGCGATACACTTGCTAGGCCTTTATTTGACTCATTAGCAACTAAGTCAAAGTGCGGCGTACCACCACGAATAATCACACCAAGTGAAATGATTGCATCAAATTCTTTCTTTGCTGCGATGCGCTTAGCTGCTAGAGGAAGCTCTACAGCACCCGGCACATAAACAACGGTAATATCGTCGTCATTTACATCACCAATACGCTTTAAGGTATCAACTGCACCATCAAGTAAGCTTTTACCAATGAAATCGTTAAAGCGAGAAATAACGATAGCAAACTTTTTCCCTTGAGCGTTTAATTTACCTTCAATCACTTTCATTTTATGCCCTTCTCTTTGGCTAATTCATTTATCGCGCAATCGCAAAGGCGCGAATTTTATCATACTAAATTAAATTTTTTTAGGCTTATTTTTAGGCTTGTGGTTGAGCCTATTGCGGCTCAACGTATTCCACTACTTCTAAGCCAAAACCTGAAATCGCATGGTACTTCTTCGGCATGCTCATTAAGCGCATTTTATGAATGCCTAAATCAGCCAAAATTTGTGAGCCTACGCCTACGGTGCGCGATGTACCTTGGAACTTTCGCACGCTCGGGCTTTCGCCTTTGTCTTGTGCTTCAAACGCTTTAAACAGGTGTTCAAGTTCTTCTGGGTTTTCGTGTTTCGCTAAAATAACTAATACACCGTTATTTTCAGCGATGTACTTCATCGCACCTGACAGTGTCCAGCTGCGATCGGATGCGCGATCTGACAATAAAATATCGTTAAACGTACTTTGTAAGTGAACACGTACTAAGGTTGCGTCATCTTCTTTTACATCACCTTTTTTCATTGCGTAATGAAGTTGACCGTCAATTGTGTCTTTATAGGTCACAAGGTCAAACTCACCGTGTTCAGTTGGCAATTTACATTCTGCTACACGTTCAATAGTGGCTTCATTTAAGTTGCGGTATTCAATTAAATCCGCAATGGTACCCATTTTTAAACCGTGCTCTTTAGCAAAAATTTCTAAGTCTGGACGGCGCGCCATGGTGCCATCTGGATTGAGTATTTCAACGATCACTGAAGATGGCTCGCAGCCTGCTAAGCGCGCTAAATCACAACCGGCTTCTGTGTGTCCTGCACGAGTCAATACACCACCCGGTTGCGCCATAATTGGAAAAATGTGACCTGGCTGTACGATATCTTCAGGTACCGCACCCTTTGCCACTGCAGCTTGTACTGTGCGTGCACGGTCTGCTGCTGAAATACCCGTTGTTACACCCTTTGCCGCTTCAATCGACATGGTAAAATTGGTAGAAAACTGTGCGCCGTTATTGCTTACCATTAGTGGTAAGTTAAGTTGCTGGCAACGCTCTTGTGTTAGCGTTAAACAAATCAAACCACGGCCATGTGTCGCCATAAAGTTAATTGCATCGGCACTGATGTGCTCAGATGCCATAATTAAGTCGCCTTCATTTTCACGGTCTTCGTCATCCATCAGAATGACCATTTTGCCTAGACGGATATCTTCAATAATTTCTGCTGCAGTGTGTAAGCCCATTTTGTTACCTTTGCTTGCGACTGGTTATCGATTCATAAAGCCAGCTTGCGCTAGAAGCTCATGAGTGAGAGAACTGGTTGGTTTTGCATCTTGCTGTGGCATCATTAAACGCTCCAAATAACGTGCGAGCTGATCCACTTCTAAATTCACTTTGCTACCTACTTTAAAGCCACTAATCGTGGTTTCGCCTGCTGTGTGCGGCACAATGGTTAGCTTAAATTCGTTGTCGTTTATTTCGTTTACCGTAAGGCTAATGCCATCAATGCAAACCGAGCCTTTATACGGGATATACTTGAGTAATTGCGCTGGTGCACAAAGCCAATAATCGGTTGCACGGGCATTGGCTTCAATACGGGTTACGGTTGCAATGCCGTCTATATGCCCAGAAACTAAATGACCGCCTAAACGCGATTGTGGCATTAACGCTTTTTCAAGGTTAACGGTTTGCCCAACTTGGTAGCTTTCAAAGTTGGTTAACGATAGGGTTTCTTTTGATACATCGGCTACATAGCCGTGGCCTGTTAAAGCAATAACCGTTAGACATACGCCATTGGTTGCAATGCTGTCACCTAATTTAACATCAGCCAAATCAAGTTTGCCTGAGTTAATGGTAACGCGCATGTCGCCAGCAATCATTTCAATTGCCGCAACGTTTCCGGTTGCTTCTATAATGCCTGTAAACATATTAATTTCTTTTTACTAATGCATGTAGACAGATATCCTGTCCAACTTGCTTGAGTGTGTTTATTTCAAGTTCAGGGACTTGAGACATGGTTGTAAATGTTGGCAAGTTAATCAAGCTCTTACTACTGTGCCCCATCAATTTAGGCGCCATAAACAGAACAAGTTCATCGACCAGCTGCTGTTCAAACATTTTACCTGCCAAGGTTGCGCCCGCTTCTAACAGTACTAAGTTAACGCCGCGCTCGGCTAATAATAACAATAAAGCGCGTAAATCTACTTTGCTATTGTTTTGCTCAACCACTACTTGTTCAACAAAATGCGGCCAAGTGTGCGATTTATCAAGTGTTGTACGTGCAATAATTATTTTAGATGGTTGCTGAAATAACGCGAGATCCGGCGTTAGTCGATTTTGCGAATCAATAATCACGCGGATTGGCTGGCGAGTACTGTGTTTTGCATCAGTATCTGTCAATTCATCAGGGCGGACATTTAATTTCGCATTATCGACAATAACGGTATCTGCCCCTGACAGTACCGCACAACTTTCTGCCCGTAAATCTTGCACTGCGCGGCGCGATTCACTACTGGTAATCCATTTACTTTCACCATTTTCAAGTGCCGTTTTGCCATCAAGGCTTGCCGCTAATTTACAGCGTACAAAAGGCAAGTTGGTGCGCATGCGTTTTAAAAAGCCCAAATTGAGTGCTTCGGCTTCATCGTTTAATAAGCCAAAATCGGTTTCGATTCCGGCATCTTCGAGCATTTTTAAACCGCGACCTGCGACTTCTGGGTTTGGATCCACCATAGCAGCGACAACTCGGCTAACGCCTGCTTTAATTAGGCCTTCAGCACATGGCGGCGTGCGACCATAATGCGAACACGGTTCTAGCGTGACGTACGCGGTTGCCCCTTTAGCATTGTCACCTGCCATTTTCAGTGCATGCACTTCGGCATGAGGACCACCTGCTTGAATATGAAAGCCTTCACCGATGATTTGATTATCTTTAACTAAAACGCAACCTACGTTGGGGTTAGGCGTGGTGGTAAATCGACCGCGTTTAGCAAGCTCGATAGCGCGCGCCATATATTTGTGATCACATTCAGAAAAGCGATTGTTGTGCATCAGATTACTCACCTAAGCGTGCGATTTCTTCGCCAAATTCTTTAATGTCTTCAAATGAGCGGTAAACAGATGCAAAACGTACGTAAGCAACTTTATCGAGTTTTTTCAGCGCTTCCATAATAAATTCGCCGACCGTTTTACTGTCAACTTCGCGCTCACCTGTTGCACGCAATTGCGATTTAATTTGGTGTACTACTTCTTCTACTTGTTCTGTACTGACAGGGCGTTTTTCTAGCGCACGATGCAAACCATTGCGAAGTTTATCTTCATTAAACGGTTCTCGGCTGCCGTCTTGCTTGATTACGCGTGGCATAACAAGCTCAGCACCTTCAAAGGTAGTAAAACGTTCGTGACATTCATTACATTCGCGACGGCGGCGAACCTGATGACCACCACCTACTAAGCGTGAATCGATAACTTTGGTGTCATTGGCTGTACAAAAAGGACAATGCATAAACAACTCTCGAAAGAAAAAAGGCCGCAAAAAAGCGGCCTTATCATATCATGTTAACAATGAGAAAACATTATGCGTAAACAGGGTGTTTCGCACAAATTGCTTTTACTTTCTCACGTACTTCATCTTGTACTTTTGTATCTTCGATGTTGTCTAGCACATCACAGATCCAGCCAGTTAACTCTTTTGCTTCTGCTTCTTTAAAACCACGACGCGTGATTGCAGGAGAACCGATACGCAGACCAGACGTTACAAACGGAGAACGTGGGTCGTTTGGTACTGAGTTTTTGTTAACTGTAATGTAAGCATTACCAAGTGCTGCGTCCGCATCTTTACCTGTGATATCTTTGTTGATTAAATCAAGTAAGAATAGGTGGTTGTCTGTTTTACCAGAAACAACGTCGTAACCACGTGCTTTAAATACTTCAACCATAGCTTGCGCATTCTTAACAACTTGTGTTTGGTATGCTTTGAACTCTGGCTCTAGTGCTTCTTTAAATGCAACCGCTTTAGCAGCGATTACGTGACATAAAGGACCACCTTGACCACCTGGGAATACCGCAGAGTTTAACTTTTTGTAAATCTCTTCGTCACCACAGTTAGACACGATTAAGCCACCACGAGGACCCGCTAGTGTTTTGTGTGTTGTTGTCGTAACCACGTGTGCAAATGGCACTGGGCTTGGGTATACGCCTGCAGCAACAAGGCCAGCAACGTGTGCCATATCAACTAGAAGGTAAGCACCTACTTTGTCTGCGATTTCACGGAATTTAGCCCAATCAACAATACCTGAGTATGCTGAGAAACCACCGATAATCATTTTAGGCTTGTGCTCTAGTGCTAGCGCTTCAACTTGTGCGTAGTCGATTTCGCCAGTTTCTTCGTTTAGGCCGTACTGAACTGCGTTGTACGTTTTACCTGAGAAGTTTACGTGTGAACCGTGAGTTAGGTGACCGCCGTGTGCAAGGCTCATACCTAAAACTGTGTCGCCCGGCTGAAGTAACGCTTGGAATACTGCCGCGTTTGCTTGCGAACCCGCGTGCGGTTGCACGTTTGCGTAATCTGTACCGAATAATTCGTTAGCGCGATCAATTGCTAATTGCTCAACAACATCAACGTGCTCACAACCACCGTAGTAACGCTTGTAAGGGTAACCTTCCGCGTATTTGTTAGTTAACTGAGAACCTTGTGCTTCAAGTACACGCGGGCTACAGTAGTTTTCAGACGCGATAAGTTCGATGTGCTCTTCTTGACGCTGCTTTTCTTTTTCCATTGCGCCAAATAGTTCTGGATCAAAATCCGAGATATTCATGCTACGTTCTAACATGGTTACTCCTAAATAGAAGATGGTTGTGGGATAAAGGGCGTATTGTACGCTTAAAAAGCGCCCTTGCCTACTTTGTATATGTGAAGTTATTTAAACAGGGATTGAAAATTTTTCACAGTGTATTTTTAATGATATTTTTAAATCGAAATATAAATATTTAAAATACAACACAAACCATCCATTAAATTTAATTATGCAACTACCAGTGTTTGCCTAATGATACAAAAAAGCTGGATTCGCCATCGTCGGTTGCGCCAAAACCAAATGCAGCTGGGCCAAAGCGTGTATCGGTGCCAACAAACAAGCTGCTGGCAAAAATAAGCTCAGATAAATCGACGCTTTGTTGAATATCCCACACATTACCTACTTCAGCACTCACACCAAGGTAAAGTGGCATGCTGGTCATATTAAGCATATCGCGTCCTAAATCGTATTGATAAATCACTGCGCCAAACGTTTTTTTAGGACCGTTTAACACGTTTTTGCCATAACCTGATAAGTTTAAAAAACCACCCAAGCGCTCAGTATTAACGGTAAATGTACCGTCTGATTCATAACTGGTATACGATGCTGTGCCAACTAAGCCGTGGTGGCGAATAGAAAAAGCGCCGCGCCAATCAATTTTGTATTTACTGGCATAGCGACTGTCGATTGGGTCCAGGCGATCATCGTACGCTTCTTTAAAACGCCCATAATAAACACGTAGTCGATTACCTTGGGTTGGAAAACTAATGCTATCTAAGGTGTCATACATCAAACTGCTGTAAAACCCCGTTTGATCAAAGGGGAATTTATCATTTATCAATGATTTTTGTTCAAGTTCGCCTACATCACGTATTGTGCCAAACTCAAATCGCCAAAAATTATTAATGTTGTAACCGAGCGCCAAATTACCACGTAGGTGATTCTTTTCTAAATCAAAGTACGCTTGCGTTACCGTTTGTAGCTTGTATCTGTCTTTGATAAACGCGAGGCGAGCACTCGCATAATAGTCATCTTCTGCGTTTAGTGGTTGATAAAATTCGGTCGCGATATACTCTTCAAAACCAAGCGAGATCTCATTGCGCCAAAGCCCTCCATAGCGATTAATATTGCCGCGCGTAAACGCCATATCAATTGAGAGCACCGAGTTTACTGTCACGTCACTTTGATAATTAGCGCCAAAATCTAAATAGTTTGGCCCCCACGATTTACCAATTGTTTTTAATACCAACACTCGCCCTTGCTCGGTATCTTTAAACTCGGTTTCAACACGCTCAAATTCATTGAGCGCATAAACGCGATTTACCGCCTGCTGCACATCATGCTCTGACGGAGTGTCTCCTGGGTTAATCGAAAAGTGTTTGAGTATCAATTTATTATTTACATCTGACAAATTATCCAACGAAATCGCAAGTACTGGGTTATAAATTGGCTGAAACCACACTTGGCTGCGCTCGCGCTTAGCGACTTGATACGCCTCAAATGCACTCGGTGAAATAGCTAAGGATTGCAGTTTTGGTTCTGCGATTTTTGCAGCGGCAAGGCCGCGCACTAACGACTCTTCTAAATCAGCCCAGTCGGTGGTGCTTAAGTCATCAATGTCGGGGCGAATATAAATATCTTTTTCACTTAGCAAACGTTTTTGCCATTGTGTTGAGGCATTGGTCAAAATGGTAGAAAGTTGGCCAAGTACTTCCATGGTTGATGTGAACTCATTCGACTGAGCAAGTGATGCACCTATATCTACGGCTATAACGATATCTGCGCCCATCTCTTTTACTACGTCAACCGGCAAATTATTGGCGATGCCACCATCAACCAGCAAGCGACCATCAATTTCGGTCGGCTGCACAGCCCCGGGTACCGAGGCCGAAGCTTGCATTGCTTCAGCAATACTACCAGATGAAATTACCACGGCTTCACTGGTCGATAAATCGGTCGCAATTGCGCGATACGGGATTGCCAGCTGGTCAAAATCATCAAACAAATGCACTGAACGCGTTGAGTTTCGCAATAAACGACTCATACTTTGCCCGACAAGCAAACCTTTAGATGAGCGCAATGCACCGTCACGAATACCAAAATTCAGTTGTAGATTATATTTATCGCGTAACTCTTTATCGCGATAGCGTAATACTTCTCTTGGAATATCATCTGAATAACCTTGGTTCCAATCTTCATTAAGCATAAATTTTTCAATTTCACTTGCTGAATATCCCAAGGCATACATACCTGCAACATAAGCACCAATGCTAGTACCGGCGATATAATCGATTTTTACATTATTCGCTTCAAGTACCTTTAACACGCCAATGTGCGCGCCGCCTTTGGCGCCGCCACCACCGAGCACTAAACCTATTTTTGGCTGATTCGATGCACTTAGTTCAAAACTCATCAATATTGAACAAAATAAAAGATAAAGAGAGGTTTTATTTAGCGCCGGCATAGGTAAGCAATTACTATTATTTTTATGTGACTTTACCTTAACTTAACAGAATGACATTTTAAATCTACTACGACATTGAATGCCCCCATTTATCACACTACAATATGCAGCAATTACATTATTAAAATCACTATAGGATTATTCATGCCTTTACCGGATAAGTTTATCTACACGATGCATCGTGTAAGTAAAGTAGTGCCGCCAAAGCGTACTATTTTAAAAGATATCTCGCTTTCATTTTTCCCTGGCGCAAAAATTGGTGTGCTTGGTTTAAACGGTGCAGGTAAATCTACCTTGCTTCGTATTATGGCGGGCGTTGACACTGAGTTTGAAGGTGAAGCGCGCGCGTTCCCTGATACAAAAATTGGTTACTTACCACAGGAACCTGTACTAGACGAAAACAAAACAGTACGTGAAACAGTTGAAGAAGCCCTTTCTGAAGTAACGAATGCCCTTGCACGTTTAGATGAAGTTTACGCTGAATACGCAATGGACGGTGCAGATTTTGACGCATTGGCAAAAGAGCAAGGTGAACTTGAAGCAATTATTCAGGCGCACGATGGTCACAACCTAGATAATGCACTAGAGCGTGCTGCCGATGCACTTCGTTTACCAGAGTGGGACACGCCAATTAAAGTACTTTCAGGAGGTGAGCGTCGCCGTGTTGCAATTTGTCGTTTATTACTTGAAAAGCCAGACATGCTATTACTCGACGAACCAACTAACCACTTAGATGCTGAATCAGTAGCTTGGTTAGAGCGTTTCTTACACGATTACGAAGGCACTGTTGTGGCGATTACCCACGACCGTTATTTCTTAGATAACGTGGCAGGTTGGATTTTAGAGCTTGACCGTGGTGAAGGTATTCCGTGGGAAGGTAACTACTCATCATGGCTTGAGCAAAAAGATGCGCGTTTGAAGCAAGAAGAAAAAGCGGAAAAAGCACGTCAGAAATCAATTGCGCAAGAACTTGAGTGGGTACGTTCAAACCCGAAAGGCCGCCAGGCTAAATCGAAAGCACGTATGGCACAATTCTCAGAACTACAACATTCTGATTACCAAAAGCGTAACGAAACCAACGAGCTATTTATTCCACCAGGTCCTCGCCTAGGTGATAAAGTACTAGAAGTAAACAACATCAAAAAAGGCTACGGCGACCGTGTACTAATTGATGATTTAAGCTTCTCAGTACCAAAAGGTGCAATCGTTGGTATTATCGGTGCTAACGGTGCTGGTAAATCAACCTTATTCCGTATGCTAGGCGGTCAAGAAACACCAGATGCAGGTTCATTTGAACTAGGTGAAACCGTTGAACTTGCAACAGTTGACCAGTTCCGTGACGATTTAGATGGTTCAAACACCGTATTCCAAGAATTATCTGAAGGCCAAGACGTATTGAAAATTGGTAACTTTGAAATTGCTAGCCGTGCTTATGTATCGCGCTTTAACTTTAAAGGTAACGACCAGCAAAAATACGTGAAAGACTTATCAGGTGGTGAGCGTAACCGTCTTCACCTAGCTAAGCTGTTAAAAGCTGGCGGCAACATGATCTTACTCGATGAGCCTACCAATGACCTCGACGTTGAAACACTGCGTGCCCTTGAGAATGCGATTTTAGAATTCCCAGGCTGTGTAATGTGTATCTCGCACGACCGTTGGTTCCTTGACCGTATTGCTACGCATATTCTTGATTACCGTGATGAAGGTCAAGTTAACTTCTTCGAAGGTAACTACACAGAATACGAAGCATGGCTTAAGAAAACGCTTGGTGCAGAAGCGGCGCAACCTAAGCGTATTAAGTACAAGAAAATCGGTTAATTGATTTTCACACTATACAAAAAAGCCCGCAATGTGCGGGCTTTTTAATGCATAAGCGTTATTAACGTTTTAGCACAGCTTCTGGCTGATTGAGCAGTTTGATTAATGGGTTTTCAGCAAGCACTTTCTCTTTTAAGAAGTAACCAATCACTAAACCAACAACAAAACCACCGATGTGCGCGCCATAATCAACACCATCTTGTAATACAATTAAACCGAAAATATTAATTGCTATCCAGATCGCAAAGAACCACACCGCGCTTAGTTTCTTTTGATAAATAACAAACATAAAGGTTAAGCTAGCGTGTCTAAACCACATTAAGTACATGCCAAATAATCCTGCAATTGCACCACTGGCGCCAACCGATGGAATATTCGGGTCTTGTGACATAACTAAGCTAAACAGCGATGCACCTATGCCGCATATTAAATAATACATAAGGTATTTTTTATGGCCGAGCGCATCTTCTAAGTTATCGCCAATAATGTATAAGAAATACATATTTCCGACTAAATGCATCACAGAGCCATGTAAAAAAACGCACGTTAATAAAGTCCAAATCTCTTGGCCGTTGTTAACATCTGCAGGTCTTAGTGCAAAGTTTTCTAATACAAAACCAAAGCTCTCGATATTAAAGAAATACGCACAGAAAATCAGAATATTAATCGCAATTAAAGACCAGTTTACCCAAGGTTTTGACTTGGTTTTTAAGTTATATTCCACTGGCATTTGCGTTAAGAATTGGAATAAGTAAGTTTTCCAAGATACTTTTTTATTTAGTTCATCAAGTGCACCGCGTAACTCAGGGCTGTTCTCCACTGACGTAAGTTCGTCTTTATCAATCCAGCTACCATCACACTTACGACAAATATCCAGTTCAGTTTGATAATCTTTTAATAAGTGCACCGCTTCTAAATGGCTGCCGCAATCAGGGCAGTTTAATTCTGTGCTACCTTGAGGCTCACCAAAGTGATGGCTATAGCACTCGCCAATCGGGCCGTCATTAATCTCTTCAATCATGCGATTAACTTGGTTTTTCTCAAACCATAAACCGCCGCACTGACGGCAAACATCAATTTCTTCACCGCAATAATGGGTAACTTCTAGTGCTACATTAACGCACTTTGGACAACGTTTGGTCATGGCTCATTACTCTCCTTTTAATACGCCAATTTGAATATCTTCTTTCGCTAATAAGCGTTTTAGCTCATCAGCACTGTCTTTAAGTTTTAACAGCGGACCATTTTTAAAATATTCCGTTTGTTCTAACAATAATTTTGATGCATGGCGTGAACCAATGGCCCAGCGACCTACCTGATCGATGGTGCGGTCAGCCTTACCGTAAAAGCGGCGCACTTCAGAAAGAATTTCACTCGGCGTTTCCAAGGTAGTGGGATTGTACTTCATGGTTTGCCAAACGTATTTGTCGAGCATTGGACGCTGCTCTGTAATCACTACTTTTGGCGGGCTTTTGGCGAGGACTTTTGCGTACGTTTCAATTTCTTTAACCGCGTCATCTAATTCATCGTATAACGACATGCGCAGATAATAGTTATCTTCCATTTTGCTTAACGTATCGAATTTTAGCGCTTGTTCAAGACCGCTTTGTGCAGCTAAATATACACCAACAATTGTCGATACAATCATAAACGCCTGATTTAACCAAAATCCGGTTTTTTTCAATTCACCGTGATCAATCTTTTGTTTTTCTGCGTGTTCTGGCATTGTTTTTCCCTTTAAAAATAAATTCCATAAGTGGCGCCCGCTATTTAAACATATCAGCATGAAAATATTTAATATTTTTTGTTAATCGGCTATGCTTTAAAGATGACGATAAGGAGCGCTCCTAATGCAAGAAAGACGACATTTCACTCGTATTATTTACCGCACGCCTGCAAAATTAACCTTTATGGGCGTAGAGTATAACGCTGAAATCCTTGATTTATCGCTTAAAGGTGCACTTTTAAATAAGCCTGATAACTGGCCTACTGCGTGTGATCTTTCGCATCACGCCAAGTTAGTGTTTCAACTTTCTAACAGCGATATTGCGATTGAGATGCTGGTGTCGCTGGCACATGTTGAAAGTGACCAATTGGGGCTACGCTGTGAGCAAATTGAAATTGACAGTGTGACGCATTTAAAACGCCTTATCGAACTCAATATGGGAGATGAAGAAGAGCTTTATCGTGAGCTTGAACATTTATCGGTGTTAAACGATTAGACGGTTTCAATATCGCAGCAAAAGTTAGCTGCAGGTAAAGTGTTTAAAATCGCAACCTCGTTTTGAGGTGACCAACACGCGCTAAAGCGTGTTTTCTATTTATTGTGATCTTGAAGCTCATTCGCACAAGTCATTTTTAGCATTGCCAATTCCTCCTTTGTTAACCTTTTTTTCATCAAATGTAGCCAAAACAACTTTTGTGTTTATTGCGACTGTATAGATTTAACATCTTTCACAGTCTGTACAACTTCTATCGCCATTGTTACCTGTTAAAAAACGCAGCCTTATACACGTCTTTAACCCTGCAAATATTGAATCATTATTTTCATTAAAAACGTGGAGTGTTGAGAGTTTGACAGCTTTGCCACTACACTCACTAAACTATACGCCTTAAAAGACAAAAGACTTTATGATTATTGGCACTTATACATTTACGATCGAATTAATTGATAATCATTATCATTTTTATTGACTTGCAATTCTGCGCAGTATAATCTAACCAACATGTAAACCTAGCAGGGAAAAACCATGGAAGTTATTTTGATTGCTTTTTCATTTATTACGGTAATTATTGCAATGTCGTGCTATTTCAAAAGTAACCAATGCGCTGAAAGTATTCGCTTTGATAGCAATAGTCCGATAGGTCTTTATTGGCTGCTGGCGGTCGTATCGTCTGCACTAGCCCTATTTACAGCAGTTACAGCGTTAGGCGTATATGAAGGAACCCTTGCTTGGTTATCAATTCACACATTGATTTTAGTGCCTGTCTTATTGTTCTCCCCGTTCAAACTCTCACAAGATAAGCCGCAATAAAAAATAGCGCCATTTGGCGCTATTTTTTGGTACTCGATTTGTCAATACAACACAGAAGCTTACTCTTGAAAGTAAGTACCCCAGCCATCGTATTCCACACCAGCTTTTGCAGCAAGATCGATAAGTTTATCTACATCTTCAAGAATAAGTTCTGCGTCAAGTTCACATTCAACTACAACGTCAAAGCCCCAAATTTTGCTGCCATCTTCTAATTCAAGTTCAGCTGGGTCTTCCACGTCAAAACCAAGTTTGAATGCAGCAAGCGCCGCTTCTTCTAGCTTATCAAAATCTTCACATACAAAGTGGTGTTCTACTTCGTACAGTTTGTCTGGGTTTGAGCCGTCTTCTAATAACGACTCAACAATGTCTTCACTTATTTCGCGCCAGTTTTCCACAATCGCTCTCTACTTTAGCATCTAGCTGTTCAATTTTACTCTGCATCATAGCATGAATTCGCTTTGCGTGCTCTCTTGCCGATACATCCTTTTCCAACGAAATCGGATCAAGTAATTCAACATAAATGGTTGGGTTAGCCCAACGATTTAATTTAATACGCCCTGTTGTTGTACTCATACAAACCGGCACAACCTCCACACCGGCTTGCATAGCCGTGTGAAACGCGCCTGTTTTAAATGGTAATAAACCGCGGCCATAACTGCGCGTACCTTCAGGGAATAACCACACAGAAATCTTATCGTTTTTAATTTTTGATGCGGCCTTATCAATTGTGCCTTTTGCTTTCGATTTATTATTGCGATCAATTAAAATATTGCCTGATAACCAGTACAGCTGGCCAAAAAATGGAATAAAGCGAATGCTTTTTTTACCAATACTTACGGTATTTTCTGGTACCGCATTGGTAACCGTAAACAAATCATAGTTATTTTGATGGTTTGAAACATAGACGTAGGATTTACTTTTATCCAGTTTGTCTAATCCCTTCACTTCAACTTTTGCGCCCAATAACACCTGCATGCTGCCATACCAAGAAGCAAAACGATGAACATGGTTGCGGTTAAACGGCATCACTAAACATAATAGCAAGCCAAAGATCGCACTAAAAAAGATAAAAATCGCAAGTAGTACTAAGCGAACAGCAAATATCAAAATAACGTCTCCAATAACTAAGCGCGCCATTATACGAATTTTAGCTAACATGTGTAAGCTAAAAAACACGGTTTATAAAAAAACCAGCCGCATATTGAGACTGGTTTTCGTTATTTTAACGCTTTTCGACGCAAAGAAGCACTAATCTTCGCTATTTTCCGCATCAATAGCATCGTCGATCAATTCTTGTGCGGCAGTAAACTCAACTTCCATTAAGTCTACACGCTGTAAACCACGCGGTAACTTATTACCACGTCTGCCACGCTCGCCGTAGTAATGTTCTAAATCACTTGGTTTTAACGTTAGTTTACGCTTACCTGCATGTAAGGTAACAGACGCGCCATCTGGCACGATGCCCAGCACTTTAACAAACTCTTCTCGTGATTTAACACGGGCACTCGGAATGGAAATGATCTTATTTCCTTTACCTTTACCTAGTTTTGGCAAATCACGAATTGGGAAGATCAGCATGCGACCTTCGTTGGAGATTGCTAAACAGCGATCTGTCGTAATGTCGTGAATTGGCTGTGGTGTCATTAATAATGCAGCTTCTGGAATCGTTACCAGTGCTTTACCGTTCTTATTTTTACTCACCAAGTCGTTAAACTCGGTAATAAAGCCATAACCTGCATCTGATGCCATCAGGAAGTTGGCTTTTTCTTCACCCATAACCACGTGTTCAAGGTTCGCTCCAGGTGCCACATTAAAGCGCCCTGTCATTGGTTCACCTTGGCTACGGGCAGAAGGTAAACTATGGGTATCGGTTGCAAATGCTCGGCCAGAGCTATCTAAGAATACACTCGGCTGATTGCTGCGCCCTTTAGCAAGAGACTTAAAGCTGTCACCTGATTTATAACTCAGGCCTTCCGCGTCAATATCATGGCCTTTAGCAAAACGTGCCCAGCCTTTTTCAGAAAGCACAACAGTAACGCTTTCTGATGGCATTAAGTCTTTTTCACTTAAGGCTTTAGCTTCGCCGCGCTCAACTACAGGCGAACGACGGTCGTCACCATAAAGCTCAGCAGCTTCTTGAATTTCTTTTTTCAGTAGCGTCGACATACGACGCTCTGAACCAAGGGTTAATTCAAGCTTATCGCGCTCTTTTGCAAGCTCGTCTTGCTCACCGCGAATTTTCATTTCTTCTAATTTAGCAAGATGGCGAAGTTTAAGTTCTAAAATTGCTTCCGCTTGCGTTTCAGTGATACCAAAACGCGCCATTAAAACGGGCTTTGGTTCATCTTCACTGCGGATAATTTCAATTACTTCGTCGATATTTAAAAAGGCAATCAATAAGCCTTCTAAAATATGTAAACGTGCCAATACTTTGTCTAAGCGGTATTGTAAACGGCGACGAACCGTTTCGCGTCTAAACACTAACCACTCAGATAGAATTGTTTTTAAGTCTTTTACTTGAGGACGGCCGTTTAGGCCCAACATGTTTAAGTTAACACGGTAGTTTTTCTCAAGGTCGGTGGTCGCAAATAAGTGTGCCATAAGTGGCTCAGCTTTAACGCGATTTGAACGCGGTACAATCACAATACGCGTTGGATTTTCATGATCGGATTCATCACGTAAATCGGCCACCATAGGTAGCTTTTTAGCGCGCATTTGCGTAGCTATTTGCTCTAACACTTTCGCACCAGAACACTGATGAGGTAACGCCGTAATGACAATATCACCTTGCTCTTCAGTATACACCGCGCGCATTTTGATAGAGCCTTTACCACTTGAGTAGATTTTGCGAATTTCAGCCTTAGGCGTAATGATTTCCGCATCCGTTGGGTAATCCGGTGCTTGTACTAAATCAAGTAGCTCTTCAAGTTCGGTTTTTGGTTTATCCAGTAATGTGCAACACGCATCTGCCACTTCGCGTACATTGTGCGGCGGAATATCAGTTGCCATACCTACTGCAATACCGGTAATACCATTCAATAAAATATGCGGTAAACGTGCTGGCAGTACTTCCGGCTCCTTCATGGTGCCATCGAAGTTAGGGATCCAATCGACTGTGCCTTGGCCTAGTTCTTTTAATAAAACCTCAGAGAACTTAGATAAACGCGCTTCGGTGTAACGCATTGCCGCAAAAGACTTAGGATCATCTGCCGCACCCCAGTTACCTTGACCATCCACCAGCGGATAACGGTAAGAAAACGGCTGCGCCATAAGTACCATGGCTTCATAACAGGCGCTATCACCGTGTGGGTGATATTTACCAAGTACATCACCCACGGTACGGGCTGATTTTTTGTATTTTGCCGCTGCCGATAGGCCTAGTTCACTCATCGCGTAAACAATACGACGTTGTACTGGTTTCAAACCGTCGCCAATGTGTGGCAAGGCACGGTCTTTAATTACGTACATTGAGTAATTTAAATAGGCGCTTTGCGTAAACTGCGCCATTGTTTGTTTTTCTATCCCTTGCATCGCGAGGGTATCGAGATCTGACATGCTCGTTTACCTAAATTTTTTAATGCTAGTTATGAGTTCCATGAATCCGCTTGGTCGCCACTGGTTTCTAACCACTCGCGACGATCGCTTGAGCGCTTCTTGGCAAGTAACATATCCATTACTTCCAACGTTTCTTCGTCGCCCTCTAAGCTTAATTGCACTAGGCGGCGAGTATTTGGATCCATTGTCGTCTCGCGCAGCTGCATTGGGTTCATTTCACCCAAGCCTTTAAAGCGTTGCACATTCACCTTGCCACGCTTTTTCTCTGCTTCAATACGGTCTAAAATGCCGGTCTTTTCATCTTCATCAAGGGCATAAAATACTTCTTTACCCACATCGATTCGGTAAAGCGGTGGCATTGCTACATATACGTGCCCTTGCTCTACCAACACTGGAAAGTGTTTTACAAACAGCGCACACAACAAGGTTGCAATGTGCAATCCATCGGAATCCGCATCCGCTAAAATACAAATTTTGTGATAGCGTAGATTAGTTAAATCTTTTGAATCTGGATCCATACCAATCGCCACAGAGATATCATGCACTTCTTGCGACGCAAGAATTTGCCCTGACTCAACTTCCCACGTATTAAGAATTTTACCGCGCAGTGGCATTACCGCTTGGAACTCACGATCGCGTGCTTGTTTAGCTGAACCACCCGCCGAGTCACCCTCTACTAAAAAGAGTTCACTGCGCTCGCTTTCTTGCGTGCTACAGTCGGTTAATTTACCGGGTAACGCTGGGCCTGAGGTGATTTTTTTACGAACTACTTTTTTCGCCGCACGCATACGTTTTTGCGCGTTGCTAATACAAATTTCGGCAAGCAACTCTGCAATATCTGTATGCTCATTAAGCCATAAGCTAAACGAATCTTTTACCACACCCGAAACAAATGCTGAGGTTGCACGTGACGATAATTTTTCTTTAGTTTGACCTGCAAATTGTGGGTCCTGCATTTTAACCGAGAGCACATAGCTACAGCGGTCCCAAATATCGTCAGGTGTTAGTTTTACCCCACGCGGTAATAAATTGCGGAATTCACAAAATTCGCGCATTGCTTCTAGCAAACCTTGGCGCAGACCATTTACATGGGTACCACCTTGCGCTGTTGGAATAAGGTTTACATAACTTTCATAAACCCCTTCGCCGCCTTCAGGCAACCATAATACCGCCCAATCAACACCTTCAGTAGAACCGGCAAACTCACCGGTAAATGGTTGTTTCGGTAAGACTTCGTATTCTTTTAACGCATCAGCAAGGTAATCTTTTAAGCCATCTTCAAAAAACCATTCAATGGTTTCTTTAGTTTGTTTATTGATAAAACGGATTTTTAAGCCAGGACACAGAACCGCTTTGGCTTTTAATAAATGCTTGAGCTTTGATAGCGAGAAATTTGCCGAGTCGAAGTAGCTTGGATCAGGCCAAAAGTGTACTGACGTACCGGTGTTGCGCTTGCCCACGGTACCGACCTCGGTTAAATCTTGTACCTTATCACCGTTTTCAAACGCAATTTCATACACTTTTGCATCGCGTCGTACGGTAACTAATACACGCGTTGATAAGGCATTTACAACGGAAATACCTACCCCGTGTAAACCACCTGAGAATTGATAGTTTTTGTTTGAAAACTTACCACCGGCGTGAAGTTTGGTAAGAATAAGCTCAACGCCTGGAATACCTTCTTCGGGGTGGATATCGATTGGCATACCACGGCCATCATCGACTACTTCCAGCGAGTTGTCTTCGTGCAGGATCACATCAATTTTCGATGCATGCCCAGCTAAGGCTTCATCCACACTGTTATCGATAACTTCTTGGCCAAGGTGGTTTGGACGTGTGGTATCGGTATACATGCCGGGACGGCGCTTTACCGGTTCGAGTCCATTTAAAACCTCAATGGCTTCTGCATTATAATCTTGTGTCGTCATGAAATGCGGTTCTTTTATATTAATTATCTTTGATACCTAGCTGCCCTTTTCTGGGTATTTTTTTACTAGGTTTTAGCGCGTTTTTATAGGTTATTCCCTTATCACTATTGTTTTACGATATTTTCAGGAAATCTACAATAACAGGAAAATAACGTTCGAACCCTATAAAGCTGTGATCGCCAGCAAATTCAACGTGCTGACGGCAGTTTTTATAATAATCGACCGCCTGTGAAAAATCTAATACTTCATCACCCATCTGTTGTAAAAGTAAAATCAACTCAGGCTGTGACAAGTTAGCAATGTAAAACTGCTTTAACTGGTCAACATGACGTTCAGTCACAACGTAATAGTAATCTTGATATGGGTTGTACTGCGTACCTAGGTAATCATGCATTAGGTCAAATGGTGCAACCGCCGGATTAACAACCACCGCTGGCAGTTGATAGCGCTCGGATAAAATAGTCGCAAAGTATCCGCCTAATGAACTACCAATCAATTTAGTATTGGCCGTTATTAGCGCTTCGAGCGTCAGCAAAATTTCACGCGGTTCATGGTTTAGTTTTGGTACTAAATACTCAACATCATGATATTTCGCTAAATACTGACCAAATTGTTGTGCTTTGAATGATTCTGGTGAGCTATTAAAACCATGAATATATATTACGCGTTGTTTAGCCATACTACCTGAGTGTTTAAACTGCCATTTTGCTGTAATCGTATCATACGAAAGGCAGGACCTAAGTCGACTTGTTGCCAATCGCTGGTATTTTTTTCAAATTGTATCGAGGTGGCAGGCGTAGCAAATACTGCAAACTCGTTAAACAACCAGCTATATTCGTTGTGAACATGACCATGGATTAACCCTTTCACCTTTTTAAATTGGGTTAATTGTGAAAGCAGTGCTTCGCCATTTTCCAACATATGTTTATCAAGGTAACCCTGAATAGGGATTGGGTGATGATGAGTAAACAGCAAAGCATGCTTGGTATTACCCGTTAACTCATGTTTTATCTCGTTGAGGTGCATCTCACTTACACACCCTGCAGGCGTTGGCCCTTTAGAATTAGCCAATAGCACTTGCCAGTGATCATTTTCCAACACTTTGCTGTCGCGAATGCCATACTGACTAAAAATCTCGCGATAAATATCTATTTCGTCATGATTGCCCGGTAGCCAAAACAACTTATCAGCGAGGCCTGCTTGTTGTACCAAGTGAGCAAACAAGTGATATGACGCTTCACTGTGATCTTGTGTTAAATCTCCGCCAAAAATAATAGCATCGCATTCAATTGATTTAATACACGCCAATGTTTTTGCTAAATTATTTGCGGTATTTACACAAAAATATTCACCATTTGGTTCTGCAAAAACATGACTATCGGTGATATGAACCAGTGTTAATTGCGCTTTATCAAAGTGTTCGCGTTGGCTAAACCATGTCATGATCGGTATCCCAGTGGAAAGTGCTACGCCCTTGGTTAATACAGTATTCTAACCAATCTTTTAAAAATGCATTCAATTGATATTTTTCATCTTTTTGATGCATATCAGGGTTTGGGTAACCATAGGCCGGTTTAACCCGTTTGGGATAATATTTACATACTACTTCTGCAACTTTGGCATCGTGATAGACACGCACGTTTAAATCAGGTCGCGTAAACCCTATCACTTGGTGGTCTGTTTGTTTAAGCGAGACTAAATTAGTATAAGGAGATGCTTCTAATACGGTAAGCGTAAACTCAAAACCACCTACCAATACCTTATTCACCGCCCCTCTATCATTTTCTTTTGGCATCAGGCGGTTTATGCGTGCATAGTTTTGCTCACATAAACGAATGTACTTAGGTAAATTTTGTCGATAAGCCTGTGCTAACACGTACTGTACTTCTCTCTTATTGCATCAATATTTAATTTAAGCCACTGCAAGCAAATTACGGTGGCTGCATTATCCATTTCACCTTCATCAAGTAATTGAAACGCCTTTTCTATTGGGATTACATGTACCCTAATATCTTCACCTTCTTCAGGTACGCCATAAATGCCACCAGCTCGCGATAAATCCGCTTCACCATAATATAAGTATAAACGCTCTGATGTTCCGCCGGGGCTTGAAAGATACGACAGCATAAACTTAATATTATCAAGTGTTATGCCAGACTCTTCTTTCGCTTCTTTTTTTACCACGGCTTCGTAATCTTTAATGCCATCAGTCATACCTGCAATCACTTCAAGCAACCATGGCGATTTATCATCGTTAAATGCACCAATGCGTATTTGTTCGATAAGCAGCACCGCATCCAATTTTGGATCATAAGGTAAGACAGCTACTGCATCACCGCGTTCAAATATTTCTCGCACAATCACATCGGATTGCCCACCGGCAAATAATGCGTGACGAAAGTGATATTCATCAATTTTAAAAAAACCGTTAAAAGTGCGCTTTTTCGCGACGATTTCTACGTCTGATTGCTTGAATTTTGTAATTTTGGCCATATAAAAGGTGATTAATTAGTTTAAAATCTATTCGATAATCTATCGAATTTTCGGTATTTTAGCTGATAAAGTGAATAAAACGAATTTTTCATATTCTGTTACACTTGAATACTTTGTTTTACTGTATTGTTTTTCTAATCAATAAAAAAACACGCTAAGATGCTTTCAAAAATTGTCTGGGGATGACAACCACTATGAAAAAGAAATTACTATCTGCGCTTGTTGCATTAAGCTGTGGCTTTTCAGTTACAAACGCTAATGCAGAAGACCTTATGCAAGTATACGAAATTGCACTTGCAAACGATCCTGTTGTACTAAAAGCAAAAGCAACACGTGATGCACAAGACTACAACACTGACATCGCAATGGCGCGTTTATTACCACAAATTGGCGCATCAATGGGTTATGAAAAAGTTGATGGCGATGCTGGCGATTCTGATACGTTTAGCCGCGGCGTTAGACTAGACCAAGACCTATTCAACTTAGGCTCATGGAAATCACTAAACATAGCAGAAAAGCAAGCGCTACAAGCTGATGCAAGCTACCGATTAGCGCAGCAAAACCTGATTGTACGCGTATCAAATGCTTACTTTAACGTACTAGCACGCCAAGATGATTTAGAGTTTGTGCGCGCTGAAAAGCGTGCGATTGAGCGTCAGTTAGAGCAAACAAAACAACGTCACGCGGTAGGCTTAACAGCTATTACTGATGTACACGAAGCGCAAGCACAATACGATAACGCAGTAGCCCGAGAAATTGTGGCGCTTAACGATGTTGAGACAGCACGTGAAGAACTAGGTGAAATCACGGGTAAATATCACGAAAAGCTTAACGCACTTAATACAGACAAGTTCTCAACGGTAAAACCAGCGCGTAAGAGCACTGAGTTTGTTGAATCTGCAAAAGAAAACAATATTTCACTGCAGGTGTCACGCGTTTCTGTAGATATTGCGAAAGAGCAAATTGAACAAGCAAAAGCGGGGCATTATCCAAAGCTTACGTTATCAGCGTCTTATGGTGATGGACTAGGTGAAACTGGCCCCCGTGTTGACCAAACAAAAGTTGGTCTAGACTTCACTGTGCCGATTTATCAAGGTGGCGGTACACAAGCTGCTGTAAACCAAGCATCTGAGTACTTTGTTGCTGCAAGCCAAGAGTTTGAAAGCGCATACCGCAATGTAAATAAGCAAGTACGTACTTCTTACAACCAAGTAGTGTCAGATATCGCTACTTACCGCGCCCTTGAGCAAGCGGTTGTTTCAGCAGAAAGTGCATTACAAGCAACTGAAGCAGGTTTTGAAGTAGGTACACGTACTATCGTTGACGTATTGCTAAGTACACGTAACTTATATGACGCGAGCCGTAATTTATCTGCGGTACGTTACCGTTACGTAGTTTCTACACTGGGCTTAAAACTTGCTGAAGGTACACTGTCGCGCAGTGATATCGAAGCAATTAACCGCGGTTTAAACTAATCTCGGTGATGTAATGCCACGTGGGAATAAATCAATTCCCACGTTTTCCTCTCTTTTTGTTATACTCGCGCTAATTTTTACTTTTTCCTTCGAATATTGTGATCACTAAAGCGCCATTTTCATATTCTTTTCTTGCTCCAAAATATTGGCTTACTTGGTTAAGTGTGCTGATTTTGTATCTTCTGTCTTGGTTACCGTATCGACTACAAATTTGGCTGGGTAAATTATTAGGTCGCCTAGTTTATAGGTTTGTAAAAAAACGCCGTAAAATCGCCGAAGTCAATATTGCGTTAGCCTTTCCCGAACTAGACAAAGCAGCGCAGGCAAAATTAGTAAAAGAGAACTTAGAAAATACCGGCATTGCGATTTTTGAATCGGGTATGGCGTGGTGGTGGCCTCAGTGGCGTGCAAAAAAGCACTTTGGTGGCATTACTGGTTATCACCATATTGAAAAAGCGATTAATAATGGCAAAGGCGTATTGTTGCTGGTTCCTCATATGATGCACTTAGAAGTTGCGGGCCGCATGATGGGAATACAAAACAACGGAGTTGGATTTTATCGCCCTCACAATAACCCGTTAATGGAATACATTATTGTCAATGGTCGCCTACGCTTTAGTGAAGCACTGGTGACAAAGCGCGATGTAAAGAGCTTATTAAAAGCATTAAGCCAACAAAAGTTATGCTATTACTTGCCTGATCAAGACTATGGCCGCAAACGTTCTGAATTTGTACCGTTTTTCGCGGTTAAAGAAACGTGTACTACAACTGGCACGCTTATTTTTGCCAGCAGCAAGAAAAGTGAAACCGTCGCACTATCTACCTACCGTAAGGATAATAAGTACTATCTTGACGTCAGCCCAGTGTTTGAAAACTTCCCAACCGGGAACGATATTGACGATGTAACACGTGTCAACCAGGCTATGGAAGAGGCTATAGCCAAAGCACCTGAACAATATTTGTGGCTTCACCGTCGCTTTAAAACGCAAAAAGATCCAAACGCTCAGTCGTACTATAAAAAATAATACATAGCCGCTTTACGCTTCAAATTGTAAAGCGGCTTGTCATTTAACTCTGTCAAAAACAGATAAAGTGTTATCAGTGTTAACTTATCACCTAAAAATACGAATTAAGTATTATGCAAATTAGTATTAGGTTACAGCTATTATTGACTTGCTTTATATTTAATCATTGTGAGTGTCGTTGTGTGGTTTTGGATTAAACATTTATCTTTGGGTTTTATCTTAATTGCGGCCGCACTGTATCTTCTACTTGGCAAAGGGCCTGTATTAGAAGCTAACAAATCAAATGCAGCAGCAGAGGGCTTATCTAACTTCTATAATAGCTTTCGCAGTACCTTAAGCTCGATGACTGAACGCGAGAAATACGTCATTCAATTAGACGAACCCGACAGCTCGTTAGCTGAGCAACTAAGGCAACGTCGTACCTCAAACAAAATTCCAGCGCATTGGCGCGGTGAAATTAAAGCGCGCCGCTTCGCGAAAGGCGATACATTAAAAGAAGTGATGTCAGATTTTGCCAAGCAAGAAGGCATCGAGTTTTTGTGGTATCTCAACAAAGATTACGTCATTAAAGATAACTTTCGCGTAGACGAAACCTTTATAACAACCCTGTACCAAGTTTCTAAAGCCATCGACAGTGACTTCGAAAACACGGTGTACGGCTTTTTCTGTTACAAACACAGCACCGCAGTTATCACTGAAAATCCAACTCGCTATGTGCGTGATAACTGCGTGAAAGCGACTCTCTAAGCTAAATACTTTTGCCAAATTGTCGTAACGGCGTTCACATCGTTTTGCACGCTTTCAAGGCTCACTAGCTTCGCTTCTTGGCGTAAACTCACTTGGTGGTACAGTTCACGATAATCGCAATATGCTGATGTTAGCTGCTGCATTTCAATAGGCTCAATAAACCCATGCTCTGCTGCACTGGCAAATATACGTATATTATCGGAATACTGAGTTATTTTTGGCTGAGCATAGGCATTTTTTAAGACAAAATATTGCGCCAAAAACTCAATATCCGCCATGCCCCCTACGCCTTGTTTAATATCAAACTCAGCACCACTGGCTTTAATTAAATGGTCGCGCATTTTTTGTCGCATGTTTACGACGTCCTCACGTAATTTTTGTTCATCACGCTGACGCGACAGCACTTCATTTCTAATTTCATTAAAACGTGCGAGTAACGACGCTTGCCCATAGGTCATGCGCGCTCTCACCAGCGCCTGATGTTCCCATGTCCACGCCTGCTTTAACTGATATTCACGGAAAGTTTCAATATTAATAGCCAATAAGCCAGACGCCCCTTCTGGGCGTAAGCGTGTATCAAGCTCATAAAGAATGCCAGAAGCGGTACGAGTATTAAATAAATGCAATAAACGCTGTGCTAACTTCAAATAAAACTGGCGCGCATCGATTTGTTTATCGCCATTAGTTTGCCCAACACCATCACAGTTATGCACAAATACCAAATCAAGATCAGAGTCGTAGCCTAGCTCTACCCCACCCGCTTTGCCATACGCGATAACTGCAAAGCCTTTTTCATCATCACTAGCCTCAGGTGGATAGCCAAAACGCGTTACCATTTGCTGCCAAGCCAGATTTACACACTGAGCTACTATCGCTTCTGATAATGCCGTAAGGTGGTCGCTTACTTTCATAACATCGAGCACACCGGTGGCATCTGCCGCAGCAATACGTAATTGATGCGTTTGTTTAAACTGACGCAATGCTTCCATTTGCAGCTCTAAGTCATTTTCATCGATACGTAAAAAGTACTGACGGATTTCCTGCTCATAGCCACTTAATGGCAAGGTTTTATAAAGCTGGGCTGGGTCAATTAATTCATCCAGCAAAATAGGATAACAAGCTAAATGTTCACCTATCCATTTGCTATGCGCACAGAGTTTAAATAGCTGATTGAGTGCCCCTGGGTTTTCTAGTAATAACTCCAAATAGGCTGTACGTGAAATCACTTTCTCTACCACAGCGAGTACGCGCTTAAGAATACTCGGTTCACAACCGCATTTATCTGCTTGCTGTAGTAATAGCGGCATCAATTTATCAAGCACATCGCGCCCGCGCCCGCCCAGTTTGCGCTTGGTTCCCGACACTTTAAAATCATAAACGATATTAAAAAACTCGGTATTTTGTCCAAACAACAAATGCGAACTAATCACCTCGATACTTGGCTTTTCCCACAACAGTTCATAGCGCGAATCGACATCTTGTTCATCGTCATCTTCCGCGCCTATCATGGCATTAAACTCATCGTGAATAAGTCGCATTTGTTGGTTAATCAATGCTGTTGCATCACCATAATTTGACGTTTCTAACAACGCACTTAAACGCATTTGGCCAAGGTCATCTTGTGGCAATGTTTGTGTTTGTTTGTCATCAAACTGCTGTAAATATTGCTCAATACGGCGTAAGAACAAATACCCGTCAGTTAATGTATTGGCAACGTCTTGTGGTACTTCGTTAAGCGTTGCTAATGCTTCCAGCGCTTTACAAAATGATTGCACCTGTAGACTTGGCTCGCGCCCTCCTCGGATCATTTGCAGTGCTTGCACCACAAACTCGGCTTCACGAATACCACCAGCACCAAGTTTAATGTTTTCAGTAAGCCCTTTACGACGCACATCTTGTGCGATAAGTGCTTTCATTTTTCGAAGCGATTCAATCACCGAAAAATCTATGTATTTACGATAAACAAAAGGCCTTAGTAAATCGTAAAACTCCTGCCAATAGCTTGATTCAGTGCCAAGTAACCGCGCCTTTAACATGGCATAGCGCTCCCAATCACGACCTTGCTCTTGGTAATACTCTTCCATTGCATTAAAGCTCATAACTAATGGGCCACTGTCGCCAAACGGTCGAAGGCGCATATCAACGCGGAAAACTTGCCCTTCAGGTGTGACCTGATTCAATGCGGCAATGGTTTTTTGCGCTACTTTAGTGAAGAAAACCTGCGCTTCACACGATTTACGTCCACCTTGGGTTTCAACTTGGTATGGATAGGTAAAAATCAGGTCGATATCTGACGAGTAATTAAGCTCATAACCGCCCAGCTTGCCCATGCCTAAAATCAGCATCGGCATGGCATCCCCTTTGTCATCAGTAGGCTTACCCCAAACGCTAGTAACCTGGGCATATGCCCAGCGATACGCTGAATCTATTAACTGTTCACTTAATTGAGAGGTGTAACTAATGCTGTCGCGAATATCATTTTTAAGCACAAGATCAAGGTATGCGAGCTTTAACCAATGCAAGTTGCGATACTCTCTGAGCGTTTGAAATGCATCACTTTCTGCAATCTTAGCAAGTGACTGCGTATCAAAAACAGCGCTGGTATCGCGTGATGCAAGCCATTGGTCATTGTGTAAATAGTCGATAAAGTGTGGATGCTGCGCCAATATACGAAAAGCAAAGTCGCTCAACGCTAATAGTGCCACTACATTTGGTTCAGCTTGCTTATCAGCAAAAATCTCATTAAATCGCTGCTGCCCCAGTTGTTGTAAACCTTGTGCTAACTCCATAACTTACTTACACTCTTAAACTTAATTCTAAAGCTATCCAGTATCTTAGCAAAAAAGAAAGCTATTTTTATGTCTTATATCAGTCTATCTAACGATCTTTTAGTCGCATTCGCCATCACCGGACTATTGGTTTTGGTTGTCTTAATGGTGGTTAAAAAGCAGTTACAAGCCGACAGCAGCGAACATGATTTAATGGATGAATTAGCGAAAAAAGATAACTTTGCTATGGGCATTAGTTATGCGTCTTCTATTTTCAGCATTATTTTAGTTGTTAGTTTTATTGCAAGGGAATTTGACTTGTCGCAATGGCAAGAAAGTTTACCGCACATGGCACTCGCACTCGCGCTCGCATTAGTGTTTATTTGGTTTGGCAAGTGGATCCATAACCGCCTCATTCTAAGAGATTTTAATGAAGCAAGGGCAATAGAAAAGCGCAATGTATGCGCAGCACTCATCGATACCGGCGTATTGCTGGCAAATTCAATCATTGTGCTTGGTCTTTACAAATGGTCTAAAGCGACAAACTTTAATACTTTACTGATTGATATTATCGCGTTTATTGCCATTCAATTTATTATTTTGCTGCATACTCGCTGGCAAGAAAAACGCTTTGCCGCGACTAATCAAGGCGCTTCAATGCAAACTTATTTTGCCTACGACAACACGTCAATAGGCTTGCGCTTTGCGTCACGCATGATTGCATTATCGCTAGCAATTTTTGCGGCACTTGCCAGCATTCAGTTTATTGCCGGTAACTTTATCGACAATATCATTATGATTTTATTAAACGTAGTTGTGTTTGTTGCACTGCACCAAATTACCGCATTATTGGTATTAAAACTGGCGCTACCAAAAGTACAAAACAACATTGAAGTGGAACAACAAGACAACATCGGCATCGCCAGTATTGAGCTTGCTGTTCATATTGCTATAGGAATTTTACTACTGCGTTTGTTCTCGCTGTAACATCTGCTTTAATTGGAATTTGAGCAAGCGCGGTTTATCGCGTTTGCCCTTTCCAGCTAAAGAATAGAGCGCCAAGCAATAGAAACACCACACTTTGCCCGATGAGAATAAACAGCTGTGGTGCAATTTCAACAAACCCTGCCCCCTCTAACATCACGGCACGCGCACCAATCAACATTTGCGTAAGCGGAAATACCTGAGAAATTACCTGTACAAATGCCGGGCTGCCTTCAAGTGAAAACCACACTCCCGACAACATCATCATAGGCCATGACACTAAATTGAGAATGCCACCGGTAAATTCTTCCGACTCAGAACGACACGCGATCAGTAACGATAGCGAAATTAGTGAAAACGCACCGAGTACGCACAGCACTAATAACCACAACATACTGCCGATTAAATAAAAATCAAAAATAAGATGACAGGCTACGAATATGGCAGACGTTAATGCCACAACAATCAATAAACGCGAAACGATTTGCGCTGCTAGGAATTCTACCGGCTTTAATGGCGTGGCACTTAAACGCTTTAGCACCGCGTTTTTACGATAACGTACAATCACATAACCCACACCATACAAACAAGAAAACATCATATTCATCGCTAAAATTCCGGGCACAACCCAATCTAGGTAGCGGATTTCTTGGCCTTCTATCGCCTCTTTTACAAACGGCGCGGTTGCTTGTGTTGTATCAGCAAGTAGCAATTTTTCTGCAATATAACCGTTGGCAGAACTTGAATTTACCCAATACTGTTTTGCATCAAAGCTCACCAGTAAATCCAGTTTATGTTGGCGTAGTTTTTCGATTGCCACACTTTCATCTTGATACTCAATAAATTCTAAATGCTTATATTGGCTAATATTGTGTTGCTGTAAATCACCTACGTAGCCAATTTTAAACAGTGTCGGGTTATCATTTTTAAAGATAAAGGCGAAACCAACCACTAACAAAATAGGAAATGCTAAATTCCAACCGAGCGCCGAACGGTCGCGGAAGAACTCTAAATTACGCGCCACCAAAACAGCAAAAAATCGTTTAAACATCTGTTTTTTCCTCGTTAGTGTGTAATGCGTGACCTGTTAACTTTAGGAATAAATCATCTAAATTAGCCGACTTAACTTGCAGTCCCTGCAATGAAATTTGCTCCGTTAACAACTGAGCTAATGTGGCCTCGGTATTATCGCTATGAATAAGCACACTGTCTTGGCTGTAATGGGCATTCGCGAACGAAATTTGTGACGCTACATTCTGTTTTGGTAACGATATTAATGAACCTTTAAAATGTTCCCTCAATAGGTTTTCAGGGCTATTCATCGCGATAATCTGACCCTTATCCATAATCGCAATTTGGTCGCATAAGTACTCGGCTTCGTCCATGTAGTGAGTCGTCAATAAGATGGTTTTGCCCGCCGCTTTAATATCATTTACTAAATCCCAAAATAAACGCCTGCTATGGGGGTCGAGTCCGGTGGTTGGCTCATCTAAAAAAATTAGCTCTGGGTCATTAATTAATGCCAGCGCCAATAGCAAACGCTGCTTTTGCCCGCCCGACAATTTTCGGTGATCAACATTAATAAAGTCAGTTAACTGACATTGCGTAATAAGGTCATCGATTGGCACCGTCCTTTTATAAAACGACGAGAACAAATTTAGCGTTTCTCGTACCGTTAAATAATCTTGCAACGCGGTATGCTGAAACTGAATACCCAGCTTTTGAAAATCTTCTCGTGTAATGCCCTGACCATTAAATAAAATGTCACCGGATGTTGGCGTTAAAATCCCTTCAAGCATTTCAATGGTAGTGGTTTTTCCCGCACCATTTGGTCCTAACAAACCAAAACACGAACCTTTAGTCACTTTGAAATCAATTTTATCGACTGCACAAAAGTCTGAGAAATGCTTACTAAGCTGCTTAACCTCAAGAATTGTTGTCATAACTACCTTTATTACTTGCCTTTGTTATTGCGCTTTTCATACCATATAAGCATATTAATCGCTGAGAGTCATTATGCGCATTCCCCATATCTACCAAGCTGGCACAATTGAAGTCGGCACAGAATTACAACTCGGCGATGATGCCGCAGGACACATAGGCCGCGTTCTAAGAATGCAACCAGGTCAACAGGTTAGCTTATTTAACGGTGAAGGTGGCGAATACTTATGCACCATTTCACAAGCCAGTAAAAAAAATGTATACGTTAGCGTTGATGAATTTCACGATGTCACCAGTGAGTCACCGCTAAAAATCCACTTAGGGCAAGGTATTTCGCGCGGTGAAAAAATGGAATTCACCATTCAAAAGTCAGTGGAGCTTGGCATTACTGAAATCACCCCATTATTTAGCGAGCGCTGCGGTGTTAAATTACAAGGTGAACGCCTTGAAAAGAAACACCAGCAATGGCAAAAAATCGCAATTGCGGCGGCAGAGCAATCAGGTCGTAACTTTGTACCCGTTGTTCACCCGCCAATAAAATTAGAGCAATGGCTAACCCAGCCAAGCGACGAAACTAAGCTAACCCTGCACCCGCGAGCTGAGCACAGCATTAAAACCATCGATAAACTTGCGAGTTTTAATGCAACAGCAATGCGCTTTGTGGTCGGCCCAGAAGGCGGATTTACCGATGCCGAAATTGCTGCAACAAAAGCCGCAGACTTTGTTGATATTAAGTTGGGACCACGTGTACTGCGTACTGAGACTGCAGCACTTACTGTGCTCTCTGCGCTGCAGCTTGTCTACGGTGATTTAGCTTGATTTAAGCTGCAAGCATCCCCATAACATAGAGAGTTGAAAATAAAGGAAACTAACATGACGATTAAGCTTGGCATCATTTCTGATCCTATTGCTGGATTTAATATCAAAAAAGACACCGGCTTCGCCATGATGCTCGAAGCGCAAAAACGCGGCTATGAAATTCATTACATGGAAATGAATGACTTGTTTTTACGTGGTGGGCAAAGTTTCGCAACGTCATCTGTTGCTACCGTGTTCGATAATACAGAAAAATGGTATGAACTTGAAGACAAGCAAACCATTGCTCTAGCTGATTTAGACGTGATTTTAATGCGTAAAGATCCACCATTCGATACTGAATATATTTACGCGACTTATCTGTTAGAGCGCGCCGAGCAAGCGGGTACACTCGTAATTAACAAACCGCAAAGTTTACGTGACGCTAACGAAAAACTATTTACTGCGTGGTTTAATGAACATACACCAGACACTCTCGTCACCCGTGAGCAGTCACATATCCGCGCGTTTTTAGAAGAACACAAAGACATTATTCTAAAACCCCTTGATGGAATGGGCGGCGCGTCAATTTTCCGCGTTAAACAAGATGACCCAAATATTGGCGTTATTTGCGAAACACTAACAGCACACGGCAGCCAATATGCAATGGCACAAAATTACATTCCAGCGATCAAAGATGGCGATAAGCGCGTATTAGTGGTTAACGGTGAAGTTATTCCCTATTGCTTAGCGCGTATTCCACAAGGTGGCGAAACCCGCGGTAATTTAGCTGCCGGCGGTCGAGGCGAAGCGCGCCCTATTACCGATGTAGAACGCAAAATTGCCGAAGCAGTGGCGCCAACATTAATTGAAAAAGGCTTAATTTTTGTCGGTCTTGATATTATTGGCGACAAGCTCACCGAAATTAATGTCACAGCGCCAACGTGCGTAAAAGAAATTGAAGCGGCATTTGATATTTCTATTACCGGTAAGTTATTCGACGCAATTGAGCAAAAAGTGGCGCATACTTAAAGCTGAAGATAATACAAAAGGTGCAATCAATGAGTAATCAAACCCAGTCATTACAAAATACCTTTTTAGTTGCAATGCCAAACATGCCCGACCCACGCTTTAAACACAGCGTGACTTACATTTGTGAGCACAATGAATCAGGCGCAATGGGCCTTGTTATTAATCAACCTACTAATCTTACAGTAGGCGAATTACTCGACCAAATCGATATCGAGAATAACAAAATGGCTAGTAACAGCAGTGTTGCGGTAATGTCAGGTGGTCCAGTTCACACTGATCGCGGGTTTGTATTACACAGTACTAAGCCGGGTTATAGTTCAAGCTCGAATATCAGTTCTGATATTATGATCACTACCTCAAAAGATGTGCTTCACGAGCTGACAAGCCATGAAGCACCAGATCAATTTCTGATTACCTTAGGCTACGCAGGTTGGGATCCCGGTCAACTTGAAAAAGAGCTGATTGAAAATACTTGGCTTACCGTACCTGCTGACCCTGAGATTATTTTTAATACGCCAGCGCACTTGCGTTGGCAAAAAGCAATAGAGAGTTTAGGTATTGATATCGATAAACTTTCTCTCTATTCAGGAAATGCGTAAATGAGTAAAAACCCTATCGGGCAACGTACACTAATTGGTTTTGATTTTGGAACCAAAAGTATTGGCATTGCCGTAGGTCAGGAAATATCAGGTACGGCAACCGCACTGAGCGCTGTCGCTGCAAAAGACGGTATTCCAAACTGGGACAACGTAAAAAAAATTCTCGATGAATGGCAACCTGATTTATTAATAGTCGGCTTACCGCTCAATATGGATGGCACCAATCAAGAAGTAACCTTTAAAGCCAAAAAATTTGCAAAACGATTGCATGGCATGTTCGGTTATCAAGTTGAAGTGCAAGATGAACGCCTTACCACAACGGATGCAAAAGCACGCTTGTTTGATCACGGTGGCTACCGAAATTTAGCTAAAGATAAAGTAGATAGCATGTCGGCACAAATTATCTTAGAAAGCTATTTTGAAAGCTTGTATGGAGACTAAGCGCCTCGCTTAGTCTTTACTAATTAACTCACTATTTAGCACTTTCACACTGCCCTTTTCAGGAATAAAACCCGCTTCAATATATGCCGATTTAATGCGTTTTTGCGCTGCGAGTATTGCTAACCCTTTTTGTAACGCGTCAAACGCCGCCTTACCGTCAGGGTGGGTTTTGCTCACCACATAATGACGACTATCATCAAATGTAAGTGCAATGCCCGGCACAGCAAGTAACTCTAACGAATGCAGTTTGTAGTGGTTGTTAACAGCAGGCATAAACGGCAACAAAGCAAAGTCCGCCCACTTTTTATCAACTGCACGAATTTGCTGTAACCATTCATCATCTTTGTACAGCTTTTTTAACTTTAAGCTTTTAAGAGTTTGCCAGTCGGCGTGCCAACGGGGAGTTGAAATCGATGTGAATTGAGAAAAATCATCTAGGCTGTCAATTGCAAAGACTTTTCGGTTTTCAGGATGAGCGAATACGCCTGCTAGGTACTCACCTTTGTTAAACACAGCTGCAGAAATATAAGCGTGCTCTGCTATTTTTTCTGCATCTGCGTACCAGTATGTGTCAAAGCTAAGTAATTGCTTACCACGCTCTAAAATATTGGTGTTGCGCAGCGTTACTTTACCCACTTGGTAGTTGAATGTTTTATCAAAACCACCGAGTTTTAATGCTTGCAAGGCAAGCACCATATCCACTACGTCGCGACGCATGCGATAACCGCTAAACGAGGTAATCTGATGTACATCACGTCCAGCTAGAAAAGCCTGAAAATCAACATACACATCATCGCGAATATACATATCAACGGTGTTACTTGAATTCGCAGCGTTCGCCGCAAAACCAAATAACATACTCGCTAATACACAAAAACAAATTTTAAAACGACTTAACTTCAACATAAGCGTATCACTTACTACTGGTTTTTGTCTCCATCAAGGCCATCAACCGTAACACCTTGTAAAAAGCCTGCACCTTGTTGCTCATTATTGCGTAATTTAATCATTAAGCGCAGGTCGTTCGGTGAGTCAGCATGGTGTAGTGCATCGGCATAATTAATGCGATGCTGCTGATAAAGGTCAAAGAGCGCTTGGTCAAAGGTTTGCATACCCATTTCGCGCGATTTAGACATGGTTTCTTTAATTGCCCCTACTTCACCACGTTTTATTAGTTCTGCCACCATTGGCGAGTTAAGCAATATTTCAATTGCTGCTGCACGACCATGACCATCACTGGTCGGCACAAGTTGCTGTGCAACGATAGCACGCAAGTTAAGTGCTAAATCGTACTTTAACTTGTCGTGCTTTTCTTTTGGCACTAAGTGCATAATACGGTCGATTGCTTGGTTCGCGTTGTTTGCGTGCAGTGTAGCCACACACAAATGACCTGTTTCAGCAAATGAAAGCGCATATTCCATAGTTTCTTGCGAGCGGATCTCACCAATCAAAATTACATCAGGAGCCTGACGTAGAGAGCTCTTTAGTGCCGATTCGAAACTTTCAGTATCCAGTCCCACTTCGCGTTGCGTTACAATACTCTTTTGGTGTTCATGAACAAATTCAATCGGGTCCTCAATAGTTAAGATATGACCGCGCTGGTTGCGGTTACGATACCCTAACAGTGCCGCAAGTGAGGTTGATTTACCGGTACCCGTACCACCCACAAACAGGACTAAGCCACGTTTTGACATTATCACATCGGTTAAAACCGGTGGTAAGCCAAGGTCGTGTACTTCCGGAATGGTAGTTACGATACGACGAACAACCATGCCCGCTTTGTCGCGCTGCCAAAAAGCCGAAACACGGAAACGACCCGAATCACGTGCGATCGCAAAGTTACATTCTTTGGTTTCGTGAAATTCGGTTTTCTGCTTGCCGGTCATTGCCGATTCAACGAGCTCTAACGCTTCTTCTTCAGTTAAATCTGAATGGCCAATCGGGCGAAGTTCGCCATTAACTTTTACACTTACAGGCAAGAATGTAGACACGAATAAATCCGATGCTTCACTCTCTACCATTTGTTTTAAAAAATGATCTAAGCCGTGCATAATTTACCCCTAGTAAGATCGTGCGCCTGCTGCGCCAAAGTTGCTCTTATCGTGGGCTTTTGCATATGCATCTTGCTGTGTAATTAAGCCGCGATTTAGCAAGTTACCTAAACACTGATCCATCGTCTGCATGCCGTGCGATGCACCGGTTTGTAGCGATGAATACATTTGCGCAATTTTATCTTCACGAATAAGGTTACGAATAGCAGGGGTACCTATCATGATTTCGTGTGCTGCGATTCGTCCGCCACCTACTTTTTTCACGAGTGTTTGTGAAATTACAGCACGTAACGATTCAGATAGCATTGAACGTACCATGTCTTTTTCTTCACCTGGGAATACGTCGATAATACGGTCAATGGTTTTTGGTGCTGAGGTGGTGTGCAAGGTGCCAAATACTAAGTGACCGGTTTCTGCCGCGGTCATTGCAAGGCGAATGGTCTCTAAATCACGTAATTCACCGACCAGAATAACATCTGGATCTTCACGAAGCGCCGAGCGAAGTGCGTTATTAAAGCTGTGCGTATCACGGTGTACTTCACGTTGGTTAATTAAGCTTTGCTTATTGTCGTGTACGAATTCGATAGGATCTTCAATGGTAAGTACGTGGTGGTGCTTATGCGAATTAATATAATCAATCATCGCGGCAAGCGTTGTTGATTTACCCGAACCTGTCGGTCCCGTTACCAACACTAAGCCACGTGGGTTATTGGAAATATCTTTGAATATTTCAGGACAGCCTAAGTCATCAAGGGTTAAAACGGTGCTTGGGATGGTACGAAATACCGCGGCTGGACCACGGTTAGAATTAAAGGCATTAACACGGAAACGCGCTAGGTTTGGCACTTCGAAAGAAAAGTCACATTCTAAGTTTTCTTCGTATTCTTTTCGCTGCTTATCATTCATAATATCATACACTAAGCCGTTTACGTCTTTTGGTCCAAGTGCGGGGATATTGATTCTTCGAACGTCGCCATCAACGCGGATCATAGGTGAAACACCTGATGATAAGTGTAAATCTGATGCATTATGTTGCACACTGAATGCCAGTAATTCAGTAATGTCCATTGGATTGCTCCACTAAGTTACTTATTTGAATAATTATATGATTACAATAGCAGAACGACTTAAAATAGCCTATGACAGAATCGCAAAAGCGATAAAAAATTCTCACATTTTAGGGCAAAAAGTGGCTTTATTGGCGGTCAGCAAAACAAAGCCTAGCACTTTAATACGAGAGGCCTACCAAGCTGGCCAACGTCAATTTGGCGAATCTTACGTACAAGAAGCGGTCGATAAAATCGCTGAATTATCCGATTTAAGCGACATTGAATGGCACTTTATCGGTCCTATTCAATCGAATAAAAGCGCGCAAGTAGCAGCTCATTTTAACTGGGTGCAAAGTGTCGACCGCATTAAAATAGCCAGACGCCTAAATGATCAACGCCCCTCTGAACGCGCTAAATTAAATGTGCTTATACAAGTGAATATAGATGATGAGCAGAGCAAGTCTGGCTGTTCGCTATCAGAAGTCGATGCGTTAGCTCAGTACATTGCAACATCTGACAACTTGGTATTGCGTGGTGTTATGGCCATTCCTAAAAAAAGCGATTCACTAAACGAGCAACAACACAGCTTTGCCAAACTGCAAACTTGTTTTAATCAATTGAAATCCCAATATGATAGTATAGATACGCTTTCAATGGGCATGAGTAACGATGTTGAAGCAGCAATAAGTCAAGGCAGCACTATGGTGCGTATTGGCACCGATATCTTTGGCCCAAGAAACTAACGATTAACCAAAAAGAGAGTTCCTATGTCACAAAACACCATTGCATTTATTGGTACCGGTAATATGAGTTACGCCATTATTGGCGGATTAATCAATGGCGGTTTTGCCCCAAACAATATTATCGCAACCAACCGCAATGCAGAAAAACTTGCCAAAGTTGGCAATGACTTTGGTATTCAAGTAACTAACGACAACATAAAAGCAATCGAACAGGCCGATTACGTTGTACTCTCGGTTAAACCGCAAATGATGGCAGACCTATGCCAAACCATTAAAGATTCAGGTATCGCCTACCAAGACAAAGTGTTTATTTCCGTTGCGGCGGGCATTAAAGTGGCGCGTTTACAAGAAATGCTAGACCACCCGGTTAAGATGATCCGCTGCATGCCAAATACCCCGAGCTTACAAAGCAAAGGCGTAAGCGGCTTGTTCAGCAATAATACCAGTGAGCAAGAAAAACAATTTGCTACAGAGGTATTTAGCGCAACAGGTATTGTTACGTGGCTTTCAGAAGAAGACCAAATTAACGATATTATTGCGGTAACGGGTTCATCTCCTGCGTATGTATTTTTGTTCTTAGAAGCGATTGAACAAAAAGCAAAAGAGCTCGGTTTTAACGCTGAACAAGCAAGAGAGCTGGTACAGCAAGTGGCTGTAGGTGCCAGCGATATGGTGGCAAAATCGCCTGACTTATCAATCAGTCAGTTACGTGCTAATGTTACTTCAAAAGGCGGTACAACTGCCGCGGCAATTGCTCATTTAGAGCAGCAAAACTTAACGCAAACTGTCGCCGATGCGATGGATGCGTGTATCGCACGCGCACAACAAATGGAGCAAGAATTTTAATGAATGACGCGTTTCGATTTTTAGTTGAAGTCGTTTTTGACTTGTACTTGATGGTTGTATTACTGCGCTTTTGGCTACAATCCGCGCGTGCTGATTTCTATAATCCGCTCAGCCAGTTTGTAGTAAAAGCCACCAGCCCTTTACTTAACCCAATTCGCAAGGTAATTCCTGGACTTGGCGGTTTTGATCTTGCCTCATTAGTGCTTGCGCTGATTGTCGCAGCGCTCAAAATAGTGACCATTTCACTGCTTTTCTTTGGTGGAATTGAACCTGTTACTGTATTGGTTGGCAGTTTGATTACTGTGATCAAAGAAGGTTTAAACTTGGCCTTTTGGGTACTAATTATCCGAGCAATTTTAAGCTGGGTAAGCCAAGGACATAACCCAATCGAAGCGATTTTCCATCAACTCACTGAGCCAATGTTACGCCCGATTAGAAAAATCATTCCACCAATTGGCGGGTTAGATTTATCAATCTTAGTGCTGATTATTGGATTACAGTTTCTGCAAATCTTATTCCTTGATTTATTTAGATAAAAGCGAATAAATTCAGGTAGAATAAAAAAGCCGCAGAATGCGGCTTTTTTGTCATCTATACTAATATTAATACTTAATTTAAGGGGCGGATTATGAAAACCCTAATTTCACTTTGTTTAGCATTTTGTGCATTTATGGCTACAAGCGTTTTAGCGAATACCGAGCAAGGTGGTCAATACAAAGAGCTTGGTAACTGGCAAGTGCATTACATTGCTTTTCCATCAACTGTATTGCAACCAAAAATAGCGCAACACTATGGTATTGAGCGCAGTAACTACAATGCGGTTATCAATATTTCAGTATTGGATAAAGCAACGAAAAAAGCACAAAAAGTCGCTATTTCAGGCACTGCCAAAAACTTACTTGGTCACAATGAAACGCTCGCATTTAAAGAAATCATCGATGGTGATGCAATTTACTATATTGCAGAACTAGGCTACAGTAATGAAGAGCTGTATCGCTTTAAGCTTGATATTAAAGGGCAAAATAAAAGCGAAGTACTCAGCTTTCAACAAAAATTTTATGTTGATTAGGGTCTGCTGACCTTTCAAGTTCGTTTTTGCAGCAGTTTGATTGGGTTTTATACAAGGCAGAGGCTGCGTGGCATAGTTATTCTATGTGAGCCAGCCGATAACACAGTAGAAAAGCCAATCAAGCGCTGCCGAACGGTTCTTTTGAGCGCACTTTTCTCATTGTTGCTCGATATTCGCTTAGATTACTAGGCCACACATCGAGCGCCGCGATAAAAGCACGCTCAAACAGAACAAAAATAGAACAGCAAAGATCAACAGACCCTAATATTTTTTCTTAAACAAATTAATCTACACATTAAAAAAGCGCCTTACGGCGCTTTTTTGTTATTGGCTAGTGTTACTCTTAAAGCGAGTTTACAAGCCAAGCGCTGCCATCATTTTCTGACCAATATCAACATGGTGTTGCATGGTTGAGAACTGTTTAGTTACACCTTCAGGACCAAAAGCATAAACTGGAACAGGTGCGGCTGTATGTGTACCTGTACCCCAAACAACATTTTGGTGACGAGCAAGTGCACGACCAATTTTTGCAGTGTGGTCTTCGTCTGCGTATACATAAAACTCATTAAAGTCGTCAAACTTTGGCGTTACATCAGCACTTTGATAAGAGTGATCTGGGTCATAGTAAGGGTTGTTTTCACGCTCACCTACTTTCTCAGCTTCCTCTAGTGTCACTTTATACGCGCTGTAGTTATTGATTGCAGTCATCCAATCGTTTGCTGTTGCAGCGTCGAAGTTCCAATCTGCGTTTGCCATATCAAGCATGTTGTAGAAAGTACCCGACTGCTTATACAACATTTCTAAGTGGCTTAAATCACCAAAGTTGAAGTTAGGCTTGTAGTCGCGACCTTGCATGCCATCGCCTGGAAGTGTTGTTGCTTCAGGCATATTGTAACGTGAGTAACTAAAACCAAAGCTACCAGTTTCATGGTCAGCTGTTACAACAACCAGCGTATCGTTACGATCTTTTACCCATTCGTAAACCGCTTCTACCGCTTCATCAAACTTTAATAGTTCATGTAGCATCCAACCCGCATCGTTCGCGTGTCCTGCCCAGTCAATCTGACCACCTTCAATCATTAGGAAGAAGCCATCTTCATCTTTAGAAAGCACATCAAGTGCCTTTTTAGTCATTTCTTTAAGCGATGGTTGAGAACAGTTATTTGCTTCTTTACATGCTGAGTAGGCAATACCGTCAGCCATACCCGAGTTTGCGAACAAACCAAGTAGTTTAGTTGTTTCTGTTGCAGCTAGCTGCGCTTTATCAAACGCTAGTTCATAACCAAACTGCTCTTTCGCTTCAACGACTAAGTTACGGTTGTCGCTACGCTTTGATTTTTTATACACCGACTCAGGTGCGCCAAGTGCACTCATAACGTCACGATCTGCTGCATCCGTTTTAATATCAGACGGTAAGAATACGCGAGCACCACCTGAAAGTAATACATCAACATTACCACTTTCGATTAGCTCTTCAGCAATCGCGGGTTCTAACGAACGATGTGGTTGGTGCGCGGCAAATGCCGCTGGTGTTGCATGGGTAATGCGAGTATCTGATACTAAGCCTGTTGCTTTACCTGCTTTTTTCGCCTTTTCTAAAATGGTTTCAACGATATTACCTTGGTCATCAAGGCCAATCATTTCAGAACCTGCCGCTAAGCCTGTTGCTAATTGTGTTGCAGAACACGCTGAGTCAACAACCAACTTACCATTATCACCATGCGGTGCATTAAGAGACAAGCCCATTACACCTTGATTGGCAAAGTTAGATAACGCAGTCACACCATTTTTAGCACTGTACGTTGAATTAGGTGCGCGGCGCGCATACTCTTCAAGTAAGCCAACTTGCTGAGGGCCCATACCGTCACCAATCATTAAAATCACGTTTTTAACTTCAGTAACAGCTACTGGTGGTACTTCCACCTCTTTAATCACTTCAACTTCTTTAATTACTTCTACGATTTCTTTATCGTCAGAACCACAACCCGTCATAAGTAAGCTAGCAACTGCTAGGGCGACACATGTTTTTTTCATTATTTTGTACCCGTATGATTTAAAATTTGCGATAGCCTACTTATCTATTGTTAAACTAAGATTTCATATTTATGGCATTTAGAATAATCACTCAGACCCTAACCCATTGAAAAGTAACAATATAACATTTCATAAAATCCACAAAGCAATACCCGTGCGCTCTTGATATAATAACTAACATCATTCCTTTAGAAATTTCGTTTTATGTCATTTGAAAAAATCGTTTTGGCAACGGGTAACCAAGGTAAAGTTGCTGAGCTTGCGGATAAACTCGCTAGTTTGAATATTGAAGTAGTCGCACAATCAGAGTTTGATGTGCCAGAAGTTGCTGAAACCGGCACCACATTTATTGAAAATGCCATAATCAAAGCAAGGCATGCGGCAAAGATTACTGGCTTACCGGCAATCGCCGACGATTCCGGTCTTGAAGTTGAAGCCCTAGGCGGTGCTCCGGGCATTTACTCAGCACGATTTGCAGGGGTTAATGCCAACGACTCAGATAATATTGATAAGCTATTAAGTGAACTGGGCGATAATCCGAATCGTACAGCCCGTTTCTGGTGTGTATTAGTATTAATGCGCCACGCTGATGACCCTACCCCTTTAATTTGCCAAGGCGTGTGGCAAGGTGAAATTTTACCTGAGCGTCAAGGTGAACAAGGTTTTGGGTACGACCCAATATTCTTTAGTCATGAAAAAAATTGCAGCGCGGCAATGCTGGATAAAGCAACTAAAAATAGCCTAAGCCACCGCGGAAAGGCGCTTAATCAACTGCTCGACATGCTCAAGGCTAATTAATGAAACTGCCACCATTAAGTCTTTATATACACATACCTTGGTGTGTGCAAAAGTGCCCCTACTGTGACTTTAATAGTCATGGCGTAAAGTCAGATATTCCTGAATCAGCTTACGTACAGCACTTGCTAGATGATTTAAAAACCGACCTTGCTTATGTGCAAGGCCGCAAACTCACTAGTATATTTATCGGTGGCGGTACACCGAGCCTGTTTAGTGAAAAAGCTATAGCTACTTTATTGCAAGGTGTTGAGCGCCTTATACCATTTGCAAATGATATAGAAATTACCCTTGAAGCTAACCCAGGTACCGTTGAAGCTGAGCGCTTTATTGGCTACCGCGCAGCTGGCGTTAATCGTATTTCGATTGGTGTTCAATCGCTGCAACAAGACAAACTAAAAAGCCTTGGCCGTATTCATAATGCCGATGAAGCAATTAATGCAGCAAAATTGGCAAAGACCATAGGTTTAAACAGTTTTAATATGGACTTAATGCATGGATTGCCAGAACAATCCATCGATGATGCACTGAATGATCTTAAACAAGTTATCGCGCTCAATCCGCCCCATATTTCGTGGTATCAACTCACCATTGAGCCTAATACCCAATTTGCGTCAAAACCGCCTGTACTGCCTGAAGATGAAACCTTGTGGCAGATTCAAGAACAAGGCCACCAGCTGTTAACAGATGCAGGTTACGAGCAATATGAAATATCAGGCTACGCCAAATCGGGCTTTCAATGTCAGCATAATTTAAATTACTGGCGTTTTGGTGATTACTTGGGTATTGGCTGTGGCGCCCATGGCAAAATCACCGATTTAACAACACAAAAACTGGTACGCACTGTTAAGGTAAAACATCCTAAAGGCTATATGAACTTAACCAGACCATACCTATTTGATAGCTGGCACGTAGCAAATGATGAACTGCCTTTTGAATATTTCATGAACCGCTTGCGCCTACATGAATCATTCAACATCAACGAGTTTGTTGAGTTTACTGGGCTGCCACTTGAACACGTTGAAACTAATTTAAATCACGCGGTTACTGCAGGATTAATGCAAAAAAACGACAATATCTGGCAAGTTACCGCAAAAGGACACCGCTTTTTAAATGACTTGTTACAATTATTTGTGTAACGTCGTTTGTAGCGACCCCTGTAAAACAGTAACGTTGAGTAAATACTTCGTTATAAAGTCATAACTATAAAGGTAAAACAAAATGCTTAAGCGCTCATTAATTGCAGCAGCAATCAGCTCTGTTTTTTTAGTTGGTTGTCAAACACCAGCAACAACACAAGATACAACTGCTGAAGTCGTTAAACAACAATCAGAAAGCGAACGTGCAAACGCGTTCTTTGAAGAAGTTTTTATGCGCGGCGTAATGCGCAGCCCTGTTTACCAAACCTACATGGGCATCAAAAAAGACTATGACAAATGGGACGACGGTTCTGAAGCACGTGCGTTAGAAGATTTAGCGCTTGCGAAAAAAGACCTTGAAACGCTGCGCGCATTTGACCGCAGCAAGCTAGATAGCACGACACAAGTTAGCTATGACTTAATGGAACAGCGTTTAGTACAAAGCATTGATGACTTTAAATGGCGCTACCACACGTATCCAGTAAATCAAATGTATGGCACACACTCAATGATCCCTGCATTTTTGATTAACCAACATCAAATTGCCGATTTAAGTGATGCAAAAGCGTATATTTCTCGTTTAAATGGTGTACCAACCGTATTTGAACAACTTGAAAAAGATTTAGAAACTCGTGCTGAAAAAGGCATTATCGCGCCTAAATTCGTGTTCCCACATGTAATTGATTCAAGCAAAAACATTTTGAAAGGTGCGCCTTTCACTACTGGTGAAGATTCAACCCTGCTTGCTGACTTTAAACGCAAAGTGGCAAAGTTAGAAATCGCACAAGCTGAAAAAGACGCTCTTATCACTGATGCAACAAATGCGCTTAAAACTGCAGTTGGTCCTGCCTATGAATCGCTTATCAGCTACTTAATTGGTTTAGAATCTCGCGCTGATAACCGCGATGGTGCTTGGAAGTTCCCGCAAGGTGAAGCTTACTACAACAATGCATTAGCACGCACGACAACAACCGATCTTACGGCAAAAGAAATTCACGCGATTGGTTTAGCTGAAGTTGCACGTATTCATGATGAAATGCGTGAAATCAAAGATAAAGTTGGCTTTAAAGGCGACTTAAAAGCATTCATGGAATTCATGAAAACCGACAAGCAGTTCTACTTGCCAAACACGGAAGAAGGTAAAGCAAAATACCTTGCTGATGCGACAGCAATGATCGATAACATGAAGTCGCGCCTTGATGAGTTATTTATCGTTAAGCCAAAAGCCGACATGATTGTAAAACGTGTTGAAGCATTTCGTGAAAAAGCAGCAGGTAAAGCATTTTACCAGCAACCTGCGCCAGATGGCTCACGCCCTGGTATTTACTATGCCAACCTGTACGATATGGAAGCGATGCCAACTTACCAAATGGAAGCGCTTGCTTACCATGAAGGTATTCCAGGCCACCACATGCAAATTGCTATCGCGCAAGAGCTTGAAGGCGTTCCTAAATTCCGTAAATTTGGCGGTTACACAGCATACGTTGAAGGCTGGGGTTTATACTCTGAAATGGTGCCTAAAGAAATGGGCTTATACGAAGACCCCTACTCAGACTTTGGTCGCTTAGCGATGGAGTTATGGCGTGCATGTCGCTTAGTAGTAGATACAGGTATTCACGCGATGAAGTGGACGCGCCAACAAGGTATCGACTACTACGTAAATAACACGCCAAATGCAACCTCAGACGGCGTTAAGATGGTAGAGCGTCACATTGTAATGCCATCACAAGCAACGGCGTACAAAATCGGTATGATCAAGATTGTAGAATTACGTGAAAGCGCGAAAAAGCAACTTGGTGAAAAGTTCGATATTCGTGAATTCCACGATGTAGTGCTTAAGAGCGGTCCAGTGCCGCTTAATACTCTTGAAGGCTTTGTAAACGATTGGGTTGCAAGCAAACAAGGTTAATAAGCATTAAAAAATAAAAGGCGTATAAAGCGCCTTTTATTTTTTATCAATTAAGATACAAAAAAGGCCGCAATTGCGGCCTTCTTTACTGTAACAACTTATCTCGGAATTAACCGTTGATGAAGTCGATACCTTCTTGAATGTCTTTGTTAAGCGTTTCAAGCATGTCGTTCTTTGCTTTCTCTTCGAATGCGCTAAGCTCACCGTAAGAAAGGATTTCTTCAACACCGTTTTTGCCTAAACGTACTGGGTGTGCGAAGTATGCAGCGTCACCACCGTCGATTGCAACGTATGCGTAGTCGATAACACCTTCTTCACCTTGTAAGCCTTTAACTAAAGACTGAGTGAAACGTGCAGCTGCTGCGCCCATTGAAAGTGTCGCTGAACCGCCACCCGCTTTTGCGTTAACAACTTCAGTACCTGCGTTTTGAATACGTGGAGTAAGTGCTTCAACTTCTTCTGCTGTGAACTCAACACCTTCAACTTGTGAAAGAAGTGGAAGAATAGTTGTACCTGAGTGACCACCGATTACTGGTACTTTAACAGAAGCAACGTCTACGCCTTTAAGTTCAGCGATGAACGCTTCTGAACGGATAACGTCTAGTGTTGTTACACCGAATACACGGTTAGCTTCGTAAGTACCTGCTTTTTTGAATACTTCAGCAACGATTGGTACAGTGCCGTTTACAGGGTTAGTGATAACACCTACAAGCGCCTTAGGACAGTTTTTAACAATGCCTTCAGCAAGTGTTTTAACAATGCTTGCATTAACATTGAATAAGTCTGCACGGTCCATACCCGGCTTACGCGGCATACCTGCTGGAATAATTACGATATCTGCGCCAGCAAGTGCTGCATCTAAATCGTCTTTACCAAAACCTTCAACTTTAACTGCAGTTGGGATATGTGATAGGTCAACAGCAACACCTGGAACAACTGGCGCTACATCATATAACGATAGCTCAGAACCAGCTGGTAATTGTGTTTTAAGTAATAAAGAAAGGGCCTGGCCGATACCACCAGCTGCGCCTAAAACTGCAACTTTCATGTGAATTCTCCGTGATTAGAGGTAGGTATTTAAAAAAGTGCCATAAAGATAATGAAAAGTGCGCATAAAAACAAATAAAACAGGTATTTTTTATATAAATCTCGACCATAGTTGTAAACTTTATCCGACTAGATTAGTTGACAACGCTATCAATTAAAAAAATCGCGTTTTCATTGAGATTAATTCAACTCTAATTGAATTAAGATGACGATTTTATTAATGCATTTAACCCTAACTTGTGTAAAATTTAAGGTAACGTCCATCAATTGGTTAAACAGCCCGTTCACATGCAAATACAAGATAAACAAGAAGCGCTGGTTAAAGCGTTCAAAGCCCTTTTAAAAGAAGAAAACTTTGGTTCACAAGGCGAGATTGTTGATGCCTTAAAAGATATGGGTTTTGACAATATTAGTCAGAGCAAAGTGTCTCGCATGTTAAGTAAATTTGGTGCTGTACGCACACGTAATGCAAAACAAGAGATGGTGTATTGTTTACCTGCAGAAATGGGTGTACCGACAGCGAAAAGTCCGCTGCGCCAACTGGTAATTGATATTATGCATAACGAAATGATGATCATCATTCGTACCAGCCCAGGTGCTGCACAACTAATTGCACGTTTGCTTGATTCACTTGGCAAAGCAGACGGTGTGTTAGGCACCATTGCCGGTGATGACACGATTTTTATTGCGCCAGCAAAAATTTCAGAAATTGATGTCACGCTTGAACGCGTAAAAAACTTATTTGAAAACGTGTAACTCTATTTTTGAGAGTTCATCCTCATTGATGAACTCTCTGCTACCTAGCTAATTCCCTTAGCATATTCACTGATGGTGCAAAAAATGCCGCACCAAAATCACTTTTCGCAAACTCTAGCCACATATCTGGGCCATTATCATCAATGTAGCCTAAACGGTGTTTGAGAAGCGTTTGAAACGCATAGCCATTGTTTGCACAGCTAATAAATAAAAAGCCCTGTTGGTTAATATCAGCAAATGGCATGCCTTGATTTAAAAATAATGCATTGCCATGGTCATCGTAAAGTTCTGTACGAGCACTATGACTGTTTTCCGGAGCGCAGCTAACCGCTTGGTTAGAATTAGCCATTCGACCCATTACAATTTCTTGTTCAGCTTTTGAGATTTCTTGCCATGCCTTTAAATCATAACGATAACGCTGCACATGAATATAACTGCCTGCAGAAAATGCAACGTCTTCATCCCCCACTAAAGCAACAAGCTGCTTTTTGCGACCATGGGGATTGGCAACACCATAAATAAAGCCATTTAGGTCACGACCATCTAAATAATGAAAACACTTAACTTGGTCAATCAGCTCAATATCACCACTCAGTAATTCAATCACTTCCATCACAAACAAATGAACTACATCAAGACGATCTGCCCTAATTTGAATCATTAAATCTATTGGACGTGACGGCGTAGCATGCTCAATATGTTCAAATTGTGGAAAGCCTGCCAAGGTTTTTGGCATTTTACTGGGGTAAATATGTGGCCAGAATTGCGAACCTATCGCCACAACACACGACACAAGCGCTTCTGAAAATTCGTGATCAAACCGCTCTTGCATATCAATAATACTTGCCAATTTTTTCGACAAGCTGAGTTCTTGGCCATCTAATACATTTAAAAATAAATGCACACCATGTAAATTGGCTTCAGCACAAACTCCTGATTGCGCTTGTGGCATAGCGGGTTTCCTACTTAATTGTTATTAGTATAAGCGAAATAATTAACCAAATGCGGACGAACATCAATAGCTAATCGCTGACCATAAGCATAGCGCTGATGTTGCGCGCATGGAATTTCAAGTTCTTGTTGCCCTAGTTTTACACGACATAAATAGCGGTTACCAACAAAACGGCTCGCAACAAACTCGCCTACTCCTTGTTCGTTTTCGCTTAAAGTTAAATATTGAGGCTTTAAGTATATACAGCCTTTTCCTGACACTTCATTTTGGTCATTGGTAACAGGTTCAAGTGAAGTAATGGTACCAAACTCAGTTTTAAATTCAGTGCTCGATGTCGCTTCTGCATCGATAAAAATACCAGCACTTAAAAATGCCGCAACACCTTTTGTCGCAGGTTTGCGATAAAGTGCTTCTGCTGTGCCCAATTGTGCAATTTTGCCCTCTTCCATGATCGCCAATTTATCAGCAAAGGCAAAAGCTTCCTCTTTGGAATGGGTTACAAAAATAGCGGAAACTTGCTGATCTTTAATAATACGGCGAATATCATCAATTAATTGAAAGCGTACTTGGTGATCGATATTGGAAAATGGTTCATCAAGCAATAATAAACTCGGTTTATATGCCAGTGCGCGAGCAATGGCCACGCGCTGTTGCTGACCACCAGATAATTGGTGAGGATATCGCTCGGCAAATGCCTCTAGCTTAATCAGTGACAGCATTTCTTTAACACGCTCGTTGCGTACACTCGAGGATTCTTTGTGTAAGCCAAACGCAATGTTTTGCTCAACGGTTAAATGAGGAAACAACGCATAGTCTTGAAACATCATACCGATATTGCGCTCTTGTGGCGGCACATAAAGCGAATCACCGTTAACCGCAACTTGCGCAATCGAAATATCGCCTTTGCTAGGTTTCAACAAGCCAGCAATTGCTTTTAACGTGGTGGTTTTGCCACAGCCACTTGCACCGAGTAAACACACAATTTCATTGTCTTTTACCTGCAATGACAAATCTTTTAAGATCGGTTTGCCATTGTAGCTATATTCTAAATTGTTAATCGACAAATTACTCATGAGATGCTTTAGCTTCCATAGTGTTATTAACTAAATATAAAGGGATTAAACCGACAAGTACGATAAATAACGCCGACACTGAGGCAAGCTCAAGTTGCTCATCACTGACGTATTGGAAAACATAGGTTGCCAGCGTTTCAAAGTCAAAAGGGCGTAATAACAGTGCCGCAGGTAACTCTTTCATACATTCAATAAATACAATTAAACCAGCAGTAAGCATACCGCGCTTAAGCAGTGGCATATGCACTCGGCGCAAGGTATTGCCTGCACTTACGCCCATTGAATGACTTGCCATATCGAGCGATGGTGAAATACGCGCATAGCTAGATTCAATGGCACCTTGTGAAATCGCATAAAAGCGCACTACGTAAGCAAACATTAAGGCAAAAATAGAACCACTAAACAACAATCCTGGTTCGGCAAACCACTGTGTTGATTCGGCAAAAATATTGAGCTGTTGATCAAGTGCGGTGAGCGGCAGTAGCACTGCTATTGCTAATACGGTGCCAGGCAATGCATAACCAGTACTGGCAACTTTGCCTGGCACACCTGCCCAGCGCGATAAGCTTGAACGTTGATAGAAATTCACCAGCACACTTAAAGCAACGCAAACGAAACTAACGATTAGCGCTATTTTTAAGCTCTGCCAAGCATATAAAAACGCATCGCTATTGAACGCTTCACTAAAATAGCTCACTGCGTAGCTCATCAAAATAAGAATTGGCAGCACAAACCCAGCAAAAAGTATTAATGCACAATAGGCTGTTGCTAACCATGCTGATTTTCCCGATAGGTAATAAAGCGGTCCGTTATTTTCGCTTGCACCACGTTCAAATACCGCTTGGTTGCGTCGGCTAAATTTCTCTACGCCTATCACGACAAACAAAAACAGTAACATAATGCCGGAGATTTTCGCTGCCGCCGTGAGTGAATAGTAACCAAGCCAGGTATCGTATACTGCCGTTGTCAGGGTACTTACTGCAAAATAATTTACCGTTGCAAAATCAGCCATTGATTCCATGCTGATAAGTGCTAATGCCGCAGCAATTGCGCCACGCCCTAACGGAATCGATACTTTAAAAAAGCTTTTAACAGGCGAGTAACCCATTACTTGGCTGGCCTGAACTAATTTATAAGATTGCTCTTTAAGTGCGGTTTTAAAAATCAAAAATAAATATGGATATAGCACTAATGCAATCATTACGATTGCACCGCCGAGCGTGCGAATATCAAAAAACCAATAATCACTCGGTGATTGCCAGCCAAAAACCGCGCGCAACCATGACTGAATGGGGCCCGCATAATCAAATAAGTCGGTATAAATATAGGCGATAATATAAGTTGGCATTGCAAGTGGTAGCATCAATGCCCACTCAAAATGCTTTTTACCGGGAAAGTCACTGTAGGCACAAAGCCATGCTAGTGGCAACGCAATCACACAACTGAGCAAGCAGACGCCAAAAATCAACACTATGGTATTAAAGGTGTAATCCCACAATACTGTTTGTTTTAAGTGTTCAAAGACTTCCTTATCAGGCTGGAAGGATTCAAAAATCAGGAACAATAACGGAAGCGACAGGCAAAAGCCTGTCGCGAAAGCAATAAACTGCCATTTAGACAGTGAAAAATTAAGGCGCATTAAAGATCAAATTTTACCTCGTCGATTAGCTTCAATGCCAATGGACGGTATTCACTTACCTTTGTTAATGGCAGTGCATCTTCCTTAAATTTGCCCCAAGACGCCACTAACTCAGACACTTCAACATCCGTCTTTACCGGATATTCCATATTCACTGAAGCATACATACTCTGAGCTTTGTTGTCAGTCATAAATTCGATTAATTTTAATGCGTTAGTCGTATTTTTACCATGCTTGGTTAAAACTGCACCAGATACATTGATATGTGAGCCACGATCTTGCTGATTTGGGAAGTTAATGTACACAGACTCAGCCCAAGGCACTTGCTTTGGATCGTTCAGCATTTTACCAAAGTAATAACTGTTACCGAGCGCTACATCACACAAGCCCTCTTTTACTGCTTTTACTTGTGCACGGTCGTTACCTTGTGGCTTACGTGCTAGGTTTGCTTTTAAGCCCTTTAACCACGCTCGCGCTTCTGCTTCGCCATGATGCGCAATCATAGAAGCAACTAAGCCCAAGTTATAAGGGTGCTTACCTGAACGCATACAAATTTTGCCTTTGTATTCAGGTTTAGCGAGATCTTCATAGGTTAACGTGTCTAACTTACCAACACGCTCTTTAGACGAGTAAACATTACGTACACGTTTAGTCAGTGCAACCCAATTTCCTTCGTCATCACGAAATTGCTTTGGTACATTTTTTTCGATTACGTTACTTTTAATCGGTTGCACTAAGCCTTCATCTTCAAGCTGTAACAGCGCACTAAAGTTAGACGTAAGCACCATATCGGCTTTCGTGTATTTACCTTCTTTTTTAAGTTTTTCAATTAAACCTTTTTTGGCAAAAACAACTTTTGTTTCAATACCTGTCTCTTTTGTGAACTCTTGCAGAATAGGTTCAATTAAAAAGCCCTGACGATAAGAGTAAATATTAACAACATCTTTTGCTGCAACTTCACCAGCTGCTAGCAGTGCGAGTAATGCGATTGCTTTTTTCATATTCTAGAACCATTAATAAGAAGTATTATCACTTGAATTGTATCTATCTGATATTGAATGTACAGCGTTAAATGCACTCAATTTAATTAAATGAAAACAATTTTCAGTTAGAAGAGCAAAAGACATTAGCGAATTTAACTGTAGGATATATCTCACAGAACACTCCTACTTATCTCAAAAAACTAGGTGCACACACGCACCCAAAATAGTTAACACTTTGTTTTATAAATATATAACCACGTCAAACTCTATATTTCAGCAATAAAACAAATTTACCAAGCCATTTTATATAGTTTTATTCAACAACCACTGCTCTAGAATTAACACTGTCAAAAGGAAATGGACTGAATTGACCTTACTTAGGATTAGTAAGCGGCAGGAGCTGGTAGGATTTACTAGATGGATTTTGGGCTAGGATGCCAAGGGAATTGATGGTTTACAGGATGTGGACCTTAAACGGATTTTCTTACAGGATTGTAAATAGGATAGATGGATTGAGCACGGATTTAGCTCATTGACGAGTCATGTCAAAATAGGGATATCAAGGATTGCACTAATCAAACAACGATATGTGCATAGCAGGACGCTAATAAGATTCCGTTAAGGCGCAGCTTTAAGCTGCGCTTTTTATTTGCCTAAAATTCACTTATCACGTTTTGAATATGCGCTTTAAGCCACTAATTTAATGCGTTTACCCTTTAGCTTTAGGAAATTGCTCATTTCTAAAAACAGCAATGCCAAACTTCAAATTTTAATCCCGTTATTACGGCACTAATTTACTGCGCTTACCCTTTAGGTAAGCATTTCTAAAATCAATAAAGTGACGCTCTAACTTTTGAGACGCATCAAGCTCTCCTGCAAGCTCCAACACCATAATGGCCACTTCAGCGGTACCCAATTGGTGCTCAAATGCGGCAACACGTAAATGATATTCAGAGAGCTTTTCAGGGCTAATAGATAAAATCGGGAAACCGTCCAGATAAGGGCTTTTGCGAATCATTTTCTTCGCTTCACGCCAAGTACCATCTAAAAATACAAATAACGGTTTTTTACCTGCAATACGACTGACCTGTTTAACAACCCGGTCTACTGGCATATTATCTTCAGGAAACACAATAAAGGGCTGGTATTTATCACTTTGTAATAAATCTAAAAGCGCTTTATCAGGTTCCGTTCTATCCCAACGAAACGCATAATTGTCAGGCACAATATCAGCAATTAAACGTCCTGTATTTGAGGGCTTAAAACTCTCATTGTGATACATCAGCAAACAAACTGCAGCATCACAATTTGCCTCTTCGATACCATCACAAATACATAAGGTTTCAGATAACAAACAATGCTCACAGCGCGATAATTTTGAACCGCGCGCTTTATATTCACGCTTTGCTGCAGCGATCTGTTGTTGCCTAAGTGCTAATACTGAATTTTTCAATCGACCTCTCCCAAACAAGCGGCGTATTCTAACGTTTTTTGGCGCTTTGAGCTAATACTAAGCCGATGTACAAAATCCAGACAATAAAAAACCCAGCACATTGGCTGGGTTTTTCTAAAGAAGCACTAGATTACTTCTTTTTAACTGCTTTTTTGTTTGGAAGGTCAGTGATTGAACCTTCGAAAATTTCAGCAGCTAGACCGATTGATTCGTTCAGTGTTGGGTGAGCGTGAATTGTTAACGCTAAGTCTTCACCATCTGCGCCCATTTCAACTGCTAGGCCGATTTCGCCAAGCATTTCACCTGCGTTGATACCAACCATAGCACCACCGATAACGCGACCTGAGTCTTTATCGAAGATAAGCTTTGTTGAACCTTCAGTACGTGCTGAAGCGATTGCACGGCCAGATGCTGCCCACGGGAATACCGCAGTTTCAATTTTAAGGCCTTGCTCTTTTGCTTCTTTCTCAGTTACACCTACCCATGCGATTTCTGGATCTGTGTATGCGATTGAAGGAATACACTTAGGATCGAAGTAATGCTTCTTACCAGAGATAACTTCAGCAGCAACGTGTGCTTCATGAACCGCTTTGTGTGCAAGCATTGGTTGACCAACGATATCACCAATCGCAAAGATGTGGTTTACGTTTGTCTTCATTTGCTTGTCAGTGTTGATAAAGCCACGCTCATCAACTGCAACGCCTGCTTTTTCAGCGTCAAGTAGTTTACCATTCGGAGTACGGCCAACAGCAACAAGTACTTTGTCGTAACGAACAGCTTCAGCTGGTGCGTTTTTACCTTCAAATGAAACGTATAGACCGTCTTCTTTCGCTTCAACAGCAACCACTTTAGTAGAAAGCATTACGTTGAACTTGTTCTTAACGTACTTTTGGTAAATCTTGATAACGTCTTTATCAGCTGCTGGTACTAGTTGATCAGCAAATTCAACTACGTCGATTTGTGAACCTAGTGCACGGTAAACAGTACCCATCTCTAAACCGATGATACCACCACCTAATACAAGTAGCTTTTCAGGAACGTCTTTAAGTTCAAGCGCGCCTGTTGAGTCAATTACACGATCATCTTCAGGGATGAAAGGTAGGTTTACAGGTTGAGAACCCGCAGCGATAATTGCATTATCGAAAGTAACAGTAGTTGTACCGTTTTCGCCTTCAACAGCAATGGTGTTAGAACCTGTGAATTTGCCGTAACCGTTAACTACGTTAACTTTACGCATTTTAGCCATGCCGTCTAGGCCGCCAGTAAGTTGACCAATTACAGACTCTTTCCATGAACGGATTTTGTCTAGGTCGATTTGAGGAGCACCGAAAGTAACACCGTGAGACGCCATTTCAGCTGCGTCATCAATTACTTTAGCTACGTGTAAAAGTGCTTTTGAAGGAATACAACCTACGTTTAAGCACACACCACCTAAAGTATTGCGTGATTCGATTAATGTTACATCTAAACCTAAATCAGCAGCACGGAATGCTGCAGAGTAACCACCAGGACCACCGCCTAGTACAACAACTTGAGTTTTGATTTCGTTGCTCATGTTATTACCTTAACTGTTATTCGAACGGGATAATACGAGAATTGTATCACCCAAACTCCTGCCTATTTATCTCAATTAACAAGACTTTGGGCAGATAAATTAATATTGCGCGAAATTCTAGCATTGCCGTTTACATATGTCGTGCAATTTTCAACAGATTTCGTTCAATTAATACTATTTGCTATAAACAAAACGCATAACCGAAGTTATGCGTTAAGCTCTTTTCTTACATTACTAACTGGCGAATGTCGCTCAGGTAAGCTGCAAGTGTTGCAGTAAAGCGTGCTGCTAACGCACCGTCAATTACACGGTGGTCGTATGAACAGCTTAGCGGCACCATTAGGCGCGGCTCAAAATCTTTACCATTCCACTTAGGCTTCATGTCAGACTTAGACACACCTAAGATAGCAACTTCTGGTGCATTTACGATTGGTGTAAACGCAGTACCACCAATGCCACCTAGGCTAGAAATCGTGAAACAACCGCCCTGCATATCAGATGCAGTTAGTTTACCTTCACGTGCTTTGCCAGAGATTTCCATCAATTCACGAGATAACTCAATAATGCCTTTTTTGTTCACGTCACGTACAACAGGAACAACTAGACCATTTGGTGTATCTACTGCAATACCAATGTTTACATACTTTTTAAGAATTAAGCTTTCGCCATCTTCAGATAGTGATGAGTTAAACGTTGGGAACTCTTCAAGAGCTTTTGCCGCGGCTTTCATTACGAATACTAATGGAGTGATCTTCACGCCCATTTTCTTCTTCTCAGCCATTACATTCTGCTCTTTACGGAATGCTTCTAGCGTCGTGATGTCTGCTTCGTCAAATTGCGTAACATGCGGGATCTGTACCCAGTTACGGTGAAGGTTTGCACCAGAAAGCTTTTGAATACGAGAAAGTTTCTTCTCTTCAACTTCACCAAATTTGCTGAAGTCTACTTTTGGCCAAGGAATTAGGTTTAGCTCGCCACCGCCAGTGTTGCCACCTTTAGATAGCTGACCTGATTCAACTTGCTTCACTAACTCTTTCACGTAGTTTTGTACGTCTTCTTTAAGTACACGGTTCTTGCGACCCGTACCTTTAACGCGCGCTAGGTTTACACCAAACTCACGCGCTAGACGACGAACTACAGGTGATGCATGTGCGTATTGGTCGTTCGCTACAAATTCATCTTTTTGTGCTGAAGCTGCAGGTGCCGCTGCTGGCGCTGGTTTTGCCGCAGATGCTGCCGGAGCCGCTTGTGTTGGTGCTGGCGCCGCTGCAGGAGCTGGTGCAGAGCCTTGCGTTTCAAATACAAATACCAATGAACCAGTCGACACTTTACCGCCAACTTCAACCTTAACTTCTTTAACAGTACCAGCAAACGGTGCTGGTACTTCCATAGAGGCCTTGTCGCCTTCTACGTTTAAGATTGATTGGTCAGCTTCAACCACATCGCCTACTGCAACCATGACTTCAGTTACTTCAACTTCGTCACCGCCGATATCTGGTACGTGAACTTCTTTAAGTTCAGCCGCATCTGCTGGAGCAGGCGCTGCCGCAGGAGCCGCTTCAACAGCTGCCGGCGCAGATGCACCCGTTTCAAATACGAATACTAGCGAGCCCGTTGATACTTTGCCGCCAACTTCAACCTTCACTTCTTTCACTGTACCGCCAAATGGTGCTGGTACTTCCATAGAAGCCTTGTCGCCTTCTACATTTAAGATTGATTGGTCAGCTTCAACCACGTCGCCTATGGCAACCATGATTTCGGTAACTTCAACTTCGTCACCACCGATGTCTGGTACGTGAACCTCAACTAATTCAGACGCCGCTACTGGAGCAGGTGCAGCCGCAGGGGCTGCTGTTGCTTCAGGCTCGGCTGCTGCAGGTGCATCACCCGCAGCATCAAAAATCATAATTAAAGAACCAGTTGCAACAGTGTCGCCTTCTGCTACTTTAATTTCTTTCACTGTACCCGCTTGTGCAGCTGGCACTTCCATTGAAGCTTTATCACCTTCAACTGAAATAAGAGATTGATCAACTTCAACTGTATCACCTACGTTAACTAGGATCTCAGTTACTTCAACCTCATCTGCACCAATGTCTGGAACATGAATTTCGATTGCCATTCTATCTGCCTCTTATGCGTATAGTGGGTTAGTTTTCGTTGTGTCGATATCAAATTTCTTGATAGCGTCTGCCACAACTGATGCGTCAACTTTACCTTGCTTAACAAGCTCTGTAAGTGCAGCGACTACTACGTAACCTGCATTTACTTCGAAGTGACGACGTAAGTTTTCACGGCTGTCTGAACGACCGTAACCATCAGTACCAAGTACTTTATAAGATGCGCTTGGCATGTAAGCACGTACTTGTTCTGCATAGTTCTTCATGTAGTCAGTTGCCGCAATTGCCGGAGACTCACCTAATACAGATGTGATGTAAGGTACTTTTGCATCGCTTGTTGGGTTAAGCATGTTGAAACGCTCAACGTCTTGACCATCACGCGCAAGTTCATTAAATGAAGTTACTGAGAATACGTCAGAACCAATACCGTACTCTTCGCTTAGGATCTGACCTGCTTTACGTACTTCGTTTAAGATAGTACCTGAACCCATTAGCTGAACGTGTGCTTTGTCGCCTGCATTTTCTTCAAGCTTGTAGATACCCTTACGAATACCTTCTTCCGCACCTTCTGGCATTGCAGGTTGTGCGTAGTTCTCGTTCATTAGCGTTAGGTAGTAGAACACATTTTCTTGATCAGGACCGTACATGCGACGGATACCGTCTTGCAGGATTACCGCTACTTCAAATACGAATGTTGGGTCATAAGAAATACAGTTAGGAATAGTACCCGCTTGAATGTGCGAGTGACCATCTTCGTGCTGTAGACCTTCACCGTTAAGGGTTGTACGACCAGCCGTTGCACCTAGTAAGAAACCACGCGCTTGTTGGTCACCCGCCATCCACGCCATGTCGCCAACACGTTGGAAGCCGAACATAGAGTAGTAGATGTAGAATGGGATCATAGGTAGGTCATTTGTCGAGTATGACGTTGCAGCAGCAACCCATGAAGACATTGCACCTAGCTCGTTGATACCTTCTTGAAGTACCTGACCTGATGTTGCTTCTTTGTAGTAAGAAACGATGTCACGGTCTTGAGGTGTGTAATTCTGGCCATGCGGGTTGTAAATACCGATTTGACGGAATAAACCTTCCATACCAAAGGTACGTGCTTCATCCGCAATGATAGGTACGATGTTTTTACCTACGCCTTTATCTTTTAATAAGATATTTAGCGCACGTACATAACCCATAGTCGTAGAGATATCACGCTTTTGCTCTTCTAGAAGTGGCTTAAATTGCTCTAGCGTTGGAATTTCTAGTGCTTGCGTGAAGTTAGGTAAACGCTGTGGCGTGTAACCGTGTAGTGCTTTACGACGCGCATGTAAGTATTCGTACTCTGCAGAGCCTTCTTCAAGCTTCAAGTATGGTAAGTCTTTGATTTGCTCATCAGATACCAAGTCTTCAAGGCCAAGACGTGAACGAAGGTGTTCAACGTGCGTCATGTCCATTTTCTTAACTTGGTGCGCAATATTTTTACCTTCAGCTGCTTCCCCCATGCCGTAACCTTTAACAGTTTTAGCTAAGATTACAGTAGGACGGCCTTTTGTCTCTTGCGCTGCTTTGTAAGCTGCGAAAAGCTTTGATGTATCGTGACCACCACGCTTAAGCGCGAAGATCTCGTCATCAGTCATATCTGCAACAAGTGCTGCAGTTTCTGGATAACGACCGAAGAAGTGCTCACGCACGTATGCGCCATCTTTTGACTTATAAGTCTGGTAATCACCATCGATAGTTTCGTTCATAAGCTGTAAAAGTTTACCAGACGTATCTTTCGCAAGTAGTAGATCCCAACCAGAACCCCAAACTACTTTAATTACGTTCCAGCCAGCACCTTTAAATAGACCTTCAAGTTCTTGAATGATCTTACCGTTACCCATTACTGGGCCATCTAGGCGCTGTAGGTTACAGTTAATTAGGTAACATAGGTTATCTAGCTTCTCACGCGCAGCGAAAGAAATTGCACCACGTGATTCTGGCTCATCCATCTCACCATCACCTAAGAACGCATAAACGCGCTGCTCGTTCGTCTCTTTCAGACCACGACCTTCTAGGTATTTAAGGAAACGAGCTTGGTAAATAGATGCAATTGGACCTAGACCCATAGATACCGTTGGGAACTGCCAGAATTCAGGCATCAACTTAGGGTGTGGGTATGAAGAGATACCTTTACCGTCTACTTCTTGACGGAAGTTATCAAGTTGCTCTTCTGTCAAACGGCCTTCTAAGAAAGCACGTGCATAGATACCCGGTGAAATGTGACCTTGGTAATAAACTAAATCACCACCGTCTTTCTCGTTTGGTGCACGGAAGAAGTGGTTAAAACACATTTCGTAGAATGCAGCAGACGACTGGTAAGACGCCATGTGGCCGCCTAGCTCTAAGTCTTTCTTAGATGCACGTAAAACGATCATAATCGCATTCCAACGCACGATTGAACGAATACGACGCTCAATTGTTGTGTCACCTGGGTATGCAGGCTCTTGATCTGCTGGGATAGTATTCACATAGTTAGTTGTGATACCAGTTGGCATATCTACGCCGTCAAGACGTGCTTGCTCTAGTACTTGTTCAAGTAAAAACTGCGCGCGTTCAACGCCTTCTTCTTTTACTACTGACTCAAGCGCTTGCAACCACTCTTGGGTTTCTAACGCGTCAACGTCAATTTTATTGACTTCAGACATATGGAGTGTCCCTTATGTTTAAATTCAAATTTATCCCTAACAGATAAATCGAGTTATGTTTCAAATCGTTTAATTTTTTTGCGAACGACGTAAACTGCGCTCAATACGAGAGTGCTCTTTACCCGCTTGCAATAAAGCTTCTTCAATAAAGGCTAAGTGCGCATTACTTGCGTCACGTGCTTTATCTGGTTGTCCTGTAATTACTGCATCAAACAGGAATTTTCTGTGTTCAGCTAGTTGCGTTTTAACATCTGATTTTTGCACTAATACCATTAAATTCTGCTGAATATTTTGCTCAAGTAATGATTTCATACCGCGAATTAAGTGCAGCAACACTACGTTGTGCGATGCTTCTGCTACGGCAAAATGAAAGGCATTGATCATTTGAGCTTGGGTTTCAATATCATTTGCAGTTGCAATGGCATCAAAACACTTGGAAATATATTCAAAATCTGTATCGGTACCACGAAGTGCCGCATAGTAGGCTGCGATACCTTCTAAGGCATGACGGAATTCAAGTAAGTCGAATTGTGATTCAGGGTGTTTGGAAATCAAATCAAACAGTGGATCTGTCATCCCCCCTTCAAGCTGGTTTTTAACATAAGTACCGCCACCTTGGCGACGTGTTACCAGCCCTCTGGCTTCCAATTTTTGAATCGCTTCACGTAATGAAGGACGTGACACTTCAAATTGTTTCGCCAGCTCGCGCTCCGGCGGTAGTTTTTCGCCGGGCGCCAACGAGCCCTCAAGAATCATATTCTCAAGTTGTTCTAAAATCACATCCGACAGCTTAGCGGCTTTTATCTTAAATGACATAGGCTTTTGAAGTAACCTTCTGTTTTCCGTTCCTAATCAAGCAAATAGTGTGTCAAATTCGCAAAAGGTAAATTGGTCATACCAAAAATTAGCGCTTAAATTATCAGAAATACGGTGAATAGTCAAAATTATCAAGATTAATGGCATAACTATTCAATGCAGTGTTTTTTGCCTAAAAATAGTTTGGCAACGATGCACTAAACCTCAGGTTACGTGCGAGATAAGAAATCAAACACCATTAAAGGTAGACAAAAAATAACAGAATAATTATTTAATTGGTGAAAAAGTAAAATGGTCAGACCAGACAGGGTTCAGGGTTCAGGGTTCAGGGTTCAGGGTTCAGGGTTCAGGGTTCAGCAAAAATTCTGAAACCTAAACTCTGAAATCTCAATTCTTTTTTAACCAACCGACCCCAGTAAAGTAAGAATTGCAATTGCCGCTAGCATTAACAGCATGTTTCGCTTTACTAACCGCACCATACATTTAGCTTCAAAACTGCAGCCGATAAACTCTTGTTCTACACGTTCAGCAGCATGGGCAATGTCACCGATGACTCGTCGATTTGGTACTGAAAAGTTAAAGACATATTTTAAATAAGTTGCCGTGCCTTGGCTAAAGTTACCAATAATTAAATAACCAAAGCTGACAATGCGTGCCGGTAACCAATCAAGCCAATAAAGGGTTTTATGAAGCACCTTTTTGTGTTTTCGAAAGGCTGATTCAGGATCATTACGGGTCAGGTCTGCAAAATTTCGAATTAACGCATAACCAAGTGCGCCACACACACCAAAGATAACAAACCAAAAAATAACCGCGCCATAATAACGGAAGTTAATCCATGCGATTGTTTGGCCGAGCGTTTCACCACCATCCTGTTCTGTACGTTTTTGACCTAATTGAAGCGCATACAGTGTTGCAGCTTCTGCATCATCTCGCTGCAATGCGTTTAAATACCCTTTGTATTTCTCACGCAAGTAAGCACAACCAAAACACACTAGTAACACAACCACGTTAATCGCTAATTCAAGCAAAACAAAATCAAATGTTTCACTCACGGCAAAGAGTAGTAGCACAGGAAGTAATAGCCAAATAAAGAAATCCACTCGTCGCGAGTAAATCTTACTAAATAAGCCGTTTGACTCACTTACACTAATAAAATGCTTAACATAGGTATTAAGCTGCCAAGCATCTTCTTTTGCGGCAAGTCTTTCAATAATAAGTGCTAAGATTACTGAAATTAAAATCATCTTGTTCTCTGCTACGTTAATGAGGCATGAAAGCGGGCCCAATCAAAGTGTGGACCAGGATCAGTTTTCCGACCTGGTGCGATATCACTATGACCCGTGATCCCTTTTGAATTTAACTTAGGATAATGTTTTAAAAGCATTTTGACCAGTTCTTCAAGGCTAGCATACTGCTCATTTGTGAAAGGAACATGATCGCTCCCCTCTAATTCAATACCAATACTAAAGTCATTACATCCCTGCCTACCTTTATACTCAGACACACCAGCATGCCACGCCCGTTTGTTAAATGGTACGTACTGAATAACTTCGCCATCGCGGCGAATTAAACAATGCGCTGATACTTCAAGCCCTTCTAAATCAGCAAAACTTGGGTCGGCCTTGCAATCCAAACAGCCTAAAAATAAATCAGAAATATACGGTAAACCAAACTGACCTGCCGGCAACGAAATATTGTGAAGTACAATCAGGGAGATATCTTCTTCATCTTGCCGTTCGTTAAAATGAGGAGAAGGTAAAAAGCAAATACCTTGTAATACGTGTTGTTCTATTTGCATGTTTCGAAGTAGTCTGCAGAAATTAGATCTCAGATTAACACTTGCCGAAAGAAATCTGAAATCTGAAATCTGAAATCTGAAATCTGAAATCTGAAATCCAATAAAATCATAGCCAACTTATAATCAACACGATAAAATTATAACAACGTTCATTATCTGTAATTTCACTATGGCTCTCTCTCAACAATTAATTTCTCAACTCGTTAAATCTGCACTCGACGAAGACTTAAACTACCAAAGTGCTGACGGCGATATTACCGCACAGCTTATTCCGGCAACACAACAAGCAAACGCAAAAGTAATCACACGCGAAGCGGGTGTTTTTTGTGGCAAGCAACTTATTTTAGAAGTGTTTGAACAGGTAGATCCAAGTGTAATAGTGAATGTATTAGTTGATGATGGCAATACCATTGAAGAAAACCAAACGTTATTTACCGCGGTTGGTAATGCACGCGCTATTTTAACTGCTGAGCGCACCGCGCTTAACTTTGTTCAAACACTTTCAGGCACAGCAACGATTACCGCCCACTATGTAAAAGAGTTAGTTGGTACAGGAACACAACTGCTCGACACTCGAAAAACAATTCCGGGATTACGCTTATTACAAAAATACGCAGTGAAATGCGGTGGTGGCGAAAATCATCGCATCGGATTATTTGACGCCTTTCTAATTAAAGAAAACCACATTGCTGCCTGTGGTGGCATTGAGAATGCGGTAGCACAAGCGAAAACAAATCATCCAGACAAAAAAGTAGAAGTAGAAGTAGAAAACTTAGCAGAACTACAGTTGGCTCTTGATGCTGGTGCAGACATTATCATGCTTGATAATTTCACAGTTGAGATGATTAACAAGGCGGTAACAATCACTAACAAACGCGCCAAACTGGAAGTGTCGGGGAATATGACATTAGAGACTTTACGCACCTATTCTCAAGCAGGTGTCGACTTTATTTCTTCAGGTGCTTTAACAAAACATGTAAAAGCGCTTGATTTATCAATGCGTTTTGAAAATAATGGCGACTAATTAGTGAACTTTAACTTTTTTCATACAGAAAGAGTAATCCTTTTGTATTAATTTAGGAACATGTAAGCTAATTGTAAAAAAAGATGCTACACAAGTCATAAATGTCGTGCTAGCATCTCATTAGAAATAGCGAGTACAGGAAGTACAGGCTAGTAATAAGGAATTAGTTTTGTTCCTAGTAAGCCAACTTAGTAGTACCTTTAGGTGGTTTTTAGAGACAAATTAATAATTTTTTATGGTTTGGTATTAATCGCTTAGGGAAAAGTTACTAATACTTACTTTCTCATTAGAGAAGTTTAACTATACTAATTAATGGAATGAGTATGCTCTGTTTAACAGGCAGCTCTTTTTAATAACTTAGCCCCATAAACACTCGTTAGAGGTACATTATGAAAAACATGAAACAAACAGCCCAAAAGGGTTTCACACTAATCGAATTAATGATCGTTGTTGCAATCATCGGTATTCTTGCAGCAGTAGCGATTCCACAGTATCAAAACTACACTATCCGTGGTGCAAACAACGCTTGTTCTACTGACGCAAAGCAATGGATGACAGAAAGCGCAATCAAGCTACACGCAGCAGAAGCTGCACGTGCTTACGCTGGTAATGCGTGTACACCGAGCATCACAACTCCACTAACACTTTCAAGCACAGGCGTTACAATGGTCGCTGTAAGCCCTGGTGATAAAACTTATGTAATCGATATGACAGCTGGTACTGTAACTGAACAAGCTGCATCATCATCAAGCGGTGGTGGTTCTACTGGTGGTGGTTCTTTATAATAGTTTAATCAAAATTAAATTATGTTGAGAGGAGCTTTATCGCTCCTCTTTTTTATTTATGAACAAATTATATTTTTCAGGTGTTAGCGCCGCTCTTTTTATCAGTGTCGTTTGGCTATTATTAATAACTATTCCCAAAAGTGAAACGCCAGTAATCAATGCTGAATTTATAGCTGTTATTTTTAATTTTTGCATCGCTTTTATTCTAAGTTTAAATTTTTTTAAGATAAAAAGATTCAATATAGATACTAAGAAACTAATAGGTATTTTCTTTGTAAGTGTAGGGGTTATTGTTGTTGTTAATATAATCTTTTTAATAAACTCAAGTGGTTATTACTTTCTTGAAAATCGAACCTATTACATTCCCTTATTTCTAATTTCTCTACTATTATTTGAAGGCTTATCTCGTGATACTTATTTAGAAAAGTTTGGTGAAAAGCTCATTGCTGATAAATCAAGCGATATTAATTGGCGATATTTTGTTTTATCACTCTTCATCAAAGTATTTTTTGCGTGTTTTTTATTCGACATACAAGTAGAACTTATACAAGCACTTTCTTTAACTGATATATTAAATAAAAGTAACGTAAATTGGTTTAACTCCCTAATTCAATTAGGCTTACTTATTGATGTCAGTATTGCGTTGATCGGATATATATTCGCTGCTAAATACTTTAAAAATAGCATAAAGAGTTTTAATCCTTATTTAACGGGTATTGTTGTTTGTTTTTTATGCTACCCCCCTATAAATGATTTAGTTTCAGATTTTGTGAAAGCCCCTGATAAGTTTGTATGGACACACTGGCTCGAAAAAAACACGCTTTTGTATTGGTTTTGGGGATGTTTAATAACTGTTACTTGGACCATTTATTTTTGGGCTACTATTTCATTCGGCAATACATTTTCTAATTTAACTTATCGGCGACTTATTCACTGGGGGCCATATCGCTATTGCGCTCATCCAGCTTACTTGGCTAAAAATATTTACTGGTGGTTAATGTCAGTTCCTTTTGTTGTTACAACCAGTATCCTAGATACCATAATCGCAGTTTTAGTTATTCTATTCTGGAATGGTATATATTACTTGCGAGCGAAAACGGAGGAAATGCATTTAGCACAATACCCAGCCTATCGCCAATACCTAAAGAAAGTGCCAATAAAATGCTTATAAAATATGTAGCCTTTGCATTACTTTTATCTCCAATTTCAGTGCTTGCGGAACATCAACTTAAAATTTGGTACAAATTTAACGATGATAAAATTAATGGTGAATCGATAAATAATGTTTACCAATGGGCTTCCATTGCAAAGCCAATTACTTATAGATTGTTTACCTATCATATAACTAAAGATACAGTCTCTCTAGCAGCTTTCAGAAGCTGCCTGTATAAGCAAAGCTATAACCCTCTCATATTGCTTGATCACACATCTCAATATCCACAATTGACTAATAATATATTTGATGAGCAAGCCATAGAAGCCCAATATAAGAAAGCACTAGTTAGTAAGCCTTTTAATACCTATCGAGTTAATTATTCAAACTTGAATTATTTACTAATTGGTAAAGAGATGGAATGTGTAACTGGTAAAGACTTTAAATATTTACGTCAAAGCGCTTGGTCAAACTGGACAAAGACAAAAATCTTGCCGAGTCGTGCGTCTAAATACCCTTTACCTCCATCGTTTGATTCTGTTGGAAATATGCTTACTTCGCCTGTAGGCCTATTTCGTTTTGCTGAAAATTTTATAAAGTGTGCCAATAAAGAGTGCAAAGAGTATCCTGTTGATTTCGACGACTGTGTTTTTGATACATACTGCAATGGTTTTTATGTTCAAAACGTATTTAACAATAAAGTTTTTCAACACAAAGGAAATCTACCAGGTTTAGAAACATTACTTTTAATTGACCCGAAAAATCACTTAATCATTCTTCTGCATTTAAACCACCCACATAACCATCGATTATTTAGCACATCTAGCTTTTTGATCATTCTGAAAAAAATATACAGTGAGTTAAAACTCATTTCTAATGATAATGTCTATTAATTTATTTACTCCTTGACTAAGAAGTAATTATTTTGTGAAATAATCGCAATATGCAGCTAAAAAAATAACTCAATGCAACTATCTTCTCCTCTAATTCGAAAACTTGAAAGCTTTGGGTATCTTGACCGCTCAACTTTAGCAAATAATCATCCCGATACCCCTCTTATTGAACGCCTTTGTAATGCGACACAGTTATCAGCGAAAGAACTGGCGTTTAAAGCTGCTAGCTTGTTTTCAGCACCTTTACTTGAGTTGAATAATTTTGACCTCGATTTTGTTCCTGACGGGAAAGAAAGAAACGAAAAGCTTATAAAAAAGCATAAAGTGCTCCCAATCGCATTAAAAGGCAAAACTCTCTATTTAGCTAGTGCGGACCCTACAAATTTTGATGCGTTTGAAGACTATGAGTTTAATACAGGTTTACAAACTGAAGTGGTGGTGGTTGCATACGATGAACTCAACACCGCAATAGATTCATTGTTTGAAAAGAGTGATGGAATAGAGCTAAGCGATGATCAGCTCAATGAGTTGAGTGGCGTAACTTCGGATATAGATAACAAAGCTGACGAAGAAAGTGATGTAAATGCAAAAGAAGATGACGCTCCAATTATTGTTTACATTAACAAAATTTTAATGGATGCAATTAAGCGCGGAGCTTCAGATTTACACTTTGAGCCCTATGAACACGTTTACAGAATTCGATTTCGTGTTGACGGCGTGTTACATGAAGTTGCTAATCCTCCTATAGGCTTAGAGAGTCGAATTTCAGCACGTATCAAAGTAATGTCTCAACTTGATTTAGCAGAAAAGCGAAAGCCACAAGATGGCCGTATTAAATTAAAAATAACGGCTAAAAAAAGCATTGATTTTCGTGTATCGACTTTACCAACGCTTTGGGGTGAAAAAATTGTAATGCGTATTCTTGATTCATCGAGTGCTATGCTTGGCATTGATGTATTAGGGTACGAACCCGAACAAAAAGAGCTTTATTTAAATGCACTTGCACAACCACAAGGCATGATTCTTGTTACAGGCCCTACAGGCTCAGGTAAAACAGTTTCTCTTTATACAGGTCTAAACATTCTTAACAAACCGGAAAGGAATATTAGTACCGCAGAAGATCCTGTAGAAATAAATTTAGTTGGTATTAACCAGGTTCAAATAAATGCTAAGGCAGACATGACCTTTGCCAATGCGCTTAGGGCCTTCCTGCGTCAAGATCCGGATATCGTAATGGTAGGTGAGATCCGTGATTTAGAAACCGCTGAAATATCTATCAAAGCAGCACAAACTGGTCACTTAGTTTTAAGTACTTTACATACTAACTCCGCACCTGAAACGCTAACGCGTTTAATGAATATGGGGGTCCCCTCATACAATATCGCAAGCTCTGTAAGCTTAATCATTGCTCAGCGTCTAGCAAGGCGTCTTTGTCCAGTTTGTAAAGAACCTGAAACTCTTCCTGAAGAAGAGCTATTAAAACTTGGATTCACAAGTGAACAAATATCTAACCTACAACTATTTAAGGCTGTAGGTTGCGATAAATGCACAGAAGGTTATAAGGGCCGTGTTGGTATATATGAAGTAATGCCAATTACACCAAAAATTGCAGAGATTATTATGCGAGGTGGTAACTCTTTGGAAATTGCAGCAATTGCAGAGCAAGAAGGTATTAATAATTTGCGAAAATCTGGATTAGTGAAAGCAGCTTCAGGTGTGACAAGTATTACAGAGATAAATCGCGTAACGAGCTATTAAAGCCTAGAAAGATAAACTAGATAACACTAAACTAATAGAGCCTTTAATGATTTGAGATTAAGGATAAAAAATGGCAAAAAAAGAGAACAATAAAGGCCTAACTACATTTTCATGGGTAGGGGTCAACGCACGCGGAAAGCGCATGGAGGGAGAATTAAATGGCCCCAGTATCGCAATCGTAAAGGCTCAACTCCGTAAACAAGGAATCACCCCGTCCAAAGTTAAGAGAAAATCTCAAACCTTTGGAATGAGCTCTGCTCCTAAGATAACCCCTAGAGACATCGCTGTATTAACAAGACAGATAGCAACAATGTTAACCGCAGGCGTATCACTAATTCAGGCCTTGGATATGATAGCTAATGGGTCCGAAAATAAATCTTTACAAAAGTTAGTAGTTAAAATAGCTGATGAAGTTAAAGCCGGTGATCCTTTAAGTAAAGCACTACGAGCCAACCCTAAGTATTTTGATGAACTTTACTGCGACCTTGTTGAATCAGGCGAACAATCAGGTGCACTAGATCATATATTCGATAGGGTAGCGCTATATAAAGAAAAAGCAGAAGCCCTTAAGTCAAAAATAAAAAAGGCAATGTTTTATCCAATAGCGGTTCTTACGGTTGCATTTATCGTAACGGTGATTTTATTAATATTCGTTGTACCACAATTTGAGCAAGTATTTGCCGGTTTCGGAGCTGAATTACCAGCTTTTACACAAATGATTGTGAGTATATCTGAGTTTATGCAGGCCTATTGGTGGGTGGTGTTTGGCATTATTGGAATAAGCTTTTTTCTGTTTAAAAAAGCCCATCAATCAAACAAACAAGTTCGAGACAATACAGATAGAGCAATATTGAAGCTTCCAATTGTTGGCATGATCCTAAACAAAGCTGCAGTAGCGCGTTATGCGCGCACTTTATCAACCACATTTGCGGCAGGTGTCCCATTGGTTGACGCGCTGCAATCTGCAGCCGGAGCTTCAGGAAATGCTGTATATCGAGATGCAATACTAGAAATTAAAAATGAAGTCAGCTCTGGTAACCAAATGAACTTCGCCATGAAGAACACCGGCGTCTTTCCTGATATGGTTATCCAAATGGTAGCAATTGGTGAAGAGTCTGGCGCAATCGACGATATGCTTGGAAAAGTTGCTAGTATTTATGAACAGGAAGTAGATGATGCTGTAGATGCACTTTCTAGCCTTCTTGAACCCCTCATTATGGTTGTTTTAGGTGTACTAGTTGGTGGTTTAATTGTCGGTATGTACTTACCTATCTTCCAATTAGGTCAAGTAATTGGTTAAATATTAATGAATTATATTGTTGAAGCATTTACATTAGCACCTTGGCTATACTGCGTAACTGTTTTTCTAGTAAGCATATGCATCGGCAGCTTTCTGAACGTTGTTATCTATCGTTTACCAAAAATGATGGAAAATGAGTGGAAGGCTGAATGCAGTTTGCTACTTGCTGACAATCTCAAAACACCTTACGAGGCAAGCACAAAGGCATTCAATTTAATTACGCCTAGTTCAACCTGTCCTCACTGTAATACACAAATTAAACCTTGGTTTAATTTGCCGGTATTTGGTTGGTTATTTTTGCGTGGTAAAGCGGCCTGCTGTGGTAACAAGATTTCAGTTCGCTACCCAAGCATTGAGCTTTTAACTGGTCTGTCTGGCCTTGTGATAGCGTATTATTTTGGCATAACTGAGCAAGCCGCTTTGTACTTAATACTGACATACGCACTAATATCACTTATTTTCATTGATATAGACCATATGTTATTGCCAGACCAAATTACTTTGCCATTACTGTGGTTGGTATTAATAGCGTCAGTTATGGGACTTACGATTGAACCATCACAAGCTATTATTGGTGCAGCTGCAGGCTACCTCGTTTTTTGGTCAGTATATTGGGTATTTAAATTACTTACCGGCAAAGAGGGTATGGGCTATGGTGACTTTAAGCTAATGGCTGTTTTTGGTGCTCTTTTAGGCTGGCAGTATTTACCCATGATAGTGTTAATGTCGAGCCTTGTGGGCGCGGTAATTGGGGTTACGCTTCTTTCGATTCAAGGGAAAGACAAAGCAACACCGATTCCATTTGGGCCTTATATTGCAATAGCTGGCTGGATTTCCCTGATTTGGGGTGAACAAATCCAAACCGCTTATTTTAATTTCTTAACATTATAATATGCCAGTTCCAGTAATCGGATTAACCGGTGGCATTTCCACCGGAAAGTCCACTGTATCAAACTATTTCAAAAAACTCGGTATCACTATTGTTGATGCGGATGCGATAGCAAAGCAAGTTGTTGCACCGAACTCATCCAGCCTTGAAAAAATTAAAGTACACTTTGGTTCTCGGATTCTTTTAAATAATGGCGAACTCAATCGAGCCGAACTCAGAAAGCTTATCTTCGCCAACGAATCCGAAAAACTATGGCTTAATAACTTACTGCACCCAATTATTCGCCAAGAAATCTTAAAACAATTAAATGCAGCAAGAGGGCCCTACGTTATTTTGGACGCGCCTCTGTTATTCGAAAATAACCTTGATAAGTTATGTGAAAAAACACTAGTAGTGGACATTCCCGAGGAACTGCAAATTATACGAGGTAGTGAGCGTGACGGTGTCAATCAAGAACAAATAAAACAGATTATTGCAGCTCAAATGCCTAGGAGTATAAAATTAAAAAAAGCAGATTACGTTATTGATAACGCATTATCATTGGATAACACATATGCTCAAGTAATGGCAATTCATCAAAAGCTATCAAACAGATAAAATCTCTGTATTCATATCGTAAACAATCAGTAGCGAATTCATAGTTTGCTCGCAAAGTAAAACTTCACACCCTAAAACATTATAATTTCCTGATTTTTCGTAAAACTTGCAATCCAAGTAATCTCAACAACACTTAAAGTAGATTGATTTGGAGGCAAGTGATGAATGTAAACTCTCCGCTTATTCGTAAATGTGTTGCAATGGGGTTTATCGCGCATGAACAAGTAATCTCAGCCGCGAGTTCAACCACACATATTAGCGAGTTTATCTTAAACAACAGTAAACTTTCATCAAAGCAATTAGCAGGATACTGTTCTTCTTGGTTTAACTTACCCGTCCTAGATATTGCCACGGTAGAGCCTAGCAGTATACCGCTTGATGATATCAGCGAAGAGCTAGTTAAAAAACACCATTTGTTACCCTTATCAAAGTGTGGAAGAACTTTATTCTTAGCCACATCTGACCCAACTAATTTTGATGCCTTCGAAGACTTCGAATTCAACACAGGCCTTCAAACTGAAGCTATAGTTGTTGACTTCAATGCGCTCGAGCAACTTATTGAAACAATATTTAATAAAACTGATGACTTGGCAATATCAGATGAAGAGTTTGAGCAATTTGGCGATATTGAAGTAACTGATACAGAAGCTAACTTATCTGAAGACAGCGCACCAGATAAAGACGATGCCCCTATCATTGTCTATATCAATAAAATTTTGATGGACGCGATACGTAAAGGCGCATCAGATTTACATTTTGAACCTTATGAAAAGTCCTATCGTATCCGTTTTCGCATTGATGGTATTTTGCATGAGGTAGCATCACCGCCACAAATGCTATCGTCACGCATTTCAGCCCGTGTCAAAGTAATGTCTCGTTTAGATATTGCAGAAAAACGTAAACCACAAGATGGTCGTATCAAATTAAAAATTACAGCAAAGAAAAGTATCGATTTTCGTGTCTCCACCCTACCTACCTTGTGGGGAGAAAAAATTGTAATGCGTATTTTGGATTCGAGTAGTGCTATGCTCGGTATTGATGTGCTTGGTTATGAGCCTGCACAAAAAGCCATGTATTTAGATGCACTTTCACAACCTCAAGGTATGATTTTAGTTACAGGCCCCACCGGCTCAGGTAAAACAGTATCACTCTACACCGGCTTAAATATTTTAAACAAAGCTGAGGTTAATATTTCCACAGCCGAAGACCCAGTCGAGATAAACCTTGTCGGTGTTAACCAAGTACAAATAAACCCCAAAGCAGATATGACATTTGCAAACGCATTACGCGCTTTCCTTCGCCAAGATCCCGACATTGTTATGGTTGGTGAGATACGTGATTTGGAGACCGCTGAAATCGCAATAAAAGCAGCGCAAACAGGTCACTTGGTGTTAAGTACGCTACACACAAACTCAGCACCCGAAACTCTTACTCGCTTACTCAATATGGGCGTACCCGCGTACAATGTTGCAAGTTCTATTAGCTTAATCATTGCACAACGCCTTGCTCGACGCCTTTGCAATAATTGTAAAACACCTGAAACCTTACCGATCGAGGAACTCAAGTCGCAGGGCTTCTCTGACCAGCAAATTGGCAATATTACGTTATTTAAAGCCGTTGGGTGCGAACATTGTACAGAAGGTTATAAAGGTCGAGTCGGTATCTATGAAGTAATGCGAATTACCTCTGAAATATCACAAATCATTATGTCGGGCGGAAATTCTTTGGATATCGCCAAAGCATCATTAGCGAGTGGATTTAATAGTTTGCGACTTTCAGGGCTAGAAAAAGCTGCGTCAGGGGTGACTAGTCTTGCCGAGATAAACCGTGTTACCAGTTACTAAACGCTTGAATTAAGGGTTTACGTTACGCAATGAACTTTGGGTTGAATAACTATGAACCATATCCGCATTGCCTAGGCAGTATTGAACGACTGATTTAAACCAAGCGCTTTACTCAAACATAGTTATTCTCTAACATTTGCACAATCAACGTAATTGAAGTTATTTTTATGCCAACAACAGTAAAGTGCCCTACTTGCCAAAACGAGGTTATCTGGCAAGAAAGCGCAAAATTTCGCCCTTTTTGTTCTAAACGCTGTCAACTTATTGATCTAGGCGAATGGTCAGAAGAAAATCACACGATTTCCACACCTCTAACGCCTGAGCAAGCATTTACTCCTGAGTCTATCGAAGACATCGAAGCAATGCTTGCTGCAAACCAAGAAGGCTTTTTTAAAGATTAATTAGCCTGAACTCGGGTTAATTAGTAAAGGCCACTGAAATATGTGAAATAAGTAATTCAGATGGCCCTTCAAAACCCGAATCGCTGCCAACCATAATCCATACATCGCCATTATCATTAGCCGTTACAGGAATACTTACCTCGGAGGTCATCTCTTTCGCAATATAACGATTTTCAGCCATACAATCGATACCATTACTAATATCCCCTACTACCTGACTATGCTCCCCCCGTTCGCCTTGTGTGCCTACATCCCAATTAAGGCGATACATTCCATCTTTAAGGCTATTTTTAGGCTGTTCTGAATGAGTTGCGACTTTGATATAAACAGATTCACCTGGTGGCCCGCCAATGCCTGCACAATTTGATTGAATATTAGTAACTATAGTGGCTTTAAACGACAGGTTATAGCGCTTTGCTGGCCTTAAATTATCAATTTTGCCATAAAGCCCCATAAATAAATCATCTGAACGGTTACTGCCATACAGACGATAGCCATGCTTATCTTCATAAGGTGTTGGTAGCTGTTGATAAGACGATGCCAGTTCGAAAAAATCCTCCTGCCCTTGCGGGTAGTCCGAGAATAACGCTGAAAAATCATGATGGTCGGCATTAAAGTCAATAACGACCGGTTGAGATGTATCTCGATATTGATGCGAGTCACTATCACACGCAACAGACAGTACACATAATGCTGGCACAACAAATGCCGTTCCTATTTTGTTCTTTATATTATTCATAATGTAATTTCCTTATTGACCTGAAATTACATTAGCGCCTTGGGCTAGAAAAAAGTGTTTAACTTTGTGATTAAATGAATAAAATTCGTACACCTCAAACAATAAAAACTGTACAAAAATTCACAAACATAAATAAAAAGATGCACTAACCAAACACAAACAGTATATTTGGTTAGTTACACTATCTGTTAGCTACTTTTCTGCATGTTGCTTTGAGCGCTTTTGCTTATTTTTACGTTTCATTACTTTTTTAAGCTTTTCCTGCTGCTCCGCCGTTAACGTATTCCAAACTGCATTTTTATTTTTCGCTTTCATAACAGCAAGCTCGGTGCGTTCAGTTTGCTGTTTGGCAAGCATTTGCCTAAATGCCACTTCGTCAAATACTTCAGCATGCACAAGTGCCTTAACATCGGCGCGCGAATTCGGATTGCGCTCTTTAAATGCTTTTAGCGCCGCTTTTTCTGCATCAGCAATACTTTTTATTTTATCTTGTTGCACCTTAGTTAAATCTAAACGTGAAATACCGCGCTCTGAAAGTAACATTCGGTACATGTTAAAGCCCTCTTTATGAGGTTTTGCCATAACTACGCTGCTTGAAAGTGCTGCAATTGATAATACTGCTGCCGAAACTAACATTTTAAATTTCATAACATTCTCCAGTTGGGTCTTATTTGGTGTTATGGTTACTTTAGCAAGCTCAATGAAAAGCAACGCAAAGCAATGTAAAGGTTGTGTAAATTGCTTTTTGGCTGCATAAATTCTCCTTAAAATAAGCGTATCAGTTGTATTGCAAGGCAAAGAAATGAACGTACTTCTAATTGATGATGACATAGAACTTAGCGAGTTACTTACCGAGTACCTTTCTTCCCATGAGTTTAATATCACAGCGTGTCACCGCGGGGATACGGGCTTAGAGCAAGCGCTTGCACAAAACTATGATGTTATTTTACTTGATGTGATGCTACCTGGCCTTGACGGGTTCGAAGTATTAAAACAGCTGCGCCAAAGCAAACTTACTCCTGTTATTATGCTAACCGCAAAAGGTGAAGATTTTGACCGTATATTTGGCTTAGAACTTGGCGCTGATGATTATTTAGCTAAGCCATTTAATCACCGCGAATTATTAGCCAGGGTGAAAGCAATCACACGCCGAATCGAAAATATTCAGCAAATGCACAGCAACGCCATTATTGAAGAAAATGGCATTAGGCTAACGCCGCATACCCGCGAAGCATTTGCTGCAGAGCAAAAAATTGAGCTTACTGGTACTGAATTTGAAATTTTGTTTTTACTGTTAAATAACCAAGGTGAAATCGTTAGCAAAGAGACAATTAGCGAGCAAGTGCTAGGTCGAAAGCTTGCCGCCTTTGACCGCTCTATCGACATGCATGTCAGTAATATTCGTAAAAAAATAGCAGAGCACATCGAGCAAGAAAAAATTAAAACCGTGCGTGGTGCAGGCTATATTTTGCTTGGAAATTAACTGATGCTAAATAAATTTAACCCAAGAAATTACCTATTTTTTAAAGTGTTTAGTTGGTTTTGGTTAACCATTTTATTCACTTTAACTGTGCTTTTTGTTTTTAGTCAGCTTACTGAGTCTAATGTTGATAGTCATAAACTTCATGGCCCAAAGCTTATCAACCTAAAACGTTTAGCAAATAGTCTCGAACGTGCACAACATAAAAAGCCCGATAAAACGCTGGAGCAACTGGCGTCACATCCACGCATTGCCCGTCATCGTTTGTTGTATTTTACGCAAAGCGATTCCAATCTGGCGTTTTTTAACCAGCAAAATACGCAACAGCCTGATGTAAGTTTACTCGCATTTACCCAACAGCTAGAGCCACAAATTATCACCACAGATAAATATCGCGCGTTAGGGCCAGTTAAAGTATCGTATCAACAACAAACATTCCTAATGTATGAAATTGAACCTTGGCGTACTCCACCACTTGGTTTGCGTATTATTTTAATGCCAGCATGGCTAAAAACGCTGGTCGTGATTGGTGCAACCTTACTGTTAAGTTTATTGTTTAGTCGAACACTAATAAAACCGATAAATAAAATTAAACGCGCAACAACACAACTTGCCAATGGACAACTTGATACCCGTATTGAAATGAATCGTAAATCAGGCGATGAGCTCACAATGCTAGCAAGCGACTTTAATGTTATGGCGCAGCGCCTAGAATCTTTAGTCACCAGCCAAAAGCGCCTAATGGCCGATGTATCACACGAGTTACGCTCTCCCTTAACACGCTTACAAATGGCGACAGGGCTTGCACAACTTAAACAATCAAGCGAGCAAGAAAGTTATTTATCACGCATCGAAAAAGAGGCAAACAATCTTGATCAAATGATCTCTGATGTATTAAAGCTATCTAGGTTAGAAGCGAATAATCAATATATTCAAAAAGACCTTCAGCCATTGCAATCAATTCTGCAGCAAGTGCTCAAAGATGCGGAATTTGAATCGGAGCAACAGCATAAACAGCTCAAGGTAACAGGCTCTACCAACAAACAACTCGAGTTAGATGCTGCACTTATCGCCAGCGCATTTGAAAATATTTTGCGTAACGCCATTAGATATGCCAAAACAACGATTCACTGCGATATTACAGATTGCGATAAAGCCGTAATTGTAACAATTAGCGATGATGGTGAAGGTGTAGAAGCGTCAGAACTACCTATGCTACTTGAACCTTTTTACCGCATTTCACAATCGCGAGAGCGCAATAGCGGCGGCACTGGATTAGGCCTAGCAATAACTAAACATGCTGTAGAAATACACAAAGGTACCATTACACTCGAAAATCAACACAATTCAGGCTTAAAAGTAACCATTACACTAAATCATGACTAAACAACATAACATCGAACAATTTTGGTCAACCGTCACTCACGCTAAATTAGCGTTTCATGGCAATCAACTTGGCTACGCGTTTATAATACCGAATAACGCCAAAGCGGCTGTGACCATAGTAAATGGTCGCTGTGAAAGCTATTTAAAATACCAAGAGCTCGCCTATGATTTTTATAGCAAAGGATTTGCCGTTTTTATGTGCGACCATCTTGGGCAAGGTGTGTCGAGCCGTTTATTACCCGTTGCAGATAAGGGCTACATTCATAGCTTCGAAGACTATATACAAGGGCTCTCACTCTTTGTTGAGCAGGTAGTAAAGCAAAATTGGCAAGGTGAGCACTATTTACTGGCGCACTCGATGGGCGCTGCAATTAGCTATTTGTACTTGGCAAATCGTACACACCCATTTGAAAAAGCTGTGCTCAGTGCCCCTATGTTCGGCATTCCAACACCTGGCTTTCCATACCCTGTAGCAAAATTAATCGTAATTATACTCAGTTTACTTGGCTTAAATACACATTACTTTTTTGGCCAATCTGGATACCTAGAAAAGCCATTTCAGGACAATCCACTGATGCAATGTGAAACGCGCTACAATGCATTTCGCACTTTGTATAAAGAGAACCCAACACTGCAGCTCGGCGGGGTAACTGTAGGTTGGCTCAAACAAGCATTTCAGGCAATTGACCAGATCCAATCCACCTCGACAGAATTACCTATTTTATTGATGCAGGCTGAGCGCGATACGATAGTTGCCAACGCGTGGCAAGATCAGGTTGTAGCACGCAATAAAACAATGCAAAAGAAATGTTATCACGGCAGTTTGCATGAGATTTTATTTGAGCAAGATGCTATTCGCGATCTTGCTCTAAATGATATTTTTCAATTTTTTAAAACGGATCTTTGTGAATAAGCACATCCACTTCGCCATCCATGATACTGTGAATGGCCTCTTCCACCTCAACCGAAATACGGTGAGCATTTGCTAAAGTAAGGTTACTATCAAGCTCTAAATGTAATTGAATAAATTTGGTAGGCCCGCTTTGACGAGTGCGTAACTCATGAAAACCAAGCACCTCAGAGTGAGATAACACCGCCTGTTCAATTTGCAACTTAATGTCGTCAGCTAACTCTTTATCCATTAAATAATCAGTTGATTCTTTTGCAACATCATAAGCGTTGTAAAATAAATAACCCGCAATCAGCAAGGTAAATACACCATCACTGTATACCCAACCAATGTTCGCCAGTACAAGGGCAACAATAACGCTTAAATTTAGCAGTAAATCGCCTTTGTAATGCACTGAATCAGCCTTTATCGCTACCGATTTAGTTTGCTTTAATGCCCAATGCTGAATTGCGATAATTAACAAGGTACACACCACAGCATAAATACTAACAACAACGCCGGTAAATACGGCTTCGCTTTTTACCGGGTTAAATAATCGCTCTACACCATAAAACGCCAGCAAGCACGCGCTACCAGCAATAAATGCTGCTTGCCCAAGCCCTACTAACGATTCAGCTTTACCGTGACCAAAGCGGTGGTCATCATCTGCTGGTACAAGTGCAATTCGAAGCACCCAAAAATTAATAGCAGATGCCGTAATATCAAGCAAAGAATCAGTTAACGAACCCAACATAGTGGTAGAGCCGGTGCTCATCCACGCCCAAAACTTTGCTGCAACCATGGTGCTTGCTAAAACAAGGGTTAAACTGCTCGATAGCTTAACCCAATATGCATAATCTTTTTCTTTCATTTCTAAAATGGCAAACCTTACCTACATCACGCTCAAAACATATAGTATCTAACCTGAAAGCTTTGTTAAACTAAGAGAAACTATAAATTTGAGACTTCCCATGTTAGACATTGTACTCTATCAACCAGAAATCCCACCCAACACCGGAAATATTATTCGCCTGTGCGCTAATTCTGGTTTTAACCTTCACCTTATTGAGCCATTAGGCTTTGAATGGGACGACAAAAGAGTGCGTAGAGCTGGACTAGATTACCATGAGTTTAGCCACGTTGAACGTCACGCAAATTTAGATGCCTTTTTTGCTAAAGTACAACCAAAGCGCGTTTTTGCATGCACTACAAAAGGCTCAGGCCATTACCATAAAGCTAAATTCGAACGCGGCGACTGTTTAATGTTTGGTCCTGAAACTCGTGGCTTACCAAATGAAGTGATTGAGTCACTGCCAACAGAGCAAAGGCTGCGTATTCCAATGATGCCAGATAGCCGCAGCATGAATTTATCCAATGCCGTTGCCGTATTTATTTACGAAGCGTGGCGTCAGTTTGATTTTGAAGGCGCTGTGTAAACCAATTGAATAGAGCTACTTTATCAAAAGATATACAAGGCTAATAAGAATAAAGGCTTTACCACACTTAAGCGGTAAAGCCTTTTTAAACAGATATAGCTATTTTTGAAATTAGAACTAAGCTTCCGCTTTTTTCTGCCTGCCAAGTAAGTTCATTGCAGCAAGCTTTACGTCTTGCCCTTTATAAAGCACATTGTAAATTTGCTCACAAATTGGCATTTCAATACCACTGCGCTCAGCAAGTAAAAACACTTCTTTAGTATTGCGATAACCTTCAACCACTTGGCCAATTTCTTGTTGTGCTTGCTCAACTGACTGACCTTTACCAAGCGCTAAACCAAAACGGCGATTACGCGATTGATTGTCGGTACAGGTTAAGATTAAGTCACCTAAACCAGCCATTCCCATGAAAGTCTCTGGTTTAGCACCAAGAGCAACGCCTAAGCGCGACATTTCAGCCAATCCACGGGTGATTAACGCAGTACGTGCATTCGCACCAAAACCAAAACCGTCAGAAATACCTGCTCCGATTGCGATCACATTTTTAATCGCACCACCAAGCTGCACACCAACCAAGTCATCGTTCGAATAAACACGGAATGAACGGCCACAGTGAAGCATCTCAGATACATCATCAACTAATTTGGTATCCGTTGATGACAGTGAAATAGCGGTCGGTAAACCAATAGCCATTTCTTTCGCAAATGTAGGCCCCGATAACACACCTAGGCTCACATCATCACCTAACACTTCGGCAGCAAGTTGCTGTAACAAGCGCCCAGTATTTGGCTCCAGCCCTTTGGTTGCCCATAGCACTCTTGCTCCCGCTGTTAAGTGCGGTTTGATTGCTTTAAGCGTTTCGGAAAATGCGTGACTTGGCACAACCACCAGCACTACATCAGACGATGCCACTGTCGCAGCTAAATCATCATTTAATGACAGTGATTCAGGAAACTGTGCACCAGGCAAGTATTGCTGGTTTTCACGTGCTGTTGCTAATGCTTCAATATGATCTTTATTGCGACCCCACAGGACGACATTGTGACCATTTCGTGCAAAACAAATAGCAAGGGCGGTCCCGTAAGAGCCCGCCCCTAGTACTGCAACAGCATTATCTGCTGAAGTAGTCATAATTAATTAAGCGTCAGCAGCTTGAGCGGCTTGTTGTTGCACGTATTGTGCAAATAGCGCATCAAAGTTAACTGGCGCTAGGTTTAACTGTGGGAAAGTACCACGGTTAACCATGTTTGAAACAGTTTCACGTGCATATGGGAATAATACGTTCGGGCAGAAAGCACCTAGCATATGCGCTAGTTGACCTTCGTTTGCAACACCAATTGCAAAAATACCAGCTTGTTGAACTTCACATAAAAATGCTGTTTCTTCACCAAGTGTCGCATGAACTGTTACTGAAAGTACTACTTCAAATACGCCGTCTTCTAACTTGTTAGAACGTGTATCTAAGTCAAGTTTAACTTCTGGTGTCCATTCCTTTTGGAAAATAGTTGGTGAGTTTGGTGTTTCGAAAGAAACGTCTTTCACGTAAATACGTTGAACTGCAAACTGAGGACCTTCTGCTTGTTGTTCTGCGCCTAAGTTTTGATTCTCTTCTGTCATTTTATTTTCCTAAATTTTGTTTTAAACAAGCAAACTGTCTAAACGACCAGACTGTTCTAGTGCAAACATATCATCACAACCACCAATATGTTGGTCGTTAATAAAAATTTGCGGCACTGTGTATCCACCGTTTGCTTTAGCAATCATTTCATCGCGAAGTTCAGGCTGAGCGGCAATATCAATTTCCGTGTACTCAACACCTTTTTGCGCTAACAGCATTTTTGCTCGCACACAAAAAGGACATGTTGGTTTCGTATAAATAACAATATTTGCCATGATTATTTTCCTGTAGTCAGCGGTAAGTTAGCGTTTTGCCACGCAGTAATACCACCCGATAGTACATTAACCTGTTCATAGCCTGCTTTAACCAGCCCATTTGCAATAGACTGCGCAGTCATGCCTGAAACACATACCAAGATAATTGGGTCGTTCTTTGACTTTTCAAGGCCTACAAATTCACCTTGCTTGGCTTTTTCAGCAGCTAAGTGAATGCTGCCTGCAATATGACCTTGATTAAAGTCTTTTAAGGCACGAATATCAACAACTAAACCGTTCTCACGGTTGACTAAATGTGTCAATTGTTGAGGATTAACCTGTTTTACCGCTGAAAAGCGAGATTTAAACCACCCAAGTACAATGGCGCCTAATAAGCCAACCCAAATTAAACATAAAATCAGGTTGTTAGTTACAAATTCGACAAATTGTGCCATCACTTTCTCAATTTTTCTTTACATTAAAAGTGGCCAAGTATACACGGATGATATGAATAAATTCTAGCTCTGCTAGAGTTTCAGTTGAAAATTTTAAATGTGAATACCTTAACTGCTGAATCTGTGGTTAAAAAATGGTATAAATGTCGCGCTATTTTGTGCGCCGTGCTGATACGCGCAATTCTATTTGGATGAGGAATGAGAATGTCGTTACAGAAAAAACCTTTGGTACTGATTATCTTAGATGGTTGGGGATACAGTGAAAAAACAGAAAGCAATGCTATTTTAGCGGCTAACACACCGGTTATGGACCGTTTGTGGCAAGAATACCCAAGTACCCTTATTTCAGGTTCAGGTTTAGATGTTGGCTTACCTCATGGCCAAATGGGCAACTCTGAAGTAGGTCACGTTAATTTAGGCGCTGGCCGCATCGTATACCAAGATTTCACACGCATTACCAAAGCGATTGATGACGGTGAATTTGCTGAAAACCCAGCAATTGTAAACGCAATTGATAAAGCGATTGCCTACGATAAAGCCGTTCACTTAATGGGTCTTTTAAGTCCAGGCGGCGTACATTCTCACCATGAACATATTATCGCTGCCATTGAAGTAGCTGCAAAACGTGGCGCGAAAAAAATCTATGTACACGGCTTTTTAGATGGTCGTGATACCGCACCAAGAAGCGCAGAACAACCAATTAAAGATGTTTTACAAAAGTGCGAAGAGCTCGGTGTAGGCCGTATTGCAAGCCTAGTTGGCCGTTACTTTGCAATGGACCGCGATAACCGCTGGGAACGCGTAGAAAGCGCATATAACCTAATGACATTAGGTACTGCAGAACATTCTTATACGTGTCCGTTAGAGGCGCTAAATGCAGCCTATTCACGCGACGAAAATGATGAATTTATTTCAGCATCCGCAATTCTTGATAACAACAGCCCCGCTACCATTAATGATGGCGATGCTGTGTTATTTATGAACTTCCGTGCTGACCGCGCGCGTCAAATGACACGTGCATTTGTGGATGCTGATTTCACTGGGTTTACTAAACAAAAATCACCACAACTTGCTGATTTTGTGATGTTGACTGAGTACGCAGCAGACATCAAAACGACCGTGGCTTTCCCACCAGAGAAACTAGCAAACGTGTTTGGTGAATGGTTAGAAAAACACAACAAAACCCAACTTCGTATTTCTGAAACAGAGAAATATGCGCACGTAACTTTCTTCTTTAGTGGCGGCCGTGAAGCCGAGTTTGAAGGCGAAGAGCGCATACTAATTCCATCACCGCAAGTAGCAACGTATGACCTTCAACCAGAAATGAATTCAGCAATGCTAACCGACAAATTAGTTGAAGCCATTGAATCCGGCAAATACGATGCAATTATTTGTAACTACCCGAACGGCGATATGGTTGGCCACTCTGGGGTATTTGATGCCGCGGTAAAAGCGTGCGAAGCGGTTGATAGCTGCATCGGTCGTGTTGTCGAAGCGTTAGAAAAAACAGGGGCAGAAGCACTTATTACAGCCGACCACGGTAACGCCGAGCAAATGGTTAACCCAACAACGGGTCAAGCACACACGGCACACACCAGTGAGCCAGTGCCATTTATTTATGTTGGCCGCAATGCAACACCGTTACAAGGTAAAAAGTTAAGCGATGTAGCACCTACAATGCTTCACTTGATGGGCATGGAGCAGCCAAGCGAAATGACTGGCGAAACAATTATGAAGTTAAACTAAGCCATGCGTCGCTGTTATTTATTTGTTGTTTTATTAGTATTAGCTTGCGCTTCGCAAGCTAATACCGAACGTACTAAAGATGATCTTAACCAAGTTCAAGAACAACTTAAGAACACTAATAAAACCTTTAAAGAGCAGCAAGCACTGCTAGATAAAACTGAAAAAGACCTTAAAAAAGCCGATCTTGCCATTGCCGAAAGCTCTAAAAAACTAAAACAGCTAAAGTTTGATGTTGAATTAAATCTAACGGAACAGGCAACGCTGAAAGATAAAATAAAATCGCTCGAAATCGACAAGAAAAATCAGCAATCAGCACTTGCCGCGCAACTGCGCAGTGCTTTTATGACCGGCAACCATGATTATGGCAAGTTGCTCTTAAGCCAAGATCAGGTTCAGAATGTTGAGCGCACATTAAATTACTATCAATATTTAAATAACGCGCGCATAAAAGAACTCGAAAAATTAAAAACAACACTAATTGAATTAGAAAATAGCCGACAATTACTGGCACAAAACCAAACCCAACTTGAAGAGCTGCTAAATACGCAACAGCAGCAGCAAGAAAAACTAGTGGTTGCAAAAAAAGAGCAAAAAGCGAATTACCAATCGCTGAAAAGCACCTTACAAAAAACCCAATCTCAACTTGTGTATTTAAAGCAAAACGAACAAGTATTAAAGCAAACCCTTGAACAACTCAATCAAGAACTCATAGAAAGCGAAGTTAAGCTAGTTGGTCTACAAAAACAAAAAGGCAAACTCGATTGGCCGTCACACGGAAAATTAGCTCATAGGTTCGGCCAGAAAAAACACGGTAGCCTGCGCTGGAAAGGCGTTTTAATGAACGGTAAAGAAGGTGCGCCGGTAAAAACAATTGCCGACGGACAAGTATTATTTGCCGATTGGTTAAAAGGATTTGGCTGGGTAATTGTAATTGATCACGGTAAAGGGTTTATGAGCCTGTACGGCCATAGCCAAGCGCTTTTGAAGGAAGTTGGCGATAAAGTAAGAGCCGGAGAACAAATTGCTTTAGTGGGACAAAGCGGTGGACAATCAAATCCTAGTCTATACTTTGAAATACGGCATAAGGGAAGAGCGGTAAACCCTATTAAATGGTGTAGACGAATTTAGGATTCATAATTGGCTACACCTCATTTGAGGAGTGAGCCAATGACTTTTTTTCTTAATAGTTTAAAAATCTGTGCTTTAGCATGTTTATTCTGGGTGTCAGCTGTATCAGCTGACGCGAAGACTACATCTCATATTTCGATGGCTGAAGTGCTCGCCAATATCGAGCATTTTTACGTTGATGATATCGACGCAAACAAACTTAACCAATATGCTATCGAATCCATTTTCAAACAACTCGATCCCCATTCTGAGTTTCTTGACCAAACTGAACTTGAAGCCTTGTTTAATGTTGCAAATGGCCGCTACACCGGATTAGGTATAGAGGTAGAGCAGCGTGAGAAGCACATTGTAATTGTTGCTGCGATTGAAAACTCACCAGCTCAAACAGCGGGCTTAACAAAAGGTGATATTCTACTGAAAGTAAACGATATTTCAGTTATCAACCAACCAATCAAGCAAGTCTCTAAATTAATTAACCAACAGCAAAAACCACACGTTAAACTCACCATTGCACGAAATGGCCATGAACAACCATTACTTTTCGAGGTGGAACGTAAAAAAATCGACCTCAAAAGCGTAAAAGGTAATATTAACAGCCAAGGTATCGCCTACTTACGCATTATCAATTTCAACAATCATACTTTGTATGATGTTGCCAAAGAGCTTGCCCATCTTTCGCAAATTGTCGCCGGTGAAATTAACGGACTAATTATCGATTTACGAGACAACCCTGGTGGCATTCTTGATAGTGCAATTGAAGTCTCTGATTTATTTTTAGAAAGCGGCGTCATAGTAAGCACTAAAGGGCGCTTTGCTGAAGCCAATCAAGAATATTATGCACAAGAGGGTGACGTACTAGGCGGCGCGCCGATTATTGTGTTAATTAACGAAGGGTCTGCATCTGCTGCAGAAATTCTTGCCGGTGCGCTGCAAGATAATCAACGTGCACAATTAGTTGGCACACGTTCATATGGCAAAGGCTCTGTGCAATCACTGATTCCACTAGGCGATGGGCAAACTGCTTTAAAGCTTACGACAGCTAAATATTACACCCCTAGCGGTCGCTCAATCGAAGGTTCTGGCATACTACCTGACTACCCTGTTTTACAGCATAACTTTGCCCATAATGGCGATTTTACACAGCCACAAACAGAGACATTCATTAATGCCAAAGTCCATGATCTACAACTTGAAAAAGCGTGGCAATTACTAGAAAAATAGGTCATTATTAGTAGAGTTTCGAGAAAGGTTCAGGATGAGCCTTGACTAAATACCCGTTTGTTAAGCGTCTGAGTTTCGAAGATATCCGCTAAGATATTTAGCCACTTAGGTGAATTGGTATAATAATTAAAAAGAATAATAAGAATACCTGTGCGTTCAATTACTTGTTTGTTTCTACTAGCAGCAACCTTTTTCAGCAGCAATTGTTTAGCCGCTCGTGTGGCGATTTTAATTGATGACATTGGTAACCACGCTAACGACTTAACGGCATTAGATATCTCAGGTGAATTGTCATACGCAATTTTGCCTTATACCCCTTACGCTAAGCCTTTTTCAACCAGAGCATCACAATTATCGCGCGATGTAATTCTGCATGTGCCAATGGAAGCAATTAGTGGCAAAGCACTAGGACCTGGCGCGCTTACGTCAGATATGGACAAACAGGCACTGCAAACCCAATTGGTAGAGGCGTTAAATGATTACCCCGATGTGATCGGCATTAATAATCATATGGGCTCATTTTTAACGCAAAAGGTAGTGCCTATGGCGTGGACCATGGAGGTCCTTCGTGAGCGCTCACTGTTTTTTATTGATAGTAAAACCACCAAAGACAGTCAAGCGCAGAATATGGCTAAGCTGTTTGGCGTTGCTAATGCATCGCGTCAGGTATTTTTAGATAATATTCCGAATGAAAAACAGATGATGTTTCGCTTAAAGCAATTAATTCATATTGCTAAAAAGTCAGGAAGCGGTATCGCAATTGCTCACCCCTACCCTGAAACCATTAAATTCCTACCCAATGCGATTACTGCATTAAAAGAACAAGGTATTGAACTGGTGCCTGTGTCAGAGCTAATCGGTGATAAGCCGATGCAACTCGCAAATCAAACTACGGCGGAATAGCAACACCACATAAAATACTATGTGATGTTGTTAGTTGTTAGTTGTTAGTTGTTAGTTGTTAGGCAAACATTGATTTTACATCATTGAGTAGTTCTGAGTATTCATCACTCTCTAAAACACTTACATCACTAAGCACACCTTTATCTACATAGGCTTGCAACGACTTTTCTTTGTCTGCAACATTAAGCAGACCTTCACTAATCGCCGCCATGCGAATAAAATCAACATAGCATGGGTTTTCAGGCTTATATTCTGGGTTTGCCCAAAGTTCTGCCACTTCCACAAATTCGTCAGTAAAATCCCACGCACGCATAATATGACCACCGATACGACCACCGAGTTTTTGAATCGCTTGCGCTAAAAACTGCGGATTAGCAAATACTTCTTGGTGGCGCTCTGCTTCAGTTAAAATTGGTAAAATTCCAATATTATAAACTAATGATGCCAAGGTAATGGTGTCGATGTTAAGCGAGCTGTGCTTGTTGTCTTTTAAATGCAGACTTAACAGCGTAATTGCCGATGACGCGACATCAACTGTTTTTTGCCAACTTTTGGATAAATACTCTTTTACCACTTTGTTTTTTGAAACAAACAGTTGTTCCATTGCCATTGCTGTAGCAATGTTTTTAATTTGCCTTAAACCAATTCGTGTTACAGCTTGATTAAGTGTTGATACTTTAACGGCACGTCCTAAAAATGCACTATTGGCTACTTTAATCATACGCGCAGAAAGTGCCGGATCATGAGCAATAACATCTCCCATGTCCATTAAATTAACCTCTGGATTGTCAGCAGCTTCTCTTACCTTTACTGCAACTTCCGGAAGGGTTGGTAATACCAGGGTATCATTATTAATTTTTTCAACCAAAATGGTAAGTAATGCGTTTTCTGTCGACATATAAAGATCGTCCTTTTTATAGTTTTCTATTTGCTCGAGCGAACTCGTTGCACCGATTAACCAACAGGTCTTTACCAGCATATTCAAGTAGTTTTATGTTATATTTCAAAGCGCTTTAAACTAAGCTTAGCCTATAAATTTTGCTGCGCTAAACAATTTATTCAGTTAAGTTAAATTGCTCAATTAATTGTAGTAATTGTTCGTTACTATATGGTTTCACTGGGAAAGCTCCCCATACAGGTTGTGGCCATGCAATATCGTTTTGGTAACGCGCAATGTGATGAATATGTAATTGCTCCACTACATTACCAAGCGCTGCCACATTTAATTTATAAGGCGAGAATACCTCACGAATTAAGTGCTGTAATTGACGTGACTCAAGTTGTAATTGATTCTGCTGCTGCTCTGTTAAATCAATAATATCCCGCGCACCCTCTACTTTAGGTACCAAAATAAACCAAGGGTATTGGCTATCATTCATCAACAGCACTTTACAAAGTGACCAATCGGCAATCTCTATACAATCGCGTTTTAGCTCTTTTGCTAATTCAAACATCACATTACCTTATAATTTGTTTACGTCGTTTATAGCAATTTGTTGCCATTAATTCTATATCTTCATACCATCTGGTTATCACACATAACAGCAACTAAGAGTAAATAATGAATAAAAGATTGATTGCTTTGGCAAGTGCAAGCTTAATCAGCACGAGTGCACTGGCTCAGCCACTGTCTCTTGAGCGCATTTTTTCTGATCCAAGTTTGGCAGGAAAAGCACCGGTAAAATTAAAATTTTCACCTGATGGTAGCCGTGTAACCTATCTGCAAGGCAAAAAAGAAGACTACAACCGTTACGACTTATGGGAATACAACCTAAAAGATAAAACCAATCGACTATTAGTTGATTCAAACAGTATTTTTTCAGGTCCAGAAACTTTATCAGATGAAGAAAAAGCACGTCGTGAACGTATGCGCGTATTCGGTAAAGGCATTATGGAGTACATTTGGTCTAAAGACGGCAAAGCGCTTTTATTTCCACTAAATGGTGATATTTATTATTACGATTTAGCTAAACAGCAATCACGCAAACTTACCGATACACCCGAGTTCGAAACCGATGCAAAAATTTCACCAAAAGGCAATTTTGTATCTTATATTCGTGCACAGAATTTATATGTACAAAACCTAACAACGGGTAAAGAAGTTCAGCTAACAACCGACGGTGCAGATACCATTAAAAACGGTATGGCCGAGTTTGTTGCACAAGAAGAAATGAGCCGAATGACAGGTTATTGGTGGAGCGGCGATGAAGCGAAAATCGCATTCACCCGTATTGATGAATCACCTGTTGCTGAAGCTATTCGTAACGAAATTTACGCTGATGAAGTAAAACTATTTAACCAACGTTACCCATTTACAGGTACTAATAACGTCGATATTCAACTAGGTGTAGTTAGCCTTAACTCGCAGCAGATTGACTGGGTTGATATGGGCGAAGATAAAGATATCTATCTTGCACGCGCTAAATGGTTAAATGACGACAAGACACTCTCATACCAATGGCAAAACCGCTCTCAACAACGTTTAGAATTGCGTTTTTATAACAGTGAAAGCAAAAAACAAAACGTTGCACTCACTGAAACCAGCGATACTTGGATTAACTTGCATTTCGATTTACGTTTTTTAAACGATAAAAAGCATTTTGTTTGGGCATCTGAGCGCGATGGTTTTAAACATCTATATCTTTATAAAGTAGATGGCACCTTAGTGCGTCAAATCACACAAGGTGATTGGATTGTTGAAAGCATTAAGAGCATTGACGAAAAAAATGGCCTTATTTACTTTTCAGGCCGTGCTGACACCCCACTTGAGAGCCACCTTTACTCGGCAAAGCTATTTGAAAAATCAAAACCTCGCCGTTTAACCGACACAGGTAAATTCCACTCGGTCGTTATGGCGAAAGATAACAAAACCTTTATTGACCGTAGCTCAAGTGTAAACCAACCAGCACAAGTATCGCTACGTGACAACCTAGGTAATTTTATTACTTGGTTAGAACCGAATCGCCTTGATAACAACCACCCTCTTACACCGTATTTAAACGACCTAGTTGAACCAGAATACGGCACATTAAAAGCTGATGACGGCCAACAAATGCATTATCGTTTGTTTAAGCCAAAAGCGCTTGAGGCTGGTAAGAAATACCCTGTAATGGTTAACGTTTATGGTGGTCCACATGCGCAGCGTGTTACTAATAGTTGGCGCAGTAAAAACCTCTACTTCCAATACATGGTGCAGCAAGGTTACATTGTGTTCCAATTGGATAACCGTGGTTCATATAACCGGGGTAAAAAGTTTGAAGATCCAATCTACAAACACTTAGGTGAAATTGAAGTACAAGATCAGATCAAAGGTGTCGAGTTCTTACGTACTTTAGATTTTGTTGACCCTGAGAGGATTGGTATTTATGGCCACAGTTACGGCGGTTATATGGCGTTAATGACAATGTTTAAAGCGGGCGACTACTTTAAAGCTGGCGTATCAGGTGCACCGGTAACCGACTGGGCGCTTTACGATACTCACTACACAGAGCGTTATTTAGGTCACCCACAAACCAATGCTAAAGGTTATGAACAAAGTGCAGTTTTCCCGTATGCCGAAGGACTCTCTGGCCCACTGATGATCTATCACGGCATGGCCGACGACAACGTACTATTTACTCACGCAACTAAGTTATTTAAGCAGCTACAAGACAATGCACAGCAGTTTGAAATGATGACTTACCCTGGCTCAAAGCACAGCTTGCGAGGTAAGAAAGTACAAACTCACCTACATCAAACGATCACCGACTTTTTTAACCGTCACTTCAAACAGTAACGGCTACACAATTAGTCTTATAAACGAAAAGCGGGCTTGCCCGCTTTTTCTATTTCTTTTATAAAAATAATGTCTTAGGTCAAATTATATTTCGAAATTTATAGTCTAATATTAAAACAATAAACTTAATCTGAAGGTGGCATTATGACAACACTTCGCCGCATAAGCATCCAACAAAGATTGGCCATATTGGTGGGCCTAATCGTACTCGGCCTTGCCTTGCTAAGTGCCGCTACATTAAATTCCCAATACAATCTACTTAAAAACGAATCCTACCAAAAAACCAAAAGCGTCGTTGAAGCCGCCCATAGCGTAATCACAGCATACCACACAAAACAAATTAGCGGTGAGCTAAGCGAGCAGCAAGCAAAAGACGCAGCCAAAGCAACCATTAGTAAATTACGATACGAGGGCAATAATTACTATTGGATCAACGACACAACACCAAACATGATCATGCACCCGATTAAACCTGAGCTTAATGGCAAATCACTCAGTAACGTGAAAGATCCCAATGGCGTGCGATTATTTGTCGATATGGCCAATATCGTCAGACAACAAGGTGAGGGCTTTGTGCCTTATCAGTGGCCAATGCCAGGTGCAGATGAACCGGTTGATAAAATTTCGTATGTAAAAGGCTTTAAGCCATGGGGTTGGGTTATCGGTTCTGGCATTTATCTAGATAATCTCAACAAATTATTTGTGCAACAGGCAACTGCGTTATTAATTAAAACATTATTGATTATTTTTGTTGTCGGCGCAGCGGCGTATTTAATTGGTAAAAGTATTATCTCTCCAACTATTGAAGCAACGAAACTTATGAAAGATGTTGCGCAAGGAGAAGGCGACTTGACGCGAAAACTCACCACCGATGGTAATGACGAAATTGCGCGACTTTCTGGCTACTTCAATCAATACTCAGACAAAATACGCGATTCATTAAAACAAGTCGCAAGTGCCTCAGAGCAAGTTCTGGTGCAAGCAAACACAGTATCAAAGACCAGTGATAACAGCCAAGAATATATTCAAATGCAGTCTGATAACACTACGCAAGTGGCAACAGCAATGGAGCAAATGACCGCGCAAATAAGAGAAGTAAGTGATAACGCAAATGCTGCAGAGCAAGCGGCAAATCAGGCTAGAGAAAACACGCAAGCAGGTAAAGAAGTCGTCACTAAAACGATCAGTCAAATAGAGTCGCTATCTAATAACATTGACCATGTAAGTGACGTCGTTGCGTCACTTGCCGCGGAAAGTGACAATATTGGCGCTGTACTGGATGTAATTAGAGGCATTGCAGAACAAACCAACTTACTTGCATTAAATGCAGCTATTGAAGCCGCACGCGCAGGTGAACAAGGGCGTGGTTTTGCAGTAGTTGCAGATGAAGTAAGAACACTTGCTAGTCGTACAGGGCAAAGCACGGAAGAAATTCAACAAATGATCCAAAAGTTACAACAAGGCGCACAAGAAGCGGTGTCTGCGGTAAGTGCGTCGCAGTCAACCTCTCGCGACACTGTCACTCAGGCCAGTCAAGCCGATGAGGTGCTCAATCAAATCGATGAGTTAATGAATGTGATTTCTGAAATGAATAGCCAAATTGCCCGTGCAACAGAAGAGCAAAGCCAAGCAGCTAGCGAAGCAAATATGCGCATCAATGAATTAGCAGGCATGGCAGATGAGTCACTAAATAATACCCATCAATTAAATAGCGCAAGCAATGAGCTGATAGCCAGCAGTGAACAAATGAATGCCGTAGTGAATCGTTTTAAATTGGAGTAATACTAGGGTCTGTTGACCTTTCAAGTTCGTTTTTGCAGCAGTTTGATTGGGGTTTTATACAAGGCAGAGGCTGCTTGGCATAGTTATTCTATGTGAGCCAGCCGATAACACAGTAGAAAAGCCAATCAAGCGCTGCCGAACGGTTCTTTTGAGCGCACTTTTCTCATTGTTGCCTACATGGATGTAGGTAAGGGGCGTGAGCAGGACGCGGAAGCTTTGCTCGATATTCGCTTAGATTACTAGGCCATACATCGAGCGCCGCGATAAAAGCACGCCCAAACAGAACAAAAATAGAACAGCAAAGATCAACAGACCCTAGAGTTTATTGATACAACGAAAAAGGCCGAACAGGTGTTCGGCCTTTTTATCGCTAAGTGCAATTGCTACCGTCTTACCACGAGTTGAGATAGGTTAACCTCAGGCTCTGACAAGCAGTAACTTTACATCTAAGATTATTTACAAAATGTCGCGTAAATACTTGCAAGTGATGCTGCAGTTGGTTTGCCGTGTTGCCAGTCGCCGCCCTCAACACCACTACCAGCAATGTCAACATGAATGTACGGAATTGGCAGCTCTGAGTTTGCGCCGTGCTTATCAAGGCCTGATGCCACAGCCAAAAATGCCATTGGGAACTGGTGACCACGGGCGGTAATTGCTGATGGCGCATTGTTACTCGACAATACATCGTCTGCTAACGTTTTAGGTGCGATAAAGCTATAGTCTTCGCGGCGTTCGCGCGATACTTCAGAACCATCAGCCCATAAGTCACCTTGCATTGCGATATTGTGCGATAAGTTAAGCGCTCTTGATGCACCATTTTCAACAAGCGCAGTATAAGGGCCCATTGCTCGTGCAGCGTGTCCTGTTAATGTTGCAACGGTAAATACAACAGGGTTAACTTCACCCTTAGCGACATCTTTAATTTCACTTAAGAGATCGCCCATTGCCAAGCGCCCTTCCGCATCAGTATTACCAATACGTACGCGCACGCCTTCACGGCTTGTGATAATTTCATCTGGTACAAAACAGTCAGAGCCAATTGAATTACGAACAACTGCTAAGTAGGCTACTACTTTAACCCCTTTAGGTTGATGCTCTGCAATACTCTTCATAAAGCCAGCAACTGATGCAGCGCCACCTTTATCACGGCTCATGCCCGCCATTGCACCACCTACTTTTAAGTCTGCACCACCTGTATCGTAAACAAGGCCTTTACCAACAAATAATAGCGTACGTTCAATATCGCCTTCAGGCACATATTCAAGCTTAACAACACGCGGGTGATGACGCTCTACCGCGTATGATGCGCGCGCTACAGTGCTAAGCATCGGGTAATTTTTATCAATAAATTGAGTATCGGAAATCACCTCTACCGATACTGCGCTGTTAGCGAATAAGCTTTCACAGTATTCTGCAAATTTAGGAGGTGCCATACGCTCAGGCTCAGTACCGCAAAGGTCGCGCGCAGCGTACTGACCTTGTGCAATAGCATTTGCATAATGGCTATCAAATTCGCCAATAACAGTAATAGATTGAATTGGTTCAATTGCCGCACCGTGGAATTCACGTGCTTCTAGCGGTTGCCATAATGCTTGGCAAGCACCTAAATACGCTACTGTTGTCGCTTGCTGATAACGCTTATCTAATTGGCCTAGTACTAAAATTGCAGGATTTGTTGCACCCGCTTGTTTTGCTTCTAGTACACCTTGTTTTGCCGCATCGAAATAACGACGCACATCGTCATAGTCACGCTCTAAAGGGCCTGTTGGTGCAATCACTAATCGTTTTCCGGGTGCATTGTCATTCACCAACAATAATGCTTTTTGACCTATGCGCTTATCGAATTGCGCAGTAGCCATTACACTATCGCGAAAATCATTTGGGAGTAATGCCAAGTCTGGCGAGATAATAATTAAACTATCAACATATTGAGGTAAATCTGAAATTGATGCCGCTTGCAGGGCCTTTGGTGAAGTCATTTTTGAACCTTACTGAACGAATAAATACGCGCAATGTTGTCGCGTAAGTTTAGAAAAGATGGCTTAAATATGAGGGCAAATTTATAAAAATCAAGATTCAAACATTGCAAGCTGCTCTTGTTCGTAGCTATTTTCAGACAAGCCAACACCTAAACCGAGTAATCTCACGCCTTTATTTCCGCCTCGTAAGTAGGCTTTTTCAATTAAACGAGTAAAAATATCATCATCTAAATGCGTGCAGCTGTAATCCGCGGTTGTTGTAACAAAATCGTTAAACTTAACTTTTACCGAAAGCTTAGATACTTTGTTTAACAACCCTTTACTTTGTAGCCTTGTATCAAGCTCATCTTTTAATTTTGGCAGCTCTTGTAAGCATTGTTCTAGCGATGTCTTATCATATTCGTAGGTATGCTCAACTGAAAGTGACTTTCTAATACGTGATGTATTTATCTTGCCAATCACCTCACCATTACACTTTTTAAATAACTCTGCACCCCAGGTACCAAACTTCACCTGCATTTGATTTAAACCAAGGTTTAATACATCTTCACCAACAAACAAACCTGATGCATTCAATTTCTCTAAGGTTACTTTGCCTACACCGGGAATTTTTTTAAGGTTAAGCGCTTTCAAAAACCCTTGCACCCGATGAGGAGGGATCAAACAATAACCATTTGGTTTGTTTTCATCACTGGCTATTTTCGCCACAAATTTAATGGGTGCGATTCCCGCCGATGCCGTTAATCCTGTTGTTTCAAAAATCTCATCGCGAATCGCATTAGCGATAAGTGTTGCACTGCCTGAGTGCTGTGTGCAATCGGTTACATCTAAATAGGCTTCATCTAAAGAAAGCGGTTCAATCAGATCTGTGTATTTGGCGAAAATCTCTCTAATTTGATTAGACACTTCTTTGTATACAGCCATTCTTCCGGGAACAATCAGTAATTCTGGACACAGTTGCAACGCTTTATAGTTAGACATGGCTGAGCGCACTCCATATTGACGCGCAATATAGTTTGCCGTTGCCAACACACCACGACGGTGTTTACCGCCAATTGCGATTGGCTTATCTCTCAACTCTGGATTGTCTCGCATTTCGACTGCTGCATAAAAACAATCCATATCAATATGTATAAATTTTTTCAAAATCACAAAACACTGTTTATATATACAGTTTATTATGTATCAAACTTATTTGATTCAGCAAGTTTTTATTTTGCAGCATATTAAGTTTTAAGATGTCTTTATCTGCATTCATTTTATTGATAAGAAAATGAATGCAGATAACAGCACAAGTAGCACATTGAAGTTTTGTAAACATTTATTTGGGCACAGTAAGCGACGATTAAAGCACCTTACATGGGAACGAGTACGCAGCGATGGCAATTAGCCAAAGTCGCTAACATTTCGTAAATATCACCAAAACCAGAAACAGTAAAATCAATAACTAATTGATAAATAGAGATTTAATTTTTTGGCATTATTTCTGCTAATAACTAGAAAATTATAATATTTGAAATATCATTCAAGGATCTTCTATGAAATACTTAGTTTTAGCTTCAGCTCTCACATTGCCACTTTTAACAGGCTGTGTTGTCGCAGTAGGCGGCGAAGGCAAATCAGACTATTCATCTAGCTGGGAAAGAACCCATGAAAAAAACCGCAAAGCGATTGCCAATATGGAAATTGGAAAAGAGTATCAACACGTAATCAATAAACTTGGCACGCCAAACTTTTCTGAGCTAGTAAAACAAAACGACACGGAATATCGTGTTCTTTACTATGCAACAAACTCTATTCACTCTGACGGTAAAACAACAAAAGACGAATGTACGCCGCTTGTGTTTAAAAATAATCAACTAACAGGCTGGGGCGAGCACGCTCTTGAGCAGTTAAAGAATTAATATGTGTAAGGGCGAAATGTTTCGCCCTTTTTTTAAAACCCTTTTAAATCAATCTATTTACATCCAATTACATTTATTCGTTGACTATTACGACAAGTTTCGTAATATTAATTACGAAAGGCATCGTAATTAGGTGGATAAAATGGATAGATACAATCTAGTCGTCGGTCACAACGACCCAGCATTCTCAGACATTCTGTCACAACAAATCGATAACTCACTTTTTGAGCTAACAACTGTTGAATCTTGCTTTGCCAAATTAATAACAGCCTGTAAAAAAACCAGTGCCAAAGTACTTTTTGTACAAAATGAGCTTATTCAAGAACATGATTGGCCTACTCTTCAATCATTGGCAGACTCAACTGAAATCATATTATTATCTAGTAATCGCGTTGATGCAGCTAAGGCATTTGAATGTGATTTATTTGATTTTATTTTAGAGCCTATGGTCAATTCTCGTTTAGGCAAAACATTAGATAAACTAGCCAAAATGCTCGCGCCTGAGAAACAGCAATTTGAGTTGATGAGCTCACTGGTGCAACGATTTTCGTCTAACCAATTAGATGACCAGCAAATCGTTTTAAAAGACGCTGGTAGAATAAAGTTTTTAACACCAGATGAAATATCTTGGGTTGGCGGCGCTGGAAACTACGTTGAATTGCACCTCAGCCAAGATGAGCGAACGATTTTACATCGCCAAACATTATCTTCAATGGAACAGCAGCTATCGCCATTTGGCTTTATTCGCATTCATCGCTCTGCGATCATCAAAAAACAAGCAATACGCGAAATTCGTCCTACCGATAACGGCGACTATATTGTTACCTTAAAAGACGGAGCCAATCTCAATTTATCCCGACGTTACAAGCAAAACATGCAAGGATTAATTGGTTGACAAATAAACTCTATCTCGTAGAGTAAATAACAATCTACGAAAAGCGACGTAATTATGAATAAGAATAAACGCGTACCAACAAGTGCAGAACTCAACATTCTTAATGTGCTGTGGCGTATTCAGCCCGCCACTGTTCGCACTTTGCATGAACATATCAGTGAAAGCCAAAAAATCGGCTACACCACTGTGCTTAAAATGCTACAAATCATGCACGAAAAAGGTCTTGTTACACGTGATGAATCAACTCGTGCGCATGTCTACAGCGCGGCATATTCTGTGGAACACACCCAATCATCTTTACTGTCAGACATTGTTAACAAAGCTTTTGGTGGATCACGTTTTGATCTGGTGATGCGCGCACTTGGCGATGAAAAAACCAGTGCTAAAGAAATTAATGAAATTCGTACTCTGTTAGATTCTCTCGAAAATAATAATAAGTAAGCACACGTTATGGATATACTGCCCTCATTATTAGAAAGTAATACTCTCTATTTTATTTCTCTCACTCTATTACATTTTTTATGGCAAGGCTTAGTTATTGCAGGCCTACTTTTTTGTGTAAATAAACTTACCAGCAATAAGCACAGCCAATTCCGTTATATTTTCTCATTATTCTGTTTACTGCTTTGTGTTATTGCGCCAACCATTACGTTTTATATTCTGTCGCAACCTGACGAAGTAATTAATGTAAGCACACTTGCAATAAATGACGTTATTGCGTCATCAATGGCGCCTTCAGGTATATCTAACACTGCGCATCAGATTCAGTTAGCTGATTATACGCCGCTAGTTGCCGTGCTATGGATGACTGGCATTATTGTGTTAAGCATGCGCCTTACTTTACAAATGCTGCAAGTACATAAGCTTACAACAACCAATATTGTGCAGCCATCAGACAAGCTAGAGTTAATTTTCAACCAACTTAAAGAGCGTCTTTTTGTAACTAAACGCGCCCGCTTGGTTATATCATTAACAGCACACGTGCCTATGGCAATTGGCTGGATAAAGCCCGTGGTGTTGCTGCCTGCAAATTTGGCAAGCGGGTTATCAATCGCTCAACTAGAAATGCTAATGGCACACGAGCTTGCACATATCAAACGTTATGATTATTTAGTCAACCTAATACAAACATTTGTTGAGTTAGTATTATTCTTCCACCCAGCAGTTAAGTGGATTTCTAAACAAATTCGACAAGAACGTGAATATTGCTGTGATGATTTAGCAATCCACCACTGTGGCAACCAGTTAGTATATGCCAGAGCATTAGCCGAAGCAGAAGTGCTTAGGCACAACATTCCTGAGCTTGCAATGGCAGCAACAGGTGGTGACTTGTCATCACGTATCCATCGCGCCGTAGGTCAGCACAGCTGTGCGCCACGCTATGGGAACCAATGGCTCGCCGCACTCGCTGCGGCATTCGTTATTCCAAGCATATTTACCGCCTCTAAAGTTATTGCAATGACACAGACCGAGCCGGCGCCAGTTCTACCTGCTAACCAGCAACACGTTATGGTGCTGGACGCAAAGGTTGCAGAAAATAAAAAGCCTCAGCAACCTATTGCTCAGCAAAACAATAAAAATCAGAAAACCAACAAAGAACAACAAACCAGTAACCCGCTTGAAACAGCAGTTGCTAAAGTAAAAGAAAACGCTCAAGAAAAATCGCCGATTAACACTACTGCTACAGCTAAATCAACTGAGAAAGCTCATGCTCAGATTGTAAAAACTGTGAGCGACTTAAAGCCAAAGCCTAAACTAATTACAAAGCCAATATCGCGCGCAAAAACGCGTAACTCAAGCAAAACAAGCGTTACTGAAAAAAAGGGAAAAGAGACTGCTAAACAGCAAAAAATAGCAAGTAAACAGGCGGAGCAAAAAGCGAAGTCAGCGGTGGTTGCAAAAGTTCAAGCAGATAAGGCTGCTAAATCAACGAAAGTAAAAACTCAGCAAATTAGCAAGCGCAAAAGCAATCAATTAGCGGCTAAATCAAACCAACCTGTTAAAACACCATCGGTAGCAAAAACCGAACACGCGGAAAAGTTAACTACTGCGCCAGTACTAAAAAAACAGCCCGAAAAAACAAAAGTGGAATTAGAGCCAAAATTTACTAGTGCTAAGCTCATTCATTCAGTTATTCCTGAACACCCAAGAATGCCATCATCACGACAAAATCATGTGGATGTTGCCGTAACATTTACTATTGATGAGCAAGGTCATGTTAGAGATATAGAGTACAAGGATAATGTAAATAGCCGTTTCAAGCGCTCCATTGCACGCGCACTTAAAGAGTGGCGTTTTGAGCCTGCAATGAAGGGCAATAAAAAGGTTTCAACTAAGATGAGTAAAATCTTCGGTTTTAGTGACCCAGGCCAATACCTACGACCTGTTACAGGCAGCAGAATTGCTAACAGATATAGATAAGCAAAAGGCCATCAATTGATGGCCTTTTTTATAATGATTAAATGATGCGATCTTTATTCCAGCGACGTTCTTTTGCCAAACGCTGTTTACGTGCTTCACATGGGTCGTCGCAGTCACATACTTTATCTATGCCCATCGCACCTAAGCCACCACAGCTACTCGCCATTGATTTCTTTTGTACAATTACGCCCACAGCCATTGCTAGTGCAATAATAACGAGTAATCCAAAAGTAAGAAAAAATATAGACATAGTTGGCCCCTTAAAAAAGTGTCGCAATTATACGCGCTCAAGACAAAAAATGTAATATTGAATTGGCTAATACTTGACCCAAAGCAAGCCAAAATTCAAAACCATCTCACTCGCAAATATGCAAATAGAGCAACTCAAAACACCTAGTTGTTCCGTAAAGCAAATAAATAACTTAAAGGTACGGCTGAAACGCGTTGCTGGCGTAGGTTTCTAAACCTTCTGGTGTTTTACTAATTAAGTATACTGCCAGATTATGTTGCTCTGCATATTGTTTCGCTTGCTCAGTACCCATTATAGTTAATGCAGTTGCTAAACCGTCCGCTGTCATCGCCGAGGCATGTAGTACTGTTACTGACACTAAATCTTGGCGCACCGGCTTGCCCGTTTCAGGGTGTATAAGGTGGGAGTAATGTACGCCATCCACATCATAAAATATACGATAGTCACCTGAAGTCGCCATAGCGATGTCATTTACACGAATTAACTTATGAAATTCACGTGTACCAGGTTCACTATCTGGTTGTTCAATCGCTAGCACCCAAGGCACGTTATTTGGCTTGTGGCCAGAAGTACGAATTTCACCGCCAATTTCAACCATATAATTGGTTAGCGACAATGAATCTAAATACTCTGCTACTTTGTCAATACCAAAGCCTTTCGCTGTTGCCGAATAACTTATCTCTAACCCTTCAACTGTTTTCGTCAGGCCATGCTCTGATAGCTTAAGCTTATCAACACCCATATGTTGCTTTATTTCAGCAATCTCCTCATCACTTGGAATGCTTTCAGGACGGTTATCAGGCCCAAAACCCCATAAATCGATTAAAGGACCCATAGTCACATCAAGCGTCTTTGTACTTAAGCCTAAACGAATTGACTCAGCGGTAACGCGGCGGAAATCTTCAGAAATGGGAAAGTTTTGATTCGCAGCTAAACGGTTAAATTGGTTGATTTCAGAGTCAGGAATATACGTAGACATTGATTGGTTTACGTCTTTCAATAGGCTTGTTACATCACTGAATAAACTCAGTTCCTGCACTCTTTGCTCTGGCACAAATACCTTAATTGTAAAGGTGGTTCCCATAGTCTTGCCTTGCAACAACACCTCTTGCATCTTGGTCTCTTTAGCCGCTTGTTCACAGCCAACTAAAGTCAGTAGAATCAGAAAAAAAGCAAAATAGTATATTCGTTTCATAAACTTATTATCTTGTAATAAAAAAGGCTCCTAAATCATTATAGTCGATTTAGGAGCCTGAATTGTATCGTAAAAATTTATCTTTTTACCTGTGAATTAACCACCGAAGTCATCAAGTAGGATGTTTTCATCTTCAACACCCAAGTCTTTCAGCATGTTAATTACTGCCGCGTTCATCATCGGCGGACCACACATGTAGTATTCACAGTCTTCCGGTGCTTCATGATCACGTAAATAGTTTTCATAAAGAACATTATGGATAAAGCCTGTGTAACCTTCCCAGTTATCTTCTGGTTGTGGATCTGATAATGCACAGTGCCATACGAAGTTATCATTCTCAGCCTGTAGGCCATCGAAATCTTCAACGTAGAACATTTCACGCTTAGAACGCGCACCGTACCAGAAGCTCATCTTACGGTCAGAGTTAAGACGCTTAAGCTGGTCGAAAATGTGCGAACGCATTGGCGCCATACCTGCACCACCACCAACGAATACCATTTCTGCGTCTGTGTCTTTCGCAAAGAACTCACCAAACGGACCAGAAATTGTCACCTTGTCACCTTCTTTAAGTGACCAGATGTAAGATGACATCTTACCGCAAGGTAAGCTTAAATCACGCGGTGGCGGCGTAGCGATACGCACGTTAAGCATGATAATGCCTTCTTCTTCTGGGTAGTTAGCCATTGAATATGCACGGATAGTCTCTTCATCAACTTTTGACTCAAGACCAAAGAAGCCAAAGTGCTCCCAGTCACCACGATACTCTTCAGGAATATCGAAGTCTGCATATTTAACGTGGTGAGCTGGTGCTTCAATCTGGATGTAACCACCTGCACGGAAAGGTACAGATTCGCCATCAGGAATTGCAAGCTTAAGCTCTTTGATGAATGTCGCTTTGTTATCATTTGAGATAACTGTACATTCCCACTTTTTAACACCGAAAATTGACTCTTCAAGTTCAATTTCCATGTCACCTTTAACAGCAACCTGACACGCTAAACGACAACCTTCACGCGCTTCACCTTTAGTAATATGGTCAAGCTCAGTTGGTAGAATGTCACCACCACCTGAATGAACGTCTACGCGACACTGACCACATGAGCCACCGCCACCACATGCAGATGATACGAAGATACCTGCATCGGCTAATGCGCCTAAAAGTTTTGAACCTGGCTGTGTGATAATCGCTTTTTCAGGATCACCATTAACACCAATCGTTACGTTACCGCTAGGTACTAGTTTTGATTTAGCCGCGATGATAATCAGGACTAAGATCACAACAATAGCGATAAACATGCTTACGCCTAATACAACTGTTTCCATCGTATAGTTTCCTCGCTACCTTAAAGTGAAATACCAGAGAATGACATAAAGCCAAGACCCATAAGACCTACAGTAATAAAGGTAATACCTAAACCACGAAGACCATCAGGAATATCAGCATACTTCATCTTCTCACGAATACCCGCTAGCGCAACAATCGCAAGCGCCCAACCAACACCAGAACCAATACCAAATACCACTGATTCAGTGAAGTTATAGTTACGCTCAACCATGAATGCTACTGCACCAAAAATCGCACAGTTTACGGTGATAAGTGGTAAGAAGATACCCAGCGCGTTGTATAGCGGTGGGAAGAACTTATCAAGTGCCATTTCAAGGATTTGCACAAGTGCTGCGATAACACCGATGAATGTTAGGAACTTAAGAAAGCTTAAGTCAGCTTCAGGATAACCTAACCACTCAAGTGCACCAGGTGCAAGCAAGTTGTGGTAAACCAAGTTGTTTACTGGTACTGCAACACCTAATACGAAGATTACAGCAACACCAAGACCTAAAGAGGTAGTAACTTTCTTTGATACCGCTAGGAATGTACACATACCTAGGAAGAAAGAAAGCGCTAAGTTTTCAATGAAAACCGCTTTGATAAATAGATTAATATAATGTTCCATCTCTTACCTCTTATGCTTTCTCTACTTGGTCTTTCTTATAAGTACGAAGTACCCAAATGAATAAACCAATGATGAAGAAAGAACTTGGTGGAAGAATTAGAAGACCCATTGGCTGATAGAAACCACCTTCAGAAACTAACGGTAAGATTTCAACATCAAACAGCGTACCTTTACCGAATAGTTCACGAATGAAACCAACAGTTAGTAGTACTACTGAGTAACCAAGACCATTACCAACACCGTCTAGGAAAGACATCATTGGTGGCGACTTCATTGCATATGCTTCCGCGCGGCCCATTACAATACAGTTAGTAATGATTAGACCAACAAATACCGAAAGCTCTTTCGCCGTTGCGTAAACAAACGCTTGTAGCGTTTGGTCAACAACGATTACTAATGATGCAATAATCGTCATCTGTACGATAATACGTACGCTTGATGGAATATGGTTACGGATCATCGAGATGAATAAGCTCGAGAAAGCCGTTACTAATGTCAATGCGATTGACATGATAAGCGCATTTTTAAGGCTTGAAGTTACTGCTAGTGCAGAACAAATGCCCAGTACTTGAAGTGCAATTGGGTTGTTTGCAAAAACAGGACCAAACAAGACTTCTTTCATTTCTTTTGAATTAGCCATTAGTTCAATGCTCCTTCACGTACTTTCGCTAGGAATGGACCAAACGCTTTTTCGCTTGTCCAGAACTTGAATGTGTTATCAACACCTACAGAAGTAAGCGTTGCACCAGATAAACCATCCACTTTATGCACATTGTTACCCGCTGTACCTTTCACGATATCAACTGGTAATTGCTTGTCTTCCCAAGTCGCAGTCCACTTAGGGTTTTGGATTTCACCACCAAGACCCGGCGTTTCATTGTGCTTGTAGAAGTTAATCGCTTTAACTGTTTTAGTGTCAGTATCTAACGCTAAGAAACCGTACATAATACCCCAAAGGCCGTAACCTTGAACTGGTAGAATGATTGTTTCTACTTTACCGCTGTCATTTTTTGCAAAATAAACTGGCGACTCAGTTGTCATGCGCTGAACACCTGCTTTATCGTCTTGCTTGTCTAATTTGATGCTGCGTTTAGCATCGAACTTAGTCATTTCAAAATCAAAGCTGTTCGGATCAGTGTCAACGAACTCACCTGTTTTCATATCAACAACGCGAGCTTCAATGTTTGCATTGAATGTTTCAGACACATTTTTAACGTCAGCAAAACCAGCTGCAGCTAGAATATTACGCTGAACGTCTTGTGTTTTGTTTGCTTGCTGTAGCGGACGAAGTTGCACAGCGGCAAGCGATACAACTACCGCGCACACTAAACATAAGCCAACTACAACACCAAGTGTTTTGCCGATAGATTCGTTATTACTAGCCACGAGCCAATCTCCTCTTGATGTTCGACTGAACTACAAAGTGGTCGAATAACGGTGCAAACAAGTTAGCAAATAGAATTGCTAGCATCATACCCTCTGGGTATGCAGGGTTTACAACACGGATTAATACAACCATTACACCAATAAGAATACCGTATGCCCACTTACCTTTATCTGTGAAAGACGCAGAAACTGGGTCGGTCGCCATGAAGAACATACCAAATGCGAAGCCACCTAGTACTAGGTGCCAATGCCAAGGCATAGCGAACATGTTATTGGTTTCAGAGCCGATACCATTTAATAGGAATGACATTGCAACCATACCTGCAAACACACCTAGTACGATGCGCCATGAAGCGATACGGAAGTAAATTAGTGCTAAACCACCAATCATCAGTGCTAGTGTCGACGTTTCACCTACAGAACCTTGAACGAAACCGTAGAATGCATTCCACCATAGCTCCATGTTGCTGTAGTCAACGCTACCAACAACCGCTTGGCCAAGCATAGTCGCACCAGAGAAACCATCTACCGCTGTCCACACAGTATCACCAGAGATTTGTGCAGGGTATGCGAAGAATAAGAATGCACGACCAGCAAGTGCTGGGTTTAAGAAGTTACGGCCTGTACCACCAAATACTTCTTTCGCCATTACCACACCAAAGGTAATACCTAGTGCTACCTGCCAAAGCGGAATTGTCGCTGGCAGAATAAGTGCGAATAGTACCGATGTTACGAAGAAACCTTCATTAACTTCGTGCTTACGAATCGATGCAAATAGTACTTCCCAGAAACCACCTACAGCAAACACAGTCGCGTAAATTGGTAGGAAGAAACAAGCACCGTAGAACATTTTAGCGCCCCAACCCGATGTTGCAGTTAATTCACCGCCAAACATTTGGAATAACGCAACCTGCCATGAATCACCTAAAGCGAAACCATTAGCAAGCGCGATTGACGCTTGATGACCAATGTTAAACATACCGAAGAACATAGCTGGGAATGTCGCCATCCACACTAAAATCATAATACGTTTAAGGTCGATATTATCACGTACGTGAGAGCCAGTTTTAGTTACATGACCTGGCGTGTAGAAAATAGTCGCAGCTGCTTCATACAGTGCATACCATTTTTCGTGTTTACCACCTGGTTCAAAATGCGGCTCGATATCTTCAAGAAACTTCTTTAAGCCCATGGGATTAACCTTCCTTCTCAATAGTAGTCAGGCGTTCACGAAGGATTGGACCGTACTCGTATTTACCTGGACAAACGAAGGTACATAGCGCTAAATCTTCTTCATCTAGCTCAAGTGCACCTAGCGAAATCGCACCATCTAAATCACCCGCGATTAAATCACGAAGTAATAAAGTAGGAAGAATATCTAAAGGCATAATGCGCTCGTAGTTACCGATTGGCACCATAGAACGGCTTGAGCCACCTGTTGATGTCGTCATTTTGAATAAACGACTAGGCGCTAAATGCGATAGGAAAGTACGTGTTACAGAGAATTTCTTCGCACCTGGAGCAATCCAACCGAATAATTCTTTTTCACGACCTTCTAATAATGCTGTGATCTGAGTGTGGTAACGACCTAAGAAAGCGTGAGGGCCACTTGCCGTAGTACCCGAAAGTACAGAACCAGAAATCACACGGTTTTCGCCATCTTCTAACTCACCAGCAACGATGTCATCTGTAGATGCACCTAGTTGAGTTTTGATTAAACGTGGGTTTTTAACAGTAGGACCTGCTAACGCCACAACGCGATCAGTGAAGATTTCACCTGTTAGGAATAGTTTACCGAATGCAATCACATCCTGGTAACCTAAGTGCCATACCTGCTTGCTAGCAGAAACAGCGTCTAAGTGGTGAATGTGAGTACCTACTAAACCTGCTGGGTGCTTACCACCGAACTCATGTACTTCTACTTGAGCTACAGATGAAGAAGGAACAGTTGCACCAGGCGCCTTACATACAAACACTTTACCGTCAGTTAGGCGAGAAACAACCACTAGGCCTGCTTCAAACGCTTCAGCTTGTTCAGCAATAACAATTGCTGGGTCTGCTGCTAATGGGTTAGTGTCAATTGCAGTAACAAAGATCGAGCTCGGCGTTGAATCCAAAGCTGGAACTTTACTGAATGGACGGGTACGAAGCGCCGGCCATTGACCTGATTCAACCAGTACTTCTTGCACTTTTGCACGGTCAAGGCTCGCTAGCTCACCTGCCGAGAAAGACGCAAACGTTTCTTGCTCACTGCCGTTAACTTCAATAACAACAGATTGCAATACACGCTTAGCACCGCGATTGACTTCTTTAACAACACCAGAGGCTGGTGCAGTATACTTAACGCCAGGATTCTTTTTGTCGACAAAAAGAACTTGGCCTTTCTTGACTTGGTCATCCACACGAACATGCATGGTAGGACGCATACCAATAAATTCTTCACCTAGCACAGCGACTCTTTTAACGGCAGAACCGTCATGAATCACCTGCGAAGGTGCGCCTTCAATTGGCAAGTCCAGACCTTTTTTTATGTTGATCATACGCACTTGCATTACATTAATGAAAAGAAACTGAAAAATCTAACCATGTACCACCAAACATTCACGAAAGTGCAAATATTAAGCGATACAATCGAATCTATACATATTCCCCGAATTTTAACATTAATTCGGATGACTATGCGAGTCTAAATTGAAATTTATGCTTACAAATTAAAGCCTAAAATTTGTACTTTACAAGTTACTAAACGCTCTAATCTACTGGGTCGATCACCATTTCAATTAAATCAATTAGCCAAAAGTGTTATGTGAGAAATTTTCAGGGGGAAGAAGATTGGTGGGATTGAGAATTAAGAGTTCAGAATATCGGCATGCTACAACACCAACCTTCTGAACTCTAAAAGGAGACTCGGAGTTTTACACTAACTCGATATCTGCAACTGGGTTTACATCAGCGTCGTAATCCACGCTGTCGATACCAAAACCGAATAGTTTTAAAAATTCATTATGATAGCTCACGTAATCCGTAAGTTCGTCAATTGAATCGCTATCTACAGCATCCCAAATAGTTCGTACGCGAGCTTGAACGTCATCTTCCAACTCTTTGTAGTTTTGGAATAAATGGCCACCTTCGTCAAAGCGTGGGTTATCACCGTAAAGGTTTTCACGGAATAAACCATTGATCTGTTCAATTGTTCCTTCGTAAGTTCCGTCTTCTTTCATCACTTTGAAAAGACCAGAAATGTAAAGTGGCATAATTGGAATTGCTGAGCTCGCTTGCGTTACAACAGCATTTAGTGAAGAAACATACGCTTCACCATTTAGGCTCGCTGTTTTATCTTTAATTGCTGCGGCTGCACGATCTAAGTCTTCTTTTGCTTTACCGATTGTCGCATGGCCATAGATTGGCCACGTTAATTCTTTACCAATGTAGGTATAAGCTGTTGTTTTAAAACCGTCAGCAAGTACATCAGCCTGTTGCAGTGCATCAAGCCACATTTCCCAGTCTTCACCGCCCATAACTTTTACAGTATTAGCGATTTCTTCTTCACTTGCTGCGTCAACAGTTACTTCATCGATAACACGCTTAGACGTGTTTAAGTTTTTAGTTGTTACAGAGTTACCAATTGGCTTAAGTACTGATGAATAGGTTTCACCTGTATTTGGATCGGTACGACGTGGTGAAGCAAGGCTGTAAATGACTAAATCAACTTTACCTAGCTCTTCTTTAATGGTTGCAATCGTTTTTTCTTTTAATTCGTTAGAAAATGCATCGCCATTAATGTTTTTTGACCAAAGGCCAGCCGCTTCAGCTTCTGCTTGAAATGCCGCTGTGTTGTACCAGCCTGCAGAACCTGTACGCTTTTCCGTACCTTCTTTTTCAAAGAACACACCTAACGTTTTTGCGCCTGCGCCAAATGCTGCAGTAATACGTGATGCAAGACCGTAGCCAGTAGATGCACCAATTACTAATACGTTTTTAGGTCCAGTTTCTAATTGGCCTTGAGACTTCACATATTCAATTTGCTCTTTCACATGAGCTGCACAGCCTACTGGGTGCGCGTTTGTACAAATAAAACCACGAATTTTAGGCTTGATAACCATAAGTTAATTCCACTTTTACCTAATAAAATCTTTTAAAATTGTTGCTAGTTTAAAGCAAAGCACTGCCAAACAGGTCTGATCAGCAAATAATTTTCATAAAAAAGGGGCTTACGCCCCCTATCATCTTATCGTGTTATCGATTCGAATAATATTCCATTTCTGAAATCTGGTGATACGCCTTAACTTGCTGTAAGAACTCTGAGTAAGAACGCCATACTTTTGCCACGGCCTCATCATTACGTGCTTGCTCACTAATCACCTCCATAGTTGCCGCCTTTAGTGCCTGCATAACTTCTGGGGAGAATTTGCGCAGTTTCACATTGTGCTTGTTTTTCAGCTGATCAAGCGCAGTATTATTGCGAGCCGTATACTCATCTAACATATCTTGGTTTGCAGTACGCATCGCTGAGGTCACAATGGCCTGCAAATCACTCGGTAAAGACGCATACGCCTCTTTATTAATTAGAAACTCTAAATTCGCGCCTGGTTCATGCCAACCAGAATAATAGTAAAACTCTGCTGCTTTATTTAAACCAAAGGCTAAATCGTTATACGGACCAACCCACTCGGTGGCATCAATTGCACCAGTTTGTAGTGCAGTGAAAATTTCACCACCAGTTAGAGACAATGGCACGCCGCCGAGTTTTTCAAGCACTTCACCGCCTAAACCCGGAATACGCATTTTTAAGCCTTTTAAATCCTCAACGCTATTCACTTCTTTTTTAAACCAGCCAGCCATTTGTACGCCGGTATTGCCACCGGCCGCGGGAATTAAGTTGTAAGGTTCATAGAGCTCTTTCCATAATTCCATACCACCACCATGGTGCAACCAGCCGTTAACTTCTTGTGCATTCATGCCAAACGGTATTGCAGTAAAGAATTGCGCCGCAGGAATTTTTCCTTTCCAATAATAGGCTGCGCTGTGACCCATTTCAGCGGTACCGCTCGATACGGTATCAAATACCTCAAATCCAGGGACTAACTCGCCTGCGCCATACACTTTAATTTTTAAGCGGCCATTACTCATTGCCTCCACATTTTCTGCAAAACGCTCTGGCGCGGTACCTAGCCCTGGGTAATTTTTTGGCCAACTGGTCACTAGCTTCCATTTAAAGCTTTGTTGCTGTTCGACCGTGTTTGTTGTTGCATTACTGGTTTGTTGTTCTTGACCACAACCACTTAAACCAATCGCCAAGGCAATTGAAGTGATTAGTGTACTTAGTTTTTTCATGCTTCCTCCGTGCGTTCCATTGCAATAATTTTATGCATAAAGCTGGCTAGGCAACCACGTTACTAAACTTGGATACGCAGCCATTAACGCCAATAAAATCAATTGAATAATAATAAAAGGTATCACGCCTTTGTAAATTTGCGAGGTTAACACCGATTTTGGTGCAACACCGCGTAAATAAAACAGTGCAAAGCCAAAAGGCGGAGTTAAAAACGAGGTTTGTAAATTCACCGCAATCATAATGCCAAGCCAAATAGGATCTGCCCCCATCATTAATAAAATCGGTGCAACAATTGGCACTACGACAAATGTGATTTCAATAAAATCTAAAATAAAGCCAAGTAAAAACATCACTAGCATCACAACAAGCATGGCACCAAATAAGCCACCGGGCAGTGCTTCAAACATTTCAGCAATCAGTTCTTCGCCGCCAAACCCTCTAAAAACCAGTGAGAACAGCGATGCGCCGATTAAAATCATAAACACCATGGCAGTCACTTTGGTGGTGCTTTGCATTACCGCGTTTAAATTTGTAAGGTTAAACTGCTTTTGCCAAACGGCTAAAATAATGGCGCCAAATGCGCCAACACCAGCGGCTTCTGTTGGTGTGGCAATACCAAATAAAATAGAACCTAACACAATAAAAATCAGCATCAGTGGCGGCACTAAAGCGACAAATAGCGATACTTGCTTGCGCTTTTTAATATGTTCAATATCTTCATCCAATAATGCAGGAACTTGTTCTGGTTTAAATACCGCAACAAACACTGAGTACAAAATATAAAGCCCTACCAAAATGATGCCAGGGATCACAGCACCTGCGAATAAATCGCCTACACTGACATTCTCTGGCGAGAAAATTCCCATATTAAGTTGTGCTTGCTGATAGCTACTGGATAACACATCACCCAGTAATACCAATGCGATTGAAGGCGGAATGATCTGCCCAAGCGTGCCCGTTGCAGTAATAATACCGCAGCTATATTGTTCGCTATAGCCTCGCTTTAACATGGTTGGCAATGCCAATAACCCCATAGTTACAACGGTTGCACCCACAATACCCGTACTTGCGGCAAGCAACATGCCCACTAAGGTTACCGCAATACCCATGCCCGCTTTGCGTTTACCCATAACCACGGCCATGGCGTCGAGTAAGTTTTCAGCAACTTTCGATTTTTCCAGCATTACGCCCATAAAGACAAATAATGGCACAGCAATTAAAGTGCTATTAGTGACTATGCCAAATAAACGATTTGGCAACGCATGCAAAAACGCCCCATCAAAAATACCAAACAGACTGCCAATACCGGCAAAAATAAGCGCTGTTCCCGCCAATGAAAATGCCACGGGAAAACCCATTAAAAGTACAACGCAAACACATATAAAGAGTAAAATTGCCATATATTCCATTACGCATCTCCTTTATTGAAAAGCGTATTTAAGCTCTTACAGATTTCACTCAGGCTTTGTATCAGTAATAAAATACACATTAACGGGATCAAGCTTTTCAATAGGTAAACAAATGGAAGGCCGCCAGCTTCTTGCGATTGCTCTTTAATTTGCCAAGACACGGCAACATAATCGAAACTTACAAACAGAATAAAAATAGCAACAGGCCACAATAACACTAAGTGGCCTACTAAATTAACAAAGGCTTTTTTCGCTTTTGAAAAGCGGCGATAAAATACATCAACACGCACATGCTCATCGTGTTTTAACGCGTAGCTACAACCCAACATAAATAAATAAGCATGAAGATAAAGCACACTTTCTTGCATGGCTATCCAACCAAGACTAAAGCCATAGCGCAATAGCACGATTAAAAACATAATCAGCACCATCGCAAAACTAAACCATGCCACCGTTTGCCCTATTCGCTCTATAAAAGCATCAAGAAGGTTGGCGATTTTAATTAAATGTGATGAAGAGGAATTAGAGTTGACTGCACTCATTGTTAATTATTGTTATCATTTTAAAAGGAAAAATGTAACACCTAATTAACAAAGAGAAAAGTCCAACCTGTTGCACATCAAAGGCTGGACATTAGAAGATTAACGTATATTTGTTACTTACTGGTCAAATTTAGAGCCACCTAAACACTTAGGCGAATTAGGAATATCAGCATTTTGCCACTGCGATTGCGTATAAGTATGAATTGCTAACGCATGAATATGATTCGCCAGTTCATCAGCAAGGACTTCGTTGATCATACGGTGACACTGGAGTAAACGCTTGCCTTCAAAATCGTTACTAACAACAATCACTTTGAAATGTGATTCGGTGCCACGACTATGCATATGGCTTTCATTAATCACTTCTAAATGTTCACAAGAAAACGCGTTTTTTAGCTTTGATTCTATTTGCTCTAACATCGACATATTTAATTCTCATTAAAAATTTTTTCCTATTATATGCCACAAACAGTGCGAAACGTCAGATTTATTCGACCATCATTAACACGCTTTTGCACCGGTAAAGAATGTTGATAATCGCGCTGACTATTTCCTGTCATCAACAAACAACTACCGTTGCTAAGAATTAGATCCGTTACATGTTTTGAAGTGTTTTCACGTATTTTAAACTTGCGTGAGCTGCCTAGGGAAATCGATGCTATGGTTGGGGAAAACCCCAGCTCAGGCTCATCATCCGCATGCCATCCCATTTTATCTTCTCCATTGCGATACCAGTTAAGCAGCGCAGCATTAAACTGTGTGCCAAACCAATTATTAAGGCTATTTTTTAAGTTAAGTACGCTGACATGCCAAGGCTCGGGCAAAAACAATTGATTAGAATAGCGGTAGCCAGTCCCCGCATCGCCCATATAGATTTGTTTACGCGGAATAGCATGTTGTTTGTTAAAAATGGTCAGCGTTGGTTGCTGCCACTCTAAAGCCAGTAATTGTTGATACAAGGAAAGCGCTTTTTGCTCTGCAATAAAGTGTTCAAAATAATAAAAGTCTGGCGCGACACATTGCGCCTTATTTATTCGCTCAATGCTGTTAGAAACATTCCAAGCCATGATAAACTACTGCACCTTTAAAAATAAATTTACAACACCGTTATGTCGCAAACATCTTCAGACTCACAGCTAAATGAAATTGCTCAATTAGGTGAGAACACATTTACCCTATCACGCTTTCCGCTCAAACAAAAAAACGCGAGCTTACAAGCATGGGATGCGGCTGATGAATATTTAGTAAATTATATTGAACAGCAGCAGTTAGTAGAAAACAGCAGCAAAGTACTTATCATTAACGACGGCTTTGGTGCATTGGCCTGTGCATTTAACCATGCATTTATCTACCATCTGAATGATTCGTTTGTGGCAGAACAGGCTGCACATTACAACCTTGAGCAAAACCAGCTCACTGGTGAAAACACAGTGTTTTTAAAAAGCTTAGATGCTCTACCAAACGATCTTGACCTAGTTCTTATAAAAGTACCGAAAAACGCGGGTTACTTAACTTTTTTACTTAGCCAATTGAGTAAAGTTTTACGCCAAGACACCCCGATTATTGCTGCTGGTAAAGTAAAAGACATTCACTCGTCTACGATTCAGTTATTTGAACGTTTTTCAGGGCCAACTACAACTTCACTCGCAGTTAAAAAAGCCCGTTTAATCTTGAGCAAGCAACACAATAAAGCTCAAGGGAGTAAGTTTCCAATCACTTGGCCTCTTGAAAAAACGCAATTTACCATCACAAATCACGCCAATGTGTTTAGTCGAGACTCATTAGATATTGGTGCACGCTTTTTTATCAATTACTTACCACAAGGAAATAAAAAGCAGCGCATTATCGATTTAGGCTGCGGCAATGGTGTCATTGGGTTAACCACTCTTGAACGATGCCCCAACGCGCTTGTTACGTTTGTTGACGAGTCAGCAATGGCTGTTGCGTCAGCTAAGCACAATGTCACAACAAATCTGCCAGAACAGTTAGAAAACTGCACTTTTTTACACAATGACTGTCTCACAGGCGTAGAAAGTAATAGTGCCGATTTGATTTTATGCAACCCGCCATTTCACCAACAACAAGCCGTTACGGACCATATTGCATGGCAAATGTTTGTTGATAGTTTCCGCTGTTTACGTGACGGTGGCGAATTGCGTATTGTTGGCAACCGCCATTTAAATTACCATGAAAAGCTAAAACGCCTATTTGGTGGCTACAAGCTATTAGGCTCAAATAAGAAATTTGTCGTTTTAAGCGCTAAAAAGAGAGCATTATAATTATGAATGCAAAATATAAAGTTACCGTTTTGGCCCTCACTTTGGGCTTTCTTGCTGGATGCAGCACACCATCACAGAAGTTTATATTCAGCCCTAACTATACTCAAACACACCAAAAAGTGGTGCAGCAAGATGTGAGTTTATCAGTCAACGACCGCCGTGCGAGCTTTACCACAGTTACCATTAAAAATAGCGATGGTAACCAAACGCTTGCCGATAAATACCTTGCCGAGTCAATTACGCCAGCAATTGAACAAGCATTAGCCCAAGTGGGTGCAAACAATAGCGGCATGGGTAAAGCGCTCGATGTTAATATTCAGCGATTAGATACCACGATTAAACAGCAATTGCACAAGCACACCACAATTACTAATGCTGAGCTTGAAGTTGTGATTGAAACCACTGAGCACCGTTTTGCTAAGCGCTATAAAGGCAATAAGCAAAGTGAAGCGCCACTGGGCTTTGATAAAGCAAAAGTAGAACAGCAAGTTAATCGTTTAATTGAAGAAATGATCACACGTATTGTGACAGACCCAGAATTTGTTAACGCGGTTAATCGCTAGGAGTAACATATTATGAAGTATTTAATCTCATTACTCGTACTACTAACGAGCTTTTCAAGCGCTGCTAATCTGATTAAAAAAGGCGAGTTTGTACAAAAAGATAACGCCTTCCCTTTGGTTAAACTCACCACCACTATGGGTGATATCACCGTTGAATTAGACCGTCGTAAAGCGCCTATTACGGTAAATAACTTTTTAGGTTACGTAGTTGATGGTGGCTACGAAGATACGGTTTTTCACCGCGTTGAACACGATGCAGAGCAAGAGCGTGACTTTGTAATTCAAGGTGGCGGTTACGATAAAGATTACGATGGCGCATACATGGGACCTGCAATTCCAAACGAAAGTGGCAATGGTTTAAAAAACGATATGTACACTATCGCAATGGCCTACCAAGACCGCAAGCCACATTCAGCCACACGTCAGTTCTTTTTCAATATGAACGACAATGACCATTTAAACCCTGGTCGTGAATGGGGCTTTGCTGTATTTGGCTATGTTACCGAAGGCTCAGAAACACTCGATAAAATAATGCGTGTTGAAACCGGCTGCCACGACAAACTGGGTTGGTGCTTTGTACCAAAGAAACCTGTCGTGATTTTAAAAGCACAAGTGCTTGATCCAATAAAGTAAATACAACGCTCAATAATAAGAATAATAGGTAAAATAAAACAACTATGGTTACTGTTTCAGAGTATCTTGGCTATTTTAAAGATCGCCGCTTAATCAATGTATTTGCATTTGGCATCGCGAGCGGTTTTCCCTGGATACTGATTGGTTCAGTAATGTCAGCGTGGCTGAAAGACGAAGGCTTATCACGTTCAATGATAGGCCTTTTTGGCATCGTCTTTGTGTGCTACAGCGTTAATTTCTTATGGTCGCCTTTAGTTGATCGCGTAAAGTTACCCCTACTTCACAAATTACTGGGACAACGTCGCAGTTGGATTTTGCTAAGCCAAGTATTTATCTTGCTGGCAACCTTATGGCTAAGCCAAGTTGATATTCAAAACCAATTGCAAACCGTAGCACTGTGTTGTTTTGTTATCGCACTTGCTGGGGCTACCCAAGATATCGCTATCGATGCCTTTCGTATTGATACCCTAAACGAGCACGAGACTCATAAAACAACGGCCGCCGCGACGATGGCAACGTCAGGTTGGTGGACAGGCTATGCGTTATTAGGCGCTGTGCCTTTTTACATGGCTGATCTACCCGACTGGCAATGGACGCACGTTTACTTTGTGTTGGCATTGATAATGTTGGCCCTGATGCTAGGTGTGTTTTTTGCGAAAGAGCCCGATTCAAATCGCGAATATGTTCATAAAGCGCTTGAAGCTGAGTTTATTCAAACTGACGCATCATTTTTAAAACGCATTGGCGCTTGGCTTTGGGTAACAATTGCCGAACCATTTAAAGCTTTCTTTAATCGAAACGGCGTAAAAACGGCACTCGCGCTATTGGCCTTTATATTTCTGTTTAAAATTGGTGAAGCTTTTTTAGGAAGAATGTCGATTGTCTTTTACAAAGAAATTGGCTTTAGTAATTCACAAATTGCCACCTACTCTAAACTTGGTACCGGCTTAATTACCATTGTATTTGCCTTTCTCGGCAGCTTATTTAATTCACGCTACGGTATTGTAAAAGGCTTATTTATTAGCGGCATTGCAATGGCGGCTTCTAACTTAATGTTTTCAGTTATCGCTATGGTAGGACCAAAAGAAAGCCTATACGCCATGGCCATTTTGGTAGATGGCTTTACTCAAGCATGGTCGTTAGTCGCTATGGTGGCATTTATCTCAATGTTATGTGACCGCGCCTTTAGTGCTACACATTATGCGTTACTTGCATCGCTAGGAAATTTGGGAAGAACGTTTTTATCAGGGTCGTCAGGGTATTTAATTGACTACTTAAATGGGAATTGGGCGCTGTTTTTCTTACTAACAGCACTAATGGTAATACCGTCGTTAATTTTCTTATTTTTAATTAGGAAGCGCCTAATGGCATTGGAAGCAAGCTTTCATAGCAAGCAGTAGTGCATCCATGCATCATTAAATTACTTAAAATAAAGTGAATGTTTATTCACTTTTTAATAGCGTTAAGCCTTCAATTGGATCTATTTCAAGCGCTTGGCAGTAACGAATAAATTCAACAACATCTAAACGACGTTCTTGGTTTTCAATTTTGCCAACAAATGAATGCGGTGTTCCAAGCACCTGTGCAAGGCTGCGCATAGTGTGGCCTTTCTCTTGGCGTTTTACTTTAAGCCATTGTGTTAAACGCGAATTTTCTTCCGACGCAACTGTTTTCCCCATCATAATTACTTCTCCTATTGATGATTGGAAATGCTCTATTCTATCAACCCACTTAAACCACACTGAGAATATTGGTAAGAATACACAATACCTAGCATAAAATTTTAGTTAGTACATTCTACCTACTTTGAGTAAATGCCCTACAAATTTTGCGGTTAATCTACAAATTATAGCGACCAAATGCAGGAATTAGATTGATCTAGTATAAGTAATTATTAAAAGTGCATAAAAATTTAGTACTAATATTTTCGTCTATCGGTCAAAGTGACTAGCTAAAATATAGTCAATATTTTCAATATTGGCAGATTTCCGCGTTTTGCTATAACCTAATAAAACAATAAATAAGTATTCATCTTTATGATTAGATTGTTTTTTTTACTGCCAATTTTACTGTGCTTTGCGTGGTTTTACTTTCTTAAGGTAAACAACATCCCGTTAAAACAAGGGAGGAAAGGATTTTTTTATATTCTCGGTGTTAGCTGCGTTATTTTGGCGTTTTTTACCCTAATGCTGCACCTGACGAAAACAAACTAACATAAAAAAAGAGCATCAATTGATGCTCTTTTTATGTTTAACTTAAGCTAGCTTGCCAGTTTGTGTTCTACAATCTCGGCATCTTGATATTGCATCGGCTTTTTTCTAAGTGCTAATAAACACGGTGTCAGTACTAAGGTAAGCACAGTTGCAAAAGCAAGGCCTCCGGCCACAGCCGTTGCTAATTGCACCCACCATTGCGTTGACGGCGCACCAAACGCTATTTCGCGGTTAAATAAGTCGATATTAATTTGCAGTACCATAGGCATTAAGCCCAGTATCGTGGTAACGGTTGTTAACAGTACAGGTCTTAGACGCTGAGCACCGGTTCGCAAAATCGCCTCGTGTTGGTCCATACCTTGTCTGCGAAGAACATTATAGGTATCAATCAATACAATATTATTGTTAACCACTATTCCTGCTAATGAAATAACACCGATGCCCGACATCACAATGCCAAATGGCTGTTGCAAGATAATCAAGCCTAAGAATACACCCACTGTTGAAAACAGCACTGCACTTAAAATCAGCATTGCTTGATAGAAACTATTAAATTGGGTAACTAAGATAATACCCATCACAAAAAGTGCCACTAAGAAGGCTTTTTCTAAGAACACCATAGATTCATCTTGCTCTTCATTTTCACCACGCACTTTTAGCTTCACGCGAGGGTCTAGCCCTTGCGCTTCAAGTTGCGCTTGTAGACGTGGTAGTGCCTTACCTAGTTGTTGACCGACTTTAACATCAGCATTCACCGTAACTACTCGGTGGCTATCAACACGATTAATGGTATCCACTTTTTGAACCGCTTTACGCTCAATAAAGTGAGTAATTGGCACTTGGCCATGCTGGGTTTTTACGCGCAGCGTTTCTAATCGGCCTAAATCACGTTTATCTGCTGGGAAACGGACACGAATATCAATTTCATCATCGACATCATCAGGGCGATATTCACCTAATTTCAAACCGTTAGTTACCATTTGCACGTTAGCGCCAAGCATGGTTGCGTCTGCACCGAAACGCGCAGCGTCTGCACGGTTTAGTTTGAGTTGCCATTCAATACCTGGCTTTGAGGCGGAATCGTCCACATTAACAAAAGCACCATCGTTTTCTATCGCGTTGCGAATACGGCGAGCTTCTTCATTTAATACATTTGGGAACTTAGAACTGAGTTCAATTGATAAATCTTTGCCGCCGCCGGGACCATTTTCATCTTTGCGGATTTCAATTTCCACACCAGCCATATCTGAAGTATTGCCAAGCACTTCTTCGATAATTTGATCTGCCGGACGTCGTTTATCCCAGTCTTTTAAATTCATGCGCAGTGATCCGACGATATCTTTGCCACCGGAGCGAGAATACAGGGTTTTTATTCCCTCAACCGTTAAGATACGTGCTTCGATATCTTTCATGATTTGGTCTTTTTCATAAATCGACAAATCACCGTAACTGCGCACCTTTAAGTTAATGCCATTTGGCTCTACATCAGGAAAGAACTCAACGCCAAGTCCTGACATGCCATAACTAATAAACACTAAAACAGAAAAACCAATAGCGGCAAACAAGCTTAGTAAAGGACGCTTAATCGCACGGTCAAGTAAGCGAACATAACGCCCTGTTGCGCCTTTTAATTGTGTTAGATTACCTTCTTCCGCTACCAATAGGTTTTGCTTTTGCTCATCTGTCAGCGGGCGAACTTTACCAATTAAACTACCAATTGTTGGCACAAATACCAGCGCCATTACTAATGACGCAGAGAGTGTGGCAATTAAGGTAATCGGTAAATACTTCATAAATTCACCCATCATGCCCGGCCAAAAAATCAGCGGCGCAAAAGCCGCTAAAGTAGTGGCTGTTGATGCAATAATCGGCCATGCCATGCGCTTAGCGGCAACCGCATAGGCTTTTTTACGCGGCATACCTTCGCTCATCATACGGTCGGCAAATTCACTTACAACAATGGCGCCATCCACCAACATACCGACCGCCATAATCAAAGCAAACAGCACAACAATGTTGACCGTTAAACCGAATATCGCGATCACTAAAATACCGGTGAGGAAAGAGCCTGGAATGGCTACTCCCACTAAAAACGCTGAGCGCGTGCCTAAAATCGCGATAATCACAATAACAACTAAAAGCACGGCAGAAAGCACATTATTTTGTAAGTCAGACAGCATGTCTTTTACGTCTTTACTCATATCACCGGTATAAGTGACCTTGATATGATTTGGCCAAATAGCTTTGCTTTCTTCCACTTTGGCTTTGACTTGATCAACCGTATCAATAATGTTTTCACCAGCACGCTTTTTAACTTCGAGCGATACCGCTTGTTGGCCATTTATGCGAGCAATCGAATTTGGATCTTTATAAGAGCGTCTAATTTGCGCGACATCCATAAAGCGTACAACTTTATCACCCGATACTTTTACCGGTTGTTCCATAACATCTTGAATGGTTTCAAAAACAGATGGAATTTTTACCGCAAAACGGCCTTTACCCGTATCCAGTGTACCCGCTGCCACTAAGCGGTTATTATTGGTGAGTAAGCTATAAATATCATTTTGGTCAAGACCATACGACTCCATTAAAAGTGGGTCGACAACAATCTCAACCATGTCTTCGCGCTCGCCGCCGATTTCGACCTCTAACACACTTGAGATTGATTCCAACTCATCTTTTAGATTACGTGCAAGCGTTAATAAGCCGCGTTCAGGAATATCGCCCGATAGCGTTAAAGTAATTGTTGGCTGCTGATCTTCCATCAATACTTCGTGTACTTCTGGCTCTTCGGTTTCCGACGGCAGTTTTGCTTTTGCAAGCGATACCTTGTCGCGCACATCAGCAAGCGCTTCTTTTGGATCAGAGCCTGCGAAAAACTCAAGCGTAACGGATGCGTGACCTTCACTGGCAACCGCCGTCATCTCTTTTACCCCTTCGATAGCGCGCAGTTCAATTTCCATTGGACGCACTAACAAACGCTCAGCATCTTCGGGCGAAATGCCATCATGTACTATCGATACATAAATAAATGGAATGGTGACATCGGGATTCGCTTCTTTGGGAATATTTTGGTAGGTCACCCAGCCCGAAATAATCAATAAAATGAATATTGATAAAACGGTACGAGTGCGACTGAGTGAAGCATCAATTAATGTGCGCATTGTGCAGACCTCTACTCTTGCTCATTGGCAAACACAGGTTCAACCGTATCGCCAATTCGCACAAAACCTTGACCTAGAGTAATCACATTTGCGCTTTCGCCAAGTCCGGCCATCCACACGCCAGAGGCTTCTGACTTCACAACATCAATTGGCGAAAACACCACGCGGTTATTGTTATCAACCGTTTTAACACCAATATTGCCGTCTTCATCAAGCGCCATAAATGCTGGGCTTAAATGAATCGCGTTTACTTCATCATAAGTAATATCAAGCTGGGTAGAAAAGCCCGCACGATACTGCATATTTGGGTTATCAAATGCCGCTTCAATTTTAAATGTGTTAGTGCCCTCATCAGCAACGGAAGCGATGTAACGAATTTTTCCGCTGTAGGTTTTATTGTTAATAAATAAACCCGACACACTTTGTCCTACACTTAATCCCATCACTTCTTTTTGCGTTACATCGGCACGTACTACAAGCGGGTTTAAGTCAGCCAACTCTAAAATTGGGTCGCCACGCCCTAAGTAGTCACCTAGCTCAACAAGGCGCTGATTAATTACACCAGAAAACGGTGCTTTAATTTCTGTTCGTTTAAGCGATAGCTCAAGATTTGCCAGACTCGCTTTAGCCTGCTCTAAACTTGCCTTTGCACGCGCTAATGCAGATTGGTCATTAAGGCCTTTTTGCTTTAACTTAAGTGCTCCTTGGTACTCTACTTCGCTTTGTTCAAGCAACGCTTTTGCAGCGGTAATTTGTGAATCTAAATCGGACTTATCGAGTTTAAGAATAACCGTACCTTGCTCAACAAACTGACCCTCTTTAACAAGAATCTCTATTACTTCACCTTCTTGACGAGCGGCAACACGGGCAACCTTATTTGGTTCGGTGCGACCATAAAGTTGCAATGAGCGGTTAATTGGCTTGGCCTGCAAGGTTTCTACTTTAACTTTAGCAATACGCTGCTGGGATTCTGAGGTGCTTTGCTCATTGGCATTTGAGCCACCTGACATCATCCATAAGATAATAAAAATCGTAATAAAAATAGCGATGATATAAGGCTTTTCGTTTAGCTGAGTGCGTAGCTTGTTAAATAGGTGCATTCCTGTCTCCGGAACTGATGTGGCAGATATTTCCTTATCTGATGATAATACTTCTCAACAATATATGTAAGTTAAAAAATGTAACACTCTGCACTCGAGCGTGTTGTTCTTTGTGGTCTAAATTTTGTTCAAGCCCAAAGCTGTTTAATCGTAGCATTGCTTTGTAGACCTAGTAGGCTAAGTCAAGAAGCAACAACAAAACACCGTCCAATTCAGGCACAAAAAATGCCACATAAAGTGGCATTTTAAATTTTACTATTTGTCTATTTAGTTAAACACTAAATGATGCGCCACAACCACAGGTTGTTGTTGCATTTGGGTTGTTTACAAAGAAACGTGAACCCTCTAGACCTTCGGTATAGTCTACTTCACCATCAACTAGGTACTGAAGACTCATTGGGTCAACTACTAGAGTTACACCGCTTTTCTCGATTTCTAAATCGCCAGGATTGGTTTTCTCATCAAATGTAAAACCATATTGGAAACCTGAACACCCACCGCCCGTTACGTAAACACGTAATTTTAATGCTGGGTTTTCTTCTTCCTCGATAAGCTGCTTTACTTTATTTGCAGCATTTTCGCTAAATTTAATTGGTAGTTGATCAGACATACTTCGACCCATTTATATGAATGGTCGAATTATCTAATACCTGACCAATTTAATCAAGTTTAGCGCTATTCCCTTTGGTGATATTAAAGTAACGAAGTATCTAACGCGTTTATTGCGTTAGATCATTACTCGCTATACAAATTAACTTATTTTTTATTGCTATTATGCTGTTATAATTACCTCATAATTAACCCTCTGAATTACCGATAACAATCGCATGACATTTAGCCAAAAAGTAACCGATAATTTGGCGGCCTTACGAAGGGTCGTTGCTCGTCCAAAATCGAGTATTCAATTAGCGTTACTAGGTGTGCTAGCGGGCTTAGTTGCCGCCATGTTGATTATTATGTTTCGCTTAGTGGTATTAATTGGCCAAAGCGGCTTTGTCAGCGAATACGATAACTTTACTCAACTTCCTGAAACTGAAAGATTAATACTACCTATTCTCGCCGCAGTATTTATTGCTACTTTTGCTTACCTAACAGGTTTTAAACATTATCGCCTTGGTATTCCCTACGTTATTCACCGCATTAAACAAAACTATGGCCAAATGCCTATTTGGAATGCCGTTAACCAATTTGTTGGCGGGGCAATTGCACTTATTAGCGGCTTTTCAGTGGGACGAGAAGGCCCATCGGTGCATATGGGGGCGGCAGGTGCCAGTGTCATTGCCAGTTATTTGCATTTGCCTTTTAATGCCATGCGTACCTTAACGGGATGCGGTGTAGCTGCGGGTATTTCGGCATCATTTAACACCCCGCTCGCAGCGGTTATTTTTGTCATGGAAGTGGTACTAAGAGAGTACAAAGTGCATATTTTCGTACCGGTTATTCTGGCATCGGTAACAGGTGCTATCACCACTCAATTTGTTTTTGGCTCCGATTCAGAATTGGCGCTAATTCAAGTAGTATCGATTCCGCCTTGGCATTACCCCTATTTAGTGGTCTGTGGCATTGTGCTCGGTGCGGTTGCCTATGGTTTTAACAAAAATCTGATGTTGATAATTCGCACCTTTAAATCGGTAAATATGTTTCCTCGCCTTATTTTGGCAGGCATTATTACCGGTGCAATTGGTTACTTAGTACCACAAGCCATGGGTTCAGGTATGAGCGCCATAGATATTGCAGTAAGCTCCCCTGAACAGGTTCAGTTACTGACCACCATTTTAATCGCTAAATTATTAGCAACCTTATTTGCCTTAGGCTTAGGTATTCCTGGCGGGATCATTGGCCCAGTTATTGGACTTGGCGTTATTTTAGGCTCATTAATGAGCTACTTTGCTGCGTTTATTAGCCCTGAAGTAAACATTACAGGTACTTACGCGGTACTTGGTATGGCCGGTTTGCTTGCGGCAACGCTCAATGCACCTCTCGCGGCACTGATGACAGTAATGGAACTAACCGCTAGCCACAGCATTATTGTGCCAGCTATGTTAGTAATTGTGTCTGCGTATTTAACCGCACTCCAAGGCTTTGGCAACCGTTCCATTTTCTTACAACAACTGGACTTTCAAGGGCTTAAATATCAGGTTTCCCCTGCCGTAGAAGCACTGCAAAAAGTCGGGGTTATTGAGGAAATGAGCGATAAGTTCAACTTACTTTACAGCGATGATAAATCGCTTATCGCAGAGTCTCTTGATGCAGCAGACGCACAAACCCCGCTAATTGTTTTTGATGATGAAAACGGCTATCGCCTTGCTGAGTACGACTTAAACCTTACCGCTGAAGAAAGCGTGTCAATCCGTTATATCGAAATGCAAGGTGTTACCAGCCAAGCAACCCTTGGTGATGCTTTTGAGATTTTACGCGATAATCGTTCAGGGGTTATTTACGTATATGATCAACTCAAAGACAATGATATTTTAGGCATTATCCGCTGGGATGACATTCGCCAAATTTTAATGATCCGCAACGCATTGCTTTAGGATATAACAATAATGAACACCCTATTACTGATAAAAGCGCTTCACATCTTTTTTATGGTTGCTTGGTTTGCAGGCATTTTTTACCTACCTCGTTTATTTGTTTATCACGCCCTTACCGAAGAGCGCAGTAACAGTGCCATGCTAAAAATCATGGAGCGCCGTTTACTCTTCTTCGTTACGCCATTTGCTATTTTAACGGGCGTTTTTGGTATCACTTTAATTGTAATGTATGGCCGAGAGTGGTTCCGTGCCAGCATGTGGCTGCATTACAAATTAGTGCTGGTCATTTTGCTTTATATTTACCACGGCTACTGCTTTAAACTACTGGCCGATTTTAAGCACGACAGAAACCAGCGAAGCGATAAGTTTTATCGCATATTCAATGAATTACCTGTTTTAGTACTGCTTGCGATTGTTATCTTAGCGGTAATGAAGCCAAGTTTATAAAAAATCTGCTATATTAGCGCCCGAAAATAACTGTTCAGGATCTTTATCATGTCAAACTTTGTTGGCCAGCATGTTCTGTCTGTAAATGAGTTAAACCGCGATGCGATTGAAACCATTTTTAATGTTGCAAAGAAAATGGAGCCGTACGCAAAGAAGCAAAAACGCACCAAAGTACTTGAAGGTGCTATTCTTGCAAACTTATTTTTCGAACCAAGCACCCGTACCCGCGTAAGCTTTGGTACTGCATTTAACTTGCTTGGCGGCCTTGTTCGTGAAACAACCGGCATGCAAACTTCGGCACTTGCTAAAGGTGAATCTCTGTATGATACCGCTCGTGTAATTTCATCATACGCAGATGCCGTTGCGATGCGTCACCCAGAAGCACACTCGGTTGCCGAATTTGCTAATGGTTCGACGGTACCAGTACTTAATGGTGGTGACGGTCCAAACGAACACCCAACACAAGCGCTACTTGACCTGCTAACAATTGATAAAGAACTTGCGCGCTTTGACCGCAATATTGACGGCATGCACATTGCCCTTGTCGGTGATTTAAAATATGGCCGTACCGTGCACTCACTATCAAAATTACTGTGCCATTATAAAGACGTAAAATTTTCACTTGTTGCGCCAGATGGCTTGCAAATGCCTGACTACATTGTTGATACCGTAACTAATGCAGGTCACCAAGTCGAAATCGTCAACCAAATGGAAGGTAATCTTGCAGCCGATATCGTGTATCAAACACGTATTCAAGAAGAGCGCTTCCCATCGCAAGAAGAAGCAAATAAGTATCGTGGTGGCTTCCGTATTAGCCAAGCAATTTACGATGCCCACTGCAAACCAAACTCTGTACTAATGCATCCATTACCGCGCGACAGCCGTGGTGATGCAAATGAGCTTGATAACGACTTAAACAGTAATGATAACCTAGCGATTTTCCGCCAAGTACAAAATGGTGTACTGGTGCGTATGGCGCTATTTGCATTAACGCTAGGTGTTGACGGTCTCGTCGACAAATATGAAACCGAAGTGCCATGGTTCAGCCGTAAACAAAATACCTAATCTTATTTGGAACAAATTATGACAATTAGCCAAGACTTATTTGATAGAGCACAGGCGTCTATCCCTGGTGGTGTGAATTCGCCGGTTCGCGCATTTAACGGTGTCGGTGGCACACCGCGCTTTATTACTAAAGCCGAAGGCGCATTTACTTATGACGCCGACAACAACAAGTACATTGACTATGTTGGCTCTTGGGGCCCAATGATTTTAGGTCACAACCACAGTGCCATTAAACAGGCAGTGCTTGACGCTGTTGAGAACGGTTTAAGCTACGGCGCACCAACAGAAACTGAAATTTTAATGGCCGAGAAAGTAAAAGCACTTGTGCCATCAATTGAAAAAGTGCGCATGGTAAGCTCAGGTACTGAAGCAACCATGAGTGCAATTCGTCTGGCGCGCGGCTTTACAGGCAAAGATAAAATCTTAAAGTTTGAAGGCTGTTACCACGGTCACGCTGACTCACTACTGGTAAAAGCGGGTTCTGGCGCTCTGACTATGGGCGTGCCAAATTCACCGGGTATTCCTGAAGACTTTGCTAAGCACACACTGACTGTATCGTTTAACAAACTCGATGAAGTAAAAGAAATTTTCGCTAAATTTGGTGATGATATTGCGTGTATTATCGTTGAACCTGTTGCAGGTAACATGAACTGTATCCCACCAGTTGCTGGCTTCTTAGAAGGTTTACGCGCAGTGTGTGACGAATACAAATCAGTACTGATTTTTGATGAAGTAATGACAGGCTTCCGCGTTGCAAAAGGCGGTGCACAGGCGTATTACAATATCACACCAGATCTAACCTGTTTAGGTAAGGTAATCGGCGGCGGTATGCCGGTAGGTGCATTTGGTGGTAAAACTGAAATCATGGATTACATCGCACCAGTAGGTCCGGTTTATCAAGCAGGTACGCTTTCAGGTAACCCAATTGCCATGGCGGCAGGCTTAAAAGCCCTTGAGTTACTGGATGTTGATGGTCTTCATGACGAACTTGAAGCGAAAAGTAAGCGTATTTGTGAAGGCTTTAAAGCTGCTGCTGAAAAAGCAGGTATTGAACTTACCACAAACTACGCAGGTGGCATGTATGGTTTCTTCTTCACATCTGAAGAAAAAGTAACTACTTACCAGCAAGCAACAGAATGTGATTTAGAGCGCTTTAAAAAGTTCTTCCACTTAATGCTTGATGAAGGTGTTTATCTTGCACCAAGTGCATTTGAGGCAGGCTTTGTTTCAACAGCACACGGTGATGCTGAAATTGAAGCAACCATTGCAGCTGCTGAGCGCTCTTTCGCTAAGCTTTAAGCAAATAAGTTAGATTTAATTTATAAAACCACGCACTTGCGTGGTTTTTTTTGAACGAAAAAAGGCAAAAACTCGTTCTTCTTATAAACTTGTACCACTGTGTCACTTAACAGGATCAGAGTTTATGCCAAAGCCCAATGCCTTTATTCTTCCCGCCATAACCTTAATGGCCAAGCTAAATTACTCTAAAAAGATCATCGTCGTGGTATGCGTGTTACTAATTCCCTTAGCGATCAGCTTAATTTTTTTAAACGTGCAGCTTAACCATCAAATTACACAGCACCAACGGGAACTCTCAGGACTAAAAAATTACAAGCCTTTGCTACAAGCGGTTGTTGACAACAACTTAAATCAGGTTGCCACCAATGACTTTAATGTTTCAGCTAGTAATGCGTTAGACTCTCTCAATAAAATATCGATAAAAAGCCAACTAGCAACCGATAACGATTTGGCGAGCAATTATTTAAATCGCGCCATAGTGGATGATTTCCCGCTGCTTGTTGCCAATTTTTATGCGGTAAAAGAGGCCACAGACACAGTAATAAATAGCGGCAGTTTTACACCTGATACTTTTATACAGCTATCTAACCAAAATAAATCGCTACCGAGTTCAGTCAATAACCTTGAAAACAAATTAATGGTTGCAATGACGCATCATAAACCAACAAAAACCGCGCTACAAAGCGTCGTTCTTGATACCAAAAGCGTCTTGCTAAACTATCAAAGAACCATAAAACAGCAAGTGCTCGACCCCGATTCAATCAATTTATCACGCTCGCAGTTTTCTCAGCTAAATAAAAAAACAATCGAAAGTTTAGAGCGTTTTACAGGCACCTTGCTGCCACACCTAACTCAAAAAGTACGCCAACAAATGGCAAACGCTCAGTACATTCGTAACAGCGTGCTAATTGCATCGATTCTGTTTACGGTAATCGCACTTTACTTGGTGACAGGTTTTTATTTTGCAGTTATACGCACACTATCGCGTTTATCTAACACCGTAAACGAAGCAGCCAATGGCTCATTAAATATCAAAGTAAACCTTGAAAGTGACGACGAGTTAGCCGCTATCGGCCATCAAATTAATTTTATGTTAAAGCAGTTTGCTGAGCTTGTAGAACAATCTCAACACGCCGCACTTGAACTTAATCAAGCAACCTCTCTGCTTGCAGATACAAGTAACGCAAGCCGCCGAGATGCGATACAACAAGAACAAAAAATTGCTGAAATTTCGGGTCAATTAAGTGAAATGAGCAGCTCAGCACAAGCGGTTGAGCAACAAGCAACCGATGCGCAAACTTTAGCAAAAGAAGCAAGTATTCATGTACAGCAAGGCAGTCAGAATACGCTTAACTTAAGCCAACATATGGCAGAACTACAATTGGATTTTAAACAAAGCCAAGCTGCGCTCAATAAGCTTGCAGAAGACACACAAAACATTAGTAACGTAAGCGTCGCCATCAGTGAAATTGCAGACCAAACTAACTTACTTGCGCTCAATGCCGCGATTGAAGCTGCTCGTGCGGGAGAACAAGGTAGAGGGTTTGCTGTGGTAGCTGATGAAGTACGAACACTGGCAGCACGCACTCAACAACAAACGCAAGAAATTCATACCATTGTCAGCATGTTGCAGGTGGCTGCAAAAGATACCCAACAGAAAATGCAAAACAGTGTAGATAAAATGGAGCAAGGCGTTGAACAAGCCAACCAAACTCGGGATATTTTGGCTAACGCAGAACACGATATGCAATCAATTGACCGCTCTGGCGCTGCAATTATGGAACAGGCCAGTTTACAGACCAGTAGCACATTAAATGTTGTTGCGCACAGCGATGAAATTAGCCAGCTTGCACAACACAGTTTAAGCTCTGCGCAAAGCACCGCTTCTGAAGCGAATCATATTCTGCAAATCGCCAACAAGCTGAAACAGTCTCTTGGCCAGTTTAAGCTGTAAGCTTATTGTTCAAACATCACGATACGCGCTAGTGACAGCGCGGTCGTGAGTTAAATAACTCTGCTGGTATTGGTAATTTAAGTACAGTGCCACACCCTGGCGGAGCTTGTCTGCCCGTTTGTGTATTAACAAATGCCCATTTAATTGACGGTGGTCTAGGTGTCGCGATTGACTCTGGGTTTAACTGTCGCAAATAGCGAATGTAAAGCTCTAAAGCACCAACGCTACCAGTTAACTTAGTCGGTTTATTATCATCACGGCCAACCCAAGTAACGGTTACCGTATTTTGGTCAAACCCAGCAAACCAACTATCACGTAAATTGTTGGTTGAGCCCGTTTTACCTGCTAACTGAATGGTTGGGAAGTGTAATTTTAAGCGTTTCGCGGTGCCTTCACGTGTTACCTTTTGCATTGCGTATTTAGTCATATAACTAGTCGCTGGAGAAAAGCGCGTTTCAGGCGTACTGTGATGCTGATAAATAAGTTCGCCCACAGCATTGGTAATTGCCGCCACTGACGTTAACTTGCGATAATCGCCATCAAAGGCAATGGTTGAATACATTTGCGCAACATCAATCGGTGCGAGTTCCTGCGCACCTAACAGTAGTGACGGGTACTGATTAATTGACTCATCAACCCCTAGTCGCTTAATTGACTCAGTTACAGCAGGTAAACCTAAATCTAGTCCAACCGCCACAGCTGGCATATTGATACTTTTACTAAAAGCTTGATAAAGCGGCATTTTGCCGCGGAATTTCTGGTCGAAATTAGACGGTGACCAAGTATGTCCGGCTTCATCGCTAATCTCCATTGGCTCATCATCAACTAAGCTACCTAAGGTGTATTTACCCGATTCAAATGCCGTCATGTAAATGGCTGGCTTAACCAATGAGCCGATATTACGTTTGGTATCGAGCGCTCGGTTAAAGCCATTAAAATCGCTATCGCGTGCACCTACCAAGGCAGACACACCGCCGTATTTTACATTAACCGACAACATTGCCGCCTCAAGCTTAGAAGTCGATTTTAAACGCTCTAAATATGGCAACCCAGTTTCAAACGACTTTTCCATCGCCGCTTGTTTTTGTAAATCGAAATAAGTAAATACGCGTACACCTGCGTCAATTGTATCTTTTGAATTTAAAATTGTTTTCAGCTCGCGGCGAACCAAGTCCATATAGCCCGGGTGCTGATTAATATCAAAGCGTGATAGTGGTTCTATTTTGATATCGCGTGCTAACGCCAGTTTATAGCTCTTAGTCGAAATTAAACCATTCTCAACCATTAAGCGCAGCACCAAGTCGCGTCTTTCCATCGTGCGCTCTTTAAAACGCCTTGGATTATAAAAACTAGGCCCTTTAACCATCGCCACTAATAGCGCAACTTGGTCGTATTCAATTTCATTCAGCGGTTTACCAAAATAAAACTCACTGGCTAAACCAAAGCCGTGTACACCTTGCGAGCGCGATTGACCTAAATACACTTCATTTAAGTACGCTTCTAAAATTTCGTCTTTGCTGTATCTAAAATCTAAAATCAGCGCGATTAATGCTTCATTGATTTTACGTGTTAGGGTGCGATCTCGGGTTAAATAAAAGTTTTTCGCTAACTGCTGAGTTAAAGTACTGCCCCCTTGCACTGTGCGACCTGCGCGAATATTTGCAACCAAGGCACGTACAATAGACCAAACTGATACCCCATGGTGCTCGTAAAAATTGCGGTCTTCTACCAACAGCAAGGTATCTTGTACTACTTGCGGAATATGACTAAGTGGCACAAACTCGCGGTCTTGCTTACTTTCGTTGGCAAGGCGCGCCAACTGTAATGGCTCTAAGCGCGCCATTGATAAATTTGCCCCTTGCTCATCTTTAATTGCAGCAAGCTTTTTCGGGCCAAACACTAAATCGAACCCAACTTGCTGTTCTGCTCCATCATAAAATTCAAAAGCACGGCGATAAATACGAATAGTATTGCCTTTAATAACGTACTGACCAGTATTATTGATGCGATTAACTTCAGAATAGTTAAGGCGTTGTAGTTCCCACACCACTTCATCTTTTGATAAGTATTGGCCGGGATAAAAGGTCATTGCGCGGGCATAAATTTGCGCTGGTAACTGCCACTTATTACCCTCAAATTTATGGCTAATTTTGCTATCTAAATAGATTAAATAAAGTGCTAGTGCAACCAGCAAACCAGCACCTAGCTTTAACGCGAGTATTGAAAAGCGTTTTAATTTGCTCGGTTTGGTTTTAGCTTGAGTGGCTTTTTTAGCGCGCGACTTACGCGTTGTAGATGTCTTTTTCGTTGCCGCTTTTGGCGTTTTCTTTTTATCTGTCATTGCACTTAGAATTGAGAAAAATCCTGTTTATCATACCGATTTTTGTATCGCATTTCATTGCCAATACCTATTAAAACCCCCATTATAATTGCCTGATGTTGTTGTTTGTATTTTTAATCAGCATGGCTGAATATTGTTCTCATAAAAAAGCATCAAATTGCAACGTCATATTTTCACTAAACCTAGGGTCTGTTGACCTTTCAAGTTCGTTTTTGCAGCAGTTTGATTGGGTTTTATACAAGGCAGAGGCTGCGTGGCATAGTTATTCTATGTGAGTCAGCCGATAACACAGTAGAAAAGCCAATCAAGCGCTGCCGAACGGTTCTTTTAAGCGCACTTTTCTCATTGTTGCTCGATATTCGCTTAGATTACTAGGCCACACATCGAGCGCCGCGATAAAAGCACGCTCAAACAGAACAAAAATAGAACAGCAAAGATCAACAGACCCTAATAACTTTAAGACCAGAAGGTTCGCTATGAAATACGCAAAATTAGGAAGTTCAAACATTGATGTTTCACGTATTTGTTTAGGCACCATGACCTGGGGTGTGCAAAACAATCAACTTGATGCCAATCAACAAATTGAGTTAGCCGCCGAGCAGGGTATCAACTTTATGGATACAGCCGAAATGTACGCTGTACCGCCAACCCCCGAAACCTACGGTAAAACAGAAGAAATTATTGGTAACTACTTTGCCAAAAATAAACAAAAGCGTGATGATTGGGTAGTTGCAACAAAGATAGCAGGCAATGGCCTGCCTTGGATCAGAAATGCTTCAGACATCACTGGGCAAGCGGTAATCAATGCGGTTGATGCGTCATTAAAACGCCTACAAATCGACACCATTGATGTTTACCAACTACATTGGCCTAACCGCACTTCTCCGCATTTTGCAAAACATAGACCGAACCAAATTAGTTTTACAAATGTTGATACTAAAGCTCATAAAGCGCAAATGTTAGATATTTTACAAGGGCTAGATCACTGTATTAAAGCAGGTAAGATTCGCCACTATGGCCTTTCAGATGATACGACTTGGGGCATTCATACGTTTATTGAATTAGCCAAGGCGCATAACTTGCCTCGCCCGGTGTCTATTCAAAATGAATTCAATTTACTGCACGCTAAAGATTGGCCTTATTTAATAGAGCACTGTGTACATGAAGAAATTGCCTATTTACCTTGGTCGCCGCTAGCAACCGGAATGTTAAGTGGAAAATACCTAAACGATGCCAGACCACAAGGTAGTCGCTGGACATTAATGCAGCGCAATGGGTTATTTAGAAATACCGAAATCGCACAGCAGGCGGTTGCTGAATATTGTCAGCTTGCGGCGAAATTAGGGATCACACCAAGCCAACTTGCACTGGCATGGTGCGATAAAGTTGATGGTGTAACTTCAACTATTATTGGTGCAACCACACAGCAACAGCTAGCTGAAAACATTGCCGCATTTGAACTTAACCTACCAGATGACTTTATGGCGCAAGTAGATGCTATTTGGCGTAAATACCCACTGCCGTATTAGCGCGGGCAGTTAACATACTACCGCTTAAATAATGTGTGTACTAACTGCTTTAAATTAATCGGCATAATCACAAATAAGGCAACACCCGATGCAAAATGCGGGTTTGCCTTACAATAAAATGCAATCTCTCGTTTTTCGCTGTTAAAAAACGCCTTTAAATCATCGTCACTATAAGCACTACTACGTCCTGTTTCCACTAAACAACGGGTATCTGTCACTGAGCTAACAATGCCAGCCTTATTAAATGCGTCAAACAAATCGCGTTTATGATGTAAAAACTGCGAGCTAGGATACGTGATTGCAACGCGCTTACTAATAGCGCGATACATCGCAGGGCTTAACATGGTATCGGCATAGTAAATATCTTGCCAAGGATGCATTAGCCAATACTTAAACGCTTGTTGAATAGAAAACGATAAAGTATGACCACCTTGTCGAAATTCAGGATAAAAGCCAGCGGATGCTCTTAACAGCACTTTTTTATTTGCACGCTCAAACGTAAGTAAACAATAACCAACAATATTTCCATCAGCAAAATAAAGCCTTAAAACACGTTTAAACGCCGCGCTACAATTGAAGTATTTTTCAAAATATTCGTCACTGGAAATACCGTTAAAACAAGCAGTAAAAATACCTTTGAGCGCTGAAATATGTGATGTGTCTAACCAATTATTTGGCCAACTAAAATCTTGTGTCTGTTGAATAGCCCCCACTTAACCACCTTAAATAGAGCGATAACTCTAAACAGAATATCAGAGCCTGTTTATCTAAATCCATAATAAACTAAACAAATTTGATGATTCTCGCGTACAATCACTATCAATTGAAATTGTGAATTGTACTTATGTCAAAATATAGCAATCAAACATTATTAGGTTACCTTGGTCTTATTCCATTTTTATTATTAGTAGGTGCTCACTTTCTTTTTGAGCATGTTTTATTAAGCCAAGCATTTATGTTTTATAGCATTAGTATTATGAGTTTCGTTGCTGGTACATTATGGCACGAATCAAACAGTAACAAGCTAAATTGGCTAGTTGTATTACCAACAATCCCAACGCTAGCGCTCGCACTATTTGATATAAAGCTGGCCCTACTCTACCTCGGCGCATCGTATGTTTTTGTGTTGGCAGTGCAAAAACGTACCGAAACATGGAGTAAATTAACCCCAGATTATCAACGCATGCGCGAGCGTATTACGGGTGTCGTGTTGGTTTGTCATTTATTTTTTGCCGCACAACTGCACCATGGTGTGGTGCAGTAAAAAGCAGTGTGATTACATTCTGCTTTTAACTTTGTTAGTTGCCTTAGCATTGGCCGGATCGTCTGGCCAAAAATGCTTAGGGTAGCGTCCTTTCATTTCTTTTTGCACTTCTCGGTAACTCGACGCCCAAAACCCAGCTAAATCCTGCGTGATCTGGAGCGGTCGCATTGCCGGTGACAGTAATTCAATGGCTAACGATAGCTCACCATTCGCAAGCTTAGGTGTGGTTGCAACGCCATACATTTCTTGCATTTTTACCGAGAGCTTTGCAGGGCCATCAACTTGGTAATGAATTTTTAGTTTTGAACCAGTAGGCACAACTAATCGCTCTGGCAATAACTCATCTAATAACGTTTGTTGCTGCCAATCAAGCAACCCTTTAAGTGGCGCTAATAATTCCAGCTTTTTAAGCGCCGCCAAACTATTTACGTCGGTTAAATAAGGCGAAAGCCACGTATCAAGATGATCAAATAAGTGCTGTTTTGATAACTGCGGAAACTCATTTGGTAAAAATTGATGGGCTAACGTTAAACGCACTATGTATTGCTCAACGTCAAACGTTAGATTTAACAGCTGCCACCCTTTTCTTGCGATAATATGACACCAAGCAGCAGCTTTTTCATCACCACTAAGCGCCTTATTACTCGGTTTACGTGACAGTATCAGTTGCCCTAAACAATATTGTGTTTCGGCAATAAAACGCCCAACATTCTCATCAAACTGTGCAACGTCTTTATTTTCAAATAAGTACGGCAACGCCCTTTCAACTTGTGCTAAGTCACACTTACACGCATTAAATACGTGTTGCCCTGTCGCACCGCCCATATCACCAATACACAATAGGTCATCATAAATTGGAAAGTCATCATAAAGCGTTGCGCCAGCGCCATTAGCCAAGCGCAATCCGTTACCGCGTTTTTGCGCAATGCGGTCGGGAAAAGCCAACGCCATTACAATCGATAAATATTCAAGAGGTAAATGATTAACTGCCGTTAATTTTAAGCGTTTAAGCCACAGGCGTAGTTCTTTATCAAAGTTTGGCTGCGGTGATTTAAGCTGAAAATTAAGCCCAGTTGCAAGGTCATTACTGCGATTTACCTGACTGGTGAAAAGCGCAACCAGATACACCGCCAAATGATAAATACCGGTATAATCTGCTTCAAGTTGCTTTGCTTTTATCAGCATATGAGCAAAACGTAGCTCTGTACCATAACTCAACATTTGTTGACCTAATGAGGTAATCTTGCCATCAGCCGTGATAGCTTCAAGCATCAACAGTAGACTTTTCGCCGCATCAATCTGTTTGATTGATGGCTTATCAAGTAACACCAAATCGTCAATTGACGTTCCCCAATTAGCACACTCTAAAACAAGCTGACTAATATCGCTGCGCAATATTTCAGGTATTGCATGGCTTGCTCGTCGCTCGAAATGTTCTTTACTGCCTAAGCGATACACCACACCCGCTTCGATGCGCCCGGCACGACCCGCGCGCTGAATCGCCGATGACTTAGCCACATTAACAGTAAGTAATTGGCTAATGCCATTTTTAACATTGTATTGGGTTATTTTCTCTTTACCTGAATCAACAACAATGCGAATTCCATCAATGGTTAAGCTGGTTTCTGCCACATTGGTGGTGAGTACTATTTTCCGTTGCCCTTCGGAGCATGGTTGAAGCGCCGCTTGCTGTGTTTTTTTGTCTTGCTTGCCAAACAGTGCGTAAATTGCAGTATCTTGCGCGATGCTTCCTGTGTTTTTGGCTGCAATAAGCTCAGACTCTATCGCTTTTATTTCTTTTACGCCGGGTAAGAACACCAGTGCGCTGCCGCTTTGTTCTGCCATTGCTTGAATGGTTAACGGCGCAATTTGCGCGAGCCAATCAGCTTCATTTTTAACTGCAGTATAATGTTCAGCAATAGGAAATTGACGCCCTTCACTTTGCACCAGCGGTGCATCGAAGTGACAACTTAAACGTTCCCCATCAAGCGTTGCCGACATAATCAGTAATTTAAGATCATCACGATAAGCCATTTGCGCTTCAAATGAGAGTGCAAGTGCTGTTTCAGCTTGAATTGAACGCTCGTGAAACTCATCAAAAATCACCAAGTCTACGCCGTCTAACTCAGGGTCATCTTGCAGCATACGTGTCAGCATGCCTTCAGTTACAATTTCTAAACGGGTGTGTTGGCTGGTAAAATTTTCACCACGAATGCGCAAACCGATTGTGTGCCCTAGCGGCTCATCTAAACAGTCGGCCAGAAAGCTTGCGATATTGCGTGCAGCAAGCCTACGCGGCTCTAACATAATAATACGTTTGAAGTGATTATCTTTAATTAATTGCAGTGGCAACCAAGTTGATTTACCCGCCCCTGGTGGCGCTTGCAGCACCACGCGCTCATGTTGCGATAATCTAGAAACCAGAGTTTGATAAACACTTTTTATCGGCAGCAAAACAACTATCCATTCATTTTTTGCTGAATTTTAACTGTTTTGCGTTAACTTCGCAGTAATTGGAATGCAAATCGCTACAAATAATGCGCTCGCGATTAAACATGCTGTTAACCCATATTGCTGAAACAATAATCCGGACAACACAGTGCCAAATAAACGCCCACAGGCATTTGCCATGTAATAAAGGCCAACATCCATCGAGGCACCTTCATCACGGGCGTAATGCACAATCAAAAATGAGTGAATGGCAGAGTTAATAGCAAAAATTACGGCAAATAAAATTAGCCCAAGTATCGCTACATTAACCAATGATAGGCCGTAAGAAATCGCCACCAGCATAATCACCAAAACAGCCAACAATGCAAGCGCACTGAACACCGCTGACTGCGCATTGGCCTGTTTATTAAACGCCTTAAATACTTTTGGCGTAGTTGATTGAAAAACCCCATAAATAATCACCCACAACGCCATCATAGTACCTACTGCTGTACTCGACCATCCCGCTTGCATGGTTAAAAACACCGGCAAGGCAACCACAAACCACACATCGCGACTGGCAAATAAAAAGCAACGCGCAAACGAGAGTAGGTTTACTTTTTTGCTTGATGAAAATACTTGGCTAAATTTCGGCTTAAATGATTTGGCCTCTAAACTTTGCTTTAACTGAGACGCAACCAATAAAGTGATGAATCCAAGTCCGCCAGCAAGTAAATACAAACTGTTTTGATAGCCAAATAGCGCCAGTAAAAAACCACCTAAAAAGAAACCACACCCTTTTAGTGTATTTTTCGACCCTGTAAGCAGTGCCACCCATTTAAATAGAGTGCTACTTTCATCGCTTGGCACAAGCTGTTTAATCGCTGTTTTAGCACTCATTTTATTGAGATCTTTGGCGATGCCCGATGCTGCTTGCAATATCATTACATAAACAACACTTAGCCACTGAGTTTGCGCCAGCAAAATCAGCGCGCTAATTTGCAGCAGCAAGCCACTAAACAGCGTGACTTTTAAACCAAAACGGGCGCCCAACCAGCCACCAAACAAATTGGTAACAATGCCAAAAAATTCGTAAAACAAAAATAGCATTGCCACTTCAATTGGCGAATAACCGAGTTTATGAAAATACAGCACCACTAGCATACGCAGTGCGCCGTCAGTTAAGGTAAATCCCCAGTAAGCTAGGGTAATTTGTATGTAGTCTTTAATTCCCTGACTGACTGTGTTTGATGCTGCTAACATAATTTAACGCTACGTGACGTGATAAACAAAACCTAAACCAAGGCGTTGCAACACCTTGGTTTAAGAAGAAAAGGTAAGTTAAGACGCGGCAATCATATTAACAATGTCATTCATGCGTGAGACATAGTTAATTTCGTTGTCGTACCAAGCCAACACTTTCACTAAATGCTTGTCAATTACTTGAGTCGACAACCCATCAACAATGGCACTGTGCGTATCGCCAACAAAATCAACCGAAACCAACGGACGCATTTCAATATCTAAAATACCCTTTAATTCACCTGATTTAGCGCACTCAAACGCATTGTTAATGTCTTCAACGCTGGTTGGTTTTTCAGTTTCAATTACTAAGTCCACCAAAGAGCCGCTTAACAGCGGTACACGCACAGCTAAGCCATCAAGTTTGCCTTTCAGCTCAGGGAAAATCGTCATAATGGCTGTTGTTGACCCCGAGCTTGTTGGAATTAACGATTCACCACAAGCGCGCGCACGACGTAAGTCTTTATGGGCTTTATCAACAATCGTTTGAGTATTGGTAATATCGTGAATGGTGGTCATTGAACCACGTTTTATGCCGACTGTTTCTTTTAGTACCTTTACAACAGGCGCTAGGCAGTTGGTTGTGCACGACGCTGCCGTAACCACTTTATGTTTATCTGCTTGGTATAAATCATGATTTACGCCATAGACTAAATTAATCGCGCCTTCGTCTTTTACTGGGCAAGAAACAAGAACACGCGCTAATCCTTTATCTAACAAAGGTTGAAATAGCTCCGATTTACGGTAAAGCCCCGAACAGTCAATCAATAAGTCAATATTATCAACAGGCAGATCAGTTAACTTTGACTCATGCAATAAGCTAATTTTCTGCTCAGCGACATATAAATGACTGTCATCAGCATGAATTTCATTGTCTTTAAAACGTCCTTGAACTGAGTCAAACGCTAGCAAGTGGGCAATCGCTTCGTTTGTTGCTGCGGGATCATTAATATACACCAACTGATGGTTTGCCTCAGCTAACACGATACGTGCTAATAATTTACCCATACGACCGAAGCCATTAATCGCAATTTTCATAATAAACAGCCTAACAATTTGAAGGTTTGAAAGAAGTTAAATCACGTTGCACTTGGCAATCGCTATTTAGTGTGTCGAGTGTTAGTTTCAATATCGCTAACAGCGGCTGGCTGAGCGATTCACTTAATTGATAAAAGCGCCATGTACCGCGAGTAACAGACTGCACAAGCCCTGACTTTTTTAAATAACTTAAATGGCGACTAACCGTACCTTGTGGCATATCTAAAACGGCAACGAGATCACAGACACATACCTCTTTATGCTCTAAAATAAGAGCCATAATTCGAAGGCGGGTCTGCTCACTGAGTGCTTTGTGAAATTGTGCTACAACCATAAATTCGCTTAAACATATATACGCATAAGCAAATATTAAAAGATGACAGATAAAAATCAAGAAAATAAACGGCTATTTTTTGGCTTAGATTTTAGTGAAGAAGATAAATATAGAATATTCAGATGGTTAACATCAAAAATTGAAAGCAAACGAAAGCCTGTATTAAAAAGTAATTTGCACTTAACCTTAGCTTTTTTACCGAATGTGCCAATAAAAACACAAAAAGCTTTAATTGAATTTGCGCACAGCTTAACGGTGTCCCCATTTAGCTTGCGCTTTGAAGAGACAAGCTTTTGGCAAAATAGTGGAATTTTTTATTTAAAACCAACAAGCCAACCCAGCTCATTAACACAGCTTGCCAATACATTACGCGATAAAGGTGAAAAACTGCAACTTTACACTAACCCGTTTGCCTATCACCCGCACGTTACACTAATACGAAACTGCAAACAGCCCCCTCAAACAATACAAAAAATCACGCCGTTTGACGTGACCTATAGTGAATTTAAACTCTTTCACTCGACGCGCATTAATAACCAGTTACGCTATATACCAATCGAAACATTTCCGCTAAAAACCGGCTAAGATAATTGGCGTTTAAAATCTTTAATCACGTTATTTAAGCTATTAATAATTTTTACATGACTATAGGCGAGTTCTTCAAACTTCATTAACGTGTCATCGGTGACTTCAGTTAACTTGCTTTCTTCGTCGTTGGTGAGTTCAAGTTGGCTAAAGATTTCAAAAAACTTAAGTGATTGGTGACTTTGAATTTGCTGGGTTTGTTCTGTAAAAAGCCCCATTTTTTGCTGTAAGTCATCTAGTTCGTATGCAATTTTTTTAAAATACAGTTGTTTTACATATTCTTGATTAAGCATATTAACTTGATGATTTGCACATTCAATATAGGCCGCTACCACATCTAAAATTTGCCCTTTTCGCACTTCGTCTTCAGGCATATTTTTAATTAAAATACAGATATAACTGTCTTTGAAAAAATATCGACGCCCAGCGTTAATAATACGCTCGTCTTTTTGCATTACTAATTTAAAAAGATCTTCTTCCATACCACATGCACGTGCATAAGGACTATCCCAGTAACTTATCTGACTATTTTCACTGTAAGCAATCGACGCCGTAAGCTCTAAGCTCTGTAAATACGAAAAAATATGAACTAAAAACTCGCTGTAGTTAGTGCAAGAAAGGCAGCCTTGAATCGCTCTTGCCGTATTACCCCACATAAAAGAATCAGACATTGCAGAAAATACCGCTGTGTTTGCCTGTTGCTCAGCCTCTTTTAGGGCATCAAACTCTTGCCGGTTAGCGAGCGCTTTTTTAATTTTAATTAATAGTAAAGGGGGAATAAATGCGCGTTTATCAATCCAATCGGCGGCACCTGCATTGAATGCATTCATTTTGACATCAAGCTCTTCAGATGCGCTGAGAAAAATTATAATTGGGGTTTTACCTTGTTTTTTAATATGATGAATAAGCTCAACCCCTTCGCCATCGGGAAAGTAGTAATCCAATACTATGACACTAAATTGAGACTTATCGCACAAGGCTTTCGCTTGCTCCAAGTTATACGCTTGTGACACTAGGTATTCATCGGTCAAGCTTGAGGCAACAAGATCATTTAAACAAATATCGTCTTCCGCAATTAGTAAGTCTATTTTCATAGTTTAAACACGTTAATAGCACCAGTACTAAGCATAGAATAATATTACAAATAAAAAAGCCCAACGCCATTAGGCATTGGGCTTTTGCGTGTTTGCAACTTAAACCAAACTAGCTGGTTAGATATTACCTCGTACGGTAACAAACTCAGGGTACGCATCTACACCACAATCGTGTTGGTCCATACCGTTAATTTCTTCTTCTTCGCCAACCCGAATCCCCATGGTTTTCTTAAGTACTGCCCAAACAATAAATGAGCTCACAAACACAAAGGCAAAGATTACTACTGCGCCAATTAGTTGATTTACAAAAGTCGCATCACTATTTGATAACGGCACTAACATAAGACCTAAGAAGCCGCATACACCGTGAACTGAAATCGCACCCACTGGGTCATCAATTTTAGCTTTGTCTAATGCCACAATGCTGAACACAACTAAGCTGCCACCTAGCGCGCCACCCAGCACCGCAAGTAACGGGCTTGGCGATGCAGGTTCTGCAGTAATTACAACAAGACCTGCAAGTGCGCCATTCAATACCATAGTTAAATCAGCTTTACGCCATAACACTTTACAAAGTAATAGTGCTGAGATTGCGCCAGCAGCCGCTGCCGCATTCGTGTTAAGTAAGATTTGACTCACTGCTGTGGCATTTTCTTTATCTGATAGCAGCAATTGCGAACCACCATTAAAACCAAACCAACCCATCCAAAGAATAAATGTACCTAGTGTTGCAAGCGGCAAATTAGAGCCCGGAATTGGGTAGATTTCACCATTTTTACCATACTTCCCTTTACGTGCACCCAATAATAATACACCGGCAAGCGCAGCCGCTGCCCCCGCCATATGTACGATACCTGAACCTGCAAAATCAACAAACCCCATCTCAGATAAGAAGCCACCGCCCCAAGTCCAGTAACCTTCTAATGGGTATATAAAACCAGTTAACACCACACAAAAAACTAGGAAAGACCATAACTTCATGCGCTCAGCAACTGCACCTGAAACAATCGACATTGCCGTTGCAACAAACACAACTTGGAAGAAGAAGTCTGATTGCAGTGCATGATCAGCATCTGCCGCTTCAGTACCAATCAGCATGCCCAATGACGGTAAAAAACCACCCTCGGCATTATCAACATACATAATGTTGTAACCAACAATCAGATAAACCGTACATGCTATCGCGTAAAGCGCGACATTTTTAGTTAAAATTTCAGTGGTGTTTTTAGAGCGTACTAGGCCCGCTTCTAACATTGCGAAACCCGCAGCCATCCACATTACTAAGATGCCAGACATTAAAAAGTAAAATGTGTCGAGCGCAAACTTTAATTCAACTACTGTGTTTTCCATGACATTCCCCTTAAATTGCCGCTTCGTCTAACTCGCCCGTACGAATACGAACAATTTGCTCTAGGTCATAGACAAAAATTTTGCCGTCACCGATTTTGCCGGTTTGTGCCACATTGGTAATTGCCTCAACCACACGGTCAACATTGTCGCTTTGCGTTGCAATTTCGACTTTAATTTTTGGAATAAAATCAACTTGGTACTCTGCGCCTCGATATAGCTCAGTGTGCCCGCGTTGACGTCCAAAACCTTTTACATCGACTACTGTCATGCCCTCAATGCCAAGATCTGACATCGCTTCTCTAACATCATCAAGCTTAAATGGCTTAATAATGGCGCTGATCATTTTCATAACGTGTACCTGTTGTTGTTTTTTATTTGTACTTACTAAATCCAACCTTTATGCCAATAATATTTTTTTATCTAATTCATAAAGTTATGTAATTTACAATGTGTTACAACAAAGTTAACGCACCACAAAGGTGCAGCAATAGTGGGTTTGTGAACGTTTTGGTGCAAAAAATGAAACAGCAAAAACTTGCTTTGGTGACCGTTTTTGACACAATATGCTATGTCTGAGTTAGCTGTTATGCTGAGCCGTACTAACTCAATGGAATAAAAAACAATAACAAAGGATATATAAGCAAATGGCTTATTGGGTTATCCAAGCTTTAATTGCTCTCATATTATTACTTGGCGGAATGTCAAATATAGACACCGACAAGGAAATGCATGGCCTTGCAAACACATTCGCGTATGCAGGCATACGCACTTTAAGCTTCTTTCTTATTACTCACTTTTTGATTCGCGCCCCCATTAATTTCTTACGCAACAAAGAAGTCGGATTTATGAAAGTCTTCATCTGTGGCTTAGTCTTTGTTACTGTTGGCTCATTTATAGGCAAGAGCATTCGCGATATAAGCAGAGACATGTTTGTGCCTATTGATAACGAAATTGCCTATTATCGAGCAAACCCCGATAAAGATCCGCTTAATCAGGTTAAAACAAACAGCGAAGTTGAAAAAAGCAAAGACATTCAAGATGAAACACCAACTAATGCGACAGCTAAATCTGAATTTAAAAGAGGTTTTAAAGAAGGGTTTGACCAAGCACAACTAAAAGCGCGAGAGGAACTTGAGAAAATTAATAGTGGAGACCAAGAAGCGATTGATCGTGCCTCTTCGAAACAATTAAAGTCTCAATTCGGTGCATTCCTTTTTTGGTTGTTTTGCTATCTACCGTTGTCAGCATTAAAACGTCGCTTCCAAGTTAAAACACAACTTAAGCAAAGTCAGATCGCATTACTAATGAGTCAGCTTAATCCGCATTTTTTGTTTAATTCATTAAACAGTATTCGCGGTATGATTTTCGAAGATAAACAGCTTGCTAAAGAGTTAATCGATAAACTAAATGAGCTTTTTCGCTACAACTTAACAGCAAATAAGCACCCTACGGTAAAATTAAAAGAAGAATTACGCATTTGTGAATTCTATCTTGATATTGAGCATATTCGCCTTGAAGAGCGCTTGTTAATTGAAATGCATGTAGATGAAACCTGCTTAAATATCAAAGTCCCCACTATGGGCATTCTTACGTTAATTGAAAACTCAATTAAGCACGGTATCGCTCCAAGGCAAGATCAAAGCCTGCTGATTGTTGATATTGCTAAACAAAAAAACCAACTTGTGGTGACCGTAAGTAATCCAATTTACACAGGCACCTATAAAGTCGAAAGCACAGGTACAGGGCAAGAAAACCTAATTAAACGCTTACAGCTAATGTATAACGAAAACGCCTCGTTAAACGCTGAGTTTAAAGACGATAAATATATCGCATGTTTAACATTGCCAATTTAAAAAGGTCAAAATCCGGTTATGAATTTCAGTTACATTCGAAATACCAGTCCTAACTATTGGCGATACCAAGGGCCGATCTTATTTGTATCAGCCTTAGTAACTCTCTTAGGTGTCTGGGGGATTTTTCAAGAACCTGACGGCCAAGAAATACCCATATTTCAACTTGGTTGGTACGGGGCATTAGCTCTCAGCACTTACCAGCTCATAATGATATTTGCGGCATTTCATATCGTGCTGCGCGGCGTTTATAAACACTATAAAACCTATGCTAAAACTAAGTGGAAACTGTTTTTACTGCTATTAGCTAGTTCCACCATCACTTCGTTAGTGATTATTGGTTTAGATTTTTTACCTATATTTCTCACATTAGTACCTTACTCTCTTGAAGAGTACTTAAACAGTATCATGCATTTGGATGGCTTAGGCGAGTCACTCGTAGCCTATGTTATTTATAATATTGTGTTTAATTTAGTGTGGGCTTACTGTTACGTACTTGCAGCTAGTATTTCAAATTATAAGCAGCTCGCATTATTGCTTAAAAAGCAAAAACTACAAATTTTAACCAACCGTGTTAACCCTGAGTTTTTATTCGATACCATGGAAGCGATTAAGCATCAAATTGATATTGATGAAGAAAAAGCGGCAGATCTTGTAACCAAAGCATCGGACCTTTTTCGTTACAACTTGATGTCGAGTAAAACAGCCGATGCAAAGCTCAATGATGAACTGGCCAGTTTAGCCAATTACCTAGAGTTACTTGAAGAACAAAAGCGTGCGCCAAGTAGTTACAGCTTAAAGCTTCATGACGCTGAGATATCACCTAATATCCCAAGTATGTCGCTTATTTTTATCTGTTCGTTTTTACTCAATACTGCACGTAACCGCAACGGCGAACTGACGATAGCAAGCTTTATAAAACACCAAAAATATCGTATCGAAATTGCGCATCAAAGCCACGGTAAGTTCTTTTTAGATACTGAACATTTCGATAATGTAAAAAGCCGTTTAGAGCACCAGTATAGTAACGATGCCAGCATCGTTTTAGTTAAAAGCGGTAAGCGAAGAAAAGTAGTGATTGAACTGCCAATTGACTGGCAACAACAACTAGAAAAAACAGCCTAACCATTCATCTCACTTTTTTGCCGTTTATCATTTTAATTGGCGAGATAATTTTAAAATCGATAGACTCAGAATAGTCTGTCAAAAAAGAGACTTTCTTTTTATATGTTTGAAAAAAATGCGGAAGCACCATTAAATCCACACTTCTTGTTTAATAGCATGAATGCTATCCGCTATATGATTTTCGAAAATCAAGATTTAGCGAGCGACTTACTTGGCAAACTTGCCGAGTTAATTCGCTACCAACTAAACGACGGTGTAGGTAATACCAGCGTTAGCGACGACTTAACTCAATTAGCACACTTGCTTGATTTAGAAGCGCTACGCCTTGAAGAACGAATTACAATAACAAAACAGTTCACTAAGCTTTCCAGCCCATATCCTTTAGCATGCTCTTTGCTACTGCCTATAGTTGAGTATGTATTCATCAAAAAAGATATTTACAGCGTTAGCCACAATGAACTACTTGTAAGCACCAATGAAACTGGCGGTGCGCTTACTTTTACACTTAAATTAACGCAAACACCAAAAATAAAGTCAGGTGACTTGCCATTAAACGAGCTAATTGCGAAGCTCGGCCTTGGTAATGTTTGCAGTGCAACACAAACCTGTGATGCGACCACTTACACGATGGAGTTAACTTTTAACAATGAGTATTAGAATAATAATTGTTGATGACGAACGTCTTGCTCGCAGTGAATTAAAACGCCTACTATCAAAACATAGCCAAATTGAAATTGTTGATGAGGCTAAAAATGCCGAAGAAGCGAGTGAAAAGATCGCTGAGCACAAACCGGATGCAATCTTCTTAGATATTCATATGCCTGGCGCAACCGGTTTAGAGCTTGCAGAATCACTCGGTGATGACGTGAATATTATCTTCTGTACTGCTTACGACCAGTTTGCCGTAGAAGCGTTTTCACTAAACGCGATGGACTATCTAGTAAAACCAGTAAACCCTGCTCGTTTAGCCGAAAGCATTGAAAAGTTAGAAAAACGTCTTGAACAAAGCGCATCGGCAAGTGGCCTACCGGATGATCACAAACTAATGGTGAAATACGGCGAAACTATGCGCATTATTGAGCTGAAAGAGATCATTCGTTTTGAGTCAATTGGTAACCATGCAGCGATTTATACACCGCACGGTAAAGCGTACTTGCACAGCTCGCTTAATAAAATTGAAGCAAAATTAGACGAAAGGCATTATTTCCGTGCCAGTCGCTCAGACATTATTCGTCTAGATGCAATTGAAAGCATGGAACAGGCAATTAGCTATGGCTTAACAGCGACGCTAAGCAATGGTCAAACGGTTGAAATCTCTCGCAGACAAGCAACCAAATTAAGACAACTACTTGAGTTTACGCAGCTGTAAGATTTCAGATTTCAGATTTCAGATTTCAGATTTCAGATTTCAGATTTCAGATTTCAGCAATATTAAAAGCTAAGAGTGTCAGTAGAGCACTCTTAGCTTACTCTTCAAAGGTTGGCTTTATTGGTGGATCACCACCTGATTTCGGCCACCACCTTTCGCATCATAAAGTGCCACATCGGCGCGATTAATTAGCTCTGTCAGTTCTTCGTCTTGCTGTAATTGAGCAACCCCCACACTGATAGACAAGCTAATAAATTGACCCGCAGCTTCAACTTGCATATTCGCGAGTGAAAAACGTAATTCATCAAGTTTTTCAAATGCTGCATCCTGATCTTCACCTCTAAACAGCACGGCAAATTCTTCCCCGCCGAGACGTGCCATCAGTGCATCACCAAATTGCTCTGTTAACTTATTTGATAAAAAGCTTAAAACTTCATCGCCCGCTTGATGTCCGTAACTATCATTTATTTGCTTGAAGTGATCGATATCAATGACGGCAATACTTAATAACGGTTGCTCTGCAATGATTTTCTCTGACGTTTGATAGAAGTAACGACGGTTATAAAGCCCTGTTAGATAATCTTTGTTCGCCGAATCTTTAATGGTCTCTATTAGGTTAAGCTGTTCCATTGTCATCATTACACGACAATGGAACTCCTCTGGTGCGAAAGGCTTTGTTAAAAAGTCATTTGCGCCATGCTTAATAAACTTGGCAGATAAACTATGATTGCCAGAACCTGAAATACCAATAATACCTAAACTATCACGCCCTCGTTTTGAGCGAATACTTTTAACTAACTCAAAACCATCTTTTTTCGGCATCGCAAAGTCGGTGAGTAGCAACTTAATGCTCTCATCAGCTAATAGCTTTTGATACGCTTGTTCACCATCTTCGGCTTCCTCAACATGGTACAACAAGCGCTCTAAGTTTTGACGCATCATAGTACGGCTAGTTTGCGAATCGTCGGCAATTAATACTTTAGTTCCTTGGTTACCTAATAGTTGCCCCAACTGCTTTACTGCATAGATATATGAATCGCGGTTTTCTTTTAGTACGTAATCCACCACACCCATTTCCAGCATTTGCTGACGCTTGAACTCATCAATACTGCCAGTTAAAACAAGTGTTGGAATACCACAACGTAAAGTCAGTGTGGCTACTTCACCATTACTCGCATCAGGTAAGTTCAAATCCACCAGCGCTAGGGTATACTTATTATTTTTGATAAGTCCTGCCGACTCTCTCAGCGATGCGGCAAAATCAACGGGAACAGATAAATACTGCGCGACTAGATGGCGCAACACTTGCTGCACCATTTTACTATCTTCAACGATTAGAATTCGTTGCATAGTTACACTCCAACTAAGCTTTTGTTACCTGCACGCAGGCTTGTTATTGTGCTCCCGTTATACCACATAACCATGAAAAAAAGGGAAACAAACGTTCCCCTTTTTTAAAATACACTAGGCTCTGTTGTTCTTTTCAGTTCTATTTTTGTTCTCTCTGAGCGCGTTTTTATCACGACGCTCGACGTGTAGCCTAGTAATCTAAGCGAATATCGAGCAACGCTTGCGAGTCTTGCTCACACCCCTTACCTCTATCCATGTAGGCAACAATGAAAAAATGCGCTCAATTAGCTTTTTACGGTGTTATCGGCTGACTCACATGTATAGCTATGTCACGCAGCCTCTACCTTGTATAAAATCCAATCACTGCAAAAACGAACGCAAAAAGATAACCGCCCCTTATTACTCGTAACCACGAGGGCCTTTGTGTTTTATGATGGCGATATAACCATGCCAGCTTGCATAGCTAAGCAGTGGCATGATTACAATAAACCCTGTTGCGCCAGTCAAAAAGCCTAATGCCACCAAAGCAACAATGCAAAATGCCCAAACAATCATGGCACCAATATTTTCTTTTACTGCATGTATCGATGACACCACAGCAGTCATAATATCCACTCGACGCTCCATCATGATTTGCGGTGTAAACGCTGAAATAGCAAATACACTACCGAGCATCACTGCACCAATTAACGACCCTAAGGTTAAAAACGCCGAGAGCTCGTCGAATGTTGGATTAACACTATTTGGGTATAACGCATGCACCAGTGCCGCTAAACGCATCCAAATAATCATAATCACCATTAACAGTACCGCAAAACCCCACTCGCCAACTGGGTTTCGAAACATTGACCTTAAACTATGACTTAGTGTGGGTTTGTGCTGCTTTTCCAGTTCCCACGCAATATCGTATAAGCCAACAGCAAAAGCCGGCCCAATTAGGGCAAATGCCACGGTGGCGGGTAAAATAACGAGATGGGTACCTGATTGATAGACAAAATATAAAATCGCGACAGGGATAATACTAAACACAACACCATAAAATAGGCTCAAAATTGGCGCACTCGCCATATCTTTAAAACCAAGGGCAAGCCAATGCAGAGGGGCAAATAGTCCAACCTTATTGCACTCTAAACATCTGGCAAAAGTCGCGTGCTTATCTGCTACTGGAGTTTGAGGCATAACTTTCTCCTTAATTGAATCAGTTAGCGGTGACAATATCGCTCATAGTTACTGTACGTATCAATACAAACAATGGGTTTGTTTTTTTGCTTTAACCATTTAATAGCGTTTTAAATACAATGCTTGTTGCGCTGTAAAAACGGCTTATATGTAAAAAGTCAAAGTGCATCATTGTTTTATATACGTCATTAATCAGTATAGGGTAGATTTAGTAATTCAACGAAAAAATGCCTATATTGGTCTCACTCTCTTTGACCGCACAAGCAAAAATTAAGTAGTCTGCTTGCTAACCTAATCCACATGTTTAACGACAGGGCCAACATGAAAAAGCTTATTCAGTTAGTCGTTTTTTCAGCGCTTGCGATATCAAACCAATCACAAGCCACTGATAGAAAAATAACAATCGACAGTAAACAAACCTCTAATCACCAAGTAAAAATCTTAGGTAACAAGGTTAAGTACAGTGCAACAATTGGCACGCAACCGGTATGGGATGAGCAAGGTAACGCGATTGCCAGTTTGCATTACACGTATTATAAAAAGTCAGGTGTGAAAGACTTTAGCAAACGCCCATTACTTATTTCGTTTAACGGTGGACCTGGTTCGGCTTCGGTTTGGATGCACCTTGCTTACACAGGCCCTAAAATCTTAAATATTGATGACGAAGGCTACCCAGTTCAGCCTTATGGCGTTAAAAGTAACCCTTACTCTGTGCTTGATGTCGCTGATATTGTCTACGTTAATCCAGTAAACACAGGCTATTCTCGTGTTCTTGAAAATGACAAAGGTGAACTGCCAAGTAAAGATAAACAAAAAGAGTTATTTTTTGGTGTTAATGCCGATATTAAATACCTAGCTGATTGGATTAATACCTTTGTAACACGTAATAACCGCTGGTTATCACCAAAATTTCTAATTGGTGAAAGTTACGGTACAACACGTGTTTCTGGTCTTGCACTTGAATTGCAAAATCGCCAATGGATGTACCTAAATGGCGTAATCTTAGTATCACCTACTGAAATTGGTATTAAACGCGAAGGCCCAGTTGAAGCCGCTAATCGCATTCCTTACTTTGCCGCAACGGCTTGGTATCACAACAAGTTAGATGCTAACTACCAAAACATGCCACTAACAACGTTTTTAGCCGAAGTTGAAGACTTTACAATCAATAAAGCGATCCCTGCAATTAGCAAAGGTGGCTTTATTAATATTGATGAAAAACAACAAATTGCCGCAACCATCGCTAAATACACGGCACTGAGCGAAACCTTTGTACTACGCAATAATCTTGATATTCCTAATGCCGCGTTTTGGAAAGAATTGCTGCGTGAAGATGGCTTTACTGTGGGTCGTTTAGATTCACGCTATAAAGGTATCGATAAGCGTGATGCAGGCAGTCGCCCTGATTATTGGGCTGAACTAACCTCATGGTTGCACTCATTTACACCAGCAATTAATTACTACCTGCAACAAGAGCTCGGCTACAAAACCGATTTAAAATACAACATGTTTGGTTCGGTTCACCCGTGGGACCGTAGCAATAATAAAACCGGCGAGAATCTGCGCTTAGCAATGGCGCAAAACCCCTATTTGAATGTAATGGTGCAATCTGGTTATTTTGATGGTGCAACAAACTACTTTGATGCCAAGTACACTATGTGGCAACTTGATCCGAGTGGCAAAATGCGCGAACGCTTAAGCTTTAAAGGTTACGAAAGCGGGCACATGATGTATCTTCGCCGCGCCGATTTAGAAACATCAAACCAAGATGTACGCGAGTTTATTTTAAACTCCTTGCCTTCAGGTCCAGCTAAGTACTAATCACATTTAAAAGCAGCAGTTCTTGCTGCTTTTTAACTTTGCAAAAAAGCTTTTAACAACTATATACTTAGCAAAACAATTAATTTTGCTAAGTATATGAGCTATCGCATTCAATTCGCCCAATTAAGTAACAATGTCACCACTGAACAGGCGAAAACAATCTTAACAACAAAATTAAAACTGTCTGATGCAAAAGCTACACAGTTTCTTGCGGGCAAGCTCATTTTTAGTCCTATCTCGCAAGACAAAGCAATAAAACAGCAAAAAACCTTCTCTGCGCTCGGCATTAAAGTCAAAATAGTCAATGCAAACAAAGCGCAAACACAAGAACCTGAGCACGATGTCGACCAGCGTATTTTGGCTGCGCTTGACTATATAACCACATCAATTATTCGCCTTGAAGAAAAAGTCGATGACTTAGCTCGCCTGCAACAAGAACAAAATGGCGAAATCGACTTAGAGCTCGAAAATAACAGTTGGGGCGAAGAGCTTGAGTTTGATGAAACCGCTGAATCAAATAACAAACCAAAAAATATCAATTGGTTGTTCTTTGCTTTAATTGCCATTTTGCTGTCTTTACTTGGTGTAATTGTCGCATTTCCTAATCTACTGCCCTTTTAATATTTAAATATTGCTATGGAACGTCAAAATATTCGCAAGTTAATGCGAGAACGTCGCGCTCAACTTTCAGAAATTGAACAACTTGAAGCCGCGAAAAAAATTAACGTGAACATTTTTCAACACTTTAAAAACGCCAGTATACGCCGAGTTGGGATCTACTTATCAAACGATAGCGAAATTGATACCTCATTGATAATTGAGGAATTATGGCGTAAAAGCATCGAAGTTTACCTGCCTGTACTACACCCCTTTTGCCACGGTTACTTACTCTTTCAAAGGTATGAGAAAAATTCACCCATGACGCCAAATCGCTATGGTATCTTGGAACCCAAGTTAAATTGTAGTCAGGTTTGTTTGGTTGAAGACTTAGATGTGCTTTGCACACCACTTGTCGCTTTTGACCAACAAGGTAACCGCCTTGGTATGGGTGGCGGCTATTATGATCGTACGCTCGCTAAATATTATCGCGAACAACGCACCAAGCCCGAAATTATCGGCCTTGCCCATGATTGCCAACACATTGACCAATTACCGATTGAAAGTTGGGATGTACCACTTAAAACCATAGTAACGCCAAAAAAGTGTTATTTATGGTAAGCATGTAAGGTGCAACTAGGTATAATACTTACAACTCTAAAATCCGTTCAAACATTAGGCCTTTACCTATGACTCAAGATGAAATGAAAAAAGCAGCTGCATGGGCAGCACTGGAATACGTTGAAAAAGACAGCATCGTTGGTGTTGGCACAGGTTCAACGGTTAACCACTTTATTGATGCACTTGCGAGCATTAAAGATGACATTCGCGGTGCCGTTTCAAGTTCAGAAGCCTCAACTGAAAAGCTAAAAGCACTCGGTATTGAGATTTTCGAATTGAACGATGTTGATAGTTTAAGTGTGTATGTTGATGGCGCAGATGAAATCAACTCACTTAACGAAATGATCAAAGGTGGCGGTGCTGCGTTAACACGTGAAAAAATCGTGGCAGCAGTTGCTAAACAGTTTGTTTGTATTGTTGATGAAACAAAGCTTGTTGATGTACTTGGCAACTTCCCATTACCGGTTGAAGTGATTCCAATGGCACGCAGCTATGTAGCACGAGAATTAGTACACCTTGGTGGTGACCCAGTTTATCGCGAAGGCGTTATCACAGATAACGGTAATGTCATTTTAGACGTGCACAATATGCATATCGACAACGCCAAACAAACTGAACAAAAAATAAATCAAATTGTTGGTGTAGTAACCAATGGTTTATTTGCCGAGCGCGGCGCAAACACAGTGATTGTAGGTACACCACAAGGACCTAAAACGCTGAAGTAATATTTAGGAAAGGTTATGAGCAAGGTATCGTTAGCAAAAGACAAAATTAAAATTTTACTGCTTGAAGGCGTGCACCAAAGTGCCGTTGAAACACTAAAGCGTAATGGTTACACCAATATTGATTATGTTAAAACGTCCTTGCCTGAGCCTGAACTGATTGAGCGTTTACGCGACGCACATTTCGTTGGTATTCGCTCACGTACTCACTTAACTGAAGCTGTACTTGAACAAGCAGATAAACTGGTTGCTATCGGCTGTTTTTGCATTGGTACCAATCAAGTATCACTAGATGCAGCGCAGAAATTTGGCATTCCAGTATTCAATGCTCCGTTCTCAAATACACGTTCAGTAGCTGAACTCGTACTCGGTGAAATTCTACTGCTATTACGCGGTATTCCTGAGAAGAACGCCAAAGCACATCGCGGTGAATGGCAAAAATCAGCTGCAGGTTCATTTGAAGCACGTGGTAAAACCTTAGGTATTATCGGTTACGGCCACATTGGTACGCAGCTAAGTATTATGGCTGAAAACATCGGCATGAAAGTACAGTTCTTCGATATCGAAGATAAGCTGGTACTTGGTAATGCGACGCAAGTACAAAATTTAACGCAGTTATTACAAACATCCGATGTAATTAGCCTACACGTACCTGAAACAGCGCAAACCAAAAACCTAATTGGTGCTGCAGAACTAGAAGTTATGAAGCAGGGCGCCATTTTAATCAACGCGTCACGCGGTACGGTAGTGGACATTGATGCACTTGCCAGCAGCTTGCAAGAAAAGAAAATCGCCGGTGCAGCTATTGATGTATTCCCAGTAGAGCCAAAAGGTAACGACGAAGAGTTTGTTTCGCCACTGCGCGAATTTGATAACGTGATTCTAACGCCACACATTGGTGGTTCAACACAAGAAGCGCAAGAAAACATTGGTGTTGAAGTAGCAGGTAAACTCGCCAAGTACTCAGACAACGGTTCAACGGTATCGGCTGTTAACTTCCCTGAAGTATCGTTGCCAGAGCTGGCTAATCGCAGCCGCCTATTGCACATTCACCACAACCAACCGGGCGTACTAACACAAATTAACCAAGCGTTTACCCAACACGGTATTAATATCGCAGCGCAATACCTGCAAACAAACGAAACCATTGGTTACGTGGTCATTGATGTAGAAACAGATCATTCAGAAGTGGCATTAAAAGAGCTACGCGCCATCGACGGTACGATTCGCGCGCGTATTCTTCACTAATAACCACGTCAAAACAGCATAAAAAAAGCAGCGTTACGCTGCTTTTTTTATAAATAAGTCATAAGATAAAAAGAGATTATACCAATTCTGTTAAGTATGTGATCAGGGATAGCGCTGGATAAATGAAATGCTAACAAGGCGGAATTTTTCTTATGTAGTTGTTCTACATTGATAAATTCTAACGCAGTTAGCATGATATTTAGCCCGCTAGGATGATCAGCTATTTAAGTGAATTGGTATTAAAACAGCGCTTCCAACGCTTGTGACAGCGAACTCACCCCTATCACTTCCATACCTTCAATTTGCTCTTTTGGTTTATTAGCTATCGGCACAATAGCGCGTTTAAAGCCATGCTTTGCCGCTTCTTTTAATCGTTCAACACCACTTGGCACAGGACGAATTTCACCGCCTAGGCCTACTTCACCAAATACCACTAATTCGCGTGCCAGTGAGGCATTTTTAAAACTTGAAACAAGCGCTGTAATGAGGGCTAAGTCGGCGCTGGTTTCAGTAACCTTTACACCACCCACCACATTTACAAATACATCTTGATCAGATACTTGCAGGCCACCATGACGGTGCAATACCGCTAGTAACATTGCCAAGCGGTTCTGTTCAAGGCCCACAGTAACGCGCCTTGGGTTACCAAGCTGCGAATAATCTACCAATGCTTGCACCTCAACCAGCAGTGGTCGTGTGCCTTCCCAAATCACCATAACTAGCGAACCTGGTGTTTGCTCGTCTGAACGATTTAAGAAAATAGCCGATGGGTTACTGACTTCTTTTAAGCCTTGCCCTGTCATGGCAAATACGCCTAACTCATTTACCGCTCCAAAACGGTTTTTGTTGCCACGCAGCGTTCTAAAGCGGCTATCGCTGCTACCTTCAAGTAAAATAGAACAGTCAATACAATGCTCTAGCACTTTCGGACCAGCCAAAGAACCATCCTTAGTAACATGGCCAACCATAATAATCGCCACTTGGTTTTGCTTGGCAAAACGCGTCAAATAAGCAGCACCTTCTCGAACTTGCGATACACTGCCCGGCGCCGACTGAATATCGGCCATATGCATTACCTGAATTGAGTCAATAACCATAATTTGCGGCTTTTCTCTAAGCGCTAATTGGCAAATCGTTTCTACATTGGTTTCAGCGAGGGTTTTCAGTTTATCGGTGGGTAAACCAAGGCGTTTCGCTCGCATTGCCACCTGCTGCAGCGATTCCTCACCAGTAACGTACAAGGTATTCATATTTTGTGCGAGCAAACACATGGTTTGTAGCAGTAAGGTACTTTTACCTGCACCTGGAGAACCACCAATTAAAATTGCACTACCCGGCACCACACCGCCACCCAGTACGCGGTCAAATTCAGCAAAGCCTGTTGTAAAACGTGGCAATTGTTCAAGATTAACCTCATCTAAGGTTTGCACCTTAGCTTCAATCGCGCCCGCATAACCGGCTGTTGCGCCACCACTTCTTGGTGTTTGCTTAATTGATGGCACACGAAATTCAGTCACCGTATTCCACGCTTTACATTCACCACATTGACCTTGCCAACGGGCGAATTCTGCGCCACACTCACTGCAAACAAATGCAGTTTTATTTTTAGCCATAAAAACCGACTCTTTTAAATTTGTACGCAATATGCACCTAACACTCGTTAAATCAATGTTTCTTGCTAGGATACTGGTATAGTAATTGCTTCAGTTAATAAATCACGCTTCACCGCTAAATGCGACAAGCTAAAATCAAAATTGTTTGATATCTTAACCTATTCAAGCAAGTAGAATAATAAAAATTAAGGAACAATCCGTTTTTATGGCTGAAGATGTATTGATAAAGTATCAATCGCTTATTGAAGAGCTCAAGCGCGACTTGGGACGCCCTAATTTTGATGCGATTTTTACTAAAAAAACCAAAACATTAAGCAGTTCGGAACGGTTCCTTATAAAAATGGAAATGAACCGTCTACTTCAGCCAATCAATCGCTTTATTGATTTACGCGGACAAGTAACCGGTGATGTGCGCGCCTACAGCTATAACGGTAAGCAGCACTTTATGGATGAAATTGCCATCAATGTATTTGAGGCAGGAATTCGCCGCTATAAACGTTACACCCTTGCCGTTTATGAAGCGGTAATGAATACCGAAAACAATCACAAAGTAATGCAGCGCAAAGCGCAAGAGCGTGGCGAGCTTGCCCCTCAACCAGTTGGCAGTAGCGAGCAAAAAGAAGAAAAGCCCAGCGTCAATTGGGTATCTTTTGCCTCATACGAGTCGCGCTCGGAAGAGCGCATGAATTACTCAATTAAAGTAAAACTGTTTTTACCCTCTGGCAGCGAAATTGAAGCATCTACGTCGGATATTTCCGTCAGCGGTTGTAAAGTTAAACTCTATTCGCGCTACCAAGTACGTAAAGGCGAAACCATTCGCATGCGCCTAATGGGTTTAGAGCAAGACTTTGAGCTAGGGCTTAAAAACGGTTTGGAATACGAAGTGGTTGCCGTTGAGTCGGTCAATGCAGAGCTGAATCATGTGCGTATGAAACGCACCTTCAGCGATGACAACAAAACCATAGATGAATTTTTAAAAAGCTTTATTCACGGCAACAAGCGCCGTTATAAAGTGAATTTAGATAACACCCTTGATGCCGTTGTTGTAAAAGGTTATGAGCAATATTACTTGCCACGTGTTGCCTCACTGTTTGTATTTTTAAGCGTAAAAGACGCGCGCGTTATTCCGAATATAGTGCTGTCTAACGAAAATAATTTAAATGTTGCACGCTATTTTAACGATGAAAATCGCAACTCAGTACTGCCACAAATATTAAATTCAGCCCGTATTAACCAATTACAAAACACCCCAGGTGATGTTAAGCAAATAAATTTATACTGCTTCACACATACTAATAACGGTAAGATTTTCTATTATTCAGCAAGCGAGAGCGAGCTAAATAACACTCCGAATTTACGTAATTTATTTTGGGGCTTTGCCAGCCAAAAGCCGAGCTTTAGAGTGTTCAATGTACAGCTTATGCCGTGCTCAAGTGAAGACAGTTATATTCCTTTATCCTTGCCAGACAGTGCTAGCAGCGAAATTGCTAAACTCAATAAACCACCTTCTCCGCGCGTGCAAGGCATTTTAAAAGATACCAAGTATTTATTGTTGTTAACTGACATCACTAGTGCATCGTCAAGCGATACGTTAAAGAAAATTACATTTGATAAAAGCCATGTTAATCACTTAAAACAATATGGTCATCAAAAACTGCGCAGCTACCCAGATGTTGAGTTTGTAGCACTTGATTATATTAACTTGCGCAACGAAACACGTTATTTATACAAAACCCCCATTCAATTAGAACAAGAAGAAAAAGGTGAGCTAACAGGTCACACATTGGACTTCTCGGTGAATGGCTTACAGCTTGAACTTGCCGCCCCCACCGATTATGAAAAAGGCGATTTACTGCTGGTCGCGTTACCTGAGTTACAAAAACTAACCAAGAAATACCAGCTGAGTAAATTAGCCTATGAAGTAATGGCGGTTAGTAAAACCAAAACAGTTGTAAATTTACGCACCTATAAACCAACTACCGATATGGAGCATCAAGGCTCACGCTTTTTTAATCAGTTAATTGAAAACAATAAATCAAAGCTTGTTGCTTCAGAAGAGTCACCCAAAACACCGGGGCTTTCGACCGCTCTGCGTAATATGGTGACGAAAAATGTCTGCCAATTTCCGTTTTATTTGCACAAACGAGGATCTCAAATCAAAGTTGGCGCCATTGCAAAAGGCCTTTATCCAAGCAGCTGCCACTTATTGCTAAGTCATATGGCCAGCTTAACTAAGAACTTTGAATTTAAGCATTTAATTAAGCATAACGCGTTTGATAATTTAATTGGCGCACCTCTTAAAGATATGGCGCGTCATGATGCGCCGCTGCAATTTGATTTATTTGTTCGCTTACAGCCAAAAGAACGCGATCCCGATAAAGCACTGGTGACTGAATTACTTGACTGCAAACAAGTTAATAACCGTAAAACCTTTGTTGCAGCAAGTGTTAGAGAAGATCTGTTCTTTGCCTTTCGTTTATATATTTCGCGTACTGGCCGACCAGATACCGATTATATCGCCAAAGAGTTAGGTTATATCAGCCAATATGCGCAGCACAAAGCAAAAGATTTAGAAGAAGAATTGTGGTCGGTTATTGGTGTAGGTGATGCACTTGATATCACACAGGAAGTTTTAACCCGTTATGCCATTGCGCCAGACGTGCAAAGCAACCTTAATAAACGCAAAGTGCTTTGGTCTAAAACAGCGCAATACCAATTAAGCAATTTATTTGAGTAATCGTTATCTTTAGCCTGAATTAGTAACACTAAATCAGGCCGTGTTTCGCTTATTTATTCAGGCAAACTAATGAAATAAAGCACCTGTAACAAGCTGCCAAAATTAACGGCCACATCTGCCGTCTCAGCAACAAGAGGCTTACCATGAACCGCAACCCCAAGGCCACTTGCCGCCATCATCACTAAGTCATTTGCACCATCGCCCATTGCCATCGTTTGCGACTTATCAATATTAAGCTCTTTGGCATATTGCGTTAAAAAACGTGCTTTTTCGTCGGCATCAACAATTGTGCCCAACACCTTACCGGTAAGCGCTTTGCCATTATCTTCTAGGGTATTAGCGTGAACTGCATCAAGCTCAAGTAATGTTTGCACACGCTCAGCAAATGGAATAAAACCGCCTGATGCAATGGCAAGCGTCCATCCGTTCGCTTTTAAATGCTGACACAGTGCTTTTACGCCCGGCATTAACGGTAGGTTATCTTTAAGCTCTGCCATTAACTCGAGCGACACACCTTCTAATTTTGCAACGCGTTTTCGCAGGCTTTCAGAGAAGGGTAATGCCCCTTGCATTGCTTGGCGCGTAACACTGGCCACTTCGTCATACACATTGGCTAAACGGGCAATTTCATCGATGCATTCAATTTGAATAGCGGTTGAGTCCATGTCCATAACTAACAAACCAGGTTGGTTAATTGTTGGTGCATTTGCAAATACATTAACTTCTAACGCTTGATTTGGCGCCAAAAAGTCACTCAGCTGTTTTTTTACAGCTGCTACATTTGCGCTAACTTTTAAGCCCAACGCACTGGGTAAGTCTGGGTGAGGTGCAACTTTTGCAACCGCTGCCACAGGCAACGCTGAAAGCGAGGTTAATAACGCGCTGCTTGGTTCAAGCTGTGGTTGCAATGTAGAAAGCAAAACAAAACATGTTTCACTTGGCTCATTGGGCTCTGCAACTGAATGCCATTTATTATTCTCTAAGTTTGAGAAAAACTGCTCAAACTCCACCATACTTTCAAACATATGTGACACGCTCACTACTCGACTTATGTGTTGTTGCAATTTAACCAAGAAAAAAGCACACTGTCCAAAAGGCATTGAGCAAAATGAAAAAAAACCAAGACCGCAATCCGGCTTTCGCCTCAACATACCAAAGAATATCGCGCTTAATGATTGCTGCGATATGCTTTATTGCGCTTACCCATATTGGTTTTAATACTAGCTTTAAAGGCCACCAAATACTTAACAATCAAAGCCAAACCACAGCGCAAGGGCTAGCTCAGCAGTTGGCATTAAGTGCACGATTTGCCATCAAAGATCAAGATACCCAAGCGTTAACGCGCTTAGTTAACAACTTTGCACAAGATGAATTTATTCAAACTGCCGCTGTGTTTGATAAGTTTGGTAATTTACTGTCGCAAAGCGATTTTGCCGCGTCTTATCAAGATTTATTAAAAACCCCAAATGCCTTACCCGGTTTATCTAAACTAGCGACACCGATTATTGATGATGTGTTTGTTGAGGGTGAACGTGTTGGCTTTGTTAGACTTACCTATACTTTTCCGGCCGCCATCCGCGACGGTCATGATTACCTGCATGAAGTAAGCAAGCAAATTGCCCTTATGTTGATTTTAAGTGTGGTATTAACTTGGGTATTAGCGCGTAAAATCAAGCGCTGGCAGGTTAAACGCTATATTCGCAATACTGAGCAAGACGAAGAGTAAAGCTGTTCGGCAAGCATTATTCGGGCGCTTTGCGTCTCGATACCTTTTAATTCACACAATTCATCAAATACCCGCGTTATCTGCGACGGTGTATTGCGCTCCCCTTGAAAACCATAAAGCGGCATTGAAGGTGCGTCGGTTTCTAGCACTAAGTTTTCAATCGGCATACTAGCAATCACATCACGTGTTTTTTGTGCACGCGCGTAGGTAATTGTGCCACCAACGCCTAACTTAAAGCCTTGCTCAACATAGTAATTAGCAACCTGCGCTGAGCCACTAAACGCGTGAATAATACCGCCACATTTTGGTTTTAGTATTTTAAACGCCTCTGCAATTAAGTCATGACTTTTACGATGATGCACCACCAGCGGCAGTGACAACTGATTCGCAAGCTCAATATGCTGTATAAAAAGTTGCTGTTGGTAATCGAGCTTTTCGATACTGCGATCGATACCGCACTCGCCTATTGCTACCAAAAATTCGCGATGACTTTTGGCAAGCGTTGCAAGGCGTTCGAAATCACCCTCTTGATGCTCATATAAAAAATACGGGTGCAACCCAAGGGCTTTGTAAAAAGTAATATCTTGGGTATTTTCAAGGCAAAGTAACTTGGCGCTTTGTGCAAGCGTTACGCCCGGTACCAGCATGTGCGACACATTAAAGTGTGCCGAATCTGCTAACACCTTGTCACGGTCATTTTCAAACTCATCAAAGTCGATATGACAGTGTGTATCAAAAAACGCCATATTATGGATTTAAGCGCTGTTTAGTCCACACGCCATCTTCAAGTTTATACATAAAGCGGTCGTGCAAACGGTTTGCACCGCCTTGCCAAAACTCAATTTGATGCGGCTCAATGCAGTAGCCACCCCAAAATGACGGCAATGGCACTTCGCCTTCACTAAACTTATTTTTAATTTGCTGGAATTTTTCCATTAGCACTTTACGCGATGAAACAGGGCGACTTTGCGCCGATGCCCATGCAGCTAGCTGACTCTCTTTTGGGCGCGATAAAAAGTACTTAGTCACCGCCAAATTTGATAATGGCTTTGCCGTTCCATAAACAATTACCTGGCGCTCCAAGCTGTGCCACGGGAAATGCAAGCTCACCTTATTATTGCCCGCAATTTCCTGCGCCTTGCGCGACTCGGTATTGGTAAAAAAGACAAAACCATTTGGATTTACATCTTTTAATAACACAATGCGCTGCGACGGCTGACCATTGCGATCTACCGTTGCTACAACCATAGCTGTTGGGTCATCCAACTTGGCGTCTACCGCTAATTGCAACCAAGCTTCAAACTGCTCAATTGGATTGTCTAACAGCTTCTCTTCAGACAAACCATCCTTTAAATACTCACGGCGAATATCATCAATTTTCATCATCTTTTCCAAAAGATATTGTATAAGCTTATGGTAAACAGATACGTGTGAAATACCAATAAAGATTGGTTATATAGTTGATTTAAAATAAAGGGTTGGGGTTAGATTGTTGCCAACGTGTTTAACATCTTCATCTCAACAGAAGTGTAGTTTGACAGCATATTTGTCGCGCTGGCGACGACAGCCAAAGGGCGGCATGCGCCGGCCTCCCTTTGGAATCCCTCGGCGCCCCAAAATCAAACTAATTCTTCAAATACAATTTAAGAGTGAACATAAACGCCATGAAGCAACGTCCCTGTTGTACATGGCTTGCTCGACCGCTCCGCTCCCTGTCTCGCATTATTCATTTAAATTGTATTTTCAGGTTTGATTAATGGGTGAAGGAGTAAAGCTTAACACTGTCTGTTTTGGGCTGTTATGTGCCATAAGCGGCCAGTCGTAACGCCTAATTAAGGTGTGAGGCACACCATACCGATGTTTCCACATGCCACCTTAATCACTAAAACCACCGCATAGTAAAAAAGTCACGCGTGCCGAATCGCTCTTAAATTGTTTGTTATGTTTTACGAGCTCAGAAACTAATTCTCATGTCTAACTTCTCCCGTAACTTTTGTCAGCCTCAAAGCTAAAGCAATTGCAATAAAAAATGGGGATAGGAGATACAATATTTGCTCAAACGTATTCTTAAACGAGTTACTTTTTATTTCTAACCATGATTCTCTGTGTAAATTGTATATAGGTATCTCACGCTGTAACCACTCGTAATCCCCTAAAAGCTCTGAACTATCAAGTTTTGGTATAGGCAAATCATCAATTTTCACTTCAGGATAACTTTCTTGATTTAAATCAGAAAAAAATAACTCAGTCTCTTTCCTCCATTCACACGCTGAAGAGAATCGGTCTTTATTTAGTGCATAATCCTTCTTATCTGAGTCGTTATCAAACATCTTAAATACATTGCATTCGTAAGTACTTGCAGCATCTTTAGAAAGTCTATCAGCCACATTCCAGAATGTTTCCATGTGTGACTCTTGAATTAATTTATCTTGAGAAACTTGGCTTATACGCACATCAGAAGCTAAAGATATTAAACCAATGAATGACATACAAAACCAGATGTAATCGACTTGCTTCCATTGTTTTTTACTTAGGTTTTTTTTAAAAACTAAGAAATAATGAAATAAGCCAAGGAATACTATAAACACCAAAAGCAACTGAAAAATATTATACACAATTTATTTTCTCGATTATTACTTCATAATAAGTAACAGGAAACATGACAGTGTATTAGTGAGAATTCTCGGTTATCCCAAATTGAATACAGTCAAAAATTCTGAACACTAATACTTTTTATTTAAATATATTAATAGGTTATCAACTTTAATTTAAACACTCAATGGCTCTTTGACTTGGAGAAAACGAGAATTGGCATAACCGAGAAATTTTATGACTCGCTATGTAAAAAATGAGCATAATTAAAAGATTTAAATTCAACTCGTTATAATTTCATAAATGAGATAGACGAGAATGTTTATAATTTACATAGCGAGCCGATTGATAAAATGATTGCCGCATTCACTTATAACTGTGTCGATATACATAAAATTTAAAATAGTTATCGTGAGTGGATTACAAAAACTTCCAACGACCTTCCTCACTCAAATCTGATATTGAAAAGCGTTGCTAAGATTTATCCCCCCCCCTTTAATCAAACCTGAAAGTAAAATTTAAATGAATAATGCGAGACAGGGAGCGAAGCGGTCGAGCAAGACATGTAGGCATGGGTGAATAGCGTCTTGAGACGAACGAAGTTCGGCTAGCTATGAACACGAGAAAAGGACCTCGAGCTGGAAAGCGTACAGGGACGTTTAGCGTGGTGATTTATGGCGTTTATGTTCACATTTAAATTATGTTTGAAGAATCAGTTTGATTTTAGGGCGTCGGGGGAATCCAAAGGGGGGCCGGCGTATTTAAATTTGATATTAAAATTCATCCATGAAGCTGGGGACATCGGTCATCCCGGACCTCATTTCAAAGTGCTGCGAAACTGCGTTTCGATCACTTTTCATCTTTTGGCTGCTGTCGCCAGCGCGACAACCATGTTTCAAAATAACTTTAGAGCCAATGGTAAGCTCCAAAGCTAAAGCGAAGCAAAATCCTACAAATAGGCGAGCAAATAATTCGGATATTGAAAAGAGAAATATCAATGCCATTTGCAAACTAGTTTGCATTTAGACAAGGAAGGTTTTTAATCTAGCCCCATGAGCATAGTGCGCTATGTGATTAGGGTAGATTAAAAACCTGACGCAGTATTAATGCGAAATAAGAAGCAAATTACATTTGCTCCATTACTTCGATACCTAGAAGATCCAAACCTTTAGCTAACGTCTTCGCCACTAAATTACACAGCATTAAGCGGCTTTCTTTAGTTGCTGGCTCAACACCGTCTTTTAGTACCGGACATGTTTCATAGAAGCTCATGTATAGGCTTGCAAGCTCATATAAGTAGCTACATAGAACGTGCGGCGTCGCGTCACCAATCATTTGGTCTAGCACTTCTTCAAACTGGATTAGTTTGATTGCTAACGCCTTTTCTTGCGCTTCAACAATTGAAATTGGTGCATTTAAGCTTGCAGCGTCAATACCTGCTTTACGGAAGATACTGCGCACACGCGTGTATGCATACTGTAAGTAAGGCGCTGTTGCACCTTCAAAGCTCAGCATAGTATCCCAGTTGAAGATATAGTCGCTGGTACGGTTCTTAGAAAGATCCGCGTATTTCACTGCACCAATACCTACTTTACGTGCGATTTCAGCGCGTTCTTCAGCGCTTAGGTCTGATTCGCGCTCTGCTAGCTTGTCAGTTGCACGGCTTACGGCTTCTTCTAATAGTTCAGCTAGTTTAACTGTGCCACCAGTACGGGTTTTAAATGGTTTACCATCCTCACCCATCATGGTGCCGAATGGGCAGAACTCATACGTTGTTTCGTCACGTAACAGGCCAGCTTTACGTGCTGTTAATTCAACTTGATTGAAGTGCAGACTTTGACGCGCATCTACAAAGATTAAAATACGATCTGCGCCGAGTTTGTTAGAACGGTAATCACACGCTGCTAAGTCGGTAGTTGCATATAAGAAGCCACCACCTGATTTTTGCACGATAAATACAGATGGCTCACCGTCTTTATTTGCAAGCTCATCAAGGAATACTACTTGTGCACCTTGGTCTTCAACAGCAATGCCTTTTTCTTTAAGCAGTGTAATAACACCTTGCAGCGCATCGTTATATGCACTTTCAGCTTTAATATCTTCAGGCTTAAGGGTAACGTTTAGCTTTGCGTACACTTCTTCAGAGTGTTTTACTGACGTATCAATAAACAGTTTCCACAGCTTTTCACAGTGAGCATCGCCACCTTGTAGCTTAACTACGTAGTCACGTGCTTTATCGGCAAAACCGTCTTCATCGTCAAAACGTTTTTTCGCATCGCGGTAGAAGGTTTCTAAATCAGCTAAAGCAACTGATTCAAGATCAACACCTTGGTTAAGTAAGTCTTCTAGGTGCGCAATCAACATACCAAATTGCGTACCCCAATCACCTACATGATTTTGACGGGTAACGGAGTCGCCGCGGAACTCAAGTGCACGTACTACCGCATCACCTATAATGGTTGAACGTAAATGACCGACGTGCATTTCTTTTGCAAGGTTAGGCGATGAGTAATCTACTACCACGTTTTGTGCGCTAGCATGCTCAGCAACACCCAGTTTTTCATCTTGGTTTGCAGATGAAAGCGTGTCTGCTAAAAACTCTGGCTTTAAGTGAATATTAATAAAACCTGGGCCGGCAATTTCAGTTTGCGAAGCAATATCGCTAACATCTAGATTGTCGATAATTTTTTGTGCAAGTTCTCGCGGATTCGTTTTTAACTTTTTCGCAGCGCCCATTGCACCATTAATTTGGTAATCACCAAACTGCGGGCGCGTACTTTGCGTTACCGCTGGGTTGGTATCTTCTGGTAAACCTGCTGCAACCATAGCTGCAACGGCTTTTTCTACTAATATCTGACGAATATTCATTCTCTATTTCCTGTTACACACCGCTTAGGAGTAATCTCAACCAAGCCATGTCATTTTTATTCGTTTTTAAAACTGACAACATCACACAACACGTTATCAATGTAACTTAACTTTTTGACTAAATAAATGCTGCGAGAGCTGAGTACTTAACTTATCCATCGGCAATTTATCAATTGTTGTAACGCAGCCGCCGAAGTTTTGGGCGTTAGGAGTTTAGTCCGCTAAATGACTAATGCCGAAACTGAAGGCAATAAAGTTACAACACTTTGATAATAAGCCGATTAGTGTTCACGCGTCTGGTGGAACACAACTTCTGGATAACGCTCTTGCGACAAGTTTAAGTTAACGCGTGTTGGCGCGATGTACGTTAGGTTATCACCACCATCAAGCGCTAAGTTGACTTCGCACTTACGGCGGAATTCTTCTAGCTTTTTCGCATCGTCACAAGTTACCCAGCGCGCTGTTGCAACGCTTACGCTTTCGTACATGGCATCTACGTTGTATTCGGCTTTTAAGCGCGCCACAACTACATCGAACTGAAGTACACCTACCGCACCTACGATAAGGTCATTGTTTTGCAGTGGTCTAAATACCTGTACTGCACCTTCTTCCGAAAGCTGGATAAGGCCTTTAAGTAACTGTTTTTGCTTAAGCGGATCGCGTAAGCGAATGCGACGGAATAATTCTGGCGCAAAGTTTGGAATACCGCTGAACTTAATTTTTTCACCTTGCGTGAAGGTGTCACCAATTTGAATCGTACCATGGTTATGAAGACCAATAATATCCCCTGCGTACGCTTCTGCTGCACGTTCACGGTCGCCAGCCATAAAGGTTACCGCATCAGATATGCTGACCTTTTTACCAATACGCACATGGTCCATTTTCATACCTTGCTCATACTTACCCGATACAATACGCATAAAGGCAATACGGTCACGGTGTTTCGGGTCCATGTTTGCTTGGATTTTAAATACGAAGCCTGAGAACTTTTCTTCGTCAGCAGTAACGAGGCGGTCATCTGTTTGACGCGGCTGTGGCGCTGGTGCCCACTTAGTTAAACCGTCAAGCATATGGTCAACACCAAAGTTACCAAGTGCGGTACCAAAGAATACCGGTGTTAATTCACCTGCAAGGAAAAGCTCTTGGTCAAATTCGTGCGATGCACCTACCACTAGTTCAAGTTCTTCACGTAGTAATTCAGCCAGTTCTTCACCTACTGCTGCGTCAAGCTCTGGGTTATCTAACCCTTTAACAATACGCACGTCTTGAATTGTGTGACCTTGACCTGTTTGGTACAAAATCGTTTCATCGCGATGAATATGGTAAACACCTTTAAACTCTTTACCACAACCAATTGGCCACGTAACCGGAGCACACGCGATGTTTAGTTCACTTTCAACTTCGTCCATTACTTCCATTGGGTCACGGATATCACGGTCGAGTTTGTTCATAAAGGTAACAATTGGCGTATCACGAAGACGCGTTACTTCCATTAGCTTACGGGTACGGTCTTCTACACCTTTCGCAGCGTCAATTACCATTAGGCACGAGTCAACCGCGGTGAGTGTACGGTAAGTATCTTCCGAGAAGTCTTCGTGTCCTGGGGTATCGAGTAGGTTTACCAAACAGTCGTTGTACGGGAATTGCATTACAGAGGTAGTAACTGAGATACCACGCTCTTTTTCCATTTCCATCCAGTCTGATTTAGCATGTTGATTCGAACCACGACCTTTTACTGTACCTGCTTTTTGCAGAGCTTGTCCGAAAAGAAGTACCTTTTCAGTAATGGTTGTTTTACCCGCATCCGGGTGGGAGATAATCGCAAAGGTGCGACGTTTGCCAACTTCAGTTGAAATACTGGACATGAATACCCGCCAATCGCTTAAAATTCAAGGTTAAAAATGGGGCGAAATTATACCTGTTTCACCACTTTAATAGCAATTAAAGCAGCGTGAATAAATAGGATTTTTTCGTTTGCGTGCATCACTGTGCCATTAAAAAATTACTGTCTTCGCAAGAAATCCTCATGTTAGAATGTTCAACTATGTCTAATATGTTGGTTTTCTTTGAATTTAACCACGCATATTGAATTGATATCCATATATGGCAAGGGAGAACGTAAGTGCCAGATCACGACTTCATTATTAAACTGCAGCAACTCAGTTTTCGATACAAAAGTAATGATGTCGATACGCTTAATAATCTTTCTCTTGTGATAAAGCCAGGTGAATGCGTTGGTTTAATTGGGCCAAATGGTGCGGGTAAATCGACCTTAATCTCGATTATTACTGGCTTACTCAGTGCGCAAACAGGCTCTGTTTGCTATGGTGATAACGCTACACCACGACAATTTATCAAACAACAGCTGGCACTTGTGCCGCAAGAATACGCTTTTTATGAGCGTCTTACGGTTCAGCAAAACCTAGCGTATTTTGCCAGTTTACTCAAAACGAATAACTGCGATGAGTTAGTTACAAACACCTTAGCCCAATGCCAACTTAGTCACGTAAGCAGCAAAAAAGCCGATAATTTATCAGGTGGCTATAAACGCCGTTTAAACTTGGCAATTGCGCTGTTAAAACAGCCTAGCGTATTGATTTTAGATGAGCCAACGGTAGGAATTGACCCGGTTTCTCGTGAGCTAATTATGCAGCTACTTGCCACATTAAAACAGCAAGGCACAACCATTATTTACACCTCGCATTTACTTACCGAAGTAGAGCAAATTTGCGATACGATTTATGGTTTAAAACGCGGTGAACTTATTCATATAACAGCTCACAGCGAAAACGCGCCACTGCAAATTAGCTTTGAAAGTGCATTGTGCGACGATGCCATCGCGGGCATTACTGCGTTATTACCAAATACACAATTAAACTCACCAAGCCAAATTGAAATAAGCTCGTGCAAAGAGCCACTTGCTTTGCTCGCACAGCTTACCCAGGTTTCATTACCACCTATTAGTGAAATCAATTATTCAACACTGCACCTCGAAAACTACTATAAAGAGCTGTTTACAGAACTATGATTAAAGCGAGTATCATTAAAGAATTCCGGCTTATTTTTAGCGACTTACACAGCCTAGCTGTGCTCTTTTTAATGCCGATTAGCTTTATGTTGATTATGACATTTGCACTGAGTAATAAAGCGGAAGATTTAACTAAATCAATTAATTTAAACATCACCCAGCAGGATAGCAATTTGGCTGAATCGCTGCTCAAAGCCTATTTAAGTGATGTGGGATTTAGCCAAGATATAAACCAACAAGCCGATGTTACGCTTGAGCTTGCCAGTGGCTTTGAAAATGCCCTATTTGCTGATCAGGCAAATTCAGTGATCACTTTTAGTCATGTAGCTAGTTTATCGCCTCAGATGACCAGTTTAGCAAAGCAGCATTTGCAAATTGCTTTGGCGAAAGTAAAGCTCCATATTTACTTACTCGATGCCGGGCAATTATCTGAGTCCATGCCGCTTGCAGAGCAAATGTCACGAGTGAGCGAGCAAACCAACCAATTAAAGTTAGTGTCGTTTAAGCGCGAAGAAAACTACCAAGCAGTACAGCACAGTATTCCATCTTGGTTAGTATTTGGTGTGTTTTTTATTGTTTTGCCGATTTCAATTACGCTTATTAGTGAAAGCCAAAACGGTACGTTATTGCGCGTTACCACCTTTCCAATTTCAAATACCGCATATTTTTCGGCCAAACTATTGGCGTTTTATTTAGTCAGTTTCACGCAAGCGATTGTGCTGATGATTATTGGCTTTACGGTTATACCTAAATTGGTCGATGCGCCTAGCCTTAATATAGTGCAGCTCGTGCCCGCCCTTCCTTTATTAGCCGTAACCTGTGCCACCGCCGTGACCTTTGGCGCGGTTATCGCAAGCCAAATAAAAAGCCATGAACAAGCGATTGTAATAGGCGGCGGCACTAACATTTTACTTGCGGCGATTAGTGGCTTAATGGTGCCTCTAGACATCATGCCCAAGGCGATGCAAACTATAGCGCAACTTTCGCCTATGCACTGGGCGCAATCAGGACTTAAAAATTTATTTATCTCAGACTCGGACGTACTCAGCTTAACCACTGCCCTACCTTTAATAATCTTTTCAGTGATTTGTGGTGTATTGGCACTGTGGCTATTCGAGTTAAAAGTTAGGAAATTACAATGGAAATAGAAGAATTAAAAAACAAACTTAAACAACTTATTGTTGAAGAGTGTGACAAGGAAGATGAGATAGAATGGCACGAAATCGAAGACGATGCGCCGCTGTTTGGCAATGACTCTAAAGTCGGTTTAGATTCACTTGATGCCCTACAACTTGCTTTAATTATCAAACAAAACTTTGGTATTCGTGTTGAAAGTTCAAAAGAAAGTCGTAAAGACCTTTACTCAATAAACACCATAGTTGCACTTATTGAACGCGAAAAAAGTAAAGACCTTGCCTAGTTATATTATTGCTTCTGATTCATGGTCGGCCTGTGGCCGCGGCAATGAATTACAGTTTTCCACAACGCAGTTTCAAACAGTAAAAACGGCAGAGCAAATTGACGTGCCGTTTTTTGCAATGCAAGATTTACCTGTTGATACCAGCGAAAAGCGTATTCTTTCATCGCTCTCAAGTGTTGTAGGTAATGCTGTAAAAAAAGCAGGACTAACTGCTGAACAACTTGCAAATACAGCGATTATTCTCGGTTCAACCAGCTTAGATGTCAGTGCGGTAGAAGCCAAACCTGAGCAAACTATTTGGCTTACAAATACCGACCGTTTAAGTGGTTATTTAAAGCAGCAGTTTGCGACCTCTGACTTACACCTAACCATCAACACAGCATGCACTGCGGGCACTAACGCGGTTATTTTAGCCGACCAGTTGCTAAACCAAAATAAAGCGCAGTATGTCATTGTTGTTGGCTGTGAGTTTTACAACCCACTAACGGTAGAAGGCTTTTATTCACTCGATTTACAAAGTAGCCAAGGGCTACGTACCTTTAGTGAGTCTCGCTCAGGGTTGGTACTTGGTGAAGGCGTTGCTGCGTTAGTTATGGCAAAACACACCACCTCACCATCTCAGTTAAAATTGATTGGTTATGGTTCAGGCTGTGATCACTACAGTTTAACCATGACACAAGAATCTGGCGTACATATTCAAGCCATTATTGAAATGGCGCTTAAAAAAGCCAATCTTGATGCTAAGCAAATTGATTTGATAAAAGTACACGGCACGGCCACCTTAAATAACGACCAGGCTGAGCTAAACGCATTTAATCAATGGCTTGAACATGCGCCTATTTTTGCCTTTAAACCTTTTACTGGTCACACCTTAGGGGCTTGTGGCGTATTAGAATTAGCATTAATGGACTACTTGCATCAGCAACAGCTGGTTATACCAAGGCCAGAATACCTAAAGACAGATGCGATTTTAAGGCCGTTTAGTGACGCAAAACCACTATCAAGTTACCAACATATATTACTTAATCACTGTGGTTTTGGTGGTAATAACGCGGCATTAATTATTGAGGTGGCTTGATGACATTAAACGTACTGAACTACGCGATTGTTGACGAACCACGCGACAAAACCAATAAGCAACTGCGCCAAGAATTAAAACACGATTTTGCAATTAATGGACGCAGACTCGATAATTTTACGTTAACCGCAATGAAAGCGGTTGCCAAAATTGCACCGAGCTTAAATAGTGAAAACCGTTACGCACTGTTTAGCGCTGCACAGTATTTTTCATTGGAATTATTGCAAAGTTTACTGCTCGATTTAGCACAAAATACACCGCTTAAACCGCTCGATTTTGTTGCAACCGTAGGCAATGCAGCAAATTACTATTTGGCAAAACAGTTCAACCTAGAAGCAACCAATTTGTTCTTAGGGTGCACCGACAACAAACTAAGTAAAACGTTGTTAGTGGCAGAACTGGATTTATCTGAGCAAAACTCCGACGCTGCAATTATTGTAATTTGGCAAGAAAGTGAAAAAACGCGCCGCTGTTACGCGCTTTTAGTTGAATTAGCACCGCAGCAAGCAACAGACGTATATGCACACGAACTAATCGCTCAATTGGATGCTGGTGCAAAAACACCATTTGTGGTGAACTAACTCATTCTATTTGAAAGATAAACGATTATTTTCGTTTATCTTTCATTAATTTTATTTGGCTTTTACTGTTTTCAGATAATTTAAAGCTGGTTTTGGCAATTTTAGGTTTGCCGCCAAATAACATAGGGTTATTGGAAAAACCTACCGCTTCTTTAGGAATACCTGCGCGAGATAAATCGAGCTTTTGATTGGCGTTTTCGTCAACATATAAACGAACTGCGTACCAAGCCGTTGGCAAGTCGTTAAAATCAACCAAGACATTTTGACCATTAATCGCAATATGCTGCTCTTGATAAGGCGTAAGCGACTGCCAATCTTTTGAATCTTGCGAAAAACCGAGTTCTGACTGAAAAAGCTGAACATGCAAAGTACCCAAAGCAGCCACATCATTTTCAACCTCGAGTGATAAGCTATTAGCGTTGGAGACAGCGCTAAATAAGGCAATCGACAAAATAATACTTCGCTTAAACATTAACATACAAAACATTGTCCAATTAAGATTCACTTAGATATTAATGTTTTATATAATAACTTCTTTTTAATGGAATAAATACTGTCTTAATAATGCGCAAAGTTCTAACTGTTAACTATTCACAAACTGGGCAACTATCAAGCATTTTGGACTCAGTTGTTGGTCCTCTCAAGGAAAATAAAGAGATCACAGTTGATCACTTAGTGATCAAACCTAAGGTAGATTTCCCCTTTCCTTGGCCGTTCGGTCAGTTCTTTCGTGTATTTCCTGAAACCGTCGCAATGGATCCAATTGAGCTAGAACCGTTTGAAACTCAATTTGAAAAATACGACTTAATTATCCTTAGTTATCAAGTGTGGTTTTTAACCCCTTCGTTACCAATTTCATCTTTCTTGCAATTACCGCAAACAAAACAGCTTTTTAAAGACACCCCTGTTGTTACGTTGATCGGTTGTCGTGGCATGTGGTTATCAGCGCAAGAAAAAATGAAAAAGCTATTGGCCGATGCCGATGCGAGCTTGGTCGATAACGTCGTGCTTAGCGATGACTGCGGGGCTGCATTTAGCTTTTTAGCGACACCTCTTTGGATGATGACAGGAAAGAAAAAGCCACTTAGTTGGGTGCCTGCGGCAGGTGTATCACAAACAGATATCGCTGATGCAAAACGCTTTGGTTATGCTATCAGACAACGCTTGTTATTGAATGATACCCCGATTACCCGCCCAATGTTTTTTGGCATGAAGGCAGTTAAGATAAATGAAAAATTGATTGCGAGTGAACGCGTTGGCAACCATAGCTTCTCTATTTGGTCGAAAATTCTTAAAAAATTCGGCTCACAGCAAAGTTTTGGCCGTGCCGTTGGATTAAGTGTGTATGTTGTATTCTTAGTGACTTTAATCCTCACCGTCGTGCCGATTACCGCAATTATTAAAAAGCTAATAGCGCCGTTAACACGCAAAAAAATTGCAAAACAAAAAGCCTATTACGCTGAACCATCTGGAGAGTAGTACATATGGGAAGTCCTGTTTATATTACAGCGATGGCTGACGCTTTACCGAACCAGCCTGTATCAAACAAAGAAATGGAAAATCTGCTCGGAATGGCTGGCAATAAACCATCTCGAGCGCGCGCTGTAATTTTGCGAAGCAACAAAATTAAGCAACGTTATTACGCAATCGATCCAGAAACCAAAGAAATGACGCACACAAATGCGTCGCTTGCAGCACAAGCAGTAAAAGGCCTTTTTACTGATCCAACTGAACTTAATCAGATTCAAAGTTTAATTGCGAGTACCAGCCAAGCAGACCAAACATTACCTAACCATGGCGTAATGGTGCATGGTGAATTAAACAATCCGCCCTGCGAGGTGGTTTCAACATCAGGCATTTGTTTATGTGGTGTTACCGCACTTAAGTATGCCTACCTGAATATTAAAGCTGAAGAAGTTGAGAACAGCGTGGTGGTTGCCAGTGAAATTGCTTCTAGCATGATGACTGCTAAAAATTTCGATAAAGAATGCCAGCACAAAGTTGAAACACTTGAACAAAACCCTGAAGTAGCCTTTGAAAAAGACTTCTTACGTTGGATGCTGTCTGACGGTGCAGGTGCCGCATTTTTACAAAACAAACCCGTGGCGGGACAACTCAATCTGAGAATTGATTGGATTGATATTATTTCGTACGCCAATGAATTAGAAACCTGTATGTACGCCGGTGCAGTAAAACAAGAAGACGGCCAACTTAAAAGCTGGACCCGTTTTTCTGCAGAAGAAGTGACACAACAGTCGATTATGACGGTCAAGCAAGATGTGCGTTTACTGAACGAAAACATTGTAAAATATACCGTAGAAGACGCACTAAGCCGCATCATTGAAAAACGTAAACTCGTTGCCAGTGATTACGCCTTATTTGTACCTCACTACTCATCGGGTTATTTCAGAGAACGTTTATATGCAGGACTTGAAAACATCGACTTTACGATTCCATACGAAAAGTGGTACACCAATTTAACTGAGCGCGGCAACACAGGGTCGGCCTCTATTTTCATTATGTTATCGGAGCTACTGCGCTCGAATACCCTTGAAAAAGGTCAGCAGTTACTTTGTTACATTCCTGAAAGTGGTCGTTTCTCAAGTGGCTTTATGCAGTTAACGGTTGAATAACGGTGAAAAAAGATCAAGTCCCTCAGGACAATTCAAAAATTTACCAAGGGCAATCAAAGCTGGTATATGCCGTTGATGAAACGGGTCATTATGCCGGTGTAAAGTCGTCTGGCTGGGATGTCGAATCATTTGCCACCCAGTATGCTGTTGACGATCTTAATCAACAAGCCGAAGATACGTTAGCCGAGGTCCAGCAAGGCAAGGTTTCTGCACTTAAGTACCATATGCTTTGCGCACGTCACGATGTGTTATCCCTATCTCAAGTTACGGGCTTTTTTCAGTGGCAAATAAAACGCCATTTTAAGCCGCGCGTATTTAACACACTTTCAGCCAAAGCCCTCGCCCGTTACTGCGAGGCACTTGCCATTACCGAACAACAATTAAAGGAAATACCAGAGCAACATGACGCCAGTTTTAAACAACCTAGTGCATAACCAATCTTCACATTGCGAAAGTGGCGTTGTATCAAATATGCTATCAACCAATGGCTTCAACATTTCTGAGCCAATGGCGTTTGGTATTTCATCGGCAATGAGCTTTGCCTATTTGCCATTCGTTAAAGTAGCCGGTATGCCACTGATTGCTTATCGCATGCCACCAAAAACCATTATTAATACAGTGACTAAAAAGCTTGGCATTACCTTGCACCGAGAAAAATTCTCAAGTGCTGACAAAGGTATGGCAAAACTAGATGAGGTTTTAGCCGAAGGCAAAGTAGTTGGTTTACAAACCTCAGTTTATTGGCTGCCCTACTTCCCTGATGAAATGCGCTTTCACTTTAACGCACACAATTTAATGGTTTACGGAATTGATGCTAACGATCACTACCAAATTAGTGACCCTGTTTTTGAACATACTGTAACCTGCCCTAAACGTGATTTAGAAAAAGCACGCTTTAGTAAAGGTGCACTTGCACCAAAAGGCTTAATGTATTGGGTTGATAATGTGCCAAAAGAAGTCGATTTAACACCACATATTTATTCTGGCATAAAGAAAACAGCAAAAATGATGGCTGGTTTACCAGTTCCGGGCATTAACTTGTTTGGCACCCAAGGTATGGAAAAGTTAGCGAAAGATATTGAAAGACTCGATCGCAAACCAAAGAAATGCCGTCATTTATTCTTGGCGCATATTGTACGAATGCAAGAAGAAATCGGCACAGGTGGCGCTGGTTTTCGCTTTATGTTTGCCAGCTTTTTAGATGAAGCTGCAAACTATACAAACAATCAAGCAATGTTTGAAGCATCGCAAATGGCAACTGAAATCGGTGATAACTGGCGTAACCTTGCGTCGCTTGCTGTTAATCACTGCCGCAGTAAGACACCTGTACCACTTAGCGATATCGCGGCGCAGTTACGTGATTGCGCTAAGCAAGAAACAGAACTTAGAGCCCGCTTACTGGCAATTAAATAACCCAGATATTAGTAAGTAATTTCTTTATTACTGCCAACCTTAAGCCTATGTGTCGAGTTGTTTACAACCACTGCCATAGGCTTTTAGCATAAATACCTATTGCAACTAAACTGTGCTATCGTTGACCTATAAATCTAATAATATTCGATATTGAATGTGTAACAGCTATGGCGAGCCGAATTAATTTTCTCAGTGTTGCGATACTTTTAGCTATTTCAGCTCAAGCAAATCATGCTGACGCTATTGATTACGATTTAGAATCTCTACAAGCACTTAGCTTAAAAGACTTGCTCAATGTGCAAGTGCAAACTGCTAGCCGCAAAAAGCGCTCACTTCTTGATGCCCCCGCAAATATTAAAATAGTCACCGCAGAGCAAATAAAGCAACGTGGATACCAAAACCTGATTGATATCTTACGTGATGTACCCGGTTTTGATTTTAGCAATCACTATGATGGTGCTGGGGAATACACTAGCCACAGTATCAATCGTGGGATCGGTGGCACCCCAGGTAATGTGCAATTGCTCATTATGATTGACGGCATTGTACAAAACCATATCGCATTTAATTGGTCGCAGCCTTGGGGCAATCAGCAAATTCTCGCTGATATTGAACGCATTGAAATAGTACAAGGCCCAGGCTCTGCAAGTTATGGTGCCAATGCGTATTCGGGCGTTGTTCACTTTATTACAAAAAGTGCCGCAAACACATCAGGGCAGCGCATGAGCTTACTTGCCGGAGAGCACGGCACACAGTCTGCGCAGTTTATGCTTAACCATCAACTTTCAGAATTGCGCTTGCAACTTGCTGGTCGTTATTTTAAACGCGATGGAGATTCAGGGCTTGAAAGCTACGACCCTGCAGGCTACTTTGCCAATCATTTATTTCCGAATTATCAACTACAGAGTTATAACGCCAACGGCTACACCACAAATACGCCACACCCATTTGCTAACCAATATCAAGGCGCGGGATTTAATAACCAAAGCGATGATTCAGCATTAAGAGGTAAACTAGTTTGGCAAAATCCACATCAGTATAAGCGTGGCATTCAACTCATTAAGGTAGGCTTTAATACTTGGCAGCAGGAACAAGGTCTCGGCAGCTATGTAACAGGTTTTGAATACCAAACACGCGATGCATCGTATAAAAAGCACCAAAGCGCACAGCACTATTACTTAGATTTTGACTATCAATATTCGCCCGAGCTGATATTGCAAACGCGGATATGGCAAAGAGAAAACGAACAAAAACCCGATACCGGCTTTAAGTACAGCTATCGCTTTGTAGATTTAATAAAAAGTTATCATAGCGTGAGTGAGCAACGCGCATTTGAACAACAACTCAATATCTCAAAGCTATACGATATAGACTGGCAAATTGGTTATCGCTTAATGCGCTCAAAGAAAATGGGCCAAGTGGTTTCGCTCGGCGATTATCAAATAGGTCAACAAGCTTCAACATCATCTGATTGGTTAGCGGCAGAGGCTGGATTAGGACTCAATGTATACAGCGAATACCCTCTTGAGCATGTTGATGAACAAGCGGTGTATGTAGAAGCCCAAGGCTACCTAAATGATCGTCTAAATTACACCTTAGGAATGCGCTATGACCACAGTGATGCCTACGGCGGAACAACGAACCCAAGAGCTGCAATTAACTATAACGCCAGCCAGAGCTTAGTGTTTAAACTGCTCTATGGACAAGCCTTCCGCGAGCCAAGTATTTTTGAGCTCAATGATGAGTTTCGTGGCAATCCAAACCTAAAACCAGAACAAGTCAGAACCACTGAGCTTGTTAGCCATTATTTTTACGAACAGCAAAAACACCAGTTAGATATAAAGACAGCATTCTACTACAGCCAAGAAGATAACCGTATTAGGCTAGATATTAGTGATGAGAATAATAATTTCCGCTACGACACTAGCAGAACAGTGAGCTATGAAAACGCAAAACACAGCGACTATTGGGGCATCACGTTAGATACGAGTTATACCTACAATCAAAGTATATCGGCGTACTTTAATTATCATTACTCCGATGGCGACCAAGATTTAACAGCGAATGCGCTTAATCACACCACAGATCACAAAATTAATTGGGGCATTAATTACCGCGTTATGCCAAACCTTACAATTGACTTACGCGCAAATCACCTAATCAATCGCAATGCACCAACCAGTAACGCTTATTTTGATAAGCATGCACCTAGTTTATCGCTATATAACTTAGTGCTATCAGCACCAAATTTAACAATTTCGGGCATAAACCTTACACCACAACTCATTGTTAAAAACCTATTTGATAAAAAATACACCTTGGTTGGTAGGCAAGATGGCGCCAGCGACATTAATGAGTATGATATTGAGCGAAATGCCGATCCTCAGGGTTTCACACCAGCCTATCACCCGCAAATGGGACGCACCCTAGCGTTACAAGTATTGGTAAGCTTTTAATCGACTATTTAAATGAAATTGAAAAGGTAGTTAAGCACGTTAGTACTTATTAAGAGGCGTGTGAAATAAAAGGGTTAATTGTTTAACCTAATAGCGGTTAGTTATAAAGCGTTGCAATATCGAGCACAGTTTTATCCCAGCTAAGTCCTGTTGCATCACTGCTCTTTTTATTAAGAAAGAACATTGGGCGGCCATTTTTAACACTTAGCCCCAATGTAATGCCCTGCTTTACCAAATCAATTTCATTAGTCACCAGCAAGCTATTAAACTTCAAACTATAAATAAGTGCATCACTTAAATTTACTTGGCTATCAAGGTAAATAATATCGTAAGCTTTGTTTGGCAGTGTGTTACCAAACTTAATATCACCTAGCTGCTCGTTGCGCTGTTTGGCCTTTAGTAAATTAAACGCCTGGAACACTGCTTGGTCATTAATAACAAAAATAGAAAGCTTAGGCTTAACTGACAATGCCTTTTCATATGGCATTAACTTGGAAAGTAATACAACCTGCAAATTTGCCGGCAATTCACTGGCCATGCAAAATGTTGATACGCTGAAAAGCACTAACGATAGTACGAATAGCCGTTTTAACTTATTAACTGAGTTTAGCAACACTGTTCGACTATCATCTTGCAGTAACACTTACACATAATGCTTATTTGATACTCCTTTTCGATAAGCTATCGTATTCCAAAACGACAATGCAACATACATGCAAATTATTGTACTGATTGTAATTATATTCTTATACTAGTACAAAAATATGCTAGATTATAGAAGAACTTTTGCTGAAAAATGGAAAACGATGAATAACAACAAGTTGAGTGTAAGACTGCTGTGGTATATTACTCCCCTTGTGATTATTCCTATGGCAATTCAAGGGGTGTTCTCCCTTTCCAACGTTACCAGTTCTTCTGAAAAACAAGCCGAAGCAATTGTTACACGCTTTGTCGAACAGCAAGTATCAAAAAGCCAAAATTACACACAGCTATACAGTTCCATTATTGAGTTACTTTCCGCCTCGCCCGACCTCAGCCAGTATTTAATTTACAGTTACGATGAGCGCAATCGTCCATCAAAACAGCGAACACAATTAGTCTCGGCACTGGTGGATGAATTTGGTAACTACGTCGATTCATTTTCTCATATACTCAGCATTGGTGTAATTAACCCGCAAGGCGAAGTACTAAGTTACTATCCCAAAGCGGTGCTTGAAACACGGGAAAGTTACCCGTTTAGCGAACAGCTGAAAAATAGCCGCAAACAACAAAATTTGTTTTTCGTTACAGAGAACGACAACACCTCGATTTACCTAACCTATCGCTTATTTGATTCACGATTTACGCTCGACTCACCCAAAGTCTTGGGATATTTAATTTTTCATATCAATAACAGTGAAATTGCGAAAAGTGTTGCCAATAACTACTTTTCTGACACGGTCAATTTCATTATGGATAGTTCAGGTAAAATCCTATTCTGCAATCAAGTTGATATTAATAACCGCTATGTATCTGAATTTGAGCTGCAATTACTGAAAAAAACAGCCAATACTGGCCTTTTTAGTCAAGTGGCACTGCGTACGTTAGCTGATGAGAAGCGTATGATCTTAGCGCATTCAATGGGCAATGATTTATACTTTGTGACCGCGCTAAATAAGGAGTCTCTCTATAAAGCAGGTAAAACCATAACCATGTACACCGCATTATTAATTCTTGCGACTGCGGTATTTTTACCTGGCATTATTTTCTTAGTTGTACGTCGCATGCTTTTAAAGCCGATTGAGTCACTTGCCGAAGCTAGCCACAAAGTGGGAGACGGTAACCTCAACGTCAAACTACCAATCGACCGCAGTGACGAATTAGGTATGTTATTTCAAGATTTTAACCATATGGTTAATCAAATTAAGCAATACCAAAATGAATTACTCGACTACCGTGAGCACTTAGAAGAAAAAGTTGTTACGCGTACTCAAGCCATCGCAAAAATTAACAAAAAGCTCGAAAAAGCAATAATTGAAGCTGAGCAAGCTAACCATTTGAAAAGCCGTTTCCTTGCCAATATGAGCCATGAAATTCGCACGCCACTTACGGCAATTATGGGCTTTACCGAAACCATCTTAACGCAAGAATCAAATAACAAAAAAGCCAAGTATTTAAGTACCGTATTGCGCAACTCTAAGCACTTGCTTGAGCTTATTAATAACATTCTCGACCTTTCTAAAATTGAAGCCGATAAACTCGAAGTTGAAACACGTGCATTGGAGCTTATTCCGTTTATTAACGATATTAAAAGCGTGATTGAGCCAATGGCGACGGATAAGAAGCTTACTTTAAGCCTAAATATCGAATACCCGTTACCAAGCATTATTCATAGCGATGAAACGCGTCTTAAACAAATACTGCTCAATATTTGTAGCAACGCCGTTAAGTTTACCGAAAAAGGCGAAGTGGCATTAAACGTTCGTTATTCACCTTCAACTGAGAAACTAATCTTTACCGTGATTGATAGTGGTATCGGTATGTCACAACAAGAACAAGAACGCGCCTTTAAACCATTTGAGCAAGCCGACATCAGTACTACTCGTAAGTTTGGTGGTACAGGGCTAGGTTTATGTATCGCTAAAAACTTAGCACAGATATTGGGTGGCGATATCACTGTAAACAGCAAGCTAAGCGAAGGCAGTACCTTTGAAATAATCGTGGCAACAAACAATCAAAATCAACAAATTACCATGATTAACAGCGCCGATTCAGCTCAAGCAATGTTAAAAGAAGAAGACACAACCCATGCCCAGCAATTTGAAGGAAACATTTTGGTCGCGGAAGATAATAAAGACAACCAAGACCTGATCCGCTTATTGCTCAGTCAATGGGGCATCTCACCTGACTTTGCCAATAATGGCGCAGAAGCAGTAGAGCAAGCATTAACCAATGATTACGACCTCATCCTAATGGATATGCAAATGCCGGTAATGGGTGGCTTAGAAGCGACGGAAATGCTGCGTAATGCAGCCTTTGATGGGCCAATTGTTGCGCTAACGGCAAACGTAATGAAAAACGATGTTGACGCTTACCTAGAAGCAGGGTGTAACAAGGCGCTTGCAAAGCCAATTGATAAATCACAGCTTGAACAAACATTACAACAATTTTTGGCACTTGATCGCAGCAGTCAGCAAAACTGGGAAGAGTTATTCCAAGGCGAGCGTTTTAAACAAATCAGTAGCAATTACAAAGCTAAACTACCTAATTTATTAGAACAAATCGCTCATTTAAATGAGCAACAAGATCTCAATGAATTACTCGCATTAGCCCACAGCATCAAAGGCAGCGCGGGTTGTTTTGGCTTTAATCATATTAGTGATGCCGCCGCGGAATTAGAATCTTGTATTCGCGACCATAATGAAGATGGCCTTGATTATCATATTCTCAAACTTGAGCAAGCAATTATATTTATTCTTAATCTAAAAGAGGAAGATTAGGGCTAGCTAAATATGTGGTTAGGTATAGCGTTGTAAGGGGAATGCTTAACCCAAAATAATGATTCGTTATCTAGATGAATTAATGAAGCAGCTGTTTTTATAACTAAAAACTAAGCGCCATTAATATCGCGTCTTCACGACCAAACTCGCTCGGATAGTAATTTTTACGCACACCTGTTTCAACAAAATCAAATGCAGTGTAAAGATGAATAGCGGCTAGATTCGACTGTCGCACTTCTAAAAATACATTCTCGCCATTTGCCGCTTTTACAACACCCAACAAATGAGTAAGCATAGCTTTAGCAAGCCCTTTACCTTGATATTCAGGGTTAACACAAATATCCATCAGGGTATAATCAGGGCCTACTTGCTCTAAAATGTAAAAGCCTTTCAGAGCATTATTATCAAAGTATCCATACGCGCTGTAACGCCCCAACAAACACGATGCCATTAGTTTTTCAGACATAGGAAAAGCATGGCATTGCTGTTCAATAGCCATTAAATTCTGCAAATAGGTTTGGTCTAATTTTACGATTAAATCTGTTGCCATAACGTGTGCCACAATGCTTTTTTTTGTTCGCCGGTTAATCCCAAATTATTTACTTTTACTAATCCTGCGCTTATTTCAAAAGGCACATTAAGATCAGTAAACACTAGCTTAAATCCGGCTGATTCTAGCATCAAATTAAGGTCAATTTGTAACTGAGCGTTGTTTTGCTGGATTAAATTGTCGCTTTGTTTGAGCTGAAGCAATTCTATATCAAAAATTGTAGCTAACCAGTTTGTAACCATAATGACAAAAAGATTATAAATTTAGAAAGTAAGAAGGTAATAAAAGAAGTGGCAGGGGCGACAGGACTCGAACCCGTAACCGTCGGTTTTGGAGACCGCTGTTCTACCAATTGGAACTACGCCCCTGCAATGACGTCGCATTATAAGGACTCTTTGCTAAAGGTAAAGAAAAAAATAACATAATTCAGTTTGGATGCTTAAAATAACAGCAAAATCAAATTTTACGATTGACCAATAATTATATTTGTTCGAAAATTAATAATTAATTATGAAAAAAATACAGAACGGAGTCTGGAGCAGAGGTAATTTTGCAAAAAGATCTCTTAAACTCGGTCGTAAAAATTACACGACACCGCGATGTAGACTCACTCGAATTAAGCTTATTGTCGACAATTAGTGAATTTCTGCAACCAACAGAAGCTGCACTTTACAAAGACCTTTCACGTTTTAATGGCAAGGGCATAGAGTCGAGTGCCTCCTTGTTATGTGACGAACAGGGAAAAATTCACTGGCGTTCACGCGAGATTATTGAAGAGCCAACAAAAGAGCTGCAATGCTGCCTTGAGTCTGCCTGCACAATCAGCTTGCAAGACAAATCAGGCAACGAAACACGCTGGATCCCCGTCGTGATTGACGACCAAGTATCAGGCGCTGTGTATATTGTTGCTAAACACCTTAGCTCCAGTGAGCAAGTCACGCTAAATGCGCTCTGTCGCATTTATGAAAACTACTTAACCATTCTTAACGAAAGTGAACGCGATAAATTAACCGGCTTACTCAACAGACAAACGTTTGAACGCAAGATAAAACAACTGCTGGAAGACCAGCTACACTCGCATAATACGCCACAATTACAGGGCAACCGTAACAAACGTTATGACGAGTCATCTTGGCTAGCTATTCTTGATATTGACCACTTTAAACAAGTTAATGATACCTACGGACATGTATGCGGTGATGAAGTACTGTTGACGCTTGCGCAAAAAATGCAGCTCTTTTTCCGCTCCAGCGATTTAATTTTCCGCTTTGGTGGTGAAGAGTTTGTCGTAGTATTTGAACCGACAACACTTGAGCATATCACAGCAAAACTGGCAGAATTTCAGCAATATGTGCGAGACAACAAATTTCCATTTGTCGAACAGTTAACATTGAGTATTGGCTTTTCGAGAATGAGTCCTTACGACTTCCCTATTTCGGTGATTGAGAACGCCGACAAAGCGCTTTATGTAGCAAAAAATAGCGGGCGAAACCAATGTGTCTATTACGGCAATATTCTCGATGAAGATAGCCAAGAACACCCTTCCGCTGATGACGTCGAATTATTCTAAAACATAAAAAATGCCAGCTACTAGCTGGCATTTTTATATCTCAAACTAAGTAGGATTATTCCCACTCAATCGTCGCTGGCGGCTTACCAGAAATATCGTAAACCACGCGCGAAATACCATCGATTTCATTGATAATACGGTTTGATACTAAACCTAAGAAATCATACGGTAAGTGTGACCAACGCGCTGTCATAAAGTCGATTGTTTCAACACAACGAAGTGATACAACCCAATCATATTTACGCGCATCACCCATTACACCTACAGACTTAACCGGTAGGAAAACCGTGAATGCTTGTGACACTTTATGGTAAAGATCCGCTTTGTGTAGCTCTTCAATAAAGATCGCGTCAGCACGACGTAGTAAGTCACAGTATTCTTTCTTAATTTCACCAAGAACACGAACACCTAAGCCTGGACCTGGGAATGGGTGACGGTAAAGCATGTCGTATGGCAGACCCAATTCAAGACCAATTTTACGTACTTCGTCTTTAAATAGTTCACGCAGTGGCTCAACAAGGCCCATTTCCATATCTTCAGGTAAACCACCTACGTTATGGTGAGATTTGATTACGTGCGCTTTACCCGTAGCTGATGCCGCAGATTCAATTACGTCTGGGTAAATTGTACCTTGCGCTAACCATTTAGCATTTTGACGTTTGCCAGCTTCTTCATCGAATACTTCAATGAACGTGTGGCCAATTGACTTGCGCTTAGCTTCTGGCTCATCAATTCCTGCAAGGTTCGCTAAGAAACGGTCTTCAGCGTCTACTTTGATAATGTTAAGGCCAAATTTATCGCCAAACATATCCATTACTTGCTGACCTTCATTTAAACGAAGTAAACCGTTATCAACAAATACACAAGTGAGTTTATCACCAATTGCACGGTGAATAAGCATCGCCACAACTGATGAATCAACACCACCTGATAGGCCAAGAATAACTTCGTCATCGCCTACTTTTTCTTTAATACGCGCAACCGCATCTTCAATAATTGATGCTGGTGTCCATAATTTTTCACAGCCACAAATATCAATTACGAAACGCTCTAATAAACGTAAACCTTGGTGCGTGTGAGTTACTTCTGGGTGGAATTGTACACCATAGAATTTTTTCTCTTCCCAAGACATAGCTGCATGTGGGCAAGTATCTGTTTTAGCTGATGTTAAAAACGTTTCAGGAATTTCAATAACCTTGTCGCCATGGCTCATCCAAACGTCAAGTTTGCCAATGCCATCTTCGATGTGATCTTCAATTGCATCAAATAGCGCACAGTTACCTACTTTTTCAACTTTCGCGTAACCAAACTCTTTTTTATCTGAGCTGTGTACTTGACCACCAAGTTGCATTGCCATTGTTTGCATGCCGTAACAAATACCAAGTACCGGTACGCCAGCATTAAATACATACTCTGGAGCACGTGGGCTATTTTCTTCGGTCGTTGACTCAGGGCCACCCGATAAAATAATACCTTGCGGGTTAAATTCGCGAATTTGCTCTTCGGTTACATCCCATGCCCATAGTTCACAGTAAACACCGATTTCACGGATGCGGCGGGCGATAAGCTGAGTGTATTGCGAACCGAAATCTAAAATCAGTACGCGAGAATCATGAATATTTTTGCTCATTAGTTGTCTCTTTCTAAAAATCCAACAACTCGATTGAAAACGGCAATTTCAATCGGGATACAATTAACTAAGGCTAGCAAAAAGCTAGCCTTATCGATAAATAAAAGCGCGAATTAACCTAAACGGTAGTTAGGAGCTTCTTTTGTGATTTGTACATCGTGAACGTGCGATTCACCCATACCTGCAGCGGTAACACGTACAAATTGCGGCTTAGTGTTAAGCTCTTCAATTGTTGCACAGCCAGTAAGACCCATAGCGCTGCGAATACCACCAACCTGTTGGTGAATAATGTTAGCAATAGGACCTTTATACGCTACGCGACCTTCGATACCTTCTGGAACCAGCTTCTCTTCTGATTTAGCATCTTGGAAGTAACGGTCAGATGAACCTTCTTTTTGGTTCATTGCACCTAAGCTACCCATACCACGGTAAGATTTGTAGTAACGGCCTTGATAAAGCTCAACTTCACCTGGTGCTTCTTCCGTACCAGCTAGCATAGAACCAACCATCACCAGTGATGCCCCCGCAACAAGTGCTTTCGCAATATCACCAGAGAAACGAATACCACCATCAGCAATAACCGGAATATCACGGCCTTTTAAGCCTTCAACGGCATCTGAAATTGCAGTAATTTGTGGCACACCACAACCTGTTACGATTCGCGTAGTACAAATTGAACCTGGACCAATACCTACTTTAACAGCGTTTGCACCAGCATCAGCAAGAGCTACTGCGCCTTCAGCTGTTGCTACGTTACCTGCAACGATTTGTAAATCTGGGAATGCTTCACGGGTTGCTTTTACGCGGTCGATAACACCTTGTGAGTGACCGTGAGAAGTATCGATAAGCAGAATATCAACACCCGCTTCAACTAACGCAGCAATACGCTCATCTGTGCCTGCGCCAACACCAACAGCCGCACCTACACGTAAACGACCTTGTTCGTCTTTACATGCATTTGGTTTATCTTGTGCTTTTTGGTAATCCTTAACAGTAATCATGCCTTTAAGTTTAAAGTCATCATTAACAACTAAGATTTTTTCGATACGGTGCTCGTGCATTAGGCCTAAAATCGTTTCACGATCTGCGCCTTCTTTTACTGTTACCAGCTGCTCTTTCTTAGTCATTACTGTTGAAACAGGTTGGTCTAGTTTTGTTTCAAAACGCATATCGCGGCTTGTAACAATACCAACTAGGTTGTTTTCAGCATCAACAACAGGGAAACCTGAGAAACCTTTATCGTGTGCTAATTGAAGTGCACCGGCAATTGTCAGGTCTGCAGTAACAGTAACTGGGTGAGAAACAATGCCCGCCTCATACGTTTTAACTTTACGTACATTGGCAGCTTGCTCTGCAATTGTCATGTTCTTGTGAATGAAACCAAGACCACCTTCTTGCGCTAACGCAATCGCTAAACGCGCTTCAGTAACTGTATCCATAGATGCAGAAACGATTGGCAGATTTAGTTCAATTGTTTTCGTTAGACGAGTTTTAAGGTTAGCTGTATGTGGTAATACAGTTGAGTGGCCTGGTACTAATAGTACGTCATCAAAGGTTAAAGCTTCTTTAGCGATCCTAAGCATTTGCAACTTCTCATGATATCTGTGGGTGTAGGGAGTTGCGGGTGGATTTTATCAGCGAATTTCATTCTAGTAAAATAAAATTTAATGTTTTGTGGTAGAATATTTTCCATTCAGCGCTAAATCATACTGTTATGTTGCAAAATCAGATACAAAAAGTTTATACCGTTTCCTTGCTCAATAAAGAGATACGCTACTTACTCGAACAAAATTTCTTTTCATTGCAACTCACAGGTGAAATATCTAATTTTATTTCGCCGAGTTCAGGCCATTGGTATTTCAGTTTAAAAGACGATAACGCACAAATTCGCGCAGCTATGTGGCGCGGTAATAATAGAAGTGCCACATTTAAACCAAAAAATGGCGACCAAGTACTGGTGCGTGCTCGCGTATCACTTTATGAACCTCGCGGCGATTATCAGCTTATTGTTGAGCACATCGAGCCTGCAGGTGAAGGTCAGTTAAAACAACAGTTTGACGCGCTTAAAATGCAACTTGCTGGCGAAGGCTTATTTGCCAGTGAATTTAAAAAGCCCTTGCCCAATAATATTCGCCGTTTAGGGGTTATTACCTCACCTACTGGCGCTGCAATTAAAGATATTCTCACCGTACTGGAAAAGCGCGCGCCGCAACTAGAGGTAGTAATTTACCCAGCATTGGTGCAAGGAAATGAAGCGCATCTACAACTTATTGAACAATTACAGCTTGCTAATCAGCGCAATGAAGTGGATGTCATTATTCTTGGACGCGGCGGCGGCTCAATGGAAGATTTATGGTGCTTTAACCACGAAATGCTCGCGCGCGCTATTTTCGCGTCTCAGCTGCCTGTAGTAAGTGCTGTTGGTCATGAAATTGATACCACTATTTCAGATTATGTTGCAGATTTGCGTGCGGCAACACCATCGCAAGCGGCCGAAATTGTCAGTCCAGATAAAAATCACTTAGTGCAAAACATCGATGTGCTACAAAATCGATTGCACCACTTTATGGCAAAGCGCCTGCAAAATGCGGCTCACAGCTACCAAGTATTAGAACAGCGTTTGCTGCGTTACCACCCTAGTAACCAATTAAATCAGCAGTCTCAGTTACGAGACGAGCTTGAAATACGCTTACTCAACAGTATTCAACGAAAATTAGAGCAAGCAAAATATGCGCAACATACATTGCAAAATAGACTCGAAAAAGCCACTCCCGAAAAGCGATTAAGTCACGCGCAGCAACAGTTGCATAATCTGGTTAGCAGGCTTCAAAGCAGTCAAGCAAAGCAATTAGAGTCTGCAGAAAAACAACTTGCGGTATTAGCGGCAAAACTCAATGCCACCAGCCCGCTTGCGGTATTAGCGCGGGGCTACTCAATGACGCAAAAAGATTCTAGCGTGGTCACCTCTGTCTCTCAAATTACTGAAGGCGACAACATTGTCACACAATTTGCCGATGGCACTGTTACCAGTAAAGTCTCACATGTGAGTGCTAACGATGATCAATAAATCACTTATCAAACACGCTCTTATTGAGCAGCTTGAAGCGAGCTTGGCGGTTGCAGTGCAATCGGCAAAACACGCACATCAAGATGCCACTCACGAGCAAAGTAAGGCCGAAACCCAATACGACAGCCTCGGCATCGAGATGGCTTATTTAGCTGAAGGGCAAAGTAAACGCATTGAAGCGCTTAGACAAGAAATTCAAGTACTTAAAGAATCGATAGAGCCAATTAGCAATCAGAAAATACAACTAGGCCATTTAATTAAGCTCGAAAATTGTGACGATGAAAGTGTGTTATGGGTTTATATTTTAGCCGTTGCAGGTGGTAATAAAGTCACTCTAAATAATGTTGATATTCAAATTGTTACACCAAGTGCCCCCATAGCTAAAAAGCTACTAAAGCAATCCATTGACGATATTGTTAGCTTTGACTGGCAAGCAACTGAATATGAAATTATCGAAGTTGTTTGAGTCTTATCAATAAGTGTGTTTTGATTAAAACTATAAGTGTTATCGATTGGTGTAACCTGATGTATCGCATATCCTTTTTCATTGTGTTGATGACTATTTGCCTACCGGCGTTTAGCTGTGAAATAACCATGGGTTATCGCACAAGTGCACGATTACCACTTATCGCCGCAATGCCAACCAATCAAGGGCTGTACAAAGCCATATATCAACGAGCTGCACAAAATATTAACTGTAAGTTAGTCATAAAGCGCGCGCCAAAAAAACGCATTATTAAACTGCTTAACGAAGGTGCCATCGACTTTTATCCCGGTTATGGCTTTAATCAGACGCGTAGCGAATTTACTCACTTTTTCGAAAATGGCCTCACCAGTCATAGCGTGGTGATCACACACCGAAATGTTGCCAAGATAGATAATTTAAAACAACTGGAAAACAAAGTACTGTTAAAGCCCTATGGTGGCAGAAAGTCGGCCATTGAAGAGCGAGATATAATGGTGCGATACGGGCAAGATTTAGGTATTGCCGATGCAATCAAAGTAATTGAAAAAAAGCAGGCTGACTTTTTTATTTACAACAAAGCGTCGATTGATTATTACCTAGCGCAGCAGCCAAATGCACAGATTAAAATTCACGACTGCTGTTATTTAGCAAAACCAATGCATTTTGGGTTTTCAAGAAAGTCGAAGCACTATGAATCGTCGCTCAACCCAAACTACTTGCCAGAGCAAGCTGTGTCGGTCAACAACGTACCTTATTTGGTAAATAAAGGAAGCGTTGCCAGCGCATTCGCTAACGCAGTGAAAGCACTGGCCGAAAATGGAGTAATTAAACAGTTAGAGCAGCAATATTACAGTGCAGCACTCGACAGTGAACAACCAGCCTCTTCAGACATATCAGCAACAAAACACTGATCCATAGTTTCTGCAGGGCAACCTGACGTGGTTTTGCCAACCACTTTAGCTGGCACACCAACGACAGTAGTATGCGCATCAACATCGGCAATTACGACTGAACCCGCGCCAATTTTCGCATCTTCACCAACATCAATGTTACCTAGTACTTTTGCTCCCGCACCTATTAATACGCCGTGGCGGATTTTCGGGTGACGATCGCCTTGTTCATTACCTGTACCACCTAACGTAACCCCTTGCAGAATCGATACGTTATCTTCAATAACGGCGGTTTCGCCCACTACAATGCCAGTTGCGTGGTCAAACATAATGCCTTTACCCACTTTACATGCAGGGTGAATATCAACACCAAACACTTCTGAGTTGCGGCTTTGAATAAATTGCGCGAGCTCTTTTCGGTCTTGGCGCCATAGGCAATGTGCTAAGCGATGTACTTGAATTGACTGAAAGCCTTTTAGATTCAATAGCACGGTTAGGTAGTTATCAACCGCAGGGTCGCGATCACGCACCGCTTTAATATCGTGCGCAACGTTATCAAGCATGGTGTCGCAATTAACAAATGCTTGGTCGAATAACTCGCGGAAAGTGAAAGCTGAAACTACCGCATCAGATAATTTATTAGCGACAATAAAGCTTAATGCAGACCCTAAACACTCATGGTTAAGTACACACGAATAAACGTGACTTGCCAATAACGGCTCTTTTCTTACTAAGGCTTCTGCTTCTTTACGTAATTCTTGCCAAATTGTATGACGCATAACAACACCAATCACTTTAACTACTTTTAGCTGTATAGCTTAATTTTAAACGAGTTTAACGCTTTTTGTTAACTTGAGTAAGTAATTAAAGATAAGTTGTTAGACTGATTTATTTGCCTTTAGATAAATGTGTGCTAGAAATAGTCCCCTTCATAACCAAACGCAGCCTCTAAATATGAACAAAAATGTTGTACTTTTAGCCTTTTGCCAAGGACTTATCACAACCGGTAATATTTTGCTTGTGACCATCTCAGCCCTTGTTGGAAAAGCGCTAAGCCCGAGTACCACATTTATTACTTTTCCCGTTGCCATGCAAATGTTGGGGCTACTAGTTACTACGATTCCTGCGTCGCTGATTATGGCTAAAACGGGTCGAAAGCTGGGCTTTAGTTTAGGCAATAGCATTGGCATTAGCGGCGCCGTGCTTGGCTTTTTTAGTTTATTGGCAAGCCAGTTTTGGTTATTTAGCTTCGCTACTTTTTTAATTGGGATTGGTATTGGCTTTGCTACGCTGTATCGTTTTGCAGCAATTGAAGCCAGTGACAAACCTGCTGTGGCAATCTCTACAGTGATGGCAAGTGGTGTTGTAGCCGCGATACTCGGCCCTAATTTAGCTGTTTGGGTAAACCATCACTACCCTACGCTCAATTATGCTAATGCATTTATTGCACTCGCATTTTTATATTCAATTGCGCTAATGCTACTACAGCTCGTTAAATTTAATGAGGTTTCACATAGCCAAAATAATGGTGAAAGCAGACCATTAAAAACCATTATTAGCGCGCCTAAGTTTATGACTGCAGTGTTTATTGCCATGGTGAGTTACACGGTGATGAACTTATTGATGACAGCAACACCACTGGCGATGCATCGCCATGGCTTTGACTTAGCACAGTCAGCACTGGTGATTGAATGGCACGTATTGGGCATGTTTTTACCGTCATTTTTCAGTGGTAAATTAATAGAGCGATTTGGCCAGGTCACCATGATGTATGCGGGTATTGTTTTAATCGCCCTTTGCTGCTTTGTGAACCTACTTGGCTTAAGCCATTGGCACTTTTTAGCTGCGCTCTTTTTATTGGGTGTCGGTTGGAATTTTATGTTTATTAGCGCGACGCAAATGGTGAGCCAAACTTACCTACCGCAAGAGCGCGCTAAAGCCCAAGCCACCAATGAATTTTTAGTGTTTAGCATGGTAACCCTCTCTGCATTAAGTGCAGGTTGGTTAGAAGCCACCGTAGGTTGGCAAACATTAAACCTAGTTACCTTGCCGATTTTATTATTAACAATCGCGTGGCTAACAATTTATAAAATAAAGCAAAAAACGCAGCTAAAGGTTAACTTAACGACGAGCTAATACCCTTTTTAGCTAGTAAATTGTGCTTGCAACCATTGATACAAAATCGAGAGTTCAACTCGCTGGGTATGGCATTTAGGTGTGATAAAGTAATAACTAAATGGCAATGTGATTTGCGTTTCGCCAATGCGTTTTAGTTGCTTATCTTTAATTAAAGGTTTTACAAGTTGATGCCAAGCGAGTGCTTTACCTACACCATTTTTAGCTGCATTTAATGTAAGGCCCACTTCATCAAAGACAAATTGGGCTGGTGTTGTGGGTAGTTGAAAATGCTTTTGCCAATGTTGCCAACTAATGCCACCGGGCTTGTCTTCCATTCCTGCAGCGTAATGAATCAAAGGTAATTCATGCTGCATTTCATAAACATTTGACGCGCATACCGGATAAACCACTTCATCTGCCAGTTTTTTTGCAATGGCATTCGCATATTTGCCGTTACCAAAATGAACATGACAGTCTATATTTTGCTGCTCAAAATTAACGATTTGGTGCTGGCTAATAAAATGAATTTGATAGTCAGGAAGCAAAGTTTGCAGCTCGGCTAATTTATTCACCAATACACAAGAAACAACACTCGGGATCGCCGCTATAACCAGCTTTTTAACTTTCGGTGCTTGCGCTTTCTCAATACCAAACTCTATTTCTGAAAACGCTTTTTTAACTGAGCTATAAAGCTGTTTAGCTTCGCTGGTAAGTGCCACACCTTTTGATTGGCGAATAAACAATTTTACATCTAAATGCGTTTCTAGCTGCTTCATTTGATGACTTACGGCACTTGGCGTAAGGTGCAATAAATCACTGGCCCGACTAAAATTAAGCTGTTCAGCGACGACAACAAAGGTGTATAAATTGGGTAATTGGCTGCTAATCGACATTTATGATTCAAATTAAATTCATATCACTTAAAAATATTATCACTTTCTTTAACAACAGATAACAAGCAAAATTAGTTTAAACCCGTTTTAAATTAGGAAATAAGATGTCGCAGCACAGTGCACAAATTGAATGGCAAAAAGCGCCAGATGAGATGTTTACCGATGGGCGTTACAACCGTGTTCACCAGTGGCATTTTGATGGCGGTTTTTCAATGCCTGCATCGCCCTCTCCTATGATAGTACCGATGCCTTTTTCAAACCCTGAGTTTGTTGACCCTGAAGAAGCTTTTATTGCCTCGCTCGCAAGTTGTCATATGTTGTTTTTTCTGCACTTTGCTGCCGATAAAGGCATTGTGATTGAGCGTTATACCGATAACGCAATTGGCAAACTTGCTAAAAACGATGATGGCAAACTATGTATTACCGGTGTGACGTTAAAACCCGAGGTGATATTGGCAGATGAATCGATTACACATAAAAAAAGCTTGGCAGAGTTACACCACCAAGCTCATGAAGCGTGCTTTTTAGCGCGTTCGGTAAATTTTGAAATTACCGTAGAGTGCGCTTAATTTAGCAGTCGCTAGTATGCTAGTTGATGAACTAGCATACGCTAATTACATTGTGAACAGCTGTGAATCAATTGTACGAATAAGGTTATTTACCCACTTACCGTATTTTTTGTGAATGCTATCACCATCATATTTCAAGTTAAGTGAATCACGGTACTTAATCGTGTACGTCTTTGCGTCGTAATGAATGCCTACTTTAACTTGCGTACCACGCCAATTAAGTAAACCAGCAATGACGCCATCGCTTTCAACTTTACATGCCCACTGACGCTGCTGGCAGCCGCTTAAAATTGCCTTTTCAACTGACTCTTTAGTCATGTTTGACGCATTTACTTGTTGATTGTAGTCAGTTACAGGAATGGTTTTACATGCAGCGAGTGAAAGGGTTACTACTGCGATTAGCGCTATTTTTTTTAACATTGTTTAGTCCTTTATGTTTTGTGTTCATTTTAGCAACGTGATTATTTCATTGAAGTGCTTAATTATCCAGCATCTTTTTGTAATTACGCCAACGTTAAGCAAGTGCGCTTATCGCTTTTTATTACTTGATTATGTTTGTAATATTTCAAATTAAGCATAAAAAAGCCCGCCAATTGGCGGGCTGTTTACCGTGTTAAAAACGTTTATTTAAATACGTTTTTTACATCCATCACTTCGATGTTAGCTTTATCGATAGCTAGCTTGTAGCTTTCAATTACCTTATCTTCATCGGTAAGTGATTTTGGTTTTTCAGCATTATATTTAAGCGGAGAAACTGTTTCGTTTGCTAAACGCGCTTTCATGTCTTTTGCATCACCGGTAATAAATACATAGTGAATGTTTTTATTTTGCAGGTTGTCACGAATAACACGATTTACATCTTCAACAGTTAAGCTCGCAAGCTGCTTACGCACATACGCAACAAACTCACCAGTATTGTAGAACTTGCTATCAAGTGCATAACCTAGCTGGCGATCTTGGCTTGCAACCATTTGCGGCACAAAGTTAGTTAAGAAGTTACGAGTTGATTCGAAATCTTCTTTGCTCATGCCATTTTCAATTAGCTTATCTAATTCGTACTGGGCAACACGTGTTGCAAAGTGTGCATCATTATTAGAGCGTAGTGGACGCAACCAAATTTGGAAAATTTGCTCAGAACGACCTAAGTTAGCATCTGGTTTAGTTTGGTACATACCACGCGGGAAGTACTCAATATACGCGTAATCACCATAGTTCATACCACGAATTTGGCGAATACGCTGATACAAGAAGCTGTTTGAGTTACGGTGTTCACCAAAGTAAGAACGCATTAACCAAAGTGCCGCCCAATCTTTATCGCTACGAATCGTATCAATTGGGAAACCAAAGCTAACCGCTGTTGATTTAGCTGGTTTTTCTACGATGGTTGCATGACGACCTTCTAACTTAGGCGCATCAGCAACTGTTAAGCGCTTTTCACTGCCTTCAGGAAGCGTGCTTAAGTCTTTAAGCAGTCTTGCTTTTGCTGCATCTGACATGGCACCTGAGATACCGACATTTAATTTAGCTTGCGTAAATTCAGCTTTATAAAATGCTTTTAAATCTTCAAGTGTGAGTGCTTCTAAATCAGAAATATCGCCATAGTTGTAACTTTCGTAAGCGTGACCTTGGTAAAGCTTGCTGTATAACACTTCTTTGCCAAGCTCTTCATCATTAGATGCTTTTAGGCCTGCTTTGATGCCATCTAGCTGCTCTTTCTTTAAACGTTTAAAGTCGTCTTCACGCCAACCTGGATTAAGTAGTTGGTCACTAACAATTTTGTACCACTCGTCTACCTTGTCTTTATTAACACGGCCACGGAATGACACCATTTCTTTATCAATTTGTACGCCGAAGCTACCCGCAATTGGGTAAAGCGCTTTTTGAATTTCTTTGTAAGAGCGCGACTCAGAGCCACCGCGTGCAATCATATTAGCAGTGATTGCTGCAAGGCCTTTTTTACCTTCAGGATCTGCTGCTGCACCTGTGTAGAATAATAGGTTTACATCAACTAACGGTGAGCTGCTACGCATATCAAGTACAGAAAATTTTGCATCGCCTTGCGGTTTGCTCATTTCTGCAACAACACCGTTTAAGTCAACCTCTTGCTCAAAACCTTTTACCGATTTAAGTGCCGACATAGTCACAGTTGTACGGCCCGAATCAATAAAGTACTTATTGGCAATTTCACGAATATCTTCTGCAGAAATGCTATCTGCCGTCGCGTAAAGCTGATTAATAACTTCTGGATCACGTTCAAAATGCATGTAGCTCGCAAGAGTTGACGCAATTGCTTGCGATGAATCTAAGCCATTAACAAAGCTGTACTTTAGGTTAGACTTTAAGTTAGCAAGCTTATCTGCATCAACTAACTCAGTACGCGCTTTTGCATAAGTACGATTAATCGCATCACGTGCTTTTGCTAAATCTTCTTCTTTTTCAACCTTTACAAATACGTGCAATAAACCCGGATCTTTAGTTTCTGGGTTGTAAGTAAACATTTGGCTAGCAAGCTGTTTCTCAACAACTAACTCTTGGTAAAGCGCTGAGTTATTTGAGAAATATAATTGCGAGATTAAATCTACTGCAGCACGGTCTTTTTCCGTTGGCTGCCACGCAGGGCCTTTGTAAGAAACAAGTAACCAGTGGCCTGGTAAACCTTCGCTTTCTTTATGAAGGTATTTTGCCGCTGTTTGCTTTGGCTCTACTGGAATATCAGCAACATAATCGCCACGCTGCCAGTTACCCCAATGCTTTTTAACCAGTTCAATGGTATCGTTCGGGTCTACATCACCGGTAATAATGAGCGATACATATTCTGGCTTATAAAACTTTTTAAAGAACTCTTCACCGTAGGCCATTTGATCTGGCATTTTTTCGATGTCTTCAAAAAAGCCCATAGTGGTGTGTTTGTAAGTATGCTTTTCAAACGCTTCATTACGCACTGCACTTAATAGCTGACGAATTGGATTTGCATTGTTTTTAAGGTACTCACCTTTAACCGTCAGCGCTTCTGTTCTAAATTGCGACTCTGAATATTTTAGGTTTTGGAAAATATCACCTTTAATTTCTAGCACTGTTTCTAAATGCTGCTTTGAAAAATTAAGGTGGTAGTTGGTGTAATCGTTTGTGGTGTAAGCGCGGTTATCTACACCTGAATTTTTAAGAATATCAGAGTAAACATCTTGCGGGAATTTCTCAGAGCCTTTAAACATCATATGTTCAAAGAAGTGCGCAAAACCAGTTTTGCCAGCTTCAACTTCGTTACGTGAACCTACTGATACTGGAATTTGCAGTGAGACTACATCTGGGTAATCTGTTTTAACCACCATAACGCGAAGACCGTTATCAAGCTCTTCTAGCACGTAATCTTGAGCAAATACTTTGTTTTCAGCTTTTACTGACGTGGTAGCTTGTGCATTATTTGATGATGTTGTGCTATTACAACCAGCAAGTGATAGTGCAATTACTACACTTGCTGCAACCAATTTAAGTTTCATACTGTTTCCCTTGGTTTGGATTATTTTTCTATAGAATTTTTCTAAACTTGGTAATTATGGCGATGTTCGCAATGTTAAGCGAGCAATTGCGGTAAATGGGTGTAAATGTTTTGCAACATTAAGTTTCAGAATAAAGGACTTAGAGTTCAGAACTCAGAATTAAGGTTTGAGTGCGACATCTGAGACCTGAAACCTGAAACCTGAAACCTGAAACCTGAAACCTTCACACTATGAATTTCCCTCAAGTTCTATTTCAATTTTTTTCAGTCGCAATTTTAAATTTTAGCTATTTAGACGTCTAAAAGGCTGCTATAGTTACTGTATCGAAATTATTTATGGTACGGAACAATGGCTTTATCTTTACAACAGAAAATTCAAGACCCAACACAAGGCGTTTATTTAATTGGTACTACGCCACCAAAAATGGGTACTGAAAAAGATAAAGTGACAGAAATTGCCAATAAATTATTAGGTCGTTTACATGAGATTGAATATGACGGGTTAGTCATTTACGACATTCAAGATGAAAGCAGCCGTACCAGCGTACCACGCCCTTTTCCGTTTAAGCATACCGTTGACCCGCGTGAATACAGTTTGCTGTTAAGTGATTTATCAGAATTAGATGTAATCACCTACAAAAGCGTCGCGCAGCGTGGTGTCGAAGAATTTAATGCATGGCTAACAGAAACCAAAGAAAAATATGCGCTTAACAACCTTGTTTTGGTGGGTAGCCCATCGTCTGAGGGCGAGATTAAATTAAGCTTACCAAACGCCTATAACGCATTAAGTGAGCATCAAAATAAATTTTTCTTAGGTGGTGTTACCATCGCTGAGCGTCATGCATCAAAACGCAATGAGCATGAACGTTTATTAGAAAAAACAGCACAAGGTTGTGAGTATTTTATCTCGCAAGCGGTATATGATGCGCAAGCAACAATCGACTTAATTACTAGCTATGCACGCAGTTGTAAACAACAAGGTTTAACGCCAAACCGTATTATCTTAACTTTTACTCCATGCGGCAGTGAAAAAACGTTAGAGTTTATGCAATGGCTTGGTATTTCTGTGCCAGAAGCCACTAAGTGGCGTATTTTAGATTCTGAGCAATCTCTTAATGAATCAGTACGCATTTGCCGTGAAAATCTAAACCTTATTTTACAAAGCTGTGCTCATTTAGATGTGCCACTAGGTTTAAATATTGAGAGCTTAACCAACCGTAAAGAAGAAATTGATGCATCAATTAATCTTTACCGCTTATTAAAAGCAACGATGGAACTGAACCTGGCTGAAAAGCAGTTAGCAAGTTAATTTAAGGCTTCCGCAATCAGCTTAACTTCAAGTTCTAGCTAGTTAGGATTTAATGGGCTAAGCCCTGCAATCGAGTGGCTTAATGCCACTTTTTCTTTAAGTGCTTTAAAGTCGTATTCGGCCCAATTAATTTTAACTTTATGGGATTTAAAATGTGCAACATTTTGCTTAGTGATCACATCAAGGTTAAAGGTTAGCTTTTTATTTTTTTGCTGGGCAAAAATATCGTGTCCATTATCGTACAGTATTAGGCTAATAACTGCCCATGCGCCCATAACTTTATGACCACCAATTGACGCACTTATTGACTGTTTTTCAACGGCTTGAATTGCGCGAGGTAACCAGTCAAAACCGCCAATAAAAATATCTTTATTGGGAATACGACCCGATTCTACCGCTGCTTTACTGGCGCCAAGTGCCATCAAATCAGACGCGGCCCAAATAATATTAACTTTAGGAAAGCGCGCTAATAGCGCCTTGCTTTGATTAAACGCAACCTGCTCAGACCACCCTGCATGCACAGCTTGATAAACAACCCCTTCATTGCCCTCGAAATACTCTCGCATGCCATTAAACCGCGCCTGCGATTCGCTGCCATAGTGACCATTGATAGCCACTACATGCGTTTCTTGCTTAGGTATTTGCGCCTGTTTTAAATGTTGTAGCGCTTTTGCAAGTTGGCCTCCTGCGGTATGATTATCAAAATAAATTTCACCAAGCCAATGCTTATATTTTTGCCCAGCTATTCCTATTTTTTCCCGTTCTTCACCAAAAATGGTTTGCTCTAAAGTAACAAACTTAATCTGCTGCGATTCCAGCAATGACATGCTCGCAGTAGAACCGCCGGGATAATTTAAAATCACTGCGTAATCTGGTTTGGGGTTTTTCGCTAAATATTGTTTTAGTGCTTCTAGTTGAACAATACGATTACCACCGCCATAAATCACCTGCATTTTTGTGCCGAGTTGCAGCGCTGCTGATTGCGCTATTTCTTCAACACTTTGCCAAAAAGGCTCATTGGGGATAGACGGGTTTACAAATAAAATATTTAACTCAGCACGTACCGAGCTATTAAATAAAATGATGCAGAACATCAAGTACTTAAAAAGTCTTATCATTACACCAAAAACAGATTCGTTCATTATTCAAGTATTATCAAAGAACACTACAAAAGCGAATTTAAACGCGAAAAACTAACGCCAATTAATTGTTAGTTGATAATGCAGGCACGTCGCTAGATGCAGAACAGCACAGGCAACGGATAAATGCCGCTAAATGCTGTTAATCATTAGCAAAAGAAAAGGGAGATATAAATCTCCCTTTGACTTTTACAAGTTAGGTCCCAGCCAACGTTCGGCTTCTTGTAAATTCATTGCTTGACGCTTGGCATAATCTTCTAGCTGATCTTGTTGAATTTGTGCAACGGCAAAATACTTAGACTCTGGGTGAGAAAAATACCAACCCGAAACTGCCGCGCCCGGCCACATTGCATAAGAGCTAGTCAGCTTCATACCGATGCGATTTTCTACATCAAGTAACTGCCAAATTTTTTGCTTTTCAGTATGCTCAGGACACGCTGGATAACCTGGAGCCGGACGAATACCTTGGTAGTTTTCGCGAATAAGCTCATCGTTCGATAAATTTTCATCTGGCGCAAAGCCCCAAATTTCCTTTCGCACACGCTCATGCAGATATTCTGCAAAGGCTTCAGCTAAACGGTCGGCAACGGCTTTTACCATAATTTTGTTATAGTCATCTTGCTGTTGCTCGAATACATCCGCTAAATCGTCTTCCTCTAACCCGCCTGTTACTGCAAAAGCACCAAAATAATCTGGCGTACCTTTTGGTGCGATATAATCAGCTAAACAGTAATTCGGAAAGTCCTTTTTCTCGGTTTGCTGACGTAACTGACAACTTGTCACAAGCACGTCGCTACGCGATTCATCGCTGTATATTTCAATATCATCTTCGATACGGTTAGCTGGGAAAATACCCATTACGCCTAACGGTTGCAGCTTGTTTGATGGCGCTAAATCATCGAGCATTTCGTTAGCGTCTTTAAACAGTTGCTTTGCCTCTTCGCCAACAATTTCATCTTCTAAAATGCGCGGGTATTTACCAGCGAGCGACCACGTCATAAAAAATGGCGTCCAGTCGATATACTCACGCAATGTCTCAATTGAGACATCTTTAAACTCTGTCACTCCAAGTTGTTTCGGCACCGGAGGCGTGTAGTTTTTGAAGTCGATAGGTGCACTGTTAGCGCGAGCTGCTTCAAGTGTTATTGGTTTAGAGCGAGGACGTTTACGCGCTTGTTGCTCACGTACTTTTTCATACTCAGCCGTGGTTTTTGCTAAAAACTCCGGCTTTTGCGTTTTGCTTAACAAACTTGACGCCACACCAACCGCACGCGAAGCATTATTTACATACACCACACCTTTGTCATATTCCGGCTCAATTTTAACCGCCGTATGCGCTTTTGATGTGGTTGCACCTCCAATTAATAAAGGAATATCAAACCCTTGGCGCGTCATTTCTTTTGCCACATGAACCATTTCATCAAGCGATGGTGTGATCAGGCCAGAAAGACCAATAATATCGACTTTTTCTTCAATGGCGGTACGTAAAATGGTTTCTGCAGGAACCATTACCCCAAGGTCGATAACTTCGTAGTTATTACATTGCAGTACAACACCCACAATGTTTTTACCGATGTCGTGCACATCACCTTTCACGGTAGCCATTAGGATTTTTCCGTTGGTTGCGCCCTCTTCTTTTTCCGCTTCAATGAAAGGGTCTAGATAGGCAACCGCGCGCTTCATTACCCGCGCCGATTTAACAACCTGCGGTAAGAACATTTTACCAGCACCAAATAAGTCGCCTACTACGTTCATACCGTCCATTAATGGACCTTCAATTACTTGAATTGGTTTATCAGCTTGCTGGCGTGCCTCTTCGGTATCTTCGTCAATAAATTCGGTAATACCTTTAACAAGAGCATGCTCTAAACGTTTTGCAACAGGCCAGCTGCGCCATTCTAAATCTTCTTTTTTCGCTTCAACGCCTTGCCCTGAGTATTTTGGCGCAAGTTCAACTAAGCGCTCACCCGCTTCAGGGTCGGTATTTAATACTACGTCTTCAACTGCATCGCGCAGTTCTTTTGGAATATCATCGTAAACCGCAAGCTGACCGGCATTAACGATACCCATATCCATACCCGCTTTAATCGCGTGATATAAAAACACCGAGTGAATGGCTTCACGCACCGGGTTATTACCACGGAATGAGAAGGATACATTTGAGACACCGCCCGACACTTTACAGTGCGGTAAGTTTTGTTTAATGCGGCGCGTACCTTCAATAAATTCAACGGCGTAGTTGTCGTGTTCTTCAATACCCGTAGCTACCGCAAAAATATTCGGGTCAAAAATAATGTCTTCAGGCGGAAAACCTAATTGATCTACTAAAATACGGTACGAACGCTGACAGATTTCAAATTTACGGTCGGCCGTTTCTGCTTGACCTGTTTCATCAAAAGCCATGACAACCGCAGCTGCTCCAAAACGCTTAATGATTTTAGCTTGCTTAATAAACGGCTCTTCACCTTCTTTAAGTGAAATTGAGTTAACGATTGCCTTACCTTGAATGCACTTCAAGCCCGCTTCAATGACATCCCACTTCGACGAGTCGACCATAATCGGCACGCGAGAGATATCTGGCTCTGACGCAATTAGATTTAAAAAGCGTACCATTGCCGCTTTTGAATCCAACATGGCTTCATCCATGTTGATATCAATAATTTGCGCGCCGTTCTCTACTTGCTCACGGGCAACCTCGAGTGCGGTTTCGTAATCTTCTTCTAGGATTAAACGTTTAAAACGGGCTGAACCCGTAACATTGGTACGTTCACCAACATTGGTAAATACTGCTGTACTGCTTGTCATGTTTGCTCCTAGTTTAAATTACAGGCTTCAAGGCCAGCTAAGCGCATACGCACTTCAAGTTCAGGTAATTGGCGCGGTGCTACATTTTTTGTGCCTTGATACATCGCATTAATATGCTCAGGCGTGGTGCCACAACAGCCTCCAACAATATTAATAAAGCCCGACTCAGCCCAATCAATAATCTCTTTTGCCATTTCGTCCGCTTCTAAATCGTATTCACCAAATTCGTTCGGTAGGCCTGCGTTGGGGTGAACCGACACAAAAGTTTCACACACACGCGATAACTCTTCTACATATTGGCGTAGTAAATCTGGCCCAAGGGCACAGTTAAGGCCAATTGAAATAGGCTTAATATGACGAATAGAATTGTAGAATGCCTCGGTTGTTTGGCCCGATAAAGTTCGGCCCGATGCATCAGTAATGGTGCCTGAAATCATTACGGGTAAAGTAACGCCTACGCGCTCGAATGCTTCTTCTACTGCAAAAGCCGCTGCTTTTGAATTAAGCGTATCGAAAATAGTCTCAATCAGAATTAAATCCGCACCACCTTCAATCAATGCCAGCGTTGATTCAATGTAAGCTTCAACAAGAGCATCAAAGGTAACGTTTCTAAAGCCAGGATCGTTTACATCTGGTGAAATAGAGCAGGTTTTTGATGTTGGACCAAGCACACCGGCTACATAACGCGGTTTAGTTGGGTCCTGTGCTTCAAATTCATCACACACTTTACGCGCCAATTTTGCCGATTCGAGATTGATTTCACGGCTTAAGCTTGCCATTTCATAATCTTCCATTGAAATGGTAGTCGCGTTAAAGGTATTGGTTTCAATAATATCAGCGCCTGCCGCAAGGTATTCACGGTGAATTTGTTCAATGATCTGTGGCTGGGTTAAACTGAGTAAGTCATTATTGCCTTTGACCAACACATGCCAATTTGCAAAGCGTTCACCGCGGTAATCTTCTTCTTCCAGTTTGTATTTCTGGATCATGGTGCCCATTGCACCATCAAGAATATGAATACGCGCTTTTAATGCAGCGGTTAATTGCTGTGATTTATTCGGCATAGTTGTTAGTCCTTACGTCTTGGCTGACTAAATTAATATCGTATGGCGTGGTTTGATAAACGTAGTAGTTTAACCAATTTGAAAATAATAAAAAGGCGTGGCTCTGCCAAGTTTTACTTGGTTTGGCGCTGGCATCATCATTAGGAAAATAATTATTTGGCTTAGGCGCATTCTGATCTTTTTCTAGGTCGCGTAAATACTCTTTATTCAAAGTATCGGCATCGTATTCTGGGTGACCAGTTAAATACACCTGCGAACCTGATTTATTCTTAATTAAAAACGCACCGACCTCTGGCGATCCGGCAATGACTTCAAGCTGGCTGTGGTTTGCAATATCAGCTTCATTAATATGACCATAGCGCGAATGTGGCACTAAGAATTCATCGTCAAAACCGCGTGTTAACGCTGCGTGTTCAAAATAGCGTTGATGTTTAAACACACCACAGAGCTTTTTCGCTTTAAGTTTTCGCTTTAATCCATAGTGATGAAATAGCCCTGCGTGAGCGGCCCAGCACGAAAATAAGGTAGAAGTAACATGCTGCTCAGCCCAGTCGAAAATCTCTTCCAGCTCTTGCCAATAAGCAACATCACTATATTCAAGGTGTGCCAATGGCGCACCAGTCACAATCATGGCATCGTAGTTTTCGTTTTTAACTTCTGAAAAATACTTATAGAACATATCAAGATGTTGCTCAGAGGTATTTTTGCTTCGGTGAGTATCTAAACGCAGTAACTCCACATTTACCTGCAGCGGTGAATTAGCCAGTAAACGAATAAACTGTACTTCAGTCTCCACCTTGTTTGGCATCAGGTTTAAAATGGCTAATCGCATCGGGCGGATCTCTTGTGTTTGCGCACGGCTTTGTGGCATTACAAACACATTTTCTTGCCTTAATGTATTAATAGCGGGCAATTGATCGCGCACTGTGATTGGCATCATTTAATCCTTATTACTATGGTAAATTGGGTTTAACCTGACGCTAATTATGAACGGATAGCCAGAAATATCAAGCTCTAGATGTTTAGATGTCTATTTGAGATTAAAGTGAAAAATACGCCAACCGTACTCCTACCGATAAATCTATCTCTCATTTCATAATAAGTGCTTCGTAAAAGTCACCATTACGCACCCATCGTTTAAATCAACTTTTAACTAATGCATTTGATTTTAATAATTTTTTACATTTTTCGAATAACAAATGTTGCGACAAATAAAAAACACAATTAAAATCAAATAAAAATCAATATCATTTACATTATAATGAGCTTTTTAGCAATTATCCCAATCTGGCTTGGATGCCTAGCCTGTTACTTAGGCAGTGAAAAACAACTACCGCTTAATAAACCAATGAACAAATCTATTGCCAATTTTTTATTAGTTATTGGTTACTTTATTGGTGTTGCTATTTTCTCTGTGTCTTTTGCGCTTACATCTTCGTTACTGGCGGCCTTTGTCGCATTAATGCTTGCGCTGGTAAGCCATACAATTTTAAGCACTTATACAAATAACATTTGGCGTTTCAATACAAGCGTTGTGGCATCGCTATTGGTATTAGCGGGGGTGACCTATGTGGCCTAAAACACTGATTGGCTTCTTTTTTGGTCTATTACTATCCATTTCTATCGTGCTCAATTTAAATTTGATTTTGCCATTAGCAGAAGACGTTAGACTTATTTCAGGGCTAGTGTTGGCATTTCCTATTTGGGCGGGCGTACTGGTGTGGAGTTATGCATTCGAAAAAGCACGCAAAGCAGCCAAAAACATTAGCCTTGTGCTTATTCCCTCTTGCTTACTCAACGTTGTTCTTTTGATGAGTCAATAATAATGAATAATAAAACTCTGAAATCATTAACTAACGCACACGCATGGATTGGTCTTGTTATATCTATCGTGTTATTCATCGTATTTTTTGCTGGTTCAATTAGCTTATTTCGCGAAAACATTGTGGCATGGGAAAAGCTACCAATACATGTAAATCAAACTGTATCCACAAACTCTCAAAACGTAAGTTACGATAACGCTATTGCAACCATTAATAAGCACTATGATGTATATGTCGATCACAGGTTTTATTTATTACCGCCAACAGAACATTCACCGTATATAGAAGCTTACTTTGCAAAAAACATTGAAGGTACGGATCCCGAAACAGGAGAAGATCATAGCGATGTGCATATTATGCTTGATGCACAGAGCGGCGAAATTATTGGTAATGCCGATACCATGGATTTCGGTAACTTCGTTTACCAACTTCATTACAATCTAGGCCTTGGCCGCATTGGCTTATATTTTGTTGGGATCATTACCCTGTTCTTTTTTGTTGCGGTGCTTAGCGGGTTATTTATTCATTGGCGCAAGCTTTTCAAAAACTTCTTTCAATACCGTAAAGATGGCAATAAAGATAAATGGTTAGACGCGCATAATATTATCGGCACCATGGGTCTGCCGTTTCATGTGATGTATGCCTTCACCGGATTAGTTTTTAACTTAGTGATTGTCTACCAAATTTCTTATGCCCTTGTGCTGTACCAAGGCGACCAACAAAAGCTACTCGCGGCAGCGGGATTTAACGAACCCCATATTGATATCATCGACAACAAAATGGCGATGAACGGCATCGACAGATTGCGTGCAATGGCAGCAAAAGACATGGATAACGCAATCATTGATCGAATTATGATTGAGCACTTTGGCGATGAAAGCGCCGTCGCGATTTTTACAGGTCAAAAGCAAGACAGGTTTGCCACCGAAACCGCAGTACATTACCAACTAAGTAATCAACAACAAATCTATCTTACTAAAGACAATTACGACAATGCCGTTCGCAGTGGCTTAGGTGTAATTGCCCGTTTGCACTTTGGTGATTTTGCTGGCTACGGTTTACGGTTAGCTTTCTTTTTGCTCGGATTAGCAACCTGTTATGTAATTTTAACCGGCAATTTAATGTGGCTAGAAAAACGTGCAAAACAGCGTAATCAAAGTCAGCGTTCACTTAATTTTGTCACGCGAATGACAAGCGGTGGCTTTATTGGCTTTATCTTTGCCATTGCTGTGGGCTTTAGTGCCGCACGAATAATACCAATTGAGATAACAACGCGTGCAGAGATTATCGAAAACAGCGTATTTGCGTCATTTTTGCTGGTGTTAGTCCTTGCGCAATTAATCAAAAACAACGCGAAATTCAATCAATATTCATTGCAGCTGAGCGGCGCAATATTTGCCCTTGTTGTCGTACTTGATTGGGTTTTACTGCCTAGCGCAACAGCACAACAACTCGCAGAACACAAATTTGATGTTGTGATTACGCAAAGCATCTTACTACTGCTCAGCGGTATTTGCTTTTTTGCAGCAAAACAAGTGGCGAAAAAAAACGCGTTTAAAAGCACTCAAACACAACCAAGTGTTACTAAATTAACTACTCAATAAATTATTCACACAACTACATTCTAAAAAGGACAATATGTTTACTGTTAAACGTAGAACCAATGCTGTAACGGCTGCAGTAAAATATGCACTAGCGACCAGCCTAATTGTTTCACCATTAACTATGGCTGAAGACGATAATGATATTGAAAAGATTATTGTTACCGGCCAAAAAATTGACCGCACTTTGCAAGAAACCCCTGCCAGTGTAGCCGTAATCACCAATAAAGCACTGGAAGAGCAAAAACTTAATAATCTTTACGATGCCCTATCAGTTGTGCCTAATGTAACTGGTGAAGTTGGCGTGGGTGGCTTTACAATTCGTGGCATTGACTCTTTTAACGTATCTGGTGGTGGTAACAGCTTTTTAACCAGTGTTTATGTTGACGGTGCGCCGTTGCCAATGCGTGAGATTCAACAAGGCGGTTTTTCTACTTGGGATGTGAGCCAAGTGGAAGTCTTACGTGGCCCGCAATCTACACTTCAAGGTCGCAACGCCCTTGCTGGTGCAATTGTTGTGAATACCTACGACCCAGCATATGAATACAGCGCTAAAGGGCGCGTAATTTTAGGTGAAAACGGACAACAAGAACTTGCTATTGCCGCTGGTGGTAGCTTAATCGATGATGTATTAGCATTTCGCTTTACCGCCGAAGACAGAGACTATGACGGCGTTATCGAAAATATTGCGCGCAACAACGAAAACTCAGATTTTTCAAACTCAAACCTGTATCGTTTTAAACTACTATTTGAACCGATTGAAGATTTTTCAGCGATTTTAAGTTACAGCAAATCTGAAACAGAAATGGGCGTTGTATGGGCAGACGCACACCCAAGTTACAATAAAGATTACCGTAAAGTAAACTTTAATGATCCAACATGGGAATTTACCGATTCAGACTTAGTGGTATTAAATCTAGATTACTACATTAACGATATTTGGTCGGCAACAGCAATCACAACTTATTCAGATATGCAGTATGGATACGAGTGGGATGGTGATGCATCGCCATTACCGATTGCACAACTGCACGATAAACGCTCTGACGAAACATTAACGCAAGAGCTAAAACTGACATTTGAATACGATAATTTAAAAGGGATTATTGGCGCGTATTATTCAAATTTAGAAGTAAAAGATAAAGCGATTGGTAATCGTAGTGCCAGCTTTAATCAACTTGGCGTACCAACATTACTGATCGCTGCACCAGAAAATGGCGGGTTAGGTTTACCACAGGCGATTGCCGATCAAGTATTAGCATTGTACGCACCGGTTGACCCTGTACTGCTTGATACTTATTCAAATTTATATCGTGAAATTACCAACACCGCAGTATTTGTTGATTTTACTTACAGCATCAATGATCAGTTTGATGTGTTTGCTGGCATTCGCTGGGACCAAGAAAAACAAGCCAATGCAACTGAGCAAGCCTATGGTATTGGTAATGCACACTTGTTACCAAACCCAAGCGACTATGCAGCAAACCCGATGTTTGCCCAACTTGTAGCTGGTATCAATGCGAAGCTGCTTAATATGGCAAGTCAAGCGTCACAAAACGAGCCTTTAACGTCTAAAACATTTAACGAAGTTCTGCCGAAATTAGGCGCAAGTTACCACCTAACCGATAACATCACCACCAGCTTTACCTACCAACAAGGTTACCGCTCTGGTGGTGTAGGTACCAACTCAGCGCGAGCGACACTCTTTACCTACGACCCTGAGTTTACCGATAACTACGAGCTTTCACTGCGCTCAACTTGGCTAGACGGCACCTTAGTGACGAATGCCAACGTGTTCTATCTAGATTGGCAAGATCAACAGGTCAGCGTGCAGCTGTCGGGTAATCAATACGACAGAGAAACCACGAATGCAGGTAAGTCGACGGTACAAGGATTTGAATTTGAATTGTTCTACTATCCAACCAATAACCTAACGCTAAGTGCAGGCTTTGGCCGTGCTAAAACAGAGTTTGAAGAGTTTTTAGTTGCTATTCCAGGCGAACCGACGCTTGATTTAAAAGGTCAGTCCTTTGCGGACTCACCTGAATGGACTGCAAATTTAGCCGCAAGTTACCACACTGATTTTGGTTTATACCTATCTGCTGATGCAAACTATCAAGACAGCGCGTTAGCCGATACCATGTATCAAAACAGTAATGAAATGAAAAACCTGTGGGGCGAAAACTATGTGCCACAAAATGACGCGCGTACATTAATAAATGCACGTGTTGGTTATCAGTGGGAAAATTACGATATTCAACTATCAGCGAAAAACCTAACAGATAAAGTGTATGACGCACGTGGTGCGCGCACCAACAATAAAACCCTTGGCCAACCTCGCCAATTAAGTTTAAGTTTCACTGCTAGCTTTTAAGCGCGTGTAACTAACTTGCAGGGGAAGTGATTAACACTTCCCTTTTTTACATTAAGTGTTTAACTAATAGCGGTTTACCACGGCTAATTTGATTTGCTTGCGCTAAAAACAACTCAGCGGTGGCCATGGCGTCGGTAAGTGCATTATGACAATTGTATTCAGGTAACCGATAGCGCTCGCGACAATTGCTTAGGGTTAAGCTATCTTGCGCAATTACATGCCCTTGGCGAGCAAGGCGTTTATGTTCGATATTCATAGTATCGAGTATTGCTAAAGGCTTGTGCAATAAACCCGCTTTATTAAACGCAATACGTAAAAATCCCCAATCGAGCTGTTGGTTATGAAATATTAATATTTTATCGTCGAGTAGTTCATTTAACGCTTTAAGCGCCTCATTTAACGGTACACCTGCCGCAATCGTTGTGTTATCAATGCCGTGAAACACTGGGCTTTGATTTAAATTACTCACCTGATTATTAATAAAGTGCTGACATTGACCAATTTGAATGCGTTGATGACTAATTGGCACCCATGCAATCGAGACAATTTCATCTTGTTTTGCATTAAGCCCGGTTAACTCTAAATCAATAACTAAATAGTCCACCTTAAAACAGTTACTTTTTAGGATGTCATTATCTTTTTCGGGTAACACAAAAAAGCGCTTAATTGATTCAAGTATTCCCATCATAAACTGCCTCTAGCAAACTTAAAGGCGGCCGCTTGCTGTGCTTGCTTAATTAAATAAAACGCCTCTTTTAATTGGTGGCGTTCCAGTGAGGTTAAATCTTCTGGGTCGATACAATTAGCCGGTAACCCTTTTTGCTGTAACTGCACGTTTAAACGCAGCTGCGTAAGGTAGCGCCAACAATCTTTTAAATCATAAATATCCGTTTTACTCACTTGCTGTTGTTTAGACAACGCACTTAAGCGCTCTAAGGTATTAGCAGCAGTAACATTATGATGCAGCGCATAAAGGCGAACAATATCGTTAATAATTGCCACACCACGCTTTTTTAAATCAATATACGTATGTTTTTGCTTATCTTTTTCTAATTTAAACTGATTAAATAAACCGATAGGTACCGAGTTAGTATTAATATCCGTTGCCATTGAGGCAAAAAATATCTGATTTTTAGTAGTTGCTAATATGCCTTTACTAAATTCTTCGAACAAACTTTCAGAGCCATCAACAAAACGAATATCAAAAAAGATTTTGCAGTTTAAAATAGCCTGCGGCGATGGGCTTTTAATCCATGAGCCAAATTGATTTAACCATGCAGAAAGCCCCATACGACAAGCATCACGACTTGCCATAATACCACCTGGGCATTCTTTAATACCGCACGCAATTAGGTTGTCACAAACAAACTCACCTAACGCTTTAAAGTAATCTAGCTCCGTTTGCGACAGGTTGTCTGGCAGCAATAAACCGTTATCTTGATCTGAATGTAATGTTTGCTCTTCACGTGCTTGTGAACCAAAGCAGATCCAACTAAACGGCGTTGGCGCTGTGTCATTTTGCGTTTGAAATAATTGAATTAAACGCGTCGTCATGGCATCGGTGATACCGCTAAGTAATTTACCAATTAAGCTTGTATCTTCTACTCTGTCTGAAAACCCTCGCAATAACTCGGGCACTTCCAATGCATAGCGCTTAATATCTGCGACACTTTCAGCTTTATAAATACGGCCAATAAGTTGTACTGGGTCAGATTTTTGCTGGCGCAATAAATCGGTTGCGGTGATCATACCCAAGGGTTGATGTGATTCATCAAGCACAGGTAAATGATGAATATTTTGCTTTAGCATTAAATGAAATGCAGAAAATACACGGTTGTGCTCAAATACATGCTTTGGCTTTGTGGTCATAATGGTTGCAACCACATCGTTCGGGCTACGCCCTTCTGCGAGCACGCGGTTACGTAAATCGCGGTCGGTAATTACTCCCACCAGCTTGTTATTTTCAGTGATCATAAGCGATGAAACACCAAATTGACTCATGGTTTTGGCGGCATCGCTAATTTTAGTTTCAGGGCCTGCTGTAACGGCACCTTGCTTCATAATTTCACTTATGCGTTTGCTCGACCAATCATCGCTGCGCTTTTTATAATTCACACTGAGCAGGCGATTAGCATGAGCACGCACAAAATGCTGTGCAAATGCTTTATAGTGTTCGCGCAGATAATCCCAGTGAGTTTGACTAAGCAGATATACAATGCCTTCGTTTTGCACTTCTAATCGATTGCTAATTGGCTCGCCTGTTAATAGCGATGGGTAGCCAAAATAATCGCCTTCAGATAAACGCGCAACCACTTCACCACTGCTATCTAAAATATCGTACAAGCCAGAGCGAATTAAAAATAAGCAGGGTGCATTTGAGTTTAGCCATTGGTTTTGGTTTTCTGGTGTTAAATAAACCGCTTCAAGGCTTTTAATAAAGTACTCAGTGGCACTGGATTCTAGGTCACTAAACGGTGCTTGCGCTTTAACAAAACGTGCTACTTCATTAAGCTCTAATGCCATGGTTACTCTCCTTAACTGTGTACAGCCTCAAAAAGGTGCGCTTTATCATCCCTTAAGGCAACTCACCTCTGTCATTTGACTCTAGCAGAGCAATAAACAAAAAAAAGCCCGACTATAGTCGGGCATTGAGTTTGATTTTTGATTTAGCTCAAATAGCTGGTTGATTAGTGAGCATGCGCTGCACTTGACCCTTTCGGGTTACGAATATCTTCAACCATTTGCTGTACTTCTTCTGGTGTTTCAGTGGTGACTTTCTGAACAGCAATTGCAACTGCGAAGTTAACTAGCATACCAATCATACCGATACCCTCAGGTGAAATACCAAATAACCAGTGCTCAGCAGAGTTAAGCTCAGGGCTTACGAACTTAAAGTAGATAATGTATGCCGCAGTAAAACCAATACCACAAACCATACCGGCAATCGCACCTTCTTTATTCATACGCTTAGAGAAAATCCCCATAATAATTGCTGGGAAGAAACTCGCCGCCGCTAAGCCGAAGGCAAATGCCACCACCGAGGCCACAAACCCTGGCGGGTTAATACCAAAGTAAGCTGACACCGCAATCGCCACCATCGCAGCAAGACGTGCTGCCATTAACTCTTGTTTATCGCTAATGTTTGGCTTAAAGGTACGTTTAAGTAAATCGTGCGATACCGAAGTCGAAATAACCAATAACAGACCTGCTGTTGTTGATAATGCCGCTGCAATACCACCCGCTGCTACTAACGCAATTACCCATGCTGGTAAGTCAGCAATTTCTGGGTTCGCTAGTACCATGATGTCGCGGTCAATCTTCACTTCGTTAGCACTGCTAGGATCTTCAATTTTACCTGCAGAGTACTGCATTTTGCCGTCGCCATTCTTATCATTGAATGTAATTAGGCCTGTACGCTCCCAGTTTTTAACCCACGCAGGTGCCTCTGCGTACTCTGTACCGCTACCGTCTTTACCGTTAATTGTATCAATTAAGTTAACACGAGCGAACGATGCAACCGCAGGAGCTGTGGTGTAAACAATTGCGATAAATACTAATGTCCAAGCCGCTGAAATACGTGTGTCTTTTACGCGAGGTACAGTGAAGAAGCGAACGATTACGTGAGGAAGACCCGCAGTACCTACCATTAGTGCAGCAGTAATTGCGAATACATCGATCATCGATTTAGACCCTTCGGTGTATTGGGCAAATCCGAGTTCGGTACTGAGTCCGTCTAGTTTATCAAGTACATACATTCCCGACCCGTCAGTTAATGTTGCACCAAAACCTGTTTGCGGTAGTACGTGACCTGTCATCATCAATGAGATAAAGATAGCTGGCACTAGGTAAGCGAATACTAATACACAGTACTGCGCTACTTGCGTATAAGTGATACCTTTCATACCACCTAATACGGCGTAGAAGAATACGATTACCATACCAATGTAAACACCAGTTTCAATATCTACTTCTAAAAAGCGAGAGAATACAACACCTACACCACGCATTTGGCCTGCAATATAAGTAAAGCAGATAAAGATTGCACAGATAACCGCTACCGTACGCGCTGTTTGCGAGTAATAACGGTCACCAATGAAATCTGGCACAGTGAATTTACCAAACTTGCGTAAATAGGGTGCTAAACAAAGAGCTAGTAAAACATAACCACCGGTCCAACCCATTAGGTAAACACCACCATCGTAACCTACGAACGAGATAATGCCCGCCATTGAGATAAACGATGCCGCACTCATCCAGTCAGCTGCTGTAGCCATACCATTTGCCACAGGCGGTACACCACCACCGGCAACATAGAATTCTTTCGTTGATCCCGCACGCGCCCAAATTGCAATGGCGATATACATTGCAAAGCTTGCACCTACGATAATAAAAGTTAGCGTTTGAACGTCCATTATTATTCTCCTTACTCGTCAACGCCGTACTTTTTGTCTAACGCAGCCATCTTGTATACGTAAACAAAAATCAGGGCAACAAAGGTGTAAATGGCGCCCTGCTGAGAGAACCAGAAACCTAATTTAAAACCAAAGAAACGGATTTCGTTAAGCGCATCGACAAATAAAATGCCGCAGCCAAACGAAACTACAAACCAAACGGCTAGTAGTTTTATTACTAGCGAAAGGTTTTCACTCCAATATGCTTTGGCTTGATCATTATCTTTAAAAGCCATTTTTATATCCCCTAGTCATGCAAAATTGCATGTTAATTAATCGTCATCATTGACTCTAGCAACGCACATAAAAGATTAAAGTGCGACCTTAGTCGTAACAATTTATTAACTTAACAACCTACTAAAGGTAAAAATTGACCACAATTTAAACGAAAGCGAGTAAAAATAAGGCTTTAAAGCACATTAAAGTTACGTTTACGTAAACGTAACATCCTATTTTCCAATTAGGTTAAGACATTAGTCGAACATCGCCATTCATAATGGCATTCAGCCTGTAAATTCAAGCTGTTGTGGTAATTGTGATTGAGATGCACAGTTTCATTAAAAAGTGATAAATTAGCGTATCAATTAAAAAGAATAACAAGAGTAACCATGACAATTGCGCTAATTTTCGTCGCTTTGGCCTATGTTGGCATTCTATTTTGGCTTGCTAATTGGGGGGATAAAACCACACCGCTCGCCAAGAAAATTAGTCACCACCCCTTTGTTTACTCATTTGCTTTAGGTATTTACTGCACCTCTTGGACCTTTTATGGTGCTGTAGGCACAGCCGCTAATTCAGGTTGGAGTTACCTCCCCATTCTATTGGGCCCTGCACTGCTGTTTATTTTAGGTCACGGCTTTTTGCGCAAGATGATATTGGTTAGTAAAAAACAAAATATCACGACCATTGCTGATTTTATTTCTGCGCGCTACGGAAAACGTCAGCTCACAGCAATTTTAGTGACCTTTATTGCACTGCTTGCAACGATTCCTTACATCGCACTGCAGCTAAAAGCACTTAGCACCAGCTTTGTATTGCTGCAAAGCGACAGCGAAATATCTGGCAGTATGATGGCTTTAATGGGCACCTTGATTATGGCAATTTTCGCCATTTACTTTGGAACACGCAAAGTGGATGTAACCGAATATCGCTCAGGTTTAATGTTGGCAGTAGCCTTTGAATCAGCTGTTAAACTGCTTGCGCTCGGTGCGGTTGCGGGATTATCGTATTATGTTTTTACGCATTACCAAGATGGCATGTGGGATTACTTTGTTACCCAAATCGCCTTTGGCCAATGGCAAAAAGAAGACTTTTTTAGCTTCAACTTTGTCGCGCAATCATTAATGGCAGCCGCTGCGGTTATTTGTTTACCGCGCCAATTCCATGTAACCGTTGTCGATAACCAAGATATTAGCCATTTAAAAACCGCACGCTGGGCATTTCCACTATATTTATTACTTACAGCGGGCATTATTATTCCAATTGCAACCGCAGCAATGCACCCTCAAATTGGTGGTAATGTTGCAGCCGACAGCTTTGTACTGGCACTACCCCTTGCTCAACAAAGTACCTTATTATCAACGTTTGTATTTATCGGTGGTCTGTCAGCGGCCATCGCCATGATTGTAGTTGCTACGCTTACACTGAGCACCATGATCTCAAACGATGTTGTTTTGCCGTTAATGCTACGTCGTAAATTTAAACGTAATCTGATCACCACCAGCTATAAACGCCGAATTTTATTAACGCGACGTTTTACCATTGCGGTTATTTTAGGGCTTTCTTACCTTTATCAACAATTGTTCGGCAACCAAGCTGCTTTGGCGAGTATGGGCCTAGTGGCATTTTCGTTGGTGACTCAATTAATCCCTGCGGTTGTCGGTGGTCTTTATTGGCGTAAAGGCCACGCCTACGGGGTTTACGCTGGCTTGCTAGCGGGGTTTGTCTGTTGGTTGCTGTTTTTAATGCTACCGCTATTTGAGGGTGCGGTAACCACTAACACCGCTATGCAACAAAGTGTTATTACCCAAGGTACGTTTATCGCGCTGATTGCCAATGTTGTGTGTTATATCGCGTTTTCATTGGGTGCCAATGAACGTTTAGTCGATAGAATACAGGCAGCTGCGTTTGTGAAGCCAAAAGAGCAGCTAAGGCTTGCTAAACATCACAGCAAACAAATTAACGCCACGGTGTACGACCTTAAAGTACTGTTACAAACCTTTTTAGGTATTCAGCGTTCTAAGCAATTAATTGTGCGTTACACCATGCGACACGATTTTGCTGACGATAACGATACACCGACAACTGACTTTGTCGATTTTTGTGAAAGAGCCCTTACCGGTGTGCTCGGCGCATCGTCTGCACGAGTATTAATTGGCGCGGTAATTTCTGGCAAGCAAATGGCGTTTGAAGAAGTCGTTAACTTCTTCGATGAAACCACACAAGCCATTCAATTTAATCAGAATTTATTGTTTACCTCGCTGGAAAATCTAAGCCATGGTATTTCAGTTGTAGACAGAAACCTAAAGTTGGTAGCGTGGAACAAGCGTTACACGGAACTGTTTGAATACCCAGAGGGCTTTTTAGAAGTAGGCCAACCCATTGAAGAAGTGATCCGCCACAATGTGAGTAAAGGTGAATGTGGACCGGGCGAAATTGACGCACAAGTACAAAAACGTGTGCAACATTTACGCAACGGCAGCTCACACCACTTTATTCGCCGCAGACGCAACGGCCAAGTAATTGAAATGATAGGTAACCCACTGCCTGATGGTGGTTTTGTTACCTGTTTCTCAGATATTACCACACACATTGAAACGCAAAATGCGCTTGAAGAAGTGAATATTGATTTAGAGAATCGCATTGAGGCACGTACGCTAGAAATCCGTTCAATCAATGAAGATTTAGAAGCGCAAATTGAAAAGCGAATCGAAACCGAAAAACAACTTAACCAAGCCAAGCTAGAGGCCGAAAAAGCTAATGACAGTAAAACCCGTTTTTTAGCGCTCGCGTCGCACGATATTTTACAGCCACTTAATGCGGCAAGGCTTTATCTTGCAGCTGTTGACCAAACGGAACTCTCTAACAGCAACCTAAGTACCATGGAAAAACTTGGTGATAGCCTTGATTCAACTGTGCATTTAATGTCGGGGTTATTAGAAATTGCTAAGTTAGAACAAGGTGCGATGACGCCGACACCTCGTCACTTCCCGATTAATGATATTTTAGCGCCGCTAAGTAATGAATACGTTATTCTCAGCAAGGAAAAAGGGCTCGATTTTAAAGTGCGCAGCAATGATGCTGTAGTGCATGCCGACACCACTTATCTGCGCCGAATTATTCAGAATCTAGTATCAAATGCCGTGAAATATACCGAAAGCGGTAAAGTGCTAGTGGCTTGTCGAAAGCGAAAACACAGCCTACGTATTGAAGTATGGGATACAGGCCCAGGTATCAGCGAAGTAGAACAAGCAAAAGTCTTTAACGACTTCTACCGCGTACAAAGTAACGACAATAAAGGGTTAGGGCTTGGTTTAGGCGTGGTAAAACGTATGGCCGATTTAATGTCGTTAACGCTAGAGCTTAAATCAACACCAAACAAAGGCAGTTGCTTTGCGCTGGAAGTGCCTTATGGCGACAGCAAACTAGTGCAAGAAAAATCAACTAACAAAGTTAAACTTGATAATAAGCAAACGCTTAACGTATTAATCGTTGATGATGAGCAAGAAAACTTAGATGCGATGGGCACGTTAATGAGCAAATGGGGTTGCCGTTATTCTGCGTTTAATAAAGTAGACGATGTATTAAATTATGCGCAAACCCAAGCTAAGCCAGATTTAATTTTAATGGACTACCAACTCAGTCATGAAATGGATGGCGTTAGTTTAATTGCGCAATTACGCGAGCAGTGGCAAGAAAGTATTCCTGCGGTATTAATCACTGCGGTAAGAGATGATGAACTAAAACGCAGCACTAAAGAGCAAAACATTCACTACTTGAGTAAGCCTGTAAAACCAGCAAAACTCAAAGCATTAATAAAGCACACAAGCCGTTAAATAATAGGCCGGCAAAACGCCGGCCCATTTAATTTTTAACCCTAAATAGAGTTAACTAATTAATACTAGTAATTAAAACTGATAACTAACACCTACAGCAAACGATACAGAATCTAAATCACCCATATCAAAATACTGTACGCCTGCATCCATTCCTAAACCAAAGTCCCACACGTACTGCCAACCACCTTCAAGGTAAACACCTGTGCCCGAATCATCAATAAACGTACGATCATCTCGTGAAATTTCATAGTCATAGAAGTTAGCACCAACTTTAGCGTAAAGACTATTGCGCTGAGACAAAGGTAATGTTGCTTTACCTGCAATGACAAAGTTAGTGACCTCTAATTCATCGGCGCCAATGTTAAACATTGAATCATTGCGGTCGCGACAGGTAAAGCCATCATCAAAATCGTCGCATTCCCAATCACTGGCATCCATACCAAAATTTAAACCAACTTCGAGTGAAAAGTTTTGATCAAATTTATAGTTATAGTAAGAGTACACATTTGTATAATCTTCATCAGGTAAATCATATAACTCAACGCTACCAGTTGCGACTTTTCCACCGAACGTATGTTTTTTAAGTTCCGCTTGTTCAGAACCATTAGCAAACACCGATGACGATGAGATAAGCGAAAGTGCCAGCAACGCACGTGTAAAATTAGAAACTGCCATTATTGTGCTTCCTTTTCAAAATGAGATTACGGCTAGTTTAGTGCGCTTAACGACAATAAGTTGTAAGCAATTGTCAGAAATGGTTAAACCTCTTTAACGCCTACTAACCTTATTCATGCTACTTTTTGTAAAATTGATTATCAGACAATAAATATTAATTTTATTTATTGATTACATAATTAAAATATATAATATACCCCCATTACTTTTGCTGTCTGGAATGAGGAACCATGAAAAAAGTACTGCTTGCACAATGCCCCGATAAACCAGGACTCATCGCTAAAATAACCAATCTCTGTTTTGAGCATAAGCTTAATATTATTCGCAACGACGAATTTGTTGACCGAGAAAATCATCGCTTTTTTATGCGCACTGCACTGCAAGGTGACTTTGCCGATAATCACCTTGTTGAACAGCTCATTCATTTATTACCTGACGGTTCAAACGTCAGTTTAAAAGGCGAAGAAAAAGCCAAAGTAGTGTTACTCGCCACCAAAGAAGCCCATTGCCTTGGCGGTGTGTTATTAAAATGCTTTGAAAACGCCATGAATGTGGAGGTTCAAGCGGTAATCGCCAATTACCCAGACCTTGAGCCGCTAGTAAAAGGCTTTGATATACCATTTTATTGCATTAGTCATGACGGCCTAACGCGCGAACAACACGACGCTAAAGTGGCTGAAAAAATTAACGAGTTTAACCCTGATTTAATTGGTCTTGCCAAGTATATGCGTATTTTAAGCCCTGAATTTGTGGCCAAGTTCAGCGGTAAAATAATTAATATTCATCACTCATTTTTACCCGCGTTTATTGGTGCAAAACCCTATCACCAAGCATTCCAGCGAGGCGTAAAAATGATAGGCGCCACCGCGCACTTTGTTACCGATGAACTCGACGAGGGCCCAATCATCGAACAAGATATTTGCCATGTAAACCACGCGCAAAATGCCGAAAAGCTAGCCGCACTAGGCCGCGATGTAGAAAAAAACGTATTCTGCCGCGCTCTACAGTGGGCAGCAGAGCAACGGATATTTATTAATGGTAATAAAACGGTGGTGTTTAAGTAACCTCGGGATTTTAAGTGCTATTTAAAACGAAGTAGCACTTATCCCTTTATATCATCCATATTGATAATCAATCCCAAATTTTATTTATTTAGTTTATTAAAGAGAACGCACCTTACCCTCAAAAATCTAAGCATTTGTTTTTATGAAGGTAATTTGTTACTAATAGACAAAAAGTAAAACTAGAAAGCTCTTTCTAACTAAAACTTTTGTTATTCATAATCTATTTTATTTCAAAGGAAAATTAATAAATGGACTTACAAACAATGAGAATCCTTGTTGTTATCGGCTCGATTGCTGCCGTTATCTTATACATTTACAGAATTCGCTGTTTGGTAAATTTAATGTGTTCGAACTCCCCAAAAGTAGAAGGAAATAACAAACTAATCTACGCAGGGCTTATCCTTTTTATTCCTTTAGGCATTGGTGGCTGGATATATGATTTCGTTGTGAATAAAAAGAAAGTATCCGCTTTATTTTTATTTCCATTCGTGACTGTCATGTATACAGTTATTCAAGGTACGCTTGCCGTATTACCTCATGCGACTGAATTTAATTTTGATTATATGCTTTGGTAAACAATATAGCTTTCCGAATCAATGGGATCAGAGTCTTTGGTTTGACTCTTTCCCAACGGCAGTTTCTGGCACTAAGCTGTCTTAGAGCAACTAAGCATGTTATGGGTCTGAATAATAATTCATCCATGAAGCTTGGTTCCATCGTTCATCTCGATAATCGCTCCTGCATTATTCTAATGCCCTACTTCCATGTAGGTCACACATCTCACTTCCTCAAGCTGCGAAGCGTTGCTTCGGTCTTTCGTCACCCATTAAATCAAACCTGAAAACAGAATTTAAATGAATAATGCGAGACAGGGAGCGAAGCGGTCGAGCAAGCCATGTTCAACAGGGACGTTGCTTCATGGCGTTTATGTTCACATTTAAATTGTATTTGATGAATCAGTTTGATTTTGGGGCACGCTTTTGGTTAGTTTTTGTCGTGCAACAAAAATGAACAAGAGGACGCCATGGGGGCGTAAGATAAATGCAGGGAAGCAATCACAACTTCCCTGCTTAAAAATAGTTAAACCGTCACTATCCCTAGCGGCTTTGCACTTTGCCATGCACCACGAGTAAAATCAGGAATATCTACCGACTTTGCGCGATTATTCAGTGATTCAGCACTCAGCGGGCTAATCACCGACCATGCTGCGCCATCGTAGACATCTTGATCGAGTGGTTCGCCATTTCGTAGGCAGTAAATCATGCGCCAGAACATTAAGAAATCCATGCCGCCATGGCCGCCATTTCGCTCGGCTTCTTTACCCATTTTTACCCACAGTGGATGGTCATATTTGTTATACCAAGACTGCATATCGTAATCCCACTCATGGAAATTACCACTGCCGCCCTCTTCTAACGCGATACGATTAGGGAAGCCCGCAAATACGCCGTTAGTGCCTTGAATTAGATTATGACGAGAATACGGGCGCGGCGTTGTGGTATCGTGCTGTACCATAATAGTGCGGCCTTGAACCGTTTTAATCAGCGTAGTGCTGATATCGCCATTAATGTAGTTTAACTGGTTACGCTGATGATCGGCTGAGAACTCTTTTTGCGCATACAGTGCGCGGCCAAGTGCTGGTGAGCTCATTGAAGTAAGATAGTCAAAACGGTCGCCACGGTTAATATTCATATATTGTGACACAGGCCCTAAACCATGAGTTGGATAGAGGTTGCCGTTACGCTTTGCATGCCAGCCCGTTCGCCATGAACCTGTTTTAGTTTCAAGCTCTTTCATCTGCCAACGAAGCTCATGAATATAAGCCGCTTCACCGTGCAGTAACTCACCAAAGAGCCCTTGGCGAACCATGTTCAGCACCATTAACTCATCGCGGCCGTAGTTCACGTTTTCCATCATCATACAGTTCTTTTGCGTACGCTCAGCTGTATTAACAATGTCCCACATTTCTTCTACTGTGGTGGCCAGCGGCACTTCAACAAAGGCATGTTTACCGCTTTCCATCGACTCGATTGCCATTGGCGCATGCCATTTCCATGGCGTTGAAATAATTACAATATCAATATCTTGGCGTCCTAGCATTTCACGGTAGGCATATTCGCCATTACCGTAAAGTGCCGGCTGCTTATGACCGTTGTCTGTTAGAAACTTCGCAGAGCGCTCAAGCACTTCTTGGTGGTTATCACAAATCGCAACAATTTCAGCGCCTTCAATATGGCTCATGCGTTTAACATGGCCATAACCGCGTTGACCCACACCAATAAAACCAACACGTACCACATCCATTTTGGGCGCAATTAAGCCAATTACACTTTTGCCCTGCTGTTTTGCTGGTGTAAATTGATTATTTGACGTTGTACAAGCAGCGGTTAAACCCGCAGCTGCAGTGACAGTTGCGGCTTTTAAAAAACCACGACGATCCATATTTTTCATGTGTATTTCCTTTGAACGAACTATTTTTATTATTCAGTATTAATATCTCATTGCTTATTTCAGGGCAAAACAATGCGATTAATAAAAGCGTTAACTTTAAAAACAAAAAAGGCAGCTAGGCTGCCTTTTATCAATACAAGTTTATTTGAATAAAATTTCTTTTAGTGTTTGCTCTTTTTTAAGTAAATCTTTATACAGTGCAAACTGGTTACGCGCGCGGTCTAGATTATGATTGTCGCGGTGAATGGTAAAGTAGTTATCGCCATCTAAATAATCTGTTAAAAAGCGCACGCCAATCATAAAGCTCATCACCTTAGCGCCAAGCCAGAAACTTTGCTTTTCTTTTTCAGACAAAACATTTTTAAGCGGCTCTACATAACCCTCAACAATTGACGCAAAAATATGCTCACGTACTTTTACTTTATCTAAATTAGTTGAGTCTTCCGCTTCTGGCGAGCAAAAAGTACGTACCATATCACCAAAATCAAACATCCAATAACCTGGCATACAGGTATCTAAGTCAATAACAGCCTTGGCTTGATCCGACTTTTTACAAAACAGCATATTGTTGATTTTAGTATCATTGTGACATGCGCGTACGGGTAAATCTGGCACTATATCAGCTATTTCATCGAGCAGCTGACGTTGCTGTTGGCAAAATTCAATTTCTGCTGCACAGGTATTAACACGTGCCACTTTATCGGCAGAAACAGCCTCTTCTAACGCATTAACTCGCATTGCAAGATTATGAAAATCTGGGATCACAGTTTTAAGAGAGTCGGCTTCAAAATCGTTCAGTGCTTTTGCAAACTGACCAAAAGCACCGGCAGCAATTTTCGCTTTTTCGCTCGATTCAACCACGTCTTCACTGTAGCTACCGCCTATAAATTCAAGTGCGCGCCACGTATCGCCATTAAGACGCACTAAATGCATTTCGTCTTGAGTTGCGACATGCTTAATTACATCGAGATCATACGCGTTTTTTTGCGCTTTTTTAGTCAAGTGCTTTTCAATTTTGCGCGCATTTGATACCAAGGCCTGTGAATCCGGAAACACTTGGGTATTTAGCTTTTGCACCACTAAATGCTTTTCTGGTGAACTTAAAAGTAGCGTGGTATTAATGTGACCACTACCAATTGGCTTAATTGAAATGCCTGTTTGCCCCAACCCATATTGGTTAGATAAGGCCAAGGCTTGCTCTTGATACGTCATTGTAATCTCTTGCAACTGCTCATATTTAATCATTTAATTGCTGAGCAACGCGCGCCAAATCATCGCTATATGTTACACCCAGCCAGCAGTCCTTGGCAGGTAATAACTCGACAACTTGCGCGTGCTGCGCAACTAAATACTGGATTTGGTCTGGTAGAAAAAACTCGCTATTGATAGCGCTGTCATGCTGTTTTAAAAACGCGATAAAGCCATCTTCTAATTGGTTGAATATTTCAAACCCCAGTGCCCAAATGGTCATTGATGCGTAGGTGTTTGGTGACAGGGTAACCTGCTCACCAGAAACGATTTCACCACGAAGATCCGCATCAATATTTAAAACTTCGGTAATTTTGTTTAGCTGTGAGCCTGAAAGTTCACAGATCCCACGATTTACACCGCCTTGCTCAGTCAGTGTGCTCGCTAATGGATAACCTAATAAACGCCATGCGCCATTATTTTGCCAGTTTGCAAGTAAGGTACTAAAGGCTGATTTTCCATAATAATCATCTGCGGTGATCACCACACAATGTGCTTTTACAAATTGTTTCGCAGAGAGTAAAGCATGACCTGTTCCCCATGGCTTTTCACGCTCAGAAAACATGCCTTTGTAATGTGGTGGTACATCCGAAATCGATTGTACGGCAATATCAACCGTTAACTCTGGATGCAAACGAGGCAGTATTTGAGCCTCAGCGGTTTGCTTAATTGCAGCATTAACAACTAATACCACATGGCGTATTCCTGCATTAAACGCATCCGAAATACTGAGTTCAAGCAGCGTTTTTTCAATACCCGGTACAACGGCAAGCTGTTTATTGCCACCAAAACGTCGCCCGAGACCGCCTGCGAGAATCACTAAGCTGACGTCTTTTGGAGAAATAAGCGAGTTTGATGCGATATTACCGCGACTTCCATGCATCATGAATATTACAGAATGACTAATCTAAACAAAAAATAAATTCTACAAGGCTTTTTACGCAATTGCATTAACTAATTTCGCACGCTAAGTCACCAGGGTTTTATGCTTGCTCCAACCAAACCAATGCATCGTGATGATTATTGAATGACTCAATTTCGCCCGGCATAAACCAATTTGAAACATGCATTACCCCTTTTTGCCAACGATGTGAGCAAATAACGGCGATTTTTTCGAATTCTCGACGGTGTTTCATGCCAAACTTAAAATCATCCCACGCGGCATTCATGGTCCAGCCATCCAGCTCGGTAATATCAATTAAAACATTCAGCTTGGGCTGTGTTACTTCACTAAGCGCTGATTCAATGGTGGGCACCATGTACTGATAGTCATCATGTTGCAGTGTGCCAAATGCGCGAATATGAATAAAGAATGTCGATTTAACGCGACTTAAACCAATGCTTATCCCATGTGGTTTCATAAACTTTCCCGCTCTTAATTATACTTTTAGATTAAACAAAACAGATTCAAGCATCTTTGATATTAGACAAATTTCAGGCAATAAAAAAGCGCTCTAAGAGCGCTTTTCAAAAACATTAATCACTGTGTAATTAGTGTTCCTCGTTTACAATATTCAAATTGTACTTTGGAATTTCTACGACTAGGTCTTCATCTGCGATAATTGCCTGACAGCCAAGGCGTGATTCAGGCTCTAAGCCCCATGCTTTATCCAGCATATCATCTTCAAGTTCATCACTTTCTTCAAGCGAATCAAAACCTTCACGCACAATTACATGACATGTAGTACATGCACATGACTTTTCACACGCATGTGGAATTGAAATACCATTTTTAAGCGCAACATCAAGCACCGTTTCGCCAGTAGGTGCATCAATTGCCGCGCCTTCTGGACAAAGCTCTTCATGTGGTAAGAAAATAATTTGTGGCATATTAAACCTCATCTACCGACTGGCCAGTTAAAGCCTGTTTAATTGAATCATCCATACGGCGCGATGCAAACTCACTGCTTGCTTTATCTATGGCTTCAATGGCTGATTTTAGTTGGTCTGGCGTTGTCGCCGTTTCGCGAAGTACCGCTAATTTGCTGATTTCGCTTTCTAATTCGCTTTTTTCATCAGTTGAAAGTAAGTGACCACTTTGATCAAGCGATGCATTTAATGCTTCAATCACTCGTAGCGCTTCAACTTGTTGCTCTTTTAGCATACGTGCTTGCATATCGTCTTTAGCATTAACCAACGACGATTTAATCATATCTGCAACTTGGTTATCTGATAAACCAAACGATGGCTTAACTTGAATTTCTGACTGCACACCTGTGGATTTTTCCATTGCACTTACGCTTAGAAGACCGTCCGCATCCACTTTAAAGGTCACACGAATATGTGCCGCACCCGCCGCCATTGGTGGAATGCCTTTTAAACTAAACTTAGCCAATGAGCGACAATCATCTACCAGTTCACGTTCACCTTGCAGCACATGCAGTGACATTGCCGTTTGGCCATCTTTGAACGTAGTAAACTCTTGTGCACGAGCTACAGGAATAGTGGTGTTGCGAGGAATGATTTTCTCAACCAAGCCACCCATGGTTTCTAAACCGAGTGAAAGCGGTAATACATCAAGCAGTAGCATATCTGAATCTGGTTTATTACCCACTAGGATGTCGGCTTGAATTGCCGCCCCCAAAGCAACAACTTGGTCCGGGTCAATTGAAGTAAGTGGTTCTTTACCAAAAAACTCACCTACTTGCTCACGGACGATTGGCATGCGTGTAGAACCACCAACCATTACCACTTCAAGTACGTCTTCTTTTTCAACACCGGCATCTTTCAACGCTCGGCGCGATGCACGTAATGTCTTTTTCACAAGGCCTTGTGCTAATTCATTAAAGAACTCTTTCGTTACTTCAATTTTAAACTGCTGCTCGCCTAAATCTAAGCCGACGTTTACCAGATTGTAATTAGTAAGCGCTTCTTTACATGCGCGCGCTTTTTCCATAAGTAAACGCAGGGTATCGGCGTTCGGTGCGTTAATGCCGGTTTGCTCTTTAAAGTAATTCACCAACAGTGCGTCAAAGTCATCACCGCCAAGTGCCGAGTCACCGCCCGTCGCCAATACTTCAAATACGCCTTTATTCAAACGCAGAATTGACACATCAAAGGTACCGCCACCTAAATCGTAAACCGCGATAACACCTTCTTTACCTGAATCTAAACCGTAAGCAACCGCAGCGGCTGTTGGTTCGTTAAGTAAGCGCAGTACATTTAAGCCAGCTAGTTCTGCGGCATCTTTGGTGCCTTGACGCTGTGCATCATCAAAGTATGCCGGTACAGTGATCACCGCGCCAGTAATTTCTTCACCACCGAAGCTATCCATTGCACGTGCTTTTAATGTTTTTAAAATCTCACTCGACGCTTGAATTGGGTTAATGTTGCCCTGACGTGTTTGAATTGCTAATACGTCATCGTCGTTGCTAAATTGGTATGGCAGTTGGTCGGCAATCTGACTGATTTCTTGGAATGATTTGCCAAGAAAACGTTTTACCGAAATAAGCGTATTGGCAGCGTCTAGCGGTGCATCTACTTTGGCTTTTTCGCCAACAGTAATTGTGTTTTCACCATAGTGAATGGCTGATGGCAAAATTGTTTTGCCCATTAAGTCTGGCAGTACTTTGGTTTCGCCACTTTGTACTGTTGCAACCAGCGAGTTTGTGGTTCCTAAGTCAATGCCAACTGCTAATTTGTGCTCATGTGGTGATGCACTTTGGCCTGGTTCTGCTATTTGGAGTAACATGTTTCTCGCGTCCTAATTAGTCGTCGAAAAGCGAATCTTCAATGCGCTCTAATTCTTCTCGTAACTTATAAATAAATTTAAGCTTGCGTACTATATCTGCGGCAATTTTAAGCTGCTCTTGGTCGTCACTGTCAATGTGCTTTTTGAGCTCTGCGTAATAGTCTTGATGAAGTTCTTTTACGTGATTTTCAAACTGTGCAATTGCTGCTTCAGGGTCTGCTGCGTCAGTAATTTCACTTAGCTCTTCTCGCAGCTCCATCTGCTGCATTAAAAACTCAGGGTCTTGCAAAGTCTGTTGCTCAGCACGAATATCAATGTGCTTTTCTGCTAACATGTATTCTGCGCGTTTTAGCGGCTGCTTGAGAACCTGTAATGCGTCGTTTAATTCTGCCGTTTTTTGTACCGCAAGCAGTTGTTGCTGTGCGCCTAAACTAGCATGACGATCAGGGTGAAGAATTTTTTGCAGTTCGAGATAGCGTGCGTTAACGGTGTTGAGATCAACATCAAATTGAACAGGGATTGCAAATAACTCAAAGTATTTCATAGTAACGAAAAAATCCTCGCTCTTAATTGCACACAAGCCCCGCAATTGCAGGGCTTAATAAATTAGATCAAATAGTAAGGGTTATACGGTAAAGCTTTCGCCGCAACCACACTCGCCATTTTGATTCGGGTTGTTAAATTTAAACCCTTCATTTAGGCCTTCTTTAACAAAGTCCAGCTCAGTGCCATCGATGTACACTAGGCTTTTACCATCAACAATGACGGTTACACCGTTATGCTCAAAGGTTTCATCGCCTTCCGCTAACTCATCAACAAACTCAAGTACATAGGCAAGGCCTGAGCACCCTGTTGTTTTAACACCAACGCGTAGGCCTAGACCTTTACCGCGATTGGTTAAAAATGAGCGTACGCGATCAGCGGCTGCATCTGTTAAAGTAATCGCCATAAATTATTCACCGTGCTTTTTTTTGTAATCCGCAATCGCTGCTTGGATTGCATCTTCCGCTAAAATTGAACAGTGAATTTTAACTGGCGGTAATTCTAGTTCCGCTGTGATATCAGTGTTTTTGATTTCACCCGCTTCGTCTAGGCTTTTACCTTTAACCCATTCAGTTACTAGTGATGACGATGCAATCGCGCTACCACAACCATAGGTTTTAAATTTTGCATCTTCGATGATGCCATCATCAGATACCTTAATTTGCAACTTCATTACGTCACCACACGCTGGTGCGCCAACCATACCCGTTGCAACACTTGGGTCATTCTTGTCGAAAGAACCTACGTTACGTGGATTCTCTACATGGTCAATTACTTTGTCACTATATGCCATTGCTTGTTACCTCAATACCCAATTCATTTAATTAGTGGTGTGTCCACTCAACAGACTCTAAATCAACGCCTTCTTTATACATTTCCCATAAAGGAGACATTTCGCGCAAACGGCCAATTGAGTCTTTGATTAGCTGAACAGTGTAATCAATCTCTTCTTCAGTCGTGAAACGACCAATACTGAAACGAATTGAGCTATGTGCTAATTCGTCGTTACGGCCTAGCGCACGTAATACGTAAGATGGTTCTAAACTTGCCGATGTACATGCCGAACCTGAAGATACCGCGATATCTTTAAGTGCCATTAGTAATGACTCACCTTCAACATAGTTGAATGAGATATTTACAATACCTGGCACTGATTGCTCTGGTGTACCGTTAAAGTAAACTTCTTCGATATCCGACATAATGCCATCAATCAAACGCTTACGTAGTGCACTGATGTGTGCGTGATCTTTATCAAAATCTTCATTTGCAACTTTGAACGCCTGACCCATACCTACGATTTGGTGTGTTGCCAGTGTACCTGAACGCATACCACGTTCATGACCACCACCGTGCATTTGTGCTTCTAAACGCGCACGTGGTTTACGACGAACATAAAGTGCGCCAATGCCTTTCGGGCCATACACTTTGTGACCAGAGAAAGACATGAAGTCTACTTTAAGTGCTTGCATGTCGATTTTTACTTTACCCGCGCTTTGCGCACCATCAACATGAAACATGATTTTACGTTCGCGACACATTTCACCAATTGTTGCGATATCTTGTACTACACCTAGCTCGTTATTTACGTGCATTACGCTCACAAGCACAGTGTCATCGCGCATTGTTGCTTCAAGCTTCTTAAGGTCTAGTAAGCCGTTTTCTTCAACGTCCATATAAGTAACTTCAAAGCCTTGACGCTCAAGTTCACGACACGTGTCTAATACAGCTTTGTGTTCTGTTTTAACTGTGATTACGTGCTTGCCTTTTTTCGCGTAGAAATTAGCAGCACCTTTAATTGCCAAGTTATTTGATTCTGTAGCACCTGATGTGAAAACGATTTCACGCGGGTCTGCATTGATTAATTCAGCAATGTCGTGACGCGCTTGGTCAACTGCTTCTTCAGCTTGCCAACCAAAACGGTGAGAACGTGACGCAGGGTTACCAAAATTACCATCCATTGTTAAACACTGCATCATAGCGTCAGCTACACGCGGATCGACAGGTGTTGTGGCGGCATAATCTAAATAAATTGGTAACTTCATATTTACTTGCTCCGAATTGCTACATTTGGCAACTAATGTTGATATTTTCAAGCTGACTGAGTGAATTTTCAACGGCTTTTTCAACCGTTTGGTCTTGGCGACCAGCAACTTGTTGCACATCTTTTTTGGCAACTAACTCAGCTAACGTAATACTGTTTAAAAATTCTTCGATGCGCTGGCTCAATTCACTCCATAATGAGTGTGTTAAGCAGCGAACACCATTTTGGCAATCGCCTTCACCACCACAACGTGTGGCATCTACCGATTCATTGACTGCAGATATGATATCGCCAACTGAAATCTCTGAGGCTTCCTTACCTAGTAAGTAACCACCGCCAGGACCACGAACAGAGCGTACTAAATCTTGCTTGCGCAAACGCGAAAATAACTGCTCAAGGTATGAGAGTGAAATGTCTTGTCGTTCTGAAATTTCAGCGAGGGGAACTGGGCCAATTTTAGTATGAAGCGCCACGTCTAATAGTGCAGTTACTGCATATCGACCTTTCGACGTTAATTTCATGCTAAGCCCCCATCATCAATAAGAGTGCGAATTTTAATTACCTGACTAAGATAGTCAAGTATTTATTGTTCACACTTCGGTTATTCTTTAGTCTTGCTATATATAAGCTAGAACAGAATAACCTAGTAATTTACTCAAGTATTATTTTAATTACCTGAGTAAATTAGTCAAGTATTGTCTTTAAGCTATTCGCTGTCTTTTTTCATAACCGATTTATCAATCGAGGTTAAAATCCCGCGCAGAATGTTAAGCTCTTGCTCTTCTGGGCGTGCGCGATTAAATAAACGGCGTAGCTTAGTCATTACTTGACCTGGATGTTGTTTAATAATAAAGCCCGTGTCTGACAAGGTTTTTTCTAAATGTTGGTAGAAAAGCTCCATCTGTTCAGAACTTGGGTATACCGCATCATCTTGTTCAATTTGTTGTTCGCCTTTGGCAAGGTAGCGCATGCGTGTTTCATAACACAGGGTTTGCACAGCCATAGCAAGGTTCAGTGACGAGTATTCAGGGTTAGCTGCAATACATACGTGGAAATTACACAGTTGCAGCTCTTCATTAGTTAAGCCACTATTTTCACGACCAAATACAAGCGCTACATCACCTTCTTGCTCTGTACCAGCAAGCAGTTTTTCGCCGCACTCAACTGGGTTAACCATTGGCCAAGATAAAGTACGTGAGCGCGCACTGGTGCCAATCACGGTATTACAATCAGCAATCGCCTCTTGCAAGGTATCAACAACTACCGCATTACCTAGTACATCGGTTGCTCCTGCTGCAAGTGCACTTGCGTGACTATCGACAGGGTTAACAGGATCAACTAAATAAAGCTTGCTAAAGCCCATTGTTTTCATTGCACGAGCAACTGAACCAATGTTACCTGTGTGCGAAGTATTAACCAGTACAATACGAATTTTATCTAGCGTCATGTTACGTTCTAAACTCTGAAATTTTATCTGGCGCGGATTTTAGCCTACTCATCATTAAATTTCGACTATTACACCGCGATTAGCGATTTTTTAGCACACCAGTTTGATTAATTGTTAACCAGAGATTAAATTTATTATTTTGGTTTACAACCGCAAAAAAGTCGCTAAAATAGCGCGGCTGAACTGAGGGGTGACCAAATTAAGGCACAACTTAGTAGTTAATGAGTTCTTTTAAAACCTAAAGGTAAAGCTATGCATCCAATGTTAAACATTGCGGTTCGCGCTGCGCGAAATGCAGGTAAAGTTATTCTTCAAAAATTTGAAGAGAAAGATAAAGTTGAAGTACTTCAAAAAGGTAGCAACGACTTTGTAACTAACGTAGACAAAGACGCGGAAGCGATGATTCGCGACACTATTTTAAAGTCTTACCCTAAGCATAGCATTGTAGGCGAAGAGCTAGGTCAACAACTTGGCAGCGACGCTGATTACCTTTGGGTTATCGATCCACTTGATGGCACGACTAACTTCATCAAGGGCATTCCACACTTCGCAGTATCTATTGCATTAAAAGTTAAAGGCCGTACAGAGCAAGCGGTTGTTTACGATCCAATTCGTGGTGAATTATTCACAGCGACACGCGGTCAAGGCGCACAGCTTAACAGCAAGCGTATTCGTGTAAATAAGGCAACTGACCTTTCAGGTACTGTGCTAGCAACCGGCTTCCCATTCAAGCAAAAGCATCATATGGAAGAATACATGAATGCATTCAGTGCATTATTCGTTCATACAGCAGATATGCGCCGCGCAGGTTCTGCAGCGCTAGATTTAGCTTATGTTGCAGCGGGTCGTGTTGATGGTTTCTTCGAAATTGGTTTAAAGCCATGGGATACTGCAGCAGGTCAACTACTTGTTAAAGAAGCAGGTGGCTTAGTAACTGATTTTGCTGGCGGCAACAACCAAGATAAGTCAGGCAATATTGTATGTGGCGCACCAAAACTTGCACAAGCGATTGTGAAAGAGCTTCGTCCACATTTAAGCGATGCATTACTTAAATAATCGCATGCTTTAACTAGGTTTTATAAATAAGGAAGCACATTGCTTCCTTATTTTTTGTACCAAAGCGCCTTATTTTGCAACAGCGCTGTATTTGTAAAATAATCATTTTCTAAATAATGTATTTCGCGCTTGGCTAAGTTTAATTGGCTCAGCCCTTCTGCAAAATAATCATCAAACAACTTATCAAATCGACCATCAGCAATCATTTCTGTTAACCCTGCTTGCAGTGCATTGGCTAACGCCGTTTTTTCTTTATTTACAAAAAAGTAGAATGCCGTAGGATAATTTATTAAATGTGCGGTCTCTATCGTCAAACCAAGTGGCTTAAACTCCAAAAGTTCATCTTGAATTTCAATGACAGAGCGTGGGAAATAATCCACCTGCCCACGAGAGACTAAAGTGAACATGGCTTTATAATGTGCAAATGCTTTTACTCGGTAGCCATTTTGCGCAAGAATTTTAGTGTCGGGCCAATCGTGTCCTTGAACCGCAGTAAACTGCTTTAGCTTGTCGCTATCAATCGCAGTAAAGTCACTTTGCCGATCGTCTTTAATCAACGCAATACGTTTACCAATCAACCCTTTAAAAATAGGAATAGGAATTGCGGTAGCAATGGCTTCGCGGTCAGGACTCGTCATGCCCCAATGAATATCTACATCACCTTGGCTGAGCTTTAGTAAGGTACGCTGCTGGTGTGGGTGAACAGGCACATGTTGTAACTGGTAAGGCTGGTTGGCCAGTGCCGACTCTAACAGGCTAACAATGTAATCATCTCTTGGGTATAGCTTGCGCTGCTCTTTGGCAACTTTCACAATTTCTGTTGCTACTACTGAACAGGTTAAAAGTGAAATAAGCGCTATAAAACAATATGGTACATTTATTCTCATATTACTTGCCCCAAACATAGCTCAAGTAATAGTAAGTTAAAACAAGTTACTGTTTAGGTAAAGCGATTGTTTTTCAATCGCCACGAATAGATTATTTTGCTACCGGTAGTCTGACTATCGCCATGGTCGGGCGACGGCGTTTGCAAATAAACAAGTGACTGGTTACAAAACGCTTAGCTTCCTTTTTAGCATCGGTTGCCAGCGCTGCCACTTGATGGCTGTTTTCGCAGTGCTCAATATCAGGGTTAACTAAACCAATAGACAAGGTTAACAAGGGCACAAACTTCTTTTCACCCTCGCGGTTGGTTGCCCAATAGCCCCCTGCTGCAACGTGCTCTGGCGTAAAATAGGCTCTAACGGCGGTTTCAAACTCAGATATTATTTTACGACACAGCGCTTCGCCTAAGTCACTAGGACACACCAGCATAAAATCATCGCCACCAATATGACCAATAAAGCAGTCTTTTTGATTACACACTTGGCGGCAAATTTCAGCAAGTAGTTTAATTACCATGTCACCACTGGCATAACCATAAAGGTCGTTAAATTGCTTAAAGTGATTTAAATCGATATACGCTAGTTCGAAATCTTGTCGCGCATTTAAGCGACGTTCAATATTATCATTAATTGCCACATTACCCGGCAACATGGTTAACGGGTTGGCATGCTGCGCGTTTTTAATTTTCTCGTCAGTAATGTGTTTTAAAATATCGCGAATAGCAACAACACCAACGTATTGCCCTTCTTGTGTCACAATAATATAGCGGCGTATATCAAAATCTGAGTCAGTAATTTTTTGACTCACAGAGTCCAACGCTGTCAATCTATCAACCACTAAAGGCTGGTGATCCATAACCTCATCGACTGAGCGCTTAGAGTGTAGCGCCGCCCCATAGGTTGACGAAAATATTTCGGCAAGTTGATCTCGGTGTAATATGCCAACGGGTCGATTATCTTGATTAAGCACTACTAGGCTTTGCAGTAACTTATCTTGCTCGAAATACTTCTTCGCAACACCACAATTAGTAGTGACAAAAATAGACTGCTGACTTAGTAATAAATTGCCAATAAAAGGGGAATCGTCTTTCGTATTGCGTGGCATATCCACTAACTTTTGCGCAGCAATGCATTCATCAAAACTCTGACACGGCGAAAATACAGGGCGTTCAAGCAAAAAGCCTTGTGCTAGTTCAACCCCCAGATTTTTTAACAGTGTTAATTCTTGAGTGCGTTCTATACCTTCAGCTATTACTCGCGTATTAGTGATTTTTGCCAGCTCTAAAATAGAGCGTAAAAATTCTTTTTTCACCACACTTTTATCGCAGTGGTCGATAAAGTAACGATCAATTTTAACGATGTCAGGCTTGAGTTCAGACCACTGTTTTAGCCCGCTGTAACCCGAACCAAAGTCATCAATCGCAATATGCAAACCTAAATCACGGTAATGTTTAATCGCTTCGAATAATAAGTCGCTTTGTGCTAACGGCTCCCGCTCAGTAATCTCAATCACAACCCGTGATGTGGCTAAGCCGTGTTTAGCAAGCAGTTGTAAAGTTTCACCTTTGGGATGCGCGGCTTCCAGTAATGCAGACGGACTTACATTGATAAACAATTTTCCAGGCAACCCTTGGGCAACAAAGTTCTCAATGGCTTTTTCACGACAAAGAAGCTCTAGTTCTGAGAGGCAGGCATCTTTTTCAGCTTGGGCAAAGAGTTCGACAGGGCTGAACAAACTTGAATTTTCAGGGCCTCGCGACAAAGCTTCGTAGCCGAGCACCGTTTCTTTTTCAATATCAAGAATGGGTTGAAACAGCGTTGTGATCTGTCGCTTTGACAGAATCGCTTTAAGGCTGATCGATTGTTTCAAGTTTTGCATAATTCACCTCTTTACGGATGGCGAATATAACAAGAGATAATGACAGAATTATTTCAGAAGCTAAGTGTCAGAAAAGGTTGTAATTATTTCACTTTATAATCACAACCTTTTGAAATTTAGGTTAGTTTAATGCTTTTTCAACCTGAGAAAAGTGTGCAATAACTTCAATAATTTCCATTTCTGCACTTTCACGCATTTCTGCAGTGGTAATCCCCATTGTCGCCATTGCTTGTACCGTTGCAGGATGCACCAGTAAGTCCTTCGCATGGTAACAGTTAGGGTCGTCAAACTTAGGCAGTTTACCGTCTTCATGATAACCTGACTCGATCTCTTCTAGCGGTAAGGTTGGAATGATATCCGCCGCATTGTTAAGCGCTGTTAAATACTCAGTACACTTTGGATGTTTATTTATAAACTGCGTAATGATCGTTTTAGAACCTGCCACTAACTCAGCTGACTTTACAGCGATTTCAGTATCTGGTTTTGCTTCTTTAATCATTGTCACTAGTGTTTTAGCACCCTCTTTGTAGTCTGCTAACGCTTGATTCGCTGTAGGTGCTTTTGCTACCGCTTCGGCGTTAGTTTGTTGTTTATCACCACATGCTGTTAAAAGTGTCATTGCTGCAAAACTAGCAAGTACAGTTAGCTTTTTCATTTTAATGCCTTTGAGAATGTTTATCATTTTCAGTATCATACTAAAGACAAAAAAAAAGGCCAGTATTAACACCGGCCTTTTTCAGAATTATTACAAAATTACCAAATAATTATGGCATATTGTCAAATTCAGCACCTTCTTTCTCAACTTCTTCAGGGATCAGATCTTCTTTGCTGATGCCCATCATTACTGCAACAGAACTTGCAACGTATACAGATGAGTAAGTACCAATAAATACACCAAATAGTAATGCAGTTGCGAAGCCATGAATAGTTTCGCCGCCCCATACAAATAGCGCCACAAGTACTAAGATGGTTGTAATTGATGTTACTAACGTACGGTTTAACGTTTGCGTTAGTGAAATATCAACAATTTCAATGGTATCGTCGATACGGATTTTACGGAAGTTCTCACGAATACGGTCCGATACAACAATGGTATCGTTAAGTGAGTAACCAATAACCGCAAGTACCGCTGCTAATACAGTTAAATCAAACGGTAAACCTAATACTGAGAATAAACCCACAGTTAAAATAACATCGTGCGCAAGTGCTGCTACTGCACCAATTGCAAAACGCCATTCAAAGCGCAGTGCAACGTAAAGCAAAATACAGATTAGCGCTGTTAACATCGCTAAACCACCTTGCTCCTTAAGGTCTTCACCAACGCTTGGACCAACAAACTCTATTGAGCGGATCTCAACTTTTTGGCCTGTTTGTTCAAGAATCTCGAGTACTTGATTACTGATCATGTCGGCTTTTTCACCTTCACGTGGCTCAAGGCGAATTTTTACGTCCTTACTTGAACCAAATAGCTGTACCTGTGCATCAGGGAAGCCGTTTTCGTGTAGCGATGAACGCACAACTTTAAGGTCAGCAGCTTGTTCAAAGCCAACTTCAACTGTTGTACCGCCAGTAAAATCCAAACCAAAGTTCATACCTTTGGTAAAAAATGAAACAAATGAAGCGATAATCAGCAGAGTTGAAATTGTCATCGCGATTTTACGCAATGACATAAACTTAAGTGTTTCATTTAACTTTAATAATTGCATCACACTCTCCTAGATAGATAACTTCTCAATGCGCTTACCGCCGATTAACGCGTTAACAATCGCACGCGTACCAACAATCGCAGTGAACATTGACGTTACAATACCGATAGCAAGAGTGATTGCGAAGCCTTGAATAGGACCTGTACCAATTGCGTACAAGATCACGGCTGCAATTAACGTTGTGATATTGGCATCAAAAATGGTGCTAAATGCACTGTCGTAACCATGGTGAATTGCTTGTTGAGGACTGCGCCCTTCAGCTAATTCTTCACGAATACGTTCAAAAATAAGTACGTTCGCATCTACCGCCATACCAACGGTTAGTACGATACCGGCAATACCCGGCAAGGTAAGCGTTGCCCCAGCAAGCACTGACATAGCACCAACAATTAACACTAGGTTTAAACCCAGTGCAATATTTGCAATCATGCCAAAGCCTTTGTAGTAAAGCAGCATAAATACCAGTACAAAAACAAAGCCAAGCACTACCGCAGTAATCCCTTTCTCTACGTTTTCAGCACCCATGCTTGGACCTATGGTACTTTCAGCAACAATTTGAATTGGCGCAACAAGCGCACCTGCACGAAGCATTTCAGATAAATGCTGTGCTTTGGCTGGTGTATCAATACCGGTAATTTGGAAACGGCGACCTAAGCGTTCATTAATAGTTGCTTGGTTTATCACTTCTTCGTGTTTGATTGGTGGTAATGCTTTACCGTTTTCATCTACCTTACCCGATGGACGGTATTCGATGAACACAATCGCCATTAAATTACCAACTTCGTCTTTAGTAAACGCAGCCATTTTTGAGCCGCCTTTGCTATCTAGTTGTAAGCTAACTTGCGGACGTTGATATTGGTCATAACCCGCTTGTGCGCCGGTAATGTGTGAACCTTCAAGCATTACGCGTTTTTTAAGTAAGACTGGACGACCAAACTGATCGTTGATTACTTCTGAGCCCGGCGGCATACGACCTGCTAATGCATCGCGTACGTCGTTATCTTGGTCAACCATGCGCAGTTCAAGCGTTGCTGCTGAACCTAAAATTTCTTTCGCACGTGCTGGGTCTTGAATACCCGGTAATTGTACTAAAATACGCTCTTGGCCTTGGCGCTGAACATTTGGTTCTGCAACACCAATTTGGTTAATTCGTTTACGAATAATGATTAAGTTTTGTGAAATTGCGTAATCGCGAATTTCTTTTAACTTAGCTTCCGTTAAACGCGCTGTAAACGCTAGCTCATTGCTGCGGTCATCGCGAAACTCAAGGCTAGGATTGTTCTTTTGCAAATAACTCTCAGCGGCGTCTTTGCCTTCTTCATTACGGAAAACTAATTGCACGCGATCGGCGTTTGCTACTTCACGAATGCTGCGGTAGCGAATTTTCTGCTCACGTAAGTCAGAGCGGAAATCTTGCTGCATCTGCTTTAACTGGTTATTGATAGCAGTACGCATATCAACTTCCATCGTAAACTCAACGCCACCACGTAAATCTAAGCCTAACTTCATCGGCGCACCGCCCAAGTTTTCAAGCCATGCCGGCGTTGAAGGAGCAGAGTTTATAGCAGCGATATAGTTAGCGCCTAGACTGTCGCTTAGTTGGTCTTTCGCTTTTAACTGTGTTTCTACATCATTAAAACGAATTAAGATTTGCTCATTTTCTAGTTTGATTGATTTAGCATCAAATCCATCGTTCGTTAGAATTGTTTTTACTTTGTCGAGATCCGCTGTTTCAATCACAGCACCTCGCGCACCTGAAATTTGTACGGCAGGATCACTACCGTACATATTTGGTGCAGCGTAAAGCATACCAAGCAATACAACTGCTACCACCATCAAGTACTTCCATAATGGGTACTTATTAATCACAACTTATTCCTTTGATTAAAGTGCTTTCATTGTGCCTTTAGGAAGCACAGCTGAAATTGAACCTTTTTGCACTGTTACGTTAGCTTGATCGTTAAGCGCAACAACAACAAAATCTTTGTCGTCAGATACTTTCACGATTTTACCTACTAAGCCACCAGCAGTAAGTACTTCATCACCTTTCGCCAATGCTGACATTAGGCTCTTGTGCTCTTTAACACGCTTAGCTTGTGGACGGTAAATTAGGAAATAAAATACCAAACCAAAAATACCTAGCATGATTAGCATTTCCATGCCGCTTCCAACAGGTGGAGCATCCGCACTTGCATGCGCACTTGAGATAAATAAACTCATGGTTAATTCCTCTTAAATTTTATTAGTCTTCAATTTGTTTTAATTCAGGTACCGGCATACCGCGACGCGCATAGAAGTCTGCAACAAACTCTTCTAGTTTGTTCTCAGCAATGGCATTGCGAAGCCCTTCCATAACGCGTTGGTAATAACGTAAGTTGTGGATCGTGTTTAAACGAGCCCCTAAAATTTCATTACACTTATCTAAGTGGTGTAAATAAGCGCGTGAGAAGTTCTCGCAAGTATGGCAATCACATTCTGGATCAAGTGGGCCTGTATCCGTTTTATGCACTGCGTTACGGATTTTAATTACGCCACCGGTAATAAATAAGTGGCCGTTACGCGCGTTACGTGTTGGCATTACACAGTCAAACATATCAATACCACGACGAACCGCTTCAACTAAATCTTCCGGCTTGCCTACGCCCATTAGGTAACGCGGCTTATCTTCTGGCATTTTGTAAGCACAGTGGTCAAGAATGTTAATCATGTCTTCTTTTGGTTCACCTACTGATAAACCACCAAGTGCATAACCATCAAAACCGATTTCTTCTAAACCTTTTTGCGAAATTTCACGCAGTTCAGGGTACATACCCCCCTGAATAATACCGAATAATGCTGATGGGTTATCACCGTGACCTTCTTTCGAGCGTTTTGCCCAACGCAGCGATAGTTCCATCGAGTCACGCGCTTCTTTTTCTGTTGCAGGATACGGTGTACATTCGTCAAAAATCATCACAATATCTGAACCCAAGTCGCGCTGAACTTGCATTGCTTTTTCTGGCGATAGCATGATTTTCTCGCCGTTTACCGGTGAACGGAACATTACGCCTTCTTCCGAAATTTTACGCATTTCACCTAAGCTGAATACTTGGAAACCGCCTGAGTCGGTAAGAATTGGTTTATCCCAACCCATAAAATCATGTAAATCACCGTGTTGTTTGATGATTTCAGTACCTGGGCGAAGCATTAAGTGAAAGGTATTACCTAGGCAAATTTCTGCACCTGTGCCTTTTAACTCTTCAGGAGTCATACCTTTAACGGTACCGTAAGTACCTACAGGCATAAATGCTGGTGTTTCTACAACACCACGTTCAAAAATCAAACGGCCGCGACGCGCTTTGCCATCTGTATTATCTAATTCAAATTTCATAAAAACCTCAAATGCCGGAAAAACAGTCCAACTTTTACTCAACTTCATCAATTGAGCGTAAAATAATCGGTCGATTTTACCTGCTTTGACAGCACAATACTATGGATATAGGGATGAGATAACAGAAATAAAAGTGGAAAGTGAGATTTACGTGTAAAGCGATGTAACAGAGTTACATCGCATCGTGTTTTTAAGTGGTGTACTAAATATCTTTTTTGGTTAAGAACATTGCATCACCGTATGAGAAAAAGCGGTATTTTTCTTCAATTGCAGTGTTATAGGCGTTCATAATATTCTCTTGTCCAGCAAAGGCACTCACAAGCATTATTAGTGTCGATTCAGGAAGGTGAAAGTTAGTGATCATCGCGTCTACCACCTGAAATTCGTATCCAGGAAAGATGAAAATATCCGTATCACCATAAAACGGTGCAAGCTCACCTTCTGATTTCATTGCAGCCGACTCTAATGAGCGCATTGACGTTGTGCCCACAGCAACAACACGACCACCGCGTTCACGACATGCTTTAATTTGTGCAACCACTTGCTCTGGCACTTCAATGTACTCAGAATGCATATGGTGATCTTCAATTTTATCAACGCGAACTGGCTGGAACGTACCCGCCCCTACATGCAGCGTTACAAAACCTAAATCAACGCCCTTGTCTTTTAACTTTGCTAATAACGCATCGTCAAAATGAAGACCTGCTGTTGGCGCTGCTACTGCGCCCGGTTTTTCACCGTAAACAGTTTGATAGCGATTACGGTCTTTTTCATTATCAGGGCGGTCAATATATGGCGGCAGAGGCATATGACCAATACGGTCTAAAATATCAAGTACGCCCTCTTCACCTTCGAACTTCAGCTCAAATAATTCACCTTGGCGACCTTGCATTACCGCAGTTGCCGTTTCTTCTAAAATAAGCTCGTTACCAACTTTAGGTGATTTATTTGCGCGTACGTGTGCAAGTACCGTGTGTTTATCAACTACACGCTCAACGAGCACCTCAACCTTACCGCCCGATGCTTTTTGACCAAACATACGCGCAGGAATTACTTTAGTATTATTAAAGATAATCAGGTCGTTTGGATTTATAAAATCTAATACATCAGCAAACGTATGGTGTGTGATTTCGCCACTATTACCTGCTAACTTTAATAAGCGACTTGCTGTGCGATCTTCCATTGGAAATCGAGCAATTAATTCATCGGGTAATTCAAAGTTAAAATCAGCAACACGCATTTGTCTGTCTCACTTGGTTATTAGTACTCAGGGCATACTTGGTTAAAGTCGCGCCGATTCTAGTGTTAGTGATGATTTAAATCAAGGAAAACAGGCCGCGCAAAATATAACCTACTGAATGTTAAAGTTTAAGAATCAACGGGTGAGTAAAATACCAAATTTACTTGAGTTAACTATCTAAACTAGGTATCTTTTGGCATTTGAAAATCAAACTTACCAAGGAGTGGTGAACTGATTTAGAGGTGCAGTTTAAATGCCGAATAAGCTTAAGTTGCTGGTAGTGACACCAGACATTAAGCTATCAACTCAGCTAGTTGATGCATTAAAAAATGTCGATGTATTTGATATTGAGCTAAAGGGTAATAGTTTAGAGGCACTCGATTTACTGAAGAAGCACTCTTTCAACCTGATAATCACCGATCTTGCTATTGGCGAAATTGATGGTTGGCGCTTTTCACGCATGGTGCGCTCAGGCTTGCTGGCAACTGCAAAAAATACACCTATCGTATTGATACCTCCTACCTATTGTGAACGCATTGCTGAAACAACCGCTCGCGCGTATGGTATTGATGCCATTTTACAGCACGACAAATTAAACAAACTACCGCATTTACTCGCTAATATTTTATCTGAGCACACAGATAAAAGCAGCCGGTTACCGCTATTACTGGTTGAATCTAACGAACAACGCGCTGCACAAATTCGCCATGATTTAGAACTTGGTTTTGCCATCAACACAACCGATAACTGCGCCGATGCGCAAACCTTAATCCAGCAATATAACTACGCCATCGTCCTTGTTGATGCTACCCATGGCAGCTTTGAGCGCGTAAATAACTTTTTGCAGCAATTACGTATACACAAACCGAACCAAGCTGTTGTAACCATTATTGATAGCCAAGATGCTGATTTTGCGGAACAACTGCTGCTATTAGGTGTTACCGACTTTATTCGCTTGCCGTTTAATCACAACATTATTAATAAAGTATGTGAACAAGCTGCACGCCGTGAAGATTTTATGGTGAGTTATGATGAATTCGCTGAAAAAGTAGAACTGCTTAGTAAAAGCCAACAAGGTTATAAAGACTTATTCTCTGCCCACCAACGTATTTTAATGCACTTAAATACCTCGGTAATTGAAATTGACCAAGCCCATAATATTTGTTTTTTAAATCCCGCCTGGGAAGCCCTAACCGGTAATCGATTGCAATCTAGTCTAGGCAAACCGCTAGCCAGCTTTTTCCCTCAGCATGAGGCTGAAAAGCTCGAAAAACTCATTTCTGCAATTAATATGAAACCTGGCAGCAAAGACAAACTAGAACTACAAATAAACCATAAACTTGGTCACCAAATTTGGATTGAGTGCAAGTTGCAATCAATAAAAGAGCGCCAAGCTAAAAGTAATATCACGCTAAGTATCGATAATATTGATGAACGAAAACAAGCTGAATTTAGCCTACAACATTTAGCCCATCACGATACATTGACTAATTTGCACAACCGCTATTTCTTTGACCAACAGCTCAACCTATTTTGCCAAAACGTATCAAACAGCCAACAACACGCACTGCTGTATATCGATCTAGACCACTTCAAAATTATTAATGACTCGCAAGGCCACCAACAAGGCGACAAAGTACTGCAAAAAGTTGCAGAATTATTCGAGCAATGTGTGTCTGGCGATGCCTTGGTATGTCGTTTAGGTGGCGATGAGTTTGCCATTATTTTAGAAAATACCGATTTACTCGATGCCCATATGATTGGTGAGAGCTTATGTCAAACTATTGAGAATCAGAGCTTTCGCTTTGGTGAACAAAGCTATTCGATTAGCTGCTCAATCGGTTTAACGCAAATTGATAATAAAAACTGCGATGCCAGCGAATGTTTAAAGCAAGCGGATATTGCGCTCTACGTTGCTAAAAGCCGTGGCCGCAATATCGTTCATTGTTATTCAGATTCAGATGCAAAAAGTAAGCAATTACTATCGGGAATAACATGGGCACACAGTGTAAAAGAAGCGCTTAAAGCGCAAAGCCTTACCATGCACTTTCAGCCAATATGGTGCTACAAAGAGCAAAAAGTAAGTTATTATGAAGCGCTTGTTCGTTTAATTGTAAATGATGAAATTATTTATCCGAACCAGTTTATTCCGTCATTAGAGCTGGTGACTGATATCGATTTACTCGACCAAAATGTGATAGAAAAAACTATCGCGTTATTAGGTGAATACCCTGAATTAAACAAAGTCGCCATCAACCTTTCTGCACAAGCCTTTAATAACGCCAACCTGTTAAACACCATAGCGCAAAGTTTAAAGCTGCATAATGTAAGCCCAGATAGACTCACCTTCGAAATTACAGAGTCAGCGAGTATTAGCAATCTTGTCGCGACCACGGCGATGATCACCCAGCTGCAAAAAATTGGCTGTCAGTTCTCGATTGATGATTTTGGAACGGGCTTTAGCACCTTTAGCTACCTAAAACAATTGCCTGCGAATCAAGTAAAAATTGACGGTTCATTTGTCAAAGATATGACCCAAGATAACATTGATAAAGCGCTGGTTAACGCCATTAAAGACATCAGTCATTCACTCGGTAAAACCTGTGTTGCCGAATACGTGGAAGACCAAGAAACCTTTGAATTGCTTAAAGAAATTGGTGTTGACTACGCACAAGGTTACTTTATTGGTAAACCGATGCCGGCGATTGAAATTAAAAAGCTAAAAAACACTTCTGAAAACTCAATCGCTTAACAATTTTTACAAATCAAATTAACAAAACAATAGGAATTCGCCCAAAGATTAAGCTAAACTGGTTTTATATGGATATATAGAAAAATCATTTCATTTGAGAGTGATTTTGCATAAAAACGGGAGGGACGATGGCTCTGTTTATTATTTTACTGCTAATTGCGAATGTCCTGATTTGCTACTTTTGTTACTTTAAAGCCAGTGAAAAAGGCTACCCTAAAGCAATTTTTGCTGGGTTAGGTGCGATTCCTTATTTTAACCTTGTAGTGTTAGTGTATTTACTATTTTTACCTAACGTAAAAGCTGAAAGCTTATTAAATTCTAAAGCCGCTAGTTAAGCGGCTTTTTTGTTTTTTCTTACTGTGAATTGATTGCATTCAGTTAAAATTAAAACGTATAACTTTGCGCACTTGCAAGTAGTTTTTCCGCATCAATATCACCCACAACACACTGATTAATCTTAGCTTTGCTATAAACAAAAACAAGATCTTCTTTATTACCCGTCGCGTTATCAATAATAAAGTTAACATAGTGATTTTTACTTAAGCTTTTAAGTCCAGCACCGTAATCACACAAAGTTTGCGCCAGAGTTTGGCTTGCAACACGAATATTTTGCTTTCTAGTTTCAGCAACTTTTTTGTGCTTTTCTTTGGTCGTCGATTTTATTTTATCTTGCGCATCGTCACGCTTGTCACGTACCTGCTCTTTTTCTTTTTCAAGTTTGGCTATCTTTGCTTCGAGCTTTTCAATTTCCTTTTTAACCGACTTTTCTTCTTTATCTTTCAGTGCATGTCTGCGCTCTAAATCTAAATCTCGACGAGCACGCTCTACTTCACGTAACTGAAATTCGATTTCACGCTCTTGCTGGGCAAACTCACGGATTTTTTCAGAAGACTCTCGCAGTGCCTCCATCGCTACATGATACGCTTCGTTAGCAGCTTCAATGCGCATCTCTTCTGCACGGATCATTACGTCCTCATCATGAAACTCGATATCAGGTTCGAGAAAAAAACGTTTCCAGCTTCCGAAGCCACCAGATAACCCCGATGCACTAATACTAAAAACATAACCTTGGTCTGCAAGATAAGCTCCATTAATTTGGCGCACCTTAATACCCGGCTCCGCGTTAAGTGATGCCTTTAAGATATTATTCATAATGGTGATTTCTTTTTGGCTTTTAGCGACCATATTGCTTGCTGGTGTATTGGCAGCAACATGACCAGAAAGTAATGCGAGTGAAATCAATAAGCTTGCTTTCGTTTTCATGATTAATTCTCCCATGAGTGGTTTTTGGCAATTGATGACTGTGGTTGTTGCTCAACCTGTTGTGCCAATTCGTTTAATTGCAGGCGAATCAGCGCCTGATCTTGTTGACGGACTCGGTTTAAATCGGCAACCAAGGCGCCAATATCTTCTTTGCGCTCCACACGCCCCTGCTCTATGGCCTCTTTAACCAATGCATAAGTCGCCTGTGCGGTATTTGTCTGCTGCTCAGCCAAAAGGGTTTGCAGCTGCTCATAAGTGACTGTTGGAGCTTGCTTTTGTTGCTCTGCAAAATTAATCGCAAAGCCACTATCTGAAACGCTTACTTCGGCACGCATAATAACCAGCGAGGACATTAGAACTGAGCAGGCTAAAGCTGCTGGTGCAAACCAAGCAGCAAAACGATTACTCTTTGCACCACCGCTCGTTTTCTCAAACCAAGTGGCTTCTCGATTCCACTGCGGAACAGGCGTTTCTTGATACTTTGCCGAAAGCGACTGCCAAGTCTCACTGTTTTCGAGCATTTCTGCATAAACAGCATCTTGTTCAAGCAATTGACGCTCACTTGGTGTAAGTTCACCTGTTTCCAGCCATTTTTCAAAAATACTTTCTAAGTTAGCCATTTAACACCTCCAGTTCTTGGCGCAATTTGGACAGCGCTGTATACAACCGCGACTTTACCGTATTGGTTGATACATCAAGTTGCTGCGCTATTTGCTCAAACGTAAAGTGTTGAAAAAACTTTAATTCCACCACTTCCTTTTGTGTCCAAGGTAAGCCATTTAATAACTGTAAAACTTGCTTATTTTGCTGCGCCATAAACAACATCAAATCAGCAGATTCTGGTTCTTGCATATCCGCTATCAGCATTTCTTGCTTTTCTTCATCGAGTACCTTTTTAGCGCGATAAAACTCCACACAACGGCGATTGGTAATTGCGATTGCCCACGTTTTAAAACTCGACTCAAAACGGTAGTTATCGAGCGAACGATAAATACTCATAAAGCTTTCTTGCATGATTTCGAGTGCGTCGTCTGGGTTACTCACCATACGCAAGCAAGTGTGATAAATCGGCTTTTCGTATTGTTTTACTAAATTAAGCCATGCGCGTTTATCACCTTGTTGCGCTTTTTTGATTAACCCTTTTTCACTTTGAAAGAACACATATTCCCCAAGAGTTTTGTTTCTCTGCTTATATAGTCGAGCGAGTGCAAAAAATAGTTTTAAAAGTTTAAAATTATTTTATCGTGCACATTTTTCAGTAAAGAATGGCTTTAATTTATCGCACAGCAAGCGGAAGTCGCGTATGCGACCTGAGGTCTTGCGCCATAAAATACCAATATCACGATAAGCGGTATCTTGCGCAGCGCTAAACACCATAGGTTTATGAGATAAAATGCCCGCATTAATTGCCATTTGCGGTAGAAAAGTCACACCAAGTTGACGCTCAACCATACTTAGTAAGGTATGCAAACTTGCAGCTTCAAAGGGATTTATACACTCACTTTTACTCAAATGACACGCACTCAGTGCATGATCGGTAAGGCAATGTTCGCGCTCTAGCAAAAACACCGATGACGGTGGCAACAAGTTAAAATCAACCACACCTTCTGCCGCTTGATAATCCTTGTGCCTTACAATATTAAATGGGTCTTGTGCCAAAATATGAGTATGAAACTTATTGGTATTATAAGGCAGTGCCAATAGCGCTACGTCAACTTGGCCTTTTTCTAATTTGTCCAATAAGTTATCGCTCGTATCTTCAATTAAAACCAGTTCGAGTTCAGGAAACTCTTTTGCGCATAAGTGGTATAAATCAGCCGCAATAAAGCTTGCAACCGTGGGGATAATACCTAGGGTTAAATGCCCTTGGAGTGGATTTAAAAAGCTTTTTGTAAGCTCTTTTACACTAATTGTGTCGTCGATTATTTTACGCGCTCGCTCAACCACTTCTTCACCAATTGAGGTAAACATAATACTGCGGTTTTCACGCTCAATTAGCTGACAACCCAGTGTTTCTTCAAGATTTTGAATTGCACTACTTAAGGTAGATTGACCAATAAAACAGGCTTCTGCAGCCCTGCCGAAATGCTGATGCTGATGTACTGCAAGCAAGTATTGCAGCTGCTTAATGCTAGGAAGGTTTTTCATCGTAATAACCGATTAATTTTCAAATTAATAACGATAAAAACAAATTAACAATGGAAAATCAATTATGTCACTGAGATTTAATCAATTAATTGCGAGTGCTAATAACTCTGTTAAATAAATGAGCAAATAGCGCCTAGTGAAATGAAACCAAACAAGATTTAATTTATCTTTTAATGCTATGTTACAACGGTAAAATTACAGCGCTGTAAGTGCGCTATGTGAACCGCTAACTTGATTAGCAAGCTGCTATATACAAATTTCAGACAAAAAAAGACCCCATTGCGTATCGCATATGGGGTCTTTTCAAGCTAAAAGTCTTTACACTTGAAGGCCAAAAATAGCCGCCAATACATAGTAGATAACAATAGCTAATACCGCGCCTACTGGCAAGGTAATAACCCAAGAAACAACGATATTTCTTACAACACCTAAATTAAGTGCCGCAATACCACGGGCCATACCAACACCTAGTACCGCACCTACTAACGTTTGTGTCGTTGAAATTGGTAAGCCTGTACCCGATGCAATAACAACCGTTGAAGCAGCCGCAAGCTCTGCAGCAAAACCACGACTTGGTGTTAAGTGCGTAATACCTTCACCAATGGTTTTAATTACTTTCTTACCAAGAATCGCAAGACCGATAACAATACCTAAACCACCTAGTGGTAAAATCCACCAAACGAGTGACGATTTCTTAACGATTTCACCGTTGTGCTCAACAATGCTCACTACCGCAGCAAGTGGACCAATCGCATTTGCTACATCGTTTGAGCCGTGTGCAAACGCCATACAACATGCAGTTACAATCATTAAGATAGCGAATACTTTCTCAACATTGTTAAATTGCATTTCTTTGTCAGCTGCAGGGTCCATTTTAAGACGAGCGATCAATACTTTACCTAACAGTGCAACTAAAACAGCAGCACCGATTGCGATGCCGTAACCCATTGCTGTACCAAGGTCTAAACCGATATGCTTTAAGCCTTTCTTGATTGTTACTAACGCCATAACAAATGCTGCAAGACCCATGTACATAGGCACAAAGCGCTTTGCATTGTTAAGTGGTGAGTCAGTATCAAAAATTAGTTTCTGTGCACTCATAAAGATAAGGTAAGCAATAAAGCCTGAAATAGCAGGTGTAACAATCCAACTACCTACGATACCCGCAACTTTACCCCATTGAATTGCTTCAGAGCCCACCGCAACCAATGCAAAACCAACAATTGCACCAATAATTGAATGCGTTGTTGATACAGGCCAACCTAAATATGACGCAACAAGTAACCATACACCAGCAGCTAATAGCGCTGAAATCATACCGATCACTAATGACTCTGGTATGGCAACAAATGCCGACGAGTCAATAATGCCTTTACGTATCGTTGATGTAACCTCACCACCGGCAAGATATGCACCAGCGAATTCAAAAATCATTGCGATAATAATCGCTTGCTTAATTGTTAGCGCTTTTGAGCCAACTGACGTACCCATTGCATTGGCAACGTCATTCGCACCAATACCATACGCCATGATAAATCCCACTACGGCAGCAATCATCACCAAAGTGGTGCCGTAATTTGCAATAATATCCATCAAGTAACCTTTAACTTAATTTTTATATTAATTTAATTAACGTGCTAGCATCAGTTCTAAACGTGAACCTACACGTTCAGCGATATCCGCTAAGTCACCTACCCACTCGAGAATTTTGTATAAGAACATTACATCGATTGGGTTTAATTCATTTTCGATTTCACGTAACTGACGACGCAAAGTGATTTGCATTTCATCGGTGTCACGCTCAATTGCGTCGAGCTCTTCTAGCATGTTTTCAACTAACGTCACCTCACGACCACGGAAACCCGTTTCTAATAGCTCATCAAGTTCATTGATAGCTTTAGAAGCTTGTTTTGTCGCGTCGATGCAGCGGTTTAGGTAAGTAATAAAATCAGCTTGGATTTGCTCAGGGATTTCCATTTCGCGGCCAAGTACACGACCAGCTATGTCCTTAGCCTTATTAGCAATTTTGTCTTGTTGAGTGATCAGTTCAAGAAGATCTGTACGCTCAACTGGCAGGAATAATCCACGAGGAAGTTGCAAACGAATGTCACGCTTAAGTACATCCGCTTTGCGTTCTAAATCGCGAATATTAATGCGGATCTCAGATGCTTGTTCCCACTCTTTATTAAACGCATGTTGAAAAAAAGTCGTTAACAAAGCACTGGCTTGATGAACAATTTTTATGTGCTCTTCAATTGGTTTGATAGGAGATTTCGCAAAAACCCCTAAAAATGCATTACTAGCCATAATTGACCCTTAAATTTTAAAAGCGCGCAAATTTTACAGGAATCAGCCAAGTGAGGAAAGGCTTTAACATACAAGTATTACAGTAAGTTGAAATTCCTTAACTTAGATTATCAAACAATTAAATTTACGCTAGTTAATAGACTAAAAAAGTTATGAACACCAAAGCAAAAAAGGGTAAAAGCGAAACCGCTTTTACCCTTTTAAAATAGTTACTTAACTTATTTACCAATAATATCTCGCTCGATATCGTCTTGCGAGGTATGACGAATGTCCTTGCCTTTTACAAAATAAATTACGTACTCAGCGATGTTCTGACAACGGTCACCGATGCGTTCTAATGAGCGTACTGACCACACTAAATCCATAACCTTTGGAATTGAGCGCGGATCTTCCATCATATACGTCATGATTTGACGTGTTAACGCTTCATATTCGCGGTCAACTTTGGCATCTTCTTTATGCACACGAAATGCCGCTTCGGCATCCATTCGGGCAAATGCATCTAGTACATCGTGCAGCATTTGCGACACGTGACGACCCATATTGTCGATATTGCCCAGCAAGCCTTGCTGATCTTTCGCTGTTGATTCAAGTGCTACTTTTGCAATACGACGCGCTTCATCACCAATGCGCTCCAAATCTGCAATGGTTTTTGCAATCGCCACAACTAAACGTAAGTCACTTGCTGCTGGCTGACGCTTTGCAATAATACGTGTACATTCTTCGTCAATGCTCACTTCCATTGCATTTACTTTGTAATCGCCGTGCTCAACTTTTTTTGCAAGCTCCGCATTACTGTCATTTACCGCATCAAGCGCAGAGTTTAATTGCTGCTCTACCAGTCCGCCCATAGCTAAAACATGGTTGCGAACGTTTTCAAGTTCTTGGTTAAAGTTACCTGAAATATGCTTTGAAATATTATGATCCATAACTTTAATCCTTACCCGTAACGACCTGTAATGTAATCTTCAGTTTTCTTTTTCTTCGGCGTGGTGAATAGCGTATTTGTATCAGAGTATTCAATTAGTTCACCCATATACATAAACGCAGTTTGGTCAGACACACGTGCCGCTTGTTGCATGTTATGCGTAACAATTACAACTGTGTACTTATTTTTTAAATCGTTGATTAGCTCTTCGATTACCAATGTTGAAATTGGATCTAGCGCCGATGTTGGTTCATCTAACAGCAGTACTTCAGGTTCAATTGCAATTGCACGCGCAATAACCAAACGCTGTTGCTGACCACCTGACAAACCAAATGCGCTGTCGTGCAGACGGTCTTTTACTTCGTCCCAAAGTGCGGCGCCACGTAATGACGATTCAACCACTTCGTCTAATTTACGTTTGTCTTTTACACCTTGTAAGCGTAGGCCATAAACCACATTCTCATAAATTGATTTAGGGAATGGGTTTGGACGCTGGAATACCATACCAACGTTACGGCGAAGCGCTGCAACATCTACACTTTTGTCATAAATATTCTGGTTATGTAGCAAGATTTGACCATCGATACGACACGTATCGACTAAGTCATTCATGCGGTTAATACAACGTAATAACGTTGACTTACCACAACCTGAAGGACCGATAAATGCAGTTACCTGACCCTTTGGAATTTTCATGCTGATATTGCTCAGCGCTTGTTTGTCACCGTAGTAAAGGTCTAAGTCTTTAATTTCAAGAGCAGTTTGTTCTGCCGATAAGTTTTCTAAATCAAGCTGTAAGCCAGTTGCAGATTGATTTATTTCTGGAGCAACAGTAATCATTTTTACTAAACCTATTAAACTTTTATCACCGCAGAACAATTAATGTTCTAACGACCTAAATTTTTCACGTAAGTGGTTACGAATACCAATTGCTGTGATATTCAGTGCCACAATTACCGCCACAAGTAAAAACGCTGTGGCATAAACTAGCGGGCGTGCCGCTTCAACATTCGGGCTTTGGAAACCAACATCATAGATGTGGAAACCTAAGTGCATAAATTTTCTATCTAAGTGTACAAACGGGAAGTTCATATCAACTGGCAGTGTTGGCGCCATTTTTACTACACCCACTAACATCAGTGGTGCTACTTCACCTGCTGCACGTGCAACCGCAAGAATTAAGCCTGTCATAATTGCAGGGCTTGCCATTGGTACAATAATACGCCAAATAGTTTCAGCTTTGGTGGCACCAAGTGCTAACGAACCTTGACGAACTGAACTTGGAATACGTGATAAACCCTCTTCCGTTGATACAATTACAACCGGTAAAGTTAAAATTGCTAATGTCAGTGCTGACCAAATTACACCTGGCGTACCAAACGTTGGGCCTGGTAATGCTTCAGGGTAGAATAATTGGTCAATGCTACCACCTAGCATGTAAACAAAGAAACCTAAGCCAAATACACCGTAAACAATCGATGGTACACCGGCAAGGTTGATTACCGCGATACGAATCATTTTAGTAATTGAATTTTTCGCTGCATATTCGTGTAAGTAAATCGCGGCGATTACACCAAACGGCGTTACGATTACCGCCATTAACATAACCATAAATACGGTACCGAAAATCGCAGGGAATACCCCGCCTTCGGTGTTCGCTTCACGTGGGTCATCGCTAACAAACTTACCGATTTGCTTGAAGTAATGACCTAATTTAGCCATTAAACCCATATCGTTTGGTAGTGTTACGTCTAGCACTTGGTAAAGTGGAATCGTTACTAACTCACCACGCATATCTTTTACAATAACTTGGTCACGCTTTGCCGCATCACGAAACTTAAATAGCTCTTTTTCAAGCACCAAGTATTGCTCACGATAGTCTTTACGCTGAGCCTCAAACTCCGCGACTTTTTCGTGTGTTAATTCGCCTTTAAGGTCGAGCGCTTTTTCTTTTAAACGCAAACGTTCTAGGTCGTAGTTAATATGACCAATGGGGCCGTTTTGCAAATCAAGTGCTGACTCATTAAGTTCAACTGCGCGCTCTACAAGTTGCTCTAGCTCAATTAACTTTTGCGCTTCAGCGACAACTTTACCGTCTTTGATCACACTTTCAATGTAACCGTAAAAGTTACCGTTTTTACTACGCTCAAATACCGCTAATTGGCTCGGGGTAGATTGCTCAATAATATCCGTTGCTAAAATCCAACGGAAATCTAGGTCTACGTATTCACGGTTACCAGTTTTAATCAGTAAACGCTCTACTTCTTCACCCGTAAAACCGTGTAAATCAACATTCGCCGCTTTTAAGCGCTCAACAGGCACCATTTCACGGTCGTAAATTTCACCGATAACGGTTTCTTTAACGTCGCCACGGTGCATTTCAAATTGCGTTACTTCTGACGGCCAAAAGAACCCTAAACCACGACCTGCAATCATTGCCAGTAGGCCAATAACCGAGATTAAGCTGATACTTACTGCACCACCTGTCATCCAGATCCAAGGTGAGCCAGATTTAAACCACTGCTTCATTTATTAAATCTCCTAACCTTACAGTGAACTATACTTTTCACGTAAACGCTGACGAACAAATTCAGCAATCGTGTTAAAGATAAAGGTGAATATAAACAGTACAAACGCTGCTAAGAATAAGATGCGGTAGTGCGTGCTGCCTACTTCTGATTCTGGCATTTCTACCGCAATGTTTGCTGCAAGCGTACGCATACCTTGGAAAATACTCCAATCCATAATCGGCGTATTACCTGTTGCCATCAATACAATCATGGTTTCACCAACCGCACGACCTAAACCCATCATCACTGCCGAGAAAATACCTGGGCTTGCTGTTAGTAATACAACGCGAACAAGCGTTTGCCACTGCGTTGCACCAAGTGCAAGCGAGCCATTCGATAAGTGCTTAGGTACACTAAATACCGCATCTTCAGCAATTGAGAAAATTGTTGGAATAACCGCAAAGCCCATTGCAATACCCACAACTAACGAGTTACGTTGGTCAAAATCAATGCCTAACTCGTTAGTAATATAACGACGTACATCACCATCAAATACCCAAAGCTCTACCGCAGGACTCAGTGCAAACGAGATATAACCTGCTAGTAATACCACTGGAATGAGTAAGATAGAGTGGCTACCGTCTGGCACTTTGTGGCGAATCGATTCTGGTAAATTTTGCCAAAAGAATGCTGTGAGTATTATCGCCAATGGCGTTAATACTAAAATCAGCATAATTGCAGGTAAGTGAGATTCAATCAGAGGTGCTAACCAAAGACCCGCTAAGAAACCTAAAATTACGGTTGGTAATGCTTCCATAATTTCAACCGTTGGCTTAACGATTCGACGCTGTTCAGGCGACATAAAATAGGCTGTATAGATAGCAGCAGAAAGCGCAATCGGTACCGCAAATAGCATCGCATACATTGCCGCTTTAATTGTACCGAATGAGATTGGTACTAACGATAACTTAGCTTCGAAATCATCACTTGCCGATGTAGACTGCCAAATGTAAGCAGGTTCAGGGTAACCTTCGTACCATACTTCTTGCCACAATGCTGACCAAGATACTTCAGGATGCTCATTTTCAATATCAACAACAATTAGTTGATTGCCCGCCAGCATTAATGCTGCGTTTGAGCGTGGTGACACCGCAAAGAAATCAATTCCCGCGTCTGCTACCTTACCCGACCACAGGTTGTTTTCACTGGTAGTGTAATAAAGCGATAAATCACCTTGGTTATTAGTGCTAAAGAATGTACGGCGATAGAATTCACTGTAAAGCCCTGAAATTTCTTTATCACCACTTGCAAAAGCACGGATTTTGGCGAACTTACGACCCGAATCACCATTAATTTCAAACCACTGTGAAATTTCACCATTGTCGTTAACTAACATTAATGAGTTAGCACCTGACAATAATTGCATTTTAACTAGGTTGGCATTCTCTTGATTCGCGGCAAGCACTTGAATACGCGTAATATCTTCAATATCGCGCGTATTGTAAATGTAAATCTTATTAGCCACTCGCACAAATGCACGACTAAAGTCCGGTGAGATTAATAATTCATCCACTTTGCCTTCAACAGCAATCTCCGCGGTTTCACTTGACCATTCCATTTCACCAGAGAACATATTTTCTTCCGCTGCAAGCATGCTAAACAGCAGACGTTGATCACCGGTTAATGCGAGTACACCAAGTTGATTATCATCAGCAACATAGCTGAACGCGAATTTACGAATTGATGCACCTTCGTCATCAATCATCACTTCACTTTCACCGAGTGGATACGCAATACTTGGCTTAATGGTACGGCCATTGTTGGCAAATCCTACTTCAAATTTCGGGTTTACAACTTTAATTGCGCCATTTTCAAGACCATAAGCATACATAGCCTGATGCGGCACAGTGCGTGCAAAGCTGGTTACCGGTGCATCAAATTCCACATTAAAGCTTGTTAGCTTAGTGCCAAATTTCTCACCTTTAATGGTGTAGTAACTTAGCTCGCCAGTTGGTGTGAACAAGTAAGCGATTTCACCTTGCTCTTCCATACCTGCCGCAACGTACTCTTGCGTTTCAGGTAAAGCGAATTGATTTCTCACTTCAACATGTGATGAAGCGAAAATCGGCTGTACTACATACAACAGATAAAAGAAGATCAACAATAAGGCAACCAGTACTAATGTACCGCCTGCCGTAATACTGTATTTGGCGACTTTATCTTTGATCAGTCTGTTTCTATTAGTATTGAATTCAACACTTGGCGGATTGGAACTCATCCATTGGCCCTTACAAATAGAATTAGGATTTAGTTGGCGTGCATTATATTTTGTCAAGATGACAGAAATGTTACAGAGAATGAAATATTTCGTTTTTATGACCGAAAAGTTACACCGATTATTTAACAAAATTTGACAAAATAAATTGGACAAAAGGCAGTCAATCATCAATACTTAAACAGCTCTACACCTCCATTTAATCCTTTGAATTAGCTAACAATTATTTCTTAATTTGTGTAGAGAGGGTTGCGCTAATTAGATAACGAGACAAGTATATGAAGCAGTTAGTATTAACAATTATTGGTCCTGACCGCTCAGGTCTAGTAGATGAACTATCCTCAGCGGTTTTAGCTAACCATGGCAATTGGTTAGCCAGTAACTTAAGCCACCTTTGCGGCCACTTTGCCGGAATTTTACAGTTAGAAGTACCTGAAGAACATTTGTCGGCACTCGAGGGCGCAATTCACGCCATTCCCGATCTCGAAGTAAAAATTGAAGCAGGGCAAGAACAAGTAACCGACGCAAGCCAACAGCTTAACTTTGTTATTACCAGCAATGACAGACCAGGTATAGTGCAAGAGCTTTCTAGTGTGTTACGCCATAAAGGTGCCTCAATTATTCACTTTAACTCAAAGCAACAAAGCGCGCCTAATTGGGGTGTACCTCTGTTTAACGCAGAAGCTCGGGTAGAGTTACCTGCAGGTTTAAGTAAAGATGATGTGATTGAAGCGCTCGAGTCTATTACGTCTGACTTGATTGTGGATATTGAAACCGAGGCTTAGGGTTTACGATTATCTCATCCGAGTTCAGGTTAAATAAAAACGTAAAAAAGGGAGCAAATGCTCCCTTTTTCATAAAAAATTCACAACGCTAAATTATAAATATTTCGCTAAATACTTTTTAAATATTGGATCTTTACCAGCCAACTCTCGCTGCTCCGCTAAAATATCATGCAATATTTGATTTGATGTAAGCGGATTTGCTAATACAACGCGAAATACTACTGTCGGTAAATTATCGTACTGATATGGCGTTAAACGTGTACGCGATACAAATGAGCGCCCTGCTTCACGCTGACGTTTTTGCATGCTCGCAGTAAAACGATTAAGTGCTGCGTAAATATCTAACTTAGTTTGTTCATCTGCCGTTTTAAGTACTTCTTTAATTTTTTCTGGTACATAGCGATATGTTAACAAGCAAAGTTCTGGTTCAGTAACCAGTTCAAAGTCATCTGTTTGCTTAATAAGTTCAGCAAAATAGCGCGCTTTTTCAAGGCTTTTATCAATTAACATTTCATAGCCTTTGCGACCAATAATTGATAAACACGCATGCACTAACATCGCCATACCTGGGCGGCTACCCTCAAGGGTGTGTGAGCCTAAATCTTTCGAGCCTTTACGTAAGATATATTCAGCATGATGTTCTACCACATTGACCGTATCTGGTTCTTTGAAAAGCACAATACCTGCACCCATTGGCACATACATTTGCTTATGTGCGTCAATGGTAATTGAATCGGCACGTTCGCAACCAGCTAATAACCCACGCGCATTATTAGATAGCATGGTTGCACCGCCCCAAGCAGCATCAATATGAAAATGACAATTGATTTCCTCAGCTAGGTCTGCCATTTCATTAAGCGGGTCAATATTGCCGGTTTCAGTTGTGCCTGCAACACCAACAATTGCCATCACTTTAATGCCTTTTTCTGCTAATTCGTTAGCCTTTTCACGCATTTTAGCAACATCAACACGGTTATTATGATCTGTTTCGATAGATACAATATTACTGCGACCGATGCCTAACACATCAGCAGCTTTACCAAGTGAGTAGTGACCACGCTCTGACACTAAAATAGCCAAGCCTTTGTAGCCATAATGCATCATAGCCGCAACTAACCCATCGCTATTTATACCATTAAAATCGCCATCTGGTTTAAGCAGCTTATTGCGCGCAACCCAAAGTGCTGAAATATTGGCAACCGTGCCGCCTGAACAAAATGCACCTAAGGCATTTTTGGCGTTGTGCATCCACTTACGGTAAAAGGCATCATCTTTGCCGTAAACCATGTGGTGCATCATACCCAAGACTTGACGTTCTAATGGTGTAAATGCTTTAGATGTTTCAATTTTTACCAGATTTTGGTTTAACCCCACCATCAACTTTGACAGAGGTAAAACAAAATGCGGTAAGGCCGAAGTCATATGACCAATAAAGCTCGGCGCTGACGTGTGTACTGAATGTGCCACCAGCTTTTCCATTAACTCTTGGGCGTGTTCAGATACAAAACGAGGTTCTTCAGGGATATTTGCAGCTTGGAAATCTTTTTCAATTTCATGCAAAGGTTTTTCAACCGCTGCAATATTTTCGTTAAGAAAGCCTGCTAAGTTACTAGATATTTCTTGCTCAATTTTAGCCAAAGTCGAGCCCGGCGCCTCTGGCACCGTAAAAATTCGCATTAAGCTTTCTTCAGACGCTATTGCTGGGCGCACTGCTTGACGTGTTTCATCAACCATACTACTCACTTTACCCAAAAAGTGTTCAAACATATTCATAAAAAAAGGCTGTCAACTCTACTTCAATTACAAGAAAAAGTCTCGCAATTTGCACAATATCTCCATCTACTGCTGTAAAAAACACACTAAATTGACTATTATAAGGTGTTTCAAAACAACATAACCCTTTGCTTGCTATACAGTAAAGCAGTATTTTTCAATTGCGGCAAAAATTAGTTTTTGGCAAGGATGCGCATGTATTATTCAAATCAAGGAATTCGTTGGCTTTTTTTTGCGGGTGTACTGTTTTTAGCAAGCCTTGGCGGCTATGTTTATTACGTTTATTCACACACCTACAACGACATTTTAAAAGATGTTGACGCTAAACTCTTAAACGCAGCACAAAGTGTTAAATTTATCCTCGGTGACGAATACCACGACAATATTACCGACCCCGACCACATTGATGAAAAAAGCTACCTATTAAAAAGCAAACAACTCTCTGAGTTTGCCAGCAAGCTAGAACTCGAATACGTATACGCGATGATAAAAGAAGGCGATCAAGTTTACTTCTCTGCATCTAGTTATACTAACGAGGATATTAAAAACAATAAGCTTACTTACTTTTATGACCTTTACCCTGAAGCGACACAATTAAACGTTAAAGCGTTTTATTCAACAGAGCCTTTATTCGAGCATTCAGAAGATCAGTGGGGCCATTTCCGCACCATATTTTTACCGTTTCAAGCAAAAGACGGGCGCACCTATTTAACTGGCGCCGACATCACCATTAAAGATTTAAATGAACAGCTTGCAGCAAGTGTTACCCAAGCGGTAATCACCGCAAGTTTCTTTTTCTTTATCGCAACTTTAGTGGGCAGCGCTTACATTTATCTACTAAAACAAAACTTAACCCGCGATCCCGTTACGGGCTACGCAAACCACATTGCGCTAGAAAGAAAACTGCAAAGCCATTCACCACTGCACATGCAATTGGCCATAGTATTAATTAGTAATCTTGAAGATATTAACGGTTTTTACGGCTCCCACATTGGTGATGAAGTAATGCAAAAACTGCTGGCACGTTTAAATAAGTTAAAAAGCACAGAATGTCACCTGTATCGCTTATCAAGCAATAAAATAGCATTGCTATCGCCCAACTTAGACAGCAATGCCTGTTTAAAACTTGTCGAAAATCTAAATAAAAATGCGCCGTTATTATATGACCCATTTATCTACGTGACCTTATGTGCCGGTATTGCCACTGGCAATAAAACACTGTTAATTGAAAATGCACGTATTGCGGTTGAACAAGCTAAGCGTAGTCGTGAGCTTGTGGTGTTTTACTCCGATGCAATGAACATCATTAAAAATCAATATCAGCACAACTTAAAAATTGCCAAAGATGTGCGAGAAGCATTTAAAAATGGCCAAGTTGAAGCGCACTTTCAGCCAATACTCACTATCGACGGTAACGAAACCTTAAAGTACGAAGGCTTAGCACGCATTAAGATTAACGATGCTTTATATGAGCCTGATTACTTTTTATCTGTCGTAAATCGCAGTCGCATGGATGGACAATTAACTCGCATGGTTTTTCTTGATTGCGTTAAGCGCTTTCGCCAAACTAATTTATGCTGGAGCATGAATTTAACTGCGCAAGATATGTTAGACCCAAGCCTGGCGCAATTTCTTGATGATGAATTAAAGCGCTACCCTACACCTCACCATATTTCATTTGAGCTTATCGAAACTGAAGCGATTGCCAACCTAACGGAAATCAAAGGCTTTGTAGAAATGGTAAGACGACACGGTGCTAAGGTCTTTATCGATGACTTTGGAACTGGTTACTCAAATATTTCGAATATTCTTAAACTAGAAGTCGATGGCTTAAAAATCGATCGCTCTTTAGTCTCACAAATTACCAAAGACGATGAAGTGTTTTTATTTATTCAACACATTGCCAATTTTGCTAAGGAAGTGAACTTAACCTTGATTGCAGAAGGCGTTGAAAACAAGCTCGTTGCCGATAAGCTCGCAAAAGCGGGCATTAAATACGTACAGGGTTTTTACTACGCGAAGCCAGCTCGAGAGCTGGCTCACATTTCACAAACCGCTAAAGCGAGTTAAGGTTAATTTGCAGTCGGTGGCTTTGTTGGCCACTGGCCCAGTACTTTCGCTCAAATGGAGTAATTGCTGTGTCTGCACTATATGGCGTTACAGACACATCCACGCCAGCTAAACCAAGGGCAAAGGCAAACTCATCAACATAGGTTTGCCAATTACTTCTTACTTCAAGTTGACCACCAATTTTCACAATATAAGGAAACACCGGTGCTCCATGCCAGCGGCGCCCTAAATGTTTAGCTTTAGGCCACGGGTTTGGATACAACAAGTAATGATGTGTCACCTGCCATTGATGCTCAACCACCAAGCGCCAAAAGTCATTTAAATCTGCACGTACTAATAAGTACTGACCGTTTTCAGTTTGCTTGTATTCAACATCATGTTTTTCAATACGATGTGCCGACTTATCAATGCCTATAACTAAGGCATCTGGGTGCTTGCGCGCTAAATTAGCGGTGCTTTCACCTACCCCGCAGCATGAATCGAGAATAATCGGCCCAGCAAATTGCTGTACCTTCTTATTGACTTCATCAAAAGCCGTTTGCGTATGCGCTGCAATCGGCTTCTTAAACTCAGAACTTAGGTGCTTACGTACCACTTCTTCTAACTTTTCATTTAGTCCTTGTTGATTCGAACTAATACTTCTTGAATTTGCGTCAGACATAATTTTAGTGGCGAATGCCAACCCCTTTATCAATTAAACGGTATGCAACAGCAAATAACGCACTGATAAACGCAATAATTACTGCAAATGCCGTTGTGATATCTACATCAGATACACCTAAAAAGCCGTACCTAAATGCATTAACCATATAAATAATTGGATTAAATTGTGAAACGCCTTGCCAAAAATCAGGTAACAAGGTGATTGAATAAAACACGCCACCTAAATAAGTTAGCGGCGTTAAAACAAAGGTGGGGATAATGCTGATATCGTCAAAGCTATTAGCGTATACCGCATTAATTAAACCACCGAGCGCAAACACGGCTGCGGTAAGTAATACTGTGGCAAAAATAACGGCAACATTATGAATTTGAATATCAACAAAAAACAGCGACAAAATAGTGACGATAATGCCAACACATAGGCCGCGTGCCATACCGCCGCCCATATAGCCTAATACAATAATATAGGTAGGCACTGGCGAAACTAGCAGCTCCTCAATGCTTTTTTGAAATTTCGTTGAATAAAAGCTCGATGCCACATTGGAATAAGAGTTGGTAATCACCGACATCATGATCAGACCCGGTACAATAAACTCCATATAGTTAAAGCCACCCATATCACCAATACGTGAGCCAATTAGGTTGCCAAAAATAACAAAGTACAGTGACATGGTAATTGCTGGCGGCACTAAGGTTTGCACCCAAATTCGGGTAAAGCGAATACACTCTTTGATCCACAGTGTTTTTAATGCAGTAAATTGACTACTCATAATTATTGCTCGCGCCCCTTTTCAACAATCGCAACAAATAGCTCTTCTAATCGATTCGCTTTATTACGCATACTTAGCACCGTATTACCTGACGTACTTAATGCATCAAATACATCATTTAACCCTTGTGATTTTTCCACATCTACTTCGATTGTATGGTCGTCAATCTCACGAGTTGTGTAACCATCAAGTGAAAATGCCGATGTTGGCTGCTTGAGATCAAGAATAAAAGTTTCTTTATCAAGCTTTGCCAACAGTGACTTCATATTGGTGTTTTCAATAATTTGACCTTTATCGATAATCGCAATGTTTTTACACAACATTTCCGCTTCTTCAAGGTAATGAGTGGTGAGAATAATCGTCACGCCTTGCAAGTTTATTTCTTTTAAGAATTCCCACATAGAGCGACGCAACTCAATATCAACGCCTGCCGTGGGTTCGTCTAAAATCAGCAGTTGAGGTTTGTGCATTAACGCACGTGCAATCATTAAACGGCGTTTCATACCACCTGAAAGCGTGCGCGCTTGCTTATCTTTTTTATCAGCAAGGCCAAGTTGTGCAAGCAACTCATCAGCACGCTTGTGCGCCTCTGCGCGTGGCACGCCATAGTAACCCGCTTGGTTAACAAGGATTTGGTTAAGTGTTTCAAACTGACTAAAGTTAAATTCCTGCGGTACTAACCCTAAATTAGTTTTAGCCTTACCAAGGTCGGTATCAATATCATGACCGAAGACTTTTACCGTGCCTTTGGTTTTATTAACAAGTGAAGAAATCACACCAATTGTGGTTGATTTGCCAGCACCATTAGCACCTAACAGTGCAAAAAAGTCGCCTTTTTCGACTGTTAAATCAATTCCTTTAACAGCTTGAACACCGTTACTGTAGGTTTTTTCTAAACCAACAATTTCGAGAGCTTTTGTCATTGTGTTTTGCGTTCCAATTTTGAATGGATTAATTAGCAGCCGTAGCCCCAACGTTTAGCCAGCGTATGCTCAATAGAGAGATGATCTAAAATGCGCGCCACCATAAAGTTAACCAAGTCGTCAATTGAGCTAGGGTTATGATAAAACCCAGGTGCTGCGGGCATAATAGTGACACCTAGTTGCGCCAGCTTATGCATATTTTCAAGATGAATCGCGCTAAGCGGTGTTTCGCGCACCACCAGCATTAATTGGCCTTTTTCTTTAATCACCACATCAGCAGCACGCTCTAATAAGTTATCAGATGCACCATGACTAATCGCCGAAACAGTACCTGCACTACACGGGCAGACAATCATCTTTTTAGGTGCAGCACTACCCGATGCCACAGGGCTAAACCAGTTATCTTTACCAAATGCTTTTAGTTGATTTGGCTTGGCATTAAATAAGCTTGTCAGTTGCTCAGTTGCCTTTTCTTCGTTGCCCGATAGTTTTACATCTGATTCCGTATCAAGTACTACACGGGCAGCGCTTGATACCAACACAAATACTTGGTGATTTAACGAAATTAGCGTTTCAATTAATTTTAAACCATACGGCATACCTGAAGCACCGCTAAATGCAACGGTAATGGTTTCATTAAATTCATGGTTTTGCGTCATAAAAAGCCTATTTGTTGGCGAGCGCATCTAAAATACGATTATGAATATTTTCAAAGCCACCATTGCTCATTACCAATATATGGTCGCCGGCAGTTGCTTTTTCAAGTAGCGTTTTAACGATCTCATCTGTGCTGTTAAAACATAAAGCGCCAGCGTTATTGGCAGCCTCTTTGAGTGACCAGCTTAGATTCTCAGGCTCAAATAAAATCACATCGTCGGCATTTTCGAGCGACGCTAATAATGTATTTTGATGTACGCCCATTTTCATTGTATTGGAACGTGGTTCTAATACGGCAAAAATACGCGCTTGGCCCACTTTTGCTCTAAGCCCAGCTAACGTCGTTTTAATAGCAGTAGGGTGATGGGCGAAATCATCGTAGAGCTTAATGCCCGCAACCTCGCCTTTTAATTCCATACGACGTTTTGGTGAAATAAACTCGGCCAGCGCCGCAATTGATGTTTCAACAGGAATACCTACATGACGTGCTGCTGCAATCGTCATTAAAGCGTTTTTAACATTATGTTCGCCAATAGCTTGCCAGCTCACACGGCCAACAATATCACCACCAAGAAGCACATCAAACTCACTGCCATCGGCGTTTATAAGTTGATAATCCCAGTCATTGCCAAGTTGCTCTTGCTCACTCCAACAACCTTTTTCTATCACTTGCTGAATATTCACATCATCGCTTGGCCAAATCACTTTACCTTGCCCTGGTACAATGCGTAATAAGTGATGAAACTGCTTTTGAATTGCCGCTAAATCTTCAAAAATATCAGCGTGGTCAAATTCAAGGTTATTGAGAATTAAAGTACGCGGTAAGTAGTGTACAAACTTGCTACGCTTATCAAAAAATGCGGTGTCATATTCATCCGCTTCAATAACAAAAAACGGTGTTTTACCTATGCGCGCCGACAGGCCAAAGTTTTGTACTACACCACCAATTAAAAAACTTGGATCAAGACCTGCGTATTCTAATACCCATGCAAGCATACTTGCAGTGGTAGTTTTACCATGGGTGCCCGACACCGCTAGTACCCACGCATCTTGCAGTACATTGTGCTTTAACCATTCTGGGCCCGACGTATAAGGAATACGATTTTCAAGCACATATTCAACGCATGGATTACCACGGCTCATAGCATTGCCAATCACCACAATATCTGGTTGTGGTTTTAACTGAGCAACATCGTAACCTTGAATTAGCTCAATGCCTAAAGACTCAAGTTGAGTACTCATTGGTGGGTAAACGTTTTGATCTGAGCCTGTAACTTTATGGCCCAAGGATTTTGCAATGGCTGCGATGCCCCCCATAAAGGTGCCGCAAATACCTAAAATATGAATATGCATTGTTGTTGATTCTTGTCGTATAAATTCGATATGAGCTTTAAATAGATTAACAGTTCAATAAAAAAGCCCATTAGATTTCGCTAATGGGCTTAGTATGCCATAACTTACTATTTAGGTGTTAAATAGGTGAGCCCGGCGGCATCGGCAGTGGCTTAAAGTGACCTTGCCATTGACCCTCTTCTAACGATTTAAATAAGATATTCGCAAGATATTTCTTAAAGTTATCATTAGAACGCGCAAATTTACGGGCTATAAATTCAATTTGTCCTGCTAGTTCAGCCTGTACTTCAGGGTCAGTTTTATCACTTAATGCAGTGTTCACTAAATGATATGCCGTTACCATTTGAATGCGCTGTGCCACTTGATGCAACATGCCTTGCTTTTGGTTACTGAAAAACACTTGCTCACTGAGTTGAAATAACACATTGCGCGCACTTAATTGTTTGCTATCTCGCATCGCTTGGAAATGTAAACGATTTAGACGCTCGGAGTTTAACAGCAGGGTTAATGTGTGATTTGCTGATACTTCCGGTAATGCTAACGGATCGAGTGTTAAACCGGTACGTCCAACTAGGCTTTCGCGGGTTTTGTATTCTCCGTACGCTTTTGGTGTAATCACATTAAGTACGAGCTCTGGCACTACTAACTGGTCCGCTTCAAGCGTTGCTAATAGCGCACTTAGTGCTTCTTTTTGTTTAGCAACATCAACAAGCTTGTTACCTTTAAACGTATCACCACTACGTAATTCATAATCGTAATCAACACCTGCAATCAATTTAACCGCTGCTTCTGTTTGGTAACGGTGGAATAAATAAAGTGGAATAAACACTTCTTCTAGCTGCGATAGCGCCGTGCCATTTTTAATATTATGAATGCCAAACTTCGACATCGCTTTTTCACGAATGGAGAGCACTCGGTGTAGCTCTTGGCTTGGGTTTTCACCGTTATCCCATAAATGTGCTGTTGGGTGTGCGCCGCCTTTGGCACGTGCATCGCTGTCGGAAATAAACTCAAGGCCAAGGCGTTTATTTTCCGCTAAGATTTTTTCAAGCTCTTTTGCTTCGCTCAAAATTGGAAAATCAGAGTAGCCATACTTCACAACTTGAATATCCCACACACCTAAGCCTTTGCCATAGCCGTTTTCAGTATTAAAGCTGCCATCATCATTAAAGCTCACTAACGGGTGCGGATAATCCATCACCGATGCGCGGTCTTTTACTGATGCAGAAAAGTTATGCGCAATACCTAAGGTATGACCTACTTCATGCGCACTTAACTGGCGAATACGGTCAAGCGCCATCGCATGCAGTTTTTCTACGTTTTCATCACCTTTTAAATAAGGTGCTGCGAGTGCTTCTGCAATTAGAATATCTTGACGTACACGCAGAGAACCAAGCGTTACATGGCCTTTAATTATTTCACCTGTGCGTGGGTCGATAACACTTGAACCATATGACCAACCACGGGTTGCACGATGCACCCATTGGATTACGTTATAACGAATATCCATCGGATCTGCATTTTCAGGTAGCATTCTTACTTGGTAAGCATTTTTATAGCCTGCCGCTTCAAAGGCTGCCTGCCACCATTTTGCACCATCGAGTAACGCTGTTTTTACCGGGTCGGGCACACCTGGGTCGAGGTAGTAAACAATTGGTTTAACGGCTTCTGAAATTTGAGCAGTTGGATCTTTTTTCGCTAAACGATGTTTTGGAATATAACGCACATACATAGACTCAGATAACGGCGCTGCATAGTCTTTGTATTCTTCACTCCAAAAACCCGATTGCGGATGGAATTTACGTGGTTTAAAGCCATCATCCGGTATTTCAATAAACGAGTGGTGTAAATGTACTGAAATAGCGTAAGGGTCTGGCGCTATTTGTTTGATGTATTTACCCGGCTTTGTGCCATTAAAGCTAACAATCGCTTCTAACTCAGTATTTTTAGCAAACGACTTAGAGCGCGGCATATAAACAGCACTTTTACTTTTATCTAAGCTAAAGCTTCCTTGGTTTCGACTCGCTAACGTTCTTGAAACGCCATGTACATCGGATAATAAATACGGTGTGTAATCAATTAAAGCGCGCTCATTGCTCACAGCTTTAATTTCAAAACCGTGCAATACGCTTGAAGCAAATGCTTCACGAATACTTTGCAGCTCAGCTTTGTTAGTACTGTTTGCACGGTAGTAAGTATTATTTTGTTTTAATAAAAGTTTGTTACCATGCTTTTCGAATTGCACAATTTTAGTATCACCTAACTGACCGCGATCAAGACCAATATCATTTGACCCTAGGCCGTAAGGCATACTTAGTTGCAACAGAAATTCATGGTTTAATTTATCTACTTCTAAGTAAACCTTGCCCGAAGCATTATCGTAATAAAAGGTAAAATAACCCGGATAACGATTCATTTCGCGAGTAAATGATTCAATGGGTTTCAGGGTTGCCTGCGCTTTTGGTATACTTAACAGTAACAAAGCACAGATCAGCAGAAATGGTTGTACTAATCTTTGCATCTTTCTTTGTTATTTCATTATCAATGGTGCATGGTGCTTAAATCATACACAAGCTAATGCACAATTGTATACAAATTTAACTGAGCGCTGCCGAAAGGTTGCCTGTTGCCACCCTCTCACTTTATGTGGCAATAAGCTATTAGTCAGGAATATAAAATGCGTAGACTTCCACCAGTATTGATCGAAGACGGCTGTCCTCGTGATCTTTTATCATTGATCAGAACGATTCTTGCTGCTTGTAAAGAAATTTCATTCCGCGTAAGCCAAGGTGAATTATCAGGTGTTTTAGGTTCAACCTTAGACGAGAACATTCAAGGTGAAACGCAAAAGAAGCTTGATGTTTTATCGAACCAGTTACTTAAAGATATTCTACTTGAGTCTGGCTACGTAAAAGCCATTGCATCTGAAGAAGAAGATTATACTGTTGCTGGCAACCCTGATGCTGAATATATCGTTGCATTTGACCCACTTGATGGTTCTTCAAATACCGATATTAACTCGTTAGTTGGCACTATCTTCTCAATTATGAAAGCGCCAAAAGATAAAGCTGCTGATGATCAAAGCATTTTCATGCAAGCGGGCAAACACCAAGTGGCTGCAGGTTATGTACTGTATGGACCATCTACTATGTTGGCGCTCACCATTGGTAAAGGTACGCGTTTATTCACATTAGATAGAACTCACGGCAGTTTCTTACTTACTGAAGATAAAGTAGCTATTCCTGAAGATACTAAAGAATTCGCAATTAATGCATCAAATCAGCGCCATTGGCTAACACCAATGCAAAACTATATTGCTGATTGCCTTGCAGGCGAAGAAGGCCCACGCAAGAAAAACTTCAATATGCGTTGGATTGCCTGCATGGTAGGTGATGTTCACCGTTTATTATGTCGCGGCGGTTTATTCACTTACCCTGAAGACACAAAAAATCCAGAAAAGCCATTCAAGCTGCGCTTACTTTATGAAGCAAACCCAATGGCAATGCTAGTAGAGCAAGCTGGCGGTGTTGCGTATGCTGGCCTTGATCGTATTTTAGATATTGAACCGCAAGAAATTCACCAGCGCGTTGCTGTTACCATGGGTTCAAAAAATGAAGTGGAGATTTGCTTGGATTATCACAAGTAAGCACTCTTTATTTTGAGTAATAAAAAACCGCGATTTACGCGGTTTTTTTAATTTAGAAATCTCATATTTTGAATCAAGCTACTTTTTGGCAGCTGGTGTAATCAACACTTACTTTAATAGCTAATTCTTGCTGTGATTGTGTGATGACATCTTTTGCATGACATACACATTTACCACATTGACTGCCTACACCTAAACAACCACGCACATCACGCATCGAATCCATACCATCGGTTACGGCCTGTTTAATCTGTTTTTCAGTAACTGCATGACAAATACAAACGTACATAATAAATGAGTGCTTTCAAAATTAATTACACTACAAATTTTAATGCTATTGAGAATAATTTTCAATAATATTAATAACTGTAAAAACAGCTATTTACAAAAAAGCATTAATAAACTCACTTTTTACCCTTTAAATTTGACCATGCTCAGCAAAGGAATGCGTATTACCTGCTGCAATTATAATGTGATCTAAAATACTCACATCAATCAACGCAAGTGTGTCTGATAGTCGCTTAGTTATTAATTTATCTGCCTCTGAAGGCTCAGCAATACCACTGGGGTGATTATGGGCCAAAATCACATTTGCCGCGTTGTATTTTAATACCGTAGTAACAACTTCTCGTGGGTAGACCGATGCGGCATTAATGGTGCCTTGAAATAGATTGACCGATTTAATGAGCCTATTTTGGCTATCAAGCAGCAGCAAGTAAAAACATTCTTTGTGCTCTTTTTGTAATTCGCATTTTAAATAGTTAATTACCGAATAAGGCGAATCAAATACGGCTTCACGCTGAAGTTGCTCAGCAAAAAAGCGTTTACTTAATTCAAGCACAGCTTGCAGCTGCACATATTTTGCGGGCCCCAGCCCTAATTGTTGGCAGAATGAATCACATTCCAATGAAAAGAGCTGACCAATTGAGCCTTGTTGTTTGAGTAATGTATCGGCTAACTCAATGGCATTCAGCCCTTTAATGCCAGTACGTAAAAAAATCGCCAATAACTCAGCATCGGTTAAACTACTAGCGCCTTTACTTAATAACTTTTCTCTTGGTCTTGCCTCTATGGGCATTTGATTTATTTGCATTTAACGATCCATGTTAACGTTTGAAATCATTTTATTAGTATAGCCAGCCTCGCCAAAAATTATGGAAAATGGTATGGTTTAGCTAATTTAAAACATGTCATTAAATATTATGTCGAAGAAAATTGTATTGGGAATTACGGGCGGTATTGCTGCTTATAAATGTGCTGAATTAACAAGACGTTTAACCGAAAACGGTGCGCAAGTTAAAGTGGTAATGACCGACTCTGCGCAACAGTTTATAACCCCACTTACCATGCAAGCTGTATCAGGTAATCCTGTTTCGACATCCTTACTTGACCCTGCGGCAGAAGCGGCAATGGGGCATATTGAATTTGCTAAATGGGCTGACCTTATTTTAATTGCCCCAGCCAGCGCTAACACCATAGCTAAAATGGCCCATGGTATGGCCGACGATCTATTAACCACTTTGGTACTCGCAACCCCGGCAAAAGTGGCGATTGCACCGGCAATGAATCAACAAATGTACGCCCACCCTGCAACCCAGCAAAACTTACAAAAATTAAGTGAATATGGAGTGTCTATTTGGGGACCTGCCAGTGGCGAGCAAGCTTGTGGCGATGTAGGTAAAGGGCGAATGCTTGAGCCAAACGAACTAGTTGAACTGTGTTTAATGCGCCATGAAACACCTCTGCTTGCAGGCAAAACCGTTACTATTACAGCGGGTCCAACTCGTGAAGCGCTTGACCCTGTGCGTTTTATCTCTAATCACAGCTCAGGGAAAATGGGATTTTCATTGGCCCGTGCAGCAAAAGCGCTAGGAGCTAATGTAAACCTAATTAGTGGCCCAGTGAATTTAACCACACCGAGTGAAGTAAATCGTTTTGATGTAGAAAGTGCACAACAAATGCATGATGCTGCCATGGAACTAGCTGTTAATTCAGATGTATTTATAGGCTGCGCTGCTGTTGCCGATTACAAGGCAACAACGACTGCAAATAATAAAATAAAAAAACAGGGCGATACCATGACCATTGAGCTCAGCAAAAACCCTGACATTATTGCCTCAGTTGCTGCACTCAAAGCAAATCGCCCGTTTACAGTAGGCTTTGCAGCCGAAACCAACGATGTTGCTAACTACGCCAAAGGCAAATTAAAAAATAAAAATCTCGATATGATTTGCGCTAACGATGTGTCTGATTCTAGCATTGGTTTTAATAGTGAAAACAATGCCATGACACTGTTTTGGCCAGAGGGTGAACGCCACTTATCACTACAATCGAAACAACAAATTAGCCATTTAATATTGAAAGAAATCGCGTCAAAACTCGCGGCTAAAAAGTAAAAAAACTGGCATCTAAAATCATAAGTAATTAAGATATGCGCCTCTTGAGGTTGATAATAATGATAAGAAGTAAGGGATAAAAATGCCTGCCACAAAACGTAGTAATCGCAAGGAAGAAATCTTACAAGCACTTGCGCAAATGCTTGAAACCAGTCCAGGACAGCGTATCACCACGGCTAAACTAGCCACTGAGGTAGGTGTTTCAGAAGCGGCGCTTTACCGCCACTTTCCAAGCAAAGCACGTATGTTTGAAGGCTTAATTGAGTTTATTGAAAATGCCCTGCTTTCCAATATCAATCTTATCTTAGAAAAAGAAAAAGACACCCATAGCCGTATTCACAATATTTTATTGTTGCTTCTGAGCTTTGCTGAAAAAAATCCAGGCATTACGCGCATTCTAACCGGTGATGCACTGCAAGGTGAACAAGAGCGTTTACGTGAACGTATTCAAGGTTTATTTGAAAAGCTAGAAACGCAACTAAAGCAAGTATTACGCGAACGTAAATTACGTGAAGGTAAAACCTTTACCCTTGCAGAAGAACAGTTAGCAAATCTACTTTTAGCCTACGTTGAAGGTAAAATGAACCAGTTTGTGCGCTCTGATTTTAAAGCAAAACCAACCGCGCAATTTGACGCGCAGTGGTCACTTTTCACCTTAGCTTGGCACTAACCCCCTCGCGTTGAAGTAAATGTTTTACTTCAACGCGCTATTTTGCGACTTATCGCATTCTCTTTCTTCTTTTTGGTTTCTGTTTACACTAGAGCTAATAATTAGCACTAGGTAATCATTAATGAAACTCGCGTTTACACTTTCAAGCTTAGCGTTAGCAACCAGTTTTGCATTAAGCGCCAGCGAACCTCTTCAATTTAAAAACGTATTTGATTTTAAATACGCAAAATCTACCCAACTTTCAGAGCAGGGAAATTTACTCGCATTTAGCGCAAGCCCTTATCGCGGTAACAGTGAAGGACAGGTTTATACGCTAAATAACAAAGCATTGCTTGCTACTGTTGAGCGCGGCACATCACCGGTTATTAATAAAAATGAGAAATGGGTCGCGTTTACCGTTAAACCAGATCTACTTGCCAGTGAAAGTGCATCAAAAGATAAAAAGAAAAAGCTAAAAAATGATTTATCGTTAGTAAATAGCGAAACAGGCAAGGTTATCACCTTTGAGCGTGTTGAAGACTTTGTTATTTCCAATGACGGTAACTGGCTTGCTTATCGCACTGAAGTTAAGAAAAAAGACGAAGCCGAAAGTGATAAAAAAGCAGATAAAACATCAAAAGACAAAGACGATAAAGACGCGAAATTAAAAGCGGATAAAAAAGATAAAGTTTACACCCTTAACATTGTGAACTTAACAAACGATAAAACGCATTCAATTGAAAACGTGCTTACTTACGCCATTGCACCAAGCAGCACGCAACTTGTTGTAAGCCAAGTAAGCAAAGAAGGCGATAAAAACGCCATTAGCCAAATCGCTCTGCCAAATTTTGAAATGAGCAGCTTATTTGCTGAGCCTGGCGTTGCAGCTAACAAACTCGTATGGCACCCAGTTAATGATGTTCTAGCACTTTCGGTAGGTAATTACGTTAATGATGATAAGCGTCGTCGTGAACATTCACTTTACTTATGGCACAGTGAAAACAACCAATTAAAGCAAATCGAAACCCCTATCGAGAATTGGTTCATCGGTAAAACAGCTAACTTAAAATGGTCTGAAACTGGCGAGCGCCTTTATTTTGAAACGCGCCCAATGCTTTCAGCCAAAATTGAAAAGAAAAAATACAAAGCGCAAAACGACCTTTTTGATTACGATGTAATTCGTGACCAAAAAGGTTTAAAAGTATGGCATCACAAAGATGCCGAAATAAAGCCGCGCGAAATTCAACAGTGGAATGAAAAGAACAAAAACCGCCATTACCAAGCGGTATTTCATTTAAACAGCGGTAAAGCCGTACAGCTCGAAACTGAGCAAGTTACAGATGTTAGATTACACACTGAAAAGCAATTTTTACTAGGTTATAGCAATAAACCGCATCTTCACAAAATTATGTATGACGGTTTCTTTGCAGATTACTACGCAGTAGATACTAAAACAGGTAACAGCGTTAAAATTAGCGAAAATACCCGCGCACGTCCGACGCTTTCACCTAATGGTCAATTTGCTGCTTACTTCGATAAGGGTCAAGTTCAGCTTAAATCACTCAAAAACGCCAAGCTGAATGCGATAACCAAAGGCATTCGTGCCACTTTTGGCGACGACCAACACGATTATCCTAGCGAGCAACCTGGCTATGGTTTTGCAGGCTGGAGCAGTGATAGTAATACCCTTTATGTATATGACAAATACGATATTTGGGCATTTGATGTAAACACGCAGCAAGGTGCGCGTTTAACTCATGGCTATAAATCCGAAACACGTTATCGCATTAAAAACTTAGATAAAAACAAACTATCTTTTGATTTAAACGATACGTTATTACTTTCAAGCTTTAACCTAGATAACAAACAAACGGGCGTTGCTAAGCTTAATTTAGCTAACAATCAGCTGGAACAGGTTTTAGCTGGCGAAGCGCGTTTTGACCTAGTAAAGAAAGCGAAAAATGCTGATACGTTAATTTATACGCGTCAGAGCTATCATGAATTTCCTGATTTTTGGTTAAGCGACACATCGCTTTCCACTTCAACTAAATTAACTAACCTGAACCCTCAAAAAGAGAATTTTGCATGGGCAAGTAAACCTGAACTGATAGAGTATAAAGGCTTTGATGGTGAAGATTTACAAGGCGTGCTAATAAAACCTGCCGGCTATAAAAAAGGCGATAAAGTGCCTGTGGTCATTTATTTCTACCGCTATATGAGCCAACGCATGTATGACTTCCCGAAAATGGAGTTAAACCACAGACCGAACTTCCCGATGTTTACTTCAAATGGTTACGCGATTTTCTTACCAGATATCCGTTTTGAAATTGGTCACCCTGGTAAATCATCAACTCAAACTATGATCAACGCAGCACAAAAACTGATTGATATGGGTGTGGCAGACAAAGACAAGATTGGTTTACAAGGTCACTCATGGGCCGGTTACCAAAGCGCCTTTATGGTAACGCAAACAGATATGTTTAAAGCGGTTGTATCGGGTGCACCAGTATCAAACATGACCAGTGCATACAGTGGCATTCGCTTAAAATCAGGTCTTGCGCGTCAATTCCAGTACGAAACCGGACAAAGCCGCATTGGCAAAGACTTGTTTGAAGGCTTAGATCTCTATATTGAAAACTCACCGGTATTTTTCGCAGATAAAGTTAATACACCAATTATGATTATGTTTGGTGATAAAGATGGCGCTGTGCCGTGGCAGGAAGGTATTCAATACTATTTAGCGCTTCGCCGTGCAGGTAAAGATGTGATTTTCTTACAATACGAAGGTGAACCACACCACTTGAAGAAGTTTCCGAACCAAGTAGATTTCTCGATTCGTATGATGGAATACTTTGATCACCACCTTAAAGATAAGCCAGCACCAAAATGGATGCAAAATGGCGTGCCATTTGAGAAAGAGTAATCACAACTAATCGATGTTAAATACTAAAATTGCGAGTTTATAACTCGCCATTTTATTTCGTTCACTCATTCAGTTTAGCTTAAGCTTAAAACCGTATAGTTAGTTTCAGGAAGGGAATTCCGATTGAGTAAAGTAACATTCAAAAGCCAACTCTTATGAGCTGGCTTTTTTTCTGCTCTTACTAAAGTTACCTGATTTACCACCACGCGACTTATTGCCACCCACCTTAGGCTTTGTATTTGCTTTATTAAACTGGCCAAATCCCGTATGGCGAGAAAGTGCAGGCCTACCACCTTTACTCTGACCAGACTTACGTTGCTCGCCTCTTGATTCTGCAGGCACTAAGCAATTAGGACCGTTACCAATAAGTTTCGCCTTCCCCATTTTCTTTAATGCCTCACGGATCATTGGCCAACCGGCAGGGTCGTGATAGCGCAGAATCGCCTTATGCAAGCGACGTTGACGCGCGCCTTTTGGCACACTAACAACTTCCGTATTGTTCTTAATGTTCTTAAGTGAGTTCATCTCGGTATGGTAAATGGTGGTTGCATTTGCCATTGGCGACGGGTAAAAATTTTGCACTTGATCTAATTTGAAATCATGGCGCTTCAACCACAATGCCATATTGACCATATCCAAATCTGTTGTACCAGGGTGAGCAGAGATAAAATACGGTATTAAATACTGTTTTTTACCCGCTTCTTTTGAGTATTTTTCAAAAAGTTCTTTAAAGCGATCATACGTGCCCATGCCCGGTTTCATCATTTTAGATAAAGGGCCATCTTCAGTATGTTCTGGAGCAATTTTTAAGTAGCCGCCAACATGGTGTGTCACTAACTCTTTAACATAGTTAGGATCTTCAATTGCTAAGTCATAACGCACACCTGATGCAATTAACACCTTCTTCACACCTTCAACTTCACGCGCTTTGCGATACAAGTTTACTGTTGGCGTTTGGTCAGTATCCATATGCTTACAAATATCAGGGAAAACACAGGATAAACGGCGACAAGTGCTTTCTGCTTTTTTGCTTTTACAGCGCAATTTGTACATATTGGCTGTTGGGCCGCCAAGATCAGAAATAACACCTGTAAAACCCGGTACTTTGTCACGAATTTGTTCAATTTCATCAATAATTGATTGCTCGGAACGGCTTTGAATAATACGCCCTTCATGCTCTGTAATTGAACAGAATGAACAGCCACCAAAACAGCCTCGCATAATATTGACCGAAGTTTTGATCATATCGTAAGCAGGAATTTTCTCATCACCATAGCTTGGGTGAGGCACACGCTGATACGGTAAACCGAATACATCATCCATCTCTTGTGTTTCAAGTGGAAATGCCGGTGGGTTCACCCAAACCGAACGATCACCATGGCGCTGGAAAAGTGCGCGGGCACAACCTGGGTTAGTTTCTTGGTGTAAAATACGTGACGCATGTGCATACAGAGGTTTATTTACACTTACCTGCTCATAAGCTGGCAGCTTTACATACACTTTTTCCCACGGCTTTAAGCGCGGCGGCTGAATAGTAATAGGTTTAGCTTCAGCGCCTAGCTCAATTCCCGCTTGTTTAAATTCTGATTTGCTACAACCTACGTCATCTGCACCATAAGGGTTTGGAATTGGGTCTATCTTGCCAATTTTATCAATGGCAGTGGAGTCTGAACCGCGCCAGCCAGGTAATGGCTCTTTACGAATAACAGCAGTACCACGAATGTCATGCATTTCATCCATGGTTTTACCCGCAGCAATACCGTGCGCCACTTCAACTAGAGGCCTTTCTGCATTACCGTAAATTAAAATATCCGCTTTGGCGTCAAAAATAACACTGCGACGCACCTTTTCAGACCAGTAATCAAAATGGGCAATACGGCGTAAACTTGCTTCAATGCCACCGATAACCACTGGTACATCTTTATAAGCTTCTTTACAACGCTGGCTATATACAATCACCGCGCGATCAGGGCGTTTACCACCAATATTACCAGCCGTATACGCATCATCATGGCGTAAACGCTTTTCTGCGGTATAACGGTTGATCATCGAGTCCATATTACCAGCGGTTACACCGTAAAATAAATTGGGTTTACCGAGCGACATAAAGGCATCTTTTGAAGACCAATCTGGCTGTGAAATAATACCGACACGAAAGCCTTGCGCTTCAAGCACACGGCCAATTACAGCCATGCCAAAGCTTGGGTGATCAACATAGGCATCACCCGTTACAATAATAATGTCACACGAATCCCAACCAAGGGCATCCATTTCTTCTCTGCTGGTTGGTAAAAAAGGCGATGGACCGTAACACTCGGCCCAATATTTTGGATATGAAAAAAGACTACGCTCTGCTGATAAAGCAGCCATAAAATGCCCCTAGAATAAAATGGCCGCAAATTATAGCTGAGTTTAGCGCTAGCCTCTAGTGTTTATTTTTTAGCCAGCAAGAATTGTTTGAGTTCTTCATACGGCATTGGCTTTGCAAACATAAAGCCCTGCGCTTCTTCACAACCCATTAGGCGCAAACAACTCGCCTGATCTTCATTCTCAATTCCTTCAGCAATGGTGTTTAAACCAAGCTTTTTACCCAGTGATACAATTAACTCTGCAATGGCACCACTGTCTTCAGGAATGTCTTTTACAAAGGCCCTGTCTATTTTAATGCGGTTAAGCGGAAGTTTTTTAAGGTATGACAATGACGAAAAGCCTGTGCCAAAGTCATCAATCGCAATTTCTAAACCATGCTCTTTTAGCTCAGTTAGTGCTTCAATCACAATTTCAGGTTCATCCATCACAATGCTTTCAGTTACTTCTAACTCAATTTTCTGAGGGTTTATTTGGTGATCTGCTAGTGTGTCTTTTACTTTGCTAACAAACTGAGGATCACGAAATTGCGGCACTGAAACATTCACAGCAATACGCATATCAAAACCAAGTTCTAATAGCTGCTTTTGCGTTATACAAGCTTGCTCTAACACCCATTGACCAATTGGTAAAATTAACCCAGATTGCTCCGCTAAGGGCACAAAAATCGCCGGAGAAATAAAACTGCCCTGCTCGTTTGGCCATCTTAATAATGCTTCGCAGCCAATTACTTCACGTGTTGCTAAACAAATTTGCGGCTGATACCACACAGCCAACTTATGCTCACTAAAGTCATGGCGTAACTCTTTTAGCACTCCAAGCTGCCACGCCATTTTCTCTTCCATTTCTGGCAGATAATATTCGTAGTTAAATCTTAAGTGTTTTTTACCTAAATTAAGTGCGATATAACACGACTTGAGTGTTTGTTTTCCATCTTTATAGAAGTACTGCTGCTCGCAGACGCCCAAGTGAAAGTTAACCGGCAATAAATGTTCACCAGCATGAAAAGGCAAAGACAATATATGATTGAGTGACTCAGGCGTCACTTTGTCGGACTCAACTAATGCCGCAAACACATCCGCGCCAATGCGCGCAAAATAACGGATGCCAATTACATCTTCTTGAATTCGCGTTGCTACCGCTTGTAATAGTAAATCGCCAACATCTTGCCCTAAACCATTATTAATTGATGAAAAGTCAGCTATATCAATAAAGTAAAGAGAGAAATCGTTATTACTATCTGAGTAAAAACGGCCAATTTGATTTATAAAGTCGTTACGATTTGGTAGCTTGGTGAGTTTATCTTTGTAAGCTGCATCACGCAGCTCACTGAGCATTCTGACATTTTTAAATGCGGATGACACATTCTGCAAAAAGATTTCAATAAGTTTAATCTGCTGCTCATGCACCATTTCTTTGGTTTCAAGATAAATCGCAAACTGAGATTTGTCATCCTCGACAAAAAAGCAGCTGTCATGCTCGTCAATTTGATGAGTTTTATTTGCTAACGTTTGTTGCAATACGCCTAGCGCTCGGCTGTTATCTATTTGTTCTATACCTTGCCAAACAGCTCCTTTGTATTCAGCGCTACCACCAAGCACAGCGGAACGTCCGCCCTCGGCACTCACAATCACACCATCACCAGAACCGTCTAACAACTTGGCGATCTGCTCAATAACTTGTGAAGCAAAGGCCGTTAAATCTTCAAGGCCGTTAATCGATTTGGCCGCATCAAGTACTTTTTCTAGGCCAGTATTATGCTCTGATAGTTCACATAGTTGTTGATAAGAACGAAGTGCAGTTACAAGAGAGGTTACCAGTTTGGCGCGTGTCAGTTCTGTTTTTGTTTTATAGTCATTAATATCATATTCACGAATAATATTTTCTTCCGGTGCATAACCCGGTTGACCCGTACGTAAAATAATTCGTAATTGTGAATTGTTTAACTCTTCGCGAATGCGTTTAACCGTTACTAATCCGGCGTCGTCGGTTTCCATTACCACGTCGAGCAAGACCACTGAAATATTGGGGATTTCAGTTAGTTTTTTAACTGCTTCTTCACCACTATAAGCGTGATGAAATCTGAGTTGTTTATTCCAAAACGATAAACCTGACAGCGCCAGCTGTGTAACGGAGTGCACTTCAGGCTCGTCATCTACTATCAAAACATCCCAAAAACCAGAGTACTGCTCGGGGGTTTCGTTATCATCTTCATTCAAGAATAAAAACTGTTCTTCGGCAGGTTGTGTCATGAAACCTCTACGTCGTCACAAGACCTTTGAACTCTTTCTCTGGTCACAATTATTTTTTTTGTTATCCGGTAATTTGCCACTTAAACTTTGGTGAGCAAAACATAGCGCTAAAGCAACGTTAGCATCAGCCACTTACCTAGTATAGACTATTAATTAGAATGTTTAAAAATACTATGATAACTATAGTGTTTTCTGAAAATACGGAGCCAAATGCGGTACTTAATTCGCACCTTGTTTAGCATAGTTTTGGTAATTGCAATAACCAGCGCTTTATTGCCAAATCGCTATACTATTGAAAAAACCATAACGAGCCATTGTCAGCAACCGCAATTTCAAAGCTGGGTGTTGGATTTAGCTAATTGGCACTTGTGGACACCGTGGGCAACGTACGAAAAAACATGGCAAGAGTTAGAGCTTGCTAACAGCAATAAGATTGGCGCCTATTTAAAGTGGCAAAGCGGCGAACGCATTGGTGAAATGACGGTAACAGCGATTAGTAATAACAGCATTTCCTACACCAGTATTATTGACCACCATACTAATATTGGTCACTTTGTTGCCAAGCCATTTGCCAATAAATTACAAATAAGTTGGGCAATTGAAGGGGGCATTAACACCCCGCTAGTGGGTAGTTTATTAACGCAATACCATAAATATAAAATGCAGGACGCGATTGATTTAGGGTTACGAAATTTAAACTCGCTTTGCAAAAGTCAAAAGATGGAACAACAAGATGCCAATTAAACCGATTACGGCACAACAACACCTTGCAAAGATAATTAAAAGCAAAGTAGGTGTAGAACACAATAAAGTAAACGCAGAGCAAGCATCAAAACGCCTTGAGCAAGACAGTGTTTCTAAAACCCTTAACCCACTACCAAATTACAATAGCACCGAAAGCACACTGCAACGCGCACAAAAACGCCGTAAGCTTGCACTCGTGCGAAAACAAACAAATATTGAATCGATTCTTGGATTAGCACAACATTACTGCCCGCCAGTAACCTCACAAGGTGAGCCGGACCCTGATTGGATTGAGCGCTTTTTAGAGCTGGCCGAAGATACCAGCAATAGCAATATTCAAAAGTTATGGGCGAAAGTACTTGCTGGTGAAGTTATTAATCCGGGATCATTTTCGTATAAGAGTTTGATCACGCTTAAACACATCACACCAAAAGAAGCTGACGTATTACAATTAGCAACAGGGTGTGCGGGTAAATCGGCCAGTGATGGGTTTCACCAAATAATTACTGGCAGCTACCTTGCGCCAAGTTTGCTTAATTTTTTAAATCCGCATAAAAAAAACTACGTGAACTTAAGTAGCGCCGGACTCAATTATCCCGATATTTTAACACTTATCGACATTGAGTTAATTTATCAGCAAGAGATTGAATCTAAAGCATTTGAACGAGGTGAAAGCCAAACATTAAGCTTTGCCAACGGTACCTTAACCCTAACAGCTAAGCGTCAAGGCAGTATTTTAACGTACTATAAGTTTACCCAAACAGGGTTCTCGCTAGCGCGATTAACCAGTAATAAACTTAGTAATCAATATTTAGAGTGCCTGAAAAAGGCATTAGAGAAGAGCTTTGATGTGAGTTTTGCCAACAGCTAAAGTTGGCAAAACTATAGTATGAACTTGGTAAACCCAGCTATTTGCTAGCGTAAACCAAGTTTAGATGCAGGTATTTTATTAGAAGTGAATTTGCAAGCCCGCAAATACACCATCAACGTCGATATCTGTGTAAATATCATCAACGTCATCTAATTCAAGTAACATTGCACGGTAACCAGCTTTAACAGCAACATCCACCGCCATATTATCGATAAACTCCCACGCAACACCGATTTGATAATCTTGAATTTTGCTATCACCAATTGCTAATAGCTGGCCTTCGGCAAATGCGCTCAATCCAGTAAACGGTAAACCAAACTGCACCGCACCATAAGCCATAGGAATAAAACCATTAAAATCAACCGACTCTTCACCAAAGTTTGAACCTTGTTGATCGCCTTTAACCGCGACATAGCCATCAAACTGTTTAGCAGATAAACCTAAATCAATCGACACCAAGTCGTTGTCGAAGATTTCGTAATAAAGTACGTAATCAACATGGCTTAAATCACTGTCACCTGTAACTGTTGAGTTAACTTTAAATACTTTATCACCAAAGCCAAACGAGGTATTTAAATTGGCATCAGCTGCTAATTCTAATTGGGTATATTTTAATTTTACATTTGGTACTAGCGGGATTGGGTGCTCAAGCGCTGCATAGTAACTGCCGTACTCTTTATCTTCAAAATTGAAGCTTTGCATATCGCTCGACGTACCTAGCGCACCATCGGTTTGTGCAGCCCAATAATCACCACCAACATACAGGCCTAACAAAGTGTCTGCTTTCGCCTGTGGTACCATTGCGGCAGCAATTAGTGCTGCACCAAACATCATTTTTTTCATTAAGTTATCCCTGAGAGAGTAATTCTGATAATTCAATAATCGCGGCATTCGCGCGCGATAAATAATTTGCCATTACCAATGAGTGATTTGCGACAAAGCCAAAGCCACTGCCGTTTAACACCATTGGGCTCCAAACAGTTTCTTGTGTTGCTTCCAATTCGCGCATAATTTGCTTAACGCTAACACGTGCATTTTTCTTTTCTAACACATCGGCAAAGTCGGTTTCAATGGCCGCAAAAAAATGTAACAGCGCCCAACTCGCACCGCGCGCTTCATATAATACATTATCGATTTCTAACCAAGGCGTTTTAACCAATTGGTGTGAAGGCGCATAACTTGCGCGACGCGCAGCTGTATCACCGGCAAGATCAGTGTTAATTTTATCTTGCCCTACGCTACTGCTTAAACGCATGCTTAAACTACCTAAACGCTTTTCAACCTCTTTTAGGTAGGCACGTAAATTGTCAGCTCGTGCATAAAATTGCGCGCTAGAATCTACCGGATTTGCGATATCTTTACGGTAACGAATTAATGCGTCTATGCCCTTTTGATACTCATCTTCCGCACTTGGTAAAATCCATGCGGTTGAATTGATATTAAACTGCGGCTGTGCAGCTTTAAGCTCAGGGTGTTCCGTTGATTGAGACTGAGAGCGGCTAAAATCTTTACGCATTGCCAACGTGATATCACGTGTCATTTCCAACACGCCAAATTCCCATGACGGCATGTTATCCATCATTACTGACGGTGGCATTACATCGTTAGTTAAATAACCACCAGGCTTATTTAACAATGTACTGGCAACTTCAATTACGGCAGTTGTAGTAACGTAACCAGTAACCACTTGCTGTTGTTCTTGTTTAGCCGCATTTTCAGCGCGCTCTTGCACGTTAAATATATCGGGTTCAATACTCCAATAAACCGCGATTAGATAAAAAAATAAGAAAATAAATGCAACCGCAGCTGCAATTTTACCTTTATGTTGCATATCCCCTCCTAGTGATGGTGGTGATGCTGATGCGCATTCTCAACGCTTTCATTAATGCCTACAACCGTCGCTTTACCGTTTACCGTTAAACCAGATGCAAAATTAAATGTAGCACTTAGCGATTCACTTTTAATTAATTTAGATTTAGGTGAAAACAACATAAGGTGCAAACCACCTGATTGAAACATCGCTGTAGAATGTGCATCGATGGCCAATTTTTCTAGTTTAACCATACTCATCATGCCATTTTTCTGCACATGATTATGGATCTCAACACGACCCAATTTTTCAATGCTGACTGAAGTAAGCACTTGATCTTGGTTCGTGTGGTTAGCAAGCTGAAAATACCCAACGCTTGATGGCGCTCCGGGAATAAACTCGCGAACAGTAAAGTCAGATACTGTAATTTGGTTGGCTGCAAGTGAAAAAGAAAAAACTGAAATAATAATTAATAGATAGCGCTTAAACATCAAAATCCCTCCATGCTTTGGTTCAGTATACTACAGAGGAAGATGCAAAAAGTACCTGAAAATTATTAATTATTGTAAATTTTAGGGGAGCGGTTAGGTCCAGCTCCCCTAAGTAAAAAATTAATAATAGCGTGCTGGCAGTACTGTTGCTGCCACAAAATAAGCGAGCAAAGTTGCGACAGGAAAAACCAACAACGCTGCCACTGCGGCTAATCTTACACTCCAGATTGGTAAACTATTACCAAGAGCAAGACCTGCGCACACGCCCGACACTTTTTTGTTTAGTCTGTCTTTGTAAAAACTGCCGTTATGTATATGAGATTTCATAACCCCTCCTACGCTGCTTTTTTAGCAACTTGTGCTTTCAATGCCGCTAGCTCTTCATCTAGTGCGTCGTCTTTTTCTAACTCGTCAAACTGCGTTTTAAGGCTCGAACTCTGAGTTACTTCGTAAGACTCAATTTGTGCTTCAATGCGGTCCACTTTGTATTCGATTTCGTTAAAACGCTCTAGCGCCCGATCTATTTGCTCACTATGAAGCTGTGATTTAGCTTTCACTCTAACTTCTGCTGACTGCGAGCGAATTTGGTACTCTTTTAGTTTACCCTTCGCTTGCGTTAGTTTTTGATGCAATGAATTACTGTCTTGCGCAACTTTACTTAGCACTTCATCAATACGGTCAATTTCTGGTTGAATCGAATCGATTTCTTTATTTGCTTTTTGCTTTTCAGCAAGTGCTGCTTTAGCAAGATCTTCACGCTCTTTTTGCAACGCTTTTTCAGCTTGAGCATGCCAATAGTCTACTGATGATTGCTGTTTGGTTAACTTGCGCTGCAGTGTTTTCTTTTCAGCTATCAAGCTTGCCGATGTAGTGCGTAACTCTACTAGCGCTTCTTCCATTTCTTGTACCATTAGACGCACTAGTTTTTCTGGTTCTTCAGCACGGTCTAAGGCTGCTGATACGTTCGCTTGGATAATGTCGGTTAATCGAGTAAAAATGCCCATAACTCTCTCCTGTTGATATTCGTCTATTTTTTCTCTTGTATATTCTGTTATTCCAATCATTGTGCCAAAATAAACAAAACTAACAAATACAATAAGTTACAGTTATGTTGGATTTATAAAAAGTTGCAAAGTAGTTAAATTAACCACAATATTAGTTAAATTAACTAATAATTGAATTTTATTTGGCAAGCATTTTCAGAAGATTTATGCGCGTGATTTAAAAGCGAGCGCTAAGTAGAAAATCAAATTAAAAAGAACACAAGGCACTGTTTTACGATAACAATTAATTAAAGGTTACGACCGTAACTAAGTAAATAACGCGCTATTGATAACGCTATTGAATACATCAACAACGGGATTAATTGCAAACAAGCTTATATAGAGAAGGTATATGTAATGGCTAAAACGTCAGGTGTAATTCCAAACGTATTACAGCTGCCCCAAAAGGGGAGAAGTTCGCAGATTAAGGATTAACAAAGATTACGAGCTTAAATATGAAATAAAGCTGCAGATTAATTATTTAAAAAGAGTTTGACCACGCTGCCCAATAAATCCGTGCCACACACCCACTGTCACTAATAAACTAACAACTGGTAATAAAAACAGGCTAAATAAATCAAGTAAGTCCAACATTTTAAGCTCCTTTTTCGCACTTCAATTGCAATAAGTTAGCCACACTCGGTACTTGCTCACACACCTGCTCAAGCTGCGCTTGTTGATCTGCTTGCGTTGCAAGTACAGATTGCAGAAGTAAACTGATCAGTAACAACGCTGTAGTAACTATTTTTGCTAACATAACGTTCGGTTAAATATTAAGAATCGTACGTAATACATAACAAAGAGCATGCCAAAAACATAATCGTTTGATTTAAAAGAAAATAATAAAAAACACCAGTCTAACAAATAAAAAAAAAGCCAAACACTGGTTAATTTAACCAATATTTAGCTTTTAATTTTCCCAAATACGGAATTAGGGTTTCCCTATTTCGGGATATTTCTCAGGAACAAACGCCAGCGCTTCTTCCAATAACGAAATTTGAGCATCTTTCTTATGACCATTTTCAGAAAGATGACGACGGTATGAACGTGCTCCTGGCTGACCTTGGAAAATACCCAGCATATGCCTTACAACATGCCAAAAGTTTGCACCTTGTGTCATTTCTGATTCTATATAATCAAACATATTGCGCACCACTTGGTGCCGAGTCAACATTGTACTTTGCTCATCACCATAAATTAGCTTATCAACTTCAGCCAGCATATATGGATTGGCATATGCTTCACGTCCAACCATTACACCATCAATATGCTTTAAATGCGTTAAACATTCATCAATGGTTTTTACCCCACCGTTTAGTGAAATGTGACAATCACTAAAATCACGCTTAAGTTGGTAAACACGCTCATAATCGAGCGGCGGGATTTCACGGTTTTCTTTCGGGCTTAAACCTTGTAACCACGCTTTACGTGCATGGATTATAAAGTCACGACAACCCACATTATAATTAGCATCAATTAATGCAGTTAAGAACTCGTAAGAGTCTTGCTCGTCAATTCCAATACGCGTTTTAACGGTAACAGGAACGTCTGTTTCAGCTTTCATCGCCGAAATACATTCAGCCACTAACTGAGGCTCAGCCATTAAACAGGCACCAAAACGGCCATTTTGCACTCGATCAGATGGGCAACCGACGTTTAAATTAATCTCTTGATAACCATATTGGTCAGCACGTTTTGCGCATTCTGCTAAAGCTTTCGGATCGGAACCACCCAATTGCAATGCCACTGGTTGTTCATGTTGGCCAAAATGTAAGTAATCACCTTTGCCAAAGATAATTGCACCAGTTGTAATCATCTCAGTGTATAACACTGAATGCTTTGTTAATTGTCGATGGAAAGTACGACAATGCCTATCCGTCCAATCCAGCATTGGGGCTACAGAAAAACGTCTATTCACGCTACACCTCAGTAAATATGGGGTCGCGATTCTACTCGATTTTTTGTCTTTGCTCAATTTATATTCATAAAAGAGGGATTTGCTTAAAGACTTAACTACAAATAGTTAAATTGATTGTGGTAAGATGACTTTGATATCGAGGAACAATTTTATGACAGTTGAAGCATTAACAGAAAAAGCAAAAGTCGTTTGCAACGACAAAGGGGTTCGCTTTACGACAATTCGCGAGAAAGTTTTTCGCTTATTGGCTGGCACTCAATCAGGTGTTGGCGCGTATGATTTGCTAGAGCAATTAAAGCAAACTGAGCCTAATGCAAAACCTGCTACAATCTATAGAGCGCTCGATTTCTTAGCCGAAATGGGCTTTATTCACAAAATTGAAAGCACTAATGCATTTATGCTGTGCCATCATTTTGAACATACTCATCCAGTTCAGTTACTCATTTGCGAAAAATGCGGCCATGTTGAAGAGCTTCATTCTCACGCAATTGCGCACGAGCTGAACAACCAAGCGACAGATTTGGGTTTTAAAGTTGTAACTCAAACAATTGAAGCGCGCGGTATTTGCGCTAAATGTCAATAAATATCAGAATTAGTTTGCAAAAATCGCAACTTCATTCTTGAATTATAAATGATATACGCCTAAAAAACGGAACCGGACTAAAACATGAATGTAGAATTCATAAACCCATTTATTTCTTCTTTACTCAATGTGTTATCAACAATGGCACAAACTGATCTGTCGCCGGGCAAGCCCAAAATAAAGAAAACAGAAGTGGCTGTTGGCGATGTATCAGGCTTAATCGGCATGGTTGGCCCACAAACTAAAGGTTCATTGTCTATAACCTTTGACGGCGAACTTGCCATGACCATTATGGAGCGTATGCTCGGTGAACGCCCTGAGAAAATAGATGAAGAGGTCACCGACATGGTTGGTGAAATTACCAATATGGTTGCCGGTGGTGCTAAAAACTTACTAGGCGACAAGGGCTACGAATTTGATATGGCAACGCCCGTTGTTGTTTCAGGTAAAGACCACACTATCACTCATAAGTGTGAAGGCCCTAAACTTATTATGCCGTTTACATCGGATTTCGGTGCAGCACATATTGAGGTTTGTTTCGACAAACTATAATTATGAGCTGGCAACAAAAAAGCTTTCAATTAAAACCTCGTGCGCGAGGTTTTCATTTAATAGACGCTGAAATTACGCATCATCTTGCTGAACTGAGCAAATATCGTATTGGCATACTGCACCTATTTATACAGCATACATCTGCTAGTTTAACGATTAACGAAAATGCCGATCCAACCGTGCGCATTGATATGGAAACTCATTTCAATAAGTTTGTACCACAAGGTCAAAGTTATTATCAGCATGATTACGAAGGTGATGATGATATGCCAGCGCACATTAAGGCAAGCACACTGGGTTCAAGTATCTCAATTCCCATTGCTAATGGTCAGCTTAATATGGGCACGTGGCAAGGTATTTATCTTGGTGAGCACAGAGATTACGGAGGTGCTCGTACCTTAGTCGCTACAATACAGGGCGAGGTTTTCTAAACCTCGCACTTAGCAGCAAAATAAAACTATTCTTGGATATACTTATATTCAACCCGAGGGGTTATGTTGCACAGAAGTTCGTAAGGAATGGTTGTTGCGAACTGCGCAATTTGCTCAACTGGCAAATTTGGTCCCCATAACTCGACTTCATCACCTAAGGCTACTGAGTCGTCATCGCCAATTTCTACGGTGATCATATCCATCGACACACGACCAACAATCGTAAAGCGTTTACCTTGAATCATCACTGGTGTGCCATTTGGCGCATGTCTTGGGTAGCCGTCGCCATAACCCATTGCTACCACACCAATTCGAGTATCGCTCGCTGCACGCCAGGCACTGCCATAACCAACCGTTTCACCCGCTTTTACATCACGAATAGCAATAATACTACTGGTTAATCGCATTACTGCGGTTAATTGATGATCTTGCCCTGTTGAATCGATCATTGGTGATACACCATAAAGCATTAAGCCAGGTCTAACCCAATCACAATGACTATTTGGCCAACCAACAATGCCCGCTGAATTTGCCAAGCATAGTTCGTTATTTTTGCCTTTAATACTATCGAAAAAGAGCGCCATTTGCTCCGTCGTTTTACCGTCGTCAAGATCGTCTGCGCAGGCAAAATGGGTCATTAACTTAATATTTTCAGCTACACTATTACAGCGCTCTAAACGCGTGTACATATCATGACATTGGCTTGGCTCAATGCCTAAACGGTGCATGCCGGTATCAAGTTTTAACCATGCTGTTATTGGGCTTGCAAGCTGTGCGTTTTCAAGCATAACCAGCTGCGCTTCATCATGCACCACAATATTAAAGTTACTGGTTGCTGCAATCGCTAAATCTTCCGCGCGAAAAACCCCTTCTAGCAGCACGATTGGTTTAATTACACCACCTGCGCGTAACGCCAAGGCTTCGTCAATTCTGGCAACCGCAAAAGCATCTGCGTCAACTAGATTTTGCGCAATAGTCACTAAACCATGCCCGTAAGCATTGGCTTTTAACACAGCCATAATGCGTGAACCCGGCGCAAGCTCTTTTACTCGCGCTAGATTATGATTTAACGCTGTTAGATTGATTTCGGCGCAAGCGAGTCGCATTAATACTCATCATCCACTGCAGGTCCCGCGTAGTTATCAAATCGCGAGAATTGACCTTGGAAGGTTAAGCGTACTTTACCAATTGGGCCGTTACGCTGCTTACCAATAATAATCTCAGCGACGCCCTTATCGGTTGAATCCTCGTTATAAACTTCATCACGATAAATAAACATGATTAAGTCGGCATCCTGCTCGATTGAACCCGATTCACGTAAGTCGGAGTTGATTGGACGCTTATCAGCACGTTGCTCTAGTGTACGGTTAAGCTGAGACAGCGCAATAACAGGACATTCAAGCTCTTTTGCTAAGGCTTTGAGAGAGCGTGAAATTTCGGCGATTTCTAATGTTCGGTTGTCTTGTAAGCTTGGCACTCGCATTAGCTGAAGGTAATCCACCATAATCATGCTAATACCGCCATGATCACGAGCGATACGACGCGCACGTGAACGTAACTCGGTAGGTGTTAGGCCTGATGAATCATCGACAAACATTTTGCCTTTTTCAATTAACAATCCCATAGTTGACGATAAACGCGCCCAATCATCATCATCTAGCTGACCGGTACGCACTTTAGTTTGGTTAATACGACCAAGGGATGCCAGCATCCTCATCATAATCTGCTCTGACGGCATCTCTAGCGAGAAGATAAGCGTGGGCTTGTCTTGCGTCATTGCAGCATGCTCTGCAAGGTTCATGGCAAAGGTGGTTTTACCCATTGAAGGACGCGCGGCAACAATAATTAAGTCTGACGGTTGCATACCCGCTGTCATTTTGTCTAAATCGCTGTAGCCAGTACTTACACCCGTTACACCGTCTTGCGGTGATTGATATAACTCTTCAATTTTGTCGATGGTTTTTTCCAGAATATTATGAATATTCTGCGGACCATCTGAGCTTTTTGTACGTTGCTCAGCAATTTTAAATACTTTGGTTTCAGCTAAATCGAGTAAGTCGTGGCTATCTCGCCCTTCAGGGTTATAACCGGCATCAGCAATTTCATTAGCCACATGTATCATTTCACGAACGACTGCGCGCTCGCGAACAATTTCAGCGTAAGCATTGATGTTCGCTGCACTTGGCGTGTTTTTAGCGATTTCGCCTAGATAAGCAAATCCACCAATTGAATCCAGCTCATTGGTTTTTTCTAATGTTTCAGAAATAGTAATTAAATCGATGGGTTGACCGCTTTCAACTAGCTTTTCCATCGCTTCAAAAATGAGCTTGTGGGTGCGGGTATAAAAGTCTTGCGCTACAACTCGCTCGGCAACACGGTCCCATGCTTCATTATCAAGCATTAGGCCGCCTAACACCGACTGTTCAGCTTCAATTGAATGCGGAGGGACTTTTAAGGTATCTAACTGTTTATCTGCTTTTGCCATGACTGGATTTAACTCGAAGAGAATCTAGCTATTCTAACCAGAACCAATAAAAAAACCCAGCATTGAGCTGGGCTTTATTAAATATGCGCGATGATTAATTGTATTTTAACTCAATACGGCCATTTACTGTGTCGATTTCGATTTCAACATCACCATCTTTCAGTTGAAATTCAAGTGAGCTTGATGGGCCATATTTTGCTTTTTTAGGTTTATCTTTTGACAGACCATTTCTAATTTTACCGCCAGCGTGAGCTGCTATTTCAACATCTGCTGATAAGTCACGCGGTAATTTAAACAAAATATCACCATTAACTGTTTCAGCTTGAATATTAGCGCCACGGCTCAAAGCTTTCATAGCAACTTCAACTTCTCCGCCCACCGTTGTAATTTCAAAGTTTTTAATTGTATCAGCGTTAATTTCTACATCGCCATTAACGCTTTCGATGCGAATATCTTGACTCAGCGTTGTACTTTTTAAATCGCCATTTACTGCCTCAAAACGCATATCACCTTGTGAATTGGTATCACGAATATCACCATTAACCGTTTCGATACGAATTTGACCGTTTAGGTTGTGTGATTTAATGTCGCCATTTACAGTATCAAGGTTGATACGACCCGTAACATCTTGAATATCAATATCACCATTTACCGTATCCAGTACAATGCCTGCGCTAAGCTCTGCGATATCCATGTCGGCGTTTACACTTTCGATATTGATTAAATGTGTTTTTGGCACGAAGATGGTGAGCTTAGAACCTTTACCGTCTTTACGACTGTAATGATTTGGCATTTCCACAATAAACTCGGTACGTCCGCCTTTTTTGTTACGGAAGATATAACCATCCGCTCGGTCATCAAGGGTACCCGAAACTTGCATTTGCTGTTTATCCCAACCTTTTAGGATAATTTCGCCTTGATCATTTTCAATATATATTTTGTTATTGCTTGGTACATCAATGGTTTTATCGATAAGCTCGCCGGCCATCAATGAAAACGATAATAAACTACTACAAACAAAAGCTAATAATTTCATAACACTTCCTCTTAAATTCGTTGCCAGCTAGGCTCATGAACCTTGTTAATTAAATCGAGTTGTTGCTGGTAAACCTGAGACAACATTCTTAGTAATGTGGCGTTTTCTGGCTCATTTTCTAACGCTAACTTAATCGCTTTTTCTGCTTCTTCTAATTCTGCTAATTGCGCCTGCCAATTATCAGCAAGGGCTTTTTGATCGCTGTACTTTACAAGCAAGGCTTGCTTTTCATGTTTAAAGGTTTGCGTCATCGCTTTTAAGCCCGCCTCATATTGACTGCTTTGTTGGTTAAAAAACACTTGATAACTCAGTAAACCTAAACACATACACGCAGCCAACGCGGTAACTTGTTGCCAAACATGAGACTTTTTACTCGTCTGTGTTGGCTGGTTAGCAATCGCGTTTTCCACGCCCTGCCATAAATCTTTTTTAGGGCTAACCTCAGTTGGCAATTGAGCAACTGCTTCATCTAGCATTTTGTCTAAATTAGTCTGTTTCATTACTCATCCACTCTTTTAATAAACTACGTGCTCTGTGGTACTGCGCTTTAGAAGAGCCCACAGCCATATTTAACTGTTCTGCAATTTCTTCGTGGCGATACCCTTCTACCGCAAATAATACAAATACAAGTCGCGCTTTTTCTGGTAGCCGCACTATGTATTTATCTAACCCGTTTAAACCGTGGCACATATCCACTTCTTGTTCTGGCATACCGGCTTGTTCAAAACTGACAACTTTTTGCAACCAATTGGTTTGCCGACGCAAATAACTAATAGTGATATTTGCCGCTACACTGTGTAACCAGGTAGTAAATTTTGCTTTGCCATCAAAACTCGATAGCTTTTGCCATAGTTGAACAAACACTTCTTGAAGTGCTTCCTCAGCAAGGCTTTCATTTGCGGTTAAACGTAAAGTAAGTGCAAAAACGCGTTTATAGTGACGGTTATACAAGTCATGGAATGCTTGCCTATCGCCCATATTCACTTTTTCGATTAACTGCAGATCAAAGTTTGCTTCTTGTTCTTTTACAAAACGCTGCTCTGCATCAATTAACACATTTACTTCCCTAGTGTTGTTTTCTTGTTGATTACTTTATTAGACGTAAGAAGGGTTTGGAAAGGTTTAAATGAAAATAAATTTTTTTGAGAAAAATAAAACGCCCTTTAAAAAGAGCGTTTTATTAGATAGTTATCTTAGATTATAAGTAGCGCCAGCCTTTGAAGACGAGTCTGGAAGTACCGCCACCATCACCATCACCGACAGAATACTCACCTAAAGCAACGTCGTAATGAATCGAGCCTGCGCCACATGCAGTAATAGTATTTGCCCTTATAGTCCCTTTAAACACTGTTGATGAGCCGATAAACACATCTGAATAAGGAGAGTAAATAACACCATACATATCCCCCGTTCCAGACATTTCCACTCCCCAAGGACCTCTCGGCCTTTGACAGTTTAATGAATTACTGGCTTTGTCTTTATAGGCCGAATAAATTGTAAAGCTTGGTGTTTTTGAAGCTTGTCTAAAGCCCTCACTGCTATCTGACGCAAAAGGTTTTTTAAATACTGCTTTGCCAAGAATATAAACAACGACTGAAACCCCCTCTTGAATTTCAATCTGTGAACCACCGTTCGCGGAGTAATTCCAATCACCTTTAACGAATAAGTGGATTGTCTCGTTATCTAAGTTATTGTCTGATTTCTTAAAAACAAGTCGACCTCCATTAATCTCTACGTTGTTAAAGAAAAAGATGCTTTGAGTGGTACCAAAAACATGCTTAGACACAGGTGAATAACTACTACTGCCGCCACGAATATAACTTCCACTTTGAGATGACAGCTCAAAACGACTATCCCACCTTGATAGATCTAAATCATCAAAACTGCCCATACCATTTAAAATATGGGAGAACTCAGACGTAATCTGTAAAAAATCACACGACTTCTTTGGATTCTTTAAATCTTCGGGTTTGATGTTGTTAGGATCTACCGCTTCAACCTCAGCAACCGACACTGTCTGTTTAAACTTTGCATGCGACAATAATGTTCCATCGTTATCTCTCGGTGTATCTGACTCATCATTAGTGCTCAAATTTGCACCACTATACTTTAATGCAAACTCTTCATTATTCAGATTACTTATAAAGGTAGTTGATGCAGTTCCGTAACTCAGATTACCTTCCGCACGCACCACGCCACCTACACCACCGACAAAATCAACGGACCCTTTCGTTAAAATATCTTCGGTAACACGAGTTCCTTCAATTGTACCTACAGGCATTTCAACACCTGAGCCTCCAGATATCGTTATGTCACTGTTTGCGTGTAGCGTTCCTGCAACACTGGTTCCGCCTGTAACCGATATAGTGCCCGTTGTTGTTACATCGCCCCAAACTAAAGCGCCACCGTCGATTAGCACATCAGAGTTTTTGTTCAACGTTGAAATATTCGCTTTATTTGAATAATCAAGTGTTGGATCTCGTGAGTCATAACTGTTTACACTGCCGCCCGCTTTAACACCAACACCACTACAACCAACTAAAAACTGTTCAAACGGAAAACTCTTATCGATTGATTGAATATAATCAAATAAAGCGACTGTATTATTCAAGCCTTCGTAGCGACTACCCAAACTTCTAATTTCAATTAAGCCATCGCTGTTTTGTGAAACTTTCGCATTGAAAGCCATGTCATCTATACTTGCACTACCAGATACATTTCCACTACCTTCTTCACCAACCCTGATAATATCGTCTTTGGAGATATTCGGGTTATTGTTAATTTTATCTTGTAGTAATTTATGGGTTTCAAAAATCCCCTTTTCAGATACTAAACGAGCATTCATTTTCTTTTGATAATTGCCAGTTAATCTTTCTTGGATAACATTATCTCGTAATGAATTTAATACGATGATGCTTGTCATCGTGGTTAAAATCATAACGGATAGTAAAACAACCCCTTTTTGATTATTCATTAGTTCAATGCCTCCTCCAGTATCTTGCCACTCAGCGCAATATCTATTCGAAATCCATTTGCGAGCATATCCACATTTAAACTTTCTGGTGTAACAGTAACCTCTACCGAATTTCCATTTATGCGATAACTAATATCTTGTAAGCCAGTTAATAAGACTTCTTCATCTCCCGCGTTGACTCTGCAGCGAAGCTGATTGTCAACTAAGGTAAATGTCTCACTAAACGGCACAGCAGGTTTGCTACTATTGCAAGCTGTTGAGCCTAAGGTTTCTTGTTGAACCACAATAGTATTGGCGTTTGGGGAACCTGGTGTCCTTCTTGTTTGTTTTAAACTACGGGAAAATACTTCCGAGCTATACCTTAAAACCTCTTGTGCATTTTCAAGCTCTTTTGATGTCTCAACAGATTCACTCAATGCAATATATACAAAGGAAATACCTGTCATTAAAAAGCTACTTACCGCTAAAGCTACCATCACCTCAACAAGCGTAAATCCATTTTTTACATATTTTATCATCGCTAGCAGCTCCCAGAAATATCAGGAAAACTAGCTTCAATTTCGACGCGATTTGCTAAATTATTATCATTGATTCGCTTGTCAGACCAACTCACGCCAACGCGAAAAAAATCGCTGTTGAAGTTATTCTCAAAATCAATTGTATATTTGTTAAATTGAGCATCAGGAGTTACATCAGCAAATGTAACATTGCCCTTTTGTAAATCACACAGATTGACCCAAGTTTGCTCAACTGCATTATTTGCTTGTAAAAGTGACAAGGTGTAATCAAATGAGTTAGTGGCATATTTTAGTGATTGCAATTGTCCAGCAGCCATACCTAGTAAAGCAAAACTTGAAACAACCAGTGCTACCATTACCTCAACAAGCGAACATCCGGCTTGGTTTGTGTATTTTTGTATTTTGCTCATTAACAACTCCCTTTTTCAATCTTACTTTGTCCACTGGCATACACACGAAAACAGCGATCTGTCGTATCACTATCTCGATCACTAATATCAATGCTAGTAACGGGGAACTCACCTAAAGGAGTAATATTTTGTGTAGCTATGCCAGAAATAACCACCCCTGTTTGGTCATTGTCAAAAACCACAAAAGTCTGATTATCGATACTAGCTAGCCAATTTGAGCCTTGCGCGGTTAAAGTCACTTCTTTCTCTAATTTAACCGCTTCACTTCTCGCCATCTTAAACGTACTCATTAACTCATTAGCAGTACTAACGATACGGTCTTGCTTGATATTATAGAGCAAATTTGGTGCTGCAACAGCTGATACTATTCCGATGATTGCAACAACAATAATTACTTCAATCAAAGTAAATCCATATTCTGTTTTCATTTGATCAATTCCAACAAGATGAAAGCGAAGCCGACGTTACACCCTGCTGATTAATAGAGAGTAAACCGCATTTATCACCAACTTGTGCCCCTTCTGGTGCAGCTGTTAATGAAAACTCGGTATCATTTTCAGGCTTATAACTGTAGGCATAATAATCTGATGCTTTAAATGTGATATTTTGTTCATTAGGGTATCGACCTAAGCGCGTATAGTTTCGTTCCAATATGCCAGCTTGTTGCATAAGGTATTGCTGCGCTTCGGCACGTCGACCATCTTTCACATAATCACCATAAGCTGGCAACGCAATCGCTAGCAAAATACCAATAATGGTAACAGCTATCATTACTTCAACTAGGGTAAACCCGGTCTCTTTGAATAAGTGCCTTTTTCTCACTTTGTATCCCCCTAAAATACATGCCAAAAACATGACAACGCTGTCATTACTACGCAATATTCATGCAAATCAATACCTTTCAGTTATATGTTAATTTCTTTTTGTAAATGTAAGTGAACACTCAAGCGTGATAAGGGAGTCAGCAAAGAGGGAATTACAGGCATAAAAAAACCGAGCAAATGCTCGGTTTTTTACTAATCAAGAAACTTGATTAAGCTTCAGCAATAACAATTACTTTAATAGTAGTTGTTACTTCTGAGTGAAGCTGGATAGCTACATCGAATTCACCTGTTTCACGGATAGTACCGTTAGGTAGGCGAACTTCTGATTTAGCAACTTCTAGGCCTACAGCTGTGATAGCGTCAGCAATATCGCGAGTACCGATAGAACCGAATAGCTTACCTTCGTCACCAGCTTTAGATACAAGAGTAACTTCAGCTAACGCTTCTAATTTCTCTGCACGAGCTTGTGATGCTGCTAGTTCTTCAGCTACTTTAGCTTCTAACTCAGCACGACGTGCTTCGAAAGATTCAATGTTAGCTTTAGTTGCTGGAACTGCTTTGCCTTTAGGGAAAAGGAAGTTACGTGCGTAACCTGCTTTTACAGAAACTTGGTCGCCAAGCGCACCAAGGTTACCGATTTTATCTAGTAGAATAACTTGCATGTCTCTACACCTTTTAAAAACTAGTTAAACCGCTGCTTACTTATGTAAGTCAGTGTATGGAAGAAGGGCTAAGTAGCGTGCGCGCTTGATAGCTGCAGCTAGTTGACGCTGATATTTAGCGCTAGTACCTGTGATACGGCTAGGTACGATTTTGCCACTTTCTGTGATGTAGTTTTTAAGAGTAGCTAGATCTTTATAATCGATTTGTTGTACGCCTTCCGCTTTGAAGCGGCAGAACTTACGACGTCTGAAGTAACGTGCCATGAGATAAATCTCCAATAGTAATTCTTTCAATATGATGAGCATGTAACACTAACTGACTCACGCCGTTTCGGCCTTCGTGACGGTTAATAAAACCGCGTACAGTAAGTTGCGTGCCCATATCAATATCTTGAGTTTGCTGTTTTAAGCCTTCGCCACTGGCAACCACTTGAATGCGAACATAACTACTACGATTAAGTCCTGCTTCTATTTGCGTAGATTTGTGTTCTAACACAAAAATACAGTGTGGTATTCCGGCTGGGCTTTGACTGAATTTAGGTTTTTTACAAACCGTGCCAGACAAAACGAACTGGTTATCAGTCATACAAGTCTCAAAAACGATTAAGCTTCTGCAGCTTCTTTCTTCTCTTCTTTAGCAAGAGGAGAAGCTTCAGTTACAGCATTTTTAGTACGCATAACTAGGTTACGTAGTACTGCATCGTTGTAGCGGAAAGAAGTTTCAAGCTCGTTGATTACTTCAGTTGGTGCTTCAACGTTCATTAGAACATAGTGTGCTTTGTGAAGCTTTTCGATTGGGTAAGCCAGTTGACGACGACCCCAGTCTTCTAAACGGTGAATTTGACCACCAGCTTCAGTGATAGAACCAGTATAACGCTCGATCATACCAGGAACTTGCTCACTTTGGTCTGGGTGAACCATGAATACGATTTCGTAATGACGCATGGGTATTCCTTACGGTTAATTTAGCCTCGTACCGTTTCGACCGGTCGGTTTAAGGCAAGGAAAACAAAGTTTAAATGGTCGAAAGAGCGCACATTTTACGCACATTGATTGCAGAGTGCAAATAGATTTTTTAAGAGAATTTCAGGGTTCAGGGTTCAGGGTTCAGGGTTCAGGGTTCAGGGTTCAGCAAAGCTTCTGAAACCTGCCCCCTTATAACAACAGACTAATTAAGCGCCTGGTTCCATAATTGAAGTAGTGCCTTTTTTCGCAAGCTCAGCAAGATCTTTATCAATCCAGAATAATGCTTTACCGTCTTCGCCTACTAATTCAATTTTGTCTAAAATACCTTTAAACAGCTTTTCTTCTTCATGTTGTTCAGCAACATACCACTGTAAAAAGTTAAATGTTGAATAATCATGAGTAGTAAACGCAACATGCGTTAATTCATTAATTGCTTTGGTGATTTGACACTCGTGCTCCAGTGTTTCTCGAAATACATCACCTAACGAAGCAAACTCATGTGGTGGCGCAGCGATCGACCCTAAAATTGGCATCGCGCCAGTTTCACTAACATAAGTGAACAAGCGATTCATATGATCCATTTCTTCTAACGCGTGCTTGCGTAACAGCTCAGCTGCACCTTCAAATCCTTTGTCTTCGCACCATGCGCTCATTTGTAAGTAAAGGTTTGATGAATAAAACTCTAAATTGATTTGCTCGTTTAATTTTTCAACCATTGCAGGTGCTAACATAACTGACTCCACGACGAAATAGATTAACTAATACCAATTCATTTAATTGCAAGGAACTAACAGATTGAATAAATACTAACTGCACCTAAACTTATCGATGTTAAATAACACCATAAGAACAATATTGCTTTGTTAGCATTTCATTTATCCTGCGCTGTATTTAATTACACACGTAACAGAATTGGTTTAAAAGTCCGCATTGTAAGCGTTAAACAGTTAAATGCAAGGCATTTAACTGCTTAATTTAATTAAAGAAAAACGTGAATAAAAGGGTAATAAAAACAAGTCTTATTTGTTTCAGAGGTTCGCTAGAACAGCCTCTGCACTTGAAACTTCAAAGGCTTTAGGCTCTTCTAGCCACAATTGAGTAACAGTTTGATTTTCAACAAGCATGGCGTAACGCTGTGAACGATAACCACCAAATACACCTGTCTCTTTACCTAGCCCTAAGGCTTTAGTGAAGGCGCCATCACCATCTGCCAACATATCAATATTTGCTGCGCTTTGTGCATCACCCCACGCCTTCATTACAAACGCATCATTAACTGAGATACAAATAATGCGGTCAATTCCTTTTTCTTTAAATGCATTAAAATTCTCAACAAAACCCGGTAAATGCCTTGCTGAACAGGTTGGAGTAAATGCACCTGGTACTGCAAACATCACTACTTTTTGATTTGCGAATAAATCAGCAGTCGATGGCGTAGTCATACCATTTTCAGTTAATAGGTTAAATGTATGGTTTGGCAGTGTTTGGTTCGTTTCAATCATATCTGTGTCTTCCAATTGTTGGCGAATACCCACTATTGTAGACCTAAAGAATGACGAATTTGAACCATCTTCTGCTCTAAATCACTCTGTATTCCTTGTACTTGCGTATTTGATTGTTGTACACGCGTTTTAAGCTGTGCCATCGCGCGCGAAAACTCATTCAAATAATTACTTTGTTCAAGGGCAAAGCTACTTGCTTGATTTGCCACTTCAGAGGCTGATAGCGCATTATCCGCAACACTACTCGCGGTTTCTTTTAGCTGTGTTGCCGATTTTGTTTGCTGGCTTGCATTGTCTGCTAGCTCGCCCATTTGTTGCGAAACCTGCTGTGAACTTAAGGTTAAGCCATCTAACTGTTGTTTTATGCTTTGCAATGAGCTTTGAGTTTGCTTCGCAAGCTGCCTAACTTCATCGGCCACCACTGCAAATCCTCGTCCATGTTCGCCCGCTCGCGCCGACTCAATCGCGGCATTAAGCGCAAGTAAATTAGTTTGCTCGGCGATGGAGTTGATAACTTCGAGAACAGACGCCACATCACTCACGCCTTTCAGTAGCTGATCCATCGAATCCATACCCGATTGCACTTGTTGTTGGGTTTTGTTACTCGCCACCAGCATCGACTCAGATTGACTTACACTGGTTTCCATTGCACTGAATGTTAGTTCCGCATTGTTTTTTACCGTGCCGTTAATATCATTAACTTGCTCGCCAATTTCTGTCACTTGACTCAACAGAGTTTCGCTTTGCACAACCTCATCTATCGATTGCTCTGACGCCGTTAGCATTACATTTAGCTGCTCACTCATATTTGCTAAAAAGTCGCTCACTAATTGCAAAGTTTCAGCGCGTTCTTGTGCTTCTAATTTTTGCTTTTCAATCAATTGATTAAAGTACTGCGCAATTTCACCCATTTCAGTTTTTGGGTTATCTGTTTGAATATGCTCTAAATTATCGTTTTCAATTAGCTTAGAAAATGCGTTTCTGAGTGCCCTCACAGGTGTAAGCACTTGCTTTCTTTGTGTAAAATAAACCACTGCAGCAATCACAAATAGTCCTACAACCGCCACTAACAAGGTATAAAACACGCGCTTTTCGATTAATGCCTGCTCATCACGCAATTGTTTTTCAGCAGTTAAAATGCTGTTAGTTAACGTGCTAATTTCTTCTCGAAGTGATGAAATTCCCAACTCACGTTGTTCATTTAAACGCTTGGTATTTGCCAACTCTTTTGGCAAACGATTGGGTAAACTAACAAGTTCAGCTTGGATCTCTTCACCAAGATCTTCAGGCTCATCGCCCGTTAGCATTAGTTCGTCTTCATCAATATTAGGGTCAAAAACACCTAATAAGGGTAGGTTTTCAATCTCTTTTGCAACTCGTGTCAGTTCAGTCAGAACCAAATTGGTACTTTCTAAATTGTTTTCTTTCAATGCGATAACAAGTTGCACGACATTTGTTTGATAGGCATTTGCCAATACATAAAAACGTGTTTGGCCATTTGAGCTTTGCGCTTTCTGCGCGTACTGACTTAAAGCACTAGCATAATCTGCCATTTCATTGAGCGCATGGTCAATCAATGCATTTTTATTACCGCTTAACTTACCCAGTGCCAAGTATTTTCCGTCAATGCCGATTTTTAGCTGTGTTAATTGCGCTTGCAAAGAGGACGAAATAGAGGCCGGTAAAATCGTTAACTTTTGCTCAACCGATTCAATATGTGACTTTGCCAAAGTTAAGTACTGGTTATCACCATAAGTTAAATAATCTTGCAGGCTATTCGCTAAGTCGACTACAACCGTATTTTTAAGCTGATTGTACGAAACAGTTTGTTGATTAAGGGTGTTTATTGTTTGGCTTGCCCACAAAAGTACAACAGCAAGTGCAATACTGATGGCACTTAAAACGACTAAAAGTAATCGGGTAAAACTTGAAACGCGCATAGGGCACTCTAAATCTATTAACTTGCCCTGCGAGTATATGACTTTATTATGACGTTTTTGTTTCAGTCATCGCTGCTTTGACATAAACGTCAAAGCGATTTTTCTTAGTTTTGATTTGCATCGACGGCGTTTTTTCAGCTAAAAAGGGCGCGTAATCAGGGCGTTTTACCACAACTCGTTTCGATGCTAATTGATACGCTGGCGCTAACAATTCATCAGCATCTAAATCAGAACCAACTAATGATTGAAACACCCGCATTTCTTTTTTCACCGCCGCTGATTTTTCACGGTGTGGAAACATGGGATCAAGGTACACTACGTCAATTTCGCTATGAGTATCTGGCAACAACTGGTGACTCGAGCCAAATGCCATTTTCATACGCTCGCTCATCCAACTGCCAATTTCGGCATCAAGATACGCGCGCTCTAAGCCATCAAATAAAAGTGCAGCAACAACTGGGTGACGCTCATGTAACGTCACTGTACAGCCAAGCGATGCCAAAACAAAACCATCACGCCCCAATCCGGCTGTACCATCAAGTACATGCGGTGTGATGCCTTTACCTTTGTTTAAACCAATTGCTTTAGCGATAGCTTGCCCTTTACCACCACCAAATTTGCGTCTGTGTGCAGCAGCACCTGTTACAAAATCAACACGAATCGCCCCCAATTTTGGCTCATCATTTTTGCTTAATGCCAACCCATCGCGATCATAATGAAGGGAAAATAACGGATTGCTCGATAACCATTCAGATAACGCAAAGCGCTTATCAAGCTGTTCAAGGTAGTCTTTTTGTTCAGGAATGCTGTTAGCAATTAACACAGAAAATCCATTGCTAAATATTGAGATGACAACATTATAGTGATTAGCAAAGTATTTTTATACGCGAATAATGCAAACTTGTTAAAATAGCTCAATATCGTCCTGCGACGTAATTTCGTTAATTTCTTCTCTTTGTTGTTCTTGTTCAAGTCTTTCAAGTATTTTTTCACGCTCTTTCATAATGTGGTCAAGGTATGTCATCACTTCATTAAATGAGCTTTGAATTTCATCACCAACGGTTAAATGATAGCGCAAACTTTCTACAGTCTCTTCTACTGAGCCTAAAATATACTCTTCTTGGTCTGACTCTAACGCCAACCGCGGCACAGTATCACAAAAGCGCTGATATAAGGTTTCTATCAATTCAACCGACACTTTACTATTGTTATACAAGCTTTGTAGCTGTGCACGCAGTGTACTGTCTACCAGTTCAAACGTTTTAGTGATTTGTTGCGCTTGCTCCGATAACTGATTATGCAATTCGAGTGTACCAAGCTTGGCGTTTGTTGCTTCCAAAATATGTGGAAACAAATCTTTATAACGACCATAAAGTGGCGCGTCATCTACAGGCATATTTTTTACTAACAACGAGACATTTGGGTAGTTAATAATTGTGCGCGAACCAAAATCGATAAACCGCTCGCCTTCTTTCGCGTTGAGCATCAGCTCCTTCTCAAGAGGACATACTGCACTATTGTTGGAGAAAAATTCATTACCACTTTCAAACCAAAACGCTGTGACAACATTTAAATTAAGCGGTGAAAAAAACTCAAATAAACACTCAGAAAGGCGCGTAAGTGACTTAACACCATAAGTTTGACTTACATACCGCATGGCGCGCCCCATATCGCTGTAATCTGTCATTGCGATTGCGGCAGTATTTTGCGCTTGTTCTATATCTTGCTTTAATAATTGTGACTGCTTTTTATATTGGTGAAGTACTTTAATGCGTGCTAATAACTCTTCTGTTTCAAATGGTTTAACGATGTAATCATCTGCACCAGAATTATAGCCTTTGATGCGCTCTTCAAGAGAGCTACAAGACGATAAGAACATGATTGGAATGTCTTGGGTATCAAGTTGTTGCTTTAACTTGCTACATACTTCAAACCCATTAATACCTGGCATTTCAACATCGAGCAAAATGATATCTGGATGAGTATCCCTTGCCATTTTAATGCCCTCTTCACCATTATATGCATGACTTACTTGGTTATTATCGGTGAGCGTTTTCTCGATTATTTGGTGGATTAGCTTGTCATCATCAATAGCAAGTACACTGGTTAACATGCCTAAACCTATATTATTTATTAGCTAAAATTAAGCATAGACTTAACCAAATGAAATGCATAAAAAAAGCCGCTAAATTTTAGCGGCTTATTAGGGTCTGTTGACCTTTGCTATTCTATTTTTGTTCTCTTTGAGCGTGCTTTTATCGCGGCGCTCGATGTGTGGCCTAGCAATCTAAGCGAATATCGAGCAAAGCTTCCGCGTCCTGCTCACGCCCCTTACCTACATCCATATAGGCAACAATGAGAAAAGTGCGCTCAAAAGAACCGTTCGGCAGCGCTTGATTGGGTTTTCTACTGTGTTATCGGCTGACTCACATAGAATAACTATGCAACGCAGCCTCTGCCTTGTATAAAACCCAATCAAACTGCTGCAAAAACGAACTTGAAAGGTCAACAGACCCTAGATTTATTGAATACCGCTATGGCGCAGCAAGGCATCCACATTTGGCTCTCGCCCTCTAAATGCAACAAATAGTTCCATAGGCTCTTTAGAGCCGCCCATTTCAAGCACATTATTTAAGAATGATTGGCCTGTCTCTGCATTAAAAATGCCTTCTTCTTCAAAACGAGAGAACGCATCAGCAGAAAGCACTTCAGCCCATTTATATGAGTAATATCCTGCCGAGTAACCACCAGCAAAAATATGACTAAAGCCATGTTGAAAACGATTAAACTCAGGCGCTTTTACAACCGATACTTGTTGACGCACCTTATTTAAAATTGTCTGAATTTCATCGCCATTTGATGGGTTGTAGTCAGCATGAATATGGAAATCAAATAATGAGAACTCTAATTGGCGAATCATCATCATTGCTGATTGATAGTTTTTCGCCGCTAACAATTTATCGAGCAAATCCTTCGGTAGTGGTTCACCTGTTTCATAGTGACCCGAAATAAACGCCAGAGCATCTTCTTCATAACACCAGTTTTCTAAAAATTGGCTTGGTAATTCAACCGCATCCCACGCCACACCATTAATGCCCGAAACTGCGCCCACATCCACTTGCGTTAGCATATGGTGAATACCATGACCAAACTCATGGAATAAAGTGGTTACTTCGTAGTGTGTAAATAACGCTGGTTTATCACCAACCGGTTTATTGAAGTTACATACCAAATAAGCCACAGGCAATTGTACGTCACCATTAGCACGCACTTTGCGGCCAATGCAATCATCCATCCACGCGCCACCGCGTTTATGGTCGCGCGCATATAAGTCTAAATAGAATGAACCGCGTTTTTCGCCGCTGTTATCAAAAATCTCAAAAAAGCGAACATCTTTGTGCCACGTATCAACACCTTGTACTTCTTTAACCTCAATACCAAATAGACGGTTTACGGTTTCAAACAAGCCACTTAGCACTTTGTTTTCCGGGAAGTATGGGCGCAAAATTTCATCTGAAATGGCGTATTTTTCCTGCTTAAGCTTTTCACTGTAATAGGTGTAATCCCATGCTTCTAACTTGCTAATACCGTGTTTTTCGTTTGCATAGGCAGTTAGCTCTGCAAGTTCTGCTTGCGCTTGAGGTTTTGATTTTGTTGCAAGGTCATTTAAAAAATCGAACACTTGTTGTGGCGATTCTGCCATTTTGGTTGCCAGTGACTTATCTGCAAAGTTTTCGAAATCGAGCAATTGCGCCAGCTCATGACGAAGTGCAAGCTCTTCGGCCATAATGGCGCTGTTATCAAACTCACCGGCATTTGGGCCTTGATCAGACGCTCTGGTGCTAAATGCAATATAGGTTTCTTTACGCAGTTCACGGTTATCCGCATGGGTCATCACAGGTAAATACGATGGAAAATCGAGCGTAAATAACCAACCTTCCAACTCTTTACTTTCCGCTGTGTGTTTTGCAAGAGCAATTGCTGACTCTGGTAAGCCCGCTAAATCCGCTTCATCTGTGATGTGTTTTTGCCAAGCAAGCGTGGCATCCATCACATTATTGCCAAACTTAGCAGCAAGCTCTGATAAACGTGCAACAATTTCGCCGTAACGTTTTTGTTTTTCTTCAGGCAATGCAATGCCTGAAAGTTTAAAGTCACGCAAGCTATTATTGATCGCTTTTTGCTGTGCCTCTGAAAGGTTTGCAAACTCATCGCTTTCAGCAATCGCTTTCGTTGCTAAAAATAACCCCTGGTGTTGACCAACAAAGGTTGAATATTCCGAGATAAGCGGTAAACACTCATCATAGGCTGCACGCAGTTCTTCACTGTTTACCACTGAATGCATATGCGACACTGGTGACCAAAGACGCGTTAATTTATCGTCAACTTCATCCAGTGGCACAATAAAGTTATCCCAAGTATACGACTCTTGCGCTAATACTTGCTCAATCGTTTGCTTACAATCCGCAATACCCTGTTTTAATGCAGGCACAATGTGCTCAGGTTTAATTTGTGAAAATGGTGGTAACCCTTCAAGGCCAATTAATGGATTAGTCATAAAACGCTTCTTATTAATTTGTCATTGTTAATTTAGATTGGGGCAATCGATAAAAATTGCAAGTTAGGCTATTGTGTTATCGGTTAGAATACCTATATCTGATTAAAACAAAGATTTAAAAAATTAAGGAACTTCAAATGGCAAAGCATTTTGATTATATCGCTATCGGCGGTGGCAGTGGTGGCATTGCATCAGCAAACCGAGCAGCAATGCGCGGTGCAAACGTCGCCCTAGTAGAAGCAGGCCCGCTAGGTGGCACCTGTGTAAATGTTGGCTGTGTTCCTAAAAAAGTAATGTGGCATGGTGCGCAAGTTGCTGAAGCGATAAAACTATATGCACCTGACTACGGTTTTGACGTTGAAATTAAAGAGTTTAATTGGGCTAAATTACTTGAGAGTCGTGAAGCTTACATTGGCCGTATTCATAATGGCTATGATAATTACCTAGCAAAAAATGGCGTTACCGTAATCCAAGGCTTCGCAAAATTTGTCGATAATAAAACCATTGAAGTGAATGGTGAGCACTACACTGCCGACCATATTCTTGTTGCTGTTGGCGGTCGCCCTAGCATTCCAAATATTCCTGGTGCTGAATACGGCATCGACTCAAACGGCTTTTTTGAGTTAAAAGAGCAGCCTAAACGTGTAGCAGTAGTAGGTGCTGGTTATATTGCAGTTGAACTTGCAGGCGTAATGCACGGTTTAGGCACTGAAACGCATTTATGCGTTCGCCGTGATACACCGCTTCGCACATTTGACCCACTTATTGTTGATACTCTGATGGAAGTAATTGAATCAGAAGGTCCAACACTTCACACTAACGCTACGCCAAAAGAAGTTACGAAAGAATCAGACGGTTCTTTAACGCTGCACTTTGAAAATGGTAACAGCGTTAATGTTGACCAAGTTATTTGGGCGATTGGTCGTCAGCCAACCACAGATAAAATCAATATTGCAGCAGCAGGTGTTGAGTTAACAGAATCAGGCCACGTAAAAGTGGATGAATTCCAAAATACCTCAGCTGAAGGCGTTTACGCTGTTGGCGATATTATTGAAAACGGTATTGAACTTACCCCTGTGGCTGTTAAAGCTGGACGCTTATTGTCCGAGCGCTTATTCAACCCTGAAATGCCAAATGCCAAAATGGACTACAACTTAGTACCAACCGTTGTATTTAGCCACCCTCCAATTGGCACTATTGGTTTAACTGAAACCGAGGCCCGTGAACAGTTTGGTGATGATGACATTAAAGTGTATACCTCAAGTTTTACTGCAATGTACACTGCAGTAACACAGCACCGTCAACCATGTAAAATGAAACTGGTATGCCAAGGCCCTAACGAGAAAATTGTTGGCTTGCACGGCATTGGTTTTGCCGTTGATGAAATGATCCAAGGTTTTGGCGTTGCCATGAAGATGGGTGCAACAAAGGCTGATTTTGATTCAGTTGTGGCGATACACCCTACTGGTTCAGAAGAATTTGTTACTATGCGTTAGGAACTGAGTAAAAAGTCGCTCTAACGCTAATAGAAAAACAAAAAAGGGTATCATTTGATACCCTTTTCGTTTACACATCAAATGAAATTATCCAGTAAATAAATAGCCTTTAGAGCGCACAGTTTTAATTATGCTTGGCTGATTTGGGTCGCTTTCTAACTTACTGCGAATCGATGAAATATAAATATCCACTTGGCGATTTTGACCATCATAATCAATGCCCCACAGGGTTTTGAAAATGGTATCTCGCGTTATCACTTCACCACTATGCTCCACCAGCAACAGCAACAAATCATACTCAGGGGCTGCGAATTCTAATACACGATCTCGCTTTTTAACTTCACGTTTATGCTTATTAATAGTGATATCGTTAAATGAAATACCCTGCTCTTTCATTACTTCAGTGTTCACTTCTCGGCGTAATAAGGCGCGACACTTTGCTAATAATAAACGCGGCTCGATTGGCTTAGAAATATAGTCGTCAGCACCAAACTCTAAACCCAACACCTGATCAATTGTGTCACCTCGCGCAGTTAACATAGCCACTTTACCAGTGTAGGCAGGTTTTATTTGTTGGAATACTTGCATACCATCAATATCTGGCAGCATTAAATCCAGTAACACTAAATCTGGTTGCTCGGCAATAATCTGTTGTACTGCGGTTTGTCCTTCGCTTATCACAGTACAATTAAACTCGAACTGCTGAAAAAACGACTGTGTTAAACTCGCCAACTCAGCATCATCTTCAACAATTATCAGATTATATTTTTCCATTTAATGCCACTTTAAAATTCGAAGTTAAATCCTAGCTTTGCTCGCACTGTATTACTTTGCACACCCCAGTAAATATCTGACGAACGCTCGCCCCAATCCGCTGAAACAAATACTGAGAGCTGTTGATTAATTTGATAATCAACTTTAGAACCAATACGTAAGCTTTTATCAATGGTTGCCAGTTCGCTATTTTCATCCAACCCGTAAGCTTCGATTAAATCACTTTTACTGTAATCTTGCTGAAAAAAGTTCACATAACCCGCAACACTCCATTTATCATCTAACTGATAAACTAACGCAGTTTTTAAAATAGCGCCTAAATAATTAAGTCCATCGCTTGCGTCGTTGCTCTTTAATTCAAATTGTACTTTAGCTAACAATTGATTGTTGTAAAAAAGTTTATTCCATTCTACACCAGCTGCCCAAGACTTATTATCAAAGCCATAATTGGTATATGAATAATCCCCAAACTGCACTTCTATGGTTTTAAAACTTCTATCCATGTACTGACCATACATGTACCACTCACTACTTTTTGAAAATAGACGATAGCCTAATGTTAATGCGCTTGACGTAATTTGTGGCTCACCACCTCTAAACTGATTTCGCTGTTCAAATTGCAAGGCGATTTCTTTATCACTTGCCAGCGGCCATGCTAGTTCTGAATCAAGTTTAAATAGCAGCTTATCGTAATCACTAAAATCAGCATTATCGATATTACGGATCAGCAGATTGTTTTTCCAATTTACCTGCTCGCCCAAATAGCTGTATTTTATAATGGCCGCCGATTCAGCAAACATTGAATTTGGCTTTTCAAGAAATGGGGAAATGTCTATACCGAGTTCTTCAGGCATCACAATTTCGCCATCTAAACTATACAAATAACCTTTTTGAGAAATAAAATATTCTTTGCCATCCGGTAATACAAAGTAAAAACTATCTAAGTACGGATCATCATCTAAAAAATAGTCGCCAAAGCTAAAGCGAACGTTGTCATCGTATCCGGTAGCAAGTGTGCCAATAAGTCCCCACTGGCTTTTTGATGGTTCAACCTCGGCAAGCTGCGATTTAGCGTTAATCTCATTAAGCATAATATCGATATTAAAGCGCACGTTTTCGGGCAATTCAGTCACTTGCTTTAAACTTAACAAGTGCTCTTTTGCCACGTCAAATTTGCCCAGTTGCATTTGTGTTAATGCTAACTCTAAACGCACGCGGTGCTGCATCGGATTTTGCGATAACTGATAGCTAAGTAGTGTTTCAGCTTCCAGCCATTCACCGCGCTCATTGTGCAGCATTGCTTGCTCAAACGCACTAAGCGGCTGATTTTTATCACTTGCAAAACACGGATTAATAATCTGTGCCAATAATAGGTGAGCAATCGCAAACTTAAATAATTTAATAGTCTTCATCGCTTTCAATCTCTTGTTTTACTTTTTCTTCAAGCGCCTTGAGTTCTTGCTTCATTTTCTTTATGTCTTTTCGCTTTTTATTTTTATCTGTGGGCGTTTTCGGCGTACTTGAAACACCGCTTGTATCATTAAGTAAGTTACTTTTATCCAACTCACTGATCGCATTTTGTAATTTGCCTTTAATGCCAACACCATAACGCTGCTGAGGTTGAAATTTTTTATCCCAATCACCCCAGTCAATAGCATTTTTACTGTCGCTACGTGGTTTAAGCGCTTTGTTACTCGGTGTATTTTCCGGCTCTTTTTTAGGCGGTTGCGCAGCAAATACAGAAGATGCATTAAGCAAGCAGAAAAGGAAAAATAGCGTTTTCATTATTCACTCCCTTTAAGCTGGAAGTGAATACTAAAGTGAGCGCCCACTTGCGTATCAATGAGTCTGATATCGGCATCATGTTGTGATGCAATTTGCTGAACAATGGCCAACCCCAATCCATAACCGGAGGTTTTATTACTGCGGCTTTGATCTTGTTGGTAAAACGGCTCAAAGATATGCTGTTTACTTTGCTCATCAACACCGGGGCCATCATCAATTACATCTAACACAATATTTTGCTGATGATTTGTTAGTTGAACCGTTACCGATTTTTTTGCAAAGCGCGCGGCATTATTAAGTAAATTTTCTAGCATGCGTGTAAAAAGCTGTTTATTGATTTTTAGCGCATACTCTTGCTGTGCTTGAAAGGTAAATTCAATGTGAGGAAAGACTATTTGCATTCCTTGCACAATTGCGTTCACAAACGAATTTAGCGCGACATTTTCTTTAACTATTGCTTTGTTATCAGTAAGTTTTTCGTAGCTAAGTAAATCACTTATTAATAAGTTAAGCTGATTTAGGTCAGCTTTAGTTTGTGCGATTAAGGCGTTATCGACACCTAATTGAATATTTAATGTTTCGAGCCTAAATTGCGCTTTTGATAAAGGGGTTCGTAAGTCATGGGATACAGCGCGCAACATTTGGTGTTTTTGCTCAATTAAGCGTGTGATCCGCAGTGCCATTTGATCGATTTTCCAAGTTAACTGGTTAATCACATCAAGGTTTTGTGGTATTTCTTCCGCTTGTATTAGCTCAGGTTCGATAGCATCTACTTTATCTTGAATATACGTTAATCGTTTAACCAACAAGCGGATGATAAATAATATCACTACGGCTAATACACTCAGCACGGCAATAAATCCCGAGATTAATAACCAGTGGGGATATTGCTCAAATATTTTGATTGTGCCTAATTTAAGTAAATCTTGAGAGTTACCCCAAGGCGCATAAATATCAAACGACAAGCTGCTATCAAATTCAGTTTGCCAAACAATGACCATTTCACCACGCGCTAAACGCTCTAACTGCTCACTGTCGAGCAATTGGCTCGCCTCATTAACCCGGTTAATCGGGTAGTGAAATTGATCGCTGATGGTATCGAATGCAGCTTGGCGCTGTTGCGCACTGTATAAGCCAATTTCATTAAGTAATAAAAATGCTGTACCAGTGGCAATTTGCTCACTCACGCCATTTAAATGCATGGTTAATAAATGAGTGTCGTTAATTGGGTATTCAACAATGTAACCATTGTTAGCTTGAACATTGGTAGAGATACTGACTTTATTTAGGTTCGGTGGTTTATCGACTAAAGTCAGCGATACATTCATAAGCGATGCAACTAACTCGAGCCAACGTTCACGGTTTGCAGTGTTAGTTTGTCGATTAATACCCTGCTTGAGTAGGTACAAGGTGCCGGAAAGTTGCTCAGCCAAATGCTGCTGGTAACGGTATTGGTTCACCGAAGAAAATACAAGGTAGGAAAGCAGTAAGACCAAGCTTACTGCCAAAATAACCGAACCATAAATACGTAAAAATAACGTCTGCAAATGATCTCCTAACGATACCAGCAGGGTAATATACTCACTAAAATTGGTCTATTGCTATCCTTGTTTACGTGTGTGTTTGGCTGCTTTTTGCGCTTCAACGTCATAACGCGGATTTAAAACTTTAATTAAATCAATTGAATCTATCGCCTCAGGTAACTTAAAGGTTACAGGATATGCTCGTGGCATCGCACGACAAAGATCCGCTTTATTGCGCTTTAGTGCGAACTCGTACACACCTTTAGCTTCTTGCTGTAATAATTCAAAATCGTCTTTGCTTGTGCAACCTGTTGATTTTACCACAAACGAAATATACTCGGCCTTAGCATTAAAGCTGTATATTTTTTCTAGATTATTGAGCTCTTGTTCAGTCATTGTTTCAGATAATGCCGTGCTACTACACGCTGATGTAAATAGCGTCATTAATAATGCAGAAAGAGTGATATGTAATTGCTTCATAATATAGTCAAGCCAGCTAAACTAGCTGGCTTCTCCAAATTTAAATGTTTACGCTAATTTTCGACGCGCTGCGAAAGCAAAACCAGCTAATAACAACATAATACCTGTGCTACCGCTACTACGCTTAGGCTTTTTATTAATTGTAACCTGAACCGTTTTACTGCTATTTGCACCAAATTGGTCAGTCACTGTTACTTTAAATGTAAGCGATTTAGCATCTTTGTATGCTGGCGCCGTAAGGTTAATAACTGCTTTTGTCGCATCTGCAATGGCAATTGTTCCTTCGGTCACTTCCCACTTATAAGTTAGTGAGTCGCCCTCTGCATCACTGCTCTCGCTGGCATCAAGTACAAAACCTTTCGCTTCTTCCACTGTGATTGTGGCTTGTTTCACTTTGCTTTGTGGCGCGGTATTTTTAAGTACTGTCGACACTTCGTCAATATATGCTTTATCGTCACCTACCTCATCAAGGTCCGTTTCATCCTTGGCATAAATAATCGCGATACGATCCACACCTTCTGTTAACGTCACTTCTTGTGCTGTGAATTCTGTATTATCAACACCTGATGCGCGTAAAATTACTTGATTGTTGTGACGAACCGTTAAAAAGTCCCAATCAGTCTCTGACGACACTAAATGCTTAAAGTTAAACTTCTCAACACGGTCGTTATCAATCGTTGCAAGTAAAACACTTTGTTGAAAGTGAGTAATATCTCCGCTTGCCATTGCAGCGTCACCTTGCGATGCTTTATTTGTTTGCGCTTGCCACGCTAAATCACCACCACTCCACCATTTAACACGATCATTATTGCTACCCACGATTTCATTCATATTCGCAGACTCTTGCTCAAGTACATTCGCGCCGTAGAAAATAATCGCTTCTTTGTTAATCGCATCGTTTGTGGTCACTCGTAACGCAAAGCCCGCATTGCCCGGTGCATTTGTTTTAACACGTACTTTGATATCACAATTTTGTTCAAACGATAGTGTTTTTCCGTCACATAAGTTTTGTTCAACCTCAGCTAATTCAACACCTTCAGCGCCAACAACTGCTGCGTTGGTCACCATAAAATTATCGCTGCCAACGTTTTTAATATTAAATGTCGCTTGCTCGTTGAAAGTTTGCTCAACAAAACCTTGGCGGTTTATTTGTTTGTATGAAACGCCTGACTTTTTCGCTTCAACCCAATCGTTATAGTTTGCAACACGTGCATATACACCTGGCGCATTTGGTGCTGCACAACCATTACCAAAGCTTACAACACCTGCTTGATACCACTGTTCTTCATGTTTAAAGATAAGCGGGCCGCCACTATCGCCTTGACACGAATCTTTGCCACCCTCAACAAAACCGGCACAGATCATATTATCTGTAATGCCCGTTTCACCGTCTTGTGTGTAATCGGCAATACATTGTTCACGGTTATAAAGTGGCACTTTTACTTCTTGTAAAATTTCTGGATACTCTGGAGCAGCTTCACTGTTAGGGTTCATATTACCCCAGCCCATAACGGTCAATTCAGAGCCATCTTTTAAAATCGCTTCAATCTCAGGGGTCATTAACTTGATTGGCGTAACACCCGTTACTTCTTCTGTAAGCTCAATAATTGCAATATCGTTATTAAGACCTATGTCTCCGTAGTTTTCGTGTTCATAAATTTGAGCCACACTAACACGCTTACCTGACTCAGGTTTAGTTGTATCATACCCACCAATCCAAACGTGCATGTTTTCAGCGGCAGAACCTTCAATACAATGTGATGCAGTTAGTACATAACGACCACCAATAAATGACGCACCACAAAATGGCGAGATGCCCTCAGCGTGTGCAGAAATAAGTGAGGTCATAAACGGGTAATCACCTTGAGTAGCAGGCTTACCGTTAATAATGCGTGGTGTATGTTGGTTAAATGATTTTGACTTAACTAGATTGACTTTCTCTGCAGCTACAACTGGCATATTTAATACTGCCAAACCTGCAAGTGCGAAAGGTAACGCAACTTTTTTCATAACATTTCCTATACTTTTCATCATGTCTTGAAACTGATTAGAAACCTTTTTGCAACATGACAATATTATAGAAATGTAGTTTTATGTAGGACTAACTTAAACCTAATTGAATCATTATATTAGTTCTGATAACGCAATTTTGGTTTGCTTGTAATGATTAATCCCATCCGCTAATTGTTGGTACTTTCGTCTAAAAAAGTGTTTTTTAATTACTTGGTTTTGACATGCTGCGGTAATTTCGCTACCCACTTTATCATCTTGCTCAATCATAAAAGGCATAAGCGAATAAACAGATACGCCAGTTTGCCACGTGCGCTGAATTTGCGTATCAACAGGGCAACCAAATTGCTCGGTAATCGATAAAAGCTGTTTGGCCGCATGATAAGTAATTGCTTGCGCACAACATCCTGTGAGCGGTTTCTTATGAAGTACTAACTCAAATTGCTCATTTACTTGTTTTGTTGCTTTGATAGGTCGGGTGCGATTTTGATAAGCGGCAAGTTTTAATAGTTGCCAGTCAAACTTTAGCGATTCAATGGTGCTAAATACTGCGCTGAGATCACCCGCTAGTTGAAAATCGTCTTCCAATACAATTGCATAAGGCAGCTTTTGTTCAACAATTTTTTGCCACGCTAGGCGATGACTTAAGAAACAGCCAATTTCACCATAGCCAAGATTGCGGTAATACTGTTTTGAATTTAATTGCGATGAATAATGTGCTTGAATTTCAGCGTCTGTAAGTTTTGTGCCGTCAATGGCTGGGATGCGTTCAAATTGAATATTTTGCGTAGCAAATCGTTCGCTACTTTTTTTAAGGCGTTCAGTGCTTTTATCAAGATTAATCAGGAATACTTTAGGTTGGTTTAGCATTGTAAAAACGCCAATCTAACAGCTAGGTATTCCTGATTATAATGAGCTTAGTTTACAGTTTTATTTAATCTCAATACGTGGCGATTTCATAATTACTTCATCGTTTAGCTCAATGCCAATACCTGGTGCCTCTGATACTTCGAAGAAACCATTTTTTGGCTGCGGATCTTGAATACATAATTCGCGGTTCCACTTTTTAATTGCATAGGTGTGATGCTCGTGAATTAAAAAGTTTGGAATAGCTGTTTCAAGGTGCAGAGATGCCGCAGTTGCAACAGGGCCGCCGCATACATGCGTTTGAATACGCACATCAAAAATATCCGCGTAGTCACATACTTTTTTGGTCTCAGTAAAACCACCGCACAAACCAATATCAGGTTGTAATACATCAACACTTTGATCTTCAAGGTATGGACGTACACCCCAACGATTATATAAACGCTCGCCACCGGCAATTGGCACCGCTACTTTGTCGGCTACTTTAGCGTGCAGCGAGTGATTTAAGTAGTTCACTGGCTCTTCGTAATACATGCAATCAAACTCTTTAGCGATTTCACCTAGCTGAATCGCCGTTGTTGCACCTGGTAAGCTATGACATTCAAAAATAATATCCACTTCATCGCCAACCGCTTCTCGAATAGCTGCCATACGTGCGCGGTAAAGCTTCATTTCGCCACGAGAAATTATCTTAGTGCGCTCGTAGTAAGTATTACCATCTTTGTCATACATGATTGGGTCAACTTTAACCGCGTCATAACCTTCAGCAATCGCTTTTAATGCGGCTTCTGCGTATTCTTGCGGTTGCACTAGCGCTTTAAACTCATCATCCCAATCAAACTGTAATTGCGATGCATAAGTGCGAAGCTTGTCATTTACCTTACCGCCAAGCAGTTGGTAAACAGGTAAGTTTAGGGCTTTACCTTTGATGTCCCAAAGTGCAGTATCAATCGCACTCATCGCAGCATAAACTACTGGGCCACCACCTAAACCCCAAAAACTTTCGCGCAGCATACGCGACCATAATTTTTCAGTTTGGAAAGGGTCAAAACCAATTAAAAACGCTTCAGCAAATTCTTTAATCATATTTACTGCTGCACTGTGGCCTAGATCATAAGCAAGACCTGCTTCACCAATACCTGAGATCCCTTCGTCCGTATGAATGCGAACAAAAACGGGGTTCCACTGCGGACGCTCAGGGCAATGGGTATCAAACACTTCGACGCGAGTTATTTTCATATTTGTTGGGCTCCTAATTATTGTTGCCAAACGTTTAATTTTTACTTTGCACTTTGCAAAGATTCAGAGACTTAAAAGTACTTCAAACCTGTGAAGTACTTTGATGTTTGTTTACTAATTATTCGGTAAAACTAGGATCGATGCGATACGCTAAACGACGCATTGCTGGCCAAGATTTTTGACCACCTGTACTACCTGTATGCACTTTGTTTTGCTGATCTTTTACCGTATCTAAAATTTTCTGATCAATGGCAATAAGTGGCTGGCTAGTTGAAAATGCCATCACTTGAATTTCACAAGCACGTTGTAAATCAGCCCAACGCATAAAGGCTTCGCCTATCGAAGGGCCCAAGGTTAATGCACCATGATTTGGTAGCATTAACGTATGTGCACTGCCTAAATCAGCTTGCAGGCGAGCTTTTTCTTCAGCATTTACCGCGAGGCCTTCGTAACCGTGGTATGCAATATTGCTCAGTGGGAACATTGCATGCTGTGAAATTGGCTTTAAGCCGCTCTCTAAGCTTGAAACCACAATGGTTTCGTTGGTATGCAAATGAATAACACATTGCGCATCGTGACGCACTTCGTGAATCGCGCTGTGAATGGTAAAACCTGCTGGGTTAATCTCAAACGGCGAGTCATCAAGGATTTCACCTTGTAGGTTTACTTTTACCAAGTTTGATGCCGTAATCTCGTCAAAGGTTAAACCAAACGCATTTACTAGATACTCATCTTTACCAGGTAAGCGAGCTGAAATATGAGTATAAATAGTATCGTCCCAGCCGTAGTAATGTGCTAAACGGTAACAAGCTGCAAGGTCAACGCGTAACTGCCATTCTTCATCTGACACTTTGCCTTTGAGATTTATTTCAGGTAATGCAAACATGGATAAGTCCTAATTCGTTAGATGTATAGAAGTCTAAATTAGCAAGCCATAGGTGGCAATGATCTAAGCCAAAGAATTCTGAGTTTTATGCAAAAAAAAGCGCAAAACAAGTTTGCGCTTTTTCGTGTATCAATAATAGTCCTGGTTACAGCTTTTTCACACCCATGTTGTAAAGTGTAAAGCCATAAATATCAGCATATTGTTCAATGATTTTGCTTGTAGGCGTACCCGCACCATGGCCTGCATTAGTTTCAATGCGGATAAGTGTAGGGTTAGCACCTGCTTGCTTGTCTTGAAGCTCAGCTGCAAACTTAAATGAGTGCGCTGGTACTACGCGGTCATCATGATCGCCCGTTGTTACCATAGTAGCTGGGTATTCAACACCCTCTTTCACGTTGTGAACTGGTGAATAGGCTTTTAAGTACTCGAACATTTCTTTGCTTTGTTCTGCTGTACCATAGTCATACGCCCAACCAGCACCCGCTGTGAATGTGTGGTAACGAAGCATATCTAATACACCTACCGCTGGTAACGCAACTTTAAATAGCTCAGGGCGCTGTGTCATAACTGCACCTACAAGTAGGCCACCATTAGAGCCACCATTTACCGCTAGCTTTTCGCTCGATGTGTAATTTTCAGCAATTAAATACTCAGCAGCAGCGATAAAGTCATCAAATACGTTTTGCTTTTGTAGTTGCGTACCCGCTTTATGCCATTTCTTACCATATTCACCGCCACCACGAAGGTTCGCAACCGCGTAAATACCACCTTGCTCTAACCATGCCGCACGCGTTGGGCTAAAACGTGGTGTTAGGCTTACGTTAAAACCACCGTAACCGTATAAAATAGTTGGGTTAGAACCATCAAGCTTTAAGCCTTTCTTATACGTTAAGATCATCGGTACTTCTGTACCATCTTTTGACTTATAGAATACTTGCTTAGACTCAAATTGCGCAGGATCGAAGTCTGCACCTGACTTGCGGTACACTTCGCTCTTACCAGTCTCTACATTAAACTTAAATGTTGTACCTGGTGTTTTATAGTTAGTGAATGAATAGTACAGCTCTTTATCTTCTTTCTCACCGCCAAAACCACCTGCAGTACCTACACCTGGTAGTTCGATATCACGAACAAGCTTACCGCTCTTGTCGTATTGCTGTACTTTGGAAATTGCATCAACCATGTAACGTGCAAAAATGTAGCCACCACCCGTTGAAACGTTTAATACGTTTTCAGTTTCAGGGATTAAGTCCTTCCAGTTATCTGGTGTTGGCTTAGCAGCATCAACCGTTACAATGCGTTTATTTGGTGCATCTAGGTTAGTTACTAAATAAAGCTTTGAACCTTCGTTCTCAATAACCTGAGTATCTGAGTTAGTGTGGTCTAAAATGGTTTCTAACTTGCTATCTGGTTTAGATAAATCTTTAATGAAAAGTTTGTTGCCCGACGTTGATACTGCAGCTGAGATTAATAAGTATTTATCGTCTTCAGTTACATAACCACCAACATAACGATGCTTCTGTGCATCTGTACCACCAAACACAACTTTGTCGTCAGCTTGCTTTGTGCCTAACTTATGGAAGTAAAGTTTGTGCTGGTCTGTTTTCGCTGACAGCTCACTGCCTTCTGGCTTATCGTAACTTGAGTAGTAAAAGCCTTCATTACCAACCCAAGAAAGACCACTAAATTTAACGTCAACTAAGGTGTCTTCAATTTGCTTCTTAGTTTCAACGTCAATAATAATAACTTTGCGCCAGTCACTGCCGCCTTCAGAAATTTGATATGCCGCTAATGAGCCATCTTTAGAGAAAGTAATACCCGCTAAAGAAGTTGTACCATCGTCACTGAATGTGTTTGGATCAAGGAAAACTTCCGGCTCACCACCTTCAACTTGGCGATAAATAACATATTGGTTTTGTAAGCCATCATTTTTGTAAAAGTAAGTGTATTTACCTTCTTTAAAAGGTGCACTTACTTTTTCATAATCCATTAACTTAGTTAAACGCTCTTTTAGCTTGTCGCGGTAAGAAATTTGAGAAAGGTAGTCAAACGTTACTTTATTTTGCGTTTTAACCCACTGTGCTGTCTCTTCGCTCATATCGTCTTCTAACCAACGGTATGGATCAGCAACTTGCGTATCGAAGTAAGTATCTACAACTTCACCCTTCTTAGTTTCAGGATAAGTCAAAGCTGCTTGTGTTACCGTTTGCTCTGTTTTCTTTTCAACTTGAACCGATTCTTCACTTTTTTCAGCGCCACAGCCAACTAAAGCTGTGCACACAGCAAGTGCGAGTGCTTTTTTAATCATGATAATTCCCTAGAGTATATTTAACTCACTAACATATGGAATTATCAGTTTGTTGTCCAGCAAACAAGTTCAAATTAAATCATATATAAATCAATAAAATAGATAGTTATCACATCATATTTTTACAATTATTTACTGTTAAACAGGCAATTAGAAATAAAAAAGCCAAGGCGTGAGCCTTGGCTGAAACGAGTCCCCAAACTCGCTGTACACTAATCTTTTTGGCAAGACTTGTTTTTAAGACGTTCAATATCTTGCTTGATCTGCTCTAAATAAGGATCGTTATAATCAAATTGAGAAAATGTTTCTAGGCAGGCGGTATAAAAGCGAATCCTATTTTCTTCTATACCTTTAATATCTTGTTCAAAATGTTCCATTTGTCAGCCTCTCCCTAGCCTTTCAATACTTATAGTGTAATTAATCTAGATCAAAGCAAAAGCATTTAAATTCAACAACTAACTGTAACCACTTTGTAACAATTATAAAAAGCCTATTAATTCAAAAGATTAGAGTTTTAACTCAGGAGATTACCAAGAACAAAAAGCCGCTTTCGTGCAGCAAAGTAGGAAATATCTTACATCTAATATCGTTAAATGGTTCAGGGTTCAGGGTTCAGGGTTCAGGGTTCAGGGTTCAGGGTTCAGGGTTCAGGGTTCAGGGTTCAGGGTTCAGCAATATTCTGAAGTCTAGCTGCTTAATTCTAAAATTCTTTAGTGCCTCAAACGCAAAAAAGCCTCAACATAATGTTGAGGCTTTCTTTTAATTAGGAGCTTGGCGATGTTCTACTTTCACATGGGCGAACCCACACTATCATCGACGCTGTTTCGTTTCACTTCTGAGTTCGGCATGGGGTCAGGTGGTTCCAAAACGCTATAGTCACCAAGCAAATCTGGTTGACTTAAGAGCTTGTCTTAAATCTAAATCTGGAAAGCTTTTTTTAAGTAAATGTCTACTTTAGTATCTTAATCTATTCAACTTCTGCGGGTTATAAACCACTTTGGCGTTGTATGGTTAAGCCTCACGGGTAATTAGTACGAGTTAGCTTAATGCCTCACAGCACTTCCACATCTCGCCTATCAACGTTGTAGTCTTCAACGGCCCTTCAGTTAACTCAAGTTAAAGTGAGAACTCATCTCGAGGCTCGCTTCCCGCTTAGATGCTTTCAGCGGTTATCGATTCCGAACGTAGCTACCGGGCAATGCAATTGGCATCACAACCCGAACACCAGCGGTTCGTCCACTCCGGTCCTCTCGTACTAGGAGCAGCCCCTCTCAATTCTCAAACGCCCACGGCAGATAGGGACCGAACTGTCTCACGACGTTCTAAACCCAGCTCGCGTACCACTTTAAATGGCGAACAGCCATACCCTTGGGACCGACTTCAGCCCCAGGATGTGATGAGCCGACATCGAGGTGCCAAACACCGCCGTCGATATGAACTCTTGGGCGGTATCAGCCTGTTATCCCCGGAGTACCTTTTATCCGTTGAGCGATGGCCCTTCCATTCAGAACCACCGGATCACTATGACCTACTTTCGTACCTGCTCGACGTGTCTGTCTCGCAGTTAAGCTTGCTTCTACCATTACACTAACCGTACGATGTCCGACCGTACTTAGCAAACCTTCGTGCTCCTCCGTTACTCTTTGGGAGGAGACCGCCCCAGTCAAACTACCCACCAGGCACTGTCCACAACCCCGATTCAGGGGCCTATGTTAGAACATCAACACTACAAGGGTGGTATTTCAAGGACGGCTCCACACAATCTAGCGACTGTGCTTCAAAGCCTCCCACCTATCCTACACATGTAGGGTCAATGTTCAGTGCCAAGCTGTAGTAAAGGTTCACGGGGTCTTTCCGTCTAGCCGCGGGTACACAGCATCTTCACTGCGATTTCAATTTCACTGAGTCTCGGGTGGAGACAGCGTGGCCATGGTTACACCATTCGTGCAGGTCGGAACTTACCCGACAAGGAATTTCGCTACCTTAGGACCGTTATAGTTACGGCCGCCGTTTACCGGGGCTTCGATCAAGAGCTTCGCCGAAGCTAACCCCATCAATTAACCTTCCGGCACCGGGCAGGTGTCACACCCTATACGTCTTCTTTCGAATTTGCAGAGTGCTGTGTTTTTAATAAACAGTCCCAGCCACCTAGTCACTGCGACTCCCGTCCGCTTAGAGAGCAAGTCTCATCACAGATAGGAGCGTACCTTCTCCCGAAGTTACGGTACAATTTTGCCTAGTTCCTTCACCCGAGTTCTCTCAAGCGCCTTAGTATTCTCTACCTGACCACCTGTGTCGGTTTGGGGTACGATTCGAAATAATCTGAAGCTTAGAGGCTTTTCCTGGAAGTATGGCATCAACAACTTCCACTCCGTAGAGTGTCGTCTCGTATCTCAGCCTTAGAAACCCGGATTTGCCTAAGTTTCCAGCCTACATACTTTCACATGGACAACCAACGCCATGCTTGTTTAGCCTGCTCCGTCCCCCCATCGCAATTATTCCAAGTACGGGAATATTAACCCGTTTCCCATCGACTACGCCTTTCGGCCTCGCCTTAGGGGTCGACTCACCCTACCCTGATTAGCATGGGATAGGAACCCTTGGTCTTCCGGCGAGCGGGTTTTTCACCCGCTTTATCGTTACTCATGTCAGCATTCGCACTTCTGATACCTCCAGCATACCTCCCGGTACACCTTCAACAGCTTACAGAACGCTCCCCTACCCCGCGAATAAATTCGCAGCCGCAGCTTCGGTGGTATGTTTAGCCCCGTTACATCTTCCGCGCAGACCGACTCGACCAGTGAGCTATTACGCTTTCTTTAAAGGATGGCTGCTTCTAAGCCAACCTCCTGGCTGTCTGGGCCTTTCCACATCGTTTCCCACTTAACATACACTTTGGGACCTTAGCTGGCGGTCTGGGTTGTTTCCCTCTCCACGACGGACGTTAGCACCCGCCGTGTGTCTCCCGGATATTACTTATTGGTATTCGGAGTTTGCAAAGGGTTGGTAAGTCGGGATGACCCCCTAGCCTTAACAGTGCTCTACCCCCAATAGTATTCGTCCGAGGCTCTACCTAAATAGATTTCGGGGAGAACCAGCTATCTCCCGGTTTGATTAGCCTTTCACTCCTAGCCACAGGTCATCCGCTAGCTTTTCAACGATAGTCGGTTCGGTCCTCCAGTCAGTGTTACCTGACCTTCAACCTGCCCATGGCTAGATCACCGGGTTTCGGGTCTATACCCAGCAACTAAACGCGCAGTTAACGCTCGCTTTCACTACGGCTCCCCTAAATGGTTAACCTCGCTACTGAATATAAGTCGCTGACCCATTATACAAAAGGTACGCAGTCACAGAACGAATCTGCTCCTACTGCTTGTACGTATACGGTTTCAGGTTCTATTTCACTCCCCTCACAGGGGTTCTTTTCGCCTTTCCCTCACGGTACTGGTTCACTATCGGTCAGTTGGGAGTATTTAGCCTTGGAGGATGGTCCCCCCATATTCAGTCAAAGTTTCACGTGCTCCGACCTACTCGATTTCACTGTAAATAAGTTTTCGTGTACGGGACTATCACCCTGTATCGTCAAACTTTCCAGAATGTTCCACTAACTACATTACAGCTTAAGGGCTAATCCGATTTCGCTCGCCGCTACTTTCGGAATCCGGTTGATTTCTTTTCCTCGGGGTACTTAGATGTTTCAGTTCTCCCGGTTCGCCTCACTTACCTATGTATTCAGTAAGTGATACCACTAAGTGGTGGGTTTCCCCATTCGGAAATCCTAGTCTCAAGCGCTTTTTACTAGCTTGACTAGGCTTATCGCAAGTTAATACGTCCTTCATCGCCTCCAACTGCCAAGGCATCCACCGTATACGCTTAGTCACTTAACCATACAACCCAAAATGGTTTGTATTGCTAAAGACAGTTTTTAACTCCGCCAGAAGTTAAATATTGAATACTAAAGTAGATACCAACATAACTTTCGTTATGCGGCATAATTTTCTTTACTTTATTTTGAGAACTCTAAATTAAATAATGCACTTACAAGTAAGTACTTAATTTAAAGTTTGTCAGCTTTCCAAATTTTTAAAGAGCAAATTAACTAAGCTATTGCTTAGCTAACAATCATCTGTGTGGACACTTCGAACAAAAAGTTCTAAATCGTATAAGGAGGTGATCCAGCCCCAGGTTCCCCTAGGGCTACCTTGTTACGACTTCACCCCAGTCATGAATCACTCCGTGGTAAGCGCCCTCCCTAAGGTTAAGCTACCTACTTCTGGAGCAACCCACTCCCATGGTGTGACGGGCGGTGTGTACAAGGCCCGGGAACGTATTCACCGCGACATTCTGATTCGCGATTACTAGCGATTCCGACTTCATGGAGTCGAGTTGCAGACTCCAATCCGGACTACGACGCACTTTAAGTGATTCGCTTACTCTCGCGAGTTCGCAGCACTCTGTATGCGCCATTGTAGCACGTGTGTAGCCCTACACGTAAGGGCCATGATGACTTGACGTCGTCCCCACCTTCCTCCGGTTTATCACCGGCAGTCTCCTTAGAGTTCCCGACCGAATCGCTGGCAACTAAGGATAGGGGTTGCGCTCGTTGCGGGACTTAACCCAACATCTCACAACACGAGCTGACGACAGCCATGCAGCACCTGTCTCAGAGTTCCCGAAGGCACCAAACTATCTCTAGTAAGTTCTCTGGATGTCAAGTGTAGGTAAGGTTCTTCGCGTTGCATCGAATTAAACCACATGCTCCACCGCTTGTGCGGGCCCCCGTCAATTCATTTGAGTTTTAACCTTGCGGCCGTACTCCCCAGGCGGTCTACTTAATGCGTTAGCTTTGGAAGACAGTTCCGAAAAACCGAACTCCTAGTAGACATCGTTTACGGCGTGGACTACCGGGGTATCTAATCCCGTTTGCTCCCCACGCTTTCGTACATGAGCGTCAGTGTTGACCCAGGTGGCTGCCTTCGCCATCGGTATTCCTTCAGATCTCTACGCATTTCACCGCTACACCTGAAATTCTACCACCCTCTATCACACTCTAGTTTGCCAGTTCGAAATGCAGTTCCCAGGTTGAGCCCGGGGCTTTCACATCTCGCTTAACAAACCGCCTGCGTACGCTTTACGCCCAGTAATTCCGATTAACGCTCGCACCCTCCGTATTACCGCGGCTGCTGGCACGGAGTTAGCCGGTGCTTCTTCTGTTGCTAACGTCACAGCTAGCAGGTATTAACTACTAACCTTTCCTCACAACTGAAAGTGCTTTACAACCCGAAGGCCTTCTTCACACACGCGGCATGGCTGCATCAGGCTTGCGCCCATTGTGCAATATTCCCCACTGCTGCCTCCCGTAGGAGTCTGGACCGTGTCTCAGTTCCAGTGTGGCTGATCATCCTCTCAAACCAGCTAGGGATCGTCGGCTTGGTGAGCCATTACCTCACCAACTACCTAATCCCACTTGGGCCAATCTAAAGGCGAGAGCCGAAGCCCCCTTTGGTCCGTAGACATTATGCGGTATTAGCCATCGTTTCCAATGGTTGTCCCCCACCCAAAGGCATGTTCCCAAGCATTACTCACCCGTCCGCCGCTCGTCATCTTCTAGCAAGCTAGAAATGTTACCGCTCGACTTGCATGTGTTAGGCCTGCCGCCAGCGTTCAATCTGAGCCATGATCAAACTCTTCAATTAAAAGTGTTTTTGGACTTACGTCCGACTCAATGAATTCTGATTTTGATATCGTAAAGATATCGAATTGACTGTGCTGAAATAAACTATGTTTATTTCCGTTGGTCACTCAGTTCAATTAAGTCTAAATTTAGTTACGCTAAAAGCGTATGTTAGAACTTAATCTGTACGAGTGCCCACACAGATGATTGCTTCTACTTGTTAAAGAACTACGTTCTCAGCTCAAGGCTGTTTAAAGAACGCTGCAAGTGCTTTACTTGCCGCGACGCTTCGTCGCTGTTAGGGCTGCGTATGTTACGCTTTCCTAATTTTTTGTCAACACTTAATTTTGATTATTTTCTTTTTATTTTAAGAAAGTTTCAAAACTCAGTTTTACTTGACTCAACCAACTCGTGATTCGCTGCTATGCTGCTATGCTGCGTCATTCCCCGTGTTGGTGGAGGCGCATTATAGAGAGATCCGAATTTGGATCAACCCCTATTTCAAACTTTTTTTAGTTTTTTGGATCGTTTGGGTGAAATACGTACAAAACACCTATAAATTGCAACTTTCGTTACATATTTATCACTTTTAAAGCTTGATAACTTAAGAAGTGGCTAATTTTACACCATAGTAAATTAAGCAAAGAACTTTATATAAAGACTTACACCCCAGACGATACCGACGATTAATAGTGAAAACGTAACCGCAGCTGAGCCCATATCTTTTGCGCGACCAGATAAAATATGTCTTTCTGTGCTTACGCGATCAGTTAACGCTTCAATTGCTGAATTTAATAATTCTACTATTAATACTAATAGCAGCACTGAAACTAACACAGCCCAGTGAATCAAGTCTTGAGCCAACCAAAATGATGCTGGAAACATAACAAGTGCTAAAAACAATTCTTGACGGAAAGCCGCTTCTTCTTTTATTGCTGCTTTAATACCTAAATAAGAACAATAGCTGGCTTTAAATACGCGCTGTAATCCACCGCCGTTTGGTTTATTTATTTCGCTCATTTTATTTATCCATAAAAAAACCCCGATTATCGGGGTTTTATATCAAATTATTATGTAATTAAGCTACACCGTATTGGTCGCGATAAGCTTTAACCGAAGCTAAGTGTTCTGACATATCACCCTTTTGTTCAAGGTAGGTGATTAGGTCAGCTAATTTTACAATTGAAATGACCTGTGTATTAAAGTCGCGTTCAACTTCTTGGATTGCAGATAATTCAGCTTTACCCTTTTCTTGACGATCAAGCGCAATCAGAACACCTGACAAGTCAGCGCCATTTGCTGCGATGATTTCCATTGATTCACGAATAGCTGTACCTGCCGTGATTACGTCATCCACCAGCATGATTTTACCTTCAAGTGCAGAGCCTACTAATGTACCACCTTCACCGTGATCTTTTTTCTCTTTACGGTTAAAGCAGTAAGGCATATCACGGTCATGATGGTCTGCTAATGCAACTGCGGTTGTTGTTGCAATTGGAATACCTTTATATGCAGGACCGAATAACACATCGAAGTCAATACCAGAGTCTTGTAATGCTGCTGCATAAAAACGACCTAAACGTGCAAGGTCACGACCAGTATTGAATAAACCTGCATTAAAGAAATAAGGGCTAGTACGACCTGACTTTAGTGTAAACTCACCAAACTTAAGCACCTGCTTCTCAAGTGCAAATTCAATAAACTCTTTTTGATAATCTTTCATGTTGTAACCTATTACGCTAACGCTTGCTTTTGCATATCGATGATTTCGCGAATTGAATGCTTAGCTAATTCAAGTAAGTCAGTTAATTCATCATAAGAGAACGGTTCGCCTTCAGCAGTACCTTGCACTTCAATAAACTTACCTGTTTCAGTCATAATTACATTCATATCCGTTTCAGCTTCTGAATCTTCTAAATATTCAAGATCCGTTACCGCTTCACCGTTATAAATACCTACCGAAATTGCAGCAATCATATGCTTAAGTGGATTTGCGTTGATCATGCCTTTGGTACGCATGTAGGTAAGTGCGTCAACTAATGCTACACATGCACCACTAATTGAAGCAGTACGTGTACCACCATCAGCTTGAATAACATCACAATCAATAGTGATTGTATTTTCGCCAAGCGCAGCTAAGTCAACTGCTGCACGTAACGAACGTGCAATCAGACGTTGGATTTCCATAGTGCGGCCACCTTGTTTACCTTTTGCAGCTTCACGACCACAACGGCTGTGAGTTGAACGCGGTAACATACCGTATTCAGCCGTGATCCAACCTTTACCTTGCCCTTTCATAAAGCGCGGCACGCCTGCTTCAACTGTTGCAGTACACAATACCTTGGTATTGCCGAACTCAACTAATACTGAACCTTCAGCATGCATTGTATAATTACGAGTAAAAGAAACTGGGCGAATTTGGTTAGGCGTTCGTTCACTAGGACGCATTGGATATCCTCACTATTCAAGATTTGGCATATTATAAGAACTAATTGTTCGAATCGCTATGGGAAAAGTCATAAAAGGCACAGTCTTTATATTTTTATCAGATAAAATTTACTGTAAGCTGCTTAACAACTTCCGCTATAATGCGACCAAGCATAAATTATCATTTCTAAAAACTTAGGAAACCGCACATGATCCATAGTATGACAGCCTACGCTCGCCATGAAGTTAAAGGTGACTGGGGTAACGGCGTTTGGGAAATTCGCTCTGTTAACCAAAGATACTTAGAAACCTTTATTCGTCTACCGGAACAATTTAGAGCACTAGAGCCTGTTATCCGTGAAAAACTACGCAAGCAATTGCAGCGCGGTAAAGTAGAAGTGTCACTTAAGTTTAATGCCAACCCTGCGCATGTTGGCGAGATGAAAATCAATCAAGCGTTAGCTAAGCAAATTATGAAAAATGCAACTTGGCTACAAGAACAAATTGATGGCGAAATCAGTCCGATGGACATTCTGCGTTGGCCAGGTGTTATGGAAGCTGAAGAAATGGATATGGATTCAGTGCAAACAGAATTGCTAAGTGGTTTTGATAAAACTGTTTCTGATTTTATTGATGCGCGTGGTTCGGAAGGTGCAAACCTTGAAACCATGATAGATACCCGTTTAACCGCGATTATTGATCAAGTTGAAATTGTAAACGGACAAATGCCTGAAGTAATGAAATGGCAGCGTGAAAAATTAACGAACCGTTTAGAAGAGTTAAAAGCAGAGATTGACCAAAACCGCCTTGAGCAAGAACTGATTTATCTTGCACAAAAGCAAGATGTTGCTGAAGAACTTGATCGTCTGCAATCGCACGTTAAAGAAACCCGTAAAATCCTGAAAAAAGGTGGCGCATGCGGCCGCCGTTTAGATTTTATGATGCAAGAGTTTAACCGTGAAGCAAATACACTCGCATCAAAGTCTATCAATACTGAAGTAACCAACGCAGCTGTTGAGTTAAAAGTACTAATTGAACAAATGCGTGAGCAAATTCAAAATATAGAATAATATCCATTAGAATCCAAACACCTCCGCCAGAGCCCAGTCATACTGGGCTTTTGTGTTTTTAGCGTCCAAATTATATTGAATAATTTAGGCCAAAAATACAAAAAAGTGGTAGTGCGAGTGTTAGTTCGGTGGTGACCCGAGTGGTGACCCACTAGCCGAGTCACCAATGTCGTCCAAATAACCCTATTATTTTGGAGGATATAAATGTTAACCGAAGCGCAACTAAAATCTATCATTAAAAAGGCCGCCCCTGTTCGGGGAATAGGAGATAAGGATGGCCTGTTTTTCTCATTGACCAAATCGGGATATGCCAGTTTTAAATTCCGCTATCAGATAAATGGTCGGCGAGCCATTATCACCATCGGGCCATATCCTGCACTTTCTCTGAAAGAAGCTAGGCAGAAAGCAGTGGCTCTTCGCCACCAGCTAGCTAACGATATTGATCCAGCTATGGAAAAGCGAAGAGCTGAACATCAAGCAAGACAGACTTTAGATGCCGTATTTGAGCACTACTTTGAAACCATCATCGAATCACGCTACTCACATGCTGAGCGTTTAAAGCGTCTTTATGAAATGAATCTAAAAAAGCCATTGGGCAAGCGAAGTATATCGGAGATAAATGGCTTGGAGATTTCGGATGTACTGCAGAAAATCAAAAAAGGCACACGAACAAAAGCACCGAGACCTTCGATAGCAAATAAATCGCTTTATTTACTGAAGGCGTTATTTAAACATGCTGTTAAGCTCGATTTAATTCGTCATAACCTAGCCCTATCCTTCACCGCGATGGACGCAGGCGGCGAAGAAAGGCCAAAAGATACTTATTTAAATGAAAAACAAATCAGACAGTTTTTCGACATAGCCGAAGCAGCAGGCACCGCCTTTAGTAGAGATAACTATCTAGCAACCTGCTTGCTGTTTTGTACTGCAACTAGAAAAATGGAACTATTAGGCGCTAGATGGGAAGAGTTCGACTTTGACGAGTTGTTGTGGACAATTCCAGCGGAGCGCACAAAACCGCGCCGAGAGTTCTTAGTTCCACTCTCACCACAAGTCATCGTTTGGCTTGATGAACTAAAAATAAGAGCCTGTGGCAGCGAGTATGTGTTTCCGGCAAGAAAGCAAAGCCGTATACCTCATGTCTACCACGACACGTTAAACCACGCATTCAAGAATCTAAATCTACCGTTTGCACTAGCACCACATGATATCCGCAGAACAACAAGAACATTGCTCGCAAAACTAGGCGTATCCGATCAGGTCGCTGAGATTTGCTTAAACCATAAACTCCCAAAGATGCAGCACATCTATAACAAGTACTCTTTCTTGCCAGAAAAACGTGAGGCTCTGCTGATGCTATCTGAAACTTTTTGCAAATGCTTACCTAAAAGAAGAGCAGTGATATGAAGCGATTAACAGATAAAAGAATCATCGAAACAATCCAAGATCTTAAACACTGGGATGGCTACCCACCTACCACAGAGCACATTATCCAAACCTTTCCTATGCTCAACGAACAATTAGTTAAGCGAGCCTTAATTAGGGCGAATAAAAGGGGAAAGGTCAGAAAACAAGGTAGCCACTGGTATTCATGTAGTTGAAGAAAATCAAACCCAAGTTAAAAAACATGGCAGGCGTTTTTACATAAGCGCCTGCAAGTTTCTACGTAAAAGTAATTTATGCGGCTACAGTTGAATTTAGAAAAAAGAAAAAGCAATGACACTGCACTCACTTTTTCTTACAATAAGCCCGCCAAGCATCCAGTTTTTCAATTCAATAGATTAATTAATTGGTTAAGGCTTTCGGTCTACAACACCATCGAATTCATAAATACTCCTGAAGTACTTATTCGTTGATGTCAACAGAACCGGTTCAAGTTCTTTAAGATCGCTATCCATTACCAGCGGCAAAATAGCTTGTTTATTATAAAATTTATCCCGTTCAGAATCATCATCAAACGTCACCTCACTACCACCTACACCATCGTGATAACATACATGAGCCCAACCATGAACCTCTAGATACTTATCACTGTCCATTTCATTCCGATCTTTAATTAATTTTACATATTGCAGTTTAGAAGCCGGAATCAACCCTTTAATAATATACGACATATATTCTCCTTATTTTTACATTTACATCGTATGATAATGCTATCACAAAGCATCGCAAGCGGCTGTAAAATAAAATATTTTTTAAAAGGTGCTTTAAGCTCATGCTCATGCTCATGCTCATGCTCATGCTCATGCTCATGTTCATGTTCATGTTCATGTTCATGTTCATGTTATTTAAGTGAATTCCACAACTCTTAATGTAAATACAACCGATACTTTTTTATCGTACTCCCTCGCTAGCCACCACTAAACAAGGCTTGCACCAGTTCAAGCTCTTTTGAATTCTCTTTACATTCCTAATAACTGCACCACTAAACAAGATTTTGAGCGTTATAGTCATAATTCCGTACAACTCATTGCCAGTATATGTTCCAGCCATCGACAAAAATAACGATGGAGAAAACGTTGAAACTAAAAAAACGCGTGAAGCGTGCAAAAACGCAGTTAAAAAAGCTTGAACTGGAACAAGGCAAGAACTTTAAGCTTACCAAGCTATATGACTGTCTGTACGTGAAATCAACAGATGGTGATGTGACTGCCGTATTTCGCAAGCAAGTACGAGGAAAACGGCCTTATATCACTCTGGGTAAACTAACTAAGAACTACTGTGTAGAAAAAGCCTTATCCGACTGTTGGGAGAATGAGAAGTCCATGCTTACTCATGGTTTTGTAGATCAAGAATTTACTGAATTACAAAAGCGTATTAACTCTATCGAGACTCTCAATGACTTAGCGTGTGAGTTTTTCTTACATCACGACGAAATCAACTTTCCTACAGGCAAAGAGCCGTTAAAAGAACTTCCAGCTCTTCAAAAGAAGTACCAACAATATGCACAAAGTTATATTGGTGAAACTCTTGTCGCCAGTATTGATAGGAAACACATCATAAGAGTAATGAACAAGGTCTACGAAAAATCCCCACAGTCACAGTGCCCTCTATGTTCAATGTACAGTGTTTGTGAACATTGCGAAAATCTAGACGATTATGCTGCATTAGCTAACTCTGTATTGTATGTGCTAAAAAGAGTTTTAGAGTTAGGTGTTCAATATGGAATAATTAAGAAAAATGTGGCTGCTACTATTAAAGCCAAAGACGTTGGCTATAAACCCCAAAGCAATCGTAGAGCACTAATAATGCAAGAGTTAGCCACTTTAGTTAAACGGCTAGAAAAGAGCATGGAATCTGAGCCAGCTAATGTGTGCGCCGTGTACTTATTACTTCTATTTGGCGCTAGAAAAATGGAACTCGTGAAAGCAAAAATCTCAGAGTTCCGAATGGAGCTAATTCCTCTAAAGGGAGGATTAAATTTTGAAGAAGATATGTGCTGGGTACTTCAAACAACAAAAACTGGTGCCACAAGGGCTAAGTTTATTACTCCACTCATGAAAAAATATTTAGACCGACTAGTGGAGTTGAATAATGGCTCAAAGTATTTACTTCCATCAAGAACTTCTGCAAGCAAATCTCCTTATATTAGCGCCTCAACGCTTAACAAATTCATAGCTAGAATTGCTTCAGATCTAAAATTTGTGGTGCATGAACTCAGGCACACAACTCGAACCTTACTTAGTAATCTTGAGATTCCAGATGACGTTGGGGATTCATACATTACCCATTCCAAAAAGAAGTATCTGCATGATGCTCTTCATCTGTACTCAAAAAGAAAAGAGGCAGCAATAGACTTATCAAACTTGATAGAAACCTTAATCAAACGAGCCAATGAGGGCACCAAGTCATGAGTTTACTATCTAAAAAAGTTGAACCGTCGCTAACGTTTAATGAAGTACTTGCGATTCTTAAGTACAAAAAATCTTGGCTTTATGGCCAAATGAAAGCGGGAAAATTTCCCAAACCAGATCGGAAGGTCGGCAAAAAAAACTTATGGAGTCGTGAAGCTATTGAGCAATATTTAGCGATCAAAGCCATAAAGGAATCGAATAATTCTGACCAAATTTACAATTGGTCTGGAAGTGCTATGACATCCTATCCTGCAATACCTTGCACAATGACGTTCAAGTTTTAATACATGCTCTAAGAGTCGTACTCAAAACCCTGCGAGATATTGCAGGGTTTTATTCATCTACTCTCTGTTTAAATCAAAGCATTCACACTTTATATGAATATGTTTTTGCAATACCTCGCAGAAAACACTTCAATTGAAAACCAGTGCCCTATTGCAGGAAAACTGCTTTCCTGCGAGGAATAATATGCAGAGGTAATACCCCTTTGGCGTTGCAACATAATGAGGATTAAACAACGGGCAGAGCATAAGGTTATGCTTTGAACTATCTCGCTATAGTGAAATAACAATATCGAGTATTTTTAAATTGATATATATCTTGTCGTTGGATTCTACAAATCAGTGAGTTGATTTTGATTACTTAAAAAAAAATTCCAACTACCTGAGGGTAATTTAAATTGTAAAAATGAAACTAGAACCAAAAATTAAAAAATATTGTGTGAATATTGAAAAAATGATGGGACTAGGTCATATCAAAAGAATTGTTTTAGTTAGTCTCTTTAGAAAAAAGTTCGTTTAGCAAGTTCGAATATTTTACAGAACCAATCAAGACTCATCTGTGTACTCTTGATTCATAACAACTCATTAATCACTGAGTTGCTTGAACAAAATATATTAAAGGCAAAACTATACACTACTTATTTACGCTTATATAAAAGTATGAATGCAACAATCAGTACTAATACACTTATCAGAAATACAGAAATCGTAATAATTGGCACCTTCTCTCCTTAAGTTACCCACCTAAGCTATAAAAAATTCAAATCTCACGGCGAACCGCACGAACTGATAGTTGAAAGCCTCCAGGGGCTAAAATCTTATTAAGCACTGAGACTCTTGGATCAGTATTGCCTTTTTCAATATCCCTAAGCGTTTTGTCAGACACCTTAATAAACTTTGCATATTGAGTTTGTGTCATACCATACAATTGTGTGCGAACTTGCTTAACTAATTCACCAATAGTGATTACATTGTTGGCAACATCACTTTCTAGCTTCGCAAGAATTTCTTTTCGCTGTTCGGCCGACAAGCTAGTCATTATAGACTCCCACCTCCACCCCGGTAGTTTATTACCGTTTATGAATAAATATTAGCAACTTTTCGGTAACAGTCTACCGAAAGATCGCTAACAGTCGACCTAAATAGGAACTCCAATACCATTTTCAACCTGAAAGTCCTCAGGTTTTCTTAGAGTTTTAGCCAAAAACCAGCCTATTAATTACTTAAGCTCCTTTGTAACCAAAACAGAGGTATAGCTTATGAAAAATTTTACTAAAGTGCAGCGTATCGCAATTGCCATTTTATTAGTTAAAGATGCTGTAAAAAGCGAAGACTTAGAAGCCTTAGGTATCAAGAAAGTACAAGCGGATACTTGGGCAAAACATTTGTTGGATAAACAGATAAGCTTTCAAGATGCCATGGACATCTTTCAGAACGGGAATACCGACGCATCAATTAATCATCTGTTAGCGCTGTGTATTGATCAACGCTACTTTACGAAAAAAACTAAAGAGAGCGAGGAAGTTCCAAGTGAACAAAAAAAGCAGGGGTAACCTGCTTTATTATCAATCTCAGAAAAACTTCATCATGTCTTTAAATTCAACGTTTTCTAGTGCCTTTACCCACTAAAATATAATTAGTGTTATTAGTCGTGAAAATGCTGTTTTCGTGGATACTCAGAATTGCTGTTGTACGCAGCCAACCACCAACAGGAAATCTATCTAGCTCATCGTAAATTATGTAGTCAGCCTTTATCAGCGATATTACAAAATCAGGTGCTGATTGTGGTGATTCAATGTCCCATATAGCCCAATCCTTAACTACGCATATTGGCTTATTTGGGGATAAGTGCTCACATTTTAGTTTCATCAGTTCGATTTGTGATTCTGAGCAGCCAAAGCTCGTTAATACCCCGGGCTCATACAAAATACCTGCAAGCTTAGCGAGCTCTTGTTTCATTTCATTAGTCATAATTATCTCTTGTTGTTAGAAGTGATGAATAGCTTGAGCACACTCTCTAGTCTGTCAAAAAGAATCTAATTCGAATTTAAATGTGTGTAAAAGGCTTCCGACCTTGAACTCAATAAAAATGGATGATTCATTTTGCTTGTGGAAAGGATGGCTGCATTTGTAATAACAGCTCGCTGGCATGTAAAACGGATATGAGCAGTAAATGCTCTTGTGTGAATCGAGCGGCAGTTTAGCTAACTGCTAGGTACCTAAATTATTGCATGGCACCAAATCTACTCGAGGGCTCATTGAGCTTAATTTAAATTAATAACGAATAGTGAGGTAACCAAATTTTGATTGTCTGAATTGAGGCAAAGCAGGTATCGATTTAAAGCTTAACACCTGCTGCGCTCTCACTCTTAATAAACTATTTCAAGGCTCTATAAACCTTATAATAATTTTCCATATTACTATCAAAGACGGTAATAAACTGAGTTAAATTAACAGGTTCAACTAGGTTTGAATATTGGTAATAGCCAACAACGCCTTTCGATAGCTTATTTGATGATTTTGCGGCTAAAGCTATTAATCACGTACAGTGCATAAATGTCGTTCCCCCTTCCTCATTCATTGCCAATACTCGCGTTAGTATTTCAGCCTTAAATTTCAACATTCTAATGGAAGATCAATAGTTTTGGTATTTACTTATTTTTACTAAATAGTCACAATATCATAGATTAATGTGAAGCAAGTTAGCTTCTTGAAGAAAGGAAATCTAGGAATGCAAGGAGCATAAATGACCCAATCGTTAAATACCTTTCATCGGGCACTATCTGAAGCTAAAGAATTGTTGTCATGTTACGACACCTTAAACGGACATGATGAAATCGTCCCTCCTGATGCCTTAAAAAAGGCCAGCCTGATTCTTGCCCTCACCGCATGGGAAACTTACATAGAAGACCTAGTCACTGAACTTTTTGACACCAAATTTAGTGTTATTAAGGGTTCTACTTTAGGTAACTTTGCAGAAAGACAGCTAGAAGAGAGACTGAAACAATTTCACAACCCAGACTCAAGAAAGACAAAACATTTGTTTGAAGAATTTTTCGGTATAGATATTACTGAGGGGTGGAAGTGGAATAACATGCTACCTAAAGAGGCTAGAACGCAATTAAATAAGTGGATCTCTATTCGAGGTGATGCCGTACATCGTGCAGAAACAGACGCCAGCCAGCCGCACATAATACGTAAGGATGAACTTTCAAAATGTATTCGTTTTATTGATGAGCTAGCTAAAGCGACAGATATCGAAGCTAATAAAATTTAACCATCACAAAACAGGAGTTGTAGTAACGTGAATGGAGAATCTTCTTTCGAACCTAATTTTGTTTTAGTTGATGAAGAAAAAGCAATAGACCCGTCTGAATCAGACGTATGTGAACAAGCCAACACGCTTTCTGTTGACAGCGAAAATGGTTTGCCCATCACATCAAACGAACTGGAATACATTAAGAAAAAACGTAAGCAACTGCGGCTTTTTGATCCTGCTGGGGTTTATGACTTTAGGCACGTTGAAATTAGCTACTTGCACTCATTTTGGCACGTACTAAGCATTTGTTGCTCTTTAATCATCTTTTATGGTTTATCTATATTAAACATTTCAGAAACTAAAGTAGTTATAACAGGGCTCGGTGAAGTTAGTGACCTATCAGTTTTAGATATAATAGGACTTACTTTTGTCACCGTATATCCACTGATAAAATTAAAACAAGTATTATCTTCCAAAGTTAGTGAGTTTAATAAACGTTATCAGTTAGCTCTATTTGCCAATGCTTTTAATCTCATTAATTTAAATTACCTAAAATTACTCATTCTTTTTTTCGCTATCGATTTAGCGGTTCTAATCATCGATTACAGCGAAATACGTGTTGATTCTGCAATAGAAAAACTGTACGACGGTGTACTCTATGATACTTTTTTAATAATACACTGGTTTATTTTGAGCATCGTTTTTATAAGGGCATTTAAGTATTGCGGAAAAGGAAAAGAGGAAATTCAATGAGGCATTGGTTAGGGCTATTGCTGCTTTTATGCTGCTTTACAAGCTATGGAAAAGAAAGACTACCTAGTGACTGTTCACACCTTCAAAGTGTCACCGAGCTCGACTTTGTTTTGTTTAGTAAAAAGGAGTTTATTGAGCTGGGAGAATGTTTGGCGATTAATGCTATTAAATCAAATTTACCATTTAATATGTTGGAAGCTTGTAACGAAGTTGATGAAGATAGGCGAAATATCTTAGGCATTTTTTCATTATCAAAATCTGAAGCTATTCGTATAGGACAATGCGTAGGTGCTATAAATTATATATATCAACGTTACAATGACGAACCTGTAAATCACTATAGCTATAGAACTTATCAATGTACTAAAGGAATTTATGCTGTTGATATCATAAGAGCAGGTTTATTTGGTGAGGTAAACAGAAAAAATTTAAGAAAAGCGCTTTGTCATGAGAGGTAAGACCTAGTGAATGATATAGAGCCTCAATCATTTGTCGAAATAGCTCGAAGAGATTTAGCTACGGATCAGCAGCTTCCACACTCTATAAGGGATGCTTTAAATACTATTTTTACCAAATCATCTAATGCTCAACATTACCGAAAAAAGATAATTTGTCAGAAAAGTACTGGTGAAAAGCAAAACAAGCACCCTATTATTAAAGGACGCCGGAGCTGTGTTCGAAATATATTAATAATCTGGTATTTGCTTGGAGGCAGTACTAAAAAGACAAAGTGTTTTTTGCAGGACTATGCGCAGAAAAGAACTTTCGAGGAAGCGCTAACTGAATTAGTTGACTTAACCACTAAGCAATATTTAGAGTTTTTTTGCTTTGGTGTGGTGAGAGATAAAATCCAGGCAATAATCCAATGTTTAAAATCACCAGAGTTCGATTTATTTACGCAAAAACTTCCTTCTCCATTTTCTGACTCGACAAAAAATTCATCAGACATTAGCCCAATACTACAAGCACATTCCCAAGATATTCCTTGGGAGTATTACATGCAACAATATCAGCTTGCCGAAAAATACTTTGAAGAAAAAAAATTCGACAATGCTAAAAAAGTTCTTAGTGATTTAGAGGTTCAAGCGACTATTCGGCTCCCTATTGTTGAGGCGCTTAATAGAAAAATTATTGCTGAAGAATTAGAAGCAAAGGAAGCTTGGGATTATTTTCAGAAAATTTTAAATTAACTATTGTTTGTGCGCAGCACAACTTCATGATGGCTTCACAACCTTAGATGGAGCTATTAATGAAAACCATTAAAACACTTTTTAAACACCTCCCTTCGGCAAGTTGCCAAAGACATTTTGATAAAGCTATTGCTATAGAGCAAAGCCTTAATTCTTCTGTTGACTATCAAAAGTTAGGTGGAAGAAAACTCACAATAGCGAAAGACCTAATTCGTTTTAAACTTGGACATTATCGACTGATATTTAAGCATACTAGTTCGGGCTTTATCGCAGAAGCACTTATCCCACGTAAAAGCCTTGAGCGCTTCCTTAAACGAAGGTGATACACACTCGTATCACAACCATTAATCTTAAGGAATTAAATATGACTAAGAAAATTAAACCTATCGATAATACATCGAACCAGAAAAACCCCAATAAAGGTACATCTGGTACAAATCGCCAAAACGGGCAGGTACACGGTAATCGTAGTAAACAAATACAGCAGGGAGGTAACTAAAATGATGCAAAGCATTCAAATTAATCAGCAATCAACATTGGATGTTGTCGATAATGCTGCTGAAAGTAGCTCGACTAATGAAATTAGTTCATTAGTTATGGCTCTTGATTTTGAAAAGCTTAAGTGGAAATTAACTAAATCCTCGGAAGCTACATGGACTGAAGCTTTGTGCGAATTTGCAGAAATTGAGTATAAAAAGTTTTTAACACTCAAAATGCTTTATCCGAAAGTGTCTTTGGTTCCAAGCAAATTAATAGATAAGTTTTGGCATGAACATATTTTAGATACTAAGTCATATGCTAAAGATTGCGATAAGGTGTTTGGACATTTCATACATCATTATCCTTACTTTGGAATTTATGGCGATGAAGATCAGCAAGCGCTGCAAGCTTCCTTTGAGAGCACAATAGCATTATATGAAAACCATTTTGGTAAATATCCAACTAATGAACTATATGGCAATAAGGTTATTGAGGCATCTCGTTGCGAGGACCATGCTTGCCATGTTCCATCAACTTGCGCATGCAGAACACCTGGTGCATGTAAGTAACAGGTGAATAATTAGTGTCTGCTCATTTATCAAATTAGGTGGGCACTAATTTCTTGATGGATAATTATGTACTCAACTCGAAGTTCATCGCCAATATGGTCCTGCCAAGACAAGATATTACAAATAGGTCGTTAATTTTGACCTATCAAACCTCTTACTGTAGAGGGATAGAATTGCTTACCTGTTCGGCTTTTAAAGCCTAGCCGGTTTAGTTCTTCTGCAATGCCTTTTAAAGTTGTTGTTCCTGCTGCTTTCACATTTTCAATAACGGGCAAAATAGCCTCTCGGTATTTTTTTGTGTTTGTCATAAATTGTGAATGAGCATTGCTGGTACAAGTATTTCTGACTTCATTAAAGTTAGGGTTACCTAATTCCACGCCTCTCTTTTTAGCTTCTGTTAAAGCTAATTTTGTTCTTGTTGAGATCGCTCTTCTTTCCTCTTCTGCAACTGCAGCTAGCACCTGTAAAACTAATGGGCCAGAGTTTGGCTGGTCACAGCAGATGAACTTAATATTGCTTTGCATCACTGAACTTAGAAAGTGCAAATCACGAGACAACCTATCCAGCTTTGAAACGATTAATGTTGAATTGGTTAGCTGGCAATGTTGAAGTGCTTTAGCTAACTCTGGCCGGTTATTATTTTTTCCCGACTCAACTTCAGTGTATTGATGAAGCAAGGCTCCTTCTTGTCGATTTATATAATCAGCCACAACAGATTGCTGAGATTCTAGTCCAAGACCACTTTGACCTTGTCGTTGTGTAGACACACGATAGTAAGCAATAAAGTTCATCATATTTTCCTTAATTACAAAGGCGCAATACCTTCGTTTTGTGTGTTTGTATTTAGACTTAGTAGATTGCCTGCGTGGGAAGGTTCGTCAAAAAACGTCCGTTGTACTCAAATATTGAAAAGTAGAATTAATGGGCCTTCTCTCGATTTTCTTTTGGCGCCATAATTGACTACAAAGCAAAACTATGGGGCCAACTAATGGACAACAAACATAGACTCGCAAGAGCAAAACGAATTAAAAGATATAAAAATAAATATCAGCCTGAAGATGTTGCTCAGTGGCGCGAATTTGCTTACAAAACGGCAATAGAAATGAACCGAGATTTACGTGTAAACACCTGGTTTGATGAGAACTTCTATAACTTGAAGATAATTAGCATTGGCAGTGCAATGTTAACTGCCATTTTGATTTTTACTTAATTAAATAAGCTGCTCATACACTCATAATTGATGTCAACTATACACACTCTAGAAAAAATTTACATCGATTTAAACTGCTTACGCTTTACATTAATTAAAGGAAACAGTTTAAATGAAGTACCAAGTTGACACAGATTATATTCACGACACTATTGAAGCACTTCAAGGTGGGATCTCAGTCAGTCGTGCTTTCGAACAGGCATTAAACGAGTACCATGAACTATTTACGTCGAAAGGCTTAACTATTCAAGAGTCACTAGAGAATACCTTAGAAGAGCTCGCAGAGTACTTCGAGCTAGATGATAACTTTTATAGCTTAAGGCTTGCTAATATTGAAGATCCTGAGTATCTATTACGGGAAATATCTAATGCTCAAGCTTTGGTAGATGAGTTTCAAGAAGCTATTTCAGCTCAAAGTGAAAAGTAATATTCACATCAGGCTGCAAAGATATTTTGCAGCCTGATTTTCTTAGCAAAGTAAAATCAGAACTAAAACCTACCCGGTAGGTTTTTATCTTTGAGCTTTACCATTATCTTTTAATCGCCGATTTCCCACTTTTTTCTAATGAGGCTGACGGTTATGCTCTGCAGATTTATGGATTGTAGAATGAAAAGAATTAATAAGTTCTTCAACTCGAGTCATAAGATCTTTTTCTTCCCTATCTTCACAAAACCGAACTATAGGTGATTTCCCCAATAGGAATGTAGTGACTGCAAGTATAGGCTGCATAACTGCGTGAACAGTTAGCTCTTCATCTGCAACATCAACAATGTAATCAATTTCATCGTTAAGGACAGTTATGGCAGTCACTGCGTCATTAATTAGTTCTTGATAGTTCTTCTGGTTATGCTGATTCATTTGCTTAACCTTCAAGTCAATTAACGACATTGCGAAAACGGCTTCTAAGCCACTATCGGTGATCATGAGATTGGATACCAGGGATTTGAACTCTGGTTCTGACATTAAGTCATCTTGAAGGTTTGAAATTAAAGCTTGTTGATGCTGCTCAGCAGTCGGTAAGTAATATTCTTGCTTAAAGCTTAACATGGTGTTTTTCCGTTTTAATTAGCTTGAACACCATATTCAGTTAGTTTAACAACTTGTCAAAAAACAGGCGAATAGTGAGGAGCTTAGCTTTGCAAAAACAATCAACTGTCTTGTCGTGACATAAATTGAATATTTTACCGCAGAGATATTTCGGAACAACTGTAAATGGAATGATAACCCACATTATTAATGTTTGTAGAACAAGTTATTTTGCATAAGGCAACGTTTCCTGAACAGCCCGGTTCCTCGATCTACATATTCTAATTGAGACTGATAAATCTGAATCTCATGAACATTATCATACAGAGTTTAAATTAGGTTTAAGCTTATAATAAAAACCTCTTTATCTGCTGAATCAAAAAGAACTGAGTATAGTTTTCTTAAGTTCATCTGAAAACAAGAGTATTTTTATTGCATTTTCACCCTCCAATCAAACAACCTTTTTATTACATCCAAGATCAAAAATTTATAATCCTCGATATATTCTAAATTCTCTATTCTTCGATTATTTCAATGCAGCCAGAAATTTATCAATTTCTGATTCTGAAATCTCATTCATCATTTCGCGAATAGTATTGTGTTCTACTTCTATACCCAACTCTTCTTTTGCAATATTTACAACTTCTTGCTTGCATCCCTGATGATTCGTTTGAAGAAGTAAAATAATTTTTGCCAAGGTTCTTTGGTATGATAATTCCATAGCAATTCCTTTAAATGTATTTATATATAATTAATATAACATTCTCCTCTTTATTAACAATCGCTTCTCCTGTAGCTGTGAGGTAAAATTTAATGTAAACTCTTAGGTATAATTACTGCTCTAACTTTTCAAAAAGATAATGAACGCTGAAATATACAAAGACTTCACATTTGAAGCTGCTCATAAGTTACCAAATGTCCCTGAAGGCCATAAATGTGGACGACTTCATGGCCACTCATATAATCTGAGACTTCACTTATCTGGGGAGGTTAATCGTATTGATGGATGGTTCATAGATTTTGCAGATGTAAAAAAGATATTTAAGCCTATTTATGAGCAACTTGACCATAATTATTTAAACGATATTGATGGCTTAGAAAATCCGACAGCAGAGAATATAGCCAAATGGATTTGGGAAAACTTAAAGCCTTCATTAAAAGAGCTTATGGCCGTTGAACTAAAGGAAACGTGCACTTGCGGTGTCGTTTATAGAGGAGAATAATGAAGTTTCATCTAATTACGAATTGTACTAGTAGCAAAAGTTCTAAAGCTGAATATAAGCTCCACTTTTCTGATTTCATCAACAACTCGAATGTTGCTCATAGCTGGTTAGAAGCATTAAACGATAGTAAACCAACTATAAAAGCTATCGATATGTACGTGGGAGATCATTGGAACAATGTACGTGAGATACATAATTTAGGTGTTCCGATTTCTATCGTATCGGCGGGCTATGGCTTAGTATCATCTGAACATTTAATAAATTCGTATGATGCAACTTTTTCGGCTAATACCGAAAATTCAGTTGGACAAATATTTAAGTCGAACTATCTCTCAGAGAGGAATGTTGAATGGTGGAAAACTATTCATCAAATTAGCTCAAACACTTCCCCAGTAAAATCATTAGTTAATGAAAATTTAGACTCATTTTTTATTATTGCTTTAACACCTGACTATTTGAAGGTGCTTGAGCCCGAACTAATTGAACTAGTTGCGACAAAAAAAATTAATATTATGAATACTGCAATTATCAGTAGAGATGTAAGTTTACACAGTTCATTAAAGAGTTTGCATTACAAGAACTCAGAAGATTTTTGCCATGAACTAGGGGGAAGTAGAATTTCACTAAATATTAGATTAGCTAAATACCTTATTAAAGATATAGATAAATCTGGTCATATCAGAAATCAATTAGAAAACAAGTTCAATGCACTAGTTTTAAAGGCAAAACCAGCAAAAAAATATAATCGAAAAAAATTGTCTGATACGGAGCTTATGAACTTTATCGAAAGTGAACTTAACTTGGGTGATAGCGCTAAGATCTCTGCTTCTGTATTATTGCGAACGTTGAGAAATAAAGGCTTGGCTTGCGAACAAAAAAGGTTTAGCTCGCTTTATAGAAACGTTATCAATAAAAACAAAGTGGAAATGTTGTAAGCATGAAGTTTTTTTTTCCAGACAGTCACGATTATGTTGATCCATCCTTCAACTTTGAAACCGAAAAAAACAATGAACATAGAGTAATACAACGTGATGATAAATATGCTCATGAGCTTTTTTCAAAGCCCGTCTATGATGGAATTCTTGTATCTAAAGCGATAGTAGATGGAGTTAAAGGTGTTCAAGGGCGTTATTCTGTTGCTCAACGCCAGCGTTTCTTTAGAGAAGGTATTTATAGGTTTTTTAGACTACCTAAGCACTACTTAACCATGGGTGATTGCGGAGCGTTTAGTTACGCAAAAGAATATGAGCCTATCTATACGGTGGATGAGGTTAACGAGTTTTATTCAAATTCAGGATTTACTTATGGTATTTCTTTAGACCACATTATTTTTGATTTTGAGACTCCTAAGAAAAAGGTCACTGGCAAACAATTAGAAGAGTGTTTAAGACGCCAAGAAATCACATTAGAAAAAGCCGAAGAGTTCCTAATAAAAAACAAAGATATGAGTTTTGCCCCTTACGGCGTTGCTCACGGTTGGAGTCCTGAGTCTTATGCTGATTCTGTAATAAAATTACAAAAAATCGGATACGATAGGATCGCTTTAGGAGGTATGATTCCGCTTAAAAGCTCTGAGATTCTCAACGTTTTAAAATGCATTAATAATATTAGAAATACGAAAACTCAATTTCATTTACTGGGGGTAAACCGTTTAGAGCATATTGCTGAATTTTCTAACTACGGTGTAACGTCATTTGATAGTACCTCTCCATTAATGCGAGGTCTTAAGGATGATAAAAAGAACTATCATACTGCAACAGAAGATTATACCGCTATTGGTGTACCTCAAGTAGACGCCAATAATAACATGAGAAAATTAGTCGCATCAGGTTCAATAAATCAAAACGAGGCATTTAAATTAGAAAAAGCTTGTCTAGAAAGTTTAATAGGTTTTGAGAAAGGTGTGGTTGCTAAAAAAGAAGTTTTATCTGCTCTAACTGAATACGAAAAGTTGTACAACTCCAAAGCTTCAAGAGTTGACCTAATGGATAAAGTTCTTACAGATCAACCTTGGAAAAAGTGTCCTTGCGATGTCTGCAAAGACATAGGCATACATGTAATACTCAAAAGAGCCGCTGCACGCAACAGAAGAAGAGGTTTTCATAATCTTTACGTTGCCTATGAAAAACTACAGTCAGAATTAAATAAAATGAATCAGGTTAAATAAATGAATACGATTATCGTACCAGCTCTAAAAATTGAACAAGGTCCGGGAAGGGCCCTTTTTAGTTTTGCAATCAAAGGGAAAGAAATTCAATCTATAGCATCAATTTCTCGTGTGAAAAGGCATGAAGATGAATTAGTTGGGTATCAACGACCTGAAGTGTCCAACCATATTAATGAAATTAAAAGGTACTTAGAGTCAGAGAATCCAATGATTCCTAATGCATTAGTTATTGCTTTCAATAGTTCTGTTAAATTTGTTCCTTCAGACCACAACAAGAGCTTCGGCGAATTAGTCATCCCAATTATTGAAGGTGATGATAGTAAACCCGGCTTAATTGTTGATGGCCAGCAAAGAGCTGCTGCAATGCGTGAAGCTGATATTGATTCTTTCCAAATGCCGGTAAGCGCGTTTATTACTGATGACTCTCAAGAACAAAGAGAACAATTTATTTTAGTGAATTCAACCAAGCCTTTACCTAAAGGTCTAATATATGAACTATTACCATATACAGAAACAAAATTGGCTTCATCTCTCCAAAAAAGAAGGTTTCCTGCGAGAATATTAGACGAATTGAACCATAGAAAAGACTCACCTTTTTATCAGCTTATTCAAACTGCAACTAATCCGAGTGGGTTGGTAAAAGATAACTCAATTCTTAAGCTTATCGAAGCAAGTTTAAATGAAGGTGCATTATATAATTATCGTGATGCTGCAACAGGTACGGGTGATATAGAAGCTATGATCATAGTACTATGTAATTTCTGGGGTGCGGTTAGTGATGTATTTCCTGAAGCATGGGCTAAAAAACCAAAAGAGTCTCGTTTAATGCATGGTGCTGGCATGACTGCTTTAGGGCAGTTGATGGATGAGATATTCGCTCGTTACCATATAGACCAGCAGAAAGAAGGTGTTAGCCGAGAACAGTTTAAGCAAGATTTAGAACAAATGAAACCATATTGTCACTGGACAAATGGCACTTGGAATTTTGGTGAAGATGATAAAGTAAAATGGAATGATCTTCAAAACATAACTAAAGACATACAAAAATTAACAAATCACCTACTACGTAAATACAGAATGGAAGTTTGGAAATAACGTGGTAAAAGTAGTTGTAATATACTCGGACGGAATGAGTTAGAGTAAAAAAATAGGTATAAATGGCATTCTAACCTACCTGAATAAGAGAATTAAGAATGCCAATTTTAGACAGTAATATCGCTCAATTATTTGATAGATCTAATTCTCCATAAAATTTTATTGGTAAAGGGAGATTACTAAAGCAGTCAACAAAAAAGTAACTGAGCGAGGTTATGAATACAAACAGTTTATTTACAAACAACTAGCAACATTCAACTCCACCTGTTGCCAGAGTCGGCGCATTGGTGCTTGCCCTTTAAGTGAAAGTTTGATGTGAATTGGCGTCGCCTCTAGCCATTCATACAAACTCATCAATTCGGATTCATGGCAAGCTTGCGCATAATTGAGCACCTCACTCACTGTTTGTTCTTCATAGCTTAGCTTGCTGACATCCAGCGCTTCTACTAAATCAATTTTCTGAGCATTGACACTGGTATCTTGCTCAAGCAACTGGCTTAGCCACACTTGGTCGACATTGCCCGCCACCTTATCTGCAAAACCTTCAATATTGAGGACATGAGCCAAAATAGCCCAAAGACGCCACTCTGATTCGCTGTCAAACGCCGGAGTTTTTGTGAGCAAAGGGCAAAACTCTTGCGCACCGTAATAAAGAGCAGGCCAGTCAATTTCAAAGCACGTTAACGCCTCTTCATCCTCGCAAGACGAATAAACCAGCGCATTCATAATGGCTGTTACGACACCACTGGAAATCACCTGAGAAATAACGTTTCGCTCATGAGCAAATTGAACAATAGCCGACCACTTTCGCTCTTTTTCCATAAACATGAACTTCAAAGTATCTTTGTTCCGCCGTTCTAACTCGTCTCTGGACATAATTTCGCGGTAGTACGAGTCCATCAGATCAAGGTCATGCTCTTTATACGCATTTATAAACCCGTTAATCAGCATTCCTATTGATTTTCCAGAGTCTTGTTTAATCACAGGAGAGTGATTAAAACGGGATACCATTTCCTCCAATGCTGATTGCATTTCCTTAATCGCATAAGGAACAAACTTCTGGTATTCATCTTTGTCAAACGGAGTGTGTTGCTGGGTCCAGATTGCAACCTTCAAGAAACCATGCGGCCATTGGCTAAATAACACCGACTCAAACGAATACTCGGCCTCTTTACAAGGTCGCGCATATTTGCAGCAAAATCTTGGCAACGCACAGTTTAGCCAATCTTTCGTATACTCCATCAACTCTTCTGTTTCGCATAAAACATAAAAAGCGGGATCACTGCCTTGCGGATAACCAATCAGGTATTTAATTTTTTCCGAATTTAGAAGAACTGATTTTGCTTGGTCAACTTTATCCTTGTATTTGCTTTCTGGCGTAATCTTGTTATCACCTTGAAAAAAGCCAAGCAGAATAGACTCAATACCAGTCATCATCGTCCTCCAAATCTACCTCTTCCACTTGAACTTCTTTAAAATACAAGTCTTCATAGGTGTTCCTTTTTTCTGCAATTTGGGCGGGGTTAGTGGTGTACGTAATACACTCGTAATTTACCGTTGCGCCAAAGTAAGTGAAGTTCATTGAACCACGGATCAATGCGCAGTCGGTCAACAGCCCTTTTTCATGGAGATCTTTCAGTTCCACCACTTTAAACCGGGAAGGATAATTGCAGAGATTTTGCTCTAGTTGGCGCATTTTCTCCCTGTTCTCGCGAATCGCTAATTTCAGCGTAGCGCCAGCCTCAACACAGTTTTGAAGAAGCTCAAAGAAATATACCTGACGATGTCCCCATGTCGGGTTAACAGCATCGAAATTTCCTGTCGTGTTGTCTAGAACCGGAAAATCAGATATCCAGGGGCTTAATATATAAATCACACCGGGGTTTAATGACTCAGCCACCAGCAATGACGAAAGCAGATCCTTTATATGTGCCCGTCCAATCGCCTCTTTAGTTTCGATAGAGCGTTCTTCTTGCAAAATCATTGTAAAATGTCTCTCACTTCTACGGTCACATGAATCGATGACAACCGGGTTTGCAGTTTAGTAATTCGTGGATAGAACAACATTTTGTTGTACTCCAGCATGCTGACATTCAATTGGCTAATCACTGACTTCACAGAGCCTCTTTCTTGACCCGTAAACACCAGTGTGCCTTTTCCTGTGGCTTGCAAAGCATTAGACAATGTCTGCAGCCATTCGCCGCGCTCGTCATAGTCCACTAAGGTTTCTGTATTTGTAATGACTTTCGACAACAATAACCGCTCAGTTTTATTGTTGCTGGCACTGAACTGGTTATAAAAGCCCAACTCTTGTTCGCGGATTATTGCTCCCCGCTGCCACATGCGAGACTGAATACGGTTTTTCTCACGATAGATATCGCTGTATGTTCCACCCTGCTTGGCCGCAAGCACGTAAGATGCGATATGAAGAGGGATCTCCAGTTCACTTCGCTCCTCATAGCCCGTCCATTGCTGCAGGAGTTCCGTGAGTCGTTGATCTGATTTCTCGTTAGCACCGCTCTTTAATACTCTCGAATATAAAACGCTCTCCCAAGTATGGGTGGGTAATATGCCGAGTTTAGCGATCTGCTGTTTTAATCTTTTTGTATTTTCAGAACGTTCAGCCAGCGATTTCGCACTACGTACCTGATTAAGAGTGTCACGCAATGCTACGTTACCGTTCAACTCATCGAGAAAATACTGTAGGTCGAAATTCACCTGTTCGTATTCACCAATTTCAAATGCATGAGTCAAATGCCCAAGGGTGCGAAGCGGGTCTTCCTTAAACACCTCTCTAAACTTGGTGATATAACCAATTCCACCCACTTCATTTTCGTTTACCCATACGTTGAGTTGCTCTCCGTCCCAACGGTGATCCAAGCTAAAGGACTGTTCCGATACGTCTGAGACCAGTTTCAGGAACATGGCATTAATGCCACCGCACAAAGTTTGTCCCAGTAAATCTCTTGCCCAACTGTAGTACTCAGAGTTATCTGCATAATCTGGTTCAAGCCTTAGCGCCCCTTTCATATCATGAAGATTGCTTTCTTCTGAAAAATACTCAGTTAAGCGCTTGTGAAGATCTTGCTCTTCATCATTGCCATCTGCGGTTTCTCGCCGCTGAAAAAGCCCGTTAATAACCCCGTCGACAACTTGCTTTCCTTGCTGAGAATAAAGGTATTCAAAGGATTCATGTAATGCTTGCCCTTTCTGTTCGCTCAAAACAAGCAACGAACATATCAGGCACTCGAATACCCAGTTTGCAAAGAAAAAGTTATCTTTGTAACAATCGGAATGAACAAACGCATGTTGAAGGTATTGGTAATACAAGGATTTCTTGTTCTGCTCGTGACGAAGAAGACCCTTTATATCTGCTTCAGAAAAGCTAAACGAAAACTTGGCGCTATCTACCCACAACTTGGTGCCGATGGCCGCAGGCTCCCCTTCAAGCGTCCAATTAAAGTTAACATTCGCGTTATCACCACTAGAAAATGGAATGCACGCCTTTGCACCCGTGCAATAACGTACAAGTTCCACGGGAGCTGAGTGGTCGTGAGTGAAAAACTCGATACCACGAAGTACATTGTGCCATTCACTGTTCTGGGGCACGTTGATGTGACTGAGTGATTTAGGTTCTGATATATCAAAATGCCATCGCAACACACTGCTGCTTTTGTTGCTCAGTACGGGATTACTTGAACGCTGAGTGCGGACAAACCTCGGTTGATACACCGGGATCTGCTCTCCTTCATGTGAAATGTCTTCCTGGTGAACCTGTTTACCAATGCTGCCAAATGCTTCCTCGATGTCGAAGTCAACATCAACCGTCGCATCTGGCACTGGATTAAAGTCTGCCGGTACCAGCCAGTCAGGCACATTCCAAGATTTCACCGTATAGCGCTTAGACATACGCCCTGGAGCAAACTCTTTTAACGCTTGGAAGAAGGCCATTGGCTCGCTGTTTGTGCGGAGTTCTTTCTTAGTTGAACGATCCAATGCAATCGTCAGCGCTTGTGTATCCAGTGCCGAAAACAATTGCGAAGAAATATACTTCGGCATAGGCCCAGACTGCTGCTCGACCAAGCTATCCCACCGTTTTCCTTTCGCACCCCATTTAAACTGTAAGTTCTGACGAAGTTCAGGTAGGAAAGACATCATGATCGAACGTGGCGGTGCCCACATCACCACTTTGACCTGATCATCACTGAGGGTAAGCGTGTCTTGTAAATAGTCTGTCAACTGGCGCGTTTTTGCCTGAGATGCCATTACATCTGTAACGGCATCCTTAATTTGCTGAAGGCTTTTTCCATTCGTAAGTTTACCTTCTTTGTCGGCTCGGTTTGGTTCTCTGAGTACTGCCCAAACGTTCACCCAGTCCATACGGTACTCTTTCACTAACCACTCTAACGTAGCGAGGGCGGCATGCATCTTATGTATGTGAGAGTTTTCAATTGGCAACTTTGTCGTTTTGACCTTTGGGTCAATTAATTGCTCATACTGCTGAAACGCAATTCGATCCCTACCAAAGTCTGACAAAATGGTATACATCCACGGGCGCATGCCACGGCGTCGGCCTGCACGCCCCTTACGTTGCAAATAAGAAGCAACATTGCGGGGTGCCTTATGCTGAATGACAAGGCCTACATCAGGGTCGTTATACCCAACTTCTAAAGAGGCCGTTGCAACCACCACATTAGCGGTTTGATTTACTCCGCTATCTTGACTAGATGTTCTTTCAACCTGAGTAGATTCAGACAAATTATGGCCGATCTCCTCAGCAGAAGACCAATCAAGCCCTAACACCTTTTGACGTTCTTGGTCATAGTTTGGGTGGTGAGAGGAACGTAGCCAAGCAAGTGGCGAATCGTCCCCATCTCTAGGTCTTATTTCACCGTAGAAGTCTTTCTTACCTTCCGAATCTAAATAATCGTTATAAAGGCGATTAATCACATCAAGGTCATCAGTAAACACAAACGCTTTCTGTCCAAAGATGCCCTGAGATATGTTCTTGCCCACCCCTTGGTGCGTATCCAGCATACGACTGCCAAGCATGGTTGCCTGAATTGTAGCAGATAACAAACCCGTTTGAGATGCAGGATCCCCGCGCAGCGCTAACATATATTCAGCGCCTTCTTCTTCTAACTCGTGTTCGAACGATTCAACCAACTCGGTAAAGTGAGATTTAGTGCCGGTCAAATCCGCAAAAAAGTTCTTCGCGTCTGCCAAGGTTGCCGATAAACCGACAAAATGCGGCTTGATGCCACTGAATTTCATCCAGCGTTTTAAAAGATATGACGTTTGTGCACCGGTACTCCCTTCATAGGTATGCACTTCATCCAATAACACCAGTGGAATCGACTTTTGATCTCGGGTGACACCGAAAAGATGATTGGAGTACCCATCACTCAGGCGCTGGTTGAGCATCTCAGTCGTTGTAAACAGGATATCAGGTGGCGATTTTTTAACGCGCTCTCTTGTTGCCAGAATTTCATCTTCCGGCAAAACAGCACTACAGGAGCGACAAATAACCTGCTTCGTGGCTTTGCTAAAGTTCAGTGTGCCGCCACAGTGTTTTCCATTTGGCTTTTGCGGGCAGACCATCGCCTCAAAAGCAGCGCCGTCCTTGGTATAATTTTCAAAAAAGGTATCGCCATAGAAGGTGCCTATGGAAATTTTACGCCGACCTTTAGAAAGCAGGTAGTCATCAAGTTTTCGCGCTTCTTTATAGGTTTCTGCAAACTGATCCTTCAGCAGTTCCTTTCGGGGATAAATAGCCAGAATTCGAACGCGAGGCTGAGCATCTTGAAGCAAACTAGCCGCCAGCTTAGTCATGGCTGGAAGGTAGAAAGACAGCGTTTTACCACTGCCCGTTCCAGCACAAACGATCGTCGCGCTGGCATCCTTAGCACTCTTATATTTATGCTTATCAAACTTTTCTAAAATGCGCTCTGTTGAGCGCACCTGAAAACCAGACAACTTAAACCAGTCATCTCCATTTTTTAGAAGATTGCTGAGTATGACCTTTTCTTCTGCTGAACTAAATAATCGGTTTTGTTCCCAATTATCAATCAGCGTTTTAGCATGCTTATCTCGCTTCGGGTACTGGCGCGCGCGTTTTAAAAAACGAAAGTCAGAAATAAGCGGCTTGGTATCTTCTGCACCTTTACTTCTAAACCACTGGCGTGATAGCACCTGAAGTCGAACAGTTTCAGCCATTCTTGAGCGATATTTCCCTGCTTCGACTTCAAAGATAAAACACCGGCTTTTCAACGCATCAAAATACTCATCGACAAAAATATCGTTGACGCCAGACTCTCGGATACTATCTCGAATTTCAGCTTCACTCGAAGATACATCGATATCCCCCCAAGCTAAAAGTTCCGTTTCCTTATTCTCTAATCTATCAAGTGCTTCAATCAGTTTTTGCGTATCCATTAAGTCACTCACTAACGTTGCTTAATCACTAAGCTATTCAATTTATTATTATCTTCTAGCCATTGCATGACTTCCGGTGTCAGCATTGAAACAAGCGCAACACCACCGATGCGGTTCAACTCGTCGAAAAGCTTCTTTACACCTTCAGGGAGATCTTCGGTGTTCATTTCGCCTTTTAGTTCAGCACACTTTTGTGCGAGCTGCTGAATACGCTGTAACCTGACATTGTCAAAGTTAAAACCATTAACTTGCTCATCAAAGTCTTTTTTCGCCTTGACATATCGGTCATAGAGTTCTGCATTGCCATGCACTTTTTTCTGCTGTTCCAGAATGAACTGATCTACCTGTGCTAGGCTTTTTTGCTCTTCAGACCAATCACGCCATAATTGTTGGTGAGTTTCCGAATACAATTTCGCTGTTTGCTTGAGTGCATCGGTTAACAAATAGAGTGTGTTTTTCTCATCCGATATACTTTCGTGTTCAACATCCGCCCAAAGCGATTTAAAGGCCTCCAGATTCTCTGTCGCTTGTTGCAAGGCTTCCACTCCACCTTCAACAAACAGATCAACGTCTTCGATATTTTTCAGGCACTCATTTTTTCTGGCTTCGCCTTCTACACCTCTGGCTGCACCATCTATTCGCTCTGAAATTGTCTTCATCGAGTCTTTTATTTCTTCCAGACTGGCCGCATCTCTATAATAAACAATCTCTTGCTGCAGTTGTGCAAGTTGGTCTTTAAGACTCATTCTGACCTCCTAATACCGCAAGGCTTGCTTCTAGCACCATCAAGCGGTCATTGATCGCCTGCTTATAGTGTTCCACCTTGTTTGAACCATTTTCGTGATTAAACTTCTGAATCATCCTAATAACTTGAGGGAAGATGGCTTTCCAGTCTTCGAGCACCTCTTTCCACTTTTTCAGCTCTTGTCCACTTATCTTGTGCAGTAACTTCAATGGGTCATTACTCTCTTTAAGCCCTAACACTGATTTAGGGGTATCCGAAGTTACGATTTTTTGTAACTCCTTCACCTTGCTACGCACTGTTTTAAGCTGAACATGGTAATTAGGTCTCATCTCGTCCGGGATCTGTTTGTAAATCAGATCTAACGACTCCAACAGTTCTGTTAACTGTGCTTTGGTCTCTGTTCCATCCAGATACTCAGCAAACAGTTGCGCCTCGGTTTTTAACTCTCGAACAATAGGCAGCAAGTCGGAAGTGCTACTTGGTACTTCACTCACCTGCTTAAAGGTACCTTGGAAATCAATTGGGTGGATCGCATTATTCGCGCCCACAGAGACAGTACGTAACCACTTGGCACGGTTGCTGTCCCAACCTTCAAGCCATCTGTTCAGCACGTCTTTGTGTCTATCGTTTATCGGATCGGCAAGTTTATCCCTGATATGCTCTGAACTAAGTACAAGGTTACTGAGCCTTTGAGATTTAGCCGATAAATCAACGCCAAGATTTTTTGCTAACGCAATTTGTTGCGCCAAAGACCCGACACCCGATTGTTTAGCGACTTTCAGGCAAGTTTGCATCGCCGCTGGCACCCATTTCCGCGCAAACTCTTGGTAATGAATGTAATCATCAAAACCTTCTGGGTAGCCCCACCCTTTTGCTTGACCTGCTTTGGATTTTTCCGTCGGATTATTTTCTGCAAAGCGCAAAATGGCCAACATTTGCCTTTTCAACTCCATTGACTCTAATGCGTCTGATAACTCTTTATCTGCAAAAGCATTCACTACCTTCTTGTTGGAGTTGTTCGTCGCCGAACCCGGAACACCAATATTGATAATCGAGCGCTCTTTTAGAGCGAATTCAAGCAAGCTTTTATTCTCTTGTGCCCCCCATTTTTTCGACTTATCAACGGAGTAGTCTGCGAAAGCTTTATGCTGTTCCAGCATTTGGTACAGGCCTTGTCGCAACTGATTACTCAACCCCTGATCTAACTGCGCTGTACCCGCAAACCACTCTTCCACTTTTCTCTTCAAGGGATCTTGCGCAGGGGTCTGCTTGGGTTCCGTTTTTTTGGTTGGTGTCGGTATTTCCTTTCTAGATGGAACAGGCGTTGGGGGTGTTTCGACGACCGTAATTTTCCCAGTAGACTCCACGGTAGCATCTTCTTCGAACATTGATGCATCTAGACCAAATATTTGCGCTTGCCCTTTACTTACCTGCGCAAGGTTATCCTTGACGGTATCCGCATCCGTATACAAGGACATAAAGCCGACAAGTCGCTTCGCCATCTCGGGATTAGAAACGTTGAGTAAGATTTGCTGCGCTGTTTCGTCATGACGAAATTCATTTAGCTGGCCTTCGAACCAAGCACTCGGATAGCGTCCTTCTTGGAAACTCTTGTTGTGATCACGAAGTATGGCCAACAACACATGTTGAATCGCGACGCGTGGATTGAAGCGGGGACGACCACCACTAAACACATGCTTTTGAGCCAGTTTTAAAATAGCCTGTCTATTGTAAGGAAACAGCGAAATACCACTTGGAGAGCAACCAAAATCTTTAAGTATTTTGCCATCAGCGTCGCTTAGTTCTTGGTTCCAAGCAGGGATACCTTCACTGACTTTCGTTTCATCTGCAAACTTCGCAATACCTTCTAAGCCATGACGGGCTGCGTTGATATATCTTGCGCAAAAATCCAGAACATCGTCACCGGTAAAAGCCAACTCAGGAAACTGCCGAATATCATTATCTGACGGCAAACGCCATTCATAGGTTCCGCGTGTCCAAATGGTACTTCTATGGCTTTGATAGCTTTCCAGACCATCTGTCGCAGCAATGACAGATTTCATCTTACACAAAACCTGTACGCCGTCGTTCTGATCTTGTTCCAACAAACTTTCAATCAAAACGTCATCAATTGCGGAAATCGCAGCCAGATCTTCCACCAGCACAACCAGTGTTTTATTTTCAGCCAAGAGGTACTTACGGATTTCTTTAAACAAATCCTGGAAGTTACCGGTACTAAACTGGAACAAGCGGTTAAACATAAGCTTACATGCCCGTTCAATCGCTTGGTTGGTAACAACCGCTGCCATTTTGCGTTTAGACTCATCAGACTCTAACTGCAGGTTTGCGTATGCATTTTTCGCCTGGCTACCAAGATGAACAGAAACTTCTTCACTGGAAGAAAACAAAAAGTCGTTTTCAGACAAGTCAAAATGTTCATCAAGCAGATCTGCATAACTCTTACTTTCGATTAATCGCGAAACTCGGTTATTGATAACCGATTTTGGTCCTGAGAATTTCGCCTTAATATGTGGGTCAGCGAAAAAATGATCGAGTTGCGTGGCAAAATTAATTTGATCCCGGATTTCGGCTTTCTTTTCAGCCGTTAGCTTCCCTTCTGCCTGAAGGGAACGCCCTTCATTTTTAAGCTGTCCTGGTTGAGCTTTTAACGCCTCATTGATGTGCGTAAACAGTAAGTCTCGGGTCGTTTCCTCGCTTAGTGAATTACTCACCTGACCAATACGCTCGCGGGCTTGCTCGAAAACCTCGCCATCTAGCCCCTTAAGCATGATATTTAGCACTTGCGAAAGGCTGGCATTTTTGGGAATACGAATAATGTGCCAGTTTTCTTCAATGGCCTTCGGATGCGTATTCGCAACGGCATGAAGCCAACGAATAAGGTGCGACTTTCCGCTGCCCGACTCCCCCAACAACGGGATGATGTCGTTCGTGTGAAGCAATCTCTCTAACAGGTCTTGCTGGGTTCTCACTTCAGGCGTCTGGGTGCCATAATCGGTTGAAATCAATTTTGTCGGATGGTGAACAGCAACCAGAAGTTTATCGCTTAATCGCTCTGCTTCACTTTGAATACAATTATGAACGTTGGCTTCGGTTGGCCAGTAAGATTGAAGACTCATTACGCCACCTCACCAACAAATTGAATGTGTGTCACTTGCTTTACCGCAGATGTAGGTAGATTTAAATCAAAGCGCACCGTACTGTCTGAGCGCACTTCCAGCCGAAGCAGTTTCATATTTTCAAGCCGGAACAAGGCTAAGCTCAACGCAGATGACATTAGCACATTACCATCGTTAAAGTTCATAGAAGGTCGCTTTGTGTTCAAATAGTTAGGTAGCGCTTCTTGATAAGGCCCAGTATCAAAGATTGGAAGTATGCGGTTTAACTTGTCCAGAAACTCCTGAATTGACAAGGCCGACTGGCCTTTAAAAATGTCATTCAAGTACCACATCACGAATCGTGTTGGGTCAACAATATATGTATCTTTTCCTACGACCTCCAAAAAGCCGAGAAGGTGGCCATAATCCATAACACCGGCTTCTTCTGACTTGTTGAAAGTAATTCTCACGTCGCCACTTTGAACGGCACCCGACATCATTTCACGGGCTTTACTTTGGGTAAGAAAATTCTGGCTTTGAAAGTTAGATTCTTCCTGATGCAGAAAAAAGCACATTGCAAAAACAAAGGTACTGAAATCCCGCGATAGTTCAGCATTATTTCGGAATTCTTCCAGCGTAATGTGCAGGTTTCCATCAGGGTAGTAATGCCGAGAGATCACATCCAAAACTCGTTTCGGTAAATTCCGATGCGTCGCCGAAAGATCATTGCATTGGTAACCTTTTTCGCCATTCTCAATAGTTGTCGAATCCCACAAGCCGTATTCAGACCAAAAGTCTAGCGACTCCGTCATTTTATCTTTTGCGTTGGTGTTTATGCTGTAGGTACCCGCTTCATTTTTCTCTTTTCTCAAATAGAGAGACTCTGGCATTGCAGCCCCTAACAATTGAGAACGCGGAAAGTATTTACCCAGATTTTTGGTGCTGTATTTCGCCAGCAATTCATCTATGAGCAGCAGAGTCGGGATATGGCTGCCTCGGTTTGCATTATTTATGATTGCCATAATTATGAACTCACTATGTTGGCCAATGGTTGTATGGAGTTGTCCGACTCCCACCATTTACGATAAGGATGATCAGGGTCATTAAGTTGCGCATTCGCGACAAAAATATTCGAGTGCTTTTCTAACCACTCATCCGGTAACTTTGGTGCTGCTGGGCCGCTAACATCGTCTTGAATGATAAACTTCGGGTAATCGTGAAGCGCGCATTTGTCTTTTAAATAGTCTGAAAGCGGGGCATAAAACCAAACAAGATATTTGAGTTGTTTTAAATAAGGCTCAGCGTTTTTCAGGAACTGTTCTGAACACACGAGCATAGAAACTTTGCCATCAATCAGCGCTTGCCTGAATGCTTTAACAATACTTTCTAGTGTGTAAGGTGAATATTCAAAATAAAACAAGCTATTTTCAGGGAAATCTTCAAATGGCTTTGTTACACGGACACTCTGACCTACGAGAGAAAGTCGCTCGGGAGTATTATTAACCACATCACAGGCCCCACATACCTTATCCGGCATGTACCCGTCTAATTGGTAGCTTTTTTGCAATACATCGCAAAGTTGGGTTTGGTCATTTAGCCATTCCAGTAGATCTTTGAATCGCTGGCGTTCTATTTGAATTTCTCGCTTACGATGAGGGCCAACAATGCTGTCCCAAGTATCCTCAACCACATGCCGATCATGCCTGATTTCGACCAAAACTTTGCTGGAGAAATCTTTCCAAAATTCGGGTTGATCTTCATGTTCGCTCGGTAGACCAGATACATCAGGATAGGAGAGGCGTATCAAACCTGCGCGCTGCATCATTAGCAGTGTTTTCCAGTTCCAATTCTCATTCGCTTCAGTGTAGCGTTCGATATGACTAGCCTGCGCTGTCACACGGATCTGGTAGATGTTTTCAGACACCTCTGTTTTGCTCTTCCACATTGCCTGCCAGCGAGCATGACCCAATTCCGTGCTAATTTTTTTATTTTGGTTTCTACGATTCAACTGATTTGCATGGTAAATCACTTCACAATATGCCGCTTTACCATCACGTCCGCTTCGGCCAATTTCTTGATAAAAGGCATCAATGTTCTCGCTAATACCCGCATGGATAACCGTGCGTACATCACTTTTATCCATACCAACGCCGAATGCTGATGTCGCTACAATAATATCGACACCATTTTCACTCCAATCACGAATGACGCGATTTCTTTCGTCATCACCCGTGTCACCGGTAAATAAGCGTATTCGCGCAATGTCTAGTTCAGATAAACGATTGTAAAGGTCTGTACAGTCTGATTTTGTCGCGCCATATACGATCAGCGGTTTAGGGCTAGATAGTACTTTGCCGATAATTTCGTCAAAATAGGTGCCCTCAGGTACTTTTGTCTTTCGTGTAATCGGTTCTGGGCGTAAAAATGCACCATTAACTAAAACGGGAGGCTTTTGGGGTTGACCAAAAAGTGTAGTGATAGTCGTTAATGTTTGTTCAGAGAAGGTCGCGGAAAGAAAAACAGTCCTAAACACCCCGCCCATTTGCCTTAACGTACTCAATAATGCACCGACTTTTTGAAATTCAGGGCGGAATGACTCTCCCCACGTATCAATTAGGTGGGCTTCATCAAAAACCACATTCTTCAGCTTTTGCGATTTTGCCACTTTAAACAGTGTTGGTAGAAGACCGCCTACCAAAGACTCAGGTGAGACAAACAATACCCATTGTTGGCCTGACAAAATGTCCGCTTTGATACGCGCTTTTACTTCCGGTCTAAGATCGCCCCGCCAGGCATATTCTGGCGCAGCAGGAAAACCCATATTTTGAACAAAGGTTTTCATTCTCCGAGCCTGATCTAACGCAAGCGCCGTCGTTGGCACAACAACGATGTTTAACTCATCCGTTTTGGAAAATGCCGTCAACGCCTCTGTCACTAGGGTTTTTCCACACCCTGTGGGTAGATTAACGATAACTGTCGTATCAATCTCTGAAGAAAGTGCTGTTCTCACCGCTTCCTGCTGAGCCTGACTGGTATAAGTCGAATACGGCAAATTTAGGTTTTTCAGGATCGGATCATGCTTAGGCTCTTCGGAATAACGCTTCCTCTTTAGCGCATAAACGGGCTTTATATAATCTGATAACGCCTTTTGATTCAAAACTACTGACATCGATGCCGCATCAAACTCCAACCCACATTTCGAAGCGGTCTTAATCTGCTCTAAGGTCGGTCTGATCCCAAAAAAAAGGCTGGATTCGTTACCCTTGTTATCACCCGCGAGCAGATCTTTAACCAGATACCAAAACTCATTGAGACTCAAATTAGAAGATTCTAAAGCTTGCACTAGTCGACTCTTAAACTGCGTCTCGTTAAACACGGCAATATTACTAAGAAGTTCCGATTTCTTTTCTAATGGGTAAAAGTCCCAAAAGCGCATTACGACCCCCCCCCAAACAGGAGTACATACTTGAGGGTTAAAAGCGTGGCTTTTGCGGTGATATCCCCAACCGATTCCGCGCCGTCATAAAACGACCGTATAGCGTCTGATTTACTCGCTTCATAAACCGAATCCAGCGCAGAAACAAAACGTGTTCTATCAATTTTCCCTTCAACTAACGCCCAAATATCAACAAGTTCCTGCCCCCCAGCAATCGTGATATTTTCATCTTTATAATCAATAAGTTGGTCACCATGATATACGCGTGTGCCGCCTTTGCTATATGGTGCTGCAATCAATGTATTGATGATAGGTGTTGATTCTTGCTGAGCAGTTTCTGTATACACCGCAGAAATGACGGTAGGAGGCGCCACAGAGTCCATTGCAATCTGCTCTGATTTCGATGAACTTTCTGCTTCAACTAACCATTGAGGGATAAAAAACAATTTCGGCTCGATGTTCCCCCCAATCTGACGGATTATTGCACTGCTGTTTCCAAATGGAGATGATTTGGAAACATCCGCTATAGCGTCTACAAATGGTTGACCATACCTTAGAGGGTAACTTCCATTTTCAACACAACGTCTCCTCGAAAACGATAGTACGCGGGTTACTGGTGCTATGTAGGACGAAGACTCAATATCGATGCCGACAATACATTTACTTAGCAAGGTTGAAGAGCTTAATTTTGTTCTTCCTGACTGAAAGCGAAAACGGTATAGGTCTTCCCCTTCTTTTTTTCTATCAAAGAGAACACCTTCTGTAATCCAATGACTTATCGCGCCAGACTCTTCAAATACTTCGTCAGATTGACGCATCTGGGCTAAAACCTTTTCGGCTTTTTCAGCATCCAGATCAATGGTCGCCAATTTCGCAATGATTTCTCTGCTTCGATAGATATCTTTTGTGCACTTTTGCAAGTCACCAATCGCAGACTCTAAAGCTGCGTAGCCGTTACTACGAATATCTGGCCAGATCTGTTGCTCAAGTTTCAGGTCTATCTCATCTTGAATGTTGGCGCGATAGTACTCGAAACAGCCTACCCCCTCTTTCAATACTTCAATCCACTTGCTGTAAAAAGTGTCTCGCGCCGGTGCCAGAATAAATGTATCAATAGGGCTAACACCAGTTGATAAAGCACTATAACGATTCAAACGACCATTTCGCTGCTCTAATCGGCTAAGCAAAATAGGCATGCTGTAATGAACCGACAGACGCTTTTTACCTTGCAGGTTTAAGCCATCTTCCCCTTTTTCGTCACACACCAAGACGCGTATTTCATCATCTGAGTTGAATGCAATCACATCTTTGTCATTATGCCGTTCTACACCTACATTTAGTTGCGCAGATAAATACTCGCATACGTTGTCCGCTGTCTGCTTTTCGCCACAGAAAATAACCGCTTTGCCGTTTTCATTCGCTGTCAGCCATCCACCCACAGCTTCGCTCAGTGAAGCATTTTTTTGGATTTGCTCATCGTTGGTCTGTGCCAACATGTGCTGCCAATGCTCAATCTCTATCTCTGATAGCGTATTGTCTGCCAAATACGTCTTAATTTTGCTCGCGAAACACAATGGGCTTGTCAGCAGTGCCTCTGACCATTGCTTAAAATCAGAGACGGGTAATGCGAGAAATGACGCTTGATCAAAAACAGCTTCACTGCGGTATTGCTCAAAATGTTCATCCAGATAAGCGCCTTCTTCTGGTGCGCGCCAATGAATCAACTCAGCAGGATTCAAGCCAGGAAAAAGGGCTTCAATCTCGCTGTGTTGCGCCGTCTCGAAGCCTGTTGCACGTGAATTTCGCAACATTCTGTAATCGTAGAGATACTTTCGCCCGATATGTTCGGAAAGCGCTTTGACTGATTGATCACGAGCAACTAAGTCTATGCTATCTGCGAACATATCCACCAACGGTCTCAAGAGCTCAATCAGTTGCTGTAACTCATCGTCTTGCAAATTTAAACTTTCGAGATCATCTAGCGCAGCATCAATTAAACCATCATCGTTCTCCGCCTTGAAAAGGCGATATATTTCTCTAAGACGTCCCTGCTGCGGTAACGTTTTATTAAATGTTTCAATGGCTTGGTTGTTGAGCGGAAAATGCTGGCTATTCAGTAAATGCAGAAGAGCAAAATATGCCGATCTATGCCCTGCCATTGGCGTTCCCGTCAATAACAAGGTGATATCCGCTTGGTGGGAAAGATCGGCAATAGCATCAAACAGCGCTTCCTCCTTGAACTTTCCGCTAAAAGGGAAACTTGAGAGCTGGTGTGCTTCATCCACAACGACCATGGAGGGGACATCAGAATACATAAGCGCTTCGGCAAAAGAGCAAATTTGGATTTTAGGCTCTTCGTCTTCAGATTCAGTATTCAGCAGGTCGCCAAGATGAAATCGCGTTGATAACTCAGATTGCCATTGCCCAACTAAGGGGCCTGGTACCAAAACCAACACTCGACTGTCATGCCCACACTCAAGGACATGCTGGCGAATGATAAAACCGGCCTCTATTGTTTTACCTAAACCGACCTCATCACATAACAAGTATTTTTTTTCTGTGTCTTTGAGTACTTCGTAGACAACAGCGAGTTGGTGCTTTTCTAGCTCTACGGAACTTGAAATCAATGAAGAGATGGAACGACAAGCCCGTCTTTGTTCATAGTAGGCTTGGTAGAATGCAGACAACGCCCCGCAAATATAAGGAGATGACGTCGCTCGTCCTTTTAGATATTCATAGGGATTGTATTCACTTTCTGGATGAGCATTAGGGACAAACAACTCAGTAAAATCAAAAACATCACGCATACTACTAGAGAAAGTAACCAGCGCTTGATTGCCAGGTCTTTCACCATCATAGTGACCCATTTTCCATGTTTGTGAATTGGGAAACTGAACGAATACCTCAGCTCTGACTCCCAAAGATGTAACTACCTCAAGATCACATAAAGCTACTTCCATAACATTTGCGTAAGGGGTCAGAGGAGAAGAAAAAAAGCCTATAGACGCAGTCTTTAAATCATAATCGATAGATTTAACTTTACCCATACCTTTAAAAACATAGGAAGCAGTTACTAAAGAGCCTATAACTATCATTTCGAAGTTGAACCTTTACTGTTCAAATACTCTTCTAAACCACGCTTCCTAAGTAGGCAAGAAGGACAATCACCACATCCGTCGCCTATAACGCCATTGTAACAAGTTAATGTTTCATTACGGATCAACTCTACACTCTGGTATTTATCGGCAAGACCCCATGTTTCAGCCTTGTTTAACCACATTAACGGGGTAGATATAACAATCTTTCTATCCAACCCTTTACACAATGTTTCTTGCATTAACTTAACAAACTCATCTCGGCAATCAGGATAGCCAGAAAAATCAGTCTCACATACGCCGGTAATGACAATGTCGGCTTCTACTTGATATGCGTATACACCAGCAAGAGTTAAGAACAAAATATTGCGACCCGGAACAAACGTATTTGGTAACCCATTTTCCATAAGTTCATGAGAAACAGAGATATCTTCTTTAGTTAATGCTGAAACAGCTAGCTCGTTAAACATTGTTACATCTAGGACTTTATGGCTAGTAACATTCAATTTAGCCGCTAATGCCTTGGCTACTTCAATTTCTCGCTTATGTCGCTGCCCATAATCAAATGTAATAGCATGAACTTCATCATATAAATCCAATGCTTGAACAAGGCATGTTGTAGAATCTTGTCCACCACTAAAAACGACTACGGCTCTTGACAATTCTATATCTCCTAATAATTACAATGCTGTTAATTTGCATTCAAAAGTGTTCCATCCTTTAGCCACTATTTTTACATTACATTTCAATTAATTGCTATTAATTTCATCTTTATTGTATGCACTTTGTTGATTCTATGACGCAGTAATTTTCCATTATAGGTTCAGATAACATGGCGAAGATGAATTAGCCGAACTAGTGATGAGACTTTTCCTACTTCGAAAACAGCGTATTGTGTAAATTTCACTTAGCTTTGAAAATTTTTATCTATACTAACAAACAGATGTCAAAAATAATTAGTATAAACGTCTAGGTATTGATCTATTTTGTAATCTACAAACCAGAGAGTCGGACCAATAATTAAAGTACCTACGTTAACAAGAAAAGGGAAAAATAAGTTTCTATAACTCAAAACCAAAAATGGTAGCGCAAGTGGTAGTTCAGTGTTAATCTTGCCAGGACGACATTGCTAAAAGGCTTGATTTTATTGGGCTGCAGAGGCGCTCTGGATATTGTTCTTCGTTGAGTTCCAAAACATCGAATAAACTCTTTTTACATCTACTATATCGAAAAAGCCAATCGAACACCGATTGGCTTTTTTTATATTATTAATAAATCTTGCAATTTTTTCCTTAAAACCTCGCTCTAGCTATAAACGGGTCTAAACTTACTTTTAGCTCATAAAATCACTTTTCAACATTAACAATTAATTTGAAATGAGCTTGGCATTGCATGGGGAAAATCTTTTGAGGTACTTATTACTTTTAATATCAGCGGTTACTACATTTAGTGAAGCTAATGCACTCGAGCTCACGGTGAACGTCGTTGATAAAAATAATAACGCTGTAAATAAAGTCGTCGTGTTTGTAACACCAAAAGCTGGGGTCGCCGATTTACCAAGTAACAACCAGAAATTGGTCATTGATCAACAAGGTAAAAAATTTACGCCATATATTACCGTGATGCAAAAAGGGCAAAATGTTGTTTTCTCAAATAAGGATGATATTACCCATCATATTTACTCTGTGTCAGGTAAAAATCGATTTGAATTTAAGTTAAAAGCGGGTGATTCTAAGCATATCTCTGATATGAATGCAGCCGAAGAGGTTGCAATGGGATGCAACATTCATGATTGGATGAGTGGTTACATATTGGTTGTCGACACACCATATTTTACTAAAACAAACACAAACGGTAGCGCCGTATTTACAGTAAAAAACTCAGGCCAATATGATATTTCAGTTTGGCATCCTCAACTTGATACACCATCACATCAAATAACCGAAAGCCATTCGCTCAGCACAGATAAAAAAACACTGACATTAACCCTAACCAAACCACTATTACCTATTCCCAAACAAGTTGGGCAAGAAGAATTTGAATTTTTAGAAGAGTACTAATCAACTATGAGACTTTTCAAAGTGCGCAGTTTACAAAGTAAAATTTTAATATTGTTCTTATTTTTACTATTGCTCGTGCAACTGGTTAGCTTCTACTTTACCTATCACACCAATGTAAAGCTTGAGAGTACCCAATTAAATAATCGCTTAAGCAATGCATCTAATATATTTGAAACACAGTTTAATAATCGCCGCTATTACCTCTCTGCATTTGCTGAAACAGCAGCAAAAGATTACGGCCTAAAATCTGTATTAGACGAAGATACAAAAAGCTTTTTAGTTGCCCTAAACAATCACCGAAAACGCATTGATAGTGACCTTGCGATGGCAATCAATAGCGAAGGAACCGTTTTTGCACAGCTAGTTACTTACACAAACGATGATGGAATAGTAAAAGTGCGAGTGGGCAAAGGACAAGGTGAACCTTTTAGCCAACCCACCAGCTTTTTACAGCAAGAAACTGCACAACTGGTCTTTATTGACGATTTACTTTATCAACTGAGCTTTGCACCTATTAAAAGTGGCTCTCGCATTGTTGGTTGGGTGGGGTTTGGTTATTTGATTAATAACGCACTTGCTAATGAACTCGCTACCTTGACCGATGTAAACATTGGTTTTGCCAGCTTTGATGGTAAGCATTACCAAGTGATTGCCAGCTCAGATGAAGATAATTACCCAATAAAAGCCGATGTATTTAAACGTATAATTGCCAATACAGAACACCAATATTTATATAACCGAATAGAACTTGGCAACACCGACAATGGGTATATTTCAGCGGTGCTTTTTGAGTCTCGTGCAGATTTATTAAAAAGCATTGATATCCAATGGCCGCGACTAGCTTTACTGGTTTTTATTACGGTGCTTTTATCGACGTTTGGCGCTATTGCCATTGCAAGAGGCATTACCCGTCCAATCAAAAGCCTGATAAGCCAAGTAAAATCAATTTCCAAAGGTAATTACGACGGAATAGTAAATGTATCGGGTAGCCGAGAGTTAAAACAACTTTCTAATGAATTTAACGACATGACAAAAGCGATTATCTCGCGCGAGCAAACAATTAGCTTTCAAGCCTTTCATGACCAACTAACACATTTACCTAATCGAAATGCACTTGTTACTGCAATAGAAAAACGTCAAACATCCAAGCATGACTTTTTAATTGTACAACTGAGTATTTTAAGAGCAGAGGAAATCGCCGAAACCCTAGGTTATCAGGCGAGTGACTATGTCATCAATGAGGTTGCAAATCGTATTGAAAACACACCACATGACTTTGATTGTTATCACTTAGGTAACGAAAATTTTATACTTCTAATTGAAAACCAAAACATCGACGCATTAATCGACACATTGCAATCAGCATTAACAATGCAATGCCAATTTCAAAACATTCATCTGCACCTGCAATTTACCTTTGGTGTTGTTATTGCGTCACAACACCCAAACTGTTCTGTGGCCGAGTTATTACAAAAATCCAACGTGGCAATTCAACGCGCCAAAAACAACAAAAAAGCATTCCAAATTTATGACCCAATTTTTGACCAAAATGCCATTGAGCGCCTGTTCTTAACCAATAATTTGCGAACAGCCATCGAACAAGACCAACTCACTCTGTTTTTTCAGCCAAAGCTTTCGTTAAAAACAATGGAGATAAGTCACGTTGAAGCCTTAGTAAGATGGCTACATCCTGAAAAAGGCTTAATTCCACCAGATAGTTTTATTAGCATTGCAGAAAAAACCGGGCAAATGGATGCGTTAACTCGCTGGGTAACGAATGCGGCAATTAATCAATATTTGGCATGGCAATCAAATGGAATCCACATCAACATTGCAATAAATATTTCTGCCGAAAATATATTAGATAAGTCCTATCCAGATTATGTAATCTCGTTAAAACAACAACATCAATTAGCCGATTGCGCGATTACTTTAGAAGTTACCGAAGATGCCGTCGTGGATGATCCTGAAAAGGCAACCGAGGTACTGAACTACCTAAATCAAAGCGGCTTTAAATTATCGATAGATGATTATGGCACGGGATATTCTTCACTCGCGCAATTAAAACAACTGCCAGTGCAAGAGCTAAAAATAGATCGCTCCTTCGTACAGCATTTGCTCGATAATGAGAATGATCAAATCATTGTTAAATCAACCATCGAACTTGCGCATAATATGGGGTTGTCGGTTGTTGCGGAAGGTATTGAAGACGAAGCCACATTACTATTTCTTCAAGCTCAAGCATGTGAATTAGCACAAGGATACTTTATTAGTAAACCATTACCCGCTCATGAATTTGAGGCATGGTTATCTCAATCTAACTATAAAAAACAGACGAAAACACATGCGAAAGTCCTTGATTAAAAGCCTTTTACTTATTTCCCTTTTGTGCGCAAGTAGCCAATTATTGGCCGTAGATGCAAATATAAAAGGGCTAATTGATTTAAGGGCTTATCATGTAACAAGCGATGATAGTAATAGCTATTTAACCGGTGATTACGGAAAGTTTCGTTTTGACGATGGCTCTGGAATAGCACTCGGACAGTTAGGTGCCCATCTTAATTTGGAATTTAATTCAACATGGTCTGCAACATTAGTCGCTAGCGCATTTGCTAACAAAGGTAATAGTGTCATTGGTATAACCGAAGGCTTTGTTAGTTACAAAGGCCTGCCTTCAAGCAATGGCTGGCGAATAAAATCAAAACTCGGTGTTTTCTATCCAACGATTAGTTTTGAAAATGTAGCTACTGCCTGGTCTACCCCCTATACATTAACCTCTAGCAGTTTAAACAATTGGGTTGGTGAGGAACTTCGAAATACAGGCATAAACCTATCACTTGAAAAGTTGGGGAAATTCTCAGGTTCAAAGCATAATTTTTCAGGCGATATTTCGCTGTTTAAAAACAACGATCCTGCTGGTGCAATGCTAGCGTGGCACGGTTGGACTGTTGGTAGTCGCCAAACCTTGCTACATGAAAAATTAATTGTACAAGATTTCCCCGCACGCCAACAGAAGCTCGCTGCACAAGCCGCTGAATCAGACCCTTTTTTAGAACTTGATGACCGCTTTGGTTTGCATGTTTCAGCCAATTGGAAGTATGCAAATAAACTTAAATTCAACTTAGGCTATTACGATAACTTTGCTAAAGAAGGCATTGTTGAAAATGGTCAATACACATGGACAACAGAATTTATTCATTCAGCGTTGAAATACCGTTTTGCGAAAGAATGGGAAGTCATTGCGCAATATATGAAAGGCAATACTTACATGACATCACCATACCAAGAAAAAGTGGTCGATAATGATTTCGACAACGCATTTGTAATGTTACGTCATTTTTGGTCTAACCATCATATTGCAGCACGCTTTGAGCACTTTAATGTGGATGATTTAGATAACATTTGGGGTGATAACAACAACGAGCAAGGTAATGCGTTTTCACTCGCTTATCGCTATAAGCTCTCTAAACAATCATTTATTCTAACTGAGTATAACTATATCGATTCAACACGCCCTTCGCGCTGGTACGTAAACCAAGCAGTAGATAAAAAAGAAAGCCAATATCAAATTGGTTACCGCTATTACTTCAAACATTAAACGTGAATTATTCGCCATATAAACGCATTGTGCTATCAAAATACATGCCGAGCCCAGCTGTAAATAACCAACATCCCCATAAACTATGCTCAACAGCTACTAACAAGGTGCTGCGCGAATGAATATAGGTAAATGAAAATACTAAACCTGCAATAAAGGCTCCCACTACCGCAATCCAATTTGCAAATAACAGATGTGCTAATGCAAAACTTGTCGCACTTAAATATGCACGTAGCTGCTTACTTTTAAAGACTCGTTTATAGCGATGAAACATAAAGGTACGAAAAATTACTTCCTGCGGCCAGGCTGAAAAAATAGGGTAAAGAATTAACAGCAAGAACCACCATTTAGTTTGTTGCGTGGGTAACGTAAAGAACCATTGGGGCGTAAAATACCAACTAGCTATCATCATTAATAGCGCTGCGACTAAAAAAGTAGCAACTACTCTATCGAGCGATAATTTAAGCTGCACCGGATTCCAAAGGCGAAAACGCTTAAAACGCGGATCACTTAACAACAGTAAAACACACCACCCTACTACCGATACCAAAAAAAGCAGTAAGTAAGGCGCAATCACATCGCGTACGAAATACAAAAATACGGGTAAACAAAAGAATAAAAATACAAATTCGCAAATCAAAATGCGTTTGTAATAATGCTTAGGTGCCCAACGGGTAGGATCGAGTTTCAATAGCATGCCCTCCTATTACAGTATAGAAAGGCAGGTTAAAAATTTAATGAATTTAACGTGAAATGACTCAGTAAGATTAGTTTAGTGAGATAAAAATTGGCACTATATTATAAAGCGCCCTAAATAAGGGTTATTTAAGGCGCATTAAAGCTTAGTCGATTAGACCATACTCTTTATCAAGAATGTCGATCACTTCTTGGCGCGGATCGCTTGGAATTTCTAGTTGTTTACCAACGATTTTGCTCGCAATACCAACATAAGTGTCTGACACTTGTATCATCACATCGACCGGTAGTTTGTAACCCTTGGCGAGTTCTTCACGTTCATCCATGCGATCTTTATTAAGTAATACATCGCTATCAGGTACGTTATTAATTAATAACTGGCGGAAACCCTCTTTCGAGTTTTCAACAATCTTACCATCGCGGTAAGCTGGGCCATCCCAAATACGTGATGAATCTGGTGTACCAACTTCATCGATATAAATAAGCTTATGCGAACCATCTACTTCTTCTACATAACCAAACTCAAATTTCGTATCGACAAAAATTTGGTCAAGCTCAGCAAGTTGCTCGCTAATTAGCTTAAAGCCTTCAGTTAATAGCTTTTCGTATAAATCGATATCGCTTGCCGACTTAAAGTTAAATGCAGCTAAATTGTTTTCGATATTTTCGCGCGTGATGTTTACATCATCTACTTCAGGCACTTCTGCTACGCCAGTAATAATACCTTTAGTCGATGGTGTAATTAATACATTATCTAATTTTTGGTGAGCTTCTAAACCTTCTGGTAAATCAATACCACAGAAGTTGCGAACGCCTTTTGCATAATCGCGCCACATGCTACCCGTAATGTATTGGCGTGCAATTGCTTCAACGCGAACAGTTTCGGCTTTACGTACAATCCATACATAAGGGTGTGGAATATCAACAATGTGGTTACCCGCAAGGCCTGCTTCGTCAAATAATTTAAACCAGTGAGACGCCACTGAGTTAAGCGCAATACCTTTACCTGGTACACCGTTTAGGCCATTTTCGCCTTGCCAAATACAGTCAAACGCAGAAATACGGTCTGAAATAACCATAAGTGCAAGTGGTGTATCTTTTGGAATGTTATATCCCTTTTCTTCGATTAAACGAACGCTGTCTTGCTCGGTTAACCAATAAACACTGCGAACTTTACCGCTGTGAACCTTACCTTTGGTACGGATCGGTAAATCGTCATTTACGTCCAAAACCTTATATGAACTCATGGAAACTCCAAAAGATATTTTTGATACTAGAAAAGCACTTTATGCGCTCTAAATTGGGGTGCGCCAATTTTAGTGAAAAGTCGCTGCAAACTCAATAATTGAACAAAAAAAGCAAGGGTATGAATTGCTATCGCAAAAGATTGGTTTCAAGGTGTTGTTGTTATAGTATCACACCAATTTAAATTTATTTTGTGCAGTCATGTTAGCGATTAATAATCTCACTTTTTCTTATCCAGGCGCTCGCAGCCAATTTGTGCTGCATGATTTTGCCTTATCAAAAGGCGAACATGTGTTTATTTACGGCCCAAGCGGCAGTGGTAAATCAACTTTGCTCTCGCTAATTACTGGTGTGCAGCAACATAACAGTGGTTCAATCTCGATTTTAGACACCGCTTTTTCAGCTCTGTCACAAAAACAAAAAGATCGCTTTCGCGCAGATCATATTGGCTATATTTTTCAGCAATTTAATTTAATCCCTTTTTTGTCTGCAACTGAAAACGTTGCGCTGGGATGTGAGTTCTCAAAAATACGTACTGAAAAAGCCATAACTAAATACGGCAGTGTTGAAAAAGGTGCGAATAAGTTATTAATGGCGCTTGGTTTGAGCGAACAAAATATTGCCAAGCCGGTCAATCAACTGAGCATAGGGCAACAACAGCGGGTTGCTGCTGCCAGAGCATTACTTGGTGAACCAGAACTCATCATTGCTGATGAGCCAACTTCAGCCCTTGATAACGACGCCCGAGAAGAATTTATTAACCAACTTTTTGAGCAAGCTAACAATAATCAAACCAGTATTTTGTTTGTCAGCCATGACCAAACGCTCGCAAATTTATTTGATAGGCAAGTGGCGCTTGCAAGCTTTATGCAGGAGCAAACTCTATGAGCTTATTAACCCTCTCTCGCAAAAGCTTACTGAATCGTTTTTCAAGCATTGCGATAACCACTATTGCGATAGCACTGAGCATTACCTTGTTACTACTTATTGAACGTGCCCGTGTTGATGCCAAAGCGAGCTTTCATAATACGGTATCAGGTACCGATTTAATTGTCGGTGCCCGCACCGGCAGCACAGAGCTATTGCTTTTTTCGGTATTTCGCATCGGTCACCCAACTAATAATTTAAGCTTCACAAGCTATCAAGATATTACTAGCAAGCGCTCAGTAAAATGGGCTATTCCACTTTCACTTGGCGATAGCCACAAAGGTTTTAGCGTTATTGGTACTAATAATGACTACTTCACCCATTACCGTTATGCCAATAAGCAAAACCTCGCATTCTCAAAAGGGCACGCTTTTGAACAAGTAAACCATGTGGTGCTTGGTAGTAATGTTGCTAAAAAGCTGCATTACCATTTAGGTGACTCGATTGTAATGTCACACGGTGCTGGCAATACCAGCTTTCATCATCACGATGATCACCCATTTAAAGTCGTGGGAATTTTAGCTTCAACCGGCACGGCAGTAGATAACAGTGTGCATGTGCCACTCGTTGCAATTGATAATATTCATGGCTCAGCAACGCCTAGTATTAGCCAGAAACATCAGGCAGATGAGCGTCATGACCACGACCACGACCACGACCACCATGATGATCATCAACATCACAGCGAACAGCGTGATGAACATAGCAAGTTGCCTGCACTATCAAATGCGGAACTCACCGGCCAACCAAAACAAATCAGCGCATTTTTATTAGGCCTAAAAAGTCCGATTTTTGCACTGCAACTACAACGTAATATCAGCCAATATAAGCAAGAGCCACTGCTGGCGATTATGCCAAAGTTTACTTTGCGCCAACTATGGGAAGTGGTCGGTGTATTTGAAAAAGCGTTATTGGTTATCTCGGGGGCTGTTGTCGTTATTGCTTTACTTGGTATGCTGACTAATTTATTGGCAAGCTTAAGCCAGCGCCGCCGCGAGCTTGCTATTTTACGCTCAGTGGGCGCTTCGCCACGTACCATATTTACTTTGCTCGGGTTAGAAGCACTATTAATCACAGTGTGTGCTACCCTGCTGGCTATCGCATTTTATTATCTTGTAATTCTGTTGCTTGCTAATATGCTTGGCAGCATCAGTGGTATTCATTTGCAGCTTATGGCACTGAGCCAATATCAAATGAGCTTATTGGCTGGTATTATTTTGCTTGGCACCTTATTTGGTTGTTTACCTGCTTACAAAGCATATCGTTACGCATTGAGCGATGGCTTAACCATAAAAGTTTGAGATTTATATGAAACAACATTCGCTATTGTTTACTTTCTTCGCCTTAATAACGCTATTAAGTAATCCGCTGTTTGCCAATGGCAAAGCAAAAGAGCTTTACTGGGAAGACCTCATTCCTAAAGGCTATTCTTCATCACCTGTTGAAGGGCAAGCCGCGCACAATGAAAACTCTGAGGCTAATTGGGTGCAACCCGACTTAAATGCGCCTATTGTAAAAGAGCTCAATAATACCATGGTGACATTGCCTGGCTTTGTTGTACCACTTGAGGGTGATGATCAAGTGATCACCGAGTTTTTATTAGTGCCATATTTCGGCGCGTGTATTCATGTGCCACCACCGCCACCAAATCAGATTGTGCACGTAACCTTTAAAGATGGTGTGCCAATTGAAAGCCTGTACGATGCCATTTCTGTTACCGGTAAAATGAAAACCGAAAGCTGGGAAGGCGAACTGGCTAAAGTTGGTTATCGTATTGAAGGTGTAGGCGTTGCGCCATTTGACCTTTAAATACATCTAAACAAAAAAGGCGCTACGGCGCCTTTTTTTTATTTTAACTCTATTTCTGACAATTTTTACAATACACGGTACTGCGTTGTCCTTGGCGAATTTCGATCAGCGACTCTTTACAGGTTACACAAGGCTCGCCTTTACGCCCATACACTAGTAACTTCTGTGCAAAATAGCCTGGCTTGCCATCGGTTTGGGCAAAGTCTTTTAACGTTGTGCCACCCTGTTCGATTGCATCCGCTAATGTTTGTTTAACGATAGGCACTAATTGTTGGTATCGCTTTTTAGAAATTTTACCTGCCGCGCGTTTAGGGTGAATGCCCGCCTTAAATAAAGACTCATTGGCATAAATATTACCCACGCCCACAACTACACTGTTATCCATTAAAAACTGTTTAATCGCAGTTTGCTTTTGTCGTGATTTTTCATACAAATAATCAGCATCAAATTCGTCGGTTAATGGTTCTGGGCCTAATTTTAGTAAGCTGCTATGAACTTCACCCGCTGGTTGCCACAAGCAAGCGCCAAAACGGCGAGGATCATTTAAGCGTAGCACTTTGCCATTTTCGAGTTCTATTTCGATATGATCATGCTTTTTGAGTGGTACAGAATTATCAACCACCCGCAAGTTACCCGACATGCCTAAATGTAAAATAACACTGCCTGTATCCACACTAATCATTAGGTATTTTGCGCGACGGCTAATCTCGCTAATTACTTTGCGTTCAAGCTGATAAACGTCATCTGGTACCGGCCAGCGCAATTGGGTTTGATGAACTCGTACTTGTTTCACCGTTTGGTTTAGCATATGTGGCGTAATGCCTAAACGGCTCACTTCAACTTCTGGTAATTCAGGCATAAAAACTCTAAAACTCCGTGGTAGGAAATAACTGGCTACAAGTTTGTTTATCTAACTTTATGCGACGTGCTTGGTTATCATCAACAAAACAACCATCTAACGTAGCGAAAACATCGAACACTAAACTGCGATCATAGCCAGCAATATAAAGCTCAACACTTGCAAGTGATGAGGCTTGTTCGTTTGTTATTGGAATAATCTCACCACTTGCTTGACGCCAATTTACATCGAACAATTCAACATCAATATTTAACTGCTTATTAGTGCGCCAACTTGTGCCAATTCGCTCAATTTTGAAGTCGCTGTATTGATATGTCAGCACCGCGCTATTGGGTGGCAACAATGATTGAGTCGTCTCATCGTCTGAAGACGAGATAATTTTATGATGCAGTCCATTAAACAAAAAAATCATTATTAACATGGCAAAAATAATGACATTATTCCAACCAGTTCGCCCAAGCCTAATCATTTCGATCCTAAACGCGCCTATTTAAGTATAACTAAGTCTATATGAAACAAGCAGTTTTGGCACCCGTTTAGGTAGTGTATAAGTAATACCAAATGAGTAATTTCTGTCGCTGTTAAATGGCTATTTTTTTGCTAAACTATGCGCCAAAATTTAAGGAGTTCCGTCCATGGCAATGTATGTAGTGGGTCACAAGATCCCTGATTCAGATTCGATTTGTGGTGCAATTGCACTTGCATATTTAAAAAACCAAATTGGTGAAGCAGCAATCGCAACACGTTTAGGCGATGTATCACCTGAAACACAGTTCATTCTAGACACATTTGGTTTTGAAGCACCTGAGCTTAAAATGAGCTACGCAGGTGAAGAGGTTTACATTGTAGACCACACTGAAAAAACACAAGCACCAGATGACATTGATGAAGCAACGGTTGTTGGTGTTGTTGACCACCACAAACTGGGCGATTTAACAACGTCTACACCACTTGAGTGTTGGATTCGCCCTGTTGGCTGTTCAAACACCATCATCAAGATGATGTATGACTTCTACGGTGTTGAAATTCCAAAGAACATCGCGGGTCTTATGTTAGGTGCAATCCTATCAGACACTGTAATCTTCAAGTCACCAACTTGTACTACTGCTGACATCAAGTGTGTTGAAGTACTTGCTGAAATCGCAGGTATCGAAGACTACAAAGCATTCGGTATGGAAATGTTTAAAGTTAAGTCTGCAGTTGAAGGCACGCCAGCTCGCGACCTCGTTATGCGTGATTTTAAAGACTTCAATATGAACGGTAACCTAGTAGGTATCGGTCAGTTAGAAGTTATCGACCTAGCTGTATTTGACGACATCAAAGCTGATCTTGAAGCTGACATCGCAAAGCTGAAAGAAGAAGGCGGCCGTCACTCTGTATTCTTACTACTTACAGACATCATGAAAGAAGGTTCACAAATGCTTATTGCATCTGATGACGAAGGCATTGTTGAGCGTGCTTACGGTGTTGCACCTGAGCAAAGCCGCGTTTGGCTAGATGGCGTACTAAGCCGCAAGAAGCAAGTAGTACCACCACTACAAGATGCATTTGCTTAATTAAGCTTAGTAACAAAAAGGCGCGTTTAGCGCCTTTTTTAATGCTTAAGATAAAGCGCCATTTCGCTATGCAAGCCTTCAATTAAGCTCTATGCTTATATAAATTTAACAAGTTAAGTTTGCGATGCCAAAAATAATATTTTTGTTTTGTGTTTTATTTACTGTTGCGCTTGATGCGACAGAACAAGAAACACAGCAAGATATTAGCGCACACATTCAAAAGCAAAATAACTTAACATTCTCAAATTACGAAGATCGTATTGAACAGCTTTCGCTGAAACACAATCAAGACAACCTTGAGATGCTGGCTGCGCTGAATCAGTTTAATGAACAAAATCCAACAAATAATTTAAACGATCTCGCCTACTTATTAAGTTACCGCTGCTATCTGGAACTGGTGAATAACCAACAAGATGCCTACCAACAAACAGAACAAAGTTTACTAGCACTGACTATCAGCTCAGCCTCAGACCCCGCTATTTCTGCAGCAACCAGCTTTTGTAAATCTTGGCGCTATTATTTTGAAAAAGATGCTAAGCAATACGATCTCTACATTGAGCAATCATTTAACTATGCACTGAATGCACAAACACCTGTGCTTAAATACTGGATTGCTATTAGCTTTGCCATGATGGCGCAAGATACAGGCAGGCACTCGGCGGCAATTGAGGCAGCAAAATTGGCAATGACCATTGCTAACGTGAATAAAGACAATTACCGAGAAGCCACCAGTAGAGCCATTATCGCAATCTCAGAAGCAGAACTAGGTTTTTTTGACGACGCACTGATAAATAACCAATGGGCGATTGATTGGTATAAAAGTGTAGACCAACAAAATGCCATTTTAGGTCTGTATCAAAACAGAGGGTTTATTCTGAATAGCCAAGGTAATACAGCTCAAGCAAAAGCCATTTACCTAAATGCTATTGAACAGGCTAAAAAACTTGAAAACCAAGATGCAATTCACGAAATTTACAGCAATTTAGCTGCAATTGCCTTTACTGAAGGCGAACTTGTGCTTTCAAATGACTACGCAAAAAAGACGCTGCAATATGCACAACAAAGTGACTATCAAACCCTCGCTGCGCACGCCTACTCTATTATGGCGATTAATAATGTTTATTTAAATCAGCTCGATCTAGCTCAAAAGTACTTCGATAAAGGCAATAGCTATTTTGAAGAGTATAAAATGATTAGCTTGTTGGCAGATAACTATAAATCTTGGTCGGAAGCGATGGCCAGCATTGAAAATTTTGAAGCGGCATATAAAGCACAGTTACGCTACAAAGAACTGAGCGATAAGATATTTAACACCGAACGCGAGAGCCGTATGCTACGTATTAAAGAGCTTTACGAGGTGGCACAAAAAGATCAAGAAATTGAGCAGTTAGCGTTTGATAATCAGCGCAAAAATACTGAAATTGAAAACAAGTCATTGCAAAAACGAATATGGGTATTAAGTGCTGTTATCACTTTATTGGCCTTTATTATTTTGTCGTTTTTTTATCGCAAGCTAAATACATCCAATAAAAAACTAACCAAACACAATACTAAACTCAATGAAGAACGCTTTATCGATCCACTTACCGAAGGTTTAAACCGTCGCTTTTTTGAAGTACAGCAGCGCGAGCGCATGCTGAATGTGCCTGAAGTTAGCTTTAGCTTATTCGCCCTTGATATTGATCATTTTAAATCGCTCAACGATACCTATGGCCACGCCTGTGGCGACCAGGTACTAAAACAATTTTGCCAGCGCATTCGGCAATCAATTCGCCAGCAAGATAATCTGATTCGCATGGGTGGCGAAGAGTTTTTACTGGTGATTGAAAATACCAACTTAGAAGCTGATGCTCAACTTATCAAAAAATTACTCACTATTACTAATTCAGAACCTATTACATTTGAACTGCATCGCGTGTCAATTTCTGTATCGATTGGCGCTGCTTCCAACGTCAATATTTATGATGAGACAACATTAGACTTTGCCCTAGAACTTGCAGATCAAGCGTTATACAAAGCAAAGCAGGCGGGACGAAATCAAGGGGAACTATTAGATTTGTATCAAATCAACCTAGCAAGTGTGATTAATAACTACGATATGATTGTTAGTAAGACGGTTACCAGTCGCACACAGTAATAAAAAATGAGCTGAAAGCAGTAATCTTACATCTCAAGCAACATTTAAGTTAAATACTTGATGATGCCAATTCCCAATTAGAACCACTAAACAGCAAAACATTTCCTGTCATCAACACAACTTTACAACGTTAAAGTAAAACACTTACTTAAGCGAGAGGATATTATTAAATTAAGCTGGCTTAAAATTCAGGCAATAAAAAACCCGAGATAAACTCGGGTTTTTTTAATTCTTTCAGCAAATCACAATTACTTGATTTTTGCTTCTTTGAAAATCACGTGTTTACGTACTTTTGGATCGTACTTTTTGATTTCCATTTTTTCAGGCATGTTACGCTTGTTTTTGTCGGTAGTGTAGAAATAACCAGTACCAGCAGTAGAAACTAAACGGATCTTATCACGCATGACTCAAGCTCCTTATACTTTTTCGCCGCGAGCACGGATATCAACTAATACCGCGTCGATGCCTTTCTTATCGATAATACGCATACCTTTAGTAGTAGTACGTAATGTAACGAAACGCTTTTCGCTTTCAACCCAAAAACGGTGAGTTTGTAGGTTAGGTAAAAAACGACGCTTAGTCGCATTGCGAGCGTGTGAACGGTGGTTACCTACCGCTGGACGCTTACCTGTAACTTGACAGACTTTAGACATGTCTATTTATCTCCAATAACTTCGCTCGAGCTAAATCATTTCTTCCGAGGTTTGTGTACGTTTCTGCCCCGGAATTAATCAAAGGGCGCTCTTTATACAGCAAATACAGGCTAAGATCAAGAAACCCGATCTTTAGTTCAGCTCATGTGTAAATTTTATAGCGGCTAATTATAGTGATCTCTTGCCCCGAGGGAAAGTAAAACTTACTTTTATTTTCACTATTTCCGCGAATTAAGCAAAACAGCCTGTTTTTTCGAGTTTTCTTTTTACAAACAGAACTAAATTAGCCTACTAATTTCGTAAGTAAAGGCACAAAGTAACAATAAATTTTCTCACTTTGTGTCAAAATTTTTAATTAAGCTTACTCTTGCACTAACACTTCTTGTCCTGATGTGAGTCTTTCAGCGCCTCTGGTGGCAACTTTATCGCCTAGTTTTAATTGCTCCAATGTTACAGGACGCACTTCAACTTTACTGCCTTGTCCTTGGCCAACTTCCACGGCAACTTGTTGTGCTTTATTGTCATCTTGTATTTTTACAACATGAACGCCTGCTTTTCGTAAAATAAGCGCATCACGTTCAACTAATAAGCTTGGTTGTGTTTTTTCAATATTAAAATCAACATCAACGAGTTGGCCACTGGCCCAACTCATTTTATTGTTTGTGAGCAGCTTAGCGCGTACTTCAAATGTCTGCGAGCGTGAATCTGTGGCTGGAATAACCGCGCTTACTCTTGCCTTACCGGTTTGCAAATTATCAAAGCTGCCACTACTTAAGCTAACGTTTTGACCAACCGCTGCATATGCCAAGTATTTTACCGGCGCATAAAAACGTACTTCTAAATTGTTGATATCAATAAAATGCACCAACTTATCGGCACGGCTCGCATCACTGCCCGCTAATAAAAAGCGTTTGCTGATTATGCCGTCAAACGGTGCAACCACAGTTGCTCGCGCCATTCTGTCTTCAATTTGTTTCAGCTTCACTTTTGCCAGCTCAATATCGGTGAGAGCTAAGTCATGCTGACTTTGCACTAAATCAACTTGGTTTGCCGCTGCACTGCTGGTCTTAGCTAATTTTTTAAGCCGTTCAAGCTCTTGGCGTTGATAAGTTAAATTAACTTCAGCACGCTTAATCATAATGCGCTGCTCTGCCGCTTCTAATTCAAGCGGTAGCATTTCAATTCGTGCTATCACATCACCTTGCTTTATCATGGCGCCTGGCTCTGCAACAAAACTAAGCTTTCCCGCTGTGCCAACGGTTAAATCAACATCGCCTTTACCTCTTAAAGTGCCGTTCAAAGCTACGGTTTGAACAAGTGGCGCTTGTTCAACCAATTTAACCGCAACTGTTGGTAATGCATATAAAGGTGCAACCAACAGCGATGAAGCAACTAACAGCGTATTTAATGGTTTATTCATCTTGGTATCCCCTACTTATTAGCAACCAGATCTAATTGTGTTTTATCGTTTTTAGTATTTGCTTGTGTTAATTGCGGTGGCGTTTGTTTACCTAGTAGCAATAAACTTGGCATTAAAATTAAGGTAAACATGGCACTAATTGCCATACCGCCGACAATTACAGTCGCCAGTCCACGATAAATTTCCGAGCCAACCCCCGGCATTATCATCAGTGGCAACATGCCAAATAAACTGGTTAAGGTACTTAAATAAACCGGTCTTGCACGAATAAGTACTGCATTTTCAACCGCTTCACGGCGTGATAAACCATCGCGTTCGCCTTGGCGAGTTTGATCTACTAATAAAATCGCATTGTTCACAACCAGCCCGAGTAAAATAATAAAGCCAATCATAGTAAGTAAATCGAGTGACTGAAAACTCACAACGTTAAGTGCCGCTAGCGCCAATATGCCGCCCGCTACGGCCAGAGGCATAACTAACAATACCAACAGGCTATCGCGAGCCGATTTAAACAGCGCCGTCATCAATAAAAATAAAATAAATAGCGCAAGCACAAAATTGTAGGCCATTTCTTCAATCGCTGAATTCATTTTTTGCGCATTACCCGCCAAAATTGCGTTTGCTGAGCGAGGTAAATTTTCACGCACAACGGGCATCACTTGTTCAGTAAGTATTTTTTGCGCCTGCTGTAAACTCATATCATTTGGCGGTGTAATTTGAATACTAACAGTACGGTAGCCATTTACACGGCGTAATTGAGATGGTCCAACGGTTCGCTCAATAGTGGCTAGCTCACCCAGCGTTTGCGCACCTGCCAATGGTGTTGTGATAGGTAAACTCGCTAGCTCTTCGGGGCTTTGCCATGGATTAGCACGTAAAATCACGTTCATGCGTTCGTTACCGTCAAAGTATTCGCTAATAAACAAACCGCTGGTAAAGGCTTGCACCGCACTTGCAACGTCACGGCGTGTTAAACCCGCTTGCGTAATGCGTCTATCATTTGGTGTGAGTCGCAATTCAGGCTCTGCCATATTAAGAGAGGGTTGCGGCTGCGCCATTGCCTCAGGCATAGCTTTTTTTACTTCAGCCAATGCTAGTTGCGCAGTAGACATCAATTGCTCCATATCAGAGCCCTGCAAGTCGATACTTAAAGTACGACCGTTGCCTCCATTTGCCACTTGGATCATCGAGCCTCTAAATAAAAAGACTTGGGTATCGGGCAGCTCTGCAAATATTTCCTCGCGAGCAACTTGCATTAGCTCTTCTACGCGCTGAGCATCGGCAGAGTAAATAAAGCCACCCGCATTTGAACCAAACACATAGAAATTAAAATCTTTGATTGCAGGTGATTTCTCACCTAAGTAATAAGGCATTAAGCGTTGTTTTACTTTCTCGGCCAGTTCCTCTTCCATGTAGTCAATATTGGCACCGGCTGGTGTAACTAAACTATAAAAGAAGCCATCAGTTGGTGCGCGCGGCATAAAATCAGTTTGCGGCACTAAGGTATATGTCACTATTACTGCGCCACCTAGCAATCCTACCACCCAAGAAACTTGCTTAGTACGCGTGCTAGTGAGTCGCATAATTAAGTTGGTTAAACGACGCCAGTAGGCATGAAATTGATCGTCGTTATTTTCATTGCTCAATAAATATTTACTGGCAATAGGAATAATACTGATAGCACTAATTAATGAGGCAATTACCGCAATAGAAAGCGTTAACGCTAAATCTGAAAAGAGCTGACCTTCAATACCCGCCATAAATAAAATCGGTAGGAAAATCGCTACGCTGGTCGCAGTTGAGGCAAATAACGCACCACTTACTTGCACCGCGCCTTTTAACACGGCTTGCTTTCGTGCCATGCCTGTTTGCATTAATCGCGTGATATTTTCTTGCACAATAATCGCAGCATCAAGCACTAAACCTACAGCAAACGCCAATCCTGCCAACGACACCACATTTAAACTACGGTTAAAAATACTTAGCGCTAAAAAAGCCACCATTAACGATACCGGAATTGTCGATGCGATAATTAACGTTGTACGCCAACCTCTAAAAAACAACCACAAAATACCACAGGCCAATAGCACACCTAGGCCAAGGTTACTTTTTACCAACTGTAATGCGTTACGAATATGCACGGATGCATCGTAACTTAATTCAATCGCTAAGCCTTCTTGAGCTAGTATACCTTCGTTTAATTCTTTAATTGTGGCATTCAGTTCATCAAGTACCGCAACAGTATTAGATTCATTGGCACGGGTAAGGGTGATGTAATAAGCAGGTTTACCATTTCGTTGTGACATTGCACGGCGGTCTGTTACGGTATTCTCAATTTTCGCTACATCGCCTAAGAAAATAGCACGCTCACCTGAATAGCCAATGCGCATCTGCGCCATATTATCTAAATCATATTGTCCAGTGAAACGGACGGTATATTGACGACGTCCAACATCAGCAATGCCACCTGAAGTGTCAGTTGACGACGCTAAGGTTTGACTAATTTGGCTTAAACTTATACCCAACGCGGCCGCTTTATGGGGGTCAAAAGTAACACGCAGCTCACGTGGTCTTTCACTCGCTAAGTTAACAAAGGCCACACCAGGGATTTTAGCCAAACGCGGTTGAATTAATTCATCAATTTGTTTTTGATAACGTGCCATATCAAGCTGGCCACTACTTTCAGTAGGTACCACCAACAACGTTGCTGCGGTTGGCCCACCAGAGCCAGGGCCTGCATTACCACCTGCCGTAACAATTGGGTCCATTGCATCTAAAGGCAAAGGCGGTGCTTGATTTAAGCTGTTTAGCACATTTAGCATCGCCTCTTGCATATCGCTGCCAACAGCAAAGGTTAAATTAATAAAACCCTGCCCTTGGTTAATTTGCGTATTTACTTCAAGCGCACCAGGCGTATTTTTTACCGCATTTTCTAACGGCTCAATGATCACTGATTCGATTTCTTCTGGAGCAGCTTGGCGCCAACCTGAAATAATCGTGATTTGTGGTTGCTCGATGTCGGGGGTTAATTGGATAGGTAGTTTAAAGATACTAATTGTACCAAACAGCATAATTAGCACTAAAATCACCAGCACGCTGGCTGGGTTTTTTAAGGAACTTCTTGTGATATTCATAATGATAATACAGGGGTATAACTAGGTGTAGTCTAGTTGTTTGTATCATCATTGCTAGTTGTAAATTGTGTGTAAATATTTCGAAAAGTTGAACACACAAAGAACCAAGATAAATGACATAGAAACAAACTAAATCATCTAAAAGTTCGTATTATTATATGATTTAGTTTGACACAGTATCGATTGGTAACAGCTTATCTTTACCCCATTCGCTCCAACTGCCATCGTACACTTTCACATTTTCAAACCCCGCAACCTCGGCGGCTAATGCCAAAATACACGCGGTTACACCTGAACCGCAACTAAATATAAATTCTTTAGGTGCGGGAACAAGTTCGTTAAAAATTTGTTTGAGCGCAGCTTTATCTAACAACTCACCTTGTTCGAGCAAGCTGGCGTAATGTAAGTTAAGCGAGTTTGGAATATGACCACTGCGCATCCCTTCACGCGGTTCAGCTTCTTGTCCGCTAAAACGTCCATAACCTCTCGCATCAACAATTTGAATATCGTCATTGTTAATTGCATTCAATACATAGTGCTTATCAACAAATAGTTGCTTATCTTGCTGAACTTTAAAATTACCTTTCAATGCTGGTATCGCGTAACTTTCAACAACGTCAAAACCCTGTTGCTGCCATGCAGGTAAGCCGCCACGTAAAATAGCAACATTATCAAAGCCCATGGTTTTAAACATAAACCAAGCGCGCGCTGCAGAGAACAAACCTTGTTTATCATATACAACTAGATGCGAATCTTGATTAATTCCTAACTGCTGTATTTTATCTTCAAAAACGTGCGCACTTGGCATGGTATTAGGTGATGCTGCGGCGACATCTACAATATATTTACTAAAGTCGAAACGGATTGCGCCTGGGATCACGCCACAACTTTGATCTTTTAATTTATTTACCGGGTTATCCATACTGGCATCAAGAACAACTAAGTTAGTGTCATCGAGGTGTTGCTTTAACCAAGTACAATCCACTTGAAAATCCGTTTTATCAAATACTGAATTAGTCATTACAAACTCAACCCTTTTACTTGTACTAAATCAAAATCAGCAAGTTCTGGTACTAGCTGTTGTAGTTTATCTTCAGTCTCATTTAAGGTACGTAAACAACCGCAATATTGATTCGCTTTTTGTTCTAGCTGCACAACTTTCTTTTGTAATGACTTATCAATTTCGCTGGCGATAATATCAATACGCTCACCCATGCCTGTGATTTTCTGCTCGATATTGCCTTCATTTGACTCAAATGCATCACCAAGCGCAACTAAAATAGCGCCGAGAGAACCATGCACAGCAGAGTGAATTTTTTGACTGATTTCTTTTTCAAAAAAATCATCTAATTTAGAAAGGGATTGCGGTGCGATATAGAAAAAGTCGTCGCCCGCTTTAAACTTATCTTTTAGGGCAATTTCAACGTACTTTAGTTGGTCTTTTAACACTTCAGGCTCTTTATCAGTAAAGCCTGTAACCACTTGTTCAATTGCTGACAAGCCTAAATTAACACCGTCGGTAGCAAGTTTAACCAGTTCAGGTACGGTACTGCGCAACCCTTTGCTGTATTCTTTTAAAACTTGCATCTCTTCATCGTTAAGCTCAACCCAACGGCCGCGAATAAACAACTGAGTGTCGTTATTTATCTGCACATTGGTTTGTCCTTTATCGACAATGCGAATGACATCATCGGTAATAATTAAGCCATGTCCGAGTTCAACATCACATAATTCATCAGCCAACGATGCATTTGAAAACAGTAAGCTTGTAATCAAAAAGACCCAAAATCGCACCAACTTCATAACAATTCTACCCCAAAGATAACTCAACAAGATTATCAAACTAACGAGGTAGATACCAAATCATTTCGCATAGCGCATTAAACGCAAGTGCACATCTGAGGTTTTGCTTCTTAAGTTTGTTTTACCGCTATAAAAGGCCACAGCCCATGCTTGAGTAATACTGCCAACACCGCTTGTATTGGTCCAATAGTTTTGCGCCAATGTTGCTGGGAATACAACATTATTAATTGCCGCATCAACGCACTGGCGTTCAACAAGCGAACTTAACTCTTTAACATTCGGCAACTGCCAATCGTCAAAGCCAGCGTATTGATAATCTGCTGCTACTTGCAAGGCTTGTTGCCAAGTTAATTGCTCAGTGCCACCAGTGCAGGTGCTATTAGTCGCATCCCAAGATTGGCCAATACTACAACGCATCCACATCAGGCCAGTTAAATTATCAACCGCGGTGCCATCTGCATTTATCGTAAATTGCGCTGTTGGTGACGTGCTAGGAATATTACCAACACATACTTGCGCCTTAGCAGTACATGCAAAAATAGTTGCAGTCACAATAATCGATAATTTACTAAAAATACGCATAGTACCCTCTTTATTAATCATCATTACTGGTGTCTCGCACTAAACGTATGTAACCAAGGTTTTGTTTAGGATAACCAATGTCTTTACCTGAAAACATATCAATCGCCCAAGCAAATGCGCTTTGTCCACCTTCAGCGCTGGTTTGCATTGTCCAATACGGAAGTACACCATCAATTGCGAGTGTTGCCGAGTGCGGGAAAAAATCAGAGATCAGCACACTGCCCGAGCCCTGCTGACCAAAATGCAGTAGCGAGCTTAGCTCACTATGGGTTGGCACTCGCCAATTATTACCGCCACAATAATTAATCTCATTAACCTCAGTTACATACTGATCAAGACCACAATTAACCGTACTTGGGCAAGAAACTTGTGCGGGCGCCTCTACCCCAGCAAAACCACCATTATTAACCGTTGTTAAATACCAACTATAAGTATTTTGCGCCTCGCGCAGTTGCGTATTAGGCAATGTGCCACTACTAGGCTGCTTAACTTCCCAAATTAACCCTGAAATATTATCTCTTACACAGCTAAAATTAATGGCATTGTCTGACAGCTCTCCGGCAAACTGATCAAGTTTGGTAAAATCAAATGCCTCGGGGCCGCTACCAACCTTATCAAGTAAGCCAGCATGAATATCGCGGCCAAGCGCTGCGTCCTGCCTTGGGAATTCAGTTGAAACGCAGTTAATTAACTCTTTGCTGTTATCAAAGCAGCGATTCATACCACTGTCATTAATTAAACCGAGAGCTTTTGGCTCTGCAAGCACCTGTGTTTGTGCACTGTCAGAGCGATTGGCGCTATCCGTTACCGTTAGCTCAAATATAAGGCTTTCAGGAGCATCAACATCTGGCACTATAAATTGAGTTTGACACACTTCGCTATTATCGAGTGTAACTGTTACACCTGATTGCTGTACCCAATTACAGCGAAAACTGCCATCAACACTGGTTGAAGCGCTTGCATCTAAGGTAACAGTGGAAAATTCTTGCGCGCTTTGGTTTGCGCCGGCATTGGCAAAAATTAGCTGATTACTTTTTTGTAAGGTTAGCGCTAACTCGTTAGATTGCTGACCACCTTCATCGTCAGTGATGGTTAAACTAAACGTTACCTCGTCATTTTGTTCAAGCAATGGGTGTGTAAATGTTAAATCAGCAGATGATTTATCGGCAATGGTAATTGCCGTTCCTGCAACTTGTTGCCACAAATAACTGACTAATTGACCATTTTCATCAGGATCAAATGAGCTACTGCTAGACAACACAATAGTATCGCCATATTGCGACGGTAAGCTTGTTGGCGCAGTTTGCTTAATTGAAACAACGGGTAATAAATTAACTGAGTTAATCGACACCACCAAGTTATCGCTTACCGTACGGTTATCTGGGGCAACATATTCAACCGATAACTCAATTGTTTGATCTTGTTTTACATCGGGCGCGACAATTTCTTGCTTGGCTCCCTCAAGTGGAAACCCTTCTATTTGCGGCCCACTTAACTGTCGCCAAGTAAACGTCCCACCTTCTGGGCTTGCGACCGCGTTAACTGAAAGCGTGAGCTTTTCATCGAGTGCAATATCACTTCCGGCATTAACAGACAAAGGCGCACTGGTATTGTCATCGTTCGATGAACCTGAGCCGCCACCACACCCCAGTACTAACACTGCACTTAAGCAAGTGAGCAACACGGAACGCTGTTTTCCTATGGTCATAAATAACACCTAATCAAAAGTCGTTTTCTAAAATATAAAAATTTAATGCAAAAAAGCAGCCATAATTTTTCAACTATGACTGCTTTTTTAGAAATAAAATAATTGTTCTGAGCTACATATAACTTTCTTGATGAACACGCACAAACAGTTTTGTACCAACTTTTGAGTAATCAACTTTATACTCTCGGCCATCCAGTGCTTGTAAAAAAAGAAGTTGTTTCTCTTCACCAAATACATCAGGTGAGCCTATTTGCACGACCTCTAAATAGCGCTCTTTGGCTTCTCTGCGGTTGCGCGGCAGGCTTTCTTTAAAAGGCTGTAAACCAAAAGCAGTCACTCTAATTTTAGGATGGTTATCCCCATTAACAATCACTAAATCAAACTTTTTTTCTTTATGAATTATGGTGTTGCGACCACTTTTTACATATGCTCTTTCAACTGTCATAGTCAGCCTTTCCGATTTACGCAACGTGAAACTCTGAGAGTTTTCATTCAAAAATTTGCGCTTATAACTATCTTTCTACTTGATGTTACTATATTTTTCTATCGTTTTCTCGGGATCTCGCAACCAGTGTTGCAATAAATTCACAAATTCATCTGCTGGGCGATCAAAGTAATTATAGGATATCAAAAAATGATAGCCATAAAGCTCGTTAAAATGCTCAAGACGATGGCTCATCATGGCGAGTAAACCATTGGATTCAAACTTATCTTGATACTGATTAGCCTCAATTAGCCAATCATCCGGCACATTACCTAACGGCCACTTAACTTTAATGCCTGCAATTAACCAGTTGCGCTGCTCCATAATTAGCTTAAGTGCCAACCTTGGTGGCATACGTTTAATTAATGGCGCAATCGATTTAAGCCGTAATCCCAAGCATGAAAGTTCAATAAACTGGTCATCGTTTGCAATACTTACTTGCCCCACTTCCGCGATATTATCGCGAGAAATACGTACTTTGCCGTAGCGATGATAAAACACTAAACCATTGTTGCTCAATACTAAATTATAGCGCGGTTCTGATAATTTAAAATATCCGATAAACATTGCACCCAAGGCGCCAATCACTACCGCCACATCAAAAATAGAGATGGGTTCGGGCTTTAATTTAACGAACAATAATACCAGCACTAAAACAATACTACCGGCCACCAAAAACTCGCCACCGTGCTTATGCGCCGACGCAGCTATTTTTAAACGTTTTGCCATTAGCCCCACACACTAAAATATAAACATGCCATTAAAACACCCCAAATTAATGCTGCTCGTAGCTGTTTGCAATATGGGCAATTTTTACTTTTATTTTTCATAAATTCTACGTACTCACGGAAAAAAACACGTTTAATTCACAATATTATACGATGCCTAACACGCACAAGTTCTAAACTGTCTAGTAGAATAGTGAGCCCTGAACACTTACGAGAAACTTTTATGCACGCAAAACAATCTGGTAAAGCATTATTCCCCCTCATCTGTTTTGTTTTATTCGGTTTATGCATTTATTTGTATTTACCTGAATCGCAAGGACAACAAAGCAAGCGAAATGCAAACGCAACACCAGTACAAGCGCATCAAGTTGCAATTAGCCGCCAAGCAAATATTATCGAATCGCTTGGTACTGCGCGTGCAAATCAAGCGGTAACGCTCGTTAGCGCACAATCTGACTATATTAAAAATATCTTTTTTGATGATGGCGACACCGTTAAAAAGGGCCAGTTGCTGATTGAACTTCAAGATGCCGAAGAAAAAACCCGCGTTGAAGAACTTGAAATTCTGTTAAAAGAAGAAAACCGCAAATTAAAGCGTTTACAGCAGTTGGCAAAAACACAAGCTACTGCGCGCTCTGCACTTGATGAGCAAGAGGCTAGCTATGAGGCAACCAAAACACAACTGGCTAGCGCTAAAATTAAACTTGCTGAAATGAAGCTATACGCCCCATTTAGCGGCAAACTTGGCTTGCGAGAAGTATCTACAGGTACCTTTGTAAATACCAGTACAGAAATCACCACACTGGATGATACCAGCGTGATTAAAACCGATTTTAATGTACCAGAGAAATACCTCGCGCAAATCGCCATTGGTATGACAGTCACCGCAACAAGCCCTGCTTATCCAACAAAAACCTTCAGCGGTACTGTGTCGCACATTGCCAGCCGTATTGATGCGGCAACACGCAGTGTAAAAATTACCGCTAACTTTGATAATAACGATAACATGCTGCGCACTGGCATGCTGCTATACACGCAATTAGAACTAAGCGCAGAAAATACCTTGATGGTGCCTGAAAAGTCGCTTATTCCACAGCAAGACAAACACTTTGTTTATGTCATCAACGATAACGTAATTGAAAAACGCCAAGTCACTATTGGCCTGCGCCGCGGTGGTTGGGTTGCCATTGGCAGCGGTTTAAGCGAAGGCGAACAGATTGTGACTGAAGGCATTATTAAAGTCAGACCAAATAGCCAAGTAACAATTAAGGAGATGCTGAAATGATTTTAACCGACATTTCAGTTAAACGTCCGGTCTTTGCAACCGTAATAAACTTACTGCTACTTACTTTTGGTTTAGTTGCATTTTCAATGCTTCCGCTAAGAGAGTACCCAGATATTGATACGCCAATTGTGTCAGTAAGCACTAGCTACACAGGTGCGTCTTCTGAGGTTATCGAAACCAAAATTACCCAAGTATTAGAAAACCGTATTTCAGGTATTGAAGGTGTTAAAAGCATTAACTCGTCAAGCCGAAATGGTCGCTCAAATATTACCATTGAATTCAATATTGACCGCGATATTGATGCCGCTGCCAACGATGTACGCGAACGTGTTTCACGCGCACTTGATAGCTTACCCGAGCAAGTACGCCCGCCAGAAGTGTCAAAATCCGACAGCGATGAAAGCCCAATTGCATGGTTTGTATTAAACAGTACATCAATGAATTCATTGCAGCTGTCTGATTACGCCCAGCGTTATATTGTTGATAGGCTTGCGGTAGTAGATGGCGTAGCCAATGTGCGTCTAGGTGGTCAACGCGAATACTCGATGAAAGTATGGTTAAACCGTGATGCAATGGCTGCTAAAGGGGTTACCGCTGATGAAATTGAGCGTGTATTACGTCAAGAGAACGTTGAATTACCAGCCGGTGAAATTGAATCAGTAGATCGCGATTTCACCGTACGTATTGCGCGCAGCTATAAATCGCAAAGTGATTTTCAAAACTTAGTCATTAAACGCGGTGACAGTGGTTACTTGGTGCGTTTAAAAGAAGTGGCCGACGTAAGGCTTGAAGCGGTTGATGAAGAAAACCTATTCCGCGGTAACGGCAAAGACATGATAGGCCTTGGTATTGTTAAGCAAGCCAAAGCTAACACCTTAACCGTAGTTGAAAAAGCACGCGAAGAAATAGAAAAAATTAAGCGTTCATTACCTGAAGGCACAACCATTCAAGACAGTTACGATTCATCTATTTTTATCCGTGAATCGATTGCTGAGGTATATCGCACACTCGCTATTGCAATGGCGTTAGTAGTTGCCGTTATCTTTTTATTCTTAGGCAGCGTGCGCGCAACCCTTATTCCAGCAATTACCGTACCCGTTGCGCTGATTGGTAGCTTTACTTTTCTTTACGGCATGGGTTACTCAATTAACTTACTCACCTTGCTTGCCTTAGTACTGGCAATTGGTTTAGTGGTAGATGATGCCATTGTAATGCTTGAAAACATTCACCGCCGAGTAGAACTTGGCGAACCGCCACTGCTTGCGGCCTATCGCGGTGCACGTGAAGTCGGCTTTGCGATTGTTGCAACAACACTCGTACTGGTGTCGGTATTTGTGCCGCTAGTCTTTATGGAAGGCCGAATTGGTAGCTTATTTACTGAATTCGCGATGGCCACCAGCGCTGCGGTGATTTTCTCAAGTTTAACCGCACTTACATTATCGCCAGCGCTGTGCTCTAAAATTTTAAAACCAAGCGAGAAAGCGTCGAAGTTTAGTCATAAAATTGATGCACTATTTAGCAAAGTTGAAAACGGCTACGAAAATTTACTGCGTAACAACGTGGCTAGTAGCAAAAGCATGTTGCTACTTCTTATTTTTGCAGGCCTTGCTAGCTACTTGTTATTTAAACAACTGCCATCGGAACTGACACCAAAAGAAGACCGCGGTACTTTCTTTATAATGATGAATGGCCCTGAAGGCGCAAGCTACGAAAATAACGCACAGAACATGGCTCAGATTGAAGAAAAACTGATGCCATATCAGGAAAATGGTGAATTAAGTCGCGTACTTATTCGTGTTCCTGGCTGGGGTGGCCGTGGCGGCGTTGCAATTGTCGGTATGGCCGATTGGGACGAACGCAAACGTGATACTTGGCAGGTAATGGGCGAAATCAGCGGCAAATTAACCGATGTTACCGATGTGCGTGCCTTTGCCATTATGCGCTCTGGTGTTGGCGGTCGTGGCAACAGTCGTCCGGTTGAGTTTGTATTGCAAGGCAACAGCTACGAAGAACTGGCCGATTGGCGTGACCGCATTCTAGCTCGTGCCCGTGAGAACAAAGGGCTAGTACGTCTTGACCACGATTACAAAGAGACCTTTCCGCAGTTTTTAGTCAGTATTGATAAAAACAAAGCAGCAGATCTGGGGATTAGTATTTCGCAAATTGGCCGCACACTTGAATCTATGCTGGGTCAGCGCCGAGTCACCACGTTTATTGACCGCGGTGAAGAATACGATGTAATTTTAAAAGGCACCAAAGCTGACTTTTCAGACCCTAAAAATATTTCGTCGATTTACCTAAAATCACGTAACAATGACTTAGTCCCGCTGGACAGCTTAATCGCCATTGATGAACAAGCGACAGCTGCGCGTTTAAACCGTTATAACCGTATGCGCGCCATTACCATTAGCGCCAACCTTGCAGCTGATTACTCATTAGCGGAAGCGCTTGATTTCCTAAACCAAGTGGCAATGGAAGAAAACGATATTGAAGGCGCGATTGATTACAAAGGCGAATCGCAAATGTTCTATGAAGGCGCATCGGCAATGACCTATGTGTTTATTTTAGCGCTCACGGTTACTTTCTTAGTACTTGCAGCGCAATTTGAGAGCTTTGTGCACCCGTTAGTAATTATGCTTACAGTACCACTTGGCTTAGTCGGTGCGTTAACAGGGCTATTCTTCACAAACTCTAGTCTCAATATTTATAGCCAAATTGGTATTGTTATGTTGATAGGATTAAGTGCCAAAAATGGTATCTTAATTGTGGAGTTTGCCAACCAGCTGCGCGATAAAGGTGTCGCCTTTACCGAGGCATTAATCAGCGCTTCGAAACAACGCCTGCGCCCAATTATTATGACCTCTTTAACCACAGTAATGAGTTCGGTACCGCTGGTGTTGGCATCAGGCCCAGGTTCTGAAAGTCGTATGGTTATTGGTATTGTTATCTTAACCGGTGTGGTTGTGGCTACCTTGCTAACACTATTTGTTATTCCAAGTGCGTATTACATGCTGGCGCGTAACACTCAGTCGCCAGAAACCACTGAAAAAGCAATTAACGATCAAGCCAGCGATCATCCGCTATAAAATTATAGAGTGGTAGCTAAGCTTAGCTACCACTCTATTTCTTGCCCATCCCACGCAAAGAATTTTCCACTGTCTTTTTCATTAACCTGAAACATCAAGCGAATTAAACATTCCGCACTAAATTGTACAGTAAACAATTTATTTTCAGGCACATTACGTTGAAATGGTTTAGACAACTTGGTATCTGTTGTGCCCGGATGAAAGGCTATTACACATACCTTATTGCTACTTCGAGCCAGTTCCACACTCGCGGTTTTGATTGCCATATTAAGTGCAGCTTTAGCCATACGGTAACTGTACCAACCACCTAAGCGGTTATCGCCTATACTGCCAACTCGCGCTGATAAAAATGCCAATTTACACTCTTTTGCCAGTAACTTTTGTAAATGCACTAAGTAGGTGAGCGGCGCAAATGCGTTGGCTTGCATTAATGCCATGGCCGAATCAACACGCCATTGTGATAGATTTTTTTCGGGCTGAATATCCTCTTGGTGCAATAAACCCAAACAACAAAAGACATAATCGAACTTAATTGATAATGTTGCTAAACAGCTTGCTACCTGCTGTTCACTGTGGTTTTCGACTAACAACACATTAAAGCGTTTATCACTTAAAAGAGTTGGATTGCTGGTGATAATGGTAATGTTGTGTTCGTCGTCTTGTTGGGATAACAGCTCAGCAACAGCCAAACCTATGCCGCCCGCCCCAATAATTAAACTTTGTTTCATCTTGCCGTCCCTTGTCTAACTGTATTAATCTTTACGCAACTAACAAGAAAATAGATTAAACAATAATGCAAACAGCAATTTTTGGTGGTGGCTGCTTTTGGTGTATTGATGCGGCATTTCGCCGTTTAAAAGGCGTGCAATCGGTGCTATCAGGTTACAGTGGTGGTCATTTAGATAACCCAACTTATCAAGATATTTGCACCGGCTTATCCGGTCATGCCGAAGTAGTGAAAATTGAATTTGATGAAAAGGTCATTAGCTACTCAACACTATTACAAATCTTTTTTGAGTTACACGATCCAACACAATTAAACCGCCAAGGTAATGATGTTGGTACACAATACCGCAGTGTTATTTTTTATCTTGATGATGTTCAAAAGCTAGCGAGCTTAAAAATGCTGGCGAGTCAACAAGTACTTTTTGCAGACAAAATTGTCACTGAGCTAAGCCCTGCGACACTTTTTTATAGTGCTGAAACATACCACCAAGACTATTACCGCGATAACCCTAATCAACCTTATTGCAGTATTATGATTGGCCCTAAATTAGCTAAGTTCTCTGCTAATTATGCGACATTACTAGCACAATAAAAAAAAGCCGCAACTTGCGGCTTTTTTTACAAAATGATTCGCTGTTAAATCAACCGATTAAAAATCGTACGCGATACCAACAAATAACTGACGACCAATTTCGTTATAGTGATAAAACGCATCATTTACCCAATCGCCATCGATATCTACGCCATAACCTTGACTTGGAATGTACTCTTTATCAAATAGATTTTCGATACGAGCACTTACGGTTAATTGCTGTTGAATTTGGTAGTTTGCAGCTAAGTCCCACACAATGCGTGATGGGATTTTATTAATTAGCGTCGATTTTTGCTCTGATTGATATGCAACACTTAAATTAATATCTAAATCTTGCCACTGCTTAACGATGCTGTAACGTACATTTTCTTTTGCAACAAATGGTAAGTCACTATATTTTTCAACTGCGGTCGGTGAGTTATCCACTTTCTGCGCGTCGATATAACTTACATTAAGCGTGTTATCAAAACCGTAAAATGCAAAATTAGTGGTTAGCTCTACGCCTTCATAACGTGCTTCAGCAATGTTAAATGGTGACCAACGATATGGGTTATCCGCTGTTGGTGCTGGTGCCCACGCAATTTTATTGGTTAGCTCGTTACGAAATGCCGCAACATCCACACTTAAGCTATCAAAATCAATACGTAAGCCAAGCTCACGGTTAACTGATGTTTCAGCTTCAAGCTCTGGGTTACCTGATCCTGGGTAGTATAAATCGTTGAATGTAGGTGCTTTGAAGCCAGAGCTTTGACTTACACGCAGTACTGCGTCTTGATGCAGGTTAATACCACCCGCAATGTTATACGTTTGCTCAGATCCAACTTCATCATAATCATCATGACGCACAGCCACATTAGCTAAAAAGTTACCGTCATCGTAGTATGCGCCAACAAATGCAGCATAAGCATTGCGACTTTTTTCGTCATAACTGCTCGTTGTATCAATCTTGTCTTGATGCCAGTTTAAGCCGCCGTTAAAGTCGATTTGTTCAGATAACTGATATGTCGATAAATAATCTAGCTGTACACGCTCTGTTGCAAAGCGGCTAGTTGGTTTAGTGCCAAACGTATCATCTTGATCTTGGCTAAACGCAACATCTACTTTATGGCTAAAGTCACCTAACTGTTTAAACCAATTAGCATTTACATGGTAGTTTTCATATTCGGTTTTATCTAATGAAGACTCTTGATAATCAAAATAATTGTCAAACTCTACTTCGCCCGTTGAATATTGAGCAATAAAACCTAATCGACCTAACAACGCATTATTATGAGTAAGGTTTAACCCTAGGTTTAAGTTGTCGTAACCATCTTTATCTGGATCGGCAAAGTTTGTTGCATCGTTTTCTAATACGTCAAATCCTTCAGTGCGCTCATAACCTGCATTAAGCGCAATATCCACGTATTCAGTAGTAAAACGTGACGTGCCTTCTAAGCTCGCATAACTATTAGAGCCTGTTGTTAATGCAATGCTGTGACCTTGTGATTGACGCGTAATAATATTAATAACACCCGCTAACGCGTCAGAACCATATTGTGCTGCGCGAGAGCCTTTTACTACCTCAATACGCTCGACTGAATTTAATGGCAAAGTTGATAAGCTTTTATAACCTAAGGTTGCTGAGCCTACGCGCACACCATCAATTAAAATAAGCGAGTAACGAGATTCTAAGCCACGTACAAACAGGCTCGCATTTTGCCCTTGCCCACCATTACGGTTTACTTGAATGCCCGCTTGCGTTTCTAACACATTTAACACATCACGCACATTTAATTGCTCAATTTGCGCACGGTCAATAACTTGCACGCTTGCCAGAGTTTGGTCAATTGATTGCTCAAGCTTATTCGCGGTAACAACAATAGTTTCAATATCATGCTCTGTTTGAGCATCAGTTGTGTTAGCTGCAACGAATGAAGAAGACAAGGCAAGGCTAAGCGCCAAACCTAACTTAGATTTGTGATACATATTATCCCCTTGTGCCCACCGCACAATGTTAATCGTTTTAAGAAACCAATTGGCCGGTCTCCGGGCTGAGCATTTTATTTAATACAAAATACATCACCGTTGCGGGGGCAGCGTTGGACTTAATAAGGCAAAGACTTATGCACCAACTTCCCGATTATCCGTTGTTATGTTTGACCCACTATTTTTCTGAAGCGAAGAACCAAAAATTTAACGGCACCAATAGGCTATAAATTTAGGCGCGTATTGTGGAGGGGATAAGTGAAAATGTCAATTTTAGAAGTCTAAACCGCTAAAAACAGCTGGTAAACTGTTCCCTTATTGTTTCTATAAAAGGTCATTTAGGAGTAAACTTTATTACTCACACAGTGACAATAGATTTGTAACGGATTCAACTATGAAACAGTTAACTAAGGTACTTCTTGCCTGTAGTGCATTTTTGACTCTACACGTAAGTGCATTACAACCGCCCACGCAAGAGCAGCTAAAACGCTATAAAGCCGAAAAAACGTTTAGCCAGCGCGCTTTGCAAGCAAAATCATATGGTAACCACCAGCGTTTACACCATTTGCCGCAACTGCGAACAATGCAAAATAAAGCAGATGAAGCAAACCCATTTGAAGGGTATTTTCCGAGTTTAGGCACTCCTAAAATGTTGGTGCTGCTAGTTGAATTTCCCGATTACTTACACAATGAAAGCAACTCTCAAAGCGCAATTAACAGTAAAATATTTGGTGAGGGCAACGCCAGCAGTTTCCCGTTTGAAAGCCACCGTGCATTTTACCAGCGTTCGTCATATAACAAACTTGATATTCAAGGTAATGTACTTGATTGGTATAAAACCGAGTACAACCGTCCGCTTGACGATGGTACCAACGCTGCACAGGTAAAGCAGCAAATCATCAAAGAAGCAATTGAACACCACGATGCGCTTGGCCATGACTTTAGCCAATACGATAACGACGGCGACGGCGACATCGATTATGTTGCGGTGATTTGGACCGGCCCTCCTGGCGAATGGGCAAGCCTTTGGTGGGGTACTTTCTCAGGTTTTGGCGACAATTCATTTACCGTCGATGGTAAAACCATCAGCACAATTTCTTGGCAATGGCTGGCCTATTCGGAAGGGCAAGCATTTTCACCGCTTGTACTTATTCATGAAACCGGCCATGCACTTGGCCTGCCTGATTACTACGATTACGATGACAGCATTGGTCCGCGTGGTGGTACAGGCGGCATGGATATGATGGATAATAACAGTTCAGATCACAGTGCATTTAGTAAATTTGCACTTGGCTGGCTGACGCCGCAGTTTGCATCAACTTCAGATACCAACTATCAACTTTCAGCCACATCAACTAACCAAGATGCGCTTATTTTACGCAGCGATACAAGTGCCACCAATAAGTACGACGAGTACTTTATTGTGCAATACCGTGATAGAAGCGGTAACGACTTAAACTTAAACGCTGAAGGTTTAAATATTTGGCATATAAATTCAGAGCTCAATAGCTGGGGCTACTTTGCCAACGATAATAGCTACTCTGACAACAAACTTATTCGCCTCATTCAAGCTGATAATTTAAATGAAATTGAGCTAGTTGCGGCCTACGCTGATGAAAACGATGTATTTACTACGGGTGATAGCTTTTCACCTCAAACCCTGCCAGCGAGTAAAAACTATGCCGCAAAACATACAGGCGTAGACATTCAAAACCTCAATACCGATGGCAATGCCGCTACATTTAATGCACAAGTATACCCTAGCATTGCGACTATTTCAGTCGGTTCTATTAGCGATAAATCACTGATTGCGCACAATGCACAAGCAACCATTAGCAGTGACGACTTATCTCAAGTTGATCATGTTGAATTGTTAATTAACGGTGAACTTAAAAAAACACTATCCGCACCGTTTGACGTGAATTTTGCAGAGCTTATTACTGAGAATGGCCAACTAAACTTGCAGATTAATGCCGTTACCGCAGAAGGTTATAAAAGCGCTGAATACTTGAAAGTATTCGCATACAACGGTGAATCTTCAGCAGTGCACTTTCATTTAGATCACTCATTAAATGCGGAAACAAAACAAGTTTACGATAGCTTGACCTTGCCTGTTTACTATTCAGACTTTTTATTCCCGCTAACCAGCACCAACTTTAAATTTGTCTCTGTCGATTTTGGTGAGTCTCGCACGCCTTGGAATAGACTCGACGATGGCACACTGCAAGCATTCGGCCGTGACCGTAAAGCAACCAGTGAAGAAGTATCATTTATTGATAACTACTCGCGCTTTAACAGCAAGCTTATTATTGCCGGTGAAAATGTCCTTAGCCTATCGCCTGAACTTAGCAATACACTCGATTTAACGGTAACCAACACCGATGTTCGTGTAGAGCAAGTGGAAAGTATCGCGCTTAATAATGGGCAAACCGTGAGCCAAACTATCATTGCTGAGGATAGCATCTCACCGCCAAGCTCTGAGTTTATTACACAACAAAATGCAACAACCTTTCTTAACGCGAAAGGTGTGTTTTATGATGACATTGAAGGTAAATGGAAAAATGAGTTTGGCCCGTGTGGCATTCAAGGTGCTATCAATAACAGCAAACTAATTGTGAATACTTGCTCACTAAGTCACTTATCTGCTGGCAGTAAGTCTGCGCTGATTTCACATTATCTTGATTACCTTGAAGTTGAAGATACGGTAGACAACAACCTACTACCGATTATTCAACTTGAAACCACTCATTATGTTACCGAAGGCGAAGCTGTGGCGCTAAGCGCAACTGTAAGCGATGCTGATAACGATCCTATCACGCTAGCTTGGCAGCAAATATCAGGTACTGAAGTGGCAATTGCAGATAGCACAAGTGCAAACCTAAGCTTTACCGCACCGCAAGTGCAAGCAGACGAAAGCTTAACATTCTCGCTCACAGCAGATGATGGCAAAGGTAGTACAACCGCATACATCACTGTAAACGTTATCAATGTAAATAAGCTTCCAGTTGTCGAAATTGATGCACCTCAATCAGTATTAGCTAATGAGCTAGTGACTATTTCCGTCTCCGCGACAGATGAAGACGGCGATGCACTAACCTATGAGTGGCAACAAATCTCAGGCCCTGCAATTGATTTAGCAGGTAATGCCAGCAACACTCTCAGTTTTACAGCACCAGATGTAGTAAGTGATACCGCTATTAAGTTATTTGTGTCGGTATCTGACGGTAAGGGCTCTTCAGGTGTTCATATTTCAATTGATATCAAGCGTTCAAATCAAGCACCGGTAGTTACAATCGGTAATGATTTATCAGTAAATGAAGGTGCAACGGTCACGTTAACCGCAGAATCGAGCGACCCAGATGGTGATGAACTTTATTACAACTGGAAACAAACCAGTGGTCCGGCAGTGAATTTAACCAGTACAGATGAGGCAAACTTAGTTTTCACAGCACCTAGCGTTGATAGCGATCAAGTACTTACATTTGAAGTTACAGTGAGCGACCAATTACTAACGAGCACAGCAAGTGTTCAAGTAACTGTTAAAAACATTGCTCCTCCAACTACTGAAGCAACATCAAGTTCTTCAAGCGGTAGTTTATTTGCAATGTTAGGGCTTCTCACCCTAATTAGCTTACGCAGACGAAGTTAAGATTACACCATAAAGAAAGAGCCACATTTGTGGCTCTTTTTTTAATTTACATCACCAAAATAATTGGTGATTTTGAAAACCCACCGATTAATCGCGGAAGTTTTTAAACTGGAACGGTTGCCCTAATTCAGCTTCGCGAACGAGTTGCATAATAGCTTGTAAGTCATCGCGTTTTTTACCTGTTACGCGCACTTCTTCACCTTGAATCGCAGCTTGTACTTTATATCTTCCTATGAACACTTACTATACTCTTGTTGACATCATTACTACTAGGGTTTGCATTAAACGCAACGTCAACAAAACAAAAAGGTAGATATATTCTTTGGGATAATTATGAAATTCAAGTACGGATTTACGGAAGTTTTTTGTGGTGGTCGGAGTTTAATAACAGCAGTGCTATTTACTGAAAACTTTACCTATCACAAAGCAAGCTGTCACTTCCTCCTAGAAGTTGCTAAAAAGTCAAAATCAGGTAGTAAGTCGACAGTAAAGGGGCGTGCAAGTGATTTGACTCGTTACCTAAACGTAATTAGTAAAACTGATTCTTCAGGCCACTTTTTCCCATCTGATTACAGAGAAATCACTGAAAGTCAGATGAACACTTATTTAATGGATTTAGTAAATAATGGCCTCCAAGATGTATCTATTACTAGGCACATATCTACCCTTTCAGAGTTTTATTGCTTTGCATATAAGCACGGTTACATTGATGAGCCAAAAGAGTTTTCATACAGTGTTAGAACCTTGTCGGCTAAATTGCAATTAGCTGATAGAGCCACATCCACCATTCTTTCGCAATATATCCAAGAAGAAGACTTTAATAATATTCTTGCCCATATACCTACGAAAGATATGTTCAAAAGATCTCGTAATGAGATGGCTCTAAAGATGGGGTATTTTCTTGGTGTTAGGACACATGAACTTGTTAAATACGGCAATTTTGATATTGAAAACCTCAAAAAACAATTCCCAAATGATAAGGTCGGTTTCTATGAAGAGGCTTTCATTAAGATCACCGGTAAAGGTTATAAGCGCCGTTCTGTACCAATATCTATGGAACTAAAAAAAGACCTGTTTCGTTTTCTGTACGGGGATTTAAGTAAATATGTGGGAAAAAACCTTTTTGAGAAAAAGAAAGGTACCCCCATGACCAGTGCATCTTATGCTACAAAACTTTTTAGATCCTCTGTAGATGAATATCTGTCGAAGAATATTACTCCAGCGGAATTAAGGAGCTCTTATAATCGATGGGTTTTTCATTCACTTCGACATACGTGCGCGACTAACTTTGTTACATATTGCGAGGATATGGACATGGGTAGGTACGATCCGATGCTCAGCTTGCCTCAATGGATGGGACACGAAGATGACAACACAACTAAGCTTTATATCTGTGCGGAAGCCTTGTTATTTAAACGATTAGAAGTGATTAAGAAGTTAGATCGTATGAGCATTTAGATTCGACTTTAAAGGAAAGCTATGAGTAGTATTGATACATCGCACGTAAAGAGCATCTCTACAATAAACTGTAGGTTAGATAAGCTAGAGGTGCCTGCTGAAACCGAGCACCCTATCCTGCAAGCTATATGGTTTAAATTTTATTCTAAGAAGTTTGCTAAATTAGGAGATGGTTCGGTGAAAATTTGGGTTAGGGGAGCTAACAAGCTTTACCATTTCCTGACAAATAGAGGATATACTGCTATCAATACTACGCCAGTAACAATTTTTAACGAATGGGCAATAACACTGGCGCAAGATAAAGATAGCTCTAAATCCTATTATCAAGTTAGACCTTTTGTCACAGCGGTTAAAGATTACTTCTTTGCTAAAGGGTCATTGCTGAGCATTGACGAATATGACTTCTTAAATCAAGTGATTCAAGAGTTCGATATTCAACGAAGAAGTAGTAAAAAGAAACCACCGCTTTCTATGATGTTTTCTAACTGTCCTTATGGTGATGATGAATTATTAGTGTCACTAAGGCTAGTGTGCGCAAATATCATTCTGTTAGAGCAAAAAGCTAAAGATACAATATTAAACCAAGAATATTGTAGGCATTTTTTAGAGTTTGAATGCGACTCAGTATCCAACCCTTACTATCTTCAATCATTTAATAGTGGGAGTAATGAGTGCCGTACAATAATGCTTCCTATTTTCAAGGCTATTTTTGAAGAAAATAACGAGTTTGCTAAAGAGTGTGTACTAACAGAAGTTTTCAGCAATTATAATTTCGATTATTGCCTTAACTCCAGTAATGTGAGTGATTTATACGCTGAATTTATTAGCCCCAAGAAAAAACTTATTGAGTCTCCGCTTTCTGTTGCTGATATTGAGGAAATGAAAAGTAAGTTAAAGCATTCAAAGCCATCTATGAGAGCCTTAGGTGAAAAATATGGTTGTACAGAGTATGACGCAAGAAGATCTATTGAGGGGTATTTTCCCGAAAGTATACCTCGTGATGTAGTGATAAATATAAGGAATGAATATAGTAAACCGCACTACACTCATTCTGATGCTCAAAAAGAATACGGCATAAAAAAGCACACTTTGGTACGTCTTCTTAAAAATGGTGGGCATTCATATAAAGTTGTGACCTCCCCTTCTAAATCAAGGTATATGACATCGCATCTAAATATTGATTCGCTCGGGCTGACTGGAAATTCCTGGACTTGCAGGTATTTTGGGGTTTCAAACCTAACGTCACTTAACCCAATTCAAGAGTGGGCGTTGTTTTGCCTATTAGCCACCGAAGGTGTGCAAACCACAGGAGTTCAAAATCTTGTATTTTCTGACATAAAAGAAACTTCCAGCATATCCGGCAAGCAAACAATTCAGTTCGATTATATAAAAAATCGTTCAACAATATCCTTATCAACAGCTCTACATTCGAATAAAGATACCCCTGATGTATTTTATCGAGCATACAATTGCGCAGTTTCTCAAGCGAAAAGAGCAATAAAATATAGAAACACCACTGAAAGTGACAAAGTTTTTGACTCTACTATATTTTCCTTAAGTAAATTCTTGAATAGTAAGGGCAGAGGAGCCCACATCCGAGAGCGATTGCTTAATAGTAATTCAGTGTTAAGAAATGCATTAGGAGAACTAATATCTAATGAACAGTTAGAACCATTTTTATGGTTATTAGAGAGATTAAAAAAATCAGGAAAAGCACTTCCAATTAGTCCTATACATGAATCGTTTGTTCTTGTATCAAGTGTAAATACGACGATAGGTAGTCACGCAGACGCTGCTGCACGTTTGTCTGGTCATTCAAAGAAAACAGAAGAAGATGTCTACTACAGTAGATATCCACGTATCGTTAAAGAGAAGATATCTGACACACCGTCACTATCGTACCGAGTGGCAGAAATGATGTCGAACTTTGCTGATGACATAAATGATATGCTGTCTAAAACTGAGGTATTAAATAAGTCTGATGTAAAAAGCTTATTAGGTTTAAATCACATCAGTGATGCAGTCGAAGACATTGGCCTGTTAGGTGAATTTAAATCAAAGCAAAAGACTGTATATGTAGCCACTGCAAGTACCGCTGCTCTTATATTGAGAAGACTAGATCATTTAAAAGCTGAGATTCCCAGGATAATACAGCATCAAAGAAGCAGTAAAAGAATCGTAACGGCTGTACTGAAAGAGTTTATCCAATTGTCTGAAGTATTGGCAAAGTTTCCTAAAAATGTACTTTCTGAAGGCGAAAAGCATTCGAAGAAGCTTCCAACTTCACTCTTTCCTCCGATAGTGTAAGGAAAAAGAAATAGTGCATTCTACCCTGCCGATTAATACCCTCAATGCAGAGCCGTTATTGCCGCGTAAAGATATTGATGTATTCAAATCAGATGACTGGTTATTTAAAGACCCCGATAATGGTGTGTTTTATCATCGGAATATGAATATAGCGGGACTAAATAAGAGTTGGAAGCAATCTCTTAAGCATTACATCCTGCATAAATTCGGAGGATACAAGGGCGATAAGCGCTTCATTAGTGCATCTAAGGTTAGTGTTAAATGCGTTGTCGAAAATGCGGCGAACTTTCTAAGGTGGGCCACACTGCACCACCCAGACAAGTATCTAGTTGACTTGAAAGAAGCGGATATAAATGAGTTTGTTCGACACTTATTTGACGAAAAAATGGCATATGGAACCGTTACGTTGAAAATGCAGATGCTAAGAGACACTTATAAAGCGTATCGTCATAGACATATCCCTGATGGGTTGATGTTTGAACTTGATTATTTAGGGAGACTTCCTAAGCCTAACTCTATCTTGCAAGTTCTTTGTCAAGAATACGGCCTTGATTTTGCCGAATGGGGTTCTAGAAAGTCACATGGAAGCATACCTGTTTATGTTGCAATGTCTCTTTTAGCCTATGCCATTAGAGACTTACGTTCCAATAAGACTAAATTTGCAGTTGGCTTTTACGGATTGTTAAGAAAGTATAATGAATCCCAATATGTTACAGCTAACTTTCGATTTCTAATAAACGATTGTTTTGACTTTTACACTCAGTTTAAAAAAACAAAGTCACGAGATCTTTATAAATTTCATTTCACTCCCCCAGATCAGCCTGTTTCTAAGTTAAGGGAATACTATTACGCTTGCAAGAAGTCTGGAAAAAACTGTAAAGCTGAAGATTTTTATTATGAAAAAAAATTACACCAAAGCATTACCGCTGTACAGAGGTCTTTAGACGCAAATGTGGAAAAGTGGGATGTATATTGGGATCTGGGCAACGACTTTATAAGCGTTGCAGAGCAATATTTAACAAATGAAGAGACAACAAAAGACGTGTTAGAACACGTAAGGTCAACTTTAAGATATGCCGCATTAACAGTAATGCTCTGCTTAACAGGCTCCCGCTCTTGGAGTGAAATATGCAACATGAGAAACAAGGATGTAGTTGCAGACGCTGATGACCCCAAGAGTATTTTTTATACTACGCCGATAAAAAAGACTAATCATGGCATTAAAGAGGTTCGAGTAACGCACAACTTACTTAAAGAAGCGGCTGATAATCTCAAATTATGCAGGTTAAATTTGGATGGTAATATCTATCTGTTTAGTAATGATTTTTTAGGGGTACGAGCTAAAGGGAACCTAAATGATTTATCAAGGGTTACTAGTCATAGAATGTCTCAAGCTTTAAAAAAATACTATCTTTGTTTTACTGAAGCGCATCCTGAGATGGGCAAGGAACACAAAGAGATAAAAGCGCACCAATTCCGCCATACGTGGGCTGAGTTTGCATTAAGAATGTTTGAAGGCAATGTAGTTGAAGAGATTCGCCGTCACTTTATGCATAGCTATGGTTCGTACATGACCGATCATTATACATTTAATAAATTAACCAAGGAAGTTGCAGATGACTTGGTTAAGAAATATCTCAAGGAAGTTTTACGCAGAATAGTTGATGAGGAACTCCAAGCGACTGTTAATAGACTTTTTGTTAAAGACTTACAGGGAATTGCGGTTGATATTTTATCCAAGAGCGTTGATCATCAAGTCGTTACGTCTGATCGCATCGATGACTTCCTAAATGATTTGGCTGATGAATATGTTCATGTAAAAGCCCATGAATATGGGTATTGCCTTTCTCGAGCCTCATTGATAAAGCACGCTAATTGTTTTGATAAAGAAACAGGGACACCAGACTATGACGGGGCCTGCTATTCAACTTGCGTAGGTTGTGTAAATTTTTGTGCTTCTAAGATCAATAATGAAGCTGCTCTTATACGTCAGTCAATTGCTCATCAAGAGTTTGTGAATAATAGAATAAGCATCTTAAATGTAGGTGAGAGCGACCCGCTAGTGAAGGAGTCATTAAAAGCTGTGAAGGAAGGAAAAGATATGTTGAAGAAATGGAAGGCAGCGTAAATGAACATTGATGATATAACAAATTTTGATATTGATAATTGGCTTGAAGCGAGCGACGATACAATTAAAGCTCCTGAATGGTTAAAGCCTGGTGCGGAGAGTGCATTTTATAGGGCTTTTGAGGCTTTAGTAGAAGTGTGCAAAGCAAATATCATGGAAGCTCACTCACCAGCCGAATTAACAATTAGCAAGTATCAAGTCAGTAATACAGATGTATGCAACAACTTAAATAAACAACGGAGCGCGTTGCGTCCTAAAAGGTATCCAAAACTGGTGAATCATATGTATGACACCAACGCTATGCTCAGAGCCCTCCGGAAGAGGGAAATAGATAAACACTTGCAGACACAAGGTAGTAAGAACAAGCCTGAGCTTGTTATCGAAAACCAACAATTAAAGAATGAAGTAAACAAGCTAAAAGGCTTACTGCACAGAGAGTTCGTGGATATGATTATAAAGGAAAGCGACAGCTTAAAAATTCAAGACAAAGTACAAAGGATATCTGACCTAGAAGCACGAAATGAGGAATTAGAGCGCCAAGTGGCAAGAATGTCTCTGCAGTTAAGAAAAAACTTTGGGATGGTTGAATAGTGACAGCCCCCAAAAACTTAACGGTCTTGAAAATACTGTATTTAGAAAAGCGTTATATTCCATATCAAAAAAGCATAAAAAGCTAAGTTAGGGTTATCGAGAAGCTTTTCTATAAAACAACAACTGTGGGGCATTTTCGCTCTAACTTCCTGAAAGATTGCATTAGTATCGTTGTAGGAGAGGAATAAAGTGTGAATATTTAGACCTTGGCTGACACATTTTTGTATATTTACTTTGTGTTAGTTGAGGTTTTAGATGAACAGAAAAGAAGAACAAGAAGTTAGACGTAAGCTTAAGATTTTAGATCACGCAAAAGAAACCAGAAATGTTAGTAAAACCTGTCGCTACTGGGGGGTATCCAGAGATACGTTTTATCGTTGGAAAAAAGATTATGCAGCTAAAGGAGAAGCAGGGTTAATCAACTCTAAGCCATGCCCCGAAAATCCAGCTGTTCGAGTTGATCCGGTCATCGAAGAAAAAATCTTATATTTACGTAAGAACTATCATTTTGGGCAAGCTAAAATTAGTTGGTATTTAGCTCGTTATCATGGGCTAAAAGTATCCATATCAGGCGTTTATAGCGTGCTTTGTAGGCATGGACTTAATCGTCTCCCCCAGAATCTTAGAACGCGGCAAGTTAAATCCGTAAAGAGGTATGAGAAACAAGTTCCTAGGCACCATGTTCAAGTTGACGTTAAGTTTTTAACCTTCAAGGACAAGTCAGGCAGGAAGGTGCGTAGATTCCAATATACAGCTATCGATGATGCTACACGTATCAGAGCATTGAAAGTCTACGAAAAACACAATCAAGCATGTGCCATCGACTTTATTGATTACGTTGTTGGCAAGTTTCCGTTCCGCATTAAAATGATACGTACAGATAACGGCCATGAATTTCAATCTAAGTTTCATTGGCACTGCGAGGATCTGGGAATGCTGCATGTGTATATCAAACCTGCTAGTCCTAACCTCAACGGAAAAGTCGAACGCTCTCATCTAACCGACAAGAGAGAGTTTTATCAGCTATTAAACTATAAAGGAGACGTAGATTTAGAGGCCAAATTGGCTGAATGGGAGGCGTTTTATAACTACCATAGACCACATGGTGGCTTGAAAGGAAAAACGCCTTATGAGATTCTAGTTTCGAAAATGAGAGCCTAGTTATAGTTTGTCAGCCGAGGTTTCGAGACCCACAAATAAAGTTTTTAACCTTGGGGTGATCGCTTCGCCCCTTAACCTTGGTGAAAGTTATTACTTAAAATATGTTTTCTAGCTCTAAGCCTTATTTTAAAAGGAATAGAGCTAGGGTATTTACACGTCATACTTTTAGTCATAAAACATAATGAAATATGGGTAAAATTACGACAAATAATTCATACTATTGTCATTTCACATCATGTTTGTTTTTCGCTTGTTCTCTGTTATTTTCATGATGCTCATTCAGTTCATGCCAAAACTTATCTAAACCCCTTTTAGATTCTAGCGATATGTGAAGCCTATTATTGCCCCAATTATTAGCAGAGATAAAACGCTGTAATAGTTGGAGATCATATTCTGCCCAATTATCCGCATGTTGGATATAAGGAATATCTGTAACCCAAAACCTTAAATCTCCGGATGTTATTCTAATAATTGATGAAACAACTTCCCCATATTTGGTCCACAACCCCCTGTAACTCCGGCAAATCTCCCCTCTAGAATAGATTTTTTTACTTTTACAGACTGTGAATAAATTATCTAGATTGACAATGTTCAAGAAAGTATATGTGTAAGCTGAAAGAATATCATTAGTACCTTCAAATCCCGCTCTTAGCTTTACTAGTTTTCTATAGTACGCAGGATGAAAATCGGATTTAAGTTTACCAATAAATTGTCTTGCTGATTTCCAAGTACCGTCAGTTTCAATAGACTCATTCGCAAATAAATCTAACTCTACCTCTAATTCAATAATTAAATCAGATAGCTTTTCATTGAGTGCCCAAGTTTGTTTGTAACGTTCAATTATTAAAGTATTTTTGGTTTTTATTGCCTCTAGCAGAATCGATAGCTCATGCTGTCCTTTGGTTCCTGAAAATTTTGTAAGGCTATCTAGCCCCCATTTTAAGAGTAATTCGTACATCACAAATACCTACAAATTAAACTCTATAAGCAGAATTCCCAAAAGCATTAGAATAGCTCATTGATTTTTTTGAACATATCTTCGAATCTGTCCAAGGTTTCTTTTGAGAAAAAGTCAGAGTCCAGCCCCATAGTGAGTAATTCTTGAGATGGTTTATAGTGATTAAATCTCTTTCTTCCAAGGATAGATTGAATTTGTGTCAGAATTGTTGGTTTCTTTTTATCTAAATCTTCTGCTGTAATTCCAGCGTGCTCGGGAAAAGCTTTTGAAAATATATGAAGGTACTCAGAAGTTTCAAATAAATCTTCAATATCAGCTTGTGTGTAATCCTCACCTGCAAACTCATCAAAAAAGCGAATATTTTTATCTTTAATTATTTTTGATTTCACTAAGTTATCAATTCTTTGTGCACCTTTAGAATTATTAAACGAATCAAGTAAGCACGATACTTTTAACTTAGATCCCCTTAACAACGATATGAATGTCGCAACTTTATCCAAACCTCCGACGGGTACAATAGTGATATCGTCCTTTAAACCCACTAAGTTAAGGCTTTCAAGAAGGTTTGACATATATATCAAATAATTTAGATCAGAAGGCCCCTCAACTAACAAATTGTTCTTAGAGACAAACAAGTTTTGAGCAATATCATACCCAAGAGCTGCCTGGAGAGGAAACAAAGTGTCTGGATCTTTCTCTTGTGTGGCATTCGAAATAATACTGCCTTCTTCTGAGTCATAAACAGTCCTAACTCGATGTAAAGCATTGGACTCAACCATGAAAGGTGAGTGAGTCGTATATATAACCTGATATTTATCAGATAAATCATTGATGAATCTCAATAGGTCTGCTTGAGCGGACGCATGAAGATTTAATCCTGGCTCATCTAACAGCAAAATAAAGTTATTGTTTTTATCATCTTGAATCTTACTGAACCAGACTATGAAAGAGAAAAACCAATTGAATCCTTTGCTTCTATTTTTTAATGGCAACGTAATTCTATGACGTCTGTTTTTTACCCTAATATCAAGTATTTTCTCGGGGCTTTGATGTGGGTGATGTATCGATTCAATTTTAAATTCGATTTCTAGGTTGTTGTTCGTAGACCAATACTCAAATATTTGATCTGTTATTTCATTTGATGTTGATTCTAATTCTGCTATGAAAGACTCAAAACTAGACGAGTTAATTAGTTCTTCCACATCAATCATAGCTAATTCAAATAATGCCTTGGCCGTATCGAGCTGTTGTTTGGTTAGCTCCTCGCTTGTTGTCTCATTACGAACAGAATTGATATTGACTCTAGACGGAAGAGAGTGATACTCATCAAAATACCAAAATCTTGGCAACCTTGGGGCTATATATCTTTTGAAAACATAAGCATCAATTAGCTTCCTTTTCCAATCGTAAGCCTTGTTTACAATATTATTTTTTATGTGAGCAACGAAATCTTGAAGCTCTTCATTGTTACTGACATCCAGTTCTGTAACTTCTAATATTGTTTTGAGGTTTTTTAATATATCTTTAGTTTCACTACTTACACTTAGCTCATTTTGAAGGTTATCAATATATTTTTTTTCATTACAATTGATATGGTACCAAGTTCTTCCCGAACCATACCTGCTAGAGACAGTAAAATAATCTGTTGTAAGAACCCCATTCCCTAAATCTTCATTAATTTCATCAATGGTATTTTTATCCATCTGAAATTTACAAATAATAGGTTCGCATTGCTCACCGGCTCTCTGGTATTTTTTTAATTCATTACGAGGGTAATCTTTAACTTCGTCAAACTCAAAATCATTATCGTTTGTGAAATAGTTTAGCTTGGCGAGAGCCTCTAAAAATGCCGTTTTACCACTTTCATTTTTTCCTACTACTGTGGTGACATCATCTTCTATCTGAACTATCTGCTCATTACCGTAACTCTTATATCTATTGATCTTAGCTTGTTTCAGAATAAACACTCAGTAACTTCCTTTTAAAATCGAACTTGATAACTTTTTTTGTTACAAGTAGTTATAACACCTTAACTCTATGGAAGCTATCCCATGAGATTTTATAATGCGTATCTATATTCGGGGTCTCGATAAACTTCAACTTCTCGAGTATAAAAGTCATTAATAATCATAGTGATTGAAGTATCTCCTAATTAGACCTGCACTATCTTATGCTAAGTCATAATAATTTGAAAATTCAATCACCAAGGTTAAGGGGCGAAGCGATCACCCCAAGGTTAGAGACTTTATTACTCTCTCACAATCGACTTCGGTCTCTAAAGTTAATGTAGATTTATGGTATAGATTATTAAAACTACTAATTCTGCTTTTTAACTAATTTTTTAAAGGCTTAGGTATATTGCGTACTAATTCTGTAAAAGTTTCTTCAAACTGGTTACTGTTAAAATTGCTCAAATGTACTCCTGTTAATTATTAAGCGGTTCAGACCTAGGCGTATAGTGCAATACCATTTAAATTCAAGGTATTTAAGTAAACTAAATATTGGCTTTTTTGTTTTGAATCGCTTTGAGGCGGTCAGAGAATTTAGCCTCATCATCTTTAGTATTTATTTAACTAAAACTTGGTTTTGTAATTACTTTCCTAAGACTTATCACTTCTTTATTAGTCGTTAATTCGTATGCTGCTTCATTTGTAATGAAATATATGATTTTCGAATCACTGAATAACTTGATCCCGTTTAACTCTTCTCCATTTTTCAGAGTAAGCTTTCGGCAAGATAAGATTCGGTTTTCTTTTTGCTCAGTCCATTCAACAGGTTTGCAAACTGGAGATGATATTAACTTTTTCCCATCTTGCTCACCTGCAATCGACCCTAATGACATGATTAACCAAAAAAACAACAATATAGAAATAAGCATAACCGTCACGATTATCTGCAAAATATAACCACCGCCAAATCCGATCGTTATCGCTAATGTTAGGTTTTTTATGTTTGAAGTTGCTTCGGTAGCTAAGCACTTTTGGCTTGATTGTTTTGGTGAGTCATTTTTAAATTTTCGGTAGACATAACCGAATATAAGGGGGATCGTAAAACATACGCCTGGTAAAGCATGTACTAACTTTGGAGTAAGAATTTCGATAGTAAATGCTTGGTTTAAAGTTGATAGTAAGCCCTTAACCGCATAATAAACAGACTCGTCTGGCGGAAGGGAAAGAGCTACGTATTCAAATCCTGCACCAGCGAGATAAGATTTTAGGTAACTCAAGCCAAAAAAATGTGTATAAGCAGTTATAAACCCAATGATAGATAAGATGGGGATAACCCCCCAAGAGCTTGGTTTTTGGCTCGTTATATCTTCTTTTTCCATGTCAAATTTATTGCTCTAAGTCCTTTTTTTAGTGTGCCACAAACTGTGCCCATAAGGAAATCTTTGTTGACATATGGTTTTGTAACTCAATGAATTTAATGGTTTTGTGGGAGTCTGCCTATCCAGCTTATAGGCCGCCTTTGGCATAATTAAGTTTATACCAGTTTGATTAGACCCAACTCATCTAGTAGGGGTTATTGAAACAAAGGTGGCTAATAAAGTTGAACTGACTAATTTGTTACGGACTTTTGTTTGTGCTCCAACTCACATACTAACTTGATTTTCTCATCTTCAGGTAGTTGTTCGAATAATAAAACAAATTTGGCCATTTCATCGCTTTCGCAAAAGAAGTAGTTTAGCGGCACATTCAACTCTTCTGCTATTCGCTTTAATGTTTGCAGATCAGGTGTATGTCTACCTTTTTCGTAATGATTCATTCTACCACTCGCAGAACTGGGCTCCAGACCAATTCTAACTCCCAGATCTCTTTGAGATATATTTGATCTTGTCCTAGCTTCTTTAAGCCGAATTGGGAGGGGGTTAATAAAATCCAAAAGTAAATCATAATAAAAAGCTGGTGCTTAGATTCTCTAAGCTTTAATCTACCATGTATACTTAGGAATCCTAAGCTAAAATCGAGGAATAAGAAAGTGAGTAAACCTTACTCAAATGAAATTAAGTTATCAGCTACAAAAAGAGTACTTATTGGTGGAGAGCGAGTCGCTGAAGTAGCTAAAGACTTGAAAATAGGACAAAGTACATTATATGCATGGCTCAATGCCGCTAAACAAGATCGCAGCTTAAAGGGTAGCTTAATTATTAAAACACTGGAACGGCGTCTCGAGGAGGTATCAGAAGAACGTAATATCCTTATCAAGGCTGCATCAATTTTTGCCAAAGAGCTGTAAAAAATATGAAATTCAACTGTAGCTATAAGTGATATTTAGTAACCCATATCTGTTCCTGCCGTCTCAGTAAATAGCTTTGGACTTAACGTTTTGAGCGAGGAATGGACAGTGGAGTAAACTCGTTTTGGACAGAAATGCGTTAGGACGAATGCGCGCTTTGTGCCAACAACTAACATTCGTAACGCGTTGATAATTGGAAAATTTTGCTGGGTTGATTTTTGCCCGCGAAGCGGAATAGCGAAAATCTACACAGTAAAATTTATCAGATTAATCAACTTGTTAGAGGCTGATTTTACTAAATCCAATACCTATTGAAGTCATACAACTAAACAGAGTAATGAAGATTACAACTTTTTTAAAGTATTCTATTCCTAACAACACAGGTGGTGGTTTTCGCTCATATAATATTATAATCCTAACAGTACTAGGTTGTTGATTACACAATATTTTATAACCTAAAGCACAAGCGAAACATACAAAAACAGTGCCTCCCCCAAGAGTGAAAAATCCAACACCGACTATTTGGTGACTTGGTGGAAAAAGGCCAATCGTAGATAAAAAAGATCCAATAACTGATTGGAAATAGATAACAAACATACCAAATGCTATCAAGGCAATCTTCTCATTTTTATACTTTTCTATACCATTCCCTACTAAAATGAATTTAAACGAAATTAAAATAATAATTACTAATGTTCCTAATTTCCCCCAAAGCTGTGCGGTTGCGGTAAAAGGTAAAGCATTGACCATATCAGGAACTCTTATCTTAATATTATCCTGAAGCCCGAAACGAAATAAATCAGAATTTGCCCAAACGGTTAAAGATTTATATGTCTGATACCCATGTCCATAAGGGTCTTCATGGTAATTTAAATAACCAAAAAGCCTTATTGTTCTGTATGGTTCTAACAAAAATATTGCAACCAAAAGCAATATAACCATAAGGCAAAGTAATTCAAATGACTGTCTTCTCATTCCCGCTAAAGCAAAATAAAAAAAAGATATTAAAAATATTGATTTTATTTGCATCATATTAGGTTGTAACGTTGTTAAAAATACCAAAACTACAAATAGCGTTAAATAACCTAATTTTTGACGTTTATTTAACTTTACTAAATACCTGCCAACTGAAGAATAAAACATGACAATGCAGAAACTTACTACAGGCGCTGTTTTTAAATTTAATAAAAATACAGTTCTAGTTGCCCCACTAATAGACACGCTAAAAAGACTAGAAGCAGTCACAAAAATAGCGAGAAGCAACCATAATACAGGTTTATTCGTAATTTTATTTAAAAAGTAATCTGATTTGTTATGTTGTAAGGTTAAGAACAAAACAATACCAATTAGTATGGAGGAAAAATGTTCTGTAACTTGCTCACTTGTTGGGCTTGTTAAATAAATCAATTGAATTGAGCCACAAAGCAGCAAAAATGAAGTGATTGCTAAAAATAAATAAGGAGATTTGCTGTCAATAAAAGGTGAAAAGCGCTTTCCAACGTTTTCAAGTTTCTCTATCTGACCCAAGTAATTTTTAATATCCATATATAGCAACCATATCGAAAGCCTCTAACGCCCAACTTTGGGACACAAATACATGGGCTAAAATAACGAGCGAAGCGAGGGAGCCCATGTATTTGTGTCCCAGCGAACGCAGTGAGCGCCAACAGTTGTTTGTTAGCTGCAAACCTGCTTATGAAAATATGCTCTATTGAGATATGTTAGGCAAGCCGTTACTGGAATTGGAAGAAACATAGCAATAGCCAAAAGCCAATCCATATAAGCTGCAAAAATAGTTGCAGTTAATGAAGCTATACAGCCTAAAGATAGATAAACAATTAATCGTTTGGGCGGAGTATCTGTTTTATATGGATAAAGCGTTAGATTGTTAAGTGCAAGCATACCCCAAAAACCCAAAAGACCAGCTACTACCATTAGAAATGGAACCAGTGTTGCCATTTGGCTTTCGAACATACTGTAGAGCCAAGCGGGACTAAATATAACCCCGAGGGTTAACAAAATCGCAGATGGTCCAAAAGATACAATTAAAACAACGAAATAAAGTATGCTTTTCATTCTTGCAGCTAACGCCCGCATAAGGGGCTGATAATAGCTTGCTAAAATGTGTAGCGAAGCGGAACTGAGCAAGCTGTTAGCAGTCCCTTCACTTAATGCGCTTGTTATGAGTAAATATTACTCCACTCTTTTACAGAGTCCCAATCAAGTTCTAACTCTACTACTTTACCTTTAGCGTGGTAATTTTTACGATAAGAAAAGAGGTTGTTATCTAGCTTGAAGCAATCAACGAAACCTTTCTCAACGGTCTTTAAACGTGACACGAGCTTATTTTCTAAATCAAATATTGCCACGCGTGTAATTGGCCCTTTTCTATAATCAGTAGTAAGCCATTCTTCGATTGCTAGATAGCGCCCATTTTGAAGTTCGCTACGAGTAAAGCCATACACAAAATTAGGTACTTTCTTACCGTCAATTTCCAATGAGTAATACGCTGGACCAAACCTAATCTCACTCTCATAGTTTAATTGATACTGCATATTCAAATTTACTCATAACAGCTTATTAATGCGCATTTCGATTTAAGGAAGTTATCCACAACCAAATATTTGCACGCTAATAAATTTTTTATTTAATATTTTCAGTAGATTACCAGTAGTTTTTTGCCCTATCAATGCAAAACTGGATTTAGATAAACGAGCCATTACTTAATCGTGCCATTAGAGGACCGTTATGTAATTTTAATTTTCAATTTTTAGCATTAAATATCAATCAGTTGTTTTTTTAGGTCTACATAATCGAGCCAAATATGATTTTACATAACGTGCCATATTCATGAACAAAAGTGGATCTTCGTAATGCAATGTGTGTAATGACGTTAGTTTTAGCAATGACCGCTCTTCGCTCTTTTGAGGCATTGGCCTAAACACGTTTTGGGGCATTTTCGATTTAGAAATGGCAGCGTATCGACTGCGCTAGCTGCCATTTTAGTATGATACTTTAATACTTAGTATGAATCTTTATTACTTGGTATGAGACTTTATTACTCTCTCACAACAGTCGCATATGTGCCGTTCAGGAAATTGGAGTATAATAAAAAGTAAACACTATAAACATAGGTTAAATTATGATTGTTACTGTTGGTAAAAACGGGGCAATTCCTCTCCCACCTGATGAAGATTTCAATGAAGAAAACAAATTAAAAATTGGTGACATTCTGCTATGTACACTTGTGAAAGATAAACGCTCGATTAAGCTTGAAAAGTTTTCAGATCAATCTTTAAATGATGAACAAATTAAAGCTCACGGCTATTTATGCCGTGTAGAAGAACTTAACCCCGAAGATTTTGAGTAATTTAATCTGATCTTTCCAAAGATAGGTATGTTATGACTATCACATTGATAAAATCAATCAACTCAAAACAAGACTTTGAAAATGCGCTCGTCGCTCATTTTATTGAATATGGGAGCACAACAACAAAACTATATCTGATAGCTCAAAGCTGACCTATAGAGTAATCACGTTTGCTCACTTTGGGGCAGAGGCGAGTTATATTTATAACCCGCCTATGGACAGAAACGTATTGAGACAAATGACAGTTATGTGCTAATTTGTTAGTTTCATAAGTGTTGCAGTTATAACCGCTGTTGCACTGATACATGCTACTAGTAATGGGACTATAACCTTCCAGCGCTCAAAGTTTGAAACCTGACGGTCATGAATTTCAATAGCAACTTCAATCAATTTTTGCACTAAACTTGGATCTAGCCTCTCACGAATTTTCTTGCCATTTTGAGTTTCACAAGGTGCTACATACCGTGAGACTAAAGAGACTCTATTTACTTTATCTTCTTCGTCTCTAACACGAAATAGTTCAGGGTGGCATTTTGATAACTCTACCCAAGAACTTGCAGATCTTGGAGCTAGCTTTAGTTCTTCGACTAAACCTTCTTCACTGCGACTAGTGTTTCTGTGAAATGCTAAAACTTGAATTAAAGCGATCACTTCACCTAGTCTATGCTCCTTAAGGTACTCTTTTGACATAACACTACACCCTCATGGCACATAACGCCCTAATAATGGGCAAAAAATTGTTTGCTAAAATGTTGAGGGACGAAAACAGCAAACTGTTTTTTGTCCTTGTTTATTAGCTTGATACTTATTGAACCTTCTCCCCGAAGTTTAGCGAACAGCTAAACTTCAAGGCGACCAAACCAAAAGGAGAAAGCTCAATGAAATTCTATACTACTTTTCACAAATATTATTGTGGAATTGACCTACATGCACGCATTTTATACGTTTGCATTCTTGATGAGCGTGGTAATAAAGTTGTTCATCAGAAAATAAAAGCTGATAAACATGAGTTACTTAAACTGGTTTCGCCCTATCTTGAAGATATCGTAATCGGTGTTGAATGCATGCATTGTTGGTATTGGGTCAGTGATTTATGTGCTGAGCATGATGTTGATTTTGTGCTTGGTCATGCCCTTTATATGAAAGCCATTCATGGTGGCAAAGCCAAAAATGATAAGATTGATTCTTATAAAATCGCAAGCCTATTGCGCGGTGGCAATTTTCCGCTAGCTTACAATTACCCAGCTAATATGCGTTCAACACGCGATTTACTTCGCAGAAGAACACGATTGGTTCAGCATGGCGCACAACTGAAAGCGCATATAGTTAACACAAATAGCCAGTACAACTATCCGCCGCTTGAACTGCATATGAAAAATAAATTTGTTCGCCAAGAATTCCAAATGCGCTTTGACGACCAAGCTGTTCAACGTAATGTTAATTTTGATTTAGCCAAACACTAAAGCTAAATCAAACCAAAACCGCCAAGCGTTGTGAATCCGTCTTAAAACGTTTGTTAGGTATTTAGTTCACGGATGAGTAAACTACCTAACTGCCTTGTGTTGTAGATGTTACCATTGCTATTTAGTATTGAAACCCCAAGCGCTTTAGCTACTTGCCTCAAATGTGGTTTAGCTGGCACAAGAGGGGAGCCATTGTCAATAACCTCTATTGAACCATTCTCACGCTCAGCAATAGTTAAGTTGCCCCAGACAGCTTCTTTAACTTTTGGAATGTCTCGATCGATGCTGTCCGATTTTGTTAGTTTGCTCAAAGCAAGTGTGTACTTTGAGCCAGAAGTACACATGAGCAACTTGGCTTTTTCAACACTTCCATCGAACAATGTTTCGATTTGCATTTCTTCAACGTTAATCCGTAAGACGATAACTCGGTCAACACTATTGAGTGTATTTGGATTAAATGAAACCTGCCCATTATTAGCCAAACGTCCAGTAGTTTTGACTGAGACTCTTTCACCGTCCCCGCTGACTACATCATATCCCGATTGATTTATTTCAGTTGCCATTTGACCGTTGGTAATCAAAGCTGAATAAAGCTCACCAATTCTTCCTGTCAAATGCCTGAGTTCAGTAATAGGAACGCCCCAATTTAACTCGCGTTCAAGCCAAGACATCGACTCACCTAGTGATTGAATTACCTGGATTTGTGTTAATGCCACAGACTTACCTCCTGATGTCTAACGCCGCTTTGAGGTGTGAGCGGCGCTTGGCTATACTTGAGCGAAGCGAAAATACCAAGCGTTGCGAATGACTCTTAAATGCTATGTTATACCTCTGTTCCAGAGTGCTCCTCCGCTAATATTACATCTTTCGTGTACTCAGAATATGATTCTTGTAAATATTTAAGCCCATCTGTTTTATCAATATTTATATCAAGCTGATCTCGAACAAACTCTAAACGATGCTTACACTCTTGTATTAATTCGCCCCACGTTTTCACATAAATAGTTAAGTTATCAATTTCATAAATGATACCTTTACCGGTTTTATCTTGCTTCAATTCCATTTCTGCAAAAGGTTTCAAATCGTTTGATATAACCCAGAAATTCCACTTGGTTTTTAGATGTTTGAATCGCTCATCTGCAATAGATGCAAATGCATATGATTTAATTTGAGAAATTTCATCTTCACCAATATCTACTTTGGGGGCTTTTAATTCAACTACTAAGTGTTCCCTTTCATCTGAGTGGTTTTTACCGATACTTCTAGTCAACATTAAATCTACAATACCGACCCTACCATCAATTCGTTTTACAGGTTTATCTAGATGAACTGCCGAACCTTTTTTATCTAAATGTATTTTTAGCACTTCACTAAGAGACTGATCATTCACTGTTAGCGAAAACTCATCCCCAAAAACCCAGGTGTTCTCGGCAAGTATCTTGTGTAATTGAGTCCTTTCTTTCAATACTTTCTTCTTGTCAGGGTTAAATAGAATTTCTTCTAGTCCTGCAATAAACCTTAACCTGTCGGATATTACTTTGGCGGTACTAATTATTGCAGATAAAGAAGCATCTTTAAGGAGCTCGGCTAACTCAGATTGCTTGCCTTTGGATAAGTTTAAAACCTCGGTCAGAATAATGTGTAAATCATCAGGATTTGAGCCAACTATTTGTTTAAGTAAACGAAACTGAAACTTTTTAAGTTTAATATCTGTTCTTTCAAATTCAGGGATTTGCTCACTGATATTCAAAGCTAAAATATCAAAGACTTGTCGCTCAGCTTCTTCTATTGGGCCATTTAGTACATTAGAGTAAGGATAAATGTTTTCAATTTTCCATTTTTGAATTTTATCTGCTGAAAGTTCAATTCGGCGCAACATGAAGTGGTTCTTTAATGCAGAAATTGCAGCGTCAATTGGCTTAGATAATGATGGCTCAAGATCTCCAAGACCCAGTGTACCGACTGTATTTAGCTTACTAATATGTTCTGATTTTAAGTAAGCCGTATATGAAAAGTCACCTGTTCCTCGAATAGTTTTTTCATAAGGTAACAAAGGAAATCCATTGTTATTACAAAGCTGAACCTCATTAGTTGTATTGCAGTTCCATTCTATAATCTGTAATTCATATGGATAATCAACATTATCAAAGAGAACATTATCTAAAGGTAGGTTAGTTTTGTGTTTAATTTGACCCTCTGGATCAACTAAGTCGCCATCAACATAAAGCTTAATTGACTTATATTGTGATAGGTATATGGCAAAAACCGACGAAAAGTGCTCAAGCAAGCGCTCTTTATTTATAGATGTAAAATCTTTGTGGGGTTCATATATTGAAACGGTTGTTCCTGCAGACTGATTAGCACTAATTTTTGGTGATGTTGGGTAAAATATACCTTTATTATCTGCTTTACCTTTTATTGTGTATGAAAGTGTATTTTCACCATCAAAGAAAGATGTATTCCATTCAACCGCCCTTCCAATTGCAAATGATTTAAATCTACCTTGACCTTCTTTACCATGTAGGAATCTTCCTTTAGGTGAAGTTCCTTTTTGCCCTTTCCAGGAACCCCCAAGGGAACTAAATAGCTTTTTGGAATCTTTATGGATAATTCCCATTCCATCATCTTTAATATGGACGGCTTGTAACCCAAAGTCAGTTCGTTCTATCGTAACTTGCACCAAATCCGCGTCAGCATCAAAAGCATTCCAAACTAGCTCAGTCAAAGCACTTAAAACTGGTGCCCGAGAAACTTTATCCAAATGATCCTTTTTTACTTCTACTTTAATTGAATCTTCCATTTAACACCTAAATTTGAATAAAACACTAAGAGGTATAGCATGTTTATAGCGAGCTAATAGCGCGTCTTTCTGAATGACTCATTTTTAGCAAAATTCTTAACTAATTGCCATTAATACTAAAATACAGGAGTTCTAGCTTTTGTCTCAGGACAAAAACGAGCGATAGGGCCGCTTTCCTGACTATGCAGGCAATATACTTTGAGGAAATAGAAAAGCAATTTTGAATGGCCGAAGTTCACTCTTTTGAGTGCATTCGCCTGAACACGTTTTGGGGCATTCTCGATTTAGGAATGGCAGCGCATTGATGATCACTGCCATTTTAGTATGATACTTATAAAGTACTCTCTCACAGTGATATTAGACTTAGGCTTTAAAACCTGTAAAAGAATTATCAACGCCATAAGATATTTGGTAGCTGAAAAGTGGATTAGCTTTCACTAGTCCTTAAAGTTTTTAAATTGAAACGGTTGCCCAAGATCACTCTCGCGAATCAATTGCATTACAGACTGTAAGTCATCACGTTTTTTACCCGTCACCCTTAATTCTTCGCCTTGTATTGCTATTTGAACTTTAATTTTTGTGTCTTTTACCATCTTAACGATCTTTTTAGCCACATCTTTTTCGATACCCTCTTTAATCGTGACTTTTTGATAGCAGAGCTTTCCCGAAAACTCAGGAGAAGATATATCCATAGCATTAGGGTCTATTTTTCTATTAACCAATTGCTTACGTAAGATATCAACCATTTGTTTAACTTGGAAATCACTCTCTGCTTTTACCGTAACAGCTGGTGATTTCCACTCAAAACTTGCATCCACGCCTCGAAAGTCAAAACGTGTACTAAGCTCTCTACTAGCGTTTTCTGTCGCATTACGCATTTCATCTAAATTAACTTCTGAGACTACATCAAATGAGGGCATATCGTTATCCTTTAAATTCAATATTAGCGTCGTATTATAACGTATTTGATGCCTTCTTCGAGGCGCAATTAAGGATAATCTCTATGCTATTTAGACTGAATAGAAATAATACTACAATAGACAAAGGATACTATAGGTACTTCAACACCGTGAATTTTCTGTTTTTCTATATAAGAGATAAAAATATATGTTAGGATTGTCTACGAAAAAAATGTAGACATGGCTGGGTTTAAGATAATAAGTTTCAAAAATACCAGTAAAAATATGTAATTACACTCGCTGACTAATTATGTCAACATTATATTTTGGGCAGATATGACATTTACTTTTGAGTCTTTAATCAGCTTCACAATTTTTTTGGCAATGTCTTTTTCTATGCCCTGCTTGATAAACACTTGCTGAGAATACGTTTTACCCGTGTGAACCACATCTTTTACTTCAAAGCTTTTAACATCTAAGCCGCGCTTTACTGCTTTTGCCGCTAAAATATCAAACATCTGATTAAGCTGAAAATCTGAATCAGCTTTCATCGTGATAATCTCTTTACCAAATTCAAATGAGGCTTCAACACCTCTAAAATCGTAACGCGTATCTAATTCACGATTTGAATTATCAACCGCGTTTTTTGCTTCAGTCATTTCCACTTCAGAAACGATATCAAATGAAGGCATAGTTATCTCCGTTATGTGCTAATGGTGCGATTATACCAATTCTGTTAAATATGTGATCAGATATAGCGCTGGATAAATGAAATGCTAACAAGGCAGAATTTAATTTATGTAGCCACTCTACACCGATAAATTTAGCTGCAAGCATGATTAGCTTTTTAATTGGGTTGGTATTATAAAGCGCATAATTAAACTTACAAATTTTTCATATTTTCACGCAATGCTATTTGTTATACTCGAAATTCGTGATTTTGAGGAAGTTTTGTGTGAGCCGACGTATTTATCAGGCATTGTTTATTGTATTTATTATTGCCTGCAGCCTGCTCTTTTTTAAAGAAGTAAAGTCATCGCTAGTTAGCATCTCGCACATCGATAAGATTGCTCACTTCGCTGTGTTTTTTGTGTTAACAGGCTTTTTAAAACGCGCGGTAAAAGCGCCGTTCTGGTTATATATTGTAATTTTGGCAGCGTATGGTGCTGGTGTGGAATACGTGCAAGGTATGCTTCCTCATCGCCAAGCTTCATTTGCTGACTTTGTTGCTGATGTTGCAGGTATTCTTAGTTACTTAATCATCAGTGCTATATGGCATAAACGCTATTCAAAAGCGAAAGAAAGTGAACAAGCCTAAGCTGTATATTGTTGGCCACGGCGCCATTGGTTTATTGTTCGCCCGATTGCTGCGCACAGCATTTGATATCAAACTGATTGTACGCAGTAAAACCAAAAACTCAGCGCACATAACGGTTACAGCGCTTGACCAGTCGGTTGAAACATTCTCGCTCGAAACCGTAACGATTGATCAAATAGACTCTATCGATAACCTCTTTATTCCAACCAAGTCTTACCAAGTCGCCAACGTTTTAGCTCAACTGCAAAATAAAATAAGCACCGGCGCCACCGTGATATTGAGCCATAATGGCATGCCCAACTTGACGGAAATTAACCAAGCGCTCACGACACAGAATCTGTTTTTCTTAACCACCAGCATGGCTGCACTTAAGCATGCAGATTTTGCGATAGCACACACTGGCTTTGGCGCTAGTTTTATTGGCGCATTAAACGCTAACACCGAAAAAACACCAACAATCGAGCATCTTTTAACAGCCATACCAAATATCACCATAGAGCAAAACATTAACGCATTACTGTGGCAAAAACTGATTATTAATATTGCGATAAACCCTTTAACTGCAGTATATCAAGTTAAAAACGGCGCGCTTATCGCACCACAATATGCCAGCGAAATTATCGGTTTGATCAATGAAGCGGTGTTTATTGCTAATAAAGAAGGGGTGGAAATATCACTTAGTAGCGCGCTTGACAGTGCCTACTGGGTAATGCGCGCAACTTCGCAAAACTACTCTTCAATGAATCGCGACGTATTTAAACAGCAGCAAAGCGAAATCGACAGTATCTGTGGTTACATCCATAAAAAAGGGGCTGAATATTGCTATTCAACCCCATTTAACTCTCGCTTTTTAGCGCTTATTCAGGACGGTACACCTTAACGTTAGTGTAGCCTTCTTCATGTAAGATCAGCGCTTGTAATTGGCTCATTACGCCCTTTTTACAATAGAGGTAATAGTCTTCACCTTTTGGTAAATCACCAAACTGTGTTGCTAACTTATAAAACGGTAAGTGTTTAACTTCAATACCATCAAGCTCTAACGGATCGTTGTCTTCTTCTTCCGGCGAACGAATATCAATTACGATCGCGCCTTTTGGTAATTCAGCTGCCGATTCAGCTTCTTTAACTTCTTCTTTAGTTTCCGCTTCAATCTCTTTAATGCACATAATACGCGCATTATTTACAACCGTATCAAGCACATCAAAATCGAAGTTTTCTTCTTCTGCAATGATCTTATCAAGCTTAGCTTTTACCGTTGGCTTTTTTGAAATAACGCCACAGAACTCAGGCATGGCTTCAGCCATTTCAGAAGTACCTATGCTACGAGCAATATCGATGATTTCTTGCTTATCGTGTTGAATAAGCGGGCGTAAAATTAGCGTTTCTGTTACGCGATCAATCACATTTAAGTTTGCTAAAGTTTGGCTCGATACCTGGCCTAGACTTTCACCTGTAACTAACGCATCAATGCCCAGCTTTTGCGCAATTGCACTACCAGCACGCATCATCATACGTTTAAGTACCACACCCATTTGGCTGTTTTCGATGTTTTCTAGAATTTCAGCAACAACCGGTTCAAAGTCTACTTTAATAAACTTTACACGGTGCGTTGAGCTAAATTGTTTCCACAAATAGTAACTTGCTTGCTTAACGCCAATCTCGTGTGTTGCACCACCAAGATTAAAGAATAAGAAGTGAGTACGTGCGCCTTTACGCATCATTAAGTAGCTTGCAACACCCGAGTCAAAACCGCCCGACATTAAGCTTAATACATCTTCTTGAGTCGGAAGCGGAAAGCCACCTAAACCTAAATGCGTTTCTTTGACGACGTAAGCAAATTCATTTTTAACTTCTACTTTTACCGTAATTTCAGGTTTTTGCAGTTTTACCTGTGCACCTTCAACATTCTGATTTAAACCACCACCAACGTAACGCTCTACGTCGCTTGAGGTGAAGTCATGCTTACCTTGACGTTTACAACGTACGCAGAAGGTTTTGCCTTTTAAACGCTCTTTGTTAAGCTCAAGTGCAACTTGATAAATATCATCTAAAGATTCAAATGTGGTTTCTTGTACTTCAATAAATTGCACAATACCCGGCACGCGCTTTAGGGTATCGATTAAACCAAGGCGAATCTCTTCATCTTGGCTTTTACACATCACTACGATGTTGTCCCAGTTTTGAATTACTTTCGCATCTTCATGAACGCGAATAACCATGTTTTTAACATTCGATGCTAAAAGCTTGGTAAAACGTTTGCGAACCGATTTACTTTTAATCGATATTTCTGGGTGTAATTTAACAATAAACTTGAACATACATCATTCTCAAAGCGACAGTGAATTTACTATTATACCAAGACTCAGTCCCTTGTTGAAAGTTTAGTTTAAGCACGCTAGTTATATCTGCTGTCTGCTCTATTTTGTTTCCAAGCTGTTTACATCTGTTAAATCATAGCCTTGCAATTCAATTTCGCTTAGTGTTTTATAGCTAAAGGCATATTGACCTAAGTTGTTACTGTAGCGTAATGCCGTTGTCTTTAATGGAATAAATCAGGGCGTGATAATTAGTTTTCTTAACAACTAACAGCGCTTGGCGTTTGCTATTAGAGTCCGCAGCATCAAAAGTAAAATAACTCCACACATCTCAGTGCAACGTACTCTAATTTTCTAAGGATAGTATTAATGCAAAAACTCACTTTAACGGCACTTACCGTCGCTGTATCTTTAGCACTTTCAGGCTGTAACAGTACAAGCTCATCCTCGACTCAAGCGCAATCAACAAGCACTGCAATTAACTTACCGAGTGTTGACGTAAGTTATGACTCTTTTACACTGGATAATGGCTTAAAAGTTATTGTTCACACAGACCGAAAAGCACCGATTGTCGCTGTAAACGTTTGGTATAACGTTGGCTCAAAGCATGAAAAATTAGGCAAAACTGGTTTTGCCCATTTATTCGAACACTTAATGTTTAACGGTACTGAAAACTATAACGATGAGTATTTTGGTCCATTCGAAAAAGCCGGTGCAACTGAACAAAACGGTACTACAAACAACGACCGTACAAACTACTTCCAAAACGTACCAACCACAGCATTAGATATGGCGCTTTGGATGGAATCTGATCGCATGGGTCACTTACTTGGCGCCATTACCCAAGAAAAACTCGATGAACAGCGCGGTGTCGTACAAAATGAAAAACGCCAAGGTGAAGCGCGCCCTTATGGCAAAATGTGGGGAGCGGTAGCGGAAAATACATTCCCGAAAGGTCACCCTTACTCGTGGTCTGTCATCGGCTCAATGGAAGATTTAAATGCGGCGTCACTTGATGATGTGCACCAGTGGTTTAAAGATTATTATGGCCCTAACAATGCCGTACTAGTGCTTGCTGGTGACATTGACGTGGCAACCGCAAAAGAAAAAGTTAACAAGTACTTTGGCGACATCAAACCAGGTAAGCCAGTTGCACAAATTGATGCATGGGTGGCTAAGCGTACTGGCACTAAACGTATGACAATGCAAGACCGCGTGCCGAGTCCTCGTATTGTTAAAGTATGGAATACCGCTGAAAAAGGTACCGCTGATAGCGAGTATTTATCACTGCTTGCAGATGTACTTGCCGGTGGAAAAAACAGTCGCCTTTATAAGCGCCTAGTCTATCAAGAGCAAAAAGCATCAATGGCATTTGCCTTTAACTACACTCGCACTATGGCGGGTCAAATTATGATTGGTGTTGATACGCTACCGGGTGCAAACTTAAACGAAGTAGAAGCGATTATTGATGAAGAACTTGCGAAACTACTGGATGAAGGCCCTACAAACGAAGAACTAAACCGTATTAAATTCTCAAATGCGGCAAGCTGGGTAAAAAATGTTGAAGGCGTTGGTGGTTTTGGTGGCAAGTCAGACATTCTAGCATCAGGCATGGTTTACCACGGCGACCCTGTTTTCTATAAAAAACAAGAGGCGATTCAAAACGCCGCAACCCCTGCTGATATTCAACAAGCAGGTAAAAAATGGTTAACTGATGGTGATTTTGTACTAACAATCGAACCGTTTGAAAAGCTTTCACACAACCAAACAGGCGCAGATAGAAGTAAAGTACCAAGCGTTGATTCATTACCTGAACTCAAGCTACCTGAAGTACAAACTGCGCGCTTAAACAATGGTTTAGAAGTTGTATTGGCACAGCGTTCTGACACGCCAAGTATCAATATGGAACTTAATTTTGACGGTGGCTTCTCATCAACTACCGACGATAAAGCTGGCCTTGCACTCTTTACAATGAAAATGCTGCGCGAAGGCACCAATGAATTATCAAGCTTAGAGCTGGCTGCAGAACTTGAAAAAATTGGCGCGTCACTTTATTCAGGTGCAAGTTTAGATAACGCTGATGTTAGTTTAAGTGCATTAAAAGTGAATTGGCAGCGCAGTGCTGAGTTATTTTCACAAGCGATACTTAACCCTGCATTTAACGAGCAAGATATTGAGCGTATTCGTAAACTCACGATTGACGGCATCAAAAAAGAAAAATCAACACCAATGAGCAATGCATTGCGTGAACTGCCACCACGTTTATACGGCGAAAATCACGCATATTCGCAACCTTTAACAGGCTCGGGTTACGCAGCAACCGTTAACAGTTTCACTCGTGACGACTTAGTTAATTACAAAAACACTTGGTTACGCCCTGATAACGCACGCTTAGTTGTGGTTGGCGATATTTCAATGGATGAGCTAACCACAACACTAAATACTACGTTGGCTGACTGGAAGGCGCCAAATACTGCAAAACCAGCGGTAAGCCTAACGCAGGTAACACCGGCACAAACAGCTAAAGTATATGTAATCGACAAGCCAGATACGCCACAATCACTGATTGTTGCCGGTTTACTTGGCCCGGATCGCAATAGTTTAGCCACTGATCAAGATATTAAGCTGGATATTATGAACACCATTATTGGCGGTTCATTTACGTCACGTATTAATATGAATCTGCGTGAAGATAAAGGTTGGTCATACGGTGCTCGCTCTGCATTACTTGACTATAAAGGGCAGTCTCCGTTCTTTGTTTATGCGCCAGTGCAAACCGACAAAACCAAAGAGTCGATTCAAGAGATCTTAAAAGAACTAGAAAACTACACTGGTAAAAAACCAGCCACTGACGAAGAGCTAAATAAAGTTGTCAGTAACAAGGTTGCTAAACTACCAGGTCGTTACGAGAAAAAGTGGTCGTTACTTGGCTCGCTATCAAGCGCATATAAGCGAGGCAAAGATGTATCTGACCTTGAGCAATATGGTTCAAAAGTAAAAAGCACCACACTTAGTGACGTGAAACAACAAGCTAAAGGCCTTATCAAACAAGACCAAATGACATGGGTTATTGTGGGTGATGTGGCAAAAATTAAAGCGGAACTTGAATCACTTAACTTAGGTGAAATTGTTTACCTAGAAGATTAACGAAATAGCTAAGTATTAATTTAAAAAGCCGCAATTACGCGGCTTTTTATTAGTGATATGAAAACGTTTCTAGCTCAAATTGATTTTGGTTCAAAATCATTCGAAAAAATACGTAATAACTTGATTGCAAGTGGAATTGCTACGCTACCAGATGAAAAATGTTCCATTTCTCTCTTAAGTTCTGAATATTTACTGTCTTTTTCTACTTCCAAATTAATCATTCCCATGTTCCATTTAGAAAACACGCGTTTATCTGCAGGCTCGAAGTACATTAAATTACAGTCCTGATGTCTGTCATCCTTCATTATTTTTTCATAAAGTGAACTAAGTTGAGCATGCTCTCCTTCCAACACCTGTAACAGCCAACCACCGTTGTAAAACAAACAGCCTGTTATATGCTGATTGCCATTATTACGACGAGCAACCACCAGCAAATCCGTAAAATCTTGATTTGTTAGCTTTCGCGACTCTCTACTTTGATAAATTAATTGGTGCAGTGACATAAACAGTTCCATGGCTTAAAGTTCAACTTTAAAATATATAGACTGTTATCTTAAAAAGGTCACTGTTTAATAACAAAAAAAGGCCGCTAAGCGACCTTTTTACCAAGCGAGTAAACTGTATTTACGCGCGTCGTTGGCGCAGTACTTCAAACAAACAAATACCCGTTGCCACCGATACATTTAAGCTTGAAACTGTACCGACCATTGGAATTTTAACCAGCTCATCGCAGTGCTCACGGGTTAAGCGACGCATACCTGAGCCTTCTGCGCCCATTACAATTGCCATTGGGCCTGTTAGCTTAGCATCAAATACTTCAACATCTGTTTCGCCAGCAGTACCAACAACCCAAACACCCATTTCTTTAATATCACGCAGGGTGCGAGCAAGGTTTGTTACCTGCACTAAAGGAACCGTTTCTGCCGCACCACAGGCAACTTTACGCGCGGTACCATTCAGTTTGGCTGATTTATCTTTCGGTACAATAATCGCATCTACACCTGCGGCATCAGCATTACGTAAACACGCACCTAAGTTATGCGGGTCAGTTACGCCATCAAGTACTAATAAAAATGGCGTATCGCTATTGGCAATGATCTGGTCGAGATCTTTCTCGTTGTACTTTTTACCCTCTTTTACGCGGGCAATAATCCCCTGATGCTGTTCACCTTTGGCTTTATCATCGAGTGCTTTACGCTGCATAAATTGGATAGACACACCGAATTGACGCGCTAAGTTAATAATTGGATTAAGGCGTTTATCTTCGCGGCCTTTTAGCGCATAAATTTCGATAAAGCGCTCTGGTTCTTTATTTAAAATTGCTTCCACTGAGTGAAAGCCAAAAATTAATTCGTTACTCATTTAATTAGCTCTTAGCACGTTTTCTTGCATTTTTACCCGGACGCTTTTTAGCAGCCGAAGCTTTTGATTTGGTTTTGCTAGCAGACTTTTTACCTGCTTTGCTTTTCTTGGTCGGCTTACCTGATGATTTACCCGCAGGTTTTGGTTTGCCCTTACCTTTGCCTTTTTCAGGAATCGCACCTGCACGTAGCTGGTCGCGCACACTGCTCGCTTCATTTACAGCTTTTTGGGCACGACGACGTGAATAGCGGTCTTGCCCTACTTCTTCACCTAGCGTTAAATTAATGCGGCGATCATCAAGGCTAACAGAGGCTACTTGCACATCAATAGCATCACCCATACGGAATACTTTGCGGCTATTTTCACCTATTAAACAATGCTTTTTACCGTCGAAATGATAGTAGTCGTTGCCAAGTGACGTAACATGCACCATACCGTCGATATATAAGTCGTTTAAGCGCACAAATAAGCCAAAGTTTGTCACCGATGAAATCACACCACTGAATACTTCGCCTACGCGGTCTTGCATAAATTCGCACTTAAGCCAATCAGCCACTTCACGGGTGGCATCGTCTGCGCGGCGTTCAGTCATTGAGCATTGCTCGCCTAGCTGATCGACCTCATCTTGAATATAGGCATATTCACCCGATGTTTTTTGCCCCTGCTCTTTAATAACGGCTTTAATTGCGCGGTGCACAACTAAATCAGGGTAACGGCGAATTGGCGAAGTAAAGTGCGCATAGGCTTTTAACGCCAAGCCAAAGTGGCCAATATTATCAGCCTGATACACCGCTTGCTTCATTGAGCGTAACAACATGGTTTGAATAAGCTCAATTTCAGGGCGCTTTTCTAATCGGTCAAATAACTCGCCCACTTCTTTTGGCGTTGGCTCTTGCGGCATAGTTACTTCAATACCCAACTCACCTAAAAACTGGCTAAAGTTCATTAGCTTTTCAGGATCAGGCTCATCATGCACACGGTAAAGCGCTGGCGCTTCGTGTTTTTCTAATAACTTGGCGGCGGCAACGTTCGCTAAAATCATGCACTCTTCGATCAATTTATGTGCATCGTTGCGGCTAAGTGCCACAATTGATTCGATTTTACGCTGCGCGTTAAAAATAAATTTCGGCTCTTTGGTTTCAAACTCAATAGCGCCGCGCTCTAAACGCGCTGCTTTCAGCGTTTTATACATTAAGTGTAATTCGCGAATATGCGGCACAAGCGCTGCATTTTCTTTACCTAATGCATTTTCATCGCCACCCAATAACTCACCCACTTTGGTGTAAGTTAAGCGTGCGTGCGAATTCATCACGGCTTGGTAAAAACGATAGCCTGACAATTTACCCGTTTGTGATACCGTCATTTCAGCCACCATACACAGGCGGTCTACTTTCGGATTTAAACTACATAACCCGTTAGACAGCACTTTTGGCAACATTGGAATAACTTCTGACGGGAAGTACACCGAGTTACCACGTTGAATTGCTTCACGATCTAATGGGCTGTTTTTGCTAACATAGTGCGATACATCGGCAATCGCGACCCACAAACGCCAACCACCTGACTTTTTCGCTTCGCAGAATACCGCATCATCAAAGTCACGGGCGTCTTCCCCATCAATAGTCACCAATGGTAAATGACGTAAATCGATGCGCCCTTCTTTGTCTTTTTCAAGCACTTCGTCGGTTAGGCCAGCAATTTGCTGCTCAAGGTCTTTTGGCCATTGATTTGGAATGTCGTGATTACGTAGCGCAACTTCAATCTCCATACCTGGAGCCATATGTTCACCAAGTACATCAATCACTTTACCAAGCGCATTCATACGTTTACTTGGGCGCTGAGTGATTTCGATTTGCACCATTTGATTGTGCTTCGCATCACCTTCAAAGCCCGGCAAAATCATAATATCTTGGCTAATGCGAGGATCTTCCGCTACCACAACGGCCATGCCGTGCTCACGGAAAAAACGGCCAATAATCGGCGCTCTATCGCCCTCAAGTACACGCACAATACGCGCATCGCATTTGCCATTTTTACCCATGTTAGCAGGTTTTGCTAAAACACGATCACCATGCAGCACTTGCTCCATTTGGTGTTTTGGAATAAACCAATCTTTACCGCCTTCATCCAGCTCTAAAAAGCCAAACCCTTCGCGATGACCAATAACCTTACCTTTTACTAAACCGACTTTATCTGGAATGCAGTAGCATTTTAGCTTATTAAAAAGTAACTGCCCGTCACGCTCCATTGCGCGTAAACGACGTTTTAGCGCAATTTGGCGCTCTTCTTCAAATACATTAAGCTCGCCGCATAAATCGGCAAAATTTGCAGGTTTAGTTCGGTTGCTGATGTGATCAAGAATAAACTCTCGACTCGGTACTGGATTATCGTACTTTTGTTGTTCGCGGTCTAAATAAGGATCTTTTTTTGGCATGAATTCGCACTGTCTATGAAAGTGCTTTTATTTTAAACCATTTAGCCATTGGGTGACAGGTCATTTCTATGACAACTCACTTTACGCGTTCTTTTGTTTGTCAATTTCAACGACTAAGCCATCAAAAGCCAATATTAACTCACCAAAGTAGTATCGTTTTGCCTCATTTTCTAGCGGTTCTAGCATGCCTTCGCCGTGATATCTGCTTGAAAAATGAAACAGCGCAAGACGCGGGATCTGATACAACTCGGCAAATTCAGCAATGCGTTTGGCATCACTGTGCCCGGTATGCAACCCAACTTTATGTAAATCACTGTGAGTAAATGTCGCTTCGTGAACCAATAAGTCGATATCTTCAACGGCATTGGATAACAATGCTGGCTTTTCGTTATCTCCACAAATAATCACCTTGCGCGGCTGCCAGCTAGGAAAGCTATATTCTTCTGTACGTAACAACTTACCTTGGTATTCCGCATCGTGCCCTTTTTGCAGCAAGTTATAATGGCTACCCGTGGCAATGCCGTCATTAGCCAACTTATCAAGATGCAGTTTTCGCGGAATATTTTGCTCCGTTATTTTAAAGGCAACACTCGGTACGCGGTGCTTTAATGGGTGAATAGACACTTGACAAAAACTAAAATCAAGGCCGTGATCTATCGCTTCAATTTCACGGCAAATTAACTCAAACCCCGTTTCCATTTGAGTAAATTTAAGCGCGCTTAATACAAAATCAATTACCGCTTTAGGTGCCACTAAATGTACAGGCTCTTTTCGCCCCGCCAACGAAATAGAGGCAATTAACCCCGGCAAGCCATAACAATGATCACCATGTAAATGGGTAATTAAAATCACCGATAAGTGGTAGCTCGCCAGTTCACTTTTTAAAATTTGATGCTGCGTCCCCTCACCACAATCCACCAGCAACCAAGACTTAGTCGAGTCAAAACTCACCGCAGTAGCACTAACATTGCGATTAAGTGAAGGGCACGCTGAAGACGTACCTAAAAAGTGAATTTTCAAATTATGAGCCTATGGGTTTGTGGGTATTGGTTAAATTGTAGAGGAGATTGAATGGGGATGGAATTGGTAATCGGCATTGGGCATATTGATAGCCTTGTGCAAAGCAGCATTCATCCTTGATTGTTATCTCGCATCATCCATGATGCGCTCGTTCATTCTTTTTAAACGGCCAAAAAGAACGAACCAAGAAAAAGCCGCCCCAGAAATCAAACTGATTCTTCAAACATAATTTAAATGTGAACATAAACGCCATGAATCGGCATCCATGCCTCAGCATGGCTTGCTCGACCGCTACGCTCCCTGTCTCGCATTATTCATTTAAATTTTGCTTTCAGGTTTGATTTAAGGGGGAAGTTTTTCTCAGTGGCAGCCTTCAAGGTCGTAATTGAGCGAAAAGCGGTCATTAGAAAATTATTTTTCAATACTGATTTTATCTCCAGTTGCTATGAGTTTCACCTATATTCAAGAAAACGACCCATTTGGTCGCTTTTGTCCTTTTCACAATTTCTATAATGATTAAAAGTTTATCTGTAGCAACAAGTTAGTTAGTGTGGTAGAACTGGTACAATGATAAAAATACCCCGTGGCGCGTCAGAAAAACGACCCAATTGGTCGATATTAAATTGTTATATGCCTTTGTTAAGCGTGGATTAATATGGATTTATTTAGCCAACAAATTGGACTTGTGGACGATTGTTTAAGGGCATGTGTATATGCTGACTTCATTTGTAAACAAAAGCCTCCTCTCGGCAGCGCTTGGGTTCCAATAGCTGATATGTGCTATGCGGATTTAGTTATTTGTTGGAATGGTTTGTTTGGGCAAAATAGCCAAGAAACGCACTGGAAAAAGTTTGTCGCTCAAATCACATTAACAAAAGAAGATAATTTAAAGCTCTTTAATAAAGATATGCTTCTTTCTTACCTTGATATTAGTGAGACTGAGTGGTCTTCATACCATGAAGAAATGAAAAATACTCGTAATGTACGTGTCGCTCATTTGAATACCAATATTGATATAAATCATCTTCCCAACATAACCATTGCTATGCACTGCTGTTATTTATATCGTGACTGGTTAATGGAGTTATTATGTGTAATGCAAAAAAGAGGATTGCAGCTTAAAGTGAGCCAACAACGAGCCAAAGACGCTGTACAAATTTATACTCAGCAAATAGAAAGAGCATATGCAGGCATATAACAAGTTGCTGAAATTTGTTCTTAAACTCACTGGTTATTGCCCTTTAGCAAAGCGTTATGTATTTTTCAGGTTTTAGAGTTTAGGTTATGGATAACAGAATAGATAAAGAACTGATTGACCCAATGATAGAGCCATCATCAGAGAAAGCACATAGAATAGCTAGATCAACCCTATCAATGGTGCCTTTAATAGGAGGAGCTTCAGTTGAAGCATTTAATGCCATAATTGAACCTCCTATGCTAAAGAGAAAAACAGAATGGATGGTACAAGTCACTGAAGTTATAAATAAACTGTTGGATGACGGAGTGATAACAGAAAATACTCTTCAGAATAATGAACGGTTTATGACGACCCTAATTAATGCTAGCGCTATAGCAATAAAAAATCATGATCAAGAAAAGCTAAAAGCTTTAAGAAATGTCATTTGTAACTCTGCTATGGGTAAATCACCAGATGATGTTATGCAAAATGTTTACCTACAAGCAATTGATTCCTTTACATCTTGGCATATCAAAATTTTACATTTAATTGATAATCCAATGAAATGGGCAGAACATAATAATCATGAATTCCCAAAATGGAATGCAGGTTTAATTTCTGGCGCTATCAGAGGTTTATTGGAAAATGCTTTTCCTGAAATGGTTGGTAATTTCGAAATTTATAATACTGTATGGAAAGAACTATTTACTAAGGGTTTTATTACTCAAGAAGGTTACAACGTAGACAGAAGTAAGCCAGTTCTTGAAAGTAGAACTACCAAGCTAGGATCAAATTTTATCAAGTTTATAGGCGAACCAAATACATAACAAACAGTTAAAACCGGACAAAATTCAGTTGGCTGGTTTCGCTACTCTTCACATTATAGCCAACAAAACTTTCCCTTTTGACTGAGGCGTTACGAATTATATTTGTTGGCAATTAATTGCCTTATAACAACAAGTAATGTATCGCATTGAGTAAATAATTCATCCATGAAGGTTGGTTCCATCGGTCATCCATGACCTCACTTCCTCAAGCTGCGAAGCGTTGCTTCGGTCTTTCGTCACCCATTAAATCAAACCTGAAAACATTATTTAAATGAATAATGCGAGACAGGGCGCGAAGCGGTCGAGCAAGCCATGCTGAGGCATGGATGCCGATTCATGGCGTTTATGTTCACATTTAAATTATGTTTGAAGAATCAGTTTGATTTTGGGGCACGTTTTTTGGTTCGTTTTTGTCGTGTAACAAAAATGAACAAGAGAGCGCCATGGATGGCGCTAGATAAAAGTACGGACGCTGTTGTCGCCAGCGCGACAAACATAGTATCAAACTAAACTCTGGCTAAGATTACACTCCAGAGTTATAGCAAAGTAATCAAAGTTCCCTTTCATAATAAACCGCTGGAATATCCCCTAGCGGATCGCTATGCATATACTCTTTTACAAACGTCATACCGAGCTTTTCCATTACACCAATGGAGCCAGCATTCTCTTTTAACGCAATTGCACTAATATGCGTGTACTCAGGCATTAACGCAATTTGCTCAACTAGGGCATTAGCAGCTTCGGTTGCATACCCTTTACCCCATGAGCTTTGCTTAAAACGCCAACCTAGTTCAAGGTTATGCCACTGGGTATCGGTTTCATCATTAAAGAAATGCATTGGCCGTACTAAAATCCAACCAATAAATTCACCCGACTCTTTAATGTTAACTTTCCAAAGACCCCAACCTTTTTCTTTATTGGCATACTTTGCCATGCGCGGTAAAAACACTGTGTGCTTTTCTTCCATCGTGGTTGGCTTGCCACCATTTAAATATTTCATTACCGCAGGGTCTTGGTCGAGTTGATATAAATCATCGATATCTTTTTCAGTGATAAATGAATAATTAAGGCGTGAAGATGATGGCTGCATTTTTTATACTCCTGAGCGGTAATTAATGTGATTTATGGGCTGAATTTTTCTTATTTTTTTCTGATTTGTGATTCTAACACTACTTTTTAAAAGGCCTTTAGTATTAACTGTTACCAAACATTAATAACAGGAAATACCAATGAATTTAATTAAAGGACTATGCCTAACACTCGCACTTTTTGTATCAAATGCCATTGCCCACCAATATGAAGGTGATTGGCAATTTATTAAAGGTGAATACAAAACGCCGTCAGATGAAGTACTAAAAGCAGATAACGCGACACTTGTGGCAATCAAAACCGTGAAAGGCGATAAATTTGCCTTAAACAATATGCAGCAAGGTGAGTTCTTAGGGTATTTAGCCGGCAAGTTTACCATAGACGGCGATAGCTACAGCGAGCATATTGAAAAAGGCACTTCAAATGAGCACCAAGGTAAAGTGTTTACCTTTAAAGGTTGGCTTGAAACCAAACAAGAACACGGCCAAGAAGTTATTTACTGGCATCACAAAGGGTTAGTGAATGGCACAGAAGAAACGGAAGTTTGGCGTAAACTTGCTCGCTAATTTTTAAAACCAGTCAAACATTCAGAACCCAACCCTTTCTGAATAAAAGGAAACCAATACGGTTTCCTTTTTCTTTCAGTGACAAAGACCACGTTATTATGCAAAATTAGAGACGAGTGCAAGGGTTGCCCAAATTAGTCGTCTCGCGTCAATCCTTTATCTCTTATACGCAACCGTCAGCAAAATAAGAGTAAACTACATGACTATTATGCAAAAAACCTATTGGTTAATACTCACCTTAGGAAACGCTACTACATTTTTTTTATGGCAACAGCATCCTGATGACCTAACACTATCACTGTTTATTTTTACCCTTCTTTACAGTGCGATTGGCTTTTTCGATATCTTTTTCTCAAAGCGTAATTTAAACCGGTTGTACCCAGTTGTTGCTTACATTCGCTATTTTTTAGAGTCATTTCGCGTTGAAATACAGCAATATTTTATTGCCAACGACACCGAAGAAAAACCCTTTAACCGCGAGCAACGTTCGCTTGTTTACCAACGTTCAAAATCGGTGCGCGATACTATTGCCTTTGGTACGCAGCGCGATTTACTGGAAGAAAATTATTTAAGTTTATGGCACTCGCTCGCGCCGTGTGACGTAAAAGAAGAATATAAGCGCACGCTAATTGGTGGTCCGGATTGCAAACAACCCTATTCGGCATCTCGCTTAAATATTTCTGCAATGAGTTTTGGTTCGTTAAGTAAAAACGCCATCGAAGCGCTTAACTTAGGCGCCCATAAAGGTAGTTTTTACCACAATACTGGTGAAGGCGGGCTCAGCCCTTATCACCTAAAACACGGTGGCGACATTGTTTGGCAAATCGGTTCGGGGTTATTTTCGTGTCGAACACAAGATGGCGACTTTGACCATGAAGTATTTCGCACTAAAAGCGCATTACCGCAAGTTAAAATGATTGAAATAAAGCTATCGCAAGGTGCAAAACCAGGGCATGGTGGTGTATTGCCTAAAGCAAAAATTACCGACGAAATAGCACGTATTCGATTAGTGGACCAAGATAAAGACTGTATATCGCCAGCGGCGCATCCCAAGTGCAAAACGCCAAAAGAATTACTTAACTTTGTTGCTGAATTACGCGAGCTTAGCCAGGGCAAACCTGTTGGCTTTAAACTTTGTTTAGGCAATCCCGCCGAGTTTTTAGCAATCTGTAAAGCCATGTTAGAACTGGATATTTACCCCGACTTTATTACAGTTGATGGCGCTGAGGGTGGCACAGGCGCTGCGCCCGTTGAATTTTCAAACCGCTTAGGCATGACCTGCCTTGAAAGTGTTTACCTTATTCATAACGCATTAATTGGCGTTGGTATTCGCGATAGAATTAGCATTATTGCCTCTGGTAAAACCGCATCGGCATTCGATCTATTAGCAAAACTTGCAATTGGCGCAGACGCTGTGAACGCAGCGCGAACTATGATGATGGCATTAGGCTGCATTCAATCTCGCAGCTGTAACACTAACGAATGCCCAACTGGCATTGCCACACAAGATCCTGCGCGCGCAAAAGCAATCGATGTTGAAAGTAAAAGTGAGCGAGTTAAAAACTTTCATAAAAATACCCTTCACGCCTTTTATGAATTACTCGGTAGCATGGGATTAGACGACCCCGATAAACTATTGCCGCAAATGGTAAAACGCAGAACGCCATACGGCTTGCTAATGTCGGTTGGCAGCTTAATAAAACCGTTACGCAAAGGTGAAATACTGGAAGATAGGCCACTTGGCAATTGGAGTATCTGGTGGCAGCAAGCCTCAAGCGAGCATTTTTACGTATACGACGAGACTATTTTAAAACCACAGGAGTTAGTACGTGACAACACCTAATTTATCGCAGTTAAAAAACCAATCACTGATTAAACAAAGTAGTTTCGTTAACGGCTCGTGGTTATCATCAAAAAGCTCATTTGATGTTATTAATCCTTTTAACAATGAGTCACTACTGCAGGTTGATAATATTGAAATAACGCAAGTTGAAGATGCTGTTTCTGCCGCCAAAAGCGCTCAACAAGCATGGCAAAGTACCACTGCCTACGAACGAGCATCTCAACTTAAAAAGTGGGGCGAGTTATTAACAGAAAATCTTGACGATTTAGCGCTATTACTCACCTTAGAGCAAGGTAAGCCACTGGCGGAAGCGCGCGGTGAAATTAAATATGGCATTAGTTATATTGAGTGGTTTTGCGAAGAAGCCAAGCGAGTTTACGGCGATACCATTCCTGCACTAAGCAATTCTCAGCAAGTGATTGTAACAAAACACCCTGTTGGTGTTGTTGCGGCGATTACACCTTGGAATTTTCCTAATGCGATGATCACCCGAAAAGCCGCAGCTGCACTTGCTGCAGGCTGCTGTTTTATTGTGAAACCATCAGAGTTAACGCCTTTAAGTGCGCTGGCAATGGCTGAATTAAGCCTACAGGCAGGCATACCAAAAGGTGTTTTTAATGTGGTTGCAGGTACTAATGCTAAAGCCATTGGCGAGGTGTTAACCACCCATCCAGATATTGCCAAGTTTAGTTTTACCGGTTCCACAGCTGTGGGTAAATTACTCACCCAACAAGCCGCATCAACGGTAAAACGCGTTTCGATGGAGCTTGGCGGTAATGCACCGTTTATTGTTTTTGACGATGCTGATTTAGAAGCTGCAGCCACAGGGTTAATTGCAGCAAAATTTCGAAACGCTGGGCAAACCTGCGTGTGCGCCAATCGTATTTATCTTGCCGAATCCATTAAACAGCCATTTTTATCCATCTTCACAGAAAAGTTAAAGCAGTTAATACAAGGCAATGGCCTGAACGATGTGCAACTTGGTCCGCTTATTAACCAAGCCGCAATCGATAAAGTCACACAATTAGTTGATACAGCGCTAAGTGAAGGCGCACATATTCACTACCAAGGTGAAGCAAGTGCAACAGGCTACCCAGCAACTATTTTAACCAACTGCAACAACACTATGGAGATTGCACAAAACGAGATTTTTGGCCCAGTAGCCACTATTTTTAGCTTTGATGATGAGCAAAGTGCTATCAATCTCGCTAACGATACTGAGTATGGCCTTGCCGCTTACTTTTATAGCCAAAACATTAATCGCATTATGCGCGCAGCCAATCAATTAAAGTTTGGCATGCTTGGCATTAATGAAGGCATTATTTCAAATGCCGCCGCCCCATTTGGTGGCGTAAAACAGTCCGGTTACGGCCGCGAAGGATCCGCTTATGGATTAGATGATTATTTAGAAATCAAATACTTATGTTTCGGCAATCTAGACTAGCGATCACCTTTTAAACTGAGTACTATGAGCACCATATTCATAGTACTCAAAGGATGATATATGCCATATTTTGTGAAAAAGGGACAGTTCGCAGTCTCTGTATGTGCCTTATCAATCGCTACCTCATTACACGCAAGCAACACAAACTTTTCACTTTCAAATAATCTAAATTTGAATGAACGTCAAACTAGTGTCACAAAACACACACGCGTTGTTCTGAATGAAAATGGTAAGCCTTTAGAGCAAAAGTCATACTACACGAGTGCTAAACCTCGTTATATCGTTCAGCTTAAAGAGGCATCGGTATTAGAAGTAAAACGAAAAATTGAAAAACAACTATTTCCCGACAAAGGTCAAGCGAAAACAGCTTCACAAAACCAGCTGCATCATATTAATTCTAAGCTTCAACAAACAGAACTTGCCATTCAAAACCAGCAATTATCAACAATTCATGCACTACGTGCTATTTCGCCAAACATAAAGGTGTTAAGACAATTTTCACGTGTAAACAACGCGATTGTATTAGAAGCCGAACAAACTTACATAGATTCGCTAAGACAACTCCCTAGCGTAAAAAGCGTAAGTAAAGACACCATTAAAACCGTTAATTTAGAACAAAGTGTGCCACTTATTAATGCTGACAAAGTATGGGAGCTTCAAAGTAATGACGGACAACTATTAACAGGCGAAGGCGTTGTTGTTGCTATCTTAGATTCAGGTGTTGATTACACTCACCCAGATCTAGGTGGCTGCTTTGGTATTAATTGCCGCGTAACAAATGGTTATGACTTTCATTACAACGACAATGATCCTATGGATGAAAATGGGCATGGTACTCACGTCGCTGGTATTGTAGGCGCAAATGGTTATATTAAAGGCGTTGCACCCAATGTTACTTTTCATGCTTATAAAGTACTTAATGACGATGGTTGGGGATATAGTAGTGACATTATCGCTGGTATTGAACGCGCAGTAGACCCTGATGGAGATATTACAACTGATGATGCAGTAGACATTATCAATATGAGTTTAGGCGGAAGTGGTAATGCTACAGATCCAACCAGCACCGCTGTTAATAATGCGGTTGATGCAGGAGTAGTTGTGGTAGTTGCTGCCGGTAATGATGGCTATTATGGCGCTATAAACAACAGTTCTCCAGCAGCTGCCGAAAAAGCAATCACCGTTGCATCATCGAGGAAGATTGATGAAATGTCATCATTCTCATCGAAAGCGCTAACCGCAACTAATTTTACAAAACCGGAAATTACAGCTCCTGGCCACTACATAGAGTCGACATTAACTGGTAGGTATAGTTATGGTCATTTAAGCGGCACGAGTATGGCTACCCCACATGTTGCAGGAGCCATTGCGTTATTAAAGCAGAACAATGATTCTCTTAACGCTTCCTCTGCCAAACAGCTATTGGTAGCAGGAGCAATTGATTTAGGTGTATCACCACTTGCACAAGGCGCTGGAAGATTGGATATATTAGCAAGCCTAAAAGCAACTACATCCGCCAGTCTAACCGCGTTAAATTTTGGCACCTTAGATAAAAACACTAAGCAATGGTCTAGCACCAAAACATTCACAATTTATAATAGCGCTAACGAGGCGCAAACATACAAGGTGAGTTTTACAGAAGGTTTTCCCACAGGTGCTTCTATTTCGAGCGATAAAGAATCGATAGTTGTCGCAGCAAAAAGCTCCGCTGAATTAACAATTACTGTTGATGTTCAAGATACCGCTATTATTCCTGATGTTGCAGCTGATGGTATTCATCATAATGCGGTCGTTTTAGAATCTGATACCAGTAGATTACGCATTCCTACTTACTTTGAAAATGCGATGAAACTAACTTTGTCTACTAACTCACCGAGTGAGGTATCTGTAGATATGATCGATTCTAGCGGCGAAAGGTCAACTTACACAGTAACAGGTCTATCTCCTGTAATAATTAATGTTCCCGATACTAGCCTTTGGTTGGGAGCTACCTATTTTAATCTAGATACCAGCGATTTACCTGTTAGGTCTGGTTTTATCAATATAAAAAAAGGGATTTCTTCTCATCTACTAAACTTAACTGAGAATACCGAATTTAAATTAGATGTTGATGAGTTAACTCACGTAACGGGGTTAACCTCCTTAACAGATGCAAGTGGTAATAGTGACTTTACACACATCAATAACTTCTTTACGTCAACGTACTTTTCAAAAGATACACTTAAACTAGGATGGTTATCTGCCCCTACTCAGCCTAGCATTCAATACCTTGCTGTTGGTAATCTTGACCATAGCTATGAGTTTTCCTATCAATCTCACTATAGAATTACAGACCAATCCGACACAGAAAAACTATTTTTATATCAAAACACACCTTCACAAACAGGCATGCTTGGCGAGGATATTCAAATTGATTTAACAACTTTGAGTGCCACAACATTTGATTTATCGAATTATAACGACGTTGCTGCTTATAAAGTGCAAGATCATCACTATGATCCTGCAAATAATATAGATTTATCCAACGACATAACTAAGATACAAGTGTTCGAAACAAATAATGAATCAGTATTGGATAAAAAAATACTGCAATTATTTGATTCTACTAATGCTGAAACAGCGTTTATTGTTTCACCATACTTCGGCTTAAGCAACAAAGGCAAACTACGCATTTCTGACTACGTTCGGGGTTACGATCGCTATCCAATAGAAACGCCCAATAATGAACTGCCACTTAACCCAGAAAAGGCTTATTTATCAGCATCCATTGTAAGTGATGGAGAAACAATCTCACTTAAACCAAATAAATATTTGGACGGTCAATTTTACCATGACCTACAAGGTGCAAAATACAATATTGATAGTCAATACCAATTTTTCTGTGAGCATGAAGATGGTACAAAAACACAGCTTCACACTGGTACTTTAAATTCAAATGAGTCTCGTCTTTCACATTTTAAAGACAGCTGTGAAAACCTGAAATTTAAACTGACTTTTAACAATTCCAGTGTTGAGCTTTCAGCCAAAGACAGTTTTTATATTCCAAGCATTGGAACTATTGGTGCTTATTATCATGGTGGAACATTTATTCAGCCTGAGCTCAATAAGATTGGTATTGATATTCATTTCATGGGAAATGATTTAGAAGCTAAGAAGACTGAAATAAAGATAAATGACGGTGATTGGGAAGAAGTTTATTTTTGGCAAGCTGATTTAGGACCTGTTGCAGTTTCCTTGCCGTTAATAGAAGGAAATCATTCGCTCAGTTTACGCGTTACCTTCGATGGCACTAATTCCAGAGATGTCATTTATTCACTCAATGATTATTTTACTTACGGTTCAGAAGCTGGCGAGATTAATGACGCAGATAACGACGGCATTCCAAACGACCAAGATCTGGATGATGATAATGACGGTTACAACGATGATATAGATGCCTTCCCATTTAATCCCATTGAATGGTTAGATTCTGATAATGATGGCATTGGAAACAAACTCGATCCTGATGATGACAATGATGGCTATTTAGACGATAAAGATGCTTTCCCATTAGATGCAGGTGAATGGCTGGATACCGATGTTGACGGTATTGGTAACAATGCTGATACTGATGACGACAATGATAGTGTACTAGATACCGAAGATGCATTCCCACTCGATGCTAATGAGTCGGTAGACACAGATAGTGATGGCATAGGCAATAATGCCGATACTGATGACGATAATGACGGTGCATTAGATGCTGCGGATGCATTCCCACTCGATGCGACAGAATCAGTCGATACCGATGGTGATGGTATAGGTAATAACGCAGATACTGATGATGATAATGACAGTGTATTAGATGCCGCGGATGCATTCCCACTCGATGCGACAGAGTCGGTCGATACCGATGGTGATGGTATAGGCAATAACGCAGATACTGATGACGATAATGACAGTGTATTAGATACTGCGGATGCTTTCCCGCTCGATGCGACAGAGTCAGTTGACACTGATGGTGACGGCATAGGTAACAATACCGATACCGATGATGATGGTGACGGCGTAGAAGATAGCCTAGATGCTTTCCCACTAGATGCCTCTAAATCAGCACTCCCAGCAAATAACGTTACAGACAATAAGAAGTCATCCTCAGGAACATTGCCATTTTTTGCATTAATAATACTGTTATCAATTTCGATAATGCGACGCTTTACATTTTTTACTGGGAGTAAATAGTGGACTTTCGTTTGTTATCAGGTATCACGGCGTTAATCGCTGCGTTACTTTCAGTCGCCCTAATGGGAATACCCGAGCTGCTTTTTTATCTATTTAATATTGAAGCCAGCGATGCAACCTATTTTATGGGGCGTAGAGCAAGCATTCTGTTTCTTGGGCTTGCATTGGTCTCTTGGCAAATACGCAACATATCAGACAACACGGCACAGCTAGGTGTTAGCTTGAGTTTTATGGTGATTATGTTTGGCTTGGCAATACTCGGTAGTATTGAATTTACGCTAGGTAATGCAGGTGTAGGGATCTTTTTGGCAATAATCACCGAGCTGACTCTCGGGTTATTTTACCTAAAAATATGGCGAGAAAAGCGGTTACGTTCAAACCCTGTTTAAATAAAAAAGGCCATTGTGGCCTTTTTTATTGTGGTTTTAAATTTATAAAAAGCTTAAACCTTGCTTTAATAAGTTAGCTTCTTTGCTGTATCCATTATTCGCCATGTAGCCAACTAATGAGTTTACTAGTAAAGGAACTTGCTCTTTTGGAATACCAATGCTTTCAAACGCACTATCCAAATAACCTAGGCTTGCAGCTTGTTTACCTTTATCGCCACCTTTGCCTAGCATTGAACTTAGTGAAGACATTGACGATTTAGGCGCTTCACTGATCAGCCCGTTAGTATTTGGTAATGCTTGACTAATCAAGGCAAAGTTTTCAGGGCTAACATGATCTTTTGCTACTTTGAGCAACGCGCCCATGCCTGAACCAATGATATCTTCAGATAAACCCAATTGTTCAGATGCATATTTTACTAAGGCATTTGATGTTGTTTTTTCTGCTGTTTGGTTCGCTACAGCAGTATTTAACGTGCTTTTTAAATCAACCGCACTCACAGAATTAGCGTAAAACGCGCCCGTTACCATTACAACTAAAGTTAATTTTTTCATTACTTACTTCCAATAAGGGTTTAACCGATTTAGGTACAGCGCAATACTAACAACTAAGGGATTAAAAAGTCATTAATTTAATGCGCTCGGTGCTTCAACCTAAAACTGAATCACAACATCGACTCGGTAACGCACCTAATGGCTGAAAAGGAGCCATGAAAATAGCCTCTAATGCATAACGTAAGATGTTTATATAAAGTAATGAGCAAGTGCAGCTAAGCAATAAGCAACTAATCCATACACCACAAATAAAGCCCATGCGAGTTTAGCGTTACCCATTTCCGCTTTTATCGTTGCCACGGTTGCTACACATTGCAATGCCACTACATAAAACAGCATTAAACCAATGCCAGTACCAAGTGGTAAGCCATCTGCCATAATTTGTGATGCTAGTCCTGCAATATTTTCATCAGCGCCTTCCATGCCATACAGTGTGCCTAACGCACCAACAAAGACTTCTCGCGCCAAAAACGACATCATGATTGCCACACCATAGCGCCAATCTACACCAAGTGGTTCAAACACTGGTGCAATAAACTGACCAAATTGACCAAGTAACGAGTGCTCTAAATCAGCATTTTGCGGAAAATATCCTAGCACCCAAATCACCACAGACACCATAAAAATAACCGGTGCAGCGCGTTTAATAAAATAAATGCCACTGTTTAAAACACGGTGCATTAGTGGTTTCCAATGGGGCATTCGGTAGGTTGGCAGTTCTAAAATAAATGGCATTTCAGACTGGCTCTGCTCTGTCATTTTAGACTTACTCAATAATGCACTTACAATCAGCGCCATCACAATGCCAAATAAATACAGGGCAAAAAATGCGATACCTTGTAAGTTAAAGATACCAAGTACTGTGTGATCTGCCGGAATAAATACCTCAACTAACAAGGCATAAACCGGCAATCTTGCAGAGCATGACATCAAGGGAATAGTCATCATAGTGATCAGGCGTTTACGCGGTGACTCTATGGTCCTGGCGGCCATAATGGCAGGTATCGCGCAGGCATGTGCAGATAGGTAAGGAATAAAGCTACGACCAGACAAACCAAAGAAGCTCAAAGGCTTATGGCATATCAAAGCAGCTCGTGCCAAATAACCACTGTCTTCGAGCAGACCTATGATAAACGTCAGCACCATAATTTGCGGCACAAATACTAAAAAAGAACCCACACCACCAAACAAAGCATCTGCCGTAAAGTCTTGCATCATGCCACTTGGCAATAACCCTGTAACAAGCGCGGCGGTATCACCAATAAGCATTTCTACGCCATCCATTAACGGCGCAGCCCATGTGAAAATGCTCTGAAACAATAAAAACATAATTGTAAAAAATGCCACAGCACCAAACACGCTATTTAACAAAAAGTTATCGATAACATTTTGCTTTTTAAGCACAATATCGCTGGCAATTGCATATTTTTTTGCAAGCGCTTTAGCACTTTGCACGTTTTTACTAGGATCTGAATGAAGATTTTGCTGAAAAGGTGCTTTAGCAATTTCAACTAAACCTTTTTGAAACTCAGTTACACCTATAAGCGTTTTTGCTGACAAAGCAAATACTGGAGCATTCAAATCTTTAGCGAGTTGTGCGACATCTATTTGATGATTAAAGCGCTGTAATTCATCAATTAAGTTAAGTGCAAACACGACCTTTTTATTATGTTGCTGTGCTAAATGTTGCACTTGCAATGCAAATACCAAACTGCGCTCTAATCGCGTTGCGTCTAGTACATTTACAATCACTTCGGTGTCGTCTTGATTAATCGCCTCATTTAGCTTTTCGACTGCGATCTGCTCATCTTTTGAAAGCGTATTTAGCGAATAGGTACCTGGAAAATCAACTACTTCAAAGTCATTAAATTGACCACTTTTAAGCTCGACTGTGACACCTGGAAAGTTAGCAACTTTTTGCTTTAAGCCTGTTAACTGATTAAAAAGCAAACTTTTACCACAGTTGGGCTTACCAACTAATAAAATTCGTTTCATGAGGGTTCTTACGGTTTATGCGATGTAAATACGTTTAGCTATTGCAGGTTCGAGTGAGTAAACACAATCCCCCACTTGATAAACAATGGGACCATTGAACGGTGTGCGACGTATGCAGGTTATTAACGCATTTTCAGCGAACCCCATTTCCTCTAGTCGTTGAGCGACGGCAGAATCTAAACTTGGACACAAGCGCGCTATTGTCGCCTGTTGCTTTACGGGAACATCACAAATCGTCATGATACTTATTCGCAGTTAAATGTTTGCCGCCAGTATGCGCTTTTCTACAACAAAGCTCAATGCAATTTGAATATTTATCTAAACTTTATATAAATAAAAACTAATTTATTAATTAAATTAAAATCCTGTAAAAGTTACTAATCTTATTTAACTTAAATATTTATTTTAGATAATAAAAAAGGCCACCGAAGTGACCTTTCAATTAAATTAAGTTGAGGCAGTGCAGACTAATTCGTCCTGAAGATGCGGCCCGGTGCGCTACGCAGTAATCGTCATCGCAGACTGACGTAAAACACGCTGCGAAACTTCGATGACTTCAGGCATCCTGCCTTTCGCCCTTCGGGCCAGCTGCGCTGTTCAAAAATGTTCCCGATATTTTTGTCGGTCTCATCGTACAGATACAAAAAAGGCCACCGAAGTGACCTTTTCTAACGAGTTATAAATTAACTCAATTAACCCACGTTCTTGCGTGCGTTACGAAACATACGCATCCATGGGCTGTCCTCTTTCCACTCTTTTTTTGGGTATCGCTGCCAAGAGTTAGCTTACTCAACCAACAAAAAAGGCCGCTATCGCGACCTTTTCTTTTCAGCTAAGTATTAGCCGATATTCTTTCTAGCATTGCGGAACATACGCATCCATGGGCTATCTTCTTTCCACTCATCTGGGTGCCATGAGTTAGCAACTGCACGGAATACACGCTCTGGATGTGGCATCATTACTGTTGCACGACCGTCAGTTGATGTGATACCTGTAATACCTTCTGGTGAACCATTCGGGTTGTTAGGGTATTGCGTTGTTGGCTTACCAAAGTTATCAACGTACTGAACTGCAACAGTGCCAGACTCTAGTGCTGCTTTCACTGCTGCGTCGTTTGCAAACTCTGCATGGCCTTCACCGTGAGATACTGCGATTGGTATGCGAGAACCAGCCATACCTTGGAAGAATACTGACGGGCTTTCTTGTACTTCAACAAGGCTGAAACGTGCTTCAAAACGCTCTGACTTGTTAGTTACAAAACGTGGCCAGTGCTCAGTACCTGGGATAAGCTCTTTCAGTGTTGAAAGCATCTGACAACCGTTACACACACCTAAGCTGAACGTGTCTTGACGCTCAAAGAATGTTTGGAACTGATCGCGTGCCATGTCATTGAATAGAATTGACTTAGCCCAACCTTCACCGGCACCTAGTACGTCACCGTAAGAGAAACCACCACATGCTACAAGGCCTTTGAACTCTTCTAGCGTTAGGCGACCTTCAAGGATGTCACTCATGTGTACGTCTACTGCTGCAAAGCCTGCACGGTTAAATGCTGCTGCCATTTCAACGTGTGAGTTAACACCTTGCTCACGTAGGATAGCCATCTTAGGCTTAGCACCTGTTGCGATATAAGGTGCTGCTACGTCTTCGTTTAGGTCGAAGCTTAATTTAACGTTAAGACCAGGATCTTTTTCATCAAATTTCGCATCAAATTCTTGCTTAGCGCACTCTGGGTTATCACGAAGTGCTTGCATCTTGTAAGTTGTTTCAGCCCAAATAGTACGTAGTTCAGTACGTGTATTTGCTAGAACTGCTTCACCGCCACGGTTGAAGATAACTTTGTCTTCAGCGTTTAGTGCACCAATAGTGTGGCTGATTGCTGCAAGACCGTTATCAGCAAGAATAGCTTCAACTGCTGCAAGGTCGTCGTTACGAATCTGAATTACCGCACCTAGCTCTTCGTTATAAAGTGCTTCGATGTCTGAACCTGTTAGGCTATCAAGGTTTACAGTCACACCTGTGCGACCAGCAAATGCCATTTCAGCAACAGTTGTGAATAAACCACCGTCTGAACGGTCGTGGTAGGCAAGTAGCTTCTCGTCAGCCACAAGTGCTTGCATTGCGTTGTAGAAGCCTTTTAATAGCTCAGGGCTATCAACGTCAGGCGTCTTGTCACCAAGCTGCTTGTAAACCTGTGCAAGGCTTGATGCACCCATACGGTTTTGACCAGCACCTAAATCAACTAGGATTAGGCTTGAATCACCTTTATCAGTGCGAAGCTGAGGGGTTACTGTTTTACGAATGTCTTCTACACGGCCAAATGCAGTGATTACTAGAGAAAGAGGAGCTGTAACCGCTTTATCTTCACCGTCATCTTGCCATGTTGTCTTCATTGACATTGAATCTTTACCAACAGGGATCGTTAGACCAAGTGCTGGACATAACTCTTCACCTACTGCTTTAACTGCTTCGTAAAGACCTGCGTCTTCACCAGGGTGACCTGCTGCTGCCATCCAGTTTGCAGATAGCTTGATGTTCTCAAGACCGCCAATGTTTGCGCCAGCAATGTTCGTTAACGCTTCTGCTACTGCTAAACGTGCTGATGCACCGTAGTTTAGAAGTGCTGCAGGTGTACGCTCACCCATAGACATAGCTTCACCGTGGTAAGTGTCAAACGCTGCTGCTGTTACAGCACAGTTTGCTACTGGCACCTGCCAAGGGCCAACCATTTGGTCACGTGCCACTAAACCTGTTACCGTACGGTCACCAATAGTGATAAGGAATGTTTTTTCAGCGATAGTAGGTAGACGAAGTAAACGCTTAGCCGCTTCCTCTACATCGATGCTGTCTGTGTTTAGAGCTTGACCCTCTACTTTCTTTGATTCAACGTCACGGTGCATCTTAGGTGCTTTACCAAGTAGCACTTCAAGCGGAAGATCTACCGGGTTGTTATCAAAGTGGCTATCCGCAACTGTTAGGTGACGCTCTTCTGTTGCTTCACCAATTACTGCGTATTGTGCGCGCTCACGCTTACAGATTTCTTCAAAACGTGCGAAGTCTTCAGCTGCTACTGCAAGTACATAGCGCTCTTGTGATTCGTTACACCAAATTTCGTGCGGTGCCATACCCGGCTCATCGTTCGGGATATTACGTAGTTGGAATTTACCACCACGGCCACCGTCGTCTACTAGCTCAGGGAATGCGTTTGAAAGACCACCCGCGCCCACATCGTGGATAAACGCGATTGGGTTTTCGTCGCCTAGCTGCCAACATTTATCAATAACTTCCTGACAACGACGCTCCATTTCTGGGTTTTCACGCTGTACAGAAGCAAAGTCTAAATCTTCGTTTGACTGACCAGATGCCATTGATGATGCCGCACCACCACCAAGACCGATGTTCATCGCAGGGCCACCTAGTGCTACTAGCTTAGCACCTACTGGAATTTCACCTTTTTGAACGTGCTCAGTACGGATGTTACCTAGACCACCTGCAAGCATGATTGGCTTGTGGTAACCACGTACCTCTTCACCGTTATGGCTGTTAACTTTTTCTTCGTAAGTACGGAAATAACCAAGTAGGTTAGGACGACCAAATTCGTTGTTGAACGCCGCGCCACCTAGCGGGCCGTCAATCATGATGTCTAGTGCATCAACAATACGACCAGGCTTGCCGAAGTTAGTTTCCCACGGTTGTTCAAAACCAGGGATGCGAAGGTTAGATACAGTAAAACCAACTAGGCCTGCTTTTGGCTTAGAACCACGACCTGTTGCACCTTCGTCACGAATTTCACCACCAGAACCGGTTGATGCGCCAGAGAATGGAGCAATCGCAGTTGGGTGGTTGTGCGTTTCAACCTTCATCAAGATTTCAATGTTCTCTTGATTGTAGCTGTACTCGCCTTCTTTATTTGGGAAGAAACGACCCGCTTTAGAACCCTTCATTACCGCTGCATTATCTTTATAAGCAGACAGTACGTTTTCTGGGTGCGTTTCGTAAGTATTCTTGATCATTTTGAACAGCGACTTAGGCTGTTCTACGCCGTCGATTGTCCAATCGGCGTTGAAAATCTTGTGACGACAGTGCTCTGAGTTCGCCTGTGCGAACATGAATAATTCGATGTCGTTCGGGTTACGACCTAGTTTAGTGAAGTTTTCTACTAGGTAGTCAATTTCATCATCTGCTAGTGCGAAACCTTGCTCTACGTTTGCAGTCACAAGCGCTTCACGGCCACCGCCAAGAATGTCTACTGATGACATTGGGCGCGGCTCTTCAACGCGGAATAACTGACCTGCATCTTCAAGGCTATTGTGAACAGACTCTGTCATACGGTCATGAACTAGCTTAGCAACGTCATTTAACTGCTCAGCGTTTAGGTCGCCTTCAACATAGTAAGCAATACCACGTTCAACACGGTGTACTTTGTCTAAACCACAGTTGTTAGCAATATCAGTTGCCTTTGATGCCCATGGAGAAATGGTACCAATGCGCGGCGTCACTAAAATGAGCGCACCTTCAGGCGTATGTTCAGTAATGGTCGGGCCATACTTTAATAGCTTATTTAGTTTGTCTAACTCAGACTCTGAAAGTTCTGCTGTTAAATCAGCAAAATGCATAAACTCAGCGTAAACACCAGTCACTGGTAAATTGGCGTCAGCGCAGGTTTTAAGGATCTTTTGAACTTTAAAATCAGAAAGTGCAGGTGCACCACGTAGGATCAACATAGGTATTTTCATCCGGGGTTAAGGATTGAACGAAGATTTATGGGCGCACATTATAGTGGAAAATGACATGAGATTTAAATAAAAATCAAAAAATAGACAAAAATAGGCAAATTCTATTTTCATGTATAGGACATTAGTCCTCGTGACGATCGGGACTTTATCTGTTATAACAAGCTTGTAGGGGTTAGTTATTTTAGGATTTGAGTGCTAAAACGCGTTGTAATTACACTGGTTATTTTTTTGCTGGCAGCATGCTCAGAGCCTGTCGCAGAAACACACCTCGGCCAAATTAAACAAAAAGATAAAGTTCGTATCGGCACGCTTGCCGGCGAAAGTACCTACTATATTAGTGCCAATGGTGAGCTCGGTTTTGAATATGAGCTAGCCAAAGCATTCGCAAATTTTATTGACGCAGAACTCGAAATCATTCCTTTTTTCTCAATTAAAGACATGCTTAACAAGCTAGAAAAAGGACAAATCGATATTCTGGCCTCAGGCCTTACCCTAAACAAATCACGTTTAAATAAATACCGTTTTGCTCCGCAATATCGCTCAATCAGTCAAAAACTAGTTTATAAACAAGGGCGCAAAAGACCGCGTAATTTTTCACAGCTAGATGCCCCTGTTACCGTTATTGCCAAAAGCGCTCATGCCGCCAGTTTATTAAAAGCAAAAGCCAACTTTGAAAACTTACAATGGGTTGAAACCGAAGAGTTTGATGAAGCCGAATTATTACAAGGCATTATTGATGGCAAATTCGATTACACCATTGCTGACTCGCATACTTTAGCGCTATTTCGCCGCTATCACCCTGAGCTTAGTATTGCCTTTTCAGTGACCCGTGAAGAACCCGTCGCTTGGATGCTACAGCAAAATGATGACGACAGTTTATATGCAATGGCGATTGAGTTTTTTGGTTATGCGCGCTCAACAGGCCTATTGCAAAACCTAGAAGAAAAATATTTTGGCCACGTTCGTCAGTTTAACTACATCAATACCCTCGCTTATATAGAAGCAGTTCGTGATGTATTACCTAAATACCGAGATTGGTTTAAGCAATATTCACGCAGCCTTGATTGGCGCTTACTGGCAGCTGTGAGTTATCAAGAGTCGATGTGGGACCCTCGTGCCAAATCGCCAACTGGCGTACGCGGTATTATGATGTTGACCTTGCCCACTGCTAAATCGGTGGGTGTTAAAAACCGCCTTGAACCTGAACAAAATATTCGTGGTGGCGGTATCTATTTAGAAAAATTGATTAATCGCGTGCCCGAACGCATAAAAGAACCAGACCGCACTTGGCTTGCGCTTGCCGCTTACAATGTGGGCTTTGGTCATATGGAAGATGCTCGCGTGTTAACGGAAAAAGCAGGTGGCGATGCCGACAAATGGGCAGATGTGAAAAAACATTTACCGTTACTGATTAAAAAGCGCTACTATCGCCAAACAAGATACGGGTTCGCCCGTGGCGATGTCGCCGTTAAATATGTCGATAATATTCGCCGCTATTACGACACGCTCGTTTGGCTTGATGAAAACCAAGATGAGTAACACAATAGTTGAATTCACCACTGTGAATGTCATATAAGTGTCATAATTTATTAATAAACTTATCGAGAGATAAGGGCTTTAGCCAATCACCCTTCTCCACTCTCACCTTTTTAAGGAGAACCTATGCTAAAAACGCGTAGAAAATTCAAAGTAAAACGCAGTACGGTTAACACTTGTGCTATTCGTCGCCGTATTGCAAGACGCAACACCCATCGTAAAGTTCTTGAGCGTCGCAGAGCATTTAATTTATTGGTGGAAGCTGAAGCGAGCTAGCTTTCACCTTTAGCCGCTTTTTTAGCGGCTTTTATTTCTGCGCGACGTTTTTTAAAAAATGCCGACAGCTTTTCACTGCACACCTCAGCTAAAACCCCGCTAGTTACATCTATTTGATGATTGAGCTTTTCGTGACGGGTTAAGTCCATAATACTGCCCGCTGAACCTGTTTTTTCATCATGTGCGCCAAATACCAAACGTTTTATACGGCTATGCACCAACAACCCTGCACACATAGAGCAAGGTTCAAGTGTGACGTATAACGTACAATCGAGCATACGGTAATTTTCAATGTGCTTGCCAGCTTGGCGAATTGCCATCATCTCAGCATGGGCCGATGGATCATGCTGTGTAATTGATAAATTATATCCCTCAGCAATAATCTGATTGTCTTTTACAACAATGGCACCAACCGGTATTTCTCCATGTTGCTCGGCAATATCAGCACGTTTAAGCGCCTCAATCATCCAATATTCATCGCTAAATTCAGGGTACATACTTACTCAGGTTGATTTATAAACACCTTAAATATTTTACCAAGTTAAAAAGATTCATGCATTGTTATCTCTTTTTCTTAGAATTTTTTAAAATAAAGGGCTAATGTCATAGTTATTCAATTATTTTTTAGGCTATAATCCGCCGCCATTTTGCACGACGCCAAAGCAATGTAGAAACAAGATGAAATTTCCTGGACGACGCAGACAAAAACACTACTTTCCAGTGGAAGATAAAGATCCGTTAACGAACGTGATCACACAAGACAGCAAGCTTGCACGTAATTACATAGTGGGTATTGACCAAATTGTGGTTGATATAGAAGCCAAAGTTGATCAAGCCTTTCTCAATGAGTTTGGCCTGCACCGCGGTATGTCGCAAGTAATGGATGATGACACCACCAACGCTCTCTATGCACGGTTAAAAGATCATGACATGATCGACTACGAATTTGCTGGCGGCACTATTGGTAACACCATGCATAATTACTCAGTGCTATCAGATGACCGCTCGGTACTGCTTGGTGTAATGTGCGAAAATATCAAAATTGGTAGTTATGCCTATCGTTTCGTTAGTAAAACTTCAACCCGCGTAGATTTAGAACATCTACAACCGGTCGATGGCCCAATTGGTCGTTGTTTTACCCTTATTGATGAAAGTGGCGAACGTACTTTCGCTATCAGTCCAGGCTTAATGAACCGCCTACGTCCTGAATCCATTTCCCAAGAGCTTATTGCTAACTCGTCTGCTTTAGTTATTTCGGCCTATTTAATGCGTACCACAGGTGAAGACACCATGACCGAAGCGGCGCTAAAAGCCGTTGAATACGCAAACGCAGCAAATGTACCTGTTGTACTGAGCTTAGGCACCAAATTCTTAATTGAGCAAGACCCAGAGTGGTGGCAAAACTTCGTTAACGACCACGTTGACATATTAGCCATGAACGAAGAGGAAGGCCTTGCTATTACCGGCTTTGAAGACCCGCTATTAGCCGCCGATAAAGCGCTTGATTGGGTTGATATGGTAATTTGTACTGCTGGCGCTCAAGGCATGTTCTTAGCTAGTTACATTGATGACTGTTGGAAACGCCCAACAGAGCACCAATTAATGCCAGGCAGTATTCCTGATTTTAATAAGTTTGAATTTTCACGCGCGATGCGTCGCAAAGACTGTAAAAATCCAGTAAAAATTTACACTCACACTGCACCTTACATGGGCGGGCCTGACAGCATTAAAAATACCAATGGCGCAGGTGATGGCGCACTGGCAGCAGTACTTCACGATATTAGCGCTAATGTATATCACCAGTTAAATGTTCCTACCTCAAGTAAGCATAAAATCAATGCACTTACCTATTCATCGCTTTCACAAATCAGTAAATATGCTAACCGTGTAAGTTATGAAGTATTAGTGCAACATTCGCCACGTTTAACGCGCGGCTTGCCTGAACGAGAAGACAGTTTGCAACAAGCTTACTGGGAACAATAATCCCACCTTATATAAAAAGCCCGCTACAATATGCGGGCTTTTTGTTACCAAGTTAAACTCAGTACTTTTGGAGATTGGGAACTGGTTTTTAGTATAAGTTTACTAACTTAACCTTAGCTTAACTCTGTCAACTCCTACATTTTTAACTAAGCAAACCTGTTAACAGGCATAAAAAAGCCCGCTAAAGTTAGCGGGCAAAGCTTGTATAAAAACAACAAGGGAAATAAAGTCCAAGGGAGATTGGAACTTAAGCTTACTTTAGCCTTTTTAAACTTAACCTTTGCTTAATTCATACTAATTAAATTAATTTTCTGGAAAGTTATTGCTAAAAATAAAGTATTTAACCTAACTTCTGCGCTTAATACCTGTTTACTCAAATAACGCATTATTTAAGTCGGCTAAAGCTGCTTATATCCTTAAGCGAAATAGCTATTACTGGCTTTATTGAGCAAGTGCACTTTCCAAGCTTTTGCCATCACCATCTACCGGGGAAAGTATTTTTAAACCAAGTACTTTCGCAATTGTTGGGTAAACATCTAGATTAGGAAACTCAGCAATCGACGTATTTTGTTTAAACGCAGGCCCTTTAGCTATAAATAATGCCCCCATTTCTTGAGTGTAGGCATAACCATGCGTGCCTAAATAATCTGATTCACCTTCAAATGAGAACGTTTTTGGTGCAGTGGTTTCAATAATAATATCTGCATCTCGAGCACCAAACTTAATCCCGCGACTCGCTAGTGTGCTTTTATCAAGTACGCTATAACGCCCTTTCGCTTGCTCTGCTAAGTGTTTTTTAGCCTCTAAAATAGCGATTTGGGATTCTGGCTTTTTATAAAGCTGCACACGAGTACCTGAATTCTTAATCAGAAAATCGTCTTCAGACAAGCCCAACGAATTAATTTCAATGGTCTGTTTTGGATCAACTTGCGACATGCCGTGATCGGATACTAAAACTAAATTAATATTAAGATCTTTCAGCTCGGCTAAGCGCGCATCCAACTGGGCAATTAACGCATCCATTTTTTGCACCGCATCAAACGTTTGCTGTGCGTTAGGTCCAAAATCATGGCCCATTGAATCAACCACTGAAAAATAAGCGGCAATAAAACGTGGGCGCTGTGACTTTGGCAAGCTAAGCCAGTCTACAATTTGGTCTACGCGGCGCTGATAATCGCTATGTTGCGAGTAGTGATAAAAGTAACTTGGTGTACGACCATTAAAGCGCGCGTCTGATTCTGGCCAAAAGTAAGTTGCCGCTTTAACACCTTGCATTTCAGCAAGGTTCCAAAGTGGCGTTCCGTTTAGCCAGGTACTGTCGTTACGCCCTTTGCCCATGCTGTAGCATTCTTTACGATTTCTATCACAAAATTTATTATCAATTATGCCGTGATTAGCGGGCTGCAAGCCGGTAATAATTGAAATATGATTAGGAAATGTTTTCGTTGGGTAAACTGGAATCATGCGCTCTGCACGAACGCCTGCTTTAGCAATTTTTGCTAAATTCTTTGCTTGGTGCTTTTCAATATAATCCCAGCGAAAACCATCAAGGGAAATCAAAACAACGGTTTGCTCTTTGGCAAACACTGGCGTGCTTAAAGCACTTAAAACAACGAGAAGTAAAACAGCTATTTTTTTCATTTGCTTTGCTTGTGTAGTAATTTACACCATCTAAACTTGTTGAATTACAAAAGTCTAGGCTATTTGTCCTCAGCCATATTTATTTAACGTAAGCTCGAGTTATTTATCAAAAATTGATCTTAAATAGCTAACACAACGTAATGTGGGCAATTTTCCAAAAAGATTTGATACAATCTTTTTAATTTAGCAAATTAAGTAAGGGTCACCGTGTCTCGATTCACTGCCGTCACTGAAGAACCGCATAAACGATTTCATAAAAAAACAGCCGTTTTACTCACTAACTTAGGCAGCCCAGATGCACCCACCGCAAAGGCTCTAAGAACCTATTTGGCAGAGTTTTTATCTGATCCGCGCATCGTTGAAATTCCGCGTGTGCTTTGGAAAATTATTTTGCACGGCATTATTTTACGTATTCGCCCAAAACGTTCGGCAAAACTTTACGCCGGTATTTGGACTGAACACGGTTCACCATTATTGGTTTACAGTAAAAAACAGCAAGCGAAGCTAGCAACTTTACTTAAAGACAAAGGCCTAGATCACGCCGAAGTATTCTTAGCGATGCGCTACGGTAACCCATCAATCAAATCAGTGCTCGAAGAGATTCGTGAAAAAGGCTATCAAAAAATTGTCGTCTTACCTTTATATCCTCAGTACAGCGGTTCAACTACTGGCTCAACTTATGATGCCATTAGTCGTGAGCTTGTTAACTGGCGTTGGGTACCTGAACTACACTTTATCAATGGTTATCAAGACAACCCGCATTATATTGATGCCCTTGCCGCAAGTATCAAAGAAGATTTAGACAAACATGGTATGCCTGAAAAATTGGTACTTAGCTACCATGGCACACCTAAGTTTTTCCTAGAAAAAGGCGATCCGTATTATTGTTTTTGCCAAATGACCACCCGTTTAGTGGTAGAAAAGTTAGGACTTAACAAAGACGACGTAATCACCACCTTCCAAAGTCGTTTTGGTAAAGCGGAATGGTTAAAACCTTACACCGATGAAACACTCGAAAAATTAGCCAAAGAAAATGGCATTAAGAACATTGCCATTGCCAGCCCAGCTTTTAGCTCAGACTGCTTGGAAACATTGGAAGAATTAGAAGAAGAAAATCGTGAAATTTTTGAACATGCTGGCGGCGAACACTACCGTTATATTCCAGCATTAAATGACCGCGATGATCATATTGCTGCCTTTTATGAAATCATAAAACAGCATTTATAATTTTCCGCAGTATAAACAACAAAAAAACCCAGCACTAGCTGGGTTTTTCTTTACCTAAACTAGGGTCTGTTGATCTTTGCTGTTCTATTTTTGCTCTCTTTGAGCGTGCTTTTATCGCGGCGCTCGATGTGTGGCCTAGTAATCTAAGCGAATATCGAGCAACAATGAGAAAAGTGCGCTCAAAAGAACCGTTCGGCAGCGCTTGATTGGCTTTTCTACTGTGTTATCGGCTGGCTCACATAGAATAACTATGCCACGCAGCCTCTGCCTTGTATAAAACCCTATCAAACTGCTGCAAAAACGAACTTGAAAGGTCAACAGACCCTAGTGTTAGCAATATAAGCTCGATTAGAACTTGTATTCCATACCAATCGCTAGGTAATCGTTATCTGTAGTTTCGTCTTTCTCTTGCTTAGTGTAGAAAGCGAATAGCTTAGCGTTTTTGTTAAGCTTGTAATCAACACCAACAGACGTTGCTACTTTGTCATCTGCATCCGCATCAAACTCAAGTACTTGGTATTGTGCTTTTAATGTGTAGTCGTTAATTTTGTATGCAGCATTAACTAAGAAACCATCTGCTGACTCAGAGCCATCGATTTTTTCTTGTGTTTGGTACATTGCACCTAGTTTAACGCCCGCTACTTTACCGTGAATTGAACCACGAACAACGTCATAACCTTTTACTTCGCTATCTACCGCAACAGATGCGTAAATCGCAGATTTTTTAAGGCCTTTATCACCATAGGTTACTGCTGCTGAGTAACCATTGTCAGCGTCAGCTGAATCTTCAGCAATTACAGAACCAATAACTTGGAAACCGTTAAACTTAGGTGTTTTATAAGTAATTGAATCACCCATACGGTTTTCACCTTTGAATACGTTTTTGATATCGCCTTCAAGGTCGTTGAATAGGTCTAGTTTACCTTGTGATTGCTTTAATGCTGTGTCGTTACGACCGATTAATACTTCACCAAAACCGCCTTGTAAACCAACGTACTGGTTACGTGACTTAAGATGGTCATCACTGCTGTTTGAAGCATCTGACATATCAACTTGCCACTCAAGCTTATAAACAACTTTTAAGCCTGACTCTTCACTAAGTGTCTCACTGCCTTTTACACCAAAACGAGACGCGTTGCTTTTAATTTCAGTAAAAGAGCCTTCGCCTTCATCGCTATTTTGTACTGTAACATTCGCTTTACCGTAAACGTTTACATCAGCCATTGCAGGTGCTGAAAGTGCAGCTAGTAAAGATAAAGCAAGGGGAGCCTTAACATTTTTCATGTGAAAACCTCTAAATGAGTGAAATATATTTGTAATCAATTTGAACGAGGCGCAGTGTGTCATCAATACGTGACAGAAATATTACACTTGAAACTTTTTTTTCATTTTTCTGTATTCAAATTGTCACCCACCAGCAAATACAACACCTGAACGAGAATAATCACATTAAGAAAAGTGACATTTAGCTGTCATGTTTATGTATAGGAACAATAAATTAGCAAAATATCTTCACAGAGTTTGTTTATACCACTAAACTAAAAATTATAATTTAAACAACTATAATGAAGTACAGTGCTGCCTAAACTATTGTTAATTGAAGACAATCCCTCAATTTCTAAAATACAACGTCATGTTGCACTTAGAATTGGCTATCAAGTCGATATTGCCGATAGCCTTGCCGCTGCAATTAATTTAATTGAAGTAAATGAATATTTTTGCGCTGTAGTTGATTATGTTCTACCCGACGCATCAAATGGTGAAGCCATTCCATTAACGATTGGCGCATCAATCCCAACGATTGTAATGACAGGGAAATTAGACGACAAAACCCGTGATACTGTAATGCAGTACCCAGTTGTTGATTACATCACTAAAGAAAGTCGCCAAGCATATACCTACTTAGAAACACAGCTTAAACGCTTGCCGCGCAATGAAAACGTGCGTGTACTTATTGTTGATGACTCAAGAAACACGCGCAAACTAATTAAAAGCTATTTGCTGAGACACAAATATTTAATAGCCGAAGCCGAAGACGGTATGTCGGCACTTGAAAAGCTTGAGCAGTTCGATGACATCAAAGTCATTATTACTGACAACGAAATGCCAAATATAGACGGTGTTACCTTAACTCGTAAAATTCGCGAAAAATTCAATTCTGAAGATAAAGTAATTATTGGTATTTCAGGTACCGACGATAATCGCGTATCGGCTAATTTTCTTAAAAATGGCGCTGACGATTACCTGCGAAAACCGTTTTACCCAGAAGAGTTTTATTGCCGCGTAAGCCAAAACTTAGATATGCAAGAAAACATTGCCACTATTCGTCGTCAGGCTAATTCGGATTATTTAACAGGCCTGCCAAATCGTCGATACTTCTTTGAGCAAGCAAATAGCATACTGAAAAGACAAAAATTTGCACACCAAGTAGCAATGCTCGACATCGACCATTTTAAAGCAGTAAACGATAACTATGGCCACGATGCTGGCGATATCGTGCTAAAAGAAGTATCACGCTTATTTGATACCATGTTTGGCAAAGATCACTTAGTTGCTCGCCTAGGTGGTGAAGAGTTTGCCGTATTGTTTAAAGATGAAAATCACAAAGACAATCAAGCACTACTTGAGCAATTTAGAGAAACCGTAAGCCAGCTGCAAATTGATTGTGCCAGTAAAACACTCTGTGTAACCATTTCGATTGGGGTTACCGTAAAAGATACACAGAGTACAGACGAAGTGTTAAAGCTTGCTGATTTGTGCCTGTATCAAGCAAAAGAGCAAGGCAGAAACCGCGTTATTGTGGGTTAACCGCTACGCGCTTTGCGTTACGGTAAGAATCAAAACTAAATAACGCAAGTGCAGACCAAATAAAACCAAACGTTACCATGCGGTCAGCACTAAAGGTTTCACCATAAAACAGCACTGCTAAAATAAACATTAAACTTGGCCCAATGTACTGGAAAAAACCAAGAGTTGAGTACTGAATACGACGCGCAGCCGCTGTGAAACACAGTAGCGGCAGCGTAGTCACAATACCTGCACTAATTAACAATAAATTAAGCGATACGCTATTACTGGTTAAATCACTGGTTGGTGTGTCCAACCCCCACCAATAAATTAGCGCTACCGGCAACATAAATAACGATTCAATCAACAAACCAGGCAAGGTATCGACCGGTAGTTTCTTTCGAATTAACCCATAAAGCGCAAACGAGCTTGCTAAGCTAAACGCAATAACCGGAAACGAACCAAAGCTTATAAGTTGAATTACCACGCCCGTTACCGCCAGTACGACCGCAACTAGTTGTATTTTGCGTAAATGTTCTGATAAAAACAGCACACCCAGCAACACATTTAACAACGGATTGATGTAGTAACCTAAGCTGGCATCCAACATATGGTTGTTATTTACCGACCAAATAAACAACCCCCAGTTAAAACCAAGTAACGCAGCGCTCAGCAATAACCAGCCTGCTGTTTTAACATTAAACAACGCACTTTTAATCAAACGCCATTTTTTAACTACCGTAAGAATCACTAATAAGAATAAAACTGACCACACCACACGATGTAGTAATATTTCCATCGCGGCAACATGATCTATTGCCTTAAAATAAATTGGGGCGAGCCCCCACATTAAAAATGCAGCGATGGCAAAAATAACGCCTTGCTTTTGACTTTGCATATCAATCACTCAACAACTCAGGGAGCGCCAGTTTAGGGATCTGCTCAATTTAAGTAAAGACAGCGCGATAAAAAGACTTTAGAATTAGCGCTCGCTAAATCGCATGCTTTGTAAGTCAATGCAGATAACATAATGCCAATCGAATACACCTTAATGTAATGGAAAATCAACAAGCGACCCAACCAGTAATGCAGCAACAAACGCCTCACAGCGTATTAAGTTCAGTATTTGGCTATAAGCAATTTCGTGCTGGGCAAGAGCAAGTCATTGACGCAGTGCTTGCAGGTCAAGATTGTTTGGTTTTGATGCCAACCGGTGGTGGTAAATCATTATGTTATCAAGTACCTGCATTACTGTTACCCGGTATTACCATTGTGGTCTCGCCGCTTATTTCCCTCATGCAAGATCAAGTCGCACAGCTAAAAGCACAAGGTGTTGCAGCGGCATACATTAACAACAGCCAATCGCGCGAAGAGCAGCAATTAATTTATCAAGGCCTGCACCAAGGCCAAATTAAAATTTTATATGTAGCACCTGAGCGACTGCTTACTGACGATTTTAGTACCCGCTTACAGCATTTAAATATTGGTTTATTTGCCATAGATGAAGCGCACTGCGTTTCTCACTGGGGCCATGATTTTAGACCTCACTACTATCGCTTAGGGCAACTTAAACAACGCTTTAGCCATATTCCTATTATGGCACTCACTGCAACGGCAGATATTGCCACGCGTAACGATATCGTGATGCAACTGGGTCTTACTAATGCCCATATTTATACGGGCAGTTTTGACCGCCCCAATATCCGTTACACCATTGAAGAAAAATTCAAACCGCTTAGTCAGTTGATGCGCTTTTTAAAAGAGCAAAAAGGGCAAAGCGGTATTATTTATTGCTCAAGCCGAAAGCGCGTTGACGACATAGCTGAAAAGCTCGTTGATGCAGGCTATAACGCTGCGTCTTATCATGCTGGGCTTGAAAATGAACAGCGCTCATTTGTGCAAAACGCCTTTGCGCGGGACGATATTCATATAGTCGTGGCGACTGTTGCCTTTGGCATGGGAATTAATAAACCGAATGTGCGTTTTGTTATTCATTACGATATTCCTAAAAACATCGAGTCGTACTATCAAGAAACCGGTCGCGCAGGCCGTGATGGCCTCTCAGCCGAAGCCATTATGTATTTTGACCCTGCCGATGTACCACGCGTAAAACGCTTTTTTGATGATATTCCCGATGAGCAACGTCGTAAGGTAGAAGAGCAGCGCTTTAATGCCATGGCCAGCTTTGCTGAAGCACAAACCTGTCGCCGCCAAATACTGCTTAATTATTTTTCTGAGTATCAAGGTAAGCCTTGCGGAAACTGTGATATTTGTTTAAATCCGCCAAAACAATTTGATGGAACTGAACTGGCTCAAAAAGCATTAAGTTGTGTTTATCGCGTCGAGCAAAAGTTTGGTATGGGTTATGTGATTGAAGTATTACGCGGCGCCAATACCATTCGTATTCGCGAAAACCAACACGACCAACTTTCAACGTTTGGCCTTGGCAAAGACAAATCGGTTGAATATTGGCTGAGTATTTTGCGTCAGCTTATTCACCACGGATTATTGCACCAAGATATCACGCAATCATCTAGCTTACGCTTAACCGAAGCAGCTCGCCCAGTATTAAAAGGTGATTTTGCCCTGCAACTAGCCGAACCGCGACTTGAAGTGAAACACGTTTACAAAGACAAACTTGCACGCTTTAACTACGATAAAAAGCTATTCGCCAAACTTCGCGGCTTACGTAAAGAGCTGGCTGACGCGGAAGATGTACCACCTTATGTGGTATTCAGTGATGCTACGCTTGCTGAAATGGCGCAAAAGATGCCAACCAGCGATGCCGAATTCCTGAAAGTATCAGGTGTTGGATTTACCAAACTCAATAAATATGGCGCCTACTTTATGAATGCCATTCGTATGCATTTAACCAGCTAATTATTGGAGCATATAATGACTAGCAAAGTCCTTTTCTCAGACCATATTTTAATTACCCCTGTTGAACTGCCAGATGATGAAGAATTTGAGCTGTGGGCAAGTATTTATCTTCACAATGATGCAATTTCATCGTTAGAGTTTGAACAAGGTGCCGACCGTCACTTAATGCGCTTCAAATTTAAAAACACCTCGTTTAATTTAAACTTTGAACACTATAGTCAAAGCATTTGGATTAATAGCGACAGTCAGCAAGATCTTGAATTATTACCCGAGCTCTATTCATCGCTTTAGTTTTGACATTACTTTTCACCATGCTAGCGTGAGGTAAAACAAAACAATAAGAACAATAGCCATGTTTAAAAAATCGTTACTCACGCTCGCCCTATTCGCTGTTCCAAACTGCTTTGCAGCACAAACCCTCATTCACGCAGGCGAACTAATGGTTCACGCCGATAAAACGCCACTTTCAAAGCAAACTATTATTATTGAAGACGACAAAATCGTCAGTATTCAGGCCGGTTTTCAACAAGCCAGTAATGAGCAAACACTGATCGACTTATCTGACAGCTTTGTAATGCCAGGCTTAATGGATATGCACGTGCATTTGCAGTTTGAATTAGGGCCAGACAACGACGCAGAAATTGCCAAAGTATCACCCGAACTAATCGGTATGCGCAGTGCCCATTACGCCAAAAAAACCTTAGAAGCCGGTTTTACTACAGTGCGCGATCTTGGGTCCGATCCACAATATATGTATGCCCTGCGTGATGCCATAAACAAAGGCTGGCTTGAAGGGCCGCGCATTATTGCTGCAGGTGGCGTTGCGATAACTGGTGGTCACCTTGATAGCAGTGGCGTGCACCATGAAATGCTGGACAAATTTGCTAAAAAAACTACCTGCGATGGCCCTTATGATTGTCGCCGAGCGACGCGTCACGCCATAAAATATGGTGCCGATTGGATTAAAGTTGCCGCTACAGGCGGCGTGTTAACAGACCGTGCAACCGGTACAGGCCAACAAATGGAAGACGATGAACTTAATCAAGTGGTTAAGGCTGCAAGCACCATGGGCAGAAAAGTAGCTGCGCACGCTCACCAAGAAGATGGCATTATTGCCGCTCTTGAATCCGGTGTTGCCAGTGTCGAGCACGGCTCTTACGCAGGCAAAAAAGCCTATAAACTGTTCAAGAAAACCGGCGCGTATTTGGTGCCTACTTTGCTTGCTGGTGAAACCGTTGTTGAAATGGCTAATAACTCAAACTTTATGAGTGATGCGATAAAAGCCAAAGCGATCCGTGTTGGCAACGATATGAAAGGTAATTTCTTTAATGCCTATAAAGCCGGTGTGAACATTGCTTACGGCACCGACAGTGGGGTATCAAAACACGGTACCAACGCGCGTGAAGCTGTACTGATGGTTGAGGCCGGAATGCCAGCAAAACAAGTGCTCAAATCGGCCACCATAAACAGCGCAAAGTTACTTGGTTTGGAAAATCAGCTAGGCACTATCGAAAGCGGTAAATTTGCCGACATTATCGCCACTAAAGCCTCGCCATTACAGGATATACAGCAGTTAATGGACGTCACTTTCGTGATGCGTTCAGGCCAAGTAGTTAAGTAATAAATTATTATATTTTAATTAGTTATAAGCAGCCATTGGCTGCTTTTTATTTGCTTTAATTTCTGCAAGACTAAAATTAATGGTATAGAATTAAAATAAATCCAAGTAAAAAGGAGCGTTATGTCAGTATTAAAATTTAGCCGTTTTAGCGCACTTTTTTGCCTTGTTTTCGTGCCATTTTATGGCTATTGCGCAGCGCAAGCAGACGCCACTTCCAAGACGGACATTTTTTCGTTAAGCCAATGCCAATGGCTTGCTGATCAGCCAAAAGATCGTAAAAGTAACTTTGATATTGAAAGCATTGATAACTCCAAACTTCCCGATGCCCCCAATGCGATTATTAGTGATATTCGACTCGTTCGACATAATATTTTTGATACTAACAACCCTAAAGAAGATAACTTTTTATTTCGTGGTTTAAATACACTTAATATCGTCACCAAAGAACACGTTATTTTGCAGCAATTGCTGTTTCAACAAGGTGATAAATACGACCAACAACTGCTACGCGAATCAGAGCGTATTTTGCGTGATGCACGCTATTTATACGATGCTAAAATTGAAGCTGAACGTGATTGTGACGACAATATTGTGGTTACTATCACCACCAAAGAGTTGTGGACACTCACTCCAGAAATAAGCTATAGCCGCAGCGGCGGCGAGGATAAAACGCAACTTGGTTTTCGCGATACAAACTTGCTTGGTTTAGGTAAACGCGTTTCGCTTTCCTGGCGCAGCGATGCCGACCGCACTGGTTATACTTTTATCTATGATGACCCAAATATATGGGGCAGCCGTTATCGTAGCCGTTTTGAATTTAGTGATAATGACGATGGTGAACGCGTCTATTTAGACTTTAAACTCCCCTTTTATTCACTCGCATCACAGCAAAGTTATGGTGCTGTTACCTTAGATGATACAAAAGAGTTGCCACTTTATTATCGCGGTGATGTGGTATCGGAATTCAAACAAGAGAATCAAATTAACCAAGTATTCTATGGCCAAGGCAGTAAGCTGGGCAGCTGGACTAACCGTTGGCTTGTAGGCTGGCAACAAGAAGATTTTAAGTTTGAACAAATCGCTGAAACCACTTTACCGTTAGCCAAAGATCGCTCACTTAATTACCCTTGGCTTGGCTATCAGCTAATTGAAGATAGATACATTACCTTGAGTAACTTCGACTCAATTGGCCGCACCGAAGATTTAAACTTAGGTTGGAATGTATTTGCCCGACTTGGCTATTCAGACGAAAGCCTTGCTGATGACGATAGCCGTGTTGTGCTTGAAGCCAGCGCCGCAAAAGCGTTTCATTTAAATGATAGTATGCTGTGGCGCTTGTACACGGGGGTACATGGTTATTGGAACACAGAGCAACAAAAAAGCGAAAACTTACACGCTTACTTAGATACTAATTTTCTCTACAATAGCAGCAGCTATCGCGCATGGTTTGCTAATCTTTCACTGCGCTATGGTGGCAACTTAACAGCCGATCAACAACTGACTCTAGGCGGTGATACAGGCCTTAGAGGTTACCCACTTCATTACCAAATGGGCGACCGCTCTGTGTTGCTCAATCTTGAAAAGCGTTATTACTGGGAGTATCACTTACTGCAACTGTTTAAAGTGGGTGGGGCTGTGTTTTTTGATGTAGGCCGCGCTTGGTTCCCCGATAAAAACAACGGCGAAAATGGCCAATTTTTAAAAGACGCAGGCATTGGCTTACGCCTTGCGCCAAGCCGTGCAACTGCAAAAACCGTCATTCATATCGACCTTGCCTTCCCGCTCGATAAAGATGACGAAATAGATACAGTACAATGGGTGATTAAAGTAAAAAACCGTTTTTAGTCTAACCGCTTTTTAAACCGCAATGACGCAATGATCAAACCAACTAACGTAAAACCCATTAACCAAAGGGCATCATAGGTCATATCACTCACTTCCACATCGCGCAGTACAATCGCCCGCATGGCTCTAATGTAATGGGTTGCAGGTAAGCCTTCGGCAATATACTGCGCGACTTCCGGCATGCCTTCATACGGGAACATAAAGCCTGAGAGTAAAATAGACGGTAACAACACAAACACCGTTAATTGCATGGCTTGCAGTTGGGATTTTGCAATGGTTGAAATGATTAATCCTAATACCAAGCTAGCTGAGATAAACAACAAGGTCATCAGCGCAAGCTGTAATAGCGACCCCACAACTTTTACATCAAATACTAAATAACCCAGCGATAAAATAATGGTTACTTGCAGTGCGCCAATAAAAATAAACGGAATAATCTTCGCAAGCATTAACTCAAATGAGCTGATTGGCGTGTTAATCAGCATTTCTAAATTGCCCCGCTCTCGCTCGCGCACAATTGCCGCTGAGGTAAACATCACCATGGTCATAGTCAAAATTACGCCAACTAACCCTGGCACAATATTCACTACACTGCGCTGGGCAGGATTATAATATGGCGTTACCGCAAAGGTGGTGACTTGACGATTAACAGGCTGCTTCATAAGTTCACCGAGCGGCATATTGGCAAGCCCTTTAATTGCGCCTGTGATCATAGTGTCTGAACCATCCACCAGCCATTGTCCAATCGGCCTAACCAGCTGGTAATTACTTGAATTTGGCGTTGCGCTGCCAAGTGCTTGATGGCGAGAAAGACGCTCAGCAACGTCGCGCGGAATAACCAAAACGGCTCTTACTTTCGCTTGCGCCATAGCCTTTTCCGCCAAAATAACACTGGGATATTTAGCAACCACTTTAACCGTTTGACTGGCTTCAACCGTTTGTGTGAGTACGCGGCCAAGCGCCGAATTACTTAGATCTACCACCGCAACGGGAATATCACGAATTTGCGTATTAATCGCAAAACCAAATAATAACAACTGCACTAAGGGGATCATCACCACCATAGCAAAGGTGGTTTTGTCGCGCTTTAGCTGAAGCAGCTCTTTTTTAACAATCGAAAAAATACGAGATAGATTCATATCGTTTGCTCCCGATTGCGCTCCCCCGTTACGCTAACAAACACATCTTCAAGGTTCGGGCGCACCGCTTTAGCGGCTACTACATCGTCAAATTGTAAAAGCCATGTTTCAGCATCATTAACTGAATTATCAACAAGTACCCTAAGTCTTGCGCCAAGCTGAGTCGCAGAATGAATGTGCGTAAGTGATTCTAAGCTGCGTTTAGTACTGCGCGAATTGTTCACCTCTACTTCAACAACTTGGCAATTTAGATTAGCCATTAACTGTTCGGGCGAATCATCGGCGCGTTTAATGCCTTTTTCTAAAATTGCCAATTTATGGCAGCGTTCGGCTTCGTCCATGTAATGGGTTGAAACCAAAATGCTCGTGCCCAACTCACTTAAATCAAATAGCTTCTCCCAAAAATCACGGCGGTTTTCAGGGTCTACTGCTGAGGTTGGTTCATCTAAAAAAAGTAACTCAGGTTTATGAATTGTGGCGCCAGCTAGGGCTAAGCGCTGCTTTTGCCCGCCACTCATGCTACCGGCAAGTTGATTTGCTCTTGCTGCTAAGTCATAAATTGCTAACAACTCATCAATACGACTACGTTTATATTTTCCTTTTAAACTGTAAGCATCCGCTAAAAACGCAAGATTTTCCGCTACGGTTAAATCATCATAAAGTGAGAATTTTTGCGTCATATATCCAATTTTATAACGTAGTAAGTTAGCTTGTTTTGGTAGTGATAAACCAAGTACCGAAACATCGCCACTTGTGGGCATTAAAAGCCCGGTTAGCATACGAATGGCCGTGGTTTTGCCGCAACCATTTGGCCCTAAAAAGCCGTAAACTTCACCTTTATTTATGGTTAAATCAAGCTGATTAACAGCGATTACTTCACCAAACTGCTTGGTTAATCCATTAGCATTTATAACCGCGTCACTCATGGTAGCCTTGCCTCAACTGGCAAACCAGAGGGTAAATCTTGGTATTTTGCTGGTAATTGGACTTCAGCAAGATACATTAAACGGGTACGGTCATACTGATTTAAACCATAGTACGGAGTAAAAGCGGCTTCATGGGAAAGCCAACGTACAGTGCCATTTATTTGCTCTGATTGCTCGGCAATAGTCACTGTTAGGCTGTCGCCCACTTTTAATTTTGCCCGCGCTTGTTGTGGCAAATAAATGCGCGCGAAAGGCGCTTCGCCCGCAAGCACAATCGCAACAGGGCTACCTAAGGTAACACGCTCTCCTAAATTCCAAGGTAAGTTATCCAAAAGGCCATCACGGGTTGCGGTGATATTAAGTTCACTTAGTAATTTTTCTTCTGCACTAAGTAACGCTTGCTGGGCTTTAACATTTGCTGCGGCGACTTGTAAATCTTCCACTCGCGTGCCGTTAGTAAGTTCGGTTAGTTGCTGCTTTGCCGCTTCAACATTGGCGGTTGCTGCGTCTAAATTGGCTTTTGCACTGTCTAGGCTGATTTTAGGTGCGAGGTCTTTTGCCACGATTTCTACGGCACGGTGGTAGTTCTGCTGCGCCTCTACTAAGTTAGCCTTATTAGCAGCAAGCGTGGCTTGCGCTCTTGCCACCTCTTCTTCGCGGGCACCGTTTTTAAGTTTAATAAAATGTGCATTCGCAGACTCTAAATCGGCTTTCACTTTGGCAACACGGGCTAATTGCTTAGTATTATCTAATTGCGCTAGCACATCCCCTTGTTTAACCATACTGCCACGCGCTACTGGCAACGCAATTAATACCTCATTGACTGTTGCCGAATGGGTTATGCGATCTCGCTCTAACGTGCCAAGAGCAACACTCTGCTCATCACTGCACCCAGCTAATAAAATAAACACGAAAATACTAAGCCACGCTTTCATCTGCCTGAACTCCCTATCAAAAATAAAGGCGAGTCTTTAAGCTAACAAAAAAGCGTGAAAAATAAACTATTTAAATTGTGAAAGGCATGTTTTTAATGAGCAAACGTGGCTTACATCAAGTTTGCTCGATATAGAATGGAGGGTTGAAACTGAACTTAATTTATTTAACAGGCTTGGCCGCACGCCCAACCTGAACTCCATGCATACTGGAAATTATAGCCCCCGAGCCAACCGGTTACTTCGGTGACTTCACCAATAAAATAAAGCCCTTTAATTTTATTGGCTTCAAATGTTTTAGAACTTAATTCCGCGCTATTTACACCACCCAAAGTAACCTCAGCAGTTCTATAACCCTCTGTTCCATTGGGTTTTATTTTCCAGTTATGAATAAAATTAGATAATTGTTCAATTTCAGTGTGAGATAACTGATTAATCGCTTTATCTGGAATATCACCACCAGTTACTAAAATTTCAATAAAACGCTTTGGCAATACACTTCCAAGCACATTTTTAAGCGATTTTTGACCATTAGATTGACGTTGTGTATGAATTTCCCCCGCAAGCTCTAGCTCTGGTAACAGGTTAATTGACACTGTCTGACCCGCACGCCAAAATGATGAAATTTGCAGTATTGCTGGCCCCGATAAGCCGCGGTGGGTAAACAACATATTTTCTTTAAACTGTGTGCCATCTTCAGCAGTTACAATACTCGGTACACTAATGCCCGATAAAGCTTCAAAACGCGCCTTATCGTGTTGATGCAGCGTAAATGGCACTAAAGCAGCCATTGTTGGCAATACATCTAAGTCAAACTGCTCTGCAATTTTATAACCGATTGGTGTAGCGCCTAGTTTTGGCATGGTTAAACCACCAGAAGCCACCACCAGCGACTCACAGCTATAGCTTGTTTCACTGGTTATTACGGTAAAACCACTTTCGGTTTTTTCCACGCTCAGTACTTCTTGGCGAAGTTGGATTGTCACCCCTGCCCATTCGCATTCGGTTAATAAAATATCGACAATATCTTGCGCTGAGTTATCGCAAAATAGCTGACCGAGTGTTTTGTGGTGGTAGGCAAGACCATGGCGATCAACGAGTTCAATAAAGTCATGTTGGGTATAACGGCTTAAACACGATTTAACAAAGTGGGGATTTGTACAAAGATAATTTTCTGGCGAGGCATTTTCGTTGGTAAAATTACAACGGCCGCCGCCACTAATCAGGATTTTACGGCCCGGTTTTTTACCCATATCAATCACGGTTACAGAGCGTCCACGATAACCGGCTTGTGCGGCGCACATTAAACCAGCGGCACCTGCACCAATTACTAATACATCAACCTGAACCATTTTTATTATCCACTTCGCTATTTTGGCCGCGCATTATAAACAAAAAAAGCCGCATCTGCGGCTTTTTGAATCAATAAAGTGATTATTTTACTTTAGATAAATAATCAGCAATTGCTTCTAGCTCTTCATCAGTAACATTAGCAACCATGGCTTTCATTGCTGAAGCCATGCCATTGTTGCGCTTGCCTGATTTAATGTCTTTCATTTGAGCAAGCGCGTACTCTTTGTTTTGACCTGCAAGTTTAGGATAAAGTGGCATAATTGGCGCTTTACCTTCAGCCCCATGACACGTTTGGCACATTTTAGCTGTATAAAGTGCTGCACCATCCGCTGCGATTGCATTGCCTGACGCCATGCCCACAAGTGTTAAAGCCGCTACACTGAGCGTTTTTGAAAGTTTATTCATATTATAATTCCATCTCGACGGTAAATAATTCTCAATTGCAATATACTGTTGAATCAACAAGTTAAACTCGCACTAACCTATTGTAGACCACTTTCATACTGTTTTGTAAAGATAAAACAGTATAAAAAACAAACAAGCATGCAAGATTGAGTCGCTAAGCGAACGTTACCTTGCGTTTGATCAAATTTATTTACTTAACCACAAATAAAAATGCCTCAATAAAATGAGGCATTTTTTACACAGTGGATTACCACATGATGTCATCTGGTATTTCAAAGTCTGCGTAAGGATCATCTTCATCCTTTTGATCTTTTTCCGGCTCGGCATGCAGTACAATATACTTTTCGTCTACCTCAGCAATTTTGCGTGCAGGTTCATCAGGTAGTACATAGAACTTGCCCTCTAAATAGCAAATAGCCAACAAACCTTTTACCAGTTGTTTGTGAGTAATCTCATTAACTTCAAGTTCTTTGATTTTGCTTTCAAAGGTAAAGTTAAAGGTAACATCACCACTAATTTCGTCTTGGTTGTGATGCTCTAGAATTTGTTTAACGCGAGCTACCTGCTCTTTTTCTTTTAGTTCAGCCTGCTTCTGCGCATTTACTTCAGCTGCTTTTTTAGCTTGCTCAGCTTTAGTTTGCTCAATATGCTTTTGCAAATCGGTTGGGTTACTGGTTGCGCCTTTTTTCTTCTTCTTTTTGTTTTGTTTACGCTTTTCTGATTTAGCAACCTTCATATTATGCTCAGTAGTAAGGCCTGCTTTTAGCAACTGATCTTGTAATGAACCCATGATTAATTCTCTTATAAAAGTATTAGCGTTATTTTATAACAGCCATTCACCAGATGTGAAGCCAGCATAACTTAAATCAAGGAAAAGTTAGCTTAAACTAAGGTTAAGCAATTAAAAATACGGTACAATTTGGCCGTTATAAACAACCCTCTCTCACCATGAAGTTTATACATTTACTTTTGTGCTCGGTCTTTACGTTTTTTGTATTATATGGACCACAGCCAATTTTGCCTTTACTGGCAAAGTCATATCAGCTAACGTCTGCGCAGGCGGGTTTGCTAATGACCGTAACTATGTTGCCATTGGCGGTTGCGCCATTAGTTTATGGCTATCTACTACTTCGTATAAACTCACTCTCACTATTAAAAATAGCATTGTTTTTATTGGGTATTAGCTGTGCGTTATTACCTTTATCGCAAACGTTCCAGCAATTACTTATTATTCGATTTTTTCAAGGTTTGCTACTGCCAGCGGCGCTCACCGCAATGACCTCGTATATTGGTGAACATTATCGCTACAGCTTTTTGAGTAAAGCCGTCACAAGTTATATTTTAAGCACAATTGCAGGTGGTTTTTTAGGACGCGTTGTCAGCGCTTCAATAAGCGAATACACCCATTGGCAGGTTTATTTTTATTTGCTCGCAATTGTATTAGTGCTGTTATCACTTAGCCTTGCCAATAAAAAAGTGCGTGGTTATGTCGGTCAAAGAAACGTACCGGCGTCACTTAAAGAGAACCTGCACAAGGTAACTAAAGGCAGCACTTTGTACCTTTATTGCGCCGTATTTGGCATGTTTTTCTGTTTTACTGCGCTATTAAATTACTTACCTTTTATTTTGCAAAACGATTACCACTTCACCAGCTCAAAAGATATTGGTTTGGTGTATTCAGGCTATCTGTTAGGAGCTTGCTTATCATTACTAAGCACCCGTTTACAAAACCTAACACAAGGTAAAGTTAATTTATTAGTGATTAGCTTTGTGGTTTATGCGCTCAGTATTACAAGCTTATTTTCAACCACGTTTACGCTCTTTTTTATCGGTTTTACGGTGTTTTGTGGGGCGATGTTTATTATTCATGCCAGCGCCTCCGCATTACTTAACCAAATCAGCTATGCGCCCAGCTCGCTGACTAATGGGCTGTATGTATCTTTTTATTATTGTGGCGGTACGCTGGGGTCATTTTTGCCGGGGCTTATTTATCAGCACGCTGGCAAAAGTGCGTTTTTAATAACCTTGCTACTGATGTGTGTGGCTTCAGGCTTACTGGTAGCTAAATTTAAACGCTTACAAACTCACTAACTCAACACTGTGATTAGAATATTCAAATACTTTAAGTAAGTCGTTTTTCTGCATTAACCAAGTTTGGGTATTATCAAATGGATGGCAGTGAAACAAATCAGATTGCCATATCGCATCGTCCACCAATAGTTGCACCGCATTTTCCGCATCATTTAAAAGCGCCAACATGGAAACACACCCCGGTTTTACCGCTAAATATTTCGCTAAGCGTTCATTTGAGGCAAAGCCCAAACGCGACAATCCTTGTGATTTTGATAAGACTTTTAAATCGACCTGTTTATTAGGTGACGTAATGAGCAAAAAATGTCGTTTACCGTAGTTATCGCGTAAAAACAAATTTTTTAAGCGCGTTCCGGGGCGTTCCAACAACAGACGATCTGCCTCAACTGCGGTATGTAGCGGCGGATGTGATATTTTTTCACAGTCAATTGCCAGCTCGCTAAATACCTTTTCAAGAAACGCAATATCACTCATCGCAACGCCCGCTTAATCTTACGCTGTAATCGCGCCATTTAACTTCTTCTATTTGATAACTATCTTGGCAGTAGTTTTTCTTTTTTAATTCAGCGTCAAGTTGCAGCGCCGCTTTATCTTCAAGATCGAGTTTAAGTGATGATGAGTCGACAAAATTCTCTTGTTTTAATAATTTTTTAATCTCTGACTTTGTCAGTTGACGTTTTTTATTTATGAGCTTTTGTGAACCCGCCTTTACCGTGACTAAATATGAAAATAACTTAGCGCCATCATTGCCTGTTATCGTTCTTAGCTGTTGATTAACTATCTCAAAATCTTCAGGCTCTGGTGCCGAGTTCGCACAGCCAATTAACACAGTAGCGCTCAGCACCGTTATAATTATTTGTTTCATTAAGGATTCCATACTGCTTGTGGCAACTTAATTGTTAAACACGCCATGGTTGGCGGAAAATATTCAGAAAACGCCATTGACTGCCAATCATCTTCAAACATATCTACCAACACTAAACCATTATCTAGCTGACCTTTAATTTGCTCTTCAAATGAATGACTAAACACCAGTGGCTCATCTTGCTCTTTTAGCAATGCCTGCTCTGCTTGGGTTAAGTTATTAATGTCACTAAAGGGTAACTTGTGCCTTACTTTAGTAACGCCTTTTTCAGCCTCAAACCAATCAAATATATACGCTGCAGGATTGATAAAGCCACTTAGTAAACGCCCGTTTACTTTTAATACACGAGCAGCTTCTGCCCAAAGGCCAGATATATCAGGCACAAAATTATTAGAACAAGGGTGGAAAATTAAATCAAAGCTTTCATTTTCAAAACAGCTCAAGTCTGTCATATCACCTTTAACGGTTGTTAACGTTAGGCCATCGCGCTTGGCAACATGCGCATCTTGCGCAAGTTGATTTTCAGATAAGTCAAATACGGTTACATCAGCACCCGCAGCCGCTAAAATAGGCCCTTGCTGACCACCACCTGAAGCAAGACAAAGCACTTTTTTGCCTTTAAGATCGCCAAACCAGTTATGAGGCACACTTTTATGTGGTGTTAAAACAATTGACCACTCACCTTTTCGTGCCGCGTCTACTTGTTCAGTCGTGACAGGTTGAGTCCACTCATTATTTGCTTCAACCTGTTTATTCCATGCATGATTGTTATAGTTTTTAATATCCATTGGTCTCTCTCGCACAATTAATGTGCAAACAAGCGAAAATTATCTTTTATGCTACAAAAAATACTTGACCAGTGACAGAAAAAAAATTAAAGTTCTGCCCGTTCAAACGCAACATGGTTTGAATGTCCTTTTTTGGAATGTGGGGCTATAGCTCAGCTGGGAGAGCGCCTGCCTTGCACGCAGGAGGTCAGCAGTTCGATCCTGCTTAGCTCCACCACTTTCCAACCTCTCTTATTTTTAAATTCAATACCAAGTATTTCAAATAAAAATCTCTCGCTAAATTTATCTTGATATAATGCAGCAAATTATTCTTTTTTCTGCTTATTATGTCCCCTGAGAAGCAAAGCTTAACCTTTTTACACTCTGCCGTTTTATTATTTGGTGGCACTGCACTGTTTGCCAAATTAATTGGTCTTAATGCGCTAGATATAACCGTTTACCGTACTGCCGTCGCAGCAATTGCTTTGTGTGCTTTTTTGTTTTTTACACGCCAAGCTATTTTATTAAAACAAACCAAAGATTACGGTGTAGCCTTGATCCTTGGCGTGGTTGTAGGCCTACATTGGGTGACTTATTTTGCTGGTATGCAAATGGCTGGCATCACCATAGGCATCATCGCATTTTTTACCTACCCTGTGATGACCGTCTTTATGGAGCCACTGTTTTCAAAGCGCCTACCTCATATGCAAGATGTGTTTATTGCCATGATGGTGTTACTTGGGATTTACTTGCTTGTACCGGAAGCAAACCTTGGTAATCAGGTTACCCTTGGCATAGTAACAGGCATGTTCTCGGGCTTTTTATTTGCCCTGCGCAATATTCTGCACAAGAGCTTTTTTATGGGTTATTCGGGGCCGCAAACGATGCTTTATCAAACCCTTGTTGCAAGCATAATGTTGTGCGCATTTGTTGAAGTACCTCTTAACCAAGTTTCGCAACACGACCTTTATTTACTTTTACTTGTTGGTGTAGTGTTTACCGCAACCCCACATGCTTTATTTGCCGCAAGCCTTGCGTATTTAAGTGCTAAAACCGCAGGCTTAATTTCCTGCTTGCAGCCTTTGTATGCTAGTTTTTTCGCCTTTTTACTGTTACACGAAAAAATAACACTGACGACATTAATTGGTGGCTCGTTGGTGATTAGTGGCGCATTTTTTGAAACTTATCTAGTTAACAAACAAGCTAAGGCAGCAAAATAATAAAATACTAGTTCTGTTAAGCCTGTGAGCAAAAATCAATAAACGCCCTGCAAAGCTGAATTATAGCTATTGCTTAGTACAGGTAAACGGGCACGCTATGAGCAAACAACCTAGCTAGCATGATTAGCTAATTAGGTGAATTGCGATTTAGCTTTTAACAGATGTAGAAAATCTTGATTGATTTCAAAGTAATTGTGCAATTTAACCGTTAAGCTGTGGTAAGTTGAGTGAGAGATAAACTTTTGACTAAGAGCAAAAAGGGTTAGTACATGAAAGTTTTTGCCCACCGAGGCGCCAGTGGTTTGTATCCTGAAAACACACGCTCAGCGATATTAGCGGCGTTGGAATTGGGTGTTGATGGCATTGAAATTGACTTACAAAGTACACTCGATGGTTTTGCCGTTATTCACGATACTTGGCTTGACAGAACAACCAATGGGCGAGGAAAAGTTAACAAACTTACACTTGCCGAAGTGCAACAATATGATGCCGGTAACGGACAAACCGTACCAAGCATTGAAGAAGTATTTCAATGGGTTAATAATCAAACGTTATTAAACCTAGAGCTCAAACATACCTTCGCGCTGGATAAGCTAGTCCAACTAATCGAACAACAAGTTCAATCAGGGCTGCTAACACGTGAAAATATTTTAATCTCCTCTTTTGACCATCACCAGCTAAAATGGCTTAAACAACAATTGCCTTGGGTAAAAATAGGTGCATTAACCGGCTCTATTCCGCTGGGGTATTGTGAATTTGCTGAACGATTAAATGCCTACAGCGTGCATGTGGATAAAAATTTTATGAACTGCGAGTACGTTGCCGATGCAAAAACAAGAAACTTAAAGGTTTTTGCCTATACTGTAGATAAACAGGAAGACATTGACGATATGCTTGCGCTTGGTGTAGATGGCATTTTTACTAATTACCCCTCTAAAGCACAAAGCTTTCTGTTGCAAAAATAATCCTAACTATAAGCATATAGCTTAGCTACCTAGGGGCATTTAATGGACCAACAACAGCAAGATTTATTTTGCTTTCGCAGTGAAGCATCGCGCCTACTCCTTTTATGCAATACGCAATTAACGCTAAGCCTGAATCAAAGCGATCAAGATATATTAGAGTTAAGCCAAGTTTTTCAAAACCTTGCGAACATTTGCAGCAAACTTGAAAATGAAAAAAGCACTTCGTCGAAATTAGATGAATTACACCAACAAATACAGCACAGTGTAAACAATGGGGTTATGGCATTTCAGTTTTACGATAGACTGACACAACAATTGTCACATATTCAGCAAACGATGGATCAATTGAGCCATTTGATTCAAGATAATGATAACTTAGCCGATGAAGATAAATGGCAAGGATTGCGCACCCAATTAAAAAATAGTTATTCAATGGAATCTGAACATCAAATTTTTCAAGCAATTATGGATGGTAAAACCAAACAGCAAGCGCTTGAATTACATCGTCAATTAGAACAACAACAGCACGATGACGATGTTGAGCTTTTTTAAAGGGTAAAGGTCATTTAAGGCATGCAAAATGAGTTCTTTATATATGCAATTATACGAAAAAATTGAAAAAACCTTTTTCTTTACACTAACACGCAAAATTTTTGGCAATTTGAGCTTTCTATTTGCCTTTCAAGTTATTACGTTAATTTGGCTGTACCAAGAGCTGACTGATAATGGCCATATTGATATGAGCTATTGGTTTATCGCGTTAATCAGTATTGGCAGTTTCTTCTTTACCTGCTTTTACATGCACTTTTTAATTGTACGTCCGATCAATGCACTAAAGAAAACACTGACAGATATCAATGAGAAAGGCGCTGATTTAGCAACCCATTTACCCCAATTTACCTTTGATGAGTTTCGTGAACTCAGCGAGCAGTACAATACCTTTGTTTCACGGTTAGAAGCGCTATTAAAACAGGTGTATGAAAAAGCCGAACTTGCTGAAATGACCAATCAAAATGTGACTAAGTCGATGACTGAAACCAACCGTATTGGTGAAGAGCAGCTAGCACTTAGTAATACAATTTTTACCGCCAGTGAAGAAGTTAGCCAAAGCCTAAATCAAATTTCACAAAATACCCAAATGACCTTTGATGCGAATGTTGAAAACCTGAGCAAAGTTCATACTTCCGCCAATGAAATTGGAAACCTAGTAACTAAAATTCAGCGCATGACCGAATTACTCGGTAGCTTCGCAACAACCGTGGGTGGCTTAAAAGAAAACTCAGACAACATTCGAAAAATCCTCACTATGGTAGAAGAGTTTTCAGACCAAACCAACCTACTGGCGCTTAATGCCGCAATTGAGGCTGCACGCGCAGGTGAAGCCGGTCGTGGCTTTGCAGTGGTAGCAGATGAAGTGCGTTCACTGTCAGTAAAAGTTAACGATGCAACTCGCCAAATTAATGATTTTATTAATCAAATGAATACGCTTGTTGGTGAAACAAACCGCGAAACTGAGCAATTGATTGAGCAATCGAGTAGTGCTGAAAGTTCGATAGCAAACACTAATGATGTGTTTAGCCAAATGACCAAAGAACTAGAAAGTAACCAATCTCAGTTACAAGAAATTGTTGCGGCCGTGCATCAGCTGGAACATACACAACAACAAACGCATTCCTCGGTACAACAAATTGTCGAGCTCGGCCATATGGCGAAAGATAAAATTACTAACGCCAATGAAAATAGTAGAGAACTGCAGTGTCAAACATCCGATACCAAAAAAGATCTCGAACAGTTTATTTAGCCTAAGCGACGGATTACCATACCAGTGCTAGTTTTGATACTTTCAAAACTAGCACTGATAAGAGAGGGTTAAGCCCTCTCAACATCAAAAGCTAATACCTCTGATATACGCTCGGCGCCAAGTGCCAACATAATTAGCCTATCCACTCCTAACGCTACACCTGAGCACTGTGGCAAACCATAATCAAGCGCCGCTAAAAATCGCTCATCAATTGCAACCTCTGGTAAACCTTGCGATGCTCGCTTTTGATTATCATCAACAAAGCGCTGTCGCTGCTCAGAGCCCTCAGTAAGCTCATCGAAGCCATTAGCTAACTCCATACCTTTAAAGTACAGTTCAAAACGCTCAGCAACGCGAGGATCTGCGCCATTTAGTTTAGCGAGTGCCGCTTGTGATGCAGGGAAATGATAAACAAAACAAGGGGCTTTCTGACCTATTTTGGGTTCAATACACATGCAAAATAATAGCTGTAACAAAGTGTCTTTATCGTTTTCTTGTGCGGCAATATGCTCAAACCCTTGCTCAGCGGCAAGCGCAGAAAGCTCTTCGATAGATGCGGTGAGTGGATCACAGTTTAAATGCGTTAAAAAAGCGTCTTGATAAGTGATACGCTCTGCTGATCCACACCCTAACAAACTCATCATTAAGTCATTAATTTCATCCATTAACTGCGCTGCGTTAAAGTAAGGTCGATACCACTCCAGCATTGTAAATTCTGGATTATGATGACGGCCCGCTTCTTCGTTACGAAACGCTTTTGCCAACTGAAAAATCGCGCCAGAGCCAGCGGCAAGCAATCGCTTCATAGCAAATTCCGGCGATGTTTGCAGATAAAGTGGTAGGCCTTTAGCAAACCCAGGGCCGACAAACTGAGTACTAAAACTTGCTAAGTGAATATCGGTAACGCTTGCCTGCGATAAACTTGGCGTTTCTACCTCCATTACATTTCTTTGGTAGAAAAATTCACGAATTGCTTTAATGATTTTTGCCCGCGCGTTTAAGTTTTCGATTGATGCACTTGGCTGCCATTGGACTGTCATGATGGTTACTCTTAATTATGGCGTAAACAAAAATCCCAGCTAGCGCTGGGATTTTCTTCGAAATAAAATCAAAAATTTATTTTTGCGCACGACCAACGTATTCGCCAGAGCGAGTGTCAACTTTGATTACTTCACCAATTTGAACAAACAGAGGAACACGTACAACCGCACCTGTTGTTAAAGTAGCAGGCTTACCACCGGTACCAGCAGTATCACCTTTCAGACCAGGATCTGTGTCTGTGATTTCTAGCTCAACAAAGTTTGGTGGCGTAATTGAGATTGGGTTACCGTTCCAAAGAGTAATGGTACAAGTGTTGTTTTCAACTAACCATTTAACGCTATCGCCAACTGCTTTTTCGTCAGCAGCAACCTGTTCAAACGTTTCGTTATTCATGAAATGCCAAAACTCGCCATCTGTGTATAGATAATCTAGCTCGATATCCATAACGTCTGCAGCTTCTACACTTTCACCTGATTTAAATGTTTTTTCTAACACTTTACCAGAGATAAGTTTACGTACCTTTACACGGTTAAATGCTTGACCTTTACCCGGTTTTACAACTTCGTTTTCAAGAATTGAACACGGCTCGCCATCTAACATAAATTTTAGGCCGCCCTTGAACTCATTGGTGCTATAATTCGCCATCGTTTCCTCTATCGCAAAATTTTTTACATAATTGATCGGCTAATGATACAAAGAATTGAAGCAAATTTGCATACTAACTGGCAAAAAGAATTAGCAAATGCCATTTCCGACCCAAAAATACTGCTTAAGTTACTGGAAATTGACTCAAAAAATTTATCAGACGACATTGCCGCGAGAAAGCTATTTGCTATGAGAGTACCACTTCCATTTGTATCACGAATGGAAAAAGGCAATCTAAACGATCCATTACTGAAACAAGTTTTACCACTTGCGGATGAGTTTGAAACACATCCAGGTTACACAAGCGATCCATTAGAAGAGCAAAATAACCAAACTCCGGGCCTGCTGCACAAATATAAATCGAGAGTATTACTTATTTTTCGTGGTGGTTGCGCTGTAAACTGCCGTTATTGCTTTCGCAGACACTTCCCCTATCAAGATAATCACCAAAATAAACAAAGCTTACTAAGTGCTCTTGATTACATAGCAAAGCATCCTGAAATAAACGAAGTGATTTTAAGTGGTGGCGACCCGCTGATGGCTAATGATGAAGCACTAATGTGGTTTATTGAGAAGCTAGAAGCAATTAACCATGTCACACGCATGCGCATTCATTCACGATTGCCGGTTGTAATCCCCGCACGTATTACGGAAGCATTCTTAGCAATTCCCACTCACACTCGGCTAAAATTGATTTTAGTAACGCATATTAACCATGCGAATGAAATTGACGACGCATTAAAAAAGCAGCTTATCGCTGTAAAACGCGCGGGTTATACCTTGTTAAATCAAGCAGTATTATTAAAAAGCATTAATGACACGGTAGCAGCACAAATTTCGCTTTCTGAACGTTTATTTGAAGCGGATATATTGCCGTATTATTTGCACGTGTTAGACAAAGTACAAGGCGCCCACCACTTTGCAATTACCGATGCCAACGCAATCGCACTACATCGTGAATTATTAACTGAGTTACCTGGCTTTTTAGTACCCAAACTAGTACGTGAAGTTGGCGGAGAAAAAAGTAAAACGCCATTAGATTTAGGGCTTTACGATTTTTAGGTGGCTTTTCAATTAGTGGTAGCGTTAAACGATAGCCCTAGGCGATAGAATCGTTTAACAACAAACGATAACCGCCCAATTTAACAAACAACAATGCAGCCATTAAACGTAGACATCGATATTATTACCGAGTGTTGTTGTTGGTGAACTAGCTCTATTTTGTGTTTGCGCAGGCATTGCGGCTGAATCAATCAAAGCCAACGCCTGTTGCCCTTGGGCTATAACCTGATTCTTGACGAGTTTGGCACTAATTACTTCTGAACTATCTGCATTTGCTGTTACATTTTGAACTGGACTTGAAATCTGCATGGTCACTCACCTCAGTTAACTGTGCTATCATATCGGCAATTTATATTTAATCTTTAGTTATTTTATACTATGAATTCGGTTATTTCAGAACTAAACAACAATCTAAAAGTATTATATCGCCAAGCTATTGATGCAGATAGCAAATTAGATTCCTTACAACAACAAGGCAAAGGTAAATTCTCAACCTTGTTTAACAGCGAAAGTGGTTTTACTATCGAAGCAAAGCGCTTCAAACCTTACGTGCTAGAAGTTGCAAGTGATGTAGAGAGCTTATCAACGCAAGATGATATTGACCAAGCGATACTTAAAAGCACCGTAATAAAGATGCAGCATTTGCATCAATTATTAGCCAGCTTCAAATAAATTGACTATAATTTAGGCACACATCCTGAACATATTTTGTTATGTCGATTGCTACGCCACTTACTGCAGGTACAGAAATTACCTTAAGTAATATACAGTCAAGTAAAAGCTCATCCCTGAGTGAGAAGGTATCGGCTAGTTCAATTTACGGTGAATTCACTCAAGACGTCGTAAAGATTTCTGATGCTGCAAGAGAGAGGCAGCAACAATCAGAGTTGATTAATCGGCAGCAGCCAGTACAAGTTAGCAGTGATGTTGTGAGAGTCTCAAGCTCAATAGGTCAATCTAAAGCAGCTGGAAACTTAACTGAGTCCCAAGCAAGTAAACTCTACAAAGAAATAGCGGCACTATTATAGTACCGCTATTTTTTCTTAAATGACTAATGATTAGTTAGCATCAATTTTTGACAATAACTGATCTTCAAACCAATCTGTAATAAGGCGCTTTTCGTGCATAAATTCTTCGTCTCGACCGCGACGAATTTTGTCCATAAAGCTCATGTCTTTTAATTCAGCATCGCCTTTATCCACCAGCTTGCCATTGGCATCTGTTAACGCATAACTAAATTTAAGCTTTGGAAAATGAATTGGTTTAACGATACGCATTTCTCTGCCACCGCCAAAACGCACATCGCCAGCGAGGTCGATATCGTTGATTGTCACTCCGAGCTTATAGCCTTCAGGCAACTTCTTAGCTAACTCCTGAAAATGCTTGGTAAATTGCTTTTCGATTCGTTTGTGATAACCACCGCGTGTTTCATTTGCCGCACGCACGTCGGTGAAATCGTTAAATTTCCCATACGTTACACTTGCCTCACCTGCAAATACTGAAAGCGGTGAAATTGTTACAACACTTAATAATAGTACCTTAGCTAATTTCATTAGTATGCTCCTAGAGAACTGGCAAGTGTAAAGGGTCACTCGCTATATCAATTTATATTTATTATCTATCCTGACACTTAATATACGCTTAACACATAATATTTTCATAATTATTGTAAAAAATAACTCTCGATTAGCATTAGGGTTAATCGGCAAAGGTATGTTTTAAATCAGTTTTAGTGGCATAAATTTGAGAATCACTTTAAACCAACTAAACTTAAAAAGATGTCGATAATTAATTCGCTTAATTAGACATAGTAGCGACAGGTATAAGTTAATTAAAAGGATAGAGTTATGAGTTCGTTATTAATTGTTGAAGACGAACAGATTGTTGCATTAAGCCTTAAGATCGAGCTTGAGTCTCTAGGTTATGAGGTTGTGGGAATTGCAAATAGTGAAGATGAGGCACTCGCCCTGTTCACAGAGAAAAACCCAAACCTTGTTTTAATGGATATTAATCTTGAATCGGGCGGCAGCGGTATAAATGCGGCCAAAAAAATCAATGCCATTAAAAATATACCTATTATTTATGTGACTGCATATGCCAACGATGACATTATCGAATCAGCCAATTCAGCCAACCCTATTGGTTATATTGTAAAACCCTACAACCTTAGAGAAGTAAGGGCGGTTATTGAAACTGCACTTAATCGTTTTCGCTATGAAGATGAAATAACCTCATCGGAAGCACGCCTTAAACTCGCAATTGAAGCTGCCAACCTAAACGTATGGGAATACAACCCCGAAGCAGAACATTTAGTATTTACTGGTACCGAAATGCTGCAAAAGTACTTCGGTCATTTAAGCCCACTGCCACTTAATGAATTTATTAGCATGGTACATGAGCAAGATAAGTGGAAAGTTGAATCTCTGTTAAAAGACGGGCAAAAATCCAATCAAAAAATCCGAGTTCAATCACCACTTAGTGATGAACAATATTGGTTCGAAGTCTATACCAGCGATATCAAGCTGCAAGGTGGCGATACGCCAATTGGGGCGATGAAAGACGTTACCGAGACTGAAACCTACATTCGTGAGTTAAAAGTATCAAAGTCTGTATTCAGCCATATTGCAGATGGTATTTTAGTACTCAATAAAAACTGCGAAATTACCAAAGCAAACCCCGCTTTTTGCAAATTAATTGGGTACCCGCTATCTCAATTGATCAATAAAAAATATCACAACATTGTAAAGCGAGAGCGCGCTGAAGATATTAACCAACAGCCGTGGGAAGACCTCTGTTCACGACGAGAAGAAACTTTTAAAACTGAATCTGGCGAATTATTTTACGCGCTGGTTAATGGCAAATTAATATCACATCAAGACCAAAGTGATGAATTGGTAATGATAGTTACCGATATATCGGAATTAAAAATGGCTGAGCGTAAGCTACAATACCAAGCCTATCGCGATGAACTAACCGGTATGTACAATCGTACTTACATGAATCGCGCATTCGCTAATCCTCAAGAGTTCTTTGACTCAGGTAAGTTTACGCTGATGTTTATTGACCTTGATTCTTTTAAACTGATTAACGACACCTACGGGCATTCATACGGTGATGTAATTTTGGCCGAGTTTGCATGGCGACTTAAGCATATATTCCGCTCCTCTGACATTATGATACGTCATGGTGGTGATGAGTTTGTATTGATGTTAGATGGCCAGCTCACAGCCAACGATGTTAGTAAAATTGCTAACTCAATAAACAAAGCAATTTCAGAACCATTTAAATGCAAAGATGTTTCTATTTCACTCACATGCTCAATTGGTATTGCCCAGTGGGACGATACTATTAGCGATACATCTGATCTGATGAAACGCGCAGACATCGCCATGTACGCAGCGAAAAATGGCGGTAAAAATGATTTTCGTTTTTACCAAGAAGATATGGGAAGCTCAGCTCAGTACCAATTGTTTTTAGAGCAAGGGTTAAAACTTGCCATTGAAAATGAGCTGCTAGAACTTTGGTTACAGCCCATTTTTGATTATAAAGGTGAAATATCAAGCGCTGAAGGGCTTTGCCGCTGGCGTGATAAAGCAACGGGATTTATTTCGCCTAATGACTTTATTCCAATCGCAGAATCAAGCTGGCTTATTTTTCCACTTGGTGAGCTCATGCTAAAAAAAGTATGCGATGCGATTGAACATTTAAGTAACGCTGGCTTTACTGATATAAAGCTAGGCTTAAATCTATCTGCTAAGCAACTTTCGCACCCGTCTTTGCCGGCAAAATTCGAGGAGATTATTAACTGTAAGCAAGTTTCACCTAACAACATAACATTAGAAATCACCGAAACGGCGTTAACTGATACTCCAGCAGTTAAAAATATTGAACGGTTACGAGAAATTGGTTTTTCCATCGCACTAGACGACTTTGGCCGCGGCTACTCGTCACTAGAACTACTGCAACAGTTTGATCTTGATATATTAAAAATCGACAGAGTGTTTATTGAAGGGATCCCTGATGATAGAAAAGCACAAAAAGTGTGCGAACACATGGTGAACTTAAGCAAGTCCCTAGGCTATAAAGTTGTTGTAGAAGGCATTGAATCAGCAAAACAAAGCGAGTATTTCGCACAAGACCCAGCTATTCATCAGCAAGGGTTTTATCATGCTAAGCCCATGCCATTATCACTGTTTTTGTCGCTGCTAGGTGGTCAATTGCATAGCGAGACTGAGCAACACTTTGCAGTAGATGAACAATAAATCGATAAATTACTTTACATACGACAAGTCAAAATGAAACTGAAAGTGAGAGTATTTGCCAAGCTCACTTTCAACCTTAATTGTGCCATTTGCCTGTTTTGTAAATAATCCGATAAGCGTATGACCAAGTGAACTAGCTTGATTAAACTGCTCTATATCAAAGCCGGTTCCGTTATCTTTGATTAATAAATCCAGCCCTTTCCCCGCTTCTTCAGCAAAAATTGTGATCAACCCTTTTTCTGAACCTTCTGGGAACGCATGCTTTTGAATATTTGTTAGTACTTCATTTATAACAAAGCCAATCGGCACCATAATACTAATTGGCAAATATATCGCTTGCCTAGGTAGCTGAAGTTCTACCTTGTAAGGGGCGTGGTTAATGCCATCTAATAAGATTAATTGTGCTAACTTAGCAGTGTACTCTACAAAGTTAATTTTAGAACTATTCTCTTGCTCGTAGAGCAATTGATGTACCAGCGCAACTGAACGTATGCGCTGCTGACAGGCTAGTAACTCGTTTGCAGCACTTTCTGGCACATGCTGTTGTTGCAGCTTTAATAGACTGGTTATCACTTGTAAATTATTCTTTACGCGGTGATGAATTTCGTTGAGCAAAATACTTTTCTCTTCAAGCATGTTGCTGAGTCTATCATTTGCCGCTAATAACTCCGAAACATCCGACACTGTTGCCAAATAGTTGATTTCCATATTATCTGCATAACGCGTAATACACACCTCAACGGGTAACGATTCGTTATCTAATGCAAGTAGCGCCTGAAATGGTTCGCTTGTTGGGTGTTGTGTGGTTAGATCATTTATTATAGTGGCGATTTCTTGCTGATCTTTTTCGGTAAATACATCAATAAAATTACAGGGGCTTAATCCCTGTGTAAACGGTGACAGCATCACAACGGCTTTAGCATTCAACCAGTCAATACGCCCTTGCTGGTTGAACAAAATAATTCCCTCCGACACGTGATTTACAACCAGCTTGAAACGTTCTTCATTCTCAAGTAATTGCTGCTCAAAATACTTTCGCTCGCTTATATCATGTGCAGAACAAATAATATTAGACCCCGTCTCAGCCTTAGTATCCAAATGGGCAACCACAACATCAACTTTGTAAAACCGTTCATCGACCCAAATTTGACTATCAAATCGCTGTTCGACACCTGTGCTTTTCAGCTTCTCAATAGCGTTTTGTAGCTGTTTTTTAGTGGTTGGATCACGTTGCCATGCCTGTGTATTTGTAAGCTCGATATGTTGTTTATTCGTACTATTTTGCAAATCATAATTAGCTGTAATCACCTGACCTTGTTCATTAATAATCACAACATATGAAGACAAACCATTAATAATAGAGCTAAGAAACTTTAGTTCTTGATTGAGCCCAGCGATCTCTCGCATATCTCTTAAAATACTGACACTTTGAAACTCATCATTTTCTAAAAAACTGCCAATGGCTATTTGCAATGGGATCCGTTGGTTTTTCTTGTCAATTCCGTAAACGCTGCGCCGATCCAACATATTTTTAGACTGTGTTTGTTTAGTAAATTCTTTACGATAACCCTGATGTGCTTCTTTTAATTCCCGAGCCATTAAGTCTTCAATAAATTTTTCCGAGAATTCACTTGGCGAATAACCAAATAGCGCCTGCGCAGCATGGTTTGCAGCTAGCACTTTACCGCGATTATCGGCGTGAATTATACCGTCTGGCGATGCATCAAACAGTTTTCCAAATTTGCCAACCGACTGGTTTAATTTGTTGATATGCCATATAACTAATCCTGTAAATACGATAATAACCAAGCAAATCATCGCTGATATTAAGTAACTATAGAAAAGCTGTGTCTCAATGCGATTTAAAAACACCTGATTTGACCCCCTGATATTCGGAAGTACTTTCTCAACGATGTTGTTTACTGCACTCGCAGCAATGGTGTCATCTATTTTTACCAGCTTATCTAATTCGGATACTGATAACTCTTGAGGTACTGAGAAGTGTTTTTCTAAGTTTTCATTATATTCATCAAGCGTTGATTCAAGTAGCATCAAATTGTCTAGCACGTCTTTTTCTGATGACAGATGACGAATTTCTTCAATCAATGATTTCGCTTTTTTATAACTAGATTGCGCACCAAAAAAGTAATGACGTTGTTGACGAATAATGTAATTTTTGAAGTGATGGATAAATCCAGAATATCCAACCGTACGCTCTAACTCATGCAACGTAATTAACAATTCAGTGTTAACAGTAATAACTTGTGACAGCGTCGCTTGCTCTTTTTTTAAACTTTGTGAATTAAAAAACGTTGTTCCCAACACAAAAAGATTACACATTAACGACAACAACAAAATAAGGCTAATTTTACGAGACTTTGTCACCCCACACTCCTGATATCCGTTCACTGTAGGTTTAGAACTAATGCTAACAATCACCTGTACGACTTGATAAAGTATTAGTAACTTTATAAGTTAAATCAATTTTTTAACGCAATAAAAAAGCCAGCGCATTGCGCTGGCTTTTTTGACAAGTAGGTAACTTGGAAGATGAATTACATCATTCCACCCATGCCACCCATGCCACCCATACCGCCCATATCTGGTGCAGCTGGCGCATCTTGAGGGATTTCAGCAACCATAGCTTCTGTAGTGATCATAAGACCAGCAATTGATGCTGCGAATTGTAGTGCTGAACGCGTTACTTTTGTTGGGTCAAGAATACCCATTTCTAGCATATCGCTGTATTCGCCAGTTGCAGCGTTATAACCGTAGTTACCTTCACCTGCTTTAACCGCGTTTACAACTACTGATGCTTCATCACCTGCGTTAGAAACGATTTGACGAAGTGGCGCTTCCATTGCACGTAGAGCAACTTTAATACCGTGGTTTTGGTCTTCGTTATCACCTGTTAGGCTTTCGATTTTGCTAGCAACACGTACTAGCGCAACACCACCACCAGGTACAACGCCTTCTTCAACCGCAGCGCGAGTTGCATGCAATGCATCTTCAACGCGGTCTTTCTTCTCTTTCATTTCAACTTCAGTCGCAGCACCTACTTTGATTACTGCAACACCACCAGCTAGTTTAGCTTGGCGCTCTTGTAGCTTTTCTTTGTCGTAGTCTGACGTTGCTTCTTCGATTTGTGCTTTAATTTGGTTAACACGTGCGTCAATTGCGCCTTGCTCACCAACACCATCGATAATTGTTGTGTCATCTTTAGTAATAACAACACGCTTCGCTGAACCTAAATCTTCAAGCTGAGCTTTTTCTAGGTCAAGACCCACTTCTTCAGAGATTACTGTACCGCCAGTTAGAATTGCGATGTCTTGTAACATTGCTTTACGACGGTCGCCAAAACCAGGTGCTTTAACCGCTGCAACTTTCACGATACCGCGCATGTTGTTAACAACTAATGTTGCTAGTGCTTCGCCTTCTAGGTCTTCAGCAATAATAAGTAGCGGCTTGCTTGCTTTTGCAACAGCTTCAAGTGTTGGTAGAAGCTCACGAATATTAGATACTTTTTTGTCTACAAGTAGAATAAATGGGCTATCTAGTTCAACTACACCTTTCTCAGCATTGTTGATGAAGTAAGGCGATAAGTAACCGCGATCAAACTGCATACCTTCAACAACGTCTAGTTCATTTTCAAGTGCTTGACCGTCTTCAACAGTGATAACACCTGACTCACGACCAACGCGCTCCATTGCATTTGCAATGATGTCGCCGATTTCTGTGTCTGAGTTAGCTGAAATAGTACCAACTTGTGCAATTGCTTTTGTGTCTGCGCATGGAACAGATAGTGCTTTAAGCTCTTCAACAGCTGCTGCAACTGCTTTATCAATACCGCGCTTAAGATCCATTGGGTTCATACCCGCAGCTACTGATTTAAGACCTTCGTTTACGATTGATTGTGCAAGTACAGTTGCTGTCGTTGTACCGTCACCCGCTGCATCGTTTGCTTTAGATGCAACTTCTTTAACCATTTGTGCACCCATGTTTTCGAACTTGTCTTCAAGCTCGATTTCTTTTGCAACTGATACACCATCTTTAGTGATTACTGGTGAGCCGAATGACTTGTCTAAAACAACGTTACGGCCTTTTGGACCTAAAGTAACTTTAACTGCATCTGCTAATACATTTACACCCGCTAGCATTTTAGCGCGAGCATCACCTGCAAAACGTACGTCTTTTGCTGCCATGATTTAATTCCTTAAAATTCTGTTAAAACCGATAATTTAGAAACGAAAAATTAACCAACAATACCTAGGATATTGTCTTCACGCATGATCAAGTATTCTTGACCGTCGATTTTTTCAGTTTTTTCTACGTAAGAGCCGAAAAGAACTGTGTCACCAGCCTTAACTTCTAGTGCACGCACTTCGCCGTTCTCTAACACGCGGCCATTGCCCGCTGCAACAACTTCACCACGTGAAGATTTTTCGGCAGCCGAACCTGTAAGTACGATACCGCCTGCTGATTTAGTTTCTTCTTCAAGACGCTTTACGATAACGCGATCATGTAATGGACGAATGTTCATTATGGGTTTTTCTCCTGATTTAATTTTCTATCTCAGAAATAAGGCCTAAAGGCCCAAAAAAGTTAGTTATGCAATTTATGGGGATTAAAAAATAGATCCCAAGGGGTTTATTGCAAATTTTTTAGTCTTTTCGCTCAAACTCACCCTCTAATGTATTAGACGGTTTATTTGATTGAATATGTGTTTCAGTAAATTGCTCACGCTTTGGTGACTGAGTGTGTGTGAAAGATGAATAATAAAAGCCACCACCTTGCTGCGGATTGGTCATTTTCACCTTAGCTTGCGACATTAAATTAGCGGCAAGACGCTTACGCACAACTGGAGTTAGTAACAAAAAGCCGAGTACATCCGTCATAATACCTGGGGTTAATAGCAACACACCGGCAATAATCACGCATAAGCCCGCAAATAGTTCTTCTGCCGGCATTTGCCCTTGCGCCATTTGACCTTGCACGTTTTTCAACGCATCTGTTCCCTGTTGCTTTACTAATTTAGCACCGACAAAAGCAGTTACAATAACAAGCGCAATGGTACTCCAACCACCAATCACTTCGCTTACCTGAATAAGTAGAGCTATTTCAACAATCGGGATAACAATAAAAAGAAAAAATAAGGCTTTAAACATAGCGCTTCCTTAAAAATAGATGAAATGAATATTGGGGTTTTCAGGTCTTAATTCAAGCTTAGGAAAAATACAGCTTAAAGAATCACTCTTTTCGCTGTTATCTAATCACCCTGTTTTAATGATCATTCATGATATTTAATGTATAAAATGTGAGACTTACACATTTTCTGAAGGTTCAGTATGGCTAATTATCAATTAGTACTAACAACGTGTGCAACAAAAGATGACGCACATGCCATTGCAAAAACACTGCTCACAAAGAAACTTGCTGCCTGTGTAAATGTCTTACCGCAAGTTGAATCTTTTTACATGTGGCAAGGTAAAATGGCACACGATACGGAAATTAAGCTGTTTATAAAAACCCATGCAGCAAAAACTCACGTATTAATCGACACATTAAAACAGATCCACCCGTATGATGTGCCTGAAATTCAAGTGATCAACATCACTGATGGCAATGACGAATATTTTAGTTGGATAGATGAGGTACTCGCGTAATGCGCTTTATAACTTTTGGCTGTGTGCTGTTATTAAACACCCTTTTTGCCTTTTTAGGTCAACCGGCAAACGCCAATACCACCTTTAATGATCTTATAAAAACCAATCAACCTCAGTTTTTAAAAGTCGATGAAGCATTTAAAATCGATTTTGATCAGCAAGGCTCAACCTTATTTATAGGCTGGGATATTGCTGATGGTTATTACCTTTATAAAGAAAAGCTAGAATTTGTTGCCAAAGGTGCTGAGTTAACACTACCAAAATTACCTAAAGGTACTGACCACGAAGATGAGTACTTTGGTAAAACGCAAGTGTATTTTAATGAGCTCACCACAGTCTCTAAACTCGATAATGTAGTAGAGGGTGCTTACGTAAAAGTCCGCTACCAAGGCTGTGCCGAAGCGGGGTTATGTTATCAACCTGTCATTGTGGAAATCCCACTAACGGCTTTTCAAAGTTCATCATCTGACAAAACTACGAACGATAGTATTTCAGAAGCACCAGTAGCGCCTTCAAATGAATCTAACAGTGAGTTATCACTTACAGACAAGTTAAACCAGCAAAGCTTACTAACTAATTTAGCCATCTTTTTTGCATTGGGTTTAACACTGGCCTTTACACCGTGTGTATTCCCAATGTTCCCTATTCTTTCGAGTTTAATTGCAGGCCAACAAGGGTTATCAACTAAACGCGCGTTCACTTTATCATTTGTCTATGTGCAAGGTATGGCAATTACCTATGCGCTACTAGGTTTAGTAGTGGCATCACTTGGTGGCCAAGTACAAGGATACATTCAGCATCCTGCAGTACTGATTAGCTTTAGTATTTTATTTGTGTTGTTAGCACTTTCGATGTTTGGCTTATATGAATTCAAATTGCCAGAAAGTTGGATGACGCGCTTAACGCAATTATCGAATAACCAAAAATCAGGCAACTACCTAGGCGTATTTATGATGGGTGTATTGTCTGGTTTAATCGCCTCGCCATGCACTACAGCGCCATTGTCTGCTGCATTATTATATGTTGCACAAAGTGGCGACTACTTTGTCGGTGGCATTACGCTGTATGTGCTAAGCCTTGGTATGGGTATTCCACTTCTATTATTAGGTACCTCTGGCGGTAAGTTATTACCAAAAGCAGGCGCTTGGATGGAGCAAGTAAAAACCTTATTCGGCTTTATTATGCTAATGGTACCGCTGATTTTATTAGAGCGCATCGTACCTTGGCATATTATTGTAATGATTGGTTCAGGCTTATTATTAGTAACCGGTGTTTACCTTTATTACTGGCATACTCTTACTACAAATAACAAAGGCAAAACTGTGCTCTGGTTAGTTTCGTTTGTCATGGTGTTTAGTGCACTTACGTCAATTAGCCAACAAATTTGGCCTTCAGACTCTGCGAAAGTAACAGCAAATACATCTGCTGATGTACACGGCCAGTTTATTCACGTTACTAATTTAGAAGAGCTAGATGCAGAAGTGAGTAAAGCAGCAGCACAAGGAAAGCTTGTGATGTTTGATTTATACGCAGACTGGTGTGTTGCTTGTAAAGAGTTCGAAAAGTACACTTTCCCAAATGCTGACGTGCAAGCAGCGTTTAAAGACTATGTATTAATTCAAGCTGATTTAACTGAATCAAATGATACCACTATCGCCTTTATGGAACGCTTTGATGTATTCGGCTTACCGACAATCTTATTCTTTGACCGTCAAGGCGAAGAGTTACCTGACCATCGCGTTACTGGTTTTCAAAGTGCTGATGAATTTTCAGCCCACTTAAGCGCCCTTTCTAATAAATTCTAACTACCTCGGTCTAATCAGCAAACCATCCTCCCCTGCTGATTAGACCAGTATTTTGCTGCTATATTCTGCGAACTCTCTATAATAATACGCCATCGTGAGAAAAACTTGCTATTTACCACGACAAACCTTAAGTTAAACGTGGAATTTAGAAAAAATAGCAAACCTCAATGATTTAATAGGAAGTTCACGAAAGATGACTGCACGTTTACGAGTTTTAGTATTAAATGGCCCAAATTTAAACATGTTGGGCAAACGCGAACCTGAAATATACGGTGCGCAAACATTAGCTGAAATAATGCAACACTTAACTCAGTACGCAGATTCAAACAACGTGGCACTGACGCACTTTCAAAGTAATAGCGAAGCCGAATTAATCTCTACGATTCATTCAGCATTTGAGCAGGTTGATTTTATTATTATTAACCCTGCCGCATTTACGCATACCAGCGTAGCACTGCGCGACGCATTACTCAGTGTGGCGATTCCTTTTGTTGAGGTACATCTGACAAATATTTATCAAAGAGAAGCGTTTCGCCATCACTCCTACTTTAGTGATGTTGCAAAAGGCGTTCTTTGCGGATTTGGTGCGAACGGTTACAAAATGGCATTAGACACTATTTTGGCCGATCGCTAAACACACATTTAAATAAAATATTATAAGGCGGGTCGTTAGAATGGATATTCGCAAAATCAAAAAGCTTATTGAACTTGTTGAAGAATCAGGTATTGCTGAATTAGAAATCACGGAAGGTGAAGAGTCGGTACGTATTAATCGTCATAGCTCTGCACCAATGGCTGCTCCAGTTCATTACGCTGCGGCTCCTGCTGCTGCGCCAGTAGCAGCTCCGGCAGCGGCACCTGTTGCAGCTGAAGAATCAGCAGCACCTGCTGTTGTTTCAGGCCACCAAGTTAAATCACCAATGGTAGGTACATTCTACCGCGCATCTTCACCTGAAGCGGCATCATACGTAGAAGTTGGCGACACAGTAAGTGTTGGCGACACATTATGTATCGTAGAAGCAATGAAGATGATGAACCAAATTGAATCTGATAAAGCGGGTGTTGTTAAAGCGATCTTAGTAGATAACGAAGATGCTGTTGAGTTCGACCAACCTCTATTTGTAATCGAATAACACACGCAGAAGGCAACCCTTATGTTAGATAAAGTTGTAATTGCAAACCGCGGCGAAATCGCCCTGCGTGTGCTGCGTGCATGTAAAGAGCTCGGTATAAAAACTGTTGCTGTGCACTCAACTGCAGACAAAGACCTAAAACACGTTTTACTTGCAGATGAAACCATTTGTATTGGTAAGCCACCTGCATCTGAAAGCTATTTAGATACAACACGTATCATTGCGGCGGCAGAAGTAACTGACGCTGTAGCAATTCACCCAGGCTACGGTTTCCTATCAGAAAATGCTGACTTTGCTGATCAAGTAGAGCAAAGTGGTTTTATTTTCATTGGCCCGAAAGGCGACACTATTCGCATGATGGGTGACAAGGTTTCAGCAATCGACGCTATGCGTAAAGCCGGTGTTCCTTGTGTTCCAGGTTCTGATGGTCCACTTACAGACGACAGCGAGCGCAACAAGCAAATCGCAAAACGCATTGGTTACCCAGTAATCATCAAGGCTGCTGGCGGCGGCGGTGGTCGTGGTATGCGTGTAGTGCGTAGCGAAGAAGAGCTAATTGATTCAATTGCATTAACGCAAACAGAGGCGAAGCAATTCTTCAATAATGGCGTTGTTTACATGGAGAAATTCCTTGAAAACCCACGTCATATTGAAATTCAAGTACTTGCTGACGGTCAAGGTAATGCGGTTCACTTAGGTGAGCGTGATTGTTCAATGCAACGTCGCCACCAAAAAGTGGTAGAAGAAGCACCAGCACCAGGTATTACAGCAGAAATGCGTAAAAACATTGGTGAGCGCTGTACACGTGCATGTGTTGAAATTGGCTACCGCGGTGCAGGTACATTTGAGTTCTTATACGAAAATGGTGAGTTCTACTTTATTGAAATGAATACACGTATTCAGGTAGAACACCCAGTAACGGAAATGGTTACAGGCATCGATCTGATTAAAGAACAGCTAAAAATTGCAGCAGGCCAACCATTATCAATTACTCAAGATGATATTGTTATTCGCGGCCATGCGATTGAATGCCGTATCAATGCGGAAGACCCTGAAACCTTTATTCCATCACCAGGTAAAATCACACGATTCCATCCTGCTGGCGGCTTAGGTATTCGCTGGGACAGCCACATTTACGCTGACTACTCAGTCCCACCGCATTACGATTCAATGATTGGTAAGCTTATCACTTACGGTGAAAACCGTGACGTAGCGATTTCACGTGCTAAAAACGCACTGAACGAGCTTGTAATTGATGGTATAAAAACCAACACCCCACTTCACAAGAAAATTCTTGCTGATGAAAACTTCCATAATGGTGGCACAAACATCCACTATTTAGAGAAGAAATTAGGGTTGTAAATCCTTAGAAAAAAGCCAGCAGCTGCTGGCTTTTTTATTTCTCTAATTTTGACTTGTACAGTTGCGAACATTTAATAATCAATTGATTAATAAAATACATTTTTTACCCTATTGGCTAGTGACAAGGCAATTAAAAGTTCTTATACTTCTCACCGCTTAGTCATTAAGTAACTATAACTAACGCGTCTTAAATGGCCCTATAGCTCAGTTGGTTAGAGCACACGACTCATAATCGTTAGGTCCCTGGTTCGAGTCCAGGTGGGGCCACCATTTATTATTGTTGCAAAACGTAATAACACTCTCAAATATTCGCACCCTAATGCTGTAAATCGTCTAGCAATTTGTGTTTTCAAATCATTTTTATCTGCTTAGTAGAAATATTTAACTACGACTATCAACCACCTCAATTCGGTAACAAAAATAACAATCCATTTACATTTGTTTATATTTCAGTTGATTAAGATGTAGACGCAGAACAAAAAATGAGCAAGTATAAATTTACTTAGATAACAACTAAGTACTCTTTTCGGGTAGCAGCAAACATTTAGAACAGAATTTATAATAAGGATGCGGAATGATAAGCTTAATTCTATATTTCACACTGCAGTTACAAGCGAGTGGCATTGCTATGGATACAGGCGCAATACTTTCAGATGTTGGTGGTGCGGAAATTATGGCGTCAAATCCAAAAGATAAACCTCAAAGACCAACTAAGCCACCAGAGTAATACTAGGTTATTGGAATAAAAAAGGCGCTTCAAGCGCCTTTTTTAAAATGCAGAGTCTGCTGGATAATTTCTACCATAGAATATTTCATGCATTTCGCGTGAAAGCTTGTGACGAATTTCCTGCTGCTCAGCTTCAGATAAATCATCTGTTGTAATACCGAATAAATACGCATTTAAATCGGTTTCTTTAAGCATCATTTTGGTATGGAACAAGTTTTCTTGGTATACGTTCACGTCAATCATTTGATACGCGTCTTGCGTGTCTTCAGTCATAAAGTTCTGAATTGAATGAATATCATGATCAATGTAGTGCTTTTTGCCATCTACGTCACGCGTAAAGCCGCGCACACGATAATCGATTGTCACAACATCAGACTCTAATGAGTGAATTAAAAAGTTCAACGCTTTAAGTGGTGAGATAACACCACAGGTTGATACTTCAATATCCGCTCGGAAAGTACAAATACCGTCATGAGGATGCTCCTCAGGGTATGTGTGTACACAAATATGGCTTTTATCTAAGTGTGCAACAACTGAGTCTGGTAATGGGCCCGGCTCTTCTTGCTGAGCTGTCGCATCGGCTACTGGCTCTTCAGAGATAAGAATAGTTACACTGGCACCTTGAGGGTCGTAGTCCTGGCGAGCAACATTTAGAATATTTGCACCGATGATATCAACTACTTCACCTAAAATATCGGTTAGGCGTTCAGCACTGTACTGTTCATCAATGTATTCAATGTATTCTTTACGTTGTTGTGGTGTCTTTGCATAACACACGTCATAAATACTAAAACTAAGGCTTTTTGTTAAGTTATTAAAACCGTGTAACTTTAGCTTTTTAAATGGCTTTGGCACTATAAACCACCCTCAATTGTATAAAATAATCGCGATTTCGCTTTTGAAGAGGGCGGATTTTATATGAAAATCCCCCCACGCAAAAGTACTATTTTTGCTATTCTTCAATGATCTCGTAACTGTGTGTAATATCGACTGTTTTATCTAGCATAAGTGCTACTGAACAGTACTTTTCAGCCGACAAACTAATTGCACGTGAAAGATGCTTTTCAGACACATCTTTACCAGTAACTACAAAGTGTAGATTAATTTTAGTAAAAACTCGTGGAGTTGTTTCTGCACGCTCTGCAGAGAGCTTTACTTCAAGGTTGGAAAAGTTTTGTTTTGCTTTATTTAAAATGCTAACAACATCAACAGAAGAGCAGCAGCCTGCTGACATTAAAACCATTTCCATAGGGCTTGGCGCAGCGCTATCACTGCCTGTATCAAACACCACATTGTGGCCCGAGTTAGAAAGCCCAACGAAGGTATCTCCGTCGACCCATTTCACATTTGCTTGCATTGTTTACACTCTTATTTATTAATCTACAAACGATTGTATGTAAGCAACACAAGATAGCAATAAAAAGCGCTAACTAACAGTGTGAATATAGCTAGGAAACAGCTGAATCAAATAAGTTTTTAACGAGCCCTGAAAACTCATCAATAAAGGCATGTTGTTCAATCGTAACAGGTTGATTAACAACGCCCGATAGCACTTCCTGTAGATCGTAAACAATACCGTCAACTTCACGCATAATCACACTGCGGTCATCAACACTTAAGTCTTCATGCTGCATGCAAAAATTAATGATTTGTTCAGCAATATCATCTTCAATCAATGCCATTACTGTAGGCGCGCCTGGTCGAACTTCTCCTGGCTTTTCGAACAAGGATAAGTGTTCTGTTAAGTACATGATAAGCTCATCATAACCTTGCTGATCAATTACCATTTATTTATCTACCTACTACGTGTATTTGATATGACTATTTTAAGCAGATTAGTTAAATAAATACTACCCTGCACTTTTTTATTACTTCTAATACCAACTCTGCTCACTATGTGTTTAGCTATAACACTGATTCACTCAAATGCTCACATTGCGAAACTTTTTAACGTAGTGAGGCTACATTAATACATTTCAGCGCAACTCACTCTACAGCTAACTCGCCAAAAAAAGTGAGCTATTTAAGTAAATTGGTATCACCTTTCTTCCAATAACTATAGACATAAAAAAAGCAGCTTGCGCTGCTTTTATAGTTAAAACTTATTACTAAATTTTAATGCCTGGACTTAATGTTGCTGGCATCGCTACTTTTTCAAGCTCTACCGAAGCAACTGGGTATGCACAGTAATCAGCTGCATAGTATGCACTTGCTCTGTGGTTACCTGATGCGCCAATACCACCAAATGGTGCGGCACTTGAAGCACCGGTAATTGGACGGTTCCAGTTAACAATACCCGCTCTGATACGACGTAAGAAATGGTCGTAATCAGCTGCATTATCACTTAATAAGCCTGCTGAAAGGCCATAGTCTGTATCGTTACCTTTATCGATTGCTGCATCGAAATCAGTGTAACGGAACACTTTTAACAATGGACCGAAATGCTCATCATCAGGGAAATCAGCAATATTTGAACACTCAATAATCGCTGGTGTAACAAAACCTGTGCCCGCAGTATGTGTCATTTCAATTAGTGACTCACCACCAAGAGATTGAAGCTGAGCTTGTGCATCCATCATTGATTTAGCAGCGGCTTCTGAGATCATTGAACCCATAAACGGTTGATCTTCATCGTCGTAAAAACCAACTTTAATTGCTTTAGTTGCTTCAATTAGCTGTGACAAAATCACATCGCCTTGTTCACCTGCAGGTAAGAATAACTTACGTGCACATGTACAACGCTGACCGCTCGATACAAACGCTGATTGAATAATATCGTGAACAACTGCTTTAGTGTCTGCTACATCTTTAACGATTAGTGGGTTATTACCACCCATCTCTAACGCTAAAATTTTACCTGGCTGACCGCCGTATTGCTGGTGAATTAAATGACCAGTACGCGATGAACCAGTAAAGAATAAACCATCAATACCACGATGAGATGCTAGCGCTTTACCTGTTTCAACTTCACCTTGAACTAGGTTGATTACACCTTTAGGTAGACCCGCTTTCTCCCACAATTGCAGAGTTAACTCGGCAACCATAGGGGTTAGTTCTGATGGCTTAAAGATAACTGTGTTACCAGCAAGTAATGCAGGAACAATGTGACCGTTAGGCAAGTGACCAGGGAAATTATAAGGACCAAATACCGCAACAACACCGTGTGCTTTATGACGAATTACAGCACGGCCTTGAGGCATCGGGTTTTCAACAGTACCTGTGCGCTCTAAATACGCTTTTTCAGAAATACCGATTTTGCCGATCATTGCGCCAACTTCTGTTGCTGTTTCCCAAAGCGGTTTACCCGTTTCAAGTGCAATGGCTCTGGCAAGCGCATCTTTATTTTCAGCAAGCTGTTCAGCAAACTTTTTAACAATCTCTAAACGCTGTTCAAATGTTAAATCTGTCCAGCTATAAAACGCTTCGCGTGCTGCGTTGATTGCTGCGTCAACTTGACCTGCTGTTGCAGCCGTTGCTGACCAAATTACTTCCCCTTTTGCAGGGTTTAACGAGCTGAATTCAGCTCCTTCACCAGCTAACCACTGGCCATTTATAAACTGAGCGGCGTGAGTCATCTCAATTTCTCCTAACTATTTAAAGTGGTGCGATAGTGATCACATCACCTTCTGAAACATGTAGCGCATTTGCAAGTTCAGCAGACAAAGTAACTGTCTCGCTGTTTGCATCCAAGGTCATTGTCGATAGTAACGCTCTAAAGTCAACCAACTTGTGGTTTGACAGCATAAAACTTGCCTCTGAGCCTTGTGCCATATCACCAATTACCACAGTGCGGTTTTGGCAATCGCGGATTGTTTTGATATTACTAATATCTGCTTCTACCGTTGGCCCTGCATCAAAAATATCTACATAGCCGTTAAACGTGAAGCCTTCGCTTTTTAATAACTCAATTGCTGGACGGGTTTTATCATGTACCTGACCAATTACCGCTTGTGCGTCTTTACTAAGTAAATTTACATAAATTGGGTATTTTGGCATTAATTCAGCAATAAACACTTTCTGGCCAATACCTGTCAGGTAGTCTGCCGTTGGAAAATCCATTGAGAAGAAGTGCTCTTCTAACCATTGCCAAAACGGGCTTTCGCCGTTTTCATCAGATACACCGCGCATTTCAGCTAATACTTTACTAGCAAAGCGCTCTGCATGCGCATTCATAAACATAAAGCGCATTTTTGATAATAACTTACCATTTCCACCTTGACGGTAATGATCTTGTAGGTACAAAGTACATAGCTCTGTTGCACCAGTGTAATCATTACATAAGGTAAGAATATCTACTGCTTTGTAAACATTAAGTTCACGCGACGAGTGGATCACCTTGCTTAAGTGATAATGGTAAAAGGCATCATCTAAGCCAACTGCCGCTTCAATTGCAGATGTACCGACAACTTCGCCAGTCGCCAAATCTTCCATTACAAACAAATAACCCTCATCCTCAGGATGAGAGACTGATTTGCTAAAGCTTTGCTCTGAACGCGCGATTTTGCGCTTAAGCAGGTCTTCATTTTGTGGCAAAGACGTGAAGCCATGACCTGAATCTTCAGCTATCTTCATTAAAGCTGGATAATCCGAGCTTTTAATCGGACGAACGATAATCATTAGTAGCCCCTATATTAAAATTAAGAAAAGCAGCCAAATGCTGCTTTTCTGTCTTTGCTCTTAGCCTTTAACAACCTGTGCTACTGCTTTTGCAAAGCGAGCCATACCTTCGCGGATATCAGCTTCTGGAATTACCAATGATGGTGTAAAGCGAATTACGTCTGCACCGGCAACAAGCGCCATCACACCGTGCTCAACACCTGCTGTCATAAACTCTTTTGCGCGACCTTTGTATTCGTCAGTTAACGCTAAGCCAAGTAGCAAGCCTTTACCACGTACTTCTGCAAATACGTTGTATTCAGCATTAATTTCTGCAAGTAGCTCTTTGAAAAGTGCTTCTTTAGCCGTTACACCTTCAAGTACTTCTTTTGTGTTAACGGTGTCAAATGCCGCTTCAGCTACTGCACATGCAAGCGGGTTACCGCCGTATGTCGAACCATGCGTACCCACTTTTAAGTGCTTAGCAATCTCAGTTGTTGTAAGCATAGCACCAATTGGGAAACCACCACCTAGCGCTTTCGCTGTAGATAAAATGTCAGGTGTTACACCTAAGCCCTGGTAAGCGTATAAATCGCCTGTACGGCCTACACCAGTTTGTACTTCATCAAAAATAAGTAACGCATTGTGCTTATCACATAGCGCACGTACACCTTGCATAAATTCGCTAGTTGGGCTTACAACACCACCTTCGCCTTGTAGTGGCTCAAGCATTACTGCACAGGTGTTATCTGAAATAAGCGCTTCTAATGACGCTAAATCGTTGTAGTCAGCGTGCGCGATGTCGCCAGGTTTAGGACCAAAGCCATCCGAGTAAGCCGCTTGACCACCTACAGTTACGGTGAAGAATGTGCGACCGTGGAAACCTTTATTAAATGAAATAATTTGTGATTTTTCAGCACCAAAATTATCAAGTGCCCAACGACGTGCTAGTTTTAGTGCAGCTTCGTTAGCTTCTGCACCTGAGTTTGCAAAATATACTTTATCTGCAAATGTCGCTTTAGTTAGCTTTTCAGCTAGGCGAAGTGCTGGCTCATTAGCCCATACATTTGAAAGGTGCCATAATTTTTCACCTTGCTCTTTCAATGCTGAAACAAGCGCTGGATGACAGTGACCTAAGCAGTTAACCGCGATGCCACCGGCAAAGTCGACATACTCGTTATCTTGTTGATCCCATACTCGTGAACCTTCACCTTTAACCGGAATAACCGCTGATGGCGAATAGTTAGGTACCATTACTTGGTCAAATAATGCTCTTGAAACTGTCATTTTAACTCCTCATTAATTTTTCGGTACACAAGGTTTTATTACACTTTTGTGTTACCTAAGCCCGCTAAATCGGGCAAAATTCGGACTGACATTATTCCAGAAAATTCCCCTACTGTCTTCCTTAAAAATAGCCCTAACACCTTTAAATACAAGGGTTTCGGATAATATTTCATGTTATATGAATAACTATTTTGTTTAACACACCTATCTTCTACCAAACTTCACTATGTAAGCTAGTGAATTACTTTGTTTAGTGAAATTTATTCACATTGCATGAATAGGCGTAAAAAATTACGAAAAAAGTAAGGATAATTATCGCTCAATGCGTAATTGCAGATTCTGTAAGCTGGTACTTGCTAGTAATTTGAGTTCTTTACCGCTAAATTGATAATGCGTAAACAGCGCTTTTGCTTCGTCGGGTTCGATTAAGCTATGTTTTTGTAAAAACTTATAATAACTGTATGCGCGCCCTTTCAATACTGTTTGCGCTAACGGTAAACACTCATCAAATGGCTTATTCTCGGCGATATCATGCATAGCCTGCGCAATAGGAAGGTATTTTAAGCTCATATGCTCTATCAACTTACAGGACAAACGCGCGCCTTTCTCTACCATCAGGTTTCGTAAAAATAAGGCTTCAGGTTTTATTTCTGAGAGCGCGGTATGGCGATCTTTATTACCATTTTCGCGCGCTTCACGGGAATTTTTCTCCCACAGCGCATCAAATAGTCTAAGATAGAGACGAATTAACGCCATATTTCCTAAACCATGAAACATTCCCAGTACGAATGGTTTGTAGCCATCTTCTCCCTTTTCTTCAGCTAAACTACGTGATGCAATTCCCGCAGCCATACCGGTTTCCCATAGCTTGCGTTTTAACATTTGGAATGGCGCAGTACTGTGAGGTGTCCAGTGCTTTAATGAGAATGTCGGTACAATCAGCTTTAAATTTTCAAGGCCGATATAACGCAGCGCAAGCGACGGGTTATCGACTCTTACCGCTTTAGCTGGGTCTTTTTCAGGGCGGTATTGTGGCAAATTAATAAACTTAAGGATCTCCTCACCTAACCAATGTAAATCGGTGATAAGTGGGTCGATACGGCCAACCGAGGCTGATTTAACCGCCAAAATGTCCAAGGTTGCAGGAATATTGTCTTGAATTTGAATAATTTCTTTATAAATGTATTCAACATTATCCATGCACTTATCAATTTCATCTTCGATTTGCTGGTGCAGATCAGCATTTACATCGGCAATAAATTGATGGTTACGAGAGTCTTGTTTTTCACGGGCTTTTGCTGCAACCTGCTCAACTTCTAACAGCTTTCGTACCGGTAGAGGCTCACCGTAATTAACATCGAGTGTATGAATATAACCAATTTGCTGCTGTGCAAACTGCTGACCCAACAATAAGTCATGAAATCGACCAATTAGCATTTCTGCTTGCCATTTTTGCTTTGTCGCTTTATTCATGTAAAAAACGATTACCGATACGTAGTTATAAAGTTGTTTAGTAGTGCTAATCCAGATTGCGTTAAAATGGCTTCAGGGTGAAATTGAACCCCTTCTAATGCCAAGCTCTCATTCTTGAGACCCATTATTTCGTCTTGTTGTCCATCTGTATCCACGCTCCACGCCGTCACACTTAACTCTGTTGGTAAACCTTGCTTTTCAACAACTAAAGAGTGATAGCGACAAACCTCCAATGGGTTTGGCAAGTTAGTGAATACACCTTGATTAGTATGGATTATTTTTGATGTTTTACCATGCATTACTTGCTTTGCTCGCACCACATTCGCACCTAACGCTTGCGCGATCGTTTGATGACCAAGGCAAATTCCGAGTATTGGCAGCTGCCCTTTTAATTGATGCACAACATCAAGCGAAATCCCTGCTTCGTTTGGCGAGCATGGGCCAGGTGAAATAACAATATATTGCGGTTTTAACTTGGCTATTTCAGAAACTGAGAGCTCATCATTGCGCACCACTTTCACATCAACATCAAGGCGCTGGAAGTACTGCACTAAGTTATAAGTAAACGAATCGTAGTTATCGATCATTAACAACATGGATGCACCTATGTATAGAAAAGCCAGGCTAAACCTGGCTCTTGCTTGGCATTATGTGGCCAAGATTATGGGCGTGGGATCATACCTAACGCATTGTAAACCGATTTAAGCGTTGCTTCTGCACGCGCACCTGCTTTTTCAGCACCAGATTTCATAATGCTGTTAAGCAATGTTTGGTCTTCACGAATTTCTTTAAAACGCGTTTGAATCGGCTCAATCATGCTAACCACAGCTTCAGCTGTGTCTTTTTTCAGGTGGCCATACATTTTATCTTCGTACGCAGGTACAAGCTCTTCAATCGATTTGCCAGTTGCCACAGAAAGCAAGGTTAATAAGTTTGAAACGCCGGCTTTCTCTTGCGGGTCAAAATAAATGCGTGCTTGCTCGTCTGAATCGGTAACGGCTTTCTTAAGCTTCTTCTCAATCTTTTTAGGCTCATCTAATAACATGATGTAACCATTTGGATTGTCGTCAGACTTTGACATTTTCTTAGTTGGATCTTGCAGGCTCATCACGCGCGCGCCAAATTCCGGAATGTATGGCTCTGGAATTTTAAATACGTCGCCATATAAATTATTAAAGCGTGTTGCGATATCGCGCGTTAATTCTAAATGCTGCTTTTGATCTTCACCCACTGGCACCTGATCCGCTTGATACAGCAAAATATCTGCAGCTTGTAATACTGGGTAACTAAATAGGCCAACATTAATGTTATTCGCATTTTTAGCTGACTTATCTTTAAACTGCGTCATGCGATTAAGCTCACCCATTTGTGCATAACAGTTTAACACCCAGCTAAGCTGTGCATGCTCTGGTACTTGTGATTGGACAAATAGCGCTGATTTTTCAGGATCAATGCCACACGCAGCATAAAGCGCAATACCATCTAATACACGTTGCTTTAACACTTCAGGTTCTTGACGAACAGTAAGCGCATGCAAATCAACCAGCATAAAGTAACAATCATGATCTTCTTGTAATTTAAGCCACTGGTTAATGGCACCGATATAATTACCAATTGTCATACCGCCGGTGGGCTGAATGCCACTTAACACTACAGGCTTTGTCATGATTTTCCTTTACTAATTTAATTTACAAATAAGGCCGACAATTTTAAATGCTTCAAGATTGGAAGCAAGCATTTGTCGACCTGAATTTCACATTTTTTAAGATTTTACGTGAGACAGTTGTTCACGCATTTGATCAATTACTTGCTTGTAGTCAGCTTGATTGAAAATTGCCGAACCTGCAACGAACATATCTGCGCCCGCCTCTGCAATTTCAGCGATATTATTCACATTGACACCACCATCAATTTCTAAGCGAATATCGTAGCCAGATTGGTCTATCAACTTGCGAACTGAGCGCAGCTTATCAAGCGTATTTGGAATAAATTTTTGCCCACCGAAACCTGGGTTAACTGACATTAATAAAATAACGTCTAGTTTATCCATAACATATTCTAGACAACTTAGCGGTGTTGCTGGGTTTAGTACTAAGCCTGCTTTGCAACCATGTTCTTTGATTAATGAAAGTGTACGATCTACATGCTCGCTTGCTTCTGGGTGGAATGTAATTATGCTTGCACCTGCATCGGCAAACATTGGAATAAGTGTATCAACTGGCTTTACCATTAAATGCACATCAATCGGTGCTTCAATTCCGTAATCACGTAGTGCCTTACACACCATTGGTCCAATTGTTAAATTGGGTACGTAGTGATTATCCATCACATCGAAATGCACCACATCAGCACCAGCTTTTAAAACATTGTCGACTTCTTCACCTAGACGCGCGAAATCAGCTGACAGAATAGAAGGTGCAATTAAAAACTGCGACATAACACTACCTCAAATTTTTTTGTTAACACATTGAACGGGAAGAGAGAATTGCTCAATTACAAGCAGCACATACTGTAACCTATTTTTTCTTAAAATTCACCTTTACAAATGGTTAACATTTATAACATAATTTGAGATGGAGTAGTTGTATTTTGCGTTAAATTACCGTTGTTTTGTCCCCAAAACTTGGTTAAGCTTTAGTCATGTTACTAATTGGAAGAGGCAGAACATGATGTTTAGCAAATGGATAAAACACACAGTGTTGGCAACAACTATTACGGTGTTTTCTGCAGCTTCGTATTCATTAATTGCAAAAAGTAACACCACATCACACGGCTGCAACTGCCCTTCAAAACTCCAAGTCGCGAGTACTGAATATTTCCCTACAGGCAGTTGCCAAGCTCGGGCCGCGAATCAAAGCTGGTTTTCTTGGTTCATTGGAAAAAGTCGCAGTTCTCAATTTCATTATCTAGACTTACTTGAACTGCTTGAGTCAGGTAAAAAAGAAACACAAGCGAATTATTCAACGCACATAAGATAAGGATCGTTATAATGCAGTATTTACAAGCCGTTTTAGCTGCATTATTTGGCGTACAGAGTAGCAAGCGACAACATCATCACTTCAAAAACTTATCGGTAAGGTACTTAATTGTGCTTGGGATTGTACTAACAGTCGCCTTTATTTTAACAATTACGTTTGTTGTTCAGCTGGTTGTTAGTTAAATCTCGTAGTCCACGTCAGCTTTGTATAACGCCATTAATTCACCCACTTTATTACGCTTATTTCCTTTCGGACTAATTGTGCGCTTTACTTGGATCACATCAAGGCTCGCTTGCGCGTAAATTTTACGTGTCCATAACGTGTCGTGGTTAGAGATTAAAACGGAATTACCTTGGTTAAACGCCTGACTTTCAGCCAAGTTAGCAAGGTTAGCTTGATCGTCTAGATCAAAACCGCCTTTAGCATAACTAGTAAATGACGCAGTTTTACTTAACGGAACATAAGGAGGATCACAATAAATAACCGCATTTTCCGGAATAGCTTGAAATACTTCTTCGTAATTTAAGCACGTAAAGGTCGCTTGCTGCGCTTTTTCTGCAAAAAAATACAATTCATTTTCAGGGAAATAAGGGCGTTTATATTTGCCAAATGGTACGTTGAATATGCCTTTTTTATTATAACGGCAAAGACCGTTGTAGCCGTGACGATTCATATATAAAAATAGAATCGCACGCTCATAGGCATCTGATGACGCATTGAATTGTTTACGATACTCATAGTAAACATCAGCATCATTATTTACATCAACAAACAATTTCCGCGCATCGGCAATAAACTCATCTGGATTATCTTTTAATTCATTATAGAGATTGATGAGATCTGCATTAATATCATTCAAAATATAATGCTTAAATTGCGTATTTAGGAAAACAGAACCAGCACCAACAAAAGGCTCAACTAACGTATCTGCTGTTGGTAAGCGCTTAGAAAGCTCTTCAACTAAACTGTATTTGCCGCCTGCCCATTTTAAAAATGCGCGTGTTTTTTTGTTCATGCTAGCTGGTATTTATTGTTTATAATTCACGTCGAGGGCAGCTATTCTACACTAGCTCACACTAGTAAACTATGGCTTTAGTTATTTGCTTGAATTTGCTGTTGAATTTTACCTACTGATTTGACAAACGCGCCCTGGTTTAAAAGCGTTGCTGGTAGCTCTACTCTCGCTTTTTGTGCTTTTGCCATTGAGCTGTATAAGCCATACGTTAAACCATGTAGGGTAGCTTGATTGCTCTTTATTTCAAATATATGTGTGTTATCTAAATTCAGGTTTTCAACTGTTTGAGATATCACTTCTAGATCGCGCACCACCATAAGCTGAATTGTAAAATAATTTGCTGGCTGTGCAATAAACCACTCGTTACCGGTTAAGTTTTTTGGCTGCTGCTCTGGCTGCTGCTCTGGCTGCTGCTCTGGCTGCTGCTCTGGCTGACCAGGAGTTTTGTCGGGTTTAGCTGTTAAGTCAACAGGTTTAGATGACGAAACATCTTCAATCGTAATTGCAGTTGTCGGTTGATTATTCACTGAAGCAATTTGTATATTCTTTTTATCAAAAAAGTACCAAGCTAAGGAAGTTAACAACCCAATTAATATTAATATGCAAATTAACAAAAGGTAGACTTTATACTGCCTACTGCGTTTTTGCATCGCTACCTGCAACTCCGAGTTATCTTTTTTCCAAGCTAATAGTAGCTGAGGATTACCATTAGAAGCTTCAATAAACGCGTTAAAAATAGGTTCATCAACATTTGGTAAATCACTAAAATACATTTTCATCAGCGTTAGACTTTCAGCCTGATCTAATGCTTCAATGTGCATGTTAATCGCTTCAGCCACTGGAAGCTGTCGTGTTGCAGTTAATAAAATACGAATCTGACCTTGGTAAGACTCGGTTAGTTGGAATAGTTCATTTGCAAAATCATCACTGATAAAGTGAGCATCATCAATAACAATCAGCAGTGGCTCTATCGATTCGCCTGTTAACCCGATAAAGTTTTCAACTATAGTCAGATCATAATCAATCAATGGATTTGAAAAGCTTTGCTCAAGAATTTGCCCGATTAGATGTCGGTCTTGCGCACTACGTGTTGCTTTAACATAAGCTTTGTTATGCTCTGTAAACTTTTCGGAAATGAATGTCTCAGCAAGGTAGCTTTTTCCAAGTCCTACCTCTGAGATGAGACTGATAAAATTATTACCGTAGGCAAACTGCAGTTCAATTCGATCAACAAGTGCTTGCCTACTGGGCAATATTTTAGTTTGCATGCAGCTTAAATAACTCTTCTAGCTCTTGCTGAGTTACATCATCAACTAACTCGCAGCCACCAAACTTGCTTGGAATAATGAATCGAATAACGCCTTGCTTATTTTTCTTGTCTTTAACCATGTGTTTTACAAAATCATCACACGACATTGACGCTGGTGCGCTAACCGGCAATTCAAATTCTGCAATCAAGTTTACAATACGTTTCAATTCTGCCTCTGATAGCTTGCCTCTTAGGTATGCTAATTGGGATGCTAAAACCATACCAGTTGCAACTGCTTCGCCGTGTAACCAGTTACCATATCCCATCTCAGCTTCAATTGCGTGACCAAAAGTATGACCAAGGTTTAGCAATGCACGTAAACCTGCTTCTTTTTCATCTTGCGCAACGATTTCTGCTTTTATTTCACAGCAGCGATAAATAATTTGGCTTAATTGTTCCGAGTTATGCGCTTTTATTTCAGCGACGTTATCTTCAATGTATTTAAAGAAATCAACATCGTAAATTAACCCATATTTAATCACTTCTGCGATACCTGCAGCGAATTCTCTGTTTGGTAACGTACTAAGTGTGTTGTTATCGATATAAACAGCTTTTGGTTGGTAAAACGCACCTATCATATTTTTACCAAGCGGGTGATTAACCGCGGTTTTCCCGCCAACGGATGAATCCACCTGTGAAAGTAGTGTGGTTGGTACTTGGATAAAATCAATTCCACGCTGGTAACATGCAGCAACAAAACCAGTAAGATCACCAATCACACCTCCACCAAGCGCAATTAGGCAAGTATCACGGCCACAATTATGCTCTAACAGAAAGCGATTAATAAATTCGAAGTATTCTAGAGATTTAAATTGCTCACCATCGGGAATGATGCAAGAAAGAAAGTCATTCTTTGGTAATTGGGATGTAAATTTATCTAGATAGATAGGAGCGATTGTTTCATTTGAAACAATCACCAATTTACGACCTGCCAAAATATTGGATAAATTTGGACTGTCGGTAAGATTGTTTTGTGCAATATAAATCGGGTAGCTGCGCTCACCCAAATTAACTGATAATTCAAGCATGCGCATCCCCTTTTATATTTAGAAATTTATCTTTTCGATAATTTGATTAGCAACTACTTTTGCACTTTGTTCATCAGTACGAACAACAAAATCTGAAACTTCAACGTAAAGAGGGTTACGCTCATCAGCAAGACGAACTAACACATCTTTAGGCGCTTCTTCAGTTTGAAGCAACGGACGTTTCTTATCGCGTTGTGTACGCGCTAGTTGTTTCTCAATTGGTGTCTCTAAGTAAACAACAATACCACGAGCAGATAACTTATTACGTACATCTTTACTAATAATAGAGCCACCGCCTGTTGCTAGTACGATCCCTTGCTTTTCTGTTAAGTCGGAAATAACAGATTCTTCTCTGCGACGAAACCCTTCTTCACCTTCAATATCAAAAACCCAAGCGATATCCGCACCAGTGCGACGCTCGATCTCTTGGTCTGAGTCAAAAAACTCTAAATGAAGTTGGTCTGCAAGGTGACGACCAATAGTGCTTTTACCTGCGCCCATTGGGCCCACTAGAAATATATTACGTTTTTCAGCCATATCTTTTAGTACAAACGAACTCTAAAATTGAAAAAAACCCCGCTTATTAGCTGGTCCCCAAAAGTAAGGCAGGGATTATCTCAACAAACAGGCAAGGTTTTCAAGTGTTATACATTAAAAAGGGCTATTCAGCCCTTTTTAATTACAAAGATTCATTAAGAATTTTAGGAGTTACAAAGATAAGTAACTCTTTCTTCTCATTAAATTCACTATTTGATTGGAACAAGTAACCAAGGTAAGGAATATCACCTAACAGAGGAACTTTCTTAGTGTTGCTCACAATCTGCTGTTGGTAAATACCACCTAACACAATGGTTTGGCCATTATCAACAAGTACTTGTGTGCGGATTTCTTGCGTATCAATCGCTACAGCTGGACCTGTTGGCGTTTGCACCGTATCACCACGCGTATCCTGAGTAATAACAAGATCTAAGATAATCTTATCATCAGGTGTAATTTGTGGTGTTACCTCTAAGCTTAATACAGCTTTTTTGAACTCAACCGTTGTTGCACCACTTGAAGCTGCTTGAACGTAAGGAATTTCAGTACCCTGTTCAATGCGTGCTTCTTTTTGGTTTGCCGTAGTAATACTTGGGCTTGCAATGATTTCCGCTTTATTTTCTTGCTCAAGTGCTGATAGTTCTAAGTCAATTAGTGTGCCATCCGCGAGCTTAGCTACATGAATACCAATACTACCTGCTGGGTTAGCGATCGGTAAGTTAACGTTCAAGCGGTCACTCAGCGCAGGGATAATTCCATTTGCGATATTATTAGCCCCTTCAAGCGTGCCTGAAACGCCATCAGAATTTTGCTGATCACTAAAACCCCAACGAATACCTAAGTCTTCTTGTACATTATCACGAACGGTTACCATGCGAGATTCAATTTTAACCTGTTTAACAGGAATATCTAAATTCTCAATCATACGACGAACACTTTCGATACTAGTAGCAGTGTCTTTAATTAAAAGTGTATTTGTACGCTCATCCACCGAAACAGAACCACGGCTAGATAAAATACTATTACCTTCAAACTTAAGTAGTTCAGAGAAGTCTTTTGCCTTTGCGTAATTTAACTGAATATATTCACTATAAAGTGGCTCTAACTCAGCAACTTTCTGCTTCACTTCTAACTCTCTAGCTTCACGAGACGCAAGCTCTTCTGTTGGTGCAACCATCAAAATTGAACCATCCATACGCTTGTCAAGGCCCTTCATACGAAGTACTACATCAAGCGCTTGGTCCCATGGCACACCATCTAAACGCAGTGTGATGTTACCTTCAACTGAGTCACTTGTTACTAAGTTAAAATTGTTATACTGCGCAATAATTTGTAGTACTTGACGAATAGAAATATCTTGGAAGTTAAGCGACATCGGCTTACCTTGGTAATCTTTGCCGTCACCTAGGAAGCTGCGCTTTGATTCATCTTTTTCAACTGTTAACGTGAAGATATTATCCAATTGTTGGTAGTTATAATCGAAGCCAGTTGTTGTATCGATAACAATACGGCTATTAATACCATCTTTAAATGTTTCAACAGTGCTAACGACCGTACCAAAATCCATTACATCTAGCTGATAAAGAAGGTCATCAAGAATGTCGGTATTATGGAACTCAGCAACAATTTTACCCGCCTTTTCGCTTACATCGATAGCTGCCATGTTTTCTTGTAAGAAAATCATAACGCGAGCTTCACCACTTTCACCGCGGCGGAAATCAATTGCTTGAATTTTGTTGATATAGCTTGAGCTGTCTTCAACTGCTGAAGTCTCCGCTACATCTTGCGTTGGGTTATCGCTTACATGTAAGTAGAAAAGGTTCTTATCTACGCGTGTTTGATAAATTTTAAGATAATCTAAAAATACAGTTACTTTAAAACCATCATTTTCAAATGCGTGGGTTACACGTTTAACACCAGCTTTGTTAATCAAAACTTCTGTTAAGTTTTCCTCAAAGTCAGCTTCGTCGAAAAACAATTCGATACGTGCTGGTTCTGAAAACACCTGAATTTTTGGTTCGACATAAATTTCTTCATCGAATACGAATTCGATTTCTGTTTCGCCATCGAGTAATGGGTTATAGCGCACATCATATAGCAGCGGAACAGCCGACGCCCCAAATGAAAGCACCAATAAACCTGCTGCTAGTAAAGTTGAAAAGCCTTTACGAAGTAGACCTACTGCTAATCGCATATTATTAAACCCTTTATTATTAACTTGACGCATTGCTACCTGCCTCCACGATTTCCACTTTCGTCAGGCGTTCTTTCCAACATCCTGCACCATCAGGTATTAATTCTAGCAGCTCAATAAAGCCATTCTGTACCTGAGTTACCTTGCCATTAAATAGTCCCATTCGCTCACCAACACCAATTTCATGCAATGAGTTATCTGGAGCTGTAATAAGTGCTAACAGCTCTGTTGCTGAGCCAATTGTGCCACGCATTTGTAGATTTTCTAACGGGAAACGCTCCAACGCTTCTTTTCTACGACGAGGGTCAGGGTGCAAGCAGTTTTGAACTTGCAATAATCGATCCTGAATTACCTCTGGTTTTGGTGCTACAAAAGGGCTTCGCTTTTCGCTGGCAGTGTAAGCAAAGTGGTTAAAGTTCTTAATTTCAGGAATTGGCTCTACGTTATTATTAGTATTAGCACGCACCTGATTAATAAATTCTTGTTGTTCCGTTAAATCATCAAAGCAGCCACTAAGAATTAGAGGCAAAGCTAAAATAGCTAATTTTTTCATTCGCGCTCCCCTTCGTAGCGGTAGGTTTTAGCAACTACGCTAAACTCCAACTGCTCTTGTTGTTCTCCACCTTCAATTGTGAAGTCATGTAAGCTGATAATACGAGGTAACTCAGCTACTTTACTTACAAACTCACCAAAATCATGGTAACTACCTACCACTTCGATTTTAATTGGTAACTCAGTGTAGAACTCTTTTTCAATCTCAGGCATCCATTCAACTTTGTGGAACGTTAAACCGCTTGAAGTTCCAATGTAAGATAAATCTTCAATTAAGCCTGGTGTTTCACTTGATGTAGGAAGACGTTTTAAAAGCTGTGAAAACTTCTCTTCCATTTCAACCATTTGTTGACGATAAATTTCTAACTTACTAGCTACGTCATACTTTTGACGATAAGAAGCTCGCAATTCTTGCTCTTTTTGTTGTGCTCTTTCATAGGCTTCAATTTCACTTGAAACCAACATTGAATATGTAAAAAACGCAACTAAGCCTGCAGCGATACAGCAAACGATAACTTTAACAGCAAGTGGCCAACTACCAACGTTCTCTAAATCTAACTCATCTAAATCGATTTCATTTAGCGATTTTAAGTCGATATTCATTTTTGAACCTCGCTAATTTCTTCGAACGGCTTAACTCTAAACCTTAGGTTAAAATCGTTAAGCAAACGCAGCTCTTGGTCGCCTGCTTCAATCACTTGCATAATTGCATCTTCAAATAAATATGACTCTTCAAGCTTACGTAACATAGCAGATACACGGTTATGTGATTCACTTTTACCTACGATTTGAAGCGCACGGTCGCGACGCTCTAAGCTTGTTAAGTAAACACCTGAAGGAACTACCAATGCAACCTCGTCCATAATCTGTGTACCAAGGTTTCGGTTACTCTGTAATTCTTCAATAAGGCGCATACGTTGTTGCAAACTAGCTTTTCGTTTATCTAGCTCATTAATATCTTTAATTCGCTGATCTAATAATGCTATTTCTGAAGTAAGGAAGTTATTACGCACATTTTGGCCATCTTTTAATGCACCATAGAACATACTTAGAGCAAACATACTGCCAAACGCAACAATAACAACGAGCACAAGTATACTAACAAACTGCTTTTGTGCTTCCTTGCGCGACGCATCACGCCACGCCAAGAGGTTTATATGTGGCATGGTGAAAAACTCCTTAGTGCTAAGCCCGTCGCTACTGCTAACTGTGCTTGGTTCTTCTCTAAAGATTCACGGTCCACGCCCGGTGCTAGCTCCATCTTTTCAAATGGATTCATAATGACGGAATGAATACCTAACTCATCAATCAGTAGCTTATCTAAGCCAGAGATTAACGAGGTACCACCTGATAAAACAATATAGTCAACTTGGTCTTTACCACTTGTGGTTAAGAACATTTGGATGGCACGACGAACCTGTTGCAAAAATGATGTTTGGAACGGTGCTAACACTTCAAACGTATAGTTTGGTGGTAAGTCACCAGACGTTTTTGCAAGTTCCGCTTCATCAAAACTCTTATTGTAATAAGAAACAATACTTTGCGTATATTGTTCGCCACCAAAAACCTGATCTCGGGTATACAACGTCTCACCGTTCTGCGTTACGCTGATAAGGGTCATCGTTGCGCCTACATCAATAAAGGCAACCACCTTGTTTGCAGCGTCTTCTGGTAAGAAGTCGTAACACAGTTCAAGGTTACGACTTAACGCGTACGCTTCAACATCAACAACTTTTGGCACAAAGCCACCTGACTCAACAGCTCCTGCACGCGCTTCAACACTCTCTGTACGCGCAGCCGAAAGTAAAACGTTTACTTTTGATGGATCAGCATCGTTTACATCAAGCTTTTCAAAATCTAAACTCACTTCATCAAGTGGATAAGGAATTAAGCTGTCCGCTTCAATTTCTATTTGAGATTCTAATTCAGCATCCGTTAAGGCTACATCCATAAAAATAACTTTCGTGATAACCGCCTGACCAGATACTGCTGTTGCTGCTTCTGTGATATTTTTGGGGAGTTTTTTACGAATTTTATTGATTACACGACCAACAGCTTCAATATCTTGGATCGTCCTTTCTGCCATTGCCCCTTTAGGCATTGGCTCGACAGCAAACGCTTCAAGTCGATAATGAGTGTCTTTTTGGCTTAATAGCACGGCTTTAACCGAATGAGAGCCAATATCAATACCAACCATCAGAGGCTGTGGTTTTTTAAACAGTTGACCTATCATAAACCTAACGCTAATCCTTTTTTTTATAATTATAATAACTTTATAAAATCTAGCGAAAAAATTTTATTCAAAAATTAATCAGGATATACTACCAGTGTTATCTTGTAATTGGGAGTCCATTCTCGGGAATTTTCTGTGGCTTTTATAAAAAACTTTTTACGTTTTATTATCATATGTACCATTCTTGGTACTTTTGCAGTAGTTATCCTTTACTTTTACGTAAAGCCCGAACTACCCAGTGTTGCCGTTTTAAAAGACGTGCAACTTCAAACACCTATGCAAGTATTCACCAAAGATGGCCAATTAATCAACCAATTTGGTGAAAAAAAACGTATTCCGGTTACGATAGATCAAATTCCGCAAGATTTTTTAAACGCTATACTCGCGACTGAAGATAATCGTTTCTACGATCACCCCGGCATCGACCCGATAGGCATTGTCCGCTCTGCAATCGTACTAATAACAACAGGCGAAAAGAAACAAGGTGCCAGTACCATTACCATGCAAACGGCGCGTAACTTCTTTTTAACGCGCGAAAAAGCATACATGCGAAAAATAAAAGAAATTTTTATTGCGTTGCATATTGAGAGCCTAATGACAAAAGATGAAATATTGGCACTTTATCTCAATAAAATAGAGCTTGGTCATCGTGCATTTGGTGTTGGCGCAGCAGCGCAGGTTTACTACGGCAAAGATTTAGATCAACTTAATTTGCCACAGCTTGCGATGATTGCTGGTTTACCAAAAGCCCCTTCATCATTAAACCCTATTAGTAATCCAACTCGAGCAAAACACCGCCGCAACGTTGTTCTTTCACGTATGCTAGTTGAAGGATACATTTCACAAGCACAATTTGATGAAGCAAGTAAAGCACCAATAACAGCGAAAAAACACGGTGCAGAAATCGAGTTTTCTTCACCTTATATTTCAGAAATGATTCGAGCAGACATGGTTGCACGCTTCGGATTAGACGGCGCGTATAACAACGGCTATAAAGTTTACGCAACCATCACAGCTAAAAACCAAGCTGCTGCGCAAAAAGCGTTAATGGATAATATTCATAACTATGACCATCGTCATGGTTTTAGAGGAGTTAACATTTATTTATGGAACTCCGAAACGGATACGGCTTGGCAACGTAATGAAATCCTCTCTTATCTCGAATCTGTAAATGAAATCGGTTATTTAAAAGCAGCCGTTATCGAGCAAATTGATGAGCAAAATGCTTATGCAGTACTTAAAAACGGCAATTCAATCACAATTCCATGGGACGGATTAAAGTGGGCTCGTCCATACATTTCGCATTCACGCCAAGGAAAGCCGCCTGAAACAACCTCAGATATACTCTATCCTGGGGCGTTCGTTTGGCTACAGCAAAATGAAGATGGTCAATATAAACTATCTCAAATGCCTGACGTGAGCAGCGCAATAGTGTCTCTTAATCCTCAAACCGGTGCAATTGAGTCACTTGTTGGTGGATATAGCTTCGAGTTATCGCAATACAACCGCGCAACCCAAGCAAAACGTCAAGTAGGTTCAAACATTAAGCCATTCCTTTATTCCGCTGCAATTGAGCATGGCTATTCGTTAGGCTCAATAATTAACGATGCCCCAATAAATAGCTGGAACTCTGCACAGCGTATCGCTTGGCGCCCAGAAAATAGCCCAGCTAATTACGATGGCCCAATTCGTGTGCGTCGCGCATTGGCACAGTCTAAAAACGTGGTTGCAGTTCGCCTGTTACGAGGCATAGGCGCACGCGAAACAGTAGACCATTTACTTAAATTTGGCTTTTCACCTGAAGACATTAAACCACATGAGGCACTTTCCCTCGGTGCTGCTTCGTTAACGCCTTTAGAAGTGGCGCGTGGTATGGCAACGTTTGCCAATGGCGGACATTTAATTGAGCCATATTTTATTGACCGTATTGAAGATGCCGAAGGCAACATCGTATATAAATCTCAACCGTTAGTTGTTTGCAATCAATGTAGTGCTGAAGAAGTGCGTGATAGCTTTCATTACGCGCCTCGCGTAATTAGCGAACAAAATGCCTTTTTAATTGCCGACGCGATGAACACTGCAATCTATGGAGAACCAGGCTGGCTTGGTACAGGCTGGCGTGCAAAAGATTTAAAACGTAATGACTTATCAGGCAAAACCGGTACTACAAACGATATTGTAGATACTTGGTTCTCAGGTTTTAACAGCCAAGTGATTACCACTGTATGGGTCGGCTTTGATGATGCCGGCAAGCGTTTAGGTAGAGTAAGCTACAATAATAATTTAAGTCGCAATCAATTTGCTGGCGGTGAATCTGGTGCACGAACGGCGCAGCCTGCATGGCTTGATTATATGCGTGAAGCTCTGAGAGGTATGCCTAGCGCACCTATTGAACAACCAGAAGGGCTCGTCTCAGTAAGAATCGACCGTAAATCAGGGTTACTAACTAAAAAAACCGATAACTCGTCACGATTTGAGTATTTTATAAAGGGCACAGCACCAACGCAGTATACTCAACAAGAAGTGCAGAATTTATTTGACCCTTACACAACAACGACTGATTCAGGCAAAACAGCTGAAGAGCTATTTTAACGGTATCAATTCATTTATGTATATCAGTTTATATAAATTAAAAAAGCCGCTAACACTGTTAGCGGCTTTTTAATATTAATTATCCTGATTACTCTGATAGTTTATGGCAGAGCCAATATAAATCAGAATGCACTCCCGCAGCGGTAACTTCACGCCCTGCTCCAGGTCCTTGAATAATCAATGCGTTGTCAGCATACCAAACACTATTGATCACAAAAATGTTATCGCCCGGAGTTAGTGTTGCAACCGCAGCTGACGGAGCAACAGCTTTTAACCCTACTTTTGCCGTAATAGGTGAGGTTGTGGTATCAAGCTCAGCCACGTACCTAAGCGTATTACCTTCTCTTTGTGCATCTAGAGCGAGCTCTTCCACAAATGTATCAAGTGACTCACGTTTTGCTAATGCATCTTGCCAAGGCCCTTCGGCAAGCTCTCCTGGCATCCACGCCGATAACTCAATATCGTCTAATTCAAGTGATAAACCAAGCTCTCTTGCCAAAATAAGTAACTTTCTTTGTACGTCACGGCCAGAAAGATCTTCACGCGGATCAGGTTCGGTAAAGCCCAGCTCTCGCGCTTGCTCAACTAAATCTGAGAACTTTTTATCGAGCGAATAATTTGCCCCTAACCAAGACAATGTGCCCGAGAACACACCACTAATTTTAGTGATTTTATCGCCTGAGTTTTGCAGGTCTTTTAAAGCAAAATTAATTGGTAAACCGGCGCCTACACTTGTGTTGTAACGCCACAGTAAATTTTTCTCTGTCTGCAAGCGACGTAAATTTTCATACCAAGTTAGCTCTGCGGTGCCCGCGTATTTATTTGCTGAAATAATATGACAATCGTGCAACGCAAATTCAGGGTATAACTTACTAAACGATTCACTTGCCGTGATATCAATCACTACTTTATGGCCATAATCAAGCTCTTTAATAAACTCGATAATCTGCTCAGGTGACGACACTTTTGCATTATTTTTGAAGTTTGCACTGGCTGTTGCCAGCTCTATACCCTGGCCATTTAACAAACTCGTACTTGAGCGTAATAAACCTACCAACTTAACTGGTAACAAGGTATTTAGACGCGCTAACTGGTCATTAAGCTGTGATAAAAACACCTCTCCAACATTACCAATACCCGCCACAATCACAGCTAATTCTTGTTTAGCGGTGATCAATTCTTCATGTAATAATGACAGCGTATCGCTTTCAAGCAACTGGTCGCCAAGTAAAATAGCAAAGCCATTTTGACTCCACGCACCACGTAATGTCATGCTTTGCTTCTCTAATAATGCTTTTGCACTTTCAAGTAACTGCGATTCACTGCCGGCCTCACTCACGATTGCCACACCAGAGACATTCGATTCAATAAGCACCGCATCTTGTAAATAATATGACGCAACTTGCTCGCCAAACTGACTTGGTACAAGCAGTAACGTATTTCCCTCTACCTCAAGCGGCTGAAGCGGATGCTGCAGAATAATGCTTAACTCTCGAATGCTATCTTTATTGTTATGAGTAAGTTGAAATACATCAACACTGGCTAGTGTCGTTAAAAAACGTTTTGCTTTCGCTTGTTCGTTAGCAACCACTTGCGTGCCATCACTATGGCTATCGTAGCTACTGCGAACGACTAATTTAATATCGCTGTCTTTTAATGGTGTAAGCGTTTTAGCGTGCAATACAGGGTTACCTAATCGCGCGAGTTGTTGCGCTTGCTGCTGGCTAATTTTATTGTATTTAACCGCCTTCTCTACTTTACGTGGGTCGGTACTGTAAACGCCTTGAGTATCTGTCCAAATTGTAACACTGCTGGCATTGATATATTTACCAAGCAAAGTCGCACTGTAATCGCTACCATTACGGCCTAGCGTCACCGTGTTACCCACTTCGTCACTTGCGATAAATCCTGTCACCACATTAAGTTGGTCGCTCTTTAATGCCTGGCAGCGTGCAGTATTTTCTTGATGCTTAAGATTATTTTGTGCAACAACAAATAGCTTTCGGCTATCAAAGTGAGTCGCAGCAACCCCTTGCTTATTTAAATAATGCGCAAGTAAACGGGCAGACCACAGCTCACCGTGAGCAAGCAACCACGCCTGCTCTAACTCTGCACAGCCAGCACGTTGAGAGATTGCATTAATATCGTCAATAAAGTGAGCATACACTTCACTTTTATCACCTAATAATTCAGAAACCAGTGCGCATTGGTGATCTTTTAGTAACGCAATTACCTCACCAACACCTTTATGATCTTGATTGTGATAACACGACCACAAGCGCACAAGCGTATCGGTCGTTTTACCTGCAGCAGATACAACTATGGCATCGCCATACGCTAGTTGCTGACAAATATTGGCAACTGCATGGTAGCGCTTGGCACTGCTTAGGCTTGACCCACCAAATTTATATACTTGTTTTGTCATTTAAGTAATCACCACAATGCAGGTCGTGCAGCGCAGCATTGAGTGCTTTTTTCTCCACCAGCAGCGACGTCTTTGTTAATTGTTTTTGCGAATGCTTGTTCAAGATCTGCGATTAAATCTTCAACATCTTCAATACCAACAGAAATACGAATTAACGTATCGTTAACGCCTGCTTTAATTCGTGCTTCAGGCGCCATGCCGGCGTGTGTCATGGTAGCTGGGTGACAAATTAAGCTCTCTACACCACCAAGTGATTCAGCGAGGCTAAACTGTTCTACACTGGTTAAAAATTTAGCCGTATCTTCAATTGTGCCTTTAATACTAAAGCTCACCATGCCACCAAAACCTTTTTGCTGTGCTTTTGCTAAGTCATGTTGTGGATGATTTTTAAGACCTGGGTAATAAACTTTCTCTACATGCTCACAGGTTTCTAAGTAACGTGCGATGGCAAATGCGTTTTCTTGGTGCTGTTTAATACGCACATTTAAAGTACGAATACCACGCAGCGTTAAATACGCATCAAATGGCGCACCTGTAATGCCAATATTATTTGCCCACCAAGCAAGCTCTTCACCTAACTCCGCAGTGCGGGTAATAACCACGCCACCGACAACATCTGAGTGGCCATTGATGTATTTTGTGGTTGAGTGGATAACAATATCTACACCAAATGAAATTGGGTTTTGTAATGCTGGAGATAAAAACGTGTTGTCAGCTCCTACTAACGCCCCTACGGAGTGAGAAACTTCCACTACTTTAGCAATGTCAGTTAAACGTAAAACTGGGTTACTTGGCGTTTCAATCCACACTAGCTTAGGTTTAATTGCTTTAATCTGCTCGTAGCAAGACGCTTGTGTAAAGTCGACAACCGCTACTTTTAATAAACCGCGTTTTTCCAAGCTCGTGAATAAACGGTAACTACCGCCATAGCAATCATGAGGAATTAAAATAGTATCTTCTGGTGTTAAGATTTGTGTGCATAAGTGAACAGCAGCCATACCTGTTGCAGTTACAATACCCTTTTCACCGCCTTCTAGCTTAGCAAGCGTATCAGCCAAAATATCACGATTAGGATTGCCGCTACGGCCATAATCATAATCACGCTTTTTATCAAAATCGGCGAACGAATAAGTCGTCGATAAATATAACGGTGGAACAACCGCACCATGATGCTTATCTGCGGTAATGCCATTGCGAACAGCAAGGGTTGTTTGTTTGTTCTGCTTCATAACTCTGCCACTTAGATGTTTAGACGTCTAAAAGGTTAAACCACCAAACAATGGAAGTCAAAACTTTTACACGTCTATATAGCCAAATAAATGATATTTGACTATATATTTTAAAACGATAAAATTTTGCCTCTTAATATACAGGCTATCGTCAAAATTAAATCGTAACAGATATAGGCTAGTACACTTTATGGCAACTGAATGGAACGGTGAATATATTCACCCATATGCAGAACACGGTAAAAAATCAGAACAAGTGAAAAAAATTACCGTATCTATCCCACTTAACGTATTGAAAGTACTGACAGACGAGCGCACTCGTAGACAAGTAAATAACTTACGTCATGCAACCAATAGCGAACTACTGTGTGAAGCATTTTTGCATGCGTTTACTGGTCAGCCATTGCCTGACGATGAAGATCTGAGAAAAGATAACCCTGAGCATATTCCGCAAAGGGTAAAAGAAATTCTTGCTGAACGCGGCTTACCGGTTCCAGAGCTTGAAGATGAATAAAAAAAACCTCAGCAATTGCTGAGGTTTTTTTTTGCTTTTAATCAAGTTAAAGCATGTAGTTTTCTGGTATTTCAATCTGCGCAACGCCTGACTCAACCGCGGCTTCTGCAACAGCACGCGCTACACGCGGAAGTAAACGTGGGTCCATTGGCTTAGGAATGATGTAATCTTTACCAAATTCAAGATTTGATTCACCAGACGCTGACAATACCTCTTGCGGTACTGGCTCTTTAGCAATTTCGCGAATCGCATTTACCGCCGCAATTTTCATTTCGTCATTAATCGCTGTTGCGCGCACATCAAGCGCACCACGGAAAATAAACGGGAAGCATAATACGTTATTAACTTGGTTAGGGTAATCTGAACGACCTGTAGCCATAATTAAATCATTGCGCGCAGCATTCGCCACTTCCGGTTTAATTTCAGGATCAGGGTTAGAACACGCAAATACCACTGGCTTATCTGCCATTAATTTTAGATCTTCAGGAGCAAGTAAGTCAGGACCTGAAACACCCACAAATACGTCAGCTTCTTCAATAACATCTTGTAAGGTGCGCTTATCTGTATTATTCGCAAACAACATTTTGTATTCATTTAGGTCATCACGACGCGTATGAATAACCCCTTTTCGATCAAGCATGTAAATGTGCTCACGTTGTGCACCACATTTAATTAATAGCTCCATACACGCAATTGCTGCTGCACCTGCACCTAAACATACAATTAATGCATCTTTTAACTTTTTACCTTGGATCTCTAACGCATTCAGCATGCCCGCCGCGGTTACAATCGCGGTACCGTGTTGGTCATCATGAAATACTGGCACACTACAACGTTCAATAAGCGCTTTTTCAATTTCAAAACACTCTGGCGCTTTAATATCTTCCAGGTTAATACCACCAAAAGTATCTGCAATATTTTCTACAGTATTAATAAAGTCTTCGGTAGTACGGTGCTTAACTTCAATATCAATTGAATCTAAACCAGCAAAACGCTTAAATAATAACGCCTTGCCTTCCATAACTGGTTTTGATGCAAGCGGTCCTAAATTACCTAAACCTAAAATTGCAGTACCGTTTGAGATAACAGCGACCATATTACCCTTTGCAGTATATTTATATGCATTGTTCGGATCTGCTGCGATCTCACGAACCGGTTCAGCAACACCAGGACTATAAGCTAATGCAAGATCATTAACTGTCTCTGCTGGTTTGGTTAATTCGATGCTGATTTTTCCAGGAACGGGTTCAGAATGGTATTGTAGCGCTTTTTCTCTTATGTCAGACATGCGTGCCTTATCCTACGATGTTAAAAGTGAGAGATACTGGTTTAATAGTACGGCATTTAGAGTAAATAGAAGTTAAATGCGGTTATATCTTAACCTAAGACCATAGTTGAATTTACAACAATAGGCTTGTGGATATTTTCTGCTAAATCATTACCAGATTGAAGTTAATTCAGATCCGACCAGATTCACAGCCATCTATTTTTTACACTCGACAGATACTATTTTGCCAACAGATAGTAAAAATAATGAATATTGAAGCTATCTATAATCCAGTATATAGCCATCTATTTAGAATAAAAAGACATAGAAAAACCATATAACATGACAAAAATTCATATTAAATTTTAGATACAAAAAAAAGCACCCTTAGGTGCTTTTTTGAAAGAACTAAAATAGCTCTTATTTTTTGCTTGAAAGCGCGCCAAAACGCTTGTTGAAGCGATCAACACGACCACCTGTATCAAGCACTTTTTGCTTACCAGTGTAGAACGGGTGACACTCTGAACAAACATCTAAGTGAATGTCTTTACAAAGAGTTGAACGCGTTTCGAATTTGTTACCACAAGAACAAGTAGCATTGATTGCTTCGTACTTAGGGTGGATACCTTCTTTCATAGTAAACCTCTAATTAGGCCGCATCGCTCTCCAAACCCGAAGTCTGGCACCATACGTTGTTAAACAAAAATATATAGGGCGCGAATTCTAGCCAACTAACATGCCAATAGCAAGATCTTTAACCATCTTCAGATAAATTTTGTTTAACACTAGCCGCAAACACAATGCCATGATTTAATTTCCACAAATACGCTCTAAAAATAAAAGTTGAATGACTACGCCTGTTGTTGCAGAAATTGCCTTAAATGTACCGCTTTACCGTAACTTTGATTACCTCGTTGAACCTCAGTTTCAAACTAATATTGCGGTGGGTTGTCGTGTTGCAGTTCAATTTGGTCGTCAGCAACTTGTCGGCATTGTTGTTGCGTTAAAATCAAATAGTGAATTTCTCGATAAATTAAAACCTATTTCACGTTTAATTGATAACAACGCGATTATTGATCGCCATATGATCAGCCTTATCGAATTTGCGAGTCATTATTACCAAAACCCGCTTGGAGAGTGCTACCAAGTTGCACTACCAACTTTGTTAAACAAAGGCGAAGCAGTTGATAAGTCTGCAGTGCCTATCATTAAACTGATCGATGAAAATACATCAGTGAATGGTAAAAAACAGCGCCAACTAATCGAGCATTTAGTTGATTCGGGCAGTACGCCAGTTACCGAATTGAGTGCGCTCGGGTTTAGTAGTGCAACCGTTAAATCACTGCTGGAAAAAGCGATTATTGAGAAAACGGTTGAATACAATCGTGATTGGCAATCAAAACCTCTCGCAATCGACGATAAACCCAAACTTAAGCGTGAACAAGCCATTGCACTTGCAGCAATTAATCAAGCTACAGGCTATACCTGCTATTTGCTTGAAGGTGTAACTGGTAGCGGAAAAACAGAAGTTTATCTACAAGCTTTGGAAAAGCCATTGCAACAAGGTAAACAAGCGTTAGTACTGGTACCCGAAATTGGCTTAACGCCACAAACCGTCAACCGCTTTCGCAGACGCTTTCCTAATGTGCCTATTATGCTTTGGCACTCTGCAATGACGGATAATGAACGCCTATCAACTTGGCGTGCAGCACAAACTCAAAGCGCTGCCATTGTAATTGGCACCCGCTCTAGTGTGTTTTTACCATTTGCCAAACTCGCGATGATTATTGTTGATGAAGAGCACGACTTGTCATTTAAACAGCAAGATTCACTACGCTACCACGCCCGTGATTTAGCTTGCTTTCGCGCTGCTAAACTAGCGATTCCATTAATCTTGGGCAGTGCAACACCGTCGCTTGAAACGATTCATAATGCCACAAATCATAAGTACCAACTGCTTACATTAACTGAGCGAGCACAAACACAAAGCGATAATCAGTATGTGCTACTTGATATGCGAGGGCAGCATCAACAGTCAGGTCTTGCACTTGCAACGCTTGATTACATCAAAAAAGAGCTTACGAAAGGTAAGCAAGTTATGGTGTTTTTAAATCGCAGAGGTTTTTCGCCTAGTCTTATTTGCCACGAATGTGGCTGGTTAAGTCAATGCCAACGCTGTAGCGCCAATGCCACCTATCACAAACATATTCGCAATTTAATTTGCCATCATTGCGGAGCGCAAGAGCATGTGCCAACACAATGTCCAAGTTGCGGTAGTACGCAAATTATCCCCGCAGGACAAGGTACAGAACAAGTTGCTGAGTTTTTAGCTGAAAGCTTTCCCGACACCCCAATCACCCGAGTTGACCGCGATTCAACCCGTAAAAAAGGCAGTTTAGAAAGCGCACTGCACGACATAAACAAAGGCGAACCGCGGATTTTAATTGGCACCCAAATGCTTGCTAAAGGACATCATTTTAGTGAGGTGTCGCTAGTCGTCATTATGGACGTAGATAGCGGACTCTACTCTTACGATTTTCGCGCTACAGAGCACCTAGCCCAATTAATTACCCAAGTTTCAGGTCGCGCAGGGCGTAGCGGTGAAGCCGGCACGGTATTACTCCAAACACATTTTCCAGAACATCCGCTATTACAAGACCTAATCAATAATGGCTACCAAGACTTCTCCCGTTATGCTTTGCGTGAACGTGAAGAAACCTTGCTACCCCCCTACACTAGTCTTGCAATCATTCGTTGCGAATCGCACAAGCTAAACGACATTAATAATTTTTTGTACGACCTTATTCCAGAACAACTGCCTTCTGGTATACAATTGCTCGGACCTGTTCCTGCAGCACTTGAGCGCATTGCAGGCAAATACCGCTACCAGCTCCATATTCAAGGTAATGAGCGCAAAAAATTGCACTTATACCTACATCAACTTGTTAGCTACATAAGTCAAAGTAAGCTAGCAACAAAGGTCCGCTGGAGTATCGATATCGACCCAGTTTCAATGGCATAAGAAAATAGTAAACAATGGCCCAAAGAGATTACGTAAATAAAAAACGTGCCCCTAAAAAAACAGCCCCAAGCAAACGCCCTTTTCCTGTTGCTGCGTTAGTAGCCGCGGTTGTTTTAGTGTCGGCCGGTATTTATGGCTTGTACTTTATTACCACTAATAGCGATGTAAAAGCATCGCAGCAAAAAGTTGCCAAAGAACAAACAAAATCACCTAAGCCTAAGCCGAAAAAGCCCGATTTCATTGAAGAAATTGAGAATGCCAACATTGAAGTTGAAGTTACAGAGCAAGAGCAAAAAGGCCCCTACTATATGCAATGTGCATCGCTACGCAATCGTGATGATGCGGAAGCGCTAAAAGCACAAATTGCATTTAAGACCGGCCTCATTGCCGATGTAGACCGTACAGAAGGCAAAAATGGCGTATGGTATCGCGTAAAAATAGAACCATTTGCCACCAAGCGTCTTGCTGAAAGTGCGAACAACCAAATTAAACGTGCGCGCATTTCTCGCTGTCGCATTTATTTAATGCCTAAGTAACACAACTAACACAAATTCAAGCTTGGTAGCTTTGTTTTGCTACCAAGTTCCCCCGCCAAGCCTTGAAATCCTTTGTTTACTCCCCATATCAATAACAATTGAAATTAACAGATTAAACCTAAGGTTTATTTATGACTACGATAGTTTCTGTGCGCCGCGAAGGCAAAGTAGTGATTGGCGGTGATGGCCAAGTTTCACTGGGCAACACAGTAATGAAAGGCAATGCAAAAAAAGTGCGTCGTCTTTATAACGGCAAAGTACTTGCCGGATTTGCGGGCGGTACAGCCGACGCTTTTACACTATTTGAACGTTTTGAAACCAAACTCGAAATGCATCAGGGCCACTTAACCAAAGCGGCTGTTGAAATGGCTAAAGATTGGCGCACCGACCGCGCATTGAGAAAGCTCGAAGCGCTACTAGCCGTCGCAGATGAAACTGCATCACTTATTATCACAGGTAATGGCGATGTAGTGCAGCCTGAGCACGATCTCATCGCTATTGGCAGTGGCGGCAACTTCGCCCAAGCATCAGCAACTGCATTACTTGAAAACACCGATTTAAGTGCGCGCGAAATTGTAGAAAAAAGCCTAAAAATTGCAGGTGATATCTGCGTTTTCACTAATAACTTCCAAACCATTGAAGAGCTGGGGTAATTAAATATGTCTGCAATGACACCAAGAGAAATTGTACATGAGTTAGACCAGCACATCATTGGTCAAAACAAAGCTAAAAAAGCCGTTGCGATTGCCCTTCGTAACCGCTGGCGTCGTATGCAACTTGACGAAGCTCTGCGCAGTGAAGTTACGCCAAAGAACATTTTAATGATTGGCCCAACGGGTGTAGGTAAAACTGAAATAGCACGCCGTTTAGCAAAACTAGCTAATGCGCCATTTATTAAAGTTGAAGCAACGAAATTCACTGAAGTAGGTTACGTTGGTAAAGAAGTTGAAACCATCATTCGCGATCTTGCTGATATTGCAGTGAAGATGACACGTGAACAGCAAACCGAAAAGTACAAGTTCAGAGCAGAAGAAGCTGCAGAAGAGCGCATTTTAGATGCCTTATTGCCACCAGCAAAAGACGCATGGGGCCAAGCGCAAGAGTCTGAAAATAATACAACACGTCAAGCATTTCGCAAGAAATTACGTGAAGGTCAATTAGACGATAAAGAAATCGAAATTGATGTTTCTCAAGCACCTGTTGGCGTTGAAATTATGGCACCTCCAGGCATGGAAGAGATGACTAATCAGCTACAAAGCATGTTCCAAAACATGGGTGGCGATAAAAAGTCTAAGCGTAAACTAAAAATTAAGGACGCGTTTAAGCTACTTACGGAAGAAGAAGCTGCAACGCTAGTAAACCCTGAAGAGCTAAAAGAGCAAGCGATCAATGCCGTTGAGCAAAATGGTATTGTGTTTATTGATGAAATAGACAAAATCTGTAAGCGCGGTGAATCATCAGGTCCAGATGTAAGCCGTGAAGGTGTGCAGCGCGACTTACTGCCACTTGTTGAAGGTTCAACAGTAAATACTAAACACGGCATGGTTAAAACTGACCACATCCTCTTTATTGCATCAGGTGCGTTCCAAATGGCAAAACCGTCGGATCTAATTCCTGAACTACAAGGTCGTTTACCAATTCGCGTTGAACTAGAAGCGCTTACCTCATCTGATTTCGAACGAATTCTAACTGAACCTCACGCATCGCTTACAGAGCAATATCAAGCGTTAATGGGTACTGAAGGTGTTAACGTTGAGTTCCGTGACGACTCAATCACTAAGATTGCAGAAGCTGCATGGCAAGTAAATGAAAAAACCGAAAACATCGGTGCACGTCGATTACACACAGTTATGGAACGACTAATGGAAGAAATTTCATATGATGCGAGCGAAAAATCAGGTGAAAGCCTGATTGTAGATGCAGCCTACGTTGAGCGTTTCTTAGGTGAATTAGTTAAAGATGAAGATTTAAGTCGTTTTATCTTATAATTTGACTCGTCTTTTATAACAATAGAAAAGGCGCTTATTGGCGCCTTTTTATTTGGGTATTTTATGTTAGTTTCTAAATTACATTATCATCGTGTTTCAAACTTGCTTGATGTGCATTTTGACGGGCAAAGTCAGCATACTTTTACACCTGAGTTTTTGCGCGTTCATTCGCCTTCTGCAGAGGTGCAAGGCCATGGCAAAGCGATTTTAGTAACCAACAAAAAAGACGTTGCAATACAGGCGATAGAGCAAGTAGGTCATTATGCTGTACGTATTATCTTTAATGATGGCCATAATACCGGGCTTTACAGTTGGGACTATCTGTTTCACTTAGCTCAAAATCATGATTCGCTGTGGCAAACATACTTAGCCAACTTAAAACAAAGCAAAGCGTCTCGCGACGCCTTGATCCCAATAAAAATTACACATTAAATTTTTCAATTGCTCGGTGCAGTACTTCAGCCTGAGTTGACACTTCTTCACTGGTTTGCGCATTAGTTTGCGCATGTGTAGCCGCTTGCTCCGCAATATCACGAATTTTAATAACATTTTTATTCACTTCAGACGCCACCTGATTTTGCTCATCAATTGCCGTGGCTATTTGCGTACTCATATCCATAATGGTTTGTACATCTTCACTAATTGAATAGAGCAAGGTCCCAGCTTGTACCGCTTGCTCTGAACTTGAGCTCCCCTGAGTTTTACAGCGCTCCATTACACTTACAACCTCTTGCGTGCGCTGTTGTAATGTCGAAATAATACTTTCGATTTCTTGTGTTGAATCTTGTGTTCTTTGTGCCAGCGAGCGTACTTCATCAGCAACTACCGCAAAGCCGCGCCCTTGCTCACCCGCGCGCGCCGCCTCAATCGCCGCATTAAGTGCAAGTAAGTTAGTTTGTTCAGCGATACCACGAATAACATCAAGCACAGAGCCAATAGTTACCGCATCTTGCTCTAGTTGAGTTACTACATCAGATGCATGCGTAAGTGAGTTAGTAAGCTCTGAGATACGTGCTACTGTAGAATCAACTTCTTGTTTACCTTGCATTGCACTTTCATTGGTCGATTCTGCTTTTTTAGCTGCAGCCTCAGTATTGTGTGAAATATCTTGAATGGTTGCCTGCATCTCAGTCGCGGCAGTAGCCACCATATCCGCTTCATGTAACTGTTCTCGCATGCCATCACTGGTTTCAGCAGTGGTATTGGCAAGGTTTTCTGTTGCAGAGTTTAAAATACCAAGTGCTTGCTTAACTTCAAAAATTAAGTTCTTAAAGTCATTAATAAAGGAATCGAAATCGCCTGTCATACGCGCAATTTCATCTTGACCAGCGCTTTGTACACTGCGCGTTAAGTCATTGGTGCTACGTATTGTATGAATTATGTCGCAAACCTTATTTACAGGTAAAATAATCGACCGGCTGGTCATGTAAACTAAGGTCATTACAACCACTGTCGATAGTACAAAAATAATGATTGCTACTGTTGAAGTAAAATCGGCACTTTGCTCAATTGCCTCTTTTGTTTCAGCTGTCATTCGGTCAACCAAGACGTCGCTTTTCGCGACACTAGCAGCCATTTTCCCCAAAGCTCCTGACTCTAAGTCCAGGCCCAGTGCCTCCTGTGCTGATACCAATGCCGAGAATTCTCGTTGATAAGTGTCAAGCAATGTTAGTAATTCAGAGCGATAACTCGAATCGAAATCAGCCTGCTGAATATTACTTTTAAAAACGTTTATATTGTTGTTAAAGCGCGTTAAGTATTTCTTATCGAGACGCAACATAAAGTCTTTTTCATTGCGACGTAACTGCAGCATATCGGCAAGTAACTGATAGTTGTTTTGTTTTTTTAGCAAGGTCTCTACCTGATGAACTGCGGCTCTTAAATTACCGTAGGCTGCATCTTTCGGGTGCAAACCAATACGCCTCTGTAGTGCAACTACCTCGTTAAAATCGGCATTATATTGATCGATTATGCCGTTCAAACCAGCTAGCGTTTTGGTTGATATATCAAGTTCTTGCAGAAGCTCGTTTAAGTTACTTGATTTATTTTTCAGTAACTTAAACTCATTATCGAACAACTCTAACGAATCGACATTTTTATAAAATAGAAAATTCTTTTCATGTTTGCGTAAAACACCTTCATGAATAGCCAGTTCTTCTGTTAACTGAATCGCTGTATTCAGTTTAAGCATCACTGACGCTTCATAGAGAATCACTAGCAGCAATATAAACATTGCTGCACCCACAAAAAAAGCATTTAACTGTAGCCGAGCTTTAATTGTTAAGCGTTGTAGCAGCTCCATATAAACCTCTGTTTCATATAATTTTTAGAAAGCTTATAAAAGTATAGATGCTATATAAAATTGTGCTAAAAGTAGATTAGCTTGCAAACGTAGGAAGCTGAATGTTTTGCCATAAGTTATCTGACAAGGCTTTCACATCACTTGCACCCGCTGCTATCCAGTCGGTTAACGGGCTAGGATCGCTTGGAAAGTTAATCGCCTGTTTGTTGTTAACCGAGAGCCAATCATCCACTACATCGGCATTTAAGCAAGACATACTAGTAGCAAGCCCAGCATTAACTAAGGTAAATGCATTTGACGCTTGCTCAAATTGGCCATCGAGCGGTTTTAGCAGTAACTTTTTACCATAACGCAGCGCTTCACTTGATAACTCAAAACCCGCGTTACCTATCGTGCCAGAGGCAGAGACCAAATCATTTAAAAAACCAACTCGACACGGTGAGCGCAAATGAATGTGGTGATTAATGCTTTTATTACTTAACTGTGGGTGATAGCAATAAAATTCGTATTCAGGAAAATGCTGTAATAACGCAATGATCTTCTTAGGATCCTCAAAAGGTAAATATACTAAGATCTTATTTTCAATAAAGTTGTCTTTTTGCCAGCTTTTAACTGGCTCAATAAATGGCGGAATAATATTTTGATGATACGGAAACCAATGAACGCCCAAATAACAATCAGCAGGTGCAAACAGCTTTAAACCCAAACGCGTTAACAAGGTCGCCCCTTGCGACGGTACTTTATTTGATAAAAAAGAGGCTTGGTGACTAATGCCTATGCAAGGTACTTTAGCAAGTTTCGCTGCCCACGCTGAGATGGGCTCAAAATCATTAATAACTAAGTCATAGCCCGATAAATCAAATTTTTTAACGTCGTGAATAAATTGACCAACGCGAATATTTTTAAGGGTTTTGAGCTTATTTACACAGCCGTTTTCGATGGCAAAAGTAAAACCTTCTCGTGTTTGGTAGTCATTAAAGTCAGACATATCAAAATACTTATTTGCAGGTCGGCCGCTAAAAAAGTAATCCACTTTAATACTGCTTTTTGCGAATGACTTAGCCATTGCCCGAGCACGTGTAATATGCCCATTACCAGTACCTTGAATGCCATATAAAATTTTCATAATGAAGCTCCGAAAATACCTACAAACGCAAACCCCGTACCTAGTACAGCGCCTACAATAATGTCGCATGGATAGTGCACACCAAGCATTACGCGTGACAATGAAATGGCAACTGCCAACAACAATACGTAACTAAATTCAGGAAAATACCAAGTAATAACGCAGGCAAACAGCCATGCAGCGGAGCTATGTCCTGATGGCAAACTAAAACGGTCACTTGGCACCACAAAGCCTTCGACAATCGACTGGCTGGGCCTTTCACGCTTTAAGGTGTTTTTCAAAAAGAAGTAAACAGGTCGCTCTACTGAAAACCCTAAAACTAAAGCAAATAAAGCTAACTTGCTGGTTTCAGTATCAATCAAGTAGCATGCAGCCCCAACAAGTAAATACAAAAAGCCATCTCCCAATTTTGACACCGCTTTTATGACGTATAACCTACGTTTAGACGCTTGGTGATTAAACAATTTAAAAAATGCTTTTCGGTCTAACTGTGAAATGGTTTGCATAGCAATTCTCGATTGCAAGGAGTTAGTTTGACTTTAGATTCGCTACGTAACAATCAGGTGACAGTTTCACGTAATTAAGATGGTAATTTGATGACCTATTTATGACAGCCAATAAAAGAGGCTATTTGTCGGAAGTTATATCCAGTTTAGCTCATTGCGGGCCATTTATAGAAACCTAAACATCAATAACTTAAAACACTAGCTACAACCCACAGTAAAACCTAGCGAACATAGATAAATCATTTACAAAACCATACGAGATCAATTGTATTAATCATGCTGCAGGGTATACTGAGAAAACTATTTAAGCCCTTGGAGCTAATATGGAAATCAATACATCAGACCTGTGTGATCAGTTTGCTGATAGCATCGACGTACTAGAACCTTTGTTTGTTAATTTTGCTGGCGCAACTGCTTTTGCTGGTCAAATTACCACAATAAAATGTTTTGAGAACAATCAACTTATCCGAGAGACTTTGTCACAGGATGGTTCAGGAAAAGTACTGTTAATCGATGGAGGCGGCTCTACGCGCCGCGCATTAATTGATATTGAACTTGCTGAACTTGCACTTGATAACAACTGGGAAGGATTGGTTGTTTACGGCAGTGTTCGCCATGTTAGCGACCTTGAAGAGCTTGATATTGGTATTCAAGCAGTAGCATCGATTCCAGTAGCGGCAGACAGCGAAGGTTATGGTGAGTTAGGTGCTCCGGTTAATTTTGCAGGTGTGTCTTTCTTTGAAGGAGATTACATCTATGCCGATAGCACGGGCATCATTCTTTCTGCTGAAGAGTTGTCGATTGATTTAGATGAAGATGAATAAGCTAAAGATATATACCGAGCAAAGCATTGCTGATTTATGTCAAGCGCGCGCAGGTGAGCAGCGCGTTTGGCAAAGTATTTCGTTTATAAATCAGCAACAATCAATTGAAAATGCACTCGCCGATGCATCTGCCTATGGTATTAAATACGTTCTTGTTGGCATTCCGGAAGATATTGGCCCTCGCGCCAATTTAGGTAATGGTGGTGCCGAACTTGGCTGGCAGGCCTTCCTGAGCAAGTTTTTAAACTTGCAAGCAAACCAATTTATTGCCAGCAATAAAGTACTGTTACTTGGTGAAGTCGATTGTGCCGATATTATGAAACGCGGCAAAGGGCTAAGTAACAAAGTACCAGCCGAACTCGATACACTGCGCACACTGTGCGGTGAAATTGATGATATCGCTAGTCCAGTATTACAAATGATTTTTGATGCGGGATTAGAGCCAATCGTGATAGGTGGCGGACATAACAATTGCTACCCTATTATCAAGGCACTAAGTGAAAGTACGCAACAAGCCTGTTGCGCCATAAACTTAGACCCTCATGCTGACTTTAGAGCCACAGAAGGCAGACATAGTGGCAACGGCTTTAGTTATGCACATCAGCAAAACTACTTACGTGATTATCACGTAATTGCTATGCACGAGTTAAAGAACAATCAAGCCATCATTGACCGTATGCATGATGCTGGGTTTTCTTACGATTCTTATCAAGCAATTAAGGTAAGACAAGAGCTTAGCCTGAACGAGGCAAATAAAGCCGCACTTGCACGAATGCAAGGCTATCAATTACCTATGGGAATAGAGGTCGATGTTGATAGCATTTCTTATATGCCTGTCAGTGCCTTTACCAATTGTGGATTAGCAGTATATGAAGCTGAGCAATTTGTTTATCAATTAGCACTAAACCCATACACCCGCTACTTGCACCTTTGTGAGGCTGCACCAAGCGAGCATGCTAATGGTGTAAACCAGGGTATGAATGAGGCCGGACAAATCTTAGCAGCACTTGTTACCAGCTATTTAAGTGGTCGCGAAGCTTAGTTTGTTTACAATACAAAATGAGCGCCTAATAAGGGCGCTCACCGTTGGCAAGACGTTTTTGCCACTGCTTTAACCATCCCAACAAGCCTACATTCGGTAATGGTCTTGAGAATAAATAGCCTTGCGCAGCATGGCACTTCATACTATTGATATAGGTATATTGAGTTTCAGATTCGATCCCCTCACACACCACTTTTATACCTAAGCTATTACTCATATCAATAATGCCGCTTAATAAGCTGCGCGTATTTACATTTTCAGTTAACTCTTTAACGATTGAACCATCAACTTTGACATAATTTAACGCAAGACGAGGCAATCTAGATAATTGCAGCGGCTCAATACCTAAGTCGTCTAAACACACCGCAATATTGTTTTCTTTAAGGCGTCGTAAAATAGATTCACCAAAATCAGGTAATCCCATAAACACATTCACCGGTGCTTCAATAATAATATCGCCTTCGGTTAATCTGTGTTCTACCAGCACATCAGCGAGATGATCAATAAACTCATCTTGCAGCAATTCTTTACCAAATAAATTAACGCTTATCGGTACATTAATGTCTTCAAGCTTAATTGCTAACGCCAATTCAGCCGCTTTCTCTGACACCCAACGTGCAATCGGTAAAGTTAACCCTGCGGCACTGATTTCATCAATAAAGTGTTTTGCCTCTAAAGTACCAAATTTTGGATGATGCCAACGCAACAGCAACTCGATAAACAAAATTTGGTTTGTTTCGATATCAACAACCGGATGGAAATAAAGCTGAAAATCTTTATCAAAATCAAGCACTGATAAATCAGATAGTAGCTGCCTGCGTTTATCTGCTCGCTCTGCAATCTCTTTTTGGAAGGTAATTAACCAATCTATTTCTGACGTAAACTCGATTGCTAAATGCGCTTGTGCAAGTAACTGCTGTGCTGTTAATTGTTTTTTGTCTTCAACAATTGCAGCTCGTAAAGAAAGCTCTGAATCGATATTGTCAACTTGCGTAGGTTTGTGCACTACGTCGTATATACGGTGAATTAAACGCTGATGAAGGTGCGCTTCAACACTGGTATCAACGGCAAAGGCAAAATCAACCCCACCTAAATAACAAAGCTGCACGTCTTCATTAAATAACGATAACGACAGTACATCACCAGTTTTTAATTCATCGTTAATTTTTTTGCCGAGTTTAGCAATTAATAAATCACCAAAATCATGGCCCACCATACGATTAATTTGACCCAATCCCTCAAGCTTAATTAAAACCAAAACACGGTTGAGCGACTGTACTTGCCAATTGTCATAGCCATTTAGAAATAAGCTGCGCTCAAGTAGCAACTGTTTGTCGTTATGCGATTCATTGGTGTGCAATTGCGAAGACAAGGCAATTCTAAGGCGCTTTTCGCGTCTAAAGTAAGTATCAAGGTTGGCAAAAATATAGTGAAATACAACTGCAACAGGTGGCCAAGCGCCACTTAAGTAATTTGTAAAGAAAGCGACTGAAAGGCCAAGGAATAGCAATAAACTAACAACGTTTAGCCATAGCGCCATACGCTGTGCTTTTTTTTGCTGCGAAAAATAGCATTCTGCTAGCAAAATCAAGGCGCAAATAATAATAGCAACAAGATTATGAGTTGAAAGAAATGCCAATGTTGCCACACCAAGCAAAATATCCAACACACGATTCACTGCATTGCCTGCTTGCAAAATCGCTAACAACCAGCTCACAAGCAACATCCCAGCTACTAAACTAGGAAATGTAAACATGCTGGTTTCTGTTGCTGCACACAGTGAAAACGAACTAAGCGTTAAACCGCCCGCTGCTATTACTTTTTTCATACGCCTCTCACAGGAAATAGCTCCCTACTTTAATTGCTGACCATCTTTCCATAGTCCCTTCAAAGGGTTGACGCCATATTGATACGATAACTGCGCCGGAGAATCAATATCCCAGAGCACAAAATCAGCGTTTAGTCCTACTTTAATTACGCCTCGGTCCGTTAACCCCAGCGCGCGAGCTGCATTTACCGTAACGCCTGCAAGTGATTCCGCAGGAGTCAATCTAAATAATGTACATGCCATGTTAAGCATTAATTGTACCGAGCAAATGGGTGACGTACCAGGGTTGAAATCGGTAGCAATAGCCATAGCTACTTTATGTTTACGTAGCAGCTCAATAGGTGGTAATTGTGTCTCACGTAAAAAGTAAAAAGCACCTGGTAGCAGCACTGCTACGGTATTAGCCTGCGCCATTGCCACAACACCTGCCTCATCAAGAAACTCAATATGATCCGCCGACAACCCGTTATACTCTGCAACTAATTGAGCACCTTGCAAATTTGAAAGCTGTTCCGCATGAAGTTTTACAGGAAGATTATGCTTTTTCGCTGCATCAAATACACGGCGAGTTTGTTCGTTTGAAAAACTAACCCCCTCACAAAACGCATCTACAGCATCGGCTAAGTTAAGCTCAGCCACTTTTGGCATCATTTCATCACATACTAAGGTAATGTAATCATCAGCTTTGTCTTTATATTCTGGCGGTAATGCGTGCGCACCAAGAAACGTTTTTTGTACATCAATTGGGTGGTGTTGATTCAGTTGCTCTGCGACTTCGAGCATTTTAATTTCACTGTCTAGATCTAAACCGTAACCTGACTTAATTTCAACTGTAGTAACACCTTCGTTCAACAATGCATTTAAACGATCTTTTGCGCTAACAAATAGCGATTCATGATCAGCCTCTCGTGTCGCTTTTACGGTTGAGATAATACCGCCGCCTTGCGCTGCAATCTCCTGATAGCTCGCACCGTTTAAACGCATTTCAAATTCGTTAGCACGATTGCCAGCACATACAATATGAGTATGGCAATCAATCAAACTTGGCGTAATCCATTTACCATGACCATTTACTACAGGAGTTTGCAAACTATCAAACTCAGGAAAATCCGCTGCATTACCACACCAAGCAATTTTGCCATTTTTAATACCCAAAGCGGCATTTAACACCGTGCCATAGGTATCATCTATTGCACTGTCCATGGTTGCAATATGAACATTGGTGATCACTAAATCAAAACTCTGCTTCGCTGCCGCATTTACATCATTGGCTGTCATAACTAACTCAAATTACATCTATTCATAAAAATGAAAGTCTACCAAGAAGACTTGTATATACAATACAATTATGCCATCTTCATTGTATCTTTTATCAACTATAGCTTGATTACTCGTTAATGCTTAGGTAAAAGGCTTAAAACAATTGAATAATCAACAACACTGTTACTATGGCACAACCTAAATTTGCGCAAATCAAACAACACATCATTGGCAAGATAAAATCAGGCGAATGGGCTGAGAACAGCCGGGTAGCCTCAGAAAATGAACTCGCCGAGCAATTTAGTGTAAGCCGTATGACAGCAAGGCGCGCGCTCAGTGAGTTAACAGACGCCGGTATTCTAAGCCGCACACAAGGATTAGGTACTTTTGTCGCAAGTTTTAAATCACAGTCTAACTTGCTGGAAATTCGTAACATTGCCGATGAAATCAAAGAGCGTGGCAGTGAACATAAGTGTATTCCTGAAATTTTAGAATCAATGCCCGCAATTGCACCGATCGCAATTGCTTTAGGTGTTGAGCAAGACAGCCTAGTATACCGTTCGGTGCTTGTGCACCTTGAAAACGGCACACCAATTCAAGTAGAAGAACGTTTTGTAAACCCTGCATTTGCGCCAGGGTATCTGCAGCAAAACTTTGAACAAGTAACGCCGCACGAATACTTATGTGAAGTGGCACCACTTACCGAAGCGCGTCACACCGTTGAAGCAATTATGCCAAGCCCACAAATCAGCCAGTGGTTATCGCTATTTAATGAAGAACCTTGTTTACAAGTTATTCGTCGCACTTGGTCATCAAATGGTGTTGTTAGCTTTACTCGCCTTATTTCACCGGGCAGTAAATATCGCCTTGGTGGACATTTAACATTTAAACGCTAAGAAATACTGCGTATTTGTTAGCAGTGCTTTAGGGCCTCAAACAAGTTATCGTATTGAAACTGAAAGCCCTGCTCTACAAGTAAATCACTTGAGATAATACGCTCTTCTAAATTACTTTTTTCAAAGCTCACGCCGTCAACTGCGAGTAGTTTAGTAGCCTCTGCGTAAAACGCCTGCTTAGTCGGGTGATGTGGTGTCACTAAATTAACAATCGACGAAGTAAGGTTATGCGTCGCAATAAATGATAACCCCGTCACTGCATCATCTTGATGCAACATATTTACTAACGCATTGGCGCTTGATGATAATGTTTTACCACTTAAAAAACGCCCTGGGTGACGCTTTTCACCGATAAGTCCACCTAAGCGCACAATAACATAATGCAAACCACTGTCAGCCACTTGTTGTTCATTTTCTAATAGTCGCGATTGCTTTTCAGCTGATGCTTCAAACGCACTTAGCTCTGTATAAGTTTGAGCTTTAGTTGGATAAACACCGGTTGTAGAGCAAAACACAAAGCGTTTAGCCTGTTGTGCTTTAGCCAATGCTAAACTCTCTGTTAAGTACTGAGAATATGCGTGCTGAGCCTCAATAGTTCGACCAGGAGGCATACAGAAAAACCACACAGCATGCGGCATATCAACCTCACAAATACCTTGCTCAAGGTTAAATTGCGCCCAGTTGGGCTTATTTTTAGCTTGGCGACTTGTTCTAACAACCTGCCAACCATCGGCTTCAAGACTATTAGCTAAAGGCTGCCCTAACCAACCAGCCCCCACTACAACGCCATTATTTGAATTATTAATCATTACTAGATAGAGTCTAAGAACAAAATCCGATTATATAACAATAATTTTGCGTCTGCTTACGTGGTTTTGTATCGATAAAAATTCAACTGTTTAGCCCTCAGGAAGTATAAGAATGTTAAATAATTTATCCTTGAGAAAGAAAATCCTATTACTAATTGGCGGTACGATCACTGTGCTGCTTATACTCTCAGCGTTTTATTTTGTTAGCCACATTTCAAACCTGTCACGCGCCTCCGTCGAGTCTGAGGCGAAAAGCTATTTAAAAACCGAAAAACTTAATATTGAAGGCTTTTTTTCGCAATATGGTCGCGTTGTAGAAACCTTTGTTACTAATCCACATTTAGTCGAATGGTTCGCAAATTGGACCGAGCGAGGTGCTGATTATCAAAACTCACAAGGATACAACACCATCAACCAAGACTTCATCAGGATTAGTGGTTCTGATAGTAATATTCTTTCCGCTTTTTTTGCCTCAGCGAATACTGGCGCTTACTTCAAAGAAAATGAGCGTACCACACAATACAATGGCGCAGAGTACTTTGCGTATAAACGCGGTTGGTGGCAAGACGCACTAAAACATGATGGCTTATATGTTGGCCCTCTCGCTATTGATTTAACCACAGGTAACGTATCAGCCGTAGTGCAACAAACTGTTTATGACAGTAATCGAAAACTAATTGGTGTAGGTGGAGTAGACCTAAAACTTAACAACATTGCAGAAATGATTGAGCAAATACAATTTAACAATGTTGGCTATGGCTTTTTACTCGACCATGAACAGAAAGTCGTACACTTATCAAACCGCACTAAACACACCCTATCGGTGATTGAAGATGAGTCTCGTGGCATTTCAAAAGACGACTTATCAGCTCTTGAGTCACAAATGCCAAACACCAATGGTTTTACCGCACTCAACAGTCAAATGAAACAGCAAAAATCAGGGCATAGCCAAGTAACACTCAATGGTGAAACTTACTTTGTTGTATATCAACGATTAGAGCTAAGTAAACCAAGCTTGAATTGGTATTTAGGTTTGCTTGTGCCTGAAAGTTATATTAATACGCCTGTAAAAGAAGCGGCATGGGCTACCACATCAAGCGTAATTATTATTCTGGCTATTATTATGGCGATGATTTTTTTCGCTACACAAATGATTGTTAAACCAATTTCAGCACTAACAGAAACCATGCAAGACATTGCTTCAGGCGAAGGGGACCTAACCAAACGCATTAGCGTTGATAGCCAAGATGAAGTTGGTCAATTAGCGCAGCATGTAAATACCTTTATAGATAAGCTACGAACATTACTTATTAATACACGTGACCAATCAATTCAACTTGATAGTGCTTCAGCGGAATTAAGCCGAGTATCTGAAGAAACTCACCAAGAAATCCTGCAAGAAAAAGACGAAGTAGATAATGTAAGCACTGCGGTAACTGAAATGGCTGCAACTGTGTTAGAAATATCACGCAATGCGCAGCAAGCCAACGAAGGCACTGATTCAGTAAACCAGTTAACGAGCAAAGGTGTGACCCTTTCAAATACAGCACAACATGAAATGCAGTCACTCTCGAAGCATATTCAAAATGCAGCTGAAGTTGTGTCAGGGCTGGAGCAAGAATCGAATAATATTGGCAGCGTAGTTGATGTAATTAATAGCATTGCAGAACAAACTAACCTACTCGCCCTTAACGCCGCCATAGAAGCAGCCAGAGCGGGTGAACAAGGTAGAGGCTTTGCGGTAGTAGCAGATGAAGTAAGAACGCTTGCTAGTCGTACCCAAGAGTCAACAGATGACATTCGTAATATGATCACTCGCTTACAGCAAATCGCAGTGCAAGCAACGCAAATGATGGAACAAGGAAAAGAGCAAGTATCACGCTCAAGTGACAAAACTCAACAAGTGTTACAAGCCTTTACCGATATTTCAACATCGGTGAGTTTAGTTCAAGATCAAAACCATCAAATTGCAACTGCAACAGAAGAGCAAACTGTCGTCGCTGAGGATATTAATAATAACTTAAGCTCAATTAACTCGTTAGTTAACAATACATCACAGCATGCTAATGAGTTAGCAAGAGAAGCACAGATATTACGAAACCTTGCTGGTAATTTAAATAAAACAGTAAACGAATTTAAATTATAAAAAAAACGTGGCGGAGTGCGTTGCGCGCTTCGTCATTTACTCCAACTTACCAAGATACTTTTCCACAACCTTACGATAACCGTCATCAAGCAAAAAGGTGGCTAATTCTCGATTAAACTTATCGCGCAGCGACTTATCCGAAAACCCAGCACTTGCAGTTACCGATGGGATCAACGCATGCTCTTTAAATAAAGAAAGATCTCTCTGTTTATCAACGAAGCGATAAAAGTAATAGAAAATATACTTATCCAGCACAGCATAGTCATAACGCCCCTTTCTAATTAACTCAGGGATCACCTTCATGCTCGGTGATTCAAAATAGTTATTTTGCTCACTAAGCAATTCAAATTCTTTACCGAAATAACCTGGAGCACCTTGAAAAGTAATAATCGAATGACCTTTCAAATCATTTAAATATAGCGGTGTTAGTTTATTCTTTTTTAATGAAAATACCGTCGGCGCATACTTAACAATCGGATGAGAAACGTAAAACCGCTCTTCATCACTTGTCGCAAAAATAGGCGCCATAGCTACGTACGCACCAGATTTAACTAATGACTCAGCACGCCCTAATGGCACAAAATGAAACTTCACATCGTAACCTAGACGCGTTAAAACCGCTTTCACTACATCTAGGTCAATCCCACTATTTTGAGCATCATTGATTGTATGCGGAGGCCCTTCACTGCTTAACACAACAACTTGCTGTGCAGTTAATGTAAATGAACAAACTAATAAAAGGAGTGATAGAGCTTTTAGCATACAGAATTATAAATAAATTATTATGTTCGGTTAGATGCTTAAGTATGAAGTGAAATCCTCAAAACGCAAAAAGCCCGCTCAATGAGCGGGCTTTTCACTTAATTAGGAGCTTGGCGATGTTCAAGTGCCCACAGCGGTGGAGAGGCACAGGGGCGTTCGCCCTATCTTTTCTGGAGTTCAAATGCAAAAAAGCCTCAACATAATGTTGAGGCTTTCTTTTAATTAGGAGCTTGGCGATGTTCTACTTTCACATGGGCGAACCCACACTATCATCGACGCTGTTTCGTTTCACTTCTGAGTTCGGCATGGGGTCAGGTGGTTCCAAAACGCTATAGTCACCAAGCAAATCTGGTTGACTTAAGAGCTTGTCTTAAATCTAAATCTGGAAAGCTTTTTTTAAGTAAATGTCTACTTTAGTATCTTAATCTATTCAACTTCTGCGGGTTATAAACCACTTTGGCGTTGTATGGTTAAGCCTCACGGGTAATTAGTACAGGTTAGCTTAATGGCTCACACCACTTCCACATCCTGCCTATCAACGTTGTAGTCTTCAACGGCCCTTCAGTTAACTCAAGTTAAAGTGAGAACTCATCTCGAGGCTCGCTTCCCGCTTAGATGCTTTCAGCGGTTATCGATTCCGAACGTAGCTACCGGGCAATGCAATTGGCATCACAACCCGAACACCAGCGGTTCGTCCACTCCGGTCCTCTCGTACTAGGAGCAGCCCCTCTCAATTCTCAAACGCCCACGGCAGATAGGGACCGAACTGTCTCACGACGTTCTAAACCCAGCTCGCGTACCACTTTAAATGGCGAACAGCCATACCCTTGGGACCGACTTCAGCCCCAGGATGTGATGAGCCGACATCGAGGTGCCAAACACCGCCGTCGATATGAACTCTTGGGCGGTATCAGCCTGTTATCCCCGGAGTACCTTTTATCCGTTGAGCGATGGCCCTTCCATTCAGAACCACCGGATCACTATGACCTACTTTCGTACCTGCTCGACGTGTCTGTCTCGCAGTTAAGCTTGCTTCTACCATTACACTAACCGTACGATGTCCGACCGTACTTAGCAAACCTTCGTGCTCCTCCGTTACTCTTTGGGAGGAGACCGCCCCAGTCAAACTACCCACCAGGCACTGTCCACAACCCCGATTCAGGGGCCTATGTTAGAACATCAACACTACAAGGGTGGTATTTCAAGGACGGCTCCACACAATCTAGCGACTGTGCTTCAAAGCCTCCCACCTATCCTACACATGTAGGGTCAATGTTCAGTGCCAAGCTGTAGTAAAGGTTCACGGGGTCTTTCCGTCTAGCCGCGGGTACACAGCATCTTCACTGCGATTTCAATTTCACTGAGTCTCGGGTGGAGACAGCGTGGCCATGGTTACACCATTCGTGCAGGTCGGAACTTACCCGACAAGGAATTTCGCTACCTTAGGACCGTTATAGTTACGGCCGCCGTTTACCGGGGCTTCGATCAAGAGCTTCGCCGAAGCTAACCCCATCAATTAACCTTCCGGCACCGGGCAGGTGTCACACCCTATACGTCTTCTTTCGAATTTGCAGAGTGCTGTGTTTTTAATAAACAGTCCCAGCCACCTAGTCACTGCGACTCCCGTCCGCTTAGAGAGCAAGTCTCATCACAGATAGGAGCGTACCTTCTCCCGAAGTTACGGTACAATTTTGCCTAGTTCCTTCACCCGAGTTCTCTCAAGCGCCTTAGTATTCTCTACCTGACCACCTGTGTCGGTTTGGGGTACGATTCGAAATAATCTGAAGCTTAGAGGCTTTTCCTGGAAGTATGGCATCAACAACTTCCACTCCGTAGAGTGTCGTCTCGTATCTCAGCCTTAGAAACCCGGATTTGCCTAAGTTTCCAGCCTACATACTTTCACATGGACAACCAACGCCATGCTTGTTTAGCCTGCTCCGTCCCCCCATCGCAATTATTCCAAGTACGGGAATATTAACCCGTTTCCCATCGACTACGCCTTTCGGCCTCGCCTTAGGGGTCGACTCACCCTACCCTGATTAGCATGGGATAGGAACCCTTGGTCTTCCGGCGAGCGGGTTTTTCACCCGCTTTATCGTTACTCATGTCAGCATTCGCACTTCTGATACCTCCAGCATACCTCCCGGTACACCTTCAACAGCTTACAGAACGCTCCCCTACCCCGCGAATAAATTCGCAGCCGCAGCTTCGGTGGTATGTTTAGCCCCGTTACATCTTCCGCGCAGACCGACTCGACCAGTGAGCTATTACGCTTTCTTTAAAGGATGGCTGCTTCTAAGCCAACCTCCTGGCTGTCTGGGCCTTTCCACATCGTTTCCCACTTAACATACACTTTGGGACCTTAGCTGGCGGTCTGGGTTGTTTCCCTCTCCACGACGGACGTTAGCACCCGCCGTGTGTCTCCCGGATATTACTTATTGGTATTCGGAGTTTGCAAAGGGTTGGTAAGTCGGGATGACCCCCTAGCCTTAACAGTGCTCTACCCCCAATAGTATTCGTCCGAGGCTCTACCTAAATAGATTTCGGGGAGAACCAGCTATCTCCCGGTTTGATTAGCCTTTCACTCCTAGCCACAGGTCATCCGCTAGCTTTTCAACGATAGTCGGTTCGGTCCTCCAGTCAGTGTTACCTGACCTTCAACCTGCCCATGGCTAGATCACCGGGTTTCGGGTCTATACCCAGCAACTAAACGCGCAGTTAACGCTCGCTTTCACTACGGCTCCCCTAAATGGTTAACCTCGCTACTGAATATAAGTCGCTGACCCATTATACAAAAGGTACGCAGTCACAGAACGAATCTGCTCCTACTGCTTGTACGTATACGGTTTCAGGTTCTATTTCACTCCCCTCACAGGGGTTCTTTTCGCCTTTCCCTCACGGTACTGGTTCACTATCGGTCAGTTGGGAGTATTTAGCCTTGGAGGATGGTCCCCCCATATTCAGTCAAAGTTTCACGTGCTCCGACCTACTCGATTTCACTGTAAATAAGTTTTCGTGTACGGGACTATCACCCTGTATCGTCAAACTTTCCAGAATGTTCCACTAACTACATTACAGCTTAAGGGCTAATCCGATTTCGCTCGCCGCTACTTTCGGAATCTCGGTTGATTTCTTTTCCTCGGGGTACTTAGATGTTTCAGTTCTCCCGGTTCGCCTCACTTACCTATGTATTCAGTAAGTGATACCACAAAGTGGTGGGTTTCCCCATTCGGAAATCCTAGTCTCAAGCGCTTTTTACTAGCTTGACTAGGCTTATCGCAAGTTAATACGTCCTTCATCGCCTCCAACTGCCAAGGCATCCACCGTATACGCTTAGTCACTTAACCATACAACCCAAAATGGTTTGTATTGCTAAAGACAGTTTTTAACTCCGCCAGAAGTTAAATATTGAATACTAAAGTAGATACCAACATTAAAATTAATTAATGCGGCATATTTTCTTTACTTTATTTTGAGAACTCTAAATTAAATAATGCACTTACTAAGTAAGTACTTAATTTAAAGTTTGTCAGCTTTCCAAATTTTTAAAGAGCAATCGAGAATTACTTCTCAAAACTAAACATACTGTGATGTTAGTTTATTTAGGTTTGAGAAGAGAGAAAGTGGTGGAGCTAAGCAGGATCGAACTGCTGACCTCCTGCGTGCAAGGCAGGCGCTCTCCCAGCTGAGCTATAGCCCCACTATATAATTTGATTATGTTGCCACTTAATCTGGGAGGAGAAAGTGGTGGGTCTGAGTAGACTTGAACTACCGACCTCACGCTTATCAGGCGTGCGCTCTAACCAGCTGAGCTACAGACCCATAATCAATTATTGTTGTTCTCAATCATTTAACAATCATCTGTGTGGACACTTCGAACAAAAAGTTCTAAATCGTATAAGGAGGTGATCCAGCCCCAGGTTCCCCTAGGGCTACCTTGTTACGACTTCACCCCAGTCATGAATCACTCCGTGGTAAGCGCCCTCCCTAAGGTTAAGCTACCTACTTCTGGAGCAACCCACTCCCATGGTGTGACGGGCGGTGTGTACAAGGCCCGGGAACGTATTCACCGCGACATTCTGATTCGCGATTACTAGCGATTCCGACTTCATGGAGTCGAGTTGCAGACTCCAATCCGGACTACGACGCACTTTAAGTGATTCGCTTACTCTCGCGAGTTCGCAGCACTCTGTATGCGCCATTGTAGCACGTGTGTAGCCCTACACGTAAGGGCCATGATGACTTGACGTCGTCCCCACCTTCCTCCGGTTTATCACCGGCAGTCTCCTTAGAGTTCCCGACCGAATCGCTGGCAACTAAGGATAGGGGTTGCGCTCGTTGCGGGACTTAACCCAACATCTCACAACACGAGCTGACGACAGCCATGCAGCACCTGTCTCAGAGTTCCCGAAGGCACCAAACTATCTCTAGTAAGTTCTCTGGATGTCAAGTGTAGGTAAGGTTCTTCGCGTTGCATCGAATTAAACCACATGCTCCACCGCTTGTGCGGGCCCCCGTCAATTCATTTGAGTTTTAACCTTGCGGCCGTACTCCCCAGGCGGTCTACTTAATGCGTTAGCTTTGGAAGACAGTTCCGAAAAACCGAACTCCTAGTAGACATCGTTTACGGCGTGGACTACCGGGGTATCTAATCCCGTTTGCTCCCCACGCTTTCGTACATGAGCGTCAGTGTTGACCCAGGTGGCTGCCTTCGCCATCGGTATTCCTTCAGATCTCTACGCATTTCACCGCTACACCTGAAATTCTACCACCCTCTATCACACTCTAGTTTGCCAGTTCGAAATGCAGTTCCCAGGTTGAGCCCGGGGCTTTCACATCTCGCTTAACAAACCGCCTGCGTACGCTTTACGCCCAGTAATTCCGATTAACGCTCGCACCCTCCGTATTACCGCGGCTGCTGGCACGGAGTTAGCCGGTGCTTCTTCTGTTGCTAACGTCACAGCTAGCAGGTATTAACTACTAACCTTTCCTCACAACTGAAAGTGCTTTACAACCCGAAGGCCTTCTTCACACACGCGGCATGGCTGCATCAGGCTTGCGCCCATTGTGCAATATTCCCCACTGCTGCCTCCCGTAGGAGTCTGGACCGTGTCTCAGTTCCAGTGTGGCTGATCATCCTCTCAAACCAGCTAGGGATCGTCGGCTTGGTGAGCCATTACCTCACCAACTACCTAATCCCACTTGGGCCAATCTAAAGGCGAGAGCCGAAGCCCCCTTTGGTCCGTAGACATTATGCGGTATTAGCCATCGTTTCCAATGGTTGTCCCCCACCTAAAGGCATGTTCCCAAGCATTACTCACCCGTCCGCCGCTCGTCATCTTCTAGCAAGCTAGAAATGTTACCGCTCGACTTGCATGTGTTAGGCCTGCCGCCAGCGTTCAATCTGAGCCATGATCAAACTCTTCAATTATAAAGTGTTTTGGACATAAGTCCGACTCAATGAATTCTGATTTTGATTTTGATTTCCCATCTACAAGAGATGAAATATCGAATTGACTGTGCTGAATAAATTTCTTTATTCCGTTGGTCACTCAGTTCAATTAAGTCTAAATTTTGTTACGCTTTAAAAGCGTATGTTAGAACTTAATCTGTACGAGTGCCCACACAGATGATTGCTTAAATTTTTAAAGAACAGTGCAGCATTTCTTACTGCGAAGTGGAGCGCTATATTAACCGCTTCACTTTTAAAGTCAACTAGAAAGTTAATTATTTTTCAAAGTAACTTTCCGTTTGACTTTCCTCCACTTAACTCAGCGTTTGTTGTTGCCGTGCTCCGTGTCGGTGGATGCGCATTATAGGCAGATCGAAAATCAGATCAACCCCTTTTTTATAAAAAAACGATCTTTTTTGATCGTTTGATTATTTAATATTCAAAAGCACTATTTCGTTAACTTAGGAGCTACATTTGCGCATAAAAAAACGCCAAACTTAGGTTTGGCGTTTTACGGGAGTGTAATACTAATTAAAAAGTGGTTATTACCAACTACGCATTTTATGACCTTTTAATGCGTAGAATAGAATGTATAGATAGCTAGGCACCATTAATGCGTATGCACCTTGAGCACCTAAACCCGCTACGTTACCTAAACCTATTAGTAACGGACCTAATGCACCACCAGCAATACCCATAATAAGTAAACCTGATGCTGTACCTGTTAAACGGCCTAAACCACTTAATGCCAGCGGCCAGATTGCAGGCCACACCATTGCATTAGCAAAACCAAGTAATGCGATACACACTAATGGATCAGGTAATTCAGGACCACCAAATGGCACAAGTAGTACGTTTGAGATAGCGGTAGATTCGTTACTTCCAAATACAACAGCGGCAACGGTAATTAAACCTGCGATACCAGACATCACCAATGCATTTTGTTGAGACATGTATTTAGGAATAAGCGCAATACCAATTGCATAACCCACTAACATGCATGCCATGGTGTACGATGTCATCATTGAGTAATCAGCTACGCCAATCGCGAGTGCGTATGAACCGATGGTATCTGCAGCGATTACTTCTACTGCTACATAAAGTGCGATACCAATTACACCTAATACTAAATGAGGGTGGCTGAGTGCTTCACGCACTTCACCTTTTGCATTTGGATTTTCATCTTCAAATACTAAATCAGGAAGTGGTGAGAATTTTGCGAATGCAGCAAACGCTAAGATTAATCCTGCGATAGCTATATAAGGTGCAACTAAGCTATTTGCCATTGCATCTTTTTGCGCTTGTGAAAGTACTTCCCCTTCACCTGCAACTGCTGCAACCGTTACCATAGCGAATACAATAGGAACAACAACACCTGCAAACTTATTTAGTAAACCCATGATGCAAACACGCACTGCTGCTGACTTTTCTGAACCCATTTTCACAACATAAGGGTTAACTGCCGTTTGTAATACAGTTTGACCGACACCAATGAGCAATTGAGCAAATAAGAAAATTTCAATCATTTGCAATTTCGCTGCTGGAATATACAACAGCGCAGAACTCGCCATAATCGCACAGCCAATTGCCATGCCATTCTTATAACCAACTTTCTTAATTAACATTGCCGATGGAATACCCGCAATGGTTACTGCAATATAGAAAGATGAAATGATAAATGAAGCTTGCAGCGGCGACAGCTCAAGCATTTGTTGTAAGAAAGGTGTTATTGCACCGTTTAACCAGGTAATACAACCTAGTATAAAAAACATAGAGCCAGCTAGTACCATTGGTAAAATGATGCTTTGCTGGGAATTTTGTTCGTTTTCCACTGTTGCTTCCATAAACTTCTTCTTGTTGCAGTTAATCTTATGTCATAGCTTTACGCTATGAAAATACCAATTGCGTTAAGTAGCCTCATCTTTCAGACGCACTATATAAATAGTTAACGCAATCAGTTTATTTCTTGGTTTTATTATTAACGCTAATCACTTTGAATACGGCAATTTATGGAAGTTAGCGCTTCCCCTAAGCCATAAAAATGATAGCGCTGTCATTTTACTTTAATGCAATTGAATAAATATTGCCAGTTTGAATTTTGAAATAATTAGAACAAAAAGGGAGCAAATGCTCCCTTTAGTTTTAATAACAATTAGTTAATTAATTGTGGTTATACGACTCTTAATTTGGTCATTTAATGAACTCCTTAACCACACTTGTGTATCACCTACGTTAACTGGTTGCTGGTATGTTTGCCATGATTTACCTTGGTCAACACTGTATTCAACATCTAAGTAAGCTGTTGCAACACTGGTAGTTAGAGTACCCTTATTGACTTCACCGCCTGGTACATCAAGATTTGCTTTAACACCAGACTTGGCTAATTTTGCTAATTCTTTCGTGCCAAGTGCCGCTGAGAAAGTCATCCAATCTTTTGCACGCTTTTGTGCATCCGGCTTTTCACCTTCCCATGGCGCTTTATACCATGCACGTTCAGCTACTGCTAACACGCGTGGGAACAACATAGCTAATACTTGATCTTCAGTACGGATAGTTTCAGACCATACCTGACCTTGCATACCTAAAATGTTTTCAGGCTTTTCAAGCTGAGGTAATGGACGCCCTACTAAGTCTTCTAGGTTTTTGATAGCTTCACCAGTGCGGGTGAAGTCAGCATTTGCATATACATTGTCTGGCATATAACCAAATGCTTTTTCATTACTGATAAAGCGCGTTGCCCAATAATAGCCACGTTCTTCTGGATGAGCTTCATACGGGTGGTCAAAGTAAAGATGTGTGCCATGCGATAAAACAACTTGATAGTCATTGTTTGCTAAACGGTAAGCACGGTCAGCAACCCCCCACTCCCAAATGTTATCCCAAGCATTCGCTGTAAATACTGGGTTAGGGAATTCTTCACGGTTAAATGTATTCACGCGGTCATACATTAAGCCGTCTTCCCATGCACCCGGTGCAATACCACGTTTAGCAAGCATTTTTGCTACGCGCTGGGTAAAGTAAGGCTTAAGGTCGGCAGGACCTGCAACCCCATTACCAGCCTCTTCAAACATTTTTTGACACGCTGGTGAATTAGTCCAAGAACCGGCGCCCACTTCATCGCCACCAAAATGCAGATTTTCTAAACGTACACCTGCTTCACGATACATTTGTTGAAGCTCGTACGTCACCTTCTCCATAAAGTTATAACTTGAGTCCATACACGCATTAATAGAATTATCTGTGTAATTCTGAACTGTAATGTATTTTGACTTATCTTCAGGGTCACTCAGTAAGTATGCTTTCGCACCCACTTCGTCGCCTGCTTTCATCAATTTACGGTAACGCGCTTCCATCGCTTTAATCGATGCACGGGCATGACCTGGCGACTCTACCTCTGGAATGATCTTAATATGACGTGCCGCGGCAAATTTTAATAATTCAACAAAATCATCTTTTGTTAAATAACCATTACCTGAACCATCTTTATGTGGACCTGTACCTAACTGAGTCAGTAAGCAAGAATCTTCAGATAAATCAAAACAACGCACACCACCAATTTCTGCAAGCTCAGGTAACGATGGGATCTCTAAACGCCAGCCTTCATCATCAGAAAAGTGCCAATGTAATGTATTGAGCTTATATTTTGCCATTTGCTCAACCAACTTGAACATTGCATCTTTACCATGGAAGTTACGTGCATTGTCATAATGCATACCGCGGTAACTAAAACGTGGCGAATCTTTAATTTCTACACGTGGTAATTCAACGCTACCGTTGGCGTCCGCTGGGAAAAGTGCCAATAATGACTGCAAACCATAAAAAACACCTGCATTATCACTACCAACAACCGTAATTTTGTTTTTATCAATTTCTAAGTGATAACTTTCGGCGTCACCATTTTGAATTGCATTATCTACTTTTAGAGATAAATGCGGCTTTTTACCTACAGAGATATGGTCTGCATTCGCTTCTAATTTAAGGCCATATAATTTTGATAAATCATCAAGCAGTACGTTTACTTCTTGCTTTAAGCTGCCTTGATAGCTTACAACCCAATCTGACGAAAGCGTTACTTCGCCACGAGAGAAGTCAACATCAAGCGGCTTTGGAATAATACGCTTTAAAGCGTCTTCTTGGCTTGGTGTATATTTTTCGTTTTTGATATTAAGTGCATGACGGTTCTGTGCATCAGCAATCACACTTAAATCTTTTGGCGTGTTAAATTTCTTTAATTGGCGCTCTTCAACAATTGGCAGTACAAACTGTTTTAGGTCTTCAGTATCTGTACTAGCAAATACTTCTGCGTCTTTATTATCGAGTGAAATAAACGCACGTGGCATCACATCTGAATAAGACACAATATAAGCTGCTGCTTCATACTCAAGCGCTAATGTTTCACCCACGGCTAAACCGGCAAATGATTTCGTTGGCACTAAACGATGCAAATCACCATTTACATGCTCAATCGCGATACCTTTTACTTCGGGGGTTTTTACTTTACGAATACTGTGAAAGTACAGCTGCCAGTTACTTTCGCCTTTTGGTAGTGCAACTTTTGAAGTGTTTTTAAGTTGGATTTTTCCAATGTAGCCACCGTCATTATCATGAAAGTTATCAACGACACCAAATTTAAGATCCGCTTGGGCTGCAAATTGTTTAATGTCGGATTGCGATAGCTTGGCATTAGCAAACAGAGGCGTTGCTAATAAAGCTGTAGCAAGTATGGTTTTTCTCAAATGCATAAGACTTCCTTTACTTGTTTATTGTGTGCTTTCTAACATTAGACAGCGAAAGCGTTAATTTTAGTTTTTGTTATTAGGAATCATAATGACTATTTAATGACAGCGCTATCAAAACAGTTTAAAAAAAACCTTAATTTTATCTGAAACAATTAAAAATCAGCATGTTAGAGGCATCACAAAACACCTCTAACATCTTGAAAATATTAATAGCCTGCAGCTATTCCGTCCTTGCGTGTTTCCGATGCGCCAACATAAACCCCATTTGAAAGCTGCTTCATAATGGCTTGATAACCACCGTAAGGGCCAACCGCATGTTGAAGTGTGTGCCCTTTTTTCACAAGCTCACGTTTTGTTTTTTCCGAAAACCCTGCTTCCAAGCTGACATAGCCACCATTTGACATAACTTCACCAGTTGGCTGCGATGAACCCGTATGTAAAATGCGTGGTGCATCTCCCGCTTCTTGCAGGTTCATACCAAAATCAATCATATTAATTAGAATTTGCGCATGCATTTGCGGCTGTGTTGCACCGCCCATCACACCAAAACTGATATACGGTTTGCCATCTTTGGTGACAAAGGCAGGGATAATGGTGTGAAAGGGGCGTTTTTTAGGTGCATAAACGTTGAAGTGGCCTTCTTCAAGGGCAAATAGCTCGCCACGATTTTGCAACACAAACCCTAACTTTTCTGGCGTCATGCCAGAACCCATACCGCGATAGTTACTTTGAATAAGTGATACCATGTTGCCATTTTTATCAGCAGTGGTTAAATAAATGGTATCGCCTTCAACTGGCCCAGCATCCACTTGCTTGCTCGCTTTATTTGCATCAATAAGCTTGCGACGCTTTGCGGCGTATTCTTTACTAATTAATTGTTTTACTGGAATGTCATTAAATGATGAGTCAGCGTAGTATTTAGCGCGGTCTGCAAAAGCTAATTTTTTAGCCTCCACAAAAGTGTGAACATACTCAGGGCTATCAAAACCCATACTTGCAATATCATAGTCTTCAAGAATATTTAAAATTTGCAGTGCAGCAATACCTTGACCATTGGGCGGCAGCTCCCATAAATCATAACCGCGATAGTTAGTACTTACTGGTTCTACCCAGTTACTTTTATGCGATGCTAAATCGTCATAACTCAAATAACCACCATTAGCTTTCATATAACGGTCGATTTCTTTTGCGATCTTACCTTTATAAAATGCATCGCGACCGCCTTTAGCAATTTCACGGTAAGTTTGTGCAAGTGCAGGGTTCTTAAAAATTTCACCTTTTTCCGGCATACGGCCATTTGGCATAAAGACTTCTTTAAAGCCTAGGTACTTTCCACGTACAGAAACACTTTTATCGAGGTAATAAGCAATTAGCTCTGATACTGGAAAGCCTTTTTCAGCATAGTGAATTGCTGGTGCTAATAACTCTGTCATTGGTAATTTGCCAAATTTGTTGTGCAGTTCAAACCAACCGTCGACCGCACCTGGCACCGAAACTGGCAAAGGGCCATAACTTGGGATTTTGTCGCCTTGTGCTTTTAATGTATCTAGCGTTAACGTTGCCGGCGAACGTCCAGATGCATTAAGTCCGTGCAGCTTTTGCTCTTTTTGTTGCCACACAATGGCATATAAATCACCACCAATACCGCAACCTGTTGGCTCAACTAATCCCAATACTGCATTTGCAGCAATCGCGGCATCTACAGCACTGCCACCTTTTTTTAAAATATCGAGCGCAACTTGCGTTGCTAGCGGTTGTGACGTTGCAGCCATGCCATTTTCAGCAAATACTTCGGAGCGACTGGCAAACATTTCACCTGTAATGCGATCGTAAGCACTGGCGATTGATGGTATTGCCAAACTGATAATCAGTAGAGAGGGTTTAAGCCATTTCATTATTTTTATCCTGTTGTTCTGGTTATAGCTAACATAGCGCTTTTTCTGAACAGGAAACAATAATTCGAGGTAAGTAGAGAAGATCTGTAGATAAAATGCAGGTTGGTAGCAAAGTCGTAGATGCTTTGCTACCAAGTTGGGGACTAGTTGGATTGCAGCTTTTCGATAATCACTACATTGGCAGCTGGGAACTCGTAATTATTTAAATCACTAATGGCCACCCATTTATGATCTTGCCCTTCAAGGTGTCTCGCTTGCCCATCAAACTCTTCTACTAAGTGAATATCAAGGTGCACTGATTTATCTGGGTAATCATGATGAATTTCTAAAAATGGCGTTGATGATTGTACGTCAATGCCGATTTCTTCGTTTAATTCTCTTGCCAGTGCTTGCGTCACTGTTTCACCCGCTTCCACTTTACCGCCTGGGAATTCCCATTTTCCGCCTTGATGTTGTAACTCGTGACGTTTAGCAATAAAAATTAAGTCATCTTTTTTAATTACACCCACTGCAACATGTACTTGTTTTTTCATTTTCCACTCACTTTTAATCATAAAAAAAGCGACATCAAATGCCGCTTTTTTAAAGGTGTCTGGTAAATTAACTCAATTTACCATGACACTGTTTGTATTTTTTACCCGAACCACATGGACATGGCTCGTTACGGCCAACTTTTGCATCGTTGCGTACAGTAACCGCTGCACCTTCTGGTGTTTCACCACCTACATGCTCGGCTTCTTCATGTTGATATTGCTTAGGTGTATTTTCAGCTTGCTGACGACGACGCTCTTCAACCGCTTCAACATCTTCTTCAGCACGCACTTGTACTTTTGCAAGAATGCTAACCACTTCCACTTTAAGTGCTTCTAACATATCAGAAAACAGCTCGAATGATTCACGCTTGTACTCTTGCTTTGGATTCTTCTGCGCATAACCGCGTAGACCAATACCTTGACGTAAGTGATCCATCGCAGCAAGGTGATCTTTCCAATGTTGGTCAAGTGTTTGTAACATAATCGCTTTTTCAAAGTGACGCAGCACATCTGCACCCACTTGATCTTCTTTATGTTTGTAAGCCGCTGTAACACCTTCTTCAATACGCTCACGAAGCTTTTCTTCGTAAAGTTTATTGTCTTCATCAAGCCATTGCTGGATTGGCATTTCAACTAGGAAATCGGCACGTAAACGCTCTTCAAGACCTGCGACATCCCACATATCAGCAAGTGATTGTGGTGGAATGTACTGATCGATAATACCGTTTAATACATCCGAGCGAATTGCTGTGATTGTTTCTGAAATATCGCCTTCTTCAAGCAATTCATTACGCTGTGTGTAAACAACACGACGTTGATCGTTTGCTACATCATCGTACTCAAGTAGTTGCTTACGAATATCAAAGTTACGCGCTTCAACTTTACGCTGTGCATTTTCAATTGCACGGTTTACCCACGGGTGCTCAATTGCTTCACCACGTTGCATACCGAGTTTACGCATCATGTTCATCATGCGTTCGCCAGCGAAAATACGCATCAGCGCATCTTCCATTGATAGGTAGAAACGACTTGAACCCGCATCACCTTGACGACCAGAACGACCACGTAACTGGTTATCAATACGACGTGATTCATGACGCTCAGTAGCAATAATGTGTAAACCACCTGCTTCTAGTACTGCATCATGGCGTTTTTGCCATTCTTCTTTAATCTTTGCAATTTGCTCATCAGATGGGTTTTCAAGTTGTTCAACTTCCAACTTCCAGTTACCACCTAACACGATATCGGTACCACGACCCGCCATGTTAGTAGCAATAGTTACCGCGCCTGCAAGGCCAGCATTGGCAACAATTTCAGCTTCTTGTTGGTGGAACTTTGCATTTAGTACGTTGTGCTTAATTTTCTCTTTGCGTAAAAACTGCGATAAGTATTCAGAGCTTTCGATTGAAATAGTACCCACAAGCACAGGCTGACCACGCTCTTGGCAGTCGCGAATGTCCGCTAAAATTGCTTCGTACTTTTCTTCTTGTGTTAAATAAACTAAATCCGCACGATCATCACGGATCATCGGCTTGTTAGTTGGAATAACAACGGTTTCTAAACCGTAAATTGACTGGAACTCAAATGCTTCTGTATCAGCTGTACCTGTCATACCAGCAAGTACATCATATAAACGGAAGTAATTCTGGAACGTGATTGATGCTAGTGTTTGGTTCTCATTTTGAATATTTACGCCTTCTTTTGCTTCAACAGCTTGGTGTAAACCTTCAGACCAACGACGGCCTTCCATAGTACGGCCTGTGTGCTCATCAACAATGATTACATCGCCATCTTTTACTACGTAATCAACGTCTTTTTGATAAAGCTTGTGCGCACGAAGTGCTGCATATACGTGGCTTAATAATGTGATGTTATTAGCAGAATAAAGCGAATCACCTTCATCAATTAAACCTAGCTCGGTAAGTAGCTCTTCAACACGTACTTGGCCACGCTCTGTAAGGTGTACTTGTTTCGCTTTTTCATCAATCGTGAAATCGCCATCACCTTCAACGCCTTCTTCATCTTCTTTTTCTTGCTGCTCTAGGCTTGGAACTAGCTTATCAATTTGCTGATAAAGTTCAGAACTGTCTTCCGCAGGACCAGAAATAATCAGTGGCGTACGCGCTTCATCAATTAAGATTGAGTCAACTTCATCCACTACGGCGTAGTATAAAGGACGTTGTACACGTTCATCTGGTGTAAACGCCATATTGTCACGTAAGTAGTCAAAACCGAATTCGTTGTTTGTACCGTAAGTAATGTCAGCAGCATAAGCTACTTTCTTTTGCTGCGGCATCATGCCCGGTACGTTACAACCAACAGTCAGACCTAAGAATTCAAAAAGTGCGCGGTTTGTTTCCGCATCACGTTTTGCAAGGTAGTCATTCACCGTAATAACGTGAACGCCTTTGCCTGTTAAACCATGTAAGTATGCTGGTAAAGTTGCTGTAAGGGTTTTACCTTCACCAGTACGCATTTCAGAGATTTTACCTTGGTGTAAAACCATACCACCAATCAGCTGTACATCGAAATGGCGCATACCATAAACACGCTTTGATGCTTCACGTACAACTGCAAATGCTTCAGCTAGAAATGAATCTAAGGTTTCACCATTATCATAACGCTTACGAAACTCAGCTGTTTTCGCTTTTAGTTCTTCATCCGACAGCCCTTCGTATTGCTGTTCTAATCCATTAATTTGCGCGACCGTTTTTCGTAAGTTTTTAATTATTCGATCATTGCGACTACCAAATATCTTGGTAAGTAAGTTAGCTATCATGATAAAACCGTTACAACCTTAGTTTAGTGACAAAACCCATGCCACTTTTCAAATTAATTGTGCGTACAGTATCAGCAGAGCACCGATATTGCTAGTTAACCCGACCAAACCTGGCTCGTTAACAATAGTGAAATTGCATTATTTGAGATAACTAGCAATATAGCCTTGTGTGATACAACTATATTTTTCTATATATTGAGACAAAACTGCCAAATTCAAGGGCGATATTTTATTCGTTTAATCACAGTGAGCCAAGTTTAATTTGCCCTTTGTTCTGCTTTATTTACAGCTTTTTACTTGCTGTAACTATTCTTGCCCAATACAATAATAAAAAAGAGGTATCTAACCATGGCTAAAAACAGGTTTGCACCTAAACCGCTAGGGGATGTACTGACTAACCTTCCTAATCGGCTGCAGCAGTTTTCAAATAAGAATCAAGAAAACAAGCAATTACAAAATTTGCTTGAACAAATACTTGATCAAAATATGCTACAAAAGTGCACCATAGCAAACTATCAAGATGGCACCTTAGTGTTAAACGCCCAATCTGCAGCAGTTGCAATGCGCCTAAACTATATGAAAATGAGCTTACTCAGTGACTTTAGACGCCTTGGTTTGCCTGAGTTGTGCCAGATTAAAATTCAAACATCGCCACGCAGCGCAAAAAGCCTACAAGCAAACCAACAACAGCAACAAAGCCAAGAAAAGAAACGCCTGACAAAAAGTGCACAGCAATCGCTGCTTGAAGTTGCTCAGCACGCACCGGATTCTCTAAGATTAAAACTCGAAAAACTCGCTAAGCTCGCAGATAGGTAATGGAATTTAGCGATAGTTAAGTTACTATAGAATCGCAATTATTTTTATTACTAACTTAGGTATGCGTTATGCTTAGATCACTTTTTTCAATCGCTTTACTAGCAACAAGCTTTAGTTCGCTTGCAGCGTGGCAACTACAAAACGACAGTTCAAAACTCAGCTTTGTCTCGGTAAAAAAAGACACAATCGGTGAAGTACACCACTTTAAAACATTATCTGGCACGATTGCTGACGACGGTAAATTATCTCTAGAAATTGACCTAACGTCTGTTGAAACTAATATCCCAATTCGCAATGAACGTATGCAAAGCATGCTATTCAATACTAAAGCATTTCCAACACTAACGTTAAGCGCCGATGTAAGCAAAGAACTTGCCGCAATGAAAAACGCACCGACACATGTATTTTCAGTACCTGCTACGTTGTCGCTAAATGGCATTGAAAAAACGCTTTCAATCGAAGTATTTGTTGCCCGTACTAGCCAAGATGATTTACTTGTCAGCGCAATGACACCTGTTGTAATTAATGCCAGTGACTTTAATCTAGACACAGGCGTAGCAGCGCTGCAAAAAGTAGCTGGCCTACCCAATATCGCGCGTGCTGTTCCTGTGACTTTCGTATTGCATTTCGCTAAGTAATTTTTGCGGCAAACATAGGCCTTGTTCAAAAATGAACCTTGCAGAATTAACACAACAAATTGAAACCAGTATTGCGCCATTTGAAACATGGCAGCCAGAAAGTTGTGGCGATATTGATATCACTATCAAACGCAATGGCGATTGGTATTTCCAAGAAAGTAAAATCAATCGCATTAATTTGGTAAAACTGTTTGCAAAAGTACTAACCAAAGAGCAAGGCCACTACTATTTAAAAACACCCGTTGAGAAAATGCGCATTCAGGTAGAGGATGCGCCTTTTCTAATTACGCATTGGTATCAAAAAGACGGCTTTATTGTTTGCTGCGATAACCTAGCAAGAGAGTATGTACTTGGTGAAAATCACACCTTAGAGATAAATGGTGACGTGCCTTACCTGCATTTACATCATGGTGTAATGGCGAAAGTATCACGAAACGTATTTTATCAATGGGCTGAAATCTCAGAGCAAAAAAAAGGCCGCTTTGCTATTTGCTCTGGCGGCCAAGACTTCTTTATTGGTTAAACTTTTAAATCACTCGCGAGAAGCGTGTTAGCTTTGCTTGTTGTTTTAAGTACGCATCAAACGTCATACAAATATTACGAATAAACAAACGCCCTTTATTTTCAACCACAAGCTGTTCATCGTTTAATGAGATCATGCCATCTTCAGCAAAACACGAAAGACCTGATAATTCTTCTGCAAAATAATCTGCAAAATTAATCGAAAACTTGCGCTCAACATCTGCGAAATTCAACTTAAAGTGACAAATAATTTCTTTAATCACAAATGCGCGAATTTTATCATCTGTGGTTAACGTTAGGCCTTTAACAACAGGTACGCCCGCCGTTTCAACGGTTTGATAATAATCTTTCAAATCTTTCGGGTTTTGGAAAATGCTATCGCCTACTTGCGAAATAGAGGATGCACCTAAACCCAATAAGTCACACTCACCGTGTGTGGTGTAGCCTTGGAAGTTACGATGCAATTTACCTTGTTGCTGCGCAATCGCCAACGAATCCGTGCTTTTGGCAAAATGATCCATGCCGATATTAACGTATCCAGCCTCAACCATTTGCGCCAAGGTGTTTTTAAACATTGTTAGCTTATGCTCTGGGCTAGGTAATTGCTCATCTTTAATTTTGCGCTGTGCAGCAAAACGATCAGGTAAATGGGCATAGTTAAATACCGAAACACGATCAGGCGACAGGGCTATTAAACGCGCCATGCTTTCTTGGAAGCTCTCTGGCGTTTGCAATGGTAAGCCGTAAATCATATCGGCATTCACTGAAGAAAAACCCAGTGCGCGCGCTTCAGTAACTAAGTTTGCAACGTTATCAGCACATTGTTCACGGTTTACAGCCTTTTGCACATCATCATTAAAATCTTGAATACCAAAAGACACACGATTAAAACCTAGCGAGCGTAAATGACTAAGCATATCTTCAGGTAAAGAGCGTGGGTCAATTTCAATTCCAGCTTGCACTTGGTCTGAAAAGTTAAAATACGTTTTAACAATCGCCATTAAACGGCTCATTTGTTCTTTTGTTAAAAACGTGGGTGTACCACCACCTAAATGTAACTGCTCGATTTTGTAATCTTTATAAAGAGTTGCTTGTGCTTTTGCTTCTTGCTCTAAAAAGTCTAAATACACATCTGCTTTATGTTGGTGGCGAGTAATTATTTTATTACAGCCGCAGTAATAGCATAGCTGGTGACAAAACGGTACATGAATATACAGCGACAAGCGCGTATTATCGCTTTTGGCGATCGCCTGTGTTACCGAATCAACAGAAAAGCCAGGCTCAAACGACAACGCCGTTGGATACGAAGTATAACGAGGACCTGACACATTGTATTTTTTTATAAGGGAGTTATCCCATTCAACGAAATTTTGCACGACTGAAACCTAACAATATTAAGGTTTAGCAAGTGTACAAAAGGAACGAGAAACCGGCTTTGATCCAAAACAATAAAGCCAGCAAGTGCTGGCTTTATTTACAGATTAGATAAGGTGGCTAATTAGCGAATACGTGTTTGGTATTCGGATCAGCTGGGAAGTAAGCTTCTAGCTTAGCGGCTTCGGCCAAAATGCCTTCTTCAAGCTCTTTTTCAGCACGCCAACGCTTGCTATCCATTTGGAAGACTTCTTTCTTACTGTATTTCTTACGCGCATCGTGGGTCGGCATTTCCTTTACCACATCATACATTTTGAAAACGTGCTGATATTCCGTTTCAAGATCCACTGTTTCAGAGAATTGATACTGCGACATCAACACCCAAATACGTAAACATCCTTCTGAATATTCACACTGCTTCTCTTTCATCGCGCGTGCAATCAAGTTAATGCTGTCGGCAATTTTTGCATTGCGCTCAGCCGCTTTAACTTTTAACTTTTCAATTTGCGCTTGTTGCTTTTCTTTTTGTACTTTCAGTTGAAATAACAACTTACCAGCGTAAAAAGCTAACCCTGCAACAATAGCAGCGGCAATAATAATGGCGATAACCCAAATAGCATTCACTACTTAAGCTCCTCCTCGTCATCATCACTTAACCATTCATCGGCAAGATCGTTCGACATAAATTGGTCAAGCATGTCTTCATCGTCAAACTCATCTTCATCATCAATACCTAACAAGTCGCAAAGTGCTTGGTGACGCTCTACCTTCGCGTTTAAGTATTTGATGTCTTTTCCTACTAACACTTCACCTGCATTTTGACGCTCAAGTAACGACATTAGCTTTTGATCGTTTTCAATTTGCTCAAGCTCTTGCTCTGGTGTTAGCTGAGGCTCACCGACTTTACGTAACTCTACTTGCGGCTGTAGATGACGCTTAAACTCTGGCTGTTGCTGAGTAACCTCTGCTTCAGGCACAAGACTAACAGGCTTTTTACTACCTAAACGGCTGTCTTTGCGTTGCTTACCCGCACCTTGCTGCTCATTTAAAGCATCTTGTGCGTTGCGCGTACCCGCTTTATTACCAGTACGCTTTTTAACACGCTGCTCTTTCAAAGCGCGTAGTTCGGCAAGTTTCTCTTTGCTAAGGCGGAAGCTTCCATTGCCACCGGTACCGATTTTGCGTGACTTTTTCTTTCTGGTCATAATTAAATCTAAAATTTTTACAAAACTAAGCTTATTTTACACTATTGCTGACTGTTTAAATAGCATCACGTCATCACCATGATATGCCAGTGATAAGCCATGGTGCTGTGCTAAATAATCAAACGTGGCCCGCGAAAAAAAATTGATATGCGTAATATCATTTTTGTAATGCCAATTTTTAAATCGGGCTTGGTCGATGACGAGCTTTGTCATCACAACTAATACGCCATTTGGCTTTAATAAGTTCAGTAGTTGCGCCCACACTTCGTTTGGATTGGCTAAATGTTCAATTACCTCAGTACAGGTTACAAAGTCGTATTGACGATTTAACACCTCAGTGTTTGGATAATAGAAGATATCGTAAAGCGCGGTAGCATGACCTTTCTCTGTGAGCATTTTGGCAAGTGCAGGACCCGGTCCACAACCAAAATCGAGACCCTGACTAGCTTCTGCTAATTCTGGCAGCAAAGGCGCTAAAGCGCGGCTCAGAAATTTCTGATAGCCCGTGTCATTTACATCATTTTCATGACTATCGTAGATTTGTTTTTCTTGCTCGAGTGAAATTAACTGGCTGCGCGCAACAAATACTAACTGACATAACTCACATTGATAGTAAGCTCTGCGTTTGTCTTCGCTGTAAAAGGTGCTTTTAGAATGCAAACATAATGGACAAGGTTCAGACATGGTTTAAACGTGAAATTTATTTGCCGTAATCATAGCAATTTTATTGCGACAAATAAAAAAGCGACAGAGAATCTCTGCCGCTTACTAATCTGAGTGTCTTATGACACTTCTCCCTTCGACTGTTTTAACCAACGAGTCTAATTTTATTATTATTTTACTATCCGTATTTTTATTATTTTCATCCGTGCTTTTTTTATTTTCGGTCTTCCTGACGCTTTCTTAGCAGTCCATTAATGTAACCTATGGTTACTTTCCCCTACGCACATAATTGTCGCTGCACTTCCGTATTTTACTGCTTTCCCTGTTATTTTTGTCCCTTGCGACAGGTGAATAATTTACTTGTTAATAAATTTGTTACAACTAATTTAACTAAAATAAATAAAAAAAGATTTCTTTAAAAATCGTGTTAACAATAAAAAACAGACACTTAAGCCATATCTAGTGACAAAATAGCGAATTAACTTACAGTTAACATTAGTCATTATCCTACCATGATTGTGAGAAATATCTCACAGACTAAGGTATAAAAAAAGCAGCTTGCGCTGCTTTTTTCATCACCTATAAAATATAAGTGTTATTAGTGAAGACCTGAAACATACTTAGAAAGTAGTTCAATGTCCTTATCTGTTAGCTTTTTCGCTAAATCGCGCATCATACCATTTAGGTCATTATTGCGATCACCTGAGCGGAATTTCTCAAGTTGCGCTTTTACGTAATCAGCATTTTGGAATGATACTTTCGGGAAGCCCGCTAATGATGTACCGTTACCACGAGGACCGTGACATGCTGCACATGCCGGAATACCACGTTCCGCATCACCTGCTTTGTATAGTTTACCACCTAGCTCAACCACTTCTTCTGGAGTGCTACCTGGTTCCATGTTAAGACTTGAAAAGTAAGCCGCGATATCGCGCATATCTTGCTCTGATAGTGGCATAGCCATACCACTCATTACAGGGTCCATACGACCTTCTGCACCGCCTGATGTCATACCTAATTTAAACTCTTTTAATTGCTTAAATAAGTATTGAGCGTGCTGACCTGCAAGTTTAGGGTGATTAGGAAGAGGTTTGTTTCCATCTACACCGTGACAAGCAACACATGTCGCAGCTTTTGTTTTACCAGCTTCTATATCGCCCTCAAAAGCAGCAGCTTGATTGACGCTGAACGCACCAGCAACCATCATTAAAGATAAAGCTATTTTTTTCATGCTATTTCTCTGTTTCGACCCTGTTAAAACCTGACAAGCAGGAATGAATACCAGCTAAAGTAGCCATATTCTACACGATTAAATTTTATCTGACACCTCTTGTGCCTTGATAAAACATATAAAATATAGGGGTTTTTACTAAAAAACTCCGTAAAGGCGCATTTCTTTGATCTTTCTCAAGGTTAATTTGGCCCATTAAAAAAGACAAAGCATTACTTATTTGGCTATTGTTAGTATAAAATACGCGCCCAGAAATAAAAGATATGTTAAAGGCAGTGTAGCAAAAATCTCTGAAAATAGGGATTCGCCTTTAATCTTAAGAAAGCGTTTTAAGGAGCTAACCTTGCTAAAGTCACGGGTTCAATATTCAAAAGCGAGCTTTATTACAAGTGCACCAGACATCACTAAACTGCCTGCTGATTCGGGTGTTGAAGTTGCGTTTGCAGGTCGTTCTAATGCGGGTAAATCAAGTGCGCTAAACACATTAACCGATCAAAAACTTGCGCGCACAAGTAAAACACCAGGTCGTACGCAGCTAATCAACACCTTCTCGCTGGGTGAAGATATGCGCATCATCGACTTACCAGGTTATGGTTTTGCCAAAGTACCACTTGAAATGAAAAAGAAGTGGCAGAAATCACTGGGTGAATACCTGCAAAAGCGTGAAAGTTTAAAAGGCATTGTGGTCTTAATGGATATTCGTCATCCATTAAAAGAGCTTGATATGGACCTTATTAACTGGGCCGTTGAAAGTGATTTAGAGATTCTTGCGCTACTTACTAAAGCCGACAAACTGAAACAAGGCAAGCGTAAAAGTGAAGTGCTAAAAGTTCGCCGCGAGTTAAAAGAACTCAGTGACAAAATTACTGTTCACGCGTTTTCATCATTAAAAGGCATTGGTTTACCGGAATTGGCAAAAACACTGGATGTTTGGTACTTAGGTGAAATTGACGCGATAGCGCCAGAACAAGAGTCAGACGAGCCAGAATAAAACGTTTGGGAAAAAACCGGTTGGTAAAAACCAACCGGGTATAGCAATCTGGGGAGAAGCTATTAAAACGCTGTACCCCGTAAGAGATACATCATCAACAGGATGTCCTTATAGGACGGCGCGCACTTTAACAAAGCAGATTTGCAAAATAAAGTTATATCGCGACAAATTGCAAAGAAATGTAACAATCTGCACTAAAATTCAGCAAACTTAAATTTAACATAAAAAAATAGCCAACATTAAATATTGGCTACTTAAAATTGTTGTTAATTTATGCGCAAACTAGTGAGCCTGCTCCCAGTTGTCACCTGAATCAGCTTCCACTAATAATGGTACGTCCAACTGAGCTGCTTCACTCATCAATGAACAAATTTTATCGCTAAATTCGTCCACTTTATCTGCGTTAATTTCAAACACCAATTCATCGTGAACTTGCATGATCATTTCAATATCATCTGACGATTGCGTTTTCAGCCAACCAGCTACATTGATCATTGCGCGCTTAATGATATCGGCAGCAGTGCCCTGCATTGGCGCGTTAATTGCCGCTCGTTCAGCTGCTTTACGACGCGCACCATTACGCGCTTTAATATCTGGCAAATATAAACGACGACCAAATAAGGTACTAACGTAACCTTTTTCAGCGGCATCTTCACGCGTGCGTTCCATATACTCAAGTACACCAGGGAAGCGTTCAAAATAGGTATCCATATAATGTTGTGCTTCATTACGCGGGATATCTAGTTGACGTGACAAACCAAAGGCACTCATGCCGTAAATTAGACCGAAGTTTACAGCCTTAGCTTTACGACGCATATCAGATGTAACGGTTTCAAGTGGTACACCAAATACTTCCGCAGCCGTTGCGCTGTGAACATCTTTACCTTCAGCAAATGCACTTAATAGGCCGTTATCTTGCGATAAATGCGCCATAATACGCAATTCAATTTGACTGTAGTCAGCCGCCATTATTAATTTGCCAGGAGCCGCAACAAAGGCCTGACGAATTCGGCGACCTGCTTCATTACGAATTGGAATATTCTGTAAGTTAGGATCGCTTGAACTTAAGCGACCTGTTGCGGTAACTGCTTGATGATACGAAGTATGCACACGCTGAGTTACTTCATCTACCATTTTAGGTAATTTATCAGTATACGTTGATTTGAGCTTGGCTAAACCACGGTGTTCAATAATCAATTTAGGCAATGGATAATCGTGAGCAAGTTCTTGCAGCACTTCTTCCGCTGTCGACGGCGCACCTTTTGGTGTTTTCTTTAATACTGGTAAGCCAAGTTTTTCAAACAGAATACCTTGTAATTGCTTGGTTGAGCTTAGGTTGAACTCCTCTTCTGCAATCTCATACGCTTCTTTTTCTAGCTCTTCAAGACGCGCTGCAATTTCAACACTTTGCTGTGCCAACATTTGGCTATCAATATGAACACCGGTACGTTCCATATCTGATAACACATTTACCAATGGCAATTCGATTGAATTGAAAACATCCACTAGCTCAGGCTCTTTTTCTAACATTGGCCAAAGCGTATTATGCAATCGCAAGGTTATGTCGGCATCTTCCGCCGCATAAGGTGCCGCTTTTTCTAGCTCAATTTGATTGAAGGTTAGCTGCGCTTTGCCTTTACCTGCAATTTCTTCAAAACTTATGTTTTTATGGCCGAGATATTTTAGCGCAAGTGAGTCCATATCATGACGAGTACCAACACTATTGAGTACGTAAGACTCAAGCATGGTATCAAAACGAATACCATTAAGTTCAATACCCGCTCGTGCTAATACGCTCCTATCGTATTTAAGGTTTTGCCCTACTTTTGCTTTATTTTCATCAGCTAAAATTGGCGCAAGTTTAGCAAATACTAGCTCGTGACTGAGTTGTGCTGGCGCACCTAAATAATCATGTTTAAGCGGCAAATAAGCTGCTTCCGCTTCTGTTACCGCAAAGCTCATACCGACTAGATCAGCTTGCATGTAATCAAGACTGGTGGTTTCAGTATCAAATGCGAAAAGATCTGCTGCTTGTAATTTAGCAACCCAACTATCTAACTGTGCTTCAGTTAATATCGTTTCGTAATTTGTTTCAACAGGTTTAGTTGCCACTTCAACTTCCGCAGCAGGTGCGGTGTCACCATCAAGTAATTCACTTAACCAACGCTTAAATTCACACTCGCCATAAAGCTTGATCAATTCATCAGTATTTGGCGCCGCAACTTCGAAAGAATCCAAGTTTTGCTCAACTTCTACATCCAACTTAATCGTTGCAAGCTCATAAGAAAGCCGAAGCTGTTCTTTATTATCTTCTAGTTTCTTCGACATGGTTTTTGAACCACGGAAACCAAGATCTGCGATTTTGTCTAAGTTATCGTAAAGTGAATCAATAGAGCCGAGTCCTTGCAGCATTGCAAGAGCCGTTTTTTCGCCCACACCTGGTACACCTGGAATGTTATCGACTTTATCGCCCATTAATGCGAGATAATCGATGATTAACTCAGGACCAATACCAAATTTATCAACAACTCCAGCAGGGTCCATAATCGTATTAGTCATGGTGTTGATAAGTGTTACATGCTCATCAACTAACTGCGCCATATCTTTATCGCCTGTACTAATAAGTACATGACGTTTTTGTTCTGACGCGCGTTTCGCTAATGTGCCAATTACATCATCGGCTTCAACACCCGGAATGCTAATAAGCGGTAAACCCATAGCCTTGATAATATTGTGAATAGGCTCAATTTGAGTGCGCAGATCATCAGGCATCGGTGGGCGGTTTGCCTTGTATTCAGAATACATATCATTGCGAAAAGTTGGACCTTTGGCGTCAAAGATCACTACCATATGACTTGGCGAATACTGCTTAACTAAACTCTTAAGCATATTAATTACACCATAGATAGCACCGGTGGCCTCACCTTTTGAGTTAGTTAGATGTGGTGGAGCATGGTAAGCACGGAATAAGTATGATGAACCATCAACCAAGATTAACGGATTTTCAGGGATCTGAGCCATTAGCACTCGCCTTAAAACGATTAAACATAAATTGCCGATAGCATGCCATATCCCCGATAAGAAAACGAGAATTCAGCTCTATAAACAACAGAAATAATCAGTGCAGTGCAAGCAGTAAACGAATTGTTGAAATATTCTTCAGGCCAACTGGTTGTAACCTGTGGATAAGTTTGTTAGTAAAGATGTAACGGAGCCTTCCCCGAATTTGAAAAAACAAATGGAGAATCTTGATTTTTGGTTAATATACAATGAGTTAACAAAGCTAATTTACTAGCGTATTGTTATTATTATTAATTTTCCAAGATGTGGAAACTGCTAAACTTTTTATCCTTAAAGCTTGGCAAGGAACATCCTAATCTTTAGCAGGGCAGTTACTCTACCAATAAAAGATCAAAGATCCTAGCGATCTTTTTATAATTTTTTTTTATTTACATCGTTTCTTTATAGCTAGAATATAATGCTTAACTAATCTTGAGATATGGAATAGATATATGAAAAAGATAGCAGTGATTTTAAGTGGCTGTGGTGTATTTGATGGCGCTGAAATTCATGAGGCAGTATTAACGCTGTTAAATATTGAACTGCAGGGTGCAAGTTACCAATGTTTCGCACCCAATATAGATCAACACCATGTAATTAATCATATCACTGGCGAGGAAATGCCTGAGAAACGCAACGTACTAGTCGAATCTGCGCGTATTGCACGAGGTGAGATCAAGGATCTTAAAGAGCTCAACATTTCAGAGTTTGATGCACTCGCTTTACCTGGTGGTTTTGGCGCTGCGAAAAATTTATGTGATTTCGCATTAAAAGGCGCTGAGTGCGAGATCAATGAAGACGTTGCCAACGCGTGTCGTGCATTTGCTGATGCGCAAAAACCGGCAGCCTATATTTGTATTGCACCGGCAATTATTCCACAAGTTTACGCCGCAGGCACACTTGCAACCATTGGCAATGACCTAGATACAGCAAATATTGTTAACGCATTAGGCGCAGCACACCAAAACTGTGCGGTAGACGATATTATTGTCGACCAAAGTGCAAAAGTAATCAGCACGCCAGCTTATATGTTAGCGACAAATATTCGCGAAGCGGCAAGCGGTATTGAAAAAGCCATCGCACAATTAGTAAAAATGAGCTAACCCTGTAACAAAAGAAAAAGTTGCGCTAGCGCAACTTTTTCATATTTTACGACTAAATAGCCATAACTAACCATTTTATAAATTCGCAGCAAACGTTATAATTGTGCTAATTTCCGTCTATTGTGATTGATCACCTCAATTTGTGAGCAAGTAAAAAATGAAAAAATTAACAGCAGCATTACTAATGATGAGTGCAACTGTCGCAGTTGCAGCACCTTTTGATAACTCGTTAACTGAAGAAGCAATTAAAAAACGTATCGCTCCAGTTGGCTCTGTTTATTTAGCAGGTGCAGAACCAGTTGTTGCTGAGCCAACAGGTCCACGTACTGGCCAACAAGTGTATCAAGCAAGTTGTTTTGGTTGTCACGGTACAGGTGCTCTAGGCGCGCCAAAGACAAAAGCTGACTGGGATACTCGCATGGCGAAAGGCATGGATGTACTAATGCAGCATGCAATTAATGGTTTCAATGCAATGCCTCCTCGCGGTACGTGTATGAACTGTTCTGATGATGAAATTAAAGATGCAATTGAGTTTATGGCAAAAGGCCAATAAACATAAAACGTATTGTAAAAAAGCCGCTTAACTAAGCGGCTTTTTTATTGGTTAACATTTATATAACTAAGAAAACACTAGTTAGAATAAAAAAGAATATTCGACTTATTTAAAAATCTATATTTATCAATAAGTTAAACATCATAACGATTTCATCGACAAGATTGCTATTTAAAACGAAAAATGGAAAAATAAGGTTAAAAAATAGGCAGTGATTAACTGTGTGGTTCGGTTGGGTTCACACTGCTATAAATTCTACCTAATAATAAGAAATAGCAATGGAAGATGCTCATGCCGATAGCGGCTCACAGCAAAGAAAAATAAAGCGCTTAAAAAGTTTAGTAAAGAAATATCAAACCTCTTTGCAAACGCAAACTGCGTTATTACAGCTATCCGAACAAGCAAGTAAAGTATCAGAACTTACCTTGCTCTACCCCGCTATTCAGCAAATTTTAGAAAGCAGCCTTCCGTGTAGAAACTTTTATGTGGTGTTATTCAACCCAGATATAGGCGAACTCGAACTTACTTATTTTGTCGACGAGATCGATGGCATTCATTTACCAATTCAAGCCCAACAAACAGGAATGCTCGATAATTCGCTTACCGGACTTGTATTTAAGACCGGAAAAACCAAACTATTTAATAAAGAACAAATTGCTGATTGCGAAATTAAAGGTGTATGCCGCGTTATGGGCACGCCCTGTGAATACTGGTTAGGTGTGCCAATCCATCATGATGGTCGCGTGATAGGCGTTATGGCAACGCAAAGCTATAATGTAAATCAGCCGTTTGATGATAGTCAGATAGCACTTTTCGAAACGGTTGCATTCTATTTTAGTACCGCGGTTGAACGTGTTAAAAAGCGCCAGTATATGGCGCAACAAGTTGCTGAGCGCACAGAACAGTTAAGCCGCGAAATTGCGCGAAACCAAGATACTATTCGCAAACAAAACATTTTGTACGCGATTTCTAAGCTAGCAACAAAAAGTCTTAACAACCAAGACTTTTTTGAGCGAGTTCACAATATTGTTAACGAAGAAGTCTTCGCTAAAAACCTATTTATCGCGCTTTATGATCACAGCGAAAATATGATCAGCTGTCCTTACGCAGTGGATGAAATGTCTGTTGATTATCAACCTCGTACCTTCTCTAAAGGATTAACTGAATTTGTTATTCGCTCAGGTAAAACGGAATTATTTGACCAAAACCGTGTGTTAAATGAAGTGGCAAAAGGCCATGTTGAGCTGCCAGCTAAATTTAATAATTCTCCTTTACCAACTTCTTGGATTGGCGTGCCGCTTTATCACCACCAACAAGTAATTGGTGTATTGGCTTGTCAGGCGTTTAATAACGAATACAGCTACAAACAATCTGATATTGAACTTATCTCTTTTGTCTCTGAGCAAATTTCCAATGTAATCGTAAAACACTTGGCAGATAACCAATTAGAGCAAAGAGTGAAAGAAAAAACAGCTGAATTACAGCAAGCCAACATTCATTTGCAATTGCAAATTGAAGAGCGTAAGAAAATTGAGCGGCAATTATTTCATGATGCCCATCATGATAATTTAACAGGCTTAGCAAACCGAAGTTTGTTTATTTCTCAATTAGATAAAACTCTGCAACGCCATAAGCGGGATAAATCGCACGGCTTTGCTGTGATGTTTATTGACCTCGATAATTTTAAAGATATCAATGACACTCTCGGTCATCACGCTGGCGATAAATTTTTAAAATCGACTGCTAATGAGTTTTCTACCTGCATTCGTGAGCATGATTTACTAGCACGTTTTGGTGGTGATGAATTTGTTATTTTATTAACTCATTTACAGCACAAAGACGAAGCTGAGCTTATCGCTAAGCGCATTATTAAATTAATGAATAAACCATTTTGTATTAATGAATTATGCATTAAAAGTGGGGCAAGCATTGGTATTGCATACAGCAATAAAGCCTATACCAGCACAGACCAAATTATTCGCGATGCAGACAGTGCCATGTATCAAGCGAAGAAATCAGGTAAAGGTACCATTGAGCTCAGCGCTGAACACCTAGAGCCAAGAAGTAGCCTGATTTGCCCAACAGAAATAAACGCTGGGCAACTGAGTTTTGCCAAATCAAATGTGATTGATCTGCATAAAGATCACAGTGTCGCTACTTTTTACAATCCACAGCTAACACTGGAATCAGGTGCAACAATAGCCCTTGCTCACTTATTACAAGAACAACATGCAGCAATTGATTATTGTGATTACTTATTAAATCAAATTCTCCCTCATGTTGTGCAAAATGGTACGGTGTTTTTGCAACTGCATACCAGTATTTTGGCACGTGAATTTGATCGTTTTTACACAGAACTAAGTAAGTCAGCAAATAATATTTGCTGGTTAATTAACGACAGTAACCTTGCTGAAATGTCGACGACCCAAGTTAATAATCTAGCAAAGCTCAAAAAATTGGGATTCAAAATAGGTGTTATTGACGTTGCTCGTCAGCAAATCGATCTTGCAAAGCTAACCTGTGTGGAATTTGATTTTATGCAGTTAGAGCTTAACTTTTGTCGAAAATTAGTCACAGAGAAAATAGCACAGCAACAGCTTGCAGCCTTACTTGCACTAACAAAAGGCAGTAAGTGTGAAATTATTGCAACCGGACCTGCCATAGTGAATTTTCAGTCGGCGCTCAAAATACTCGGTATCAACTTATTCTTAAGCCAGCTAACGCAAGGCTCTGAGCAGCTATCGCAGATAGATAAAAGCCAATCACTGCTCAGTAAAACCAATAAAAAGTAAACGTTATTTCTTTAACATGGCGCGTAAATTAGCTACTCGCGCTTGGCCTTTTTCCATACGTTGTTGTTGGTTTTGCGGTTGTTTTCGCATCTCGTAAGCAAGATCATCTTGTGGCATTTCAGCAACAAAACGACTTAACTCTGGCGTTGCCGTTTCACCGAACATTCTGCGCTCTTTTGCATAGGTTAAAATCAACTCTTGCTGCGCACGAGTAATGCCTACGTAAGCTAAACGCCTTTCTTCTTCAACGTTATCTTCATCAATACTGGTTTGGTGTGGCAACAATCCCTCTTCCATTCCCACCATAAACACATACGGATATTCCAAGCCTTTCGATGCGTGTAATGTCAGTAATTGCACCGCATCTGACTCGTCTTCTTCTTCATTGCGTTCAAGCATGTCGCGCAGAGTTAGCTTCATCACAACCTCAGGTAAGGTCAGCGGCGGGTTATCGCTACTGCCAACCAACATATCGGTGATCCAACGATACAGCTCCGACACGTTTTTCATACGCATTTCAGCTGCTTTAGCGCTGGTTGAGGTCTCATACAAATAGTCTTCGTAATTAATCTCGCGTACCATGTCTTTTACAGCTTCAAGAGTATCTCCGCGAGTTGCGCGGTCAGAAAGCTCAACCACCCAACGGGCAAAACCCATTAACGCATTATAACCGCGCCCAGCTAAGCGCGATGATAATTCAGGCTCAAAACACGCAGCAAACAAACTAATGTGCTTTTCGTTCGCCAGCGATCCTAATTTCTCAAGTGTGATAGGACCAATTTCACGACGTGGCGTATTTACGATACGTAAAAAGGCATTATCGTCATCTTGATTCACCAACAATCTTAAATACGCCATGATGTCTTTAATTTCTGCACGTGAGAAAAACGACATACCGCCGCTAATTTTGTAAGGAATATGGCTTCCCATTAAGGCTTTTTCAAATACCCTTGCTTGGTGATTACCACGATACAAAATCGCGTAGTCTTTATAGCTGGTGCGCTTCATAAACTTATGCGAAATAATCTCAGCAACCACTCTCTCAGCTTCATGCTCTTCATCTTTTGTCGCGATAACTTTAATCTGTTCGCCGTATGCTAATTCACTAAATAACTTTTTATCAAACACGTGCGGGTTATTTGCAATAAGAATATTGGCAGACTTAAGAATTCGGCCAGCACTACGATAATTTTGCTCAAGTTTAATTAAACGTAATCCGGGAAAGTCTTTACTCAACAGCACTAGGTTTTGTGGCTTTGCCCCGCGCCAAGAATAGATACTTTGGTCATCATCGCCTACCACGGTAAAGCGCGCTCGCTCACCCACTAACAGTTTAACTAATTGGTATTGGCTGGTGTTGGTATCTTGATATTCATCCACCAACAAATAGCGAAAGCGATTTTGCCAGCGTTCACGCACCTCTGGCTTAGCGCTTAGCAGCAAAGTTGGGATCATAATTAAATCATCAAAATCGAGCGCATTATAGGCGCGCAATTGATTTTGAAAACGCGCATAAAGCTGAGCAAATTGTACTTTTTGTTGCTCTCTCGCTTCCGCAATGGCCTGCTGTGGCAAAATCAGGTCATTTTTCCAATTCGAAATTTGCATTTTTAACAGATTAAGTAAGTCTTTATCGCCTTTTAATTCGGGCTCTGTTAAATCAGCCAAGAGTTTGTTGCTGTCTTGGTCATCAAATAATGAAAAACCTGGTTTATAACCCAGTGCATCTAGCTCTTTTTTAACAATTTCCAAGCCAAGCGTGTGAAACGTAGAAACCCATAACCCTTTCGCTTCTTGCTTACCCAGTGTTTGTGCCACACGCTCACGCATTTCTTTTGCTGCTTTATTAGTAAAGGTTACCGCTGCAATATTGCGTGCCTTGTATTCGCACTTTTGCACTAAGTAGGCAATTTTATTTGTGATTACACGGGTTTTACCTGAGCCAGCGCCTGCCAGCACTAGGCATGGACCACTGATATATTTAACCGCTTCATCTTGTTTAGGATTGAGTTTCATTAAAATCGCTTGCATTAATACAACAAAGAAAGGGATTTTAAAATGCAGCTATGTCAGGCGCAAGGATTGTCTTTGCCTGTACGCCCTGATGGGTTAAACTAAACACAGTTTTTATTACTAGAATTTGACTATGATTAACCCAGCTAAACTTGAAGAAATTGCCAAGCAAATTACTGAAAACATGCCACAAGGTGTTAAAAACTTAGCAGATACATTGGAAGGCAAAACGAAACAAGCTATTCAAAATAAATTAAGTGAAATGGATTTTGTTAGCCGTGAAGATTTTGAAGTACAAAGCCAAGTATTATTAAGAACACGTGAGAAGTTGGCGATTTTAGAGCAACGTGTGAACGAGCTAGAAGCAAAGCTTGCCGATAAAGACGCAGAATAAAAAAGAAGCTAAAGCGCTTCTTTTTCCTGTGCTTTTAATTTTGCTAACTCGCTGTTAAATGCGTCTAAAAACCAGCGGTGCTCTACTAAAAAGTTATTTGAAAAGTAAACCGAGAAATCTCTGCTTGCTTCAATAACACTTGCTATATTATCAAGGCTTTGCGAGCGTTTTGATAACGCATGAACAAACACACTCTCCGATAAAAACACCGCATCTAGTCGGTCAGCCAACAGCATTTCAACTAGCGTATCCACATCATTACTAAGCGTTGCTATAGGATAATTATTATCTTGCAGCCACACCTGCGTATTGGTGTTTAAAATAGTGCCTATTTTTGCTTGTTCGCGAAATCCACTGTGTTTCACATCAATTACATTAGATGTTTTATAAAACCAGCTCCAATTATTAATGAGTACCGCATCGCTAATTTTTGCAATACGGTCGCGAAAACGGTTTTGCGTCGCTAAGAAAAAACCATCAACATTGCCACTTCGCATTTCACGCAGCGCCACACCGTAATTTGCAACAAGCTCAAACTCGTAGTTTACTTCCAAGTTATTAAGTACTTGCGTTACACGCACAATACCTTGCCCTGTAAGCTTTTTATTTTCATTTAAATAAATGTACGGTGGAAAATGCGGCACTGCAAAACGCAGTGTTATTTTTTGCTCTGTCGTTTGTGGTAAAACTTGCTCGGCATAGGCATTATTAGCTGTTAAGGCAAAATACGCACTAACGACTAAACACACCTTGAACGGCATTGTTATAAATTTTTGCCACATCGTTCGCCCCATTAATGCTGGTTTCTAAATCTCTAATATGGCCATCGGCCAACCCATATATCCAGCCATGGACTTCTAATGCTTGCCCTCTTTCCCACGCATCCATCACGATATTTGTTTGGCACACATTCTTCACTTGCTCAATGACGTTTATTTCACATAAGCGATCAAACTTTTGCTGCTCACTAACAGAACTACTAAGTTCAGTCTCATATTTATCGCGCGCATCGACAACATGACGCAGCCAATTATCGATTAAACCAAGTCGAATGCCGTCAAGCGCTGCTTTTACGCCACCACAGCCGTAGTGCCCTACAACCATAATGTGTTTTACTTTTAAAACCTCTACTGCATATTGTAGTACAGACAAGCAGTTATGGTCGGTATGTACCACCATATTTGCCACATTTCTATGAACAAATAATTCGCCCGGTAATAGACCCACTATCTCGTTAGCTGGCACACGGGAGTCGGCACAGCCGATCCATAAATATTCGGGGTTTTGTTGCATTGAAAGAATCTTAAAAAACTCAGGATCCCGATCCGTTGTTTCTTTTGCCCACGAGCGATTCTTAACAAAAAGATGCGCGAGTTTATTCATCAGTATTGCGTTCCTGATAGTTGTTAGACAGTTGCTTGAATTAATATATTTCTTGGTGTGATGTGCTTTTCACAAAACTCGCTGAGTGTAACGCGGTAGCCAAATTGCTCCAAATATAAAACACGATCGAGTACTAACCAAAGCTCAATCAAACGCCTAAAACCATGGCGCACTAATTCTATGCGCTGCGTAATTTGACGTCGTAATCGGCCCTGTTCGAGGTAATATTCGTAATCTATTTGCTCTGGCAAAGAGATGTTTTTTTGCTTAGCAGCCCAACTACAAAAATCACTAAATTCACCACTAAATAGCGCTTTTTTAGCTGATGGTACGGGTAAATAACTGTCCTTTTCGATGATATCATCAAGCAAACAATCAAATGCTAAACGCCATACTGTCTCGATTTCACGCAAACGTGAAATACGCTTGCCTGACGTAACCGTTTCTTGCAAGGCAAGTTTTAAATCACTGGCAGTAAAAGCAACCTGAGATTTCATGGCAATCTCACTCATTGCAACATAGTGTTCAGATTGCTGAAATAAGTGATAACAACATGGTGAAATACTCATTAATTTAGTGCCTTTGGCAACACCATGTTTAATCAGTGCTTGGTGCAGCCCACCACAGGCATGAAGTGCCACTGCGTGTTGCTCTTTGTGTAGATAATCTGCCGCACGTTCGGATAAAACATCTAATTCAGCAAGTTTAATATCCAAGTCAAATTGCTGTGCTAACTGCTGCCCTTCAGCCACCAGCTGAGGCTGTATTTCTACGCTCTGTACTGGCACCTTGTGGGCAAAGTGATATAACCGCCCTAAATGCCCTTTACCTGCGCACCACTCCAGCAGCGGTAAGTCTTGCTCTGCTGTTTGCATCACAAAGCTTTCTAACTGAGCAATTTTACTGCCTTTAATGCCATTGGTAAGCCAAAACGGAAACTGAACTGTTTGCTTATTTGCCCTTGGCAGTTGCAACAAGCGTTCAACATTATCTAGCTCAGGAATAAGATTTGCCAAGTACCGCTGTAACTCAACTTGATTGCTTTCAAGCTTTTCAACATCGTCATCAGATAACGCCAGCAGGGTTTCAGTTAAATGCGGCCAAGGTATTTCGCGCGAGGCAAATGCCACACATTGCCAATAGGCTTGTGTTTTAGTTAATAGTGTATCGATTGCGGTAAAAAGTGCGGTGTGAGACATCTTCAACACAGGCTAAATTTGAATAGCGCTATGATAGCAAATCTTGCTGTGATGTTCAGAATAGAAAATGCCCCAATTATCGAGGCATTTTTAAGCTTTATTTGGTTAGCTATTTGCTACTTGCGCAAGGTTATGTGCCTTACTCGACAAAAACTGCTGGTAACACGGATTATTGGTTTCCTCTTGATAAGCGTAAGCTAAGCGCTGTAAATGCTCACTAAAGGCAGCGTTATCTTGCTCAGGCACTTCAAATGCAGCAAGAACATTACCGGTTGCAGCACCATGATTACGATAGTGGAATAAGCTGATATTCCAGTTTGCACCTAAAGTATCAAGAAAGCGCTCGAGCGCTCCTGGATATTCAGGGAACTCAAAACGAAATAAACGCTCTGATAACTGCTCGCCTGGTTTACCGCCAACCATGTAACGCACATGTAGTTTTGCCAGCTCGTTATTGGTCATATCAACATAGCTATAACCTTTATCACTTAACTCCTGCTTTAAACTCGCAAGTTCTGTTTCACCATTACGTAAACCCACACCGACAAAGATTTCAGCATCACCAGGGCCTGTGTAACGATAGTTAAACTCTGTAATTGAACGGCCGTTTAATGCCTTGCAGAAACTCTTAAAGCTACCTTTTTCTTCTTTGATAGTCACCGCTAAAAGTGCTTCATTATGCTCACCCAGCGCAGTGCGCTCAGCGACATAACGCAATCTGTCAAAGTTAAGGTTTGCACCTGATAAGATTGCTGCGAGGTTTTTACCTTTAGCGCCCGTTTGTGCCACCCATTTTTTCAGCCCTGCCAATGACAAACCACCGGATGGTTCTGCAACAGCGCGGGTTGAGACAAAAATGTCCTGCATCGCGGCGCAAATTTCATCACTCGAAACAGTAATAACATCATCACAGTATTTTTGCGCTAGGCGAAAGGTCTCTTTACCAATAATTTTAACCGCAACACCATCAGCAAAACTGCCTACGCGCTCAAGTTCAACCGGTTCACCTGCTTCCATTGCAGCTTTTAGACAGGCACTATCTTCTGCTTCAACACCGATCACTTTTATATCTGGACGCAAGGATTTTAAGTAAATTGACATGCCAGCCAATAAGCCACCGCCTCCAACCGGAATAAATACCGCATCAAGTAATGGCAACTGCTGCATCAGTTCGCGCGCAATAGTGCCTTGCCCGATGATCACATCTTTATCATCAAAAGGTGGCACAAACACCGCACCTTCTTTTTCCGCAATTTCTAATGCATAGCTATTCGCTGCATCAAAGTGATGGCCATGTAAAATCACTTCACCACCTAAATTGCGCACCGCATTTACTTTGATTTCCGGTGTAGTCACTGGCATTACAATACGTGCTGTATGACCAAGATGACTGGCACTAAGCGCCACACCTTGTGCATGATTACCCGCCGATGCGGTAACTACTTGAGCGCCTTTTGGTAACTGCTTTAATTTGTTATACGCACCGCGTAATTTAAACGAATATACCGGCTGCTGATCTTCACGCTTTAACCAAATATGATTGCCAAGTTTCTGCTCAAGGCTGGTAACAGGGCTAACCTCTGTTACTTTTGCCAAGGGCTCCATATTGGCCTGGATAATAGCGCGAAAATAATCGAGCTCTTGGGAGACCATTAACTGAGCTCCTCTAACTTTTTAAGGTCACGTACCGCGCCTTTATCAGCACTGGTTGCGAGTAATGCATAAGCTTTTAATGCAGGCGTTACACTGCGTACGCGATCTACTGGTTTATAAGCATCTTTACCGCGAGCTAATTGCTTTTCATGGCGCGCAGCGAGTTCTTCATCACTTAACACCATATCAATGCTACGTTTGGTAATATCAATGACAATTTCATCGCCGTTTTCAACCAACGCGATTGCACCTTGGCTAGCAGCTTCTGGCGAAGCGTGACCAATTGATAAACCCGATGTACCACCTGAGAAACGACCATCCGTTAATAGCGCACAGTCTTTATCTAAGCCCATCGATTTTAGGTAACTGGTTGGATATAACATTTCTTGCATACCAGGGCCGCCCTTTGGTCCTTCGTAGCGGATGATAACCACATCCCCTTTTTCGATTTGGCCGCCTAAGATGCCATCCACTGCGTCATCTTGAGATTCGAATACTTTCGCAGTCCCTTTAAAAACCAACATGCCATCAGCAACACCAGCAGTTTTAACAATACAACCGTCTGGCGCAAGGTTGCCGTAAAGTACCGCTAAACCACCATCTTGACTAAACGCATGTTCGACGCTGCGAATACAGCCATTTTCACGGTCTAAGTCGAGTTCAGGCCAACGCGTTTCTTGGCTCATCGCTTTAGTGGTACGAATACCGGCAGGGCCCGCTTTATAGAATTTTTGCGCAGCGCTATTTTCAGAATTGGTTGCATCCCATTTTTCAATTAGTTCACCTAAGGTGCCACCAGCCACATGGCCTGCATTGAGTTCTAATTTGCCTGCTTTACCAAGCTCGTTAAGAATCCCCATAATGCCACCAGCACGGTGCACATCTTCGATATGATATTCAGGTGTTGCTGGTGCTACTTTACATAAGAATGGGGTTTGACGTGACAGCTGGTCAATATGGGTCATATCAAAATCAACGCCCGCTTCTTGTGCCGCACCGATAATGTGTAACACGGTATTTGATGAACCGCCCATTGCAATATCGAGTGTCATGGCATTGATAAACGCGCTGCGATCGGCAATATTACGCGGTAGTACTGAATCATCTTCATCACGATAGTAGCTACGACATAGATCGACAATACGGCGACCTGCTTCCACATAAAGTTGTTTGCGGTCTTTGTGCGTTGCTAATGTGGTACCGTTACCAGGCAGCGCTAAACCAAGCGCTTCTAATAAACAGTTCATTGAGTTTGCAGTAAACATACCTGAACACGAACCACAAGTTGGGCAGGCGCTACGCTCAACTTGGTCTGAATCTTCATCACTTACCGATGGATCGGCACCTTTTACCATGGCATCAACTAAATCAAGCTTGATATCAATTTCAGCAAGGCGCGTTTTACCCGCTTCCATTGGACCACCTGATACAAAAATCACCGGAATATTTAAGCGAAGTGCAGCTAACAACATTCCTGGGGTGATTTTGTCGCAGTTTGAAATACACACCATGGCATCCGCACAGTGAGCATTAACCATGTATTCAACAGAGTCTGCAATTAGGTCACGTGATGGCAATGAATAAAGCATGCCGCCATGACCCATAGCGATACCATCATCGATAGCAATAGTATTAAATTCGCGCGGTACACCGCCTGCGCCACGAATGGTTTCAGCCATCATTTCACTTAGTTGATTTAAGTGAACATGACCCGGTACAAACTGGGTATATGAGTTCACCACAGCAACAATGGGTTTACCAAAGTCTTTATCTGTCATCCCTGTTGCACGCCAGAGTGCACGAGCACCAGCACGTTTACGACCTTCAGTTGTTGTTGCACTTCTTAATTTTGCCATGGTTTACCTCATTTTAGGGCTTTGCCCCATTCCTCATTCCCAATAAATATGTCGTGTTTTTCGATTATTCGTTGATTAGTGTTAACCAGCCATTTTCATCTTCTGTTTGGCCTTTCACTAAATCAAAATACGCCTGCTGTAATTGCTCGGTGATTTCACCGCGCTTACCTGTACCAATTTCAATTTGGTCTACGCTACGCACTGGTGTTACTTCTGCTGCTGTGCCTGTCATAAAGAACTCATCTGCAAGGTAAAGCGCTTCACGCGAGATTGATTCTTCACGTACTTCAAAGCCCGCTTTTTTCGCAAGATACATCATGGTATCGCGTGTTAAACCCGGCAGAATTGCAGCGGTTGTTGGTGGCGTATAAATTACGCCATTTTTAACAATAAATAGGTTTTCGCCAGCACCTTCACTAAGGTAACCATTTACATCAAGTGCGATACCTTCAACGTAACCATTGCGTTTTGCTTCACCTGAAATAAGCTGTGATGACAAGTAATTACCACCTGCTTTTGCTGCTGTTGGCATGGTATTCGGTGCTAAACGGTTCCACGATGAAACACACGCATCAACGCCCGCTTCTAATGCGCCGTCACCTAAATACGTACCCCATTCCATTGCAGCAACGGCAACGTCTGCTTTATGAGATTTAGGATTTACGCCTAATCCCACATTGCCTAAAAACGCAAACGGACGTAGGTACGCATTTTTTAAACCGTTTTCACGTACCGCTGCTTTACACGCTTCATTAATTTCATCAGCTGTGTAAGGGATTTGCATACGGTAAATTTTTGCTGAATCAAATAAACGCTTGGTGTGATCTTGCAAACGGAAAATGGCTGGACCATTTGGCGTTTCGTATGCGCGTACACCTTCAAATACTGAGCTACCATAGTGCAGTGCATGACTAAGTACGTGAGTAGTTGCTTGTTCTTGTGGAATAATTTTGCCATTGAACCAAATTAAATCTGACATTCTGTAAAACCTTAAAAAATAATAATTAGCTAGTTGCTGCTATCGATTGTTGTTCAAGTATTTCAACTTGGTTTACTTCAACTAACTTTTTTAATTGTTGTGTTAATAAATAAATAGGTCGGTCACTGTCTACCATCATATTTACAATATACTTTTCTTCGCTAGTCTCAATGTTCATTGAGGTTAAATTAAACCCGCGGTGGCGTGTTACACGTAAAAACCGCTCTAATGCGATACTTTGTTGTTTCACTTCGATTGATAAGTTGTGCTTCATTTTGCCACCTCAGTTAGCATTTGATCATTTGCGGCGCCTGGCGGTACTAATGGCCAAACATTTTCTTTATCATCTATACACGCGTGAAGAATATAAGGGCCTTCACTCGCCACTAATTTATCTATCGCTTCATCGACTTGGTTTGCATGGGTGATGGTTTCACCCGGAATACCAAAAACAGCGGCCAATTGTACAAAATCAGGATTATCTGAAAGATTTGTTTCACTGTAGCGACCATCAAAGAAAAGTTGCTGCCACTGTCTAACCATACCTAAACGCTGGTTATCTAAAATAAGTAGTTTAACGGGTAAGTTGTTACGACGAATTGTGGCTAGCTCTTGAATGTTCATCATGATTGAACCATCGCCAGAAACGGTTAAGACAAAGTCGTTAGGACGAGCGATTTGCGCACCGATTGCGGCGGGTAAACCAAAGCCCATAGTGCCTGCACCGCCACTGCTTAAATGATTACTTGGATGTGAAAACGTCATGTGTTGCGCAACCCACATTTGGTGCTGACCAACATCGCAGCACACCACGCCATTATTTGGCATTAAACGGCTTAAGCGGTTTAATAAATAAGGGGCATATACTTTTTCACCAGGGTAGTCATAGCGCCATGCATATTGCTGTTGCATGTGACTGATATGCGCCAACCATTCTGGATTACTTTTGTGCGTCGCTAAATACGGTAATGAATCTTTTAAATCAGCAACCAGTGAGGCATTAACTGGTTTACGCTTACCTACCTCAGCATTATCAACATCTAAATGGATAACCTTAGCTTTACTGGCAAATTTAGCAAGGTTACCTGTTACACGGTCGTCAAAACGAGCACCAATACACACTAGCAAATCGCATTCTTGCACTGCTAAGTTAGCTGCTTGACCGCCGTGCATGCCCAGCATACCAAGATTATAGGCATAATCAGGTGTCACAGAACCAAGCGCTTTTAATGTGCTTACAGCAGGCATATTAGTCGCTTTTAAGAATTGCATAAGCTCATCTTGTGCATCTGCCATTTGTACACCGCCACCCACATACGCCAGTGGTTTTTTCGCTTGGCTTAGTAGTTCATTCGCTTTGGATAGTTCCGATTGGCTCAATTCAGGTTTGTAGTCGTCTGCCGCAAGCCAAGGGTGATAGTTAACAGCGCCCATTTGGATATCTTTCGGAATATCAACAAGCACGGGGCCTGGTCGGCCTGACTGCGCTAAATGCATCGCTTCTTGTAAAACCTCAGCTAAATCTTCAGCTCGTTCTACCATGTAGCTGTGTTTAGTACAGCTCAGTGACATACCTAACACATCAACTTCTTGAAAAGCATCTGAGCCAATCGCAGCGGTAGGTACTTGGCCGGTAATTGCAAGCAGTGGTACGGAATCCATCATGGCATCGGCAAGTGCAGTGATTAGGTTTGTCGCACCAGGGCCTGAAGTTGCGAAACAAACACCCAGTTTGCCTGTGCTTCTTGCGTAACCAACAGCGGCAAAACCAGCGCCTTGTTCATGACGGGTTAGATAGTGAGTAACAGGCGAGCCATACAGCGCATCGTAAATTGGCATAATCGCACCACCAGGGTATCCAAATACCTCTTTCACGCCATGTTTGGCTAATAAATCGATTGTTAACTCTGCACCTGTCATTTTCTCTACCCTGTGATGTTTACTACTTGCTCATTTTCTTACTGCCAAAAAAAAAGCCCCCGGACTTTTCAGTTCGGGGGCTCTCTCAATGCTTAACTTTTGCTACAGCACTACGAAGCCCCCGCGGTAATAATAATCACCACGTTAATAATTAGGACTAGTACGTTTACTGTTTTAAACATGTGTTTAAGCAACCATAAATTCTTTACAAAAATAGCCAAGCGTGCGTCTGCTTGGCTTCTTTTTTATTAGTATCGTTTATGAGCAAAAAAGTCAATCAAGAAATCTATGCATTTTTAAATCAATAGAATTAACTTAAAACCAAGATAAGCATAAAAAAACACATAAAAAGAATAAAAAATCCATTTTATACAATTTTAAAGATTATGTATGCTAAGACTAAAGCTTATTTGAATATCGCTTTATTTTTAAAAGTCTTATAACTTTTTTGTTAATAATTAGGCAAAGACTAATATTGCACTATCAAGTACACTGATACACAAAATTAATTATTAACGCAAGGATCTGCAATGCGACTTTTCTTAATTACGCGAATACTGCTACTACCCATTTTGTTACTCGGTTTAGCTCAACCAGTATTTGCAAACAGCAATATCAACCCAAGTCTTTGGAAAATTGAAAAAAATGGCGTGACATCTTATTTACTTGGCACTGTTCACTTGGGTGATCAACAAATGGCGGGATTACCAAGCTACGTAAAAAGCGCGATTGAAAAAACCGATAAACTGGCTGTTGAGGTTGATCTATCTAAGGTGAACCCAATAGAACAGCAGCAAGTAATGATGAACTATATGCTGCTCCCTGCAGGTAAAACATTACAGTCAGAGTTATCCGCTAAGAATTACAAAGCGCTAAGCAGTTATATGGCGAAGTTAGGACTTGGTATGGAGCTTTTTCAGCAGATGCAGCCCTTTGCTGTAATGCTACAGATCACCCTAATGGAATACCAAAAAGCAGGTTATCAAGATTCCTTTGGTATCGACAAGCAAGTAATGAATGTCGCACAACGTTTGCAAATTCCGATTATGCAACTAGAAACGTTAGAGCAACAAATGGGAATGTTTAAAGGATTTAGCAAACATAACAACAAAATGATTGAAGACGGTTTAAAAGAACTGGCTGATATGGATAAGTACTTTAATCGTCTGATTGGTAACTGGAAACGAGGCAACGATAGCGCACTTGAAAACTACTACCGCGAAACCTTTACGGGTGACAGCTACAGCGCGCTAACTGAAAAAGTACTGCTTACTGATCGCAATAACAACTGGGTAGAACAGTTAAAGGCTCCTCTAACCAAACAACCACATTTTATTGCTGTTGGCGCACTTCATTTATACGGTCCTGAAGGTTTATTGAAGCTTCTTGAAAAGGAAGGCTTTAAACTTTCGAAAAAAAATAAATAATTTTTTAAACCTTTTTAATTGATGCCTGCGTCTAACTAAATAACAAACAGTTAAAACTGATTAAGCGCAGTCATCAAAAGGAATAATCATCATGAAAAAATTAGCGTTAGCAATGACATTAATCGCCGCAAGTATCTCAACTAATCTTTATGCTGGTGATGAAAAACGTATTACTGAAACTCTTACATTAAGCCAAGGCCAAAATCTTGAAATTGATTTCCCTGTGGGCAGCATCGAAATTATCACAGTAGATAGCAACGAGCTTAGCATTGAAATTGAAATTGAGGGCAAAGACGAAGGCTGGTTTTCAAAAAATCGTGATGTATCAAATGTAGAACTAAGTAAACGCGTTCGTGATAACCGTATTTCATTGGAAATTGACGAAGAAAACTTAAGTCAAGAATGGGTTGTAAAAGTGCCAAAGCATGCAGCGATCGACATTGAAATTGGCGTTGGCAGCATTGATGTAGAAAAACTTGAAAACTCACTTGAAGCAGAAGTAGGTGTTGGTTCAATTCGTGTCGATACAGTACTTGATGACTTTAAGCGCATCGAACTATCAACAGGCGTTGGCGATACTAGCATTAAAGGCTTTAATGGCGACTTAGAAAGCACACGTAATATTGTTAGCTCTGAAACACGCTACTCTGGCGCAGGCGAGCACAGCATTGAAGCCGAAGTAGGTGTAGGTGATATCAAAGTGCGTAAATAAAATACGCAACAAGTAATTAAAAAAGGCGCCTTAAGCGCCTTTTTGTATGATTTAGATTTTTTGTTCGCTGTGAACATCGGCCAATGTGAACTTGGCATTGGTATCGCCAAACACATAAACCGAACATCTGCCCCAAGACTCAGGGATTTGCCATTTATTGCCTGATTCAACCAAAAATTGGGAATGATGATTATCACAACGCACTTCAAGATTAGTTAAATTGCCATCCACATTATCAATAATAAAAGCACTGCGTTCGAGCTGATAGCTCCAAAAATCACGTTTACTTATTTGTGCATTAATAATAATAGGTTTGTCACTTTTTAAATACGCAGTTACTTGATTGTAGTAAGGCGTAAGCATCGCCAACTTTTCATTTTCAGGGTAATGCCTTTTAAGTGTTGTAAAAATCGAACGCGCATCACCATATTCCTGTAGCTCTACCGCTAAACTAAATGCACGCGCAGCAAGCGAGCTGTATTGTGCTTCCTTTTGTAAGTCGTTATAAGACAAAACCTTTTTAATTGCTGCTAGCTCGGCCTTTGGGTTGGTATTTTTTTCAGCGATAAGGGAGGTAAGAATTGAATAATACATATCTTCATACGCATTCCAACGACCTTTTTCTTCGATCTTCTTCTCTATTTCTTCGGCCTCAGCGACTTTATTTTCCTCTAAAAAATCCATTGCCGAGCGATATTGCCTAAAGAACCACTTTGATGCACCTTTGGGGACATTACTTAATTTAAAGTCCAATTGTACTTGATTTCGACATTGCTGAATTGGCTTTCCATCTTTAGTGGCTGGTGAGTATTTCCACTTTTTGATTGAGCGCAGTGCATACTTTTCAAATGCCTCATTAGAGGAATCTTCAACAATAACATTAGATGTTGAACCGTCTGGTTCGACTACAAAACTTAGCTGCACCCAACCTTCTTTACCGTCACGCGCAGCATTGATTGGATATTTAGGCGGCACACGTTTAATTGCCTCAGCATTGACAATGGTATTTAAGTGAAGTTGTTCGGTTTTGTTTGCTAAATCAGATGTATCAGCTGCACTCAAGACACTTGCAGACAGCGTTATAAGCGGTAATAGAATCATTATCTAAGTCCTTTTATATTAATGGCGTTCACCAACTCTTTACGTCTATATTCAAATATTGCGCTGAACAAATGATATACTAATAAGGCGACTTTTATCTGATAATATTGCGTTACACCGATAATTTTAGGCCTAGTTAGCATGGCGTTAAGCCCACTAGAGTGATAACGATTACAGTGAGTTGGAGTTACTCTTCGTTAAAGTAGATTACAATACTGCCGCCACTAAGTACACTACCCTCGTTGTAATGCAAGCCAATGCCGATATTATCAAACCAAGATGTCCATGGCCGAGTGTCGATTAATAAGCCGCCACCGTACTCATAATAATGGCCAGTGCTAAAGGCGCTACGTGCGTCTCCACCCAAATCAACACGTTGAAATTTAAGATAGATTGACTCTGTATGTTTTAATTTTTGGTCGAGCTTTATGGTTGCCCTGACGCTATTCGCAAAATACCAACCTGATGGGGTTGAATCACGTGTTGCATCATCACCACCAAATCCTTTACCAAAGAAGTGATTATAGCTCGATTTAACTAACCAATGCCCCCAACGACTGGCTTTTCTGCGACTGAGAGTTAACCCCATATCGGTTAAAACTGAGTTTGCAGTTGTATTAAAATAAATACCTTCCACTTCTGCTTTGGCGGCGCGGCTTTCAGGGCTGTTGTAGTCATGAATATTGTCGTAATGCATAACATGCGCACCAATTGAGCCTTCTAACAACCAATTATCGTAACGATACAGCGCTGTTTCATAATCGGCATAAGCGGTGAAGATTTGATCATGGCTGTCGTCAGGTATAGCCACATCATCCAGCAATATGTCTTGCGATTGTGAAATATAAGAAAAGTGCGTATTTATGCGTGAATCTTCGTCTAACGTGTAGGTATAAGGCAGTGCAAATACTTGTAGCTGAGTTCTTAAATTTACATTTTTATCGCCTGCATCATCACCGAGTTGCTCTAAAATATTAACCGGGTCAAAATTACCAAAGCCAAAGCGCACAACGTCAGAGTCACTTAATACTACCGAGGACGCAAACGATTCCTCATAGGCTTTTTTCACCGATGCATCGCATGGCAAGCTTATAACAACGCACAACAGAAATACTAACTTTCTCACAACTAACTATTTTTACTTAATTTCAACCGCAATAGCCGCTAGTTATATCATTAAACATCATGCGATTGCAGTGCTCTAAAATAAATTTTATTGACATTTAGACGTCCAAAATGTTTCAATTGCCGCTCAATCACCCTATTTTACGTTAGTGGCTATTTAAAATAGCGGCTAGCTTAGGGCTGGAAGAGGTGCGTTATTCAGGTAATTCAGTTGAGGGGAGCAAACTCCAATGACACTGAATGAGGGGAATTAACGCCGAGAGATAAGCTTTTTTGCTGATAACTTATCTCGGGCGCTTGGGCTGAATCCCGGCGACTGTCACCAATTACTTGTATTAAGTAAATATGTTTGGTGGAGAGCTTCTGGTCTTAGAAAAATAAGGCCATTCGCCTTATCTATTTTTTAAGTCCATTGCTCTTCGAATTTTTAGTTGTTCGAAGCTGGACTAAGCCTTTCTCTTATCCCTTCTTCGAACACATATTAAGTTCGCTAGAGATGAAATCACAATTTAATTTGACGCAGTACCCGCTGTGGACTGCATTAGTCACCCCCTTCACTGAGACAGGTGAAGTTGACTATGACAATCTTGCGCAATTGGTAGCAGATCAACAAGATGCCAACAATGGCATTTTATTACTCGGCAGCACAGGTGAAGGTTTAGCATTAACCATCACAGAGCAGCAGCAAATCGTGCGTTTTGTCTGTGACTTATCGCCGACTGTACCCTTGATGGTTGCTGTAGGCGGGGTTAACTTACCGCAACAACTTGAATGGTTAGAGTTCTGTAACCAACAACCGATTGACGCACTATTACTAGGCTCACCACTTTACGCTAAACCCGGCATTAAAGGCCAAATTCAGTGGTTTGATGCATTACTTAGTGCCACAGAGCTTCCCTGCATGTTGTATAACGTGCCAGGACGAAGCGCCGTGGCACTTGCTCCTGAACTGTTATCCGCATTAAGTCATCACACTAACTTATGGGCTTTAAAAGAGGCCAGTGGTGACATTAGTAAATTTGAAGTATTTAGAAGCAGCAATCCTAATGTAGCTATTTACAGTGGCGATGATGCCTTAATGCCATATTTTGCCCAAGCTGGCGCAAAAGGTTTAGTATCGGTTGCTGCTAACGCATGGCCTAAACAAACCGCAGAGTTTGTTCGCAGATCGCTTTTAGGCACACCAAACCTGTTTACTACTTGGAGCGACGCGGTAAATAGCTTATTTGAAGTAGCTAACCCTGTGCCGGTAAAAGTGTTAATGCACCAACAAGGCAAGCTCAACACCCCAAATTTACGTCCACCGCTTACCCATCATGAGCTGGAATCACCTGCAGCAATTCTCGCTGCTAATCAAACAATTTTATCTTGGAATTAAGAGAGAAGTACTATGAACTGGCAAGAACTATTAAAAAACCTAGAAAACGGCACCTTACGCGCAGCAAACCAAGATGAAAATGGTAACTGGCACGCGAACGTTGAAGTTAAAAAAGGCATTTTAGATGTTTTCAAAAATGGTACTAACACTGAATTTCCAGGTGGTTTTGTAGATAAAGATAACCTTGCTGTACGCGGTTTTTCTGCACAAGAAGGTGTACGCATGGTGCCAGGTGGTACGAGTGTTCGCCCAGGTGCCTATGTTGCAAGCGGCACAGTGATTATGCCACCAGCCTATGTGAATATTGGTGCTTACATCGACACCGGCACTATGGTTGATAGCCATGCATTAGTAGGCTCATGCGCTCAAATTGGTAAAAACGTACATTTAAGTGCTGCAGTGCAAATTGGCGGTGTATTAGAGCCTGTTGGCGCAAGCCCTGTAGTAATTGAAGATGATGCATTTATCGGCGCAGGTTGTGTCATCGTTGAAGGCGTTGTAGTTAAAAAAGGTGCGGTACTAGCACCTGGCGTGCGTCTTTCTGCGACTATTCCTGTTTATGACTGTGTAAATGAGCGCGTTTTAGAAAAAGGCGAACCAATTCCAGAAAATGCGATTGTTATTCCAGGTTCACGCCCTTCATCAAGTGAATGGGGCCGCGAGCAAGGCTTAAGCATGTCATGTGCGCTTATCGTTAAATATCGTGATGAACAAAGCGATGCATCATTAGAACTGGAAGAGGCTTTACGTTAATGAGCTTTTTGAGCACACCACAACGTCAATTACTTGCAGAGCTTTGCCAACAAACAGATCTGCCATTTTATCTATACGATTTAGATAAGCTAGAAGCGCATCTAACGCAGCTTACATCACAAAATGTGGTGAAACTGTGGTACGCAGTAAAAGCAAACCCGCTTTCAGCGATTATCCAAACGTTAGATAAATGTGGCTTTGACTTTGATGTAGCAAGCAGCGGTGAACTAAACCAAGTTTTAGCCCAAGGCATAGACGCAAAACGTGTGCTCAACACTGGACCTGCAAAATCGAAAAAGCAGATCCGGCACTTTCTCGATAAAGGTGTTCGCACCTTTGTCGCTGAAAGTCACAACCAAGTGGCTTGGTTAAACCAAGCTGCTAGTGAACATAACCTAACCCTGCGCATTTTATTGCGAGTGCAATTGCGCTGGCCAGACAGTGAAAAGAATCCTCTTGGTGGCGATAGCTTAACACCGTTTGGCCTTGGCTGTGACGAATGGTCCACGTTGAATATTGCCGATTACCCAGCGCTCGACTTTGCTGGTTTACATATTTTTCAGTGGGGCAATATGCTCAGCACAGAGAAGCTAGCTGAGCTTTGGCGTGCCATGATTGCACCATTACAAAGTTTAAGTAAGCAACTCGGATTTGATCTACGTATTTTAGATTTAGGCGGCGGCCTAGGCATTCCTTATTGCACATCAAGCACAGAGCTTGTCTGGCAGGAATTAGTAGATGCATTGGCAACAATAAAGCACTCGGTAGGTTGCGAAGAGCTTTGGATGGAACTCGGCCGTTATGCGGTTGGCGAAGTGGGTTTTTATGCCAATCCTGTCGTTGAACAAAAGCAAAACTACGGTGCTAATCAACTTATTGTTGCTGGCGGCATTAACCACATTTTACGCCCTGCGGTTACCAATCAGGCATTCCCTGCGGAGTTATTGCGTGAAACAGACAGCAAAACTAAACCCTATTTAGTGCACGGACCGCTTTGTACAGCACTAGATAGCTTAGGCGAGTTTGAATTAGCCAACGATATTAACGACACTGACTGGCTTATTTTTTCCCAATGTGGCGCGTATGGCTTTACTGAAAGTATGCCGTACTTTTTATGCCATGAATTACCCGCAGAATTTGTCGTAAAAAATGGCGTCGTAACATGTGTCAGACAAAGCGAAAGCGCTGATTATTACTTGAGGTAACTATGAACCTAATCACCCAAGAAAACATTCAAGTTGGTGAAATTGCCAACGGCTTACCGCTGACTATTCCGGTTTATCGCCTCAAAGGAAACGGCACAGGGCCAAATGTGTATATTCAAGCCAATATGCATGGTGCAGAAGTACAAGGCAACGCGGTGATATATCAGTTACTTGAAAAACTGAAGCGCGAGACGTTGGCATCAAACATTACCTTAGTGCCTTATGCAAACCCAATTGGTTGCAACCAAAAGTCAGGAGAGTTTACCCTAGGACGATTTGATCCAATTACGGGTACCAACTGGAACCGTATGTATCAAAACCACTCGGCTTTGGTCGATGGCTTTGTTGTGGAATATCAGGATGCTGATATCGCAACAATTAAAAGTGCGTTTAAATCGCGCCTAATAAATGCAACTGCCGAAATTTTAGAAGGGCCAAGTTACGCACTCAATACGGGTAAGCGAATTGCTTTAAACTTACAAAAATTAGCGCATCAGGCAGACATTGTGCTCGACCTACACACAGGGCCAATCTCAGCGAAGCATTTATATTGCCCAGAATATGCTAAAGACAGTGCCCGTTATTTTGATATTGAGCATGTGTTACTTATTCCAAATGAATTTGATGGCGCAATGGACGAAGCGAATTTTTGTCCATGGTGGCAACTAAGCCAAGCCTATAAAAAAACAGGTCGCGACATTCCCGTTTTAGTGGAAGCCTTTACCGTTGAGCTAGGTTCACAAGAAAAGATTGACCTGACAGAAGCCGCTAACGATGCAAACAGCATACTAAGCTATTTAACGTATAAAGAAGCATTACAAGATTCTCATTACCAGCCACAAGCCATTACCCGCTACGCCTGTTATTTAGATGATTATCTTGCGTATTACGCGCCCATGGGTGGCATGGTTGAATACACAGCAGCGCTCGGTAGCCACGTAAAAGCAGGCGATACCATTGCCAAAATTTTACGTATGGAACGCTATTTATCTGAACAGCCACTAAATGAAATTACCCTAGAGCAAGATGGCATAGCAATTTTGCACTTTGCGTCAGCCAGCGTAAATCAAGGCACTGAGCTTTATAAATTTTTTACAAACTACTTTGAATTGTAACAGTTGCGTGAGAAGTCCCCTTTGGGGCACAAGGCGGCAAATATGCCGCCTTTTTTATGTTTCTAAAATGGTTATAATAAAAGCTCACTCATTTTAGGGATATAATTAATGCGCCTTTTAGCTTCTAGCTTAATACTCTCACTGGCCAGCTCGCTTGCATTTGCAAACGACGACCCTTCTGAAAAAGAACTCGCCAAGCAATGTATTCTTAACGAACTTGCTGCAGGCGATGATTCGCAAACACTTGCTGAAGTTAAGAAAAAGTGTTTGAAAATAACAGATATGGATGACATGTCGGCAATTGATAAACGCGTTATCCGAGAAAAAGTTACCACCAACAATCCCAATGTAATTACGCCACATAATCGCAACTATATTCTACCTGTGACTTACATGGATCGCCCAAAGAACACGCCTGCAGAAAGCGATCCTAACTTAAAAGGTGCGCCTTTAGATGAGTTAGAAGCTAAGTTTCAGCTGTCGTTAAAAGTGCCGCTATACCAAGTTAAGTCTGATATCGACCAAGCATTTTATTTTGGTTTTACCATGCAGTCGTATTGGCAACTCTACAATAATGATATTTCATCGCCATTTCGAGAAACCAACTATCAACCCGAAGTATTTTGGATGAATTTACTGGACGATGAAAATCGTTTATGGGGTGACGAAATGGGCATAGTGCTTGGTTTTGAACACCAATCAAATGGCCGAAATATTCCACTTTCACGTTCATGGAATCGAATTTATGCGAACCTGTTTTGGGAGCAAGATGGCTTTGTGTTTAGCTTTAGGCCTTGGTACCGCATCCCTGAAGAAGAAAGACGCAACGAAGATGACCCAACTGGTGATGATAACCCAGATATTGATGACTACATGGGACACTTTGAGTTTGCAACGATTTATCGCTATGAAGAACATGAATTTACCGTAATGTTACGCAACAACTTAAAGTCAGATAACAAAGGTGCAGTGCAGCTTGATTGGTCATTCCCTGCGTGGGGTCGTTTACGAGGTTACGCGCAATATTACAATGGTTATGGCGAAAGTTTAATTGATTACAACCAACACATTGAACGCTTTGGTGTAGGTATTTTATTAACTGACTTTTTATAATTTCATACCAATTCTGTTAACTATGTGATCAGGGATAGCGCTGGATAAATGAAATGGTAACAAGGCGGAATTTTTCTTATGTAGTTGTTCTACATTGATAAATTCTAACGCAGTTAGCATGATATTTAGCCCGCTAGGATGATTAGCTACTTAAGCGAATTGGTATCAGAGCATTTCGTTAAATTTCAAACATAAAAAAAAACCAGCCTAGGCTGGTTTTTTTTATTACAAAACGAAATCGCTATTACGATTTTTTCGCTTCGCGGCTAGCACGCTTACGCTCGCTTTCAGTAAGAAGTTTCTTACGAATACGAATGCTTTCAGGCGTTACTTCTACTAGCTCATCATCATCGATAAACTCAAGCGCTTGCTCAAGAGACATAATGATTGGTGGCACAAGGTTTTGTGCTTCATCAGTACCTGATGCACGAACGTTAGTAAGTTGCTTACCTTTAAGTGCGTTAACTGTAAGGTCGTTATCTCGTGCGTGAATACCAATGATCATACCTTCGTATACTTCCACACCGTGACCGATAAATAGTTTACCGCGGTCTTGTAGGTTGAATAGTGCGTTAGTAAGCGCTTTACCTGTTGCGTTAGCAATAAGTACACCGTTCTTACGCTGACCAATGTTACCGCCTTTGTGAGGACCGTAGTGATCGAACGTGTGGTACATTAAACCTGAACCAGACGTTAGTGTCATAAAGTCAGTTTGGAAACCGATTAGACCACGTGAAGGCATCATAAAGTCCATACGGATACGGCCTTTACCATCTGGTGCCATATCAGTCATTTCAGCTTTACGCAGACCAAGTTGTTCCATGATAGAACCTTGGTGCTCTTCTTCAACGTCAACTGTTACTGTTTCATATGGTTCTTCTAATTGACCATCTACTTCGCGAAGGATTACTTCTGGACGAGATACTGCAAGCTCGTAACCTTCACGACGCATGTTCTCGATTAAGATACCTAGGTGAAGTTCACCACGACCTGATACGCGGAAGCTATCTGGGTTATCTGTTTCTTCAACACGTAGTGCAACGTTGTGAACTAGTTCAGCCTGTAAACGCTCAAGAATGTTACGTGAAGTAACGAATTTACCTTCTTGACCTGAGAAAGGTGAAGTATTTACAGAGAACGTCATGGTTACTGTTGGTTCATCAACAGAAAGTGCAGGAAGTGCTTCAACTTGGTTTACATCACATACTGTGTCTGAGATTTTAAGCTCACCCAAACCTGTAATTGCAATGATGTCGCCAGCTTGCGCTTGTTCAGCTTCGTGACGATCAAGACCTAAATAAGTAAGTACCTGGCCTACTTTACCGTTACGCTTAGAACCATCAGCACCAACAATTGTTACTTGCTGGTTAACTTTAACCGTACCACGCTTAATACGACCTACACCGATAACACCGATGTATGAGTTGTAGTCAAGCTGTGAAATTTGCATTTGGAATGCGCCTTCAGGATCGGCATCTGGCTTTTCTACTTGATCAACAATTGCTTCAAACATAGGTTGCATGTTGTCTGACGGTGAGTCTAGATCTAATGTTGCCCAACCATTGATTGCTGACGCGTAAATAACTTGGAAGTCTAACTGGTCATCAGTTGCACCTAAGTTATCGAAAAGGTCGAATACTTGGTCCATAACCCAATCAGGGCGTGCGCCTGGCTTGTCAATTTTGTTGATAACAACGATAGGCTTAAGACCTAATGCGAATGCTTTTTGCGTTACGAAACGCGTTTGTGGCATTGGACCTTCTTGTGCATCAACAAGTAGTAATACTGAATCAACCATTGAAAGAACACGTTCTACTTCACCACCGAAGTCAGCGTGTCCCGGAGTGTCCACGATATTAATGTGGTAGTCATTCCACTCGATTGCTGTATTTTTAGCTAGGATTGTAATACCGCGCTCTTTCTCGATATCATTTGAATCCATTACACGTTCTTCATTACCGCCACGTGTTTCTAATGTACCTGATTGCTCAAGTAGCTTATCAACTAGTGTTGTTTTACCGTGGTCAACGTGCGCGATAATCGCAATATTACGTAATTTTTCGATACTCATATTTTTACTCAAGTTAGTGCTCTGGATAGAAGCTACGGATTATCTAATAGGCACAATACCCATCAAAGCCCGCTAAAAATCTAAGCTAAACACCTTTTATGTCATCTTAATGATGACCTCAAAAGGGTCTGCGCCTGCAAAAAAGTGGCATATTATCCCCTATTACTGTGACAGATGAAAGTTTAGACAGAATAAAAATAGCTGATTTTTGCGATATTTTTGTCACATTACTGGTTTATTTAAAAAAAACGATTTTGACCTTGCGATTTTAGCCGTGTTTTCTAGACTTTATCGCGCACCACATCAGTGCAAGCAGGGATCTTTTTGGTGCATCAAAATGGTGCAAAGTAAATCGAGTTTACTAAAAAGCATTAATATTCATTGAGTTACAAAACTGGCACAAAAGCCGCTTTATAGACAGCGATTTCACAATTAAAAACAACACACGGTTGGAGGACTATATGTCACACACGGTTTTACAATTTATCAAGGAAAACGACGTTAAGTTTGTTGACCTACGTTTCACAGATACAAAAGGTAAAGAGCAGCACGTTTCTATTCCTCATCACCAAGCTGACGAAGATTTCTTTGAAGATGGTAAAATGTTCGATGGTTCTTCAATTGCTGGTTGGAAAGGCATTAACGAATCAGACATGGTATTAATGCCTGATGCAGATTCAGCTAAACTAGACCCTTTTGCTGAAGAAGCAACACTAATCGTACGTTGTGACGTAGTAGAACCTTCAACACTACAAGGTTATGAGCGCGACCCTCGTTCTGTTGCTAAACGCGCAGAAGAATACATGCGTTCAACTGGTATCGCAGATACTGTACTTTTCGGTCCTGAGCCAGAGTTTTTCCTATTTGACGATGTTAAGTACAAAACTGACATGTCTGGTTCTATGTACAAAATCGATGCTGAAGAAGCGTCATGGAACTCAGACAAAGACTACGAAGGCGGCAACTCAGGTCACCGTCCAGGTGTTAAAGGTGGTTACTTCCCAGTAGCACCAGTAGATTCATCACAAGATTGGCGTTCAGCTACTTGTCTAGTGCTAGAAGAATTAGGTCAAGTTGTTGAAGCTCACCACCATGAAGTAGCAACAGCTGGTCAAAACGAAATTGCAACTCGCTTTAATACAATGGTAATCAAAGCGGACGAAATTCAAGAAATGAAATACGTTATTCACAACATGGCTCACCTTTACGGTAAAACGGCTACATTTATGCCTAAGCCAATTGTTGGTGATAACGGTTCAGGTATGCACTGTCACCAATCACTTGCTAAAGATGGTCAAAACATCTTCGCTGGTGACAAGTACGGCGGTCTTTCTGAAGAAGCACTTTACTACATCGGTGGTATTATCAAGCACGCTCGCGCAATCAATGCATTTGCGAACGCGTCAACTAACTCATACAAGCGTCTAGTACCTGGTTTTGAAGCTCCGGTAATGCTTGCATACTCTGCACGTAACCGTTCTGCATCAATTCGTATTCCAGTAGTACCATCAGCAAAAGCACGTCGTATCGAAGTTCGCTTCCCAGATCCGACAGCTAACCCATACTTAGCATTCTCAGCAATGTTAATGGCTGGCCTTGACGGTATTAAAAATAAGATCCACCCAGGTGAAGCAATGGATAAAGATCTATACGATCTGCCAGCTGAGGAAGCAGCTGAAATCCCAACTGTTGCAGCTTCATTAGACGAAGCACTTGCAGCACTTGATGCTGACCGTGAGTTCTTAACTCAAGGTGGTGTATTCACTGACGACTTAATCGATGCTTACATCGCACTTAAGTCGAAAGAAGTAGAAAAATTAAACATGACAACTCACCCAGTTGAGTTTGAAATGTACTACAGCGTGTAATAATTTCACGCCTCCAGAATCAATTTATTGTTTCAATGTGTGTTCCTAAGCCCGTTCTGCGGGCTTTTTTTGTGGAAAAATAAATATATATATTATACATTTGTACCATCTGAACCTTATCATATTGTTTCGCTAGGTGTTTTATAACTAGTTTGTCTGTAAAACAGGCGAATTTTTTCGTTCAGTACTAAAATAAAAAATAACATATCTAAGCAAGGAGCTGATGTGGCTTTTAAAAGCGCGCTGCTATCACTTTTAATTTTTATCATGTTACTTCCAGTAACAAACGCCACTGCGAAAGAAATTTATATGTGGCGCGATGAAAACGGTGTTTTAGTATTCTCAGATACGAAACGTCCGGGTGCAAAAGTGATCTCTTTAGCTGACGATAAAGCAACCAGCATGAAAAAAGCGGATACATCCATCTTTGATAAACCGGATGACCCCAATAAAAAAATAGAATACGGTGTTGAGATTGTATCGCCAAGTCATGAAGAAACGATTCGTGATAACACTGGTTCTCTCCATGTTTCTATTCGCATAACACCAAGCTTTAATCCCAAATATAAAGTACAGCTATTATTTAATGGCAAGCGCAACACCTCACCGCAATCCAAATCGGTTTTTGTAATGCGTAATGTAGATCGCGGCGCACATACAATTCAAGCGCAACTATTTGATGAAAAAGGCAATACTGTTGCTACCAGCGAGCAAATCGCCTTCTTTATGCACCGCGCAAGCAGTATCGCAAAATAACTCTCTAAATACGCTCATTGCGGAACGCTTCTTGCTTTTTCTAATTAAACATCAATTTACATTGATTTTAATTAAAATAGCGCACTAAAATGGTGCAATGATGCTTAAAGACTTATCCAGCTACATTAAACTACTAGAAAATCTCACAAGCTGTGTATTGTTAGTCGATGGTGACTTTAAACTTCACTACGCAAATACCAGCGCAAGCGAATTATTTGGCATCAGTACCAAACGCATTGTTACAACCAATTTTAAACAACTATTTCACTACCACTCGATTGATTTACATAAAATCTTAGAAAATACCTTTCTCAGTGGTAACGACTGCGTTCAACATCGCGCCAATGTGGTATTTAACGATGGTCGGCACGCAACCATTAGCCTTTCAGCGCGTCGCGTCGAATTAGATAACCAGCTTTTAATGCTGCTTGAATGCCGTTCACTTAACCAAGAGCTCAAGCATGATCAGGCTTCACATCAAATGCACCAACAAAGTGCAGCGCGTAATTTAATCCGTGGCCTCGCCCATGAAATCAAAAACCCGCTAGGCGGAATTCGCGGTGCAGCGCAATTACTACAATATGAGAGTGATCAGCAAGAACGCGAACAATGCGCCAATTTAATTATAGAACAAGCCGATCGTCTCACTGAGCTTGTTGACCGACTACTTGGGCCAAACCAGCTTCCAAACAAAGAGTGGATCAATATACATCAAACATTAGAGTCAGTAATTAAGCTCAGTTTGCTCGATAACCAACACAAAATTAAGCTAATAAAAGATTACGATCCGAGTATTCCCGATGTATTTATCGATAACGGTAAAATTCAGCAAGTGTTGCTCAACATTGTTAAAAATGCGCAACATGCACTCAATAAACTGGCTGAGCTTGGCACAATAACGTTAAAAACTCGAGTTAAGCACCATGTACGCTTACATAACAAAGCATTTAAAAATGCACTCATCATTCAAGTTATCGACAACGGCCCAGGTATTGATGAAGCGCTAAAAGAAACCCTATTTTTTCCTATGGTCACCAACAAAGACGGCGGCTCAGGTTTAGGGCTAGCCATTGCACAAACGCTTATTGACCAACATCAAGGCTATATTGAATGTGATAGTTGGCCAGGTCACACCGAATTTAATATTTATCTACCCCTGTCTATGGAGAAGCCATAATGAAAACCGTTTGGTTAGTTGACGATGACGCTTCGATTCGCTTTGTACTAGAAAAAGCACTTAAGCGTGCAGGTTTTAATACCGAATCATTCGCCAGTGCAGAAGCTGCCGCCTCTGCGCTTGAATACGATCAACCAACCGTACTGATTTCAGATGTGCGCATGCCAGGTCAAGATGGCATGTCATTGCTTGAAAATATTGTAGAGCAAAATCCAGGCTTGCCAGTGATTATTATGACCGCCCACTCCGATCTCGATTCAGCGGTACAGGCTTTCCAAAAAGGGGCATTTGAATATTTAGCAAAGCCATTTGATTTAAATGAAGCTGTTTCACTTGTTGAAAGCGCATGTCGCGCCAACACACGCGTTAAAGTAAAGCCGAAAAAAGTCGAGAAAAAAGCACCTGACATTATTGGCGAAGCGCCCGCCATGCAGGAAGTATTCAGAGCCATAGGTAAACTCAGCGCTTCAAGTATGAGCGTACTTATCAACGGTGAATCCGGTACGGGTAAAGAGCTGGTTGCAGGCGCGCTGCATAATCACAGTCCGCGCCGCGAAAAAACCTTTATTGCGCTCAATATGGCAGCTATTCCAAAAGATTTAGTTGAATCAGAACTGTTTGGCCATGAAAAAGGGGCATTTACCGGTGCCGATAGCGTGCGTAAAGGCCGCTTTGAACAAGCTAATGGCGGTACACTGTTTTTAGATGAAATAGGTGATATGCCGCTGGATGTGCAAACTCGGTTACTACGCGTACTGGCCGACGGTGAATTTTATCGTGTCGGTGGCCATCAAAGCATTAAAGTAGATGTACGCATCATTGCCGCAACCCACCAGAACCTTGAAAAATTGGCTCGCGAAGGAAAATTTAGAGAAGATTTATTTCACCGCTTAAATGTAGTCCGCTTAAAACTGCCACCACTGCGCGAACGCAGTGTCGATATTGAAAAGTTAGCCAATTACTTTTTGAGTCGCAGTGCGAAAGAACTTAAAGTCGACAGCAAAATCCTGTCTAAAGAAGCTGCCAATAAAATGATGGAATTTACATGGCCGGGGAATGTGCGCCAGCTCGAAAATACCTGCCGTTGGCTCACGGTGATGACCCCTGGTCAGCTTATTAGCGTTGAAGATTTACCAAGCGAAATTACCGAAAAAGCAAGCCATAGTGGCGATAGTCATGATTCAAACTGGCAACAGCAATTTCAACTGTGGTTTGAAAACGAGCTAAAACAAGGTAAACACAATATCTGGCCCGATATACAAAACAAAATTGAAAGCCAAATTATTAAAAGTGCGCTTAAACACAGCAACGGCCACAAACAAGATGCCGCGCACTTAATCGGTTGGGGGCGTAATACTCTAACCCGCAAACTTAAAGAGCTCAATATCGATTGACTACTTTAGGTTTAGCTAAAAAATAGTAAAGGCACTTTAATCTGAAGTAACCACCTGTTTTTAATCATTTTGCGCTGGCAAGACGCGCCATTTAGTGCAATATTTAAAGTTCTAATAAAACAGCACCGCCTCAGGAAGTTGAATGCTTAGCACGGAGTCTTTACTTACTAACTTTTCCAAGCGTTATAAAACAGCGCTTTTTGCAATTGCGGTGCTCATTTCATGTGCGTTTTTAATTATTACCCTGCAACAACAGCAACAAGAAAGCTATGCCAGTATTGTTAATAGTGCCGGCGAGCAACGAATGTTATCGCAGCGTATTGCCTTATTTGCTCAACGTGAGCCAACGCAATACCATCAACAGCAGCTTACGAAGGCCGCAGAAAAGCTACTAAGTAATCAAACACAGCTACTCAAACAACTTGTGCTGTTTGACGAAAGTACTCAGCAAAAAATTAAACAAATTTACTTTGCTGATAACCAGCTGCAAGCAACCCTTGAAACCTACGCAAACGCTGCATTATCTCTTTCACAAGGGAAAACGCTTTCGACCTCACAAAGTAGTTTATTTACAACAGATAAAACCGACCAAATACTCACTCAATTAGACCGAGTTGTTAGTGTATTTGAAAATGCTGTAATACTTGACAAACAAACGCAGAATGAGCTGATTTATATTACTTGGATTGGCTCACTGTTATGCCTGCTTGGGCTTGCATTTGCGCTACTAAAACCAACGCAATCTTGGCTTGCAGATACCTACTCTAAACTGCTAACGCAACGTAATCGGGCATCTGATTTTGAATTCGCAATCAATAAACATTCCGCAGTTTTGCGAGTTGATAACCAAACAAACATTTTGTACTGCAATAAAATGTTCACGCATTTTTATGGTTATGAGCAAAATGAGATTATTGGCCATTCAACGCGTACGCTCAGAAGTTATTACCATGACGACACCCTTTATCAAGAAATAACCGATGCCATCACAAAACATACGGTATGGCATGGCGAGCTATGCAATAAAGCTAAAGATGGGCGCTTTTATTGGTTTAGCACCACCATAGTGCCGCTGCGCAGTAATGATGAGCAAAAAGACACGTCAATCATTATTCAAAACGATATTACTGAGCAAAAGCATGCCGAGTTAGCGTTTAAACGTCTACATGAGATAACCAGTGATATAAATGCAAGCATCGATGATAAAATGAACGCCATGCTAACACTCGGCTGTGATATTTTTCAGCTACCGCTTGGCATAGTAAGTGAAATTTCAAACAACTATAAAGTGCTATACGCCAAAAGCCCAAATAATGAAATTTCACCAAATGATCAATTTGATTTTGAGAATACATACTGCTTTCACACCTTTAATGCTGACCAAGCAATTGCGTTTCATCATGTGGCAGAAAGTGAAATTGCAACGCATCCTTGTTATTTAAACTTTGGCCTAGAAAGTTATATTGGCTGCCCTATTTTTGTCGATGGCAAGCGCTTTGGCACACTAAACTTTTCAAGCCCTGATGCATCATCGCACCCGTTTACTAATAGCGATCTCGAGTTGATCCGGTTATTTGCCCACTGGATTGGCTTTGAGTTAACGCGCGCAGCGCAACAAAACAAATTGCTTTCACAGCGTCAGTTAATGGAAGAAATGAGTGAGCAAGCACTAATTGGCGCGTGGGAATATAATGTAACGAACAATTCGTTATATTGGTCACATATGACCAAAAAAATCCACGATGTCAGTGACAACTTTGAACCACAAGTTGAAACAGCAATTGACTACTACAAGCCTGGCGAAAACCGTGACCGCATCGCACAATTAATGGCAAACGCAATTGAGCATGGCACACCTTTCCAAGAAGAGCTTCAAATAATCACAGCTAAAGGCAACGAGAAGTGGGTTGCGGCACGCGCTCAACCAGAAATGCTAAATGGCCAATGCCTACGTGTATTTGGTTCATTCCAAGATATTACCGACCGAGTTTTAGCGCGAGATAATTTAACCGATACTAACCAACGCTTACAGTTTGTGCTGCAATCTACCAGTGTGGGTATTTGGGATTGGGACGTTGATAGCGGAAAAACCACCTTTAATGATCGCTGGGCGACCATGATTGGCTATACGCTTGATGAATTAGCACCCACCTCAGTTGATACTTGGATGAGCTTGCTACACCCCGATGATTTAGCTAAAGCAGAAAAGCAATTACAGCGTCATTGGCAGGGAGAAGACGAACACTATAGCTGTGAAACCCGTATGAAACATAAAAACGGCGAATGGGTTTGGGTACTCGACACCGGAAAAATAGTTGAATGGCATGCCGATGGTTCGCCAAAGCGGATGATCGGCACACACCTCGATATTCATCAGTCGAAACAAGCTGAACTCGAAATTCAAGATAAAAACGAGCGCATGGCACTTGCCGCTGATTCCGCAGGCATTGGTATTTGGGACTACAACGTACAAACCCAAGCATTAACTTGGGATACGTGGATGTTTAAGTTGTACGGCATAGATGATGATCAATTTATCGGTGCATATGAAGCGTGGGAAAACGGGTTACATCCCGATGACAAAGCCGACGCTGTTGCCGCACTCACACACGCATTAGAAACCAATTCTAAATTTGATACTGAATTTAGAATTATCACACCAGCAGGTGAAACACGCTATATAAAAGCGTCTGCAATTAATAAGCTCGATGGCAACGGGCAAGTTTCCAATATGATCGGTGTAAACTACGATATAACCGAGCGTGTTAAAAATGAGTTAGCACTCACTAAAGCCAAAGTTAACGCCGAAGCTGCCATGGTAGCCAAAGATGAATTTTTAGCTAGTATGAGCCATGAAATTCGTACGCCAATGAATGGCGTTATTGGTATGCTTGAGTTAATGCAAGATAGTCCACTCAATGATGAGCAAACACACCGCTTAACCATCGCCAAAAATAGTGCAAATTCTCTTTTAAATCTGATTAACGATATTCTCGATTTTTCAAAAATAGAAGCTGATAAACTGGAGCTGGAGCAAATTCAATTTGATTTACACCTGTTACTTTCTGAGCTTGTTGAGTTATTTGCTACTCGCGCAGAGCAAAAACAGCTTGAGCTTATTTTAGATACGGTTAATTTAAATGAGCATTTCGTAATAGGCGATCCCGGACGAATTCGCCAAATTCTAAGTAACTTAATCGGCAATGCCATTAAATTTACGCACCAAGGCGAAATCATTGTGAGTGCAGCTCTATGCGATGACAGTGAGCACTATTGGCGTCTCACCTTAGCGGTAAAAGATACTGGCATTGGTATTTCTAAAGAAAAACATCAACATGTATTTGAGCTATTCAGCCAAGAAGATTCTTCAACCACACGTAATTATGGCGGCACCGGGCTTGGTTTAGCTATCGTAAAGCGGTTATGTAATCACATGGATGGCGATATTAGCTTGACCAGTGCAACAAACGAAGGCAGCGAATTTGTTTGTAATTTACGCATTAAAAAGGCAAATCAAAGCTCGCTTTCTCAACCTAATGTAGCAATAAGTGGATTAAATATTTTAGTTGTCGATGATAATGAAACTAACTGTGAAATATTAGCAAAGCAGCTTAAAAACTGGGGCGCCAAGGTTACTACGTTTTCAAACGGGCAAGAAGCCTTAGCGCGATGTAATGCACTCAAAGCGAGCGAAACGTTATTTGATGTAGCGATACTTGATATGCAAATGCCAAAAATGAGCGGTGAAATGCTGGCTAAAGAGCTAAAAGCAGACAACCAACTAGCAGCTATTAAGTTGATTATGATGACCTCAATGCAGCACAAAGGCGATGCTAAGCGTTTTGCAGAGATTGGTTTTGATGGCTATTTTCCAAAACCTGCGACCAGTGCGGATCTGCGCGCGGCTTTACAGATTATTGTCGATAACGGCGAACCGTTAAAACACGCTGAACCACTGTTAACACGCCACTATATTAATGAACTAAATAACACCAAGGTTAAGCCTACCAGCAAGGAATTACCACAACTTAATGCGTTGTTAGTTGAGGATAATAAAGTAAACCAAATGGTTGCAAAAGGTATTTTGTCTAAGCTCAAGCTAACGTGTGATATCGCTGAAAACGGCCTTGATGCAGTGAATAAGCTAAAAGCACAATCAACACCGTACGACGTAATTTTTATGGATATTCAAATGCCTGAAATGGATGGTTACCAAGCAACAAATGCCATACGACAAAACCAATGTGGTGAACAACACCAGCACACAACCATTATTGCGATGACTGCCAATGCGATGGAAGGTGATAAAGAAAAGTGCTTAGCAGCAGGCATGAATGAGTATATTTCAAAGCCTATTTCAATTGACGATGTTAAAGATACTCTGCACTTACTGTTTTCTTCACCAACATAAATTCAATAATGCCATAAAAAACGGGATTTTTGATTCTATAACCTAAGTTAATACGCAACCTCAGATATGGATAACAAATTATGCAGGCCAACGGGGTGCAACTATTTTTATCCAAACCTAAGGTTACCTAAATGAGTTAGCCTAGAATCGATACGAAGCGCTTAAGCGAATATCGCGACCCGGCTCTTTAATACCAACCACACTTTCATAGCCCGGAATATGGCCATAATCCGCAACACTACCATGACTGCGATACGACTCATCTAATAAGTTTTGTACTGCCAAGTCTAAACGTAAATTCTCTAACGGCTCATAGCTTACATAAGCGTCGACAAGGTTGTAACCAGGCTTATTAACGGTTTCTAGTTCCGTCATCCAGCCTAACTCAATCGAACGGTGAAACACTTCAATATCATTTAAACTTGCTACATGCTGGAAGCTTAGGCCCATTTTTATCTGCTCATTCAAGTAATAATTGAAATTCACATTAAGGGAGTCACCAACAGCATTACCAAGCCCACCATATTCATAAGCAGCTAACTCAATGCCATCAAATGTCCGCGTGCGATAACCACTTTCAGCAGTTGCATCTGGCCACACAAAATCAACATTATTTAGTTCAACATCGTTATGGTTATAACTTACAATCACATCGAAGTTATCTGCTTGATAACCTGCTACAACCTCTGCGCCTTTCGTCTCTAAATCACCTATGTTTTCATAAAAAACGCCCTCACGACCTTTAAACTTATCAAATACCACATCGTTAATCGTGCTGTTATATAATGAAACTTCAAATAGCCACGTAGTATCGTTATACCCTAATCCTATCTCTATGTTGTCGACTTCTTCAGCTGTTAAATCCGGGTTGGGCGTCAGTTCACCGACGGTAAATGCATCTGCGACTTGGCGTCCACGTAACGCTTCAGCATAACCAGCGGTAAGTTTTAGACTTTCAGTAAAGTTATAGGTAAAACCAAGGTTTGCGCTCACACCATCTTGCTTTTCTGTTGAAAATGACGATCTCGATGTAATCGGGTTACCGTTCGCGTCGGTCTCAACAACCCACACTCCGTCTACTTTAACCCAGTTTGCGTGTTCGCCTTGATGATCAAGTTCATAAGCATCATAACGTACACCAAAGCTTAGTAGTAAGTCGTCAGTGAGTTGCCAATGGTCTTGCGCATACAGCCCCGTTACCGTGCCTTCTTCGGCATAAATGCCACCGAAATCAGCGTATGATTGTGAATCGACCTTATCTTGCTTGTAATCAACGCCATAAGTAACTGAGTGGTCGCCTAGATCACTTGTATTGCGAATATCAAAACCTGTGGTTTTAATTGACGCATCCCATGTATAAAGCTCTCGTTTAAATGACGATTCCGTTTGGTACAGCGTTGTTTCAAGGTTTACCAGCGCATTTAGGTACCAAGTATGATTTGCAACGACCGTTTCACGATCACCCCACGATTTGAACAATGGATCAGTTTCTAATGGTGCCCAGTTAGTTTGCTTGCCAAACTTCCCTTCTTCTTCTCTTTTTTCGTAACTAACCGTGAGCTCTTGGTTATCTGTTAACTGTGCATTTAACTTAACAAAAGCCAATGTTTGATCGGCAGCGGTACCTGGGATTTCTTTTCCATCACCATCATCCATATTGTTGCGACTAACGTTCACATAAGACGCTAATACATTTACCGACTCTGTCACCTCACCATATAGCGATATGCTCTCTTTATGGCCATCATTTGTAAAGTAACTCGCCTTCACAAGTGAACCAAATTTTTCGTCGTCGGCTAGCATATCTTTTGCCGATTTAGTTTTAAAACGAATAGCTCCGCCAACCGCGCCGCTACCAGCGGTAGCTTCACCCGCACCAGCCTGCACTTCAACACTGCGTAATAATTCGGGCTCGATTGAAACACGGCCAATATGGTGAAATAGCGTACTGGTCTGTGGCGCACCATCTACGGTAATGTTTACCATAGAGTCTTCCATACCGCGTACAAATATTTTTTGTGCAATTCCCAGCGAACCACCAACTGTTACTGAAGGCGTATGACGGAAAATATCTTCCAGGTCATTCGCTTGATAATTTTCTATTTCTGCAGGCGTAATTTCAGAGTTTGTTGTGGCACCAACAACAATAATTTTTTCGATTTTTTCGTCTAATTTTTGGGAAGTTGGATTAGCATTAACTTGCAGTGAGCAGCCGAGTCCAATCAATAAAGTCGTAAAGGTATTTAGGGTAAAGCACTGCTTCTTAGTGCGGTTATTTATGTACATGGAAATTCTCTATATCATCGAGTAAAGATAATAGGAATTATTACCATTTAGACTGTATTAGGATAGCAATTTTACAATTGTTACATTTGCAATTAAGTAGCTATTTGCTGGATAAAAGCACACAGCACTGCAGAGTTACGCGTTAAATCAAAATAGCGGATAAGCGATTGCTCGCTATTCACAGGGAATAATAATCACCACCTTTAAGCCCTTTTCAGACTTATTTTTAGCGTGAATGCTTGCTCTAACACTCGCTAAATGACGCTTCGCAAGTGCAAGCCCCAAGCCAAAGCTATCGCCATTTGCAATACGCGCTTTATCCAATCTAAAAAATGGCTCAAATATTTTTTCTAAGTATTGCTCTGGAATACCCGGTCCTTGATCAGTTATTTCAAGTACATAGTAACTGTCGTTTAGTGTTAGCAAAATTTGTACAAGACCACGCGAAGGAGTGTACCTTAGCGCATTACGAATCACATTTTCGATAGCAGGCGCCAAAGCACGATGATTGCTGTTATGAACAATGGCGTTATTTGGTGTAATCAGCTCTAATTGATGTTCTGGGAATTCAAAACGCGCATCATCAACTAACACATCAAGTAAGTCGACCAAATCAACGCTTTCTTGTTGTAAAATCAATTTTTCATTATCAAGCCATGCCAGTGTGAGGCTATCTTCAACAAGCTTTCGAATATGCTTAGATTCCCTTTCAATACGCGCCAAATGGTCACTGGCATCAAGATGTTCAAAATTAGCTACCGCAATATCTAAACGGGTGAGAGGTGTTCTTAACTCATGCGATAAATCGGCGATCAATTGGCGCTGATTACCAATAAGTTCACCGATTCTTGCTACCATAGTATCAAATGTTTTCGCAAGATCTGCCAGTTCGTCTTTGCGTCGCCCGAGGTACTTGCCTACCCGCACCGAAAAATTACCTCGGCTAAATTCTGATGTGGCCTTTTCGAGCTGTTGAAGCGGCGTAATGATGTGACGATACAGCATTATTGAAAGCAACAATAGCAAGGCCATTGGCGTAATTACCTGCAGCAAAAACTTAGTTGTTATCCAATAAGAGCCGGGACGCATATAGTCAGGTAAACGAATCACCAAACTTGCATTTGTTTGCGTAAATGGCACTTCCATAATTGGGTTTTCATCAAAATACAGATGAATTTTCCACTCTACACTGCGGCCAAAGTGATATGCCCCCACAATATTCTTATCTAACGTATCACCTGCAATATGTAATGCCTCAAAGCTCGCTATCGACACATATGTTTTCTCTTGCCGTTTGAGTGTTTCAAGCCAAGCTTGAAGTGCAGCTTTATTCTCTTTTAAGTATAGTGTTTCGGCCTGCCTTCCCCACGCATTAAGTTGGTTGCGATGCTGCTCTGCGATGAAGCTCATGCCTTCTTCGGTTTTTATCGTAACTATGTGTAAAAAATAAAAAAAGCTAACCAGCCCTGTAGCCAATATAAAACACAGTTTCCATAACAAGATACGCTTCATTTAAAGCAATACCCTTTTCCATGAACGGTTTGCAAGCGGTCTCCTTGCCAATTTGCTTGTGATAACTTGCGCCGGACACGGCTTAAATGCATATCTAAACTGCGATCGTACGCACCTAATTGCCTGTTAAGCACGGATTGATACAGCTCTGATTTATCGATCACAACATTTCGTTTAGAGATCAGCTGCCATAATAATTTAAATTGAATTGGCGTAAATTCAAGTGGTTTTCCATCCACTTGGATTTGCTGAGAAGACGCGTTAATAGTTAAACCATCGATGCTAATTTCGGATTCCACGTTAGTAAAACTATTCGCTTGGCTTCTGCGTAATAAGCTCTCAACCCTTAACAACAGTTCTTTTGCATTGAATGGTTTTGCAACATAGTCATCAGCGCCATGCGATAAGCCAATGATGCGCTCTTCTTCAGCACCTTGAGCAGACACCATAATCACAGGAACTTGGCTAAACTCACGTAATGATTTTAATAATGTAACGCCATCCAGTTTAGGCAGCATTTTATCCAGCAAGATTAAGTGATGGCGATGTTCACGGGCGCACATTAAGCCTCTTTCACCATCAAAGCATTGCTCTACTTGATAACCCGATTTAACTAACATGTCTTTGAGATAACAACTTAACGTTTTATCGTCTTCAATGAGCAATATGTTCATCACTGCAACAGCTAACCAAAATGATTTTTAATCTCATTTAATAAGTTTAATGTGCTGCACTTCGAATGTAAATTCCAAGGGTTGATTTTACTTTTATAAACTTAGCCGCGCCGAAATAAAGTCGAGAAATACCGAGATCCGCGACGATACCGCACTATTGCGATAATACACCGCCTGAACGCTCTCGCGTTTGTTGGGCGATACAATGTGATCGTGAAATACACTCACTAAACGTCCCGCAGCTAAATCATCTTTAATCATAAAGTGAGAAAGTAACGCTAACCCTTGCCCTGCAATACACAATTGTCGCACCGTTTCTCCGCTGGAAGCACTGATCGCAAAATCCAGCTTTTGTGGCCTTTTAAGCGGCCAATTATTTAAATGAGGCGCATCACTAAAACCAATTAAACGATGGTTTTGGGGAGCGAACTGCCCGTTTTCAAACGTTACGTTAGCTAAATATTTAGGGCTTGCCACAATATGTAATTTACTTTTTCCCAGTAAACGCGCATGTAAGTTTGAATCGCTTAACTCACCAATACGAATCGCAATATCTGTTTTATGTTCGAGTAAATCAATAATGCTGTCGTGGCTAGTAAGCTCTAAATGAATATCAGGATATAGTTCACTAAATTCGTTTATTAGCGGTGCAATTTGATGTAACACAAACGGGCTGGCAGCATCAACTCGCAACTTTCCCGACGGTGAACGTTTTAGTAAACGCAAGGCTTCTTCGCCTTTTGCCAAAACATTAAGGCCATCACGCGCATGGCGCAAAAAAAACGCCCCTTCTTCAGTCAGTTCTAATCGCCTTGTGGTGCGATTAAGTAAGGTTACGTCAAGAGTTCGTTCTAAACGCGTGACCGCCCGAGAGACTTTAGCGACTTGTAAATTAAGCAAGTTTGCTGCAGTAGAAAAGCTACCGCTATCAACCACTGTTATAAATGCTTCTAAATCTTCAGTTTTAGCAGAAACAGACATACACCCACCTTTTCATTTTTAACAAAAGTATTTTGTCACTACCGCTATTTTTTGCAAATAAATTAATACTCACAATAGTCCTCTCATTAGTAGATAACTAAAATAGGAAACTTTATGCCGTTAGCATTATTTGCGTTAACGCTAAGTGCCTTTGCTATAGGCACAACTGAATTTGTGATTGTCGGGCTTGTACCCACCATTGCCAACGATTTACAGGTTAGCTTACCCAGTGCAGGGTTATTGGTTAGCCTTTATGCATTTGGCGTAGCAATTGGGGCCCCTGTTTTAACCGCCTTAACAGGGCGATGGAATCGAAAATATTTGCTACTTAGCTTAATGGCATTATTTGTTGTGGGTAATTTGCTGGCGTGGCAAGCACCTAGCTATGAAAGTTTAATAATCGCTCGAATATTAACAGGCCTTGCACATGGTGTGTTCTTTTCTATTGGCTCGACCATCGCCACCAGCTTAGTAAGTAAAGAAAAAGAAGCCAGCGCCATAGCTATTATGTTCACCGGATTAACGGTAGCGTTAGTTACAGGCGTACCACTTGGCACTTGGATAGGACAACACTTTGGCTGGCGAGCAACCTTTTTAGTAGTCTCTGCATTAGGCGTAATCGCGCTTGTTGGCAGCGCATTGCTAGTACCTAAAAATCTTAAACAAAACCGCCCTGCTCGTTTAAAAGAGCAAGCTCAAGTGTTAGTACAACCTCGATTGTTGTTAGTGTATTTAATGACTATTTTAGGATATGGCGGCACATTTACCGCATTTACCTACCTTGCTCCAATTTTACAAAGTGAAAGTGGCTTTTCAGCAAATGCGATCGGCTTGATCATGCTGGTATATGGCGTATCGGTTTCTGTCGGAAATATTTACGGTGGAAAACTCGCCGATAAAAAAGGACCAATTAATGCGTTAACCATAATTTTTAGCGCCTTAACACTGATTTTACTTGCTCTAACGTTTACCATGACATCGAAAATAGGTGCCGTATTTACGGTATTGGTTTGGGGCGCTTTTGCATTTGGTAATGTACCCGGATTACAAGTTTATGTCGTTAAGCTTGCCGAAAAGTTTACCCCAAATGCTGTGGATGTTGCATCGGGTCTTAATATTGCAGCGTTCAATATTGGCATTGCTTTGGGATCTATTTTAGGAGGCGTTATTGTGGAACAACTGACATTGCAAGATACCGCATGGATTGGCGCACTAATTTCTGCGCTCGCCCTAGTGGTAACGCGTTACAGCGGTCGCTTAGATAAATGCGCAGTCAATAACGATAATATTCACGCCTAACCGCAAAAAATAGCTGTGTCATGCATTATCATGACACAGCAAAGCTATTACTAACGCTTTAAAAATATTGATTTTTTAGATATTTGTTGGACGCGTTCGGTTTGCCTTACTAATATTATTTGTATGCCACTTTTGATGAGAAACCTCACTTGCCAGCTTTGCTAAAACACAGCTTTTTAGCAAGCACTTTACTGTTTTCGTTTCACGTAAGTGCTGCTATTTCATTGCTGATAACAGATCAAAACAACCAAGCGCTAGAGCATGCCATCATCGAAATTGAAACTCTTGATGCTGTACAAACCAACATACCAGATACGCCTTTGGTTATGGATCAAATCGATAAGGCGTTTAGCCCTCATGTGCTCACTGTACCTGCCACTAGCTATGTAATTTTTCCTAATAGCGATGATATTCGCCACCATGTTTACTCTTTTTCTAAAGCAAAGCCTTTTGAATTGAAGCTCTATGCGGGTCAACCTAAGTCACCCATCATGTTTGAAAACACAGGCGTGGTTGTGCTTGGATGCAATATTCATGATGCAATGGTGGGTTATATTTATGTGTACAACAACAGTCACGTGTACATGTCGAATGCAAAAGGAGAAACAACTATTGATATAGCGCCCTCTAACATAAAAAACGCATGGCTTTGGCACCCACGAAACAACAATGGAGTAAAGCATAAACAAGTAATTAACCTTGCTGAGCTCAAGCAAGCAAAAGCCACTGTTACCTTAACGTTACCTGTTGCACCTGTAAAAGCCACAGGCAGTTTTCAAGATGTTTTTAAAACAGCTAATTAAGCTTAGCCTGCGGGCGCAAATTACATGGCTAGCTGCCAGTCTTATTATTATGACAACCTTATTGCTAACCATTAATTACTGGCTAACCACGGCAAGCTATGTCGAACAGCAATTACAACAACAAATGTATTTTGCACAGAATGTACTCAAGCAAAACCTTAAACAACAAGAGCAAGTGCTGATTACATCGGCCAACGTACTGACTGCCGATTTTGGTTTTAAACAAGCTGTTGCGACCCAAGACACCAAAACACTGCAAAGCGCCTTGCTTAATCATGGTCAGCGTATTAAAGCTGATCTTATGGTGTTAATTAATCTAAACGGCGAGTTTATTGCCAGCAACAATAATTCATATTCTTTAGCGCAACTTAATAAACACCTTGATGCACTTCCGCTAAAAGCGGTTAACGCGCAAATGATCGCAATTAACGACAGTATCTATCAAATTATACTCGTTCCGGTCAAAGCGCCACACACCATTGCCTATGCAATAATTGGTTTTCGCATTGATCAAAATACCTTATCCCAATTAAGTGAATTACTATCGTTGGATATTACATTTTTAGCCAATAAACACATTATTCAGTCCAGCTTAACAAAAGATGTACTAGCCAATGAAAATGTTTTTGGTGCGAATTTAACAGGTACCAGCTTACTGTTATCGTCTGCGTCGTTTTTTCATCAACCAATAGAAATTACAACCGCTAACAATATTTCTGCCGTGCTCTCTGCGTCACTTGATCCGTTACATCGCGATATAAACCGACTTATTATCGCCACGGTACTGGCTATTTTATTTATTTTATTTATTGCCATTAGTTTATCGCGCATTTTATCGAAACGTATTACACAACCACTTGATAAATTAATGAACATCACTAAAAACATTAGTGATGGTAACTTTCTAGTACCTCAGTTAAATAATCGTTTTCCTAAAGAGCTAGAGAAGCTTTATGGTGGCTTTTCCCTGATGAGCAGCGCGATTAAACAACGTGAAGAAAAAATTACCTACCAAGCTGAGCGCGATTTACTGACTGGCTTATACAACCGCTACAAAATAATCAATGATATTGATGCATTGCTTAAGCTAAACCTGCAAATCGTATTAATAAACCTAAATGTTAAAGGCTTTAAAGCACTTAACGACACTATTGGCATTACCAATGGTGATGTTATTTTAAAAGAAATTGCGCTAAGGCTTGGCAACTTTCATAAACAAAGCCAAACACCTAAACATTGCTTGCTTTCGCGCCCCAACGCTGATGAGTTTATTGTTGCGATAACCATTTCAGATGAACAGCAAATTAAAGGCCTTATTTCTCAACTACGCAATGAATTAGAGCGTCCTTTTTATTTAGATGGCATCGATTTATCACTGCAAATTTATTACGGCATTGCAAACTCTCTCGAGCACGGTAACGATGGCGAAAAGCTAATTCGTCGCGCCTCAATGGCCGCAGCAAATGCAGTTAAAAGTAATAACACGTTGCAATTTTACCAAAACGGTGACGATGAAGCTTACCTATACAAATTGAATTTAATTGAAGAGTTAAAACTCGCTTTAGAGCAAGATACAGGAAATTTATTTTTAACCTATCAACCTAAGCTCAACTTAAAAACAAAACAAGTAGATAAAGCCGAAGCGCTTATTCGTTGGGTCGATAAAAACAATGAATTTGTAAATCCCGAAATGTTCATTGCGCTCGCCGAACAATCAGGCCTTATTGTAACCTTAACCCAGTGGGTTATTCGCCAAGCCGCGCATCAAATACAAATTTGGAACCAGCAAGGGCTGTACTTTAATGTATCGGTCAACCTTTCTGCGCAAGATATTCAGCATGAGCAATTTGTGCATTTTTTATTAGAAACAACAACGTATTATTGTGTTGATCCTTCAAATATAATCTTAGAGCTAACCGAGCGCGACATTGCCGAAAACGAAGCATTAGTCATCGCCAAATTAACCCATTTAAAATCACTCGGTTTTGAAATCTCAGTTGATGACTACGGTATCGGACAATCATCACTTGCCAAATTAAAAAACTTACCTGTTGATGAATTAAAAATCGATAAGTGTTTTATCCTTAAACTTAATGAGTCTTCACAAGATCAAGATATTGTCGAATCAACTATTACGCTTGGCCACAAACTAGGGCTGCGTGTAGTTGCCGAAGGGGTTGAAAATCAACCAAGTTTAGATTTATTAACACAGTTTAACTGCGACTATATTCAAGGTTACTACTTAGCTAAACCGCAAAAGGCGGAGCAGCTTAGCGAATGGTATGCACACTATGTCAAAAATCATTAGTTTTTTATTATTGCTGATTACCACGAGTTGTTATGGCAATGGTAAATTGCTGGCAACGCCGGGCGTTTCACAAATTGAAGGGGCCGCTGGCGGCGGCTTAGTGCCATGGGCGCAACTCGCGGGCTACGCAAGCGAAGATGAAATGTCGATTTCGGGATATTGCACACAGGCAAATGTTGATGACTTTGAATTAAGTACTTGTGGCGTACAAGGTAACTTGTATGACCGTATTGAGATCTCTTACACAGCACAGCGCTTTGATGTTCTGCCGCTTACAACAACACTCGAGCAATCAATTTATGGCGCGAAAGTGCAACTCTACGGCGACCTTGTTTACAGTCGCTACCCTCAAATATCGCTTGGTATACAACACAAGCGACTCGAGACAGCAGATATCGCCTTTGCCCTAGGTGCAAAAGATGATTCTGCTACTGACTTTTACCTTGCCGCAAGCAAACTATATTTAGGCGCGGTCGCCGGCTATAACCTGTTATGGAACGCCACCGTTAGACACACACGCGCAAATGAAATCGGGTTACTTGGCTTTGGCGGACCACAACAAAAAAGCCACATTCAGTTTGAAGCCTCCGCGGCCATTTTAGTCAATAAACACCTTGCCATTGGCACTGAGTATCGGCAAAAGCCTGACAACTTGGGGCTAAAAGAAGATGATTGGCATGATGTGTTTGTCGCTTGGTTTCCTAACAAACACATTAGCGTTACCGCGGCCTATATCAATTTAGGCACGATTGCGGGTATCGAAAAGCAACGTGGCTGGTATCTTTCTCTCACGGGGTATTATTAATGGCTAAGCTCTTAACACTTTTTCTTACTGCAGTCCTACTAACAGCATGTGCCGCCAATAACGCAAATCAAACACTCTATAGCCAATTAAAAGGCGAACAAGGGCTGGAAAATATTGTTGATAGTTTTATTCAACACATCGCTAATGATGAACAAATATTTCATTACTTTGCAAAAGCCAGCGTAAGCCACTTCCGTGCTGGGTTTATTACGCACTTATGTGATGTCATAGGCGGACCTTGTGAATATAAAGGCGATAATATGGTCGACATTCACACCGGCATGAATATTAATGAAGCCGACTTTAACCGCATTGTCGAGCTATTGGTAAAAGCAATGGAAGACAACAACATAAGCTACCCAGTTCAAAACCAAGTACTTGCAAAGCTCACACCACACCGCGCTGAAATTATTAAGCGCTAGTGGTTAATTCCACACATAAAAAAGCCCAAGCTAAAACGCTTGGGCTTTTTTATTGTATTTGTTGAGTCAGCCTATAAGCCGGGTTCTGTCGTGGATAATCATTCGTCTAGGCTTAAAATCACTCTTAAGCTCAAGCAACCTACCCGGTTCCGATGTGGGCCACACCATAAGGAACCCTATTTGGTCTTGCTCCGGGTGGAGTTTACCTTGCAACCAACTGTTACCAGTGGCCCGGTGCGCTCTTACCGCACCCTTTCACCCTTACCAACCGAAGTTGGCGGTCTTCTCTCTGCTGCACTTGTCGTAGGCTCGCGCCTCCCAGCCGTTAGCTGGCACCCTGCCCTGTGGAGCCCGGACTTTCCTCCCCTTTACCCGTATATCCGAAGATACAACGATAAAGCAGCGATTATCTGGCTGACTCAGGGCGCCATTATACGGATTTTAACGTCTGCGGCTAGTTTTATTAGCGCCCCCGCAAAACCATTCATCTTAAATCAAAGAAACTGCGGCGATTTTAAAACTAGTTCAACACGTCTATTTTGCTGCATATTCGACTCGGTATCGTTTGCTGCTTTTGGTGCAACTGGGCCTACACCTACAGGCGTCAAACGCTGCTTATCAATTTTGTAGTTTGATACCAGCGTATTAACCACCTCTGCAGCACGGCGTTTAGACAAATCATGATTGTAACCATATTGCCCTTTGTTATCTGTGTGTCCCACCACATATAAAGATACTTGCTTCGAGTTTTTCAAAAAGTCTGCAATTTCTGCTAGTTGCTTATCTGAACTAGCTTTTAGTGTGTGCTTATCAAAATCAAATTCGATGCCATACAAAGACACACTGCCTGTCGCTTGAATTTGCTTGCTTAGGGTATCGCTATCAATATTAAGTGCAACTTGGCTCATTGCACGTTCTTCAATAATATCAACCACCATTTCTACATCGTATTTACCACTGTACTGCAGATTATAAATGGTTGCGTAGATCTTACCTTGAGGTGTCACTTTCTCAGCACTGAATAAATAATAATGACTCTTGCGGGTTATATTATAAATGTCTGAGCGGTGATTCTTGGCATGAATTGTGTTTTGAAGGTTATCGCGGAGAATATAGTTACCGCAATCTACTGCACTGCACTCATAAATTAAGTTAAACCCTGCTTTTTGTAATGCATTAATGTAATTCTGATGCACGGCGTAGGGGCCAACCTTCTTGTTAATACGGTAGTTAATCGTAGTAACTTTACCATTTACTTTTTTAGTCGGTATCGACTTTTTATACGGGCCAATTATTAAAGGGTATGACTCAAAATCATTAACCGCTGAATGAACAATATAACTGCCAGGGAAGCGCTCTATCATTGGATGGTCAGCACTGCCTCTAGCATCATCTTCTGGTGCCTTTAAACTCGAAAAATCGAATGGTTTGATTTTAAAGTTATTATCCACAGATACACCAATATCTGGCATTTTCGTTTCAACAATCTGTTCATAGGCATACATTAATGCATCTCGATAATCATTTTGTACAAACACTTGTATCGCTTGGCGACTGCCCTCCTCTCCTTTTATCGCCGAAAGGTAACCAAAGCGATTTTTTCTGACACCTGTATAACCTATTTGGTAAATATTTTTATAGCGAAAGCTGTTTTCAACGGTTTTCCGGTAAGATTTTGTACTGCAATCTGTAAGGCATTTTGTGGCAATTGTAAAACCGTCTGCAATTAGGTTATTTGCTAATTCTTCAAGGTAATGCGAGTAACTGATGCTAGGCTGACTTATTTGTTCTTGAACATAAGACTTATATTGACCTGTAATTTCAACGGATTGTTTACCTTCATTGTCCATCATTATTACAGTAGGTATATACGCGTATTGCGCACTGCTAAGGGTTTCGGCGCTCTCATTTTTTGCCACGACGAAGCCATCTGAGCTGGCCATTGCAACCAATGGTAAGAGTGCACATGAATATGCGAGTGCTTTTTTAAACATCTATCTTCCTTAATCTATTGCTGTTTAATATTTAAAAGCGCACAGTTAATGCGCTTTACATGTGAATATGTGTTTTTTTACTCCAGTTCGAGCATTGCTTTATACAGCGCGTTTTTCTTTAAATCTAAATAGTCTGCGGCAATACCACAAGCCTTTTTCAGTGGCATTTCTGCTTGTAGCAATTGAATCAGTTTTATTGCTTCAGGTGGTATTGCATTTTTATCCGCTTGTTTTCCAGGCAACATTAACACAATTTCACCTTTCTGACGTGCAGTGTCTTCCGTTAAGAAATCGATTAATTCCACCACAGTACCACTAAAGAAAGTTTCAAAGCTCTTCGTTAACTCTTTTGCCAACACCACTTTTTGCTCATCACCAAGCGCGAGTTTTAAGTCATCTAAGCTGGCCATAATACGGTGTGTACTTTCGTACATAATGCTTGTCATGCCTGAATTGTACGCATCAATAAAGAACTCTTGGCGCGCTTTGCTTTTAGCTGGTGTAAAACCAATAAATTGAAAGCGATCTGTCGCTAGGCCAGCACATGAAACCGCAGCAATTGCAGCACATGCTCCTGGAATTGGGCTTACTGTTGCGCCTTTTTCACGACATAAATTAACCACGGCATAACCAGGATCGCTAATCAGCGGCGTGCCTGCATCCGATACAAGCGCCACATTTAATCCTTGCTCCAACCAATCTAGTAGCTCGCTCGCTTTTTGCTTTTCATTATGATCATGTACCGCAATCACTTTTGCTTTAATTGAAAAGTGGCTTAATAGCTTGTTGGTATGGCGCGTGTCTTCTGCTGCAATAATGTCAACGCTTGATAAAACACTGAGTGCTCGTTGCGTAATATCCTCTAAATTACCAATGGGTGTTGCTACTACAAATAACTGCCCTTTAGCGCTTTGGTGATTTGATGTTCCTAAATCGGTTGGTTTCTGGCTATTTGCCATTGAGCTCTCCTACAACAGTTTGTAATATATGACCTAATTGGATAGAAAAATACTGAGATCAGCGTGCGACTAAAACTATTAGGGTTAACAGCTATATTTTCCTTGTTATCAGCGTGTAGTACAACCGAAAAAACACCGGTTGTTGAAACGGTAAAAGCCAAACCCGCTGTTGAGGTAGATCTCAGCGCACAAGATTTATATCAAAAAGCCTTATCTAAACGAGATTTTGATAAGATTCAGTTACTTTATACTGCACGCGACCGTGCAATTGAAGAGCAAAACTGGCAGCTTGTTATTACCATTTGCGAACAACTAATCGAATCGGGTGGCCCAGATAGTGTGCGTAATCAGCTTTATATTGCCTTGGCTTACACCCAGCAAAAAGATTATCACACGGCATTAAAAACGCTTGAGTCGCTCAATGCCAAACTCACATCCCCAATGCATTTTTTTCTACACCAAGAAATTTACGGCAATATATACTCAGCTCAAGCCTTACCTCATCAGGCGGCACCGTATTTAATTCGCGCGTCAGAAACCGCAAATAAACACGATTTTAAGGCCGACAAAGTAAATAAAGCACTTTGGCAGGTTTTAAACCAACTTTCAATTAAACAGCTTGAAGCACTTAACTCAGGTAGCAGTATTCAACGAGGATGGGTTAGCTTGGCACTTTATACCCAGCTTTATATTGGCGATGCGACCTCATTACAAGCCGCGCTAAATAAGTGGAATTATGCCTATTCAAATCACCCGGCAAGCTTTGCTCTACCTGATAACATGCAGCAGATTATCGATGTGCAACCAATTAATGTGAACCGCATCGCAATTATTTTGCCAAGCAATCAAAGTAAGCAAAAAGCATTATCGCAATCATTAAAGGCGGGCATTTTAGCGGCATCAGAAAAACACCCTGACCGAGAATTGCACTTTATTAATTCAGCATTGAGCGCAGAACAAATTGCAGAGCAACTAAATGAACTCGCGCCTGATTTTGTTATTGGCCCACTTTTAAAAGAAAATATTGATAAGTTACAACAAGCGGGCACGCTCGATGCTTATCCTACAATGTATCTTAACACCACACCACAGGCACTTGAGTCGATTGATCACTTTGCCTTTGCACTTAATCCTGAGCATGAAGTAACCCAAGCAGTTTATCACTTTGTAAATAAAGAGTTTAACAAGCCACTTGTCATTGCACCAGGCAACCGTTTAGGTAAACGATTAGCCAACCATTTCACCAACCAGTGGTTGGAGTTTTCTGATAATGAGCCGGAAGTAGGTTTTTATGCAAACAAGCGTGATATGCAAAAGCTGGTGCAAGAGCTACTTGAAGTCGATAAGAGTAAGCAGCGTATTAGAGAAATCAGTCTAATGTTCAGAGGCAAGCTGCATGAAGAAACGCGCTCTCGCCGTGACATTGATGCGATTTATATTATTGCCGATGCCGCGCAAACGCGACTGCTGAAACCGTCTTTTGATGTGAATATTTCAACGTTTGCTAAGCGCATTCCTATTTTTGCCAGCTCGCGTAGCCACGATATTAAATCTGATAAAACCGACAAAAAAGACTTAGCCGGTTTGTATTTTTCAGAAATTCCGTGGATGCTGCCATTAACAGGCGAACAACAGTCTTTACGCAGTGAATTTGATCAAATCTGGCCTGAGCATACAACTTTAGAGCAACAGTTGTTTGCCATGGGTTTTGATGCGGTTAAGTTAATTCCGCAATTGCGCCAACTACAAATGGTACCAGGCAAAACATTAACAGGCCTAACAGGTGATCTAACAGTAAATCAAGATGGCGACATTGAACGCGCATTAAAGTGGGCACAATATCGAGAAAAACAAATCGTAACGCTCGATATTAAGTCGCAAAAACCAACGCCGTTGTTTATTAAAAATCACCAACAAGAAACGCAGGACGCGGCTTTGTAAGGCAAAAGGAATAGCATGGGATGGACCTCTAAGTTATTTAAAAACAGTAAAGAAAAGGGAAACTTTTTCGAACTGCAAGCTGAGCAATATTTAAAGAAACAAGGTTTAACACCGGTAACACGTAATTATAATTGCCGTTACGGTGAACTCGACTTGATAATGAAAGACGGTAACACTTTAGTGTTTGTTGAAGTTAAATACCGTAAGTCAGAGGCGTTTGGCGGTGCAATTAACGCGTTATCGCACGCTAAACAGCAAAAACTAACACGCACCTTGTTTTATTATTTGAAACAAAATAGGCTAGAGGATTGTCCATATAGAGTCGACTATGTCGCAATAAGCGGGCAGAACTCAGAACAATTTACTTGGATTAAAAGCGCATTTTAGTATGCAAGAACTCGTTAAAGAAATATACACAGAAAGCATTCAAGCTCAAATTGCCGCTGGTGAAGCATTACCTAGCGCTTTAGAAGCTGCGGCATTTACCATAGTGCAAAGCCTAATTAATGGCAATAAAGTACTGTGTTGCGGTGGCAGCAATAATCATATGTTAGCAGCGCATTTTGCCAATTTGCTGGTTAATTTTTATGAAACTGAGCGCCCGTGCTTGCCAGCGATTGCATTAAGCAACGAATTAACACATCTGTCGAGCTATGCCACAACCGATGCCAACGAAAGCTTTTCACGCCAAGTACGTGCCTACGGACAAAGCGGTGACTTGCTTGTGGTGATCACGGTAACCGGTAACGAGAAAGAAGTGATCAGCGCCGTTGAAGCTGCTCTAACCAAAGATATGCAAGTAATTGTATTAAGTGGTGATGATGGCGGCGAGCTGGCAGGACTATTAGGGCCAAACGATGTTGAAATACGCGTGCCCTCAAAAAGACCAAGCCGAATTATCGAATCTCACTTGTTTAATATCCATTGCTTAAGTGAGCTTATCGATTTAACCCTTTTTCCACAGGATGATAGTTAATGAAATTTAAATTAGCTGTTGTTGCATCTATTGTTCTTTTACAGGGGTGTAGCGCTGCCATAGTCGCTGGTACTGCAGGCGCAGTAACATCAGCAACCGATCGCCGCACGCTTGGCACACAGATTGATGATAACAACCTTGAGATCAAAGCCACGCTGGCCTTAAAAGACGACGAGCAGTTAGCAAAATTTAGCAATATTATTGTGGTGAGCTTAAATGGCCGCGTATTACTGATTGGCCAAACACCAACTACAGAAATGCGCGCTAAAGCCGAAGCGATTGTAAAACCAATACGTGGCGTTGAAAAAATCCATAATCAAATTCGCATAGGTAATATCACAGGTGTTAGCACTAAAACACACGATACTTGGCTAACTTCAAAGGTAAAAACCATGTTGGTATCAGAAGAAAGTGTCAGTGCTAATGATATCAAGGTAATTACCGAAAACGGGGAAGTCTTTTTAATGGGACTCGTTACCGAACAAGAAGCTAATTTAGCAGCCGACGTTGCCCGTCATGTTTCGGGAGTCGAAAAAGTAATAAAAGTATTCGAATACCTTTAAGGCGCAGTTAGCGCCTTTTTTATTATAAAAATAAGAATAAAAACATGCGCCATTATTTAATTTTACTGTTACTGCTATTTGCAGTATTCACTCTACACGCCAAGCAGCATTTTGCTACACCCTATAGCGAACGTGTTTATGTTACCCAAATCACCAAGGCATTTGCTGATGAAGTAAATCGAGAGTTAGGGCTTAACATTGTTTTTCATAGCGGTGAAAGCCTTTATAAGCACAATGAAATTTACCGCGCACTGCGCACAAACCAAATACAACTTGGTGAAATATTTATCGCTCGTTTGAGCAATCACGCCGCTATCTATCAACTCGACAACTTACCGTTTTTAGCCACAAATTTTAGCAGCGCTCAACAACTAGCTAACCAACAAGCCGTTGAATTACGTAGCCAATTTGCCGAGCACGGATTACATCTGTTATTTACCAACCCTTGGCCGCCACAGGGTTTATTTACTAGTAAAGCAATCAAAACTGCAAACGACCTAAGTGGCCTTAAGGTTAGAAGCTATAGCGCAATGACAGCAAAATTAGCAAACCACCTTAAAATGATCCCAACCGCCGTTTCAAGCGCTGAGATTGCACAGGCATTTGCCACCGGCATGATTGAAGCAATGATCACCTCGCCAGCGACGGGAGTTTCGAGCAGAGCATGGCAATTTAGTCGCTATTACACACCAATCAATGCATGGATCCCAAAAAATATGGTGTTAATGAACCATGCCTTGTATCAATCTTTAACCCCAACGCAAAAACAGAAACTGAAACAAATCGTGAACAAGTATCAGCAGCGCGCGTGGCAACAAGCTGAGCAGCAAACCACACAGATGACTAAGCTATTAGCGGATAACGGCATGATTATTTCGCCTGTGAGCGATAGTTTATCGCAGAGTTTAAAAATTGTTGGCGCTAACATGGAGCAAGAATGGGCACTCAATGCAACGCAAAGCGAGTTGCACGTACTGCAAAAATTTAAGGAGCAACAAAATGCTCAATAAATTAAATGCGTTGAACATGAAAGTGAGCATTTTACTCATCGTTGCGATTTTTTTGTTAGTGCTCAGCCAAATCGTATTACGTTTGTTTAATTTGTACATTCCGTCACTCAATGAGATATGCGGATATTTGCTAATCAGCAGCTTTTTCTTGGCGCTAGGCTATAGCTTTGAACAAGAGAAACATATTCGTGTGGCTCTGGTGTTTGAATTCGACAACCCCAATCTCAGCCATTTCGCCCAAGTGGTTAGCTATTTAACAGCGACCTTAATTTGCACCTTTATTAGCTATGCATGTATTCAGCTAACGCTCGACTCTTATCATTTTCATGAAGTATCGAGCGGTGAGATTGCTATTTTAGAATGGCCCATTCAAGCTATTATGGCCTATGCCAGCTGCGTAACAACTATTACCATTGCATTTAAGGGATTGGAGGTATTACGTGGACATAGTTAGCCTTAGCGCTATTTTGGCGGTTATTTTTGCCCTTTTACTGCTAACAGGCGTATGGATTGGTTTTAGTTTAATTGGCGTTGCTTTGGTAGCACTTATTATTAATAACAATTCGGCTATCGACCTGATATTTGCAGGCACTGCATTTGCGCATTTAACACCGTGGTCATTAATCGCTTTACCGCTATTTATTTGGATGGGCGAACTGTTATATAAAGCCAAAGTAGCCGATGACTTATTTAATGGTTTAAGCCCTATACTGGCAAAGTTACCGGGCGGACACTTGCACATTAACGTGTTTGGTTCTGGTATTTTTGCTGCGCTCTCAGGCTCTTCTGCCGCGACAGCCGCAACCATTGGCCGTATGACTATTCCAGAGCTAAAAAAACGCGGTTATAACGAGCAAGATATTTATGGCTCGCTCGCTGGCTCTGCTACTCTTGGACTGCTAATTCCACCATCGATTATTTTGATTGTATATGGCGTTGCTGCGGATATTTCCATTGCAGACCTATTCATTGCCGGCATTCTGCCCGGGTTAATTTTATTAGCGCTGTTTTCCACCTATATTGCGATTCGCGGCTACTTAAAACCGGTAGATAAAAGCCAACTCCTTGCAAGCTCAGGTAATCCATTAACGTTACTTCCAATTATCTTGTTAATCACATTTGTTATTGCAGCCATCTACTTCGGCTTTGCAACACCTAGTGAGTCGGCAGTGTTAGGTATCCTGGGTAGTTTTATTTTAATTAAAGCAAAAAAACGACTGACGCTAGAGCTGGTTAAGCAAAGCTTAGTAGATGCGGCGATGACCACAGCTATGATATTACTGATTTTACTCGGTGCGAGTTTTGTTACCATCGCAATGGGCTTTTTGCAATTACCCGCAACGCTTGCCACTTGGATAGCCAGCCTAGAACTTAGTAACTATCAACTGCTAATCTATTTAACCTTAGCGTTTATCTTATTAGGGTTATTTTTAGATGGTATTTCGATTATTGTGCTGACCGCAGCCATACTCTTACCTATTGTAGAGCTAGCTGGCATCGATCTCATTTGGTTTGGTATTTACTTGGTTGTGGTGGTAGAAATATCGCAAATCACGCCGCCAATTGGCTTTAACTTGTTTGTTTTAAAGTCACTCACCAATGCCTCTTTGGCTCAGCTGGCAAAAGCCTGCTTACCGTATTTTTTGATTATGTTGCTGATGCTTGGTTTATTAGTGATGTTTCCAGAGATTGTTACAAGATAGCAATATCGTAGGTTGTAAAAATCGCAGGTTATAAAAAAACCGGCTATTGCCGGTTTTTGCGATTACTTAACCACTTTTAAATGAGAACCACGCTTTTTCGGTGGTTCATCATTACCATCACCCTCAGATGGTGTTTCTTGTGATTCAACCTCTGCTGGTTCTTCATATTCTGAAAAGTCTTCAGGGGTAAACACTGTACCTTCGCCATTTTCTCTTGCGTAAATAGCAAGTACGGCGCCAATTGGTACCACCACACGCATTGGCTGACCACCAAAACGTGCATTAAAGCTTACTTCATGATTATCCATATGAAACTGTGCAACCGCACTTGGGTTGATGTTCAACACAATTTGTCCGTCTTGCACAAACTGCATTGGCACAGTAACATTTGGAAATTCAGCATTCACCACTAAATGCGGTGTACATTGATTGTCTACAATCCAATCAAAGAAAGCTCTCAGTAAATAAGGGCGATTAGAAGTCATTAAAGTCGAATCTCGCGCTCAGCTTCAGTTAATGATGCTTGGAACGACTCACGCTCAAATAAACGCATCATGTAGTCTTTAAGCTCTTTGCTACCTTGACCTGTAAGTTCAATGCCGAACTCAGGTAAGCGCCATAGTAGTGGTGCTAGGTAACAATCAATTAAGCTGAACTCTTCGCTCATAAAGTAAGGCGCTTCACCAAAAATAGGTGCAATCGCTAATAAACCTTCAGTTAACTCACGACGTGACGCGTCAACATCAACACCTGCTTCAATTTTCTTAGCAAGGCTATACCAGTCGTTTTCGATGCGGTGCATCATTAAACGGCTGCGACCACGCATAACTGGGTATACAGGCATTAGTGGTGGGTGAGGAAAACGCTCGTCAAGGTATTCCATGATGATGTTTGCTTCGTATAAACCAAGCTCACGATCGATCAATGTTGGTACAGTGCCGTAAGGGTTAATTTCATGTAACGCTTCTGGCAAATTGTCCTTTTCTGCTAGGTGAATATCAACACTTACGCCTTTCTCTGCAAGTACGATACGCACTTGGTGGCTATACATACAGTTTTCACCAGAAAACAGTGTCATCACAGGGCGCTTATTGGCAGCTACAGCCATGCTTTCCTCCAGTATATTAAAAACAGCAATAGGGGCTTAAGCCCCTATTACAAATTTTGTGCTAAAAAGTGTGCAAATTAATGCACATCTCTCCAGTATTCTTTCTTCAGTAAGAACGCTAGGATAAACAGGATTACTAGGAAACCTAATACCTTATAACCAATCGCTTCTGACTGTAAACGTGTTGGTTCACCAACATACGCTAAGAAGTTAGTTAAGTCACGTACCGCTTGGTCGTACTCGTCATCGCTCATTTCGCCTGAACCATCAGTCGTAATTTCAACAACTTTCTTAACTTTAACGCCGTGTTCTTCAACCTCTTCGAAACGCGCAGTAGGTACACCTTGCAACTCTTGCAATACGTGTGGCATACCAACCGATGGGAATACAGTGTTGTTTACACCAAATGGACGACTTTCATCAACATAGAAAGACTTCAGGTAAGTGTAAATCCAATCTGCACCACGAACACGTGCTACTAATGTTAGATCTGGTGGCGCAGCACCAAACCATTTTGCAGCATCGTCTTGCTCGATTGCGTTAAGAATGTGGCTACCTACTTTTGAACCATCAAAAATAAGTTGCTCTTCGCCCACTTTAGTAGGAATACCGATATCACGGAATGTACGTTCATAACGCTGGTACTGCATTTGGTGGCAACCTAAGCAGTAGTTCATGAACGTTTTAGCACCACGTTGTAACGATGCTTTGTCCGTTAAATCATGATTCGCTTCTAAAAGTGGAACCGACGGGCCTGCTGCCATTGTTAGTGAAGGCAACAAAGCGAATAAACCAATAATTAGCTTTTTCATCATTTCGTTAACCTCTCTGGCACTGGCTTAGTCTTTTCGTTTTTACTGTAGAAGAACAGTAATACGAAGAACATAAAGTAAGTTACAGTCGTAATTTGTGATAACACAGTTTTAAAGTCTGTTTGTGGTGTCGCACCAACCCAACCTAGGATGATGAAAGTAACAACAAACTGAGCAATGTTTAACTTGTGGAAGCCACAACGGTAACGAATTGATTTCACTTTACCACGGTCAATCCAAGGTAGTAACGCAAGCACAACAATTGATGCACCCATCGCGATTACACCTAGTAGCTTATCAGGGATAGCACGTAGGATTGCGTAGAATGGTGTGAAGTACCAAACAGGGAAAATATGCTCAGGCGTCTTCAACGGGTTTGCAGCTTCAAAGTTTGGCGCTTCTAGGAAGAAACCACCCATCTCTGGCGCAAAGAAAACAACCCAGCAGAACAAGATTAAGAAACCTGTTACACCCACAATATCTTTTACTGTGTAGTAAGGGTGGAACGGAATCGCGTCAACGATATCTTTCTTATCTGTGTAGTATTCATGGAACTTGAATTTAGCTTTATCTTCTTCAGCAACAGTGCCTTTCTTACGTTTAATTTCAACACCGTCTGGGTTGTTTGAACCCACTTCGTGAAGTGCAATAATGTGTAAGAAAATTAAGATAACAAGTACCAGTGGTAATGCAATTACGTGTAGTGCGAAGAAGCGGTTAAGCGTTGCACCAGAGATTACGTAGTCACCACGGATCCACTGAGTAAGGTCTTCACCAATCACTGGAATAGCACCAAATAGCGAGATAATTACCTGAGCACCCCAGAAAGACATTTGTCCCCAAGGTAGTAAGTAACCCATAAATGCTTCAGCCATTAGCGCTAAGAAGATAAACATACCGAATAACCACAGTAGTTCACGTGGTTTTTGGTAAGAACCGTAGATCATGCCACGGAACATGTGCAGGTATACAACAACGAAGAATGCAGAAGCACCCGTTGAATGTAAATAACGCAGTAACCAGCCGTATTCTACATCACGCATGATGTATTCAACTGAAGCAAACGCGCCTTCTGCTGAAGGAACATAGTTCATTGTTAACCAAATACCCGTTACGATTTGGTTAACAAGTACTAACATGGCTAATGAACCAAAGAAGTACCAGAAGTTAAAGTTTTTTGGCGCAGGATATTGTGCAATGTGCATATTCCAAACGCGAGTCATCGGAATACGCTGATCAATCCAATCGATAATATTCGCAAACATTACGCAGCCCCTTCTTCTCCACCAACTAAAATAGTGGTGTCATCGATAAATGTGTAAGGAGGGATTTCTAGGTTTAATGGTGCTGGTACAGCTTGGAAAACACGGCCAGCCATATCAAACTTAGAACCATGACAAGGACAGAAGAAACCATCTTCAGTACCTTCAACCTTTTCACCAAAACCACCGTTAAGGAAAGTTGGTGAACAACCCAAGTGAGTACAAATACCAACAGCAACAAAGATATTCTCTTTTTGCGAACGGTACGCATTTTGTGCGAACTCTGGTTGTTGTGGCTCTTCAGAATTAGGATCACGAAGTTGACCTTCGTGAGCTTTCATCTGCTCAAGCATTTTTGGTGTACGATTAATAACCCAAACAGGCTTACCTCGCCACTCAACACGAATTAATTGTCCTGGCTCAAGCTTTGAGATATCAACTTCTACAGGCGCGCCTGCAGATTTTGCTCTCTCACTTGGGTTCCACGACGCGATAAAAGGAACAGCAGCCCCTACAGCTCCCACACCACCAACAACAGAAGTTGCGATAGTTAGAAAGCGACGGCGGCTATTGTCTACTGGCGCATTGCTCATCCACTCATCTCCACTATGATTCTCAACACTTGCCATATTGAGAACATCAGTTACAGCAGTTTAAATTTTGACTTTACAAAATAGGTGCGATCATAAATAAAAGCCTTGATTAAAACAAGGTTATACCGGTCTTCAAGCACAATTAAATTGTATTTTAGTTCGATTTATTTGAAATCACGAACACACAGCCTAAAACTGTGAAAATTCTGTGCTTTTACAGAGCCTACCCAAAATTGAGTGAGCGTGTCCTGATAGAGATCAAAACTCCGTAGAAGTATGCGTGAAATTCAAAGTAATTAGTCGCTAAATTATGCTTTTCGAGCCACATTTGATGCATGCCAGAGTATAGCAACCTGCGGGAGGATTAACCAATGAAATAAGCGAGGAAATTCCTCGCTTTAGACTAATTTGTGACTAAAATGTGAAACTAAAACCAACTGACGGGCGCATTTCAAAGTCATCGCTCTCTTCTTTCAAAATCAAGTCATCGGTTGACTGCACCTTTGCGTAATCAAGGTCAATATACGCCGTATTGTCTTTAGCGTATAAATTCATTACTTCTAAAATCAGCAACGCATCTAGCCCAAAGAAATCCGTTTTGCGTTCAAAGCGCAAATCTAAACGGTGATAAGCATCAAAACGCTCAGAGAATGGTTCGCCATATTCCGGTAAAAAATTCCCCTCAAATTCAGGGTTTTCACGCACACCTACAATAGGTGTGTAAGATTGACCACTGCGTGCTGTGAAGTTAAAGCCACCATTCCAGCGTTCGCTAATTTGGTAATTAAACACCATATTAAACACTAGCGGTGTGTCAGCATAGTAGTCTCGAGTGATATTACGGCGTTCATCCGTACGTTCACTTTTACCGTAACTTAAACTCATCCAGCCGTACCAACGGTCGGTTTTGTTTTTATTAATAAGTAAATCAACACCATAAGCTCTACCCGTTACATCGTTGCTATAACGTAAATGCTGATCCACATCGTTTGCAGTCAGTGCTAAAGGTAAATCGTCCATGGTTTTGTAATAGGTTTCAATTGACCAACTCCAGTCATCCGCCAAAAACTGCTGATAACCAACAACCGACTGATTTGCTGTTTGCGACTTTAAGTTGGGGTTACCTGTGTCTTCTAAAATCGTACCAATATCTTGCAGGCGATTGTAACTGCCATATTTAACCCACACTGATTGATCTTGATTAATGTGATAGGTTAATCCTAAACGCGGGTGAGTAAACGACTCATCGCTGTAATCATTTTTTTGATGTTGTACGCCAATGTCGGCAATTAACGAGTCGGTTATCGTGTATTGATAATTTGCGCCAATAAAGTAACTACCAATATCGACTTCTCGTTTACCTGCTATGCGCTCTCCTTTGGCAAGCTCGCAATCTGGATCTAATTCTGTACAGACATAGAGAAAAGTATCATATTCATAGCTTATCGTTTTATCAAAATAAGCGGCATCAAATGTAAGTAAGTCATCACCTACCACATTTATACTTACACGCCCTTTGTAGGTAAGTAGCTCTTCTTTTTCTTCTTCAAAATATCCCTTGGGTGTTAACTTGCTGCGCCCATAATCTAATCGACCCGAATGTGTTAACGAGCCAACCCCCACTTTTGCTTGATAACCTTTACCATAATGATCCCAAATAACATTTTGGCTATCGAAGGAACGCGCAAAATCTGCATCGCCTTGAAAGTCAGGATTCTTAAGTGATAAATCCGCGCGTTCACTAAAACTTGCTGCGGCACTGTCTTCTGCGCCAGTAAACAACACACTTAACACATTGTTGTTATTAATATCCAAAACAAATTTGCTTTGGTAATCATAGTCATCGGGAGCATCGTTTATTGTAATGCCTGTGTTTTCGCCATCTTCGTCTTCAATTTCCTCACCTTCTGAGAAAAACAACGGAAGCGTACTTTTTCGCCCAGACAGATAAAATGAAATATCGTCGGTGATTGCACCTTCAACAAAAACCCCCGCTTTAAACATAGTAAAATCAAGCGTGGTTTTAATATCCTGATTTTTTGGGTTACGCAGTGTGACGTCAAACACCGCCCCAGTTGCATCACTAAAGCTAGTGCCATAGCCCGCAGAATAAAGGCGAAAGTCCTGCACCAAATACTTATTAAAAATCGAGCTGCCAAAGTCATGGAAAATATAGCCTGCAGGCATAAAGTCGACTTCAAAATAGTTATCATCTGGCGATGAGCCACGTACAGCGGGTTCACCCATTGAGCCTCCGGCTGCTACGACACCAGGCAATGCATATACAGCAAGCAAAGGATCACCCAAAGCACCCGGCATATTGATCAGCTTTTCAGCATCTTCGGTAATTTCAGTAAGTACACTTGAACGCTTCGATACTACTTGAATGCGTTCAATTTGTTCGCCTTTAACTTGTTCAGCCAAAGCATTAGTTGCAAATACACTCGTCACAGCCAGCGCGACTAAAGAGATCGGTTTAAATGAAGTCATATCACTTCCTTGATACGGATTAGTTGAGTAAGAAGTTAACGCGGGAAATAATACCCATACTCTCTGTAAGTGACTGTGGGAAAATGTTGAGAAATGTAGGGTGCCGTAACAAAACCGTTAAATAGTAATTTTTAAAAATAGTGACTTTCTGACAAACACGAATTTTAGGCAATAAAAAACCCGAGTATAAACCCGGGTTTTGTAATTCTTGTAAACGTAAAAAATTAACGTTTTGAGAATTGAGTGTTCTTACGTGCTTTCTTAAGACCCACTTTCTTACGCTCAACTTTACGAGCGTCGCGAGTAACGAAGCCAGCTTTACGAAGTGAAGAACGAAGAGACTCGTCAAACTCCATAAGCGCACGAGTAATACCGTGACGGATAGCACCCGCTTGACCAGTAGAACCACCACCTTCAACAGTGATGTAAAGGTCAAACTTTTCAGTCATTTCAACTAGCTCTAGTGGCTGACGAACAACCATGCGAGAAGTTTCGCGACCGAAGTATTCTTCGATAGAACGTTGATTGATTACGATGTTGCCAGTACCTGGGCGTAAGAATACGCGAGCACTTGAACTTTTACGACGACCTGTACCGTAGTATTGATTTGCCATGAGTTATGCTCCTTAAATGTCCAGTACTTGAGGCTGTTGAGCAACGTGTGCGTGCTCTGAACCTGCGTATACTTTTAGTTTACGGTACATTTCACGACCTAGAGGGCCTTTTGGTAACATACCTTTAACTGCTTTTTCGATGATCATTTCAGGCTTTTTAGCTTGAAGCTTATCGAAAGTGATAGACTTAAGACCACCTGGGAAACCAGTGTGAGCATAGTACATTTTATCAGTCGTCTTGTTACCTGTTACAGTAACTTTCTCAGCGTTAATAACGATGATGTAATCACCAGTATCTACGTGAGGAGTATATTCAGCTTTATGCTTACCGCGTAGACGGCGAGCGATTTCAGTAGCGATACGACCTAAAGTTTTGCCTTCAGCGTCAACTACGTACCAGTCACGTTTTACAGATTCTGGCTTAGCAACAAACGTTTTCATTTATTAAAAATCCAATGTTTACAATTTAAAAACCACAAGCAGAAAAATTTCTGCTGCTCTATTACACTTGCTTCAACCCCTTCGAGCTCAAGACTTAAAACCCTCAGCTGTGGCTAAACTAACCGAGGTAGAACGGTAAGTGGCGGACGCGGAGTATAGCAAGAGCTGGATAGTTTTTCTACTAATAATTTGAGGAAAATAAAGGTTTTTGGCTACTAGCATGGGGTTTGGTAGGATTTTGAAAGATTGAACAAAACCTCAGCATTTACTTCTTTGTATATTTATAAACCCCATCCATGGGGCTCATGTCACTTTTCTTTATTGCAAGGTCCCTCTTTACATCTAAAGACTGCCTACGGCATTCTAATTTGCTCCCGACAAATTAGTGCTTCGCCAAAGATAAAGTAACCAAAAGAAAGGCGACCGTACAATCAAACTCGATCCTCAAAGTAGCTTTTAATTTAAAGATAAACGTCATAAATCGATATCCCTATCTCAGTATGACTTACTCGACACGCTCCGCTTCCTGTCTCGTATTGTTAATTAAAACCTACTTTTAAGGTTGGTTAAAACGGAATTACTAGCCGAAACTTGTTCGTTTCAAGACACTATTCACCCAAGCCTAAGCATGGCTTGCTCGACCGCTTCGCTCCCTGTCTCACATTATTCATTTAAATCCCTTTTTCAGGCTTGATTAAAGGGTTCTAGGATAATATCCCCATCAGAATTATTGTTTAATCGTTACATCTTCTTCGTTTAAATCTATGTCATAAACTGTACTTATTGCATCAGACTTGGTACAAACATGTCTTACCGCTCTTGTATGAATCGTGGGGCCCTTTTTACAAGTAATATTTTGCGCTTTCATACCGTATCGTCGAATATATTCATTAACAATAGAATCAATTTCACTTTTCATTTGAACGGGAGCCGCTTCGTAAAACTGTCGATATTGCTCTGACCATTCTTCAGTCTCAACTTCAGTTGCTACACCTAACCACCCCATTCCAATAAGTGTTGATTGCGGAACATGCTGCCCCTTGAGAAACATAAAAGCTAGAGTGTATTGTGAACCTTTATATCCCCAAGCCGCAGGCTTATTTAATAATCTTAAAGCATTTTCATAATCACCCTTCTGGTAACTTTGAATGCCGTTTATTTCCATCAACTCAAGTGATAACTGTGATTCCGTTTGAATACTTGCTGAGTTGTTAGACTTGCACCCTGACAAAATCAATAAACAGATACTAGCGAATAAATAACGATTCATTGAATTTAAATCCCTTTCTAGTTTTTAACCGCAAAATTTTAACTACTTATTTAAAATATTCAAATATTAATCAACCAGTTAGTTAAACTGATTGGCTGCATTATAGACAATCATTATTCACCGGGGTTTTTAGCCCCTTAAATCAAACCTGAAAATGAGGTTTTAAGTGAATAATGCGCGACAGGGATGTTGCTTGATGGCGTTTATGTTCACAATTAAAACTTATTTGAAGATAGGTTTGATTTCGGGGCGCCGAGGGGTTCCAAGGGGAGGCCGGCGTTAGCTTCCCTTTGGCTGCCGTCGCCAGCGCGGCAGACATGGTTTCAGTAAACTCAATTGCCCAGACGTGATTCTTTAGTCCATTGCTATGAAACAAGTTCAGAACGACACAACAAAGTAAGACTAACCTCCCACTTCCACAACAAAATAAACTACCGTACAATCAAACACTCACCCAGCAACCTCCCCTGTATTGCTACACACATAAAATAATCACCATAAGAAAAAGATCATGTATTTAAAATCACTGCATACAGCAATACTATTTTCAAGCTCTGCGCTTTACGCTGGGCAAACCCTCGATGCAAGCCAATGGCGCTATGCAGTAGACCCGCACGGCAGTACTGCAAGTTATGAAAAGCCCTTAGTTAAAGAAGAGTATGTGGGGATTGCTTTCAACCGAGTACCCCGCGTTGATGCACAGAATAATTCGTGGGTAGAGTTAATTTACGATCTGCCGAATAAATCATTAAACGACATTGCGAATATTGAACTAACCTACCAAAGCGACAAACCGCTTGTGGTTAAGTTATCGCAGAAGGATTATGGTGGAAAAGGTGATAAAAGCTATGCACACTATCAAACGCTTTTGCCAAGCGCTAATCAATGGCAAACGCACACTCTGACCTTAGATGATTTCAACCGCCCAGAATGGACGCCAAGCTGGTCAAAGGATAAAGGCATTATAAAAGCCAATGTTTCTGCACTTTATTTTGTGCCAAATCTAACCGATGAGAAAGGCGGTAACGCCTGGGTAAAAATAAAAAGCGTAAAGTTGAATCAAGAATAAATAGTATTGAGAAGCGAGATCGTCATATCTCGCTTCTTTTTATAGATTAAGCTAAGTGCTCGCGCCCTAAATACTCTAAGCTTTGCATTTCTTGTAAGCGGCTGATACAGCGCTTAAATTCAAAGTCTAAAATACCACCAGTATAAAGCTCTTCTAATGGTGCAATCGCTGAAATGATTAAAGTTACATTACGCTCATAGAACTCATCAACTAAAGCAATAAAACGGCGCGCTGCGTCGTCATTAGCATGTTCCGACCCCATATGAATTACATTTGATAGCAACACAGTATGATAAATACGACTGAGTTCCATGTAATCTACTTGGCTACGCGCAGTTTCACATAACTCGCTAAATTCGAACATCACTATGCTGTCAGCTTCTTTGCGCGTCGTAAGGTTACGTCCCTCAATTTCAATCACCTTATCTAAGCAACCGGCTTCAGGTGATAATTTATCGAAATACTCAAATAAATTTTTATCTGCTTGTGCATCTAAAGGGCTGTGATAGATTTCTGCTTGCTCAAGTGTACGCAAACGGTAATCAATGCCCGAATCAACATTAACCACCTCAGTATTCGCATTAACTAAATCAATTGCTGGCAAAAAGCGAGCACGCTGTAAACCATTGCGATAGAGCTCATCAGGCACAATATTGGATGTAGCAACGAGTACTATGCCGCGCTTAAACAGCTCTTGCATTAAACCGCCCAATAGCATAGCGTCGGTAATATCTTGCACAAAAAACTCATCAAAGCAGATGATATCCGCTTCGCTTTTAAATTTATCAGCAACTTTTTCAAGCGGATCTTTTACGTCTTTTAGCTGCTTTAATTCATCATGTACACGGTGCATAAAACGGTGAAAGTGCACTCGCATTTTGCGCTCAAACGGCAGCGAATCAAAAAACGTATCAACCAAATAAGTCTTACCACGCCCAACCCCGCCCCAAAAATACAAGCCTTTGATCGGCTTTACTTCTTGTTTTGAAAAAAGGCTGGCAAAAAAGCCTTTTTTAGCCGGTGGCTGTGCAGTTAAATCGTCGTACAAACGTTGCAAATGACGCACTGCATTTTCCTGCGCAGCATCGTGGTGGAAGTCATCGCGAGTTAAATCTTGTTGATATTTTTGCCAAGGGGTCATGATAAATACAAAGCGTTACTGAAATTTTGATGTAAAATATTAACACGAGCGCAATCAAAGCGTATATTTAAACTATCTATTTTAAAAAATTATAAGGCTTTATAGTATGAGTACAGCCATTTGGATCACCCTATTAGTAGTCACTGCCGTTGCTAGCTTTTTTATCGGAAGCCTAATTACCAAACGTCAATACGAACATGATGAGCTCGAAAAAGAAGTAGAAAAAGCACAAGGTGACCTTGAGCAATTTAAACAAGATGTGGCCGACCATGTTGCTCACACCAATAAACTTGTTAATAAAATGCAAGACAGCTACGTACAGCTAGTTAAGCATATGGAAGAAACTAACAAGTTATTAGTTGCTGAAAAAAACGTTGAAGTCGTACCTTTCTTCTCACAAGAAGCTAACGAGATTTTGTCTGAGACACGTAATAACGACAAAACTCGCTCTGAGTTATTAGCACGAAACGCTGAATTACAAGCAGCACCAGCCGACTTTGTCACTGGCGAATCGGGCATTTTTAGAGGTAACAGCTCAGAAAACAAGCAAACAGAAAGTGCTTAATCGCATCTTGATGAACTTTTTTTTGACCCCATAGTCATTATAAGTAACTGGCTGGTTTGCCGCTAACAACAAAAAGCAAATCAGCTACCCTTTTGATTTAAGGAGCGTTATTTTGACTATGAAAACTAAATTTACCGTTTTAAGTGCAGCAATACTATCTGCAACTATTTTAGTTTCACCGGCAATTAGCCATGCAAAATTACCTGTTTCGGTTAACGGACAACAACTGCCAACGCTAGCGCCTATGCTAGAACGTGTGACCCCCGGTGTTGTAAGTATTCGCGTCTCTGGTTCAAAACAAGTACGCCAACGCGTTGACCCGTTTGATTTCTTTTTTGGTAACCCGCAGCGCCAACCCCGCGCCGAAAAACGCCCGTTTAGTGGCTTAGGCTCTGGCGTAATTATCGACGCAAAAGACGGTCATATCGTTACCAACAACCATGTTATTCAAGACGCTGAAAAAATTATTGTAACCTTACAAGATGGCCGCGAATTTGAAGCCAAGTTAGTTGGTAGCGATCCTCAGTCTGATATCGCATTACTTGAAGTAGAAGGCGATGATTTAACTGAAGTAAAACTGGCTGATTCAGACGAACTACGTGTCGGTGATTTTTCAGTGGCGATTGGTAACCCATTTGGGCTAAGCCATACAGTAACTTCAGGCATAGTAAGTGCGCTTGGTCGCTCGGGCTTAAACATTGAAGGTTACGAAGACTTTATTCAAACCGATGCGGCAATTAACCAAGGTAACTCTGGCGGTGCACTGGTAAATTTAAACGGTCAACTAATCGGTATTAACACTGCAATTTTAGGCGCTTCTGGCGGTAACGTTGGTATTGGTTTTGCGATTCCATCAAACATGATGAAAAGTCTTGTAGACCAAATTTTAGAGTTCGGTGAAGTTCGTCGCGGTAGCTTAGGTATTCGCGGTGGTGATGTGAATGCAGGCGTAGCGGAAGCATTTGACCTAGAAACCAAACAGGGCGCTTTCGTAAACGCGGTTGATGAAGATAGCCCTGCTGAAAAAGCAGGTTTAAAGGTGAATGACGTAATCACCAGTATCGATGGTAAGAAAATCCATAGTTTCTTAGAGCTACGCAGTAAAATCGCAACCGCTGGCGAAGGTAAAACGGTTAAGTTAGGAATTATTCGTGACGGCAAGAGCAAAACCGTTAAGGTTAAACTAGGCGGGATATCAGATGTTGCAACCTCGGCAGATAAACTACATCGCAATTTAACGGGTGCAACGCTAGAAGCCGGCGAAACGAGCGATGGTAAAGAAGGTGTGTTGATTAAATCGATTGATTCTAACCGTGCTCCAGCTGCACGCGTAGGGTTAGAGGAAGGCGATGTAATCTTAATGGTTAACCGCACCCGTGTAGATTCTGTGCGCGACTTAACCAAGGCAGTTGAAGATGTACAAGGTTATATTTTCCTACGAGTTCAACGTGGTTCTCGTATTTTTAACGTACAAATTCAGTAATCTCTGCGGTTCAAAAAATCATACACCTTGCTAATCCAAACGCCCAAAGTAATTTGGGCGTTTTTTTATGGATTAGTGTAAAAACCTGCAACTTGCCGAATAGTCATATTCTTGCCACAATAAACACCCTTTGAAAATAATAATTAACGGCGCAGCGTGTTAAAGAAGCTTCAGTTTTTGCTTACCCCTATTTTATTAGGACTTGGTTTTGCCTTTATCTACCTATTGGTATTTTCACCAGAGTTATTGCGTGAACAGCTTTCAACAAATAAAGCGCCACTTAATGCCAGTCATTTAAGCTTTGCTAACGCGGTAAAAGCCGCATCGCCTGCTGTTGTGAACATATATTCAGAATCAGTTAGTAATCGCCCTCGCAGCCTGCGTCCATCAACTCCGGTAAGAGAGCTTGGCTCTGGCATTATCATGTCCAAAAAAGGCTATATTCTCACTAACTATCACGTTATTAATAACGCGGACCAAATTTTAGTTGTACTAAACGATGGCCGACAATTTACTGATGTACAGCTTATTGGTTTTGACGTACCTACGGATTTGGCATTATTAAAAATAACCGCTGAACATCTACCGGAAATCCCAACCAATAACGACTTTATTCCACAAGTGGGCGACGTTATTTTAGCAATTGGTAATCCATTAAACTTAGGTCAAACAATTACGCAAGGCATTATTAGTGCCACTGACAAAACTAATATTGCGCAAACCCGCCATACCCGTTTTTTACAAATGGATGCCGCGGTTAATACCGGTAATTCGGGTGGTGCAGTGATTAATACCAACGGTACGCTAGTGGGCATTACCTCAGCTAAGTTTAAGCATGCACGCAATTTAGAAGTGCAAGGTATTTTCTTTGCGGTTCCCTATTCGCTTGCCAAAGAAGTGATGGACAAAATCATCAAGTATGGCCGTGTTATTCGTGGCTATATTGGCTTTGACGCCGACCCTGTCGACAGTTCAGGTCGTTTTGTGAGAAACAATCACACCCCGGTGTATGGCATGCGCATTGCTCGCCTTGACCCGCTGGGCCCTGCATGGCAAGCAGGCTTTGAACTCAACGATATCGTGACAAAAATCGACGGTAAAAAAGTAGTGAATACCAATACAACATTGGAATTAGTAACGAACACACCTCCAGGTAGCGTATTAAACTTTACAATTATTCGTGAAGGTAAAGTTATTGAAGTGCCAGTCACTGTTGGTGAGTTACAGTTCTAAAATAGTAGCTATATAAACAAAAAGGCCGCATATGCGGCCTTTTTTGATTCTTCAATAATTTAGGTTATTAACTAGGGTCTGTTGACCTTTCAAGTTCGTTTTTGCAGCAGTTTGATTGGGTTTTATACAAGGCAGAGGCTGCGTGGCATAGTTATTCTATGTGAGCCAGCCGATAACACAGTAGAAAACCCAACCAAGCGCTGCCGAACGGTTCTTTTGAGCGCACTTTTCTCATTGTTGCTCGATATTCGCTTAGATTACTAGGCCACACATCGAGCGCCGCGATAAAAGCACGCTCAAACAGAACAAAAATAGAACAGCAAAGATCAACAGACCCTAAGCTTTGCGACGCTTAATTTTAACGCCTAAACCACCCAGTTTATCTTCAATGCGCTGATAGCCTCGATCAACATGGTAAATGCGGTCTACCACGGTTTCACCTTGTGCAATCGCACCTGTCAGTATCAAACTCGCAGAAGCACGAAGGTCTGTAGCCATTACCTGTGCGCCACTAAATTGCTCAGTGTGCTCACAAATTGCGGTATTACCTTCTAAGCGAATATTCGCTCCCATACGCTTTAGTTCAGGCACATGCATAAAACGGTTTTCGAAAATCGTTTCGGTAATCGTTGCACTGCCTTCAGCAACCACATTTAACGCTGTAAATTGAGCTTGCATATCGGTTGGAAAGCCCGGGTGCGGAGAGGTTTTAATATTAACCGCTTTTGGCATGCGGCCTCGCATATCAAGGTAAATACTGTTATCCGCAAGCTCAATGTGTGCGTTAGCATCACGTAGCTTTTCAATAACCGGTTCTAAACTAAAGTGGTCAGTGCCATGACATAGCACTTCGCCTTTCGCCATTGCCGCTGCAACTAGGTAAGTACCCGTTTCGATGCGATCTGGCAAAATGCGATGCTGACAACCTTTTAGCGACTCTACACCAGTTACTTCAATACGATCCGAACCTGCACCTGAAATCTTCGCACCCATAGCACTTAGATACTTAGCTAAGTCGGTGATTTCCGGTTCGCGTGCTGCGTTTTCTAATACAGTAACACCGTCAGCTAAGGTTGCCGCCATTAGTAAGTTTTCGGTCGCACCTACACTCACAACATCCATAAAGATATGTGCGCCTTTCAAGCGACCATTTACTTTGGCATTAATGTAACCGCCTTCTACCGTGATCTCCGCGCCCATTTTTTCAAGGCCTGAAATATGAAGGTCAACTGGACGAGCACCAATAGCACAACCACCAGGTAGCGACACCTGTGCCTCACCAAAACGTGCTAACAATGGCCCTAAAGCTAACACAGATGCGCGCATCTGCTTTACAAGCTCATATGGCGCAAGCACTTTATCTATAGTCGCGCCATCAACGATTAAATCATCTTGCTGCCACTCAACTTTAGCGCCTAAAGTTGATAGTAGTGCTTCAGTAGTATTAATGTCGCGCAAACGCGGTACATTGGTAAAACGGCTTTTGCCGTTAGCGAGGATTGCTGCAAATAAAATTGGAAGTGCGGCGTTTTTAGCGCCTGAAATAGTCACTTCTCCGGCAATAGTGCTGCCGCCTTGAATAACAAATTGATCCATTTATGCCACCTATAGCATCATCAATTTGCGATCACGTTCCCATTGCTCTGGCGTGTAGGCTTTTATTGATACGGCATGCATTGTGCCGTCAGAAATCTTTTCCATTAATGGTGCATAAACCATTTGCTGCTGCTTAACGCGCGACGCGCCAGCAAAACACTCACCTACTACAATCAATTCATAATGACTGCCTTCGGCTTTTACTTTAATAAAATCAAGCGATAATGCTTGCGATAAAATATCTTCGACTTGTTTAGGATCCATTAACTCTACTCAAATAAATTCTCTACGTGACCCAATTGCATTAGCTTTTTGAGTTGCTCAGGTAAGTGGACAAGTTTAAGGCTTATATTGTTCCGTTGCAATTGTGAGAAATTATAGATGAGCCAAGCAAGGCCTGCAGTGTCAACTTTCGCAACCTCGCCCAAGTCGAGCGTTAGGGTTGATTGAGTTGGAACTTTGGGTAGTTTAACACTCGGTACTGAGTAGCGATTAAGCTCGCCACTCAATACATAAGTTGTGTCATCAACCGCTTTTAACGTAAGTAAAGACATTACTTATTCACCAGCAAATTGCACTGGCAACTTGCTCTTTTTATCTAGCATATCAATTACGTAACCAAGGCCTTCTGTACGAAGAATACCGTGAAACTCTGATTGCTTTGCATCTAATAAGCTAATGCCTTCAGGTAACATATCGAAGCCTTTCCATTCGCCTGATTTAGTTTTGCGTACTTTAAAGTCGATGTTGATATCTGGCTTACCTGATTCAACAATTTTGGTTTTAACAAGCACTAATTTATCGTCTGAAAAGTCTTGAGCTGGTGCAAATTCTACTTCTTGGCCACGATACTGGGTAAAAATACCCGCATAAGACGTAATTAAGTATTCGCGAAATACATCAATAAAGCGTTTAAGGTTTTCAATTTCCGCCTTTTGCTCTTCTTTATCTTTAATATTACGCACTTTAGAAATATAGCTACCGAGCACACGCTGCGCCGCATAGCGATAATCGATATAAGGAAGTAGTTCTTGCTCAACCACTACTTTCAAATGGTTTTTATCTTGTTCAATAATCGCTTTATCTTGAGTGATACGAGCAAAGGTGTTCTCTGCAACCGTTCTTACCATTAAATACGGGTTGCTTTCGTCCACTTCTTTAGCAACTGATACACTCGATGCCAATACCAGTAAAATCGCAAATAAATATTTCATCATCTTAACTATTAAAATCCTAATTAATCGTTACTTTGGTTAAACAAAAACTGACCAATAAGCTCTTCCAATACCAGAGCTGATTTCGTATCAGTAATAAAGTCACCATCTTTTAAAACCTTTACTTCTTCGAGGCCAAACATTTCACTTAGTTCATCCTCGCCATTCATATCTTTGTGCGCAATCACACCAGGGTTTATACCTAAATACTGCTCACCAAGAATGCCTGAAGTTAATATATTGACCGACGTAGTCTCGGTAAAATTGCTGTATTCTGTCGCAATTTTCATGTGAACAACAGGCACATAGTCCGTAGGATCTAAATTAATTGCTTCAACGCGACCCACTACAACACCACCTACCTTAATTGGTGAGCGCACTTTAAGCGAACCTATATTCTCGAATTTTGCAAAAAGGCTGTAAGTATCGCCGTTTCCACTCATGCCTGCATTGGCTACCTTAAGTGCCAGCATCACAATTGCTGCTATACCTAAACTAACGAAAAAGCCTACTAATATTTCAATTTTCTTCGAATTCATTTTTTACCCTTTACGCGCCAAACATAATTGCTGTTAGCACAAAATCTAATCCCAAAACTGCCAGTGATGACTGCACTACGGTTTCTGTTGTTGCTTTACTAATACCTTCAGAAGTTGGTACACAATCGTAGCCTTTATAAAGTGCAATCCAAGTCACAACAAAAGCAAATACCACAGCTTTAATTGCGCCATTTAAAATGTCTTTTTCAAACGATACTTGTGCCTGCATAATTGACCAGAAACTACCTGAATCCACACCAAGCCAATCAACACCAACAATATGTGCACCAAGAATCGCTACCGCCGAGAAAATCATCGCAAGTAACGGCATACTAATCATGCCAGCCCAAAAACGTGGCGCAATCACACGCTTTAGGGGATCTACAGCCATCATTTCTAAACTAGTTAACTGTTCTGTTGCCTTCATTAAACCAATTTCGGCAGTTAATGCACTGCCTGCGCGACCAGCAAATAACAATGCCGTAACTACTGGGCCTAACTCACGCAATAAGCTCAGCGCAACCAATGGACCAAGACTGTCTTCAGCACCGTAATCAACCAATACTGTGTAGCCTTGCAACGCCAATACCATGCCGATAAAAAGGCCTGAAACTAAAATAATAATCAGTGATAAAAAGCCAACCATATAAAGTTGCTTTATCAATAATGGTGTGCCCTTTTTGAAATTTGGCACACTAAAAATAGCGCCCAACAACATAATTAGCGCACGGCCTATGCCTGCTAGTGTGTCTAGTGTATTGCGGCCGATTGTTTGAATAGTATTAACCACGTTCGCTTCCCATTAATAAATCTTGTTCGTATGGCGCAGCATCAAAGTGGAATGGTACAGGACCATCGGAAAGCCCTTGTAAAAACTGTTGAACTAGCGGCGATTTTGACTGAGCAACCTGTTCAGGTGAACCTTCACCAATCACTCCTTTATCCGCTAAAATCACGACATGATCCGCAATACTCATCACCTCTGTCACATCGTGCGTTACCACCAAAGAAGTGATATTAAGTGTTTGGTTTAATGATTTGATTAACTTAACTAACACGCCCATTGAGATTGGATCTTGGCCCGCAAAAGGTTCATCGTACATGATTAATTCGGGGTCGAGTGCAATTGCCCGTGCCAGTGCCGCACGCCTAGCCATGCCACCTGAAAGTTCTGACGGCATTAAATCACGCGCGCCGCGTAACCCAACCGCTTCTAATTTCATTAATACGATGATACGGATAACGTCTTCTGACAGTTTAGTATGTTCTCGAAGTGGGAAAGCAATATTGTCAAACACACTCATATCGGTAAATAGCGCGCCGCTTTGAAATAACATGCTCATACGTTCACGCGCTTGGTATAACTCACTGCGTGACATTTTGGGAATGCTTTCACCTGAAAACAAAATGTCGCCTGAATCGGGTTTCAGCTGACCACCAATCAAACGCAACATGGTTGTTTTACCAATACCACTTGGTCCCATTATCGCGGTGATTTTTCCTGTAGGAACGCTAAAGCTCATGTTTTGATAAATCACTCTATCGCCACGAGAAAAGGTAACGTCCTTTATTTCAACTAAACTTTGCGACAAGTCGCTCTCCTAGAATTAATTGCGCACTGTATTCTAAGCGTTTTAAAAATGTTGTGAAACCTATGAAAAAGTAAATATTTGTAATAACACTTACAAAAGCTGTGTTTTAAATCCAGATTTGATATTATTTGGTGTTATCTAAATTTTGGTTTTTATTCAATAATGTTGTTATCAATTGCTATTTTAATTGCAGGATTTGTCGGCTTAGTTTGGAGTGCGGATCGCTTTGTTTTTGGTGCGGCTGCACTGGCAAAGAACTATGGTATTCCAACATTAATTATTGGTTTAACAATTGTCGCGATGGGCTCATCGGCACCAGAGATGATGGTATCGGCGCAAGCGGCGCTTGCAAAACAAACAGACACTGCTGTCGGTAACGCGGTTGGTTCAAATATTACTAATATTCTGCTAGTACTTGGTATTACTGCACTGTTGCGCCCGCTGAGTGTGTCATCAAGCACGCTAAAACGTGAAATGCCAGTCGTAATGCTAGTATCCCTTAGTGCTTGGTACATTTTATCGGATAACTATTTAGCATTCGGTGAAGGCATTGCGCTGATGGTGAGTTTCTTCATTTTTATTGCTGCAGTGACCATTATCTCGGTAAAACAAAGCAAAGCAGCCAATGCCGAACACGATCCCTTCGTTGACGAAGCCTGTGACGAAGTGCCTGACAATGTGCGCACACCGATTGCGCTTATGTGGTTAGTTATCGGCATGGCGATTTTACCTATCAGTTCACATTTTATTATTGAATCAGCAACCGACATTGCCAAACTATTTGGTATTAGCGATTTGGTGATTGGCTTAACTATTATTGCAATTGGTACCAGCTTACCTGAACTTGCGGCGTGTGTTGCTGGCGTACTTAAAAATGAAGACGACTTAGCGCTAGGCAACATTATTGGCTCAAATATCTTTAACCTGTTAGCGGTATTGTCGCTTGCGGGCATTATTAATCCATCAAGCGTTGATCCTGCAGTATCGAGCCGCGATATCTTAATTATGTTAGGTGCAACAGCAGCCCTTATTGCAATGAGTTTGAGTATTCGCGGTTCACGCCGTATTAATCGTGTTGAAGGCGGTTTGTTGTTAGCTGCCTTTTTTGGATATCAATACCTTATTTTCTCAACGGTAAGCGCTTAAGGCTAAGTCATGAACTTTATTGCTCGCGGTAAACGCGTTTTAGAAATCGAAAAAAAAGCCATTGAGCAACTCGCTCAATATATCAACGATGACTTTAGCAATGCGTGTCAGTTAATGTATGACTGCAAAGGCCGTGTAATTGTCATTGGTATGGGAAAATCGGGTCATATCGGTAATAAAATAGCTGCCACGTTAGCAAGTACTGGCACACCCGCTTTTTTTGTTCATCCAGGCGAAGCAAGTCACGGCGACTTAGGCATGATCACACAAGATGATGTGCTATTGATGATCTCTAATTCAGGTGAAACCGCAGAAGTGATTAACCTGATCCCCGTAATCAAGCGCATTGGTGCAAAAATCGTGGGCATGAGTGGCAAGCAACACTCAACTCTTGCACAACAATCTAATGTGCATATTTGTATCGCAATTTCAGAAGAAGCCTGCCCTTTAGGGCTAGCACCTACAGCAAGTACTACTGCAACACTGGCGATGGGCGATGCGATTGCTGTCGCATTACTTGAAGAAAAAGGCTTTACCGCCGATGATTTTGCTTTATCACACCCTGGCGGCAGTTTAGGTAAGCGCCTATTGTTAATGCTTAAAGACATTATGCATCAAGGCGAAGCATTACCTGTGGTCGCTGAAAACACAACGGTTAAAAACGCTCTGTTAGAAATGACAACCAAAGGGCTTGGTATGACAGCAGTTGTCGACAATAACGGATTACTTTCAGGTATTTTTACCGATGGTGACCTGCGCCGGATTTTAGAACAACGCATTGATATTCACGCTACAGCTATTTCAGAAGTGATGACTAAACAGTGCACAACAGCAAATGAATCGATGCTTGCTGCTGAAGCCTTAAACATAATGGAACAAAAGAAAATAAACGGTTTGCTTGTAGTTGACCAGCAACAACAGCCAATTGGCGCACTTAATATGCAGGATTTACTTAAGGCAGGTGTTTTATGAGTTTAACTGCATCACAACAGCTTTTTAACGAATTATATGCACAAACTAGTGCTGACGTATTTGCAAAAGCAAGCAAAATTAAACTGTTAATTTGCGATATCGATGGCGTATTTTCTGATGGTCGCATTTACCTTGGTAATGATGGCGAAGAACTTAAAGCATTTCACACTAAAGATGGTTTTGGTATTAAGTCGCTTATCAATAGTGGCATACAGGTTGCGGTAATTACTGGGCGCAACTCAAAGATTGTGGAAAACCGCATGAAAAGCCTTACTGTTCAGCATATCTATCAAGGGCAAGAAGATAAAATAGTCGCTTTTAATAACTTAAAGCACACGCTATCACTTGATAACGAAAACATTGCTTATATTGGCGACGATAGCCCTGATTTACCCGTAATGGAATTAGTTGGCTTTGCCGTAGCAACCAATGATGCTCACCCTCTGGTAAAACGCATCGCTGATTATAAAACTACCATGCTAGGCGGTTTTGGCGCTGTAAGAGAACTGACCGATTTAATTATGCTGAGCCAAGACAAAACACTCAGCCACGCAGGCAGTAGCAGCTAATGTCGGCGCGTATTGCACTTACTATACTTTTCACCATTGCCATGGTTTGGCTTTGGTTGCCTTACTTCTTTACTCCCAAAGAACCAAAACCGATTGTTGAAAACGTTGCCAGTATTCCTGATTACATTGCAACCGACTTAAAACAAACCAACTTTAATGAATCTGGTACTGTCAGCCATAAAGTGATGGCGCGAAAAATGTCGATGTATCAAGATTTGGGGTTTACCCACTTTGAAAAACCACAATTTACTATTTTTTCAGAACAAGGTGTGTGGCAGCTCACAGCCGATGAAGCCACGCTCTACAATAACGAAAAGCTCATTTTGGAACAAAACGTTATTGCCAAAAGTCTAACGCCCAATATCATGCTCAATACAATTGAAGCGGCAAGCGTAGAATATTTAATTAATAGCAAACTAATGACTTCTCAATCCGAAGTAAAAATGACAGGTCCGGGACTTGAAATTAAAGGACAAGGCCTCAATGCTAATTTAGAAGAGCAAGTTATTAAGTTAATAAACCATACAAAGACCACTTATTATGACCAATAACATGACGAAATTACTGTCAATCGCTGGACTAGCTGTCACTTTGTGTATCACAAGTGGACACGCTATCGCTGAGCAGATCAAACTTAAGCATCCACTTGAGATTGACGCCGATGAGCAAGCTGCTCGCTTAAAAGAAAATGTCGGTATTTTTCGCCATAATGTACAAATTAAGCATGGCAATATGACCATCACCGCCGATTACCTTGAAGCACATAAACGAGCAGAGTTAGGAGATAACCAGCAATTACTTATTGCCAGTGGTGATCCGGTAAAATTTAGTGCTGAACAAGAAGATGGATCAATCATTGTCGCAAGTGCTAAAAAAGTCACTTATGACGTGGCTAAATCATTATTTACAATGTCTGGTGGCGCTAAATTTCAACAAAATGGCGACATGATGTCAGCAGATACCATCATCTATGATCGCGCTGCTGAAACAGTGACGTCTAAAAAAGCTGAAAACTCAACTAACCAAGTAAAAACCATCATCAATACGCAAAATGAACAAGGCGGACAATGAGCACATTAATTGCCGAAAAGCTGGCTAAAAGTTACAAATCACGCCAAGTGGTAAAAAATGTTGGCTTAGAAGTGAAAGCTGGTAGTATCGTTGGTTTGCTTGGTCCTAACGGTGCCGGTAAAACAACGACGTTTTACATGATTGTTGGTTTAGTACCGAGCGACAATGGCGTTATTCGTATTGACGATAATGACATTACATTGCAACCAATGCATAGTCGCGCCCGTTTAGGTATTGGTTATTTACCGCAAGAATCGTCGATTTTTAGAAAGCTTACTGTGTATCAAAACATCATGGCGATTCTAGAGACACGCAAAGAACTTAATCGTGTGCAACGTGAAGAAGCGCTCGATGATTTATTAGAAGAATTTAACATTGGCCATATCCGAGATTCACAGGGTATGGCATTGTCGGGCGGTGAACGTCGTCGTGTGGAAATTGCGCGCGCATTAGCCGCAAACCCCAAATTTATCCTGTTAGATGAACCTTTTGCTGGTGTTGATCCTATTTCAGTGATAGATATAAAGAAAATAATTGAGCATTTGAAAAATCGCGGCATTGGCGTGTTAATAACAGACCACAACGTGCGTGAAACCTTAGATGTATGTGAAAAAGCCTACATTGTTTCTCACGGCGAATTAATCGCATCTGGCACAGCTGAAGACGTTTTAAACAACCAAAAAGTACGCGATGTATACCTAGGTGAACAATTCAGACTATAGTAATAGTTATAGGCCTTAAATTTGGAATTGAATTGTTAACTAGCGGCTTGAAATCGAAAGAAGGATTAGAATAACTACATGAAGCAATCTTTACAGCTTCGCCTTGGGCAGCAACTAACAATGACTCCACAATTGCAACAGGCTATTCGCTTGTTGCAGCTGAGTACGTTAGATTTGCAGCAAGAAATTCAAGAAGCGCTTGATGCCAATCCTTTACTTGAAGAAGACATTGACTACAGTGACGATAAACAAAACAACGAAAACACTGAGTCAAACAAAGACGAATCAATAAATGGCGATGATGTTGAAGCAGCGCCAAGCCAAAGTGAAATAGAATCAAGCGACGCACTTAGCAACGAGAATATTTCTGACGATTTAGCTATGGATGTGTCGTGGGATGATTATATCAGCGCCGCACCTGTTTCTGTCAGTAACGCCCCAGCTCCTGACAACGATACTGTGTATCAAGGCTCAACCAGCGAATCATTGCAAGATTACTTAATGTGGCAATTACGCTTAACGCCGTTCAGCGACACCGACGAGATGATCGCAACCACCATTGTTGAGGCGGTAGACGATTCAGGTTATTTAACACAAAGTAGCGAAGAAATTTTAGAAGCGGTACAGCAATCTGACGACCAAGAACAAATTGAACTAGACGAAGTTGAAGCTGTACTTAAACGCGTTCAACTCTTTGACCCTGTTGGTATTGCTGCTCGTTCGTTACAAGAATGTTTATTGATCCAGCTCAATCAGTACGACAAAAATACCCCTTGGCTAAACGAAACAAAGAGCGTAATCTCAAACCATATGGAACTTTTAGGATTACGTGATTATCGTACAATAATGAAGAAGGCTAAACTCAAGGAGCCTGAGTTAAAAGAAGTCTTAACATTAATACATAGCCTTAATCCAAAACCAGCTGAAAGCATCATAAAAGAAGAACCTGAATATGTGGTTCCCGATGTTTCAGTAAAGAAAATTAAAGGACGCTGGCGCGTTGATTTAAACAACGATAGCATGCCAAAGATCCGCGTGAATGAACAATATGCTGCGCTTACTCGCTCGATGAAATCAAGCACTGACAGCCAGTTTATTCGCAACCATTTACAAGAAGCAAAATGGTTTATTAAAAGCTTAGAAAGTCGCAATGATACTTTATTAAAAGTAGCCAATTGCATTGTTGAACAACAACAGGCATTCTTTGAATATGGTGACGAAGCAATGAAACCTATGGTTTTAAACGACGTTGCCGAAATGGTCGAGATGCATGAGTCGACTATCTCGCGTGTAACAACGCAAAAATACATGCATACACCACGTGGCATTTATGAGCTTAAATACTTTTTTTCAAGCCACGTTAGCACGGAAAATGGGGGTGAGTGTTCATCTACCGCGATTCGAGCACTGATCAAAAAGCTAGTTGCGGCGGAAAATCCAGCTAAACCATTAAGTGATAGCAAGATTACCGACTTACTAGCAGAACAAGGAATTAAAGTGGCGCGACGCACTATCGCAAAATACCGTGAGTCGCTATCCATACCACCGTCTAATCAGCGCAAGAGCCTGATCTAGACCAAATAGAAGGAAAATGCTTATGCAATTAAACTTAACAGGTCGTCACGTAGAAATTACTGATTCTTTAAGAGACTATGTCACTAACAAATTTGCAAAACTAGAGAGGCATTTTGATCATATAAATAACGTGCACGTTATTCTAGATATTGAAAAACTATCACAAAAAGCAGAAGCTACTATGCATGTTAACGGTGGCGAATTGTTTGCCTCTACCGAGCATCAAGATATGTATGCAGCAATCGATGGCCTGGTCGACAAACTAGACCGCCAAGTAATTAAGCACAAAGAGAAACTTTCTCGCCACTAAAATGAAATTAACCGATATTATTGCTGAGGACTGCGCTAAAACCGCGGTCCTTTTTAATAGCAAAAAAAGACTGTTTGAATTTATTAGCGACCTTGCCCATCAGCAAGCCCCTGATATTACTTCTCAAGAGTTTCTTGAAGCCTTGCTGCAACGCGAAAAACTAGGTAGCACGGGTATTGGTAAAGGCCTCGCCATTCCTCATGGCCGCATTGATGGCCTACAAAATACCATTGGCTTTTTAATTGTAAATCAGTCACCTATTCCGTTTGATGCCATCGACGATAAAGACGTTGATATTTTTATCGTACTGCTCATACCAGAACAAAAGTGCCAGCAACATTTGCAGACTTTAGCCACCATCGCTGATAAACTAAAAGATAAGCAGTTTTGCCGTCAACTACGTCACGCTGAAAATAATCATCAGCTATATCAAATCATTAGTAGTGAGGCGAGTTAACTAAGGGAGATGTAAGTGCAACTTATTTTAGTCAGTGGTCGTTCTGGTTCAGGAAAAACAGTCGCACTCAGAGTATTGGAAGATCTCGGGTATTATGTTGTTGACAATATTCCTGTTAATTTATTGCCTTCGTTGATCCGCTCAGTTTCAGATAAATACGACAAAATTGCAGTGAGTGTTGATGCTCGTAATATGACTAAAGAGCCAGAGGAAATAGAAGAAGTACTCGACTATTTACCTGGTTTTGCAACACCAACCTTATTTTACCTTGATAGCGATGACAGCACGCTAATTAAGCGCTTTTCAGAGACGCGCCGCTTGCATCCGTTATCACTGAATAATATCTCCCTTGAAGAAGCCATTGAAGCTGAGAAAAAGCTGCTCGATCCTATCGCCTCACAAGCGGATATCTTTATTGATACAACAGGCTTAAGTGTTCACCAACTTGCCGATAGCATACGAGAGAAAGTACTCGGTAAAAAATCAAATCAGTTAATTATCACGTTTGAGTCATTCGGTTATAAACACGGTATTCCAAAACATGCTGACTATGTTTTTGACGCCCGATTTTTACCAAACCCGCATTGGGAGCCTGCTCTTAAGCCATTAACAGGGTTAGACCAACCAGTGATCGACTTCCTTTCTAGCCAGCCTGTAGTTCATAAATTTGCATGGCAAGTGCAAACCTTTATTGAAACTTGGTTACCGCATTTAGAGCGTAATAACCGTAGCTATTTAACCGTTGCAATTGGCTGTACTGGCGGCCAGCATCGTTCAGTTTATTTAGCGCAAACACTGGCTGATAGCTTCGCCAAACACCATAAAAACGTAAAAGCCCACCATCGTGAGCAAGTAAACAAATAAGCATAAGCGACTATTATGTCAGTTGAAAAACGATTTTTAATCGAAAACAAGTTAGGGCTACATGCTCGCGCTGCAACCCAACTAGCAAAGCTCGCAATGGCATTTGATGCGAAAATTAGTTTATCCCAAGGCGGTAAAACGGCTGAAGCTGATAGTGTATTGGGTTTAATGCTGTTAGAAAGCTCGCAAGGTAAAGAGGTATTAGTGCGTTGTGAGGGTCCTGACCAAGATCAAGCGTTACTTGCCATAGGCGATTTAATTCAAGCTAAGTTTAACGAAGACGAATAAACAGCTAACTTAGTTAAAACATTTTTCTGCAATAATGCTACAATAAGTTAGACGTAAGTTAACTCTAATAAATCAAAGAGTTGCAATCATTCACTCCAACCTTCAATAAATAATAGGGTGAACATGCCAGAAGCACTAGAACAAGACTACTCACAAACACAACTACATGAGGTTACAAAAGCCCTAAGTAGCGGCATGTTTGTGCATGTTCGACGCATGTTAGCGCATATGCCACCGTGTGATATTGCTTTATTGTTGGAGTCTTCACCGCATAAAAGCCGTACTGTTTTATGGCAATTGGTTGACCCTGATCTGCAAGGTGAAACCTTAGAAGAACTTTCTGAAGATGTGCGTAACGGCATTATCGCGCAAATGGATCCTGCGCTAATTGCCGCTGCAACGGAAGAAATGGATGATGATGACCTTGCAGAAGTGTTACGTAGCTTACCCGATACCGTATACCAAGAAGTATTGGGCTCAATGGATAAAACAGATCAAGAGCGCGCGACATTTGTTTTATCTTACGAGGAAGAAACCGCGGGTGCTCTAATGAGTACCGATACCATCACGATTCGCCCTGATGTCACGCTCGACGTAGTTTTACGTTATTTACGCTTAAAAGGCGAATTGCCTGAAGGCACCGATGAACTTTACGTTGTCGATAAAGAAAATAAGTTTTTGGGTGATATTCAGCTTGCGACATTATTGACAAAAAGTCCGTTACTCACTGTACGTGAAGTGATGGATAATGAATCTGAAGCAATCCCTGTTAGTATGGGTGAGTCAGAAGTTGCGCAATTATTCGAACGTCATAACTGGATTTCAGCCCCTGTTGTCGACGAAGACAGCCAATTACTTGGCCGTATTACCATCGATGACATTGTTGATGTAATTCGTGAAGAAGCCGAACACAGTATGATGAGTATGGCGGGTCTTGATGACGAAGAAGATACCTTCGCTCCCGTTGTAAAAAGTACCAAACGCCGCTCGGTGTGGCTTGGCGTAAACTTAATTACTGCAATCCTCGCTGCATTTGTGGCAGGTTTTTTTGAATCGACCTTAGGTATATTACCGATTTTAGCTGTACTTAACGGCATTGTGCCTTCAATGGGTGGCATTGCCGGTAGCCAAACACTCACCTTAGTTATTCGCGGTATGGCTGTTGGCCACATTAACGATGCCAACCAGCGTTGGTTAATTGGTAAAGAAATTGCAATTGGTATGCTCAATGGTGTGATTTGGGCGGTGTTAATAGCTTCGGTAGTAGCGCTTTGGCAATGGGACTTCACGCTCGGTTTAGTGATTGCCTTTGCGATGTTTATGAATTTATTTGCCGCCGGTTGTGCCGGGGTAACAATTCCACTTATTTTAAAGAAATTAGATATCGACCCAGCACTTGCTGGCGGGGTAATTCTAACAACAGTTACAGATGTAGTAGGTATTTTTGCCTTCCTTGGGACTGCAACCTACTTCCTGTTACCGTGATATAAGCTATTACGCTTATATCACCCTAGTTCTACTTCTTTGGCAACAAGGTATACTCACCGACAAATTCAGCAACCAGTTGCTCACCGTCAAAAATTTGCACTGGCACTGTGTAAACTGCTTTTTCACCTTGCTCTAAGCTAGAAAGATCACCTGAGCACTTGTGTAAATCAACATTGCCGATAGGATCTTGTTTTAGCGGTTTGAGATATTTAATGCTTGCATCAGATAGCACAATTGCAGCGTCGCTTCCGATCTCTTTCAAATGTAAATAAGTTGCTCCCCAACCTGTTAAAGTAGCAAGACTATAAATAGAACCGGCAAACATTGTACCGTGAAGGTTTTGATTAGCACTAAATTCAGCGCTCGTAGTAAATTGCCAATCAGTATAACTCTCAACCTTAATGCCCATAGCATCGCTGATTGGAATATCCTCACGCCACGTATTTTGCAGCACCTTAGTCCATTCAGGGCGACGGAACCAGCCAGGACATGACGGGCATACTTTAACCATTTTCCAATGTTGAATATCGCCGTACATCAAGTGCGCTTTTTCAACAACCACATAACCGTGGCGCTTATAAAAATCGACCGCTCTATCACGAGCAAACAAGAGTAATTCTTTAGCGCCTTGCTGCCATGCAAGCTTTTCTAGTTCATGCAATAAACGACTGCCAAGGTGATGACCGCGATGATCTTTATTCACCGCCATATAACGCACTTGCGCTTGTTCACCAGTATTCCAATGCAAACGTGCAACGCCTAGCACTTGGCCTTGTTCATTTTTAATAAAACGATGTTCTGCTTCTTGCTCGAACTCGTCTTGTTCAGAACCCCGAGGCTGTTGCCAAGGGGCGCGTAGCACCTGCCATCTAAGTTGATAATAATCCTGCCAATCTTGACTACTTTGGGGTGTCGTAACTTGTAACATAGCGACTCCTTATAATTTTAATTGGCAACAGATTAACCTAAAAATGCACAATATAAAATCACTCGATGGTAAACACTTTGGTATTAGCCTAAGCTTAATATTGAACGCGTTTACAAGGGCTTAATGTGGTATCTATTGATTTTGTAAATAACGCAAACATGCTTGGCACCCTAGTTTGCTTAAGAAAAACGCCAATAGGCACATGCACTGTTAGGCAGCTTGAAGATGTTAGGTGGCTATTAATAGACAACACATTACAGTCAGTTAGCGATTTAACACAACCTCAGCAGTTTTTACTGCCACATTTGCAACAATTAGCCAGCTTATGGCAAACCTTACCTGAGCCCAGCAATATATTAGAAGTAGGATTAGGTGGCGGTGCAATTCGCAATTATCTCAATGCAAGTTACCCGCATTGCAACATTACTACTATTGAAAAAAGCCAAGATATTATCGAGTTATATACGCAGTATTTTGCGTCACTGCCACAATCCAATCTCATTGCCGGCGATATTACAACTTATCACTTTTCCAACTCGTATAATTGGATTGTGCTTGATTTATTTAGTAAGCAAGACTGCCCTATTTTTCTGTTTCAACACGAGTTTTATCAACGAGTGAAGTCGCTGTTTGTTGATGACGCTAATCGGCACTTATTTATTAATTTTATATGTGAAAGCGCGCAACAGTTAAATTCGTTGCGCACTGTACTGACGAGCGTATTTAAAGCGGATGTGACAATTTACGCGATTAAGGACTACAACAACAAAATAGTGCACTTACACTTCTAAACGAAACGTCACGGGTCCATCGTTCACTAGGTGCACTTTCATATCGGCACCAAATTGGCCTGTTTGCACGGTTGTTAAGCTTTGCTTAGCTTGGCTTACAAAATATTCGTATAACTCTTCACCGAGCGCTGGAATAGCTGCAGACGAAAAGCTAGGACGCATTCCTTTTTTAGTATCGGCTGCTAGTGTAAATTGCGAAACAACTAACAAATCACCGCCGATATCTTTTAGGCTCAAATTCATTTTCCCTTCACTATCGGAAAAAATGCGGTAGCCAGATACTTTGTGTAATAGCTTATCGGCTTTTTGCTGGTCATCTCCTTTTTCTACTCCTAACAGCAGTAAAATACCGTGACCAATTTCACCAACAACCTTCCCATCAACGACCACTTTGGCTTCACTCACCCGTTGAATTAACCCTTGCATATTATTCTTCCTCTTGCTCAACAATTAACGGCTTCTTTCTCTCACCGAAGCTCTGTTGCAGTGATACTGTGAATTCGGCACCTAATAACACGACAATCCATGACAGATACACCCAAACAAACAAAATAGGAATGGTCGCAAGTGCCCCATAAATCACTTCATAAGATGGGAAGTTACTTACATAAGCTGCAAACCCTTTTTTACTGAGCTCAAATAACAGTGCGGCAAACATCGCGCCTGGTAAAGAGGCTTTAATAGGCACTCGGATATTAGGTACAACAGTATAAATCAACATAAAGCCCGCGGTAGAAATCACGTAAGGTAGCAATCCAAGTAAAAAGCCGCTAAAACCTGGGATCCCCTCATCGGCATACGCTGCCAAGCTGACAAGGTACGATGTCATACCTAAGCTTGCACCCAATAAAACCGGGCCAAGCGTTAATACCATCCAATAAACCGCAAACGAAATCACAACCGGACGCTTCTTCTGCGTACGCCAAATACGATTGAGCGTTGCATCTACATTACGAATCAAAAACAGCGCTACAACGATTAAAAAACCAATACCCATTGCCGTCATTTGGCTCGCATTACCCGTAAATGCACCTATGTGCTCTTTAATGGTTTCTGAAGAGGTTGGCACGAAGTTATTAAAAATAAAATTTTCGATAACCGCTCTAAAGTCCTGAAACACAGGAAACGCAGAAAAAATAGCAAATACTACAGCAAGCATTGGAACTAATGACAACAAGGTTACATAGGCTAAATAACCAGCATTGACGGTAATTTGGTCATCTAAGCAACGTTTGCCATACCCCTTAAACCAAAAGGCGGCGTAGCGTATTGCTTTACCAAATTGCTGAAACATCTGGGAGTAATCGACTTTATTCTGCATCGTAAGCGCTACTAATAAAAAAATATTGCCATATAATAACAAGATAATGGAAAGCATAAAGAGAATTGAACACACTATGAAAAAATTACTGCTCGCTGTCGCAACTACAAGCTTATTAACCCTTTCTGGCTGTCAAACAGCTTATTACTCTGCAATGGAAAGCGTAGGTGTTCACAAGCGCGACATTCTGATTGACCGTGTAGAAGAAGCAAAAGAGTCGCAACAAGATTCTCAAGAAGAATTCCAATCAGCCTATGAGCGCTTAACAACATTAATTAATTTTGATGGTGGTGAGTTACAAAAAGTTTACGACCAACTTAATGATGATTATTTGGCGAGTAAAAAGTCAGCTGAAGATGTATCGAGTAAAATTAATGCCGTTGAAGACGTAGCCGAAGCACTGTTTGATGAGTGGGAAGAAGAATTAGAGCAGTATTCAAACGCTAAACTAAAACGCGATAGTCAAAAGAAACTTTCCGCGACTAAGCGCCAGTTTGAACAACTATTACGTTCAATGCGTCGCTCTGAAAGCAAAATGGAACCCGTTTTAACCGCGTTAAACGACAACGTTTTATACTTAAAACATAACCTTAATGCGCAAGCAATTGCCGCAATTAAAGGCGAGTTTTCTACATTAAAACGTGATATTAAAACACTTATGAGCGAAATGAATAAATCCATTGCAGATTCAAATAAGTTTATAGCGCAGATGAATAAGTAAAGATTATTTAGTTCAGGTTGTGCGAGTTTGCTTGCTCAACCTTTTCCCAATTTAAAGCTATATTTACATAATAAAACTTAGATGCCTACATAAGAAACCGCTGTTACTCTCAATTATTACCATTCATCAGCTTTTTACGCCATTTCTCATATAATATTCCCTTTAACCACTTCCATATATTATTTTATAGCGAATACCGTGATGTTAAATATTTGTATTGATTGCTCACGAACTTATTGTACAAAAATTCATAAAAGGACATTAGTTATGGCAAAGCATTTAAAAATAATTACAAACCTGTTGATAGGTGCAATCTTATTCTCTGCACCCACGTTTGCTGAGCGATTAGATATTGGTTCAACATTACCACAGGACCTTGGTAAAACATTTGAACATAAAGAAATTAGTTATGAAAAATTTAAAGGACAACAAAACTACATATTAGTTTGGGACGGTTCAAACCCCTATGTTTTAAGTAACTTACTTAAAAATACCAAAGACACACCAGCCCCAGTTATTGTTTTCTGTACTGGTTACGTAAAGTTAGGTTCTCGGAAAAAAGATTATAAATCTTGTGAATATCAAGAAGGTGTAATAAATAGTGATCGAGTAACTATGCTGTACTCAAGAAGTCTCCGACTAGAAAATGATATTTTGTTACCCAAAGCAACGCATCTCTTCATTTCAGATGAGAGCGGTAAAATTACTCACAAAAGTAATTTACAACAAAATTAATGCTAGCTGAAAGTGCACTTCATTTAAAAGTGCACTTAACTTGTGTAACTGATTATTGACAGCCACGCTCAACACATAGCTTTGCTTAGTTCTTTAATCCGCAATCATTATCTAACCAGTTAATTAAGTTGCTATAGAACTCGTTTTTATGATCATGAAACAAAGTATCATAAAAATGGTCGGCATCTTCTAGTTCAACATACTTATGAACTTTGTTTAACTTCTCTAGTTCAGTCACAAATTTTCGACTATGAACAACAGGTACTCTCTCATCAATATCACCGTGGATCACCATAATTGGAATATTCACTTTCTCAACTTTATCTATAGGAGAAATACCAGTGATAGTTGGCTGTTGAAGTTCGCTAAGGAACTCATCTTCATTCAGTGTAGCATTGATTCTACTTAAATCACTCACACCAGCACCGGCTACAGTACATTGATAAATATTCTTTTCTCGCATTGATGCAGCAAATGCAGCATAACCACCATAGCTCCAACCAAACATTGCCAATTTATCTATTGTGGTATAGCCTTTTTCGACCAAATACATTGCGGCGTCATCAAGGTCATCTTGCATCTTAAGACCCCAATTATTATCCCCTGCAACCCAATGTTCCAAGCCATAACCCGTAGAACCACGGTAGTTAGGCTGAATTACAACATAACCATTCGCCGCTAAAAGCTGCGCCCATTCATCAAAGATGATCGTGTCACGTACCCACGGACCACCATGCGGTAGCACAATTGCAGGATGAGGTCCTTTTGTATTTGGCGTTGTCACATAAGCGCGTATTTTTCTACCATCACGAGCGCTATAGCTAATGTATTTTACGTCGGCTAATTTATCCTCAGTAAGTAAAGGTAAACGCCCGCCAATTTTATCTAACTTTTGTTTATTAGTAATTATGTAAAAAGTACCAGGATCTTTATTAGAACTTGTCTGAACGACTAACACATCATCACTATTAGAACGACTAGTAATATTGACAAACTTCCTCGGAAATAAACCCTCTAAGCTTTGGTATAAAGCATCTTCATTAGGATCTGTAAAATATCGCTTAGGCCAGTTTGTTGTGTATGAATAACCGAGCAAAGAACCCCATTTATTTTGTATAATACTGCCAGCATCAACAGATTTCAGCCCAAATAAGCGTTCCGATATTTCTCCAGTTTCAATATTAAATGTATAAATACCGGTTTTATCTTGCCCTAAATTTGCGCTGATATACATGTCGTTAGGTGATTCCTTTGAAAAACCTAAAAAATCATAGCTTTCACGACTTTTTGGAGAAATTGTTTTTATCTTTTTCCAATTAGTGCTCCCTTTCCTACGCGCAAACAACTCTATGGAGTTTGTAGCCCTATCAAATCCTCTAGCTGCACGAATATCACCGTCCGCATCAGCAACAAACCCACCAGTTATTTCAGTGTTACCTCGCATAACTGTTTTGAAACTACCGTTATCAAGATTATATCTAACTACATCAGGGATACGATTATCGTTTACATCAGTCAATGCCAGAACAGTGTTATCTTCTTTAGGTAACAGATCAAATATTTGAAAGAAACCTAAACGTTTGTTATTTGAGGGAATAACCCACTTGCCTTTACCATCAGCGTCCGTAATTGCAAATTCATTAACCCAACGTTTAGAGTTTCCATCTTCTAGTATTTGGCGAAAGCTAACGCCTATTTTTTCATTATTAAGAAAGCCAACACTCGATACCATCATCTTGCTGGCCCCTAAAACTACTGGCTCTTTCTTTAAATTAAATGGATCTCTTATTTCAATTACATAATCGCCATTTTTAGTTGTCGCTCTGAGAATCGCTACTTTTTTACCATCTGGAGATACAGAAACACTTCGTATCATTGGCATCATTGTAAATGCCTCAAGCGTAACATTCGATGAGTTAGCTAATTCACTAGCTAATGAATTAGTTGGATAAGCCAAGCTTGCAGCAAGCACTCCAAGGGCCAATATTATTTTTGTCATTATCATAGACCTCAATTAAAAATGGCCTCATCAGAGGCCATTTGCTAAGTTACAACGCTCAATTAGAAGTTAACTGAGAAGTTGATATAAGGCATGCGGCCATACATGTCATAACCAACACCTAGAGGTACGTTAGTATTAGAGAATGAACCACTTGGATCAACTTTAGGTGGAGCTTCATTAAATACATTACGAACACCCGCAGAGATTAGATATTCATCAGAAGACCATGAAACTGATACATCATGCTTCCAATAGTCTTCAGTAAAGCCTACAGGGCGACATTTAAGGCGCTCACCAGCGCTATTAAACAAGCCTGTACAACCGGTTGTATCTTCCTCAAACTCTCCTAAATCGTCTTCTTTACCGCCTGAGATGTAACGAGCCATCCAGTTAAAGCGGAAGTCGTCATAAGAAAGCATTAGACGAGCTGTACCACGCCATTCAGGATAATCTGGTTCACCCACATTATCATCGACAACACCTAACACATCGTACAGGGCTTCAGTCATCTTGGTTGCTTGAAGGTCAACTGTTACACCCAAGTTTTGTTCTGAAATAACAAAATCTTGATTATAGTAAATATTATAGTCATAACCTTGAGACGTTAATAAACCTACGTTGATGAATGATTGGTCAACTAGACTAATTTGACCGCCTTCATCACGACTAATACGGCTACAGAAAGCTGCATTACCATCTGCACCATAACATTGGTTAATGCTATAGAAAGCTGATGGTTCAGCAATACTATTAGTTACTTCAATATCGAATCGAGTTACAGAAAGCGTTATATCTACGTCTTCAATAAATGGCTGCTCAATAACAAAGCCATATGTCTTAGCTAGTGACGTTTCAGGGCTCAACTCTGTTGTACCGCCGCTGATAACTTCAGTACTTGTTGATTCAGTGAAGGTAGGATCCAAACCTAATGAAGTTGGATCTAAACCATCAGAAACACAACGAGCTAGAGTTACATCATCACGCGGGTCATTAGCTGCATCATATGTTGGAATTGCATCTGGGTTGATTGGATCTGAGATACGAGCATCACTTGGAACAACACACGGGTCACTCACAGTCAAGAAGCCTGAAGTACCGTTTAAGAAACGCTCACGTAAGTTAGGTGCGCGGAATGATGTACCTTGAGTACCACGAAGCGTAATCCATTCAACCGGACGATAAACAGCTTTTACAGAGTATGTACTTTCTGGGTCATAGTAGCTTTCGTCAGAAATACGACCAGATACAGTCAATGTAAACTCTTCAACACCTGTTACACCTTTAACAAGTGGTAGGTCAATTTCAGTAAATACTTCACGAAGACTACGAGAGCCATCCGCACCTTGGTCTGAGAAATAACCCCATAGCAAGCCTTGTGCAGCTACTGCGTTAGGATCTGATTCAATCTCGTCACGACGATATTCAGCACCAAAAATACCTGATACTGTTTCATTGTTCCAAGGCAAAGTATACAGATCGCCACCTAAGAATCCATTAACAACTAATTGATTAACTTTCGTTTCAATTTTACGTTGATCGAACAGATAATTGTATTCTGCGTCTGTCAACGTACCACCACCTGGTTGATAAATATTATCCGCAAACAGGTTAACTGGAACACAGCCATCAGTGCCATCACCACACGTTACAGTACCATCAGCATTTAGAACAGACGTGTTCAATGAATGTAGTAGTCGTTGTTCGTTAAAACCATTACGGACATCAGTACCTTTTGATGCACTGTAAGAAACATACGCATCATAATACCAATTATTTAAGTTAATCGACTCTAGGCCTGGTAAATTACCTGTAACACCTGTTACTAATCGGTATTGGGCAACATCAACTTCAAAACGATCACGGTCACCACGAATATTAATAATAGGATCAACATCTAATGGACCAGCATCACCAAAGCCTAGTACACCAAAACAATCTACCTCACCATTTACACCACATGGATTATATGGGTTTGAAGCCGGAACAGTTTCAAATAACTGAGCACCAGGACTGAATACTGGAGAGTTACGTTGCGCATACAAACCTTCGTAATAAAAAGTTGTATCATTGTCATCGGCAAAGTTATGCTCACCATTTACCATGAATGAAAGACGTTCATTGCGGCTGCGGTAATCACCACTCTTATAATAATCAGACTGCTGGAATGCATATAATGGATCTTGGAAGTCAACATCACGCAAACCATCTCCATTACCGTCTACAATAGCGCCGTCAAGGTCGTCAATAATACCATCGCCATTGAAGTCTGCTAAAACCCACTCAGGGAATAAACCAGCATATTGTGAAGGAACTGTCGTTTCACTTAAATTTGGAATGCCTGTGTTAGTATATCCAGGAGTTACATATAGACTACCCCAGAAAGCTGGAACGAAAACACGGTTTGTTAGCGGAAAAATATCACAGGTATCTTCACCACCAGCTGTAGGACCAATACCGCTAAATCGTGTAATGATATCACCTTCTTCAGATTCAAAAATACGCTCTTCACAACCTTTTGCAAAAGCAGTTTCTGAGTATGATTGTGCTTTTGAATCAGCGTATTCTAGACCAACAGTAATGAAACCATTGTCGTAAGTGTCACCCCACATAACAGAAAGATTTGATTGTTCACCGCCACCACTTTGCGGCGCTTGATAAGAACCTTGAACTTCAAAACCTTCAATATCTGACTTTAATACTACGTTCGCTACGCCAGCTACTGCGTCAGAACCATAAACCGTTGAAGCGCCATCAAATAAATTCTCTACACGATCAATCATTACGCCTGGAATCAAATTGAGATCTGGTGAAGTAGGCGCGCCTCCAACCCCTGCAGGAGCCATACGACGACCATTAATGACAACAAGTGTACGCTCAGCACCTAAACCACGGAAACCAATTGTCGCCGCTCCTGGTCCGTTATCTAATACATAACCACCAAACGTGTTATCAATCTGAACACCAGCTGCTTGGTTGGTTGATTGAAGCATTTCACCAGCTTCGAATAAGCCCATCTCTCGAGAAAGGTCGCCGCTAATGACTTGAATTGGTGATGCGTTCGAAAATTCAGCTTTACGAATTCGAGAGCCAGTCACTACAACCTTTTCAATTTCCTCGTCTTCCGCATTATTTTTTTCTTCTTCTGCGGCAACACCTGCAAAGCTGGTTATTGCACCTGCAAATAGCGCAGACTTAACGCTAAGTGCTAATAAGTTTAATTTTTTCAAAATGAGATTTCCCTGAAGTTTTCTAAATGTTAATTGTCACAAATTACACAAATGTTTCTCTTTGTTTAAAAATGTAATCCGAACAACACAGTTTTAACATAAAAATTACAAAACATGAGTACTATTCGACAAATAACATTATTTACATCTAAGCTAAGCCAAAAAGAAAAACACAGAAAAACACAGAAAAAACAACAAACTACAAAAATATCGATAGTAAAATTTAATTTACACACAATTTAATTGTTTACAATCATTTACACTGCATCTGAAGTTGTTGATGTTACAAGAGGAGGGGATGGGCGTGTTAAAGGTTAAGATCGTTAGTTTTGAGCTGGATAAACGTAATTTTAGCAAGGTAACTAAAACGTCACCTTACTAAAATGCAAAAATTTAAACTTTAATTAACATCAACGATATATTTCAACTTTACGAAACTTAGCCGCATCGATTATTGCCCATAAGTGGAAAATACCGCCAATGATTGCTGGAACGACAAAAAACCATAAAGCGTAGCCACCAAATACAACAATCGCAAATATCAGTGCCGCGCCAATGCGCCCTTGTACCAACTGCCCAAGACCTGGGAAAAACACGTTACAAATAGCAGCGATTACATTGCCTGCTGATCCTTGTTCTGCCATATAAACCTCTCAAATTTCCAATTTATTTAATTTAAATCAAACTCTGTGCCAAATATATATTAATATAACTTTCAGTGTGTTAGCTTAATTTCGTATCTTGCTAACAATTCATTATTAGTAAGATTGACTAAAATAGAGCTAATTACACTAAATATGGAGCTTGCCATGAAATTAACATTTATCGGGGCAGCAAGTACAGTTACAGGTTCAAAACACCTACTGGAAGTAGATAACCTAAAGATCTTAATTGATTGCGGCCTTTACCAAGGCATAAAAAACTATCGTACTCGCAACTGGCAAGCTCTTCCGTTTGATGTAACTAAGTTAGATGCCGTTTTATTAACCCACGCGCATATCGACCATTCGGGTTATATTCCGCTTTTATACAAGCAAGGATTTAGAGGCCCTATTTTTTGCTCTCACGAAACACTTAAACTGTGTGAAGTATTACTGCCTGACGCAGGCTTTTTACAAGAAGAAGACGCAAAATATGCAAATAAAAAGCGCTTCTCTAAGCACTCTCCAGCTGAACCACTGTATACATTAAGTGATGCTAAAAAGTCGCTATCCCTTTTTGTGCCGCTCGATTTTCAACACAATGTCGAAATTTTGCCAAATATAACAATTAACTTAAAACCAAATGGGCACATTCTCGGCTCTTCAAGTATTGAATTAAACGCAAACAGTAAAACGTTAGTTTTCAGCGGAGATGTTGGTAGGCAAGACGACCCAATTATGTACTCGCCAGAGCCGATTTCACCCTGTGACTTACTAGTTGTAGAGGCAACGTATGGTGACAGACGTCATACTGCAACCGACACCAAGCAAATTCTCGCCGGTGCCATAAATGATACGTTTAAGCGTGGCGGTATATTTCTTATGCCCTCTTTTGCCGTTGGCCGCGCACAGTTAATTTTACATTTAATCGCTGAGCTAAAAAGAGAGCAGCGAATTCCGAATGTACCGGTTTATCTCAATAGCCCGATGGCAATAAAGGTCACCGATCTTTATGAAAAAGCCCACAAGCACCACAAACTAACCAAAGAACAATGCCAAGCCATTGATGACATGACAGAGTTTGTTAAAACGCAAGAAGAGTCGGAAATGCTCAATAGCCGCAATCTACCCTGTATTATTGTATCAGCAAGCGGCATGGCTAGCGGTGGACGGGTATTACATCACTTAAAAAGTTTATTGCCAGATGATAAACACACAGTCGCATTTTTAGGCTTTCAAGCAGCAGGCACACGCGGTGAAGCGCTTATTAATGGCGCCGAAAGAATAAAAATTCATGGCGAATATATTGATGTAAAAGCAAACGTTCTAAACCTAGATTCACTTTCGGCCCATGGTGATTATCAAGATATTCTAAATTGGTTGCAGCAAGGCGAAGCATTTCCAAAGCAAATTTATATTAACCATGGTGAAGTCAGTGCATGTGACGCAATGCGCTGCCACATTAAGGAGCAGCTTGGCATCGACGCCAAAGTGGCTGAGTATTTGGAACAAGTGGCACTTTGAAAACCCAATTTTTAGCCTACCAAGGTATTTATATCGCATTTAATGATAAATTGATGGCAAATGAACATAGCCATCAATTTATTCAAATTAACTTATTGTCGCCACAAGCCAGTATTACTGTTGACCAAAAAACGCTTTCCACAACCTGTTTAATAATTGCAAGTAAAGTAAACCATACTTTAAAAAGTGATCAACCGGTGATCACCATATTGATTGATAACTTTAGTGTACTCGGCAAAAAACTAACGCACCTTATTAACTGCCAAAAAAATGAAAACAATGTTTACACCTGCTTTGAACAGGCAAAATCGCAATACCTTTGGCAATATTTTATAGATAAAACAGGCAGCTTTGATTATGCGCTGACTGAATTTTTAAATAGTATTTTATGCCACCATGCCCAAGCAAAGCCCCCCACGGATCCGCGTATTGCAAAAATACTTAATCACTTACAACAGTGTGACAGCGCCCAGCTAAATCTTTCACAATTAGCAAAAATAGTTAATTTATCGCAAAGTCGGTTATCACATTTATTTAGTGAGCAAATTGGCATGCCATTTAAAAGTTACCAACGTTACTTACGATTCAAACACTTAATACCATTACTCGCAAATGGCTTTGATTTAACAAAAGCAGCCCATCAAGTAGGGTTTAGTGATGCCGCACATTTAAGCCGCGAATGTAAAAAGTTATTTGGCATACAGCCAAAGCAATTAAAAGGAACGCTAACATTCGAGCAAATCTAATAATTTAAAATCGTGCTCTATGCCCATAATCAAGCCCGAACCACGCGAGCTCAGCCAAGGTTGAGACAGGATATATAATCCCGATATGTCGGATACTTTATCAAAAAAATCTTTATTGCTAGCTTGCTGTGCTAAACAGCTTTCAAGCCAATAAAAATCATTGTTATAGCCTGTGGCAATTATCACCTTATCTATCACTTGCCCTTTAAGTGTTATTGGCTTTTCGCTATTTAACTTATTCAAATTAAAGCGCTTACAAAGTGTTATTCCAGCCTTAGCTAACTGATGATTACGACTACCAGTTGCAGGAAACGGGTCTTTCTTTCGCATTTTTTTCGCTAACCAATGCTGCTTTTCCAAACGAATCAGGCCAAGCTTATCTAGCCAAAAGAAAATATCCTTACCCAATAAACGTTGTGGCAAAAATGAACGCGCCTTACCCATAGATAAAAAGACTTGATTCTTTTTAACCAACATTTTTGCCAGTTGCCGGCCACTGGCACCATCACCAATCACTAACCAGTTTTCGTTTTCACATGTTAAGTGTCGATCACCAATAGATTCTGGCGTAAACACTTTACCGTGATAAAAAGAGTTACTATCCAGCTGATGCTTATGAGGAATTTGAAATGCACCAGTACATACAAACAGCATTTTGCTGTGGTAGGTTTCACCATTACTGCAGTTTACTGTGAAGCCATCGGTGTCATTTCGCACATCAACTACTTTACGGCCAAATCTAATATCTAATGACAATGCAGCAGCATATTGTTCAAGATATTCAACAAATTCCTGTTTTGACGGGTACTCGCTTGCGTTGCCAGAAATATTCAACCCTGGCAACTGACTATAGCGCCGAGAAGTAAACAAAGTTAACCCTTCATAACGATTTCGCCACGCACTGCCTACAGCATTTGATGCTTCTAAAATAACCACTTTGTGATAGCCCTTTTGCCTCAATAAATAGGCGGTTGCTAAACCAGCATGACCTGCACCAACAATAATAGCTTGTTTCATAACTACTCCAACTGAAAACTCTCAGCTAGAATAAAGGTACAGCAAAACTAAAAATTGAATTTAAACGCTATATGTTTGAAAAATTTAAAATGCATGGCGATGTCAGCCTTAATTGGCAAGGAAAAACGCTAGAAATAAACACAACCGGGCCATGGAATGCTGAGTTTTTTATGCATTTACATGAGCAATTAATTGATATGGTGCGTAACCAGCAAATTACTGATTTTGATGTATTACTTAACATTCATGGCGAGGCACTGCCAACGCCAGACGCACAAAATGCACACATTGAGTTTTTAAAAGCCTCCAATGCCAAAGCTGTCGCAGTAAATCTTGAACATTGTGTAACAAGGTCGATGACACAACAAGTGTGTGACTATGTTTACCCTACAGCAGGACTAACACATCAGTGTTTCAACAATAAAGCGCAAGCGCTCAATTGGCTAAGTACGCAAAGCGGGGAATAATAACGCCAATAACGCATTAACCGCCTCTAAACGGGTTTGCTCTTGCATACTGGCAAACCCTAAACGCAGATACTGAAAACCTTGCTCGTCACAATTGGTTACTTGTGGGTTAAAGTCATGCTGACATTGAATATATATTCCATGCGCCTGTGCCAACTCAGTAAAACCTGTTAAATCACGCTTACAGCCAAGCCAAATAGCCATGCCGCCATCGGGAACAGCAAAAGTGATCGGGTAACCCGCTTGTTTGTAATCTTCTAGCAACACCACAAGGTGATCTCTGCGCGCTAAATACAATTGTGTCATTTTGCGAAGATGTCTTTCAAAGTCCCCTTCGCTCATCCAATTAGCTACTGCTTGCTGTAACACACATTCGGTTTTGTGGTTGATGATTTTTTTACTATTAGCCAAATACTCAATAACTTGAGGGTGAGCCGAAACATAACCTAGTCGCGCGCCTGCAAACATAATTTTTGAAAAAGTTGAGATATAAATGACTCGACCGTCAGGGTCATTTGCCGCCATTGGTACTAACGGTGAACAGCGATAATGAAACTCATGATCATAATCATCTTCTAAAATTAAAAAATCATGCTGCTGAGCTAATTGGTATATTTGGCTGCGACGTTGTGGCGATAAGGTCACTGTTGTTGGGTACTGGTGTAGCGGCGTTAAATACAAAAGCTTTATTTTAGTATGCGCTAATACGCGCTTTAAGCTGTCAGGCTTTATACCAAACTCATCTTGTTCAATGGTAATCAAGTTTGCACCATTTGAGCTGAGCGCAGCACATGCAGGCGGATAACTCAGTTTCTCAACCGCCACATTGTCACCGCCCTGTAACACCGCTTGCGCGACAATAAACAATGCTTCTTGCGATCCATTGGTTATTAATATTTCGCCAGATGAAAGACCGCGGGCTCTTACTAAGTATTTTTTTATTTGTTCACGTAATGTTTCATTCCCGAGCGTGCCCTGATAATGCAAGCTGCCCAGGTCTAACTGTTTTAACGCAGTATTTAAATGGCTTTTAAATACCTTCATTGAAAATTGCGTTATATCTGGTAATCCACCAGCAAAATTAAAGCGCACATTTAAATCAGCGTTAGAAAGACTCGTTTTTGGCGATTTAAATAAGTGAGCCAAATTAAATTGCTGAGTTTCGGTCAATTCGTTTGGTATACAGCCTTCTACCGGTAAGACCGAAACCACTTGATAACCAATCCGCGGTAAACTTTCTAAATACCCCTGCGCCACTAACTCATCGCAAGCCGCCATAATAGTATGACGATTCACATTGAGCTGATTTGCTAAATCTCTGCTTGCCGGCAATCGGTCTTGTGGTTTTAACTGACCCGATAAAATGGCCTCTCGAATACTCGCAGCAATGGCGAGGTATTTCTTTTCATGTGGATTAAATGAAATGGTCAGTAAGCGCATTTAATTTCTGGTCTATATAAATATTAAAAACTGGTTGTTAACGTTATACCAGATTTCTTTTTTAATACACCTCATAAAGCATGAAAAATTTGGAATGAGGCTACCATGCAACAATTAACACAAACACAATTTGAAACTAACAAAGTCATTTTACAAAAGCTGCAACACCACCATTTAGATGATTTATTACAAGCAGGGAAAAACCCGAAGATTTGGCAATATGTACTTAGCAATTACTGCAAAGACAAAGATACGCTTGAGCATTGGTTTAATGAAACAGCACAGTACCATGCTGATAAGCAGTTGCCGTTAGTGATTATTGATAAAAAAAGTAATCAACTGGTGGGCAGCACACGCTTATTTGCCCTTGATTTTAATCACGATAAACTTGAAATTGGCCACACGTTTATTACCCCTGAATTTCAACGTTGCCATATCAATACACATGCAAAATACTTACTGTTAAGTTACGCATTTGAACAACTTGGCGCAGCCCGAGTAGAGCTTCGCACCCATGAAAATAACCAAAAATCACGAAATGCCATTGCCCGACTAGGCGCGCAATTTGAAGGCATTGCATGGCAAGATAGAAAGCTGATTGACGGTAGCTATCGTAATAGCGCAGTATTTAGTGTAACCCACACTATCTGGCCAAATGTAAAACAACAGTTAGAGGCAAAGTTATAATATGTATCCACAACGCCAATATATTGAAAATGACTTCGCTCGACTGTTAACGCACATTGAGAAGTCTCCGCTAGCAAGTTTGATTTATCAAAACGCGCAAGGCGATATTGAGCTTTGCCATATTCCATTAGTGCTTGATGAAAATAAGCAGCATTTATTGGGGCATATGGCAGCAAATAACCCGCTTGCCAAGCTACTTGCCAAGCAGCCTTTAAACATAAAATGCCTATTTAATGGTGCAGACTGTTATGTTTCACCCAATGATGCCGAAAAGGTCTATTTACCTACATGGCATTACGCAAAGTTAGAGGTAAAAGGCATGGCACAACCTATTACAAAGCCCTCACAAAAGCGCGAGATAATGGCTTATTCTGTTACACAATTTGAAGATAAACTAGCAACGCAGTGGCAACTTTCTCAAGTAGATGAGCATGAAATATCGCAATCATTAAAGTACATAATGGTGTTTAAAATAGAGATTACTGAAATACTTGGTAACTTCAAACTAAGTCAAGATAAGGCAAGCGAAACACGAGAAGAGATAAAACAGAGCCTTTATGCTCGTGGCGATAAAGACTCAGCCGAATTGATATATTAGCGGGCTTTATGAATGTGCTCTACAAACTGAGAAGAGGCAATTGCCACAATACAATACGCAGTAAAAAACCAAAAGCCGATGCCTAGCTCGGCTTTCATTTTTAACATATCGCCCATTTGCCCATCGGCATTGCCAGCCAAATAAGAAACAATAAGTGCAATCACAAATACGTCGGTCATACTCCACTTACTAAGCTTAGAAGCAGCGGTATTAAGCAAACGAGTGAGCTTAATTTTAGCGGGCAATAACACACTGAGTAGCTGCATCAGTAGTTTTAAAAATGGAATGATCACCGCAAATAACCCAACTAATACTGCCACCACATGGTTTTGGTTATTGGCAAGTTCTTCAATGGTGCCAACAATACTGCGGGTTTTGCGATAGGCTTCCACTTCACCTTCTAACTTATCAAGGCCAAGCATACCCGAAAACATACGAAGCATGCCGCGCGTATTGCCATCACCTTCTTCGGCAAGCATGGTAATACCCACATCCACAATTTTGGCTTTATCAATATTCCCTTGCAGTGTTAACACGGGCTGAGTTACCCCTGGGATCAACAAGGCAATGCTCACGAGTAATAAAATAACAGCGCTAATTTTTGTTTTCATAATGCTTCTTAAAAATTAATTTTCCCGACTTTAACGCAACACACATTGTGCGGCTAATTTGATTTGTTAAAAAGCGTTATAAATCGAAGCAACTTATAACGCAACTAACTCATTTGAAAAACTTATTGCGCTGTTCAAGCCATGGGTTATACGGTCGCCCCGGTGCACTTTGTTGATGGCGCAAAATGGTTTCACTGGTTGTGGCTTTTTCTTGCGAGAACGTCATTTTTGCTGATGGCCCACCCATCATTTTAATTTCTTTTTCACTTAAGCTGCGGCCAGCAAACAACGCTGCATTTAAATACCCTGGCTGGGCTGCCCATGTGCCATCGGTTAGTAATAAGAACTGTTCACCTAACGCAAAGCGTTCGGTAATATTACGCCCTGTTTTTTCGCAGGCTAATTCGCCATTAATGTAAACCTTAAAGGTGCCATCAAATGGGGCACTATAAAATACCAGTGCAATTCTGTACCAAGTGTCAGGGAGCATTTCACCACAAAAACCATCAAAGCCAACGCCGCCAGTTGTGCGCTCTCCTTCTATTGATTCAAAGCGGATTTCTGCCTTTTTTTCGTCTTCGATTTCGCTTTCATAATTGAGAGATGTTTGTAATAACGGACGGTATTTCGCCACACTTTCACTTGGCCACAATATATCCATTACCAGTGAATAATCAGACACCAACCCTTGCTCAGAAAAATCACCGTTGGCATCGACGTTATGGCGTACTTTTAAGCCTTCATTTATTTTAAAGCGTGGGAATTTCATAACGGTTGCATCAAAACCTGAGAGACTCGGGATTGATTCTTCAAGCTGCGAAATTTTTTCAAAAATCACCTCATCGCTATAACTTTTACGATCAGGGTTAAACAACTTCATAGTAGATGGACCATAGTCCGCTAAAAATGGGTCTTCGCTATTATCAAACTGCCAAAGAGTTATAAATTCATCTTCTTTACAGGCATTTAATTGTGTATCTGTGTCTAAGTGCAAGCACTGGCTAGTGCGATAACGGCCATATTCTTCAATCACTCGCCAACTGTCATTTAATGCAGTGGGATTTTCAAAGTTCACATCATTAAAAAACAAGGATGGATTTAATGCAGCACCTTTATAAAGTGCTACTGTGTAGCTACTATCTGGATTAAATTGCTGCTCACCAAAGTATTGCCACTGGGGCTGTTGACCCACCATAGACTCTAAATCCGCACCTGACACTTCAACCGAGTAAACAGCATTAAAACCTAGCGTATTCGATGGCTGACGCTCTACCGGAAACGCATCATGCAATTCTTGCTGGGTTACACCACCAGCTTGCCAAGGATACAAGCTAAACGGGTCTGCCAAGTCATAAGCCCCCAACAAAACAGCATCTACTTTGTGAGTAAACATCAGCGCATCGGCTAGCACTTTTTCAATATCATTGCGGTCGGGGTAATTTTCAGAAATCGCCACTTTATAGTCTGGGTCTTCTAAATAAGTTTTAACAATTTCTGCTATTTTGTTATCAAGCGGTTCATGAAATGTATTGATATCTAAAGTATCAATTTGAATTTCATCATTTTCAAAGCGCACCGGACGTGACGTTTTATCAAATAAATTAAATTCGATATCAATCACGGTTGCGCCCATGCCGTAAATATCGGGTTCAATCACAATCGATTGATTGTCGTTATACCTATGGATTTGCGGCTTATCATGGCTATGACCACCAAGAATTAAATTAATCTCAGGTACATTTTGCGCAATGCGATCATCCACCCAACCTAAATGGCTCACCATTACAAGATAATCAACTTGCTCACCATAAAAGCGCACTAAGCCTTCTGCGACTTCGGTAAACTCATAATCCATAACAAAGTTATCAATAAAGTCTGGTAGTGGGCGTTCTTTGTATTCTTTATCAAGCTCATTCCATGGACCTGAGGTCATACCCAAGAAGCCAACTTTGACACAACCAACATCAATAATGCCAAATTTGTGTGTAGGAAAGCCTTGTGCTTTTTCACCAACATATTGCGTATTTGACGCGAGTACCAATGCAGTTTCATCTTGTGCGTAAGCTAATAACTCGTCTTCACCCCAAGCATAATCGTGGTTTCCCACCACACGCACATCAAACTCCATAGCTTGTGTCGCCAGTGATGAGGCGCGCCCCATAGATACTTGCTCGGCCACATTGCCTTTTTCATAATCATCGCCCCCGTTGGTAAAAACAGTGTAAGGGTTTTCTTCAAGTGAAGTTAAGTGCAATGATTTCAAACGGCTGTATAAGCGCTCTTTATAGCCGAAGCGAGAATGCAAGTCAGCAACATGCACAAAACGAATCGTTTGTTGTACCGCAGCCATATCACAGGCTGGGCCAATGGATTTAAAGGTAGAAACATTCGGTAATTTACGAATGCCGTATATACCTAAGTGATAAATTTCAGCGCTAATAAAATTACCTTCTATGCGCGAATTAAAATTAGGTACCCATGTATTGTTAACAAGTCTAGCCAGTACATATTGCTGATCCGCTTGATAATCACTTGGTAATGGTATCGTCAGATCCGCTTTATCAAATAATGCGGTTTCAATTGGTGTTATCGAATACACTTTCGAAAGCGAATTTTGCGCATCGGGAAAGGCTTGCGATTGCCCTACATCAACTGACAGTGTCAAGCCATCGGCAACAGCGCCAACTTCTAGGTCTAAAGTGCCTGTGCCATCAAAGCGTATAACTCCCCCTTCACTGCCTACGGGTACCGGTGTTTGTGCCGCATCTTCACTAACTGATTTGCTGGTTTCGCCTTCACCTACACAACCCAACAACAGCAATGTGCTGAACACATATAGCAATACTCTGAAATACACTTCCTTGCCTCGCGTTTAAATTCGCATTTATGAAAATTAACAAATGGTTAATTTAACAACAATTATTGAAAATATTACATCATAGCTAATAATAAATTCCCAGATTTAAAGAATTAAATTATCTTAAAATGCAAAAAGCCGATGCTAAATAACATCGGCTTTTATAACCATCACACTCAATTACACAGCTAACTCGTTACACCGCTTGCTGAATAATCACTTGCTCAGCTTTTTTAGTATAGTGCGGCATTCTATGAAAATTTAAGTACCGGTATGTATCAGCAGCTGTTGCATTTATCATTGTCGCATATTCTTGGTACTCAGCTGGCGTAGGTAATTTACCTATAATTGCAGCTACTGCAGCAAGTTCGGCTGATGCTAAAAATACATTTGCTCCCGTACCTAAGCGGTTAGGAAAGTTACGTGTAGAAGTAGACACCACGGTAGATTGGTCTGCAACTCGCGCTTGGTTACCCATACATAACGAACACCCTGGCGTTTCAATGCGCGCCCCTACACGACCATAAATGCCATAGTAGCCTTCGTCGGTAAGCTGATCACGGTCCATTTTGGTTGGTGGTGCAATCCACATTCGCGTTGGTAATTGGCCTTTAAAATTATCAAGTAACTTACCCGCAGCACGGAAATGGCCGATGTTTGTCATACACGAGCCTATAAACACTTCATTGATTTCTTCGCCTTGCACCTCTGATAACAGACGCGCATCATCTGGATCGTTTGGCGCACATAAAATGGGTTCGTTAATTTCTGCTAAATCAATCTCAATGATATGGGCGTACTCTGCGTCTGCATCCGCTGACATAAGTTCTGGATTTTCTAACCATTCTTGCATTTTGGTGATTCGGCGCTCAATAGTACGTACATCACCATAGCCTTCTGTGATCATCCACTTAAGCATAACAATATTCGAGTTTAAGTATTCTTCGATTGATTGCTGTGAGAGCTTCACGGTACAACCCGCCGCAGATCGCTCTGCTGATGCATCAGACAGTTCAAATGCCTGCTCAACGGTTAAATACTCCAGCCCTTCAATTTCCAAAATTCGCCCTGAGAACTCGTTAACTTTGCCTTTTTTCTCTACCGTTAATAAGCCTTGCTGAATTGCATAGTAAGGAATAGCATGTACTAGGTCGCGTAACGTAATGCCCGCTTGCATTTCACCTTTAAACCTTACTAATACTGACTCCGGCATATCGAGCGGCATCACTCCCGTTGCAGCGGCAAAAGCAACCGCACCAGAGCCTGCTGGGAAAGAAATACCCAGAGGAAAACGTGTATGTGAATCCCCCCCCGTTCCCACGGTATCAGGCAACAGCATTCTGTTTAGCCATGAATGAATAATACCGTCACCGGGGCGAAGCGATACCCCTCCTCGATTCATAATGAAATCGGGTAATGTATGATGCGTATTTACATCAATTGGTTTTGGGTAGGCAGAAGTATGACAAAACGACTGCATGGTTAAATCTGCTGAAAAGCCTAAGCATGCTAAGTCTTTTAGTTCATCACGTGTCATTGGGCCTGTGGTGTCTTGTGAACCAACAGTCGTCATTTTCGGCTCACAGTACTGACCAGGGCGTACACCTTTAACGCCACACGCATTGCCCACCATTTTTTGCGCGAGCGTGTAGCCTTTGCCAGTATCGGCTGCAGCTGCCGGTTTACGAAATATTTTTTCTTGAGCAAGACCAAGTGATGTACGCGCTTTATCGGTTAAACCTCGACCAATTATTAAAGGAATACGGCCGCCAGCTTGTACTTCATCAAGGATCACCTCTGATTTAAGCTTAAAGTTGGAAATCACCTCATCGCTACAAAAGCGCTTAACAACGCCTTCATATGGGTAAATATCGATTTGGTCACCCATATTTAATTCATCAACGGGCAGTTCAATTGGTAATGCGCCTGAATCTTCCATGGTATTAAAGAAAATAGGAGCAATTTTACCCCCTAAACATACCCCTCCAACCCGTTTGTTAGGCACGAATGGAATGTCATCGCCCATAAACCAAAGCACTGAGTTAGTCGCGGATTTACGAGAAGAACCTGTGCCTACCACATCACCAACATACGCAAGTGGTAAACCTTTTGCTTTTAACTCTTCAAGTTGAGAGATAGGACCAATCTCACCCGGCTTTTCTGGTTTTATACCTTCACGCTCGTTTTTAAGCATTGCGAGCGCATGTAGTGGAATATCTGGACGTGACCATGCATCTGGCGCTGGAGATAAATCATCAGTATTTGTCTCGCCTGTTACTTTGAACACAGTAACAGAGATTTTCTCGGCAACAGCGGGCTTGTCGGTGAACCACTCAGCATTTGCCCATGACTCAATCACTTGTTGCGCATATTTGTTACCCGCTTTTGCCTTTTCCTCTACATCGTAAAACGCATCAAACATTAGTAATGTTTTTGATAACCCTTTTGCCACAATAGGCGCTAACGCTTGGTCGTCTAGTAATTCAATCATCGGGGCAATGTTGTAACCACCTAACATGGTACCCAGTAGTTCAGCGGCATATTCTTTTGTTATCAATGGCGATGATGCTTCACCTTTCGCGACCGCAGCTAAGAAACCCGCTTTTACGTATGCCGCATCGTCAACACCTGGCGGTACACGATTAACGAGTAGATCTAAAATAAATTCATCTTCACCTGCCGGTGGGTTTTTAATTAATTCGATAAGTTCAGTAGTTTGCTGTGCATCTAACGGTTTTGGCACAATACCTTGGGCTGCACGCTGCTCGACATGTAAACGATATTCTTGAAGCACAATAATACCTCCTTGGTGACGTGAAATACCTAACATGGCTTGAGTATTTGAACGACTTCAAACACTTTAATAAACTGTAGCACTTTAATTAAAAGCGTCAGGTATTGGTTAGTTATTCACCTTTAGTATAAGGGTTTTATATTACGATCCAAGGCCAGCATGTTTATGCTTATCATAAGTAATATGAATAGAAAGGAGTTAAAAATTAACTTTTATGAATGATGAACGCCATTGCTGTTCAATTAAGTTATATTCTTCAGAAGCATGTAAGCTCGCTAAGCTTTGCTGTAAACGCTCAACTAGCTGTTTATCAGATCCTTTACTAAGAGCAACATACAACTGAGGAGTACGCCCTAAATCAACAACAGGCACAAAATCGTTTAAATCAAATGCCATTTGCTTACTAAGCGCAATTAAATTGTTTTTCTGCAATACAATCGCATCTACACGCTGTTCTTTTAATGCGTTAATTGCTTCAGGCCAATGCCTGACCTTCATTACGTTTTTTTCAGGCCACTGATAGCGTGCAACAATTTCATCCATAATGTAATCATCTCTTGCGACGACTAAGGTTAGATTTTGCATTGACTGAGTCGTGACGTTTGCTTGTTCACGTGCTTTCAATTGCCATAAAAACAATGAGCTTTTGCTTTGTAGCATTGAGCTATTTGGAAAAACCGGCCCAATCCACTCAAAACTGCTTTCACGTTTTTGCGTTCGGCGCATTGAGTAAATTAATACGTTTTTTTCTGTGGTAGCAATATGATAAGCACGGGACCAAGGCAATACTAAATGCTCGGTGGAGATTTGCTCTCGGCGCAATAACGCCTTAACAATATCGACAGCAACGCCATCGAGTTTTTCCCCTGACTTAACCTGATAAGGAGGAAAATGCTCTGTAACAACCATTTCAAGTTCAACAGCACATACGCGGGTAGCCACAAATACAACAATCAGTAATAAAAAGCTAACCCCTGTCCAACGTCGCCACATCGCATATTCAATAAAAAGAAGACAATACTGTTAGTCTAGGTGAGTGCTAGCGTAAATAAAAGTGTGCCGATTAAAGGAAATAAATAAGCGATGATGCGATTAGGCATACGATATAAAAAAGCGTTACTTGGGTTGCTTGGATCAACAAAAATAAACACTTCTTGGTTATTCTCAAGCGCCGTTAAGCAAGACTTATCGTAATCAACAATCACGCTATGTTTGGTTTGTTCAAAACAGTATTGCAGCATCATTTGTTTGTCTTTAAAGCTATGAAATGGCATCAAATCTTGTAAGCCAACTAAGGTGGCTTTTTCAATCGCGCAAGCACGCCAAGAGCGTTTTCGTTGGCGGCACAAAAAATAATATACCCAAGGCTCCAAGCCCCAAAGTAATATTAACCCGCCAACTAATAACAGCTCTAATTTCATGCCCATTCCCAACTTAGTTAGATAACTTATAAACGAGATTAGCAGCCACGAGATCGCTAAGTGCCGTCCCTACCGATTTAAATAGCGTAATGCTACTTTGTTGCTGCCGACCTAAAACGCGTTTAGCACATAAGTCGGCTAATTCACCTTTTATTTGCTGTTGGCTAAACGCTCCTTCAGCCATCGGAATTAACAACTCGCCCGCTTCGTTTAACACGTTTGTTAAGCCATCCACGTACACCTCACTTTGTGTTACCGTTTGCGTATCACACTCTCGGCAATGTTTGTGATGGTTACCGATTAGGTCTATATGCGTACCAACACTGACCCAGCTACCATCAAATAACGGCTCCGGTGAGCCTGTTGCACAACAAATTGTGCAGGCACTTGCAATCGTCTCTTTATCAGATAGCCCAGCAACAAATGCAACCTCACTAAATTCGCTTTGTAACTGGCTAATCAAGCTGTCTACTTTGTCGCGATTACGGCCAATAATGGTCACTTTACGGTAATTTCGAACAGATAAATGTGCTTTAATCATATAACTGGCAAGGTTACCGCTGCCAAAAAACACTAAATGCTCAGCATCTTCACGTGCTAAATAGCGTGCCGCCAGTGCGGAAACCGCAGCAGTGCGCCAAAGCGTCACACTTGTGCCATCCACCAGCGCAAGCGGTACACCATGTGCTCGGTCAAACAACATAATTTTTGAATATAAGGATTCAAAACCCGCCTCGCCATTTTGCGGGAAATAAGTAAAGGATTTCACCCCAATTACCTCTTCATCCCACGCTGGTAAAACGGCAAATGCATTATGTGAAGGATCACCTGGTTGCAGTTCAAACACTTGTCGCTGTGGCATTAAAAAGTTGCCTGCAAAGCTAGTGTTAAGTGCATTAATCAAGGCATCAAACGTCAGGGTAGATATTACCTGTTCTTTTTCAATTATTTTCATGGTGTATCCACTTAACGTCTTTCAGGTAAAATCATTTGCTTAGGAGCATGGGTAAGTAACTTGTAGCCATTTTCAGAAACCAAAATATCATCCTCTAAACGCACACCACCGAAGTTTGGAATATAAATTCCCGGTTCAATCGTAATGACATTTCCGACTTCAAGTTGGTACTCACAGTTAGGTTTTATGATCGGAAATTCATGTAAAAATAATCCCACTCCATGACCTAATCCTTCGCCTGCATACTCAGCAAAGCCCGCATTTTCAATAACTCGATGACTTGCTTTCAAGGCATTGGTTGCAGCAGCACCTGCAACCACTTCAGCCATAGCAGCAGCCTGTGCATCTGCGACAGTTTGATAAACCAATTGTTGTTTTTCACTGGCTTCGCCATAAATATAACTGCGCGTCATATCAGAGCGATAACCATTAATTACGGCGCCAAAATCTAGGGTAATAAAATCACCAACAGCGAGTTTGCGATCACCCGGCATACCATGTGGTAAAGAAGTGCGCTCGCCAAATAACAAAATCGTGTCAAAGCTCATGCCATTTGAGCCGAGCTTTTGCATGCGATATTCAAGCTCAAGTGCAATATCGCGCTCACTGGCTCCGGTTTTAAAGTAAGGCAAGGTTTCGCTAAGTGCTTGATCGGCAATCGCCGCTGCAAGCTCAATTTGCTTTACTTCCCAATCATCTTTTACAGAGCGCATACGTTCAACAACACCTTGTATTGGTGTTAATTGTGCAACTGATAACTCTGCATTTATTGCTTGCCAAGCCCCAACATTAATATGATCAGCTTCAAAACCGAGCTTAACGCTTTTATCGATAAGACGATTAAAACAATGGCCTAACGTTTCGTTGTCACGGTCGCGACAAATGACTTCAAAGCCTTGGCTTTCATTTGTGGCTTGCTCTGCGTAACGGTAGTCAGTGACTAAATAACCACTATTTTGATTAATCACTAAATAGGCTGCATGACCGCTAAAACCAGATAAATAGCGAATATTCTCATAGCCAAAAATCAATGCGCTATCGAGCTGCAAACTTGTTAATAAACTGCGAAACGTTGCTTGGCGTGATAAAAATGGGGTACTCATCGGAAAATAAATCCTGTGTTTAATGCATCGCTCGGGTCAAAATAAAAGGTGTTTTTACCCACCACATTAGCGTTCCCGCTCACTTCGGGGATCACCGCCAGGTAATCACCATATTCTAGTGTATCAACTACCTTAACGCTGAACTGTGAGCCTAAAATACTTTCAATTACTATTTCTTGCTGTGCTTCAATTTCGTTTTTAGCAAAATGGATAGCTGCTCGCCCCGCTACACCTGACCCTGTTGGGCTGCGATCTAACTCGCCTTCAGCAAAAATACACACATTGCGGCTATGCGAATCTGGGTGTTCCATTTGGCTATGCGAAACAAAAATAGTGCCGTACAAAAAGCTTAAATCAGCTTCAAAAGGGTGGTTAATGTCGGTGCTGGCAATCACCGCCTGTTTAATACGCTTGCCCCAATCAATAATTTGATTGCTGTTATCTTGCTTGAGGGACAAACCAATGGCATCCGCATCAACATAGGCATAAAACGCACCGCCGTAGGCTAAGTCAAAAGTCACCGTTCCTATGCCTTCAACTTCTATTTGCTGTGCTTTTAGCGCTAAGAATGAAGGCACGTTTAAAAAACGAATATCGCTAATTTCACCATTGTTAACGGTTACCGATGAGCGAATTTGACCACAAGGCACATCAAAATTAATCTGATTAACGCCTTCTTTTTTGTTTATCACACCTGCTTCAATTGCCGCTTTAGATAGTGCAATAATGGCATGGCCGCACATGGTGCTGTAGCCTTCGTTATGTAAAAACAATACACCTAAGTCACTGGTATCGCGCTCGGGTTCAACAATCAATGCGCCATACATATCTGCATGACCACGCGGTTCAAACATCAAGCCTTTTCGTAAATCATCATGATTAGCTAAACAGTCCTGACGTTTTGCTAAAATGGTGTCGCCTTTTAAACTAGGAAATCCCGATGTAATAATGCGTAACGGTTCACCACCTGTGTGCATTTCTAGTGTGGTAATTTGTTGCATTACTTTACTTGGTTGCCAATTAGCAAACGCATTTGTGTTCATATTTAGCTTTCTATATCGAAATCAATGTTTGCATACAATATACCTTTGAAAATATTAAAATCAATATAAAGCCCAGCTTGGGTAAGTATTTATTGCTTAAAAGGATTACTAAACGCTTTGTTTTTAATAAACTTTTCGTCAGTTAAAGTATGTAGAAATGCCACTAAGTCTTGCTTTTCTTGTTCAGTTAACTGAAAACCTTTAATAAATGCACTTTTATATGGGTTTTCACGACCATCACCTTGATGCTTGCCAGTTGTAATATTGCGTCCTGCATCGGCATAGAAATCAATTACTTGCTCTAACGTTTGTAAACTACCATCGTGCATATAAGGGGCTGTTAAGGCGATATTACGCAATGTTGGCGCTCTAAACTTACCCATATCCTGTGGCGTTTCTGTGATAGTAAATAATCCTTGATCGCTTAGCGGAAAAGCCCCTTTGCCATCAATATTATAAAGCCCTGTATTATGAAACGGATGACGGTCTAATTGCTGCTTTTGATGGGTCGTTGATTGCGTAAAGTTAAAACCACCATGGCAATGGTGGCACTCTAAGCGCTCTGAAAAAAACAGGTCCATACCGCGTATTTCGCTTGCTGTCAGTGCATCATCCTGCATGGCGTAGGCATATTGATCAAAACGACTTTGAAACGAAATCAAACTGCGGGTAAAACTGGCGAGCGCTTTAACTATGTGATCGAAATTCGCATCCTCATTACTAAAAGCACGCTCAAATAATGCGTTATACTCTGGCGTATTAAAGCGTGCTAATACCTCTTCTTCGTGCCCTGTCACCCCCATTTCTAGCGGTGTTTCACCAAATAGCGGGAGCAAAATTTGCTGTTCCAACTCTGTCATTTCAGAGTGAGCCCAAGTCAGAGTTTTATTGTAAGCAACATTAACTAGTGCCTGCGCATTGCGGTGATGTAACTCACCTGTCGAACCAATTGAAGTTGGGGTCATTTCGGCAAATGCCCTATCTTGCTGATGACATGACGCACAGCTTTGCAACCCATTGGCTGACAAGTTTTTGTCGTAAAATAAGTGTCGACCAAGTTCAACTTTGGCATCACTCATGGGATTCGTTGAAGGAACTTGAGGCAGCGGAAAGCCCTCAGGTAGCTGCCATTGATAAGGCTTGCTTGGTTCACTACAACCGACAAGTAATAGTGCCAACAACAGTAAAGAACGACGCATGTTATTCCTGATAAAATATTTTAGTTGTTAAGTTGCTAAATAACTGCTGACAAATCTCGTTCGCTTGTTCGCTCATACAAGAGCGAGAACGATCCACCTCAGAAAGTAAACGATCTAAATCTAAAATAACTGGTTTTTGCACATCAAATTGAGCTAGTTCGAACCGATAACGGTTTGGGTAAGTACATTGTGCAGAAGGTGCCCGTAAACGCGATGCGCTTTTACAGCCGGTACTGCCTAAATGGAAAGCAAAGTCATTGTCGCCATCAAAGCGGAAAAACTTATGGCCTAACTGCCAACTCCAAAACATTTCACTAATGTTAAGTGGTGATGCGGCAGTAAGTGGATTAAGGTGATTTTCATTAAACGGAACCGCCATCGCAAATGATAGCTTTTCCCCATCTAAATCATTTGCGTTTAGTTCAACTTGCCAACTGCTTTTCTCACAGTTTGCGCCAATTAAGGCAACGCTGTTTGATGAAAAATGACTAGGCTTGATTGAGAGTGCATTTTCCGATTTAAATTCGGAGACAAACCACATAAGTGTTTGCCGCTCATCACATGTGTGTTGAATGCCATGTTGTTTTACAACAAATTCAATTTTAGTGGTCGATGGCTCTTTGCATGCAAACAAAAAGCTCATTAACAAAAGTATACAAAATGACCGCAGCAAGGTGGTTTACTCTCTTGATTGATTAGTTACACTGTAATTAATACAGGAACAGGATCCTAACAAAGTTATGATGACTCAGAAACTTACACTGCTAACACTTGCTTTGGCAAGTAGCATTACTAGCCTGAACGCGATCGCACATACAGAACATGATAAGGCGCGTTATGTAACCGAAAACGGAATTGATAAAGGCGACTGCAACAACCCCGTCAGGCCATGTAAATCCATCGCCTACGCAGTATCGCAAGCAAGTAAAGGTGACAAAGTATTGGTCGCTAGTGGTCAATACGAGTTAAAAAATGAATCTGAGCTATTTTATTTACAAAGCGAGTTAGTACCCGTGTTAGGCGGCTTTAACCGTTTTGATCACTTTCAAGTACAAAACCCTAATCGCAACAAAACACAAATCGTTGGTGCACCAATAGCCTTGCATGACATGCTGCAAAAGGCTGGCTTTAACGTGATTGCAGATACTAAAAGCTTAACAATTTCAAAACAATTAAAACAAAAACTAGCACGTCACCAAGCACTTTTTGAGCAGCAAAGTAGCACAACATGTGAAAATGGCCGTGCCGGTTCGTATTCCTGTAACAACGTAGATTTAGTTGCCCATGTACCATTGCCAGCAAACACCTCTGGCAATGATATTTGGGGGCATGTTGATTTAAATAACGGCATTGAATATGCCATTATTGGGTTCTCTGATGGTATTCGCGTATACAGTTTGGCCGATCCTACAAACCCAACATTAGTTGGTCGTGTCGCAGGCGCGAATACGACATGGCGCGATATTAAAGTACTGCAATATTACGACGAAACTTTAAAAGCCTATCAAGCGTACGCCTATGTAACAGCTGAAGCAAACACTGGCGTGCAGATAATTAACCTAAATAATTTACCCACATCGGTATCGCTTTCTGGCACAAATTTCACGGTAAATAGCGCACATAACGTGTATATCAGTAATGTTGATTACAGTTTAAATCTGCCGCTCAATGGCCAGTCTGCAAAAATGCAAATTGTTGGTTCAAACAAATATGGCGGCTCGTTTACTACCTATGATTTAACAACGCCCAACAATCCCAGCAAAAGCTTTGATATTGGTTCAACATCGCGAGCAAACTACACACATGACGCCACCAGCATGTCAATAAACGACACCCGTGCTACGCGAGATTGCGTTAATGCCAGTAGCGGTGTATGCGATGTATTTATCGATTTTAACGAAAATGAAATTCGCATTTGGGATGCAACACAGTCAACCAATACCGAACGTTTAGGACAAGTAGGATATGATGATGTCGATAGCAGCAGCCAGTATGTTCACTCAGGTTGGTGGCACGAAAACAAACGCTACGTGTATGTGCATGATGAGTTTGATGAGAATAAAGGCGGTTTAAATACCACAGTTCGCATTCTTGATTTAGCCGATTTAACACAACCAACGATTGTTGGTAAATGGACCAGTAATAACCGCACCATAGACCACAACGGCTTTGTTAAAGGCAACCGTTATTACATGTCTAATTACGAGCGCGGTTTAACCATTCTTGATATTAGCGACCCTATTAACCCGCAAGAAGTAGGTTATTTCGATACTTTCCCAACATCAGATAATCCATCATTTAATGGTGCTTGGGGCGCTTATCCTTATTTACCGTCTGGCAATATTTTAATCAGCGACATTAATAGCGGCCTATACGTATTAAAAGACAACACTCGTGATAATAACGTTAATGTAGCGTTTGAAAGCACCGAATTAACTGCTGAGCGCGGTGATGAATTGCGTCTTGTTGTCACTAAGCCATCCGCAGTTAACGAACAAGCCAGTGTTGAATTTGAAATCATTAATGGTAGTGCACAACTTAATAGCGATATGAGCCAACGTAACAGCACACAAACGTTAACCTGGGCAGCCAAAGATACCGCTCCTAAAGTGATTGGCATAGCGCTTACTGAAAACGGTGAAACATCACTTAAAGACTTTTATATTCGCTTACACAACGCATCAGGCAACCTTGAAATTGGCGACAATCGTATTATGAAAGTCACAATTAATGGCCTTGCCAGCCAAGGCAAGGTTGGTTTTGTTCAAACAAGCCACACCTTCTCTGAAAAAACAGGTGATGTAAATATTGAATTAAGCCGCATGGGTGGCAGCCGTGGTCAAATTACCTTTGACTACCAAGTTGAATACCTAACAGCGAGCAGTGACGATATTTCTTTTGAGAATGGCACAGTAACTTGGGCTGAAGGCGACACAGCTAATAAAACCATTTCATTTAGCATTACGGACGATCAAGAAATTGAAGATGCCGAACGCTTTATTATCAAACTTACTAATAATGATGACAGCTTGTTAAGCAATCAACAGGTTGAAATCACCATTTCAGATGATGACAGCAATAGCGCACCTGAGGTATACGCAGGTAACGATATCGAACTGGCAACAAATGCATCAACGGTTTTAAATGCAGCAACTGCCAGCGATGATCGCACAGAACAACTCACTTATCAGTGGAAACGAGTATCTGGTGTTGCAATTAATATCACCAATGAAGACAGCTTAACGCCTAGCGTTTCTGCCACAAGCGACGCTGGAACTGCAGTTATTTCATTTACTGCTACCGATGAACATGGCGCAAGCAGCAGTGATGAATTAACCATTACCGTTGTTGCAGCGGTTGCTCCTCCAGAGCCAGAAAAATCGAGTTCATCGAGCGGTAGTTTACCTATTTACTTATTACTTCTGATGTCGCTGTTAGCAATTCGTAGAAGGTAAAACTATTAGATCTGTTGACTTAAAAAAAGCGCCAATTGGCGCTTTTTTGTTTTATGCTGTGGTTCGTTTATTTTTTAATGCGATACAACAAGTAATACGCGCAAGGTAATACCAACATACTCACCAGCGGACTTATCACCATACCGCCGAGCATCGGCGCTGCAATTTTTTGCATCACTTCACTGCCTGTGCCGCTCCCTAACATAATTGGTGTTAAGCCAATCACGATAGTCAGTACCGTCATCGCTTTTGGGCGAACCCGTTGAACCGAGCCTTGTTTTACCGCAGTTAAAATATCCTTATGCTGTTTTAACGCCTGATTAAGGTAAATCAGCATCACCACCCCAAACTCAGCAGCAACACCCGCAAGCGCAATCATACCCACCGCAACGGCCACGGATAACTGATAATCCAGCAAATAAACGAACCACAGTGAACCCGCCAATGCCATCGGTAACGTTAACATCACTAAGGTTGCTTGTAATGATGAGTTAAAGGCAAGGTAGAGAATGATAAAAATAATCGCCAGTGTAATTGGGATTAGTAATTCCAATTTACTGGTAACCCGCTCCATATATTCGTATTGGCCTGAAAATCGAATGCTGTGTTTAGCCGGTAGCAACAAGTCATTACCCAGAGCTGCTTTTGCAGCTGCTATGTAATCTCCAATAACCACATCTGGCGCTAAATCGACAAATGTCCACGCAATAAAACGGCCATTTTCGCTTTTAATCATCGCAGGACCATCTTTAATTTCAATATCAGCGACTTGCTCTAGCGTGACCCATGCACCCGTTGGTGATAAAAACGGTAATGTTTTTAGCTCTTCTATTTGATCACGATAACGGCGTGGGTAGCGCAAATTAATTGGAAAGCGCTCTTTGCCCTGCACCGACTGCCCAATACTCGCACCACCTAATGCATATTTTACTAACGTTTGGATGTCCGCAATATTCAAACCATATTTAGCCGCGTCTTTGCGTCTTGGCGAAATATCAATATAACGTCCTGACTGCGCCCGCTCAGCATAAGCAGATAAAGTACCCGGAACATCCGCTAAAATGCGCTCCACATCACGACCTATTTGCTCAATTTGCGCTAAATCATCGCCTGAGATTTGAATGCCAACTGGTGTTTTGACACCAGTTGATAACATATCAATTCGGGTTTTAATCGGTTGCACCCAGGCATTGGCAAGCCCCGGAAAATTAACACTTGCTTGTAACTCAGCAATAATGCTTTCAAGGGTGACTCCTTCGCGCCACTCACTCTTTGGTTTTAACTGAATGGTGGTTTCAAGCATAGTGAGCGGCGCAGGGTCGGTAGCCGTTTCCGCACGGCCTACTTTACCAAATACGCTAAGCACTTCTGGTTGAGTTTTAATTAAGCGGTCGGTTTGTTGCAGTATTTCACCCGCTTCCGCAATGGAAACTCCCGGCAGCGTGGTTGGCATGTAGAGTAAGTCTCCCTCTTCTAGCTCAGGCATAAACTCACTGCCTAATTTAGAAAGCGGGTAATAACTCGATGCCGCAATCACAATAGCAACCAATAGCGTAAATTTAGGTACTTTTAAGCAGAGGTCTAAAATCGGGCGGTAGATTGCTACTAATGCGCGAGTGAGGTAATTATTTTGCTCACTTGGAATATTACCACGCACCAAATACCCCATTAACACAGGCACTAAGGTCACGCTTAACAGTGCTGCAGCCGCCATCACAAAGGTTTTTGTATAGGCAAGCGGGCTAAATAATTTGCCTTCTTGTGCTTCAAGGGCAAACACCGGCATAAAGCTCACCGTAATTAAAATTAGCGAGAAGAAAAGCGCAGGCCCAACTTCCACAGCGGCTTTACTTACCAATTGCCAATGCGCTTTTCCCTTAGCGTTTTCGCCCGTTTCAGCGCGATACTGTTCAAGGTGTTTATGGCAGTTTTCCACCATCACAATGGCTGCATCAACTAAAGCGCCAATCGCAATCGCAATACCACCCAAACTCATAATATTGGCATTAATGCCCATTAAGCGCATTAGTATAAAGCCCGCTAATACCGCTAACGGTAAACAAATCACAGCCACTAGCGTTGAGCGTGCATGCATTAAAAAGATTAAGCACACCAAGGCAACAACAATCATTTCTTCAATCAGTTTTGACTGTAAATTTTCAACCGAACGTTCAATTAAGTTTGAGCGATCGTAAACCGTTACAATCTCAACGCCTTCAGGCAAGCTCGGGGTAATTTGCGCAATTTTCGCTTTCACATTGGCAATGGTTGTTAGCGCATTTTCGCCATCGCGCATCACCACAATACCACCAACCACTTCACCTTCACCGTTTAATTCGGCAATGCCTCGTCGCATTTGCGGGCCCAAACGAATGGTCGCAACATGCTCTAGCAATAACGGGCTACCGTCGTCATTAATAATGCCCAGGGGAATGGCTTTAAACGCAGCTAAATCGGTTAAAAAACCGCGACTGCGCACCATGTATTCGGCTTCGGCCATTTCAAGCACCGAGCCGCCCACCTCGCTGTTAGCATTTTCGATTGCTGACTTTACCTGTGTGAGCGTTACGCCGTACTGCATTAACCTCAGAGGCTCAACGACTACTTGATAGCTTTGTACCATGCCGCCAACGGTAGCAATTTCACTTACCCCTGCCACTGACTGCAATTCGTACTTTAAAAACCAATCTTGCAAAGTACGTAGCTGGGCTAAGTTTTGCTGACCTGTTTTGTCAATTAAGGCATATTGATAAACCCAACCAACCCCTGATGCATCGGGCCCTAAGGTTGGCTTAGCATCACTTGGTAAATTAGCGGTAACTTGGTTTAGATATTCCAACACCCGCGAGCGCGCCCAATACAAGTCGGTATCGTCTTCAAAAATAATGTAGACGTAAGAGTCACCAAAAAAGCTAAAACCTCGCACCGTTTTTGCTTTTGGTACCGCCATTAAACTGGTCGATAGCGGATACGTTACTTGCTCTTCAACTACTTCAGGGGCCTGCCCCGGAAAACTGGTTTTAACAATGACCTGCACATCCGATAAATCAGGAATGGCATCAAGCGGTGTTTGCTTTACCGAGTAAACGCCCAATATTGCTAGCATGGCAGCCAATAACAGCACCAATACTTTGTACTTTAAACTGGTTTGAATAATCCACTGCAACATAATCGCCTCCTAGTGTTGATGCGACTGCATTGCTTTAGCTGGTTTGCCATCTTGACTCATTTTCAAAATAGCCGAACGAATATTCGATTCGCTATCTATTAAGAATTGGCCAGAAGTTACCACTTGTTCACCTTGTGCTAGCCCTTGCATAATTTCAGCGCGGCCTTGGGTGATCATACCCACCATCACTTCACGCGAGACAAAGGTGCTATCGTGTTGTTCTACCACTACACGATTTTGCTTGCCAGTTCGAATAAGCGCTTCAACGGGAATATTAAGCACATCCTCCTTAGGGCCACCATAAATACGTACATTTGCTAGCATATCTGGCTTAAATGAACCGTTTTCATTATTTAAAGACAACCTAACCTTTAATGTACGGGTTTTAGGATCAAGCGCTGGATAGATATATTCAATCTTACCTTCAATGGCATAAACACCAATCGCAGGTAGGTCAAACTCAACCCACTTACCATTTTCCACCCAATCAATTTGATGCTCAAACACATCGGCTAACACCCACACCTGTGAAAGATCCGCCAAGGTCATTAGCTTTACGGCTGGCTGCACATACATACCTTCACGTATGCCAAGATCAGACACAATCGCATCATGTGGTGCGTAGTAAGGCACGCGAAACAATGACTCTTTAGTTTTCTCAACTTGGTCGATTAGTTTTTCAGACATACCTAATAAACGTAAACGTGTGCGACCACGTTCTTTCAAGCCTTTATTCGTTGGATTTGTTTTAAGCAGGGATAAATAATCGTCTTGGGCAACAATTAACTCAGGTGCATAAATTTCATAAAGTAGCTCACCTTTTTTTACGCGTGCGCCCAAAGTTTTAACTTGTAGGTTTTCAACCCAGCCCGTTGCTCTTGGGTGAATATGGGTTAGGCCATTTTCGTCATACTCAACCTTGCCAAAGGTCTCTATAAAACGCCACAATGTAGAACGCTCAACGGGTGCTTTGGTTAATGCCATGCTCTGCTGAGTATGCCCTGACACTGAAATAGCCACTTCTTCACTACTTTCAGGTGCTGAAAGCTCCACTAAGTCCATGCCACAAATTGGGCATTTGCCTGGGTGATCTTTAACGATATGGCTGTGCATTGGACAGACAAACTTTGTGCTTTTAGCGGGTGATTGTGTCAATTCATTTACCAGGTCAGGCGATGACACGTTTGCAAAACTCAGGCTTGTAAAAAGCGCTAAGCAAATAATTAATAAATTTTTCATAAACTTGGTTCTCAATTCAAATAAATAAGGTGTATTTGACGTTGGCAAATACGGCTTAAAATATTGAATTAAGCTATTGGCGGTATAATGCTAACTTGCAGTGGTGTTGGATAGTTTGAAAGCCCAATGGTAAGGTAGGCGAGCTCTTTTGCGATTGGCTCTGAGAAGGCGAATGCCGAAAAGACACAACATGAGGCATGGCATTTTGCACTGCAATCATTACAGGTTTCGCAATCATGCTTGGCCATTTCTTGCTGCATTTGGCTGTCATCACAACAACTGTGATTTGAGTTTTCTGTGCTTTTTTCTACTTGATGCATTTCAGCGCACGACATTTCCTCCCCTTGCATACTGTTCGCCGCAAGTGGATTTAGAAAAATACTGAAAATAAGCATTAAATATAAAATTCGCATAACGCAAAAAGTATACGTGATTGTACAAAACTTAGCTAGCCCCAAGGCGAGCATCTGTTGTTACTGCAACTTCGTTTTATAACGCAAATCCGTAGGTCCTAGATACTAAAGATCAATACCAAAACAATGCGCTCGAAATTAAAATATCGCTTTTAACATATTAATAACCATATAGATCAGCATATTTAACTAACATAGCCATCTAGATGTTATAAAATATACATACACTCATTTTCATCTTTGCAATTAAATTAAACGACTAATGGTAAAAAACCAAAAACATGCAATTCTGTACGCCTTATCAGCGGTCTTTTTATGGTCGACGGTAGCTACTGCTTTTAAACTCGCATTGATGCAACTTACACCACTTCAGTTGGTGTTTTATGCCTCTGCATTTAGCTGGTTGTTTTTGGCTATATTTTTACTTGTGAACGGTGACTACAAACACGTCAAAACGGCGTTTATAACTAAACCTTTACTGTATTTAAAATTAGGCATACTTAATCCATTTTTGTATTACCTCATTCTGTTTAAAGCGTATGATTTACTACCCGCACAGCAAGCGCAGGCACTCAATTACACGTGGGCGATTGCACTAAGTTTGCTTGCAGTACCAATGCTCGGTCAACGCCTACGAAAAGTTGATATTGCCGCATTGCTTTTTGCCTATTTAGGTGTGCTGATTATTAGTACAAAAGGGCAATTTACTGAGCTTAATTTTGAAAGCCCGCTGGGTGTTGGGCTTGCTTTATTATCCACACTACTTTGGGCACTGTATTGGATTTTTAGTACCAAAAACACTGATAAACCAGTAATTAGTTTATTTATTTGTTTTTCTATCGGCTTACCATTTATTGCCTTAGTACTGACTTGGCAAAACGCTTGGCAAATTCCTACAGGCAAAGCTTGGCTAGCAGCAGCTTATGTTGGGTTATTTGAAATGGGTATTACATTTGTGCTGTGGTTAATGGCAATGAAAAAAGCTGAAAACACAGCGAGTGTTAGTAACTTAATTTTTATTTCGCCGTTTTTATCACTTATCTTTATCTACACCTTACTGGGAGAAGCAATTCATTCCACCACGATTATAGGTTTAGGTTTTATAGTGTGTGGTTTGGCAATACAAAAGTTAGTAAAAGCCAAACGCTAGCAGGTTAAACCACCAAAATTGCGCTACAGTTAGCGTTATCTATATTACTTGATTGATTTAAAACAGGGCTTTCATGCCTATTGTTGATATACTATAAAACCCTAAAAGTTTTAACTTGCTAACAAGGCAATGGAACGTTTTTCATTAATGTATGTACGATTTGTATGAAATAAAACATTTTTACAGCTCTTTTCTTGGCCGCCTCTTTATCATTATTGTTGCGCTAATTTTTGTTTTAGCAACAACGCTTGTCGCTATGCATTATCAAAATCATTTGGCCAAAGTCGATGAGAAAATAAGAGCACACTCAGAATTCATTATGGATTCTTCAGTTACTCAGCTAGAACAACATTTAGTCGTGTTTACTATGGCTGAAAGATTGCTATCAGAGCTAAAGCAACCATACACTCAGCAAGCGTTGGCACAAATAAACCAAGAAACGTTCGCCAACTTTCCCCGCTATTTGAATGTAAGTTACTTCCAACTTACTAATAATCAGCAGCTAACGGCGTTACACACAACCCGAAAAACCTCTGCTAAGCCTGCAACAAATTTATCTGAGCTTGGCATTAAGCAGGTTATTCAAAGTAATAAATTGCTGTTTAGTATTCCGTATTACGAAGCAAACGATGGCTCACTGCGCATGGCGATTAGCTATTTATCGCAGTTAAGCAATGCTCAACCTCCGCTTTTAATGGTTGCTGAGATAAATTTACACTCACAATATAACCCATGGCGTTACAATATTTTAGATAAAGGCATGGAGATATTGGTTACACAAAAACCACGCATTAAAGATCAGTATTGGAGCCTTTACCACACAGCACCAAAGTCACTGCATGGTGATATTGGTAACGCCTACAACCAACCTATGCCACCTGCATTTGTTGCCTACGTAAATAAAAGCGTTCAAAAAGCCACTGGCCGACCAGTCGATAAGTACTTACAAAGTGATGGCGTGTCTATTTACACCAACCGCACTCAAGGTATTGCCAATGTAAGAGTTGGCATTTCCTACAATACGCATTTTAATACTTTTATTGCGGTTAGAGTACCGTTAATAACCATCTACAACGAAGTAAGCAACTTTGCCAGTTGGATTGGCGCGTTTGGTTTGCTTACTATTGTTGCCACTTTTTTTATTACGCGACACTTATACCGACTTGATCTTGGCTACAAAAACAAACTCTATCAACAAGCCAACTTCGACAAACTCACCAAACTAGCGAACCGCTATTTCTTTGATAACACATTAGTTAATGAACAAATTCATAATCAAGGTCGCTACACCCTTTTGTGTATCGATCTAGACAACTTTAAACATATTAATGACCGATTTGGTCGCCACACTGGCGACAAAACCTTACAACTGATTGCCGAACGCATATCGCAATCTTGCCCATCAAACGCTTTGCCGGTACGTACCGGCGGCGATGAGTTTTTTGTTATTTTACAAACAGTTGATCGCAATATAAGTAGCTCGTTAGCACGCAACATTTTAAACGCTATTGAGCAATCAATGATGCTCGATAATTTACAGCTTTCAATAACCGCAAGTATCGGCATTTACCATGCCGATGAACATATTGATCCACAAACTGCTGAAGTTTATGCTGAAATAGCCATGTTCGAAGCTAAAAAGCTAAAAAATCGTTACTGTTTTTTTGACAAAGGCTTGGCTGAGCAATTACATCAACGCGTAGATATTGAAACTGAACTAAAGCATGCAATTGAAAATAAAGAGCTTTATTTAACCTATCAGCCACAAATTTGCTCTGCTCACGGCTCAGTTAAGGGTGCTGAAGTTCTGTTGCGCTGGCACAATAGAAAGCTCGGCTTAATTGCACCAGATAAATTTATTCCAATCGCAGAAGAAACAGGGCTAATTGCCGATATCGGGGAGTTTGTTATTCAACAAGCGCTTTACGATTATGCGCAACATTTGAAATACACTGAAATCAGTTTATCAATAAATGTATCGGCGTATCAGCTAATGTACACACCGCTATTTGATATTCTTAAGCATCATGTCGAGCATTACCAAATCTCACCAAATCGCGTGATTTTAGAAGTAACTGAATCTATTTTTATTGAAGATAAAGGCGCGGTGCAGGGCTTGTTTGAAAAACTAATGAGCTATGGCTTTTTAATTTCACTCGATGATTTTGGTACAGGTTATTCATCACTTTCTCAAATGCGAGACTACCCAATTCACGAGTTAAAAATCGATCGCAGCTTTATCACTCATATCCATGAAAAAGATCAAGATGCGGCACTATTGCATCAGATTGTTTCCATTGCCAAATGCCACGATATTGTCACCGTAGCAGAAGGCATTGAAGTTACAGCCCAACATGAAATAGTGCGCACCTTAGGCATAGACATAGAACAAGGCTATTTGTATGCCAAACCGTTAGAAATCGATGCGCTAAAAGCGTATTTAGCTGCTAACACGCTAACCCAACAGGCCTGCTGTTAACGACGCTTTTTCGGCACCCAAGCCCAACGCATTTCGCAATGTATTGGGCTATCACCACTTTCATCAGACAGGACTACAGGCACAATTAAGTCCCCTTTCTCATCACTGCTGATTGCTGTGATCACTTGAGATGATAGCTGCGCTGTTGCCGTTATATCACCTTGCATGCGCTTATTATATTCTAGCGTCATTGATTTCAGTAACGGTAAGTGGCTATCAGGCACATTCATACCAAACACTATGCCCGACGCTGATTCAGCAGCTAATGCTGCACCAACCGCATGAATACCACCAATATGGTTTTGTACTCGCTTTTTATTTGCAAGTTTAACCACTACTTTGTCATTACTAATCGATAAAACCCGTAGTTTTGCAGTGCCCGCAAATTTAACCTGACTGGTAAACAACTTAGTCAGTAAAAATTCATGGGTCGACTTTGGCAGTTTATAGATTTTATTAACAAGCTTGCTTAATTTATTTGCCATACTATTTTTTCAACTCAACTGGTTTGACCACCTAGATTACCGCAACCAAACTCAAACAGCAAAATATCAAATAGCTAAATACTATTTCACTGACAATCCAATAAGTTGCATAGTGTGTTTTTAATTTTTTGACGTAAGCATTATGACCCTAGAAACGCTACTTGAACAACTTAAGACTTCTCCTGAAAGTGTTACTTTTCAACAGGTAATTGCTGTGATTGAGACCACGTACAACTATACAGCACAAACATTTACCAATGGCGAGCTAATAAATAACGCTGGTGAAAATGCGGGTAGCTGCAAAATTTTCAGCTTTGCAAAGCTTAACAACTTAAATGAAGAGCAAACGCTAAACTGCTTTGGCGATTACTACCGAGTAGATGTGTTACAACACCCAAGTGGTGACGATCACCAAAATATTCGCAACTTTATAAAAACAGGTTGGGCGGGTGTGAACTTCGCTAAAAGTGCGCTTGAAGTAAAATAACCGCATAAAAAAACCAGCAAGCTGCTGGTTTTTTATTAACTAATCTTAGTGATTAAAACGGAATATCATCATCAAAATCAATTGGTGGTTCCATTGGGTTTGATGCGCCGCCTTGTGGTGCATTTTGCTTAGGTGCAAAGCCCCCTGATTGCTGCTGTGGCGCAAAACCACCAGATTGTTGCTGACCACCTTGCTGCGGTGCAAAACCGCCAGACTGCTGTGCTGGCGCAGATTGCTGCTGAGCAGGTTGCTGGTTAAAGCCACCTTGTTGCTGTTGAGCACCTTGGTTAAAACCTTGTGATTGTTGTGGTGCAAAACCTGATTGCTGTTGATTCTGCTGTTGGAAACCACCACCAGAATTGCTACCCGCGTTATCACCGCGGCCACCTAGCATTTGCATTTGACCAGTAAAGCCATCAACCACAATTTCAGTTGTATACTTTTCTTGGCCTTGCTGATCTTGCCACTTACGCGTTTGTAATTTACCTTCAACGTAAATTTGCGAACCTTTACGACAATATTCACCAACAACTTCAGCTAACTTGCCAAAAAACACCACACGGTGCCATTCGGTTTTATCGACTAACTGACCCGTGTTTTTATCTTTATAACTGTCAGACGTTGCAAGTGTGATATTGGCAACTGCGTTACCGTTTGGCATATATCTCACTTCTGGATCCTGGCCTAAATTACCAACTAGGATCACTTTGTTAATACCACGAGCCATGGTCTGTCTCCTTTAATTAAACTATACCTGCAACCGCTTTTGCTTGTTGCAAATCGAATTCTGATTCTTTTACTTTTAAGTATGTACGATTTTCTTCAAGTACTACTGTTGTTTCTAATACACCCGGTAAATCAGCAAGGTCATTTGCTAACTTTTCGGCTGCTTTTTCAGGGTCAAAATTTTCTTTCTCCCCTTGTAATTCAGTGAGTAAGCTTATCAGCTTACTTTTTGGTGGTACTTCCATTCCCCACGCTATAGCAAACCATATTACCCCAACCAAGGTTGCTGCGGCAAATACTGTCTGAGCATCGCTCACTTGCGCAAAATACCCACCAATAATACCGCCTAAAAACGCGCCTAAAAACTGGGTAGAACTAAAAGCGCCCATTGCAGATCCCTTTTGGCCTGCAGGAGAAATGCGCGCAACCAATGCCGGCATTGTGGCTTCTAAAAAGTTAAACGCTATAAAATAAATAAGCATGCACACGCCAATAATAAGTGCGCTTGAACCAAACAAACTTAAGCTCATTAAACTTGCGACAATCAGTGCGATTGACACTAAAAAAGCCATTTTTTCTTTTTGTTTTTTAATCGCAATAATCATCATTGGCACCATAAATACAAACGCCAATAATAAAACCGGAATATAAAGCTTCCAGTGCATTTCTGCGGCTAACCCATCTTTAATAAGTTCAGCCGGCAGCGCAACAAACACCGCCGTTAAAGTTAAGTGAAGTAACATCACACCTAAATTTAAACGCACTAATTGCGGGTGTTTCACTAGGTTTTTTATATCGTTCAAAGAGGCTGATGTATCGCCTTTTGGTGCACGGTTTACCGCGGTTGGTACCACAGTTAACACTATAAAAATACCCAACACAGCCAAACATGCCGTCAGCCAAAATATACCACTCACGCCAAACGATGCCGCAATCATTGGGCCTAGCAACATGGCCGCAGCAAAGCTAAGGCCAATACACATACCAATAACAGCCATCACTTTAGGACGTTGCTCATCACGGCTTAAATCGGCCGCTAGCGCCAATACAGCGGCGGCAATTGCGCCCATTCCCTGTAATGCACGCCCTAGGGTTACGGTGTAAATTGATTCGGCCATAGCCGCTATCACCGAGCCAATCGCAAACATAATTAAGCCCGCTACAATCACCCATTTACGGCCAAATTTATCTGATAACCAGCCCATAGGAATTTGTAAAAGCGCTTGTGTTAAGCCATATGCGCCTATCGCAATACCAATCCATAAAGGCGAAAACCCTTCTAATTCAGTACCGTAGATTGCAAGCACAGGCATAAGCATAAATAAGCCAAGCATGCGAAATGCAAATACGCATGCAAGCGACACCGCTGTGCGTTTTTCAAGAGCATTTAATGAAGAAGCTGACATTAACGAATTAGCAAATAATGATTAGAAAATTAAGGCGGCAAGTTTACCATAAACCTTATTGGTTATTCTAACCCGTATTTGGTTAAAAGTGTTTATCGCTACACCTACTCAACTAATTCCGCTACTTAAGGTGATCCAAGCAGGTAATTTCTGCTTAAATAAACTATTACCCATTAAAATTTGCGCCTACCAAGCTCTATTAAATACGCAATTTAGCCTTATAACATGATAAGCCATTTGGGGCATAGGTATAAGTTAGGGCTGTATATTTATACAATATAATGCAATACTAGGCGCAATATTGCTGTTCGCTAATGCTATAGGATAACAATGGAACATATCGAGGTTCGCGGCGCCCGCACGCACAACTTAAAAAATATCAACTTAACCATTCCACGCGATAAACTGATTGTTATCACAGGTTTATCTGGCTCAGGAAAATCATCGCTGGCATTTGATACATTATATGCCGAAGGTCAGCGTCGTTATGTTGAGTCACTTTCTGCGTATGCGCGTCAATTTTTATCCTTAATGGAAAAACCAGATGTCGACCATATTGAAGGTTTATCGCCAGCTATTTCGATAGAACAGAAATCAACATCTCATAACCCACGTTCTACCGTAGGCACTATCACCGAAATTTATGATTACTTAAGGCTGCTTTTCGCCCGTGTTGGTGAACCGCGATGCCCAACTCATAATTTACCGCTCACCGCACAAACCATTAGTCAAATGGTCGATCAAGTACTTGAGCTGCCAGAAGGCACAAAAGTAATGTTGCTTGCCCCTGTCGTGAAAGAGCGTAAGGGTGAACATATCAAGTTACTTGAGAACTTAGCAGCACAAGGTTTTATTCGCGCGCGAATTGATGGTGAAGTATGCGATCTCTCAGATCCGCCAACGCTAGAACTCCATAAAAAACATACAATTGAAGTGGTTGTCGACCGTATCAAGGTAAAAGATGGCCTACAACTTCGTTTAGCGGAATCGTTCGAACAAGCATTAGAGCTTTCAAATGGCGTGGCACAAATCGCCTACATGGATGAGCCAGAAAAAGACGAAATTGTTTTCTCGGCGAATTTTGCTTGTCCGAGTTGTGGTTATGCCATGACTGAACTTGAACCGCGTTTATTCTCATTTAATAACCCTGCGGGTGCCTGTCAAAGCTGTGATGGTTTAGGGGTACGCCAGTATTTTGATCCAAGCCGTGTGGTACAAAACCCAGAGCTTAGCCTTGCTGGCGGTGCTATTCGCGGTTGGGATAAACGCAGCTTTTACTATTTTCAAATGCTGCAAGCCGTTGCAAATCATTACGACTTTGATGTTGAAACACCGTTTGAACAACTGCCAGCCGATGCGCAAAAAGTGGTACTAAATGGTTCGGGCCGTACTAAAATTGAATTTCAATATCGTAACGACCGTGGCGATGTCGTGGTAAGAAATCACGTATTTGAAGGTGTGCTTAATAATATGGCGCGCCGCTACAAAGAAACTGAATCAAATTCAGTACGTGAAGAGCTAGCCAAATACCAAACGAATCAAGATTGCCCTAGCTGTCATGGTTCACGTTTACGTGAAGAAGCACGTAATGTGTTTATTGGCACTACTAATTTACCTCACGTAACGCGCATGAGTATCGGTGAAGCACAGCATTTTTTCAGCGAGCTAAACTTTAGCGGACAAAAAGCAAAAATCGCCGAGAAAATCTTAAAAGAGATTAGTGATCGCTTATCGTTTTTGGTAAATGTTGGCCTTAATTACTTATCACTTGAGCGCAGTGCCGATACGTTATCGGGTGGTGAAGCACAGCGTATTCGCCTTGCCAGCCAAATTGGTGCTGGCCTTGTTGGCGTTATGTACGTTTTAGATGAACCCTCAATTGGTTTGCACCAAAGAGATAATGACCGATTACTTGCCACATTAACGCACTTACGTGATTTAGGTAACACTGTAATTGTGGTTGAACACGATGAAGATGCAATACGTGCTGCGGATCATATTATTGATATTGGCCCAGGCGCAGGGGTGCACGGTGGGCAAGTTATTGCCGAAGGTACCCGAGACGACATTGTAAACTGTAAGGACTCAATTACCGGACAGTATTTAGCGGGCACCAAAGCAATTGAAATACCTGCGACTCGCCACCAGCCACAAGATAAATGGCTGGAGTTAAAAGGCGCAACAGGTAATAACTTAAAAAGTGTCGACCTATCAATTCCATTTGGTTTAATGACCTGTATTACGGGCGTTTCTGGCTCTGGTAAATCGACCTTAATCAACGACACCCTATTCAAAGTGGCTCATACTGAACTCAATGGCGCAACAACTGCCGAAGCTGCACCCTATAAATCCATTACTGGTATGGATTTATTCGACAAAGTTATCGATATTGACCAAAGCCCTATTGGACGTACTCCACGTTCAAACCCTGCTACCTACACAGGTATTTTCACTGCCATTCGTGAGTTATTTTCAGGCACGCAAGAAGCCCGTTCGCGTGGTTATAAACCAGGACGTTTTAGCTTTAACGTAAAAGGCGGGCGCTGTGAAGCATGTCAGGGTGACGGTGTAATTAAAGTAGAAATGCACTTTTTACCCGATGTATACGTGCCATGTGATGTGTGTACTGGTAAACGCTACAACCGTGAAACCTTAGAAGTACTATACAAAGGTAAAAACATTCACCAAGTGCTTGATATGACTGTGGAAGATGCGCGCGAATTTTTTGACAAAATTCCAGCTATTGCACGCAAGTTACAAACTTTAATGGATGTTGGCTTAAGTTATATTCGTCTAGGCCAAGCGGCAACAACGCTATCTGGCGGTGAGGCGCAACGTGTTAAATTGGCCCGCGAACTATCTAAACGCGATACCGGTAAAACGTTATACATTCTGGATGAACCGACGACAGGTTTACACTTTGCTGATATTCAGCAATTACTTGTTGTATTGCATCGCTTACGTGATCACGGCAATACCATTGTGGTTATCGAGCACAATCTCGATGTGATTAAAACTGCCGACTGGATTGTTGATTTAGGCCCTGAAGGTGGTTCTGGCGGTGGTGAGATTTTAATTTCAGGTACGCCTGAAGAAGTTGCACAACATCCTGTGTCTCATACTGGTCGCTACTTAAAACAAATGCTATAAGTTACTCTTACTTAATAATAAAAATAAAGCGCCTAAATGGAATTAATTAGTCAAAAACTGCCAAAGTTAACATTAGTAAAATTAAAGCTAGTTAACTTTTGGCAGTCGCTATCGCTGCCAGAAAAACTCTATAGTTTATCATTTGCCTTGCTTGTGGTTTTTCAAGGCGATTATCAGCTTGCAGCGTTATTGACTTTAGTTGGCCTAATTATGGAGTTTTGGCCGAGATTTACCAAGGCTTGGGACACGTTAGCTGGCAAAGCGGTGATTTTACTATTTTATGCAGTCATAACTAACTTTGCTTTAGCCTCAAGTGCGTCGTTAGTAAATGAAGTAACCGGTGTGTCTGCTACGCACTTTAATTATACCCATAACTTTGCCATTTTAATGGTGCTACCAAGCTGGCTGTTAGGCATTAGTGTATTTGCCTTATTTATTTACCAACTGTTTGTTCCTTTTTACTTATTTACTATTTTATTGGCAAAACCGTTTGGCATTAAAATTGTGCGCTTCTTTTCAAAAAGCAATCATCCTTTCTTTTCCAATGCGATGCGCTTTACTGTTTGTTTTACCGTACTGTTCCAGCTGATGTCACTGTGGTTAGGCGATCAACAGGAGATTGATAGAATCTTCCAAAGTATTGACCCAAACGTCAGCACCACTGAAAAGGAGCAAGCTAAGTTTAACGAACAGCAGAATAGGTTAACGCCATCTGATACACCTGAACCAGAAAAGCCAGAGAAAGAAACATTTAGCATTAGCTTTAATGATGATTCGGGCGCCACTGACGAATTAACAATACCGATAAACCAAGGCTACGAGTCAGTTATTCATCACCTAGTAGCCATGTTTGCATATCGTCAAGAAGCCGACAAATATTCACGCTGTAGTAAACCAAACAACACTAAAGCGGTTGAACTAAACGATCATGAGGTGTTACTCATTAGCAAAGATAACAATGCACAGTATGGCTACCAATTTACCGTTACGGCGTGTGATTCACCTGCGAGCCACTTATTCAAAAATAATTAACTCGCCTTAAAATGTTCCATTAACTGTGCTTTCTCAGTATCGTTAAGTGCTACCGACGCTTTTTTATCAAAGTTATAGCGCACCATTGTGGCGTGACCTACCGCACAGAGTTCATTGTGCTGATACACTTCTTGGCAAATTACAAATGACGAATTGCCAATACGGCTAATGCTGGAGTTTATGGTAATTTCCTGACCATAAAACAGCTCACCTTTAAATTCCACTTCGATTTTAGCGACAATTAGCTTCCACTTATTGCAATCTAAGTCTGGTGTAAAGAAACGAAAAAAAGGGGTACGCGCTGCTTCAAACCAAACCGGTAGCGCTGTATTATTGATATGTCCTAACGCATCTGTTTCGCTAAAACGCGGCATAAGTGTTTCACTAAACATAGTAAATGAGCTTTATAAACTAAATATGTGCTCACTATAGTTATGTTTATTAATAATTAAAATAATAAGGCCAATAATGCAGGATTTTATTCGAGTATACGACAATGTACTTAGTAAGGAGTTTTGTGACAACTTCCTCACTAAGTTTGATAACAGCCCGTTTTTAACACAAGGCAAAACCAGTGGCGGCGTTGACCTTAGTAAAAAAAATAGCCAAGACTTATATTTAAACCAACACATCGAATATCAAACTGAGCTACAGCATATTCTGCAAAACACCACCGAAAAAGTATTTGAGTATTTTGAAGAACACTTCTTTGCACTTATTGGCGCATTTGGTTTAAAAGTTTATCACCCAAAAACCAAACAGCCGGTTGACTTAACGGTAGAAAATTTCGATGAAGTGGGTCGCCCTCAGTTACCCGTTTTAGTGCAGCAAATTTTTCGCTTAGGTCAAATTCAAGCGCAAAAATACACTGCAGGCCAAGGTGGTTACCCCTACTGGCACAGTGAGGTTTATCCGCAAAAAGGCCATAACGATAGCTTGCACCGTATTTTACTATTTATGTTTTATTTAAATGATGTGGAAGAAGGTGGTGAAACTGAATTCTATTATCAGAATAAAAAGATTAAACCAAAGCAAGGCTCTATGGTAATTGCACCGGCGTATTTCACTCACACTCACAGAGGGTGTATTCCAGTTTCCAATGATAAGTACATTGTCACATCATGGGTGCTGTTCAATACCGCAGAACAAATTTATGGTGCCTAAATAAGCTAGGCACCATAAGGTTAGTTTGTTAAATGAACTCGCAAGCTAACCTTTGCTTCTAAACCGCCCTCAGCACGATTGCGCAATGTTACTTTTCCTTGATGCATATCGACAATGCGCTTAATAATTGCAAGCCCTAAGCCACTGCCCTCGCTACCGCGCGCCTGATCGCCTTGGGTAAACGGCTGAAACACTCGCTCTAACTCGTGTTCAGGAATACCTGGGCCTTTGTCTTGCACAAGGATCTCAACATACTCTTTATTCGCAGAGTACTGAGTCACAACAGTGACATCCTCTTCGCTATAGCGCAGCGCGTTTTCAATCATATTGGTAATTACGCGCTTCATGGCAACATGGCTGATTGGAATATTTGGCAACGCTTCATTAGCACTAAAGCTAATTTCTCGGCCTTGCTTTTGTTCCGATGCAACCACTTCCGAAACAAGCGCATTTATATCATCTGGCGCTAAATCACTTAGCTTATGATTGCGTAGATACTCAATAAACTGATCAATAATCGCATTCATATCTTCGATATCGGTAATGATGCCTTCTCGTAAGTAATCTTCATGCTCCGACATCATTTCTGTTGCAAGACGAATACGTGTTAATGGCGTGCGTAAATCATGGGAAACACCAGCCATTAACAGTCTACGATCTTCTTCTACTGCAGCAAGGCCACGTGACATTTGGTTAAAAGCACGCGTTACTTCAATCATTTCAATTGAACCTAGCTCGGGAAGTTGGCTCGAATAATCACCAACCTCTACCTTATTAGCCGCTTTTTGCATTGCCTTTAGAGGACGGTTTAAGTGACTTGCAAATAGCCAGCCGCCTAACACGCTTAACACACCGATAAAGGCAAGATAGAAAGTCAGTACTTTTACATTCGCCTCTTGAAAACCGACTAACGGAATTTTAACCCAGTAGCCTGGCGCTTGTGGTGGCTCAACCCAGTACACAAGAATATCGGTCTGACTAATGCGTACACGCGCCTCACCCTGCAAATATTCAGACATCACCCGAGACAAATAAGGGTATTCGCTGGCTTGTTCTAAGCCGTGTCGCATCGCTTCACGTTCACTCATCATCTCAACGCCAGTCGCCAAATAAAATTGCTCCGCAACTTCATCCGACATTTCCACACCATCTTGATGACCAATAAATACCGTGCGAACTTGTTTCGCCAGCATTAAGTTAACTTGCTCGATAGAAGGCTTTACAACGTAAAGCGTAACCGAAATATAAGATACGATTTGATTGATAAGCAGCAGTGCACCAACCAAAAAAACGGTTTGACCAAATGCACTGCGCGGAAAAATACGCATAATGTTAGCTTAGCTGTGGTTATTCTTTGCCATCTGGCACAAATACGTAGCCTAAGCCCCATACGGTTTGAATGTAGCGCGGATTAGCAGCGTCTTCTTCAATCATGCGGCGTAATCGAGATACTTGCACATCGATACTACGCTCTAACGCACTGTAATCACGACCACGTGCTAAGTTCATTAATTTATCACGGCTTAGCGGTTCGCGAGGATGTGAAACTAAGGCTTTCAATACTGCAAACTCACCACTGGTAAGCGACACTGTTTCATCGCCTTTGCTCATTTCGCGGGTTGCTAAGTTTAATGAAAACTGGCCAAAGCGTATTTCGTTTTCTTCAGCCGAAGGCGCGCCTGGTACATCACTGGCACGACGACGTAAAATAGCTTTAATACGTGCAAGTAGTTCACGCGGGTTAAACGGCTTAGGAATATAGTCATCAGCGCCAAGCTCTAAACCAATAATACGATCAACTTCATCGCCTTTTGCCGTAAGCATAACAATTGGGATGTCATTTTCTTTTTGGCGTAAACGACGGCAAATCGATAAACCATCTTCGCCCGGTAGCATCAGGTCCAATACCATTAAATGAAAGTTTTCTCGTTCAATTAAGCGGTCCATTTGCTCCGAGTTTGCCGCAGAGCGCACAATAAAGCCCTGTTCTACTAAATAGCGCTCAAGTAAGCTGCGTAAACGCATGTCATCATCGACTACTAGTATTTTTGTTGTTTCTTGTCCCATGATTTCATTCTTCTATTATTTTTTCTTTGGCAATATAGCCTACTATAAATACTTTTTTGACAATTAGGTAAAGGAAGAGTGTTACTAGGTATTACAAACTCTTACTATGACGCATCATAATTAATGGCATTAATAAAAAATAATGCTACGCCCTCTGCATTTTTAAATTCAAACTCATCATCAACTTGTTTACCTAACATAGCACGAGCAAAGGGTGAATCGATGCTAATTTTGCCATTTTTCACATCAAACTCGTCTGGCCCAACGACCTGATAGTTAAAGGTATTACCTTCTTCATCCTCCACTTCGACACGGGCACCAAAAAACACTTTTCCTGCTTGTTCAGGCTTAGGATAAACAATATTCACTTGTTCTAGGCGTTTGGTCAAAAAGCGTACGCGGCGATCAATTTCACGCAATCGCTTTTTACCATAAATGTATTCAGCGTTTTCCGAACGGTCGCCTAATGCTGCTGCTTCCGATACGGCTTGCGTTACTCTTGGGCGCTCTTCTTTCCATAAGGAACGTAATTCCCTTTCTAGTTCATCATAGCCGCTACGTGTAATATAATTGGAACGCTTAGGAAATACCTGCTTAGGTGCTTTTCTCATAGTTAAATAACTAGGTGTGGTAATTTATTTATTGCTTATGATTGAAAAATTTAAGTTTAGATACAAGATCTATAGGCAATATATATAAAACAAATTTTCTGGTGTGGTCTCTCAAAATTACAAACCACCCACTTTTTACCGATTTAAAGGTTTTTAATGAACGCTATTGCTAATCAATTAGCTCACGAGCTAAACGCCTCAGTACAGCAAGTGACTGCTGCAACACAATTATTAGACGATGGAGCAACCGTTCCATTTATTGCTCGATATAGAAAGGAAGTTACCGGTGGTTTAGATGATGGCCAACTGCGTTTACTTGAACAGCGCCTTGGTTATCTTCGTGAGTTAGAAGAACGTCGCTCATTTATTCTTAAGACCATTGAAGGACAAGATAAGCTAAGTGCTGAGTTAAAGGCCGACATCGATAAGGCAACCAGTAAAACTGAGCTGGAAGATCTCTACTTACCTTATAAACCAAAACGCCGTACTAAAGGGCAAATTGCCATTGAGGCAGGTCTTGAGCCGCTGGCAAATCAATTATTAGATAATCCAGTACTTGACCCAGAAGTAACAGCAACTGACTTTATTAACCCTGAAAAAGGCATTGAAGACAGTAAAGCCGCTCTTGATGGTGCTAAATTTATCTTAATGGAGCGTTTTGCGGAAGATGCAAAATTGCTTGCTAAGTTAAGAAGCATGCTACAAAAACATGCGTTTATTGAAAGCAAAGTGATTGCTGGCAAAGAAAAAGACGGCGCCAAATATCAAGATTACTTTGAACACAGTGAAGCCTTAAGCCGTGTACCGTCACACCGAGCATTAGCAATGCTGCGTGCGCGTAATGAAGGCATTATCAGCCTAACAATTAATCCTGATCCGAGTCTAGAAGATGGCAACGCTGAGTGTGTTCGTATTATCGCCGATCATTATAAGTTAGACGTACTAGCGAGCCCATGGCTTAAGCAAGTGGCGCAATGGACCTGGAAAATTAAATTAGCACTTCACTTAGAAAACGAGTTTTTAGGTAAGATCAGGGAAGTTGCAGAGCAAGGTGCAATTGATGTCTTTGCTAAGAACCTAAATGATTTATTAATGGCTGCCCCAGCGGGTGCAAAAACCACGTTAGGTCTTGATCCTGGTTTACGTACAGGTTGTAAAGTTGCGGTGGTAGATAAAACCGGCAAGCTGCTCGATAACGTAACAATCTACCCACATGCCCCGCAAAATCATTGGGATAAGTCACTGCGCACACTAAGCCAATTATGCCGCCAACATAAAGTTGAACTTATCGCCATCGGTAATGGCACAGCATCACGTGAAAGTGACAAATTAATTGCCGAACTGTTAAAACAAGAAGCCGATCTAAAAATGAGCAAAGTTATGGTCAGCGAAGCTGGCGCATCGGTTTACTCAGCATCTGAAGTCGCAGCAGAAGAGTTTCCAAACCTAGACGTATCTATTCGTGGTGCAGTTTCTATTGCACGTCGTTTACAAGACCCTCTTGCTGAGCTTGTGAAAATTGAGCCGAAAGCAATTGGTGTAGGTCAGTACCAGCACGATGTATCACAAAGCCAATTAGGTCAAAGCCTAACAGCTGTTGTTGAGGACTGTGTAAACGCCGTTGGTGTAGATGTAAATATGGCATCAGCACAACTATTAACACGTGTTGCAGGCCTAAACAAAACCCTTGCGCAAAATATTGTTAGCTACCGCGACCAAAACGGTACGTTTAATTCACGTAAAGAGCTTAAAAAAGTTGAACGCCTTGGTCCTAAAGCATTTGAGCAATCTGCTGGTTTCTTACGCATTAACCAAGGTAAAGATCCATTAGATAGCTCTGCTGTTCACCCTGAAGCGTATGAGATTGTGAAGAGTATCGCTGCAAAAGCGGATGTTTCAGTGGCAGAACTCATTGGTAATTCAGGTTTACTAAAATCACTTTCACCACAAGACTTTGTTACGGATAAGTTTGGCCTACCAACCATCAGCGATATTTTAGCTGAGCTTGATAAACCAGGTCGCGATCCTCGCCCTGAATTCAAAACAGCAAGCTTTAAAGAAGGTGTTGAAACAATTGCAGATCTCAAGCCAGGTATGGTTTTAGAAGGTGTTGTATCAAACGTTGCAAACTTTGGCGCCTTCGTAGATGTGGGCGTACACCAAGACGGCTTAGTGCATATTTCATCATTAACAAACAAGTTTGTTTCAGACCCACGTGAAGTGGTAAAAGCAGGTGATATTGTAAAAGTAAAAGTGCTTGAAGTAGATGTCGAACGCAAACGTATCAGCTTTACGATGCGCCTAGACGAAGAAATACGTGAGAAAGCACCAGCTGCTAAGCCGAAAACGAATAAACCAGCGCAAGCTACTGCAAAAAAAGCAAAGCCTAAGCAAAATAATAATGCCGCTATGGGGAACGCATTTGCTGAAGCATTCGCAAAGCTAAAGAAATAACGTGATTTAAACTACGGGCTGTTGATCTTTCAAGTTCGTTTTTGCAGCAGTTTGATTGGGGTTTATACAAGGCAGAGGCTGCGTGGCATAGTTATTCTATGTTAGTCAGCCGATAACACAGTAGAAAACCCAATCAAGCGCTGCCGAATTGTTATAAACACAATCATAAAAAAAAACCGCACAGTGTGCGGTTTTTTTATTTATGCATAGCTTGCTAAGTTAGGCCGTTCAAACGGCGACGTTGCAGCCTGATAGAATTTAGCAATGCGCTCTGCTCGCTGATTAACTTCAGAATCACGACGCTCACTAAAATCGTAGTTAGTTTGCTTAGCCTCGCCATCGCCAGCCTCTGTATCTGAGCTTTCTTCGTTTTTATCAAAAAACGTACTCAGCTCAGCATTCAAATCAGCTCGAGCTTCGCTCATTTTCTGATTTGCTTCAGCAGCAATCGAGCGATCCGCTCCTGACGGTTCTTGTGGGGCTAATGCTGCAGCGCGTACTTGCTGCATTTTGTCTATGGTTGCCTGCGGGTCGTTAGGTACTTCGCTTACATCAATCGGCACTTCACCCGCAACTGCATAATTGTTGCCATCGCTACCACGCTCATATTCGTAACTTGGGCTACCAGCATACTGACCACCCACTGCCGCATGTGCTTGCTCGTGTGCTTTAACTTCGCGATCTCTTTGCTTAAGCTGAGAAAGTGCTTGTGCCTCTACTTGTTCAAGCTGTTTTTGCTTCTCTTGCTCTTGTTGCTTACTTTGCTGCTCTTGCTGATCCTGATCTTGCTTTTTTTCACTTACTTTAGTGATGTCTTCGGATTTATTTTCGAGCGCGTCTTGGTTTTCAACTTGGCTGCTGCCAGGTTGACGTGTTTTATCTTGATCAGCTGCGAGACGGGAATTTGCAGCGGCAGCTTCTGCTTGCTTTACAGGCGTAACTAATTCGCGCAACTGATTATCACGTCGCGCTGTTTCAGTATGTACATTAGCCGTGTTTAAGCTAATGTTTGGATAAGTAGTTACGATGTTCATTTATTTTGCTGAGCTAAACTCTTACATCAATTAACGTGCCCAACACCTCGTCAGCCGTTTGAATTGAACGGGTATTTGCCTGCGCATTAAATTGTTCAACCCTAAGGTTAACTAGCTCGTTAGTTACATTAACTGGCGGGCTTTGCGCTTCACGCGTTTCTGGTGCTGGTTCGGCGCGTTCAACTTCTCGTTCCGTTTGCGCACGTGCAATATTTGCTGAAGACTCAGTAATACCATCAGAAGCACTTTGCAGGCCTTGCAAGCCAGCATTAAATGCAGACCCCAAGTTGTTTGAAACGTCCATAAACACTCCTTTATTCATAAAGAATAGTGACAGCTTTATTATCGCTCAAAATTCCATCAAAATAAAGTTAAAGCGGCAATAAATTGCCGCCCTGAAAATGTTTTAACTTTCTATATGAGATAACAATAAGTTAGTAAATTCTTGCGGGTGAGAAATAAAAGGTGCATGAGATGCTTTAGCTAGAATATCTGCCTTAAATTGAGGATTAAGTTGCTGCATTTTTGCGACAGCTTTGACTGGCACAAGGGAGTCAAGACGGCCAAAAATACCAGAGATAGGCAAAGGAAGTTGCGCAAAAAGATCTCTCAAATCTTCATTTTTTAAAATAGCTAAACCTCCTGATAACGCGATCTCTTGCGCCGCTGGGTATTCAGCAAGCAGGGCTTTTATTTGCTTAATGTCTTGCTTTGCATGCTCACTTCCCATTGCTTGAATTGCCAAAAATCGCTCTACAGTTTTTTGGTGATTGGTGCTCAATTGCGCCATAAACGTGTCTAACACTTTGTCGTCAATACCACGCCACTGTTCACTACTTGCAAAAAATGGGGTTGAAGCAACCAACACAATTTTCTTAACTTTATGTGGAAAAAGCGCAGCAATTTTTAACGCAATAAGACCCGATAAAGACCAAGCAACTAACACCGACTGATCTGCAATATCTGTTGCAAGTTGCCTTGCAACACACTCTAAATCATAAACAGCATCGCTAAATTGATTACCGCCAAAACCAGGTAAATTCAAAGTATGTATCATATGGTCACTTTGCGCCTCAAGTGCATCTTTTTGTAACTGCCAAATACCTTTATTCATGCCCCAACCATGCAGTAGAACTACATCAGCCATGATTTGCCCTCACTTTAAATTTTTGCCGCTATACTAACAGTTAGCGATATGGAAATCCTATATGAATTACTGTTACCGACTTTTCGATTGGGCACTACCAAATTTATGTGTGTGTTGCCATCAACCGGTTCGAGCTCCGGCAAAAATTTGCCGCATATGTCTGTCTGATATTGCACGGTTAAATTTTAAAAGCTCAGCAAACCTACTTCACCGCCCAGATATCAACAAACTAATACCCAACCCTACATTTGACTCACTCTTTGCAGTCTGTTGGTATCAACATCCGGTTTCAGCTTGGCTAAAAGGCCTTAAATTTAATAAACAACTGACGTACAAAGCGGCATTACATCAGTTAATTAAAGCGCAAGTAAAAGATGCGCAAGCAGAACAAAATTGGCAAATACCTGATGTATTAATGCCAGTTCCATTGCATTGGCAGCGGCGCGTTGTTCGTGGTTTCAATCAAAGTGAGGAAATTTGGCAACGTACCAGTATTGCAGTTGATACCCAATCCATTACCCGCGTCAAACGCACTAAGCCGCAAAGCGAACTAAATAAACGCGCTCGCAAAACCAATATAAAAGAGGCATTTAGCTGTAACCTCATACACCAATATCAACATGTGGCAATTGCTGATGACATCATAACGACAGGTTATACGGTTAATGAAATTGCAAAATTGTTAAAAAGCGCTGGGGTGAAACAGGTGTCAGTTTGGGTGTTTGCGATTAGCGATCCAACTAAACCTAGTTAAGTTCATCCAGTTAACAAAAAAGGCGTCCAAGACGCCTTTTAAACAATAAACTTTTAGTAACGTACGTTATTTAGCATCAATCGCATGACCAAAGAAAATAGCATTACTTAGTAAGCGGCTTGTGCCATACCAATAACTACGAAACACTGGATTATCTGACATTGCAATCACTTTGCCCTTACCATAGTTATGCGCCATTAAAACGCCGGCACCGGCTATTTGCTGATTGTTTAGCTCATGACTAAAACCCGCTAATAGCGGTGTTTTAGTGTAGGTTGCAACATTTACAAACGGTTTTTCACTTGGCTTTAAAACAAAGGTGCTATTTTTAAATACTGGCAATGTGTTACGCTCAAATGAGAAGCTTAATGGATGGCTTAAATCGATATTCGCATTAAAAATAGCACCTGCAATTCGTTTATCACCATGGTAACTATCTTTATCAGCGTAACTCAAATTATCGGTTGGAAAAGCTTTTGCCATGTCATTGCTTGAAAGATATTCGGCTTTCAAAATACCTTTGTCCGCTAAGAATTTAGCGCCCGATTTATGACCCCAAATTACACCACCGTGTTGCACCCAATACTTTAGCTTTTCAACCATTTTTGCATTTACAGTGGAAAAACTGCCATTAGTTAAAATAACATGGGTGTAAGATGCTAAATCAATGCGTTCCAAACGATCTAAATCAACCAAAGTAGCTGCAATATCTAAATAACGGTCAAGGTAATACCAAACTTCACCTACTTCATATTGGCTGGTACCTTTACCGCCTAATAGTAATACTTTTGGTGTTTTTAACGGCACGATATTGCGCGAGCCAATATCAACACCTTGCGCTGTTAATCCCGATGATATTTGATGTACTTTTACCGGTGAATTGCTAGCTAATTGCTGAACTTTGTCAAACCAATCAGCATCTTGTTGCAGACCCTTAGCGATAATAATTGCGCCAGCAGCAAAGCGTTGTTCACCATTAGCAGTAGATGCGGTAAATGGTTTCATTGCCGCTCGAGCAATAACACCATTTTGCTGTAACTGTGATAGCAGTTTAGGTGCTAGATAATCGTTCCATTCAAAGGCAAATGCATAGCTTGAAGCTAGGCTCTGGTTTTCAGTTTGATTAGCTGGCTGCCATGAGTCTTGGTATTTAATACCGCGGGTTGAGGTTACAGCAGAAAATTCAAGGTTAAATGAATGCGCTAAGTTCCAACCTGAAACATCATAAAAGGTATTATCGTTAAAGCTTGTTTGCTCTAAAAACGCGCCTTTAATTAAGCGATATTGAGGCTGATTTAGCGGAATATAAACACTGCTATTAGCAGAGAAATCTTGCTTGTTAACGCTAATGTCTTTACTAAGCGGGTATGCCTTAATCTGATGCTGCTGCAATAGCGACAAAAATAACTCATAACGTGACTTGTCGTTACCAGCTGCAACTACATAGCCTTTTACTTTATCTTTTTTCGCAAGCTTTGCGGTATCTTGATAAAACTTCTGCTGGTAAGACAGCAAACCTTGCTTGCCCGATACAACCGCATCAAAAGTAGATAAAGAAGTCGTTAATTGGTTTTTTACAGCATCATAAAACTCGCGTACACCATTGATAGTTTCATGCTTGTGGCCTCGTGCACTGCCTTGCTCAAACAAAATACCAATGGTGCCGTGAATATCAGGATAAGTAGAACCCTTACCAATATAAAAGTCATCAAAGCTTTCCTCGGTAAAATACAGCTCACCTTGTTGATCTAATGCGGCTGCGTGAAAGGTCGCTATTTCTTTTGTTAGTTCTACATTTTGCTCAGGAGTAAGTGGAAACTTACGCGATGGAATACCCGGTTGGAAAAAATAAGTGCTGTGTGGACCCATTTCATGAAAGTCAGTTAATACATGAGGCATCCATTGATGATACTTAGCAATACGCGCCTGCGACTCTGGGTGCTGAAGCAACAACCAGTCTCGGTTTAAGTCTGTAAAATAGTGATTTGTTCTGCCGCTCGGCCAAGCCTCATTGTGCTCTCTGTGGTTTTCATCTGCGACTAAGTTTTTGCCTTTGTGACTGTTCACCCACTGTGCAAATCGCGCTAAACCATCTGGGTTTAATGCAGGATCTAACAAAATAACTGTTTCGTCTAATAAGCGATTAATTTTTTCACCTTGCGCTGCAGCAAGGTAATAGGCAACTAATAACGCAGCATTACTGCCACTGGCTTCGTTGCCATGCACACTATAGCCCATCCACGTGATTACAGGTGCATCAGCATTGATTTCAGTACCTTCGATTGATTGTGCTAAGTGCTGTTTACGCACAGTTTCAATGTTATTTAGGCGTGCTGGATTAGCGATCGTTAATAATAATAACGGACGTTGTTCATGACTGTAACCAATCACCTCAATGTTTATGCGCTCACTTTTTTCAGCTAACAATTTCATGTAGCTAACAAGCTGATCATGGCGAACATGCCAATCGCCTACCTGATAACCCAGAACAGACTCTGGCGTAGGAATAGAAGGATCGAAACGAATATTATCGTCAAAATAAAAGTTTAAGTTCTTTGCTGAACTGATACAGCTAAACAGTGCCAAACAGGCTGTTATTAAAAAAAAGGACAGCTTTTTCATAGTGATGCCATAATGATAGGTTAGTTATATTTATTGCATTTTTATGCATATTCACAGTAACAATGTTTACTACGCAAACCTACAGCTTTAAGTTGAAGCAGCAAAAAAATAAGATAAGTTAAAACCTTTTCAACTTGCCCTACTATTTTAGCAAAGCAAAAAAGTGATATACTAAAAACCGAGTAAATTAGTCAGGTATAGGTCGAATTATGATTACCATTTCTGAGGCAGCACAAAGCCACTTTGCCAAACTGCTAGCAGATCAAGCTGAAGGCACTAACATTCGCGTTTTTGTGGTTAACCCAGGTACAACACAAGCCGAGTGTGGCGTGTCATATTGTCCGGCAGATGCCGTTGAAGAAACGGACATTAAGTTACCATTTAATGGATTCGATGCCGTTGTTGACGAAGAAAGCGCACCGTTTTTAGAAGAAGCCGATATTGATTTTGTTACTGACAAAATGGGCTCACAACTAACGCTAAAAGCACCAAACGCAAAAGCGAAAAAGCTAAGTGATGACGCGTCACTGCAAGAGCGTGTGCAACATATGATTGAAACAGAAATTAACCCACAACTAGCGAATCACGGTGGTCAGGTTAACTTAGTTGAAATCACCAAAGACGGTATTGCCGTAGTCCAGTTTGGTGGTGGTTGTAATGGCTGTTCAATGATTGATGTAACACTTAAAGATGGCATTGAAACGCAAATGGTTGCTAAGTTTGATGAAATCACAGGTGTACGTGATATTACTGAACACCAGTCTGGCGAGCATTCATATTACTAAATTCAAACATCTAGTCTACCGACTAGGTCAAGAACCTAAAACAAGCCTAAAACGCTTTTTCAGCGGTTTAGGCTTGTTTGTTATTGCTGCCAGCTTAATTGTTTATGGCTACTTTAACAGTCATTATTTTCAAATAGCAGGGCTTGTTCTACTACCTATCGCGCTGTACTTTGCTATTTATGGTTATCTAGGTATTTTTGCTAATCGCTTTTCACAAGTTATTGCAAAAGTTGGCGAGAGCGCCAAAAATCGTGATATTTTTTAGCCAGCGTTAATCCTCTTAACGCCATAAAACACGTCATAGCCAGCCATAACCCGTGATTACCCAAAGGATAGCTAACGGCAAATACTCCTGCAAAGCCAACAAGTGCTGAAAAAATCATGGTATTACGCATTTCTTTTGCTCTGGTTAAGCCAACGAACACTCCATCGTACAAAAAGCAAAAGCTAGCGATTGGCGGTAAAATAATAGACCAAATTAAAAACTTCTCGGCGGTCGCCAATACATTCGGCAGGTCAGTTAACACACTGATAATCCAGCTACCTAGCAGCAAAAACATTACGCTGTATAAGCAGGCAAATATAAAGGCCCAAAAGCGCCCGATAACAACCCAAAGATGAATTGCTTGCGCCTTTTTGCGCCCTTTCGCTTGACCCACTTTAGCTTCTACAGCATAGGCAATACCATCTAATGCGAAACTTACTAACAATAAGAAGTTAAGTAATACAGCATTTGCAGCAAGCGTTGCATCCCCTAAAAAACCGCCATAGTAAGTCATAAAGGCAAAGCAAAGCTGCAAAAACAGTGAACGAATAAAGATATCTCGATTTAACTTAAGCGCACTAGTTAGGCCGTCGAGTGATATTTTTAAAAGCGCGGAGAACGATAATCCATGCTTAGCAAAACGTGCTTTAAGCAACAACACAGCTGCTATTAAACCAATGTAATCGGCGCATACCGAAGCAAGTGCAGCGCCTTCAACCTGCCAGTCAAAACCCACTACAAATACAATATCGAGAACAATATTGGCGACATTGGTCACCAGCACGATCATTAACGTGCCTTTACTGTATTGCGTGCCTAACATCCACGCCAATAACACAATATTGAGTAATGCGGCAGGTGCGCTAAAAATACGAATATTAAAATACGTTTGTGCGTGCTTTATCGCGGCATCACTGCCCGATAAAAATAGCCCCATAAAATGGCTGATCACAGGGCTTATTGCTAGTAACAATAGCGCAACAGCGAACGCAAATAGTGCTGCGCGCTTTAGCTCTTGCAGTAAACCATTTTTATTGTCTTTGCCGTAAGCCTGCGCAACCAAGCCGGTTGTGCTCATACGTAAAAAACCTGCGAGCCAGAAAAGTAAATTGATAACCATGCTGCCAAGTGCCACGCCGGCTAAAAAGCTAGCGTCACTGAGATGGCCGATTACACCTGTATCTACCAAACCGAGAAGTGGTACACTAATGTTTGATACAATCATCGGCCAAGCGAGTACTAACAGCCCAACATGGAACGATTTATGACGAGTAAAAAAGTTTTTCATTTATTTATTGGATTATGGTTAATCTGTTATTTTACGTTTGCTAATGCCGCTGTGATTTTACAATATCACCATGTATCAGAAACTTTACCACGTGTGACAAGCCTATCTGAAAATGAATTCAGCGCCCACTTAAGTTATTTAAAAGATAATAATTATAGTGTTGTTCCACTTCAGCACATTATTGAAGCAGTTAAAGAACAAAAGAGTATACCTGACAAAACAGTTGCACTCACATTTGACGATGGATTTATTAATAACTTCACGCAAGCAGCGCCCATTTTAAAGCGCTTTAACTATCCCTATACCATTTTTGTAAACCCACAACTGATAGATGAAGGTAAAAGCTATGTGATGACGTGGCCGCAGCTAAAAGCACTGACAAAAGAAGGTGCATACATTGCAAACCACAGCGCAAAGCACGATTACTTGCATATTCGCGAAGATAACGAGTCACTAGCGCAATGGCGAGAGAGAATACGCAACGATATTACGCATTCCGAACAACGTATTAAGCAGGAGATTGGCCACAACTTTAAGTATGTCGCGTATCCCTATGGTGAGTTTAATCGTGAATTACAAACGTTAGTAAAAGAGTTAGGCTATGTTGGTATTGGTCAGCATTCAGGCGCTGTTGGGTTAAGTACCGACTTAACGCGCGTGCCGCGCTTTCCGGCATCAGGGATCTATGCCAATTTAGACACATTAAAAACAAAAATCGCGAGTCTGCCGTTTTCATTTAACCTTGATGCACAATCGGTTACAACCAACTCGACACCAGTACTCAGATTAACCTTTACCGAGAAAGACTTTAACAACTCGCAATTCAATTGTTTTATCAGTGGTAACACAGCCAAAATTACTTGGCAAAGTGAAAATGAAGTGACTGTGCAAAGTGAAGGTGAGCTAAACAAAGGACGTTCGCGTTACAATTGTACTGCGCCAAGTAAATCTAAAGCGGGCCGATTTTACTGGCTATCTCACCCTTTCGTGATTGATAAATAGCACGGTCATTTTTTTGCCCAATTTGCAATTTCATTTGCAACCGAATCTAAACTAAGAACTTTTTGCGCTGCGTCCAACTCGACTGCAGCGCGCGGCATACCCCAAACCACGCTCGATGCCTCATCTTGCGCCAAAGTATACGCATCACTCTCTTTTAGCTTTAGCAAACCAGCGGCACCATCAGCCCCCATGCCGGTAAGTAACGACGCACACACTTTTTTACCCAAATTTAATTTAGCAATTGATTTAAACAATACATCGACAGCTGGGCGATGACGATTAACAGGGGCTGACTGAACTACTTTACACATCAGTTTCGTACCTTTGCTAACCACCGCTAAGTGGTAATCGCCAGGTGCGATATAAACATGATTAGGCTTAATTTCCTCATCATCTTCCGCCTCTTTAACCGTTAACGCGACTGAACGATCCATACGCTCTGCAAACGAGGCTGAAAAAACAGGTGGAATATGCTGAGTAATAACAATCGGTGGGAAATTGTCAGGCAAGCCGGTTAACACTTCTTTAATTGCCTCAGTGCCACCGGTTGATGCACCAATTGCCACCAGCTTAGTATTATCAAACGTGCCCGTAGCCACACTCGCCACAGGGGGAGTTACGGGTTTTATCGCTCGTACACGAGCTTTTGCTGCCGCTCTTATTTTTTCGTGTAAGGTTTGCGCGTAACCATGCAGTTTGTCACCAACTTGCTGTGTTGGTTTAGCAACAAAGTCAACGGCCCCTAACTCTAAGCATTCAAGCGTAATCGGTGCGCCTTGCTGAGTTAAGGTCGAAATCATCACAACTGGCATTGGCCTTAGTCGCATCAAGTTTTTTAAAAAACTCACGCCGTCCATTTTTGGCATTTCTACATCGAGCGTTAGCACATCTGGATTAAGTTTTTTAATTAGATCCCTTGCTTGATATGGATCATTTGCCGTACCAATTACTTCAATATCCTGTGCTTGCTGTAAGACCTCAGTCAGTACCGCTCGAATCAATGGTGAGTCATCAACTACTAAAACCCTGATCATCTTAATTCCTAAAATAGCTCGATATCAGTATGCGTATCTTGCTCTTCAATTTCGTGAAGATATTTAAATTCACGTTGTTGAATTGTGTCGTTATGCATACTTCGAAGTTTTTTTACGTGTGCTTTGCCTGTAGTGGGATTAAACAGCACTTTTCGCGGCCAAGGCCCACCAACATCATGGGACTCAACTTGCAGTCCTTCATTTTTTAAAAATTGCGACACAAATATAATATTACCTTCGCCAATGTCGCCCATTCCGCGAATTATCTTACCACCACCAAAAATTTTAATTTTAAAGTTATCGCGATTGCCACCATTTTTAATAATTTCATTAATCAAAAACTCCATCGCCCAGTTACCATAGCGACAGCTTAAACTATCAATGCTCGCATTATTATTTGCTGGAAGCATAAAGTGGTTCATGCCACCTATCCCCATTTTGTAGTCATAAACACATGCTGATATACACGAACCCAGCACCGTAGAAATTAATTCATTTTGTTTAGTAACATACACTTCGCCGGGTAAAATTTTCGCGACAACGGCGTCACGGCCCCTATCCCAATAACGTTTTATGTTTTCAAAGCCATTTAGGCACTGCTTAAAATTCTCGTTCAAAGTACCTTCCTGTACATGGTTTTACCAAGCGCTACAAATTCCGTTTGTGTCTTATTCATACTTTCTGAATGGCCTAAAAATAAATGACCTTGTGAACATAGCTGAGCAGCATAGCGTTGAAATAACAGTTCTTTTGTTGGCTGATCAAAGTAGATGACCACATTACGACAAAAAATCACATCAAATTCACCTTTCATAGGCCACTCTTGTAATAAGTTAAGTCGCTTAAAGTAAATTTTATCCCTCAATTCAGGCCTCACTTTAAACAGGCCACTTTGCTTATTGCGCAGAAAAAAGCGTTTTTTTAAGCCATTATCTAAACCCGTAATTGAGTTTTCTGCGTATTCACCTGCGCTTGCTTTCGCCAGTACATTTGAATCTAAGTCCGTTGCTAATATCTTTACATCCCAATTAGACGGAAACTTATCAGCCAAAGTCATCGCTATTGTATAAGGCTCTTCACCTGTCGAGCAGCCAGCAGACCATATTCTTACTCGCCTTGAGCTTTTATTGCGTTCAAGAATTTGAGGAATAAGCGTTTCACGCAAAAAATCGAAATGATACGGTTCACGAAAAAATGAAGTTAAATTGGTGGTGATTGCATTAATAAAATGACTAAACTCGTCACGTTTATGCTGATCAAGGTAAGTAATATACTGTGCAAAACTTGCCAAATTTAATGCACGAATACGGCGCGCCAAACGAGAATAAACCATTTCGCGTTTATGGCTACCAAGCACAATACCACAGGCTTCATAAACCATTTTCGCGATCAACTCAAACTCTTGATCTGTTAGCAGAAATTCCTTCGCCACAATGACTCCTAGAGTAAGCTAGGCAGAAACCTCTGCCTAGCTTTAACGAACAGTTAAAACTCTTCCCACTCTTCGCTGCTATCGGCGAAATCATCGCCCGATGGAACCGAGGTTATTTGCAGGCGCTCACTACGCGGAGCAACTTTTGGAGCGCTTTTTGCTGCTGGTCGCTGTGTAATCATCGGAGACTCAATGCTATGATTGCCGCTAGTATTAAAGAAACTTAATAACTGACGCATACCATTTGCTTGTTCCGCCATGGATTCACTCGCCGCAGAGGCTTGCTCTACAAGCGCGGCATTTTGCTGAGTCATTTCATCCATTTGCGTAATGGCTTTATTAACCTGTTCAATACCCGAGCTTTGCTCTTCAGATGCTACCGTTATGTCAGCAATCATTTCTGTTACTCGTTGCACAGAAGCAACTATCTCTTGCAGCGTACTACCTGATTCATTCACCAGTAGCGTTCCGTCTTCAACTTTGCTCACACTGTCTCGGATTAACTCTTTTATTTCTTTAGCTGCGGCAGCAGAACGTTGTGCTAAATTTCGCACTTCACCGGCAACAACCGCAAAGCCTCGTCCTTGCTCACCTGCTCTTGCAGCTTCTACCGCTGCATTCAGTGCAAGTAAATTAGTTTGGAATGCAATCTCGTCAATAACACCTATGATGTCTGCAATTTTCTTGCTGGCTTGATTGATTTCGGCCATGCTTTCTACCGCACGCTCAACCACTTCACCGCCTTGTTTAGCCTTTACTTGGGTGTCGTTGGCAAGTTCATTCGCAACTTTTGCATTATCTGCATTTTGGCGAACTGTGCTGGTCATCTCTTCCATGCTTGAAGCAGTTTCTTCTAATGACGACGCTTGCTCTTCGGTACGTTGACTTAAATCAGTATTACCTTGAGAAATTTCTTCCGCGCCACTGGCAACAAGATTAGAAGACACACTAACTTTCTCTATCACTTCGGTTAGCTTTTCTGCCGTAGTGTTTGCATCGCGTTTTAACTTATCAAATGAGCCTAAGTAATCGCTCTGAATACGCTTGGTTAAGTCACCATGCGCCATTGCATCAAGCATTTCTGCCGCTTCAGTGATTACCTCATCGGATATTTCAACTAACCTATTGAGTCCTTGCGCGAGATTTAAGAAGAAGCCTTGTTTACCAGATTGATCGATGCGTGTATCTAGTTCACCTTGCGATGCAGCTGTTACAAGCTCGTCAATTTCTTTCTCAATTGCCACCTCAGCAGTTCTATCTAGCCACTCTACAACCGTGCCCAAACGCTCCTGATTATCAGAGAAGATAGGATTTGCAGTAAGCGCAAACGTGCGACCGCCGACCAAAATTTCAGTACTATACGTTGATGTCAATCGCTCTATCATTTGTTGCTGATGCGCCGGGTTTTTATGAAATACATCCATATTTGACCCCATTAATGACGACGCATTGAAGTTAGGTAAATCGCGCTTAATATCAGATTCGGCATTACGCATCATATTTAACACGGCACTATTCATATACACAATTTCATTGCTTGCATCTGCAATCATGGTGTTGGTATTAACCGTATCGAGAGCTTGGCGAACTCGTGAATTTTCAGCAGCAATTGCCTCCGCTTCTCTTTGCGCAGCTAATTCATCGGTCAAATCTTGCCACTCGACAATGGTACCAATGCGCTCACCTTCGGTATTCAGCCAAGGTGTAGCAATTAGCGAAAAGGTTAATTCAGCAACCGTGATTCTGGTGCGATACACATCTTTAAGCGCAGCTAGCATTTTTTGTTGATGGCTTGGGTCTTTATGGAAAACATCTACACACTGCCCAATTAAGTTGTTAGCATCAAAATTTGGCAACACTTGGCGAATAGCAGCTTCGCGCCTTTTAAGCATTTTTAAATTTTCATCGTTAATGAAAACTATCTTTAAGTCATTGTCTGCAATCATTACATTGGCTTGACACACTTTAAGTGCATTTGCACGGTTGGCGGCCAAACGCGCTTCAAATTCGGCTTCTTTTTGCTCAGTGATGTCACTCGCATATTTCACAACTTTAAAAGGCTTACCATTTGGATCAAAAATAGGATTGTAAGACGCCCTAATCCATACATTTTTTCCACCGTTGCCTATTCGTTTATATTCGCCAGTACAAAATTCTCCACGATTCAATTTTTGCCAAAAATCTTTATAGTCCTGACTCGAAGCGTATTCTGGCTCTGCAAACATACTATGATGTTTGCCAACAATCTCATCTAATCGATAACCCATAACACTACAAAAGTTATCGTTTGCTGTGATGATTGTGCCATCAAGGTTAAATTCAATAACCGCTTGCGATTTACTAATCGCAGCTAGCTGCCCAGCGGCATCAGCTGATGCTATTTTCTGCTCGGTGATATCAGTAGCATATTTAACAACCTTACTAACAACACCATGTTCGTTGACAACAGGGTTGTATGACGCTTGAATCCAAATTTCTTTGCCTTCGGCGTTAATACGATTAAATTCACCAGAGATAAACTCGCCACGTGCTAGTCGAGCCCAAAACTGGCTATACTCAGCATTATTGGCATGTGCAGGTGGTACAAACATGCGATGATGTTGTCCTTGGATTTGCTCTAAGCGATATCCCAACGCATTTAAAAAGTTGGTGTTAGCCGTAATTACAGTACCATCAGGTTTAAACTCAATGACAGCTTGAGATCGACTTAAGGCTTCTAAAATTAAATCACTCTCGGATTTCCCAGATGCTGCGTCCGGTGCTTTGCTAAACCACCACATATCAATCTCCACCCTTTTTTATTTGATTGCATTTCATCATCGGCTTTTACACTCACTTACCACTCACCCTGTAGATGAGTTTTTGTTTTTATTAATCCGGCTCTTTGGCAAGACTCAACACCCGTTTTAAATCTAACAACACAACCATTTTTTCACCGACATTGACCAGACCATGAACAAACTCTGTATTTTCAGTATTAGTTACATCAGGTACATCGCGCGCATCAGACTCTGAAATGCTGTAAACATCTGATACTGCATCAACCACTAATCCCATAATTTTATCGCCACTTTCTAGGTCAACTTTGACCACAATTACTACAGTGACTGAGCTATACGGCGCCTGCGGCAAGCCAAATCGCGCACGCAAATCAATAATTGGTACTATTGTGCCGCGCAGATTAATGGCACCTTTTACATAACTTGGCGAATTGGGAATTTGAGTTATTTCCTCCCAACCACGGATTTCTTGCACTGTGAGAATATCCACACCATATTCTTCATCTGCCATCATAAAAGTCAGAAACTGGCAGATATTCTCTTCTTGATTCTCTTCGCTCGACTCGAGAAGATCATTTGCTATCGCTTCCATCAAGCTTCCTCACTTTCTATCGGCTCAATTGCAAGCTCAGAAGTACCTGCTTTTTTCAGGCCCGCTAATTTGATTAGCCCCGTAATATCAATAATTAGCGATACTCTTCCGTCACCTAAAATAGTCGCCCCAGAAACGCCTTCTACTTTCTGATAATTGGCCTCTAGGCTTTTAATGACGACTTGTTGCTGTGCCAATAAATCATCAACTAATAACCCGACTTTTTGGTTGTCACTTTCAACAATAACCAGTAAGCCTTTATCGAGATCTTCAATTGCACCACTGTGATTGAAGATTTTATGTAATCGTAAAATAGGAATGTATTCATCGCGTAAGCGTAAAACGTTTAAACCGCCACCCACGCAATTCACCATTTTCAAATCAATTTGTAATGATTCCACAATAGAAATAAGCGGAATGATGTAAGTATGCTGTGCCACTGTCACTAACTGACCATCTAAAATAGCCAAAGTAAGCGGTAGGCGAATTGTAAAAGTGGAACCGATACCTTGTTCTGAAGTAACCTCAATTGAGCCATTAAGCGATTGGATATTGCGTCTTACTACGTCCATACCTACGCCACGGCCAGAGATATCACTCACTTCATCTGCAGTTGAAAAACCGGGCATAAAAATTAGCTCATTAATTTCATCATCCGATAAGTCGTCTGAGTCGCTAATTAGGCCGTTTTGAATCGCTTTTTGTTTGATCTTTTGTGTATTTAAGCCAGCACCATCATCCATAATTTCAATAACTATGTTGCCGCCTTGATGAAATGCATTAAGTGTTACGGTACCAACTCTTGGCTTACCTGCCTCTTCCCGCTGTTCTGGCGTTTCTAGGCCATGATCCAGTGAATTTCGCACCAAGTGCACCATAGGATCTGAAATTTTTTCCATTACTGTTTTATCAAGCTCAGTTTGCTCACCAAGGAGTTTTAGTTCAACTTCTTTTCCTAGCTTTTGCGATGTGTCTCGCACTAAACGCGGAAAGCGACTAAATACAAAACTGATTGGCAGCATGCGAATTCGCATCACACTTTCTTGCAAATCGCGTGTGTTATGAGCAAGTTGTGCAAGTCCTTCTTGCAAGGCCATTAATTTGTTTTCAGTAATTTCTCCTTCGCCAAGCTGTGTAAGCATCGCTTGAGTGATTACCAGCTCGCCAACCATGTTAATTAGTGAATCGACTTTATCAATGCTGACCCGAATTGACGTACTTTCGGTGGAACCACTTTTCGCAGCAGCTTTTGCTGCTGGCGCAGGTTTGTCACTTTTACTTTCAGCTGTTGGCGTTGATGCCTCTTCAGTAGCTTGCTCACTAACACCTTCTGGTTCAGATTCTATGGGGTCGTCACCAAACAATCCGCCACACAAAGTGATAGTGATTTCGGCATCATCTTCAACCCACTCAAATACTTCCTTTATTGCCTCTTCGCCTTTATCGGTCTCAAGATAAAAGCACCAAGTTAAAAAACATTCGTCAGCCGCAAGGTTATGAATATCAGGTACATCATCTAAATTTGCAGTCACGTCGAGCTGACCTAGTTCTGCCAACTCTTCAATCAAATAGATGGGCTCATTACCCGTTTTAAATAAATGATGTTGCGGCTTAAAAATCACCTCGTAGGTATCAAGTGCACCGTGCTCCACAGGTGGATTATCGCTGCTACTATTTGTAGCTACCGGTGTACTAGCTGGCTGTGACTCACCCGCTAAAATTGCCTCAAACTTTTCTTTTAACTGAGTTGCAGTCGTTAGGTCTGTTTCTTGATTATTTTGTAAATCACCTAACATTTCGCGCAAACAATCAACCGACTGCAAAAGCAGATTCACATGTTCGGCGGCTAACTCTCTGCTGCCTTCTCGGATTTGGTCTAAAAGGGTCTCTAAAACGTGGGTAAAATCGGAAACATGTGTGAAACCAAAGGTCCCACTTCCACCTTTAATAGAATGCGCGGCACGGAAAATAGTATTAATCGTCTCGTTATCTACATCACCAGGTGTGAGGTTGAGTAACTCCGATTCCATGACATCCAAACCTTCAAGGCTCTCTTCAAAGAAAACCTCAAAGAATTGGCTTAAGTCTATGCTCATGCCACCTCCTGATTTATCGGATGACTTTCTTAATTACTGCTAATAACTGATCTGGATTAAATGGTTTTACGATCCATCCAGTGGCGCCAGCGGCTTTACCTTCGGTTTTTTTATCCAGTCCCGATTCGGTAGTAAGCATTAGCATAGGCGTAAACTTGTAGGCAGGTAGCGCTCTTAATTCTCGAATAAGTGTAATGCCGTCCATAATCGGCATATTCACATCAGAAATGACCGCATCAAAGCTGTTGCCTTTAGCGATTTCTAACGCTTCGCTTCCGTCTTTCGCTTCTGTTACATCGAAACCAGCTTTTTTAAGCGTAAAACCAACCATTTGTCTCATTGATGCAGAATCATCAACCGCCAAAATCTTTTTCATACAGACCCCAAATTATTGTTCTGATAAGGCAAGAAAATCTTGCACTCCCAATGTTTTTGCTGCAGCAAATAACGCATCACTTTTGCCATGCCACGTAATTTGATGCTGAGTTTCCGCTAGATTTTTTTGCAACGAACAGAGTAATTGAATTGAAGCGGTATCAGCACGAGTAACCGAGGAAATATCCAGATCAATGCTCGATTGTTTCGATAATAAATCTAAGAGAGATTCTTTAAGCTCAGAGACTGAGTTTATGACAAGCTCAGCAGGTAACTGATACATAATTTTCTTTCCTTGTTCGCTTAAAATTAAGCGTAGACCCAGAATGAAAATTTGCCAAAATAATATCGATTTAATTAAAGCTAATTAATGCGTTAGCAGATCATAAATCGATACTAATTGCTGTAGTAACCAATAATTGAGGTCAGTTCTTGTGTCATTTCACTCTGATTAATTAACGGTACTTTGCCTTTGGCAAATTCAGGTTTAAAAATGGCTCTAACCGCGCCATTTGGGTCGACTAACGTGACTGATGCACTGTGGTCAACTGTGTAATTTTCCGACTCACCATCATCATGAATCGCGTACACTAAACCTAGGTTTCGAACAAATGGAAATAAATGCTTATGCTCTGCAGAAACAGCAGTAAAATCGGGGTTAAAGTAATCAATGTACAGCTTGCGTTTTTCTGCGTTATCACGCTTAGGATCAACCGATACAAACCATACATTTATGGCAAAGTTAGGCGATAACTCTTTTGTTATCTGAGTTAATTTTGCCAACGTCATTGGGCAAATATCTGGGCAACTTGTATAACCTAAAAATAATAGCGTCCAGTTACCCTTTAAGTTTTGATTAGTAACCTGTTGGCCATTTTGGTCTTGCAACACAAATGGCTTAACAATCTTAGCCTCTTGATAGAGTAATGCGTTTGTTTGCGGAGGTGATTTTGGGCCGCAACCCAAAACCATAAAGATTAAAGATGTAACAATTAATAGCTTAAATTGGCTCATTTAAATCAACCACTTATCAATAAATAGTGCGATAAATAGTATCATAAGTTGCCAAATGGAATAGATAAATAGCTTTATCGCAGACTTTTCTTTGGCAGCAAATTTTAGCTCCCAAGCACGATACATAAACACGCCATTAAGTAACACACTTACCGCTAAATAAAAGTTTCCTGACATACCAATTAAAAACGGTAAAACACAAACCAATGTCAATAAAACGCTATATAACAACACCATTGTTTTGGTGAATTCAATACCATGCGTTACAGGCAACATGGGGACTTTTGCGTTTTCATAATCTTTTTTACGATCAATGGCTAACGCCCAAAAGTGCGGTGGTGTCCAAGTGAAAATTATCATCACTAATAACCAAGGTTCTGCTGACATTGAGCCAGTTTCAGACACCCAGCCCAACAATGGCGGCATCGCGCCAGCAAAGCCCCCGATCACAATATTTTGTGGCGTGCGTCTTTTTAATACCAGCGTATAAACAAACGCATAACCGACTAAAGCAACTAAGGTAAGCCAAGCGGTCAGCCAATTTGCGTAAGCAACTAACATGCAAAACCCAATAACCAACAGCGTCATTGAAAAGACAAACGCCTGACGATTTGTCACACTGCCAGTTGCGACTGGGCGCGAGTCGGTGCGCTTCATTTTTTTATCTATATCGCTATCAACAATATGGTTAATCACCGCAGCACTACTGGCTAATAATGCGATACCTACTATGGTTAACATCTGCTCTAGCAAGCTTCGCCCAACGTGGGGTGCCAAACCTTGTCCAACCACAGCGGTAAGCGCTAGCAACATCACAACTTTGTGTTTACAAAGCACTAAGTATTCATGAACTTTAGCGCTTAGTGAGCGCTGAAATTGTAAAACATAACTGGTCATAGTTTACTCCCTAGCACTTGCTTTTAATGAGATATGCAAGCCGAACGCAACTTAAAAGTAGCAATAATGCTGTCATATTATGAATAAGCGCAATATTGAGCGGAATATGCATCAAAATTAAGCTAACTCCCAGCGCAACCTGACAAAACAACACCACCCAAATATGGTAAATAGCTCGTTTTATTATTGTTGAATAACAGTCTTTTAGAATTTTAAAACCAGCCCAAAGCACGACAAACGTGGTAACCATTGCCCAAATGCGATGGAGAAAGTGAATCGACATACGCGCTTCAGCCGACAACACTCCAAACTCATAACTGGCGTGATCATTCGGTAATTGGAAAATACTCGTAAATGAAAAACGCTCAAATGTATTGGCGCCGCACAAAGGAAAATCTGCACAATGTGAGGCCGCGTAATTTGCCGCTAACCATCCACCTAATGCAATCTGCGAAATAACAAAGCCCAAAGCGATTATTGCCAAGCTATAATGAGGTTTAGCGCCCGAATCACCACCAGGGATACGCTCTGTGGTAAGCCTGATATAGAGCAAGAACAACAAGCTCATAATCGTAAAGCCTCCAAGCAAATGCCCCATAACGATAAGCGGCTGTAAGTTCATAGTGACTGTTAACATGCCTAACGCAGCTTGAAATACAACTAGCCCCAGAATTAACAACGGTAACTTCACAGGTGCTAATCGATGTTGCCGTTGCTTAAATGCCATTATCGCAATAAGCAAAATAATTATGCCTAATGTGCCAGCAAAATAGCGATGGATCATTTCTTTCCACGCTTTTCCTTGATCGACTTCGTGTGTTGGAAAGTGTTCTTCGACTTTTTCCAGCTCATGCGCCTCATTAGGCACAGTTAAAAAACCATAGCATCCAGGCCAATCAGGGCAGCCTAAGCCAGAGTCACTAAGTCGCGTATACGCACCTAACCCCACCACAATAAATGCAAAAACACAGCCAAACAGTACAATTTTATGATAGTGATTCATTCGCACCTCCTAAGCCCTACTGCGGCTATAATTGAGCAACTTTTTGAGGTCTTTAATAAGTCCGCGTTTCATATTATTGTCTGACTGAAGCTGATAATTAACGGGATACTCAAGCACTATTAAACCGTGATGATCGACTAAATAAATTGCATCTGATTCAATAGCAAGTGTTTGATTTTCAAGTTGTGTAACAGCATTTTCATGTGCAGTTAAATTGGTCAGCTGCAATGCCTGCTGGCTGCTAGAAAGGGAAAATGCCCCCACATATAAATTATGTTTACCAAGCACATCAAACACATTTTTAATTAGTTGCTTTCGAGTTTCACAATGTTGCGCACAAACCTCTTCCGACAAAGTAACGAGCGACCATTTAAGTTGAGATTCCGCCGGCCACTTTTCAATTTTCTGTTCATTTTCAACGAAATGCCCGAAATTAGTTTGTGCGGGCTCAAGCCAATCAAACTTTAACGCCAAAAAAGCAGTTAACGCTGGTGCTAAAAAACAAATAATAAAAAGTCCAAGAGTCTTATTCATGTGCACTTCCTTTTCGATATATAACCGCACCAATCACAATCGCAGCGAGAGCGAGTAAAATCCACTGCAAGGCGTACGCTTTGTGTTTATCTGGCGACATATTAATAACTTGGTAATGAAATTCGCCCAGCGCACTGTCCGGCTGTGCATAAAGAATATATGGCGCGAATGGCTGCTGGAGCGCACTTGCTGCAAACTCTGGCGTAATGTATTGCAACCGTTGTCCTTGGCGTAATTCAAGATCATTTGATACCAAGTTGAAGCTGGTAAAGTTACCAACCTTTAATAATGCGGTGAGTTTTAGTTGCTGCGGCAAGCTTACTTCTGGTAATTGCTCTCGATTTAACGAGCCCGCAAACCAACCAAGATTTACCAGCCACCAGCGTGAAGAGTTTTTTGGTTTCACGGCAACGATCAAGTCGTAACCAAAACTGCCATCAACCACTTGATTATCAAGCCACCAAAACTGCGAAGAGACTTCGCCGGATAGCGATACTTTAAGTCCCGTTGCAAGCCAATCGCTTGGTAAACTAGCGAGCTGATACCAAGGAATAACCCCTTGTTGGCTAAGCTGTTCTAGTTTTTTAATAATCGTTATTTTTTGCTGTGATCTTTGATACTGCCACACAGCTAAACTCGTGCATATTAATGCGACAGTTGTTGTACACACTAGCAGAGTGATGCTTTTTGCACTATTCTGGATTAACCGCATATAGCAAACTCCCTAAACTTATGTTGATAAAATTAATTATCGTATTCTTATTGTTTTACATCGTTTTTAGTTTGTTTAAAGCACTGTTTTGTATGCTTAAAAGCGACGCTGCTGCAAACTCTATGTCCCATTATTTAGGGCGCCGAGTGTTATTTTCTGCAATTGTTCTGATGATTATTTTGCTGGCAATGCTGTTTGGCATCATCACACCAAACAGCAATCCTTATACTGTTGGTTAGTGGTTATTGACCTTTAAAGTACGTAAACAAAGACAAACAAACACAACCATACAACGTCAACAAAATGCCAATACCAAGCTGCAGCTTGGAAAGCAAAGTGCTTTTCTTCACTAAAGTGCCCTTTTAAAATTCGTATAAATACGACAAGTAAAATGAGCGTGCCTAACGTGACATGCATGCCGTGAAAGCCAGTTAGCAAAAAGAACGTATTGCCATATATACCTGAGTCCAGTGTTAAACCTAGATCTTGATATGCATGAACGTACTCCTCACCCTGTAGCGCTAAAAATATCGCCCCTAAAGCAATAGTAAAACCAAGCATTACCTTTAACTGCGTGCGTTTTCCATGCTCAATTGCGGTGTGTGCAAAATGCAAAGTCACCGATGAGGTTAAAAGAATAATCGTGTTGATAAGTGGTAAACCTTGCCAACCCATTACTTGCGTTTCTGTACCACCGGGCGTACTGACTAAAGGCCACACAGCTTCAAATGATGGCCATAGCACTTCGTTTGTCATCGCGTTATTGCTATCACCACCGAGCCACGGTACAGCAAATGTACGGGCATAAAATAGCGCTCCAAAAAATGCCATAAAAAACATCACTTCAGAGAAAATAAACCACGCCATACCCTGTTTAAACGAGCGGTCCATTTGCGATGAATAAAGTCCACCTTGAGACTCATCAATCACATTTTTAAACCAACCAAACAGCATATAAAGTAAAACCGCAATGCCTAAGATTAAAATGTGAAAACCAAAACCACCTTGCTGTTTAGCAGTTTGCATTACCGCTAAGCCAGCTCCAATGGCAATTAAGAACAGAGCAACAGCACCCACAATCGGCCATTGGCTTTGCTCAGGTACATAATATTTTTCATATTGAGTTTTCATTGACTAACTCTCCATCGCGCTTGCTATTGCTTGCAACTTTACCTTCAACATCTGCTGTAATATCGTAAATGGTGTACGACAAGGTCACTTCATGAATATCATTTGGCAAGGTTTCGTCGAGGTAAAAGAGCAATGGCAAATCCGCTGAACCTTTGCTTGTCAGCGGCTGTTGATTAAAACAAAAGCAAGACACTTTATGTAAATATTTAGCCGCCCGACCTGGTGCTACTGACGGTACGGCTTGCATTATCTTGTTGCTACTCGAAAGGTTTTGCGCAATAAACTCTATGCGCTCCATTTCACCCGGGCTAACGTCAACACTGTAGCGTTTAGCTTTGACTTTAAACGGTGCGCCAGCTTGCGCGTGTGTGATAAATGTAACGCGTACACTGCGCGATTCATCACTTTGCGCACTCACTTGGGCCTGCTCCATATTAGGTTTTCCATTCAACCCTGTGATATCACAGAACACGTCATAAAGTGGCACCAGCGCAAAGGCAAACGCAAACATTAATAAACTGGTTAAGATTAGCTTTTTGAGTAGCTTAACGTTATTCATTACTTCACTTCCGGCGGCTCAGAGAACGTATGATAAGGTGCAGGCGATGCAACTTCCCACTCCAACCCTTCAGCCCCATCCCACACTTTGGCAGGTACTTTTTCGCCACCCTTTGCACACTTATAAACAACGGCAACAAAAAGTAATTGAGATAAACCAAAGGCAAAGCCACCAACACTGATCAATGCATTAAAATCAGCAAACTGCAGTGCATAGTCAGGAATACGTCTCGGCATACCGGCTAAGCCCACAAAATGCATTGGGAAGAACAGAATGTTTACGCTAATTAGCGATAACCAGAAATGGGTTTTAGCAAGACCAATGTGATACATGTTGCCTGTCCACTTTGGTAACCAATAATAAGCTCCTGCCATTATCGAGAATACAGCCCCCGTTACTAACACATAGTGGAAGTGAGCAACCACAAAGTAAGTATCGTGATACTGAAAATCTACCGGTGTTATTGCTAACATCAATCCAGAGAAACCACCTAAGGTGAATAACACAATAAACGCAATGGAAAACAGCATCGGCACTTCAAAGCTAATCGAGCCACGCCACATTGTCGCTACCCAATTAAAAACTTTTACCCCCGTAGGCACAGATATCAGCATGGTGCTATACATAAAGAACAACTCCCCCGCCAATGGCATGCCAGTGGTAAACATGTGGTGCGCCCATACAATAAACGACAAAAACGCGATTGATGCTGTGGCATACACCATTGAGGCATAGCCAAACAGTTTCTTACGTGAAAACGCTGGAATAATCGTCGAGATAACACCAAACGCCGGTAAAATCATGATGTAAACTTCAGGGTGTCCGAAGAACCAGAAAATATGCTGGAACATTACAGGGTCGCCGCCGCCTGCCGCGTTAAAGAAATCTGTGCCAAAGTATTTATCAGTTAGCACCATAGTCACCGCCCCAGCAAGTACCGGCATCACCGCAATTAATAAAAATGCAGTAATTAACCACGTCCATACAAACAGCGGTAATTTCATATACGTCATGCCAGGTGCGCGCATATTCACTATGGTTACAATTACATTGATTGCCCCCATAATTGAACTAATGCCCATAATATGCACAGCGAAGACGAATAGTGCCGTATTATCATTGCTGTATGTGGTTGATAGTGGGGCATAGAACGTCCAACCAAAAGCTGGGCCGCCGCCTTCCATAAATAACGACATAAGCAGAATGAAAAACGCAAATGGTAAAATCCAAAAACTCCAGTTATTCATGCGCGGTAGTGCCATATCTGGCGCACCAATCATCATAGGGATCATCCAGTTTGCCAAGCCAGTAAACGCAGGCATAACTGCACCGAAAACCATGATTAGGCCATGAACTGTAGTCATTTGGTTAAAAAAGTGTGGCTCTACAAATTGTAAGCCTGGTTGAAATAATTCGGCACGAATAACCAGTGCCATTGCGCCACCCGTTAAAAACATTAACAGAGCGAATAGCAGATATAGCGTACCGATATCTTTATGGTTAGTCGTAAATAGCCAACGTTTTAAACCCGTTGGCGCATGATGGTGGTGATGAGATTCAGCTAGTGTTGTCATTATTGTGCTTCTCCCACAGATTCTTGAATATCACTTGGTTGCACTGAATCGCCAGTGTTGTTACCCCAAGCATTTCGCTCATAGGTCACTACTGCCGCTAATTCTTTTAGTGACAACATTTTGCTATAGCCTTGCATTGCTGTTGCTGGCTTGCCATGAACCACAATATCGATATGTGCTTTAACATCGCCAAGTGCTATTGGGCTATCTTTTAGCGCTGGGAACACACCTGGCAATCCCATCCCAGTAGGTTGGTGACACGCAGCACAATTAGCCATATACACTTGTTCTCCTAGCGTCATTAGCTCATCTTGAGATAGTGTAAGATCAAGTGACGCTTTTTCTGCAGCCGCTGCTTGCGCTTTTTCAAGCTGCGCATTTGCCAACCACTGTTCAAATTCAGCAGGCTCTTTAACTTCAACAACCACTGGCATAAAGCCATGGTCTTTTCCGCATAACTCAGCACACTGACCGCGATAAATACCGGTCTCATTGACCTTAGTCCACGCTTCGTTAATAAAGCCAGGGTTCGCATCTTTTTTAACCGCGAACTCAGGTACCCACCAAGAGTGAATTACATCGTCCGAAGTCATTAAAAAGCGTACTTTTTTTCCTTTTGGAATAATAAGGGGTTTATCAACATCTAATAGGTAGGTTTCTGTTTTTTGATCTTGATTGGTGATTTGTTCACGTGGAGTCGAAAGAACAGAATAGAACGACACATCGTGGTCAAGATATTCATAATGCCACTTCCATTGTGACCCTGTGACTTTAATCGTTAGGTCAGCTTTAGTGGTGTCTTCCATGGCAATCAAGGTTTTGGTTGCAGGCACTGCCATACCAATCAAAATTACAAATGGAATTGCGGTCCACAGTATTTCAATTTTGGTACTTTCATGAAATTGAGCAGGCACTGCTCCTTTTGATTTACGGTGATGAATTATTGCCCAAAACATAATGGCAAATACTACTAATCCAATAACGCAACAGATATAAAAAATTGTCATATGGAGCTCGTAGACATCACGGCTGATGTCTGTCACCCCAACAGGTAAGTTATATTGACTCGTCCCAACTGCTAAAAAAGGAAAGCTCAATAGTAACCATAAGGATAGTTTCACTAGCCTCATGCTCGCTCCTTAGCTAATTATTATTATGTTGTTAGGAAATGGTCAGTGAAAGTTTTAGCGATTAAATCGCACGACGCACTACAGCATCACTCCATTTTCTTTATTATACTTGTTTTCTAAAAGCCGCACTTTGCTTAAAAAGAAAACAAGGTTACTACTAAGGTCTAGTAAACGATTAAATTTTACGCAAGTCAAATTTAAGATAAATTTTTTATAAATCTATAAGTTAGCGATTTTTGAAGATGTAAAAATAGAAGGGGTTATAGTAAGAAATAGGGTGTTTTAAAGCAGGGTGAGGCTAGCAAAATTACTCACTAGCCAAGGTCAACAAAAGTGTATTACATCCAGTCAGCATTTCTAATAACGCCAACCGCAAGGCCTTCGATATTAAAATGATCATGCTCTAAATCGACTTTAATTGTGTCAAAATCGTCATTTTCTGCATGTAATAGTACTTGTTTGCCTGCTTTTTCAAAACGCTTTACCGTTACATCTTCATCAACACGGGCTACAACCACTTGACCATTATTCGCCACTGGCGTGCGATGAACAGCAAGTAAGTCACCATCCATAATGCCGATATCCTTCATACTCTCACCACGTACACGCAGTAGGAAATCTGCACATGGGTTAAATAGGTTTGGATCCACTTGATAATGGCTTTCAATGTGCTCATTAGCCAAAATAGGTGAACCTGCGGCAACTTGACCAATTAATGGTAAACCAAGTTGCTCGGGTTCATCTTCTTCCACTAAACGAATACCACGGCTAGCGCCTGGCACCATTTCAATTACGCCTTTCTTGGCTAATGCTTTTAAATGCTCTTCTGCAGCGTTTGCACTTTTAAAACCGAGTGTCGATGCGATTTCTGCGCGCGTTGGCGGCATGCCAGTATCTTTAATAAATACTTTAACAAGTTCTAAGATTTGTGCCTGACGTTTTGTTAATGGTCTCATTCACTGGTTTTCCATACAGTACAGATAACTGTGAGTATATACAGTTATTCTTATTTCGCAACTTTTAATTATTTGATAATTAGCACTATGCTTAGTTACAGACGATAATTGCTGCAAATCAAAAATCATCGCAGTAAATTGCTTTATTTTTCCTCTGGCACGACCAGTTATTTAATCTTTTAGAGTTAACTGGTATGCTAGCGCCCCTTTTGTTTTTAGGTTGGTGTTATGAAGTTGGTTGGCTCTATGATTCAGTGGTTTGCAAACGGTATGAACAAGCTTTTAGTACGTTCGAAAATAGTGCCTGAACACCCTTTAGACAACCTCGCAATAGATAAGAACAAGCCGACCGTTTACATCACATTGTTAAATTCTTTTTCTGATTCAGCCGCGTTGCGCAGCACCTGTAAAAAACTCGGCTTACCAGACCCTCAGGTCACTCAGCAAATTGGTGATAAACAAGTTCCAAGGTACATTCCAATTCATCATCGCTCGCCACTGTTTGGTAAAGCCAAAAAAGACAGCCCAGCGCTCGAAATTAGCGAAGAAATATTTGCAGCATTAAAACAATCTGACGTTACCGATTTACAAGTTATTCCGGTCACCATTTTATGGGGACGCAATCCAGGTAAAGAAAAGCCAGGCCTTGGCACTATTTTATCCAGTTCTCTTACACCAAGTTGGTTACGTAAAGTATTTGTCGTGTTACTATCTGGCCGCGACAACTTAATTCGTTTTAGTCGTCCATTAGAACTATCGCAGCTTACCAGTAAGCAACAAAGTGATGATTTACCGCATAAACTCATTCGTGTTGCCCGCGTCCACTTTAAACGTCAGAAGCTCGCTGCGCTTGGCCCTAAACTGCCATCTCGCGATCAGCTGTATCAAGGTCTTTTAGCATCAAGCACTGTCAAAGCCGCAATTGAAGATGAAGCAAAAAGTAAAAACATCTCAATTGTAGAAGCACGACAAAATGCCATAAAACTCGTTGATGAAATTGCTGCCAACTATAACGAATCAATGATCGGTGTTTCTGAGCGCATTCTTACTTGGCTGTGGACCAAGCTATACAACGGTATTGAAGTAAATAACCCGGAACGGATTCAAGAGCTGACCGACAAAGGCCACGAAATCATCTATATGCCGTGCCATCGTAGCCATATGGATTACTTATTACTTACTTACGTTATTTACCATCAAGGTTTTGTACCACCGCATATTGCAGCAGGTATAAATTTAAGTTTTTGGCCTGCAGGCCCAATATTTAGACGCTGTGGCGCCTTTTTCTTACGCCGCTCGTTCAAAGGCAACAAGCTTTATTCCGCAGTGTTCCGTGAATACTTAAGCCAGTTATTTATAAAAGGCTACGCTGTTAAGTTTTATACCGAAGGCGGCCGCAGCCGAACTGGCCGTTTGCTTCCACCTAAAACCGGTATGTTAGCGATGACATTACAATCAATTTTGCGCGGTATCGATCGTCCAATTTCAATCGTGCCTGTATATATTGGTTACGAACATGTAATGGAAGTAAACACTTACCTTGGTGAACTTGCTGGACAAAAAAAGAAAAATGAGTCAGTACTGGGCGTATTCAAAACTCTACGTAAGCTCAAGAATTACGGCAAAGGTAATGTAAACTTTGGCGAACCAATCAACATTAATCAATACCTTACCCAGCACCAGTCAGATTGGCGCGACAGCATTGCTGCAAATGAAAAGCCTAATTGGCTAACGCCAATGGTTGGCAAACTTGCTGATTCAGTTATGGTCAACATCAACAATGCGGCTGCGATCAATGCCGTTACTTTAATGTCATCTATTTTGTTAAACACCGAAAAACAGGCGATGACGCGTAACGAGCTCATTGCTTGTATGACAAACTACCTGAGATTGCTTGAATTAGCGCCGTACAGCAAAGATGTCAGTGTGCCAAACAAAAGCGCAGAAGAGCTGCTTGAACACGCACTCACGTTAGATAAATTTGAAGTGATTACGCAAGGGCGAGTTGAAGTAATCCGTATTCAAGACACGCAAAAAGTATTACTGAACTATTACCGCAATAACGTACTGCATTTATTCGCAGTACCAAGTCTAATTAGCTCAATCTTAATTAGCCAAAAACACATTTCTCGCGACCAGCTAATCAAGCAAGTTAACGCGTTATATCCGCTCTTTAAACAGGAGTGGTTTATGCAACCGTATTGCGAAACGTATCTAAATGACTCACTTGAAGCCTTGAGCGGTATTGGGTTATTAACCGTTGAAAACGATGCGATTTCAGTTAATCCTAGCAGCAAATCTCTAGCTCAGCTTAACTTGTTAGCACGCTTTATCCAGTGCACATTAATTCGCTATGCCAGCGTACTTAAATTAATTCTGGCAAGTGACAGCATTTCGCGCGACCAGCTTGAAACGCAAAGCCAAGATTTTGCACAACAGCTTGCACAACTATTTGGTATCGATACACCAGAATTCTTCGATAAAAAAGTGTTGTCTGGTTTTATTAGCACGCTTAAGCATAACCACATGATTGATGATTGCGAACAAGGCCGCATCACAGGCAACGAGACAACAAAGCAGTTGAGTCAAATTATTCTAAAACAACTTAACCCAAGTATTGCCAGTGCACTTGAAAACTAGCTTTTATCGACAACAAAAATAAAGGCGGTATACACCGCCTTTTTTATCCATATTTTCTAATCACACCTTCTTGAATCGTCGAGGCAATTAACTCACCTTTCTGATTAAAGAACTGCCCTCGAACTAACCCTCGGCCTCCACTGGCTGAAGGGCTATCTACAGCATATAAAATCCATTCATCTAAACGGAATGGACGATGAAAGTACATCGCATGGTCAATGGTGGCAACTTGCATATCCGGTTGTAAAAATGACAAACCGTGCGGTTGTAACGCTGTAGGTAAAAATTCAAAATCAGAAGCATATGCAAGCAAATATTTATGCACTCGCGGGTCATTTGGCATATCGCCATTAGCTTTAAACCATACATAGCGCTCAGCAAGAGTTACTTCAGGCTTAAACGGGTTTTGAAAATTAACCGGTCGCATTTCAATTGGCTTGTCACAAATAATTTTATTGCGAATTTTTTCCGGGATCAGTTCTTTGTGTTCGCGATAAACATCCAGTGACGATGGCAGTTTTTCAGGGCCTGGTACATTAGGCATCGCCGCTTGGTGAGTCACCCCCTCTTCATCCACTTGAAAAGAAGCAGTCATATAAAATATCGGCTTACCAAATTGAATCGCTTTAACTCTGCGCGTGCTAAAACTGCGGCCATCGCGAATGTTCTCTACATCATAAACAATCGGGTGATCAACATCGCCAGGTCTTAAAAAGTATGAGTGCAGCGAGTGCACTTGCCTATCTTCTGCAACGGTTTCTTTTGCAGCAGATAGCGCTTGCCCCATAACTTGACCGCCAAAAACAGCTTTAAAACCAAGATCTTGGCTAGGGCCACGATACAGCCCCTGTTCTATTTTTTCTAACTTCAGCAATGCTAAAAGATCGTTTAGTACCTGACTCATAACACTATTTCGTAATTTCCTAGTATCGCTATAATAGCAAACACCTGCCACTTTAACATTAGCGAGAATAGGTAATGCATTATTGGTTATTTAAAACAGAGCCTGACGAATTTTCTATCGACGATTTAAAAGCAAAAAATGATGAAATTTGGGATGGTATTCGCAACTATCAAGCACGTAACTTTCTACGCGACCAAGTGGCGTTAGGCGATCTCGTATTTATCTATCACTCTAGCTGTAAACAACCCGGCATTGTTGGCATTGCTAAGGTAATTAAAACAGCCTTTGCCGATCCATCTCAATTCGATGCGCAATCAAAATACTTTGATGCTAAAGCAACTCCCGATAACCCAAGATGGATAAGTGTTACATTAGAATTCGTTGAAAAGTTACGTATTATTCCACTCACCAAGCTTAAAGCCGATCAGCAATTGGCAGATATGCATTTAGTGCAAAAAGGTAGCCGACTATCAATTCAACCGGTGAGAGAATCTGAGTGGCAATATATACTCGATAAATACACTAGCAATTCACTTAAATAGCCACGTAAAAGAGTAGCCAAAGAGTTTATTTAAAGAGTGAATTGATTACCAGAGTGACGTTCGGCATGTTTCTCGCTGTTGCAATCATCAAATTGCACCACGATTTACAAGTATACTAAGTAAGCAGATCGGACTAGACAGTATTCTTTTTAATGGTTTAGTATAAGTTGTCTAATTTTTAATTGCGAAAGATTATGTCTGCTTTAACAAATAAGCCTACAGCGGAGAGAAGGCAAGGAGAAGGTGATTTAAATGCCTTTTGGAGCAACTTAAGTTTTGCCCAAAAAGTCGAATTAAATAAATTAAATCGCTATGGTTATCAACTTGCTTTTGCGCGAAAACTAGAAGAAAACTACCTAGCATTCGCAAGATGTGATACTAGCTATGCAACGATCGACTATCTTGGTGAAGTCGATATGGAGCCACATTTTCGCATTCGCTAAAAAGGCAACCTAGGTTGCCTTTTTATTAATTGCTTAATGCACTATTACATCGATTGCCAATCGACTTCGTCACTGAGCACTCGCTCAACAGACATATAATGCAAAATGTCGCCCTGTTTTATTTCCATTTCTAGCGGCGGATTCAAGTCTAATCCCTCACCGATACGGTTATGCGCTACACCTAAAATGGTCGCATCAAACTGCTTTTTAAAGTGGAAAAATAACACTTCAAATTTAACATTTTGCTTAATTTCACCGACTTCCAAACTAAACTGAGTATCACCATGTAACGTTGAAAGCAGCTCTTCTTGAATACGACTTGAACCTGGATCTTGCATCGAGCGTACCAAAATTTCTACCGACTTCGAGCTCGTAGATTCCACGTTTTTACAGTGTTCTCGCAACATCTCACTTTTACTTTCATCAAGAAAGTACGCGCTGATATGACAAGATGAATGCACTAAGCGACTGATTTTCAGCGCTGTAGTAAACGTATGATCATCATCGTTGCCATCAACGATTACTTTATCAGCACCATCTATTGCCACACGCTTAAGTTCATCAACATCAGTGAAACTTGAAAGGCGAACAAAATCCACGTGTGGGTTATCTGAAAACGGATGCGTCATCTGCTCGTCAACGGCCAATAAAATTCGTCGCTCAAGGCGCTTGTTATCAGCCAAAATATAATTAATCATCTTACGTGTGCGCGAAGGATGATAACCAAAAATTAGAATATGTTCGCTTTGTCCTGAATAATCTTTATCGCCCGTCATAGATGCCTTGATTAACCCCGTAATACTTTGTCCAACTTTACCTAACACCACACCAAACAGTGCTAATCCAATAGGAATTTGCACCAAGGCTACAAATAGTTTTCCCCAATCGGAGCTGGGACTTAAATCACCATACCCAACCGTCGAAGTGGTCACTATGTAGTAATAAATAAATTGATTTATCCCTAATAACTCTGTTTCTTTCGCTGCAAATAAACACACCCAAGTTAAGAGCATATGTGCTGCCAGCAGAGAAACAACCGACGTCCAACTTACATAGTGAATATGGCGTCGAATAGCTACTAGAATTTTCTTTATAACTAAGTTCATGATAACTATTATTTATTTTACTAATGATACGCACTGTAGCGCCATCTAATAAGTGGAGCAAGCAGTACGTGAAATTATCTCAGTTTAGATTGCAGTAAAAAAACAGCAAATTGATAGGCAAAATAATGAAACCCGTTCTAGACTTAATTTGAACTGTTAAGTTCGACAAAGGCAAACTCAGCGAAAGCTGATGACGCAAAGCTATCGGTCTAAGGGAGCACTCCTATGATTGCGAAGCTGCCACGATAACAGGTCGGGGGCTATGTAGGCTGCTTCGAAACCATCTCACGAATATAAGAATCATGGGACTTTGGAGCAGCCTTTATTTTAGCAATTCACCCTTACGCTTTTTTCGCCGTTTCGATGTATGCGTCAATCTGTGCTTCGAGTAAATTCAGAGGAAGTGAACCGTTTTTCAAAATTTGAAAGTGGAACTCTCTAATATCAAACTCAGCTCCTAACGCTTGCTCTGTCTTTTTACGTAAGCGCTTAATAGTTAACTCACCAATTTTGTATGATAACGCTTGGCCAGGCCACGAAATATAACGATCTGTTTCAGTTTTAATATTGTGTAGCGACAGCGCAGAGTTATCCTGCATAAAGGTCATTGCGCGCTCACGACTCCAACCAAACATATGCATACCTGTGTCGACAACTAAACGTGCCGCACGCCACATTTCATAGGTTAAACGGCCAAAATCACTGTAGGCATCTTGGTAAAAACCCATTTCTTTGCCGAGGTATTCAGAGTATAAGCCCCACCCCTCGCCAAATGCTGAAATATAGTGACTACGACGATAACCCGGCACATTTTCTAGTTCTTTATTGAGTGATATTTGTAAATGGTGACCCGGCACAGCTTCGTGCAATGTTAATGCTTCTAACACATAAAGCGGACGCTTATCTAAGCCATATGTATTTACCCAATAATACCCGGGCGCAGTGTCTTTATTCGCACCGACATAACGACCCGTTGTATATTTAGGCGCGATTGAGTCTGGTACTGGCGCTACACCATACGGTGTGCGAGGTAGCAGTTTAAAAAACTTAGGTAACTGCGCATCTGCTTTTTTCGCTATAAACGACGCTTCTTTTAATAGTTGCTCAGCCGATTTAGCGTAAAACTGCGGATCAGTTCGTAAAAATTGCACAAATTCAGCAAAACTGCCGGTAAAACCAGTTTTCGCAATTACTTGCTGCATTTCATCTCGAATCCGCTTCACCTCAGCTAAACCCAACTGGTGTACCTGCTCGGCGGTCATATCAGTTGTGGTGTAATGCTTAACACGATTTTGATAAAACTCACTGCCATTCGGCGTGGTTGAAATACCAATTTCGGCACGTGCATTCGGCGCATATTCGGTTTCAAAGAACGATAAATAGCTTTGGTACGATGGAATCACGCTGTTGCTTATAATCGATTGCGCTTGCGTTTTAAGTTTTGCAAAATCAGCGTCAGAAATGTGCTCTGGCTTGTTTTTAAATGGCTTATAGAACTCCGACTGTTCTGGGCTTTTTACAATAAACGCATTAATTGAGTCCTCATAACCTAACAGCACTGGTTTTGGCTGAGTTAGCCCTATCGCAATCCCCTTTTTCATCCACGCTATATTCTGCTCAAAATAACGCGGTACACCTGCAAGCCGTTTTAAGTAAAGCTGATAATCTTCAACGGTTTTAAAGCTGCTGCGCGACACCATAAATGACAATGCAGAGTGAAAACCAAACTCAGAGGTTAACGGCATGTAGTGTGCATTAAAGTCATACTCATCTACCGAGTTTTGCACTTGAGAAAATATAATCGCGTGGTTAATCCGGTTTTGCTCATCCAACGCGCTCACATCAACAGCGTTTAATCGCGCTAAAAACGCAACATTCTTGGCATGATTATTAGCTAGAAACTCAGGTGATAAATCTGGTAAAAAATAACCGTTAACACCTTCTTTTTGTTGATACGGGTCAACACTTTTACGATATGCCACAATGTCATTCGCAACACTTTCAAAGACACTCACGCTCTGCGCTTGCACACTCGTTGAAGTAGCTGCGGTGATATCTTGAGTAGATTGGCAACCTACCAATAAAGTACTAGATAATGTTAACGCAACTAGGGATAAATTGAACGGTTTCATAAATAATAACCAAAATAGAAAATTGACCCAGCATACGCAAATTCAATTTTTAATCTCAACTTATTTGCGACCAAGTAAGTAAATAATTGCAAAAAATCATAAATTACTTAATTCAAAAACACTTAAACCCAATAAAATCAAAACAGTAAATACAGCAATCATACATTTTTTTCATATTTCACTGAAATCACATCGTGTCACCGGTTAAATTTAAGCTAAATAAAAGGGAGTTTTTTTAATAATTAATAGACTTTTCCTATTCCCAAAAGATAAAAATTGTTTTCTAATTACTTTGGACTTCAATGGATGAAGGTTGCTAGTAATTTAGGGTGAATATTTAAGCAGTAATTAACCACTGAGGTTGGGGTTTTATGAAGTACCATGATTCCATGGCACAGGCGCAGCAAAAAATGACGGAGGTTTGCTGGTTTTTAGAAAGGTATAACTTACCACCAATTCCGATCAACTATCATACGATCTATAGCTATATCTCAAAATCTCATGATGCGCTGTGCGAAGAAATTGAAGCACTGCTTGCTGCCGACGAAAAATTAGATAGTTACACCCTAGAAAACCTATTTAATCGCTACTTATCTGAACACGATTCAAGCCAAAAGAAGCTTGTTAAAGGTGTGTCAGAAACAATTGATATTATGGATAATTCAGTTGACCAGAGCAGTGATAGCGTAAACAAGTATATTGCCACATTAGATAGCAGTTTAGTTGCCATTGACGATGCAGATATCAGTGAAGCAAAACAGCTTATTGCTGACCTAATTGATGCGAGCTATGAACTAAAAGGTTCGCAACAACACGTGCATGAATCATTATTACAAGCTAGACAAGAGCTTAAAAATTGCCAGCAGCAACTGCAACAAATTGAAAAGCATCGCCATGTTGACCCACTAACCGGCCTATATAAAGAAACCTACATGGTGGATAAAGCTGCGGTTTGGGTAGAGCAAGGTAAATCCTTATGTGCTATAGCCATTGATATTGATGACTTTAATGACTTTAATGAGAAGTATGGTCAAGCGGTAGGCGATGTTGTCATTGGTAAAGTCGCCAAAAAAATTCGTTCGTACGTGCAAGACAGTGGTCTGCCCGTGCGTACTAAAGGCAAAGAGTTTATGATTTTACTGCCTGACGTTAGCGTACAAACAGCAAAAGAAATTGCAGAACGCATGCGCTCTGGTGTAGAAAAGCTAAAATTTATAAGCTCTCGCAGTGGTAAGCGCTTACCAACACTAACCGTTTCGTTAGGTATTAGCGAGATGAAAGAAAAAGAGCAAGATCTTAAGCAGCTAACTGCAGGCGCCAGACACTCTGTCGCAAGAGCCAAACTTCAAGGTAAAAATAACGTATTTTTTAATACGCATTAGGTTTTATGGCGATAAGGCTATTTAACCTAAAATCGGCGTAAAATTTAATACAATTGTTACCCAATCGCGTGAGGTAGTGCGAGCTTAAAGCCCTGAAAGCCATCGCTACCTAACTGCTGCGCCCATTTGACCTGTTCTTCAGATTCAAGCTGCTCGCATACCACAACAACACCCAAACTGTGCGCTAATTTAATAATATTCTCAAGAAAGTACCAAGAATCTTGTTTTTGTTCTAACTCACGAATAAAGCTACCATCGAGCTTAACAATATCAACTGGCCACTTCCGCAATGCGAATAATGTATTGTCTCCGGTACCAAAGTGGTCAATCGCTACTTTAGAACCCAATTTATGTAACTTAGAAATAACCTGCGGCGCGAGCTGACTTTGCGACAACATTTGTTCATCGAACTCCCAAATTATAGAAGCAAAAAAGTCTGCAAACTGATGCGCCTGTCCAATCAACCAAGTATAGAAGGTATCGTCTAAGATACTGTGGACCGACACATTAATACTCACAGGCAAATCCAGCTGCCCTTTTACATACCAACTTCTAATCAAATTAAAAATACGCTTATCGAGTTCGCCACTTGCTGAAAATTGCTCGGCTTTTGATTGCAGTAATAAAGTAGGGATCACTTCGTCCTGGTGGGTGATTTTCGTGAGCACTTCTGAAAACATTAAACTAACTTGGTCTGACATCATTACGCTATGTTGCGATAAGCCCAGTGTTGATTCACTAATCGCCATTAAAACACGCTCACGTGTCGCTAGCATATCTGATACTTTTTTAATATGTTGAGACGGTTCATATAGATGATATTTTCTGCGTTCTTTCGCAGCAATTAAAACGGCTTCATCTGCCGCTTTCATAACCTTCGACATTGCCTCACCGCTTTGCCACAACACAGCGCCTACTAATACTTCTTTCTTTTGCTGGTATTGCCCTTGCAAACGAGCCAAGTGCGACGCCATGTCACTCAAAACTTTAACTAGCTCATCTCGCGTAACATGCTGTAACACACACGCAAATTCATTGTCGTTTAAGCGAAAAATTCGTGCATTAACACCTTGCTTTGAATGTGTTTGCAAGGTGTATATCACATCTTCTAAAAAGGACCGCGCTACCGAAAACCCCTCTTTACGACGAACCGTTTCCCACTCACTTAAGCGCACTAATATTAGTGCTCCGCTTTGGTTTTTCTCATCACTTAGCAATTGATCAAATTGCGCGCAAAACAAACGGCGATTACCAAGTTGCGTAAGTTCATCTCTGTATAACGCGTTTTTAGCATGTCCCAAGCGCTGAGTTAGCTCGTTGACTAGCTCTTTTACTTGATTTGTCATGCGATTGTGGCTCGACATTAACGCGTTCATTTCAGCCACACTTTGTATCTCAGGTGCCTCGGTAAACTCTTTATTTGCAAGTTTATTGGTGTGTTGATGCAAAGCATCGATCGGGGCTTTAAGCGCGCGAATTGCAATATGTAAAATAAACCAAGCAAAACAGATGAAAAAAGCAAATACCGCACACACATCTTTAAATGAGTCATAGATATAGTTATTCGCGGGCGAAGACTGTAGCTGCAATTGCACCATGTACTCTTGCTCTGCAAGTGCGAAACTTTGTTGAAATAATGGACTAGAAACAGACAGGTAATTTGCAAGCCACTTTGGCATAGTCGAGGGCTGTGTAACACGCTTTTCAATTAAAGTTTTATCAAGGTGCTGCACTCTAATATAAGCATATTGATGTAAACGGCTAAACTGCGAAACATGCTCCGTCAATAACTGGTGATTAGCATTTGCAGACTGCGAAATACTTTGCACTAACGTTAACCCCAACAATTCAGTTTGCTCAGCGAGCTGATGCTTCATAAATGCCTTGCTATTGCTCACGGTAAAACTGGTAATCACAATAAAAAGTGAGACCATAATGAAAGCAACAATCACATTAAAATAGGTTTTCAGGGTCATCGATTGTTTTGACTAATTTTTATTCCATTATTCCAGTTTAGTGTGAGATCAATAAAAGTGCCCAATTTAAGCACTAAGGCACGCTGATGATTGTCATTTGTTATTCCATTCGAGTAAACTATGGGCGTTAATAATCATAGGATTGAAAATGAAACCACACGACGAGCAAACTGACTTTGGTTACAAATCTGTTGCACGAGAAGAAAAGCAGGGCCTAGTCGCCGATGTATTCCATTCTGTTGCAACTAAATATGATGTAATGAACGATTTAATGTCGTTTGGTATTCACCGTTTATGGAAACGCCACACAATTGCTTGCTCGGGCGCCCGCGCTGGCCAAACAATTCTTGACTTAGCCGGTGGCACAGGTGATTTAACGGCACGTTTTAGCGATATCGTTGGCCCTGAGGGGCAAGTAGTATTAGGCGATATTAACGACTCAATGCTTAAAGTCGGTCGCGAAAAACTACGTAATTTAGGTAAAGTAGGTAACATTGAATACGTACAAATGAACGCCGAAGCGTTACCATTCCCAGACAACACCTTTGACCTTATTACAATTGCGTTTGGCCTTCGCAACGTAACCGATAAAAGTAAAGCTCTGGCGTCAATGCAGCGTGTATTAAAGCCAGGTGGTCGTTTACTGGTGTTAGAGTTTTCAAAACCTATTCACCAACCACTGAGTAAAGCCTACGATTTCTACTCGTTTAACCTGTTACCGAATATGGGCAAGTTAGTTGCGAATGACGCTGAATCATATCGTTATTTAGCGGAATCAATTCGCATGCACCCAGATCAAGAAACGCTCAAGCAAATGATGGAAGATGTGGGTTTTGAAATGACTAGCTACGAAAACCTAACTGGTGGCATTGTGGCACTTCATAAAGGGTTTAAATTCTAAGCTTATGGTGTCGAGCCTAATTTCTGCCGCAATAGAACAACTGCTTAATCAACTAATCAAGCTTGATGGGCAGTTTGTCTCTGGGTTACATGCAGCTACGCGAAAACAGCTTACCATTGATGTTACCGATATTTCGTTGTTTATTACGCTGTTATTTGATGGTCAACGCTTTCATGCTTTACCAAAAGGCGATAGCCAAAGCGACTGCCTCATTCGCGCAGATTTAAGTACCTTGCTTGAACTCAAGCAACCAGAAAAAGTAACCCAACTAATTCGCAGCGGTAAACTCGACCTTGAAGGTGATTTAAATCTTGCCCAACAATATAGCAAGGCATTTAACGCGCTGAACATCGACTGGGCTGATAATTTGTCATCGTATTTAGGTGATGGCCCGGCATACACGCTAGTTAATGGCATTAAACACGCGGTTAGTAACGCAAAAAAACAAAGTGCGGTATCACAGACAACGTTTACCAGCTTACTGCAAGACGAGTTAAAAGTGTCTATTCACCCACTGGAAGCGCAATTATTTAAACAGCAGTGTCGCTCATTACAGCAAGGCTTAGCGCAATTAGAGCAGCGCGTAGATAAGCTTTGTAACGCAATTTAAGGGCTCAATTAGTGCATTTTTCACGTGCTTATAAAATTATTAAAACCTTTCTTAACTATGGTTTAGATGAACTAATTCCGGCACACCTGTTTCCTTGGTATGGCAAACTCGCGCGCAGTTGTTTTTTTTGGCTTGGCAATAAACATAAAGATAAAAGTGTCGGTCAGCGTTTGCGTTTAGCCCTTGAGTCATTGGGGCCTGTATGGGTTAAATTTGGCCAAATGCTATCAACTCGCCGTGATCTATTACCCCCTGATATCGCGAAAGAACTTAGTTTATTACAAGATAATGTCGCACCATTTGACGGCAACAAAGCTAAGCAGCTAATTGAACAAGCACTAGAACTCGATGATATTCATCAGCTATTTGAACAGTTTGAACAAACACCGCTAGCTTCCGCATCTATTGCACAAGTTCATACTGCACAACTAAAACACGCAGGCGAGCTACACGAAGTTGTGATTAAAGTTATTCGTCCTGACATTGAAGACGCTATTTACTCTGATCTCAAGCTAATGGCACAACTGGCCAAATTAGTTAGTCAATTTATGCCAGATGGCAAACGGTTACGCCCTGTCGAAGTCATTAACGAGTATCGCAAAACCCTGTTAGATGAACTCGACTTACAGCGTGAAGGTGCTAATGCAATTCAGCTTAAACGTAATTTTGAAGATTCAGATAGTCTTTATATTCCGTACGTTTATAGCGATTTAAGCCGCAAAAACGTGCTTGTTATGGAACGCATATATGGCATTCCGGTATCAGATCTTGAAGCACTAGAAGCACAAAACACCAACCTACAGCTGCTTGCCGAACGCGGTGTTGAAGTCTTCTTTACTCAGGTATTCCGCGACAGCTTTTTTCATGCTGATATGCACCCTGGTAATATTTTTGTATCGCGAGAGCACCCTGAAAACCCAATGTATATTGGTATAGACTGCGGTATCGTCGGTACGCTCAATAAAGAAGATAAACGCTATCTAGCGGAAAACTTTATTGCATTCTTTAACCGCGACTATCGCAAAGTTGCAGAGCTTCATGTTGATTCAGGTTGGGTGCCAGCCGATACAAATGTTGAAGAGTTTGAGTTTGCAATTCGCACAGTATGCGAACCTATATTCCAAAAACCACTAGCCGAAATATCATTTGGCCAAGTGCTGGTAAACCTGTTTAATACCGCTAGACGCTTTAATATGGAAGTACAGCCGCAGCTTGTGTTACTGCAAAAAACCTTACTTTATATTGAAGGGCTGGGCCGTCAGCTTTATCCGCAACTTGATCTTTGGAAAACCGCTAAACCATTCTTAGAAGAATGGGTAAAACAGCAAATTGGCCCGAAAGCGGTATTATCACAAATTAAAGAAAATCTGCCATTTTGGGGTGAAAAACTGCCTGAAATGCCAGATTTACTCTACAAAGCACTTAAACAACACTCTAATTCGAGTGCAAACGTCACAATACAACAATCTAATCGTGCTATAGTCTGGGCAATATTTGCCATGACATTCACATTAACTGGCACAGTATTTTTTGTTACTAACTTCATTATTCCTGCTGCTGCACTGTTTACGGCTGCAACAGTGAGCGCTTGGCGAGCTTTGCGACATTCAAGCAATCATTAGGTATAATTTAACCATCTACTGATTTGGAGAACATATTATGGGTATTGGTGGTATTAGCATTTGGCAGCTACTTATTATCTTGGCAATTATCGTATTACTGTTTGGTACTAAAAAACTGCGCGGTATTGGTAGTGATTTGGGTGGCGCTGTTAAAGGGTTTAAAAAAGCAGTTTCAGATGAAGACAAACAATCTGACGCAATTCAAAACAAAAGCGAAAGCGATAAAGTTACCGACAGCGAAAAAAAGCACGATAAGGTTTAAATAATGGGCTTTTGGGAGCTATTTGTTGTTTTAGTTGTAGGCCTAATTGTACTCGGCCCTGAACGCTTACCTACTGCGGTACGCTCAGTAGCGCGCTGGATAAAAACGGTCAAACAAATGGCAACAAATGTACAAGCTGAAATTAATGAAGAACTGCGCGTTCATGAATTGCACCAAAACTTAAAGAAAGCAGAACAACAAGGTATGGATAACCTGTCGCCAGAGCTAAAACGCTCGGTTACTGAACTTTCAGAAGCGGCGCAATCGGTAACTCACAGTTACAAAAATACCGAAAAAAATACAGAGCAAGCGCAGAACAGCAATAATGACCAACAACCAAAGTAACGCTGAACCAGCGCCAACCTTTATTAGTCACCTAGTAGAATTACGCAACCGACTAATGCGAGCACTCGCATCCATTTTGTTAATATTTTTAGCATTGGTTTATTTTGCTAATGATATTTATGAATTCGTTGCGACACCGCTTATTTCGCACTTACCCGAAAATGCGAGCATGATTGCAACCGATGTTACGGCGCCGTTTTTTGCGCCATTCAAACTCACATTATTCGCTGCGTTGTTTTTAGCCTTCCCGTTTATTTTGCATCAAATTTGGGGGTTTATTGCGCCCGGCTTGTATCAAAATGAAAAGCGCGCGCTAATTCCAGTTCTGGCAGCCTCAGTAATTTTATTTTATGGCGGCATTGCCTTTTGTTATTACCTTGTAATGCCAATTGTACTGGGATTCTTCACTGGCATTGGTCCTGAAGTAATGACCATTACACCCGATATCAGCAGTTATTTAAGCTTTGTCTTAAAGCTATTCTTCGCGTTTGGTATTGCGTTTGAAATTCCTGTCGCAATTATGCTGCTGTGTTGGAGCGGCGCGACAACTAAAGAAAAACTAAAAGAAAAGCGACCTTATGTTGTCGTTGGCGCATTTGTTATTGCGATGTTCTTAACGCCACCAGATGTTTTATCACAAACATTGTTGGCTATTCCCATGCTAGCCCTTTTTGAGTTAGGCTTATTGCTAGCAGGATTTTATCAAAAGAACACAGACCCTGAAGAGGCTAAAAACTAAAATGAAAAAGTTATCTATTGTTTTATTCTCACTACTTACTTTGCCGCTAAGTGCGCAAGAAATTAATACACAGGCATTAAAAGCATGTAGTTTTATCGAAAATGATTTTCAGCGCTTGCAGTGTTATGACCAAGTTGTTGCAGGAAAAGAGCTTACAGCAGCAAAAGCGAACAACAATAAAAAAGCTAAGCCTGACTCAAAACGTACATCAACTAACAACGAAAACCAGGCCAAACCGAAAAAAGACAACTTTGGCCTTGAACACAAAAAGCTTGATAAAGAAACAGATGAAATTACTTCGGTTGTGGTTAGCGTTAAGAAAAAACCACATGGCGAACTTATGGTGACGTTAGAGAATGGTCATGTTTGGCATCAAACAGGTACAGAATACTTCTCAGTTAAAGAAGGCGAGACTGTTATCATTTCTCGAGGTCTTTTTAATTCATTTACGATGAAAGTTGAGGGTAGAAACAGAGGCATTAAAGTAAAACGTAAATAGTCGTATGCGTTACTTTGATATCGGTGTAAACCTCAGCAGCGAGCAATTTGCCAAAGACAGAGCAGATGTAATTCGCCGTGCCCAATCGGCAGGCATTGAGGATATGCTACTAATTGGTTCAAACATTCATGATAGCCGCCAAGCTATTGCGCTCGCCCACACCTTTAATCTAACAGCCAGTGCGGGCATTCACCCGCATGATGCGAAAACAGCACAAGGCAATTATTGCGAAACCATCGCGTCACTGGCAAGTGATAACGCCGTAGTTGCAATTGGTGAGTGCGGCCTCGATTATAATCGAGACTTTTCACCACGCGACAAACAGCGCGAAGTATTTGCCGCGCAAGTAGCACTGGCAAATAAACTTAATAAACCGCTTTATATGCATCAGCGTGACGCGCACCAAGACTTTTTAGCAATAGTAAAAGAAGCTAAAGTGCCTGGCGTTGTGCATTGTTTTACTGACAGTGAGCAAGCTCTAGAGGCTTACTTAGAACTCGGTTTTTATATTGGCATCACGGGTTGGCTATGCGATGAACGCCGCGGAGATACGTTGCGTCAATTATTGCCACAAATTCCGCTCGACAAGCTGTTGTTTGAAACCGATGCACCGTATTTGTTACCACGCAATATTAAACCTAAGCCAAAATCTCGCCGCTGTGAACCAATGCATATTACACATGTTGTTGTCCAAGCCGCTGAGTTGTATGAGTTACCTGTAGAAGAAGTCGCTGATGCAGCATTTAACAATGCGCATAAACTCTTTGCTTTGGAAGTGAATGCATGCGACTGATCTTGTTTATTTGCCTGTTATTCTCATGTGCACTGCAAGCAAATACCTTAAATACTAAATTAAACGGATACACGCAGTTAGTATTTGACTACAGCCTAGTACCAAGTGACTCTCCTGAGAAAATCCCAGTAAATACCTGGCAACGTGTTGAATCAGGGCAAGTCAATCTTGGCTTGGGTAATTCACCTGTTTGGCTGAAATTTAAGATAAATAATAATACACAGATACAGCAAGAGCTCTTTTTGTTTAACGCATTTGTTCATATCGATAAGCTCACGTTATATCAAAAAGGCAACAACTTAGCGCAAACCCAGCTTACACTTGGTGATAGCATGCCGATTAAAACGCGCTATTTAAAAGATGCTGATCAGATATTTAAACTCAGCCTGTCACCAAATACACACTATGAATATTATATAAAAGCTGAAACAGCAGGTGTAATGAAGCTTAACTTATCGCTTTGGCAGCACGATAAGTACATTGAGAAGAAAGCCAAGTTCAACCTCATTATGGGGCTGATATTAGGAGTGATGTTTGCATCATCGCTGATTTTATCTGTGCTGTTTTTAATTACTAAAAAGCAAAGCTTTGCTCTTGCGGCAGTGTTTAATATTTGCGTTTGGTTTTTATTTGCGTGGTTACTCGGCTATGTTTATCGCTATATTTCTGACCAAAGCTTTTGGTTAATTCATACCATTGTTCCGGCGTTAACAATCTTTGTACTCGTCCCACTAAACATTCTTACCGAACGAATTTTAGGGCTACATAGCCTCGCTAAGCCACACGTTGCCTGTTTGCGCATTACGCTAGGGATCAGCTTAGCTTTAGTAGTTATAACACCTTTTTTAAGCTACACCATCGCGCTTACTGTAGCGGTTATTTTTGCGCTTATTCATGTACTTATTTTGTTACTGGTAACCGGCATTCGCGCGCAGAAAAAAGACACCAAGGCACAATTACTTGTAGTGTGCATTTTACCGCTGCTAATCACCCTTTTGTATAAAGGCGCATTGCTCTTTTCTTACAGCATCTACTTTAGCCAACTTATGGTAGTGTTTGGTGTAAGTTATCTGATTAGCTGTATAGCCCTAACCCTGATTGCAATTAGCCAATATATTCAACAGCGCGATATTAAAGTCAGTCAGCAACAAAAACGCCTTGCAGAAGCGGAAGCTAACGAAGCCATTCAGAGTGAAACAATTCGCTTACAAGAATTACACCAAGAAGAATTGGAAAGTAAAATACAACAGCGCACCTTTGAGCTAGAAGTGACCCTTAGAGAACTACAAGAAAAGAACCTTGAGCTCGAAGAACTAAATACACTTGATGCATTAACTGGGCTGCGTAATCGCCGTCATTTTGATAAGAAAATCACCATGGAGTTTCGTCGCTCTCGTCGTGAGCAAACACCTTTGGCTGTAGTGATGTTGGATATCGACCATTTCAAACCAATCAATGACGAATATGGTCATTTAGCGGGTGATGAAGCGATTAAGTATGTTGCAGCGAGTATCAAAGGGGCATTGCGTCGTCCATCGGATATCGCATGTCGCTATGGCGGTGAAGAGTTTGCCCTAATTTTACCAAATACCGATAGCCAAGGTGCTAAGTTAGTATCTGAAACCATTCGTCAAAATATTGCAAAACATGCGATAAAAACCAGCTCTGGTGATGTAAAACTGACTATTAGCGCCGGCATATTTAGCAAGACTGCGGATGCAAGCTTAGATCCAAATCAATATACCGACTGGGCAGATAAGGCACTCTATAGCGCCAAGCAGCAAGGTCGTAATCGTGTTTTTATTGCCGATTCAACCCAGTCACCCAAAGACCCCGAGGAGTTATAATGGCCCAATCAGGTTTAGATTTATTCCCATATTCACGCATGCGTCGTATGCGTAAAGACCCTTTTTCACGCAAATTAATGCAAGAAAACGTACTTACAACGGCCGATTTAATTTATCCAGTATTTGTATTAGAGGGTAAAAGTCGTCGTGAAAAAATTGATTCTATGCCAGGAATTGAACGCCTTTCGATAGATTTACTTATTGAAGAGGCAAAAGAACTTGCGGCACTTGGTGTACCTGCGATCGCAATCTTTCCAGTGACACCAGCAGATAAAAAATCACTTGAAGCAGAAGAAGCGTACAACCCTGAAGGTCTTGCACAGCGTACCGTTAAAGCACTCAAGCAAGCAGTGCCAGAAATGGGCGTCATTACTGATGTTGCACTCGACCCATTTACGGTACACGGTCAAGACGGCATTATTGATGAAGACGGTTACGTACTTAACGACATCACAACAGACATTCTAGTTAAGCAAGCACTATCTCACTCCGAGGCTGGAGCAGATGTTGTTGCCCCATCAGACATGATGGACGGCCGCATTGGTGCGATTCGTGAAGCATTAGAAGATGCCGGTTTTATCAACACGCGCATTATGGCTTATTCGGCAAAATATGCTTCGAGCTACTATGGTCCATTTAGAGATGCCGTCGGTTCTGCCGGTAATTTAAAAGGTGCTGACAAAAAGACCTATCAAATGGATCCTGCCAATTCAGACGAGGCGCTACGCGAAGTCGCATTAGATCTGCAAGAAGGTGCAGACATGGTGATGGTAAAACCTGGCATGCCTTACCTTGACGTGGTACGCCGCGTAAAAGATGAATTTGGCGTACCAACCTTTGCATACCAAGTAAGCGGTGAATACGCAATGCACATGGCGGCAATCGAAAATGGTTGGTTAGCCGAGAAACCAATCGTTATGGAGTCATTACTTGCTTTTAAACGCGCTGGCGCCGATGGTATTTTGACTTACTTCGCTAAAAAAGCTGCGATTTGGTTAAACGAGAAAGACTGAAATAAAACATGAAAAAAGAGCGCCAGCGCTCTTTTTTCATTCTAATGCAGTAATAGAATTGCACCATAGCAGAGTATCGCAAGTACAAGGCCTGCGCCTGCGCGCTGCAAGTAAACCAATTTCATTTCTCGCTTAATCCAATAAAAATACATAAACTGCAAAAAACAGGTTGCCGTTGCGCCAAAACAGGCAAATAGGCATAAATAAATCACTTGCAACATCACTGTCTCAGCTCAAAATAAAAATTTATATCTAATAACTATAATGGCTAATCGACACTAAACACAACGTTTTTAATTAAACCCCTTGTTTTTGCTTGCTTAAACCAAAATCAAAGTCGATATATAACTAAAAAGAATATAGCTAGATTTAAAGTTATTTTTTTCTTTCCATGCTCTTCTCTATGCTCCATGCTAAATCTTTGCCTGTAATGCAATCAGCCTGATAACACAGCGCAAAATTATCGCTTTCTTAGGGGACAACTCGTGGACTATTTTCCAATTTTTACCAAGCTTGAAAATAAGCCTGTATTAATTGTTGGTGGTGGTGATGTAGCGCATCGCAAATGCCAAGCTATGCTGCAAGCTAACGCCAGCATTACCCTTGTTGCACCCGAATTTTGCGCTGAATTAATCGCACTTAACAATGCCAATAAAGTAATTCTCATTCAGGATTACTTTTCAGAACAACATATTACCAACCAGAGCTTAGTGATTGCGGCGACAGATCTTGAATCCGTTAACAAAGCTGTATTTGATGCCGCAGAAGCAAAGAATATTTTCGTAAATGTGGTTGATGACCAACCTAAGTGCAGCTTTATTTTTCCATCAATTGTCGATCGCAGCCCTATTACGATTGCGATTTCGAGCGCAGGCAAAGCGCCGGTGCTTGCGCGTCGCTTACGTGAAAAGCTTGAAACCATAATTCCACAACATATCGGCCCATTGGCGCAGCTTGCAGGTAACTTTCGCGATAAAGTGAAAAGCCAACTAGATAGTTTTAGCAAACGTCGCATGTTTTGGGAAAAAGCATTTACTTCAGATGCCGTAGCACAAGTAGCTAAAGGTGATCTTGCTGCTGCAGAACAAACCTTTGAAAACATCTTAGCTGGTGACAACCAGTTAAGCGGCGAAGTGTTTGTGGTTGGTGCGGGCCCTGGTGATCCTGAGCTTTTAACGATTAAAGCACTGCAAGCAATGCAAACTGCAGATGTTATCGTATACGACTATTTAGTGTCTGACGAAATTATGGCACTGGTGCGTAAAGACGCAGAGCTGGTGTGTGTTGGTAAACGCTTAGGTAATCACAGCGTGCCGCAAGATGAAATCAACCAAATCTTGGTTGAGCTTGCTAAGCAAGGTAAAAAAGTATGCCGTTTAAAAGGCGGTGACCCGTTTATCTATGGTCGCGGCGGTGAAGAAGTACAAGAGCTGGCAAAGCACCATATTGCGTTTCAAATTGTACCAGGCATTACTGCCGCAGCAGGCTGCTCGGCATATGCGGGTATTCCGCTAACGCACCGCGATCATGCACAGGCAATTCAATTTGTCACAGGCCATTGTAAAAAAGATGGTCAAGAACTTGATTGGCAATCTCTGGCAAAAGCAAATCAAACTCTCGCTGTTTACATGGGTGTGATAAAATCGCCGCATATTCAAGCAAAATTGCTTGAATATGGGCGCGCACCCGAGACACCTGTTGCAATTATTGAAAATGGCACACGTAAAGAACAACGTGTTGTAACAGGTGAACTCAATGACTTGGCTGATTTAATCGCAAGAGAGCAAATTAAGTCACCAGCATTATTAATTATTGGTGAAGTTGCCAACCTAAGCAAAGAGCTTGCTTGGTTTGGTAATTCACAACAGCCACATTTGTCGAGCAGCCAGCTGCTCACCAATGCGGCATAAAGAATTTAGAATTAACTTTACGTTTTAGGACAAAATCATGGCATTAACCCATCTTCAGCAACTCGAAGCTGAAAGTATTCAAATTATCCGCGAGGTTGCGGCTGAGTTTGAAAACCCTGTGATGCTTTACTCAATTGGTAAAGACTCATCGGTGTTATTGCACTTAGCGCGCAAGGCTTTTTACCCAGGCAAAATTCCTTTTCCACTGCTGCATGTAGATACTGATTGGAAATTTCGCGAAATGATCGAGTTTCGTGACCGCTTAGCAAAAGAATACGATTTTGAACTAATTGTGCATAAAAACCCTGAAGGGATTGCTATGGGTGTTGGCCCATTTACCCATGGTTCATCTAAGCATACTGACATTATGAAGACTCAAGGCTTAAAGCAAGCGCTTGATAAGTATGGCTTTGATGCGGCATTTGGTGGTGCACGTCGTGATGAAGAAAAATCACGTGCAAAAGAGCGTGTATATTCGTTCCGTGATAAGAACCACCGCTGGGACCCGAAGAACCAACGTCCAGAGCTGTGGAGCAACTATAACGGCCAAGTAAACCCTGGTGAAAGCATTCGTGTATTCCCACTATCAAACTGGACTGAGCTTGATATTTGGCAGTATATCTATCAAGAAAACATCGAAATTGTGCCACTTTACTTATCGGACAAGCGCCCTGTTGTTGAACGCGATGGTTTACTTATCATGGTTGATGACGAACGCATGCCATTACGTGAAGGCGAAGAGCCAGAACTACGCTCTGTACGTTTCCGTACCTTAGGCTGTTACCCACTAACAGGTGCTGTTGAGTCTGAAGCAAATACCTTAACCGGCATCATTGAAGAAATGTTGTTATCAACATCATCTGAACGCGAGGGCCGTGCAATTGACCACGATTCGTCTGGTTCTATGGAAAAGAAAAAACGTGAGGGCTATTTCTAATGTCGACAGCAAATGAAGTAAGAGAATTAGGTATTGAGCAGTACCTATCACGTCAACAAGACAAAAGCTTATTACGTTTATTAACCTGCGGTAGCGTTGATGACGGTAAATCAACACTAATTGGCCGTTTGTTACACGATAGCCATCAAATTTATGAAGATCAGCTAGCAGCACTTCATAAAGATAACGAAAAAGTAGGTAATGCGGGTGAAGAACTAGACCTTGCACTGCTCGTCGATGGCCTGCAAGCAGAGCGCGAGCAAGGTATCACAATTGACGTTGCTTACCGTTATTTCTCAACCAATAAGCGCAAGTTTATTATTGCTGATACACCGGGACACGAACAGTACACGCGCAACATGGTAACAGGTGCATCTACGGCTGATTTAGCAATTATTCTGGTAGACGCCCGTTACGGTGTGCAAGTGCAAACTAAGCGTCATAGCTTTATTTGTGACTCATTAGGCATCAAGCAGTTTGTGGTTGCGATCAACAAAATGGATATCGTGGATTTTGATGAAGCCGTTTACAACAAAATTCAGCAAGACTATTTAGCGTTTGCTGAGCAACTTAATGTTGAAGACATTCGTTTTATTCCAATGTCTGCCTTAAAAGGTGATAACGTAGTTACACGCTCCGAAAAAACACCTTATTACACCGGCGCACCATTACTTGAGTTACTTGAAGACTCGCCTGCGGCAGCGGCTAATACCGAGTTTGAAGCGCGTTTACCAGTACAACTAGTTACACGCCCCAACCTCAATTTCCGAGGCTTCCAAGGCACTTTAGTAGCCGGTGCATTAACAGTAGGCGCAGCAGTTAAAGCACTACCTTCAGGTAAAGCTTCAACGGTAAAAGAAATCGTAACCTTTGATGGCAATTTAGAGCGCGCGGAAGCTGGACAAGCTATCACTTTAACACTTAACGATGAAATTGATATCAGTCGTGGTGATGTAATTGTACCAGCAAATAGTACGGCTAAAATTTCAAACCGTCTGCAAGCAAAATTAGTATGGATGCACGAAGCACCGTTAGTGTTAGGCAAAGAATACAATGTTAAGTTGGCAACCAAGAAAACAACTGCGAAAGTAGTTGCGATTGACCACACTATCGACGTAAACACCCTAGCACACGGTCAGGCAGACACCTTACAGCTGAACGAAATCGCGATTGTTACTATTGAAATCGATGAGCAAGTGCTCGCTGATGCCTATGTAGCAAACCGTGAAACAGGCTCATTTATCTTAATCGATCGTCTGTCAAACTTAACCGTTGCGGCTGGCATGATTGAACAAGTACTTGACAGTGCCGATGCACAACAAGCACCATCTAACTTCAGTGCCTTTGAAGTAGAGTTTAATGCGCTTGTGCGTAAACACTTCCCTCACTGGCAAGCAATTGATATTTCAAAGCTATAAGTATGTATCAACAAGTCAGCCTTAGTCTTATTATGATTGTTTTAGTCGCGTGTCTATTTGGCACGCGACTAAAGCCTGCGTGGGCTTTTGCTGGCGCGATTAGTGTAAGTTATTTAGCCGGTCTTATTGATTTAGAAGGCGTGCTTATTAACTTCACTAATCCTTCCTTAATCACACTCATATTGTTGATTTTGATAAGTATTGGCATCGAAAAAACGGCATTTGTTCGTAAACTGTCAACTTCCTTAGCAAAAGGAAGCTTATCAAAATCAGTAACAAAACTAGGTTTATCAACTGCCTTTTTATCTTCATTCACTAATAACACTGCTGTAGTTGCAAGCCTCATCTCTGCGGTGAAAGAAAATAAAACGCATGCACCATCCAAGTTGTTATTACCTTTGTCGTATACCGCGATTCTCGGGGGCACACTCACTTTAATTGGCACATCGACCAATCTCATTGTCAATGGTTTTGCTGTGGACGCTGGCATGGCACCGCTTGGCTTTTTTGACTTCACCTTGGTTGGTCTGGCGGTTTTAAGTGCCGGATTAATTGCAATTTTGCTGCTATTAAAGTTTTTACCCAATTATCAAGAAGCCGACGATGAAGTCACGCCGTTTTACCTCGAAGGCAAAGTAAAGGCGAGTTCTAAATTAATTGGCAAAACGGTTGAAGAGAACGGTTTACGTGAATTAAAAGATATTTTCTTAGCCGAGATTATACGTGGTGAAAAGCGTATTGCCGCAGTAACACCAAAACAAGTAATTAAAGCTGGCGATATTTTATTATTTTCTGGCGATTTAAAATCAGTGCCTTTATTAAAACAATTTGATGGTTTAGAGGTTATCCACGATAAACACGAAATGGCTGTTGAACACTTTGTTGAAGTAGTTATCAGTCACAGTAGTTCATTAGTAGGTCAAACGCTCAAAGATGCGAATTTTCGTAAAGAATTTAAAGCTGCGGTAGTCGCGATCCGTCGCGGCCATAGTCGGTTAGAAGGTAGCTTTGCCAATATTCAATTACAAGCTGGCGACAGCCTTATTTTAGCGCCGAGCAGCGATTTCCAATCAAACAAAAAACTTAAGCGCGAATTTGTTTATATCTCAGGCCTCGACTTGCAGAGTCACCTTGATGAAAAACAGTCTCACTGTGTATTCGCGGGTTTTATTGCAGTAATTGGCCTGAGTATTTTTGATGTTGTGCCACTTGTTAAAGGTTTAATCGTTTTACTAATTGCCTTTATGTTATGGGGTGTCGTCTCAGTCAGCGAGGTAAAGCGTCGATTTCCTCTGGAACTGTTTGTCATAGTTGGTAGCGCAATTGGCCTTGCTAAATTGATGATCGATACCGGTGTGGCAACGCAAATCTCGGAGTTTGTGTTAAGTCTAGTTGGTCAGTTTGGTCCCTACACCGCACTTGTGGTTATTTTCTTTTTGACCTTACTTTGTACAGAATTAATTACTAATAACGCGGCAGCTGCACTCTCATTCCCTATCGCCTATTCATTAGCGATTGGCTTTGGCGTCAGCCCTCTACCCTTTATTATGGCGGTAGCATTTGGTGCATCTGCCAGCTTTATTTCGCCATTTGGCTATCAAACCAACCTGATGGTGTATAGCGCAGGCAATTACCAGATAAAAGATTACATCAAAGTGGGTGTGCCCATGTCGTTAGTATATTCAATTACTGCGTTGATCTTTATACCTATTGTTTTTCCATTTTAATTAACGGATTGTAGAACCCATTATGAGTGACGAAAATATCGTTTGGCACAACTACCATGTTGAAAAATCAGCTCGCGTAGCGCAAAAAGGCCATAAGCCATGCATTTTATGGTTCACAGGTCTTTCAGGCTCAGGCAAAAGCACCGTTGCTAACGCCCTTGAAACGGCACTTCATGAAATGGGAGTACACACATATTTGCTCGATGGCGACAATGTGCGTCATGGTCTTTGTGGTGATTTAGGATTTAGCGATGAAGATCGCCAAGAAAACATTCGCCGCGTGGGTGAAGTTGCTAAGTTAATGGTCGATGCAGGGCTTGTAGTACTGAGTGCGTTTATCTCACCATTTCAGGCCGAACGCAAAATGGTACGTGAGCTAGTAGATGACGGTGAGTTTATTGAAGTATTCCTAGATACCCCGTTAGCAGTGTGTGAAACGCGTGATCCGAAAGGTCTATACAAAAAAGCGCGTGCAGGTGAGATTAAAAACTTCACCGGTATCGATTCAACCTATGAAGCATCACAATCACCTGAAATATCACTGGATACAGGCGCAAATACAGTTGCTGATTCAGTTAACCAAATCATTGCTGCTTTGAAGCAACGCCAAATCATCTAAGTTACTTTTTCTCGACTTGTTGTAGCAAGTCGAGAAACTTCTTCTCTACAAAGTCTTTTTCTTTTACTAGATGTGTTAATCGCTCTTCTGCTTGCAGTAATTTTTGCTGTAATTTTTTCGCTTCACCTGCATCAGTATTATCCGCACCTTGCGCCATTAATTGCTGAATAACTTGATCTTGCTCGGCCATTTGCTTTTTGTATTGCTGTAGCGCTCTTTTTAAATTGTTGTTTTCGTCACTACTAGAAGTTGTGGAGGCGTTTGATGTTAATTGCACATATTCTCGTTCTAACTGTTCAAACTGCTCGCTAATTTTTTTGTTTTCCTTGGTTAAACGCTCAACTGTGTCGTATTGAGAGTAAAGTTTTTCACGGGTAATTCTGAGTTTTTTCACACTGGAGTCTAAATCACCTTTCAGCTTATGAATTAATTTATGGGCTTTTTTTAAACGCGCATTCAAATCATCCATAGACGCCTTTTCTTCTTTGCTTATATGATCAGACGTGGAAGCTTTGATATTGGCAAGTTGACTCTCAAGCCCTTGTTGCACTCGAATTAACGCATCGAGTGTATCACGGTTTTCTGCGCTGTAATTAAGCGCCATCTCGATTGAATCTTGATATTCTGCGATCAATTTATCGTCAATATGCGAGCCATTGCCACCCGCTTGATAGGCGAATTTTCTAAACTCTCGAAGGATCAACCATAAAATAACAAACCAACCCAAAAGAATAAGCAAACCTAGGTCGAGTGCTAATATTTCCAAAACTTTGAATGAGGTTAAACCTGGGATATTCATAACTTCTCCAGTAAGACAGTGAGTTAAGTATAGTCTTGATTATTTTTTGCGACTATACTGAATAAATTATCTACAACTACAGATGTTAATTTTGAGAATACTTGTTGTAGACGATAGCAAAGCGACCCTTGAAATTGTAAGACGCTCGCTTGAAGGTTTTGGTTATCGTCACCTTTCAATAAAAAAAACAAATAATCCGATTGATGCCCTTTCCATCATTGGGCAGTGGCAACCTCATATTTTACTGACTGATTGGAATATGCCCGAGCTCAGCGGAATTGCTTTAATTAAGGCGATTCGTAAAAAGCAGCTAAAAACGCAAATCGGTATGATCACTACCATCGACGATGCAAAGCAACTCGAACAAGCGCAAAAGGCGGGGGCTGACTTTGTACTCAGCAAACCATTTGATGACCAGGAGCTTTACGAAAAACTATTGCCTTTGGTGCAAGGCGCGGAGCAAAGCGAAATTATACTCGACGAGATAGAAGAGCTCTCAGAGGGATTGGCACTGCCTAATCTAGCTCAACTCGAAAAAAGCTTAGTAAAGCTCACCTCAAACGAGCTAACAATTAACACTATCAAAGCACAAGTATTTGATGAATCTAAGCTGCCCTGTATTATGGCGGTGTTTGAAGACTGTGAAACACAAAAAATACGTTCCGTGACATTACTCGATATTTATGCCGCGTGTACCTTGGCAAAAAGCAACCCAAACGTAACAAATGGACATATTCAACGCGTTATTAAAACCAAACGCCCAAGTAAGTATGTGATGGAAACCAGTCAACAGATACTGCAAAAGGTCGCTGTGGCATTTCTTGATCACCAAAGCCGAAAAAGTTTACGCTTAAAAAATACTAACTTTATCGACCAATCCTTTCCCAAATTAGAAAATCTCTACAAGACGCCCGCTAATAGGCGGCTTGATATCTCGATACAAATTCCCCCTTTGGCTCAGGGGCGAGTCACTATCATAGGCTTCTAAACCGCTAGAAAAACAAAAAGGGCGCCGTAAGGCGCCCTTCTACATATCGAATCAGCGGATTAGAACATCCAAGATGTTGGATTCTCGATTGGCTCGTTTTTGTCCAGCGCTTTAAGCCCTTTAACACAACGTACAATTAGCCATACAAGATAAAATAGAATGATTGCGAAACCGATTACAACAACAGAAAGAATTGTTCCAATCACAACATACAATAAACCAATCCAGAACGTACGGATTTGATACTGATAATGTGTTTGAAGCCATTCTGGTGCATCTTTTTTATTAACATATGCCATGATCACGCCGATCAAACCTGTAATACCTAAAATAATGCTCGCTAGGTAAAGTACATAGTTAATCTTAGCGCCATTTTTTGCCGACGCATCTTGCTTTTCGTTAGTTTCAACTACCTGGTCAGTCACCTTTTATCTCCTTATGATGAACTTATTTGTTGCCAGAATGCTTAATTTACAAGCATCTGAAATTATTGCAATAAGAGAATCACTGGGCGGAGCTGTTAAGATAAAAAACTATCTGAAAAACAGTAAACTATAAATCTACTACTTACTTGTATCGATATACAGACAACACATAATTTAGCTTTGTTGCACTGTACATGCGTGGCGTTATTGCAACAACTAAAGGCAGCAATACAGCCTGCCTTAGTTGTAACTTAATTCAAGCTTGCCTTGATAGTACTCACATCAGACAAATTTAGTTATTAAATCAACAGCGCGTATTGGCCGAAATGCTCTTTTTTATGCTTGTTCTCGCTATACATGTGTAACAAATTATTTGTTATGACCCAGCACTAAAAAATTAACCTTTTTGCTCCTTTTTACATTTTTAACTAAATAACCTAAGACAGTCGGATTGATTTAAATGGCGAACGGAATTTAATTGCAAAATAAGCAACAATGTAGATGTGAATACCTATATTTTACTATGCAACTTGTTAATCGATTACTTTTTAAACAGAAAATTCCTACATACTTGGTTACAGCACATCATAGTTTTCAAACACTCTTATGAAAATTTTAAGTTACCTTTTCAGTGCACTTTACCCAATGCCACATTAAAGGACACGAAAATGAAAACACTATTAATCACAGCAGGAATCGCACTACTCTCATTAACTAGCGCGCCATCTTCAGCACATAACAAGCAAGTAGTTACAACAAACTCTTCAGCAGATTCAAGCCTTTGCGCTGCAATTATTAAAGATAAACCAGTGGTTATTACAAAACGCTTAAAGCAAGCGAGATTACGTAAACATCAAGCTAAAGAGGTGCTATTTTGTAATGGCCTTTCTCTTTCTGAGTTTGCACAAAAGCACAATTCATACAAAGCAATTGCGCACTTAAGACTTGAGCCAAGCCAAGAACAACTTGCAAACAACAACATTGTAAAATAAATGTTAAAAAGCTTCTTGCTTTTGTAAAGCAACATAACTAATCTTAGTTATGACATCCCAATCCAATAACTAAAAGGCGAGCAATTAATGTTTGCCTTTTGCTTTTTTAGCCACCGTTAAGATAGCATAGCTAAATACAGCTTACAGAAATCTTGATATGCTTGATTTAAATACCCTTTACATTGTTAGTGGCGTTGTTTTATTACTCTCGTGGTTTATTAGTTTTCAAGTTTGGCGAGAAAATAAAAGCGTCGATGGGGCGTTTACCAATCTGCTTTTACCGAGCTTAATGTTACTAGCTCTGTTTAGTTACTCTCTTTATTTATATCGCGTTATCGATATAAAAGCGGGTATTGCAAGTTTAATCATTCTGAGCTGCTCGATATTAAGTATTCATTGCCTACAGCGTTTTTTTGCGATTAACAGTATCGCTATAAAGCTATTTAACCTGGTGACTGTCTGCTGCATCATCATGTTTTCTTGGTATACCTATGGCGAATCAAATGCACACAATAGATTACTAATATTTAACCTTCAGCGGTTTCTTGAAGGCGTTATGATCCTATGGATTATGTTCACAATGGATACGTCAAATCACCGCTTCTCTAAACATATCTATTTATGCCACGCGCTTATTTTCATAACCGTATACCCAATTCGTACTTACTATCTTATGCCGCTAGGCACACCCGAATTATTTAAACATGAATGGTTTGCGATAGGTGCTATGGTTACGGGCATTGTCAGCCCATTACTTTACGCACTAGGTATGGCCTATTTATGCAGTGAACGAAAAGCTCTTCACTTTTCAGTCCTAAAAGATAAAGCCCAGCAAGATGCGGAGCTACGTGGTTTATTCTTAAGTACCATGAGCCATGAAATAAGAACCCCACTTAACGGCATTATGGGTAGTGCTCAATTAATTTTAAACCAATCACCTAGCGCCAAAGTGAAGCCTTACTGTGAAGCAATCATCAATTCATCAGAATCACTCAACTTACTAATTGGCAAAGTACTTGATTACGCACGTTTAGAACAAAATGCTGAAACAGGAACAGAGGAAGACATAGAGCTAACACCTTGGTTAGAAAACTTATGCTTGTTATATCGCCCTCTCGCCCAACAAAAACGCATAGATTTCAAACTAAACAATAACTTGCCGAAAAAAGCGTGCTATTACTTTGACCAACAAAGCGTGCGCCAAGTACTGATTAATTTACTGGGAAATGCCATTAAATTTACCGACACAGGCCAAGTTACACTGTCGGTTGAAGTTCTTTCTAAAGCGCCTCTAGAGCATATTGTAAGATTTACCGTAACAGATTCAGGCCCAGGCATTGCGGCATCAGAAATTGAACAATTAAAAGAACCTTATGTTCAAAGTGATGCTGGAAAAATAAAAGGTGGAACTGGCTTAGGGTTAGCAATAAGTGAGCGGTTACTTAACAAAATGCAGAGCGAGCTCAATATTGAAAGTACACTCGATTTAGGTAGCCGTTTTAGTTTTGATATTCGCTTTAGTCTTGGAGAGCTAAGCCTTGTTGAACAAACCAAAGAAAAAGCCGATACACTAACTGGATTATCTGTATTACTAGTTGAAGATCTTCCATTAAATCAAAAGCTCGCAATTGAGTTTATGGCGATGGATCAACACCAAGTCACACTGGCAAGTTCCGGCGAAGAAGCGATTCAAATACTACAAAAACAGGCATTTGACCTAGTGTTACTCGATATGAATTTACCTGATTTCTCAGGTCAGGAGGTTGTAAAGAAACTAAACGACATTGACCATATCAATTCTCACACGCCAATTTTAGCGTTTACCGCAAGCTTAAGCCCGGACGAGGTAAAAGAGTATTTAACGCTCGGCATCAAAGATATTGTCGGCAAGCCAATTAAACTCGAAAAGCTGCGCCAAGCCATTTTTAACTCGCAACAACAGTCTTTTTCGCAAACCAGCCAGAATGTCGAAGACATATTATTTGATGCAAGCGCAGCACAAAGCCTGAGTGCATCTTTTGCGCAAGAAGAGTTTAATGCCATTTACGATGAATTTATTATGTCGCTACGCGACAAACTGGCACGCTGCGAAACAGGTTTTGAAAAACAAACTGATGAAACAATTCGCACCTTACATCGCTTAGCCAGTACCGCATTACAACTAGGCTTTAACCGTTTCGGATTGGCACTAAAACAAAGTGAACGAGACTTACTAAATAACAAGTTAGTATTTGATAACGAATATTTAAAACAACTTTGGCAGCAAAGCTTAACAAGTTATTTAAAGTATGCACGCGAGCAACTATAAACAGCAAAATCATTTAAATTCAAAGAATTAAAATGGCTTAAATATAAAATAGATATAAAAACGAGCAAGAAAGAGTTGCGTGTTCGCCACGGCTTCGCCACGCTAGGCATCGACTAATAATCATATAAGAAAATGTTATGACTCAATCTTGGTTTGCTGTTTCTGCACTTATCAGCATCGCCTTTTCAGGCGCACTCAGTGCGTCCACGCTATACAACGATGGCCCATATCTGTTTTATAACAATAATAAAATTGAACGCATTGATATCGTTGCCAATAAAAAAACGGTGTCAGAGTACAATGGCCCACTCACAATAACGCCAACCTTCAACGCAAATCGCATCGACAACTTTCAGAGCGTCGAAAAGATTGCGGCAATCAGTGATATCCATGGGCAGTTTGATATTTTCAAAACCTTATTAGTGAATAACAAGGTTATCGATCAATCTCTAAATTGGTCTTTCGGTAAAGGGCATTTGGTGATTACCGGTGATATTTTTGACCGTGGCGACACAGTTACTGAAGCGCTGTGGTTAGTTTATAAATTAGAACAACAGGCATTAGCGGCGGGCGGAAAGCTTCATTACCTGCTAGGTAATCACGAATACATGGTACTACGTGATGATCAACGATATTTGCACCCGAAATATGTGCATTCAGTATCGCACTTTAATAACGACTTACGTCAGCAATACAGTAACAACAGCGTATTAGGCCGCTGGCTGCGCAGCAAGTCGACGATCATTAATATCAATGGTTTTATTTTTCTACACGGCGGCATTCACCAAGACTTCTTAGACCTTAAACTGAGCTTAGAGCAAGCTAATAGTGAGTTTCGTAAAACTATTGGTTTAGGCAAAAAAGCGTTAAAAGAAAACCCAACGTGGCTAACACTACATGGCAGTAACGGCCCTATTTGGTACCGCGGCTACTTTAGAGATGACACGCTCAACGCTACACAAGTCGATGCCGTTTTATCACAACTTAATGCTAAAAAGGTTATTGTAGGTCATACCTCAATGCCAACCATTGAAACACGCTTTGACAGCAAAATCATCGCGATTGATAGCTCAATCAAGCGAGGAGAAAAAGGCGAAATATTACTTTGGCAAAATGGCGAATTCAAACGTGGTTTAATGTCGGGCGAGCAAAAGCCATTGCAATAAGCTTGCGCGAATCTATAAATATGGCAAGATGTTAAGTCATCCCAAGCCTTAAGGCTTTTTATTTGAGTTCAGGTATTTACAAACATACTCAAGTGTTAAGAGTGGCAAAATGAATTTAGCGAACACCAACAAAACAAAAAAATGGCTCACACTATCCAGCACTTTGTTGCTAGCGCTAAATTCATCATTTTTAACAGCCAGTGAGGACAATGACTTATTTAGCCTCTCATTAGAACAACTGCTCAATGTCGAGGTCTCTTCTGCGTCTCTAACAAAAGAGACACTGAGTGAGGCGCCTGTTCCGGTCACCGTAATTACCGCAAATATGATTTCGCAATCAGGTGCTCGCAACATTAAAGATTTGCTCGTCACCTATGTACCAAACATCACCCATGTTGAAGATCAAAATGAACCTAACATTGCAGCTCGCGGGGTATTTACGTCTTCACAACAAAAAATATTATTCTTGATTGATGGCCACAGGCTAAACAGCCGAAGCTACTCAATGGCATCACCCGACTACGCCATTAGCCTCGACAAAATAAAACAAATAGAAGTGCTAAGAGGGCCGTCGAGTTCAATTTATGGCAATGTGGCACTCACAGCCACCGTTAATATCATTTTAAAATCAGCTACAGAGCTCGAAAACTCCAAACTAGCTGTAACTGTCGGGAATCAAGGGCATAAACAAGCCAGTGTAACCTATGATAAACAAGGTGATAGCTGGGATTTACTGGCATGGGCACAAGTGTTTTCTGCAGAAGGTGAAACACACGCAATCTCCCCACAAGACAATTACTCACCCAACCCGATTGTTGATGCAGAAGCGAACCTAGGAGCTTATCAAGACATCAATACATATGATATTGGCGCTAAACTTAACTACCAAGATTGGCGCATTTTCGCCAACACTAGACGCTCACATTATGTTGAACCCTTTACAACGGGCGGCCTTAGTGGCGAAGGTTATGTGTATGACAAAATCCGTAAATACCAAGGTACGGGACCAGGCTTTAGTTACACCGCATCACACTTCAATGTAAATCACAGCGATACTTTATTTGATTGGCAGTGGCATCAAGAGCTTTATTTTGATCAAAATGAAGTAGATACGGTTGTGGTAACACAGCCAACAACCAATAATGCCCTTCGCGTTTATTGGCAGGAACGCTCTTCAGGGCTACTAACTCACCTCAGTAAACGTATTGGTAAATGGGATTATTTGGTCGGTTTACAGCTAGATCATATGAAAGTAACCGATTCTGATTTCAAAGCATCGCTAAATGGTGAAGATTACCTTCCGGCTGATCAGCAAACACCACTGTTAAAAGAAAGCAGCGAATCGATTTATTCAGTATTTGCACAAGTTAAATACAGATTGTCAGAACGTTGGCTGGCAAACGCAGGTGCAAGGTACGATCAAAAAAATCGGATTGGCAGCGATAATATTGACGATTTTAGCCCACGTTTGGCGATTATTTACCAAGGGGAAAACGGCTATAATTTTAAAGCGTCTTATGCCACTTCGTTTGTCGACGCAACCTATTGGAACCGCTTTAGTACATTAAGCTCATTTCGTGGCGCGCAAACACTTAAACCCGAAAAGCTCGCCTCATTACAACTAACACCTAGCATAAAGCTACCTGAACATCAGTTTTATGGCGCCGTTAATGTATTTTACAATCAGCTCGATGACTTTATCTTTCGCGATAATTACGCTGGTGCAAATGAGCCTAATTATTCTAATGCCGGTGACTTAACCACTTGGGGTGTAGAGTTAGAATCTCGTATTACCAAGCGTAATATTACATGGCATGCCACTTTGGGTTATCAAGCGGTTATTGACTCTGAACGCTTTGCCACGAGCGGTGATGATATTAATAATGTACCTAGCATCACGGCAAACTTAGTTACCAGCTGGCCAATTTTTGAAGATGCAAATGCAAGCCTCACTGTGCGCTACATTGGTGAGCAAACATCACCCATTCATATTATTTCGAATGGCCAAGAAATTAGCGATCCTTATCCAAATCAAGGTGCTAATTTTAATGCGCCTAATTATAAAGTCGATGACGTTATATTACTCAACGCAGCCCTTGATTATCAGTTAAGTAACAGCTTAAACCTAGCATTAACTGCGCATAACTTACTGGATGCCGAGTATCAGCAAGGGGGCACAACATTACACCCATACCCACAGGCAGGACGCAATGTTCGGGCAACATTGAGTTATGAGTTTTAGCTCACCAAAATTTAGATGATAGCCATTAGCCACCATCAGATACACTGCCCGACGCCGCAATAGCTGCTGTTGTCGCTGCCGTGGTTGCTGCAATAGCTGCATTACCCGCAACCGTTCCGCTTACAGACGCTGCGTGATTACCGACATCGATAATACATGTGCCGTAACCCAAGCCTTTTAGCGAATTAGTCCATATCTGTTCGCCTGTAGCTTTATCTAAACAAAATAAATGGCCAGAGGAAGATGCGTACACCTTGGTATTATCGCTACTTACTACAGTGATTACTCCTGATTTTAACTTTTTACGCCAAAGCTCACTGCCATCGTCTTTATTAATTGCAACAACATTTCCATTAATACCCAAAATAAGATAATTCATAAACCCTCCTTTTAGTGTCAATACCAGCTTGCGCGATTTCATTGAAAAAGCAAAGACCATTCAACACTGCCATTCCCCACTCATCATTAAATCTGTTATTTCATGTTAAAAAACGTTAGATTGAAGCCTGTTAAACAGGAGATGCAATTATGGAACAGTTTGATATTACGATAATAATTGGCTTAGCCGTCGTATTTATTATTTTAGCCCTAGGGGTAAAAATGGTGCCGCAAGGCTACACCTATACGGTAGAGCGTTTTGGTAAATACACCCGAACTTTACCGCCAGGCCTACAGTTAATTATCCCATTGGTAGATACCATTGGCCGTAAACAAAATATGATGGAACAAGTACTTGATGTACCACCACAAGTAGTCATTTCATCAGACAACGCACAAGTTACTACCGATGCAGTATGTTTCTATCAAGTACTTGACCCAGTTAAAGCATCGTATGAAGTAAATGACTTAGAACGCGCTATGCGTAACCTAGTAATGACCAACATCCGTGCAGTACTTGGTTCGATGGAGCTTGATGAAATGCTTTCGAACCGCGATCGGATTAATGGTTCACTGCTGGTAAAGGTAGATGAAGCAACCGATCCTTGGGGTGTAAAAGTAACCCGAATCGAAATCAAAGATATAGCACCACCAATGGACTTAGTGGATGCCATGGCTCGTCAGATGAAAGCCGAACGTGAAAAGCGTGCCAATATTTTAGAAGCTGAAGGTGAGCGTGAAGCAGCAATTAAGGTTGCCGAAGGTCAAAAACAAGCTGAAATTTTAAAAGCCGAAGGTCAATTAGAAGCAGCTAAACGCGAAGCTGAAGCACGTGAACGTTTAGCGGCAGCAGAAGCCGAAGCAACTCGCTTAGTGTCTGATTCAATTCAAAATGGTGACTCGCGTGCAATTAATTATTTCATCGCACAAAAGTACATGGAATCACTAGGTAAATTAGCCGAATCAGATAACAACAAGGTAATGATGATCCCACTAGAAGCAAGCAATATGCTCGGCTCGATTGCTGGTGTTGCTGAAATTGCAAAAGAAGCGTTTGGCAAGAAATAAACATTACAAACATGTATACTTAACAACAGCACAGCTTGCCGCTGTGCTGTGTTTTAGGAGCAGTTATGATTTCGGAACTATTAAATAATTTAGAACCATGGCACTGGTTATCACTCGGCTTATTGCTGCTTGGTGCCGAAGCATTAGGTGCATCTGGTTTTTTACTCGGTACGGCCATTGCTGCTTTTTTGCTTGCGATTATTAACGCGTTATTTGCAGAACTAAGCTGGCAAACACAAATTGTTTTGTTTGCACTGTCTGCGCTTGGCTTTTCTATCGCATACTGGAAATACTTTAAAGAATTTAACAACCGTTCTGACCACGGCCCACTGAATCAACGCGCAGCCAGCCTGATAGGCCGCGAACTGGTAGTTGAGCACGACTTAAGCGGTGGACATGGCCGTATTCAAATAGGCGATACGTTTTGGAAAGTGACATTTGAAGGTCAGATAAATAAAGGCAGCCGTATCAAGGTTGTCGATGCTGATAGCATGTGCCTGCAAATTACTACAATTAACTAAACTAACCTGCACTCGGGATAAATTACATTTCGTGAACAAAATACGATTGGCAAAATTTATTGCCGATGCTGGCGTGTGTTCAAGACGCCAAGCTTCTCGCTTAATTGACGATAAATGCGTGCTCGTCAATGGTCGCCCAGCAAATCATATTGACCATGTTGATGCCAGTGATGTTATTGAGGTCAACGGTCAGCAGATTAAACCGGTTACAACAAAGTCCTATTACGCGATTTATAAGCCGATTGGCGTTGACTGCAAGCTTATTGAGAGCGATCCCACTAGCCTAGTGCATTTACTGCCAAAACAAATCAGGCTGTTTCCAATCGGACGCTTAGATAAAGATTCTCACGGCTTATTACTGCTTACAAATGACGGAGAGCTGTGCCAACAACTCAATCATCCTGACTTTGATAAAGAAAAAGAGTATATCGTCACCACGAGTAAACCTATTACCGATGAGTTTTGTCAGCAAATGATGAGTGGCGTGCCTGTAAAAGGCGTTATTACCCGCCGCTGTGAAGTTGAGCAAATCAGCGAAACGCAATTTCGTATTATATTAACGCAAGGGCTAAACCGTCAGATCCGCCGCATGACAAAATATTGTGGTAATTATGTGATTGATTTAAAGAGAGTAAGAATAGCAAGTTTATCTCTTGCCGAGCTTAATCTTACACCCGGCAAGTACTGTGAAATAGCAAAAGCCCAAATTACTTCCTGAATCGAACATACATATAAAGACTTGCTATCAAACCACCCGGTAGTAACGCTTTTTCCATACCATTCATCGCTAGATAAGCCATAGTGCCAATAAAAAATACTGTCGTTACAATTACGTCTAAGTATTCCCAAGAAAGCTCTAAAAATTTATTGGTATTCATAACAATTCCTTGCTGTTGTGCTAAACCAAATCAGGGGTTGATTCAAACATTAATAAAAAAGAGTAAGCTTTATATAAGCTGGGTGTAGCTTAGATTTTTTGACCGAAAAAACTTTGATCTAGAATAAAAAAATAGACGAGCTAAGAAAAAATAAGCCGCAAAACTTGCGGCAAATCAACAATAGCATTGTGTGGAAAATATGTAGCAATGAGCGAGCTACAAAACAGAGTATAAAACAGTTATAAAAACCTGCCTGCGACATAATGTCGCACTTTTAATGAATTTTTTTCACATCCATGGCAATTCACCGACCTAGCCTAGCAATACCTGTTAATATGCTATTTTGTTGATTAAGGTACTTATTAATGCTTTGGGTCTTCTTTACTGTGTTAGCAGCATTTATGCAAACGTTTCGCAATGGCCTGCAAAGTAAGTTAAGTAAAGATGTCAGCACGCTCGGTGTAACCTCAGCGCGTTTTTTATTTGCCACTCCGATAGCGCTTACCTACCTTGTTTTGCTCTATCAATTTGAGCCAATCGCCTACCCCGAGTTTAACCGTCAGTTCATAAGTTATGTTGCCATTGCTGCAGGCATGCAAATCCTTGCGACAGCACTTATGGTGGTTTTATTTAAACAACAAAATTTCGCAATTGGTGCTGGGCTGGCAAAAAGTGAGGCGCTTGTTGCCGCTATTTTAGGTGCATTATTTTTTGGTAGTGCACTTACACCGCTCGGTTGGTTTGGCGTGTTGATTGGCGCTTTGGCAGTATTTGTTTTAAGTGGATTAAAGTTCAATCAAGGCTTTCAATTAAAAACCGTGCTGATTGGTTTGGGCTGCGGCAGCGCATTTGCTTTAACCTCTCTTTCAGTACGTGAAGCCAGTATTGCCCTTGATTTACCATTCCCACACAGTGCTGCATGGGTATTACTCTGGGTATTAACACTGCAAAGTATCATTTTAATTGCGCACATTGCGATAAAAGAAAGGCATACATTTAGCAAATTAAAACAGCACTTGCCCACCACATTCGCCATTAGTGTAACGAGTTGTATTGGTTCAATCGGCTGGTTTAGTGCAATGAGTTTACAGTACGTCGCGTATGTTAAAACGCTGGGGCAAATAGAAGTACTGTTTACTATTTTACTTGCGATATTTTGGCTAAAACAAAAACCAAGCAAAAATGAGTTGCTCGGTTTAATACTCATTGCACTCGCTGCTATTTTAGTAATGTGGCAATAGCAAGTTAGAGGGCAGCTAAATCAATAAGCTAAATAACCAATTTTTCGCCAGCAGATAAACCCGAGATAATAATCACCAGATTATTATCAAGCTGCTGACCTAAACGCACAAATCGCTCGCTTACTTGATTGTTTTCCAATACCGACACTTTTGATAACTGACCAAATTGCTGAATATATCGCTTATCAATTGCGATAACATCGCGTGTGGCCTTATCAATACCCACCTTGGCATACATCCCAGGCATCAAACCCGAACCATCAAGATTATCACCCGCTAAATCGAGTTTAACTTCAAAGCTGCGAGCTGCGCTGTCAGCAAGCGGCACAATTTCACTGATCCGCGCAGTTCTTACTTGCTGCAATGCCGATAGTTCCACTTGCAACGCTTGACCTAAGGCTAGGGTTACCGCTTGGCTTTCAGGAATATAACTACTAATTTGAATACTGCTCGGATTGTAAAGCGCTACAACGGCTTGCCCCGGATTCACTAAATCCCCCGGTTCAACCATACGATCAACCACTTTACCTGCTATCGGTGCTATGATCTTGCTGTAAGCTAGCGTTACATTAGCTTGATCACGCTGCTGCTCGTAACTTAGTTTGGTTGCTCGTAATTGATCAAATGTAGACTGCACAGAATCCAGATCATTAACAGAGATCAACCCCTGCTCACGAAGCGCCTTATTACGTTTTAGTTGTAAAGACGCTTGCGTTAACTGAGCCGAAACGGCTTCAACCTGCGCTTCAATTTGACGCACTTGCGCTTTGAGATCTTGGTTGTCTAACTCAGCAATCACATCACCTGCTTGCACCATATCGCCAGCACGAACATTTACTGAGGTCACATTTGCTAAAATACGACTCGCTACTTGTGTGTTTTGCTTTGCAATAAGGTTGGCTGGCAACCAAAGCCTATCGGTATAAGCGTAGGGTTCAATAGTGATAGTTTGCACATTTTGTAATTGAGGCGATGCTGTACTCGGCGCAATTTTGTCGCTGAAACCACCCGCCATCATAATGATCATTGCCACTAACGCGAGAATCGCAACAACCGGAATTAATAACGTTTTTTTTGTCATGATTTATTGCTCCTGAGCGTCTTGCGCACTGTTTTTTGTGTCGTCGAAAACCAGATAGTAAACGGCGGGCACAATGATCAAACTGAATAAGGTAGAGGAAATAATGCCAAAGATAATCGCGAGCGCTAAACCACTAAATACGGGGTCAAGAATAATCACTAAATTACCAAGTAATGTGGTACCAGCGGTGAGCAATACTGGGCGCATGCGCACACTGCCTGCCATTAATAGCGCTTCTTTTATCGCAGCACCTTGTGCACGTGCAGCACTTATAAATTCAACCAAAATAAGTGAATTGCGAACCACAATACCGGCCAACGCTATCATGCCAATCATCGCAGTTGCGGTAAACAAAACAGGTTCAGGGCTCGCTGCAATCTCTCGCTCACCAAACTGATTCATTAACCAAAAGCCCGGCATAATACCAATTACAGTCAGCGGAATAGCCGACATAATAATACCCGACAACGCATAAGAACCGGTTTGTAAGCGTAAAATAAAGAAGATCCCCGTGAGCGCAAAAGCAAACGCGATACCCATATCTCTAAATACGCGCGCGGTTATTCTTAGCTCGCCTTCACCACTCCACGTAAGCCAGGTGCCTTGTGGAATTGACCATAACTCACCACCACCGTTATTAAGATAATGACGTTCTTGCCAAGCAACATGGCTTGTTTGCTGATCGTTAAGTTGTTCACGTTGATCAGCATTAATATCTGCGACTACTTCCGCAGGCGCGCGGCCATTTAACTCGGCGGTGACATAAATCACTGACTGTAAGTCTTTACGATAAATAGGCTGAGTAACGTTCAACGTTTGGTACTGGCCTAATTCACTTAAGGCAACTAATGGTTGCGGCGCAGCTTCTAAACCAAGCCCTAAATCGGTTTGCGCAATGCCCTCTCGGCCACGAATATACAGACCATCAAGCTCACTAGCTTGGTTGCGCGTTTGATAAGGTATGCGTAATTTTATTGCCAGCGGCTCAGCTTCATATTGATTGGCGATACTGCCAGCCTCTACGCCGAATCCTGCAATCATTAATGTGCGTTTAATATCTTCCGTTGCGATACCAGAAAGTGCGGCTTTTTCTTTATCTACCACAAAACGATTAATCTGTTGCTTTGCCTGCATTGTGGTATCAACCTCCACTACATGTGGCTCACTTGCCAAACGCACCGCGATATTGCGTGCCGCTAATTGTTGCTGTTCGAGTGCAACAAATGGGTCACGGTATACCTCGGCAACTAACGTTGATAACACCGGTGGGCCAGGTGGTACTTCAACAACTTTTACATTCACGCCATCTTTATTAAATGGCGCAAGTAATTCTCGTAAGCGTAAGACGACACCATGAGATTGATGTTCTCGTTCACTTTTATCTACCAGCAATACGCGTATTTCCGCGAGATTTTCTCTCGTACGCATATAGTATTGGCGAACCATGCCGTTGAAGTCGATTGCACTGGGCTCACCGACATAAACGGCAACCGCTTTAACTTCCGCAACACGCTTAACTTGTTGGGCAATTTCGCCAGAGAGCGCTGCACTTTGCTCTAGACTGGCTGACTCAGGTAAGTCGATAAGTATTTGCACTTCATTTTTATTATCGAAAGGCAATAATTTGAGCGGCACAGTGCGAAAAACAGGTAGTAATGCACTGGCAATGAAAAGCCCCAGCGTTAGCCATAACGCTGTTTTAGCACGCGATTTCGACGCTAGAATTGGCGTTAAAATTTTATGGTATAGGTCGCCACTATTACTGCTTTCTTGTTGTTTAGTAGAATCTTTAAGTAATTTACTTGCTAACCAAGGAGTGACGAATAACGCAACCAAAGTAGACACAATCACACTAACTGGCACATTAAACGCCATCGGTGCCATATAAGGCCCCATCATGCCGGTAATAAAGGCCATTGGCACAAACGCCAAAACAATGGTTACGGTAGACATAATTAGAGCTGGGCGAATTTCGCTCATAGCGGCCACTATCTGACTCGTTTTACCGTCGCCTTTTAGCATAAAACGTTTAATGTTATCGATGCCGGTAATTGGGTCATCTACCAGTAAACCCAGTGATAAAATCAGCGCAAATAAGGTGACTCGGTTAATGGTGTAACCAAAGGCCATGTCCAAAATAAGTGTTAAGCCATAACAAATCGGCACAGCTAAACCAACAACAATGGCAGGTCGCCAACCTAAAAAGACACCGATAAATACCACCACGGTAAATACTGCGAATGCTAATGACGAAACAAGGTTATTAACTTTTTCATTTGCCGTTTCGCCATAGTTTCTCAGTACTGCAACATTGACATGTTTGGGTATCAGCTGCCCTTTTAACGCATTAATACTTTCTAGTACTTTGTTGGCAAGGTTAACAGCATTGCTGCCTGCTTGTTTCGCAATACTAATCGTCACCATAGGGTGATCGGCTGAATTGGCACTTGCCTCGCTATACCACTGATAACTTGTTGCTTCGCTTGGTCCATCTTGAATTGTTGCAACATCCGATAAATACACGGGCTTACCATTTATTACGTTAACTACTAAATGATTTAATTCATCGCTTTGTCTAAATACATCACCCACCTCAAGCACTACAGATTCACTATTCGATACCTGCACACCAACCGCTGCTAATTGGTTTGACACATTAATCGCGTTATAAACATCCATTACGGTTGTATTAAATGCAGCAAGATTAGTGGTATTTAAGTAAACTTGCATGCTGCGCTGGCGACCACCAATAACCTTTACTTCAGAGGTATCGTCTATCGCTTGTAAGTGAGTTGAAACTTCTTGTGCAATGCGGCGTAATTCATAATCATCATAAAGTTGCGGCTGCTCACTCCATAAGCCGAGCATCATAATAGCTACATCATCAACTTCAATTGGCTTTACTTGCCAATTCGCCACTATATTCGGCATAGAATTTTGATTGGCATACAATTTATTGTAAGTGTTTAAAATCGCTTTTTCGCGGTCTTCGCCTACATAAAAGCGTAACGTAACGGTTGTTCCACCGGTTTGTGTTACTGAGTAAACATGTTCAACACCTGGCACTTGCGCCAACAGTTTTTCAAGGGGAATAGTTACTTGTCGTTCCACTTGATTGGCATTGATATTTGGCACCGATACCAGAATATCCAACATAGGTACCACTATCTGTGGTTCTTCTTCTCGCGCGGTGAATTTAAGCGCTAACACGCCACTTAACAAAGCGAAAATAAAAATCACCAGTGGAACACGCCCTTGCAGTGAACTTGCTACTAAACGATCAATCGGGTGTGATGTACTCATGACACCGTCCTTGCTATTCAGGCTGACAAAACATATCGTAAAGCGCGCTTAACATGGCGCTCACTCGCGGATCGACGATACGATAATAAATAGTCTGCGCTTCACGACGCGTCTCTACTAAGCCCGAGTTACGTAAACTCGCTAAATGCTGTGACAATGCAGATTGCGCCAATGGTACAGCTTGGTTCAACTCGCTAACACTTAGCTCACCTTGATTTAATGTACACAAGATCATTAAACGATTTTTGTTTGCCATCAATTTTAAAAACTGCTCGGCTTCTGCTGCATTTTCAAGCATTTTGTCCATATCTAAATTCATAGGCGTCAATTCTTTATTCTCAAATTTGAGCAAAGTATAAGCTGTTATATTAGAAAAGTCTAATATTAGAATTTACTAATTTAGGTTTTTCTAATATATTTAAATGCAACTCCACTTTTAAGTAGGTTATTCGAATGAAAGTAAATGATGCACTACGATTAATTGCCGGTGTGATGCTGATAGTGTCACTGTTACTAACGCACTTTGTGCACCCCAACTGGATCTTTTTCACGCTATTTATCGCTGTTAATTTATTACAGTCAGCGTTTACTAAGTGGTGCCCAATGATGACGATACTTCGTAAATTTGGCTTGGAGGATTGACCGTGCTGAAAACTATTCCAGATCTTATTAAACTTGCATCTGAACATGTAGTAAAAATGGATGCTGCACAAGCAAAAAGTGAAATTGCCAAGAACAATGGCTTACTTATTGATGTGCGTGAACCCGCTGAGCACGCAATTAAAAATGCAGTAGGTGCTATTAATATTCCCCGTGGCGTGCTCGAAATGAAGTTGGTTGAAATTGAAAAAGACGCAGAACGCCCAATTTACTTGCATTGTGCAACGGGCGGACGTGCTACTTTAGCGGCAGAACAACTGCAACGTATTGGTTATAACAAGGTAACAGTGATCAGCTGCAAAGCTGAAAATGTATGTGATACCTTTTGCTAAAGCACAAAAAAGGCTTCCGATTGGAAGCCTTAATTTAGCTGATAAGGTACGGCTTTAATTACGCTTGGTTAGGTACAATTTGTACTTCAACACGGCGGTTTTTGGCTTTACCAGAAGCGGTTTCATTGCTCGCAACTGGACGCATTTCACCGTAGCCAACAACAGATAAACGCGCTTGCATAATTGACTGGTTAACTAAGTATTGCTGCACACTGCGTGCTCGACGCTCTGATAACGTTTGGTTATAGCTTTCGCTACCGCTGCTATCAGTATGCCCTTCAATGCTCAAAAACGTTTTATCATAATGGCTCAATACATTCGCAATTGAGTTTAAGGTGTCGTGAAATTGCGGCGTAATGGTTGATTGATTGCTCGCAAAAGTGATATTTGATGGCATCACTAAGCGTAAGTTATCGCCTTCCCTGACTACTTCAACACCTGAACCTGAAAGCTGCTCACGCATTTCTGCTTCTTGACGATCCATGTAATCACCAATCGCGGCACCTGCAATAGCACCTACAGCAGCACCAATCACCGCGCGTTTATTTTTGTGGTTAGAGGTAGATTTACCGATTACTGCACCAGTTACAGCACCTATCATCGCACCTTTTTCCGCATTGGTTGTAGCACAACCTGACGCTGCAACAGCCGCAGCCAAAATAGAAACACTCAGTAATTTACGTGACGAGAAGTAAGTCATTGTCTCTCTCTTTATCTTTGGAGTTTTATAAAAATGTAGTGTGGTATGTCTGAATAAACGCTGAATTGCGAAGTTATTTCACATCAACTGGTGGTAAGTCATACAGATCAACGATTTGTGACAACTCTCCACTTTTTGCTAATTCCTGTAGGGCAACTTGCACTTGCTCGATCAACTTCTGCTTTTCTGAACGCTTTGAAGCCACTGCGTAACCGAGAATCGGCTCATCATGGCGGTAGGTTAGTTTTTTAAGCCTGTGTGAAGGCTGGTTTAAGACACTCAACGAATGGTCAGCGGTTTGCTCAACAGCAATAACCACATCTAAACGACCTTTCAAAAGTAAATCCATCGCTACTTTTTCACTTTGCACCGCGATTTTCATTAACTTTTGGTCATTGTCAAAACGAGCAAAATGCGCAGCACCGCGCACAATACCAATACGCTTTCCGTAAAGGTCACCAAATGTATTAACCACTGTTTTGCTTTCGGTTTGTGCATAAAATACAAATGGTGAGTTCAATACCATGTAGGCCGGTTCAAGAAATGCCATATCACGTTGACGTTCTAGCGTTTTGATAAACGCCCCACCAATATCGGCTTGGCCTGATTTAATTAACTGAACACAGCGCGAAATAGGACATGGAATAAGCTGTAAAGATACATTAAGCTGCTTAGAAATGCGCATCATAATGTCGATTAATAAACCTCGGGGGCGGGTTTCACCTTGGGTGTAACTGTATGGAGGTGCATGGTCAACAGCAACCACCAAACGACTGCTAGCAGAGCTTGGCGCTGCCATTAGAAGCGAAACAAAGATGATAAAAGGTGCTACGTATTTTATTTTCACAATTCTGCCTTAACTACAGAGTGGCAAAAAATCCTTGTTCTGCGGTTGCATACCTAGAGTCTATTGTAATTTAAGCAATTATATTGCGCTACACACTGCCCAATAAAACCAAATAAAACAACAAATTTTAATAGACCTTCGTGATTCTAGCCAAAAAGCCACCCCAAAAAAACCCTAGGCTACAATATTTAAACAAATGTAAATACTTATTAATCTATCAGTAGTACAACGGTATAGCTGTATTTGGCGCGGATTAAAACAAAACTTAGCGCTCAGTTCAGCAACTATTATTAATTATGGCATAGCCCTATAAGCAATCAATTATTGCCATTTATTTTAAAAAGCTATATTTTGCAAACAGTTTTTCCCTCACATTAGGTGACACTTGCATTGGCTGACAAAACATAAAGTAGTTATAGGTATAAACTTACTGCTGTTTTCACTTATTCTTCTTGTCAGTTTTATCTGGGAGTTTGGCCCATTGCGTGTTGAGGGTGTTGATTCTGAACGCCTTACTCACTACACCATACACATTATTTTGCTACCACTGCTGATTATCTATCTGCCACTAAAACTTATTAGGCAAAGATCAAACAGTGGCAAAAAAGCCTATTTTGCGGGTTTAATTTTATGCGTATTAGCAGGTCTTGCCAGCGCGACTTACACGCATACAGCTTCTGTGCCTGGTAGCTTTTTATTTAAAATAGAAGGTGGCACAAAGCAAGTAACCGACCCCGATTATGATCATACGGGCGAAAATAACTCTTATATGACCTTCACTATTAGCACCAGTATTAAGGGGTACGACAAACCACTTGCTCCGGCATATTTTTACGTTGAAGCGTTTCTACACAGCATTTTTTACTGCTTTTACATGCTGTGTTATCTGCAAGCTTACGGCATTATGCATAAGCACAAATTAAAAGAAAAACTAAAGCAGCAACAACTCGATGTGCTGCAATATCAACTTAACCCACACTTTTTATTTAATTCATTAAATAGCATTCGCGGGATGCTGTACGAGGACGTTAGCGAAGCTAAAAAGCTGTTACTAGAGTTCCGCCAGCTGTTTAAGCACCATTTCGATAATAAACAACACTGTATTGCTCTTAAACAAGAGCTGTTGCTTTGTCGCCATTACTTAAAGCTTGAAAAAGTGCGCTTTGAAGAGCGCCTCAATGTCGACTTAAAGGTGCCTAGCGAATGTGAAATTATGCTTGTGCCAAGTATGAGTATATTTACCTTGATCGAAAATGCGATTAAACATGGCATCGGGCAAATTCCTTCAGGCGGTACCATCGCCATTTCGGTTGCCAAGCAAGATAAAAAACTGTCAATCACCGTAAGTAATCCAATTAATAAAACCGCACGTCAAGCTGATGGCACTCGCACTGGGTTAGCTAATCTTGAAGCGCGCTTAGCATTACTTTATCGTGATAATTTCACAATTAATTCAGAACGCAGTGATGACCAGTTCAGCGTTGAATTACAGATCCCGTTGAAAAAGGACAAGGCAGGTGAATAAGTCGTACGATTATTACGTTGCACAAGGCATTATCACGGTATTAATCTTGTTTTTCCCGTTAGTTGCAGTGACTTTTTTTGCGCCAGAAAAACTATTTAAATATGCTCACGAATGGTTGCTGTATACCCTTTTATTGGTATCTGTTTGGCACTTTGTTACCCGCAGCTTTATCAAGCGCATGCTGCAGAAGCAGCGGTTTTATCGTGCGTTAGTGGTATTGAGTGCAGTAATTATTACGGTCGCTATTTTATATTTGCCAAGCACTTTGCTTAGTTATATTTGGTATATCGAGGCCAGTGACAGACAGCAGTTAGTAAAATTACTCACCAAATTTAACCTATTTTTAAGCCTTGTTTGGACTATTGGTTATGTCAGTGCACAGGCCATTCGAGAAAAAGCCAGTATCGAAAAACGCATTAAAAGCCATTCACTTAAAATGCTATCGCAGCAAGTTCAACCCGCATTTCTCTATCAATGTTTAGACAACATAGAAGCGTTAATGGATAAAGATGCCGATAAGGCAAGCGAGTCTATTACCGATTTAGCTGAGCTGCTGCGTTACAAACTACAAGCCGGAAAACAAGATCTAGTTGAATTACAACAAGAGCTAAGTGCATTATCATATATGCAACGGCTAGCGAATGCAGGCGATTTAACGGTAAAGGTCGCGCCAGAATTAGCACAGCAATCGGTCACTGTGCCGCCATTGTTAGTCTACAACTTGCTGTATATGCTAAATTTGAAAGTATCTCAACCGCTGCACGTAAACGTTACATTTGAACAGCAAAATTGTGTTGTGAGCGTTACAGGCTTTAGTTATCAACCACGCCTTATTATTTCGCGAATTAAAAGCCACTACATTGAATTTTTTGCCAGCCAACAAGCGAGCATTCAATATCACAATAAGGTATTAAGCCTGATTATTAGCCTGTAAGCTGGCCTGTAACGTGCTGATAAGGGCGTAAACCAAACATGTTTAAACTTGCTAGCAAGTGATCCATAATATCGGCTTGTAAGTGCTCATATGGGATCCAGCGCTTATCTGCACTAAAACAATAAAGCTCTACCGGTAAACCTTCTGCGCTCGGCGCAAGCTCGCGTACCATTAAAGTTAAATTATGATTAAGCGCCTCATGCTGGCGCAAATACTCTTCTGCATAAGCGCGGAATAACTTCACATTACTCTGTGCTTTTGCGTTATCTAACTCTTCATTGCTGAGCACTTGGGTGATAAATTCATTACTTTTCAGGGTTTCTAAGAAGTCACTATCGATAAGACGAATACTATTAAGGTCAAGGTGAATTGCACGCTTAATGCGTCTGCCGCCAGACTCTTGCATGCCGCGCCAGTTTTTAAATGACTGAGAAATAAGAGCATAGGTTGGCACAGTAGTAATGGTTTTATCCCAGTTACGTACTTTAACCGTATTTAACCCTAACTCTTCAATTTCACCGTCAGCTCCGTATTGGTCAAACTGGATCCAATCGCCATCTTTTACTAGTCGGTTTGCGGCAATTTGAATGCTCGCAACAAACCCCAAAATAGTATCTTTAAATACCAATAATAGCACCGCCGCTAGCGCACCAAAGCCCGATAGAATATAAGCCGGAGATTCGTCAATTAACACACTAATGATGAGAATAGACGTTACGATAAAGGTAATAAGCTTAGCTACTTGGATAATGCCCAAGATTGGCACTTCTTTCGCAAAACTCAGCTGATTATATGCAGCCCCTGCAATGCTAATAACCGAGCTAAAAATAAAGCCACTGTAGATAATGGCAATAATTTGGCCAATTGAGCGGTAAAACACCTCGCCTTCATCACCAGGTAAGTAAAAATAACGAAAGCCAGATACAAACACCACACTACATATAAACCCCGCTAGGCGCCTATTAAGTTTGCTAAATAGCGGCTTAAGTTGACCTAATCGATGTGGCGAAATATAAACGGTTAGTTTTTCAAAGCCCGGTAATACCAAGCAGCGTGCAACATAATAAATAATGACTAGCAGCAATACGCCAGAGCAAATAGAAAGCACTTGTGGCAGCCAATCTAAATGTGGAAATGCCTCTTTAACCCAAAGGGATATTAGCTTTTCTACCTTGCTCATATAAATCCTTTTTAACTCGAATGCGCTGGTTTAATCGTTGGTAACTGCTCGTTTTCTTGCATTAAACTAATTTGCAGATCTTTATCTTGCCAAATTACATTTAGTTTTTGTTGAAACTCAACCCTAAACTCTCGGTCATGCTGATAATTACCAATTAGCTCTGCAGAGATGGGTTGTACTTTTATATCGACATGTATTTTAGTGAGCTTGCCAAACAGCATATCTTTACAAATTGTCTCGGATGTTCCGTGATACACAATACTGGTATTTAACAAGCCATCCATTTTTTCACCAAGTACTTCAAGGGCAAAGGCAATGCCCCCAGCTTTAGGTTTAAGTAAATATTTAAATGGACTGCGCTGCTTTTTGTGTTTCGCTTCGGTGTAGCGTGAGCCTTCAACAAAATTAATAATGGTTGTAGGGTTTAATCTAAAATGACGACAAGCGCGTTTAGTACGCTCTACATCCATGCCTTTAAGTTTTGGGTTTTTAGCCACTTTAGCTTTGCTTACGCGCTTCATAAACGGCATGTCCATGGCCCATGCGCCAGCACCAACAAAAGGCACCCATTTTAATTCATCTTTTAAAAAGAACTTAGGTGCAGGTAAACGCCCTAAGCCACTCAATACCATAATATCAAGCCAGCTTTGGTGGTTTGCGATAAGCAAATACCACGCTTTCTCGTCGACCTCACCTTCAATGTCAACTTGCCAGTTGTCACACGCCAACCACACGCCTAAATAGTTGCCCTTGCACCAGGCCGCGTAAGCAATGTGTAAAATATCTCGGATAATTTGTAGTGGTAATACAATTTTAAGTAAACCAATAACAAAAATAACACCGCCCCACAGTACGACGTTACCGACTAAAATGGTAAAAATAATCGGTGCTAACAGCACTCCTGGCAGGAATCTCGATAACATTAGAACTCCTCAGTTTGCTGTTGTTTTAGCTCAACAAGCTGCTGATCTTTACCTTGCCAAAGCGCATTTAATTCGTTTTGAAATTGCACCCGAAACTCTGAGTCACTCGAGTAATTACCTACCCAGCTTGCTGAAACAGGCTTTACCTCAATGTGCACACGAATCTCTGGCACTTTACCCGCTAAGTAATCAAAGAAGCTTGGTGTGCCGTTTGGATAGCAAATAGTCACATCAACAAGTTTATTAAGTTGTTCGCCCATTGCTTCCATTACAAACGCAACACCACCCGCTTTAGGTTTTAGCAAGTTATCAAACTGGCTTTTTTGGCGTGTATGCTTATCTTTTGTAAAGCGCGTACCTTCTACAAAATTCACAATGCTTACAGGAACATGCTTGAACTTTGCACACGCTTTTTTGGTCGTTTCCATATCTTTGGTGCGCAGTGATGGGTTCTTTTTTAGCTGACTTTTACTCGCGCGCTTCATAAATGGAAAATCAAGCGCCCACCAAGCTAAACCCAAAAATGGCACGTAAATAAGCTCTTTTTTCAAAAAAAAGTTTAAAAATGGAATTTTCTTATGCAGAACGCGCTGCATCACTAAAATATCAACCCAAGATTGATGGTTGGCAACCACTAGGTACCAATCTTTATAGGTAAAATCGTGATCGCCCGTTACCACCATTTTAGTTGGCGTGAAAATGTATTGAATAATACTGTTAGTACCAACCCAACGACTCGCGCACCACTTAGCAACGGCACTCCACATTGCTTGCCATGGCTTGATCGGTAAAAGTTTTAATACCCCAGAAATAAAAATTGGCACAAACCAAAATAAGGTATTAACGGTATAAAACAGTAGTGAAATAACGGCTCTTATATAATACAACATCACGCAACTTATCGAATTTACTGGATGAACAAGCTAAAAAAGGCCATATTTTAGCCTTTTTTCACTCAGCAATAAATAGCCTAACCAACAGGTCAGTCTTCGAAGTAAGTGTAACCACTTAAGCCTGCGGCCAATTCATCGAAATACGCTTGCTGGGTGTCGCTTGATAAATTGCTCGCAGCAAGGCGACTTTGATAGTTCGCTTTTAATGCGCCCTCATTGTAATGCACGTATTTCAGTACATCTTCAACGCTATCGCCTTTCAGCGCATTAGTGGTAGTAAAGCCGTCTTCGGTTAGCTCGATATGCACTGAATCTGTATCACCAAATAAGTTATGTAGGTCACCTAAAATCTCTTGGTACGCGCCAACCATAAACATTGCTAGGTGATACTGTTCACCCGGACGGTAAGGCGGAATCGGTAAACTTGCTTCAACACCTGCACCATCAACGTATTCACGAATTTGACCATCCGAATCACAAGTAATATCTTGAATAATTGCACGCTGTGAACATGACTCATCGAGGCGATCAATTGGCATAACCGGGAACAGCTGCTCAATACCCCATACATCTGGCAATGATTGGAATAAAGAGAAGTTAACAAAGAGTTTATCTGCTAACTTTTCATTTAAATCATCAATTACTTCTCGGTGTGAACGGGCGCTGGCATTAAGCTGGCCTCGTACTGCACGCAAAATATCAAAATACAAGGTTTCAATCTGTGACCAATCGGTCATCGATAATAAACCGTGTACATATTGTTCATGCGCTTCACTGAACAAGTGCATTGCATCGTGATAAATTTCAAGCGCTAGGCGCGGTGTTAAACGCTGTTTGGCTTGCCACATTTCTTGTAATACTTGCGGCGAATTATCTGAAAGTACAATATCGCTGTGTAACTTTGGCGCTTCTTCAACATCGATCACATCGGTAATCAATACTGCGTGGTGCGCCGTAAGTGCGCGCCCTGATTCAGTAATAATATCTGGCTGCGGTAAGTTAAGTGCTTCGCAGGTATCGGCAAAGGTATTCACTACGTTACGTGCATATTCGGCAACCGTGTAGTTCATTGAACATGAATTACGCGAGCCTGAACCTTCATAATCCACACCTAGGCCACCACCCACGTCAATGGTTTTTAGAGCTACGCCCATTTGGCACAACTCTGCGTAATGGCGCGCACATTCTTTTAAGGCGCGATGAATATCACGAATATTGGCAATTTGAGAGCCAATATGAAAATGCACTAAATTTAATAAATGCCCTTTGCCCGCTTTGTTTAAGCGTTCGATTGCACTTAGTACCTGACTAGCAGTTAAGCCAAACTTCCCTTTTTCACCACCGGTATTTTGCCACTTGCCTTTGCCTACTGAATTTAAGCGAATGCGAATACCAATTCCCGGCTCGATACCTAACTTTTCAATTTCTTGCAGCAGTACATCAAGCTCCGAAAGTTTCTCAACCACAATATTTACATCGTGTCCCATTGCTTGGCCAATACACGCTAAACGTAAAAATTCACTGTCTTTGTAGCCATTACATACAATGCGAATAGGCTTATCCGCTACACCCAAAATAGCCATTAGTTCAGGTTTAGAACCTGCCTCTAACCCTACTTTATTACTTTGGTGGGCGAGTAACTTTTTAACTACAGATGATTGCTGATTCACTTTAATCGGGTAGACACAGGTGTAATTACCTTGGTAATTACGATTACTTTTAGCATCAGAAAATGCATTAACTAGCGTATCAACACGCGATTGCAAAATATCGGTAAAACGCACAAGCACAGGTAACGTTAACCCCTGCTCTTTAAATTGCTCTGTTAAGGTTGCCAGCGAAACACCCTGTTTGCTGTGATCTTTATCTGGAAATGCTACCACTTCACCTTGCTCATTAATATCAAAGTAGCCTTCACTCCAATGAGCGATATTGTATGTTTCACGTGCGTTAGTTATAGCCAATGTAAGGTCTTCATAAAGTCAGATAGTTAGCGATATTTTAATTTGCTTTTTACACACTAGCCATAAAAATTAATTTGTTCGGCTATAATTTTATTTTCTAATTGAGTAACACGCATTTCGCTGGCAAAATTGCCGCAATTTTTAAACACATAAATGGTAAGTGAAAACTACTATGTCTAATTTAGATGCTAATACTTGGTTCACTGAAATAAGTGATCGTGATGGCAGTGCTTTTTCACTGCGCATTAATAAAAAACTAGAGTCAAAACAATCGCCTTTTCAACTTGTTGAAATGTACGAAACAACAGACTTTGGTAATTTAATGATTATTGATGGCTGTACTATGGTAAGTACACGCGAGAACTTTTTCTATCATGAAATGATGAGCCATCCTGCGCTGTTTTCACACCCTGCACCAAAAAATGTTGTGATCATTGGCGGTGGTGATTGCGGCACATTACGTGAAGTACTAAAACACCCGGACATCGAAACCGTTCATCAAATTGATATTGATGAAGTAGTAACTGAAATGTCGTTAAAGTACTTCCCTGAATTATGTGAATCAAACGATGACCCACGCGCATCGGTAATGTTTGATGATGGCATTAAATTTATGGCTGAAGCAGCGCCAGAATCAATTGATGTCATTATTGTTGATGGCACCGATCCAGTAGGCCCAGGCGAGGGGTTATTTAACCATGCATTTTATACTAGCTGTTTAAAAGCATTGCGTACTGGCGGCATTTTGATTCAACAAAGCGAATCACCATTAATGCACCAACAATTACTGCGTGAAACCCGCGCAGCAATGTTAGACGTTGGTTTTGCCGATTTACAAACACTGCCATTCCCGCAACCAATTTATCCATCGGGTTTATGGTCAGCAACGATGGCGCGCAAAGGCGAAAACTTCACAGCGTTTAGAGTACAAGATGTTGAAAATGCAGCATTTGACACTGAATACTACAACGTAGGTATTCATCAAGGCGCACTAGCAACACCCAACTTCTTAAAGCGTGCATTAGCTAAGTAAGCGTTACAGAGGCGATAACTTCATTCGTGTTCGCCTCTATCTTTTATTAAAACCGATACAATTCCCTGTTACTTCTGCAGTTATTGTTTACAATACATACACGGCTTCACTAGCGAAATTCGTAATGAAATATTTATTCCTGCTCTGTCTCGTCTTGCCTTTAAAAATGCTTGCACACGTTAAGTTTGACCAATCTTATCAACAAGCTCCTCAAAGCCAAGGAGTTGCCCAACTAGCATCGCAAAACAATGCAAGTAACCTTAAAATTAAAGAATTATTAGATGATGACGCTCCGTTTACAGGGCTTTATCTTAGAGTTGAAGGCAAAAAAAGCTTAGACAGTGATTATTTCGATAAAAGAGTTGGGATAGACTTCGAAATTTTTGAAAACGGTTACTACGAATCTTATCGAGAAAACTTAAAAAAGCGCCAAGAAAGTCAGCTAGAGAACTTACAACAGCAAAACAATATTCAACTTAAAGCCCTCGATGCAACATTTCATCGCCTAAATTTGATGAAAAACCTAGTTAATCGTAAGTTACAACGAAAACAAACGGCACTTCTATACGCTTTAAAAGAAAACAACAAACGTCAGCTTGAACAATCCTTAATTACAAAATCGCAATTCTCTGAGATTGAACTCGCATTAAAGCAATCTATTTTATTAGAGCAATATACACAGAAGGCCGCTATCGAAAAAATACCTGAAGACTGGTTAATATGGCTCAATAATATTGAAAATCTAGAACTAAAAGCTTCCTCTAAACTCATCGAGATGGCGCTAGAACGTTCAGTAGATGCAAAGATACAAGACCTAATGATCGCGCGCTCAGATAATCACCCTGGTTATCTTGATAACCTTAAAGTAAAAGTATTTTACGAACAACGAGACGACAGCAGACTCAATGTAGATAAAGAATCAGTGATAGGTTTACAAGCTCGCATACCTATCGATTTTAATACCTCTCGCGACGAACTCGTAACACTGAAAAAAAATAGCTATCGCCTGCAGAAACGAGTGATTACAGAACGTTTAATGCAAAAAGTTGATAGCTTAAAAAACCAGTTTTTCTATCAGCAAAGTAAATTACAACATTTACTAAACCAGCACCAAGCGCTTGAAGTTCAAAGGCTAGAAGCTGTGCAGCAGCTCCAGGTTGATTTAACGGGGTTACGTTATACACCTGAAAATACACTCAACCACTTAGCGCTTGAAAAAGTAAAGTCACAACAAGCAATACTTTTAGCACGTCTGGATAATTTAGCGCTGCTTAAACACATACAAAGTACTGTAGGATCATCACAATTAGATCAACTTTTGCAATAACGGTTCATCTCTTTTATTGATCTACTTTGTTGCCAGGCCCATCAGGTGGCGCCCAATGCGCATCGTTAGGCGTGCGATACACCGCTGGCCAAGGATGCTGCTCAGGAAGCGTAAAATAAACCTTAGAGACACGATTATGGTGGCTGTAACCACCATGGAAGTTAATATCAACCGCTGTGTTCAAATTGCTTATCTGGTTATAACTAGCGCCCCACTGAAAAACAATGTGGCGAATTCCAGATACGGTGAAGCTAGTCAACTGACAATGGTGCGAGCGCGCCAAGCGCACATAAGCGCGGCCGCCAACGCCTTTATTCCACGCATTTTTAATGCGTGCATTATCAACAACACACGCCAAACTATCATCTATTTTTAACGGATGATTGCCAGCATCAAACAAATTGATGCTTTCCATCGTGATGCGGTCTGTCCACTTTAAGCTAACTAAGTTTACGAGATGATTGTTATGTACGTTTTCGTACTTATAAGCCACATCTGTGATATTTTGCTGCGGTACGTTGTAGCGCACTGTTAAGCCTGAGAGATGAGTATTAGACACCATATCTAACGGATAAATTTGAATTTTACTGCTATCCAATAACACCTCGTCCAGCGGATAGGCTAAAGTCACAGTATTACCCTCAATACTCTCTATTCGATTAATTTGCCGCCTTAGTTTCGGGTATTTTTTTGCCCACTTAATACTATTAATCTGATGGAGAAATTGCACATCATTCTCCATGGTAAATAATAGGCCTTGCCCAATCTTTAAGCGCCCGACGCTTTCGCTATTAAAGCTTAAACGCGCTAAATTTTTTATCGACTTCAGTGAATCTAACTGACCACCACCAACAATATTAATCACGCTACGCTCTTTTTCGTCGGCTGAAAATTCAGCTACTAACTGACTGTTATTTCCTGAAATTGTGATATTAGATTGTGTAATCAGTAACGGCTTAGCAAGGTTAATCGTGCCGCTTGGCAACACTAATGTTTGTCCCTGCTGCAATTGCAAAATAGCATTTTGTAATGCATCCGTGTCATCGCGATGATCATTCGCGGTAACACCAAAATCACTTGCTTGCAGTACATTTGACGGAACTTGTGAGGTAAGCGCCCAAGCTTGAGGCAAACTAATTAATTTATAAGCATACGCCATAAATGCAAAAAACACGGTAAAGGAAAGTAGGTACAAAAATGTTGGTAAGTAAGGCGCAAACCAATGCTTTATCATCACGCGGTTGTGATCCGCCTTTTGCACTTCGCTCCCTTTGGACCATGATTGCTCGCCCAAATGGTAAAACGCTTTAATTTTAATAAATGCGCCAACCCACTGGTTATAAAGCATTAGTGGAATAGTAAGCAGGCTTACAGGGTGACCACGATAGGCGATAACCATCATCTGAGTCGTTCTTACGATTAATACCCAAGCGAGGTAAAACGGTAAGTAAAAAATACTTTTACTAATCGCAAGGCAAATCGCCCCAACCAACCCCACCAGTGAGGTCCACATCGACAAACGCTGATCGAGTACCGCAAACCAAATAAATACCCCAATTTTTTTCCAACCCAGTTGCAGCGTGCGATTGTTATTTCTTAACGTATTACCATACCAGCGAAACGGTAAGTTAACGCTCAAATTAAGAAACGAAGCGTCACGGCTCTCGAGTGAGTAAACCAGTACATCGGGTAAATACAGCATATTCCAGCCGTCTTTCAATAACATAAACCAACTGGTTTTATCATCCCCCATTAAAAATCGAAACGTGCCATGCGCCCAGTGGCTGACCACATCATTTTCCATTTTTCCGATGAACTCTTCCGTACAAATCGCTTTGGTACGAAACATCGAAAACCGCCCAGTCAGCGTCAATACCTTATTAGATAGCGCGTGCGATTGAAATAGCACATGGCGTTGGCCAAACTTCAAGTTAAACCAGTCTTTATACCATTTAGACTGAGTATTAATGTAGGCTAATTCGTTGGTCGTAAGCGCGCCCAAATCATTGAAACAGCTGAAAAATGGTAAAGTGTTACGCAAAGTCTCAGCTTCAAGGTAACTATCGCCATCCATAAAAATAGTGACGCTATTAGCTTCTTCATTATAACGCCTAGTTACGGCACGTAAGGCATGCCCCATTGCAATGCGTTTGCCTTCACTTTGCCTTTGGAAAACAAGCTCGGCTTTAGTGTGAGCTGGGTGAGCCTGAAAGGTTTGCGCTATTATCGCATCGTCTTCATCTGAGCCTGTTGCAACAATTAATGTCGCAGTACATGGCACATCAGACAAGTTTGAAAGAATAGATTGAAACGTCTCAATTGATACCCATGCTTCTTCTTTGTATGAGGGAATAACAAAAAAGATATGCTCAGGAAATTTATCTTGCTCAGATAATTGGTCTACTTGCCTTTTTAGCTTGGGATAATAGTAGTGACCATAAATAAATGCGCGTACATAATTGATGAGTTGCCAGCCATATCGCCACATGGCAAACGCACCCACCACAATAATTGCCTCGCCTTTAATCTCAGCAATATGCGGCAATAACAGCGCGATTAAAACAAATGCGATTGATAGATAAAATAATGCAGGCCATACAAGTGAAATCAGTCCTTCTCTACGCCCATAACGCTGTAACATTAAAACATCTCAAAAGTATCAACCCAAACTTTTGCCCGGGTAAATGGTGGTAACGAAACAGCGCTGTCAAAAGACAATTTCACAATGCCTTGGTTTGTATTTTTAGGGTAAAAATCTGCTAGGTCCATGGGGATAGACTGACGCCCGAAAGATACTATATGAGCGTTAAGTTCGGTCTTTGTTTTTGGGATATACACCCTAGCACTTTGCCCTAATTTAAGAGATAACATTTGCTCATTAGGTACAACAATTATTAAAAATGGCGTTTGTTTGGTTTCAACAATTGCAACCACATCATTTTCAGTTACATTAGCTCCGGTGTTGAAAGGCGTATTTACTAAACGACCTGCGACAAGGCTAGTAACAGGTCTTTTGTGTTGCATTTCTAATAAACTAAGCTCTTGCTGTGCGATCAACAATTGCTCAGTAATGCGCTGAGACGAAAGCAAGTTGCTTTTTGATAACGCTTGCTCGGTCTCTAATTTAACACGCTCAATCCTTTGCTGTTCTTTTCGTAAGCTGACTAATGATTGTAACCAGCGATTTTCAATATAATCATAGTCTTTTTGGGTAAGCACATTGTCTTTCAATAATAAGCGCGCTCGTTCTAGGCTTGCTAAGTGCCTGCTTTCTTGTTGCTTTAGCGGCGCGAGCAGCCCTTGCTCTATCGCTATCGACTCAGGTGCTTCATTTAAAAGTGCTTGTTTACTACTTTTTAAAACAGTGATTTTGTTATTTAGTTTTGCCAATTCAGTAGTAATATCAGGATCAATAATGGTTGCAATAACATCACTTTCTTCGACCGATGCCCCTTCTTTTAGATACATCGACTCTAATACACCTGACTTACTAGCTTTTACAACATAGGTATTACCGAGCACGACCCCTGTGCTCTTGACTTCATACTTTATTTTGTAAAAAAGAGATAACCCCAATACCAATAAGAAGAGCACCGCAAACGACAAAACTAGCTTACTACGAAAGCTAAATTGACGCGTAAGTGCAAGAGTATTAGCGTCGCTGAGGTTGAGCGCTGTATTTATTGGACTAGAGACGACCGGAGCCGTAGCGATTGCTACTAGATCTTCAACATTTTCCAACTTTCCTTCAATAACTTGCTCTATGTAGTGACGCAATAAACGCTTGTGTTTATGGCTTAAGTTATCAAACGCAAAGCCAATGTTACCATTAACCGTATTTTTGCAAATGAGCGTCACACTGATCGCCAGTGTCGAGTCAGTAATTGGAAAAATTATTCTTGCTGGAATTTTTTGGTCAACTTCTAATTCAAGTGGACATTCTAGAATTCCAATTCCATCTACAGACCAATCTTTACTTTCGTATACGTGTTTATCTATCTCCACTAGTAATGGAACAGAGATACGATGTGCTTTACGTTTGGAATTTTTTTCTGAAACAATATGAGCCAAAATGGACCCTCAGCAAGAGTTACATCAACACGCTAATTTTAACACACAACTACCGACTGAAATGATCTTCAATCAAAAATATTAAAAGTAGAACAGCAAACTCAAAAAAATGAATACGTTTGCAAGCGCTGGTGTGATTTTTCGCAAGCTTTTACTCTTGATGCTCCCACATTGACAACAAGTGAAACAAGATGAAAAAAGCGCTTTTACTGCTTATGCTTGCGCCGTGCCTGCAAGCAAAAACTGTTACTGTAAGTTCGCCGAATCAGCAAATTAAAGTAGTTGTATCCGATGAGCAAGAACTACCGAGCTACCAAGTAATTTTCAACGATCAAACACTGATTAGTCCATCCAGTCTTGGTTTTGATTTTCGCCAGCACCCAAGTCTTGGCCATAACGCAAAAATCAGCAATTCGGCTATTTCCTCACATAATGAAACATGGCAACAACCTTGGGGGGAGCGCCAGTCAGTTCAAGATAATCACAACAAACTCGCGTTAACCTTTTCACAAGCTGACACCACGTTTAACATCACATTTAAAGTATTTGATGATGGCATTGGTTTTCGATACGAACTACCCACTAAACAAGGCTATCTTGGTGCAGAAATCAGCAAAGAACTGACACAGTTTAACCTTACCGAGTCACACGCGACACAATCTTGGTGGATCCCTGCACGTGAATGGAATCGCTATGAATATGTTTACAACAAAACACCACTTAATTTAGCGCGTCATGTTCATACACCAATAACCCTTAAGCGCGACGACAATATTCACCTTAGCATTCATGAAGCCGCGCTCGTTGATTTTGCTGCGATGACGTTAAAGCAAGGCCGCGATGGACAATTTAGCGCCGACTTAACTCCTTGGAGCGATGGCACATTAGTCAAAACAAACGATGGATTTACCACACCATGGCGTACTATTCAGATCAGCGACTCGGCAGTTGGCCTTGCTAATTCAGACTTAATTTTAAACCTCAATGAGCCAAATAAATTAGGGAATGTTGATTGGGTCGAGCCAAGCAAATACGTAGGTATTTGGTGGGGCATGCATATTGGCGAAAATACTTGGGGCAGCGGTGATAAACACGGAGCCACAACCCAGCTAACCAAAGAATACATCGATTTCGCTGCCGAAAATGACTTTAAAGGTGTATTGGTTGAAGGTTGGAATATTGGCTGGGATGGAGACTGGTTCCACAATGGAGATGTATTTAATTTTACCCAAGCATATCCTGACTTTAACTTTGCCGAGCTAGCGGCTTATGGCAAAGCCAAAGGCGTGGCAATTGTTGGTCATCATGAAACATCTGGCAATGTAAGTAACTATGCAAACCAAATGCAAGATGCCTTTGCACTTTACCAAACACACGGTGTTAGCCAAGTTAAAACCGGCTACGTTGCCGATGGCGGCAATATCAAACGAATCGACGAAAAAGGCCAAGTAAAGCGCGAGTGGCATGACGGCCAATTTATGGTAAATGAATACTTAGCCAACGTAACACTTGCTGCCAAACATAAAATTAGCATCAATACCCATGAACCTATTAAAGACACAGGTTTACGCCGTACTTATCCAAATTGGATTTCTCGTGAAGGCGCACGCGGACAAGAATACAATGCGTGGGGTACGCCGCCTAATCCGCCAAGTCATGTACCTACCTTAGCGTTCACCCGCATGCTGTCTGGGCCAATGGATTTTACGCCAGGTATTTTTGATTTATCGTTTAATGGTTTGGGCAGCGACACTAATCGACCGCAAACCACGCTAGCGAAACAGTTAGCCTTATATGTAGTGCTCTACAGCCCGATTCAAATGGCAGCCGATTTACCGCGTAATTACCGCGCAAAACCAGAAGCATTCCAGTTTATCAAAGATGTACCGACAGACTGGAATCAAAGTAGCGCAATTGCTGGCGAAGTAGGTGAATACATTGTATTTGCACGACAAGATAAGCATTCTGATGATTGGTACTTAGGTGCAGTAACTGATGAAAATGCACGCAGCGAAAAAATTAAACTTAACTTTCTCGAACCAAATCGCAAATACATTGCCCAAGTGTATAGCGATGGCGAAAACGCTAATTGGGTCGACAAACCATACGAAATGGCGATCTACAACAAAACCGTAACGCAAAATGACGAACTTGTCCTGAAAATGGCGGCGGGCGGTGGCGTAGCAATTCGCTTTAAAGCGCTTTAATACTTGCTCATGCCAAATGGCATACCAAAGCCCTAACAAATGTTAGGGCTTTTCTTTTGCCTAATTTTAACTAAGCTTAAGTGATCGCAAAGTAAGTTGTGTGTTTTTAATACACACTTACTCAATAATAATAAGACGAAAGAGAGACCGAATGAAAAAACTATTTGTTATAGCCATCTGTTTGTTGCTGCAAACATTCGCTAACCAAGCTCAAGCATTAGACGAAAAACTGAAAATTTTTGAGCCTTATTTAGGCACATGGGAGTCTACTTTTAGTAATGGCGCCGTTGATGTAAGCCACTGGGAAAGCGCACTAAATGGCACAACATTACGCACCCTACACTCAATTAATGACGGTGCATACGGTGGTGAGTCGCTAATTTTTTGGGATAACAAAAAGCAAAAACTGGTGTTTTTCTACTTCACTACGGCGGGATTTTATACTCAAGGCGAACTAGAAATAACGGCAGAAAATGAGTTTATCGCATATGAGGATGTCACGGGCAATAAAGATGGCATTACCAAAGTAAAATCTTCAAGCCGCTTAAGCGACGGTAAAATAGTGGTAAGCACTAGCTACTTCAAACAAGGTGAGTGGACTAAACCTGAATCTCGCAGTTATAGCCGCAGTACAAAAACAGTAAAATTCAAATAAATTAGACATAAAAAAGCCGACTTTGCAAAAAGCGAAGTCGGCCAAATAACCTAAGGGAAATAGTTCGTTCAGCAGCGAAGTATTTGAAATTAGTATACGGCCAGTAAGTTTCACTTTTATTACAAAGAGGGTAACCAGAATATAAAATTTTATGCTTTTTTTAGAAAAACCACTGCACAAAAAGCCCCCAACTCTGTAACCAGTTCAGAAACAAAAAAATATTCAATATTTTTAAATACAATAAAGCTATATAAATCAAAAAATTAAAACCAACCCACCAAAAACCTTTAAAAATAATGAGAATTATTCTCAAAAAGGTATTGACAGTTTTTTAGATCTAATTGATAATCAATCTCAACAAGGAAGAAGTACACGCACTCACTCTTCTTTGTGTTTCTCGACCCTAGTAGCTTTTTAGGCTACGGCTGCTAGCAGCAGCGCTTCGCGCCCCTGAAGCTAAGTTGCTAGTAGCCAATTTATACGAATTACTTGCTACATTGCTCATATCGGTGACGGTAGATATGAAACCAAAAGGCCTCAGAACGAGGCCTTTTTTATTTTTATTAGATGCAATTTATTTGCTACAACATTAATGAGAATTATTATCAAAAAATATTTGACAGCCATTAAGATCTAATTGATAATCAATCTCAACAAAGAAGCATAACTCGCACTCACACTTCTTTGTGTTTCTCGACCTTAGTAGCTTTTTATACTTAATTAACAAGCTACGGCTGCTAGCAGCAGCGCTTCACGCCCCTGAAGTTAAGTTGCTAGTAGCCAATATTTATACGAATTACTTGCTACATTGCTCATATCGGTGACGGTAGATATGAAACCAAAAGGCCTCACAACGAGGTCTTTTTTATTTGTATCCCAACTGTTCAATAATAAAATCAGCCTCAATTAAACTGCCCGCTTCACGCAATTTACTTATGGCAAATGCACGATAGCCAGCGCTATTCATAACACTTTCAAAGTCGGCAACAAACTTTTCACCAACATCTGATTTTGCACACGCTAAATAACCTTTTACTGCTTGCTGGGCTTCCGTTAACGCATAAATAAAATAGTCTTTACCAATATTGGCATCGGGCTGACGGCTTTTGAATACCGATGAATATTCAATAATGCCATCGAGTTTGCCCTGTTTGAGCATCACTTCTAAACGTTCAGCTTTATAACTTCCAGCGCCAACATACAACAGCTCAGAATTTTTCGTAATTAACTCATCGAGCTTTTCGCCATAGTTGCGTCCTTTTACAACGCCAATATTAAGACCAAACGATAATGCAGTTGTTAACGATAGCGACGGATACGTACCAATATCACGGTTTAAAATAAGGCGATTAGGTGCATAAGCAATTAACGGTTGGCTTGCAAATACGGCAAGTTTTGCTCTTTTGGGTGTGTAGGTTTTGTTATAAACACAGGTGTTACTTTGTTTTTCAATTAATCGCCACTCTCGTTCGCGACTAGTTTGCTGAAATGTAACTTGGTAGTCATTTTTAAGCTCATCGGTAACGTAATAAACTAGCTGTGATACAAGATCTGCTTTGCGAATGCCCGCTTCCGGCAATAAATCTGTCGCAAAATAAATTTCTTGTTTTGCTGTGCAAGCAAAGCTGACTAAAAAAAGAATTGGCAAACAATTAGATAGGTAACGCACTACGTATTCACTACAGTTAAACACTATTTTAACTGTAGTGAATAATTACTCTAAATCCAAGCTTAACGGCGATTTTTACGGGCGCGAGCACGACGTTGTTTTTTCTCTTCTTCACGTGCCTGCTTTTTAGCTTCGGCTTTGGCGCGTAATTCAGCTACCATAACCTCTTCTTCTTCACGCATCTCTGGCGTTTCCATCGAAATACGGCCAATCACGGCATCACGTAGTTCATTGATCAGAATTTCAGACATTTTGTGAGTATCAACTTGGTTGCCTGAACGAATGCAGCCACGTTTACGCCCTGCTTGTTCAATAAACTCCCAGTCTTGTTCTGGTAATTCATCCATTTTATAACGTGATTTTAATAACGCTGGATAGGCCGACAATAAATACTCAGCAGTGTAACTCGCCACTTCTTCATAGTTAATCGCGGTATCACGAATCGCACCGGTTGCCGCTAAACGGTAACCTGAATTTTCGTTTTCAACTTTTGGCCATAACATTCCTGGCGTGTCGTACAACATAATGCCATCTTCTAAACGGATCTTTTGCTGCGCCTTAGTTACCGCTGGTTCATTACCTGTTTTAGCCACAATGCGGCCAGCTAATGTATTGATGAGTGTTGATTTTCCAACATTTGGAATGCCCATAATCATGGCTTTAATTTGCTTATCTGCGCCTACTTTGTGGGGTACTAACTTTTTGCAGAGGTCGTTGATTAAATGCACTTCGCTCGATTTATTGTTATCAAGCGGTAAAGTTTTAACACCCGCTTCACGCTCAAGATACGTCATCCACGCTTTGGTCATTTCAGGGTCGGCAAGGTCAGCTTTATTTAAGATTTTAATCACGGGTTTATCACCACGCAGGTCGCCAACCATAGGGTTTTCACTACTGTAAGGAATACGCGCATCCAGCACTTCAATAATCACGTCCATTTGCGGCATGATTTCTTTTATCTCATTGCGCGCCTTATTCATATGACCAGGAAACCACTGAATCGCCATTTATTTTCTCCAAAGCATGAAAGTACGCGTATTTTAACTATATTCAGTTACAATAGCAGTAACCTTTCTTACATTAATAGAAATTATGGCGTTAAAGTCACAAGTACATAAGCTATCGCTTAACCTAAGCGACATGGATAGACACCACTACGGTGATTACAGTCTAACAATTGCTCAACACCCATCAGAAAACGACCACCGTTTAATGATCCGCATTTTAGCATTTGCATTAAATGCTTCAGATACGTTGAGCTTTACTAAAGGATTGTGCGCTGACGATGAGCCTGAAATTTGGCAAAAGTCATTAAGCGACGAAATCGAAACTTGGATCGATCTTGGTTTACCCGACGAAAAACGCCTGAAAAAAGCCTGCAACCAGTCAAAACAAGCCATTTTATATACCTATGGCGACGGCGACCAAAAAGTGTGGCTTGAAAAGCACCAAGGTAAGTTTTTCCAGCACACCAACTTACGCGTGTTTAGCCTTCCATTTGAGCAGTCTCAACAACTTATTCCATTAGCAGCAAGACATATGCAGTTGTCTGTTACTGTGCAAGATGGTCAAGTTTGGGTCAGCAACGATACCGATTCAATACTTATCGAGCCGATCACCATTTTATAAGTGAAAGTAGTATGGCGATAAAAAAAGTAGTTATTTTGCACGGCCTGTATATGTCGGGCTTTGTTATGCTGCCGCTCAGTAAACGCATCACAAAACTTGGCTTTGATACCTTGAACTTAAGCTATCAAAGCTTATCGCCAAATACTGCAACTATATTTCAGCAAATCGATAGCTTTATTGACGGTGAAAGTACCGCGTTTGTTTGCCACTCAATGGGCGGGTTAATTGCGCGCGCCTACCTTGAAGCCAATAGCCAACACGCAGCAAGTGTAAAAAAAGTCATCACATTAGGCACCCCCCACAAAGGCGCAACACTTGCCAAACACATGAAAGATAAGGGCTTTGACTTATTTTTAAAAAATAGTGTTGAGTTTCTTTTATCTGAAAACCACGATTGGCCATTTAGCGCCAAGCTTTACAGCATTGCAGGTGATCTGCCACTTGGTTTAATGCCGCTCATTAAGAAAAACAGTGAATCTGACGGCACTGTATTGCTTGATGAAACTAAACTCAAAGGTATGGCAGAGCACAAAGTCTTTCATTTAAGCCACACCAGCCTCATTTATTCCCGCAAAGTAATGGATTACATTGAGTCCATTTTGTCATCACAAAAACAGAATACAGCAATCGACTTTAAGTGATTTATTTAATTAAAAACTTGTCTGATAATAAACCCATCGAAACAAATAAAACATATTAAATACATTGAATATGAGGTGGGTTATGAAAAACGTTTCAATTATTGGATTAGACAAAACAATCACAAACAACTTAGTTGCTGAACTAAATACCTTACTTAGCAGTTACCAAATTCAGTACATGAATGCCCGTGGCTTTCACTGGAATATTAAAGGCGAAAACTTCTTCGAGTTGCATGCTAAATTTGAAGAAATCTACAACGATTTACTGTTGAAAGTCGATGAAATCGCTGAGCGAATTTTAACGTTAGGTGGTGAACCGCTACACGGTTTTTCAGACTACCTTGCCAACAGCAAGATCACTGAAGCAAAGAACATTAGTGCGGGGCGTGAAGCGATTAGTAACCTACTAACAGGCTTTAGTGAGTTAATTGCAACACAGCGTTCATTACTAACATTAGCCGGTGACGCTGAGGATGAAGGTACAGCCTCACTAATGAGTGATTATATTAAAGAGCAAGAGAAACTAGTTTGGATGTTAAACGCTTACTTAAACTAAGTTAAATTGTTTTTAAATTAGGGTCTGTTGACCTTTGCTGTTCTATTTTTGTTCTTTTTGGGCGTGCTTTTATCGCGGCGCTCGATGTGTGGCCTAGTAATCTAAGCAAATATCGAGCAACAATGAGAAAAGTACGCTCAAAAGAACCGTTCGGCAGCGCTTGATTGGCTTTTCTACTGTGTTATCGGCTGACTCACATAGAATAACTATGCCACACAGCCTCTGCCTTGTATAAAACCCAATCAAGCTGCTGCAACAACGACCTTGAAAGGTCAACAGACCCTAGTACGAAAAAAGGCAGCTAACGCTGCCTTTGTCGCAAGTAAAGTAAAACTAATTGGGACAAGTTTAATGACCTGAATCTTCGTCATGAGATGCAGCATACTTATACGCTGCAAATGCAATGATAAATAGTAGCAAAGGTACAGGCGCTGCAATAATGCCAAACGAACTTGAGTTAGCAATACTTGCACCAGCTAAGTGACCCACAACAGTAACAACTAATGCCAATACTGCTATAACCGTAACGATAATTTCTGATTTTTGCACATTTCTCATAACGAAATTCCTTCTTAAACTATCCAACTTATCGGTGATAAATCGGTTTCTGGAATTAAGTATGCGCCCGTTTTGAGATTGAGAATTGACTTAAATCAAGTTTATTTCCTAACCAATTACCAGCCGATGGGAAACTTGATTTAGCTCAAAAATTCAACCGAATCAGAAATAATTGGCAGTAAATATGCTTAAAAAAAGAGGCCGATGCCTCTTTTTAATATTAGCGTTCTGAAATCGCCCACCCTAACATTTGTTTAAAGCTTGGCTCTTTACCATACATCACCATGCCCATTTTAAATAAGCGTCCAGCCACACCACGCATATAAATGCACAATGCCAGCGTCAGTAGCAGTGACAAAATAGGTTGCCAAATTGCCACATCAACCAACGCCATTTTAACAGGCATTACAGCAAACGCCGTAAGTGGGAAGTAACTTAAAAACGTCATAACCCAACCGCTGGGGCTATCCATTAATACAAACGCTAAAATCATTGGTACAAGCGGGATCATCATAAACGACGACTTGCCACTGTGGTTTGGATCATCAATCGCAGCTGCAATTGCTGCCATAAACGCCGTTGAAAAATAAAGGCCGAGCAATGCAAACGCCAATACCCAAGGCAACAAATACCAATCAATAAACGACAAGTCGAGTGCTTGCCCTTGAATAATCACCTGCAAAAATGCAACACCTAACAATACTGAAATAACAGTACTTAACATGGCTTTTAATGCCAGTAGTACTTGACCTAGAATTTTTCCGTCGACCCAAGTTTGTGCACTCATTGTGGCGTAGAGTTGTTCTGTTACACGCTGCTGCTTTTCGCCTGTAATCGAGACAAATACCTGAGCAAACGACATAAAAATACCAACCGATAACAACACTAAAACACCTATTGCTGTAGCACTTGAATGACTTTCTTCATTTTTGATATTTTGGTCTAAATACACAGCTGAAACTGCAATTGGGTTATTAATCAATGCTAATTGCTGCGCCGAAAGCGAAAGTTTATCACTGACTTTTTCAACATAGTGCTGTTTTAGCGCGTTTTGCAGAGTTTGTTGCCACGCCATTTTGCCTTTGCTAATAAACTCAATATTTACAGGGCTTACGGCTTCATCAATGAGTAACACAGCATCAAATTCTTGCGCCTCAAGGGCAGAGGTAAGTTTTTCTTTATCGTCTTGTGTTTGCGTAAACACATAACCGTCCAAGGTCATGTCAAAAGCACTATTAGCCGAAACTGCAATACGATAATCACTGCTAGTAAAACTTGACGCACTTTGCCAAAAAAACACAACCACAGCGATTACCAGCATAATTAACTTGCTAATAAGCTCCTGCTTCCATTTGAAAAAGTGCATAAACTCCCATTTAGCAACTTGTGTTACTTGGTTATTCATCACTACCCTCCTCAGTTAATGCATGCTTTTGGTGCGATTCAATTGCTTTTAAATACATTTGATGTAAATCCATGGTGCGGCTTGATAAATGCTCTACTTGACCTAACTTCGGCAGAATTGCTAACGCATCATTTAGCTGTGCTTTATCGTTTAACGTAACAACCAAGGTATTCGCTTTATTTAGGCGGTAGTTAATGTCGCCAAAATGCGTTTGCAGCGCTTCGGCATTTAATTCACCGCTAAAGCTCACCTCTAGCTCTAATGCACCACCAATTTGCTCTCTAATCGCACTAAGTGAACCATATAAAACAGCTTCGCCTTTGTTCATTAACATCATTCTGTCAGCCATTTTTTCTACCATGGCCATTTGGTGGGCACTTAAAATAACCGTCATTCCCTGTTGCTTTAATTCTGCTAAAAACAATACAACTTTTTCTTGGTTAATCGGATCGAGTCCAGAGAATGGCTCATCCAAAATAACAATTTCGGGACTGTGTAAAATTGCGGTGATCAGCTGTACTTTTTGCTGGTTACCTTTTGAAAGTGATTTAAGCGGTTCATTTTCGCGGCCTAGTAAATCAAATCGCTTTAGCCAGTAATCAATATTTTGTTTTGCTTGTTGTTTACTTACACCATGCAGCGCAGCAAAGTAATGAAGATTTTGCAGTAAGGTTTTTTCGCCATAGAGTCCGCGGTCTTCTGGCAAGTAGCCCAGCTTATTCGCTGGAATTTCACTAAAGTAGCTACCATCTAATTGAATTGATATTTTCCCGCTATCAGGTTTTGTAAAACCTACTAACATACGTACGAGCGATGATTTACCTGCGCCGTTAGGCCCTAATAAGGCAAAAATTTCGCCTTTATTTACCGCAAAGCTTAACTGATTAACCGCTTTAGTTGAGGCGTACTGCTTACTTACCTCTTCCACACGGATCATTGCCTGTGTCATTGTTTTTCCCGCTTTTTCTTATTGTTTGCAATATTTTACGGGTAAACAAAGGGATAAACAGATCGCTCGTCATTTTATATTGCCACTTATCATTAAAATACAGATGATTAGTTGCTGGTAATTTGATGTTAAGCTTGGCATTATTAGCCCTCGATATTTCGTGGGTTGTGATATATGGATAATCTTAAAAACTTGCTAGCAGACTCAGAGCTATTGTTAAATGCGGTTGGTGAAGGCGTTTATGGATTTGATTTAGAAGGAAAAGCAGTATTTATAAACCCTGCCGCAGAACGCATGACAGGTTGGCAAGCCGGCGAATTACTCGGCGAAAAAATTCATCAATATCATCATCATAGCCACGCCGATGGCAGCCCATACCCAGCGCATGAATGTAATATTTATGCCACCATGCAAGACGGACAAGAGCGCAGTATTAGCCATGAAGTATTTTGGCGCAAAGATGGCTCAAGCTTTCCAGTGGAATACACCTCAACTCCCGTTTATAAAAATGGCGAAATAGTTGGTGCTGTTGCAATCTTCCGCGATGTAACTAAGCAGCAAGAAAGCGATCGCGCACTGCGTGAAGCACTAGCCCAAGTGCAAGCCTTATCTGAACAATTACAAGCAGAAAATACTTATCTTCAAAGTGAAATCGACGAAAACTGGAGCGACTCTGGCTTAGTAGGACAAAGCCCGCGATTTAAGCAATTGCTTGAACAAGTAAGTTTAGTCAGTAAAACCGACAGCACTGTGCTGATCTTAGGTGAAAACGGCACAGGTAAAGAGCTGATAGCCCGTAATATTCATCGCTTAAGCAAACGCTGTCACAATACTTTGGTTAAAGTAAATTGCGCGGCCTTTACACCTAGCTTGTTAGAAAGTGAGCTGTTCGGTCATGAAAAAGGCGCATTTACTGGCGCTACCGAAAGACGTAAAGGGCGATTTGAACTAGCAGACAAAGGCACCTTGTTTTTAGACGAAGTTGGCGAGCTAAGCCTTGAAGCACAGAGCAAATTGCTGCGTGTACTGCAAGAACAAGAATTTGAACGCGTTGGCGGTAACCAAACGATTAAGGTTGATATTCGCGTTATCGCAGCAACGAACAAAGACCTATTAAAAATGGTTCAGCAGGGCGAGTTTCGCATGGATTTATATTATCGCCTGAACGTTTTTCCCCTTACCATGCCAGCCCTCAGAGAGCGCTTAGATGATTTGCCTTTGCTTTGTCATAACATTATTTCGGAGCTTGCTCGCAAATTGAGTAAACCAATCAAAGGCATCAGCAAGGCCAGTTTAAAGCGCCTTGCAACCTATCATTGGCCTGGCAATATTCGTGAACTGCAAAACGTATTAGAGCGCGAAGTCATCTTAAGTCAAAGTTCGCTAATTCAAATCAAGCAAGATTTTCAAGCCAACTTAGATGCCAGTAACTTTGCACAACTTACGCTAGCAGAAATGGAACGCTCTTACATAGAGCAAGTGCTTGAACAATGCTCAGGTAAGATAGGCGGGAGCAATGGCGCAGCCAAACTACTCGATTTACCAGAAAGCACCTTGCGCTCAAAAATGAAAAAGCTCGGTATTACACGAATATAAAATGACGTTTTTAGCTGTTTTTATCATAAAAAGAATAGCTAAAATCCACGATATATCGCGGACACGCGAAATAACGCGGCTTGGATAAAAACCAAAAATAAAAATTAACCTTATATTTCACAAAGTTACAACAACTTCTTTTTGGCATAGTATTTGTTAAGCACTAGATAAGCGCAATGCTCTATCTACTGTCGAGAAATATTATGAAGTTTGATATCAAAGAAGAAGATCTGATCATTAAGCCCTACAAAACTGAGGGGCCAATTTACGTCAGGTCACAAAAAGGTAAATACCAAAAGTTACGCCGCTATATTGGCTGGGCATTGATGTTGGCATTTATCTTAATCCCTTTTATTCCTTACCAAGGTCAGCAAGCCATATTACTCGATATCGGCGCGCAGCAGTTTCGCTTTTTTAATACCACCTTATTCCCGCAAGATTTCACCTTGCTAGCATGGATATTTATGGCGGGTGCATTTGCACTATTTTTTGTTACCACCTGGCTCGGTCGAGTTTGGTGTGGTTACACCTGCCCGCAAACGGTATGGATGATGATGTTTATTTGGGTTGAAGAAAAAGTGGAAGGCAACCGCAATAAGCGCATTAAGCTTGATAAATCACCTATGTCATTTGAAAAATTTCGCAAAAAAGGCCTCAAGCATTTAGCTTGGCTGAGTATTTCATTTTTAACTGCTACCACCTTTCTTAGCTACTTTGTGCCTGTTAAAGAGTTATATAGCAATTTAGTAACCTTAGATTGGTCTGGCTTGATTTGGTTTTGGGTAGGTCTATTTGCCGTGTGTACTTACGGTAACGCAGGTTTCTTAAGAGAGAAAATGTGTATTTACATGTGCCCGTATTCTCGCTTTCAAGCAGTAATGTTCGACAAAGATACGTATGTCGTTGCCTACGATGAAAAACGTGGTGAATCACGTGGTCGCCGCAAACGTAAAGATGATCCGAAACAACTTGGTTTAGGTGATTGTGTTGACTGTAACCTATGCGTTGAAGTGTGTCCTGCCGGTATTGATATTCGTAACGGCATGCAATACGAGTGCATTAACTGTGGCGCATGTATTGATGCTTGTGACGAAACCATGGAAAAGTTTAATTACCAAAAAGGTTTAATTAGTTACACCAGTGAACACCAACTAGCTGGCCAAAAGACCGATAAATTCCGTTTAAAGCTCGTAGGTTATGGATTTTTTACTGGCTTAGTAATCATCACTATGCTGATTTGGATGAATTTACGCGTACCTATTGAAACCAGTATTCTACGTGACCGAAATGCGCTTTATCGCGTGAATTACGAAGGGTTAACTGAGAACACCTACACGCTAAGAATTACCAATAAAACGCAAAATACCCTGAATTACACGCTAACACTGCTCGAAGACTCACGTTTTGTACTAAGCGCACCACAAAACATTGTTATTCCAGCTGGTGAAATGAGCCAGTTCCCAGTCACGATTACGGCTGATGGCTATGATTTAAAACAAAAAGTGACGGATGTTCGCTTTAAAGTTCAAGCTATTGAGCAACCGGATATCCAAATCATTAAACAGTCTAAGTTTTATAAACCCTAAGCTGTAAAATCAATTTATAGCTAAGTTCCCTAGCACGCAAGGCTCAATCTAATTGAGCCTTTTTTCTTTACAATGGCTCAAACGCGATCAATAATCATTATCATTAAGTTGGTAGGTTAGGTATTTTAATATGAGCTGGCAATCCACAATGATTAAAGGCAATGAGTGTTTTGATTCACATAATTGGCTAGAGGCGGAACGTTACTATAATCGCGCTATTGAGCTGGTTGATTTGCTATGGCAACAAAAAATTAGCAACTTAGAAGCGATGCAAGCTTGGGTATGCGGTTATCAGAACCTCGCTGCCACCTACGAACAACAAGGCCAGTTAGAACGTGCACTGCAATGTTTACTGCACGCCCATTATCGCGTATTACAGCAAGCCAACAATAAAGCAGTCTCTGAGCATGCGCAAAGCCATGCCTTACAGATGTCTTCGGTCACATTTAAAAGCATTTCGGCATTTAAAGGAAAGCATGCAAATTACACTCGCTGTATGGATGTGCTTGATCATGTGTGTGCCGCCCCCGCAGATATTAAAAACGCAAAATTAAAATCTGCGTTAGTGCACTAGTTAGGGAAGTTGGTATGTCTAATTTATACATCAAAATCATAGCAGTATGTTTATTGCTACCACACAGCCTTGTGGCACATACAGGGCATGATCATAGCCCATTGTTTGACCTGTTCATTCACCTAGCATGGATAACACCAACGGTATTACTGTTTGTTTTTGTTAGTTACAAGATAAAAATGCGCAACCTTGCTAAGGAGGGAAGATGAAAAAAGCAGCAAGCTTGAGCAGGGCTCTAACTCAGCTCGATAAACTATTTAAATTTGAAGTTGTTACGGCAAATTGCGACGCATCGCTTAAAACAGAGAACGCAAAAAATGTTCGGATTAAGCATAAATAAAGTAACTGGCAACAGCATGTCGCCCGCGATAATGCCCAATAATTATGTGCTATTACATAGCTTTGGCAGTATGAAACATTTAAAAAAAGGGCAAATAGTTAAAGTCGCACACCCTATTTTTGGCGCCATAATTCAACGCATTGCCTATCAAGATAAAAATGGTCTTTATTGGTTAGCTGGTGACGACCCTAACAGTTTGGCCTGCTGCCAAATAGGACCGATTAGCGCCGAGCAAATCATCGGCGTAATGATTTGCAACCTGCGCTAAGCCCTTGCATGATTACGCATCGAGCGCGTCAAAAATTCTCTTTCACAGCAAGATTCTAATGCCGAGTATTAACCAAGTTTTGCAAGTTAAATTCTAGCGGTTGCTGCGCCGACACAGAAAAACGCGAAAAATCGATTTGTTCGAATTCTTGTTCACGTAATAGTTTGCCAAACGGCGCTCGAGCTGGTGAGTCCGAGGACTCAAAAATTGCGATTTGCTGACTCATAGCGCCTGCTTTTTCTGGGTAAAGGTGATTATCATGCAGCATCAATAATGCTTTTGCGCCCAACGTTACATGCCCACCAAAAGACACATCGGTCGCATACCCTTTATCATGAACATCCCAATTAATGCCGCCAATAATGACCTTATCTGATTGCTTTAGTTTATTTACAGCTGCAATTGCACCAAACGCCATTGCGTCATTTGCCGACCAAATAATATCAGCGGGATACTTTGACAATACGCCATAGGTTTTTTTGTAAGCTTTCGACTCAGACCAATTGGCAACCGTTGAGTCTATTAAACTCACATGAGGGTGTTTTTTTAAGGCGCGCTGTAAACCAAAGCGACGCTCCTCTGCCGCCGGTGTATTGTAATCACCAAGCAGTGCATACATAGTAAGCTGCTGTTTTTTAAACTTACCAGCGCGTTTAATTAATGCCTGAGCAAGCTGTTCACCAACCTCTTTATTGTTCGGCGATAAGCACCCTATTACTTTACTCGTGATCGCCTCAGGCAGCGATGCCTGCTGTGAACGGCTAAATTTATTAAGCAGCAAAAACACTTTAATCTCGGTGCCAACAAGCTGCTCTAGCATTTGCGGTAACATTTGCTTTTCGTTTACGAGAATTAAGTAATCGGGCTTTAGCGCTATCGCGTCGCTAACCAGTTTTTTCATCAGAATATGATTGCGCTCAGCATGCAATGATACGAGATCGATATTGAGGTCGTTTGCAGCGGCAACCATAAAGTGATTCACGTTTGGCCAAAAGTCGCCAGAATCATTGTCCGTGGCATAACCCGGGTTAATAAAAACAACCTTCATATGGGAATTGGCACTAGTAACTTCTGACCACATCAGCAGCATTAAAAACAACCAAACACGCACGACACTATTCACTTTCACACAATACCTTACTGCATCTAGATGGCTATAAGTATATAACTTAAACAAAAATATAGCTGCATGTTCTCAACTAATCAGAGCAGAACATCAAATCGGTAATGGTTTTTACCGTAAAGTGTTAAACTTACTAAATATAGCAGCCGTTCTATACTAAAACCTTGGTAAATAGAGATGCTTGATTGGATATTTTCACACTTTTCAGTGCCCACCGACAGCCTACTGATTTATGGTAGCTACAACCCTTGGTTGGTAACTCTTTCAATTTTAATTGCTATTTTTGCATCATTCATGGGGTTGCAAGTCGCGTCACAAGTGACAAAAACGCATTCAACAGCAAGACGCCACACCATGCTAGCAATTGGCAGCATTGCGTTAGGCGGAGGTATTTGGAGCATGCACTTTATCGGCATGCTCGCATTCGATCTATGTACACGCGTTGAATACAATGGAGCAATTACCTTTCTTTCGATGCTGCCAGGTATTTTTGCTTCCTGGGTCGCGCTAAATTTTATAAATAGCCACCGCAAAGGCTTTATCCCGCTGCTAATTGGTGGTGTGCTTGTCGGTGCAGGCATCGGCACCATGCATTATACCGGTATGGCAGCGATGGAAATGGCACCTTTGCTCCGCTACGAACCTTGGGTATTTGGTTTATCAATTGTGGTTGCTGTGTCACTGGCTATGTTGTCGTTATGGGTTAATTTTGGTCTTGCGGTTTTTAGCACACAAGGTAAGTCCTTGCCTTACGCCAAAGTGTGGTCGAGCATTATTATGGGCTGCGCTATTACTGGTATGCACTACACCGGCATGGCAGCGGCGCGTTTTGTTAGGCCTCCAGGCCTTGAACTCAGTGAACAAACATCGGAAATTTCAATTTATCTTGCATTGGGTATTTCAATTACCACAGCCGTAATCATTTGCTTAGTGCTGGGCCTTAATATGCTTTATCGCTACAAAGATATCTCAGTCAAAGCAGCCGAGAGCGAGCGCCGTATTCGTGCCATGATGGATACCGCTGTTGACGGTATCGTAAGCATTGATCGTAGTGGCACTGTACTCAGTATCAACCAAGCGACAGAGGAATTACTTGGCTGGTCTACAGATGAAATTATCGGAAAAAATGTTAACGTGCTCGTACCTACACCCTACCACGACAATCACGATGATTACATTTCCCGCTACTTTTCTACTGGGCAAGCAAATATTATTGGAAAAGGGCGGGAGGTTAAAGCCCGCCATAAAAGCGGTGAGCTTGTCGCAATACGTCTTGCAATTGGTCATGTAAAGCTTTCTACCAATGACTTTTTCGTCGCTTTTATCAGTGATATCCGCCCGCGCCTGCGCATGGAAAAAGCACTAAGAGAAAACGAAGAAAAATTCCGCTCGCTGATCACCAATATTCCAGGCATCGCCTATCGTTGTAAAAATACACCTGAGTGGCCAATGATGTATATCAGCAATGCTGTACAAAGCATTACTGGCTATCACGCAGCCGACTTTTTAATGCCAAATCCCAAACGCAGCTTTTCTGATTTGTTTCACCCTGACGACAAAGAGCGCATTTTTGCCAGTATTCCAGAGCAAGGAGCGTTCAGCTTAGAGTACCGCATAATTAACCGTGATGGAGAAGTTCGCTGGGTGATGGAGCAAGGCACACATGCCAGTAATGAAAGTACGCAAGATTCTTGGTTAGATGGCTTTATTATGGATATTACTGAGCGCAAACAAATGGAGCAAGCGCTGGTGAATGCGAAAGAGAGCGCTGAACAAGCAGCAGCTGCCAGAGCTAGTTTTATGGCCAATATGAGTCATGAGATTCGCACTCCCATGAATGCCATTATTGGCTTTAGCGACATTTTACTGGAAAGCGATTTGCAGCAAGAGCAGCAGCGTCATCTAACAACAATTAATAACTCAGCTAAATCTTTGTTGCATCTACTCAATGATATTTTAGATAGTGCCAAACTCGATAAAGGAAAACTTGAGCTCGAGATTCGAGATTTCTCACTTGTTCAAGAAATCGATGAAGTTGTTTCCACGCTGTGGTTGCAGGCGCGTAACAAAGGCATTGCACTCAATTTAAATCTCGATCCTAAATTAAAAGCCAGCTACTTGGGTTCGCCAGAACGCATTCGCCAAGTACTTACGAACTTAGTTAACAATGCCATTAAATTTACCCAGCAAGGTAGTGTCACACTAACCGTAAAGCCAACCAAAGATAACCAAGTGTCCTTTGCTATCGAAGATACGGGTATTGGCATGACCGAATCACAGTTACAACATGTGTTTGATGCGTTTACTCAAGCTGACTCATCGATGAGTCGCCGCTTTGGTGGTACCGGACTTGGTACAACAATAAGCAAACAGTTAGTAGAGTTAATGGGCGGAGAAATTAGTGCCACCAGCACACTCGATAAAGGTTCATTGTTCTATTTCACCTTACCACTGGCGGCGAGTACCACAGCTAACGTCAAACCTCTTGCGGCACCGTCTGATGAGGTAAAACTGCCACCGTTAACCATTTTAATCGTCGATGATATTCAGCAAAATATCGAGTTACTATCGGTGCTACTGTCGCGAGAAGGGCATACAGTAATAACCGCACGCGACGGCCAGCAAGCGTTAATTCGTATGGCATCGGATGACGCCATTGACCTTGCAATTATGGATATTCAAATGCCAGTAATGGATGGTTTAACCGCTGCAACCAAAAGACGAGCGACCGAGCAACAACAAAACTTAACTCGACTTCCTATCATTGCCTTTACTGCCAGTGTGTTAGAGGCCGATAAACAAGCCGCCGAGAATGCGGGTATGGATGGTTTTGCCAACAAACCCGTTGATAAAAACGCGCTATTTAATGAAATCAGCCGAGTGCTTGGGTTAAATAACTCAATCACGCACGTAAATGGTAACAATAACCATGATAAATTAATTGATGACAAAAAAGGCATTGCGCTATGGGGCAGCAAAACGGCTTATTATCACGAGCTGTCACGTTTTATTTCAGAGCAACAAAGTGCTGTTGAACTGTTATCAACTCATTATAAACAGCAACAATGGCCCGAATTATTGCAAATCGCACATGGTTTAAAAGGCGTGTGTGGCAACCTTTCTCTTACCCAACTCATGCGTAAAGTTGAACTGCTCGAATCGATTATTTGCAGTCATCCTGAACAAGGTGAGACAATATTGCAGCAAATTGACACCGTCTTCAATCAAGTGAAGCAAAAAGTCTTGGCCGAGCAGAATGAAGCGCTCATTGAACAAGATAACAAGCACATCCAACCACAGTTATTAAACGTATTGCACAGCTTGAAACATCACGCAGAGCATAACGAGATTGATGAGCAGGCACTATCACAATTACTCGCCTTACAAGACGAGCACTACCATAATGAAATTATGGCCATTAGTAATGCAATTAACGACTTTGACTTCGCGCTCGGCTGTGAAGCCATTGAGCATTTATTAAATAAGCTGACATGAGGTATCTCAATGCAAGATAACACACCCCTGATTTTAGTTGTTGATGATGAGCCAGCTAATTTACGAGTACTCAATCAAATACTCAACCAAGACTACCGTATTGCCTTTGCTAAAAGTGGTGAAGAAGCGCTGCGTTTGGCCTGTAGCCAACAACCACAACTTATTTTATTAGATATTATGATGCCTGATATGACAGGGTTTGACGTCTGTCAGCAACTGAAAGCCAATACGCTAACACAGAATATTCCGGTTATTTTTGTCACTGCATTATCAGAAGAAGCCGATGAAACAAAAGGCTTTGAAATTGGCGCTGTTGACTACATCACCAAGCCGGTATCACCTGCCATTGTTAGAGTCAGAGTTGCAACCCACTTATCGCTAGTCAATGCTGAAGAGCTAAGAGAAACGCGGCTGCAAATCATTCAACGCTTAGGTCGCGCATCCGAATTTAAAGACAACGAAACTGGCATGCATGTTATGCGAATGAGCCACTTCGCTAAAATTATTGCCTTAGCCTATGGCTTTTCAGAGCAGCGAGCCGACTTGCTGCTACACACAGCCCCCATGCACGATTTAGGCAAAATCGGCATTCCCGATCACATCATGCTTAAACCCGGTAAACTCTCCGAAGAAGAGTTCGCGATTATGAAAAAACACCCTGAAATAGGTGTTGAAATACTCGGTGATGACGATTCAGAGCTCATCGCGTTAGCAAAAACAGTGGCATTGACCCACCATGAGAAATGGGATGGCAGCGGCTACCCTAAAGGCCTTAAGGGCGAAGATATTCCAATTGAAGGGCGCATTGTTGCACTGGCAGATGTATTTGATGCATTAACCAGTAAACGTCCCTACAAAGAAGCGTGGAGCATTGAAAAAACTATGGCTTTTTTACACGAGCAAAAAGGTAAGCATTTTGAGCCTAAGTTGGTTGATTTATTTAGCCAGGAGCTTGATAAAATCCTCGCTATTAAAGACAAGTATCAAGACGAATAACGCTGCAATATAAAAAAGGCTGAACTTAAGTTCAGCCTTTTCGTTATTTAACCTGAAATCAGATTACGTAAAGCTTATTCTTCAAAATACAACTTTTCGCGTTTTTTCTTACCTACTTCATTCATCGTTGCAGTATCGAATAAACGACCGTTAATCATAGTGTGCGTTACTTTATCGGTATCGCGAATATTTTCTAACGGGTTGCCATCGATCACCATTAAGTCGGCAAGCTTACCGACTTCAAGTGAACCGATGTGTTTATCTAAACCAAAGTGCGTTGCAGGGTCGATGGTTGCAGTGCGGATCACCTCTAGTGGTGCCATGCCCCCTTGCGCGAACATCCACATTTCCCAGTGTGCTGCTAAGCCTTCACGTTGACCGTGAGCACCAATGTTTACTAGTACATCTAAGTCTTGTAATTCTTTCGAAACACGGGCGTTATTTACGTGATTATAATGATGATCAGGCGCTTTAACGCGGCGCATAGAGCGCGGCAGTAGCTTGTTCTTAGGTACGTATTTCGACAGAATTGGATGCGACCACACATCTGTTTTATCGTACCAGTAGTTTTCACCCCAAATACCACCATAGGCAACACCTAACGTTGGTGTATAACCTACTTTAGTTTGGCTCCACAGCTGCTTAATATCATCATAAATATTCGCCACTGGTAGTGAGTGCTCAACACCCGTGTGGCCATCCACCACCATGGTTAAGTTATGCTGCAGTAATGAGCCGCCCTCTGGCACTACCATCATGCCTAGTTCACGTGCAGCTTGCACAACTTGTTGACGCTGATTACGACGAGGCTGGTTGTACGATTTAACACTAATCGCACCCACTTTTTGTAGACGCTCAATATGAAATTTCGCATCGTCCAGGCTATCAACATGACTAGTGTAACCAGGCATGTTCGCACCATATAAAATCGTACCAGTTGAGAAAATGCGCGGCGCGACAATTTTACCGGCTTTTTGCATTTCGCTGGCTGCGAATACTTCAGTTGTGTCATTTGATGGATCGTGAATTGTCGTTACACCAAATGCCAACCCTGCTAGGTTTTCCCAGTTTTGCTGAGGAATAATTTCATTTGAACCTTGCGAACCGTGCGCGTGTGCATCAACAAGACCCGGCATAATGGTTTTGCCGTTCATCTCAATAATTAATGCATCACTTGGTACGTTCACATCTGCCACAGAGCCAACTGCTTTAATGTGCTTACCGTCGGTAACGATAACGCCATTTTCAATTACCTCATCACCTTTCATGGTAATGATGCGTGCGCCAGTCAGTGCAATTACACCTTTTGGTGCATCCATTTTTTGTTTAAAGCCAATGTTTTGGCCGTTTTCAACTTTAAACGACTTTGACTCATCTTTGGCAATATCAAACACACCGTTTAAGTCAGCATGGTAAAGCTCAGGACCTAGCGACCAGTAAAGCTTATCAGCTGACGTGTTCCAGCTAATATTTTCACCAGCACGAACTGATAACTGCTCAACCGGGAACTGACTATCTTTCGGACCGATATTAATGGTTTTGCCGCGCTCCACAAATGGCGTTACAAATACTTTAAAACGCTCAGCAAACGCTAAGTACTTGCCATCCGGCGATAAACGGAATTCAGTCGCGTGTTTTGCTTCGTATAGTTTGCGCTCTTTTTTGCTGGCTAGTTCAACCACTGAAAGCGATGGTTTTGGCCATGCTTGCATTACATAAATACGGTCGTTCTCAGCACCAAATTGCGGTTGAATACCATGCTTGGTAATAAATTCTTCGTCACCGCCACGGCTGCTTACAGCATAGATACCCGGTTTTACCGAGTAACTTGGATCTAGAATCGCACCGCCTTTAATTTTACGGTATACCACTGTATCACCATCTGGACTAAAGGTTGGTTCAACGTATTTACCTTTAGTTTCAACAATGTCCTTGCCGCGGCCTGAACGTGCCGACACCACACGAATAGTGCCCTGCTTATTATCATCCCAAGTTACGTACACTATCTTCTTACCATCGCGAGAAAACGACGGGAAGAACTCAAAGTGGTCGCTTTGTTTAGTTAGGCGCCTTACTTTACCCGACTCTAAATCACGCTTGTAGATATGACCCATGGCTTCAAAAATCGCAGTTTCACCATCTGGCGAAACTTGCACATTGCGTAGCATTTTTACGTCAAATTCTTTGGTATCAAGATTTTGTGCAACACGTAATGCCGTTTGTAGCTTTTTGCTAGTTTCCACTTCAAATGGAATGTCGCTTACTTTCTTGCTTTCAACATCCAGCTTGTGAAGTTTACCGCCCGCCCAGAAGATCAGCTCTTCATTGTCAGGGGTCCAAGCGATGGTCGTATAAACACCGTGAATTGCCCATGTTTCCTGCATATCACGCTCAAGCGCACCATATAGCTTTGTGTGTTCCCCCGTAGCAAAGTCATATACATAAAGGCTTGATTGGAAATCATCACGTTTTACGTAAGCAAGCTTTTTGCCATCAGGTGATGGTGTTGGGCGAATTGCGCCACCCATGCCTTCAATAATGGTTTCAATTTCACCAGTTTCACGGTCATAGCGTTTAATTTTATAAATGCCCGCAACTGAATCTTTTGAGTAGTGAAACGTTTTACCTGGTGTCGCGTCTTGTGAGAAATAAACATAGCGACCATCAGGTGAAAATGCTGGTTCACCTAAATCTTTTTGGTCATTTGCACGCTTAGTTAGCTGTACACCTTTGCCGCCTGCTTTGTGGTAAAGCCATACTTCACCAGCGCCAAGTGAACGTGTGCCCGTAAAGTGTTTACGCGCAGCGATAAAGTCACCATCAGGGCTCCATACAGGGCTATTTAATAAACGGAATGTTTCGTTGGTTACCGCAACTTGGTTTGAACCATCAATGTTCATTAGCCAAATATTGTCGCCGCCACCTTGGTCTGACGTAAACGCGATTTTTTTGCCATCTGGGCTAAAACGCGGCTGCATTTGCCAAGGAATATCTGACGTTAGCTTAGTTGCTTTACCGCCTGAAATTGGCATTGTGTAAATATCACCAAGTAGATCAAATGCCAGTGTTTTTCCATCTGGGCTTACATCTACGTTCATCCAAGTACCTTGTTGCACTTTGATGTTGGCATCTAAAAATTCACCTTGTGGCGCTTCAACTTGCCACTCTTTTTTCTCTTCTTTTTTCGCTTCTTCTGCGCCTGCCTGTGAGCACAACGCTAAGCTCACTGCCATCGCAAGTGAGGTCTTTAATATTTGCTTCATCTCGGAGTCTTCTAGTTGTCACGTTTATTCTGTAACGAATTGAAACAAAATCGTGATTAATTAGCTAGTTTGCTTGAGTTAAAACCACCTAAAAAATCGATTAAAAATTTAGCAGTTGGCTAAATAGAAATATTTTGCAACAAGTTACAACGCAAAATGCTTAAACAATCAACAGTTTTATGTTTAGCTTGTACCGATAATTTACCTTTAGGGACTAAACATGAAAACCTTACTTAACCTAGCGATTAGTGCAGCAATTGCGACCGCATCTATCACTGTCGCACATGCAACAACGCTACAAGACACAGTAAAAAGCGAAGTGCGCAGCGATAAAAATAAAGCACGTGATGAATTTCGTAACCCACAACAAACGCTAAATTTCTTTGGTTTAAGCAAAGATATGAATGTGGTAGAAATTTGGCCAGGCGGCGGTTGGTACACCGAAATTATCGCGCCTATGGTGGCTGAGAAAGGTAAGTTTGTTGCGGCGCATTTTCCGTCAGGTACAGATATTGGTTACTTCAATAAACATTTACCAAAGTATCAGGCAAAAATTAAAAATACACCGGCACTGAGCAAAACTGAAATCACCGAATTTCACCCTAAATTTAGCCCAGAAATGGCCCCTGCAGGCAGTGCCGACATGGTGCTAACTTTCCGTAACTTACATAATTTTTATATGACTAGCGACGAGATGATGCAATCAACACTTGATGCTGCATTTAAAGCGCTTAAACCTGGCGGTGTTTTAGGTGTCGTTGATCATAAATTACCTGAGAACTTAGACACAGAAGCCTTTCGCCAATCGGGTTACATTAAACAAAGTGTAGTTGAAGCAGCTGCTAAAAAAGCGGGCTTTAAATTGGTTGCCAGTTCGGGCGTGAATGCCAATCCGCTTGATCAAGCACAGTACGAAAAAGGCGTATGGACATTACCACCAACACTTGCACTAGGTGATAAAGACAAAGCCAAGTACCTTGCTATTGGTGAAAGTAACCGTTTCACGCTTAAGTTTGTAAAACCTAAGCTATAAACAGACAAGTAAAGCAGGCACAGTGTGCCTGCTTTTTTATATTAGAATTGATAACTTACTGTAATTTTGTAGTTACGCCCTAGTTCACCCGCATCTGTTGCATTACTCGCTGGTGCACGTAAATAGCGTTCGTTGGTAATATTATCCACCCCCACAACAACGCCTACCCCTGAAAGCACACCTTCGCCTTGATAGCTCGCATTTAAATTATAAAGTTGGTATGAATCTGTGCCCCAACCTCGGTCTAAATAGGCTTCTGGCAAGCGTTTTTGCTCAGCATATGCGAGCATCTGCACACCCACATTAAGGCTATCAAGCACTTGGTAATTTAGATTAAGCGTGAGCTTATCTGCAGGCGCTTCTGTGTAGGCTTGTTTGTCATTTTCAATGGTACCTAAAAAGAAGTTAGGTACGCCGTACGCATCCATTTCAATTGTGGAATACCCTAAATACGCATCAAACTTACTAAGCGAGTAATGCAGCTCTAATTCAACACCGCTACTTTCAAGTTTGCCGATATTCTTCGCGCTGTAATCACGGTGCGTGGCAACCGGCACACCATTGCTAGGGTTAGGGCCAGGTGAACCTAACTGCTTATTGCCATTTTCGTCAACGTAATACATAAACGGTACGTTATCGATAAAGTTTTCGATATCGTTATTGAAATACATAGCCTTAACAGTGAACACGTCGGCATAAGCAACGTTAGACCAATCTAAGCCAAAGCCCACTTCAATATTTTCTGATAGCTCTGGTTTTAAATCAGGCTGCGGTTCTTGATAACAAATTTTGCCACCAATGTGGCAGCGCCACTCGTCTTTTTTATACAGCTCTTGTACCGAAGGTGCGCGAAATGCCTCTGCATATTTGGCATAAAAATTAAGGAAATCAGTCGCTTTATAGGTTACGCCCAATTCACTGGATAACTCGCCGCTATCGCTATTATCGTAGTCATCAAATGTGTTACTACTGCGATCGAAGACATCATAGCGCAAGCCCGCTGTGGTCAGTAATGTATCGTTTAAAAAGCTGGCTTGATCAATTGCCGCAAGTGAAAAATTAGTTGAATCACTTTTACCGTAGAACGTTGAGCTGACACCTTCTTCAAGTTCATTTTGTTCAAATTCTTCGTATTCAAAATTGAACTCAAGCGCTAATTTGTGATTAATCACGCCTTCAAATTCAGATAAGTTAGCAACCCTTAAACCTGTACGTGTATTGCTACCGTCGCTTAATTTGTCAAACGCTATTTTATTGCCACGATTAACAATATAACCCATGGTTACTTCATCGTAACTTTTCTTTGAGAATACCGCCTGCACATCTAAATCGATAAGCGGTGAGGTTGGCTGATAGGTATAACTAGTCATTAATTCAATGTAGTCATTTTTATAATCTTCAGACAAAGTAGGATAACGCAGTGCTAAATCCAAACGCTGCCCATAAGGCTGATTAAGCGATTCGGTTTCACTCCAATCTAATTTAGTTTGTAAGCTATGCTCTGGTGCAAAATACCACGTGTTTTTAATTGTTGCGTTGGTTCTAGCTGAGTCATTACTGATTTTTTCCAACTTGGCTAACTCGCCAACTTCGTCGCCTTTATCGTCGCTTGGTACAACATCAATATCTGAAAATTCAACATAAGAGGCATGTAAAACCGTGTCTGTGTGCGCAGTTAATGCAAATAAAGAACCGCTAAAACTATTCGAGTCAGACACAGATTGGTGCATTACCTGAGCGCGAGCGCCAAAACCTTCTTCACCATTTAAGTAATCGCTTGCATCTTTAGTGACCAAACGAATACTACCACCTACTGCGCCAGAACCTACGGTTAACGAATCTGCGCCACGCAGTACCTGAACTTGCTTTAATTGGGCTGGATCTATACCTAAGCTATTAATAGTTGCAATATTGCTGCCGCCATCTGATTCTGTTTTGCGTTTCACATTATCAATTGATACAAAAATACGTTCGCCATACAAACCACGAATCGCTGGTTGACCTGAAAGTGGCGTTACACTGCCTGTCATATCAACACCCGGTAACTCTTTCAAAATATTGCTTAGTTCAGCTTCTTGGTTACGCTTAATGTGTTCGTCGTTAACTTGTGAGATCGATGCCGCGGCATCATGCTTTGCCACTGTTAGCTTGTGACCAAATACTGAAATCGTTTCAATATCTTGCTCACCTGCTAATTTTTCATTGTTATTTTGGGATTGTGCATTAAACGCTGTGGTAGATAAGCCTAAAACAATGGCTGTTGAAACTAGCGTACGAGAGAAGTTCATTTACATTTTCCTTAACGATAATTATTCGCACTCGCGTTAAGATTAAAGTATCTACTCTAGGCTTTCAACATCTAAAATTACTAAAAAAGCATTTAAAATCAGTATTTAACAAACGATTAATAAGTATTTAATTAAAAAAGAACTGGTGAAATTAAGACAATAATACGATTTTATACTGAGTTTTATTATTACGCTTACACTGTTTTAACTAATTGCAATGCAGGTTAAAATATCCGCCGTTTTTACAATTCAATATGATTTAGGTACTCATCTTAAAACGTGAGTTTAATCGGCACAGGGAGTGGGTTTATTTAACGCTAACCATGTTGGATTGTTATCGATGTGAAAAAAGGAAATTAATTTAATGGCATTAACCACTGTTATTCTCGCTGCGGGTAAAGGTACTCGTATGCGTTCAAAGCTGCCGAAAGTACTGCACCCTGTTGCCAACAAGCCTATGGTGCAACACGTTATTGATAATGCATTATCGCTTGGCGCTAACACCACTAACTTAGTCTACGGTCATGGCGGCGAGTTATTAAAAGAGCACCTAGCGCATAACGATGTGAACTGGGTATTACAAGCAGAGCAACTTGGTACTGGCCACGCGGTGGCACAGGCAAAAGAGCATATCGCGAATGACGATACCGTATTAATTCTTTACGGCGACGTACCACTTACTAAAAAATCAACATTAGAAGCACTACTTGATGTAACACCAAGTAAAGGCCTCGCTATTTTAACCGTCAACTTAGATGATCCGTCGGGCTATGGCCGCATTGAGCGTAAAGATGGCAATATTGTGGGTATTGTTGAGCAAAAAGATGCCAACCCAGAGCAACTAAAAATCACTGAAATCAACTCAGGCATTATGACGGTTAACGGTGGTTTGTTACGTGATTGGCTCGGCCGCTTATCAAATAATAATGCGCAAGGCGAATACTACCTAACGGATATTGTTGCTATGGCGCACGCTGATGGCGTTGAAATTACCTCTGCCCAACCAAGCGATTTAATGGAAGTGGAAGGTGCTAATAACCGTGTGCAGCTAGCTGCATTAGAGCGCGCTTATCAAGCGTGGCAAGCTGAAGATTTAATGCTAAATGGCGCAAGTTTAGCTGATCCTGCACGTATTGATGTACGCGGTGAAGTCACCACAGGTCGAGACGTACAAATTGATGTTAACGTAGTATTTGAAGGCAAAGTAGTACTTGGTGACGATGTTGTTATTGGCCCGAACTGCGTGCTAAAAGACTGCGAAATCGGCGATGGCGTGGTGATTAAAGCTAACTCTATTGTTGAAGAGGCAAAAGTTGCTGCTAAATGTACACTTGGCCCATTTGCACGCCTTCGTCCAGGTGCCATTATGGAAGAAGACTCGCACATTGGTAACTTTGTCGAAATGAAAAAGACCCGCTTAGGCAAAGGTTCTAAAGCGAATCATTTAACGTACCTTGGCGATACGGAAGTAGGCGAAAAAGTAAATATTGGCGCCGGCACCATTACCTGTAACTATGATGGTGTAAATAAGTCTAAAACCATTATTGGCGATAACGCGTTTATTGGCTCAAACAGCTCGCTGGTAGCGCCTGTTGAAATTGGTCAAACAGCCACAATTGGCGCAGGCTCAGTTGTTACCGCCAATGTTGCAGAGCAGCAGTTAGCTGTATCACGTGCAAAACAACGCAACATTGATGGTTGGCAGCGCCCTGTTAAGAAAAGCTAACAACAACGCTATTGAAAAAGCCGCTATTTAGCGGCTTTTTTTGTTTCTACGGGCGTGGTTTTTACAATTGGTTTTGATTCGACAATTGCTGGACAGATTTCAACCTCTTGCGTATCACCTTTGCCATTACTGATGTAACAGTTTTCGAGTATGGAGCAGTAACACACCTCAGCTTTTACTTTAAAGCGCTTTTTATCAAGAATCTGCCAAAACTTCTCGTTGTACTTGGTTTTTTCAAGCGCTAAAAGACTAATTGAGCCTCCCGGTGGCACAAGTGCATTTTGCGCAAATGAGGTGGTGATCCAGCCAAATTCTTTAAAGAAATTAACCTTCGGTGACTTTTTTTGCAGTTCTTTCAGCGCCGTTTCATAGGCCTTAATGTCAAAACAACATGCAGTGATAAAGTCATAAACATCGTAATACTCTTTACCTTGGTAGGTGTACTTCAAATATTTAACAAGGGCAGGACCTGCGCCAGAGTTTTTTAAGGTAAAGGTAATCTCTTGGCTGCGTTTTTCCATATTCGCATTACCAGAAACAAACTGCATCCAAGGCCAAGTTGCCGCTTTTACCTGCTTTTCTGCCGCATTGGCTTGTAAAAAAGTGGCATAAAATGAGGCTGCTGAAATAATAATGGCGCATAGCGCCAAAAATAGATTCACCTTATCTTGCGAAAAGTGAAGTTTGGATTGCTTTTTTTCCTTCATAGCATCTTGTTGTTTTTATTAACGCTTTACGCACTATAAATAAATCATTAAGCAACTACAACAAAGCCATATTGGCAATTGTTACTAGATGTTCAGCAATAATCTTCAACGAACCACATAACGGCCATAAAATAAGCGCTTGCGATCTGTTAAGTTTCAATTAAAATACCACATCTTTCGAAACGAAACTTATTGGAAAAATGACGAAACGTAACACCCAACAAAGACGCCATACTATTTTGCAGCAAGTAAATGAACTTGGTGAAGTGAGCGTTGAACAGCTCGCTGAACAGTTTGCAACGTCAGAAGTTACGATTCGAAAAGATTTAACCGCACTTGAACAGAGTGGACTGCTATTACGTCGTTACGGTGGCGCAATGGCATTGCCACAAGAGATCGTTGCAAATAGCGACGAAAAGCTCGATCCGATTCGCAAAATGCAAATAGCAAAAGCAGCAGCTGATCTCATTAAAGATCATAACCGCATTATTATTGATAGCGGTCGCACCACAGCGGCAATGATCCCTGAGCTTTCACACAAGCGTGGTTTAGTCGTCATGACCAACGCCATAAATGTAGCTAACCGATTGCTTTCATTAGAAAATGAGCCAACTTTATTAATGCCTGGCGGCACCTGGGATCCGCATTCTGAATCATTTCAGGGGCAAGTTGCCGAGCAAGTTGTGTGCTCATACGACTTCGATCAATTATTTATTGGTGCCGATGGCATTGATATTGATAGAGGTACTACTACATTCAATGAATTGATCGGTTTGAGTCGCGTTATGGCTGATTCAGCAAGGGAAGTAATTGTGCTTGTTGAATCAAACAAGATTGGTAAGAAGATACCGAATCTAGAAATACCGTGGCAGCAAGTAGATTATTTAGTAACGGATGATGGCTTAGACGACAACACTAAGCAGGCAATTGAACAACATCAGGTTACTGTTATTTGCGCCGAATAACGCATTTGCAGGTTCCGACAACAAACCTGTAACCCATTTAACGCTCACATACCGTGCAATTTAAGGAGATTATTATGTGTGGCATTGTTGGCGCTGTGGCAGAACGCCCAGTTAACCGAATTTTAATTGAAGGCCTAAAGCGCCTTGAATACCGTGGCTACGACTCTGCAGGTGTCGCATTAGGCAACAACGATAAAGCACTTAATACTGTTAAAGCCGTCGGTAAAGTTGCAAACCTCGATGCAGCACTTACAGATGCGAATGTAAAAGGCACAACGGGAATTGCCCATACCCGCTGGGCAACTCATGGCAGTGTGACTGAAGCCAATGCTCACCCACATATTTCGAGCCAGCAGCTTGCGCTCGTGCATAACGGTATTATTGAAAATCACGATAAATTGCGCACCCAGCTGCGCGGTGATGGCTACGAGTTTTTATCGGACACTGATACGGAAGTGATGGTGCATAAAATCCACCAGCTTCGTCAAAGTCATGACTCGTTACTTGCATCTGTGCAAGCAGCTGTAAAAGAATTTGAAGGTGCTTACGGCACAGTGGTTTTTGATAAAGAAAACCCTAATGAAATTGTCGTGGCTCGCTCTGGTAGCCCACTCGTTATCGGTTTAGGCTTAGGCGAAAACTTTATTGCTTCTGACCAGTTAGCGTTACTACCTGTAACACGCAGCTTTATCTTTTTAGAAGAAGGCGACGTGGCCCGTATTACTCGTGATTCAGTTGAAATCTACGACATCGATGGCAACGCTGTTGAACGCGACGTGGTTGAGTCTAACATCACCCAAGATGCGTCAGGCAAAGGTGAGTACCGTCATTACATGCTCAAAGAAATCTACGAGCAGCCTGTTGCGGTGCGCAATACCCTAGAAGCGCGCATTGATGGCGATAAAGTTGCAGTTGACGCATTTGGCGATACGGCATCGGATATTTTCAAGCAAGTAAAGCATGTGCAAATTATTGCCTGCGGTACTTCATACCACTCAGGTATGGTCGCACGCTATTGGTTAGAACAATACGCAGGTGTTAGCTGTAACGTTGAAATTGCTTCTGAGTTCCGCTATCGCAAATCATTTGTTCATGAAAACAGCCTACTGGTAACCATTTCACAATCAGGTGAAACAGCCGATACCTTAGCTGCACTTCGCCTAGCTAAAGAGCAAGGTTACATGAGCTCAATGACGATTTGTAATGTGCCTGGCAGCTCGCTAGTGCGCGAATCAGATATTGCGTTTATGACGAAAGCGGGTGCTGAAATTGGCGTTGCATCAACAAAAGCCTTTACCACTCAGCTTGTTGGTTTACTTATGTTAGTTGCATCAATTGCCCAAGAAAAAGGCCAGCCACAAGCAGAAATTGTCAATGCGATTAAATCACTGCCAAACAAGCTTGAAGAGTCATTGTCTCTTGCTGAAGGTATTGAAGACCTAGCAGAAGAGTTTGCAGATAAACATCACGCACTTTTCTTAGGCCGCGGCGATCAATATCCAATCGCAATGGAAGGTGCACTTAAGCTAAAAGAAATCTCATATATTCACGCCGAAGCGTATGCAGCAGGTGAGCTAAAACACGGTCCATTGGCACTGATTGATGCCGATATGCCAATCATTGTTGTTGCACCTAATAACGAGCTACTGGAAAAGCTGAAGTCGAACGTTGAAGAAGTGCGTGCACGCGGCGGTATTATTTATGTATTCGCTGATAAAGCATCTGAATTTGTCTCAGATGACACAATGCGTGTTATTAACGTCAATCAAGTTGACGATGTACTGGCACCAATTGTGTACACCATTCCACTGCAATTACTGTCTTACTATGTAGCGGTAATTAAAGGTACCGATGTAGACCAACCACGTAACCTGGCAAAATCAGTTACGGTTGAGTAAGCATTTTCAAACTAAAGAAGGCGCATTAGCGCCTTTTTTATTGCCCTTTTAAGCAGTATTAAAACGTCACAATTGTAGAAACCGCTTCTTCTTTGGCTGTTTGAATTGACAGTTTTATTTCTCGGTTTTGCCAATCGATATCAAGCATGCCGTAGTTGCTGCCTGACTTATTAATCAAATGACGATTACCCGTTGTTAGCGAGCTAATATTGTTACTCACAACGCCAACTTTACCGGTTGGAATTACAGCGCCGCTTGGTGCGCAGTTACCCCAAGCGCCTTCAATGCCTTTTCCGTTTTCATCCACTTCGGTATAGCACCAAGGTTTGTCGTGATCACGTGTAATACACCCTTGGTATTCAACCAGCGCATATTTGTAAGGTAATTTACATTGTTTTGAATAGTCACCGTTGCCTTGCAAATCGGCATAAATCGGCAAGCGCAACGGGTTTTCAATATGATACGGCCAATTTTGACCAAAGCCTGATGCCGTCACTTCGTATACGGTGACCGGTGCACCAAATTCTGTACTGGCTGGTATCTCTTTTTGTAACAATTCACCCCAATGCTGATCGCCTGATAAGAAAATCACCGCTTTCGTCTTGCCTGAATTTACCGATTTTTGCACAAGCCTTAATAACTTTTCTCGCTGAGCTGGCATTTCAGCCCATGATTCATAACTGGTGCCAGACATTGCTTCTTCATTCAAATTGGCAATCGCTTGATTAAACTGGTTACCATTTCCGTAAGCACAGTAGCTATTTAAGCTTCTTCCTTTGTGAAGCGGTGGTAATACTTGAATACCGCTGGCAATAATTTTAATTTCGCTCGGCTTATTGAGCTCTGCTTCAAGCCACTGCCATTGTTGTTCGCCCAAAATCGTGCTGTTATCACCTTCGCAGGTGCCATAGTTACTAAAAGTAGGAGAACGGAAATATCGTGCATCAAGTGTAATCACATGAGTTTGCTCACCACTTGGCCCGAGCAATTTAGCTTCGTAAATACCTGCTTGACCATTAAGTCTCGGATCCGATGCTTCAACATCAAAGTGACGTAAATATTCTTGCTGGCTTTCTGCACGTTTTTGATAATATTTACCATCATTGTTGCGCCCAAAATCATGATCATCCCATGTTGCCATAACTGGAATGTTGGCTTTTAAAAACTGTTGATAATCAGGGTTGCGCTTTTTATCATCGTATTTCTGACGCATTAAGGCCATGTTTGTGGTATCGGCATAAATGTTATCGCCTAACCATAAAAATAGGTCAGGTTGATGACCTATCAAACGCGCTAACGCTGCTGGCATATCCCCTTTAGTTTTAAAGCAGCTACCTAATGCTACTCTGTCTAAACGTTTGCTTTGCTGTGGTTGTGTATGAGTTAACAGCGGTTCAGGCGCTGGCGCGTCACATTCTTCCCAATCACCTTCAGCAACATAACACCATGGTGATGAATGATTGCGGGTGGTACAGCCATAGAACTTTTCACCTTGATAACTAGACGGCGCTAAACACGTTTTACCAGAAACTGTTTTAAACTCAGGAATAGACTCAGTGCGTACATTGCCCCAACTTTCACCGTCTTTCGGTGATTTTAAATAGCACCACTGGCTACCGCTATTATTTTTGTCGGTTGTACCTTGGTATTTTGCCAGCGCATAGTCAAAGGTTGTTTTACATTCTTGATAATGAACTTCGGGTGCTGCAAATAGTGCGCTAGGCAGCAATAAGCTTAATAGAATTACTCTTTTCATTGTTATATTTTCTCAGTTGTGAATTGGCGCATCCGATGCGTAATAGTCCCTTGAGAAAATATACCGTTCCGATATTGAGAACTGACTACAGTTAAGTGTCACATTTGCGGCAAGAAAATGACAATAAACATGCGGCTGCCGTAACTTTGCAGCCGCATTGTATTTTGCGCTTTGATCAAGCTATTAGATATACGCTTTAAAACTGTGTATTAGTTCATCTGTATATCTACAATCCAAGGTTCCAAACGTTTGCCCCAATTAACCGTCACGCTATAGTCTGGCTTTGTTTGTCCTCGTGATGTTTTTAAGCTTGCCAAGGTTTCTACGAAATGAGCAGGTACATTAATTCTGTTCACCAACAGCGCACGCAAATGCAAAGAGTGATCTTTGCTGTAATCATTAAAATAGGGCTTCGCATTTCCTTTTACGATAACGATATTGCTTTGCGCTGCATATTTAGTTGCAAGTGTTTTATAGTCTTGTGCCGCTTCTAAAAAGAACAAACGACTATTGCGATGCAACTCTTGTTGATATGCCTCAGAGGCTCGCTCTTTGGCATATTTGAGCTGTTCATCATTAATATCCAACTCAAAACGAGCAAGCGCTTTTTCATAATAACTCTGCGCATTTGCTAATGACTTTTGATATTGCTCGCCATTGTATTCAAGCGCAAAAAATAACGTACGTTCCTGCGCCCAGCCATCTTCAGAGACTTCAAGTTCAGTAAACCCTAACGCTATTAACTGCTGCTTGGTTAGGTTTATACTGCGGTTGTTGTAATAAGCAAGCTCGTCTTTTTTGTTTGCCAATGCACGCCAAGAGATTGAAAGCCCTACGCCCGAGTTTTCTTTTTCAAAACCAGATAAGTATGGCAAGCGTGCTTCTCGTTCAGATAAAACTAGCTGCGCCGTTGGCTCACCAGAGCGATTATAAAAAACACCACCTAAAATAAAAATATTGGTAAAAACAATTAACGCGATACCGTAAATTAAGTACTTTTTCATGCGCTTGTCCTCGTGTGTTTGTCTAACTTACGAATTCGCTTAAATACCAATAATGCAAGCAGCGCACATAACCCAAGTACAAAGAAAAATAGATACTTAGGCATCCAATCCCACCACCAATCAAAGAACTTGGTGTAAAGAAACAGCACAAAAAATACATTGCCAGTTTGCACAACGCCCGACCACTCTTTACGAATTCCAAGCCAAATCGCCGCTGCACTTAACGCAAACCCAGCAACTTGATACACGCCTTCAACAAGGTCATTATCATAATTGAAATAACTTACGCCACCCCAGTTTGACAAAATAAGCACAACTAGAAACAGTATGATCAGAGACAAAACACGATACATTGCAGCAAAGCCAATAAATGCACGCTGATTGATAAAATGCGGGACTAAAAACAGTAATATACTCGGCACAATAAAGTTTTCAGGGCGCTCGCCAAAACTGATCCAATACATGCCACTCCATGCGCCCACCTTCATTGCAATAAAGCTGCACACATTCACAATTGCAAAAAACAGCAATACTCGCGCGTTAACAGCATACGCCAAAATAAAGGCGAGTCCTGACCAAATCAGAAACGCATTGGGCGACGGGATTAAATTAAAAATCTGCCCAAGCAGCATTACGTTAAGTACGAACCCCGCATACGCAACCAAACCCGCTATTTTGGCAAAATAGCCGTGGGATTCATTTTCAGCTAACTTTATCGCACCACAGAGCAATGCAATGGGCGTAGTAACCAAGATGCCCACTTGCACACTTGTGCTTAAGTAGCCCCAAAATTGATAAAACAAAAAGAATAAACTCACTGCCATTGCCAAAGCACCAAACAGCGAAGCGATTTTCATACCTAATGTTAGGTGCTTAGACTGAGCTGTCGTATCAACGTCAAATTGCTTGGCTAACTGGGTGAGAAGCTGCTGATGATACTGAGAAACAGCCTGTTGCTGATCAACTGGCATGGTGATCACGCCAGCATGTTGTAATTTTGCCAGTTCAGATTCAAAGGCGTGTATTTGATCCACCCTCTGCTGAGCATCCGCTTGATTTAGTTGAGATTCATCCATGTAAAAGCCCAATCACGTTATGTACGTATTATATTGGCTCAACTGGTAGCTAAAAAACAAGCAATATAACACCAGTTTGATATTAGCTTGGGTGTACAGGTTTATTTATATGCGAAGAGTAGAGAAAGGTTAGAAAGAAAAGAAAGCGCACTATCGTGCGCTTTCTTTCAACTATTTAATTGATAGCGTTAAACTTATTGGGCAGTGATCACTTAACATATCTTTGTAATCTAGCTCGCCTTGCTTACCAAACGCGTCTACTTTTTGAGAGCCATCAACAACCCACTGAGTTGAAATTGGGCCGGTAATAATGTGATCGATTGGTGCTTTGTATTTAGGATGGCAACTTTTTAAGTTTTGCATACTGCTTAACAAAATACGTTCGCCGTCTTCTTTGCTTAGCTCTTGCCAAAAACTATTATTTTGATCAACCAAGCGATGGTTAAAATCACCTAGTACAACAAACGCTTGCTTGTTTTCAACACGCTGGTTAACCCAATTTTCTAAAATAGGCCCTTGCTGCTGATAAGTAGTACAGGCTTTTTTAGTATCTTTGCGATAGTCGCTAACAAAGCAACCGCTTTTCATATGCACGTTCAGTAGTTCTAGCTGACCATTATTAAGACTAATTGAGGTACCGTAGCGTAACCCTGGGTTATCAAGGGCAAGTGCTTTAAAGTCACCTTGAGCGATGAAGTTAATACCTTTTTTTATAACAAATGCTGTACGCTGCGGCGTTGAAAACAAACCATCGTGACCGCGGCACTCATACGCCTCGTTATCGGCACGACTTGAAACCACATATTGCCACTGTGATTCAGGGAAAACGCGCTTAAGCGCTTTTTCTGACTGCACTTCTTGCAGTGCAACTATGTCGGCGTTTAAGGTTGCGGCATAACTTGCGAGCGCTTGGTAATCAGCTTGGCTACGTGGCTTACAGCCTTTACCAACCTCGTCAGCTAAATGCTCAATATTCCAGCTCACTAATTTTAAGTTAGTAGTATCACTTGCTACAACACTCGGCGATGACACCTGTTCTTGTTGCTGACAGCCCAGTAACGCTGCCACTGCTGCAAGTGCAATAAGAGATTTTTTCATGTGTGTGTTCATATTGTGAAAAAGAATTTCAGTATATCAAGGCAAATAACTAAATCACATGAAGTTTGCGATAAGATGACGTTAGTTTACTTAGAACTATATGAAATTTACTGATTTGCTAATTGATCACGCATTAGTTATCTTGTTTTCTGCATTAAATTAAGTTCCCTTTTACAAGGATGCCTTATGAATTTATCTCCTTCTGTTACCGTTAAGCATACTGATTCAGGACTAGAGTACCTATCAGTTGAATCGAGCTTTTGCAGCGCTAAAATTTTTCTCCAAGGCGCGCAACTTACCGAATTTACGCCAAAAGGCAAAAAGCCTTTAATTTGGGTATCGCAAGATGAAGACTATCAAGTCGGCAAAGGCGTTCGCGGCGGTATTCCTATTTGTTGGCCTTGGTTTGGCATGAGTGCTAATGACGGTTGGCCGCAACACGGATTTGCCCGCACTATGCTTTGGCGCGCAGAAGAAGTGATAGAAAACGACAATAATATTGTTGTGAGTTTTTCATTGCCGATGGGCCAAGTAAATCCAGAATACTGGCCACATCAATCGAGTTTAAAAGTCGTATTCACGCTGAGCGATAGTTTGCACATCGCGCTGGTAAACACGAATACTGGCAATGCGGCATTTGAGTTAACACAAGCGCTGCATACCTATTTCCCTACCCCTAAAATTGAAAACACCACAGTCGATGGCCTGCAAGGTGCTAACTATATTGAGTTTGGCGAAGGCCCATTTGCACAAAATGACATTGTCAATTTTGCCCGTGAAACCGATATGGTTTATCAAAACACTCCTTTGGTTCAAACCATTAATACGCCTGACGGTATTATTGAAGTTGGCCGTGAAAATTCAAGTTCGTGTGTGCTGTGGAATCCGTGGGTTGAAAAATCAAAGCGCCTTAGTAACTTTCGCGATGACGAGTTCCATACCATGCTGTGTTTAGAAGCCGCTAACGTGATGGATGACAAAGTGACACTGCAACCTGGCGAAAGCCATTCGTTAATTCATACTGTGCGCTGGCTTTAATCACGCTATATTGCCGAAAATCATAAAAACTCAGCATTTGCTGAGTTTTTTGCTTTAATAGGCAAAGATTATAAAAACAACGAGACATCACGTGTTTAGCAACCATCAAATTTCCGAACAAACACTACCAGACTTTACCCAAGCAGATTTTAAACCTTTGGATAAACTGGCAAGCAAAGAAGCACTGATTGGCACCTTTGTATTTTTAATACCAGCAAGTATCGCTGTTGTGATCTTTCTTTATTTTTTATCGCCAGTTGAAAATATCATAACCGCATTGGTTGCAGGTGCATTAGTATTGATAAACTTATACGTCGCTTGGTTTACCAAGCGTAGCGTCGCAATGACATCTATCGCACTGAGAGAACACGATCTACTATTAAAACGCGGAGTATTTTGGCAGCGCACCATTGCCATACCTTTTAATCGTGTTCAACATATTGAAACCCACCGTAATCCTATTGAACGCAAGCTCAAACTCGCCACGTTAAAACTGTTTACCGCTGGCGGTGCTGGCGCTGATCTCGAAATTCATGGTCTAAGCCAAGAGCGCGCCAGTAAACTAAGACAGTTTATCTTGGCAAACACCGCAAGTGAGCGTCACGATGATGAGTAATAGCAATACAGCCACTTGGCAAAAGCTGTCGCCAATTGCGATTATTTATTTTGTGCTGCACTTTATCGTGCGTTTTGTGAAAGACGGACTCATTAATATTGCGCCAGCCTTTGCTATTTGGGTCACCCAAGTTGAGAATAAACTGTTTTGGTTTGCTTCAGGTGCCAGCGTATTAGCATTGATTTTAGTGACTTACGCGACTCTTTATTACTTTAATTTTCGCTACAAAGTTACCGAGCACGAAATTATTTTGCGTAAAGGTGTATTTAAAAAAGAGCGCGTCACACTTAACTTTGCCAAAGTACAAAACGTTAATTTAGCAATACCATTTTACTTTTCGCCATTTTCAGCGGTGAACTGTCACTTTGATGCTGCAGGCTCAGCCCAGCAAGAAGTTGTGTTACCGGGGGTATCGGATCACTACGCAAATATGTTGCGTGACCAAATATTTAATTACCGAGCCAAGCCACAGCAAACCGAGCAACAAAGCAAATCGCAACAAGCTGTGCAGTCTCCTGATTTAACATTAGCGAATTTTGAAGTAGCAAAGTTTGGCTTAATGTCAGGCATGATGTTTTTAGTATTGGCAGCACTTGCGCCTTTCACTGAGCAAATTACTGACTATATTAAACAAGACTTTGCCGCGCCGCTTACACAGTTTTTTAATAATCTTGTGACCAATAATGAATATGCCGAGATGGCCGCGGGTGCCACCATTATTCTAAGCGGTATTGCCTTGTTTGTATTCGCATCGGTACTGGGCGCAATTATTCGCTTTTACAACTATGAACTTAGCTTAGAAAACAACAAAATAAAGCGTATTTCAGGATTATTTGAACGCCATCAAATGTCGCTAAGCGTTAGTAAAATTCAGTCAATTGAAGTCAAACAAAACTGGATTGCAAAACTGCTTAAACGCTACACCATTAACTGCAAACAAATTAATAACAGCCATGCAAATACGGTAAAAAAAGGACAGTCGTTAATTGTGCCTGTACTGACAAAAAGCCAAGTAAACGATGTTATGAATTTATGCTGGGATAAACAGTTAGACATTACTAATGTGCCATTTCAGCCAATCGCCATTAACTACTTTTACAAGACTTTCGTACTTTATTGGCTTCTGCCTATTTCCATCATTAGTGCCTTTTTATTTAAACCGCTACTTGATGGCGCGTGGCCAGTATTAATTGCACCATTATTACTGGGTATGATTTTGAGTTTTTTGCGCTACAAGCGCTTTGGCTTTTACTTTGACGGAGAGCAAGTGTTTACTCGAAAAGGGCTGATTGGCGTAAGTTATAAAGTGTTTAAAGGCTTTAAAATTCAACAAATTGCTACTACACAAACACCGCCAATGCGCAAACAACACATTAGTTCATTGCGCTTTCAGTTAGCGAGTGGTGGCATTAGCGTGCCCTATTTACCACAAAGTGATGTAAATGACGTTATGAACAGGCTAGTGCTGCTGGCAGAAACATCGAAAAAGCGCTGGATGTAACCATCAATAATTAAGATTAACCGCTTATCACTATTATTTTTTTTAGTTTTATGCGTGCAGTAAGCTAGCTCGCATAAAATTAAAGGAACAAATAATATGAAAAAGTCGCTACTCTCATTGATGGTTGCCGCAAGCTTTGCAACCTCAGCCAACGATAACTGGCAAACCATTGAAACTGAAAACTTTAAAGTTCATTTCCCGAAAGCTTACCAAAGCTGGGCTACATCAGCTGCCAACGAACTTGAGATTGTTCGCGAAAAAGTAAAAGAGCAGCAAAATCGTGTATTAGAAAAACAAGTTGATGTAGTTGTTTTCGACCCTTATAACCAGTCAAACGGTTTTGCTATTCCAAGCAGTGTTGACCCTATGATGGCATTTTTTGCCACACCTCCCCAGTCAGATACGGTTATTTCAAATAGTTCGGGCTGGCAGCAACTACTCGTATTGCATGAATACGTACACTTAGTGCATTTAGCACAGCCAACACGCAGTGAGTGGCGCCAAAAGCTACGTAACTTCTCAAGTGCCTATGATATTGCTCACAACCCAACACCGCGCTGGGCAGCTGAAGGCTATGCAACACTGCTTGAATCGCAAATGACTGGCCGCGGCCGTTTACACGATAACTATGTTGAATCGCTCATCACGCAATTTGCTAAAGAAGGAAGTTTGCCAAGTTATAGCCAGCTAAGCGAAGAGGATGGTGGCTATATGGCAGGTTCTATGGCGTATCTCGTTGGTGTGCGTTTTTTACAATGGCTTGAGCATAACTACAGCAAAGAACAATTAGATGCAGTATGGACACGTATGCAAGCGGTTAAAAAACGTGACTTTGATAGTGCGTTTACCGGCGTATTTCTTGAAAAGCCAAGTAAACTGTATCGCCGTTTTGTTGCGGAATATACCCATAAAGCACTAACACAAGAAGCAAATCAAACCGCACTTAAAACGAAACGCTGGTTTGATCTCAATTACATTCAAACGGCGCCGAGCCTGTCACCAGATGAAGACAAAATTGCCATTGTTAGTAAAGACAAAGAAGGCAATACCAAGCTCACAATTTATGCAACAGAAGAAAATGCTGACGCCATTAAAGAGTTTGAAGAAGCGCAAAAAGAGCTGCTAGAAGACGACGCAAAAGACATTGCAAATAGCAAACCCACCAGCTTTAAAAAAGAAACAAAAGACACCCTTAACTCTATTAATCGCAAAGGTATTTTAAACCCAGTTTGGCGTGATAATAGCACGCTTGTATACGGTGCATTTAGCGTTGCTAACAACGAAATGAATACACTGCACCAAGATCTCTTCAGCTGGAACAGCGAGACTGGTGAAACCAAACAACTTACTCAGTTTGCTAATGTGCGCCGCTTTACCTTAGCTGACAACAATACGGCTTATGCCGAGCGCGTTGAATATGGCTACTCACAGCTGGTAAAAATTGATTTAACGTCGGGTGAAATGAGCGATTTAACCCAGCCATCACTACAAACAGTTTACGACTTCCCACAATACCAAAATAACAAACTGGCTTATCTTAAAACTGAGCTAAACCAAAATTGGGCGTTATGGGTAAAAGATTTAACATCAAATAACGATGTAAGTGTGCCAATGCCAAAGGGCTACCAATTTTTGTCATACCCGAAATGGAGCGAAAATGGCGAAAGTATTTACTATGTTGCAGGGGTAAATGGTCAAACTAATCTTTATCGTTATACCTTTGCATCAGATAAGTTAGAGCAGCTAAGCGCTGGGCAGCAAGTTATGCAATACCCAATGCCAAGCAAACAGCATGGTTTACTGTATTTAGCGGTTAATTCTGAAGGCCCTGATATTTACCAATTAAGTGACAATGCAAGTGTAACTGAAGTAACAGAGCGCGCATTATCACCAAAAGCCGCAACCGATAAAGCAGAGCAGCCAAGCTTACCGCCAGCTAAGATTTATCAGCAAACGCCTGGCGCACAGCGCGATTATTCTCCATCAAATCAAACAATGTCGTTTACACTTGCTGAGCAATACAATAGTGCCAGTACTGCACTGTTACACGTGGGTGTAAAAGGTAAAGATCTGCTCAATAAGTTGAGTTGGCAATTTGGTGGCGCAATCGACAATAAAAATGCTTTAAACGGTGCTTATTTAGACGTGAAATATCAACTCGATAAATGGCAATTTTTAGCACACGCATTTGATTATAAACTTAAAGCCGCAAATCAATATCAACACCCTGATGTCTTAGCTGCTGAGGAAGACGCTACCGGAGCCTATCTGCAGGCCAGTTACCCTTATCGCAACGGGGCATTTAAATTGAATAGTCATCTTGCTTATGGCTACAAAGATATTGGTGATAGCCATAACCAATGGCTTGCTCTCGGCGCGAATCAAATTTGGCAACGTGATTGGCAAACATTTGCGATTGGTCAAACTGCATCTGCACGTATCTACAGTGGTGATAGCTCACATGGCAGTTGGCAAGGCTTTGATGCAAACGTAGCGCTATTCGGTAAAGCTTGGAATATGCCACTTTACGTTGATTACCAAACAAAACAACGTGATGACATGCTAATGAATATTGGTGGCTTCGCGTCCAGTTTAATTAAGCCAGAAGCACAAGCTGATCGCTCACTCATTAATGAACTACCGTTTTATACCGCATTAAGTGATGATTATCAGCGCTTTGGGGCTGGGTTTGCGTTTAAGCAAAATACACCATGGCTTTATGTATCGCAGCATGAACTCAATAATAGCGAACTTGCCACTAGCTACGGAATTAAGTTAAATAGCCAATTCGACTTTGCCGTCGCACCTTCTGTATTAAATGATATTAATATTGATTTTGGCATTGCCAAAATTGAAGGCGATACCATTCAAGATGAGGTACGGGGCTGGATTGGTCTATGGTATAGCCTGTAACAACAGACTAGAAAAGTAAAAAGAGAGGCTTAGCTAAGCCTCTCTCTTTTAATTATTGTGCCGGTATTTCTGCCAATCCCCAACGCATATCTAACTGCTTTTTATCTGCGTCGGTACATGTGCCGCCCGCTTCATGCAAACAAATAGTCAAAGTATCTCGCTCAAACTGCTCAAGCGACATTTGCATTGATTTACCCGCTAACGTGAAATAAGCAATACCATTATCAAGATAGTAGGCAGTTTCTTCATAATCACCATTAGCGTAATTTATACTTAACGCATTGTTATATGCGCTGGCGTCTTCGCCTAACTGTGTTTGATCAAAGTGGTATTCGTTAACAGAGCCACTATTGAGATGCTCAACCAAATACAAGTTTTGCAACAAACCATACTCAAATTTGTCATAGCCCAATGTTTCTTTCTTCTCTAATTTAAGCAACGTACTTACACCATATGCGCGCGAGCCTGTATTAGTAAACCCAGAAACTGTTTGCATAACATGATAAGAGTTATCGTTTGCTGCAAACAAACGATAAGATTCTTGACGATTTAATCGACAACGACCACCATCGGTAGAGCGACATAATTCAAGCGTTTCGTTATCAAGATAGGTTTCTAGGTGTAGAACTCCATTTTCGTCCACTCGCGCGATATGACTGTCCATATCAACACCGTTACGGGCAATGTTATCTTGATAAATAATTAATTCATTCGTAACGGATACTCTATCAGCATATGTAAGTTTGTAATGGCCATAGACGTCGTTTAAATTAAACCCCGAATTAGTTTGCTGCTTAAACATCATGCCATTACGGGCAAATTGTTGACTGCCATTTGTTACATCAGCAACAAATGCATAGCCAAAATTGTTTTTGTAAACAATGTAATAAGTGAAACGTATTTCGCTGTCACCACTTCCCGAAATCAGCTCTAAGTTTCCATCACTTAGCTGCCATTTCACTGTATCACTATAAAAGTCGGAACTGGGTACCTCTATTGTCGCTGAGCCATCAGCCATTAACGTTGCAATCGCGGGCTCTGAGTAAACGGCATTCGAAGGAGTAAATACATCGTCAATCACCCAGACACCTGGAATATCCGCAGCCATTAATTTATCAACGTCTTGTTTATCTGTTAGTCCACCAAACTCTGATTGCTGATAGTACTCGGTTACCACATTGCCATTATTATCAACACGGCGGAATTCTTCGTTCATCATGCCATGTTTCGTTTTATCTCGCGAAAACACATTATAAAATTCAGAGGTAAGAATTTGCTCATCAACCACTTCTGGTCGGCCATCTACAGCATATAAGTCATTCCTTAGTGTAATCGGAGTGTTATAAACAAGTTTAAGATTACCGAGTTCATTTATCTGCCACGTAAGCCCTGTACTATTACCATTCTCCAGAACAATACTGCCTGTACCATTTGGGTTAAGTGTTAGGTGGCGCCCGACACTACGTGTAATAATAGTCGGCGAAAATACCAACTGCTTAGTGCTATCTATTTGGGGGAATTTCGCAATATCAGTAGTAAAAATTGCCTGCGCACTTTCAGATGCCTCAAGCGCATATACATCATGCATACGCGTTTCAAATTCTCGCACAATATTTTCATTTGTTAGTAACTGCTCCATCGTAGTAATACCTGTTGGTAAGGCAAAAGCGGACCCTGAATTTCCTCCTAACAGCATGTCAATCATAGTGGCTCGCAATGTGACAATTTCAAAACTGATATTTTCATAGTTAGCCGTTACATGTTCAGATGTTGTTAAACTATCTTTACTATCAAACATATAAAACAGGGCTGTAGAGAAGCTACTTACGTTAACCGCAAAATACTCGTCATCCGTTAACACATTATCGCTGCCAGCAAGTTGTTTAAGGTCGCCTAAAGTAACTAACTGCGCAACAAGATTAAACTCAGGAAAAAATACCGAATTACTGGGTGCTGATAACTTAACCAAATGCGCGTCATAGCTTTCATCGAGTTCAACGGGCAAGCTAAATTCACCATTACTATTTGTTGTTGCTGTTAATGTTTGATCACCAACCGTTAAATTTACGGTTGAGTTAGCAGCGTTATTAACGCGGCCTTTCAAAGTAAATACTTGAGTTTGCGCACCTGCTTTTACTAGCAGCTGATGCTGTGCAGTCGCAACTGCGCCATCATCGTCGGTTACCATAACGGCAATAACAACTTGCTGATCTTCATCGATATCTGTTGTGGTGACTTTTACTTGTGCTTTATCGGTATCGCTTAACGTGACCCCTTCACCGCCAACTAGTTGCCATAAATAACTGACAATTTCGCCATCGTTATCACTGGCGGTAGCGGTAAGATTGAGCTCGCTCTGCTCATCGACTTCAGTAACCCCATTAATTACCACATTCGGCGCTTGGTTATTTACGTTATCGACAATTGTAAGTGTGTGTTCATCGCGCGCGGTGGCGCCATCATTATCGGTTACTGTAACACTAATGGTGATTTGGGTATCACTATCTACGTCTGGCAACGTTAGATCGACAGAGACTTGATCACTATTGTTTAAAGTAACGTTCTCACCAGATGTAATAGACCACGCATATTTGCTGATCGAGCCATCGCTATCGCTAGCCGCTGCATTGAGTGTAACAATACTCGCCTCCTGCGCGCTGTTGTCACCATTAATGGTTACAGACGGGACACGATTACCTTGATCGGGATTGGGTGATTTATCATCATTGGAAGAGCTGCCACAACCAGATAAAAATATAGATAGAGCTGTACTGTAGGCTAGAAAACGAAAAGAGGGAGCTGTTAACTTCATTGAATATCCTTATTGCTGAGGAATCACAAACACCCAATGTTTATGGCCTGCATGTAATTCCTTTTACATGTTTAAAGGTATTTTCACTGCGCCAACATGTGGCGCAACGTGTTCAGACTGTACCAAATATAGTGTCAGACTAAAACCATATGCACAGTATCAATTGTTTAAAAACGTAATCAAAGCGCTTTTTCTATCGCTTGCTTTAATTCATCACTTTGTGGTTTTACACGAGAGCCAAAATGCGTGATTGTTTGACGGTCTTTACTGACCAAATACTTATTAAAGTTCCAACTTGGCGAACGCGTTTTATTCGCTAAATGTTTAAATATAGGATTAGCATCACTGCCTTTTACATCACTCGTTGCCATCATATTAAACGTCACACCGTAATTGATAAAACACATTTCTGCGGTGTCTTTCTCATCATTTTCTTCTTGAAAGAAGCTATCAGATGGAAAACCCAACACAACTAAACCTTGTTCTTTATATTCTTTATGAAGCGCTTCAAGTTGTTCAAATTGAGGTGTAAAGCCGCAGTTACTTGCAGTATTCACAATCAATAGTGGCTTATCTTTAAACTGGCATAAATTGATGCTTTCTTTAGAGCGTAGTTTGCGGACATCTTGATTAGTAAAGTCATTACACTCGTTAGCCGAAACCGAAAATGCAAACAGAGATGGCGCGAGCAAAGAGGTTAAAATAATATTTTTTAAACGTTTCATAAGTGATTCCAGTTATTTTAATATACTAGGGTCTGATGACCTTTCGAGTTCGTTTTTGCAGCTGCCGCAAGGCTCGCTTTTGTCATTGTTGCTTGATGTCCGTTTAGATTACTAGGCTATACATTAAGCGCCTTAACAAAAACATGCTCAAACCGAGCATTGGAGCAACAAAGATCGTCAGACATCAAGTATACGGTTATTTTTACTTTTAAGATCGAACAAAATTTGAATTATTTTGCACATTTACACTTGGCTCACTTAACATCGACTAGCTTAACTGGCAACTTACTTGGCGACTTTGTGAAAGGCAGTCAGCTTAGTTTTCTGCCGGTAGAGTTAGAGGTAGGAATACGTTTACATCGTGGCATCGATAGCTTTACAGACGCTCATCCTGTGTGCCAACAATTTAAAAGTGAGTTTAAAGAAATACGTCGTTATGCTGGTGTCGGGCTGGATATTTTATTTGATCATTTACTGGCAAAACTGCTAGATACTAAGTATCAAACTTTGTGCACCTCCTTCTATCAAGTTTTGCAAGCTGAGCTTGCTCTGTACGGAGCAACTTTGCCCGAAAAATACCAAACCAAAACGTCGCGTATTATTAACGAAAACTGGTTTGCTAGTTACAGTCATCAGCAAGGTATTGAACTCGCCCTGCATAACACAGGAAAACGATTCAGAAATGCTGTTCCACTCGAAATATTAGTGGATTGGTACAATGTTAATTCTGATCGCATAGAGTCAAACTTTCAATTGCTTTACCACGACACCACTTTGTTTGCTCTAGGCAAGCGAGACGAGCTTATTGCTCGCCTAAACTGATTGTAATGCGAGTATCACTGCTTGTGTCGTTACCAATCATCTCATCATACGCTGTTTGAAAATGCAGACTTGCACTGGTAAACCCTAGCGACTTTAAACACGTTTCAGCTTCAAACATCGAGTTAAAAACCATGATTTTATCTTGCTCATCAGAAAGGGAATAAAAATTTCCGTCTTCATCTTCTGCGCCAACTAAATAATGATTGGCATCTGCATAGCCAAAAATGGTTGGGGTAAGTAAATGTCTTTCTATTTGATTTTTAAACTCATCTTTACGCATAACAATTACCTTGTTGGGTGACTTTTTAAGCAATACGGGAAAACTGCAATATTCGTTCAAACTTTTTTGAAGCCATTACGTATTACTAATGAAGGAGTTAAAAATATGAAGAACACTGTTTACTACGATGCACAATGCCCGCTTTGCAGCAAAGAAATTGCACTTTGGCGCAAGCTATCTGGCGAGCGGTTTGAATTTAAAGATGTCCATTCGCAAAACTTTGCTCGGCAACAACGAACCAATATGCTGAAGGTATTACACTTACGAGACGAAAAAGGCTCATGGCATATCGGGTTGAACGCAAACTTTAAACTGTGGCGCTCACACCCGATTGGCTGGGTCAGTTACTGTTTTTCAATTCCCGGTATTTATTGGCTGGTGAATCATTTTTATAATGTTTGGGCTGAACGTCGTTATGAAAAACGTTATGGCTGTGAACAGTGCCAACTTTAAAACAGCGCCCGACCGCAACCTGAGAACGCTTTGCCGTTAAACTGACCGCGTACGCTGGATGCAAACTTTTGACCAGACATAGTATCGGTACATGGTTTATTAATAATCTCAAATAATAGCGTGTTTTGGTTTTTAGTTAGTTCAAACATGCTGCTTTGTTCGGTTTCAATCGGTTTTTTATAAGGTAAGACAGTCTCAAACTGGCCGTAGTTAGTAAAATATTTAACGTGAACATTTGGTGTTATTTCAATTAACCAACCCGGCTCATTGCCAACTGCGCGAAAACTAACACCACGAAACTTTGCGTCTTGCCAAATAGCTTCTTGGCGGTTGTTAACACAGTTTTTATAAAGTGTTTGCTGGTAATTCACCATCGCATTGTCACCCTTTAACCAAACGTAATCCGCTGCTTTTTGGTATTTCGCACCCGATGCCGTTCTGGTTGGCTCAAGTGCGAGCGTTTGCTGAGGCAAAAACGCCCATAAAGTTTGCCCTTCTAATCGTGCGACAAAGCTCAAATCATTTTCGCATTCAAACATCATGGTAACAGCCTTTGTTGATGTTTCCGTTTGTGCACTTTCACTCTTTGACACAGACCCAACTGAATTACATGCACAGATCATCACTAGGCTCAAAAGCAACAAAACATGTCTTAACATCTTGATTCCTTTTACAGAGAAAAACACTATAGTTGTAAAAAGTTATACCAAACTATTTAACAGAAGTTGGATTAACTCTGCGTGAATTATAATTGAAGGAATAAAAAATGGCAGGAGCAAGCTTACTCACCCTCATAGATGATATCGCGACTTTGCTCGACGATATTGCGGTAATGAGCAAGGTAGCAGCAAAAAAAACCGCAGGTGTATTAGGTGACGACCTTGCCTTAAATGCACAACAAGTTTCTGGCGTAAAAGCCGATCGCGAGTTACCCGTTGTGTGGGCGGTCGCCAAAGGTTCCTTTGTAAATAAGTTAATATTAGTGCCATTAGCGTTACTTATCTCAGCTTTTGCACCGTTTTTAATAACGCCACTATTAATGCTTGGCGGCTTATTTTTGTGTTATGAAGGCTGTGAAAAAGTACTTGCTCCTTGGCTTCATGGTAAACATGCCGAGCAAAAAGAGCAGCAGATAGATATTCACAACAAACATTACGAGCAACAAAAAATCAAAGGCGCAATTCGCACCGATTTTATTCTCTCTGCCGAAATTATTGTTATTTCATTAGGCACAGTTGCAAGCGAAAGCTTTACCTCACAGCTATCTGTATTGAGCGTTATCGCAATACTCATGACCATAGGTGTGTATGGTTTAGTAGCGTTAATTGTGAAAATTGACGACGCAGGACTGCTATTAATAGAACAACCTCATGTTTGGCAACAGACCATTGGCCGCGGGCTGCTTTCTTTCGCCCCGTATTTAATGAAATTACTGGCAATTGTCGGCACGCTTGCAATGTTTTTAGTTGGTGGCGGTATTCTTGTTCATGGCAGTGACTTTTTACACCATCTTGTAGATGATCTCACTTTAGCAATCAATCAGTTGCTTAATACCGACCTAAGCTTTTTATTACCTACATTATTTAATGCCATTATTGGTTTTGTCGCCGGAACAATTGTAGTGGCCGCTACACTTTTGATTAGTAAAGCGAAGAAGCAACTTCGCAGCGCATAAAAAGATGAACTAGATCATTTAACACTTAATTAGCGCTAGCTGTTAGCAACAAAATAGCTGACAATAGCGCTTGGTATAAATGGATTTAAATTATGGTGCTAAGATCAGGAGATCGTTACAACCATAAGTCTTCAAGGAACCAAGTCCACTCATGTTCTTAGAGCATATGAGTGAGCTTATTGATCGAGAGTGTAACTCTCCCTCCTCAATTGTTCTGGGATTACTTTTATACCTATTCACTTAAGTAGATGAACATCCTAGCGAACTAAATATCATGCTAACTGCGTTAGAATTTATCAATGTAGAACAACTACATAAGAAATTTTCCGCCTTGTTACCATTTCATTTATCCAGCGCTACCCCTGATCACATACTTAACGGAATTGGTATTATATTTGGAGAAAAGTATGACCTTAAACACCCAATTAGATTTAACAGCCGCGGCAAAAATTACCCTACAATGCATGGACTTAACCAGCTTAACTGGCTCGGAAAGCAATGACGAAATAAGTGCCCTTTGTCAGCAAGCAAACAATAGCGCAGGCCATACCGCAGCTATTTGCATTTACCCACAATACATTGAATTTGCTAAAACACAGCTCAATTCAGATGTGAAAATTGCAACAGTAACCAACTTTCCACATGGCGAAAAAAACATTGATAAAGCCGTGTCAGAGACCAAGCAAGCTGTAAGCTTAGGTGCCGATGAAGTGGATGTTGTATTTCCTTACCGCACACTTATTGACGGCGACGAAACGCTTGGATTTGAACTTGTAAAACAATGCAAAGTTGTCTGTGGTGACACTGTTTTATTAAAAGTGATCATTGAATCTGGCGAGCTAAAAAGCGACGAGCTTATTGCGAGTGCATCACGCATTGCTATTGATGCAGGCGCCGATTTTATTAAAACAAGTACGGGTAAAGTGCCCGTAAATGCCACATTAAATGCGGCAAAAATCATGTTAGAAACAATTAAAGAAAGTGGCAAACAAGTTGGCTTTAAAGCCGCTGGCGGTGTACGCACAGTGACGGATGCCAAACAATACATTGAACTTGCCGCCAGTATTTTTGACCTTGATTGGGTTAACCCTGCAAACTTCCGTTTTGGTGCATCAGGCTTATTAGGTGATGTAAAAACCGTATTGCAAATCAATACCGCAACAGATTCAACACAAGGAGACTATTAATGGTCTCATTTGATCAAATTGAATTTGCAGCTACGCCGCACCTCAATGCAAAACAAAATGACTTTGCCGAAACCATTTTACTACCGGGCGATCCACTGCGTGCCAAATATATTGCCGAGCATTTTCTTGATGATGCTGTGTTAGTCAACGATGTACGTAATATGCTCGGCTATACAGGCTATTTTCAAGGTAAGCGAATTTCGGTTATGGGCTCTGGCATGGGCATCCCAAGTTGCTCAATTTATGCAAAAGAACTAATCACAGAATATGGTGTAAAAAACCTGATCCGCGTAGGCAGTTGTGGCGCGGTATCAAATCAAGTAGCACTACGAGACATCGTTATTGCCATGGGTGCCTGTACTGACTCAAAAGTTAATCGCATGCGCTTTAAAGGCCACGACTTTGCCGCAATTGCTGATTTTAACTTGCTGAACGTTTGTTTAGCACAAGCGAGTAAAACACAGTTACCAGTTAAAGTAGGCAATGTGTTTTCATCTGACCTATTCTATACACCGCAACCAGAAATGTTCGAGCTAATGGATAAAATGGGCATTTTAGGTGTCGAAATGGAAGCCGCGGGCCTTTACGGTGTTGCCGCAGAGTTCGGTGCAAATGCGTTAACCATTTTAACGGTTTCGGATCATATTACGCACGATACTCACCTAAGTAGTGAAGAAAGACAAACTTCCTTTGCTGAAATGATTACCTTGGCGTTACAAACAACCGCCAATTTATGATTAAATACAGGGCTTACAAGGGTCAAATGACCCTCAGCCCTTACTTATTTGTGGATCAATGAAGAAACTTATCGACTTTTTTGCGACTAAAAACCTCATGCTGTGGGCACTAATTGGCGGTGTCATTTTCGGTCTTATTTTTGGTGAACGGTTGGCGTTTTTACAGCCAGTTGGCAATGGCTTTATTAAGCTAATGCAAATTACAATTTTCCCGTATATTGTGGTTTCGCTGGTTGTTGGTCTTGGTAAGTTCGAACCCGATCAAGTACGCTCTATTTTACTTAAAGCGGCAACCGTCATGCTGTCGTTATGGGGGATTGGCTTATTTGTTATTTGGTGTTTTGCTTTTACATTACCTAAACACGATGCCGGTACTTTCTTTTCTACCGCGCTAATTTCCGCCAAGCAAGAAATCGATTTTGTAGCTCGTTATATCCCCTCTAACCCTTTTGCATCAATGGCTGAAGGCAATGTGCCCGCGTTAGTAATTTTTTGTATTGCTCTGGGCATGGCGTTAATGGGCAATGTGCGTAAAAGCAGTTTACTCAATATATTAGATGTTGTTGGTGAAGGGCTTTCTGTTATTTCAAAGAAAATCGTTAAGATTTTTCCAATTGGTATTTTCGCTATTACCGCAAGTTCAGCAGGCACTATGAGTGTTGACCAGCTTAGTACGTTGCAAGTGTATCTTGTGTTGGTAATTTTACTTGGCCTGTTTCTGATGTTTGTTTTGCTACCTATGCTGGTCGCGGCGCTTACACCGGTGAAATATCATGAGCTAATTGATGTTGCACGCAATGCGTTAATCGCTGCATTTACCACAGGTAATGTATTTATTACCTTACCCGTGATCACCGAAGGCATTAAAAGCTATATGCATAAAAACAATATTGCCGATGCCAATTCAGATCACATTGCCGAAGTGCTGGTACCAATTGCCTTTACGTTCCCGAGCTTAGGTAAGCTTACCACGCTCATTTTTGTATTATTTGCAGCATGGCTTACAGGCCATGAAGCAACCCTTGCTGATGTACCAAATATCACCATCAGCGCATTGTTCAGCTACTTTGCCAATGTACATATCGCAATTCCATACATGCTGGAAACCGTGCGCGTGCCAGCTGATACCTATCAGCTGTATTTGGCAATGTCAGTGATCAGCGCCAAATTTGTATCTCCAACTACTGTGGTCTATATCGTAGCTGTCACTTTTTTAAGTATTTTCTATGTGCGCAAGCAACTGAGTTATAAGCGTGCAAAAAGCATTTTATATTTTTCATTAATTGGGGGGTTATTACCCGCCTGCATGCTCGCGGCCTACACAGTTAACTCACAACTATTGAAAAGCTCACATGCCGCGGATGATATTATTGCCAACATGGTGGTAAGTGACAAAGTGCCTGAGCATGTACTAAATCATGTGCCAAAGGCATATGAAGATGGCAAGTTATCGCTTACCAATATAAGTGTAATTAAAAAACGTAATTTATTGCGCGTTGGTTACATTGCCGACAACGTACCGTTTAGCTATTTTAATCACAACAATGAGCTCGTTGGCTTTGATATTAGCTTGGCACATAAACTTGCCGAAGACTTGGGCGTACAGGTGGAGTTTATTCCATTTAAAAAGCCACAACTGGTGGAATACCTCAATAAAGGGTACTTTGATATTGCCATGTCGGGGCTGGAAATTAACCTAGATGATATCGAAAAGGTCTTGTTTACCGATCCGGTGCTTGAGCTCAAGCTTGCCTTAGTGACCCTTGACCATCGCAGTAAAGAGTTTCAAACCTTAGAAGCGCTGCAAGCCCATGAATCCCTTAACTTTGCCACCATAGAATACCAAGCGTTACTCGGTAAAGAATTTGAACGCAACAAACATTACACGCTTACCAATATTGCTAGCTATCGTGATTTTTTTGCCAACCCAGATAAGTACGATGCCTTGTTAATTAGCGCTGAAGCAGGCTTTGCTTGGACCATGTTTTATCCAGACTTTGGCGTTGTCGTTCCCGAGGGTTCAAAAGCGAAATACCCTACAGGATTTGCGGTTGCTAAACGTCACGATGACTTGGCAAATTACCTTAACTCGTGGCTCGATATTCGCCGTGCTAGTGGCAGAGTGCAAGAGGTCTACGACTACTGGATTTTAGGTAAAGGCAGTAAACCCTACGTGCGTCGCTGGTCTGTTATTGATGATATAATTCTTGAGAAATCAGATATTAAAGACTAGTTTATATATTAATTGCACTGATTTTATGAACAATCGCATAATAAGTAAAATTGGTATAACAACAATAAAACGCGTTTAGGACAGCCATGAATATTACCATTATGGGTAGCATCGCCCTTGCAGTATTCGCCATGATTTTTCTCTATGTGCGGGGTGAGAACTTTAAGCGCCAAGCGAGGCAGCTATCCAGTTCACTTGATGGGGCTAACCGCGAAACAAAATACCTAAGTGAAATCGTTATTGAGCTGGCGAAAGAAGAACAAAAACTACTGCGCGAACGCTTTATTAAAGTACAGCGTTTAGGCTCACCTAAAGTTGAACTGTTACGCTTTAGTGGATTACTTGTCGAAGCATCTGAAAGTGTGATTAGCGATTCAGCATTAGGCCATAAATCGGTGCAACAAGCCTTCAAACATTATGTAGCCAATTACACCCCTGTTGCTTTTGAAGAGTTTAATAGCTTTATTTTGCAACAAGACACACAGGTCAGACAGCTTTGGACAAAAAACAATATCCACAGCTATCTCGATTTGTGTAAAGTATGTATTGAAGATTTAGAGCGCGCTAGCTAATCTACGCGATTATTGACACAAACCTTGCTCATCACACAGCTGCTGCGCTTTGCTATGTCCTTGCTTAGCCGACAACGTTAACCAGTGCCCAGCTTGTACCCTGTTTTTATCTGTTCCTTCACCGGCTAAATACATTTTTGCCAGATTATACTGTCCCCAACTATCGCCTTGATCTGCTGCTTCACTAAAATATTCAAACGCTGTCGAAAAATCCTTTTCCTGATAGGCGGCAATGCCTTCTTGATTTGCTTTATTCAATTTAAAGCCTGCATATAAGGGCTTTGGATTGCTCGGCATAACAACAAAACCACCGAACAGTTTTAGATCTTTAGGTCGGTAAGCTGCATAGATGGTGTTATCGTCGTAAAAATCTTTTATTTGCTGCTGGCTAAAAGTCTGACTTTCACTAAAAAAATAGCCCTTTTGCACAAAATTGTCACTGCGCGCCGACAGTTTAAGGTCGCGCTCACGACTGTAGTTATAGCGACCGAGTTTTAAGGTGACCATATTATTTTCAGTTGCAACCACTTTAGCCGCGACAACTCGCTTTTGATAATATTCCTCTTTTAAAAACTTACTGTAATCAATAAAAAAGAAATCATTTATCTGCGGCTGGTTAACGATGTTTATTTCAATATTCTGTGCTTTAGTATGCTGCTGCCAAAGCCAATTCAGCATCAAAATGATTAATACAGTACCAATAAATTTGGTTAACACGTGAAATATCGGCACTTTCGAATATTGACTATTTTCAGGCACATTTTTAGCGCTACAATTGGCGCAATATGAAGCGCGCTCTAACGCAAATGGAAATAACGGAATTAAACCAAAACGAACAAACTTTAATTGTGTATGTGCTGTAACCGCGACTTGGTGACATTGACTACATTGAATATATTGCGGGTGTTCAAATGCTTGGTTTTTTATATTAAAAAATAGCATGTACAGTCCGTTGTTTTGGTTAATTTACGTTCTTTTTTACTGTAACTAGGCAAACAAAACAACCACTAAAATATTTTCTTACAACTAACAACTGTATAAAGAACATGTGTTTACAAAATCTTAACAGCGATACTTAATTCTCTTTGGCTAATAAAATAAAAAGGCTCTCAAATGAGAGCCCTAATTGCTTAGGAATAATTAAAAAGGGGAATTAAAAGAAACCTAAAGGACTATCGCTATAGCTTACCAACAAGTTTTTAGTATTTTGATAGTGTTCAAGCATCATTTTATGAGTTTCACGACCTACACCTGATTTTTTGTAACCACCAAATGCCGCATGCGCTGGGTAATGATGATAACAATTAGTCCAAACACGTCCTGCTTCAATTCCACGCCCCATGCGATACGCAAGATTCATATTTTTAGTCCAAAGTCCTGCACCTAAACCAAACTCAGTGTCGTTAGCAATTGCTAGCGCCTCAGCTTCGTCTTTAAAGGTTGCAACACTGACAACAGGACCAAAAATCTCATCGCGGAAAATGCGCATTTGGTTGTTACCTTTAAACAAGGTTGGTTGAATATAATAACCGCCGCCTAGCTCTTCAGATACTTGCTCAACACCACCACCCGTTAAGAGCTCTGCGCCTTCGTCTTTACCAATCGCTAGGTAACTAAGTATTTTATCAAACTGTTCTTGCGATGCTTGCGCACCAACCATAGTATCTGTATCAAGCGGATTACCGCGCTTAATTTGTTTAGTGCGATCAATAACACGCGCAATAAACTCATCATAAATGTCTTCCTGCACCAAGAGACGAGATGGGCATGTACACACTTCACCTTGGTTGAAAAACGCCAACACAGCCCCTTCAACACACTTGCTAATATATTCTTCATCTTGCTGCATAATGTCTGAAAAATATATATTCGGTGACTTACCGCCAAGTTCAACGGTGGATGGAATAATGTTTTCTGCGGCGCATTTTAAAATATGCGCACCAACTGGCGTCGATCCCGTAAACGCAATTTTTGCAATACGTGTACTGGTTGCAAGTGCTTGTCCAGCTTCGGCGCCAAAACCATTAACCACATTCAATACACCTGCTGGCAATAAATCACCGATGACTTCCATCAGCTTAAGAATTGATACAGGAGTTTGCTCCGCTGGTTTTAAGATAACGCAATTACCAGCCACAAGTGCTGGCGCTAATTTCCAAGCCGCCATTAATAATGGAAAGTTCCATGGGATAATTTGGCCAACAACGCCTAAAGGCTCATGAAAGTGATACGCCACCGTACCATTATCTATTTCACCAATTGAGCCTTCTTGTGCGCGAATACAGCCAGCATAGTAGCGGAAGTGATCAACACACAGTGGTAGGTCAGCAGCAAGTGTTTCGCGCACTGCTTTACCATTATCCCATGTTTCTGCAACTGCCAACATTTCAAGATTCTGCTCAATACGGTCGGCTATTTTTAATAGCAAGTTACTACGTTCTGTTACCGATGTTTGTGCCCATGCATCTTTTGCCTTATGCGCTGCGTCGAGGGCTAATTCAATATCTTTACCGTTAGAGCGAGGTATACGACAAATGACTTCTCCTGTTACCGGTGTTGTATTGTCGAAATACTTGCCGTCAACAGGAGCAACCCACTCACCACCAATATAGTTTTCATACTGCTCATTAAACTGTACTTTGGCATCTGCATGCCCTGGATTTGCGTAAATCATTTTGTTTCCTTTATGTGTGTTGTTATTAGAAGCTTTCTTCAACTTGAATAAGTGCTTCCTCAGACTAGTACTTCAAAATAATTGTTGCTTGACTCTGCATCCAAATAACTTGACTGAGAGTGCACAATTTAGCCATTATGAATCTCTACAAGTTTGGAGGAGCAGGTATGTTGTTACAGGAAAAACGCAGTAAAGTTAGCACCTTAATTGATAATCGAGCTGCATTTAATAGCGACCATGTACAACTGTGTGTTTACGATACCTATCAAGCTTGTGAGCGCATTCCATTTCATGCTGAACAATTAATGTTTTGTGCTATGCATACCGGTAAAAAAGTAATGCATCATAACAGCCTGCAACGAGGACAAGAATTTTTACCGGGACAAAGCTTTATTATTGCCGGAGGTGAACACGTTGAAATTGACTTTCCTGAGGCACATTTAAGCGCTCCGACATCATGTCTAACCATTGAAGTTGACAGTAAAAAAGTGCAGGAAGTAGCAGAGAGAATGCGATTAGAGCAAGCCTATTACAATGAGCAAAGCGCTACACTGCAGTTGAGCAATAACCCGTTTACTCAACAGCTTTATCAACGATTAGTTGACACCTTTAGCGAAAACCAGCAAGACCGAGAGGTGCTGATCGATCTTGGTATTAGTGAGTTGCTCGTACGCATGCTGCAAGATCGATCGCGCGAATTGGTGTTGCAGCATTGCAATCACAAAATTGGCCATAACGGATTGCAATCGGCCATTAGCTTTATAAAACAAAATTTAACTAAGCCAATCTCAATTGAAATGTTATGTAAAAGTGCAGGTATGGGACGCAGTAAGTTATTTTTAGAATTTAAGCGCCAATTAGGCTGCACACCACAAGCTTTTATTGTTGAACAAAAGCTAACAGCGGCTGCAGCAAAACTTAAACAAGGAACTGCTGTTACTCAGGTATGCTACGACTACGGATTTAGCGAATTAAGCTACTTTAGCCGCCGATTTAAAAAAACATTTGGCTGCAGCCCAAGAACCTACCAAAACCAAACAGTTTAAATTTTTTCATCTATTAATTACTTAAATAGATTGAAAAAACACCGCAGCTCTGTATTATAGCCCGCGATTTTATAACACGGAATGAAAAGGAAATTTCAATGTTAAAAAAAGCACTTCTTGCTGCTTCTTCAGCTCTAGCTCTAACTGCATGTATGTCTGGTACTGGTCCTGCTCTTAAAAGCTCTGTAACACAAGGTGTTGCGGGTGTTGAAGCACGTCTACCATATGCTAACTACACGAACTACTTTGGTTATGTTGACGCATCTGTAAAACCAGAAGGTAAATACAAAAACAAAGACGCTTACTACCTATACGCTTGGGTACCAGCGGCAGTAGATGAAATTGGTGTATCTATGGTTTCACCAGCAACATCAACGCCTTCTGATAGCGACTTCGTAAACGTAAACTACACAAATAACTTCGAAAATGATTCTAAAACATATTTCGATACTTACATTGTGTTAGATCGCATGGACATTATTGACCCAGCGAAAATCAAAAACGGCGGTAAGTCACTACAAACTCTGACTTACAATGACGACAGCAGCGAACTACCTCAAAATCCAGGTGGTCAAAGCTACAACTCTCTACTGCGTCAAACTTCAGATATCAACAACCCAACAAAAGCACTTGTTCGTGGTGTATATCGCATCTCTTTCACTTCATTCCGCTCAGCGATTGAAGGTTCTTTTGAAGCTACTGTTGGTACAAACGTACCAGGCGTTAAAATTGCAGCTTCTTTAGATGAACTACATAACCTAGTAAACGAAGGTTAATTAGTTTCGAGCTCGACCCTATACCAATCGGTATAAGTCGAGCTCACTTTCCTTTTATCCTGTTTGTTACCCTTCTATCATTCTTCCTATTTCTTAATTCCGTATTCCCCTTACTCTAGCCACAAGCAAAACAGGAGTAAGAAAATGATTATTACCAATACCGAACAAGTCGCTAACTATCAAATTACGCAATCTCTAGGCTTAGTAACAGGTAATGTTGTACGCTCTAAACACGTAGGCCGTGACATTATGGCAAGTCTTAAAACTATCGTTGGTGGCGAGATTAGAGGCTACACGGAAATGATGACAGATGCCCGCTCAGTCGCTCAAGCACGAATGACAGAAGAAGCCCAGCGCTTAGGTGCAGACGCCGTGATTAATGTACGCTTTACCACAAGCGCTGTTGCCGCGGGCATGTCGGAGATCCTCGCTTACGGCACAGCTGTCAAAATCTCTAGATAATGAGTTATTTCAGCTAGAAATGTCAGTTATTGACGAGATAAATTTTTTACACATTCCAAGCAGTGCTTTAATTTATTTACTACAAAATAAATGGCACTGCTTATGACACACTTCACCACTCCCGACCTATACGACGAATATTCTGACCAACTTCAAGTAGCTAGCGCAGGGTTACTTCACTTTGGTAATGTTTCTACGTTCGCAGGCCAAGCAATCACCATCCAATGTCCAAATGATAACTCCAAGGTAGGTGAGTTACTCAAAAGCAACGGTGACGGTAAGGTATTAGTCGTCGACGCCAATAACGCTCAACAATTCGCTTTTTTAGGCGATAATCTTGCCAAGTTCGCCATCGAAAATAATTGGCAAGGCATTATTGTAAACGGCTGTGTGCGTGATGTTGAAATTTTAGAACAGATGTCTTTAGCAATTATGGCTAGAGGCTGTGTACCACGGAAGACGCAAAAACAAGGTTTAGGCGAACAAGTAAGAGCCGTCAGCTTTCTAGATGTCACTATTCATAATGGCGATTGGATTTATGGCGATCGCAATGGATTATTAGTAAGTAAATCACAACTGATTGAATTGGGATAATCGCTTCGAACTAAGAATCCGAACCAAAGCCTCGCTTCACAAGCCATAAAGCAAAAAACCCGCAAACTATTTATATGAGGTTTTAATTTGTGTTGTGCAATGGAAGGTAGTCGGGATTAACGCTCGTGAATCCTGCACTCGCCCACTACGTGGCGCGTTCGCGGCTCAAATTGTTCCTGACTATTCTTAAAATAAAGAACTTCGAACTCAGGGTTCGAACCAAAGCCTCGCTTCACAAGCCATAAAGCAAAAAACCCCGCAAACTATTTATGTGAGGCTTTAATTTGTTTTGTGCAATGGAAGGTAGTCGGGATTAACGCTCGTGCATCCTGCACTCGCCCACTACGTGGCGCGTCCGCGGCTCAAATTGTTCCTGACTATTCTTAAAATAAAGAACTTCGAACTCAGGGTTCGAACCAAAGCCTCGCTTCACAAGCCATAAAGCAAAAAACCCCGCAACAAGTTGCAGGGTTTTTTGCTTTATACATGGCGGAGAAGGAGGGATTCGAACCCTCGATAGGGCTACAAACCCTATACTCCCTTAGCAGGGGAGCGCCTTCGGCCACTCGGCCACCTCTCCAGCGCAAATACATTTAAAATGGCGGAGAGATAGGGATTTGAACCCTAGATAGGCTATTAACCTATGCCGGTTTTCAAGACCGGTGCTTTCAACCACTCAGCCATCTCTCCATGCGCAAAATAATACTCAGCCAACCTTAAACTGTAAATAGCAAAAAGTTTGTTTGCTCAAATAAACATCAAAAAATTAACATTTTTATTAAAAAAAGCAATTTTCACACCTTTATCATCAATATTTACCATCAATCCCCAAACATTACCGCTAATCATCTTGCCGAACTCAACCTTTTAAATATTCGTAATATAGAACCCAACAAAACGATTTAACTTCACCGCCATAGGGAATGAGACATGAATAAACTAATTACAGCAACTATCGCAGCAGCAAGCATTTTATCTTTCAACGCAGCCGCTAAAGTAACACCATCAGATAATAGCCTATCGTCAAAAATCTGCGCCGCAGCGGCAAATGAGCAAGATGGTAAATTACGTCGCTTACTTAAGCAGGAAAACAAAAACGTACGTAAGGCTGCTGAAAATATTTTATGTAACGGCAAATCACTTGAAGCGTTTGCGCAAGACATCAAAAACGCGAAAGTAGCGAAACAATTTAGCGATAACACAGACTTCATTGCTAAGCGCTAATAAACCAATTACCTGAAGTCAAAAGGGCGAGTTTACTCAAGTAAACTCGCCCTTTTCTGTGTTTAAACACTGTTAGGATTTTCTACTTTCGATACACCAAAAAATAGATGAAATTTTTATCTACTAAAACTGACTTTCAACGATAGCTTTTTGCCAAATCTCACTTATCACGCATATTTACCATCAATCACCAAACATTACCGCTAATCATTTTGCCGAACTCAACCTTTTAAAAATTCGTAATATAGAACCCAACAAAACGATTTAACTTCACCGCCATGAGGAATGAGACATGAATAAACTAATTACAGCAACTATCGCAGCAGCAAGCATTTTATCTTTCAGCGCAGCCGCTAAAGTAACACCATCAGATAATAGCCTATCGTCAAAAATCTGCGCCGCAGCGGCAAATGAGCAAGATGGTAAATTACGTCGCTTACTTAAGCAGGAAAACAAAAACGTACGTAAGGCTGCTGAAAATATTTTATGTAACGGCAAATCACTTGACGCGTTTGCGCAAGACATCAAAAACGCAAAAGTAGCGAAACAATTTAGCGATAACACAGACTTCATTGCTAAGCGCTAATAAACCAATTACCTGAAGTTAAAAGGGCGAGTTTACTCAAGTAAACTCGCCCTTTTTGATTTTTAAAGCCCTGCGACCTTGGCAATTATGCACAAACCAATCGGTAGCCTATGCCTCGCTTAGTTTCTATCATGCTCTCGTCTTGATCTGACAGCATTAGCTTTTTACGTAACTTACCAATATAAACATCAACAACATTGGTCATTGGATCCATTTCCATACCCCAAACATTGCTTAAAATGCGCTCGCGGCTAAGGTACTTGCCAGGGTTTGTCATTAGCAGTTCAAGTATCGCCATCTCTTTAACCGTTAGCGAAATTTCTTTATCTGCCAAGGTTACAATGTAGCTGTCACGATCAAATCTCAACTCTTCAAACGTTAGTGTATTCGAACGTGCTTTTTGCGATGGCTTGCGACGCGTAACCGCTTCAATTCGCGCCAAAAGTTCTTCATAGGCAAAAGGCTTAGTTACGTAATCATCTGCACCTAAACGTAAGCCGTGCACAATATCCTGAGAAGCATCCATGGCGGTCAGCATAATGATTGGAATCTCAAAGTTTTTAATGCGTAATGCCTGACACACTTCTAAGCCGTTTAAACCCGGAAGCATTATATCGAGCAAAATCAGATTAAAGTCGCCTTCAAGCGCTAGATCTAATCCCTCTTTACCGTCGCTGGCGCGCACCACAAAGTACCCTTCAGCACGTAATCCGCGCTCTAAAAAACTCGCTACGCGGTCATCGTCTTCAACTAATAAAATTCTCATTACGTTCCTCACCATTTAATGGTAATAGTATAGTCGCCACAGAGCCTACACCTGAAGCATTTGATTTTAAACTAATATGACCGCCATGCGCATCAACTATCGCTTTTGCAACAGGCAGACCTAACCCCGAACCCGGTGTGTTTGAACGGTTGCTACGATAAAAGCGTTCAAAAATATTTTCCAACTCTTGCTTAGTAACACCCTGACCTGCGTCAATTATTTTAATAATAACCACTTGCTGACGACACAATACTTTTACTTCTGTAATCGCATGTTCAGTCGAGTAGCTAAGTGCATTTTCTAACAAAATCATTAGTACTTGGCGGATTCTACGTTCATCAAGCTCAAGACTGATCTCTTCGCTAATATCAAATACTATATCTTGTTTACGCTCTTGCGCTTTACGACGGTACACATAACACAAATCCTGAATCAATTTTGATAGATTCACTTCACTACAAGAAAGCCTTAACTCACCTGCGCTCGACCGCGCAACTAGCATCAAATCATCGATCAATGCAGTGGTGTGACTTACTTGATCAACAACTGCAACAAGGGTTTCAAGGTAATCATCGACATTCTCTGAATGACTGCGTAACAAGATCTCTGATTCACCGCGAATTATTGTAAGAGGCGTGCGTAATTCATGAGAAATATCAGCTAAAAATTGGCGACGCTGCTTATCAACATACGCCAATTTTTCGTTACTCAAAGCCAAGGCTTTTGTCCGCTCTTGTACTTTTTCTTCCAGCTGAAGTTTAGCCTCACCCAATTCTGTTTGTTTGGTTTTTAGCTCACTTGCCATAAAGTTTAAGGCATCTGCAAGCTTGGCAAATTCGGTGTCTTTTAGTTTTGGAATACGGTGTTCTAGTTTGCCGGCTGTAAACTGGCTAGCTGCAAACTGAAGTTGTTTTGTTGCCTTTGAAATACGCTGCCAAAAAAACCAAATGGTCAGCATCATAAACAAACTTAATAGCCCGAGTGCAATTGCCAAGTAGCGGTTATTGCGCTCAGACATAATTTTACTGTTATCACGGATCGCTTCAGCCTGTAAATTTTCTTGCTTTACGGCCTCACTTATTAAGGCATTAAATTCAGCATGCACGCCCTGTTGCTGCAATAAACGATACAGGCTTTGCGCTTCAGATAATTCACCACGTGTAATAAGCGACCTGATTTCTTGCGAAGTCGTAATAATGCGCTCAACTTTTTGTGTTACTCGGTCTAACAACGCGAGTTCATTTTGCGTGCTGACCTCAGGTGCCAAAGCTACTTTTTTTAACAGGGAATTACGTACTTCAACAATTGCTGTACGCAACTTTTGCTCATTTTCTTCGCGTAACTCAGGCGCAAGCACGATGCCATTGCGCGACATTTCACCGATCGCAACAAGCTTTTCGAAAGTGTAAAGGGCAATATTTGAATACTGGTTAAGAATTTTATGAACAAGTTCTGATTTTTGTGCATTGTCTTTAAAGCGGTTTGAACTATCAAAGTAAAGACCTGCCATCGCTGAGCTGAACAGTGAAATAATCACTAACGCGATAAGTAATTTATGAGTAAGGCGACTTTGGATTTGATAAGGAAGGTGATTCAACTGCTTTTCCATTCAATGGGTTACCAACTAACTAGTGCATAAATACTAAGTTAGCCGTAAATTTGCGAGTTTACTATATTGTAAGAAGTAAAAAGAGTTAATAATTCACCTACCTATTAACTCTCACAACAACAATATTGGGATTGCGTTCCTGTCCCCTGAAAATACCATCGACTTAAATATTCTTGCGTCAATTAAAGCCGACGGTAATACAGGAACGCGAGACATATAGTAATGACAACAGCTAAATTAAGCCTGTTGAATTAATTAAACTTTCCTAAGTCATATTTAAAAATTAGTTAAACAACATAACTGACTTTAAAAAGCATTAGATTATTAAATAAAAAAGGCTGTAATTTATAAAATTACAGCCATTTAAACAGGTGCGAACGGTCGCAAATAAATCATCATTTATTTATATGCAACTGCGCCTGCTAATGCGAGTTTTTTGCCATAGCGGTTTAACTTAGCCAATAAGCTTTTTTTACCGTTATTAGAACGAGTTAATTGACCTTGAGATTGGCCACCTTGATTTAACGTTTGTTTAGTCATGTGATTGCTCCTGTTGTTTAACTAGGTGCTATTTTGCGTTCAAAAATGGTTAAAATCCAATCAATAAAATTACCATTTTGACATGAGTTTTTCTAATGCGAAATTAAAGTAACTATAGTTGCATATAAACTGCATAAATGTGCAAAACCCAATCCTATCTATTTGACCTAAAAGCCTTAAACGGGCAAGCTTGTGCTTAGCGTTTTATTAATCACCATTTCATGAATAAACATTATCTAATTGTTTTAAACCCACTACCAAATAAACAAAAAAAATATTGGTTAAATTGGCTCGTTACCACCTTAAAGCAGCAACAACATAGCTACTATATTTTTACGACCTCAGCAGTATTAGCGGATAACCAACTTTTCTTTAAACAACATTTGGCAGAGTACACTGAAGTGATCATGCTGGGTGGTGATGGCACGCTGCACTTGCTAGCCAATTGTATGGCTTACAGCAACAAACCAATTACCGTTTTGCCGTGCGGTACAGGTAACGACTTTATGCGCAATTTTGCCTATAGCAAACAACAACTAAAGCAGTTAGTACAAAGCGATCGCGTAATCACGATTGATTTAGGAAGAGTTAATGCGCGTTATTTTATTAACAGTGCCGGCGTAGGCTTTGACGCTGAAATCGTAGAGCGTACCAAAGGAAATAAAGGCTGGTTAGCGCGTTTCAGCTATTTATATCATACCCTTGCTTGTCTTGTATTCTTTAAGGAATCACTCTTATCATTACAGCAGCAAGGTAAAGAAACGCATTATAAAAACTTTCTTACGGTGTTTGCTAATGGCAAATACTTTGGCGGCGGTATGAAAATTGCGCCCAACGCAGAGCTAAACTCGTCGCATTTAATGCGTTACAGCGTGGAAAAAACGCATTTAGCCAAAAAGCTCTGGGCTTTACCTAAGCTCTATTACGGTAAACATATTTCGCTACCAGAAGTGAAGGAACACGCATTTACACAACTTGAAGTCCTAACCCCAAACTTGCCTGTGCAAGCAGATGGAGAATCTGCAGGCTACACACCTGTGGTGATTGAAGTAGCTAAAAGCGCGTTAACGATAAAAATCATTTAATTGCAGTGAGTTAATCATGCCAAAACTGAGCATTATCACATTTTCGACTATTGCTGTTTTGATGTCGTCGTTACTCATTAGTAGCACATTTATTTATCTGAATTATCAAAATCGCTTGGAGTATGCCACAACTCAAGCGCTCAATAATCATCAACAAGCGCTCAAAGATGTGCTAACACGTATTCGTTCTGATTACAGTAACGAACACAAAGTCATCAATAGCCTTATTTACCGTTATCAAGCAAAGCAAGCGCTCCTTAAAGAGTTTCCCCCGTTGCTGTTACGCGAACTCAGTATGTTTTTACACAGTGACGAACATGCCGATGCCATAATGATCGTTACAGCAGATAATACCCTTTGGGCACTGCACCAAATTAAATCTGCCGAAACAAAAGGCTTATTTGGCGCACCACACAACGCTTATTTTTTACTGCAAAAGATAAACGATAATAAAGAAGTTCGTTCTTTTTATGATCAAGCGCTAACACTAATCGAAAAACAAGCACTTCCCGCCACACTTAATATCGAAGAGCGTCCATGGTACCAACAAGCCAAAACCGCTCACAAGGTTACCGTGGTTGAGCCTTATCTTGACAACTTTCGCAACGAAAAAGTGTTTTCGATGGTGAAACAAGTTAATCAACTCACGGTAAACCTAGACCTTAATTCACAAGCACTGTCCGAAAGCATGCGCCATGACGCACTCAAATTTAACACTTGGCTGTTTTTAATGAACAGTCAAAATAAGCTTTTAGCGTTACAAGATGGTCAGAATATTCAATTAAATAACCAACGAATTGCCCCTTGGCAAACGTGGTTAGCCCACTCCGCAGCAAAGGTAAGATCATCGGATAGTCATTCACTCACGAAAATACAAACTAAAAATCAGTCATGGTATATCAGTGCATCAGAAATAAATAATGAAGAAGGTAGCAACATCATGTTAGTTGCTGCCACCGAAGCAGAGGATATTCTCGCACCGATATATGCACAGCTGTATCAATGGTTGTTTATCTCTATTGGATTATGTTTATTAGTATTACCCTTGAGTTATTTTGTTGCTCACCTTATGACGCGTCCCATTCGTCAAGTAAACGAATATGCGTCACTGTTAGCCAATTTCGAAGCACCTAAAAAATCAACTCGCTATGCCCTGGTAACTGAAATTGAAGAACTAGCTCATAGTTTAGAACTTCTTCACAGTAACTTAGTGGAGTTTTTCAGCCTGCTTGAAACCCTTTCAAAAGAACAAAACTTACAACATTTAATCGATAAAATAGCCATAAAATCGATGCAAATGATGCATGCCGAAGGGTGTTTGATTCTTCTTACGAAAAACCAAACATTAGTAGCGGAATTCTTACAGTATCATAAGCAAAAATTCACGCTCGATAATCTGCCCAATATCGACTGGCACGCGTTATACACTACTTGTGATACAACAAAGATAAATCAATTACCTGAAACGTTACAAACCCTGTTTTCACAAGCCGATTCAGAGTGCTACCAAGTGCTTGTGCCGCTAAAAAATCGCGAACAACAGGTTATTGGCTTACAAATATATTTTTATCCTGTAAGTATGCCGCAAGAGCACATTAGTCTTAAGCTTGCTGAGCAAGTTGCCGCGTTTTTTGGTGTCGCAATTGAAGGGCGAAAGCTGGTCAATAGACAAGAGAAGTTGCTCGATTCCTTTATTCAAGTCATTGCGGGTGCGATTGATACTAAATCTCACTATACGGGTAAACACTGTCAACGAGTGCCTGAGCTTGCCACACAAATTGCTGAAGCAGCGAGTCAATCCACGCAGTTTCCTAATTTTCATTTTGATGAAAGTGCGAGGCGCCAACTTTCCATCGCGGCTTGGTTACATGACTGTGGCAAAGTCACAACGCCAGAATACATAGTGGACAAAGCCACCCGATTAGAAACCATTTACAACCGCATTCATGAAATTAGAACGCGTTTTGAAGTAGTAAAACGTGATTTAGAAATTGACGCGCTAAAAGAAATCCTAGCCGGTGCGGATAAAAGCGCAGTCAATGCTAAATTAATGAAACAAATAAAGCAGTTAGAAAGTGACTTTGCGCATGTAGCTTATTGCAATAGCGCTGAGTTTGTATCAGACAGTGACAAAAACAAACTCCATGAAATCGCACAACTGAATTGGCAACCATACTTTAATGAGCGTCTAGGGTTATCACAAGAAGAGTTAACGCAATACACTGATTACCCGGAGGTTTCTGAGCTTAGTATTTTGACCGATAAGCCAAGTCACTTGCTTTATAATCAAAACTTACGCTGCGATAGCACTAAGTATAATTTACAACAACCCGAGTTAAGAAATAACCTTGGTGAACTCTATAATCTAAGTGTGAGTGCCGGTACTATTAATTCTGAAGAGCGCTATGCGATCAACCATCACATCATTCAAACAATTGAAATTCTTGAGAAGCTACCATTTCCAAAACATTTAAGCAGAGTGCCAGAGATCGCAGGCGCACATCATGAAAAACTTAATGGTAAAGGTTACCCCAAAGGGCTGTTTGGTGAGCAAATTAGTTTTGAAGCGCGCATTCTAGCAATTGCTGATATTTTTGAAGCACTCACCGCCTCGGATCGGCCTTATAAAACAGCTAAGACCCTGTCACAAGCCCTTGGCATAATGCAACAACTCGCAAGTAAAGGCGAGCTAGACCAAGATTTACTCAACTTTTTCATTGCTGAAAAGATCCCGGAACACTATGGGGAAGTTCATTTAAAAGCTGAACAACTCAATTAAAAAGGGAGCTAATGCTCCCTAAAATGATGACTGACGCTGTAACTAATGTTTACTTACATTAGATAGATGACTTTTTAGTTTCCACTTTAAATACATCGTAATTTGCAAGTGCCGGAATACGCGCTTGTAACTCATCCTCTTGCATTGCTAGGTCTTTAAAGTCAAAACACATTTGGTCTGCTCTTTGCTCAATATTCTTCGCTTGTAGCTCAACTTTTTCTTCAATTTGCTCGCCCATACGTTCCATGCGTTGCTCAAACTCACTCATATCGCCGCCAGAACTTAACATTTCGCTACCTAGCGTAATCAGTAAGCTGCCAATGGATTCCATAATCATTTCTTCCATTGCTTGTTCCATCTGCTGGTCGAACTTACTATCGAATGTGTCGCCAATGTTATCGAAACGGCCTTGATCCATAATGAATGTGCCACCGTCATAAAATGCAGCGTGAATTTCATCGCCAATCTCTGACATCATTTGTTCCATTGTAGCCATATTTTTTAAGCCAAATGCATTGCCCACTTCGCTTAGCGCAACACCTGCTAACGCGACACCTTCCATCGCTATCTCAGCCACTTGTGGAACCTGACCGCGCACATCGCTAGAGTAACGGGCAAGTAATGTTTGATCCGCTGCAGAGAGTGACTGAGCTTCGCCATTAATCTGCAAGTTACCATCTTGGTCAATAACTACTTCACCTGAAGCGGCTTTGATATTAACCGTATCAGGTGTAATTGATAGGGTGTTGTTAAATTCTAAATTGCAGCTATCCGACGAAAAGCTCATATTGCTATCGTGACCATCTTGATGTGCTACTGCACTTGTTGATAAGCCAATACACGCTGCCACTGCTGTTGTTAAAAGTAATTGTTTCATAGTGATTCCCGTATCTTTTGCGTTTTAATTTTTTCTCTCGTTGATATAGCTATATCAAGGTCAGTGCCAAATTTAAAAAACACTTAAAATACATATAGATAACTATTTTCTCGTAACTTTAAGAGCTTCTAAAAAACATGTAAAAACTAAAAAATAGTAAATTTAACCATATGAATTGTGTATTTGACTAAGTTATTTGAAATATATTTACTTGCGCAAAATACAATAATGGTTATTACTGTTTATGAGTGCTTACACATTTAATGTTGAGGGTGATCATGAAAGACAATTACCAAAACATAAACAATCAAGAGCCGCTAAATAGCGATTTAGAAAACAACCAAGAAAACGAACATAAACGCGAAGTTAAAAAACGTTTAGAAGATATTTTAGAAAGAAAGCGATTACGAAAATCGATTGGCATGGATGACACCCACAATTACTGGGATGAGCTATAACAGCATTTCGCGCCATTGTTTAAAAACAATAATTAGCCACTGTTGATGTTTTATGTGGCGGGTATTTCACACCCCTAATTCCAAACTTAGTCACACAAAAATAATAAAAATCAGCCAATACACATTAATCCATAGAAGTAGAACGTGTTGACCTTTGTGGTCTAAATTCTGTTCAAATTCAAAGCTTTTTGATCGCGGCGTTGTCTTGTAGGCCAGCGGACTAAATCAATAAGCAACAACAAAGAACAAAACGCTTTAGTTAATCTGAACGAATTCACCTAAATTTAGGTTAACTGTGTTCGTTTAACTGCAACATTAAATCACCGAGCAATGCTTTTAGTTGGGACGCTTTATCAAGATCTAACCCTACTTTATCTACCAGTTGTGAAGGTAGGCACGAAAGCGATTGCTGTAGCGAGTTACCGTAATCAGTTAAATAAATACGTACTTTTCGCTCATCCCAATCATCACGCCTGCGCTCAATTAAATTGTTGTCGGCCATACGCTTTAAAATAGGCGTTAATGTATTATTGTTTAAAATTGCCTGCTGCCCAATCTCCCCCACAGTAACGCCATCTTGCTGCCATAAAATCAGTAAAATAACGTACTGCGGATAAGTTAGTTTGTATTTGTCTAACTCAGGCTGGTAAAGCCGCGTCACTAGACGTGACGCCGCATAAATTGGAAAGCAAAGTTGATTTTCTAACAGTTGCTCGGGCTTACTTGCCATACTATTGCGCCAGCGCTTTTTCGATATAGCTAGCAAGTGCGTCAGGTTTTGTTGTTGGCGCAAAACGCTTAACTGGTTTTCCATCTCGGCCAATTAAAAACTTAGTAAAGTTCCACTTAATTTTATTGCCTAAAATACCCGACAATTCAGTGCGTAAATACTTATAAAGTGGGTGGCTATTTTCACCATTTACATCGATTTTCTCTGTCATAGTGAAATCAACGCCATAGTTAATTAAACATTCACCCTGAATTTGTTCCGGCGAGCCTGGTTCTTGTTGGCCAAACTGGTTACACGGGCAACCAATAATAACTAAACCTTGGTCGCTATACTTTTTGTGTAACGCTTGAAGACCTTCATATTGTGGTGTTAATCCACACTTACTCGCTGTATTTACCACTAATACGACTTTGCCTGCAAAATCTGCAAAGTCGATATTCTGACCTTGCAAACTGTTAATACTAAATTGATAAAATGGTGTCATTAGCTTTCTCCTCTATTGCAGCCAAATATATCGCGCACGACATAATCGCACAATAATAGTTCAAAAATTGAAATAAATCGCGGTCATCTCGATTTAAACTCTTCAATTAAAAAATCTATTAATAAACGTACTCTTAAGGGCATTAGATCACGGTTGGGGTAAACCAGCCAAGAAGCGTTATCTGCAACTTGATATGAGTCTAATAAGCTTACTAATTTGCCACTTTCAATATAGTCCCCAACAATATCATACGCTAGATGAGCAATGCCTAAGCCCGATAAACACGCTTGCAGCAGCGCTTCTCCATTATTGCTGCGCCAACGTCCAGCCACCTTAAACTCTTTAATATTGTCGCCCATATTAAAGCGCCAACGGTTAGTCACCGCGATTAAACAATTATGCTCTATCAATTGCTCTGGGTGGCTTGGTGCAGGAAACCTTGCTAAGTACTCAGGCGATGCAACTAAAGTCATAACACGTGTTGAAAGTGGCCGCGCAATTAAATTAGAGTCAGCCATTCGGCCAAATCGAATTGCTAAATCAACGCCTTCGGCAATCAAATCTACATTGCGGTTATTAAAATCCATGGTAATCGACACTTGTGAATAACGCTGACAAAACTGCGCAAGCTTAGGCGCAATTTGCTTTGAGGCAAAATCGCCAGCACACGAGATTTTAATCTTGCCCTTCGGCTCTTGTTGTTCACCTTGCAGCGCTAGGTTAGCCTCTTCCATTGCTGATTGAATCGAGTGTAATGAGGCCGCATATTGCTGCCCAGCTTCAGTTAAATTAAGCGAACGCGTTGTTCGTTTTAACAGCGCAACACCCAATCTCGACTCTAATTGCGAGACGCTACGGCTAATATGTGATGTTGACACATCAAGCACTTTAGCAGCTTGAGTAAAGCTACCACTGTCTACTACAGCCAAAAATTCGTTGATCCCTTGCCAGTTCATACTAAGCACCTATGCAAAAATAGAAATTAGAACACACTTATTATTGCATACATGCAAAAGTGATTTGTCAACAGTGGGGATTATCCCAACTCAGAAAAACGTTAGACTGGCTTTAATTACCGTACCTAATTGAGGCAATACAATGGAATTTAGTTTTGTAAATCCAACTAAAATTATTTTTGGCCAAGGCCAAATCGCAAGTGTTCAACACGAGATCCCACAGTCAGCAAAAGTACTGGTTATTTATGGCGGTGGCAGTATTAAACAAAATGGTATTTACCAGCAGGTAACCGATGCCCTAAGTGGACACCAAGTTTTTGAGTTTTCGGGTATTGAGCCAAATCCGAGTTATGAAACCGCAATGCGTGCCGTTGCGCAAATCAAAGAGCACAACATCGATTATTTACTTGCGGTAGGCGGTGGCTCCGTTATTGATGGTACGAAGTTTATTGCTGCTGCGGCCAAGTTCGATGGTGAACCATGGGATATTTTAGCAAAAGCAGCAGAAGTAACAGACGCCCTGCCAATTGGTGTTGTACTTACCTTACCTGCGACAGGCTCGGAATCAAATAGCTACTCAGTTGTGTCTAAGCTCGACACCAACGACAAGCTGCCGTTTGCAAGTGAAAAAGTACAACCAAAGTTCGCTGTACTTGATGCACAAGTAACAAAAACACTACCAGAAAGACAATTAGCGAACGGTGTCGTTGACGCATTTGTGCACGTTATGGAGCAATACTTAACATTTGACCATGGCGCCAAAGTGCAAGATCGCTTTGCTGAAGGCTTATTGCATACGCTAATTGAAGATGGCCCACGTGTGTTCGCAGAACCAGATAATATGATGGTTCGTGAAAACCTAATGTGGTCGGCAACTATGGCACTAAACGGGCTAATTGGTGCAGGTGTACCACAAGACTGGTCTACACATATGCTTGGTCATGAGGTAACTGCATTATACGGCTTAGATCACGCGCAAACTCTCGCCATTGTGCTGCCACGTATGATGAACGCTATGCGCCAACAAAAAGAAGCGAAATTATTGCAGTATGCTGAACGTATTTGGGGTATTACAGAGCAAGATAAAAACTTAGCCATTGACCAAGCGATTGAAAAAACCGAGGCGTTTTTCCACTCGGTAAACATGCCAACACGTTTAAGCGATTACCAGTTAGATGAAAAAGTAGCTGATGCCGTCGTTGAACAACTTGAACGTCACGGTATGACTGAGCTGGGTGAAAGCCAACAAGTAACACTTGATATAAGCCGCGCAGTATTAAAGGCGTCGGTTTAAGCGCCCACCTATAAACTCTAACTGCTGTAAAGCAGTTAGAGTTTCAGTAAAAAGAACACCACTAAACTCACCACGGTAGTGACATATAAATTCTTAAAGCGATATGCCAGTAAAACGGCAACACCTGCTGCTATTAAATACGGATTATCGAGCGAAATAGCCAACTCCCCCTTTTGCACAAATACAATCGGTACCCAAATCGCGGTAAGTACACAGGGCGCGCTAAAACTTAAAAAACGCTGCATTTTAGGCCCAATGCTAAAGGGTAAACGCTTAGATAAAAATAAAAAACGCGTTGTGAACGTGACGCATGCCATCAAAAAAATAATCTCTAGCATTTTGCACCTCGTCTGCTTTCAAGCACATAACCCACACTCATGCCCAGCAGCGCCGCGAAAATAAGTCCAAGTTCAAATTGCCACAGTTTAAAAATAACAATACTGACAGCCGAGGTTAAACACGCTATTAAAACTGGCCAATTGTTGATGCTTGGGATCACCAAAGCGATAAAAATTGAGGCGATCGCAAAGTCTAACCCAAGTTGAGTAAGGTCCGGCAGTAATGCCCCTGCTACAACACCTATGAGCGTCCAAATATTCCAAGCGATATAAAAGCTGCTGCCCGCAACTAAGGCGTAAACTAACCTTACTTTACCTTGATATGCCCTATGGTGATGTGAAAAAGCAAAAAGCTCATCCGTTAGTAAAAAACCCAAGCCTAAACGCCATTTAAGCGGCTTATCAATTAAACGATGGCGCACACTTAAGCCATACAAAAAGTGGCGAGCGCTTATAATAAAAGTAGTGACTAAAATGGTGATAAGTGAGGCGTTACCAGCAATTAATTCTATTGCAACCAGTTGCGCAGAACCGGCAAAAACCAATAGTGACATTAGCTGTGCCTCAAGCGGACTAAAACCCGATTGCACTGCCAGTGAGCCGCATAAAATACCCCATGGGATCACCGCTAGATTGAGTGGGAGCATATCCCAAAACCCTTTAGCAATTGCTGTTTTCATTTAATTCTCGTTGATTGACCAGTAATTTATGAGGCTTGGTAAAGTACTGCCTTGCTGTACTGTTTAGGGGTTAACCCCATATTCTTCTTAAAATATCGATGAAAGTGACTTTGGTCATAAAAACCAACAGATAATGCCACTTCATTAATCGCAAGCCCCGAGCGTAGCATTTGCTTGGCACGATTTATACGAAATTGCGTTTGATAAACATGCGGTGTCATACCTGTTTCAGCCTTAAACTGTCGAATAAAGTGAAACGGACTCATATGAGCAATCGCGGCAAGTTCGGTCAAACTTATATTATCGAAATAATAATCGCGCAAATAATCAAGCGCAGTGTTTAGTTGTGGTTTGCGTGATAGCCCTTTTAAATTAAAAGCACTTTTATTATGGCGAGCAATTAAATTAATTAATAATTGATACAATGCTGACTGCTTTGCCAATACACTTTTCTCAGTCGCTAATAAATCGAAGGTTAACGCCATTTGCTGTGCTAACACGGGGTCGAACACTACCGCTTGTTCAAAATAGGGCGCGCCTAGTTTTGCTTTACCAATATCATCCGTTAGCCCTTCAAATAACTCTGGGGTTGGATACATAGCACGGTAACCCCAGCCATGCTCAGTCGCAGTTTGGCCATTATGCACTTGGTCTGCATTAACTAAGATAATACTGCTTGCTGGCGCAACATGATTTTCACCACTGCGAAAAAACCGCTGTGCACCATTTTCAATTAGCCCTATGGTATAGCCTTCATGGCTATGGCGTGCGAAATTCTGCTGCTTATACTGCGCTTTAAGTACTTCGAGTCCATTTAAATCCTGATGATATTGAAAGACTGTTTTTTCCATGAACGCTTCTCAAAAATAAAGGGAGCAAAATATTTACACGATCAGTATAGCCAAGCGGTTTATTTAAAATTGTACAAAATTGCTCAATAGCATTTTTTATGATGTTTAACGTATTTGCTTACCGTATTTATCTGATTTATGGCAACATAGTAATACTTCAATTTGGGTCTAACGACCTTACATATTGATTTATTTTTATAACACGCTTTAGGGGCCAAAATGCAAAAAACACAAGTATGGGATGGATTTATCCGTTTTTTCCATTGGAGCATGGTCGCATTGGTTGCAACACTTTACTATTCGGCTGAAAACAGCCTTATGGAAGTGCACTTTGTCGCAGGCTTCACACTATTAGCACTATTAGCAACACGTATTATTTGGGGCATTATCGGCAGTGATACTGCAAAGTTATCGGCATTACTGCATTCACCCAAAAGCACTATTGCAGCGTTCAAAGGGCAACAACAACCTAAACCAGGGCACAACGCAGCTGGTAGTTATATGGTGATCGCGTTTCTTATATTACTTATTTCGCAAGCCGTTACGGGTTTAATGACCACAGACGATATAATGTATGATGGCCCGTTAGTGGCTATGGTAAGCAGTGATCTTTCTTCGCTTGCTGGCAGCTTACACCACAAAATTTTTGACTTAATCTTGATTGCTATCACACTGCATATTGCAGCTATTGTTATTTATAAACTAAAAGGAAAAGCACTTGTGCCGCCTATGATTACAGGCAAAACAGCAGAAAGTTATGAACAAAGTGTCAAAATGAAGAGTGGATGGCTAGGTTTTGCGATTTTTGCAGTGCTTGCCACGGCTATTCTCTACGTTTGGGGCGCTGAGTCAATTAGTACATTGATAGGCTAAACTAACAACAAGTAACCACATTAAAAAAGGTCAGCATATGCTGACCTTTTTTTGCGATTAACTTAAGCAATTAATCTTTGAAAGACTTGTGACAATCTTTACAGCCTTTTGCCCAAGCGCCAAATGCTGGCTTAATTACTTTTGGGTCACCTGACTGTGCAGCAACTGCTAGTTTATCTGCATAATCAGCAAACGCATTTGCTTTTTGCATAAACGTTTCATTGTCTGACCATACAGCTGCTAATGCAGACGTATCGCCTTTATCTGTGCCCGCGTAAAACGCTTCCCAAGGCATTTTTGATAATGCTGCAGCATTGTTAGCACGCATTTGGAAAGTTTCCGCGTTAAATTCAACTTTACCTTTCAACATATCGCCCATATTTGCGATTTGCGTACGAATTAACTGAAACGCTTGTTGACGGTATTCGATAGCATCCTCTGCTTCTTTGAATGCAGGGTTAGCGTTTGCAAGTGCTGGTGCAGCAATTGCAGCTGCAAGAACTAATGTTCTTAATTTCATAGTTTGCCCCTAATATTATTAACTTACCAATTATTACAGCATCCCATTCAATGCTGCAACTGGAAACGACCAATCCGCGAATTTACGCGTTATAAGATTTAAATGGTGTATTCTTTTGTTACCAAAGCACTTTTTCAATGGTGTTTGGCGCTTCACCAATCAAGGTCGAAACCACGCGATTTTGCTTATCTAACAAAATAATACGTGGCACACCCGCGTTGGCAAATTGACTATAAATTTTACGTTCTGGATCAGCCACCATGGTGAAGTTAGTTGCAAACTTTTCTGAAAAGTTCACTAAGCTTTGCGTATCTTCTTCTCGACCAATCGCAATAATCTGCAGATCAGGGTCTGCGATAAGTGGCGATGCCATTAACTGTTTAACAAACCGCTGCGAATCACTGCACCAAGTGGCGAAAAGTAACACTAACTTGCGCTTGTCTTCGGCTAATTCAACCGTCTCACCTTTCATATCGTTAAATTGTGAGATAGGAAAAGATTCCCCTTGAGTAATATAGGTTTCGTAATTCGGTTTCTGGTAGGTGGTTTGATTTTTTGGCGTTTGCGCACAACCTGCTAGCGTTCCTAGCAACATCAGAGGTAATAGGTATTTCATTTATATTCCATATAATTATTTACGCTGGACTCAGTGTTAAAAATTTAGCATCATGCGTCAAGCTATCACTGAGTAATATTTAAGTCCTTGTTTGAGCTACCTATCACTATTTTTTACCGCATTTATTGCTGCAACACTACTTCCCACAGCCTCTGAAGGCATGCTTGCTTATCTCACCCAGCAACAATACAACATTGCTTTGCTGTGGTTTAGTGCAACATTGGGCAACACTTTAGGTAGCTGCGTTAATTGGTGGTTAGGAAAGGAGCTCAATCGCTTTAAAGATAGAAAGTGGTTTGCAGTATCTGAGCAACAACTAGAAAAAGCACAGCAAAGCTTTAATCGTTACGGCAGAGCCAGTTTATTATTAGCTTGGCTGCCCATTGTGGGCGATCCACTAACCTTTGTTGCTGGCATTATGCGGGTGCCGTTTTCTATTTTCGTATTGCTTGTAGCTATTGGAAAAGCACTGCGATACGCCATAGTTATCGCTATGGCGCTACAGTTTTTTTAGCTTGGCTTTTGCCATGCAAGCGTAAGCGATACCGAATCTGCAAAGCGCAATGCATGTGGCTTATCGATAGACACTTTGGCAAATGTCACACTTGAATGGCGATGACACTCTTCCAGTACATCAGCTACCAATTTTTCAAGCAGCAAAAAGTGGCCGTTTTCCACCAGCTCAATCACTGCTTTGGTGATGTCTTTATAGTTTACCGCTTGGTCTACTTGATCGGTAACACAGGCCATATCGGCCGGATAATGCACTTCAATATTAATCACTACATCTTGCTTTTTTTCACGCTCTTCAGGGTTAAAGCCAATGTAAGTGCGCAGGCGTAAATTCGTTATATTTATAATCGCATTGAGCATAGTTACCCCTTAACTAACTGCAAGAATTCATTGCGTGTTTTTGGATCTTCACGGAAGTTACCCAACATCACAGACGTACGCATTTTGGAGTTTTGTTTCTCTACACCGCGCATCATCATGCACATGTGTTTGGCCTCAACAATAACACCCACACCTTTCGCGTTGGTAACTTGTTGCACCGCTTCAGCAATTTGATGTGTAAGCTGTTCTTGAATTTGAAAGCGGCGTGCAAACATATCAACAATACGCGCAAACTTTGATAAACCAAGTACTTTACCATCGGGAATATAGGCAATATGACAACGACCAACAAAAGGTAATAAATGATGCTCACACATAGAATACAGCTCAATATCTTGTATCAACACCATGTCGTCGGCATCTGAGGTAAACACTGCATTGTTGGTAATTTCGTCAAGCGTTTGGCGATAACCTTTTGTTAGGTACTCCATTGCCTTGGCAGCTCGTTTTGGCGTATCAAGCAGGCCTTCGCGCTCAGGATTTTCGCCAACCGCTTCAATAATTTGTCGGTAGTTTTCAGCTAGTTTCTTTTCCATTGTTCTGTCCTATTTTAGGTGGCGACCACCATCGAGTTGCAATGTGCGTCCTGTCATATAATTGCTGTTTAGAATCATTTCGATACCATTAATAACTTCTGCCGTGCCGGGTTCTAACGCCATAATCGATTTTTTCAGGGTTTTTGCACGGTAAGCATCGTCATCATGGTCATTAAAAATAATTAATGACGGCGCAATCGAATTTACTTTCACTTTTGGCGCTAGCTTGGCAGAAAATGAACGCGTTAAATTATCAAGTGCCGCTTTACTCGCGGCATAAGCAATATGCTTTGGGCTACCTTTTTCAACAACGTAATCAGTAATATGGATAATATCACTGTGTTCGTCGCAGCTATTTTGTAATAAAGGCATAAGTGCTAAGTTTAATAAATAAGGCACTTTTGCATGAATATTCATCATGTTATCAAATAAACTATTAAAGTCTGGGTTCTTGCTTTCGCAATCCCAACTTGATGCATTATGAATAATCGCACTGAGTTCGTTAGTGTAGCTTTTAACTTGTTCTACCAACTTTTCTACGGCATCACTTTGCTCAAAGTCACATGCTAAACAAATAGCGCCAAGCTCCAACAACTCATTTACTGACGCATGTTTAGTGCGATAAGTAATAATCAGTTTGTCGCCTTTATTTAAAAAATGCTTTGCTAAATCAAGGCCAATACGCTGCGCTGCGCCGGTAATTAATATTGTTGCCATATAGTTTTAATAAATTATCGTTGAGGTTTTATGTTTCTAATTTAACTATAAACCTAACTTCTTGATTTATTAAGTGGTTAAGCAAATTAAACTAAATTACACCGAGATTTATACTGTTTTTCACGACGCTTAGATCTGTAATGTGCCTTTTATTGGTTGCTTGCTTCAGTAAATTCATTTTTGTAGCAGCTTGATAGGGTTTTATAAAAAGCAAAAGCTGCGTGCCATATTCTATGTAAGTCAGCCTATAGCACACGCAAAGGTAACGCTGTAATTATTTACCTTGTCTTTGTATCAAATACTTTGCTATTTTGTAAACAATTAGAAATGACAGCGCTGTCCATGAATTTTAAAAACCGAAGCTACCGTCAATACATTCCCCTTTTATTTTTAGCTAGTACTTATATTTGCTGGCTATTCATGCAGGGAATTAACAGTGCATTGGCTAATTTTATGTCGCAAATTAGTATTGCGATTACTATGGCATTCGGGTCATTTGTTGCTGGCGGTACAGCGCTTGGCGGCGGTGCTGTGGCTTTTCCAGTCATGACAAAAGTGCTGGCCATTGAACCTGCTACTGCGAAAGTATTTTCACTCGCTATTCAGAGCTTTGGGATGACAGCTGCCAGTCTCACCATTATATTTAGCGGCATCAAATATTACCGTTCGGTTGTATTGCTTGCGCTTTTTGGCGCATTACCCGGCGTCGCTATCAGCTTGTTGTTTATTGCTGACCTTCTGCCTAGATTGATCACAAAATCACTGTTTAGCGTTTTTTTATTAGTCTTTGCCGTCACCCTGCTTCGTGCTCATTGGAAAGGTAAACAGCAGTTAGATATAGACTTCGGCTGTAAAAAGAAAAATGCGTTAGTGGTATTTGTGGCGTTGTTAGGAGGTATCGTCAGCGGCTTAATTGGCTCAGGGGCAGATATCGCTATTTTTGCCTTGCTAATGCTGCATTTTAAAGCTGATTTAAAGGTCGCGACTGCCACGTCAGTCATCATTATGGCGGTAACATCAGTATTTGCTAGCGTTATAAATTTCTTATATTTAAACGCGATAACCGCGCCAATATCTCAATATGTATTGGCGGCGATTCCGGTTGTTGTGGTAGGCGCACCTCTTGGCGCATACTGCTGCGCAAAAGTACCTAAATCCGTGTTATTAAGCTTTTTGCTACTGCTCATTGGTCTTGAAGTTGCCTTTACCTTGTATGAAATAATTGGCAATTTATAAAACTCTTCAGGTTACTCAGGTAAACGTTCAGAGCTGTGTATTTGGTCGTCAAATAGTACGTCATTATCGGCAACATCTAATCCCATACAATCGCGCAACGCTTCAAAACAATCTATGTTGGCTTGCGCCCACATAATATCATCAGCCGTCACTTTAAGACGTCCTTCGCTTTGCGCTCTTTGCATTGCTAACATTTCAATTAACGTTGTCATCGTTGTTCCTTAAGCAACAATAATGCAGTTTCTACCTGATTCTTTCGCTTTATACAGTGCTTTATCTGCACGTTCGAGAAGCATTTCACACGATTCACCATCAAACTCGGCTACACCAAAACTGGCTGAAATACTGCGTAATGATTTGCCTGTTTTATTGTCTTTTAACGCCAAACGTTCAATATCGACACGAATTTTTTCTAAATAATTAACCGCTGAGCGCTTGTCTTTAAACTGGCTCAAAATACAAAACTCTTCACCACCATAGCGATACGCAGCATTAAGTTCATCGGCGTGTTTTTTTAATCTTTCAGCAACCACTTTTAGTACGAGGTCGCCTTTTTGATGACCGAAATCATCGTTAAATTGTTTAAAATTATCGATATCCACAATGGTTAAATAGAGCTTTAAAACACTGTGGTGACTGTTACACAATAAGTCGAGATCTTCATCGAATGACTTACGATTATTAAGGCCAGTTAAACCATCTTTCGATGCCGCTTTTTTCGATTCATTGAGCTCACTGCGCAGTTTGGAAATCTCTTGATATGCAGCACGTAATTGCTGCTGAAAACGCTCGGTTGTATGCTGCATGCTTTTTGATTCTTCCGACAGCTTATTAACTAACTCTAAAATATCCCGTTCTGATGCGTCTTCTTTTGAAAAGTCGCTCAGTTCTTGATTACATGAATTCAAAATTTCACTAAAATCACTGGCTGAATTTAAGGTTTGCCCAACGTTCTTTTCAACCTCAGCAACAACTGCATTAATGTCTTCAGCAACTGAATCAAACAGCTCAAGATCTTTGTCTGATAAAAACTCTTCAAATAAATCCCGTGACAATGCAGGCGGGCAAGTACCAAAGGTTCTTAACGCAGAATCGAGCTTTTGATTTAACTTGGGATGGTTACCAGATACATAGCTATACCATAGCGCATAATTTGCTGGGGTAACCGCAATATTGTACTTAACCATTAACGGCACAGCTTTGCGTAAACACTCCGCTGAGTGAGATAAGGTATTTTTCAAACGAAACTCCACTTTATAATCCTTATGCGTTCCGTAGCTATCATTCGTGTACGATTTTTAGCCGCAATATAAGTGTTCTTAAAAAGTGTAGTCGAGGAAAATTGAATTGCTAAAAACTATTCAGATTTATAGGGATTTAAAGCAATTAAAAAAGCCCTAATAAATAGGGCTTTTTCTGTTAATTTTGCAAGCTGGTTTTCCTTCCGAAAAGGCTGGTGATTTTATTCCATAACCAAATAAACCCATTGCCAAGATCTTGTAAGATAAGGTACATACATGGCACTAGCACTAGTGTTACCAATGTGGCAAACAGCACCGAGAAGCCAAGAGCAACTGCCATTGGGATAACAAAGCGCGCTTGTAAGCTGGTTTCAAACATAATTGGCAATACCCCAACAAACGTGGTGATTGAGGTCAGTGTAATTGCGCGAAAACGTGCACACCCCGCTTTTGTTACCGCCTCTTTTATCGATGCGCCTTGCGCTCGCATTTGGTTAACAAAATCGGTCATAACTAGGGAGTCATTAATAACCACCCCAGCTGCAGCAATAAGACCAAAGGTCGACATCAATGAAATATCTAAACCAAACGAGAAATGTCCCCAAATTGCTCCCACCATACTAAATGGAATCACCGACATAATAATTAACGGCTGGAAATAACTCTTCAGTGGCACTGCCAGCAAAATATAAACAATAAACATACCAGCTACGAAAAACAGTTTCTGCTCATTGGCCTGCGCTTGCTGCTCTTCAATGGAACCGCCAAGCTCAGATTTTACGGTTGGGAACTGCTCTTTAAGTTGTGGAAGTAATTCATCTTTAACCGATTTAACAACTGCATCGGGCTCAACCACTTCTTCATCAATCGCGCCCCAAATATACACACTACGATAACCCCCTTCACGGCGAATATAACTAATGCCCGGCTTTTCAACTAAATCCACAACATCACCTAACATAACTTCTTTGCCGCTAGGTGTTGTGATAACGGTATATTTAAGTGACGAGTACGCTTCGCGTGTTAATTTAGGATAACGCACCATTACCCGCACTTCTTCGCCATTACGAATGACTCGCTGCGCTTCGCCACCATAAAAACTTGCGCCTACCTGATTAGCAATATTGGCAAGATTAAGCCCTAGATCGTACGCAACAGGCTTTAAGCTGATTTGCACTTCTTTACTGGCAGGGTCGATTGTCGAGCTAATATCAAACAGACCTTTTTGTTGTTGCAACATGGCAATAAACTGACGACCTGCAGCATTTAAAGTATCGATATCTGGGCCAAATAACAGATAACCAAATTCGCCATCATTACCGCCACCGTTTACATCATCTTGAATATTAATTGATTTAAGTCCCGGAATTTCGGGTAATGCTTCACGCCAACGACGCGACAGTTCAAAGGTGTTATATGGTCTTAATTCTTCATCAACCAAAGGAACAACAAGTTGGCCTTCGGTACGACCTTGGTTAAACACCAACATATCGCGGATCATTGTTTGTCCGGTATTTGCTTGGGTTTCTTTATCTATTTGAGTGATCACAGCTTCAATTGTTTGCAGCGCTGAAATCGTTTGCATATCTGAAACGTTATCGTTCATTTCAATACGAATTGTTGGGAAGTCATGTGGCACTTTTGGCGTTGGTACAACGCGCACATAGTTGCCTGCTAGCAAACCGACACTAATCATTAGTAACGCAACAAAAACGGCAAATACAGCGTAGCGCCATTCTACACACTTAATAACAAAACGCTGATAAGGGCCATTTACAAAGCCAAAAAAGCGCTTGTTAAACTTGGCTCTAAAGCCATCTGTTTTTACTTCACTAAAATGAGTGTGCGCCAAGTGGGCAGGTAAAATTAGCTTAGATTCAATCAAGCTAAAGATTAAACACAAAATAGAAACTGCAGCGATGCTAACAAAAAATGCACTTTCAGGTCCACTTGATAGCGTAAACGGCGCAAACACCGCAATGGTGGTTAGTACACCAAAAGTCGCTGGTGTCGCTACCCGCTGCGCACCACGCACCACACTTGTTACGCCGGGGCCGGACCGTTCAATTTCACTGTAGGCACTTTCGCCAATTACAATGGCATCATCAACCACAATACCCAGCACCATAATAAAGGCGAAAAGCGATACAATATTAATGCTTACGCCGACCATCGGCATCATCATCATGGCACCCAAGAAGCACACTGGCAGACCCACCATCACCCAAAGTGCCAATTTAAAGCGTAAGAATAGAGTTAGCATTAAGGCTACTAAAATCGCACCTTGAAATAGGTTTTTCAGCATCATATCGAGACGCGCATTGAGGTAATATGTCATATCAACAATGCTTTCAAGCTGCACGCCAGGTGGCAGTGTTTTATTGCGCTCTTCAATATAGCGGTTTACCGATTCCGCAACTGGAATCATATTCTGATCTTTCGTTGCTTTTACCGACAAAGAAATCGCATTGGCACCCGACATTTGGAAATAGCGTTCACCTTCAACAAATTGGTCTTTAATTTCCGCAATATCACCGAGCAATACTTTTGCGCCATTGTTGCCCACCTTTACGGGGATTTGACGGAATTCATCGCCTTTATAAAACTGATTTTCCACACGCACAGAAATAATGCCCGAGTCGGTTTTCAGTTGGCCTGCTGAAATGTTGGCAGAATAGCGACGAATCGCATCACTTACTTGGCTTAAGGTGAGATTATATTTACGCAGCTGATCGGGTTGAATTTCAACCGCTATTTCATCGTCTGGCGTGCTTAAGTTAACCAGTGAGACATTTTTTAATTGCAGCAATTCCGTCTCTACCTGACGTGCAATTGGTTTTAACTGAGTGAGCGGTAAATCCCCAACTAACGCCATATTAATAACATCTTGCTGAAATTCGATTTGTGACACAGTCACTGGCTCCATACCCGCGGGAAAAGTGGCAATACCATCCACTCGCAGTTTTACTTTATCGAGTACTTCCGCAAGATTTTTATCGGGATCGATTTCTAACGTTACGCTACCGCCATTACGGAACGCACGTGAAATACTCTTTTCAATTTCAGTAATGTCTTTAATCGATTCTTCAATTTTTATTAAAATACCTTCTTCTATTTCTTGCGGGGATGCACCGGGGTAGTTAGCACTAACCGTAATGTAGTTAATTTCGATGCTCGGAAACATTTGTCGCTGAATAGTCGCGTAGCTCACAATACCCATTAAAATAATGAAAAACATCATTAAGTTGGCGGCTACGGAGTTATTAGCAAAAAAAGCAATTAACCCTGTTTGTTGGTTATTTTTCATGGTGTGTCCTTACTTTAGCGCTTCGCTTGATTGACTCGCCGCAAGTTTTACAGCCATGCCTTCTTGAGGATACTCAGGGAGCGTAAGCACCAACTTATCGTTATTTGTAAGGCCCTTATCAATCAAAAAGAAAGCACCTTCGCTGCGTAACACATTTACTTCTTTGGCCTTTAATTTTTGCGCTTCATCAACCACCCATACAGTGCGGTTATTAACAAGCTCCTGTGGCAATTTAAATACTTGTGATAATTGCTGACCGCTAAATGAGACTTCGACATATTTACCAAATTTTAAGTGGCTTCCGCGGCTTTTAAGATTATAAGGATCATCAACCTGAACCACGATGTGAGTCATTCGAGTCGCGCTGTCTATTACGCCTAAATCGCGCACGATCTTGCCTTGACGAACAAACCCGTTAACACCTTTGTAAGCAATGTTTACCGGCGTTTCAGCGAGTGGTGATGGTAAAAACAAGCTGTCAAAGCCCGCGATCGGAACTATGATTTCAGCGGCTTCAATGTTATTTAACAGGGCTACTTGAGCCCCTTTATTAACAAATTGCCCCACGCCGATATCACGTGAAATAATTAACGCATCATAGGGTGCTTTCACCTCACAATCTGCAAGTTCTCGTTGCGCGCGCATTAATGCTGCCTGTGCCGATTTTACTTGGGCTTGTGCACTTAATACTTGTGGTTTTCGTAAGAATAAATCGGTGCGAGGCTTGTTAGGAAAACGTTTTGCTTCATCTTCAGCGACTTGTGCCTTAGCTTGCTCTTCGATTAATGCAGCTTGTGCACTCGTAAGCGCCGCTTCCGCTTGCAGTAATGCCGCTTGGTAGTTGTCTTTTTCAATAGTGAATAACACTTCACCGCGTTTCACTAAGCCGCCCGCAACAAAATTTTTATGCCACGATATCACTTCACCTGACACCTGCGCCGCCAAGCGTGTTGTTTCAAGTGGCTTCACCTCGCCAAAGCTGGTTAGTACTACTTGATGCTCTATTGCTTTTAACGCCGTAACACTCACTGTAGGTCGTGTATCAACAGGCTTCTTTTCGCCATCATCGGCGGCACTTGCTTTGATCAAATTAAAACCTAAAGCTCCGATAATAAAAATACCGATTGGTACTAAAATTTTGACGAGTAACGCTTTCATTTATTATTCCTGTTGATTTTATGCACGCTAAATATAACCCAATTTTGTCGTTTATTTTAGCCTATATCTATGATGTTACGTTTCTTTTTACACTGTGGATTTTAAACTTGGTTAATTATCGAGTTTTTCTTCACTAATGCCAGCGGCTGTGGGATAACAAATAAAAATCAGCAGGAGTTTGTAATTATGTTTAAACGTACACTTATTGCGTTAGCAGCGCTCAGTAGCTTTTCAGCTGTGGCAGAGCAGCTTGTATTAAACGCCGATGCGGCACTTGATATCAATACAGGCACATTAATTAAACCAGCCACACTGGTCATTGAAGATAATAAAATTGTGAGCCTTAGCAAAAGCAATCGCAAAGCTTACGCACCTGATGCCAAAGTAATGGAACTAAAAGGCTACACATTATTGCCAGGGCTTTTTGATATGCATGTGCATTTAACAAGTGACGCCCAAGTACACGGTTACAAACGCCTGCAACGCACTACGCAACGTTCTGCAATTACCGGAGTGCGTAATGCAAAACGTACATTAGAGGCCGGTTTTACATCGGTACGTAACTTAGGCGCACCAGGTTACGCCGATATCGCGCTAAAAGATGCAATTAGAGATGGCGATGTACCCGGTCCTCGTATTTTTGCGGCTGGGCCAAGCCTAGGCGTTACTGGCGGGCACTGTGACAATAATTTATTAACCCATGAACATGCAGTGACAAGTCAAGGTGTTGCCGATGGCCCTTGGGCAGTGCGAGCAAAAGTGCGTGAAAACATCAAATACGGCGCTGATGTTATTAAATTTTGCGCTACCGGTGGCGTGCTATCAAAAGGCACCAAAGTGGGTGCACAACAGTATTCACAAGAAGAAATGACAGCGATTGTTGATGAAGCTCATTTACGCGGCCTAACGGTAGCAGCGCACGCCCATGGTACCGATGGTATTAAATCGGCAATTAAAGCAGGTGTTAACTCGGTTGAGCATGTCAGCTTTGTGGATGATGAGGCAATCCAGTTAGCGCTTGAAAAAGGCACTTACTTCTCGATGGATATCTACAATACTGAATATATTCTTAGCGAGGGCAAAAAAGCCGGCATTCTAGAAGAAAGTTTGAATAAAGAACGTAAAGTAGGGTCGCGCCAGCGTGCGAGTTTCGCTAAAGCGGTAAAAGCGGGGGTGAATATGGTGTTTGCATCTGACGCTGGTGTATATCCTCACGGTGACAACGGTCACCAATTTAGCCGCATGGTGAAATTTGGCATGACTGAGTTACAAGCGCTACAGGCGGCAACCATTAATGCCGCAACGTTACTTAAACAACAAAACTCTCTTGGTTCATTAGATGCTGGGAAGTTTGCCGATGTGATCGCGGTAAAAGGCAACCCTCTTGAGAACATCAGTACAATGGAACAGGTTGATCTTGTTATAAAAGACGGCAAAGTTGAAGTTAATTTAATGAAATAAAAAAGGGGCACTTGCCCCTTTTTTTACAATTCAAAAAACTCTTTATTTCTGCGGTACTCGCCCATACCAACGCCTTTATGTTTAATAAATAATTTACGAAACGCGGCATCATCTTGATAACCTAAACCCAACGCAATTTGCTGTGCCGTTTTATTGGTTGTTTTTAACAAACCACACGCGCGTTCAATGCGTGCAATTTGTACATACTGCATGGGCGCAACGCCTAACAGCTTTTTGAATCGACGAGTTAATGTGCGCTCACTAATATTAAGCTTATACGCCATAGTTGATACATCGATACTGCTATCCAAGTGATCGCAGATCCACTGCTCTAACTTTCGCATTTCCGCATCTTGGTGTTCAGGTAAATCATTTAACGCAAAAAATGCGCTTTGTTTTACCTGTTCCGTGTCTATCAATAAATATCGAGCAACTGTATCGGCAATATCTTTACCTAAATAATGACGCACTAAATACCAAGTTAATAACAAGAAACTCGAAGTTGCACCACAAGTTAAAAACTTACCATCAAGTCGCAACATTTCACTCGTATCGAGTTTACAACCCTTTATATGACGCTGAAAAAAACTATCTAGCCACCAGCTAGCGGTAATTTTTTTATCAGCCAGTAAGCCTGTGTGCGCCAGCAGCGGAACAGCAGTGCACCCAGACATTACCAATTCAGCATTTTCTGCGAGCTTAACAATATGCGGATGAAACGGCTTTAGGCTTTTGCATAGCTGCCAGAGATCCTGATCGCTGCGGTATTGGCTGCCAGGCCAAATCACCACATCAAATTCACTGGTTTCTTCAAGCCATACATCCGCTTTAAACACTAATCCTTGGCTCGATTCTACGTATTTTTTATCAACGCCAATTAGTTGCCAACTAAAGGCATCTGCATTTGCGCCAGTGCGTTTTTTGTAAACACCATTCGCCACATTGAGTACATCAATTACACCTGTAACTGCGGTTGCCATCACTCCTTGATTAACCAATATACCAATTTTATGCATGTCTTTAATTAACCTTTTTTAGTCAGTTAAGACACGTTATAACAAGCTTTTTAGCAATACACTAGGTCTTATCGTGTTTACTTTAGGAGAAAAAGACACATGATTTGGATATACGGCCCTATTTTGGCACAGCTAGTTCTGACCTTTTATTTACTGATCCGTGCAGCAACAAAGCGCATTATCGCAGTGCGTAAAAAACAGCTCAATTATAAAACAGTACAAAATATTAATTACAGCGAAATGCCGCAAGATATTTTGTTAGCAGGGCGCAGCTATGACAATCAGTTTCAACAGCCAGTTTTATTTATTATTCTATTAGGCTTTTTATCGTTTCATTCTATTGAAACGCTCATTTGGATGATTGCTGCTTGGAGTTATGTTGCGCTACGGTTTTGGCATGCATTTGAGCATATCTCTGCACGCAATTTAAAAAGGCGTACATATGCATTTGGCATCAGCTCATTATTACTTATGGCAATGTGGATGACGTTTTTATTAACTCAGTTGTTCTGAGCTAAAACGTTAAAGCACTTAATTGGCCATTAAGTGCTTTAACATGATCGGCTTACTTGATTACCCCTAGTTCAGTTTAAATAATCGCCTTTCTAATACAAAACCCATAATGCCTGATGCAAATAGCAGTACGCCAAGCACTTGCAACCATGAATTAATTGGGCGGCGAATCTTTTTACTCATTAAGTTATCAAGCTTATAAATGCGTCTGCCCCCTGCGACAGTCTCGGTAAAGCTTGGGCCTTTATACTCTGGTGTCATTTGCACTAATGTAACGCGACGTTTTGCCATTTCTAAGCTTAAGGATTTTTGTTTTTTCTGCCTTTGTAATGCCGACAACTCCTCACCTGTATTTAAATAATACCTTTCCCAACGCGAAAATATATCCGCTGGTTCATCGTCTTTCACCACACCAATCGATTCATAGTGATACACATACTCATTAAAAATAAGTTTGCTGTAACCAATAAAAAACAGGGTCGAGGCCAACACGATGCTTATGCTAGCAGCCAATAAAAAGTTGCGCCTTTGCGTAAATTGATTTTGTGATTTTTGCGCAATAAGCTGCTCTATGTCGGGTATTTGCTTTAGCCGTGCCATGTCTTTTTGCACTAATTCGTCTGTTACAAAGTCACTCAGTGACACCTGAAACGCAGCGAGTATTTTCCGCAAAATGTCATTCGATGGGAGCGATTTATCATTTTCTAACTTTGATAAATACGATTGTTCAATACCGGCTTCAGCTGCTAATTCGGGTTGGCTTAACCCTTTTTCTTGTCTTAATTGTTTTAACTTTTCGCCTAATGTCATTGTATATTCCTTAATTCGTTAATTGTCCGTCGCTGGCCAGCAAACACACTTATTCTTGGCTAGTCATTGGAAAATAAACAGCTGAATATTTTAGAATATTGAAGAATTTCATATTTTTACTTTGATTTATACCACTTACCATAAGGTTTTCTATACTAAATAAAAAAGCGTTAGGCGAAGACAAATAATGAAACCAATCCATCTAATACTAGTTATTTTTACCAGCTTGCTATTAAGCTCATGCTCTCAGCCTCATAATCCAAAAATCAAACTGGCAATCAATCCATGGCCAGGTTACGAGTTTTTATATTTAGCGAATGAAAAAGGTCTATTTAAACAAGCGGGATTAGATATAGAAATCATTGAAGCACCGTCATTGGCTGAAGTAAAACGCTTTTTCCGACAAGGCAAAGCAAATGCCATGACCAGTACCATGATCGAAGCTGTATCATTAGCTGCGCAGCATAAAAAGCCGATATCAATTGTATTAGTAACGGATTACTCAAACGGCGGTGATATGATTTTAGCAAAGTCGGACATTAGCGAACTTAGCCAAATTAAAAGTAAACGTGTAGGTGTTGAGCTTGGTTCGCTAGGTTCATTCTTTTTGCATCAAGCTCTGGCGAAGCACGACTTGGCACTTAATGACATTGAAATGCTAAACATTGAGCAGCTTGATGCGCCAGATGCATTTGATAAAGATATTATCGACGCCTACGTAACCTACCCTCCCTATTCCAACTTACTATTAAATGAATTTGAGTTACAAAAGGTGTTTGATTCGCGTGAAATACCTAAAACGATTTTAGATGTGGTAACGGTTTCAAGCGAGCTAGTTGAACAAAACCCTGAGTGGATAAAACGCTTTCATAGCGCATGGCAAGCAGCTCTTGATTACGCGAAGCAGAACCCTATTGAAGCAAACAATATTATGGCTAAACGCGAAGGTATTAGTGCAGATGAATTTGCCGCAGCTTTTCAGGATTTAAAGGTGTTATCCGCAAATGAGCAACGAGAGATACTCTCGCCAAAAGGCTTATCGCAAAACATGCAGCAAGTGTGTACTGTGCTTAATGAAACAAATAGTATAAATTTTGAGTGCAACGCGCTCTCGCAGTTTTTATCTATAGGGAAATTAAGTGACTGAAGGCTTAACGCTCGGAAAGCGAATAACTTTACTGCTCAGCATTATCTATATCACCGTGTTGGCGGGGCTAGTATTGTTTAATAAACACAATGCAACCCAACTTTCTAAAGCAATGATGAAGCATGAAGCCGAGTTAATTATTGAAAGCATTGTTGTTGCCACAGCCAATCGCATTAGCAGCGCAAACTTTAAACGCGTTACAAGTGCAATCGGTGCAAACGATGCAGTAGATCATGTACTTATTGCCAAAGCAGATTCAGGGGTTATTTTAGCAAGCAACCAAGCAGAATTAATTGGCGAATCGTTTACCTCTTCTCATTTTCGCTTTAGCCAACTACTCGATAACCTAAACTTTAACCAAGCACCCGATTACTTTTATTTTGATAACCAGCTTATTTATTTAGCCAGCTTTGAAGCGGTATCGGAAGACCGCCGCGCACTTGAAGATCTCATTGTTATTTTGGTTATAAACACCAAACAATTAGGCAACTATATCGCGCTATCTAACCAATATATTTTCTTCGCTGCCCTACTTGGCTTTTCAATCACTATGGCACTAAGTATTTATGTAATTCGTTCCCAAGCAATTGTGCCGCTATATCAATTGTTGAACTCTATCCGCGCGGGCATTAAATCTCGTAAACCAAAAAAAGTATCGGTTCAACGCAGCGATGAAATTGGCGAACTAGTCAATGCATACAACGACTTGCTCGATAATTTGCTAACCAAGCAGGCCGAATTAAAGAAAGAAACCGAAAAGAGCCAATTGGCTGCGCAAGCTAAGTCAGATTTCCTCGCCGTAATGAGTCACGAAATTCGCACGCCGCTAAACGGTGTACTCGGCACAGCAACACTTCTTGCCAAAACATCAATGACCGAACAACAACAGCAACAACTTGATGTAATCACCAGCTCGGGGCAGCAATTGCTCGCAACCATTAATGATATTTTAGATATCTCAAAAATAGAAGCAGGCAAACTTGTACTGCATCCCGTGCCGTGTGAAATAAACCAAATGCTAAAAAACGTTGTCGATATGTTTAATGCATCTGCGATGGAAAAAGACGTTAGTATTATCGCAAATTATACTAATCAAACATCTTATGTGGCACTTGATGATGTGCGCGTAAAACAGGTATTAATCAACTTAATTAGTAATGCGATTAAATTCACTGAGCAAGGCACTGTGTCGGTGTCGGTAGAATTAACCGCAACGGGACAAGGCAAATATTTACTCACAATCACGATTGTTGATACCGGCATAGGTTTAAGCGAAGCGCAAATTGATTCCTTATTCACTAAGTTTGTTCAAGCAGATGCCAGTACAACCCGCAAATATGGCGGCACTGGACTCGGTTTAGCCATTTGTAATGCGCTAGTAAAACAAATGAATGGCGCAATTGAAGTTGCCAGTAAACTTGGTCAAGGATCACGTTTTGTTGTGACCTTACCGTGCGATGAAGTTGAAAAACCAGAGCTAAACCTAGACGCCACACACAATATTGAAAAAGTCGTCGATGCAGCTATTTTACTAGTAGACGATGTACCGCTAAACCAACATATCGCAAAAGCGATGCTTGCTGAACATACTGTCACTACAGCAAATAATGGTCTTGAAGCCGTTGCGAAAGCAAAAGAGCATCAATTTGATATTATTTTAATGGACTGCTTAATGCCTGAATTAGATGGCTTTGATGCCACTAAGCAAATACGCCAATTTGATACAAATACCCCCATTATTGCGTTAACAGCCAGCAATCAGAGTGAAACCAAAGATAAATGCTTAGCCTCTGGTATGAATGACTTTTTATCTAAACCTTTGGTTGAAAAAGACTTACTCAATATGATCAATCAATGGGCGAATCGCCCATAAACCAAGTTAAATAAATCCAGTAATCACCGAATATCGCCTTTAAACACTTTTAAGCTCATCGTTTTTAATTTTTGCTTAGTCTAGCCTTAACGAATTAAGGAGGCATTATGCTTAAAACATATAAATTAGTGTTAGCTGGACAGCAAATACGCTTAACAAAAAATGATCAGCAGGATGCAAAGCTTTATATCAACGGACAAAAGCAAACCTTAATTAAGCAGTCATTTAAAAATCGCACTAACTACTTAGCTAAGCTTGAAAAAATGGGTGATTTTATTATCAGCCAGGTAACAACGCGATTAGGCCAAGAAATTCGCTTTTATTTAAAGTCGGCAGGCCAAAATCAGTTGTTATTTAAAGCCAACGCGTAAGAAAACAACTTAAGGAATCGATATGTTTTCAACTGTCACTCACTACCTAATTTTAGCGGCACTGCTTATCACGGCCATTTTCTTTTATACCGTTTCGTTTCAAAGCGGTACTTTTTTGGTAATTATATTAGGTGTGTTGTTTGAGCTAGCGTTTTGGATAAAGCTTGTAAAAGGCAAGAAAAAAGCAAAAACCTAGGGCAGTTAGGTTTTTGCTTTGGTGTTAGCTAAAACAGATAGCGTACTTTAAATGTAACAAACTCTTGATCGGGCTGCTGCCAATTGCGCTCTAATGTTGCAAAGCGGTTATTAGTTAAATCGCGTTCAATTAATTCGTTACCACCACGCCCATAAACCAAATAAATATCTGAATATGCGCCCATTTTATAGCGTAGTTTTAGTTGCAGGTTGAAACGCGAATCATCAAAGCTGGTATCGCGAGTGTCGGCTTGCAAACCATTTTGCGAAACACGATAAACCTGCTTACTTTGCGCCTTCAAACTCGCCCACTGAAAGGTCGAACTAAATTCAAGATTATCTAAAATTAAACCTGAAATTTTAATATGGTTTGCATAGTAATCACGGTCGTATTCGGTAATCACATTTTGTTGATTTGCTACCAACCAGCCATCACCCGTACGGAAGTAATTGTTAAATGCAATGCGCCAATTTGGGTGAGGCATTAACGTTAAATCAACAGCGTACTGATCAGCACGGCCATTTAACCCCTCTTGATCATTTTGGTAACTCGCTGCCCAGCTAAACATACCTATATAAGGGCTAATGTACATCACGCGAGAAGTCCAATTATCATCAACATAAACTGCGTCCGTGCCATAGCCTAAGTTGTCGTGCCATGCTCCTGCGTAGTAATTAATTATGGTTTCAAATTGGCCGCCATTTTCTAGATTTAGATTGACTAAATATTGCGGATTACTGGTTAGCTTTAAGCCATAATCATCGGTGTGATAATTAATACTGGCCTTTTGCAATACGCGATTAAACCACTTATTGTCAGTGTTGATAGCATGGCTAAAGTTGATTTCACTGGCACGCCAATTATTACGTTCGCTGTATCCTAAGTCGTTATTATCAAAACTATCATCAAGTCTTAGGTAATTAGCTGAAATTGATGTGTTTACATTAAATTGGTACTTTGCATTTAGCGATATACCAGTACCTTGTGTATTTACCCCCTGCTCGCTTATATCCGTGTGCATTAATGCAACCTGACCTGACCAGGTATCACTTTGATACTGACTATCCCAAGCATAACTGTAGGCATCTCTATCTAACCATGGTCGCTTGGTTTTAGTTGCCAACACACCGGTTTGCCAATTTTGCTGCGCCGTTTGCTGGGTGTAATTAATGCGTCCTGCATAAAAGTCTTTGCCCGCGTCTGAGGCTAAATTATCTTCCGCTACAGCAAAACCCGCCAACTGCAAGTTTTCACCTTGATGGACAAAGCGCGCAGCCACATCAATTGGTGTAATTAATTCACTGTAATCATCACTGCCCGCACCAATACGACGGGTGTGAATAAGCTTTGTATTGCGCTCGGACGGAATGCTAAACACACTAATATCTTGAGTAAAAAACGGACGCTTATCGGTGCGTAATGTTTCCACTGCAGAATAATTCAGCACCACCTCGTCACTATCGACCTGACCAAAATCAGGATTCACCGCAACACTTAACTTTTGGTGGTGATTCGGCTTATAGACTAAATCAAACCCTAAGTTTGCATCGCCATCATTCGCCACAAAATCGTTTGAATAGCTGGCATAAGGCACAAATGCCCACTGCTGAGTCTGTGGTATTTTCACCTGGACTTTTGGCATTTCAATGTAAAAATCGCTATTGCTGGTGGTTTGTGGCTGCGAGCCATAAATATAGTTTTTCGCTAAATCATAAAGCTGAAGCGATACACCCACTTGAGAGTAGCCGTTGTCGTCTTGTTTATGACGAAACGACACTGCATGCCATGGAATAAACGCTTCTATCGACCAAAAATCATCAGCTTCATAAAATGCAGATTGCCAAGCGCCATCCCAATCATAGTCGGTTGCTAATTGCGGCGTCAGTACCGCATCTTGAATACCGCCACCCAGCGTTACCGCAAACAAATACGCGCCACTGCCATCGCCTGAGAAATCGATAACAAAACGATTAAAATCAGCTTGCATAAACGCATCTTGCAAGTTGTATTGCTTTTTACGCTGCTCCTTTGGCTGATAATTAATCATGCCGATATACATGCCTTTTTCATCGCTGTAGACTCGCCCTTCCACTTTGCTTTTATGTTCTGACAAGGTGGCTGGCACTACCTGATAAAAGGTTTGATATTGAGTGGCATCCTGCCATATATTTTCAGCGAGCTGACCATCTAATGTGATTGCCGATTGCTCGGCCAGTGTGGCAAAGCTCACAAGTGTAAAAGAGTAAATTAACGGATTTTTCATAACGGCTCATATGCGGTTTATTTGCATTACATATCAGCAGAAAAAGCAGCTTAAAAAGCTGATTTTTTTCTTAATAAAGCTGCTAGAAGTCTTATATTTATTGACTTTAATCTGCAAAACCGTATTTTTGTTATTAAAACTATAAAAGGCCTGTTTAAACAGCTATGGAAAACGCTCATACCCCAAGACAAGGTACATTTAGATTTGCAGAGTTTGAGTTTAATGCATCTAAAGATGAGCTTTGCCTGTGGCAAACAGGTCAGATAGAAAAACTTGAGCCTCAAGTGTCTCAGTTGCTTGCCATGCTGATAAATAATGCGCAGCAAGTTATTTCAAAAGAACACATTCAAACCGCGTTATGGCCAAACACCATAGTTGAACAAAACAGCCTGTATCAACTGTTAACTAAACTGCGAAAACTACTAAGTGATAGCTCACGCAATCCTCGCTTTATAAAAACAGTGCCGAAAAAGGGTTACTGTTTTATTGCCGATGTTGAGCTTGTTAGCAATGTGCAAGCGCAAGTAAAAACCATAGAACGCAGTAGTCGAAAGTTTCACCCACTATTGGCGGTGCTGCCGATTTTAGTCGTGTGCTTTAGCGTTTGGGCATTTTTTAATAGCCAAGAAAGCGAGTTTGAAATTCCGCATTATGAACTTCATGATGTGAGCTACGATTTAGGCTTAGAATTTGATGTAAGCGTGCATCGCGAACACGATTTAATGGCATATATAAAAGATATTAAAACCCTCACCATTACAGATAAGCAGGGCCAACAGTTATTCAATCGCACTTTTGCGCATCGTGTTGGTTTTCCCGCTTGGCAACACAAAGGAAAGCTATTAGCGTATTGGCAATTTATTGAAGATAAATGTGAACTTTCAATTATTTCACCGCAAGGTGCCACCAGCCATCGCGCTAACGGCATCGTGTGTGAATCGGCAAAACCGCCTGTTTGGAAATCAAATGACGAGCTTATTTTAAGCATCTTACAGCAAGGTGTATTAGTGCCCTACTTGTACCGCATTGGTACCGAAGAACTTATTGCGATGCCACTTGAACGCCCTGCTCAAGCTGAATACAAAGGGGCTATTTCAGCATGGGATAATCGCGTTTATTTTCTATTTAATTATATTGACCACACCAGCAAACTGGTGTCACTTGATGGCAAAGAAGCGCTTAGCTGGCCATTTCCAGTTTGGCTTGTGGCCTATAATCCAAATAACGGTGCCATTGTCAGTAACGATGAAAGTCAGCGCCATAATTTAATAGCAACGCACCGCGATGGCCAAAGCTATCCTATTTACAACACCGCTCAAGGTCTTTTCACCAGTGCTTCAATTGATAAAAATGGCGATATCTACACCGCAATTGAAAGCTGGCAAGTGAATATTCGAGATAAAGACAACTTGCCGATTTTCTCAACCTCAAGCATCGATTATTTACCTGTCAGTAATAGTTTAGGTGAAACCGCATTTATGTCGCGCCGCAGCGGCGTTTGCGAAGTGTATTTGCATGCTGACAACAAGGTAACGCGCCTTTCTAATCACAAAGGTTATGAATACGTTAAGTTTTTAGAATGGCGGCCGGATTTAAGCATGCTGCTGTCGAACCGCGATATGGATTTAGCGCTATATGATCGCAAAAGCCTGATTTTGCAGTTTACCACTGAGCTAAATAGCACCATAAAAAATGCCGGCTGGTATGATATGCAAACGGTTTACGCCTTTGATGGCACCAAAATACAGCTCTATGATTTACAAGGCAGAGTGCTTAAAAGTATTGATTTAAATGCACAGTTTGCCTATTTCGATAGCAGTAATAGCCGTTGGTTAGTGCTACAAGACAATCAATTAATTAGCAAAACTGATTTAACTGAAAGCGGCGAAAATCTCGCAAAACTTAGCCGCGAGCAAACGAATTTATTGCACAATATTCGCATTAAAAACAATGCTCTGTATTGGCAATCATCATGGTCAAAGCAAGATAAAATTTGGCGTCTCGACCTTACTAACCCAAGCGATATTACACTGGTAAAACAAGGTAATTTAATTTGGCATTTTGATATTGATCCGTACGAGCAACTCACTATCGCACGCATGGAAGCGATCGAAGGTGATATTAAGCGCTTATCGCCAGAGTTGAACTAATACCAATTCACTTAAATAGCTGATCATCCTAGCGGGCTAAATATCATGCTAACTGCGTTAGAACTTATCAATGTAGAACAACTACATAAGAAAAATTCCGCCTTGTTACCATTTCATTTATCCAGCACTATCCCTGATCACATACGTAACAGAATTGGTATAATTTAGTCTCAACTGTGTTCATGGGTTTGAACTTTTGATCTAAATTCTCTCGGGGAGTAGCCCGAAAACTGCTTAAACTTTTGCGCAAAATTGCCAGCGTGTTTTAAGCCAATTTCAAATCCAATTTCTGCGATGGATAAACCCGAGTGTTTTAGTAACCCTTGCGCTTTTTGCATTCGTTTTAGGTGCAAGTATTCAAATACGGTAGAATCGAATACCTTCCTAAACAACACTTTTAATTTGTTGTCATTAATGCCAACCAAATGTGCTAATTCAATCAAGTTTGGTGGGTTTTGCATTGATTGCTCTATAGTATTTGCCGCATTGTAGATGGCATCTAAATCTCGCGATTTTATTGCGGGCCACTTGTTTTCACGCTGCTGCCTAAGCTCGAAAAGTTGCGTAAGAATTTCCAGTACTTTCGCTTGGATCAGCAGCTTGCCACTGGCTGCCGGAAGCTCACACTGGTAAATCTGACGAATATTGTCTTGCAGTTCGGGTGACACAGGAAGCAGCCATAACGCGTTATCAATATGCAGCTCATCGGCCTGATAACCTAAAGGACTGTTATCGTAATCTTGTGCCAGTGAAGCCATCAGCTCTTGCTCAATAGAAAAATTAAGCAAGCGTACTTTTCCCGCGCGATAACGACAGTGGCACTTGGCTTTATTTAAGAAAAATAAGCAGGCCTGATCACTTGATGCGGTGAGGCTGCCATAGCCCTCAATTTCTAGCTCTAGTGTGCCTTCGAGTACAATAAATGCGCCGCATAATGGTCCTTCACCATTGGTAAATTCAGTCTCTGTTTCAAACGACATGCTGCTTAGCTGCAATATACTGGTTTTGCTAAATTCAAATCCATAACTCACCCCGCCACCAAATTCTTGAGGCAAAGTAAACTGGTGGTCACTGAGTTCAGAAAGCTTTGTTTCATAAAATTTATGGTGTGTTTTAAATCCGTCGAAATCACGAATATCAATACTGTGGGTACTCATTTTTTACCATCTTAAATAAAGACTCCCTGTCGTGATAATTTGACTCCCTGAGGTGCTATCGATGATATATGAAAATACTTCTCATTAATATTAAATGGCAGCCAGAATTAACTTTTGGCTCGTATTATGAAACTTTACTCTTTAATTCCGCTAGTACTGATCGCACCTTGTGCAATGGCAACAGATGCACTACTTGATGATATTGAACGCATTACCATTACCTCTCAACGTATTGATAAAACGCCTCTTGATGTTTCGTCGAACATCACCGTATTTGATGAAGAAACAATAAGATCACTTAATATTTCTAATCTCGATGAACTACTTAACTTTGTGCCAAACTTTAATATGCAGGCCATTACCGGAGATTATGCTTATATCCAAGTGCGAGGACTGCCGCGAAACTACGAGCAATCTACCTTAAGCGTGTTTATTGATGGTGTGCCCTATTCTAGCCTCTACGGTTTAAACTTGCCGATGAATAACATAGCGTCAGTAGAAGTTATTAAAGGCCCACAAGGCAATTTATTTGGCCGCAATACCCGTGACGGCATCATAGTGATCAATACCAAAAAGCCAACGGATGATATCTCTGGCTTAGCTGAAGTCGGATTTGCAGAGCTGGGACAAACCAGCATCAAAGGCAATGTCTCTGGTGCGCTTATTTCTGACAAACTTTGGCTTAATCTAGGCGGTAATTGGACAAAGCGTGATGGCACTGTAAACAACACCCTGCTTAATAGCGATGTCGACCCAATCAATGAGTATGCAACCTATGCCAAGTTATATTTTGAAGCCGATAACCTCAGTGCTCGTTTATCACTCAATTATGATGAAAAAGACAATGGCCTTGCTCCTTATGTAGTAGCGCAGCCACCCCTAGATAATGGCGACGATTTAGAAATTGGCCTAAATATCGAAAATGAGTTCAAGCAAACCAATATCGGTTACGCGCTATCTTTGGATTGGCAAATCAATCACTGGACGTTAAGCTCTATTACCAGCCACTTAGAGATCGACACTAAAGCGGTATTTGACGCCGACTACTCAGATCAACCATACGGTAGCTACCACTCAAGCATTCATGAAAAAGATCTATATCAAGAGTTTAAAGCAACATATCAAAGTCCAAATTCGGATATTGATTGGCTTCTAGGCGCGAGTTACAACCGAAATAAGCAAAATAATGCGAATAACTATCCACTGTTTGCTATGACAACACGCGCCAAGTTAGAGCGCACCAATCACTTAGCCTATGTTGACTTAAATTGGCAATTAAATGATGTACTGCAAGTACAAGTGGGAACACGTTATTTCAATGAAGATGTCAGCGCCGATACTCATTATGCCAATATGGGTTACCCTGTACCGAGCATTGAAACTTCGGCCAAAACGCAGCAATCAGACGACCGGTTTTTATCCAAAGCCGCTATCAATTACCAGTTCATTGATAATCAACGCCTTTATTTCAGCTATGGCCAAGGTTATTTAAGCGCAGGTACGTCTTGGTTAATGGAATATACCGATGATATTGGAATCCGTCACGGCATGGGATTAGACTACAAACCTGAACTCAGTAACAACTTCGAGCTTGGCTATAAAGCTGATTTTGATGAGTTGGCCACAAGCCTAGAGCTATCTATATTTAATACTGAGCTTAAAGATTACCAACATTTTCACGCCACCGTATTTGGTTTTTCACGTGTTACCAATATTGATACTGTTAAAAGCCAAGGCGCAGAGTTAAACCTCACCAGTCGCATACTTGATTCTGTTACGTGGCAAATGAGTGCAGGGTACAATAACGCACACGTTGAGTCCTTAAACACACGCCACTCTAATTTAGATACTAGTAAAAACGATAAAATACCGATGACACCACGATACAGTGTCGCAAATAGTTTAATGTTCTCAAACCAGATTTCTTCTGATATTCAGCTCGACGCGAGTATTAGCTGGCAACACTCAGGTGATCTTTATTTCGACTTTAAAGAAACACAAAAACAAAGCGCTAGTAATGTCTTTAATGCCAACCTAAGCCTTAATTTTCAAGAAGCTTGGACAGCATCGCTATGGGTCAATAACTTAACCGATCAGCGCGTTCAACAATTCAGAATAGTGATGCCAGGCAGTGCACTTGCCAATTACATCACACCTCGCCAAGTGGGCGTAACATTCGCGAGAAGCTTCTAATGAGCGTCTCACAATCTCTGCAAATTGAGGGCTTTATTGAACCTAAGTTCGAAAGCCTGCAACGTGCTTTTAATGCGTTATTTATTGAGCATGGTGAAACCGGTGCAGCAGTAGCTGTTTACCAAAATCAAAAGTTGGTTGCACATTTGTATGGCACAAACCAATCTCCTAATGGCGCGTGGCATAAAAGCCATAGAGTGTGCACTATGTCTAGCAGCAAAGGGCCATTGGCCTTATGTGTTTTATTGTTAGCATCACGTGGCAAGCTGAATTTAGATGCACCTGTCGCTGAGTACTGGCCTGAATTCGCTCAAAATGGCAAAGGCGCAATTACCACAAGGCATATTTTAAATCATAGTGCGGGATTGGCCTCAATAGCTAACACTAAACCCGGTGATATATTTGACTGGCAAACAATGACACAGGCACTGGCAGCAGCAAAACCACGATTTGCCGCAGGAGAAGCCTTGGTATATCACGCCTTAACCTACGGGCATTTGCTCGGTGAAATCATCTGCCGAGTGGATGGACGCATGCCCAACGCATTTTTCCAGCAAGAGATAGCAGCTCCTTTTGGCATCGATTACGCACTCGCACACAGCGATAATCAAATATCTCGAAACATCATTCCAACAAAACAGTTTAGCCCGTTTGTGCTCAAACTAATGAGCCGCTGGCTAAGTAAAATACCGCATTGGAAATGGCAGTTTTTTAAACCTTGCAGCGAACACTACCAGCCAAACTCAGACCTCTGGCGCAGCAGTGAAATACCCGCAGTAACAGGGCAAGGTACGGCAGAGGGGCTCGCTAAGCTTTATGCCATTCTTGCGAATAAGGGCAGCTTAAATGGCAAAGAGTTATTTTCTCAACAATGGTTTGACACCACATTTAAAGTGCCACCAGCGAGGCTTGAGTTCATCTCCAAAGTTTATTGGGCAATGCAAAATGGATTTATGTTTAATGCGCCAGATATTTTCCCGATAGGGCCAAATAAACATGCATTTGGTCATTTTGGCATGGGAGGCTCATTTGGCTTCGCCGATTTAGAAAGCGGCTTAGCGATGGCTTATGTCACTGAAAAATACCATGAACCAAGCAAACACAATAACACGCTTATGGGACAACGCGCTGAGTCACTGATTAACGCTATGTATCAATCTATTTAAAGGAAGTACCTAGCGTAAATACAAAGGAGCAGGCATATACCTTATGCCTGTCGCTTAATTGCTAACGCGTCACTTTTATAAAAGCGAAGCCCTCTGCAAAACTGGCAAAGTGCATTTTAGTAATGCAGCAATTTGCTAAAGCAAAAGCATGCTTTTGCAGTAACAGCGTAAATTCTTCTAAGTTGAACGAATTTATCTGTAAAAGCTCGCTATTGCTGATAACACGATGGTAATTTCCGCTACTATCAATCACACCGTCATTTATCACTAAACTACCCAGTAAATCCCGCATCTGATGCTGGCTTTCAACATATTCCAATTCATCGTCACCGCAATAATGGATCACTACAGGGTAGTTAAGCGTTGCTATTAATTTCATTTTATTTATTGACTTAATTTCAAACTGTATTAGTGTATTAATACACCTATAAATTACTAATACACTATGAGCATAGATTTAATTCATGCAATTTACACCATAAACACCCAAGCATCGAGTGCGCTTTATCGTCAGGTGATGGAGCAAACCAAGCAGGGCATTCGTGCGGGATTGTTACAACCGGGGCAACAGCTGCCTTCGGTACGTGTAATGGCATCTAGCTTACAAGTAAACCCAATGACTATTTCTAAAGCATACTCGCAATTAGAACAACAAGGCGTGCTGGAAAAGCGAAAAGGCATTGGCATGTTGGTTGCCGAGCAACACAACATTAGTAATTACAGTGACGCGCTGCTCACTCAGCGCGATCAATTTGTAACGTTAGCCAAGCAGCAAAAGCTTTCTGACGACGCGATTATAACCCTAATACAAGATGCACTTTCTGCGCTAAGCAACAGGACGTAACTATGACTCAACCGATTATCACCATTGAAAAGGCCATCAAATCATACAAAAGCTTGCGCGTAATCGATAAACTGAATTGGCAAGTTAACGAAGGCGATATTGTTGGCTTACTTGGAAAAAATGCCGCCGGTAAAAGCACCCTATTAGAATCGATTATGGGCCTGCGCCAATTAGATCAAGGCACAATTAAACTATGGGGTTATGAATGGCATGAATTACCGCAAAGCAAAAAACAAAAAATTGGCTATGTAGCGCAAACCAGTTCTGCATTTGAATGGATGAAAGTAGCGCAATACACTGATTACATTAGTCAGTTTTTTCCATCGTGGGATAAAGCCTATTGCGAAACCTTGCTAAAGCGCTGGCGCATCAGCCATGATCAGGTAATTGGCAAGCTTTCTGGTGGCCAAAAACAAATGCTAGACGTGGTGCAGGCATTATCAATTCGCCCTGAACTGCTGATCTTAGACGAACCTGTTGCACACCTTGATCCCAATATGCGCCGCGCCTTTTTAAAAGAAGTGATCGATTTGTGCTGTGAACACGGTACTACGGTGATTTTTTCAACTCATATTGTGTCTGACTTAGAACGCATTGCCAATCGCGTTGCGGTACTGCAATTTGGTGTGATCCGCCACTACTACGAGCTTGATGCGCTCAAGGCAAGCATTGCCAAACTTAGCTTTACTAATAAATCAAAAGTTAACCTGCTGGAAAAAGACACGTCGATTAGCAGAGTTCAACAATTTGGTGACACAACCAACACTTGCATTATTGCACCATTGAAAAAGCCGATAGACGAGTGGTGTGCTTTTTACGATATTGATGCCACGATTCAGCCAATCAACCTGGAAGACTGGTATTTGGAGGTGGCAAATGAGTTTGTTTAAATCAAACGCGTGGATTTTAATGCGCAGTGGCACAGTAACACTGCCATTTATGCTTGTGCTTTCAGTTGTATTTAATGCGTTATGGCTACAAAAATCACTCGACCCAAGCACCTTTCGCTATGTAAAAACCTATTTGCTAATAACCTGTTTGCCATCACTCTTTTTTGGCTTTTTGCTGGGAATTGGGCTGGCAAAACTAAAAACGCATTACCTATGGGCTGTAAATACGCTTTACCGTTTCTCAATATTAAAAAGCGCACTAATTTTAGCGGTGATAGGCTCATTACTAATGAGTTCGTTTATTACATTAAGCAGTGAGCTTTCACTGCATTACATTTTAATACCGGTTAGCTTTGCAATTATTGGACTACTAGTAAATTCGAGTGGCTCAGTTGTACACAATATTTTGCGTAACGTGTTTAGCTCATCGCTATTAATTTTAATGATGTTTGAAGCAACGCATGAAATAACCCAAATAATCATATTTGTAACAGCTTGCTACGCAATCTATAGCGCCTTTCAGTCACCGACTGGCAGAACTAAACTCAGTAAAACCCTGGTACCAACTGACCGCCAATCGGTCATTTGGTGGAACCAAAAATTAGCTACGTTTACCGCTAAATTTAAAAAGTCATTTAACAAAGATATCGCCTGGGCAGTATGTTACCCACAAACAAAAATTGGTTATTTAGGTGGCTATTTTGCCGCGATTTTTGGCTTTTTATTTGCGACCACAGATAACGAAGTACTTATAAACTTTATGTTGTTATCGCTCGTACTCGGATGCCAATTTCCAGTTTATCAAGAGTTCAACCAGCTTAAACATCAAATAAAAGCAATCGCTCACTGCTTTGACAGCACCAGTCAGTTGATCAAACACATTATTTACACATTTGATAAAGTGGTATTGCGTAATACAGTGTTTATTTTTGCTGCAATGGTTGCCATCACTTTATTTAGGCAAGATGCGCAAGCAGCTGTGAAAATCGCCTTTTTAACCGTATTTGCAACAACAATGTTTTTAGCGTTTGCGCCTTTATTAATCGTATACTTTTCAGGCTGTATAAATTTAAAGAATATCGCTCTTTTTGCAGTGATTTGTGTGTTAGAAGTTGGTGTGTTCGGACTAGTACATTACACCAGTGAGCAGCTTAGTATTTATTTGATTTGTATTTTGGTTGCCTTAATTACTATTCCAATGCGGTATTTCACGCAACAATTGGCTATGCGTCAACCACTTGAAAGAATTATCAATTAACTTGTACTAGGTCAAAGATGATTGAATAAAATGCATTGTTCTATGTAATTCAATAAGCTAGAGTAAAACAAAAGTAGTAATTATGTAGTACAGTGCAGTTTTTTCGATTTTTAAATATAAAAATTAGTTTAGCATTTGTTGCAGGCTGTTTGCTTTTAGCGCAACCCCTTGCGGCTGCTGAAAAAACGCATCCAATCACTTACTACACTGAGCTTTACCCACCTTCAAGTTATTATTACAACGATCAATTAATCGGCTTATCGGTCGATTTATTAAAGCTCATTTGGCACGACCAAGGTATCACCGAGCAACCTATATTAGTTGTGCCTTGGGCACGTGGCTATAAAGAAATTAGAGACAAACCAAATACGGCATTATTTGCCATGTCTAAAACAGCTGATCGTGCAGCAAAATTTAAATGGGTAGGGCCATTATTTACAGCAGAGTATTACATTATTGCGCAACCGAATAGCGGTTTATTTATTACCGATATTTCGCAAGTCTTTGATAAATCTATTGCGGTTATTCGAAATGACGTAACGCAAAGTCTTATCTACGAAACGGATTTTCCACATCAACAAATTCTTGCTGCTAAAAGTATGGCTGATGCGCTAGCTTTGTTTAAAGCAAAGCGTGTCGACCTATTAGCGATTTCACGCTCAGGGTTGAACGCTGCTATAAAACAAAGAAAGCTTGGCAGCAAATTATTTCAACGTATTCTACTATTGAAAGTCGTTGATGATTACATTGCTTTTAGTAAAGACACACCTGATGAAATAGTGCAGGCATTTCAAACGAGTTTAAATAAACTAAAAACCCAACATTTGGCACTTAAGGAAGAATACAAGCTGAACTAGGAGTGAGCACATGAACAAATACATAGCCGCGCTGCCCGCCATTCGCCCACCATTTTTAACGTTAGCGCCGCTGTCGTGTTTAGTTGGACTTGCATACTGTACTTATCAAGGCATAACTATTGATATGTTTGATGCGCTACTAAGCGTGCTGGGTGCAATACTCGCTGCAATTGCCGTGAATACCATCAATGAATATCAAGATTTTCAAAGTGGTTTAGATTTAAATACCACGCCAACACCTTTTAGCGGAGGCAGCGGTTTATTAAAGCAAAACCCAACTCTCGCTCCCATAGTTAAGCGATACGCTGTTGGCTCTATAATTGCGGTGATATTAATTGGTGTATTTTTTATTTTTCGCATTGGCGCTGCGCTTATACCAATTGGTTTACTTGGCCTATTGATAGTAGTGAGTTATACCAAGGTGCTTAACAAACACCCTTGGCTATGTTTTATTGCACCGGGTATCGGCTTTGCTATTCTAATGCCTGTTGGCGCATATTTAGTGCAAACGGGTAACATTAGTTACTCATTAGTCGCGATTAGTTTAGTGCCGTTTTTAATCACCAATAACCTACTGCTAATAAACCAACTACCCGACATAGTCGCCGACAAAAGCGTTGGCCGCAAACATATCGCTATTTACTATGGCGTTAACGTTGCTCGCTGGGTATTTGCGTTGTCATTGATTTCGGCATTTGCTGGCTTAGTGTGTTTAGTAATGATTGGTCTTCTGCCTAAGCTTGCGTTAATCGCGTTACTGCCTCTCGTACTTTGTTTGCTTTCCTTGGTATACTTGTTCCGTTTAGGCGATAACATAGCACAGCATTTACCTGCGATGGGCATGATAGCTGCTGCGGCAAACCTTACGCCATTAATGTTATCTCTCGCTTTATTTATGAGTAAAAGTTAAATACCAATGACCATTAGTTACCAATTCACGCTCGACAAAGCATACCTTGAAGAGTGTTTTGACGAATCACTGCCACACAGTCCTCACCAAACACCAAAATACGGCTTTGCAGGCAGTTTTATTGGCATTGGAATGGGGCTTATTATCTTTACCGAGATTGGTGGCGTAGCGCCTTACATTATGGTTGGTTTAGGCATTTTAGAATTTATCAGTTTCTACTATCGCCGTCCTTGGTGGCTTACTCGCCAGATGTGGAGCAGGGCATCGAATTCGACTGTCACCATTACCCTAAATGAAGATGGCATAGAAAGTAAAAACCCCTACACCGAATCACTGCTTGAATGGGATCAAATCAAAGAAATCATCCACACACCAAAAGGTATGCTTTTTGTTAATTACAAAGGCCAACAAACTTATCTTTCAAAAGCGTTTATGCCAGAAGATAGCGAAAGCTATATTGAAAAGCAGATTGCCGTTTATAAGGTGAAAATAACGCGATAACACAGCATTTGCTGTGTTATTCATTGGTGTTAAAGGGTCGCGACACGATTGCGACCACTTCGTTTGGCTCTATACAAGGCCTCATCCGCTTGTTTAACTGCATTGTAAAAGGCAACCACTGAATGGACTTCTGCCACACCAAAACTGGCAGTTAGCGCTAAATTCTCGCCACTTTCCAAATTAACCGGATGCTCTTCAATATTCTTACGTAATTTTTCTGCGATTTGCACCGCTTGACGCATCGATGCGTGGGGCAAGCAAATAATAAACTCTTCACCGCCGTAGCGCGCTACGACATCCGAATAACGCAATTGATTTTGCATTAATTTAGCTATGTGCATCAATGCTTTATCACCAATATCGTGACCATAGTTATCATTTACGTCTTTAAAGCGGTCGATATCACACATAATCACCGCCATAGGCAGCAATTCCGCGGTATTTTTTTCCATTTTTGTTAAGAAAATAGCATCAATAAATCGACGATTTGGCAAACCTGTTAACGCATCGGTATTGGCTTTTTGTTTTTGATTGTAGGTAATATTGGTAATAGCTTGATGACTTTTATCGCGAAAATATTCACTAATAAATGCAAAAAATACCACCAGCGAAAAGCCCGATAAAAATCGCGACTTTTCAACGTGACCATAATTTGCTTGACCAAAATCTGGTCCATATAACTGAAAAACAATGGCACTTAACGCAAGTGCTGTAAGCAATAATCCGGACCGAACACCCAACATAGTAAATACCACAACTGGATAAAACATAATCCAATAAAGCGCAGTGTTTTCCTTTCCGCCGGTGTAAACCAATAAAATACTTAGTAGCAAGACAGTAAGTGCAATGCCAATACTGCAATATTTAAGTTGTCGAGTACTAAAGTAAATTACCACATTAATAAATACGGCAATGAGAGCGCCCAACAAAGTAATGCTTAAAAGCCACGGGTAAGTTTGAAAGTTTGCTAACAACAACCCTGAAAACACTACCAAAGCGATACCAGACATTGCCAAAAATGAAAAAACTCTGCGTTTTAGTTCGGCGCTGTGTAAGCCATCAACTTCAATAAAGCTTCGCCATAGATCGGTTGTATGAGAGTTATTTTGCTGCATTTTTAATTTTTGTATTTATTGTTGTAGAAGTTAACTAAGTTCATTCGAGTACCGAACAACTAGCACTAAGTTTAATGCAGACTTGGTAAAAAGCTAATCTCGCACAATACCAAGCCACGTAACACTATTTAGCTAAAAACAGTGCGAGTTCGTTAGTTAACTCAGAATAATAAGGGTTGTAACTTAAACGCTGAAAAAGCGCATGCTTTTCCCCAGCAAGCGGTGTTTTTTCCGAAGCTGGAATATTGGGCGTTACTTTGCAAGCATTGTATTTTTCTGCGTCCGCCAAATAATGGCCGCAGTTTCGATATACAGCATGCTCACCATAATGGATATTGCTTGGCGCATTAGGAATTGCGGTATGCGCCATTTGTAGTTGGTCATCACACTTTGGCATGCATTGCGGTGTTACTAACTTTACATTTTTAAATGCACTCAGCTGATTTGCATTATCACGTTCGCCGTAATAAACCAAAGTGAGTGGTGTAGGGGTTTTACGTTGCCACTGGACCAGTAAATCAAGTGTTGCGGCAGTATCAATTGTCATATCATGCTCTGGCACAGCAACAAACATAGGTACATTGTGCGTAATATGGCGTTTTGTCAGAGGATATACATCACTCATTAAATGATGTACTTGTGCACCAGCATTAATCGGAAACGATTCATACTTGGCAAAATCAACATCTGCGTCTTTATCGAGCCAATTTAAAAAAGGCACATAATCAATGTACTGCGCAAGCCACGACATTGAATTTTTAGCCTTTGTCGCTGGCGCAAACAGCATTACACCAGATAATTTAGGGCTCAGAGACTCTCGCGTAAGCATATAATCTAAAATAAGACCGGCTCCTGTTGAGAAGCCGCCTAAATATACCTGCTCAAAATCATTAAGTGATTGCTCAATCGCAAATGCACTCTGTGCGCGCCAATCATTGTAATCAACATAACGTAAATGCTCCGCAGCAGTGCCGTGACCTGGCAGCAATACAGTACGTACATTGAACCCTTGCTGGTGGTAAAACGCGGATAAATCATGAAAACTATACGGCGAATCGGTTAAACCGTGGATTAGCAGCACCACTTTATCGCTATTTGCGTGTGTTAATTGATACGGTTTTACTAAATCAGCAATGGTTGGTGAGCTAATATTTTGCTGGGCTAAAACATAGTTATTAACAGGGCAAGGTACATTTGCACGGGGGTTGAGCGCTGTTATTTGCTGCTCGGTTTGCACTAAATAATCTTCGAAATTAAGGTCGGATAAATCAAGAACTTTAGCAACATCGGATTTAGCTAAAAACCGATAGCTACCCTCACTAATTGAGTGGTTGATTAACTTAACGTCTGCACTTTGAGATAGGCAATTTGCAAAGCTACTAGCACTTATAAAAAATAGTAAAATGCCTAATGTTTTAAATACGTTAATCATCAAACCAACCTTTAGGTTTTATTGGAATAACAAAATACTACCTCAATTTACAACATAAGCTGATCTAAAATTATCTAATAACTTATACGAATGTAAACAATGCGTGGTAATACGCTTTGTGGGAAACGTTAATAACGCTTAATAAACTCTAGCAAACGATTGTTTGCTGGCATTTCGTGATCGGTAATCAATTCAAGACCCGCTTTTGCTGCCAGTTGGCAGATCCATTCAAAATCTCGAATACCGTGGGTGTTGTCTTTCACTTTTAACCATTGGTCAAACTCTGCATTTGACGGTGATATAAACTCACCATGGTAGTTAAATGGTCCATAAATACACAGCGTGCCATTTTGCGCTAAAAAGCGATTAACTTTTTCAAAAAACGCTTCAACAAGTTGAGGGCTAACAATATGCAGGGTATTGGCGGTAAATATGCCATCGTATTGTGCTATTTGCCAAGGCTCTGCAATATCGAGTGCTAGTGGCGGCAATAAGTTAGGTGATGGAAAGGCATCAAGCCATGCCATCATACCTTGATGATTTGCTAACACATCGCTGGTTTGCCAACTAAGGTGAGCAAGAGCAGGGGCAAAATACACCGCGTGTTGCCCACTGCCTGAACCTATCTCTAAAACACTGGTTGCATTAGAAAATGCCGATTTAAGAATGGATAAAATCGGATCTTTATTATTCTCACAGGCTTTAGAGTAGGGTTGCATACTATTTCTCTGAAAGTAACGAAAGGAAGAAAGCAAGTACTAGCGCACGCTCTTTTAAGCTTTTAAAACGCCCAGATGCGCCACCGTGACCACTATCCATATCGGTTTTAAATAACAGTAAGTTATTATCTGTTTTGTACTCACGTAACTTAGCAACCCATTTCATCGGTTCCCAGTACTGAACTTGCGAGTCATGAAAACCGGTAGTTACTAAAATATTCGGGTAGTCTTGCGCGCTAATATTATCGTATGGCGAATACGCTTTAATCCATTCATAGGCATCGCGTTCATTTGGATTGCCCCATTCATCATACTCATTAGTCGTTAGTGGAATACTTTCATCTAACATGGTGGTTAACACATCTAAGAAAGGAACGGTGCAATCAATACCTAAATAAAGCTCCGGCGCTTGGTTAACCACAGCGCCCATTAATAAACCACCAGCACTGCCGCCCGAAGCAAATACTTTATCTTTAGCACCGTAGCCACTTTCAACCAGCGCCCGTGTTACATCGATAAAATCATTAAAACTATTTTGCTTATGTTGCATTTTACCTTGCTCGTACCATTCGCGGCCAAGCATTTCAGAGCCTCGAACATGCGAGATAGCATAAACAAACCCTCTATCGAGCAAGCTTAGATTATGCGCCGAAAAGTTAGGGTCGATGGTAATGCCATAAGCGCCATAACCATATTGGTACAGCGGATTTGTGCCATCGTGTTTAAACATATCTTTGCGGTAAACCAAGGATACTGGAATATCGACACCATCGCGGCTAGTGACCATCAAGCGCTCAGCTTGATAATGTGCTGCATCAAAATCACCCTGTACTTTTTGTTGCTTAAGCAAACGTTTTTCACCTGTGTTTAGGTCAAACTCAAATAAGCTACTTGGCGTGGTTAAACTTGAATAGAAAATACGTGCAGTGTTGGTATCTGGCTCTGGGTTATCACCAATACCGGCAAAAAAGCATGGATCGTCAAAGGCAAGGGCAAAGTGCTCACCGTTATTTGGGTAGATAACAAAACGAATTTGGCCCAATTCGCGCTCTGTCACGACTTTAAACTGAGTAAATAATTCAACACCTTCCACCAGTACATTAGTACGGTGCGCAACAAATGATTGCCACAGTGATTTGTCTTGAATAGTTTGCGCGGTAGCAGTAAAAATACAAAAGTTCTTCGCCTGCCAGTTGGAATAAATAACGTATTCGTCGCCCAATTTATCAATATCGTAAATATGGTTTTCTTCACGGGGAATTAAGCGTTTAAACTCGCCAAAAGGGTTGTTGGCATCGAGCACTAAGCAATCGGTAGTTTCGGTAGCGGCAAGATCTATCATCAGTAGGCTATCGTCACGGCTTTTGCCAAGCCCCATGTAAAAACTGTGATCACCTTCTTCATAAACCAGCACATCATCATTTTGTGATGTACCCAACACATGACGGTAGACTTGATAGCCCAGCAAAGTTTGTAAGTCCTTCCTTACATAAAATACCGTTTTATTATCATTAGCCCAAATAATTTGGCCTTCAGTATTTTCAAGTACATCATCTAAATAGGTATTTGAATCAATATGCTTAAAACGTACAGTGTAAATGCGGCGGCTATCGGTATCTTCTGAATACGCGAGTAATTCATCATTTGGGCTAATGCCAATTTCACCTAAGTCATAAAACTCATGTTCACTAGCAAGCACATTAACATCTAATAAAAGGGTTTTATTGTCGCCAGTCGCGCTGGTCGCTCGGTAATGACGCGCATATTCTTCGTCACCCGTTACTTCGCTGTGATACCAATACTTGCCATCTTTTACTGGTACCGTGCTGTCATCTTTTTCAATGCGCCCTTTAAGCTCTTCAAACAATTCGGTTTGCAGTGTTTCACTTGGTTTTAATACAGCATCGCAATAGTTATTTTCAGCGATTAAGTGATCAAGCACGGCTTGGTCAGCGCGTGCGTCATCGCGCATCCAGTAATAGTTGTCTATGCGTTCTTGATTGTGTGAACGAAGTGTTGTTGCTGTTTTAGTCGCAATTGGTGCACGAGCTGTACGGTCTAAACGTAAAGTTGTCATGGAGTGAGCAGTAAACCCAAAATATTAGCGTTAGTAATAGCCGCAGTTTAGCAAAATTAAGCATCGTTAACATTAAGTTACTTTTTACGTTTTAAATCCATTTTTGCTTTGGGTAGACTCATTTATTGATAAAAACAAAAATTTCACTTTGAAGGTACCAAGGGAAACACAATGAAATTAAAGCTACTTACACTTGCTGTAGCACTAAGCTTCGCCACCAGCGGCGCAGCAATGGCAAAAGACGACAAGAAAAAAGACGAAAAGAAAGATAAAACACTGGCTGAAATGCTTGAGAAAAAAACCGCTTCTGAAGGGTTATTTAATCTTTACCAAGATAAGAAAACTGGCGAAACCATGATGGTAATTAGTGAGGCAAACTTAAACAAGCCTTACGTTTACTTTGCACATACGGTTGACGGTGTAATTGATGCAGGCCATGTACGTGGCTCTTACCGCGAAACCAAATTAATTGAGTTCCGCCGTCACTTCAACCGCATTGATATTATAAGCAAAACACCACGCTATAAGTTTGATCCTAATAATGCAATTGCTAAAGCAAGCGATGCAAATATCAGTGAAGCTGTATTAGCAAGCTTAAAAATTGAAAAAGAAGAAGAAGGTAAGTTTGCGCTTAAAGTAGATAAGTTATTTAAAAGCGAAGCACTGCATAAGGTATCACCTTGGAAACGCGCAAATGATAAAAACGCTAGCAAGCGTTTTAACCCAGGTAAGCTAGACGACAAAAAATCGCGTATTCTTAGTAACCGCAACTACACCAATAATTTAGATATTGTTGTTGATTATGTATTTAAAAATGCTAACCCAAGCGTTCGCGGTACACAGTCAGTAACGGATCCGCGCACGGTATCAATTAAAGTACAGCACTCATTTATTGAATTGCCACAAAACGATTATCAGCCACGTAAAGATGATTCACGCGTTGGCTATTTTGGTCAGCAATTTGACGATATGACGACTAGCGACTGGGCGCCATATCAAGATTACATTAACCGTTGGAATCTCGTTAAAAAAGATCCTAATGCCGCGATTTCTGAGCCTGTTGAACCAATTACGTGGTGGATTGAAAACACCACACCAGTTGAATGGCGCGAAACAGTAAAAGAGGGTGTATTAGCATGGAACTTAGCATTTGAAAAAGCGGGTTTTAAAAACGCTATTGAAGTAAAAGTACAGCCGGACGATGCTGATTGGGATGCAGGCGACATTAACTACAACGTATTACGTTGGACTTCTTCACCACGTCCTCCATTTGGCGGTTACGGCCCATCACTTGCTAACCCGCTAACAGGCCAGATTTTAGGTTCTGATATCATGCTTGAATACGTGTTTATGAAAAACCGTTGGATGATGGACAGCTTATACAGTCAAGCGGCGTCATCAAGCGCTCACAACCATGAGATCGCAAGCCAAGAAGGGTTACATTGCAGCCAGGGCCATGAATTACAACAGGGCATGATGTTAGCTAACTCGCTAGCAACAACCGATATCGAGAAGAAAGAAATTTTAGAGCAAGGCTTAAAGATGCTTATTCTTCACGAAGTTGGTCATACGCTGGGTCTTAACCACAATATGAAAGCGTCTATTTTGTGGGATGAAAAAGACGTTCACGACAAAGCTAAAACGCAAGGTATTTTAACCGGTTCAGTAATGGACTATACGCCAGCAAACATTGCACCAAAAGGCATGAGCCAAGGCGATTACTTCCAAGATAAGCCAGGCCCTTACGATGATTGGGCTATTGAATATGGTTACTCACAAGGTTTAACTGATGCTGCGGCAGAAGCGGCGCGTTTAGAATCAATTTTAAAACGTTCTAGCGAACACGGTTTAGCATTTGGTAATGATGCCGACGATATGCGCGCACCTGGTCGTCATATAGACCCACGCGTAATGATTGGCGATATGTCATCAAACGCTGTGGCGTATGCTAAAGATCGTATGGAATTAGTAAACCAAACATTCGGTAAACTTGAGCAAACAGCGCTAAATGACGGTGAGTCGTATCAAGAGCTGCTGATCAAAGCAAATATGCTATTTGGTCAATACCGCGCTCAAGCAGGCGTTGTATCGCGTTACATTGGTGGTGTTTACGTAGAGCGTGACAATGTAGGTAGCAATACACAGCCTTACACGCCAGTGCCACTTGCTAAACAAAAAGAAGCGATGAACGTACTAACTGATTTAGTATTTGCACCAGATACACTATCAGCAATGGAACCTCTGCTTAACAAGATGCAACACCAGCGTCGCGGCTTTAGTCATTATGGTAAAAACGAAGATCCTAAGTACCACGCTATGGTACTTCGCATGCAAAAGAATGTATTAGCTCAGCTATTACACCCAAATGTAATGACGCGTATTTCGGATACCACAAAATACGGTAACGAATACGATGTGAACAGCTTCTTAAATGACTTAACCGCTGCCGTTTTTGTTGATGCAAAGTCAGCGTCATCAGTAAGCCACAACGTACAAACTGAGTATGTGCAGTCGTTAATTAAGATTGCGGGTATCAACAAACCGTCAAAGCACGATAACTTGGCAAAAGCAGCTGCATTTAAGCAACTACAAGATATTCAAGGTGCAAGCCTATCTTGGGGCGCGTCAGATGCTGCGAAAGCGCAAAAAGCCTATATTGATATGCTAATTGAGAAAGCATTAAAAGCGTAACGCTCTCTCGGTAAAACAAAAAGGCGCTCATTTTGAGCGCCTTTCCTTTATAAATTATAAAGATTAATCATAAACTGTTGGGATTGGCTTGCGCTTATGCTGAGTACGCTGATAAATCGCAATCAGCTTTTCTTCAACTTCTTTTGATACGTCTTTACCTTCTAAGAAGTCATCAATCTGATCGTAGCTCACGCCAAGTGCATCTTCATCAGCAAGGCCAGGGCGATCACACTCTAAATCAGCAGTTGGCGTTTTCGTTACCAGTAATTCTGGCGCACCAAGTGTTTTAGCTAACAAGCGGACTTGACGCTTAGACAGACCAAACAACGGGGCTAAGTCACATGCACCATCACCAAACTTAGTATAAAAACCAGTGATGTTTTCAGCACTGTGATCTGTGCCAACCACTAAACCTTGGGTTAACCCGCCAATTTCATATTGCGCTATCATGCGCTGACGTGCCTTTACGTTGCCTTTGGTAAAATCAATTGCACTTTGTGCTGGTGGCTCAATTGCTGCAGCCTCAAGCGCTGCTAGCGCCTCTGAATGCATACCATCGGTTGCAGGCTTAATATTTACAGTGACGCGCTTTGATGGTTGAATAAAATCCACAGCCAGTTGCGCTTCATCTTCATCTGCTTGCACACCATAAGGTAAACGCATGGCGATAAACTGGTATTTATCCGTTGCGTTTTCTTGGTTTAATTCATCAATCGCCAACTGACACAATTTGCCACATGTTGATGAGTCAACACCACCAGAGATACCAAGCACTAAACTGCGTGTACCTGACTCCACCAGCTTAGATTTAATAAAAGCAATTCGACGTGTAATTTCTGCTTGTGGATCGATTGAAGGGAGTACCTTCATTTCAGCCATGATTTCAGCGCGCACTGTTTATCTCCAATGTTATAAACCTAGATGTGATTTTATCTCTGCAAGTTCGCTGCGTAATTGAGCGACTTCTAATCTTAATTGTGCCATTTCATCACTTTGATGGCTAGCCACAACCGTCGATTGCGCATTCGAATTCACTGCTGTTAGTTCAGAAATATCGGCATCACCAAATAAATGCATAAAACGTGATTCACGTTTACCAGGTTCGCGTTCCAACTTCACAACATATTCTTGCTCCGCTAATGCGTTAAGGGCACTTTCAACTTCCGTTACATTGCTAAACTCTGCTAAACGGTTAGAACGTGTTCTAAGCTCGCCAGGCGTTTGTGCACCGCGTACCAACATTAAGCAAACAATCGCCTTTTGCTGATCGGTTAGCTTTATTGAACCGAACTCTGTATTACAAAAGCGATGGGCATATTTACTCACGCGACCCGACAACCCTTCATCAACTGTCACTAAGCGTTTTGCAACAAGTGAATCTAAGCCTTCTTGTACGTCAGATTCCGACAACGCCATTACAGGCTCACGATTTGATTTTTGATTGCAGGCGTTAGTCAGGCTATTGAGCGAAAGAGGGTACTGATCTGGCGTGGTTTGTTGTTTTTCTAGTAAGCAGCCAATAATGCGTTGTTCAACTGGCGTTAAATTGAGTTCCATCTTACTTCCTTGAGTAACAAGTTGTGATTCTTATATACCTCAATTTAGAAAATGAAAAAACAAAAAACCCGCCAATTGGCGGGTTTTTTACTAAACCATGTAAGGTTTTGGTTACTTCTTGCGCATAGACTGAAGTACTTTGATTTGTGCAATCGCTTTTGAAAGCTCAATTGCAGCTTCAGCATAGTTGAAGTCTGCAGCAGATGCGTTCGCCATGTGCTCTTCAGCTTGACGCTTCGCTTCTAATGCAGTTGCTTCATCTAGGTCTTCTGCACGTGTTGCAACATCAGCAAGAACGGTTACAGTGCCTGGTTGTACTTCTAATGTACCACCCGCGATGTAAATCATTTCTTCTTCGCCGTGTTGCTTAACAAAGTTAACCATACCAGGTTTTAGGGGTGTTAGTAGTGGTGCGTGGCCATGTAAAATACCTAGCTCACCTTCACTACCTGTTACTTGAAGTGATTCAACGCGACCAGAGAAAATTGTCTCTTCTGCGCTTACTACGTCAAGATGTATAGTCATTGCCATAACAGCCCCCTAATTACATGTCTTTGGCTTTTTCGATCGCTTCGTCGATTGAACCAACCATGTAGAACGCTTGCTCTGGAAGATCGTCATAGTCACCAGCTAGGATGCCTTTGAAGCCCTCAAGAGTATCTTTCAGTGATACGTATTTACCAGGTGCACCTGTGAATACCTCAGCTACGAAGAATGGCTGAGATAGGAAACGCTGGATCTTACGAGCACGTGATACAACTTGCTTATCTTCATCAGATAGCTCGTCCATACCTAGGATTGCGATGATGTCTTTAAGTTCTTTATAACGCTGAAGAACTGTTTGAACACCACGTGCAACGTCATAGTGCTCTTGACCGATTACTAATGGGTCAAGCTGACGAGATGATGAATCAAGTGGATCGATCGCTGGGTAAATACCTAGTGACGCGATATCACGAGAAAGTACAACTGTCGCATCTAAGTGAGCGAACGTAGTCGCTGGTGATGGATCCGTTAAGTCATCCGCAGGTACATATACTGCTTGGATAGACGTGATTGAACCAGTCTTAGTTGATGCGATACGCTCCTGAAGTACACCCATTTCTTCAGCTAGTGTAGGCTGGTAACCTACCGCTGATGGCATACGACCTAGAAGTGCTGATACTTCTGTACCCGCTAGTGTATAACGGTAAATGTTATCAACGAAGAAAAGTACGTCACGACCTTCGTCACGGAACTTCTCAGCCATTGTAAGACCAGTAAGTGCAACACGTAGACGGTTACCTGGTGGCTCGTTCATCTGACCGTAAACAAGCGATACTTTATCAAGTACGTTTGATTCGTTCATTTCATGGTAGAAGTCATTACCCTCACGAGTACGCTCACCAACACCTGCGAATACTGAGTAACCGCTGTGCTCGATTGCGATGTTACGGATAAGTTCCATCATGTTTACTGTTTTACCAACACCCGCACCACCGAATAGACCAACTTTACCACCTTTAGCGAATGGACATACAAGGTCGATTACCTTGATACCAGTCTCTAAAAGCTCAACTGAGCTGCTCTGATCTTCGTAGCTTGGAGCTTCACGGTGGATAGAGTAACGCTCTTCTTCACCGATTGGACCCGCTTCATCAATTGGGTCACCAAGTACGTTCATGATACGACCTAGTGTCGCTGTACCAACTGGAACCTTGATAGGCTCGCCAGTTGTGTCTACTTCAGTACCACGACGTAAACCGTCAGTAGTACCTAGTGCGATACCACGTACCACACCGCCGCCAAGCTGCTGTTGAACTTCTAAAGTCAAACCAGCAAGCTCACCGCTTGTTACTTTTAGTGCGTCATATACGGCTGGCACGTTGTCTTGTGGAAACTCGATGTCCACAACGGCGCCGATAATTTGGACGACCTTACCTAAACTCATGTCTATTCCTCTCGTTAACTTTGCCAACCGTTAAACGGCTGCTGAACCTGACACGATTTCACTAATTTCTTGTGTAATCGCGGCTTGTCGTGCTTTGTTGTATACCAGTTGTAACTCATCAATTAAGTCACCTGCGTTGTCTGTTGCAGCTTTCATCGCAACCATACGTGCAGCTTGTTCAGATGCAGCGTTTTCAACAACACTCTGATATACCTGAGACTCGATAAAGCGTTTAATAAGAGTTTCTAAAATTGCCTCTGGGTTTGGCTCATATAAGTAATCCCAAGAGTGGCTAGAAACTTCTTCGTCAGCTTTAGGCAAAGGTAATAACTGATCGATCACTGGCTCTTGTTTCATCGTGTTTACAAAGTTGTTGTAAACAACAAACAAGCGGTCAATTTTTCCTTCTGAGTATGCATCAAGCATCACTTTTACAGGACCAATTACGTCCTGAATTGAAGGAGCATCACCAAGCCCTGCTCTGCTTGCTAATAACTCACCGCCAAAACGCTGGAAAAAGCCTGCTGCTTTGCTACCTAGGGCAGCAAATTCAGCGTCAACGCCTTTTTCTTTCCACGCTTTAACGTCTAGTGCAACTTTCTTAAACTCGTTTGAGTTTAAGCCGCCACATAGACCGCGGTCAGTAGAAACAATAATGTAACCAACTTTCTTTACATCACGTTCTTCTAAAAACGGGTGTTTAAAGTCTAAGTTAGCCTGAGCAACACGACCGATCACTTTGCGTATATTTTCAGCGTATGGGCGGCTTGATGCCACGCGATCTTGTGCCTTCTTCATTTTAGAAGCGGCAACCATCTCCATTGCGCTGGTGATCTTCTGAGTATTTTTAATACTCCCGATCTGTGATTTTATCTCTTTTCCGCCGGCCATGACTTATCTCCGAATCAGTGGTGACCGAAGTCACCATTAATAACTTACCAAGTTTGTGTAGATTTACACTTTTCTAAAAGCTCTTTAAGTTGAGCTTCGATCTCGGCGTTGTAGTTACCCGTTTCGTTGATTTCAGTCATAAGCGCTGAATATTCACTGTTAGCGAAAGAGATTAACGCAGCTTCGAAATCAAGTACTTTGTTGATTTCGATGTCTTTTAGATAACCTTTTTCAGCAGCGAATAATGACAGAGACATTTCAGCAACAGACATTGGAGCGTACTGCTTTTGCTTCATTAGCTCAGTAACACGCTCACCATGCTCTAATTGAGCACGAGTTGCATCGTCAAGGTCTGACGCAAACTGTGAGAACGCTGCTAGTTCACGATACTGTGCTAGCGCTAGACGGATACCACCACCTAGTTTCTTAACGATCTTAGTTTGTGCTGCACCACCTACACGAGATACCGAGATACCAGCGTTAACCGCTGGACGGATACCTGCGTTGAATAGGTCAGTTTCTAGGAAGATCTGACCATCCGTGATTGAGATAACGTTTGTAGGTACGAACGCAGATACGTCACCACCTTGAGTCTCAATGATTGGAAGTGCAGTTAATGAACCTGTCTTACCTTTCACTTCACCGTTAGTGTACTTCTCAACATAATCAGCGTTTACACGTGATGCACGCTCTAGAAGACGTGAGTGAAGGTAGAATACGTCACCAGGGTATGCTTCACGGCCTGGTGGACGCTTAAGTAGTAGTGAGATCTGACGGTAAGCAACAGCTTGCTTAGACAGGTCATCATATACGATTAATGCATCTTCACCGCGGTCGCGGAAGTATTCACCCATAGTACAACCAGCAAATGGCGCTAGGAATTGTAGCGCAGCTGATTCAGAAGCAGATGCAACAACAACGATAGTGTTTTCAAGTGCACCGTGCTCTTCTAACTTACGTACTACGTTAGCAATTGTAGATGCTTTTTGACCAACCGCTACGTACACACACTTAACGCCTGTGTCTTTTTGGTTGATGATCGCATCGATTGCTAGTGCAGTTTTACCAGTCTGACGGTCACCGATTACTAGCTCACGCTGACCACGACCTACTGGAATCATCGCATCGATAGACTTATAACCAGTTTGTACTGGCTCGTCTACTGATTGACGCTCGATTACACCTGGTGCAATCTTTTCTACAGGTTCGAAACCTGCAGCTTCAACAGCGCCTTTACCATCAATTGGCTCACCTAGTGTGTTTACAACACGACCAAGTAGTTTAGGGCCAACTGGTACTTCAAGGATACGACCTGTTGCTTGTACTTTTACGCCTTCTTTAAGGTCTGCGTATGGACCCATTACTACTGCACCTACTGAGTCGCGCTCAAGGTTTAGTGCGATAGCATAACGGTTGCCTGGAAGCTCGATCATCTCACCTTGCATACAGTCAGCTAGACCGTGAATGCGGATGATACCGTCAGTAACAGATACAATCGTACCTTCGTTACGTGCTTCACTTACAACTTCGAACTGCTCAATACGTTTTTTGATTAGTTCTGAAATTTCAGTGGAATTAAGTTGCATGCTCTTCTTCCCAATTACGATTGTAGTGTTGTTGAAAGACGATTTAGCTTGCCGCGTACTGTTCCATCAATCACAGTATCGCCAGCTTTAATCACTAGACCGCCCATAGTGTTAGCATCAACACTACAATTCAGCTTAACTTTGCGTGCGAAGCGTTTTTCCAATGCTGCGCTAAGAGTAGCTTTCTGCTCTGCAGAAAGCTCAGTTGCAGAAACCACATCAACGTCGATTTCTTTGTCATATTCTGATTTAAACTCAGCATATAACTTAGCAACAGCAGGAATAGCGGCTAAACGCTCATTTTCGGCCATTAGCTTGATAAGATTCTGACCCAGTTCGTTGATCTGCTCAGCACCAAGTTTGATGATTACATCAGCTTGCTCTTTTGCAGATGGGATGCTTGAAAGTAGGGCTTTAACCTGCTCATCGCTAGCTAATGCGCCAGCGAAGAACAACATTTCATTCCAACTTTCTACAGCACCTTTTTCAACCGCTAGGTCAAAAGCCGCTTTCGCGTATGGGCGAGCGATGGTAGTCAATTCAGACATGCTCATACCCTCCTATTAAAGCTGCGCAACAAGTTTTTCAACGATGTCGCTATGTGCCGCTTCATTGATCTCGCGCTCTAAAATTTTCTCTGCGCCAACAACTGCTAGAGTAGCAACTTGTTTACGTAGTTCTTCTTTAGCACGGTTACGCTCAGCTTCTACTTCTGAGTGACCTTGAGCAATGATAGCTTGACGCTCCTCTTGACCACGAGATGTCTCGTCATCAACGATTTGTGTCGCACGCTTTTTAGCTTGTTCAATAATGTCAGCTGCTTGCGCTTTCGCTTCTTTAAGCTGGTCAGCTGCTTTCTGCTGAGCAAGCTCTAAGTCTTTTTCAGCTCTGTCTGTAGCAGCTAAACCTTCTTCAATTTTTTTCTGGCGAGCTTCAATTGCGCCGTTTAGCGGTGGCCATACATATTTCATACAGAAAAGTACGAAAACCGTAAACGCAATTAATTCACCAATTAGAGTGGCAGTTAAGTTCACGACCGCTCCTCCTTAAATAGTTTGCTGTTCAACGATTAATAAAATTAAAGTACGAACAACAATACCATTGCGATACCTACACCGATCATTGCTACCGCATCGATAAGACCAGCTAGGATGAACATTTTAACTTGTAGTGAAGGCGCTAGTTCAGGCTGACGAGCACATGCTTCTAGGAATTTACCACCCATGTTACCGAAGCCGATTGCAGTACCGATAGCACCGAAACCGATAAGTAGAGCCACAGCGATGTACTTAAGACCAATCATTAGTTCCATTTTTATCTCCAAAATGTAAATTAAAAGTTAAATTAAAAAAGTGTATAAATTAGTGGTTGTCTGAGCTTGCCATGCTTAGGTAAACAATCGTCAGCATCATAAATACGAATGCTTGAAGAACGATAACTAAGATATGGAAAACTGCCCAAATAAAGTGTAATGGTAACTGCATTAAGCCAACTGCACCGATTAGGATGAAGATAAGCTCACCTGCATACAGGTTACCGAACAAACGCAGTGCTAGTGAAAACGGCTTAGCAATTAGTGCGATTGTTTCTAATAAAAGGTTACACGGGATTAAGAACAACATACCGATCTTGTTCTTAGTGCTGAAAGGGTGAAGCGTAAGTTCAGCGATGAAACCTTTGATGCCTTTAATTTTAATTGAGTAGCCAATCATCAGGAAGAATACGCCTAATGCTAATGCAGCAGTCATATTAATATCTGTGGTTGGTACTATCTTCATGTAGACATCATGTGAATCCATACCAAATGCCGTTTCGCCAACAAAGCCAGCAAATGCAGGTAAGAAGTCAACAGGAATTAAGTCCATTAGGTTCATTAAGAAAACCCAAACAAAGATGGTCAATGCAAGTGGTGCAATTAACGCGCTCTTACCATGGTAAGTGTCACGTACGTTGTCACCAACAAACTCAACAATCATTTCAATGAAACATTGAAATTTACCCGGTACACCGGTAGTTGCTTTGTTTGCTGCACTACGGAAGATCCATAAAAATAAGATCCCTAATCCGATAGACCAAGCAAGGGTATCGATATGCCACGTCCAGAAACCACTGTCAGCACATGCTTTGTTGAAGGCAAGACCAGCATCGGTCGAACACATCTTAGCATTTGTTAAGTGGTGCTGAATGTGACTCGATAGAGTTACTTCTTCAGCCATGTTTTATCCCAAAAGTTAATGAAAAAAAATCGGTGCAAACCAGCTCACAATCATCACCAACACATAAACCGAGAAAAATGGTAACAACACCACTGTTGACGACTTAAGTACCAATGCGAATAGCAAAATGGTTAATAAATACTTTAATCCAGCTCCTCGTTTAATCGAGGAATATACTTGTTGTACTTGTCTGGCCCCTGCAAAGCGAAACGCATAAAGGGTATATACAAAATTGGGAAGCAACGCGACAAATCCGCCAATTAACGCCGATTTACCCGCTAACACTCCCCAACCAAGCCAAACTACTAACGCACTCACAAGTGCTACTACGCCCTGCAAATAAATAAACTTCAGTGCTTTGGTTCGTAAAGGTTTTGCTAAAGAATTTGCCACAAAAATAATCAACCTTCACGATACACAATGAAACAGGGTACAAAAAACTGGCAAAATTATACTTATTTTTGCCAGATTTGCAACTTGAAAGCCGTTTATTTATAGGCTTTTGGAAGGTGCATAAACAGGCTTTAAACCGTGATTTTTATGCAAAATTTAAGGTATTTTTAGACTATTAGTTAATATTAATGAAATGTATATCGAAAATTAATATAACGTTAATTAATTTTCTCTAAAATACCGTCAAGTTCATCAAGAGAGGTATACGAAATAACCAGTTTACCTTTTCCTTTCTGATTGTAGTTAATTTCAACTTTAGCCCCTAAGTTTTGAGCAAGCTGCTGTTCTAACTGCAATACATCTGGATCTTTTTCTTTTGGTTGCGCTTCAGACTTTGGTTCAAGTACTGAACGCACTAGTTTTTCTGTTTCACGCACAGTAAGTGCTTTTGCGACTACGATACGCGCAGTGGCCGACTGGTCTTCACCGTCAAGTGCTAATAAACAGCGGGCATGACCCATTTCAATGTCGCCGTGCTCGAGTAAACGTTTAACATCTTCATTGAGATTATTTAAACGCAGCAAATTAGTCACGGTTGTACGTGATTTACCAACAGCATCAGCAACTTGTTGATGTGTCAGCTCAAATTCGTTCAATAAACGGTCAAGAGCAACCGCTTCTTCCATCGCATTTAAGTCTTCACGTTGAATATTTTCAATTAATGCAATGGCAACAGCCGCTTCGTCAGGCACTTCTTTGATTAAGCAAGGAACAACTTCCAATTTAGCAAGTTGTGCCGCACGCCAGCGACGTTCACCGGCGATAATTTCGTAGCTATTATGTGCAATTGGACGCACCACAATTGGTTGAATCACCCCTTGTGCGCGGATTGAAGAGGCCAGTTCTTCGAGCGCCTCTTCTGACATGTCTTTACGCGGTTGATATTTTCCTGGATGTAAGAATTCAATCGGGAGTTTTTGTAGCTCACTTGGCGGCGTCGCTTTCGCAGATTCATTTACACCGTCAGTTTGCACGACTGATTGACCTTGAACATCTTGCGCTTTTGGTTTTGCAGATGTTAACAGGGCATCCAAGCCGCGCCCTAAACCACGTTTTTTAGGAGACATTCATATTCCTCAGAAATTAAGCAACGGCCTGACTTTTTTTCTCTTTACGACGCAGCATTTCTCCGGCTAATGCAAGATATGCTTTAGCACCACTTGATGCGCGATCGTAGTACATTGCCGGTGCACCAAAACTTGGCGCTTCAGCTAAGCGTACATTACGAGGGATTACCGTGCGGTATACTTTTTCACCAAAATGTTGTTTTAATTGGTCAGACACGTCATTTGCTAGACGATTACGCGGATCGTACATGGTTCGCAAGATGCCTTCAATTTCTAATTTTGGATTTACTAGTTTAGCAAGCTGCGTAATGGTATCCATCAGCGCAGTTAAACCTTCTAATGCAAAATACTCGCATTGCATCGGCACAAGTACCGAGTCTGCTGCGGCCATTGCATTTACCGTTAACATGTTTAGCGAAGGAGGGCAGTCAATAAAGATAAACTCGTACTGGTCGGCTATTTTTTCAAGCGCGTTGCGCAAGCGAATTTCTCGCGCATACATCTCCATTAGCTTCACTTCAGCAGCAGTTACGTCGCCGTTTGCTGCGATTAAGTGATATTCGCCAGAGGTTTCTTTAATAACAACTTCATCGAAAGGCTTTTCTTCAACAAGCAGATCGTAAGTAGTGGCAATTTCATCGTATTTGTCGACGCCGCTACCCATAGTCGCATTACCTTGTGGATCGAGGTCGATTAACAGCACTTTACGCTTAGTAGCAGCCATTGACGCTGCTAAATTTACCGCAGTGGTGGTTTTGCCAACCCCACCTTTTTGGTTTGCAATTGCAATGATTCTAGCCACGGTGTCCCCTAACAAATTAGTTCTTTTTTAGAATTATTAAATGCCTTTCGGCATCCAGCTCAGGCACTGTTAATACTACTTTATCTTGGTATTCAATCGAGGCCGGTAATTGGTCAATTTCTTGTTCAGGAAATTGCCCTTTTAGCGCAATAAAACGACCAGAGTGATCCACTAAGTGCTGACACCAGTCTACCATATCTTGCAAAGATGCAAAGGCACGACTTAAAACGCCATCAAATGGTTGTTCTGGTTGATATTCTTCAACGCGAGATTGCACCGGAGTGATATTTTTAAGCTTTAAATTTAGCTTAACTTGATTTAAAAAACGAATGCGTTTGCCAAGGCTATCTAATAACACAAATTGTTTATCAGGATGAGCAATTGCTAATACCACACCCGGTAAGCCAGGGCCCGTACCAACATCAATATAGTGATTGCCGTCTAAATGCGGTGCCACAACCAGTGAATCAAGAATGTGTTTAACCACCATTTCTTGTGGATCACGAACAGAAGTTAAGTTGTAAGCTTTATTCCACTTATCAAGCATCTCAACATAACTAACCAATTGCTGTTTTTGCGTTTCAGATAATGAAATGGATGTTTTTGCCAATAAGGCATCTAATTTATTGCGAATCACGTAATGAACCCAGAAAGCAGCAAATCAGCACTAAGCTGATTTGCGTAATAAACCTTGTTTTTTTAAGTACACTAATAATAGCGAAATTGCCGCAGGTGTTATACCTGAAATTCGCGATGCTTGGCCGATAGTGGTTGGTCGTACATCAGTTAACTTGGCAACAACCTCATTTGATAAACCCGATACCTTGCTGTAATCAAAATCAGCTGGCAATAAGGTATTCTCATGGCGCAATTGCTTATCAATTTCGTCTTGCTGACGTGCAATATAACCTGCGTACTTAATTTGAATCTCAACTTGTTCGTGAGCTTGTGCATTATTCGTTTCAGGTGCTAAGCCATCAATCGCAACCAGATCGTTGTAATTTACTTCAGGGCGCTTAACCAGATCAGCAAGACTTGCTTCACGCGTTAATGGCATTTTTAGTAAGGCATTAACATTTTCAAGTGCTGGGTGATCTTTATGGATCCACGTATCTTTTAAGCGTTGAGACTCAAGCTCCATCACTTCGATCTTTTCGTTGAATGCCTGCCAACGAGCATCGTCAACTAAGCCAAGTTCACGGCCTTTCGCTGTTAAACGTAGATCGGCATTATCTTCACGTAATAATAAACGGTATTCAGCACGGCTTGTGAACATGCGGTACGGTTCTTTTGTACCAAGCGTTGCTAAGTCATCAATCAGTACACCTGTGTATGCTTCGTCACGGCGTGGTGTCCAAGCATCTTTGCCTTGTACTTGTAACGCAGCATTCATACCTGCAATTAAGCCCTGAGCACCAGCTTCTTCATAACCAGTAGTACCGTTAATTTGGCCAGCAAAGAATAAGCCGTTGATAAACTTAGTTTCTAAAGACTGCTTTAAATCACGTGGATCGAAGAAATCATATTCAATTGCATAACCTGGGCGGCAAATATGGGCATTTTCAAAGCCTTTAATCGATCTTACGATCTGCATTTGCACATCAAACGGTAAACTTGTCGAAATACCATTTGGATATAATTCGTGTGTAGTAAGGCCTTCAGGCTCAACAAAGATCTGGTGCTTGTCTTTGTCTGCAAAACGCATGATCTTATCTTCAATCGATGGGCAATAACGTGGGCCGATGCCTTCAATTACACCAGCATACATTGGTGAACGATCAAGGTTATTGCGAATAACGTCATGCGTTTTTTCATTAGTGTAAGTGATATAGCACGGGATCTGCGTTGGGTGATCCGATTGTTTACCCATAAATGAGAATACAGGTGTTGGCGTATCACCAGGTTGAGGCTGCATTACCGAAAAATCAACAGTACGTGCATCAATACGTGGCGGCGTACCTGTTTTTAAACGATCAACACGGAATGGCAATTCACGTAAGCGTTTAGCAAGGGCAATAGAAGGTGGATCACCAGCACGACCACCGCTAAAGTTTTCCATACCAATGTGAATTGTACCACCTAAGAAAGTGCCAACAGTTAAAACCACGCTTGGCGCTTCAAATTTAAGCCCCATTTGTGTCACAACACCTTTTACGGTATCGCCATCAACGATGAGATCATCACACGATTGTTGGAAAATGGTGAGGTTTTCTTGGTTTTGCAAGGTTTGCTGAATCGCTTCTTTGTAAAGCTTTCTATCAGCTTGTGCTCGTGTAGCACGTACCGCTGGGCCTTTAGAAGAATTAAGCGTTCTAAATTGAATGCCACCTTTATCGATCGCTTGTGCCATAGCGCCACCAAGTGCATCGATTTCTTTAACCAAATGGCCTTTACCGATCCCACCGATCGCAGGATTACATGACATTTGACCTAAAGTATCAATATTATGAGTCAACAGTAATGTTTTCATTCCCATGCGTGAAGAAGCAAGTGCTGCTTCTGTACCAGCATGTCCACCACCAACAACAATAACGTCAAATTGTTCATGAAATAGCATGTAAAGGATCCTGCGTAATATCCGAGTTAGATTTTGAAAGGATGCGTATTCTACCTAGAAATTCTAAGAAGTGAAACGATTAAATAATGAACACGATCTAAAGAACTGATCTAATATAAAATAAATGATCTTTAGAAAGATCTTGTTATTTCTATTATATAGTAGCCCTGTTTCTGTTGATAACTCTAACTAAAACTTTACTTTCAGTAAGTTAAGTTAGATCAATTGGTGTTGATATGATCGGATCAAGTACTTTAAAAGCGCTGATCAACTTACCTAGTTATCAACATCTCGATTAAGTGAAAATTCTATCCAATGCATAATCATCTATAAATACAAGGTTAGATCAAGGGTTATCCACATTTCGATCTAAATATATTAAAAATTGTGAATAACCTTTTTATATGATCAATAGTCTAGTGCAGTGATTATAACTTGGCTAACAACTGCGGAAGCCAAGCCAGTGCAATATCTTCAGGCAATTCTTCCGATTGGGCGTCAACTTCTAAGCGATCAACAAGCTTCACAGCGCCTTTACTAGCAAGGTGTTGATCTAGGTCTTTTGCTGCCTGATTAAACTGATCATAGCTAGAATCGCCTAAACCTATCACCGCATATGTTAGATGTGTAAGTTGTTCTACTTCAGCTAAATCAGACGCAAAGCTTTGAATGTTATCTGGTAACTCACCTGCACCATGAGTTGAAGTGCATATTAACCAAGCATTATCTTTGACCTCTGAAAGCACAGGATGCTCGTGCACAGTGGCATGAATGTCATGTTCTACTAACGCCTCTTGGATCTGTTCAGCGACATATTCCGCTGAACCCATTTGGCTACCAACAATAATGCTTAGATTTTTCATGATGAGTTGATCAGGTATTTTTCTCGATCTTAAGGTATAAATAGCTTAGTTAAAAGATCTTATTCACAGTGGATATAAATAGTTTGTTTGTTTAATCAGCGTATTTTATTTAGGTTGTTGTTATTTAATGTTTTTTATTATTTAGAATGTTTTGATAAATTTGCGATCAATCTGTGTAAAACTCGTTGTTAACCTCTTTATTACTCCTTAGCAAAGGCTATATAAATTCATTTAGCATTGATTAAAACATCAAGTTTAATCACGTTGTGGATAGATCTATTCAATGCGGCGCGAGATCGGCTTTTTTATTAGATCTAACTAATTGGTTTTAAGATCCAAATATTCTAAAAAATGTCGGTCTTTTAGCATGGCAAAACGGAGTTTGATCTGTTTTTTCGATCGCTTTGTGACAAAATGGCAATATGTAATATCTATATTGGTGATATGTAGTGATTGATTTTTATCGGATCAAAGAAGGTGAGTTTGTTCGTTTGGTTGAAACTGGCTCTATGACAGATTTTATAGCGCAAGAATCAAACCTAGAGGCGAATAAGTATCACTTATTTGCGATTAATACGCAAACAGGAAAGGGCTATACCATTCGTCAAGCGAGGGTAGATGAGCTCAGATCATGGCGTTTAGATCGCCTTGCATTATTATTAAAAAAGCTAGGTCAAAGTAATTTTCAAGTACGGAATAATAAGTAAAGTATGGGTCATTTTAAATCCAGCGCAGCAAAGCCATTGGTTATGAGGCCTTATGAAAACTATAACTTACGGCCTGGTTTAAGTTTTCATTTTGGTGCACAACATGAGCAACATGATTGCACCTGGTTTGCATCACTTGATGCTGGATTGCGATTGTTTATTGTATTAGAAGGGCGTTTGTCGCTACATTTTGGTTCTCATCATCTAGAACTTGATAATCGAGATAACGCTAAAGTGTGTGCTGCGGCTGTTTATCTAAATCAAGCAGATCAATTTACACGGAATTCTCATTTAAACTGTTACACCAAGCGTATAACTATTGGTTTTAGTGCCGCATGGCTTGATCATTCAGGGTTGGCATTAAACGACTATTTACCGCATTTAGCTCATTGTCATTGGCCGTTATCCGATCATGCTATTGCCATAGTGAATCAAATGATCGACCCACCAGCGATTAGCGCGGATCTAACGGGGCTTTATTTAGAAAGTCGCGCTATTGAGCTGCTATTAGAAGGCTTATCTTACTTGAAGCGTAATAATCATAATGAAGCGATGCATCGTACTCTTTCAAGTGATAGCTACCTTAAAATGCAACAAGTAAAGCGCTGGGTATTTGAAAACTTAGCAACACCACTTACTAACGATCTTATCGCAGCGCAATTTCATTTATCTAAAACAACCTTGCAAAGACATTTTAAGTTAGCCTTTGGCGTTACAATTTCAGACTTTGTTGTGCAGGCTAAACTCGAAATGGCCTATGAAATGCTTAAAAATGGGCAAGGAAATGTGAGTAAAGCCTCAGAAGTTGCGGGTTATTCAACACCTAATAGCTTTTCAACAGCGTTTAAACGTTATTTTGGTGTTTCACCTAAATCGGTTAAAAAGAAAGTATAAGTTGGCACACTTACGAATGTTTTTGCCATTTAAAAGAATGTTGTAAGCAGAATTATTTGTAAAAATATGAGAATAATTATCATTTAAAATAAATGCTATGTTTCTCAGTCGTTGTGTAAGTTTATTCCGTTATCTTTTTATTGGTTCTCTAGTCTTTGGTCAATTTTGTAATATTGTATTTGCAACTGAATTTCCTCGCTATTTTGTTAATGCGGATGGCTCAACAACTGAGATAGTTGCAAAGCCAAAACGTATTTTATCCACTTCGGTTACTGTTACCGGCACTTTATTAGCGATGGATGCACCAGTGATTGCGAGTGCTCAAACTGCAACGGCCAATTTCTTTGCGCAATGGCAAAACGTTGCTCAAGCAAAGAAAGTAGCGCCACTTTGGCCCGCAGGACAAGTTGACTTAGAAGCAGCATTTTTACAGCAACCCGATTTAATTATTGTATCCGTAAATGGCGCTGACTCAGCGCTCGCTCATATTGATGAACTTAAAATGATTGCGCCAGTAATAACGGTAGATTATGGCGTGCTTACTTGGCAACAATTGGCGCAGCAATTAGCACAAGGGTTAGGGGTAGAATCTCAAACTGATGCTGTAATACAGCAGTTTGAACGTGTATTAACTCAAGCAAAAAATGAAATAACGATCCCATCAGGACTGGTCAATATCATTAGCTACAATGGGCCGGGTATTACCAATCCCATTGCGACGGTAAAAAGTGCACACGGTCAGCTTTTAGCATCTCTTGGTTTTAAACTGGAAGAGCCTAATGCAGATTGGCACTCAGGAACAAAAGCCACAGGTGATTTTGTTCGCGCAGAGTATGAAAAATTGAGTCAATTAAAGGGCGATACCACCTTTTTACTACGAGTCGATTCTTCCGCGGTATCAAGGGTATTGAATGATCCTGTATTACAAAACCTCAATTCAATCAAAAACAAACAAGTATATGCATTAGGTGCGAACTCTTTTCGCATCGACTATTACAGTGCACTTGAAGTTATACACCAAATTAAACGCGACTTTGCGACTAAACCTCTCTGATAAATAAACGGTTATGAAAATTAAGTTATCAGTTGTTTGGCTGATGTTTGCCTTGTTGCTTGTTGTAATCAGCTTATGTGTTGGCAATCAGACCGTTACGATCGCAAATATGGTGAATACCTTGTTAGCCTTTGATGCATCAAATACCGATCATTTATTGGTTTTCCACTTGCGTATTCCACGCACTTTTCTGGCATTAACGGTAGGGGCAGGACTTGCGGTTGCCGGATTATTCATTCAGGTACTTACGCGTAATCCATTAGCAGAACCTGGATTACTAAGCATAAATGCTGGTGCCAGTTTAGCGGTTGCACTGGTTATTGCGGTGTTACAAAGTCACTCAATTTTTATTCGTTACATTGCGGCAATGCTAGGTGCAGGCGTTGCGTCATACCTAGTGTATATATTTGCCATCAGGCAGCAAACTAATGGCGATAAACTTAAATTGATTCTGGCTGGTGTAGCACTCACAGCGATGTTTTTTTCAGTAACACAAATCATCACCGTTAATAGCGATTTGTCTGTGTTTGATCAGTATCGTCATTGGATCGTTGGTTCGTTAGCTGGGCGTGGTTACAGCACCTTAGTACTTACTTTAATACTCACGTTAGTCTGTTTAGTAATTGCTTTTCGCATTGCAAAAGACATTGATATGTTGATGTTGGGAAATGAAACAGCGGTTGCCAATGGTGTTGACGTTAAACAAACCGTGTTAGCGACTTTTGCAGTGATTGTATTACTTAGCGGCTCTGCAACGGCAGCCGCGGGGCCCTTGTCGTTTATTGGTTTATGTGCGCCTCATATAGCGCGATATTTTGTCGGCAACAATATTAATAAATTGCTTTTGGTAACAATAATACTGGGGGCATTGTTAACGTTGCTCGCCGATATTCTTGGACGTGTGCTTGTTTATCCTGCTGAAGTAAGCGTGGGTATTATGTTATCGCTAATTGGCGGCCCATTCTTCGTTTTATTGGTGCGCAATCGCACTTTGGCCAAGCTATGACTGCGATTAATAAAGAGTTTACTTTTACGTTAGCAAACATGTCTTGGTTAATTGTGCCACGCGATTGGCTATTGTGTTTTGGTTTAATCGTTTTGTTATGTTGCGCCATGCTACTGCATTTGATGCAAGGTAAAATGACACTTGATTTTGCAACTCTTTTGCAGGTGTTGTTGAATCAATCTAATTCTCCCTTTGTTGAGAAAATAGTGTTCGATATTCGCTTACCCCGCGCTTTAACGGCATGTTTCGCCGGCGGCGCACTCGCTATTTCGGGCGCTATTTTTCAATCGTTATCAAAAAATCCACTGGGTTCACCAGATATTATTGGGTTCACCACTGGGGCAGCGACTGGCGCGATTACTCATTTTGTTTTCTTTGAACATAACTTACTTGGTATTGCTTTGTTTTCTGTTTTGGGTGGGTTGAGCGTTGCGTTATTGGTTTTTCTATTGGCAAAAAAAGATCATGGTTTTGATCGCAATCAGTTGGTGTTAATTGGTATTGGCGTTGGTGCAACCTTAAGCGCAATAAATGGTTTGTTATTGGTTAAAGGGAATTTAGACAATACCGCTCATGCAAATATTTGGTTAGCTGGCTCACTCTCTGCACGTACTTGGTTTCACGCTTTAATGCCGATGTTCGCGGTGTTTATATTACTTCCGATTGCGGTGTATTTTTCCCGTGCAGCAAGCTTGATTGAAATGGGCATGCAAACCGCTCATTGTTTGGGTGTAAACGTACGTGTTACCAATAACTGTTTATTGCTGATCGCGATTATTTTAGCTGCTCTCGCGACTGGCTCTGTCGGGCCAATTGCATTTATTGCCTTAGCTTCTGCTCATATTGCAAAACGTCTGTTGCTTGCTAAACGCACACTACCCATTTTTACCAGTGCACTGATTGGTGCTTTGTTACTTGTGTTATCCGATTTAATTGGCTTATTGCTAGCGGATTTTTATGTTTTACCTGTTGGTCGGGTTGTTGGTGTATTTGGTGGGGTGTACTTACTAATGTTGCTAACGCGCAAACAGCATTAATTAAGAGAAGTGTTAGCGAGATGATCGATTTTAACTTAGCAGATAAATTTGTAGCGGCTAACTTGTCGTTTAACTACGGCAATACACCTATTATTAAAAACTTAAATATCACCATTCCCGCCAGCAAAGTTACTATGATTGTTGGCCCAAATGGGTGTGGTAAGTCGACATTACTTAACTTACTGGCAAATGTAACCACACCGCATAACGGCATGGTGATTTTTGAAGAAGAAAACTTGGCGCAATTGAAGCCTAAAACACGGGCGAAGCGACTTGCTTTTTTACCACAAAACCCGCATTCGCCGTCGGGTATAACAATTAAAGAACTTGTATCCCGGGGGCGTTATGCCTATCAAAACTGGTTTCAGAACAACAGTGAGCAAGACCAATTAGCTATTACTCATGCGCTGCGGCAAACCGATTTACTCGATATTGCTGATAAACAGCTCAATAGCGTTTCTGGTGGTCAGCGCCAACGTGCATGGATTGCAATGGTATTAGCGCAATCTGCGGCGACTATTTTGATGGATGAGCCTACCTCTTTTCTTGATATTTCACATCAGCTAGATGTGTTAGCGCTGTGCCAAACCCTTAATCATATGCATAAGCATACAATAGTAATGGTGCTGCACGATTTAAATCAGGCTGCACGCTTTGCTGATCATTTAATTGTGATGAAAGCCGGAAAAATAGTTGTAACTGGGTCGCCAATAGACGTTATTACAAGCGAGCTGTTGCAAGACGTATTCGGCATTAAAGCTCATGTGCATTTTGATGAAACTACACAATCCCCTTTGATCGTGCCGTTACACAGTACATCAAAACTTAGTATGGAGTTGGGAAATGACTAATAAATCAATGATCATCGGGCTGTCATTGGCGCCTACTTGGGTTTCTGGTTCAAGTTGGCGGCAATCCGATTCACAAATCGAAGCCTTTTACGATATCGACTATTACATTGATTTAGCAAAGCGTGCAGAAGCACTCAAACTCGATTTTGTGTTTCGACCAGATTCGTTATTTGTTGATTATGCTGAGCTAGAAAACTCACCGGGATTTAGTGGCCTTGATCCGACGTTATTATTAACCGCGGTTGCGACTCATACGCAGCGCATTGGTCTGATAACGACCGCTTCCACTACATTTAATCAGCCATTTCATGTTGCTCGTCAACTACAGTCTTTAAATTGGATCAGCAAAGGGCGCATCGCGTGGAATATTGTTACTGCATTGGATGGTCAGCAAAACTTTGGTCTTGAGGTGATGCCACCAGCAGACGAAAAGTATACACAAGCGGCAGAATTCACAGAGATTGTAAAATCATTATGGCAAAGCTTTCCCAATCATTCACTGTGTTTCAATCGTGATACAGGCCAGTACGCGAACAGTACGCAAATTCAGCCGATAAACCACAATGGTAATTACTTTAAGGTGGCGGGACCGCTTTCAATACCTGCATTTAAAGATGAAACCTTGCCTATTGTACAAGCGGGCGCATCGGATACAGGTAAAGAATTTGCTGCAACAGTGGCTCATGCCATATTCGCCGCAACACCAAATAAACAAGTCGCTATTTCGCTCAGGAATGAGCTAAGGCAAAGAGCGAACAAGCTTGGACGTGATGAGTCAGATATTCGTGTGCTATCGGGAGTAAGTTTGTTTTTAGCAGAATCTGAGGCTCAGGCTAAACAGCTTTATAGCGAGACACAATCAAGCAAAAGCTTAAGTAAACGTATTGGCTTTATTAAGCAAGCAACAGGAATTGATGTATCGACACTGGCGAGCGATGCCGTGATATGTGCAGCAATGTTACAGCCAGTATCAGTTGCACCTCGCAGTCGCACACATGCACAGTTATTACGTAACAAAATAGAGCAGCAACCGATCACGGTAGATGAACTGCTTAAATCGCCTGAAGTGGCTGCATCATCTCATTGGCAAATTATCGGTACCGTATCACAAGCAGCAGACGAAATAGCGGATTGGTTTAATGATGGCGCGATAGATGGCGTTATTTTATTACCCGGAGGCGCTACCAGTTCGTTAAATTTAGCGCTCGATAAATTGGTACCAGAGCTTATTAATCGAGGTGTCTTTCATAACAGTTATGACAGCGACACTTTTTTATCTCATCTACGGGCAAAATAACTAAGGAGTAGTAATGCAGTTGGAAGACGTTGTTAGTAATGGTGAGCGGGTATTTCTTGATGTGCTTTTTCGCGATGTTTTTGTAGAGGATATTCAGCATATTGGTGAGCAATTTATACGAATTGTATTTAGTGGAGAATCACTAAGTAATTTTGTGTCACCTAATTTTGATGATCATGTAAAGCTTGTTTTTGACGAGATTAACGGTGAAACCATTATGCGAAATTACACGCCGCGTTATTTCTCTCATATTACTAACCGGTTAACCATAGATTTTGAAAAGCATTCTGGCGGTGTTGCAAGTAATTGGGCTTGCAATACAAAGTTGGGGGATAGCTTAATTGTTGCAGGACCCAGATCATCGATTACCACCGATAACAGCTACGCGCATCAAATATTGATAGGTGATAATACAGCACTGCCCGCTATTGCAAGGCGAATAGAAGAGTCCGCTAGCATTGTTAAAACACATGTTTACTTGCTTAATGGCAGCACCGAGTACTTAAACAACCACTTAACTGCAAAAGTTGATGTGTTTAACTTTGATTCAGTACATAAATTAGTAATCGCATTGCAAGCACAGCAAACCATGATGCGAGACGGGCTTGTGTGGGTTGCAGGTGAGGGAAGCATGATTAAAATTGTGCGTAAATGTATTAAGCAAAATGCTCAATTTAATAAGTACGATCAGCGTTTTAGTGTTTATTGGCAAAAAGGTGAAGTGGCAGCTCATCAAGAGCTTAGTTAGAACAATATAAAAGGCCAGCAATTGCTGGCCTTTTAACATTTTGACGCTATTTATTTACCAATACAGAATGAGCTGAAGATTTTGCCAAGCAAATCATCAGAGGTAAATTCGCCGGTGATCTCGTTGAGATATTGTTGGGTTAAACGCAGCTCTTCTGCTAATATTTCACCGGCAATGTGCATTTCTAACTGATCTTTGCCTGTTGCTAGGTGATACGCTGCACTTTCTAATGCATCAAGGTGACGGCGGCGTGCCATAAAGCTGCCTTCAGTAGCGCCTTGGAAACCCATGATTTGTTTAAGGTGTGATTTAACCAGTTCAACGCCTTCGCCACTGTTAGCGCTCACGCTCAGTACAGGTGTGTTAGCAGAGTCATCAATTTTGATGTTTTCACCTGATAGATCGGCTTTATTTCGAATAACGCTGATGCCCATACCTTGTGGTAATTTCTCAGCAAATTCAGGCCAAATTTTTGCAGGATCGGTTTCGTTTGTTTCGGTGCTATCAACCATAAACAATACGCGATCGGCTTGATTAATTTCTTGCCAAGCGCGCTCAATACCAATTTGTTCAACTACATCTGGGCTTTCACGCAGACCTGCGGTGTCGATAATATGCAATGGCATACCGTCAATATCGATGTGTTCACGTAGTACGTCACGGGTAGTACCGGCAATATCTGTAACAATGGCTGCTTCACGGCCAGCAAGGGCATTAAGCAGGCTTGATTTCCCCGCGTTAGGGCGGCCAGCAATTACTACGCGCATACCTTCACGCATAATCGCACCTTGTTTGGCTTGTGCGGTTACGTTATCAAGTTGTTCAATAATCGCATTTAAATCGTTCGCGACTTTACCGTCAGATAAAAAGTCGATTTCTTCATCGGGGAAATCAATGGCAGCTTCAACATACATACGCAGGTGAATAACTTGTTCTACTAGCGTGTCGATATGTTTAGAAAATTGACCTTGCAGCGAGTGTAGGGCACTTTTAGCTGCTTGCTCTGAGTTTGCATTAATTAAATCAGCAATCGCCTCAGCTTGGGTTAAATCCATCTTGTCGTTTAAAAATGCACGCTCACTAAATTCACCGGGTTTAGCTAAACGCACACCGTCAATTTGCGTGATTTCGCGCAGCAGCATATCAATAATTACTGGGCCACCATGACCTTGAAGCTCAAGTACGTCTTCACCAGTAAAAGAATTAGGACCTTTAAAGTACAGCGCAATACCTTGATCGAGTTGTTCGCCTTGCAAGGTATTAAATGATAGATAATCGGCATAGCGCGGTTTTGGGCATTTGCCTAAGACTTTTTCAGCAACTTGTTGTGATAGTTTGCCAGAAACGCGAATAATGCCTACACCGCCTTTGCCGGGCGCCGTTGCTTGAGCAACGATGGTATCTTGATTGAACATAGAGATGAATTGATAGCTTTAGTTACTTATATTGTAACTGGCACGCATAAAAAAGGCGACACACTGTGTCGCCTTTCATTTATTTAGTTCGGTTTATGATTTAACCGAGATACCTTTCTTTTCCATGCCTTTGTAGATGTATAGCATCTGAGCAATTGAAATTAAGTTAGATACTAACCAGTACATTACAAGACCTGATGGGAACCAGATAAAGAATACTGAGAACATTACCGGCATCCAAGTCATCATTTTCTGCTGCATTGGATCTGTAACCGTCATTGGCTGCAGCTTTTGCATAAGGAACATACTTGCACCAAATAGAATTGGTAAGATGAAGTATGGGTCCATCGCTGCTAAGTCATTTAGGTATAAGAATTCAGTGTGACGAATTTCTACTGATTCCATAAATACATAGAATAAACCTAGGAAGATTGGCATTTGTAGCAATAGTGGGAAACAGCCACCCATAGGGTTAACTTTTTCTTTGCGGTACATTTCCATCATTGCTTGACCCATCTTCTGACGGTCATCGCCGTAACGATCTTTCAGCGCCATAATTTTTGGCTGAAGGTTACGCATTTTAGCCATTGAGGTGTACTGGGCTTTAGTAAGTGGGTAAAGCACCATTTTCACGATAACGGTAATCGCGATGATTGCTAAGCCTAGGCTACCAATTAAGCCGTATAACCACATTAGTAATGAGTGTAGAGGTTGTGAAATAAACCATAACCAGCCGTAGTCTACGGTTAGGTCTAAGTCTGTTTGTAACGCTTCAAGCGTAGCAGAATCTTTAGGACCCATATAATACGTAGAGCTAATTGTATGCGTGCTATTTGCTGCAACGTTTTCTAGTGGGCCTTTTAAACCGATAATAACTGAATTATCGCTGCGAGCCTTAGTGTAAATGTTGTTTTGTTGCTCTTGGTTTGGTACCCATGCACTTACAAAGTAGTGCTGGATAAAACTGATATAACCCGTTGTAGTGTTAATATTTAGGTCACGCTCTTTAATGTCATCAAAGCTGTACTTTTCGTAAGGCTCTTCTGCTGTACCGTAAGCTGTACCTAAATATGTTTGGTCAATCATGCCACCTTTTTCGGTGATCGAACGCTTAATTTGCGTAAATAACTGAACTTGCTTTGTTTCAGCTGTGTTGTTAGCAATTTGATATTCAACGGCAACATCGTAACGACCCGCTGTGAAAATATATGTTTTGGTATAGCTAACACCGTCTTTAACAAATGTAAGTGGTACACGTAGCTCATCACCTTTTAGCTGGTAACTTGTTTGTGCTGCTTGGTATGTTGGACGACCGTCAGATGATGCATCTGGTCCGTGTAAACCAATTAAGCCACTTTGTGAGAAATATTGATTGCCGTCTAACACGCCAAGCAACATAAATGGGTTATCGCTATCGATTTTTTCTTTGAAATTTAATAGCTTGGTTTCGATGATATCGCCACCAAAGGTATCAAGTTTTACAGAAAATACATCGGTTGTTACATCAATAATTTGACGTGAGTTTGCGACGTTCGCTACAGGTAAGTCGCCAGTTGATGACTGTGGAACAAAGTCATTGTTGGCAGACTGGTTTGTAGATGTTTGCGTTGTAGCACTTGTCTCGGTATTTACTTGTGGGTTGTTATCCATATTCCATTGTTGGAATAAAAGAAAACTTACCAAAAGAAAACCGATAAATAAAAACGTGCGTTGTGATTCCATAACAGCTCTTATTTCTCGCGGTGTTGTTTAAGTGAATTTTGTTTATCAGGCACGGGATCATCCCCACCTGGATGCAAAGGGTGACATTTTATAATGCGTTTCGCTGCGAACCAACTCCCTTTTACAAATCCATGTATTTTTATTGCATCTATCGCATAACTTGAGCATGTCGGGGTAAAACGACAGTTTTGGCCAAGCAGTGGACTGAGTAGTTTTTGATATACCTTAATAATTAAGATCATCAGATTACTCGGCAGAGCAAATAAAAAGTGCATTTAATGAAAAAGTGCCTGATTAAAAGGTGAGCTAACTTTACCTAAATTTGCCTAGTTTTGCTATGCAACAACAGGTTTATTAGGCTTTGTTATTCGGTTTTTTTGCGTTTTTGTTTTTTTGCCAGTGATTAGGGCGTGGTTTTGGCTTATAGCCAGGTTGGCAACGCTCATTAATTTTGCGCCAAAGCTTAGTTAATTGCTTATGCAACTCTTCGTTAGATAATTCATCAACGCCAGTTTTAACCATTAAAACAATATCAATATTGTCGAGTTGATGGCGGTTTAAGCGGAAATTTTCACGGGCAAGTCGTTTAATGCGATTACGTTGTACTGCTTTTTTAACGCGTTTTTTAGCTATGGTTAAACCAAGACGTGGATGGTCTAAATCATTTCGTTTTGCTAAAAGAGTAAAGTGTTGATTTGCTGCGCGTGCAGGCTCATTGAAGATGCGGGAGTAGTGTGAGGGAGTTAACAGACGTAACTCCCTACCAAAGCGAAAGTCTTCCACTATATTAAGCAGAAAGAACCTTACGGCCCTTAGCACGACGACGTGCTAAAACTTTACGACCATTTTTAGTCGCCATACGTGCACGGAAACCGTGAGTACGTTTACGCTTAAGAACGCTAGGTTGAAAAGTTCTTTTCATAACTATATTCCATCCGATCGGTTAAAAGTTAAAACATCCTATGCAGGTCGCGATCCTGGCACAGGTGCCATTGCGAGCGCGAGATGTTATAGAGAAGCACACACAAAGTCAATAAAAAACACACAATAGTCGCGTTAATTATAAGCATTGAATAAAAGCCGTTCTAATCTTAACAAGGTAGTTACATTTACCTTTATATAAGGAGAGATCGTACTGTATTTCTCTGTTGATCCAGTGAGGATCAATTTTAAAATAAAGTTTTCCACAATGATAGTGTAAAAATTGCGACTTTTCTTTGGAAAACTTTTATAGATCTACTTTAATCATTTTGATCAAGCTTTTTATTAATAATTTATCCACATTATTTTTTAACTAAA